>NZ_JARUIU010000002.1 GCF_029667115.1 Jeotgalibacillus sp. ET6 | reverse complement strand
CACGCCGCCAGCGTTCGTCCTGAGCCAGGATCAAACTCTCCGTAAAGTGTTTGATAAAGCTCATTGTGTTTCTTGTAATTCTTGTACTAACGTTGACGTTTTTGGTTGTTTAGTTTTCAAGGTTCAAGTTGTTTCGTAAAGGTCTTCCTCAATGAGGCGACTTTATTATCATACATCCTGGAAAGCTCTGTGTCAACACTTTTTTTAACTTGTGTTTTTCAACTTCGTTGCTTTTCTCTCTTAAGGACGAGTAATAATATAACATGAAAGAATTTATAATGCAATAGATTATATGATTTTTTACTAGATTACTATTCTTATGCTTTTTTTCTAATTCCCCTCTCCCTGTTTCCCTTCCAAATGAATAACGCCAGACCCGCTATAACCACTGTCCCTCCAATAATTTGTGAACCCCTCAGACTTTCGCCAAGTATGTAGAAGGCCAGAACAGAAGCTCCAACCGGTTCAAACAAAATTGCCATAGATATAAAGGTAGTTGAAATCCATTTTAGCGACCAGTTAAAAAGAGAATGACCAAGCAGGGTCGGTAAGATGGCAAGTAAAAGAAAATAGATCCATTCAGACGATTGGAAAGGTCCAAAAGATTCTCCCTGAATCAGGACGTATATAAATAGAATGATTGCACTCATGCTATACAGTATAAACGTGTAGGTAACAATTGAAAGCCTCTTTCTTACTTCCTGGCCAAATAGCAAATAGGCCGTAACAAGAGCGCATGCCGCCAGAGCCAAAAAATCTCCCCACAGCGCCATTCCGCTTACTTTAAAGTCACCCCAGCTTATGATGAAACTTCCAGCGATTGCGATACAAGCACTTATAAGGGATGATTTTGTTATTCTTTCATTAAAGAAGAGAAAGGCTCCAGCAAATGCAAAAAGCGGCTGCAGTGTTACAAGGACGGTAGAGCTGGCTACAGATGTATATTGAAGAGATTCAAACCATAATATAAAATGGAAGGCCAAAAAAATCCCTGCAATAACTGTAAAGCACCAGTCTTTTAAGGACAATTTGGTTATTTCATTTCTATAGTAGAGAAAAAAAACCGGCGTTAACAACAGTACACTGAAAAACATCCGGTAAAAAGCGATTACTCCCGGTTCAGCATTGGAAAGCTTAACAAGAATAGCGGAAAAAGAAACGGTAATGACGCCAATTAAAATAGCAAGATACGCTTTCTTATTTACTAGATGCATAAAATACCTCCAATTCACTCAGGCGCTGTGTATAATAAAAAATATGTTCTGAGTGCTATTTACATCTTACTAAAAAAGGAAAGAAGGAGGTGCCAAAATGTTTGAAATAGATCAAATTGTATTAATTAAACTCGGACTCACGGCTCTCCTGGGTTTAGTAATAGGACTTGAGAGAGAATTAAAAAGAAAACCGGTCGGGCTTAAGACCAGTCTTGTAATTTCAATCGTCAGTTGTTTACTGACGATTGTTTCCATCGAATCGGCTTATTCTTTCCCTGGGGATGACAATGTCAATATCACAATGGACCCGCTGCGTCTGGCAGCTCAGATCGTTTCAGGAATTGGTTTTTTAGGGGCAGGCGTTATCTTGCACCGGGGAAATGATACGATCTCGGGGTTGACGACCGCTGCTATTATATGGGGGGCAGCAGGTATCGGCATTGCTGTAGGAGCTGGTTTTTTTGTGGAAGCCATCTTAGGTGTTATTTTGCTTATTATCAGCGTGGAACTTCTTCCAATAATTTTGATGTGGATTGGGCCCGTACGATTAAAGGAAAAAGAAGTTTATTTAAAAATTATTGTTCATCATGCTAATTACGCTGGACCTGTAGTAAAAATGCTTGAACAGGACAATATTAAAGTGGATAAAGTCAGACTCAAGGATATAAAAAATGACTTGCACATGATTGAACTGTTTACATCAGTACATCAAAGACGGCAGGAAACGGATATCTACACATTTGTTTCTGCTCTTCCCGGAGTTTCAGGAGTTGAAATTGAAAGCAGATAATAATCCCCTGATACCCTGCTTTGTTCTTATACAATAATTCTTTATCCTTTATAATGCTCTTCTATCTCAAAAATCTGCCCATTATAATTTAGCTGGAAATGAATCAAAAAAATCCGAACAACTAAGCCTAATCTCATTAGAGGTTCAGCTTAATTGTTCGGATCTTTTATTGTGTCTGGGTGTAACTAGGTTGCACTCTGTCTTTCAGCTCTGGCTTGTTTCGGGTTGCTTTTTATAAAAAAGGCGAGTACGAGCCCTATTACTGCAGAAATGCCTGCCACCATAAAGGAAGTGTTTACTCCGTGAACGAGGCCCTGGACCCCTTGTTCAGGAAGTGCACTGCTGGTCATGATGGTCACAAGCAGCGCCGTTCCCACAGCCCCTGCTACCTGGCGCATCGTATTATTCATCGCTGTTCCGTGTGGAATCAAACTTGCAGGAAGCTGATTTAATCCCGCAGTCGTCACCGGCATCATCACCATCGCCATTCCGAACATTCTAAATGAGTTAACTACAGCTAAATAGGTGAAGGTGGTTTCTGCTGTTAAGGTTGTAAACATAAATGTGGATAACGCTAAAATAGACATTCCTGTAATGGACAGCCATCTCGCGCCGAATTTATCAAACAGCCTGCCTGTAATGGGGCTCATGATGCCCATTAATAAAGCCCCTGGCAAGAGCATAAGCCCGGAATCAAGAGCAGAAAACCCAAGCATATTTTGCATAAATAAAGGCAGAATCACAGCACCGCCAATCATGGAAATAAAGATCAGCATCCCTAAAATAGTGGTGATGGTGAAGACTTTGTTTTGAAAAACTTTAAATTGCAAAATCGGTCGTTCAAGCTTTAACTGTCTTAAAATAAACCAGACAAGAGCAATAGAACCAACCAGCATGGAAATAGATACTTCCCACGTTGTCCAGCCACTGCTGCCTGCTGAACTAAAACCATATAGCAAACCGCCGAACCCGAATGTGGATAAAATAATAGATAATACATCAAGCTTCGGAAACTTTTGTTCGGTTATATTTTTCAAAATAAAATAAGCTACAGCTATATCAATGAGTATGATAGGCAAGATTACATAGAATAAGCTTCTCCATGGAAACTGATCCACAAGCCAGCCGGATAGTGTCGGACCTATAGCCGGAGCAAAAGCAATCACTAACCCAAACATTCCCATGGCTGCCCCGCGTTTTTCTTTTGGATAAATTAAAAATAAAATGGTCATCATTAAAGGCATAATGATTCCTGCACCTGAAGCCTGAAGAACTCTTCCGGCCATCAAGACCGTAAAACCGGGTGCGACAGCACAAATGAGCGTCCCGAATCCGAATAAACCCATTGCGGTAAGAAATAATCCCCGCGTTGTAAATCGTTCAATTAAAAATGCGGTAATCGGAATCATAATTCCGTTGACTAACATGAATATAGATTGCAGCCATTGGGCTGTATTAGCATCAAGTTTTAAATCTTCCATAATATGCGGCAAGGCCGTTGCTAAGAGAGTCTGGTTTAATATCGCGGCGAAAGCCCCTGAAATTAAGACAATTAGCAAGGGAAGTTTATTAAACGCCGGCTTCGCTTCTTTTACTGATTGCTGTTCTGCCATAAAGCTCCTTCTTTCTGTAAAATGGTTGTATCATACAAGTACATGATTGTATAATACAACTAAATAAATCGTCATTCAAGCAATTAGTTTGAATAACGAACATTATGTGTTAAAAGCAATAGACAAGGTGGAGAGAAAAATGAGTAAAGAATCACTAACTACAATAGAACTTGAGATGGCTGTGCTCGTCAGACGAATCACTTCCATTGCTTCAAATCGGAAAGATGACAGCCTGGTGCGCTCAGCCTACCTTTTGCTTCATCAGATTTCAGTTGAAGAAGCAGCAGGTGTTAAAACGTTATCGAATGAATTGCAGTTGGATATTTCAACGGTAAGCAGACAGGCTGCATCATTGGAGCAAAAAGGATATGTCGAGAGAGTCCCCTCTCCCCACGATAAACGAGCTTACTTTTATCGAATTACTGAAATAGGATTAAAAGAACTGACACAGTATAAAAAACTGCGTCTGGATAAAATATCAAAGCTGCTGCATGACTGGGAGGAAGATGAGCAGCAAAACTTCGGTCAGCTTTTAAAAAAATTTAATTATGCAATAAAGGATCTTTCTTCATAATTCTACGGCAAACAAATGCGGCCGCTTTCCTCTTCAGACAGATGCCCGTAGAAGTTTGCGTAAATGAATGAGAGGCTGGGACTAATTTGTCCCAACCTCTTTCTAATTGAATTTCACCTCTAAAAGATGATTTGGTGAGTTATTCGTCATTCTTCCAACCCTGCGATTCCAAACCCACCAGGTCCCGAGTGAGTAGAAATCATTGCACCGGCTTGTATCCATTTCACGTGCTTGAACCCTGCCTCTTTGGCCAGTTCATCCATCCGGTTTTTAATACGTTCATCTAATCCAATTGAGAACATGAAATAAAGCTGATTGCGGTCAATTGTAAACTCATCTAAATAATCCTTCATAAGTTTTTCTGATACTATAGACATTTTCCCCCGATATTTTTTTGTAGACACTAGCTTCCCTTCAATTAATTCGATGCATGGTTTGATCTTTAATAAAGATCCTCCGATAAAAGCAATATTGCTGACACGCCCTCCCGCTCTTAAGAAATCCAGGCTTCCCGGTATAAAAGCAAGCCTCGACTTCCCGATAACCGTCTCTAGATTCTCAATCAGTTCCTCAGGTTTCACCATCGGTTCTTTTTCCACTAACTCGGCTGCGTACATGACGATCGCGGTCAATCCTCCTGTCACATTCAAAGCATCAATTAAATAAATATCTTGAAATTGTTCTGCGGCGATCACTGCGTTTTGAAAGGATGATGAGGCTTTTGAGGTATAGCCGATATGAACAATCACACATTCCGGATAATCTTCTTTAATCCTCGAAAAAAACTTTTCATATTCATGGGCATTTGTGGAGGTAGTAGAAGGGATTTTTTTTGTACGATTGTAGTAGTTATAGATCTCCTCCACCGGCAAAGAACCATCAAGATAATCCTTTCCATCCATGATGACATGCATGGGAACGACTTGAAGTTGATGCTTTTCTATTAAATCCGCAGGTAAATCTGCCCCGCTCTCTGTTGACAGTATAATTCTTTTCATTCGATCTCCACCTTTCTTTGAGCCTGGTAATTATTTAGGTATAAAACCAAACATTAAAAATATTAACTATTCAGAAAATAAAACAGAGAAACCTTGATTTAAAGTGGTTCATAGAAAATTGCGGAGTATATATAGCGCAGATTAAAACGTTGAACCAAATGACATCTCAATTAGAACAAAACTTGAAAGCATTTTGCAGCCGTAAATCTCCTGACTAAAATCTTTTTTAAGAAAAAAATCCTCTAACCAGTGCGGTTAAAGGATTTTTTTAATGGAGCTAAGGGGATTCGAACCCCTGACCTCTTCGCTGCCAGCGAAGCATTCTCCCGCTGAACTATAGCCCCTCGAACGGTACATATTATATTATACGTTTTATTTTGCACCTGACAAGGGGTGAATTGAAATTTTTATGAAAAAGTGGTCAACACTAGAGGGGGAGGTGATATGAATGAGCTGGGCGAAACTTTGGCGATTGCCGAAATGGTTGTATTTAATTATTTTGATCAGCCTGTTTGTCAGTGTTTTTGGTATTTTTATTCATGTAATTGAACCGGTTACGTTTCCTACTTTTTGGGAGGGTGCCTGGTGGGTGCTGATTACCATTTCTACGGTTGGCTACGGTGATTACGCTCCTGCTTCAGCCGCCGGACGCTGGCTGACAGTATTAATCATCCTTCTTGGTGCTGGTCTTATTTCAAGTTATTTTTTTACAATCGCCTCTTCTGCTTTTATTCGTCAGCAGGCTCTTGAAGACGGGACCCGTTCTTATACTGGACGCAACCACATTATCTTGATTGGCTGGAATGCCCGGACCTCATGGCTTCTTGAGCAATATGCATCAAAAGCGGTGGTACTGATTGATGATTCCCTTGAAAAACATCCTTTGCTTCAGACAAGTCCTTGTCAATTTATAAAAGGAAAGCCCTACTATTTTGACACATTGAAGAAGGCTTCTCTTTCCACAGGGAGCGCTGTAATTATTACAGCGAACCAGCATGTGGATGAAGAAGCCGCCGATGCTCAGACTGTTTTGACGCTCTTAACAATCCGGCGGCTGCATCCGACCATTCCTTGTATCGTCGAACTTCTTACACATGAGCATGTGGATTCAGCTAAAAAAGCGGGTGCAACCACGATCGTTGAGTCCCACGCAACTGTTGGCAGGGCTCTGACAGATTCACTCAGTCAATTAACCTGAACAGCTGTCTCGGCTTTCCTGATAATATTAATTCCTTGTTCCTGGTACTCTTCAGGGATATCAGAATCAGCATCTTTAGGGGATTGGAATTGATTAAACGCGGCAGAAATATTGCCGATTTCTCCATCTTTATCAATTCCATCTTCATACTGATGGCCAAGTAAAAATGGGACACCGATTTTTACTTCAACACCTGGCCGATCTAAAAGGCCTGTAGTTGCCTTAAAAGGAAGACGTACATAGTAATAACAGCCTTCTTTCGCTAAGCGGTAATCAAAATACCCATGATCGTATTCCCAGCCTCCACCTACAGAAAAGCCGATGGGTTTTAACGCTGTTTCGAGTTTATATAATGTGGTTTCATAACCGTTTAATGAAGATTCAATTTCAATCATGCCCGTCACCATCCTTTTTTAGTAGTTTTTCCGAGATTACTGCAGGTATGCAAAAAAAATGAGTGAGTTGAAAGCCTTAGCTTCAACCCACTCATTTTTTATTTTAATCGTTTTTCAAGTTCAGCTTTCTTTTCTTCAAACCCTGGTTTTCCGAGTAAGGCAAACATATTTACTTTATATGCTTCAACTCCTGGTTGATCAAATGGGTTAACACCCAGAAGATATCCGCTCATAGCGCAAGCCTTCTCAAAGAAGTACACCAGATAGCCAAACGTATATGAATCCATAACCGGAATTTCAACTACGAGGTTTGGCACCCCGCCATCGTTATGTGCCAGAAGAGTCCCTTGGAACGCTTTATTGTTCACAAAGTCCACGGTTTCTCCAGCTAAATAATTCAAACCGTCAAGATCGCTTTCAGCTTCCTCAATCGTTAACTCATGACGCGCCTTCCCTACTTTAACGACAGTTTCAAATAAGTCACGGCGACCCTCCTGAACATACTGGCCAAGAGAGTGAAGATCTGTTGAAAAATTAGCAGATGAAGGGAAAATCCCCTTTAAGTCTTTTCCTTCACTTTCGCCGAATAGCTGCTTCCACCATTCGTTAAAGTACTGCAGACCCGGCTCGTAGTTAATGAGCATTTCAATGGTTTTGCCTTTGTTGTAAAGGACATTACGAATGGCTGCATACTGATATGCTTCATTTTGTTCCAGCTCTGAAGAACTGTATGCTTCCCGTGCATCTGCAGCACCTTTCATCATGGCTTCAATGTCTGCTCCGCTGACTGCAATTGGGAGTAAACCGACTGCAGTAAGAACAGAGTAGCGGCCGCCTACATCATCCGGCACCACAAACGTTTCAAAACCTTCATCATCAGCAAGTGTTTTTAGTGCACCCTTTGATTGATCCGTGGTGGCATAAATGCGGCTTTTCGCTTCCTCTTTGCCGTACTTCTCTTCAAGGAGTTTGCGGAAAATACGAAAAGCAATCGCAGGCTCAGTAGTTGTACCTGATTTTGAAATCACATTAATTGAAAAATCTTTGCCTTCTAGTACATCCATTACATCGCGCATGTACGTGGAACTAATATTGTTTCCAATAAAAATAACCTGCGGCGTTTTTCTTTGCTCTTTCGTAATCGCATTGTAAAAGCTGTGGTTAAGCATTTCAATTGCTGCACGTGCACCAAGATATGAGCCGCCGATCCCAACCACCAGCAATACGTCTGAGTCATTTTTAATTTTTTGAGACGATTTTTGAATACGTGAAAATTCTTCTTTATCATAGTTTACCGGCAGATCGATCCAGCCTAAATAATCGCTGCCTGCACCCGTGCCTTCGTGAAGGGCATGATGGGCCTGTTTAACCGTATCCTGAAGATATGTAAGCTCATGTTCTCCAAAGAAGTCCAGCGCATTAGAATAATCAAAACGAATATGTGTCATGTCGTTTCCTCCGTTAAATGTATTTCCTTTCTTCACTTTATCGAAAGTAAGACCGAGAATCAAGAAAGGTTAAAAATGAAAACGGATACAGTTTTAATTTAGCAAAAAGGGGCTGTATTTTCGAGAAATAAGCCCCTTTTTGTTTATAGTGATGCAGTTAAAATTTCTACAACATCTTCTTTATGAAGAGATTTGAAATTGCCAAATTCTCCATTAATCATTGCTTTATCAGCCATAACCTCAATTTTTTCGTCCGTGATATCATAATCAGCAAGACGCGTCGGTGCACCAATGCTGCTCCAGAAAGTGCGAAGGCGTTCTATTCCTTCCAAACCGATTTCTTTGTCGCTTTTACCTTCAGGGTCTACTTCAAATACGCGTATTGCCATTTGCTTAAAGCGGCCTTCATTCACCTCAAGGTTATGCTTCATCCAATTCGGGAATAGAATCGCCAGTCCGCCAGCATGAGGGATATCATAAACAGCTGAAACGGCATGTTCAATATTATGAGATGCCCAATCGCCGCGATAGCCCATTTGCAGCATGCCATTTAAAGCAAGCGTACCGCTGTATAGGATGGTTTCACGTAGTTCATAATTTTCAAGGTCATCCACAAGCTTAGGACCTGTTTCGATAACCGTTTTCAGCACACCTTCAATTAAGCGGTCCTGAACAGGTGTGTTTGAGGTATTGTGATAGTATTGCTCAAACAAATGAGACATCATATCTACAATTCCATACACCGTTTGATTCTGAGGAACCGTAAAGGTATTTTGAGGATCTAAAATTGAGAATTTCGGGAATGTTGCCGGGCTGCCCCATCCGTACTTTTCCTGTGTTTCAAGATTTGTGATAACAGATCCCGCATTCATTTCTGAACCGGTTGCTGCCAGCGTCAGCACAGTTCCAAATGGAAGCGCCTCTTCTGCAGCTGCTTTTTTGGTCACAAGATCCCATGCTTCACCATCATATTTCGCACCTGCTGCAATAAGTTTTGTACAGTCAATAACGCTTCCGCCGCCAACAGCTAAAATAAAGTCAATATTTTCTGTTTTGCAAATATCAATTCCTTTTTCAGCTGTAGTAAGACGTGGATTCGGTTCAACTCCCGACAGTTCAAAAACGGATGCTCCAGTTTCATTAAGCACCGAAATTACCTGGTCGTATAAACCATTTTTTTTAATGCTTCCCCCGCCATAGACAAGCAGGACATTTTTTCCGTATTGGGGAATTTCCTGTTTTAATTGATTTAGCTGATCTTTTCCAAATATAAGCTTTGTTGGGTTGTAAAAAGTAAAGGTTTCCATATAATTTTTGCCTCCTTAACGTTCTTTTTCATTATCGTGGATGAAGGGATCGTTTGCAAAAAAGATGCTCACTGTCCTCCATTTTGCAAAGAAAATTACCAGTATAGATTAACCTGTCTTCACCATACTAATACTGCTTCAACTATTTAAGTAAAGGAGGGGAAGATGTTGAGCGGAATTCAACGTGCTGCTTTAGTTCTTACCATCATTGGTGCTTTAAATTGGGGACTTATTGGTTTTTTCCAATTTGATTTAGTGGCTGCGATTTTTGGCGGTCAGGATGCTGCATTATCTCGTTTGATTTATGGATTAGTCGGAATCGCCGGACTAATAAACCTCGGATTGCTATTTAAACCATCCGAAGAGGTGTCCCGAAAAACCCGAAAAGAAAATGACGTGGACCCACAACCCACAATTAGCTAAACAAGCGTGTTAAATCAGCATCACTTTTTTAACATGCTAAAAAAGCAGCAGGCATCCAGTATGCCTGCTGCTTTTCGTATTATGTTTACACCCAGCCCCGGAATCGTGAGGCTTCAGCGGATTTCCGCACCCCTACCATGTAGGCAGCCAGGCGCATATTAACTCTTCTGCTTTGAGAAAGGTCATATACCTGATTAAAAGCGTCAATAAGCTTTTTCTCAAGTTTTTCATTTACTTCTTCTTCCGTCCAATAATATCCCTGGTTGTTCTGCACCCATTCAAAATAAGAAACCGTAACTCCGCCAGAACTCGCCAGCACATCCGGAACGAGCAGGACGCCGCGTTCGTTTAAGCGTTTAGTGGCTTCCAGTGTAGTAGGTCCATTTGCAGCTTCAACAATAATAGATGCTTTAATACGGTCTACATTTTCCGCTGTGATCTGATTTGAAACAGCAGCTGGCACTAGAATATCGCATTCAATTTCAAGGAGTTCACTATTGGTCAGCGTATTATCAAATAACGTTGTAACTGTGCCAAAGCTGTCACGCCGATCCAGCAGATAATCGATATCCAGGCCTTCCGGATCGTGAATAGCCCCGTGGGCATCAGAAATGGCAATGACTTTTGCTCCTGCGTCATGCATGAATTTAGCCAGGAAGCTTCCTGCATTTCCAAATCCCTGAACAACTACGCGCGCGCCTTTTATAGACAATCCGCGTTTTTTTGCTGCCTGGTCAATGCATATGGTCACACCTTGCGCTGTTGCTTTTTCACGGCCCTGTGAGCCGCCAAGCACAATTGGTTTTCCTGTAATAAAACCAGGCGAATTAAATTCGTCTATACGGCTGTACTCATCCATCATCCAGGCCATTATCTGAGAGTTGGTATAGACGTCGGGAGCGGGGATATCTTTTGTCGGTCCAACAATTTGGCTGATTGCCCGTACATAAGCCCGGCTTAGATTTTCCAGTTCTCTCATTGACATGGTGCGAGGATCACATATAATTCCACCTTTTCCTCCACCATAAGGCAAGTCCACAATTCCGCACTTTAATGTCATCCACATTGACAAGGCTTTTACTTCTTCCTCATCAACATCGGGATGAAAGCGTACGCCGCCCTTTGTTGGTCCAACAGAATCATTATGCTGCGCACGGTAACCAGTGAATACACGGGTGGATCCATCGTCCATTCGAACAGGCATGCGGACTGTCAGCAAGCGCATCGGCTCTTTCATTAGTTCGTATACAGGCTCATCGTAGCCCATTTTAGTTAATGCTTCGCGAATAACCTCTTGAGTGGATGTAAAAAGATTTAAATTTTCTGCCATGATTGATGTTCGCCCTCTTTTATTTCAATAGTATGAATCGGCATAATTGTAACACATATGCCACATTTTAACGATAGCTTTCCTAACGAATTATGAGTTTGTCGATAAGTCTTTTACAATCTTACCTGTTAAATTGTAAGCGCTTTATATGCTGTTTTTGATTTTGTCCGGTCCACATAATAAATATGGACCGGACAGAAGTTTAGATTATGACAGTACTTTTACAATGCGTTCAATCGCCCAGTCAAGCTCTTCTTTAGAAATAACAAGCGGCGGTGCAAAACGAATGACCGTTTCATGCGTTTCTTTGCAAAGAAGTCCTTCTTTTTTTAGATCCTCACAAAAGCTGCGGGCAGCTTCTGTCAGCTCAACCCCAATGAAAAGGCCGCTGCCTCTTACTTCTTTAATGATCGGATTATCAATTTTCTTTAAAGCGTCCATGAAATACTGACCCAGTTCCAATGAACGCTCTGCAAGTTTTTCATCCTTCAATACTTCAAGAGACGCGATTGACACTGCACATGCCATTGGATTCCCGCCAAAAGTTGAACCATGCGATCCCGGGTTAAATACGCCTAATACTTCTTTGTCTGCCACAACGCAGGAAATTGGAAATACTCCTCCGCCAAGCGCTTTCCCGAGTATATACATATCAGGATCAACGTCTTCCCATTCACAGGCAAACATTTTTCCTGAGCGGCAAAGACCTGCCTGAATTTCGTCTGCGATAAATAATACGTTATGTTCCTTGCACAGCTCGCGTGCTGCTTTGAGGAATCCTTTTGGAGGAAAAACAATTCCTGCTTCCCCTTGAATCGGCTCCACTAAAAATGCAGCTGTATTTGGAGTGATCGCTTCTTTAAGAGCGTCAAGATCTCCGTAAGGAATTAAATTAATCCCAGGCAGCATCGGCCCAAAGCCACGCTGGTATTCTTTTTCCGACGACAGGGAAACAGCTGTCATGGTTCTTCCGTGAAAGTTCCCGTTGCAGGCAATAATTTCAGCCTGGTTTTCTTTTACACCCTTGACTTCGTATGCCCAGCGACGTGCTGTCTTGATCGCCGTTTCAACTGCTTCAGCACCCGTATTCATTGGCAAAGCCATTTCTTTCCCTGAAAGTTCACAAATCAATTCATACCACGGAGCAAGCTGATCATTGTGAAAAGCACGTGAAGTCAGCGTAACGCGGTCCGCCTGGTCTTTAAGCGCCTGAATAATTTTTGGATGGCGGTGTCCCTGATTAACAGCGGAGTAAGCACTGAGCATATCCATATACTTATTTCCTTCCGGATCTTTTACCCAAACTCCTTCTGCATGTGAAATGACGATAGGAAGTGGATGGTAATTATTAGCTCCAAATTTTTCTGTTTGTTCAATAATCGATGTAGATGTTGACATATGTATCCCTCCAGATTTTTTGATTACTATAATTATACCCCTTCATAGCGGCAATAGATAAAAATAGCCGATCAAAAGATCTTCTCGAACAGAAAAGGCTGAGGAAATTTCCTTACCTTTGAACAGGGAAATCATTTTCACTGCTCTATTCAATCTTCTTTTGATCGGCATTTTACTTACAGCATTTCAGATGTTGTTTTAGCTTGCATGTGAAGAGTCAAATAGTCAGGTCCGCCTGCTTTAGAATCTGTTCCCGACATATCAAATCCGCCAAATGGCTGATAGCCCACAATCGCACCTGTACAGCCGCGGTTAAAGTAAAGATTTCCTACATGGAAGTCTTCCCGTGCTTTTTCCTGATTCATGCGGTTATTTGTAATAACTGCACCCGTCAGTCCATATTCAGTGTTATTAGCAATTTCAATGGCTTCATCGAAATTCTTTGCTTTTGTCAAACCGACTACAGGTCCGAAAATTTCTTCCTGCATTAAACGTGATTTAGGATCTAAATCAGCAAATACAGTCGGTTTAATAAAGAATCCTTGAGAAGAATCGCCTTCTCCCCCCGCAACTAAGCGGCCTTCTTCTTTACCGATTTCAATGTAGCTCATGATCTTATCGAAAGCAGCCTGGTCAATTACAGGACCCATGAAAATTTCAGGCGCAACCGTCTCGCCAAGTGAAAGCTCTTTTGTCAACTCAATGACTCGGTCTAGAACCTGATCGTAAACGTCTTCAAGAACAACAGCTCTTGAGCAGGCAGAGCATTTCTGACCGCTGAAGCCGAATGCAGATTTTACGATTGATTGTGCGGCAAGCTCAAGATCCGCTTCTTTATCCACTACAATCGTATCTTTTCCGCCCATTTCAACGATGACACGCTTTAACCATGTCTGGCCTTCATTCACTTTTGCTGCACGCTCATACATTCTTGTCCCTACTTCACGAGAACCTGTAAATGAAATAAAGCGCGTACGGGGGTGATCTACCAGGTAGTCCCCTACTTCTTTACCGCTTCCCGGAATATAATTCAATACGCCTTCAGGAAGGCCTGCTTCTTCCATTACCTCAACAAATTTAGCTGCAACGACAGGTGTAGTGGATGCCGGTTTAAGAAGAACTGTATTTCCGGTTACCAAAGCTGCGACAGCCGTTCCCGCCATAATGGCAAATGCGAAATTCCAAGGAGAAATTACAACGCCTACTCCAAGTGGAATGTAATCATAGCGGTTGTATTCACCCGGGCGGCTTTCCACTTTTTTGCCTTCTTTCAATGCAAGCATTTCACGGCCGTAATATTCCATAAAATCGATCGCTTCAGCTGTGTCGGCATCCGCTTCATTCCACGGTTTACCCGCTTCCTTTACAAGCAGAGCCGAGAATTCATGTTTGCGTCTACGGACAATCGCAGCTGCACGGAATAAAATATCAGCGCGGATTTCGGGCTTTACTTTGCGCCAGGTTTTAAATGTTTCATCTGCAACCTGCATCGCTTTTTCGGCAAGCTGCTGATCAGCTTTTGAAACGCGTCCAACTACTTCATTTTTGTTTCCCGGATTATACGAAACAATCTTGTCTTCAGTTTCAATGCGCTCTCCGCCGATAATAAGCGGGTAGTCCTGGCCAAGGTACGCCTCAACCGTTTTCAAACCATCCTGCAAAGCTTTTTTGTTTTCCTCAACAGTAAAATCTGTAAATGGCTCGTGCTTGTACGGAATCATAATAAACCTCCTATATCACTCATAAAAGTATTTTTGATTGAAAAGTGCAAAAATTATTTGCACTAATAAAACCCTTACCTTTATAATAATGCAAAAGATGATTGCATATTTCAAGTATTTTGTTTATTCTGTTTTTTAAATTTGAAAGGAAGTTATTCAAAATGCCTGGACCTAAAGGAAATGTGATTGATCTCCGCCTTGTCTCACAGGCTCTTGATCATATCCGGCAGGGTATTCATATGGTGGATACCGATGGGAGAACTATTCTATATAATAAGCAAATGCGCATAATGGAATCCATGGAAGATTTTGATGTATTGGACAAACGGCTGCTGGATATTTTTAAGTTTTATCCGGATGAAAACAGCACCCTTCTTCAGGTGCTATCTACAAGAAAGCCGGTTTTAAATGTTAAACAAACGTATTTTAATGTTCATGGCAGGGAAATTACAACGCTTAATAATACGTATCCCATATGGAACAACGGGGAACTGGCCGGAGCAATTGAAATTGCAAGAGACATATCATCCAATGAGCAAATGCGGATCAAGTCAGGTTCTGCAGGCTCTGACCTATCCTCGTTCGATCACTGGACAGGTTCCTCACTTCTTATTGATGAAATGATTTTCGAAGGAAAAAAAGCAAGCCGCTCAGATAGTATGGTTCTTCTTATAGGAGAAACGGGAAGCGGAAAAGAGCGTCTTGCTCAAAGTATTCATGTTGAGCGTGGTCTCAGCTCACACGCCTTTCACTCTATCGACTGCAGAAATATAACATCAGAACGCCTAAAGGACATTCTTAAAGAATATGAATCTAAAGCTTTTGAAAGAGATCGATCCACATTATTTATCGATCATATTGAAAGTCTTGAACTGCCTCTGCAAAAGCAGCTGACCTCTCTTCTGACAAATTGGAAATTAAATACACGCTCGATTAATAAACCACTCTTTTATCCGATCCTTACTTTAAGCACTGATCCTATTGATGCCATTCAATCCGGTCATTTAGATAAGGATTTATACTATATCATGAGCGAGGTAACCATCTTTGTCCCAAGCCTGCGCCAGCGTAAAGAAGATCTTAGGGAACTTTCCGGGTATTTTGTGGACGATTTTAATCTCAGGTTCCAAATGAACATCACAGGTGTTTCCGAAGAAGTTATTCAATTGTTTTCTGCCTACGACTGGCCTGGAAATGTAAGAGAACTTGAGCATGTAATGGAAGCTTCCCTTTTCGCAATGGGCCAGGACTGTCTGCTCGGGTTTTCGCATCTTCCGCATTATTTCAGATTAAAGTTTGATGATCCTGTAAATCCGGATTCTTCCTTAGACACCTCTGCTTTTATGATCAGAGAAGGAAAACCGATGCAGACGCTTGATGCATTTCTCAGAGAAGCTGAGTCCTACTATATTCAGAAGTCCCTTCACTACCATGATTATAACGTCACAAAAACTGCTCATGCCTTGGGAATGAGCAGACAAAATCTTCAATACCGCTTAAAAAAGAATAACTTAATCAGGCAAAAATAGTCCTTTTATTTTTCCAACCGTAATGGAGCTGAGACAACATGTCTCAAGCTCTTTGACCGGTTAGCTTCACATGAATCCTTTTCTCAGGGGCGGGGGCTTAAGCCTTTTCAGGGTCATACTCTGCAATGGCTCAAGCAGCCGTCATTTCCTGTTAGGAGTCTCCGCCTTCCGCTCTACTCTACTAGAAATAAATACTACTTCATTTTTTATATTTTCTAACGTTTTGTCCCAGCCTCCTTTCATAAACATTACAAAATTTGAAAGAAAAAGATTGGAATTTGCCTGAATTTTGGTACAATTTAAAAATAAAGGATTACCTTTTTATTAGAAATGTTACTAGAGCAGGTCTAAAAGCACTTTAAGTGTTTTCCTACATATCATTCCGTGCCGCTTTTAGCCATAGTCTGCTTTTACCTGATCCGCCGTTTGGATGATTAAATAAAAATGGAGGGTGATGAAGATGAAAGTTATACGATCAAAAAAAGACGCAGAACATTTTATTGATCAAGCTCGGAATCTTTTTACGTATGATGAATCAGGGAAAAAGTTTTACTTTGTGTTTGAGGATCACACAAGACGCGGTAAATGGACTGTAATGTATTATCCTGGTGATGAAAGATGGTCAACCCACAGCATGGGAGAGGATTATTGCGATGAAGGAGAAGCAGAACTATCCCGTGATGACCTGAGTGCATTTATTTTTAAAAACAGAAAGTATGTAAACCGTGCCATTAAGAATTTGGAGCCTGAGCTGGTGCAGAGCTGACATGTTAAATATAAACGAATTAAAATGAAACAAGCCCTGAAAGAAGGTGGCAATCACCTTCTTTCAGGGCTTGTTTTAGGCTTTTATCGCTTCATGTCAGACTGTTCGATCCAGTCTTGAAGTTTATCCTTTAGGCTGTTGAAGCCTGTTGTATCTTCTGTATGAGATACTGATTTAGAAGGCGCTGAGCGGCGTTCTTTGCGCGGCTGCGGCTTCACTTCAGGTGCTTCTTCAGTTGCACGGATTGACAAGCTGAATTTACCTGCTTTTTCGTCAACAGAAAGAATTTTCACGTTAACTTCCTGACCTACTGAAAGGTGCTCGCTTACATCGCTTACAAAGCCATGAGTGATTTCAGAAATGTGAACTAATCCTTGTGTATTTTCGTCAAGTGCAACGAACGCACCGTATGGCTGAATGCCTGTTACTTTACCTTTAAGCTCTTGTCCTGCTTCAAAATTTGTAGACATGGGAACATCTCCTGTTATATATAATTTTTATCGTTTTCACGCAATTATTGATTATACCACAACTCTCTTAATAAATCAAAAGTAGTTTTAGGTTCATGAAGTGATCAAAAAATCTCCCTGCTGATAGACGATCTTCCAGGAGCCGTTTTCTTCTTTTAACGGAATCACTTTCTGGCTGGAGGAAAGTGCACCATCAGAAAGGACGATAATCATCTGCTTTATGCCTTCACTGCTGCCGATTTCCGTAATTTCAGCAACACCCGTTAAGTCCTGATTATATAAATTTTCACGGTTGGTTTCCCGCAAAAATGCTTCCCGGTCAGGGCGGTCCTCCGTTTCGGCAAAAAGAGAGTAAAGTGTTTCCAAATCCCCGATGCTGATCGCATTAAGATACATTTGCATGGTTTCTTTTTCCGTCAGTCCGCTTAGAAGTGTACTTTCTTTTTCTGCCTGATATTGATTGTACAGTTGATTTAACTCATCGTTTAGAGGAAAAAGCCCTGAATCGGGTCCATTTACCATATAGCCAAGAACAGGCGAAGTTCCCTGCTCACTTTGAAAAGATTGCCACTCCTGAGGCTTCCTGAAATCATTTTCTTCAAGCTCTGCATAGAATTGATGGACATATCTTGAAGAGGCATACGTCCGAAGTTTTTCCTCTCCAATCAGCGTTTCCCATACCGCTTTCACATCCGGCATAAGCATTCCCTCTTCAGTAAATATCGAATTTGATGCAGAGTCTTTGACCAGAAATTCCAGCAGCAATTCATGCTGACTTAATAATTCTTCTGCTAACGGCTCTGTGTACATCATCCCTTTTAACAGTCTTTCTGCCTCCAGTAACACATCAGGCACCTGCTCCATTGACAATTGAAGCTGTTCTGCTTCAACGAAAGGAAGCTTCTCTCTCATAATCCGTATGTACTCGATATAGGCGTTATTAATTTTACCGGAACCTATTTGCAATTCAGCAACCTCACTGAACTTCTCTCCGCCAATGGATAGTTCAAATTGATTTTGATCAGGGGTTACGACTGTTTCATATCCATTCTGAGCAATTTTATCTAAAAGAGCTGCTGCCTCGGGAGAAAAGGAAAAGTCCTCTATCGGCTGATCACCTAGACCTTCCAGTTCAGATTCATACTCTTCAAGTGCTGTGTCATACTGCTCCATTAACGATTCTGCCATTTCCAGATACTGTTTTGTGATCATGTCCGAATGAATAGCCAGTGCATATTCATCTCTAGATGAAAACTCCTCTTGCTGCACATACGTTAGCGGCGTAACGAGACGATTGAGGGCATCCTGTATTTCAAAAGGATTCAGCTCTCCCTCTTCTGCTAATTGATTCCTCTGCAAAAATGCCTGTATCTGATTTATGGCTTTCTGAATATATTCTACTTGGTATAATTCTCCTTCCGATAGTCCCAGGTCTGCTTCCAGCTTCTGCATTCTGTCCTCTACTTCTGCACCTAATTCCTCAAGCGAGTCGATTGTTTCTCCGTCTTTTACAGATAACACGATTTCACGATTATTCTCTGCAGATGACATCTCTGGCTCAACGCTTGAATCAGAAGAAGGCTGTGCAAGAAAGAGAACGATTAAACCTGCGATCAGCAGACCGGAAAGGGACAGAGCCCATTTTGACCTATAAAAGGGAACATGATTTACTTCCTCAGAATGTGCAGCCGGCTCTTCCACTAATTCACTTACGTCCACTGATAAAGGAATTTTGTTGTAGGAATACAGTAAAAACCCAAGCAGCTTGTCCAGATTTTCTTCGCTGATGCGTTCGCCATCCATTTCTTCAAGTTTGTGAATAAGCTTTTTCTTTCCTTCCTTCACTGCTCCCTCTGTTTCTGCTTCAGGCATTTGTAATATAATGCTTATTTCGTTTAATGACATCTTGTGAAAAGCAGTGAGCACCACGGCTGCCCTGTGACCCTCAGGCAGCTTTTGCAGCAGCTCATGAAGCTCGCGGTCTTCGAGATGTACAAAAATTTCATCAGATTCATTGTGTTCTTGATGTTCAATGTTCTGCTGTATGGTTACTGCTGCCTTTTTATAGAGCAGCACCCTTCTTCTGCCAGGGGGTTCATCCAGGTATGTGTTTCTTATTTCCTTAAATGCTCGTTTAATAACAATATTTCTATGTGTGCTGTTCAGACCCATTTGAAATAAAAACTGATTTATTTCAGGCAGAAACTTCTCAGCCCATTTCACAAATAGAGTGTGGTCATTTTGATCATCTGAATAAGTTGAATCCAACAAACCCTCTCCTCACATTTCAGTAAAAGTCATATTTATTAAATACAATTTTTTTGACATCATTCTCTTCAGCCAGATCAAACATCCAGGTTTGATGATTCATTGTCTCAAAGAAAATGCTGTTTCGGTTATCGTTTTCAAAATAAGAAAACTGATATAAGATATCGCTGACATTGACAGCTTCTAGTGTTTTTGGGGTTACGGTTTCAAAAAATTCATCCCTTGATGGGCGTTCAGGGGTGTCTGCGAGCAGCGAATAAACCGTTTCCGGGTCAGCAGAATCAATCGCCTGCAAATAAAAGAGCGCGATATCCTCGGAAGATAACTCCTTCAAAATAGATGAGTCCTGGCTTCTTTGGTAGTTTTCAAATAATGACAACTCTCCGCCCTTAAGAGGAATCAGCGGCTCCTGCATATACAGTTCATTCGGTTGTACAGAATAGGAAAGATCAATCACATTATTGTATCTGTTCCAATTTTCCGGTTTTTTAAAATCCTCACCAGCCAGTTCATCATAAATTTTTTTAATAGCAGCTGCCGATTCGTACTTTTCCAGGTATTCAGGCTGAATGAGATTTTCCCAGACTGTTTGAACCTCTTCTTTTAATCTGCCCTCTTCAAAGTTTGACTGTTCTTCTGTTCCATAAATAAAAACGGTAAGCAGCCTTTCATGTTCCTGTGCTAACTCATCAAACATCCACGGAATTCCAGCTGTGTCTTCGCCGCCGGTGACTTCCAGAAGCCATTCTTCGATTTTAAAAAGCTCTGCAGGAACTTTATCCAAAGGCATCCTTATTTGCTGATTTATAACGTATGGAAGCTCTGGCATGTCTTTCAAGTAAGTTTGATAGATTGGGTCAAAGTGTACAAGCTTTTCAGTAAATACCGGACCCCCTAAAAAAACGTCAAAGCTCTCCGTTTCAGAATGGTAGGCATAATCAAACCCATTATCTCTGATTTTCTCCTGGAGGCTTTTTATTTCCTGTGGTATATCAGCGGAGGATGGAGCCCCTTCGGTATTGTTTTCTTTAGCATGATTGCGATGAAGCATCGTCATTTTTTTACCGTACATGCTCAAATCCTTTAGATCGGTAAATCAGCGTCCCTGCCAGCATATCGGAAAAAGCAAACGGATCTGGTCCATAATCCTGTGATCCAATATTCTCAATTTCCTCATCCACAAATTCCATAGGTGTTTTCAGTTCATATGTTAAATACTCTTTATGATTACTAAAATTAACAACGAAATCCCGTTCGTGTTCTTCATAATCATCCAGGCTGTTAATTGTTCGGGCTTCTTCTGCAACAGTACTGGTTTGATAAATGTAATTAATCTGTCTCAATTCCCTTTTCGTCAGGCCGGTTTTGCTTTCAAGCGAGCTAAAATTTTCAGAGATCGCTTCTTCCAGATCCTTTATTTCTTCTTCAGGAATTCTCGGGAGTTCCGGCTCTTCATCTTGCTCTTCTTCCTGCTCTTCTTCCGCTGACTCATTTTGTGATCCGCTCCCCGGCTCGAAAGCGGGCAGCATAAATGCCAGACCGATTAAAAGAATCATCAGGGTGACGGACGCCGGTCCCGCCCATTTAAAACGCGAGACGGGTTTAGGTTCCTCCGCCACATTATCTGTGAATTCCTCCGGCTCAGGTAACTCTTCATCCTCTATTACCCCTGGCAATTCCAGCTTTTCATAAGCTCCTAATAAAAAGTCTATCGATTTATCAAGCTGAGATTCACTCAGTCCATTTTCACCGTTTGTTAATAATGTGTGCAGCTTTTCTCTTGCTGCCTGCTGCCTTATTACAACAGAATCTTCACTCTCATTAATAATCATGGATATGGAAGTGCTCGACAGCGCATGAAAATAGGTCAGTACCCAGACTGCCCGATCTTGCAAAGGAAGCTTATGTATACTATCGTGCAGCTCCTGATCTTCAGGATAAGGAAAGAGTTGTTCCTCTTTATACTCAGCCAGATAAGGTTCAACTTTTTCTTTATGGTATGTCAGCGCGCTTTTGAATAGGGCAGCTTCATCTTCAGGTGTTTCCCCGTTAAATACATGGCGCAGCCCGTTCATTTTTTTGCTTTCAGGAGTTCCAATCTGCAGGAGGAATTGTTCAATTTTCACTGTTTCTTTTTGATTATTCTTCTTGCTGGTCATAATTTCCCCTCCTATCGTATTCATCAATTGTCCTTGTTAAGGCATTAAAAAAGATTACTATCATTTGATTGATTTGGTCCGCTATTTATTTTAAATGGGCTTCCTATTGCCTTGAAATTAAACTGAACGCGTTAGAGTAAGGCCTGACTCTTTCTTTTACGCTGCTCCTCCATACATAAATGACTTTTACTGTAACCGCAGGCAGGATTATGCTGAAACGTTTTTAGGGGCATACTATCGTAGATGCAGCAGGTTAACTCAGGATTTATGTGCAGCCTTATTTCTTACTAATTCTGCATATTCCCCCTCTATTCCTGCCATTATATCGCCAAATCTTCCAGATTTGTTATAGAGATCGCAGAAAAACAAGAAATTTTCCGACAAATTTCAAAATAATCCTTCATAATTCGACAAAAATATAGTAGCATGTACAAATCATATAGTTGGACGAAAGGAAGAAGGTACGACATGAGCAATCAACAATGGTCATCAAAATTAGGCTTTGTTCTGGCGGCAGCCGGTTCGGCAATTGGTCTTGGGGCAATATGGAAATTTCCTTATATGGCAGGTTCTAATGGAGGCAGTATCTTTCTGCTGTTCTTTATAATTTTCACCGTCTTAATTGCAGGCCCTATCCTGCTTGCTGAATTTGTTATTGGCAGAAGAGGGAAAAAAGATGCAATAAGTACATTTCAAAAGCTTGCCCCTTCTACTCCCTGGCCAATTATCGGTATATTAGGCACGTTTATCGCAATCATAATTTTGTCCTTTTACAGTGTAGTTGGCGGCTGGATATTATCTTATTTGGTTCGGAGTGTAACAGGAGGCTTAAGTGGACTTACACAGGCAGAATACGGAGCACTTTTTGATTCCATTATTGCTAACCCTCTTGAAGTGCTTGTTGCACAAGCGGTCTTCATGCTGATCACGATTATAGTGGTTTCAGGCGGTATTCAAAATGGAATAGAAAAAGCCAGCACCTTCATGATGCCGGCTCTTCTTGTCATCTTTGTCATTCTCGCCATTCGGTCTTTAACGCTCGATGGAGCAGCGGAAGGAGTAGCGTATCTATTCGTCCCTGACTGGAGCTACTTCACACCTGAAACGATGCTTCTTGCTCTTGGCCAGTCCTTTTTCGCCTTAAGTGTCGGGGTATCTGTCATGATCACGTATGCTTCTTATTTAACCGATCAGGATAACCTTGGACGATCAACTTTATCAGTTGCTTCGTTAAATATTGTGATTTCCATATTGGCAAGTCTAGTCATTTTCCCAGCCGTATTCGCTCTTGGCTTTGAGCCTGGTGAAGGACCTGGTCTTGTTTTTGTGGTTCTTCCAGCAGTGTTTAATGAGCTGGCGTTTGGCGGCGTTTTTATGTTTGTCTTTTTGATTTTGCTGCTGTTTGCCACGCTGACGTCCGCTTTCTCTATACTTGAAATTGTGGTTGCTTCTTTTTCAAGAGGGAAAGATCGTGAGCGAATCAAATATACCTGGATTGCAGGAACGATCATTTTTGCAGTAGGAATTCCAAGTGCCTTGTCATTTGGGGTATTGACAGATGTAACCATTATGGGGAAACTGATTTTTGACTTTGCAGATTACTTCACAGCGAGCTTCGGACTCCCGCTTGGCGCCCTGCTTGTTTGCTTATTTATTGGATTTCAGCTGTCCAAAAAAGATGTATATGAGGAATTGGAAAAAGGAGTCGGTGTTCGATCGAAGTGGATGCCAATCTGGTATTTTGCAGTAAAATATCTTGCACCTCTCGCGATTTTATTTATATTTCTGCAGTCCTTTGAGATTATATAGAAATAAATATATAATGAATTTCCCGAATCGAGTATGATCCTGCAAAGGGTTGTACTCGATTTTTTAAAGTCGCTAATTTCACCTTATTGAATCAATAAGAAACGGATCATACTTAATTGGATAGGATGAAAATCAAGAGAAGGAAAAGAGGCTGGCTCAAAAATTTTTAAAAAAGAAGATATATTTATTACTAGTAGTATGTGAGCGGAGCGAAAAGTGGGCGACTCCTGCAGGATATGTGACGGCAAGCTGAGTCTTTACTGGGCAACGCCCTGAAAAGGCTCAGCGCCGTCCCTGCGGAAAGCGTCCATCTGAAGCGCAGCGAACCGGACAAAGAGCTTAGGACATAACTCATAAAAGTTTAAAGAATGAGGTTATATTTATTACTAGTAGTAGGTGAGCGGAGCGGAAGGTGGCGACTCCTGCAGGATATGACGGCAAGCTGAGACCCCGAAAGGCGAAGCCTTTAGGAGGGCTCAGCGCCGTCCCTGCGGAAAGCGTCCGCCTGAAGCGAAGTGAACCGGTCTTAGAGCTTGAGACACTTTTGTCCCAAACTCTCCTTATATTAATTTACAGCTTAAAAGCCATTCCCTATACATAAGCTTCCATTTTAACTGCTAATAGCTTGTAGGAAATTTTGGTGCAGTCCTGTAGAGGAATCCATTGGTTGTATGAGAATTGATATATGGCTTGAATGCGTTTTGCTAAGTCTGTGGGATGGTGATGGTCGTACACTGCCTGAAGTACGTCCTCAATTTCACTTTCATACTCTTCTTCCCCTATTTTAAAAGGATCCCACTCCTGTAAAAGGGCAATTATTTTGAAATTCATCTCTTTAGTAATCATATGTCCCACCTAATCATTTTGAAAATGCGTGAATCTATCATACCATAGTAGAGAGAAATGAAAAGGAAGTGATTTCAGTGGAACTATTTGATCAACCAATTGATCGTGCAGGCACTTCTTCTGTGAAGTGGGATATGCTGAAGACCGTTTTTGGCAGTGAGGATCTGCTTCCTATGTGGGTGGCGGATATGGACTTTAAACCTCCTCAGGCTGTACTTGACAGACTTGAAACACGCTTGAACCTGCCTCCATACGGCTATACCTTTGTACCTGACTCAACAGGAAAAGCCGTCGCCGGATGGATGGAGCGCAAGCATGGATGGACGGTGAAGCCTAATTGGATAATGTATTCAAATGGCGTTGTACCGTCTATATCAACTGCCATCAGAGCTTTAAGCAAGCCAGGTGATCAGGTGCTGACGCTGACGCCGGTTTACACTCCATTTTTTCAAATGATTGAATTAAATGAACGAAAACTGGCTGTCTCGCTCTTACTGGAAGAAGAAGGCCGTTATGAAATAAACTGGACGGATTTTGAGCAGAAGATAAGTCATTCTACTTTGTTTCTTCTTTGCAGCCCGCACAATCCTTCAGGACGGGTTTGGTCGCGGCATGAACTGGAGAGGATCAGCGAACTATGCAGAAAGCATCAGGTAACACTCATTTCAGATGAAATTCATTCTGATCTGCTTTACAGTCATGCAGAACACGTCCCTGCCGCTTTAGCTGCAAAAGATCAGGCGGATCACATTGTGACGCTGGCTGCACCGAGTAAAACGTTTAATTTGGCTGGACTCCAGGCATCCGTCATCATTGCGAAGAATGAAGAATTGAGGGAGAAAATCCAGGCAGAGCAGACAAAACAGGGATTTTTCACACTCAATACATTTGGTATATCCGCAATGGAAGCCGCGTATGAAGAAGGAGAAGAGTGGCTTCAATCATTAATGGTGTATTTGGAGGAAAACCTGAAGCTTGTCCGGGAAGCTGTTTCCCAAATCCCAGGTGTCACTTTAATGGAGCCTGACAGTACGTATTTGTTATGGATGGACTTTCGCGATTCAGGTAAAAGCGATGAAGAGGTTCAGGAAGCTCTCCTGAAAAAAGCCAAGCTTGCATTAGAGCCTGGTGAGAAATACGGAGAAGGCGGGCAGGGTCATGTTCGAATGAATATCGCCTGTTCAAGAGACCTTGTTAAAGAAGGCATCAAACGCCTGAAAATAGCATTTGAATAAATGATTCATAGAAAAAGTGGCCGGGACATAACTAAAAATTTAGAGAATGACCCAGTATCTGCCTTGAAGTATGAGGTGAGCGGAGCGGAAGGTGGCGACTCCTGCAGGATATGACGGCAAGCTGAGACTTTACAGGGCAATGCCCTGAAAAGGCTCAGCGCCGTCCCTGCGGAAAGCGTCAGCCTGAAGCACAGCCGAACCGGTCAAAGAGCTTGAGACACTTTTGTCCCAAGCTCTTTTTCTTATTCCAATTCTTTTTGTAAACGAGCAATTTCTTCGTATTCTTCCGAAAACATTCTGGACAAACGGATAAACATTGGAAGCACTCTTTGGTAGGTAGCTGCAGCCTCCTGATTTGGCTTGTGGGTGTGAACGGAACCTACAAGATTGCTCACGTCTTCAAGGCTTTTCATCTCACCGGTTGCGTATAAACCGAGGATGCATGCTCCAAAGCAGGAGCTTTCAAAGCTTTCCGGCACTACGACCTCCTGGTCAAAGATATCTGCAATCATTTGTCTTAAAATAGCCGACTGGGCAAATCCACCAGTCGCCTGAATGCGTTTCGGTTCACCTATCAATTCTTCGAGTGCCAGCAGCACACTGTATAGATTAAACAAAATTCCTTCGAGTACAGAACGGACCATGTCTTCTTTTTTATGATTTAAACCCAATCCGAAGAAAGATCCTCTTGCGTTTGCATCCCAAATCGGGGCACGCTCTCCTGCCATATAAGGATGAAAAAACAATCCGTGGGAACCCGGCGGAACGCTGTCTGCAATTTTCGTTAGTGAATCATAAGGATTTGAGCCATTTGCAGCTGATTCCTGTACGATGTCCTGACAGAGTTCGTCCCGCAGCCATCTGAAAATCATACCGCCGTTATTTACAGGTCCTCCGATGACCCAGTGATCTTCTGTTAAAGCATAGCAGAAGATCCGGCCTTTCGGATCGGTCACTGGACGGTCGGTTACCGTTCGAATCGCTCCGCTCGTCCCGATTGTGATGGCAACGGAACCTTTGTCCATTGCATTTACGCCTAAATTAGACAGCACCCCGTCACTTGCTCCTAGATAAAATGGGGTATCAGGATTCACTCCCATTTTTTGTGCATGCTCAGAAGATAACCCTGACATGGAATGAGTAGTAGATACGGGCTTGGATAATTGATCCGCTGTCACACCAGCTATTTCTAATGCTTCTTTATCCCAATCAAGTGATGTAAGGTTGAATAATCCGGTTGCAGATGCGATAGAGTAATCGATTTCATAACGGCCAAACAGTTTAAAAAACACATATTCCTTTATGGAAATAAATTTTGCTGTCTTTGCACAAAGCTCAGGATGCTCTCCATTAAGCCATGCAAGCTTTGACAGAGGGGACATTGGATGAATGGGCGTTCCCGTGCGCAGATAGATGGCATGGCCATTATTTTCTTTAATTTTTTTTGTATACTCATTACTCCTGTTATCTGCCCACGTAATGGATTTAGTCAGCGGAATGCCAAATGCATCTACTGCGATCAAACTGTGCATAGCAGAGCTGAAAGAAACAAAAGCAATATCATCAGGTGTTAAACCGCTTTTTTGAATGCTTAAGCCCATTGCTTGCTGCACAGCTGAGAAAATTTCCTCCGGGTCCTGTTCTGCAATTCCCTGCTGAGGGGTGTAAAGAGGATATTCAATATTTTCTTTTGAGACAAATTCTCCTTTTTTAGTGAATACCACCGCTTTGGTGCTTGTGGTGCCGATATCTACACCGATCATATGCGTTTGCTGCATCTTGCTTATCCTCCTGTCTGTTCAAAAGCTTCAATAGAAATTATGTGATCAACACTATTTTAGCGAATGGCCAAGTCATCTGCCATTCACTTTTTTTCCGGCTGAGGGAGCAAATAAGGAAGAGCTGACAAATAGAATCTGTCAGCTCTCTTAAGTTTCAAATCTATGAATCTGCTTCTCCTGCTATTATATAAATAGACTGATAATGAATACAACTGTGAAGCCTACTACCCCGATAATGGTTTCCATTACCGTCCAGGTTTTAAGCGTATCTTTTACGTCCAAACCAAAATAGCGGTTTACAAGCCAGAAGCCTGAGTCATTCACATGGGAAACTGCTGTTGCACCCGCAGCAATCGCAATAACGATAAGCCCAAGAATGGGACCTGAGTACCCGACAGTTTCAATTACCGGTGAAATCAGTCCAGCAGCTGTTACCATAGCTACAGTCGCAGATCCTTGTGCAACCCGAACCAGCAGCGCAATCGCGAACGCCATTAAAATTGGAGGAAGTGAAGAGTTTGCCATCATTTCACCAAGTACTGCCCCTACACCTGAATCAATCAGAATTTGCTTGAAAACACCACCGGCACCCGTTACAAGTATGATAATACCAGCCGGTTCAAGAGCTTTTGTGGCAATGCTTTGAACTTCATCACGTGTATAGCCTCGTCGTGTACCAAGCAGGATAAACGTTAATAGAGTTGCAATGGTTAAAGCCACAAAAGGATGACCAAGAAACGTTAAGAAAGAACGAACAGCATTTCCTTCATCAAGCATGACGCCTGACAGTGTATTTGCCAGGATTAAAATTAAAGGGATGAATACTAAAAATGCAATTAATCCAAAGCTTGGCAAGTCACGGTCCGGGTCCGGTTCTTCCACTTCCATATATTCCGGCACATTTACATGAATTTTATTTGCAATGTATTTACCAAAAATAGGACCTGCTATAATCATAGAAGGAATACCAGCCAACGCACCAAACAGAATGACCCATCCAAGGTCTGCCTGAATAATGGAAGCCACAGCGATCGGGCCAGGTGTCGGCGGAATGTAAGCGTGCGTTACGGCCAATCCTGCCAATAGTGGAATTCCATAGAATAATAGAGACTTTCCTGTTTTTCTTGCCAGCCCATAAATAATAGGAACTAGAATGATAAAGCCGACATCAAAAAAGACGGGAATTGCTACAATAAATCCGGTAATTCCAAGTGCCCACTGAGAATTTTTTTCACCGAATTTCCCAATTAGTGTTTGTGCCAGTCTTTCTGCTCCGCCTGAAACCTCAAGCATTCTACCAAACATAGCACCGAGACCGACGACAACTGCCACAAATCCTAAAGTACCGCCCATACCAGCTTCAACTGAGGATAAAACATCGCCAAGCGGCATTCCTGCTGCGACGCCGACCAGTAAGCTGACCAGCAGCAGCGCTACAAAGGCGTGCAATTTCACTCCCATTACTAAATAAAGCAATAAGAAAATTCCTGCAACTGCAATTAAAATTAATATTGAACCATCCATTTATCGTTCCTCCTATTCGCTTTTTTCTACGGCATGCCCGCCAAATTCATTTCGCAATGCTGCCACTACTTTTCCTGAGAATGTATCTGTTTCAAGTGACCGGTACCGCATCATTAAAGAAAGAGCAATAATCGGCGTAGCTGTCTGCAGATTTAATGCTTCTTCAATGGTCCACTTTCCTTCTCCTGATGAATGCATGATCCCTTTGATAGAGGATAAGTCTTTATCCTTTGAAAAAGCGGATTGTGTCAATTCCATCAACCATGAGCGAATAACAGATCCATGATTAAATACGCCAGCTACTTCTTCAAACTGATAAGGAAACGGACTTTTATCCAGTACTTCAAATCCTTCTGCAATTGCCTGCATCATGCCATACTCAATACCGTTATGCACCATTTTTAAATAATGGCCGCTGCCTGCAGGACCCGTATGTAAGTAGCCGTTATCAACAGAAATCTCTTTAAAAATGCGTTCTATTTCTTTAAATCTTTCTTTGTCTCCTCCGACCATCAGGCATGCGCCATTTCGTGCACCTTCTGTTCCTCCGCTTGTTCCGCAGTCAAAAAAAGAAATGCCTTTCTGGGAAGCCAGTTCATCTCTCCTGATCGAGTCTTTATAGTGAGCATTTCCACCATCAATGATAATGTCACCTTCTCCGCATTCCTCGAGGAGCTGATTAAAAACGGATTCTGTAGCATCTCCTGCCGGCACCATCATCCACAAGATTTTCTTATCTTCAAATGCCTGTACTAAAGAAGTAATAGACCGATGTGCTGAAATTCCATTTGAAGAAATTTTTTCGATAGCGTTTTCATTTAAATCAAACGCTTCTACCTCGAATTTTCGCTCCTGCAATTGCAAGGCTAAATTAAATCCCATTTTCCCTAAACCAATCATTCCAACTTTCATAAAAAAACACCTGCCTGTTTCGAAATATTTTCCTCATACAAATCATTATAAAGAAAAAATTTCTTATTGCAATCGCTTTCAATGAAAAAATTTTTATTTTATAATAAAAGTATGAAAAGAATCGTTAGGAACTTTAAAAAATTCTGAAGAACTGAGGTACTTGCTGCATGATAACTGACAACAGGCTGTGCCTGGCTAAGATTCGATCTCTTTATCCTGGTTTCAGTACAAAAGAATTAAAGATTGCCGATTTTATTTTACGCGACCCCCAAAACATCATTCATTTAACGATTACCCAATTTGCTGAAGAACTTAACGTAGCTGATTCCACTGTGTTCCGTTTTTGCAAGAGAATTGGCTTTACCGGCTATCAGTCCATGAAGATTGCATTGGCTTCAGAAGTCGTTACACCGATTAAAAACATTCACGATGAAATAACAGAAGCGGATGACACAAAAACACTCGCTGAAAAAGTATTTCGTTCAAATATGAAAACTCTTGAAGATACAATGGCAATTATTGATGCTGACCAGCTGGAGAAAGCGGCTCAATTTATTTTAAATGCCAATAAAATCGAATTTTACGGCAGCGGGGGTTCCTACGTGCTTGCCATGGATGCCTATCATAAGTTTATCCGGACCGGTTTATTTGTTTCGGCCCCCCCTGACTCCCATATTCAGCTCATGAGCGCCTCTCAGCTTCAAGAAGGCGATTGTGCAGTTTTTCTTTCTCACTCTGGCTCCACCAAGGATATTTTGAAAACCTGCCAGATTGCTAAAAAAGCCGGAGCAAAAACTATTGCCATCACAAATCTGGCAAAATCACCACTCAGCAAACAGGCAGATCTGTCCCTTTATACCCTGTCAGATGAAACGGACCACCGATCAGAAGCATTGTCTTCCCGCATCGCTCAGCTCAGCTATGTAGATGCGCTATATGTCAGTGTCATGCGTTCTCTGCAGGGGGATGGTCAGGCAGCACTGGAAAAAATGCGAAACGCAATTTCGTCAAAAAGGATATAAAAAAACCCGAATTACAGACTCGGATCGAGCTTTGTAATTCGGGTTTTTACTATCACAGCTTTTGCTGCTGTCTTTCTCGGTTGATTTCTTCTTCAAATTCTCGTGTTTTTTCTTCCTGTTTTTTGGAGACACGCACAATCCATCTGAAGGTAAGAACAGTCAGTACAAGAAACAGCAGCATCCAAAACGCCGCAGGGATATATTCACTTTTGTCTTCCGGGAAATATAAAAATAGTTGCAGCATAAACCAGCCAGCCATGCTTCTTCATCCTCTCAACGCATGTTTGGCTTCATTATAACAACTCATCACCCGCCCTGCCACCTGGGGACAATGAACGTTTAGTGACACACGACCCGATTTCCTTTCATTTCTCACTTCTCTTTACATGGTGTGAAAACTTCGGCTTCAAGTATTATATTTTCCAGACCGATCAAAAGGACCTGTCCACTTTTTTGGATGACAGCTTCGCAAATCAATGGAAACGTCCCGCCCTCTTCAACTTATATTAAAAAGCCCAGTTGCCTTTTCTGAACACCGGCTCGACCGTGCCATCAAAATGAATGCCATCAATCTCCATTTCAGCTGACCCGATCATGAAATCCTCATGTACTACACTGTCATTCAGCCCATGCACTTCCCTTTCCAGATCATTCATTTGAGCTCCACCTTTTACACATACCGGGTAGCAGGATCCAAGAGCAAAATGATTGGAGGCATTTTCATCAAACAGGGTGTTGAAAAAAAGAATCCCTGAGTTTGAAATGGGCGATCGGTGAGGAACAAGAGCAATCTCCCCCAGATAATCAGACCCATCATCCATGCTGACGATTTTTTCAAGCAGTTCCAGACCTTGATCTGCTTTGATATCCACCACTTTTCCTTCTTTAAACGTTAATGAAAAGCCGTGTATGATATTCCCCTGATAAACTAAGGGCTTGGTATTGGAGACCACTCCATTAACTCCAAGCCTGTGAGGGACTGTATAGACCTCTTCGGTTGGCAGATTTGCGATAAATGGGTGGCCCTGTTCGTTTTTACTCGCTCCTGTCAGCCAAATATGATCTTCCGGCAGCTCGACGGTGATATCCGTTCCTTCTCCTTTGTAATGGAGCTTGGCGAAATTTTTCTCAGTCAGCTGATCCGCTCTATTCTGCAGGAGCTCTATATGATGCCTCCATGCTTCCACTGGATCATCGTGATCAAGACGGACAATTTTAAAAATGGCGTCCCATAATTTTTCAACCCGTTCATGATCAGGCACATCCGGAAACACCTTATCTGCCCATTTTTGAGAGGGCAGTGCAAGAATGGACCAGCTGATTCCGTCTTTTTCAAGCACTTCATAAAAATAGTCCAGTGATTGTGCTTTTACTTTAGCGTATGAAGTGATGCGGTCTGCTGAAATCCCTTTAAGTAAATCAGGATCCTCTGATTCTATACTGAGAATGGCTCCTTTCTTGTCGATCAATTCCTTGTGGGCTTCTACAAGCCAGGGAGGATAAAAATGAAAAGCTTCCTCAGGAGCTTGTTCATAATGAGTCCGCGTGACTTCTTCGTCATTCCATTGCACATGTACATTTGCTGCTCCAGCCATATAGGCTTTTTTCACAACTTTTCGAACAAAATTTTCTGTTCCGATTGAAGCTGCTATCCATAAATATTGACCAGGCTGTATAGTAACGCCGACTTTTACGGCAAGCTCTGCATATTCTTCCAAAGCGCTGTCATATTGCTCCTTGTTCATTTCTTTTCCCCCTTTAATAAGCGTTTTGAATTGAATCTTCATCTGATGCAGACACAAAAACGGTGGCGCTTCCGCAAAGACGGAAGTTCCACCGTATTCTTAATTTTAGCTCACGTTACTCTTTATTCCTGAATAATCTCAATTGATTCGATAATGACATCTTCATCGGGTTTATCACTTTCGTCTTTTTCCACTGCAGCGATTTCATCCACGACATCCATGCCTTCAATGACTTGTCCGAAAACCGTATGTTTTCCGTCCAGCTGAGGTGTGCCGCCGTTCTCATCATATGCGGCTATTACTTCTTCAGGAAATCCCGCTTCTTCCATTTGACCGGTAAAACCTTCCGGCAATTCTGTATTTTGTACGATAAAGAACTGGCTTCCGTTCGTATTAGGTCCTGAATTGGCCATAGATAGGGCGCCGCGTATATGGATTAAAGATGGAGTAAATTCATCTTCAAACGCTTCCCCATAAATACTTTCTCCGCCTCTGCCTGTCCCTTCAGGATCTCCACCCTGAATCATAAATTCATCGATCACACGGTGGAACGTAACACCATCGTAGTACCCGTCCTTACTGTGAGTCAGAAAATTCTCTACTGTTTTAGGCGCATATTCAGGGAAAAATTTGATTGTGATTTCCCCTTTATTCGTCACCATTTTCGCAACAGGCTCGTCTTCGGAAGCCTCTTCATCCAGCTGAGGATATTCAACCGGTTCACCTGAATCAGCTTCTTCTGCAGACTCATCTGCTTCTTCTGATTCAGCGGTTTCCTCCGTTTGTTCCTCTTCTGCACCGCCGTTGGATGCATCTTCTTCATTTGACCCGCAAGCTGCAAGCATCAAGATAAAAATCAAAAAAATTCCAAGTAATTTAATTTTCATATTATTCGCCTCCACCAATACTTTACCTTAAAAAGAACAAAAAATCATCCGTTTGTTTTACAATAGAAGGAAGCAATGAAGGGAGTGGTAAGATGTCAGAGATTGAAGTCGGTCAGATGGTAAGAGCCTTTTATAAAACCGGGGCTTATATCGGACAAATTACAGAAAATAAGGGCAGCCATGCAGTTGTTCAAATAAAAGAAGTACGCAAGCATCCAAAGCAAGGCGATCTCCACCATCCAAATGAAACTGAGGTGCCTCTATTTCACGAACGCAAGGCTCTTTCATTCAATGAACGAGCGAATATCCCCTTTACCATGATAAAGCCTTTTGATGAAGCACCAGGAGACTATTTTTCCAGCTTAAAAGACTCTGTTTCAGCCCTTGAACAGGAATTGGAAAGCAAATCGGGGGCGTATGAAGAAAAAAGCTATAAAGCGCTTCAGGAAGTAAAAAAAGAATACGCGCTTATGTACTCCATAGATTTTAATTGAAAGGCTCATTTTTATCTATGATCTCTTAGATTAAGCGTTTAAAAAGCGGAGACAAAACTCAAAAAAGTTTAAAAAATGAGGATATATTTATTACTAGTAGTAGGTGAGCGGAGCGGAAGGTGGAGACACCCTGCAGGACATGACGGTTGCTTCATACTCCACAAGGCAAAGCCTGAGGAGGGTTCAGCGCTATACCTGCAGAAAGCCGTCGCCTGAAGCGAAGTGAACCGGTCAAAGAGCTTGAGACACTTTTGTCCCAAGCTCTTCTTTTTATTGAACAAGCAGCTGCTGAAGCTTTGTGAAATCCACTCTTTCTCCCAATGTCGTCGGCTCCACTTTATTCAAGTAGCGCTTGTCCTTCTCTACCAGCTGGTAAATATGGTACGTAGTCATTGCGTCATCAAGTGCTTTATGATGATTGCCTACACCATCTCTTCCATATTCCTGTACTGCCTTCCATAAGCCTGTCTGATTCCGGTCTCCAAAAAAACGTTTGTATTCCATAGACAGGTCAATGAATTCACCGCTTAATGGAAAAGGAAGACGTGCGCGTTCACAATTTTGCCGGAGCACCTTCATGTCCATATTTCCCCAGGTAATTACTTTATTATGTCCGCCGTTATTCAGTGCTGCCAGCTTTTTCACAAGAGCAGCGAGGGTTATGCCCTGGTCAACATCTTCCTGCGTGATAGATAGAAAGGATCTGCAGCGTCGAGTCAGTCTTTTGAACACCCTTGGCTTAACGTAACTTGAGAATTCATTGGTTTCAGTTCTGTCCAGTATACTGATCAGGCCCACTTCTATAATCTCCGGAAAAAATCCTTTAGGTCCCCGGCCTTCAGGCATTGAGAATTCAAAATCAATAAATAGTAAAGCTGGTTCATTTCCCTTCATCTTTTTTCTCCTTTCTTTAAGACTGTTAAAGCCAGCCTTTAATCTTTAGATGCTGTTTACGAAGTGAGGCATGCATCCCTGTGGTCTTTCTCTTAAAAGCAGTGCTTGTCCTTTTTCATTCTATCGAAAACAGCTTATTTACAATCCTTTTCCAGCCGCCCTGACCAGCTGTTTATAAAATTATTATGTTTGATTATATCATGTTCAGGGAAGCAGAAGGAACTGAAGTCTGAATTTTCTTACGACAATTAACGCTTTCTTTCTGCAGTTGCACGCACCGTTTGATCCTGTATACTTATTTAGAAAGACGAAACATTATCTGCTTTTTTTCAGAAGCATGGACTTAAAAAGAAGGTGTACGTATTGACGCAGGAAAAAAAGAACCTGGTAATCATGTGGGTCGCAAACTTTTTAGTTGCTGCAAGTGCTACCATGGTTTTGCCGTTTTTATCACTTTATATCGATACAATGGGAAATTTTTCGTCCGAATATGTACAGAAATGGTCGGGCATGGTTTTTGGCATCACATTTCTTAGCGCTTTTATCGTTTCTCCAATTTGGGGAAGGTTTGGAGACCGGTTTGGCTATAAGCCGATTTTGTTAATAACAGGATATGGCATCGCGATTTCCATTTTTTTAATGGGCTTTATTCAAACTGTTGAAGGATTATTTATTCTCCGGCTGTGTATGGGATTAGTCACCGGTTTTATTCCTACATCACTTGCCTTCATTTCTTCTCAGACACCCCGTCATATTGCAGGCCGCACCCTCGGAACTCTTCAAATGGGAACGGTGTCCGGAAGTTTACTAGGCCCTCTCATGGGAGGCATTCTTGCAGATGCATTCGGCTTCAGCTATACATTTCTCATTACAGCTGTTTCTATTACACTTGCTGCGACAGTTGTTCTAATAGGTATTTCAGAAAAGAAAAAATCAGCCGATACTAAAGATGAAACCGTTTATACACGAAAACAAGTTTTTAACCATATTACAAGCCATCGCCTTTTGCTGACAGTTATGGCTCTTTCTTTTTTAGTTCAAATGGCAAACTTCAGTATTCAGCCGCTTCTTGCCTTGTATGTGGGCGGCCTTACCTCGGCATCCAATATTGCTTTTTTATCCGGACTGGCGTTTTCCGCAACCGGCTTTGGAAACCTGATTGCCACACGCTCCTGGGGAAGGCTGGGTGATAAAATCGGCTATGAGAAGGTGCTGACACTACTGCTGATTTTGTCCACTTTATTTATTATTCCCCAGGCACTTGTAACGGAGCTTTGGCAGCTTGTCATTTTACGGTTTTTATTCGGGATGGCAATAGGCGGAATTATTCCGAGTGTTACGGCTTTTATCCGTCATGCTGCTCCTGTTTCTATGCAGGGAGAAGTGCTAGGATACAATCAGAGCTTTCGATTTTTGGGAAATGTCATCGGTCCGACATTTGGTGGAATTGTGTCAGGATTTATTGGCATTTCAGCTGTTTTTTATGTAACAGGCGGATTATTCCTGTGTGCATTCGGTCTTTTATGGTGGAGTCGAAAACAAACGGCTTCTGTTCAACAACTGTAGGTTATATTTAGAAACGAGTGAATAATTATGCGCATGACCATAGGCTATATCACAATTGGGCTCCTGCTCCCACTATGTCTGTTTTTCTGGATTGGAACGAATAAGGAGTATCAAAGTGTTTTAACATTTAATGAGGCTCTTTCTGCAACTATTGACGTGGAGCAGTCTTTCCCAAGCCAGACGAGTTTTTTGGTGGATAAAAACGGTGACCGGTTCTCCCAGGGGTCGTCTGAATTGCGCTACTATGCAGAAGAAGACCAGATTCCTGATTTTTTAAAGGACATTATCATCTATTCTGAAGATCGGAATTTTTATGATCATATCGGATTCGACGCAGGTGCCATCATACGTGCTGTCGTTAAAAACCTCGTGTTTACTCATATTCAGCAGGGGGGCAGCACGATTACCCAGCAGCTTGCACGTAATTTGTACCTGACACAGGAAAAAACATATAACCGTAAATTAACCGAGCTTGTTTATTCTTACGAGCTTGAACAATCGCTGACAAAAGATGAAATTTTGCAGGGGTATTTTAATATTATTTATTTCAGCAACGGGGTGTATGGCATACGTGCGGCTTCTCTGTACTATTTTCAGCAGGAACTGGAGGAATTGTCTTACGCACAGCTCGCGTTTCTTGCTGCTATACCCAATAATCCTGGTAAATATGACCCGATTGATCACTTTGATGCGGCAAAGGAGAGACAGGAGCGGCTTATTGATTTGATGGTGGCCGAAAACAAGATTCAGAAGGATGAAGGGCACAAAATAAAGGCTGAAAAAATCAGTCTCGACATCTATGAATCCATCGATCTGTATCCCGATTATGCCGTCTATGTGGAACATGAATTAATGAAATTAATTGCTCTTACTGAAGGCTATGCTAAAAAAATTCAGCAGGCAGATTCAGACGATGAGGCAAATCGGATTCAAAAAGCTTTGAATGAGCGCACAAATCAGGTCCTGCAGTCTGGCGTAACCATTCACACTGCCCTTGACCCCGTCCTTCAGCGCCGGAATATCCAGGCCGTTCAGAATAATCTGCCCTATGAAGGTGTTGAAGGCGCAAGCGTCATAATCCGAAATGCTACTAGAGAGATCGTCTCTGTAGCAGGAGGCAAAGACTATCAAAAATATAATTTCAACCGTTCGTTTCAGGCGGTCAGGCAGCCAGGCTCTGCGATTAAACCGCTGCTTGTCTATGGCCCTTATATTGAGCATACCCAGCCCGCTCTATCTCAGATTGTCGATGCAAGCAGCTATTGCCAGGAGGCGTACTGCCCGGAAAACTACGGAGGTGCCAACTATAATGATGTAACGCTATCGACAGCTTTTTTTCTCTCCCTTAATACTCCTGCAATCCGCTTACTTGAAAGGACAGGTGTAGAAGAAGCACATCAATATTTAACGCCCTTCGCCTTCAAACACGTGGAGAAGCGTGACGAAACACTGGCTTCTGCTGTTGGAGGATTTACCTATGGCATGACGCCTCTTGAAATGACAGATGCCTATACAAGCTTCATTGATGGGACCTACACAAGATCCCATGCGATTGTAAACGTAACAGATGATCAGGGGAATATCCTTTATGAATGGCCCAAAGAACCTGTAACCATCTGGTCTCCTCAGACAACGTCCAAATTAAGAGACCTGCTCTCACAAGCAGCACTGAGAGGTACAGGAAAGCCTGCTTACGTCAACAAACCTTACGTAGGAATCAAAACCGGAACAACCAATCAGTACTTTGATTATTGGACGATAGGATTAACAGATGAATTCACAACCGGCGTATGGGTAGGCCATGATCTGCCCCAAAGTATGGAAAAGATCGAATATAACAGGCCGGCCCATGCTATTTGGCGGGAGATCATGCAGTAAGAAGCAGGGACTGGCATGCAGGTGTCCGATCGATTCTTTTCACCTTAGATAGAGGGGGAATATATCCAGCACAAAAATAAGCTGAGTTTTAACTGAAAAAGGGGTAAAAATGAGGCGAAATAGAAGTAGTAAGAGGTAAGTGCAGCGGAAAGCGTCCGACTGAAGCGCAGCGAAACGGTCAGCGAGCCTGAGACACTTTTGTCCCAGGCTTTTTTTTGACCTGAAAGACAATCAGATTCTTCCTTTAAAGCTGATCGAGGATCGGCAGGCTGGCCATAAGGCTATTGTAAAGTTTAACAATTACATAAAGAATGCTGGAAACCAGCACAGACCAAATAAGGACCTCAAATAAGATCACACCAATGGTTCCAGCTGTAGTCAATGTTGTGCTTGTCTTAACAACAAAATAAACAAAATAGATAAATGAGGTAACCAGGAAAATGCTGACCAGGCCAATAAAGGATTTTAAGCTCGCCACACTTGCCAGAGAGCCGGCAAAATAAATAATTGAGCCTGACCGGACAAGCTGCAGCACCTTCCCTTCCCGATCTCTCGAGAAGAAAAGTAATGCAACTTCATTGATTGTTTCCGCAATTAGCTTTAGTGCCGCAAAAACCATAAAAAACAGGATCATCAGCATGATCAAAATGAATAGTTTAAGTTGAATATCCGATAAAAATTCGCGCATCCCAGCATAAATTCCGATGCCTTTAAACAGGTCCACACATACTCCAACCCCGTAAACGGAAAAGGTTAAGCTGAACATCAGTATTGAAAAAAGCGGAAGATAGCCGGTTAAGTATGTATTTTTCATGATTCTCTCCTAGGATTTAACTTACAGTGTTCTCTTTCATATTAATCGTTTGGGATAGGAATGAAAAGGAAATTTTGATTTTCTGAGAACCCATGCCCACTTATAATGTTAAAGCGGTGGATTCTTTCGCCGGTTAATAAGAGAAAACCATGCCGCGAATTTCGACAATTTTATTAAATTCTATCCCTTTTTATTCTCTTTCTTCATATATATAAGCGGATTAGAACGCCGTTATTCATAGACTTTCAGGCATGCACAGATTGTTTATTTACGTTATACTTCTATTTACACAAACAAAATGATCAAATCACAAAGGACTGCGTATGCAGATATGAGCTGCTTACTAATGTAGTCCTTATTTACATGTGTAGCCTCTTGTTATATGGGGAAATCTAATGTGATGAATGTATTAAGGAGGGATTTTCGTTGTCGTTGCTTCATCTAGCCATAGTCCTGCCTTTTCTGGCGGCAGTTTTCATCCCTTTTTTGTTTAAGGGTTTGAGAAACATTCATACGGGATGGTTTGTTTTACTCGTTCCGCTATTGCTTTTTATTTACTTTGTTCAATACCTCCCTGTTACCAGGGACGGTGAAACTGTTACGAAAACGTTGGAATGGATTCCCTCACTGGGGATTAATTTTATTGCGCACGTTGACGGGCTGGGTTTGTTATTTGCCATGCTGATTACAGGTATCGGCGCACTTGTTGTCCTTTATTCGATTTATTACTTAGCGAAAGAAAAAGAAGCACTGCACAATTTTTATGTCTATCTGTTGATGTTTATGGGCGCCATGCTCGGAGTTGTTCTTTCAGATAACTTAATCGTGCTATACATGTTCTGGGAATTTACCTCTATTTCCTCTTTTCTTTTAATTGGATATTGGTACGATCGGGAACGGTCGAGATACGGTGCACAAAAGTCCATGCTGATTACGGTCTTTGGCGGACTTTCCATGCTGGGGGGAATAGTTCTTCTCTACTTAATGGGCAATACCTTCAGCATTCAGGAATTAATCGGTCTGTCAGATGTATTAATTACTGATCCATTATTTATTCCCGCATTGATTTTAATCTTACTGGGAGCCTTTACAAAGTCCGCACAGTTCCCATTTCATATCTGGCTTCCTGATGCGATGGAAGCCCCTACGCCAGTCAGTGCGTATCTACACTCTGCCACGATGGTAAAAGCGGGAATCTATCTTGTAGCCCGGATGAGTCCTGTATTTGCAGAATCGGGACTATGGCTGTGGCTGGTTGCCGGTTTTGGGATTTTCACCTTGTTCTGGGGTTCCTTTAATGCAGTCAAACAAACCGACCTGAAAGCCATTCTGGCTTATTCCACGATTAGTCAGCTGGGGTTAATTATGTCCCTTCTTGGCGTAGGTGCAGCAGCCCTGCATTATGATTATCTGGATGACAATATTTATATGGTCGCAACCATCGCAGCAGTCTTTCATTTAATTAATCATGCTACCTTCAAAGGAAGCTTGTTCATGATGGCAGGGATTGTCGATCATGAAACAGGCACCAGGGATATCAGAAAGCTTGGCGGTCTGGTCAATCTGATGCCAATTACCTTTACAATTGCGATCATTGGATCCTTTTCAATGGCAGGACTTCCTCCATTTAACGGGTTCTTAAGCAAAGAAATGTTCTTAACCGGCATGCTTTCTGTCCTTGAGCTTGATCTTTTTAATTTAAATACATGGGGCATTTTATTCCCTGTTATCGCCTGGATTGCGAGCGTGTTTACGTTTGTTTACAGCTTAAAGCTCGTATTTAAAACGTTCCTTGGCAAACCGCAGTTTGATCAGCTGCCGAAAAAACCTCATGAAGCGCCGATTGGTATGCTCATTTCGCCGCTAGTATTGATTTCAATGGTCGTCCTGTTCGGGTTCTTCCCGAATCTGCTTTCCAACAGTATGATCAAACCGGCTGTCGAAGCGATCCTTCCAAGTCTTGTTGACGCAGGACAGGAAGTGGATGTTCATATTTATTTCTGGCATGGTTTTCAGCCTGAATTATTTATGACACTCGGCATTATTCTTTTTGGAATTGTTTTATACTCTACCCTCGCGAAATGGCAGGGCGTGTATAACCGCATTCCGGAACGATTTACATTAAACGGCCTTTATGACCGCGGCCTTGCCCGAAGCGAGTCAGGGGGCTACCGTTTAACCAGCGGTGTTATGACTGGATTCATGCGAACCTATTTGGTTTACATCTTTTCATTCTTTACCGCGATTCTTTTATCAACTCTTATTATCAAAGAAGGCATTGTTTATGATACATCCGGACTTGCAGCAATCCAAAGCTACGAGGTCATCCTGGCACTCGTTCTGGTAGCAGGAGCCGTGACTATTCTTTTTGCAAAATCCCGCCTTACTTCTATTGTAGCGTTAGGCGTTGTGGGATATTCTGTTGCCCTGTTCTTCGTATTATTCAGAGCGCCGGATTTGGCTCTTACACAGCTTGTTATTGAAACGGTGACGGTTGCGTTGTTTCTGCTTTGTTTTTACCATTTGCCTGAAATCAGCAGAAAAGAAGAACGGATGCGATTCCGATTCGGAAATGCGGTTCTATCCGTGCTTGTCGGCGCTACGATGACACTGATTGCCCTGTCTGCTTTCAGTCAGCGTTCTGATGAATCCATCTCTCAGTATCATATTGACAATGTGTATGAACTTGCAGCAGGAGGAAATATGGTCAACGTAATTCTGGTGGATTTCCGGGGCTTTGATACGCTGTTTGAAATCTGCGTACTGGGGGTTGGTGCACTTGGCATCTATGCAATGGTCCGGTACCGCACGGCAAGGAGTGAAAATGAATGAAAAAGACCAATGATCTGATTTTACAAACCGTAACGAAAGTCATTTCGTTTATCATCATCTTATTCTCCATTCATTTGTTCTTTGCCGGCCATTACACACCCGGAGGCGGATTTATCGGAGGATTAATGACAGCAGCTGCTCTTGTACTGCTGCTGCTGGCTTATGATATAAAGACACTGGATAAAATACTGCCGTTTGATTATAAGCTTATGACGGCAGCTGGATTATTAATTGCTGTATTGACAGCAGCTGGTTCATTGTTATTTAACGTTCCTTTTTTCACACATGCTTATGACTATTTTGATCTTCCTTTATTAGGTGAAACATCTCTTCATACAGCTGTTTTATTTGATATAGGAGTGTACATGGTGGTAATCGGCATAACAATGACCATTATTCAAACGATAGGGGAGAGTGAATAATGGAATTTCTAATGTGCATTATAGTCGGAATTCTGTTTGCCAGTGCCGTCTATCTGATTTTATCTAAAAGCTTATTAAGAATTATTATTGGTACAGGCCTGTTAAGTCACGGTGCTCACTTGCTGCTTCTTACAATGAGCGGATTGAAAACCGGGGCTGCACCTGTGCTGAGTGACAATGTAACATCTTATACAGATCCACTGCCTCAGGCACTTGTTCTGACAGCCATCGTGATCAGTTTCGGGGTCACCGCCTTCTTCCTGGTACTTGCTTATAGAACGTATCAGGAGCTCGGGACGGACAATATGGAAGAAATGAGAGGTACAGAAAGCCATGATTAATTTACCTTTGCTTCCTATTTTAATTCCACTGCTGGCTGGCGTAATCCTAATGTTTTTCCCGAAACGCATTAAGGCGCAGCGCACCATTTCGATTATTTCAACCGTTGCTACCATAGCAGCATCAGCAGTACTTATAGCGGAGATCAGACAAAATGGGATTCAAACACTGAATCTTGGAAGCTGGCCGGCTCCTTTCGGGATTCCCTTAGTATCCGATATGCTGTCTGCTCTTTTGGTGCTTACTACGGGTATCGTAACGCTGGCTGTGATCTGGTACTCTATTTACTACCTTGAGGACGAATACGAACGATATTTTTATTACATCGCCGTTCAGTTTTTAATGGTTGGATTAAATGGAGCATTCACTACAGGCGATATCTTCAACATGTTTGTATTTTTCGAAGTGTTCTTAATTTCCTCTTACCTGTTAATTGTTTTAGGAGGAAAAAAAGCACAGCTGCGTGAGTCAGTTAAGTATGTACTGATTAATGTAATATCCTCTGCATTATTTGTAGCAGCCGTTGCTTTTCTGTACGGAGTAGTCGGAACGCTGAATATGGCCGATGTTTCGGTTAAAATTGCAGAATTAAATGACCCGGGAATTATTACCGTTATCGCCATTTTCTTTTTGCTTGTGTTCGGGCTTAAAGGTGCGATCTTTCCGTTGTATTTCTGGCTCCCGGGTTCTTATCACGCTCCGCCTATACCGGTACTTGCTTTATTCGGTGCATTATTAACCAAAGTCGGTGTGTACGCCATCATGCGTACGTATACCTTATTCTTTTACCATGATACAGGCTACACCCATATGATTTTAGGTGTGCTGGCTTTGTTAACAATCGTCATAGGTTCAATAGGCGCACTGGCTTACAAAGATGTTAAAATGATTATTATTTACAACATCATTATTGCAGTAGGCGTCATTTTGTACGGTGTTGCTGTTATGACACCAGATGGGCTTGAAGGAGCTGTCTTCTACCTGCTTCATGATATGATTATCAAAACAGCGCTTTTCCTATTGATCGGAATTATGATGGCCATTGCAGGATCAAGTCATTTAAAATCCATGGGCGGCATGATCAAAGAATACCCGTGGATTGGCTGGACATACTTTGTCGCAGCTCTCTCTCTTGCAGGAATCCCTCCACTCAGCGGTTTTATTGGAAAACTGCTCATTGTACGCGGCGGATTTGATGCCGGAGAAATGATTGGACCCCTAATTATTCTGGGATCAAGCTTAATTGTCTTATATTCCGCAATGAAAATTTTCACAAATGGCTTTTGGGGAACGCCAAAAGAGTATACAGGAGCAAAAGCACATCTTGCTTCGCGTCTGTGGATCCCTGCAGCTGTACTAATGGTTATTGCCATTGCATATGGCGTAGGAGCAGAAGCAGTTAGACCGTTTATCACTCAAGCTGTCGAACCGCTCATCAACCCTGCAATCTATATAGAAGCCGTGCTAAAGGAGTAATGTGAAATGGCATTTCAACTTTTATTAAATTTCTTTTTGGCGTTCCTGTGGATGTTCTTAGAAGGTTCGTTTACCGTTTCAAGCTTTATTATTGGCTTTTTCTTAAGCATGATCGTTGTCTTTGGAATGAGACGATTTCTTAGCGGACGGTTTTATATTCTGAGAGTAATTGCGATTATCCGATTAACTTTCATGTTTTTATGGGAGCTGATTAAAGCCAATTTTGAGGTTCTAGCTATTGTTTTAAAACCAAAAATGGATATGCAGCCCGGGATATTTAAATACGATACAAATTTAAAGCGAGATTGGGAAATAACGCTCCTGTCCTTGTTAATTACGTTAACTCCCGGCACATTGGTAATGGATATCTCTGATGATAATGAAACGCTGTATATACACGCTCTTCATATACCTGATGTTAAAAGCGCCGTTTCTTCTATAAAAGAAGGATTCGAGAAAGCCATTATGGAGGTGAGCCGATAATGTTTACCTTAGTTGTTTCGCTCTCTCTTGTTGCTGTCACATTGTCTATGATAGGGATTGTTTACCGAGTCATCAAAGGCCCTACTACGCCGGACCGTGTCATTGCCCTTGATTCTCTTGGAATCAGTTTAATATCCGTTATTGGACTTATTTCCGTATTGATGAGAACAAGCGTCTTTTTAGAAGTAATCCTGCTTTTGGGGATTTTAGCGTTTATTGGGACAGTCGCCTTTTCCAAATACCTAGAGAAAGGGGAGATTATCCAACGTGAGCGAGATTAATGATTATGTCATCATGTTCTTTATCCTCGTCGGTGCTTTTTTTAGTGTTGTTACAGCGATTGGGTTAATCAGGCTGCCTGATATCTACTCCCGGACGCACGCCGCTTCTAAAAGCGCTACACTTGGGGTAATGTGTATTCTTATTGGTACTCTCCTCTTCTTTTGGACAGAAGAAGGCTTCTTTAACTCCCGTGTAGTTCTCGGCATTTTCTTTGTCCTGATTACTGCCCCGGTTGGAGGTCATTTAATCGCCAGAGCCGCTTACAACAGCGGAGTCAAGCTTTGGAGTAAATCAATACAGGATGATCTTGCAGATAAAGAAGAAAAATTTGAATCAAAAAAAGAAGGATCCCGCCAATAGCGGAATCCTTCTTTTTTAATGGTCATACAATGTTTGTTCAACTGACCCGTCACCCGTGTAAATAACCAGTTTACCGTTGTGCTCCGATACATACGGCTTTGCTTTGTCTTCCAGCTGACTTTTTGTGCTCTCCACAAAAATAGCTCGGTCTTTTCCTTTTTGCTTCAGCTGCCAGCCGTCCTTATGAGTCGAAATTTCATATACTGGCTGGTCTTGATCGCTTCCCTGTACAGATTTTTCTGCACGGTCTGTCGCGATTGCAATGACTCTGCTTTCCTCGTAATTCTCTTCTCTCAAAAGAGCATTGCCAATTTCAATTGCTTTACTCCTGACATCAGCGTCTAAGTTCTTCCAGGAATCCGGATAATCATTTTTCGTCCAAGGCATAATCTTCACCCTTTCGATATGATAGTTCTATGTTTCCACGAAAGGGTGTTTCTAAACTTATTTTTTCTCAACCACCGCTACTGTACATCTGGAAATACACAGCAGCTGCTCCTGTTCATCCACGATTTTAACTTCCCAAACCATCGTCGTTCTTCCCTGATGAATCGTTCTGGCTCTCGCGGTAACCACACCATCTTTTTTAGATTTAATATGATTCGCATTGATTTCCAGACCGAAGCAAGCATGTGTCTCTAAATTGATTAAAGCGACTGAACCGTAGCTTGCTACAGTTTCTGCCAACGCAACGGAAGCGCCGCCGTGAAGAAAGCCAAATGGCTGTCTGGTTCGCTCGTCCACCGGCATGGTTGCTACGACTTCTCCTTTTTCAATCGAGGTGATCTCGATTCCTAATGCCTCTAAAAGTGTTCCCTTTGCATTGTGTTGGTCCATTGGCTACCTCTCCCTTACTCTTTGTCTCTTTCATCTTGACGAGTAGAATGGGAAAAATCAAGAACAAAACAAAAAACCCCGGCGCTTGTTCAGCGCTCAGGGTCACAATATAATTGATAGTCTTCTACCGGTAGTAAGGATTATATGGTCCCGGGCCATAGCCTCCAGGTGGATATCCCGGCTGGAAACCAGGCTGATAAAATGGAGGCGGATATGGAGGATAATAAGGTGGGCGAGGGCGTACAAGTGCACCGCCAAGGGCCCCGCCAAGCAAGCCTCCTAAAAATGGAGCCACAAAAAATGGTGCTCCAATAAATCGGCTGCCCCCATAACCTGAACGATTATAGTTGTAAATAGGATAATTCGGCATTCTTCTCCCTCCTTCTTCTTTCCTTATATAAATATGTGAAAAAAGAAGGAAGAGGCTGGGCAAACGCTTGAATTGAGAAATCAGCCTAACTTATAAAACCAGTGCCGCAATCCAGCCAAAAAGAATGAGCGGAATATTATAATGAATGAATGTCGGAACACATGTATCCCAAATGTGGTTATGCTGTCCATCTGCATTCAGGCCTGCTGTGGGGCCAAGTGTACTGTCAGAAGCGGGAGAACCTGCGTCGCCCAGTGCACCCGCTGTTCCAATCAATACGATGGTAGCAAGCGGACTGAATCCAAGCTGCGCCGCCAATGGAACAAAGATAACCGCAATAATCGGAATGGTGGCGAAAGACGATCCGATTCCCATCGTTACTACAAGACCGATCAACAGCATTAGAATCGCGGCGAGCGAACGGCTGTCGCCAATTATATTAGAAGCACCATTTACGAGATTTTCAACATCGCCTGTCTCTTTTAAAATGGCAGCAAATCCATTTGATGCGATCATGACAAAACCAATAAAAGCCATCATTTTCATGCCATCAGTCATCAACTGATCCTGATCCTTCACCTTTACGGTTCCGAAAATAAATAGAACAGCCAGCCCGACAACTGCTGCAAACACCATCGATTCAATGAAGGTCTGAACAGCCAGTGCAGCGACAATTGCAAGAACCGTTACCGCCAGATCCTTGGTGCTAATCGCTGTTTCACCCACATGGTCCGTTGAACTGATAACCTTTTCCTCATATTGTCTTGGTTTACGGTAGGTCACAAAAACAGCAATCACTAGTCCGATCACCATTCCCGCTGTCGGAATAAGCATCGCCTGTGGGATCGTTGAAGCATCAATAGCAAGCCCGCTAAGTTCCATATTTTCTGCAATCGTATTATGAAAAATCTGTCCAAATCCGTACGGCAGCAAAATATAGGGAGCCGTCAATCCGAAAGTAATCACCGTTGCAATGAGCCTCCGATCCAACTCAAGTTCATTCATCACCAGCAAAAGCGGCGGGATTAAAAGAGGGATAAATGCAATATGAACCGGAACAGCATTTTGAGATAAACAAGATATAAACAAAATGGCAAGGACAATCAAAACTTTCGGAAGTGCCTGTCTTCTGGAATCTTCTTTTCTGCTGACTATCTTTACAATTTTGTCAACCAGCAGCTTTGGCAGTCCTGTATACGAAATTGCCACTGCAAACCCGCCCAGCAAAGCATAGCTTAGTGCAATATTTGCTCCGGCACCTGCACCTTCAGAAAAAACGGTGACAAGCTCATCAATAGTAAGACCCCCGATTAAACCACCTGCCACTCCTCCAATAACCAGCGCAATTACAACATTAATCCGGAGCAGACTCAAAACAAGCATAATTAAAACCGCAATAATAACAGCATTCAAACCAATCAGCCTCTCGATCTATAAATTAACTCTTTAGTATACTAAACAAGTAACGTGTTAAACCCTCCCATACATTATCAAACCCCTCTCCCTGTGTCAACGAAAGGGCAAAAAGTCGGAATGTTTCTTCACATTACCGCACAAAAATGGGCCTGTCCCCTTTTGTGCGGTAATGTGAAAAAGGCTCCACAACGGGAGCCTTTTTCATTCAACCTTTTTATTTATGCTTAAGAGAAAATTGTTCGATCAGGAGAGCCAGTGTACGGGTCATGGCTCCTGTTGCGCCTGCTGGTCCAAGGTGATGAGCAGATTTTGTGGTCGCCGTTCCTGCGATATCAAGGTGAACCCATGGTGTACCCTCTGCAAACTCTCCAATAAATGCCCCGGCAAAAAGAGCGTGGCCGTCTCTGCCCGGCGAGTTATTAAGGTCTGCTACAGGTGATTTGCGAACACGATTTTTATCGCCTTCCGTATATGGCAGCTGCCAGATAAATTCGCCTGCTTCAGCTGATGCTTCAAGCACCTGCTCAAACAATTCTTCGTTGTTCGTAAGTGCACCTGTCTTATCCAGTCCGAGTGCTACGATTACACCGCCTGTCAGTGTAGCAACGTCCACAATATAGTTGGCGCCGTGCTGCTTCGCGTAGGTTACTCCATCCGCAAGAGCAAGACGTCCTTCAGCGTCTGTATTTAAAATTTCAATGGTTTTGCCGCTTAAAGAAGTAATAACGTCATCAGGTTTAAAGGCCTTTGAACTGACCATATTATCTGTAGCCGGAATCACTGCGACAACATTTTGCTCAGGCTGAAGACGGCCAATCACTTCCATTGCGCCAAGAACAGCTGCGGCTCCACCCATATCTGCTTTCATTCCGACTATGCCATCTTTTGGCTTAATGGAATAGCCCCCAGTATCAAATGTAATGCCTTTTCCAACAAGGCCCAGTACATCTGTCCATTCGTCTCTTCCTTTGTGCTTAAGCACGATCATTCTAGGCGGTTCTGCTGATCCCTGGTTTACTGCAAGCAAAGCGCCCATTCCCATTGATTCCATTTCTTCTTTGCCAAGAATCTCACTTTCAAAGCCATATTTCTCAGCTAATTCAACTGCATAGTCTGCCATCTTGGAAGCAGTCAGCATATTAGCAGGCATGTTGACCAATGTGCGCGCAGAGTTTGTTCCTTCCCCCAATACAAACCCTACTTCCAGGGCAGCCGTCATTTCCTGTTCGTCTGTATGGGTCCAGACGGAAATGGCTTCAAGCGTCACTTCCGGCAAATTAGGCTTTTTACGGTATCCTTCAAATTCATAGCTGGATAAAGTAATGCCTTCTGTTAATGCCTGTCCTGCATCAGATGGTTCGATTGCCATAGACAGGAAGCTGTCTATGGCAACAGAAACGCTTGAGACTCTGCTGTTTTTCAATACTTTTCCCAGCGCACCAAAGCTCTCACGCAATCCGTCTATCGTCAGCTCCTTCTGGTTTCCAAGTCCTACAAAAATAATGCGTTTTGCATTGCTTTTTCCGAGCATCGGCAATTTTGTAATCGTTTTGGCTTTTGTTGAAAGATCTCCTTCCTTAACAAGCGCGGTTAATTCTCCATTGAGCTCCTTGTTCAGCTCTTCTAAAATGCCTTCAAATTGTGAAGATTTGTTCCATAACCCTACAACTAAGTAATCGTGTGAAGATTCAAGCGGGTTTTCGTTATGTACGGACCATTTCATTTCAAAACACCTCCACTTTTTATTATACCTAAAAGTGCATTCGATTTCGATTTACGGACCGCGCATTCACGAATAACCATATAAAATATGATATAATAGCCCAAACAGATTGAGTATTTGCAGTAGAGAGGGTGCAGTCATTTCATGGAACTATTTACGAATTTTCCGCTTTGGGCATCACTGTTTGCCATATTATTTGCTCAGGTTGTAAAAGTACCGATTCAATTCATTGCCACTAGAAAAGTGGACTGGTCCCTCGTAACTTCAACTGGCGGCATGCCCAGTTCTCACTCAGCTGCGGTAACTGCTCTCGCCACAGCGATCGCACTCGAATCCGGACTTTCATCCCCGGTATTTGCATTGGCTACGGTTTTTGCGATTATCACCATGTTTGATGCTACAGGTGTGCGTTTTCAGGCAGGCGAACAGGCCGCAGTCATTAATCAGCTTTTGAAGGACTTTAACAAATTTGTTTCGGAAGCAAAAGGGTGGACGGAAAAAGATGAAGAAGAAAAAAGAAAAGAGCTTAAAGAGCTTTTAGGTCACAAGCCGGTGGAAGTTTTCTTTGGCGGACTAACCGGGATCCTTCTTACATTGCTGATCCATTATTTATTAACACTATAACGACGATGAATGGCAGGTGTTTTATTTGAGAATTGCATCACTGTGTCCCAGCAATACAGAACTTTTGCATTATCTCGGGTTAGCACCATCTTTAATTGGTGTGGATGACTTTTCTGACTGGCCTGAAAGCATTGAACATTTGCCAAGACTGGGACCTGATTTATCAATCGATATAGACCGGTTGGAGGGGCTGGAACCTGATCTGATCGTGGCTTCGTTAAGCGTGCCCGGTATGGAAAAGAATATAGAAGAGCTTGAAAAAAGAAAACTTCCGTATATCGTTTTAAATCCTCAAACCCTGGAGGAAATCGGTCAGGATCTCCTGACGCTTGGAAAAGCTGCCCGCTGTGAAGAAAAGGCTTCAGAGGTTCATTCACACTATCTTGCTATTTTGGAAGAATTCAATAAAGCTTCCCAATCTGTTTCCAGCAGACCTTCTTTATACTGGGAATGGTGGCCTAAACCGGTCTTTACGCCAGGCGCTGTAAATTGGCTGACAGAAGTCAGTTTACTAGCAGGCGGTGTGAATGTGTTTAAAGACGTTGAACTTGCCAGTATCCAAACAGATTGGCAGGATGTATATGACCGCAGCCCTGACCATATTTGCCTGGCATGGGTCGGTGTCAGAAAAGAAAAAATAAAACCGGAGCTCATTCTTAAGAGACCTCAGTGGACGGAGCTGAAAGCAGTGAAAGAAAACAGGATACATATTCTAGAGGAAGACCTCTACTGCCGTCCCTCCCCCCGTTTGATTGAAGGAATCTGGAAGCTTGGACGCCTGCTGCATCCTCAGCAGTATAAATCAATATCACTGCCTAAACTATTCACATCATAAAAAAACGAAGCACAGCCCTCGCTGTGCTTCGTTTTTTATTTTGGTTCGTTTAATGAGAGAAGCTCTTTTTCCGTAAAAGTGCCCTCCCCTTCTTTAATGACATAGACGTCTACTTGCTGTTTGCCCCATTCATTAAATACTTCATCTACAGTATCGTAGTACAAATCAATAATGTTTCCTTTAATGGCACTGCCTGTATCAGCCACTACTCCGTATCCATAGCCCGGGATAAATAAAATTGAACCAATTGGAAAAACTTCTGGATCTGCAGCAATGGTAGAATACGTGTCTCTTACTACCTCAACACCGGAAAACGTAATTCCGTATAGGTCATCGCCCGGATTTTTCCCAGTCGACTCCTCCCCGGCTGTATAGCCTGTAGCGGTAACCGCCTTTGAAGGATAGCTTTTAATATGATCAGGCACGGCTGAAGGATCACTTGAAAGTAATCTCGTGGCTATATAATTATGCGTATATTCATTTTCAGCCATAGTTTTTGCTTGAAGCATAAGATCCCTGTCTTCAAGCAGCAAATTGGTCAGAACGTCTACACTTTGCATCTCTTCATCAGGATGCTCGATTGTATACGACTCCGTCACCTCAGCTTTTGTACTGGAAGGAATAAAGAGGACAACCATAGCTACAGCAAAAATAGCTGCCAAGTGCGAGGCAAAATGATTAGATTTCGTCAATCTGGTATCACTCCTTTCAAACTAGTATTTACCCAAATAGATGGTTAGTAATCCTCTTTTCATGAAGATTGTCCCATATCCATCGATTTAATAAAGAGCTTTTAGAGTGATAAACAGCTAACGATATTATTAGGAGAAATAAAAAAACTCCGCCATTTGGGGGAGCTTTAAAACATTCGATAACCGTTAGCACGAAGCCACCGCATTACCAGTCCTGCAATAATGGCACCGGCCATACCTGCAGACAATATTAATATATCGGCTAAAGCTAAGGAAGAAAATCGGCTTCCCAATGCTGTAAAGGACTCACCAGGAGCACGGAAATATTGAATAAAGCGAACCTCATCTACAATTAAAATTGTAATGACTGGATAAATGACAGCCATAATCCAGGTCATGCGAAGAAGCATATTTAATAAAAAACCGATGCCAAAAAACAGCACCAGAAAAAGAAGCATCGAGATTAATAATTGCGCGATTCCAAATGTCCCCAAACGACACACCTCCACATTCACTTCAACAGTCTACCTTATTTAACGGGCAGGTGCAATAAATCCTGAGGATAATTCATTCAGTTGTCACAAACGCCAGCAGCCTGCCTGCAGAGGTGAATTTAGCTCTATAAGGAGATTTTCATTGATGTGTGATGTACACTTTTCCAAATAAAAAACCCGGAGCCTAAACAGGACCGGGTTTACGTGTATAGTTGAGTGAGGCGTTTTTATTTCTTTCCATTTCCTCCACATGACGGGCATGTTTCTGATCCGCCTAATCTTAATTGAAAGTAGCCTTGCCCTGAGCAATATTCACATGATTTATTTGAATTTCGTTTTATTTTATTCATAAGGAGCATCCCCTCTCTGATGTGGTTGAGAGTAACTATAGCACGCCCCATAATAAAGTGAAAAGGGCCAAAAAAGGCAATAATAGTCCATGTAAGCGAATACATATAGGGGTTTTCTCTCTTTTTCTTTAATTATCAGAAAATTTAGAACTGTAAGGATATTTCGATTTTTGTTCACATTTGAGGATCCCCTCATCCTAAAAAGAGGTGGTAAGAGGTATAGTCAAAATGGTCTCCTGGATTTACCAGCGGGCTTCTTTTTAAGCCCTGCGAACGCATATGCTGAATCATCGCAGGAATCATTTGAGAGACACGAGGGTCTTTTTCAAGCTTATGAGGTGACATCCATTGAACTTCTGCAATTTCCCCTTCCTGGGCTTGAAGCGAGTGAATCTGCTTTCTGCATACAAGAGAAAAGATGATCATATTATCGCTAATTTCAGCACCTATGACTCCACTTCTTAATCCAATCACTTCTCCAACTTCTGCCTTCACACCTGTTTCTTCTAAAACTTCGCGTTGAACTGCCTGATCTGCAGTCTCCCCTGCCTCCACAAACCCTGCAGGCAGCGACCAGACTCCTTTCAGGCCGCCGTACTTCTTTTTAACGACGAGCCATTCACCCTTCTCATTCAACACCAGCCCTGCAACAGCCAACCAGACATTTTCTCTCTTTTTTTTCATATCATTATAATCTCCCCGTCAAAGTTTATAGATTGATTCATCACGGTCCAGCTTATAATATGCAACATACTTCAAAAAGGCCGAACCTGAACAAGTTTTTTGCATTTTACTATAGAAAAAAGAGCCGCGAAAGCAGCTCTTACTATTATAAAATATTTAATTTTCCTTTTTTAAATACAAGTCCTGGTCCACCAAGAATAAGAAGGGCACGGTTGTCGATCACTTTTTTCATGATCGCAGCACGTTTGCCTGTAATCTTTCTGCCAAACACTTCGCCAATTGCTTCGTTTCCGCCTAAAGAACATACTGTTCCTTTTAAGTCAGGAGCGAATGGCTCAAGCTCTTCCCCTTTAAGAAGGGCAGTGATGTTATGAGCGATATGTGCTCCCTGCTGCATAGCGATCTGAGCAGTAGGAGGGAATGGACGGTCATTTTCAGGGTTGATCATCAGTGCACAGTCCCCAACGATAAATACATTGTTATGACCAGGGGCACGAAGATCAGGATCTACTTTAATACGTGCTCTCATATTTTCAAATCCAGCTTTTTCAATGATTGGATTTCCTCTTACGCCGGCAGCCCAAACGACTGTATGAGATTTAATTTCTTCAAACTGATCTTCATCTCTTTTGATTTTCACACCTTCAGGAGTTGCTTCCACAACAGGCGTTCCAATCGAAAACTCAATGCCTTTGCTTTCAAGATGAGAAACAGCGTAATCAACAAGCTCTTTATCAAATCCAGGCAATACCATTGGAGCTGCTTCTACACATAAAATCCGAACGGCTTGCGGATCAATATCGTATTCAGCACATAGTTCAGGAACACGTTCCCCAAGCTCGCCCAGGAACTCGATTCCTGTAAATCCGGCTCCTCCGACAACAATTGTTAAACGGGAAGGATCCTTTACTTCTTCCATGCTGTAAGTCGCAAATTGATATTCAATATGTTCGCGAATTTGACGCGCTGCTTTAATATTGGCAATGGAGAATGCATGTTCTTTTAAACCGGGAATGCCAAACGTTTCGCCTTCAAATCCTAGTCCTACTACTAAATAATCATAGGCAATTTCGGATTTGTCGGTAATGACTTTTTGTGCAGCAGTATCAATGTTTTCAACACTTGCTTTGATAAAGTTTACTTTCCCTTTATCCAAAACACCGCCAATGTCATATCTTACTTTATCATGGTGCATCGTTCCTGCTGATGCTTCGTGCAGCCAGGTTGTTTCATAATGGTAATCATTTTTATTAACTAAAATAATATCTGCATTATCTGCACTGACCATTTTTTGAAGCTTAGTAATAACGGATAATCCTCCATATCCTGCTCCCAGGACAACTACTGTAGGTCTCTTCACTCGGATCACTTCACCTTTACATTGTATTGCGATGGTGGTTAAGGCGCCATCGCGAAGCCCATATTTAAATAGTTTGTGATAATATTCACGAAAGAAAATAGCAAACCTCTCTCGTGTTTCTATGATCTGCATAGTATCTTACCCAATCATAGCCCTTTTTTGTCAAGTTTTCAAGGTTTATGATGGAAATCAGAATACTTAGATAGTCTTGCTACAGATGCCTATTGATTTTATCTAAAGTACAGCAGGAAAGTGGGCTTTAAAAAAAGAGTATGATAAAATACGTAAGGTGTAAAAGTTTATTATAGGCAAGAAATCGCCTTTTAAAAGGGATGGTTTCATTTATATGGAGGGATTAAGAATGAAAGAAGATACAAAGATCTACGACATTACCGTAATTGGCGGCGGTCCGGTCGGGCTGTTTACAGCTTTTTATGGCGGAATGCGCCAGGCCAGTGTGAAAATAATTGAAAGCCTGCCTCAGCTGGGCGGACAGCTGTCCACTTTATATCCGGATAAATATATTTATGATGTTGCAGGGTTTCCAAAAGTACGCGCACAGGAGCTCGTCGATAATCTTGAAGAGCAGATGTCGCGTTTTGAGACAACTGTCTGCTTAAACCAGGAAGTCGTCAATGTAGAAAAATTGGAAGACGGAACATTTACTTTAACAACAAACGACGAAATCCATCATACCCGCACGATTATTATTACAGCAGGAAATGGTGCATTCCAGCCAAGAAAACTGGATCTGGACGGATTAACGGATTTTGAAGGCAAAAACCTTCATTATTTTGTCCCAAATCTGGAAGAATTCACAGGACGCAATGTAGTGCTTTGCGGCGGCGGCGACTCAGCGGTAGACTGGGCCCTTATGCTTGAACCGATTGCAGCCTCTGTCACTCTTGTCCACAGAAGAGATAAATTCCGTGCACACGAACACAGTGTTGAACAGCTGATGAATTCCAGCGTGAATATTATGACTCCATATACCCCTGTTGGCTTTGAAACGCTTGAAGATCAAATCAAGTCTCTCACGCTTCAAAAAGGACGCGAAGAAGAAACCATTACGGTAGATTTAGATGATCTTTTAGTAAATTACGGCTTTATTTCGTCATTAGGCCCTATTAAAAACTGGAGTCTAGAAATAGAGAAAAATTCCATTGTGGTTAACTCCCGTATGGAAACGAATATACCTGGGATCTACGCAGCGGGTGATATCTGCACCTATGACGGCAAAGTAAAATTGATTGCATCCGGTTTTGGAGAAGCACCTACGGCCGTAAATAACGCAAAAGCATCCATTGATCCAAAAGCCCGTGTGCAGCCAATGCACAGTACATCGATGTTTGAATGATCCTGCGTTTAGGTCATCACCTGACGGGTAAATATAAACTAAATATATTTAATTTGAAAGGTGATGTCTTATGCACGTATTAGTAATTGGAGCAAACGGAACTACAGGTTCAATGGTAGTGGAAAAGCTTGCGAAGAGTGAGCAGCATTTAGTTAAAGCCATGATCCGCAAAACAGAGCAGGCGCCTAAAATGGAAGAGCTTGGCGCGAGACCAATTATCGCTGATCTTGAAAGTGAATTTGACTATGCGCTTGAAGATGTAAACGCAGTGATCTTTGCTGCTGGTTCAGGTCCTGATACAGGTGCAGAAAAAACAACTGCAGTCGATGAAGAGGGAGCGAAAAAAGCGGTCGATTATGCCAAAGAAAAAGGCGTCGAGCGTTTCATTATGCTAAGCTCTATAGGAGCCGATGACCCATCTGTTGCATCAGATAACGAAACATTCCATCACTACCTGCAGGCCAAACACAACGCAGATGAACATTTAAAACAGAGCGGACTGGATTATACTATTATCCGTCCTGTTGGGCTGGAAGATGAACCTGCTAAAGGAAAAATTACAGCAAGCAAAAGTCTTGCCAACAAAAAAGGCACGATCACGCGTGAGGATGTCGCCACTGTTCTGGTAGAATCTCTATTGATAAATGGATTGAAAAATAAGTCAATCGAAATTGAAAACAGTGACGAAAGTGATATTGTTCCGGCACTTGAAAAATTGTAATTTCCTAAATAAAAACCAGAGCTGAATTTTTTCAGCCCTGGTTTTTTTTATATTCTCCTTAAAGGTATGCTTAAGCACCCCCCTCCTCGGAGGAAAGCGTCAACCGTAAGCAACGAGAACCATAAAAAAAGTCTGAGACACGTTTGTCCCAGACTCCATAAACATTTATTTTCTATTATACTTTTTATTAAATCGTTCCACTCTTCCGCCTTTATCCGCAAACTTTTGTTTGCCTGTATAAAAGGGATGCGTGTCTGAACTTACTTCCACCTTTAAAAGTGGGTACGTATTTCCGTCCTTCCACTCAATTGTCTCTTGAGACTTCTTTGTAGAACCGGTTAAAAATGAAAACCCGCTGTTTGTATCTATAAACACAACTTTTTGATAATCAGGATGCTGATTTTTCTTCAAAGTAAATCCTCCTTTATTCAAAATCGTAATGATTACGATTTGATTATTATTTTATTAAAACATACTTTTATATTCTTCGCAACCTATGGACAAATAGTCAGGGCCCTAGATATTTTATAAGGACATCCTGACTGGTAAGTCAATCAATTTTGCACCTTTATTTTTCTTTTATAAAGAAAAATCATACCAGAGCCTACGATCAATGTAAGAACGATAATCCCGATTATAAAAACATTGGGATTGCTATTGATTTCATCCGAAAAATATCGAAACGAAACAGCCTGCAGACCGATAAAAGCAGGAACAAAGATCGTGATCCATGTTTTCGTATAGATGGCAGATGCGATAAACAGAGCAAGGCAAATTGCAATAATAATCGTGTTTTGGAGCGGGGTTGCAACAAAGAAAGGTTGGGCTGAGTGACTTTTCATCCATAATAACAACATCACGAATATGCCGGTAACAAAAATATTTGCGCCGAAAATCAACACCATTCCCCAAAAGGACTTATATAATGAAGGCAGGACTCTGCACATCACTAACCCGTAGACAAATACGCCAATAGCTGCTCCGCCTAAAGCAAACCACAGAATAATACTGGACAGGGCAAACGTCCCTTCAATGGCAGGACCAAAGCTGAAGTAAGCTGCAATCAGCAGTATCATCATTGGAATCAATACGGCCATCTGTTTTCGATCTGTTTTCATTTCGTTAGAAAGACTTTTCATGTACTTCCTGGGGCTTTTGCCGACTATGTTAGCGATATCCTTTCCCTGCTCCTCTGCTCTCGTTAAATGAATTTCAAGTTCTTCTGTGATTTCGTCAATCTCCTGATCCTTCTTGCCTTTTGAAATTAAATACATTCGGAGCTCTAAAATAAATTTTTCTGATTGTTTTGACAGCATCCCAATTCACATCTCCTCTTTTTTTAATACCTTGTTTACTGTCTTGTTTAATTGATTCCACCTCTGATGAAAAAGTAGCAGCTCTTGCTCCCCTTTCTCAGTTAATGAGTAATATTTCCTCTTTGGACCTGCAGTTGACTTTCTAAGTGTTGTAGCAACAAGCTTTTCCTTCTGCATTCGGAGCAATAATGGATAAATCGTTCCTTCACTGAATGAAGTAAATCCATACGATTCAAGCTTAGCAGCGAGTTCATATCCGTATATTTCTCCTTCTTTTATGATAGCTAAGAGACAGCCATCTAAAATCCCTTTTAGCATTTGTGTCTGATCAGCCATACATTCAGCTCCTTTTACCTTGTAATACAAGAGTTATCATCATTCTTATATACCTTGTAATGCAAGATATAAAAATAGTATAGCTTTTATTATCTTGCATTACAAGGTATACATCTAAAAAAATCCTTCAACGAATTTAATTCGTCAAAGGATTTTGAAGTATATTAGCAATTTTCAGGTGTTCCTTTTTTTGTAGCAGTAGTAAATGATGAACCACAGCCACATGATGCAATGGCGTTCGGATTTTCAATCGTAAATCCGCCGCCCATTAACGATTGTTTATAGTCAATTTCAGTTCCTCTTAAGATGTCTGCGTCTTCTGTTTTCACCAGCACGCGGATGCCATGATGCAGCTCTTCTCGATCTTCCGCATCCACTTCGTGCTCAAAGCCCATCCCATAGGAAAGACCGCTGCAGCCTCCGCCTTTAACCGCTACTCGAAGATAGGCATTTTCTTCCTCGGCTTCTTTCATCATATCTTTCACCTGAAGCGCTGCAGCTTCGGACATTTTGATTACTTGTTCCATCGTAGCACCTCCGTAAATTCCTTCGTATACGTAGTATAGCTTTTTTATCCATTTGTCTCAACCATTTGGATTTTTTCTTCCTGCCTGCTCTTTTAAAAAATTTTATAAAAAACATACCTTTAGACCCATTAAATGATAAAATAGCAAGTATATAGCACTATCCAATGAAGGCGGTGGAAAAATGGAAGTTTCTCCAATCTATACGAAATCAATCACATGCCCCTTGTGTAACCACAAATTCTCATCTTCTAAGACCCGGTCCCGCTTTCTAAAAATAGAAGGGCATCAAAGCGATCTGCGTCCGATTTATCAAAATGCAGAACTGGATCCAAACCTTTACCACGTGCACGTCTGCTTTTCTTGCGGATACTCCTTTACGGAAGATTTCTCTCCTTATTTCCCTCCAAATACTAAACAAAGAATTCAGGATGCTCTCAATAGCAATTGGAAGCCACAGGACTTTTCGGGTGTCCGGCAGCATGGTCAAGCGATAGCGTCCTTTAAGCTTGCCATTTTTTGCGCACTATTAAAGAATGAAAAGCAGGTTATAATCGCAGGTCTGTATTTGCGGCTCTCTTGGCTTTATTCAACCATTCAAAGCAATGACCAGCAAAAAAGATTTCAGCGCCTTGCACTCCATTCCTACAAGGAATCCTATTCAATCGGAGATTATACAGGCACCAAAATGTCTGTAGAACGTCTCCTTTATCTTGCTGCTGATCTTTCCCTTCAATTAAGTGAAGAGCAGGAAGCAACCACCCTATTTTCTAAGCTGATTGAACAGCAAAATGCAGCCACTGAACCAAGAATCGTCAAGCTTGCTAAAGAACGCTGGCAGACGTATCGGGCAGAAAAAAACAGTCAAAGTATTCAACCTTTTACGTCATGAAAAAAAGCACTCTGCAAACAGACTTTTCAGCCTGTCTGATTTGCAGAGTGCTTTTACCATTGGAAAGCATATTTATTAAAACATAGGATTTTCTTCTAAATACACATAAATTTCCTCAACAAGCGCTTTAGGTGTATCCGCTTCAACAACATCTCCATTTACCAGGGCAAAATGAGACGCTGCACATTTTCCGCAGTAACCAAGACAGCCGTATTCTATGACATCCAGATTGGGATCCCGTTCTAGTTCTTCGAGGGCCTCCTGTGAGCCGCTTGCTAAATTGCTTATGCAAAATTCTATAATTGGTTTCATTGTCTCACCTCACACTACCTATTCATGCTACCTTTTTTCAGTTAAACCGTCAATCATTTGAATTGAAGCCCGTATGAACACTCTTTACAAAGTTTGTGAAGGAATTCTCTTATTATTATTGTACAATCGACCTTATTCCGCTATACTTTTTTTATAAATACAAACGTTATGTACACGTTAATTAAGCGAATAAGCATCATATTGAAAGTGCTTACGCTGACAAATGCTGATTGCAAAGAGAGGGTTACTATGAAACAGTTAGTTCTGCTTGGCGGCGGATACGGCAATATGAGGGTGCTTCTGCGTTTACTGCCTAACCAGTTGCCAAATGATATGGAAATCACCTTAATTGATCGTACGCCTTATCACTGTTTAAAAACTGAATATTATGCCTTAGCCTCCGGAACGATTTCCGACCAGGAAGTTCGTGTATCTTTTCCTGAACATGAAAGGCTCAAAATGAAATACGGCAATGTGACAAAAATAGATACGAAGAAAAAGCATGTTTTATTAGAGGATGGGTCTTTTGTCGATTATGATGATTTAGTCATCGGGCTTGGATGCGAAGATAAATATCATAATGTGCCTGGAGCAGATGAATATACTCACAGTATTCAATCCATTTCCAAGGCAAGAGCGACCTATGAGAAGCTGTCGAATCTTCCTTCCGGTTCTGTAGTCGGAGTAGTCGGCGCTGGGCTGAGCGGTATTGAGCTTGCAAGTGAATTAAGAGAAAGCAGAAGTGATCTCTCAATTAAGCTTTTTGATCGGGGCGAACGCATTCTCCCTGCTTTCCCTGTTCGATTAAGCAATTATGTTCAAAAATGGTTTGATGCCAATAATGTAGAAATTGTCAGCAACTCCAATATTACTAAAGTTGAACCGAATAAGCTTTTTAACCATGAAGAAACGATCCCTGTTGATGTCTGTGTCTGGACAGCAGGTATCCAGCCTGTAGAAGTCGTACGGAGCATTCCGACTGAAAAAGATGCTTCAAACCGAATTGTACTGACTCAATATCATAATCTCCCTAAGGATGAAAATGTGTACGTAGTTGGTGATTGCGCAAGCCTTCCTTTCGCGCCAAGCGCCCAGCTTGCTGAGGAGCAGGCAGAACAGATTGTCAAAGTCCTGCTCATGCGCTGGAAAGGGGAACAGCTTCCTGCTGAGATGCCAAAAATCAGTTTAAAAGGGTTTATGGGCTCCCTCGGCAAAAAACACGGCTTCGCCTATCTTGGCGACCGCACAATCACAGGAAGAATTGCCCGGCTCATGAAATCAGGCGTTCTGTGGATGTATAAATACCATAATGGCTAATATCATCACGCTCATTTAGTTGAGCGTGTTTTTTATTAGTAAAAATGCTCTATATCTAAGAGCCTGGGACATAAATGTCTCAGGCTTGCTGACCTGTTCACTTTGCTTAAGGTGGACATTTTCCGAAGGGACGGTTGGAGTTGTCGCCTTCCGCTCCGATCTCCTATTACTATTTATGAATACTACCTCGCTTTTTAATCTTTTTTTAGTTTTGTCTCCACTTCGGGATGAAATTATTGTCATTACTCTGCAAATTGATTGTTTTAAATCGGAGAGTAAAACTGGCAAAAAATAAAATCATACCACTCTCTCCCGCGTGCCAAGCAGAGGAACTGAAGAGAGAATATTTCTGTACGAAAACGTCCGGCGGGTTTTTCTGAGGTAGCAATAAGCGACCATAGAATACTCATTCAGCTGGAGAATTTTTATTTTTCTATGGCTGATCTCATTACGGTCTGAAAGATAAATCATTTCAACAACAAGGTCTTGCTCCATTGCCCTTATAAAATGATGCTTTTTCATCTTAATACCCCCTTTATTCTATTATAGAACAAACGTTCCCTTTTTATAACTAAAAACATTTTCCTTTTTATTTACCGTATTTTAGTAAATGTGCTTTACAGAAAAAGACAAACAAAAAAGAACAATCATGATACCGATTGTTCTTCTGATCTTTTTATTCTTTGGAAATGTAATGAATAAATTGAGTAAGCAGTTCGGCCTCTCCTGTAACAATGATGGCTGGCAGCAGGATTAAAGTGGCGACGACGGCAAGATTGGATAGAAAAAAGATTTTGCACGTTTTTTTAAACACATTCATTTGAGTCATCACCTTTTCTTATTGAAAAATAGACGATCTCAACATAATATGCTGTGTATGTTTAAACATTCTTAGAAAGTTTTACGCCTCTGCTTTATAGCCGTACTTTTCAAATTCACCAAAGACCGTTTTCAGCCTTGGATTGCCTTCTCCTACAATACGGTCCTCGATCAGTACCACAGGATAAAATAAATCCTCTTCTTCCATTCGTTCAATGAATGCTGTTTTCTTCTCATCCTCATGCTTTTGATTTATATCCACATATTCCATTGTGAAGGACTGATTTGGAAATTTACGTCCAAGCGCGGCCTCAAGCCATTCGTATGTTTCTTTTGAAGACGGAGCTCCTACGCAGCTTGGACAAATTGTTTCGGCGCCATAGACTGTTACGGTAACAGGTTTAACTAACATGCAGACACTTCCTTTCAATTTTAAACAAATGAATCAATCTGGATGGATTTTTTTCTTCATCCTTATTATAATAGAAGGTAGGAAAGGAGTCGATTCGAATGACAGAAGTTGAAATGAAAGATTCGGTTCAGGAAGTTCTTGATAAGCTTCGTCCATTCCTTCTTCGAGATGGCGGAGACTGTGAATTGGTAGACGTAGAAGACGGAATTGTGAAACTCAGACTTCTTGGTGCTTGCGGCACATGCCCAAGTTCGACGATTACTCTTAAAGCAGGAATTGAACGCGCACTGCTTGAAGAAGTTCCCGGCGTCGTTGAGGTAGAGCAGGTATTTTAATGTAAACTGCATATAATGCAAGTGGCACTTATTCCACTTCTTATACACTTAAAGCCCCTCGCGCTGATGCGGGGGGCTTTAAGTCGGCTTATATATGTTTTTCACCGCTTTAATGCACCTTTGTCAAAGGGTCATTCCCCGTCAGGACATGGGTGATATTGTCTGCACAAAGCTCCATCATGATTTTTCTTGTTTCAAAGGAAGAGCTGCCGATATGCGGGACAGCGATCACGTTTTTCATGGATAAAAGAGGATGAGAGGAATCGATCGGTTCCTTTTCAAATACATCCAATCCTGCTCCTGCAAGTTCTTTCTCCTGAAGTGCGTGTATTAATGCTTTTTCATCTGCAACAGGTCCTCTGCCAGCATTAATAAAATAAGCTGTCTCCTTCATGAGAGCAAATTGCTCTGCCCCAATCATCCCTTTTGTTTCTTCGGTTAGAGGCGCAAGACAAACAACAAAATCAGACTCCTGCAGCAGCTCATCCAGCGTGCGGTAAAGTGCCTGAAGATTTTGTTCTGCTTCATGGTTTCTGGATCGGTTATGATACAAAATCGTCATATCAAAGCCTCTGGCTCTTTTGGCCACTGCTTCGCCAATTTTGCCCATGCCTATGATTCCGATTGTCTTATGGTGAATGTCACTTCCTGCAAGCAAATAAGGCGACCAGGACTGCCAGCTGCCCTGCTTCACGTAATCCGCTGCTTCCACGATTCTTCTTGCTGAAGCCATGAGGAGGGAAAAAGCAAGATCAGCAGTCGTATCCGTAAGCACATCCGGTGTATTTGTGATGGTGATCCCTTTTTCAGCCGCTGCCTTCACGTCAATATTGTCATAGCCCACTGCGAGATTCGCCACGATTTCAAGCTGTGGAGCGTGGTCAAGCAGCTCTTGATCCACCTGGTCTGACAGCATGGTTAACAGAGCGTGGCTGTCTGCGGCCTGCTTCATTAATTCTTCCCGCGGGCAGGCATGATGCTCGGAGTGCCAAACCTCCACTTGAAAATGTGTGGCCAGCGTCTGAATCACTTCTTCATCAATGTTTCGAGTAATAAATACTTTTTTCACCATAATTCCCCTCTTTCTATAAAATCTCCCATTCAGATAAGGAAGTAATTGAAAAAGCAGGCTGTCTTTCCATTGTCATCAGGATATCCTTTGTGGTTACTCCTGTATGCACAATGATGGTGTCCATCCCTACATTTAACCCCGCAGTAATGTCTGTATCATAATTATCGCCAATCATTGCTACTTCCTCTTTAGGAAGACCGAGCACCTGTAATGCCTGTTCCATTATGATCGCTTCCGGCTTGCCGATAAAAACAGGCTCTGTTTGTGTGGATACAGTAATGACTGAAGTAAGCGATCCATTGCCAGGCAGCAAGCCCCGCTCTGTTGGTATGGCGATATCTCCATTAGTGGAAATAAATTTCGCCCCGCCGCGCACAGCCAGACAGCCAAGAGCCAATTTTTCATACGTAATATCCCGGTCAAGTCCGACCACAACGTAATCTGGGGATTCGGTTACTAGCTCCATCCCTTTTTCCTGGAGAGCCTGACGGATCCCTTCGCCTCCAATCACATAGACAGTCGCATCCATCTTTTCCTGGGAAATAAATGCCGCAGTTGCCATAGAAGTTGTAAATACCTGATCATTTGACACCGGTACATCGAATTTTGTCAAATGCGCTGCCACTTGATCTGGCGTTTTAGAAGAATTATTAGTGACAAATAAATAAGGAATGCCACGCTCATGTAGTTTTTTAACAAACGCGACTGCTTCTTTTATCGGTTCTGTTCCTCTGTACATCGTTCCATCCAAATCGATTAAATATCCTTTATAAGCTTTCAACTACAAACATCCTTTCTAACGTATGACGATAAAATTTTACATCTCGTAAATTATTTTTTGAAAGCAGACACGGGTCCTAATTCCGTTTCTAAATACTTTCTTATCCTGCTTGGGAATTGGCTCACTGCCGGAATGGATTTTTCCATTGACCGGGCAATCTCATCATGATTTACTGTCAGATACTCCTGCACAAGCTGCTTTCTTAGCTGAATCAGGTTTTTCAGAAGCGGAGTCATTTCTTCCGTTACGACTTTTTCATCATCGAGAATATCGATAATATCATCGTAGCTGCCTGGATCCCTCATAATGAATCCGTCAATCATGCTGTTTCCAACATCCAGAATGCTTTCAATAATCATATGTGCAGTCCGCTCAAGTGCCAACTTTTCTGTTTCCTTTTCAAAGGAAATTTGCTGATTAAAGTAGGAGGTCTTTTCTTCCATATAAACAAGCATCTGCTCAATTTTTTCACGGTCAACAAAATACATTGATCTTCACTCCCATGCACGATTTATCCTTCACTAGTTTACCACAAGATAGTCGTTTTTCTTCTTGATGACATTACTGAAACCCTCTTTTTCAGGACAAACTATAAAAAAGGAGGCAGTGAAACGTGGCAAAAAACGAAGAATACAGTGACTTTTCCAACGTAGAAGTCGGTCGTGAATATCTGATACCTGAAACTCTTCCCGAAGGTCCCTACGGATCACCACGCGGCAAGTATACACTGGTGCGCAACAAGTCGGGGCCATGGCGAAAAGGACAACGCTATTACAGTGCGTTTAATTATGAAAATAAAGGTCTGCACGAAGATATACCGAGAGCAGAGCCAGGCTCGCACATTCCGTAATTTTGTATTAAAAAATCAAAAAAAATGACCCGGCAACAGGTCATTTTTTTGTCTCTACCTTCTTAATCACAAAGTATGGACAGCCAAAATTACAGTATTCAAACAGGTAGTCCTTTACGGTTGAAATTTTAGTGTCAAACGAAGACTTTTGATTCTGGTCATCAAAAAACCCCTTTAACCGGAGCTGACCATAGCCCCAGTCCCCTACAATAAAATCGTATTTGTGGAGGATTTCGCTGTAACGACCTTCAAACGCTTCCTGGTCAAAGGCATCCCGAAATTCATCAACTATTTCATATGTTTGATTTTGAATGGAAATCATCATTTACACCGTCCTTACTCTTCAAACTGATACGTTCATTATACCGTAAAAACCATCATTTACTATGATAAAATATCGCATCCTCTGGGGAACCTAAATGTAAGGAGGCGATGTGGATGAAAAAGCATGCTGCATTTTTATTGGCGGGGGCATTAACACTTGGTGCTTGTTCATTGCCAGATACCCCAACAGTGGATACAGACATTGAACAGTCTGCGGCAGCAGATACTCTTGAGATTACCGATACAACCGAAAATCATTTCGGGTTTTCAACAAAAGTGGCAAACCCCAATGACGGGGAAGGAGAAAACGATAATATTGCTTATAAAATGAATCTTCAAGTCGCTGCAGATGCGATAAGCCGGTTCAGCGCATCGTTGCCCGGGATTGAAAATGTTTCTACCGTGGTAACAGATGAAGAAGTTCTCATTTCCTATCAGGTGGCCCAGGATTATGATCATGAGATGGATCCAAATGAAATGGCCGATCAGGTAAAGAAAAATGCCTTATCTGTTGTTCCAAGATGGTATCATGTTTATGTTACAGATGACCCTGATCTTCGTGTGAATGTTGAAAGCATTGCAGAAACTCATTTAAATGACGCGGATATGGAAGATGCTATTGCCTCAACCATCAAACTGATGAGAGATTCCTCTCCGCAAGGCTATCCAATTGACGAAGGCGAAAACGCCAATGGTGAAACAAAGGATGAAGAAAATGACATGGTGGAAGAAGACATCGATCTTGCACCAGCCGCAATGGATATTCCGGCAGTAAAATCACTGGACGCCTAATTCGAATGGAAGACCAAAGCAAAAGCAGCAGATTCATCTGCTGCTTTTCATTATTTAGCCTGCTCTACTTTTTCTCCCTGCGCCTGGCGCTCACGTGAAGCTGCATTAACCTGCTCGTCCGCGTGATAAGATGATCGTACAAGAGGACCTGCTTCACAATGCTTGAAGCCTTTCCCCATTGCAATTTTTCTTAGTTCTCCAAATTCAAGCGGCGTATAATACTTGATAACAGGAAGATGTTTTTTTGTAGGCTGCAAATACTGGCCAATCGTCATAATATCCACATCATGCGCACGAAGATCATCCATTGTTTGAATGATTTCCTCTTTTGTTTCCCCAAGTCCAATCATCAGACTTGATTTTGTTGGAATGTCAGGCTGAAGCTCCTTTGAACGCTGCAGCAATTCCAGTGAACGTGCGTATTTAGCTCTTGCCCGCACTCTTGGCGTTAAGCGTTCAACCGTTTCAATATTATGATTTAATATATCAGGGCGTGCATCCATCAGTGTTTTAATGTTTTCATAAACGCCGCCCATATCAGACGGAAGAACTTCTACAGTGGTAAAAGGGTTTTTCCTTTTAATCGCACGGACCGTTTCTGCGAAGACCTCTGCTCCCCCATCCTTTAAATCATCACGGGCAACTGCAGTAATAACAGCGTGCTTCAAGTTCATCATAGCAACTGAATCAGCTACTCTTTCCGGCTCTGCTAAGTCGAGTTCTGTAGGCAGACCCGTCTTTATCGCACAAAAGCGGCAGGCGCGTGTGCAGATATCTCCTAAAATCATAAAGGTAGCTGTTCTTCTGATTCCCCAACATTCATGAATATTCGGACATTTTGCTTCTTCGCAAACTGTATGAAGATTATTTTCTCTCATCATTTTCTTAAGGCCCGTATAGTTTTCGTTCGTATTAAGCTTAATTTTCAGCCACTCAGGCTTTCTTAAGTAGCCGTCTTTTGTTTTTGTGCTCATTTCATTCTCTCCCATCTGATAGGTTCAGGGGTTCTAACCCGTTCGAGTAATCGACAAAAAAATGAAAATATGTAAAGCTTTCTGACAATGTCACTTTATCACACTAACTGGTTGAAAACAAGGGAGGCTAAGGGGTTTTAGCCCTTCAAAATGCTTATGCGACCGTTCTGTGACATGGCTGCGATGTGCAGATTCAGTATGTGATATTGATTTTTTTTGCACACTTATACCCTTGCAAATTATCTATAAAAAAGAGGCTGGGACACAAAAGTGTCTCAACCTCTTTGACCGGTTCGCTGCACTTCAGGCGGACGCTTTCCGCAGGGACGCCGCTGAGCCTTTTCAGGGCTCTGCCCTTTAAAGTCTCAGCTTGCCGTCATATCCTGCAGGAGTCGCCACCTTCCGCTCCGCTCACCTCTTACTATTACTATTACTAATTACTGTCTCTTTTTTTAACTTATTTAAGTTTAGTCCCAACCACTTACTTATGAATAAGTTATGAATGGGCTTTAAACTAAATTAAGCTGTTCTTTTGGATTTTTTAACTGCGTTAAAAATACTTGCTGCAAGGCCCCCCCATAAGAGAACAATTCCTATGATCATCATGACGATGGCACTGGCTGTCATCATTGATACCCCCTCTATTCTTTTTCACCTGCTATCGAATGATGCTTGCTCCATTTACCAATAGAAAGCAAAATCCCTACAAGAAGTGCTCCAACTGCTACAGACACACCACCGTAAAGGGTAAATGCAGTGGTATAGCCTTCATAATTCCCTGTGTCACTGTCAAATTGCTGAAGAATATTCTGTTTTAACAAGCCAAACATCATGACTCCAAGCACGATTGGTGTAATAACGCCAAGACAGATCTTCCACCAGACTCCTAGCTGGATATCTGAAGTTAGGTTTGCGTGAGACTGCAAGGTATTCGTTTTTCGAAGAATCCAGACTACCATAATCACTTCAACGAGTCCCACAGCTGCTACACCGAATTGGTTAATGAAGTAATCCGCCATATCAAGGAAGTATAGACCTCCCTGAGTAGCAAACAGGATTGAAATTGTGGCTGCCAATCCGCCTCCTAGAATAACTGCTTTGTTCCGGCTGACACCAAATTTTTCTGTTACACCCGCTACATATGTTTCTGTAATAGACATTAAGGATGTTAACCCGGCAAGTGTTAAAGAAAGGAAAAACAATACGCCAAAGAATCCATTGAATCCAGGAAATTGATTAATGATTTGTGGAAAAACGACGAATGCAAGTCCTACTCCTGCATCTGCTACTTCATCAACAGGTACCGCCAGCTGCGTTGCCATAAATCCTAACGCTGCAAAAACACCGATACCTGCAAGAAGCTCAAAGCCTGAATTTGCAAAACCTGTGATAAATGCATTGTTTGTAATATCAGACTTCTTAGGTAAATAACTTGAATATGTGATCATGATGGCAAATGCAATGGATAAGCTGAAGAAAATATGACCGTATGCTGCAACCCAAACGCCAGGGTTCATGATCTGATCAAAGTCAGGCTCAAAAAATGCATTTAAACCTGTAGCAGCGCCCTCAAGCGTAACGGCACGCACCACAATAATCAGGAATAAAATAACCAAAGTAGGTATGAAAATCCGATTGGCAATTTCAATTCCTTTTTTGACTCCTTTAAGAAGAATACCAAGGGTAATTACCCAGACAAGAATTAATGGAATGAAAACACCCCATACAATTCCTCCAGTCTCACCAGGTGTGACCTCAAGCAGCTGAAGAAAATCCCCCTGGAGGAACGCTCCCGTATCTTCCCCCCAAGCCTGATCAAACGAGAAGATGGTATACCGCATGGCCCATGCGATAATGACTGCATAATAGGTTGAAATGACAAAGGCTACAACTACGCCCCACCAGCCAAGCCATTCTGCTTTTTTTCCACCAGCCCGAAAAAATGACAGCGGTGCAGAGCCACGGTACTTATGACCGATTGTAAATTCCATGATTAAAATAGGAATACCAGCTGTTAAAAGTGCAAATAAATATGGAATTAAAAAAGCTCCGCCACCGTTATCGTAAGCTACATATGGAAAACGCCAAATATTTCCCAAACCAACTGCAGATCCAACTGCGGCTAAAATAAATCCTGCGCGTGTCCCCCATTGTTGACGACTCATTTTCTTCCCTCCCATTAAACTTCCATTAAAAGTAAGAAGTTTTTATATATTCAGATTATTTATTCTAATCTAAAAATAGTATAGCACTTCATGCCTAAATGTAAAAGAACTATTTGAGATCATTTATTATTATACTGGTATATGTACATTACACTTGAAAACCAAGCGTTTCAGTAAGGAAGGTTAATAAAAAGTATTCATTTAATATCTTATACATTATATGAATAGAGCAGGTTTTAATTCTAAAGTACTATTCGTTTCAATTTTATACTCTTTATCTAAGGGGATTTACTACCTTTTAGAAGCTGAGATTTCTTCGATTGGGATTTATAACTAGTAATAAATCAATGCCAAAAAGAGCCTGAGACAGAAGTGTCTCAAGCTCTCCCATTGGTTCACTGCGCTTCAGTCGGACGCTTTCGGCAGGGACGGCGCTGAGCCTTTCAGAGCCTTGCTCTGTAAAGCCTCAGCTTGCCCGTCATGTCCTGCAGGAGTCGCCGCCTTCCGCTCCACTCACCTACTGCTACTAATAAATATATCTTCATTTGTTAAATTTTTTCGAGTTTTGTCTCAGCCTCTTTTTGGTTATGTCACTGTATATTATGATTTTGTAGCAGTTTCCTGAGCAGAAACCACTCTTTCTTTATCAGGGTTTCTTCCCATGATCAGAGCAAAGGCAGCCAGCAGAAGAATAACTAGTCCAAGCGCCAGCCAGGTACTGCCGGTGAAACCAAGCAGAATATAGCCGGCTGAAGCAATAACAGCCCCTGTTACCGCATAGGGAATCTGCGTAATCACGTGATCGATGTGATTACTTCCTGCTCCTGTTGAAGAGAGAATTGTCGTATCCGAAATAGGAGAACAATGGTCTCCAAAGACAGAACCGGCAAGAACTGCTGCAAGGGCAGGAAGAAGAAGTGAACTGTCCGTGCTTACGGCAATCGTCCCTGCAATCGGTAGAAGAATCCCGAACGATCCCCATGATGTTCCTGTAGAAAATGCCATGACACCTGCTACCAGGAATAACAGCACAGGAAGCCATGCAATATTTAAGTCAGATTGAGTTACAGCGTTAGCGAGATATTCACCTGTTTCAAGTTCCCCGATGAGTCCTACAATCATCCAGGCAAACACAAGAATATAAATGGCAGGCAGCATGGATTTGATTCCCTCTTTTAACGCAAGGAAAAATTCAGCACCCCCAATTTTATTTGAACGCTTCACCTGACGTATAAAGAATCCAATCGAAACAATGAGACCTACTGAAGCTCCCCATACAAGGGATTTAGCTACATCGGTGAATTCAAACATTTGCAGAATTGAAGCCGAGCCGCCATTTTCTTCGGTGTAAAGCTGACTGCCTGTCCACATCATGGACGCTACTGTTCCAATTACCAATGCAATGATTGGCCAGATCAGGTCTCCTACTGTGCCGTGAGTGCTTGTTGGCAGATCATTTTTTAATTCTCCAGGAATATCTTTTGTTTCATCGTACACTTTGCCTGTTTCGATCGCACGGTTTTCATGCTTTCTCATTGCGCCAAAATCCACGCCGCGGAATGCTACAATAAACACAATCCCAAGAGCCGCCCAGACATAAAGGTTCATCGGCACCATTTGCATAAAAGCAGAGAATGGCGTGTATTCGGTAATGGCATGCTCCGTTAAGATTCCACCGATAACAGCGATGATGTAGGCGCCCCAACTTGATACAGGGGAAATCACACATACCGGTGCGGCAGTTGAATCAATTAAGTAAGCAAGCTTAGCGCGGGATACACGGTGGCGGTCTGTAAGCGGTCGTGCTACCTGTCCTACTGCAAGGGAATTAAAGTAATCATCGATAAAAATGACCACTCCCAGGCATGCAGTCAGAACCTGTGCACCGGCACGCGTTTTTACACGCTTCATGGCCCACTCTCCAAACGCTCTTGCTCCTCCCGAAATATTGATAAATGCGGTAATAACACCTAAAATAAGTAAGAATAGGATAATAAAAATATTCCAAAGATTTAATGCTCCGTCTGACCAAAACACACCGCTGAATGATGACCACAGTTTTTCAAACGTACCTAAGATTGAAAAATCTACGAGCAGCAGTGCAGCTGTAATGATCCCTGCTCCCAGTGAGAGCAGAACTCTTCTTGTTAGTACCACCATTGCAATCGCAATAATTGGCGGCAGTAATGACAACCATGTTCCTTCCATAATGTCCTCCTTGTTCTTGACAGGGTATCTTGAGGGCAATCGTTCCAAAAACGCAAAAAAGAGCAATGATAGAGGTCTCTACCATTACTCTTATAGGTTCAGTAATGTATGCTCCATCACGATCTGTAGCTCCTCATAACGTAAAATCAGGTTTACGCAATGAGAGTGTTATCCTTGTTTAAGATAACCCCAATAGCAATGTCTTTGACATACACTCGCTATTTCGGCAGCTTTTCCTTTCAACTGTGATCTTAGTTGTCATCCTCACACAGCGTACTTTTAAAAACTGCTCCTCTACCCCATCGGATTATGATGTGGTGATATTCTTTTTACTTTTCTATACTACCAGTCCTGCAAATGTTTTTCAACCTTTTATGGAGAAGGAAGCGGAACCTCCATCGACGGAGCCATGCCATCTCCTACATTATAAATTTCTGGAACTTTACCTCTTATCAATCCCATTGCAACTGGAATATCCTGCTCAATGGTTGTAACTTTCGTAGCAAAAGGCACAATGATCTGGACGTTTACGATTAGATGGATATTCACTTCTACAAACGCATTATTAATCCCAAACTCTTTTATATTTGAGGTGATATTGGAAGTAACGTCGCCAACTGCATGAAAGCGAATTGGAACTTCCGGACCCAAATTTCCTAAAAGGACATTATTTGTAGCTTGTCCTAAAGGAACTGTATAGACAATCCCCTCCATATCTCCCGAATCCTCCACTTCAAGGTCAAGATCCGTTAAAGATCGCAATACACTGGTGTCGCCGCGTTCAATTGCCCGAAGATGCTCCTGCACCAGCTGTGTGGTTTCTGTTTGCACACGATTAATAATTTCTGTATTAAATTGAGTCGTGACCATTTCTGCTGAATCCGTTGGAACATTTTCAATGATTTCATTTATGTCCATAATCGTGGCAATCTCCCTGTTTACAGCTTTACTGATGACAAGAGCGCCAATTTTTTTCGTCTGTGATTCGGCATAATTCATTAATGTCGGTTTGATTCCTACATTTATTGTCCATAATCCCAGCACGGTAAATCCAATAAAGAGAACGGCGGAAATAAACCATACATAGCGAAGCGGCATGGGGCCAGATGGCCGCGTTGATTTAAATTTCACATAAAACGCCCTCCTTCGCTTCATTGTATGCGAAGAAGTGGACGAGTTTCCTATAATCTGAACTTCTCTGAATTTAAAAAAGTTATACGGCACTTAAATTCTTAAGCTTATATTTTAAAATATCCCGCAGAAATTCAGGCATAAAATATTCTTTTGGTGCTCTTTGCATTTCAGGGAAAAAGTAGCCAAACGTAAACATGTCTACTGTCGCCACCCGGTAGACTTTATCCGCCTCAATCATTTCCCCGCCTATTTTAAAGGTGTAGGAATGCGGTGTGATATTTTTATAAATAAATGTTCCGAGAATGCTTCCTCTAAAACCAAGACCCTTTACGACAGTGTTTGGCCACTCCTGATTTTGGGACTGCCTCAGCACCTCTTTCAGCTCGCTTCCATGAAGCTCCACGATACAGGGATTAATAGGATGAGGGAGAATCCGGTGTAAATCAAATGCTGTAACAGGACCGGCAGACAGCGAGTCAAGGAGCAAGCCTCCCGTCAGGATTGCGCAGTCTGCTTGACACCATTCAAACAAAGCGTCTGCAAGAAGTGCGGATAAAACAGAATCCGGATCGAGCGGATGGTGCGGAAGAGGTTCACTGAGCGAAGCTTCTACAGTAGACAGAAGGTCTTTCCCCCTGTCCATCCACATTTGGATCTCCTGCTGTTCCTTTGGCGACTCTTCAAGTGTAATTGTTTCAATGAGTGATGCCGTTTTTCGGGTGACTGAACGGGATGAATGATCATAATCTATTTCCACTTTTCCTGTATACGCCCCGTGCTTTCCGGCAGCAGCCAGCAATGTTTGATTTTGAAGCTTCCCCTCTTCAAAGGTATGATGTGTGTGTCCTCCCATAATAACATCAATCTCCGGACACTCTTCAGCTACCCATTCATCTTCCCTGATTCCAAGATGCGATAGAAAGATAACAATATCCACTTTCTGTTTCAGCACCCGAACCTGAGCTTTCAACTCATCTTTTGCAGGAGTTACAAGCCAGCCCAGTCTTTCGTAAAATGCGGGATATTCTGCCGTAACTGCAACAATGCCAATCTTCGTTCCTTTTTCAGTCGAAGTAATATACGTTGGATATACCCAATGCGGACGCTCTCCTTCTGAGGTAAAAAGGTTAGCCAGAACAACCGGGAATTGAGCTTCATCGTATAGATGGTGTAAGTCCTCATGGGCAAATGTAATGCCTTCGTTGTTTCCAATGGTCACGGCATCATAGCCCGCTTCATTTAACAGCTGTATATTTTCTTTACCTTTGGATCCTTCTGTTAAAGGATGCCAGCGGTCTGCATGATCTCCTATGTCAAATAAAAAAACAGCTTCTCCCCTGTCCCGATGAAACTTTTTTCTTTCTTTCAGAAGATCCCGGATTCTCGGCCAGTTTTCAAAATGACTGTGAAGATCATTTGTATGATAAAAATGAATGGTCTCTTTCATGGGAGAATCCCTCCTTTTTTGCTATCCCAACAGCCCTTCCATAATGGAACGGATTCCGATTAAAATCAGAATGAAACGAAGTACCAGCACCAGCTTGTCCGAGCGCAGCCGGTGATTCAACCAGGCGCCAAGCTTCGCACCGAACCAGGCTCCCGGAGCAAGTGCGAGAACATAAAGCCAATTTACATTACCCAGAATTATGTGAGAAGCAGATCCTGTAATCGAGGATAAAAACACCATCAGCATGGAGGTGCCTACTGCCACGTGAGGAGGAAATAAAAAAGCGATAATCATGACCGGCACCATGACCGATCCGCCGCCAATTCCAAATAAACCTGAGCCAAATCCCACCGTGAACGCTGCCAGCACTCCAATAAGAGGAGGAAATCCATATTGAAATTCCATCCCCTGTGGATCTGTAAAATTGCGCTGATAAGAAGCGGTCTTGAACCGTTCAATCGGCTTTATTCTATTTCGAACCATAAGAATTAAAGATAAAAAGATCATAAAAAATCCAAACGATAAATGAAAGGAATCCAGTGTAAGCTTCTGGTTTACCCATGAACCGAGAATTGTACCCGGGCCGCTTCCGATAAAAAAGAGCAGGCCGCTTTTAATATCAACTGTGTTCTTTTTTAAATACGACAGTGTAGAAGATAGACCCGTAAAAATCATTACCACAAGAGAGATCCCGACGGCTGTTTGAGGTGTAATTCCCGCAATCCACCCTAAAGAAGTACCAAAAAATAATAGAGCAGGCACCACAATCACGCCCCCGCCAAGACCTATCAAAGAGCCAAGCGCACCTGCCGTCAGTCCGATAAAAATTAATAAAACCCATTCCATTCCATTTCATCTCCAGCTTCTTTATCCCGGTTTATTTCCATCCGGGCATTTTCATCCTTATAATTGTAAATGGAATCGCAAATGAACGCACGTTTAATAAACTGTCTAAAATAAGTCCAGCTGTCTGGGTGCTAATATTGTATAGTCGATGTCCATTAATTTCATAAACTGCTTTGCATTTTTTGCAGCATGACCTCCGGAATTATTATTAAAGAGAACATACACATCTTCCGCTTTTTTATGCAGTTCCTTAACTCGTGTCACCCATTCCAGAAGTTCATCTTCATTATATTCATATAAATAGCGTACTTCACGCCAATTGCTTTCGTTTCCTTTTCGGGTCCAGCCATGAACATTGCGTCCATGAAAGCGGACAAGTACAGCTTTTCCACTTGTTACGACCGGTACAATCGGTATGGAACCTTCCCCAGCCTGAGGCTCTGAGAACAGGATTTGCTTAACAGTTGTGTGAAATTCCCTTTTTATTATAATATCATGCGTTGGATTCATTTCAACCAAATACAGATTGTGTCTAATTCAATAAAATGAAAAATCTATCGTTTAATTATGATAAATAAACAAATATAGATTCACTTAAAGTTATAGATATTCATACATATAATTAATATTTTCACCTTTTGAAACACACAATTATAATATTGACTTTATTAAAAACATTGTATAAGCTAATGGTAATTATCAAAACAATTAACAAATAAAGGCAATGAAGAGAAAAAGTAAAATGATTACGTTTTTCACAGAGAGCTTCGGTAGCTGAAAAGAAGCAAAAACACTCATTTGAACAATGGTCTCCGAGCTTCGTTCTGAACATACTATTGTATAAGTAGGATTCGACGAGTCTTGACACTCGTTATCAAAGTCACAGTATAAGAGTAAATTATTACTATTACTCCGTACTTGTTGAGGCAAATGGTGTGAGCCATTTGCGAAATAAGGTGGTAACACGTGGAATTCAAACCTCGTCCTTAACTATTACAGTTAAGGCGAGGTTTTTTTGTTTTTCAAAAAAATATTTATATGGAGGTTTTACTAATTATGAGTATCTTTATTGGCGGTGCGTGGGCTTATGCGAATGGCTCATTACATTTAGGTCATATTACAGGTTTGTTACCAGGAGACATTCTTGCAAGGTATTACCGCATGAAGGGAGAGAATGTTTTATATGTATCAGGAAGTGATTGTAATGGAACGCCAATTACAATTAAAGCCAAACAAGAGGGTGTAACACCAAAAGAAATTGCTGACCGTTATCATAAAGAATTTGTAGACTCCTACGCAAAATTGGGTTTCTCATACGATACCTATACAAGAACAGATACCGAATTTCATCATAAAATCGTTCAGGATATATTTTTAAAGCTACTCGAAAAAGGACTTATTTACAAAAAAGAGATTGAACAAACATATTGCGAATACGACAATCAGTTTTTACCTGATCGTTATGTTGAAGGTATATGTCCTAATTGCGGTGCTAATGCACGTGGGGATCAATGTGATTACTGTTCATTAGTTTTAGATCCACTTGATTTGCTCAATAGAAAATGTAAGATATGCGGAAATCCTCCTACCACGAGGTTCACAGAGCATTTTTACTTCTCATTAAGTTCTTTTCAATCTAATTTGGAGACCTATACAAAGGAAGCCGAGGATAATGGTCTTTGGCGGGAAAATGCAATTTCCCTAACTAAACGTTATTTAAAGGAAGGTCTACAAGATAGAGCCGTTTCAAGAGATCTGTCTATCGGAGTTAGTGTTCCAGTTTCAGGATATGAAGATAAGAAGATTTATGTTTGGATTGAGGCAGTTTCAGGCTATTATACAGCAAGTAAGCTATGGGAGAAGGAAACAAACAATGATGCAACACCGTTCTGGAATTCTTCTACGACATCTTATTACATTCATGGGAAAGACAATATCCCATTCCATTCAATTATATGGGCGGGAATTCTATCTGGTCTTGGAATAGATGCATTACCAACACATATAGTTTCAAACGAATATTTGACTTTAGAAAAGAAAAAATTGTCTACAAGTAAAAATTGGGCAGTATGGGTTCCAGATATATTAGAAAGATACGATCCAGATTCCATACGTTATTTCCTAACAATTAATGCACCAGAGAACAGAGATGCTGATTTCTCTTGGAAAGAATTCATATATAGCCACAATAGTGAGTTATTAGGGGCATACGGAAACTTCATAAATCGAACATTAAAATTTATTGAAAAGTCTTTTGATGGCAACATTCCTCAAAAAGATATTTCTTTAAATATAAAAAATAAAATTAACCACTTATACAATGATGTAGGTAAGTGTATCGAAACAACTTCTTTTAAACAAGGTATCGAAAAGGTATTTGAAGTTGTCAGATTCTCAAATAAATACTTTGATGAACGTCAACCTTGGAAACAAATTAATGAAGATATAGAGGCTTGTGAACAAACTTTAGCAGATTGTGTTCACCTTATTGCTAATTTGTCACATATTTTAACTCCTTTTCTTCCTTTTTCAAGTAACAAAGTAAAAGAAATGATAAATATAAATGAAACTAAGTGGGAAGCATTCTTAGTTGAGTCGAAGCAATTGTCAAATGTACAACCGTTATTTGAACGAATAGATCCTGTAAAAATTGAAGAAGAGCTTGAAAGATTAAACAAACAAACAATATAAAGAAATATTTGGGAAACCCAACTATCAGGGTTTCCCGTAAATCTACCTAACTCAAAATTATTTCTGACTGGTTAGTCTTTAACGTTGTGTTGCTCTGATAACTTTTTTAATCTACTTTTTCTCATTGGAGTTACTACCTTATTTTGTTCCGCTTGATTGGATAAAGGGTTGCTACGGTTAAAGTTTTTATTGTACTCCTCAAACTTCCTATAGGCTTCCTCTTTATTAGAAAACGCAGTTTCAAAAAACAAATCAACAATTGGATGTCTGGACTTTCCAGTTGTCAACAAGTTAATTAACTGAACATCAGATTTATGACTTGCATTGAACCAAGAAAACAGAATTGATTGTTGCTGTTCAACTAACATCTCTAATTCCTTGACTCTTTCTTTTTGTTCAACTATTTCTTGCTTCATTTTATCTATCTTTTCCAGATACTTACTTGATTCTTTTGCTTTCTTTTCATTGAGTTTTAGTGCTTGTATTAATCTTTTTTTATCACTCGCTTTTCCAGAGTAGAACTTATTTACACATTCTTCTGTATCTACAAACACTTCTGTTTGTTCAACCTTTTTTCCTTGGATAGTAACTTTGTATGATTCGTTTGTTTCATCTACAATCATTCTTCCCTGACGATTTGGTCTTCTCCAAAACTCGTCACTCAACTTATATGAAATCTCTCCTTTCTCGTACAGTATCTTTGCAAAGCGATACATTTCAGAATACGTGATCATACCCGTAACCTTTTCTTCTTGAATGTATCTATAAACGATATTTCTAATTTCTTTTTCGTCATATAACTTGGTTTTCCTACCCCTCGTTGCCATTGTAATCAATCCTTTCTTTTACCTTGGTCAAATTGACATACCTTTTTATAGCGTTATCAATACGTTTTGACCGATTAATCAATTCTTTTCTAATTTCAGGATTGTCAGCAGAGTAGAATTCATCTTTCGTATAATTGTATATGTTGTTATATAAACTTCTTAGGTTTGCCACAACATCATTGATTTCATCTTTACTTTCATTTAACTTCTTTGCTAATAGGTTTTGCTTCTCCATCAATTCTTCTCTTGATATTCTCCAAGAATCACATTCCCAACAGTCTTCAACCATACAATTCTGAAATTCATCTGTGCAATAACCATCTACTAATTCATTTTTAACGTCAGAGTTTGAAGGTCTTAATACAAACTTTTCTATAAAAGATGTTCCTATTGAAGTATCTTGTTGTTCATCTGAATTTCCCAACTTCTCACTATAACTTCCCAAATCAATATTTGAAATCAGTTCTAATATTTCAAGATCCACATAATTTTGAACATGATTGAAATAATGATTTTGCGAATCTATTGAAATATGTCCACCAAGTCGTGCAATTTCAACAGGATGGTAGCCTTGCCTGTTCAAATTTATAAAAGCAAGGTGACGGGTATCTCCTGGCTTTAGTTGTTGAGTAATGGAGATAACATCTGAATCAAGCGGATTTCTATTCAAAGTGACATTGTATTGACCAAACACTATCAGATTAAAAAATACTTTTAACTCTGATCTAAAAATACTATTTGTAAATCTATATGGATTCAGCCTTTTTGAATACGTACCATCAGTAGGCATCCAATACTTCCCTTCAAACATATTTGGTATTGAAAGGTAGGAAATAAGCGTATCTGTTCTACCAAAGCCGTTAGTTTTTTCTTTATAATCCTCTATCTTTCGATAGAGAGATTCAGGAATATTTATTTTATCCAAAATTTGTATTCTTCTTTTATTAGTTTCTTTTATTTTGTGTCTTGGTAATTTAATGTAAAACTTCCCGTTATTTTCAATAAGGCAGTCACGTTCAATGTTGCAATATTCGCTTGGTCTCATTGGTATCAAATTTGTTAGATTCCACCAAAGCCAAACCGAAAACCATTTCAAGTATTCTATCTCTGATAGATTGCTTGAAAAATAATTTTCTAAGACTTTTGAAAAAACAAGAATATCTTTAGACGGAGGGATTATTCTCACAACGCTTTTTTCGGATTTAGGTTTAACTGAATATAATAGAGAGATATATTCATCAACATCAAAACTAAATTCATTATAGTAATCAAAAAAGTTTAACATCCCACTACATACGTATCTTCTCATACTATCCGACATATTTAAAAAAACATCGGCAAGTTCATCTTGATTTCTTTCAGTAAGCCCTTTAGTAATTTGTAGGAATACTAACAATGATTCATTAACCATCGTTATAATTGTTTGTGGGTTATATCCTTCATCTAAATTTGAAGACACCCAACATTTTACAATATCAACAAACTGATCCTTTGGAATATGCTTATTAAACTGGATAGCATCCTTAATCTGATTGAAGTCGATTGATTCTCTTTTGGATTCATAAGGAATTTCCAAATACCATTTCATCTCCTCAAAATAGCAGGAACTAAGATGTTTTGAATCCATTTCAGATTGAAGGATTATTTTTGCTTCTTTAATAGAATTTTCTATATCAAAGTGACTCTCATTGTATTCGTCAATCGTTTCTAAAGCTCTCTGTAAAGCTGTTGATTCTATCATAAAACCGCCTCCACCTTAATCTACGGGCTGTAAACCTTCTTCTTGTGGATCTGGAAGTTCTTCTAAATCGCCTATAAAGACGTTTAAATCATCGTCCAACAACATCTCGATAATTTCTGCCCCAAACATCTGTTTTGCTTCAATTATCTTAGAATAGTCCAATATCAATAGGTTGTATAATTTATTTTTTTCTCCTATTGGAGTCTGTGAGTTATACGCTATACTCTTATAAATCGTAAGTGTCCTTTTCAATCTTTTAGTAATAGTGCTTAGTGAATAGAAATGAGGAATAGAAAAAGGACACTTATTACAATCTGCTTTTGGGGCAATACACGTTGAAAAGAAACATTGATAAGTTTCCTCTCTGGCAGGAGATAACCCCAAGTTAATAAGATTTAATCTATTTTTTAATTCCTCTTTTGGTAATTCTTCTAAGAAAGTACCTACCGTTACGTCTCTATTTGATAGTGAGTTCAGATAAGATGCCATGTCTTCTAACTTCACAACATCACCAAGGAGCTTACGTAACTCAATAGACTTTTGTGTTTTTTCCAATCTATTTGTAAGGTTATCCCCAAGTAATAGGTTGTTTACTTTATGATATATGAACCCAAAATAACCAGTATCAAATAACTGTTCAGTAATGAAGTCTAAATGTTCTTGTGGCAACTTGATATAAATATTAGTCGTTTCAAGATTTGTGTGACCTCTTAAATGCTGTGCGATCAACATTGGATCGCCATTTAGCGTTGATTCAATGACTGAACTTGTAATACTTAGAACTGTTCTGTTCATTTTTCTTGATTCAAACTTAAATCCTTCTTTATATCCCCCAAAAAAAGAAGAATGGATAGGTTGAGTAACTTCATTTTTTCTGTTGAAAAAGTGAATAAGATGTGATTCTTCGTGAATATGAAAATGCCTACATCTAAACTCACATATTAAAATCGCATAAGCCATCGACAATTTCAGTTCACTTGAACAATAAAAAGTAGCCTTTTCTTTGTTCTTGTTATGCTCAAACCAACGAATTTGATAGAATCTTATCACCTGTTCAGCTTCTTCATTTGTTAAACTCAATTTCTCCAAATCCTCAAACGAGTTTAGATTGAATTTATCAAAAAGATGGGAAGGATACCTTGGGAACTCAACCACCGTTCCTTTTCTCCAACCATTATTTATATGCAATAAAACATATAGCCACATTGAGTCATATTTCTTATACTCTTTGATGTTTTTCAAGTCCTTCGTACTCTTTAAATATTTTATATTATCCAGAGCTAATTTCTTATGAAGTCTGTAATCCTTTACATAATTGTATAGAGAGATATACTCTTCAAGATCATATGTTTCTTCATCTTGATTACTTATTTTCTTTTTACTCTCACGTTTAAATTTCAAATTTGACAGGTTCATTATCCTTTTCCCTGTCTTTTGCTCTATATGATTAACAACTTCACACAAAAAAGAATATACGTGACCTTGATATTTCTTCGGAACATTGTTATTAAATATTCCTAAATTAATTTCATTTTCGGAAAATGAAAGCAACTCCCTTTCTCTTGTAAATTCACAAATCAGCTTTGTAGTGTACTTAAACGCAATAACTCTACCAATAGAAGTTTCCCTATTTCCAGACATATTCCGAAGTCTGTTCTTAGTATATTGGAACCATAGTCCCTTTGTTACTTGTGCATTTTCAGAAAACTGCACATCCTCAAATTCAAGAATTTCATTTAAGAGAATAGGATAATCAGTAATTGTATTACACAGTGCTGAAATAGTTCTTTCTGTTCTTAACCTTGCAATATAGTCATCAATACCCTTCTTGTCATATACAACTTTTTTATATTTATATTTTTCTGTTCTGACAAGAGGGGAAACTACACCTTTAATTTCATATCGTTTTAGTGCGTTATCATCTGCCTTTGAAGTTCCTATTGTATTGTGAAGCAACTCTACTTCTTCATACGTATATGTATTTTCATTTAACTCTTTAAGCGATTCTTCCTGCAAATTTTTAATAAAGTTGAAATCGCTTTTACCTAAATAAAGATCAGGCCCACTCACGAAAAAAGTTTCGATATTATACATTTTAAGAGTTGCACGAAAATTCTCTGGACTTATTGATAATTGTTCCACAGATTCTCTAACACTTATTACATCACGATATTTTTTATATACTTCTTCTTTTCGGACGAATTTGTATTCATATAAATTTTGAAGTGATACAATATCAATCCCTTGTTTTAATAGACTATCTCTGAATGACTTAATATCAACATCAATATTTAATTCTTTGTAAGCGTCGAATAGTGAGATGTAATCCTCCAAAAACTTATCGCAACTACTTTTCTTAATAAAAAATTTCTCATTCCTTGTTATGGGAATTTCAAGAATCAATGTTTCCATACCTACTTGCTCGATAAATCTATGAAGACCTTTAGAATCTGACCTAACGGATTTTCCTGTAATTCTTACAAACGCCTCTTCCAACACCATATATTCACTACGAATTCTGTCTACTTTCATAAGATATTTCTCGAATGATTGAACACTAATAAAAGTACGGTCTTTAATTTGTTTCACATTAATTTCACCAGATTCTATCAAACTATTTAATCTGGTTGAAGTCACACCATAATGTTTAACATCATATTTTTTTACCAATTCAGAATAAGGTGAGTATCCATCCATTATAGGTTCCTCAAATCTTCAATTTTTGTATATTTCTTGTCTGCGTGAGTAGTTGCCTTTGCTATTATTTCAACTGCTTCTTCGGTCTTTTTCTTAACATTATGTTCTTCTATATAGCTCTTTGAAGATTGAATATTACTGTCACCTCGTGCAATCATCACTTCGCTTGCAGACCACCCCAACAGAAATACAAGCATATTGGTGAAGATTCCTCTTCCAACGTGAGTAGACCAACTTTTTGATGTCAGTCTTTGATAAGCCTCTTCATCATTCACAAGAAGAATACTTAAAAATTTATTTTTAACCTTTGTAAAACGTTCCCAATAAGAAATACCTGAAATCGGCTGTCCAGTATGTATTGAACAGAATAGAGCCTGCTCATTTTTTATTAAACCTTTCTTTTCTAATCTCGAAAGTAAATTCTTATGTTTACCATACATCTCTAAGACAATAGGGGCTTTGAAAACTGCTTGTATCCTCGTTTTCTTAACCTGTTCTGCTACTGTAAGTTTCTTATGAGAGAATAGGACATCCCAATTATCTTTGATATTTAAAGTAAACTCACCTGAACCGTTTCTGTACGGCTCTTTTACACTACTACGCAAAAGGTTCACTACTTCGCCTTTTCTCAAACCTCCATAACATTGTAAAGCAATACCCAATGCTATATCGGGAGCTTCCAATTCAGCAATTCTAATAAATAAATTTACAAGGTCTAATCTACCATTTCCGAAGTCGTGGAGATTATCTGATCCTCTTCCCATATCCCTCATATTTGGGTACTCTGTTCCTAATTCAAAATTATCAAAAGGGCTAAGTATAATAACTGTTTTCTTGCCCTTAATGCTCCTAATATCTTCTCTATATTGAATGTTTTCTGTTATTAAACCCTGCTCACTTAACCAAAAATAAAATTTTGTAAGCATTCGGTCAGCATCTCTTACTTGCTGTGCAATGATTTCATTTGCCCGTACTCTTTGCGTTAAGGAGGTAATATAACTTGAACCATGTTTCAATTTCAAACCACTAATACCATTACTTCTCAATTCCAAAAACATTTCTTCTTCATCGGATATACAGTCTAAGATATAATTCAGGAACTTTTTTATTTCCTCTGCATAGTTCTTCTGTGTTTTTAATGCTAATGATTTCCTATCAAATGTACTCTTTATGAAATTTGATAACGGGTGAGGTAAAACTATCCCTGTTTCTTTATCCTCTATACAAAGAAATATCTTATCCTCTTCAACTAAATCACCTTGCCTAATTTCCTTTATTTTCATTTGTTTTACTACAAATTCATAGCTCACTATAATCCTCCTTCCGCTACCCGCTACGGGACTACATCCCCCTACATTGAATAGAACATACATTCTATATATAAATAATAACTTAATTATAAAAATATTTCCACACAAAAAAAACGACTATTGTGTAAAATAGTACGTCTCATAATGTTTGATATATCAATGTTTATTTTATATTATTCAAGTTATCCTATTTATAAACCCAAACATACTAATCCATATCACAAATACTGTGGATCCAATTCTCTTCCTTTAAAAAGGATAAGGTTCTGTCTGTATATTCAGGCTGATACCAGGTCTGGTTGCGAAATTCAATCGCCAGAGGAAGGTCAGCAAGCTGTGCTTTACAATAGCGGATGTAGTCAACATTCTCCTTGCGGCAGTCAAACCAGGGTGGATATTGCAGGAGCACCATAGCAAGCTTATTAGATTGTTGAAAAGGGCGTACAGATTGCCTGAATGCCTCAAACATTGTTTTTTTTGTCTCAAAGGGAATGTCACCCCGTTGATGACCAGTCATTCCCTGATAAGCCTTCACCACAAATTGAAAATCATCCGGAGTCTCTCTGATCCATTTTTCCACATTTCGTTCCGGCTGAATGGCGTAAAAAGAAGCGTCCAGCTCTACAATCGGAAAATGTCCCGAATAATCCTTCAATTTATCTTTAGCAGCGGAGCTTGTCTGATACAGATCAGGGTGATCTCCCCACCCCGTTAATCCAATGTAAATCATCTCATCACCTACTAGTATGTATGCTTACATTCATTGTACCATAACAAAAAACGGAATCCTTTATCGTCCATTCCTTGAGAATATTCTACTCAATAAGGCTTCTTTCGTATAGACCTAAAAAAGCAATTGAGTTTCAATCAAATCATAAACATAAAAACACACATCCTGTAAAAGGATGTGTGCGATTTCAATGATTTATCCAATTGAACCTTCCATCTCGAACTTGATCAGACGGTTCATTTCTACTGCATATTCCATCGGAAGTTCTTTTGTAAATGGCTCGATGAAGCCCATTACGATCATTTCCGTTGCTTCTTCTTCAGAGATTCCGCGGCTCATAAGATAGAACAGCTGCTCTTCAGATACTTTCGATACTTTTGCTTCATGCTCCAATGAAATATTATCGTTTAAGATTTCATTGTAAGGAATCGTATCGGAAGTGGACTGATTATCCATGATCAGTGTATCGCACTCGATATTTGAACGTGCTCCGTGAGCTTTGCGTCCAAAATGAACAATTCCGCGATACGTTACTTTACCGCCTTGTTTTGAAATGGATTTCGAAACAATCGTAGAAGACGTATTAGGTGCCAGGTGATGCATTTTTGCTCCTGCATCCTGATGCTGCCCTTTACCTGCCAATGCGATTGACAGGGTCATGCCGCGTGCGCCTTCACCGCGAAGGATAACTGCCGGATATTTCATTGTCAGCTTCGAGCCGATGTTGCCATCCACCCATTCCATTGTTGCATTTGCATCACATACCGCACGCTTCGTTACCAGGTTGAACACATTGTTCGCCCAGTTTTGAATCGTTGTATAGCGGCAGTAAGCATCTTTTTTGATAATGATTTCCACGACTGCACTGTGAAGTGAGTTTGTGGTATAAACAGGAGCGGTACAGCCTTCTACGTAATGAACGCTTGAGCCTTCATCCGCTATAATCAGTGTACGCTCAAACTGCCCCATGTTTTCAGAATTAATTCGGAAATAAGCCTGAAGCGGAGTATCTACTTTTACGCCCTTTGGCACATAGATGAAAGATCCGCCGGACCATACGGCCGAGTTAAGAGCAGAGAACTTGTTGTCACGAGATGGGATAACAGTGCCCCAATGCTCTTTAAACAGTTCTTCATTTTCACGAAGAGCAGAATCTGTATCTTTAAAGACGATTCCCATGTCTTCAAGCTCTTCTTTCATGTTGTGGTATACAACTTCAGATTCATACTGTGCAGATACACCTGCAAGGTATTTTTGCTCTGCTTCAGGAATACCTAATTTGTCAAACGTACGCTTGATCTCTTCAGGAACCTCGTCCCAGCTTCGCTCACTTTTCTCAGAAGGCTTAACATAGTAGGTGATTTCATCGAAATTCAACCCGCTCATGTCGCCTCCCCATTGAGGCATTGGCATGCTGTAAAACTGTTCAAGTGCTTTTAGACGGTAGTCAAGCATCCATTGAGGCTCGCTTTTCATGCGTGAAATCTCTTCAACAATTTCTTTTGTCAATCCACGCTTGGAGCGAAAAATGGAAACATCTTCGTCATGAAAGCCATATTTATAATCGCCCACATCCGGCATTTTCTTAGCCATGGTGATTCCTCCTTTTTTACTTATCTGCTTAAAGATGAGCTGCTTTCAGCTCACTTTTGACGCTTTAATGCGCAAAGCAGATATTATGAATCGTTTTGGTCAATCCCTTTTTCCATCGCTTTCCAGGCAAGTGTGGCACATTTGATTCGTGCCGGAAACTTTGCCACTCCCTGTAAAGCTTCGATGTCGCCAAGATCGATTGAATCATCGTACTCTTTGCCGAGCATCATATCGGAAAAAATCCCTGACATTTTCAGTGCTGTATCAACTTCCTGACCTTTGACTGCCTGCGTCATCATAGAAGCGGATGCCATTGAAATCGAGCATCCTTCACCATCGAATTTCGCCTGCTTTACGATCCCGTTTTCAACGTCAAGCGACAGATGAATACGGTCTCCGCAAGTAGGATTGTTCATATCTATTGTAACACTTCCATCTTCAATTGCACCCTTGTTGCGCGGGTTTTTATAATGGTCCATAATCACTTGCCGATAAAGTGTATCCAAGTTATTAAAAGACATCGCTAAAATACTCCTTTGTTTTCACAAGTCCGGCGACAAGCTTATCAATGTCCTCTTCTGTATTATACAAATAAAAGCTTGCACGCGCCGTTGATGAAACATTCAGCCACTTCATCAGCGGCTGGGCGCAGTGATGGCCTGCCCGAATGGCGATTCCCTCTGCATCCAGCACTGTTGCCAGATCATGAGGATGTACATCCGCCAAATTAAAGGTAACAAGACCTGCCCGTTCCTGAGGATCTGCCGGTCCGTAAATAGTCATATCTTCAATTTGTGACATCTTATCCATCGCATAAGCAGCTAAATGGTGTTCATGCTTTTCAATTTCTTCAAGTCCTACTTCTTCAAGAAAGTCAATGGCAGCGCCTAATCCGATTGCCCCTGCAATAATGGGAGTACCGCCTTCAAACTTCCAAGGAAGCTCCTTCCAAGTTGACTCCTGCAAGCCGACAAAGTCGATCATTTCACCGCCGAATTCAATCGGCTCCATTTTATTCAGGATATCTTTTTTGCCGTAAAGAACACCAATGCCGGTTGGTCCGCCCATTTTATGTCCGGAAAATGCAAAGAAATCGCAATTTAAATCCTGAACATCGACCTTCATATGAGGTGCAGCCTGGGCGCCGTCCACTACCATAATCGCCCCGTTTTCATGAGCGATCTGGGTGATCTCTTTAATCGGATTCATCGTGCCAAGTACGTTTGATACCATCATAATGGAAACAATTTTCGTGTTCTTTGTCACGGTTTCACGTACATCTTCAAGAGATAATGTTCCATCTTCCTGAAGCGGCACATATTTAAGAGTAGCGCCTGTTGCTTTAGCCAGCTGCTGCCAAGGTATAATATTACTGTGGTGTTCCATATGAGTGATGACGATCTCATCGCCCTTACTCACTTTTTCGCGGCCGTATCCTTGAGCGACTGTATTAATAGCAGTAGTGGTACCACGCATAAAAATAACTTCCTGCGTTGAAGGGGCATTGATGAAGTTCTTTACCTTTTCACGTGCTCCTTCGTAGCGGTCAGTTGCTCTTGTTCCTAATGTATGAACACCACGGTGCACATTTGAATTGTACCCTCTGTAGTATTCATCTAATGTTTGGATCACAGACAGCGGCTTTTGAGAAGTCGCTGCGCTATCCAAATAAACAAGTGGATGACCATTAACTTCCTGATCAAGTATAGGGAACTGTCTGCGGATCTCATTTACATTCATTATTGAACTTTCCTTTCGATAACCTCGCTCAGCTGCCGTTTAACTCCCTCAATTGGAAGCTTGGTTACAACCGGTGCAAGGAAGCCATGTATTACCAGACGCTCTGCTTCATGCTTGGAAATACCGCGGCTCATCAAATAAAAGAGCTGCATTGGGTCTACCCGGCCAACAGAAGCTGCGTGTCCGGCTGTAACATCATCTTCATCGATCAAAAGAATCGGATTGGCATCTCCGCGCGCTTTCTCACTCAGCATCAGCACACGTGACTCCTGCTCAGCATTGGCTTTTGTCGCACCATGCTCGATTTTTCCGATGCCATTGAAGATGGAAGATGCTGCATCTTTCATTACACCATGTTTCAAGATATAACCTTCTGAGTTTTTGCCCCAGTGCGTTATATTCGTTGTGAAATTCTGCTTTTGATTCCCACGGCCGACAACCACCATTTTTGTATCGCCGAATGAATTGTCGCCAATTAGCTTGGTAATATTTTCAGAGACCGTATCGCCATCATTCATCATGCCTAGCGCCCACTCAATACGGGAATCACGGCCTGCAATGCCTCTGCGGTTTACATACGTTGTGGTGCCTGCTGATAAATTATCAACTGCTCCATAGACAACGCGTGCATTTTGCTTGGCAATAACTTCAGAAACGATATTCACAACCGATTCTTTTACATCATCAGTAGCAAGATAAGATTCTACATACGTAACAGAACTATTGTCGTCTGCTACAACGAGCACGTGGTTAAATAATGCAGCGCCAGGGTGGTCATGAACATAAACAGCCTGGATCGGCTCAGCAATTTCTACATTTTTAGGTACATATAAAAATGCCCCCCCGTTTACTAATGCTGCATGCAGTGCTGTAAGCTTGTGTTCGTCAACTTTTACAGCATCTGTCATAAAGTACTTTTCAACCAGCTCAGGATGTTCTTTTGCTGCTGTTAAAATATCAGTAAAAATAACTCCCTTTGCTTTCAGCTCTTCAGAAAGAGTCAAAAGCGCAGGTGTATTATTGCGCTGTATATATAAATTTCCCTGTTTTTCAACATCAATTAGTGTCTTAATGCTTTCCGGCAGCTCTTCTACTGAGCCATATACTTCACTGTCGATTGTATGATTTGCAAACTGGGTAAAGTTCCATTTTGCAATTTTCGTTTTGTCCGGCTTCGGTAATGGAAGATCATCTGCTTTCGCAAGTGCGTCCAATCGAAGGGACGACAGCCAGTTTGGCTCACCGTTGCGCTGTGAAAAAGCCTCTACCGTTTGCTGATCAACCGGTAAGTTTGTTTGTGTCGTCATCTTTATCCTCCTAACGATTACGCTTCTTGACCTACAGTTTCGTCTTCAATTCCAAGTTCCTGCTTAATCCAGTCATAGCCTTCTGATTCCAGACGGTGTGCAAGCTCAGGACCGCCGGATTTTACTACACGTCCCTGCATCATCACATGAACATGATCCGGTGTAATGTAATTTAGCAGACGCTGATAATGCGTGATAATCAGGCAGCCGAAATCTTCTCCGCGCATTTGATTGATTCCTTTGGAAACCACTTTAAGCGCATCGATATCAAGCCCTGAATCAATTTCATCAAGAATACCGAATTCCGGTTTGATCATCATTAACTGAAGAATTTCGTTGCGTTTCTTTTCCCCGCCTGAGAAGCCTTCATTTAAATAACGCTGAGCCATGTTCTGGTCCATTTCAAGGAAGTCCATGTTTTTATCAAGTTCTTTAATGAATTTCATCAGCGAAATTTCCTGTCCTTCTTCACGTCTTGAATTGATTGCTGAACGAAGAAAGTCTGCGTTTGTAACGCCGGTGATTTCACTTGGGTACTGCATAGCAAGGAAGAGGCCTGCCTGTGCACGCTCATCCACTTCCATTTCAAGGACATTTTCTCCATTAAGAAGAACTTCACCTTTAGTTATATCAAATTTAGGGTGTCCCATAATAGCAGATGCAAGAGTTGACTTGCCTGTACCATTTGGTCCCATGATAACGTGTATTTTACCGCTGTCGAGTTCAAGGTTTACACCTTTTAGTATCTCCTTGCCTTCAATTTCAACATGAAGATCTTTAATAATTAATGTTGAAGCCATAGCTGTATTACCTCCGTTTGAGCAATTTTATGGACAATCCATTCTCACTTTATTCTCATTCTAATCTTATAACAAATTAAAATAAGAATCAAATCCTACAGATTATGGAGGAAAATGAAAGTTCCTTAACCAGAAAAAAGCCAGTGTAGTAAACACTGACTCTTTTCTCATTACTTATTATAGATGATTGTGAAGTTTACTATCAAGGTCTGCAATCAATTGCTGCTCTTTTTTGTAATCTTCTTCTCTTTTCATTTCAACTTCCATGCGAACATCATGCTGTCTCATGTATGTTTCATAACCTACTCCATGAGAACTTTGCATCGCTTTTTCCATTTCACCTGTGTACTCCATATTAATCTTATGGATAATGAATCATTCCTTTTCGGTTTTTTCCGTGGCTTATGTTCATGTACACAGGTTATATACCCAGCAAAAAAATGGATAAACCATTTTTCTGGATTTTTTATTGCTTAATTTGTCCTTCTTCATACAAATTCAATGTCCATTCCACTTCTGTAGCTCCCTGCGCCATGACAGCACCTGCCTGAACCGCTGCACTAACAGCTGAAACTTCCCGGATTTGAGAAGGTGAAATTCCATGATCAATACAGCCGGTGACATGATAATGAACACAGTATTCATCCTGGGTTGCAAGGCTTACTCCAAGCGCAATCAATTGTTTTTCCTTTTGAGTAAGCTCACCTTCTTTAAAGCATTCCTCCGTAAAGGAGTGATAGGTTTTCATTATTGCAGGCATTTTACTGCTTAATTCGCCTATTGCTTCTTTAAGTGTAAACACATCTTCATCCTGGATATGATGATCCATATTGCCACCTCTTTTAATTAGAATAGACTTAATATGTGCAGGATTGGATTGATCATTCGTTCTTTTAAGAAATGCTTCATTCGAGTTCATTGAGCAATAGAGACAGGGGCATTTTCCGTTTCAGGCGTACGCTTTTCGCGGGGCGGGAGGCGAGCCTCTTTAATGCTGCCGCATTTTCACGGTCTCACCCTTCCCGCTTCGTCCTGCTGGAGTCGACGTCTTCCACTGCAATGCCCCTATTCTTTTTGACTGTGTCATCCCAAAACAGGATATGAATTTACGCATACAGGAAGTAATAATCCTTTACTTCTATGATTCACATGTAAATTGAAAAGCAGGTGGGTTCCTATTTTTAAAAGGAAACCGGGGCATTTCCGTTTCAGGCGTACGCTTTCCGCGGGGCGAGAGGTGAGCCCCTTTAATGCTGCCGCATTTTCATGGTCTCACCCTTCCCGCTTCATCCCGCTGGAGTCGACGCCTTCCACTGCAATGCCCCTATTCTTTTTAACTGTGTCATCTCAAAACAGGATATGAATTTACGCATAGAGGAAGTCATAACCCTTTACTTCTATGATTCAAATGTAAATTGAAAAGCAGGTGGATTCTTTTTTTATAAGGGGACCGGCGCATTTCCGTTTCAGGCGTACGCTTCCCGCTTCATCCCGCTGGAATCGACGCCTTCCACTGCAATGACCCTATTCTTTTTGACTGTGTCAGCAAAAAATGAATATGAGTTTTTAGGTATATAGGTCTTCACATTAATTTTACTTTTGGTGGGGCGGTTCTAAGGGAATCAATTTTATACTGCAAGTGGCGTTAGTAATTAGAAAGAGTAATTAAAATCAGAGTGCTCTGTGATGTCATCGCTTTCTATCGCAAAGGACTTATTTGGCAAGCTTAAAGCGCTGTGAATTGTAAAAGAGCAGCCTGAGACGTATTTGTCCCAGGCTGCTCTTTTCATTTGATTTAAGCTATTAAGTTCAAGTCTATTTATGTTTCTTATTCCCCGCTTACAGGGACAACAGAACCTTCCCATTCTTCAAGAATAAAGTCCTGGATTTCTTCAGAAGTTAAAACTTCCACTAGCTTTTGAACCGCTTCATTATCTTCATCGCCGCTGTTTACTGCGATTACATTTACATATGGAGAATCTTCATCTTCACGTGCGATGGAATCTTCAATTGGGTTAAGACCTGCATCAATTGCATAATTTGAGTTAATAAGAACAGCGTCGCCTTCTTCATTTTCATAAAGCTGAACAAGAAGAGATGCTTCTACATCTGCTACAAACTCAAGGTTTTTTGGATTTTCCTGTACATCTGAAATTTCAGCAACTGTTTTATCTACTTCCGGATCCAGTTTAATCAGACCTTCCGCTTCAAGCATCGTTAAAATACGGCCATGGTCTGCCACTGAGTTGCTCATAATAATTTCCGCGCCATCCGGTAATTCATCAAGTGAGTCGTATTTTTGAGAGTAAACTCCAATTGGTTCAATGTGGATGCCGCCTGCGTTCGCTAGATCATAGCCAAGCTCTTCGTCTGCATTTTGCGATTCAAGATATGGTACATGCTGAAAATAGTTCGCATGAATTTCACCAGCATCTAAATCCTGATTCGGAAGAACATAGTCCTGGTAAGTCTCAATCACCAGGTCCACTCCTTCTTCTTCAAGTAGTGGCTGCGCTTGCTCTAAAATTTCAGCGTGAGGTACATTGGATGCTCCGACAATCAGCTCAACCGGCTCACCGTCTTCACTTTCTTCTATCTCACCTGCTGAATTGTCTGATCCACATGCTGTTAAAGCAAAAATACTCGCTGCTGCAAAAGTTCCTGTTACCCATTTTTTCATTTAAACTCTCTCCCTTTTTTAAAGTTATCTTTTATCCAGTTTCCGTGTGAAGAAATCACCAAGAAATTGAATGATAAATACAATGATCAAAATAATAATAGTGGCTGCAAGTGTCACGTCGTCCCTGCTCCGCTGAAAACCTTCTAAGAAAGCAAGATTCCCAAGGCCGCCAGCTCCAATAACGCCTGCCATTGCGGTATAGCCAACAAGCGCAATCGCTGTTACTGTGATGCCGGAAACAAGAGCCGGAAGCGATTCTCTGATAAGAACTTTACTAATAATAGTAGAAACCTTCGCGCCCATTGACCTTGCTGCTTCAATCACCCCTTTATCAATTTCACGAAGCGCAATTTCAACCATTCTTGCGTAGAATGGAGCAGCTCCAATAATTAAGGCTGGCAATGCTGCATTCGCTCCCCTGATTGTATCAAGCAATGCACGGGTGAACGGAATAAGCAGGACGATTAAAATAATGAATGGTATGGACCTGAATACATTAACGATGATGCTGGTGACCGTATAGACTGCCCGATTTTCCCAAATATTATTCTTAGATGTCAGAAAAAGCAGCAAGCCGAGAAGAAGTCCGATAATAAATGTAAAAGCAACTGATATCACGGTCATATAAATGGTTTCGTAGGTAGCCTCCCACATCGTCGGCCATTCTACATTTGGAAACAGCTGTTCAATCATATGAGATCACCTCCACTCCCACTTTTGCGGAATGCAGAAAATCTACCGCTTTCCTAACTTCATTGACCGGACCATTTACGTGGATAAACAACGACCCGTAAGCTCCGTTTTGTGTCTGGGATATTTTCCCCTGCAGAATATTAACCTGCAGATCAAATGAGCGAATAAGATTAGTGATCACAGGCTGCTCTGCCGATTCACCGACAAACGTCAGTTTAATCACCTTGCCATCCTTAACCTCTCTTACCAGCTGCTCGATGGTTTCCTTCGTTTCTTCAGGCTCTGTCACCTGCTGCACGAATCGCTTCGTAATGGCCTCTTTTGGCTGCTTGAACACCTCAAGAACATCACCTAATTCAACCACACGGCCATCTTCCATCACGGCTACCCGATGACAGATTTTTCGTATAACGTGCATTTCATGTGTTATCAGTACAATTGTTAATCCCATCCGTTTATTGATATCCACAAGTAATTCCAATATGGCATCGGTGGTTTGGGGATCTAATGCGGAGGTTGCCTCATCGCATAAAAGAACTTCCGGTTCGTTGGCCAGTGCGCGGGCAATTCCCACTCTCTGTTTTTGACCGCCGCTTAGCTGTGAGGGATAGGCGTCGCCCCGTCCACTGAGCCCGACCAGCTCGATTAATTCATCTACCCGCTGATCCCGGTCTTTTTTTCCTACACCCGCAATTTCAAGGGGGAACGAAATATTTTCCCGGACGGTACGGGACCATAATAAATTAAAGTGTTGAAAGATCATGCTGATTTTCTGGCGCGCCTTTCGCAGCTCACCTCCCTTGATATTGGAAACCAGTTTGCCGTTCACATCCACTGTTCCTGAGGTTGGCGATTCAAGACCGTTCAGCATGCGGATTAAGGTGCTTTTCCCCGCGCCGCTGTAACCGATCACACCGAAGATCTCTCCCTCTTTAATGTTAAGATTTACATCATTCACAGCTGTTAATGATCCGCTTTTTGTTTTAAACAGCTTCTTTACGTTAGAGATGGTAATCACGCCATCACCTTCTTTCTTTTCTATAATTATTTTCTTCTAGCAGTATGCCCATTAAAAAGGGCCAGGATAAAACAAAAGCGCCCTTCTGCAAATAGGAGCAGAAAGGCGCAAAAATAGAATGTCCCTTCTCTCATATCCCAGGTTTAACCTGTGTGAATTGGCACCTTTCCAGTCAATAATGACTGCTGGTTGCCGGGTTTCATCGGGCACATCCCTCCACCGCTCTATATAAGAGTATTCGTGTTATTCAGTTCGCTGCACCTGATGTCGAATCATGGCGCTTTCAGTACGAGAATCATATTATCACGATTTCAAAATAAGTGTCAACAAAAAGATTTCTCTAACAGCACACTCTTTTTCTGGCAGTCGATGAGGAGTGAAAATAGTTTAGAGCCCAATACCAAAATAAAAAAGCCACCCGGCTTACAGATGGCTTTGCAAACGCTCAAATATATTTGGCACCGATTCAAATTTATAAAGCTTCTCTTCAAACTCACCGTTTTTCCAAATAAGCAGGCACGGGACACTTTCAATTTGATACGTTTCAGCAAGTGATTCCACATAGTTTAAATCCGCTTTTCCAAAGCTGTAGCCCGGAAGCGTTGAAGCGGTAATTTCAAGCATGCGCCCTGCAAGCTTGCAGGTTCCGCACATGGGGGTATAAAGATAAAGAGCAGTGTGGGCAGTGCGCTTAAGCTCGGCCTGCAGCTGCTCTATTTTCCATTCCTGTATCATTTATATATTCATCCTTTTTTCCAAATACTCAGTATTAATATCAATATTTGCACTCAGCAGCAGAGAAGCTAAAAAATTGGATGGCGTAGTAGCCACTTCTCTGTAAGCACGGTCAATATAAAGATGCTCCGCATCAGGGAATTCACGTTTAAATTGTTTTCGGAGCTTTTCACCCGCTTCATCTGCGTCCACTAAAATATACACATCCCGATTCGTAAGCTGATCAATTAATTCATCCATTCTTGAAAAACTGATCGTGCCATTCGTGCAGATAATGTCTACCGGTTCTCGAATAATCGGCAACACCTTTCTTTTATCAGACGTACCTTCGACAATGATGACCTTCTCATACCCATCATCCATCCTGCCTCACACCCTATCATCCATAATGGCCAGTTCACAACACAATGAATTGATTAAAGTAGTATATGATGCTTCTTTTATTTTCGCTTGTTTCTTTGTGAAATGCAAACACCAGCAATTGAAAAAAGGCGTCTGACCATACGCTTTTCATTCCTGATCAAGCCAAATTTGACGGTTTAAAGGTAAAGCAGTTTAAAGGTGAAAAAATATAAATAAAGCCGCTGTCCGTTAACGTGCACGTCCAGCGGCCTGACTATGTATTGCTTAGTCTTCATTCGTCATTTCATCGTATTTTTCAGCAGTCATCAGCTCATCTACTTCACTTGGGTTGTCCAATTCCACAACCACCATCCAGGCTTTTTCAAATGGAGATTCATTGACAAATTCAGGGCTGTCGCTCAGTTCTTCGTTAACTTCTATAACCTTGCCGCTGACCGGTGCATAAAGCTCGGAAACGGTTTTGACCGATTCAACACTGCCAAAAGGCTCGTCAGACTTCAGCACATCTCCTACTTCAGGAAGCTCAACAAATACAATATCGCCAAGTTCAGACTGTGCAAAAGAAGTGATGCCGATGCGTGCTTTGTTGTCCTCTACTTTTACCCACTCATGTTCTTCTGAATAACGTAATTCTTTTGGTGAACTCATATTATTCCCTCCACTTTCAATCTGCGTTCTTTACCCTTTAATTTTTGCATATTCAACGCCTTAACACAAGAAATGTTTATCCCGGATTGTTACTTCCAGTATTGCTCAAATTCAGCTTCTTTGAAGCCAACCGTCACATGCTGGCCATCTGTTGTAAGCGGACGTTTAATCAGCATGCCGTCTGAGGCGAGAAGCTCCAGTTTTTCATCATCGCTCATGTCGCCAAGACGATCTTTAAGTCCCAGTTCTCTATACTTCATGCCGCTTGTATTAAAAAACTTTTTAAGATCCAATCCGCTTTTTTTGTAAAGCTCATTCAGTTCTTCTTTGGATGGAGGGGCCTCAATTAAATGAACTTCCTCAAATGAAGTTCCCGCTTCTTCAAGCCATTTTTTTGCTTTTCTGCATGTTCCGCATTTTGGATATGAATAAAAAGTAATGGACAACTCATTCACCTCATTTTTTAGTTAAATTACTGGAGAAGACTAATAACATCTGTCCTCCACTGTAATAATTAATTGCTTCAGCTGATCAATTGCGTCTTCAAAAGCCAATGAATAATAACGCTGCGTCCCTTGCTGCTCCATCTTCAGTATCCCCTGTTCCCGCAGAATTTTCAAATGATGTGAAACGGCAGGACGTGATAATGTAAGCTTTGATGTTATTTCATTTACTGTTAACGTATCATTTTTCGTCAGCAGCAGGATAATATCCTGCCGGCAGGTATCGCTTAATGCTTGAAATAAAGGAATACATTCACGCAGTTTCTCCAGCGCCTGTTCTCCCATGGCAGTCACCTCAATTCTTCTGACCTCATTATACTCTTTCCTGTGTTTTTCTTACAATCGCAGCAGCCGTTTTACTGGAAACCAGTGAACCAAAACGTGTTTGAATACGGTTCATCGCACCAGGAATAATTTCTTCTTTTCCCTTATGAAACTGTTCAAACGCTTCGTTTGCCACTTCTTCTGCCGACATAATCTTCTTTTGAAACAGCTTGGAGTCATCCAGTTCAGCAGCATCCTTAAAGCCGGTGCTTGTGGGTCCGGGACAAAGAACAGACACTTGAACGCCAAAATCCTTCCACTCATTGGATAAAGCAAGGCTAAAGGATTTTACATAGGCTTTAGATGCATAATATACAGCCATTAATGGACCCGGAAAATAAGCCGCAACCGAAGCTACGTTTAAAATCCTGCCTTTTTTTCTTTGAATCATGTCTTTACCGAACAGTTTTGTAAGGGCCGTTAAAGAAGTAATATTCAGCTGGATCATCGCTTCTTCTTTCGCCAGCTCTGTTTTGTGAAACTCACCGAACAGGCCCACCCCGGCATTATTAATCAGCGTATGAATTTTGAAGCCTTTTTCCGTAATTTGCTGATACAGCTTCTGAGCAGAACCCTCTTGAGAGAGATCACTCTCAAACACCGCAACTTGCACTCCGTATTTCTGCGAAAGCTCAGCTTTTTGTTGATTTAAACGCTCGATGCTTCTTGCAGCAAGTACAAGGTCTTCTCCTGCCTCAGCATATTTAATTGCGAGAGATTCTCCAATTCCACTCGACGCTCCTGTAATTAGTACAGTCATAATTCCATTCCTCATTTCCATTGGTTATTGTTTCTTTAATGACATTTAGTTCAAATGTTTAAACATTTGAACATATAGTACAGTATTCGACTTTGATCTGTCAATTTACATGCTTTTTTATCAAAAGACATTTACTAAAACGCAAGCTAAAAAAAACACCCTGTAAAATCCGTCAGATGCGGACCTTCACAGGGTGTTAAGACGATTAATTAAACAACAAATTTTTCAACATCAATCAATTTTGCCGCTGCTTCACGCTTCACCGGAATTAAATTCACTGGTGTATAGCGTGTGAATTTGCGAAGAGCTGACAGCATCATGCGCAATGTATCGCCGCTTTCAACCGCAATAACGGTTTCTTTGGCATGCCCTTCAATTTCATTGAACGCTTCCTGACAGAAAATTTGAGTGTAAAGGATTTTTTGTTTATTTTTCTCAAGCCCAGTTTTATTAACCGCTTTTTGCGTACGCAGCAATGCAGATTCCATTGCATAAGCGAGAGACACGATATCCGCAATGTTCACAAGAACTTCCTGCTCAGCCTCAAGTGCTTTGCCATACTTTTGTGCAGCCAGTCCGGCAGCCAGCAAACCAATCTTTTTCGCATTTTTCACAAGATAGGCTTCCTGAGCTAACGGCTCATCACTGATTTCTTCCGGCATCATCGTCATCAATTCTTCCTGAAGGGCCTGTGCTTTTTGGAAAAGAGGCAGCTCACCTTTCATCGCTTTTCGCAAATACGTACCCGGAACAAGAAGACGGTTGATTTCATTCGTGCCTTCGAATATCCGGTTAATACGTGAATCACGGTAAATCCGCTCCACTTCGTATTCCTGCATGAAACCGTATCCGCCATGAAGCTGAACCGCTTCATCCGCAATGTAATCGAGTGTTTCTGTTCCAAACACTTTATTTAACGAGCATTCAATGGCATACTCAGCAATCGATTTAGCTACTTCCGTGCCGTTTTTAATTTCTTCATCAGAGAGCTGGCTCATGCGGTCTTCAAAAAGCCCAACTGTCCGGTAGACGGAGCTTTCAGTTGCATATAGTTTTGCACCCATAGTCGCCAATTTTTCTTTTGTTAAGTTAAACGATGAAATAGGCGTTTTAAATTGCTGACGTTCGTTTGTATATTTAACTGCCAGCTCAAGTGCGCGTTTTGACGCGCCGACTGTACCGACACCTAGCTTGTAGCGGCCGATATTCAGGATATTGAACGCAATGATATGCCCTTTCCCTGCATCTCCAAGGAGGTTTTCTACCGGCACCTCTGCATCAGATAAAATCAATGTGCGCGTGGAAGAACTTTTAATTCCCATTTTCTTTTCTTCTGCTCCAACTGAAACGCCAGGGAAATCTCGTTCTACAATAAAGGTAGAGAAATGCTCTCCATCTATTTTAGCGTAGACTACAAATACATCAGCAAAGCCGGCATTGGTAATCCATTGCTTCTCACCATTCAGGACATAATGAGTACCTGCCTCATTAAGCTTTGCCACCGTTTTTGCACCAAGTGCGTCTGATCCGGAACCAGGCTCTGTCAGTGCATAGGCCGCAATTTTTTCTCCAGTGGCAAGTGCCGGAAGATACTTTTGCTTCTGGTCTTCATTTCCAAAAAGAACGATTGGAAGTGAACCGATTCCTACATGTGCCCCGTGAGTAATTGAAAAGCCTCCTGCCCGTGACATTCTTTCAGCGATCAATGCAGAGCTTACTTTATCAAGCCCCAACCCGCCGTATTCCTCAGGCACATCTGCTCCTAAAAGACCAAGGTCTCCTGCTGACTTCAAAAGCTTAACAGAGCGGTCGAACTCATGATTTTCAATATGCTCTACCTGCGGCACGACTTCGTTCAGGACATAATCCTCTGTCGTTTTGGCAATCATTTTCTGCTCATCTGTATAGTCCTCAGGTGTAAACATGCGATTTGCCTCGATATCCTCGATTAAAAAACTGCCGCCTTTAATGACGGATGTTGTTTCGTTTGTCATCACTGGTTCCTCCCTTTTCCCCTTTAGTTCTTATTGAATCATTTCAAATACGCCTGCTGCTCCCATTCCTCCGCCGATGCACATTGTCACTACACCAAACTGCTGGTTTCTGCGTTTTAATTCATGCAGAAGGGATAATGTCAGCTTTGCTCCGGTACAGCCGAGCGGGTGCCCCAGAGCAATCCCACCGCCATTGACGTTCACGATTTCTTCATTTAAACCGAGCTGTCTGATTACCTGAATCGCTTGGGAAGCGAATGCTTCATTTAATTCGAACAGATCAATGTCTGACAGTGACAGGCCTGCAAGCTTCAGCGCTTTAGGAACTGCTTCCACAGGACCAATTCCCATAATTTCAGGCGGAACTCCCCCGACAGCAAATGACCTGAATTTCGCGATGGGCTTTAAGCCTAAGGATTCTGCTTTTTCACGATCCATCACCATCACAGCTGCTGCCCCGTCGCTTGTCTGGGATGCATTACCGGCTGTTACGGTTCCGGTGCGGGAAAATGCAGGACGCAATTTGCTTAAAGATTCTACAGTTGAATCAGGCCGCACGCCTTCATCCTGGGAAAATGAAAATGTTCTTTCGTTCAGCTGATGTTTTCCATCAACGTTTCGCAGCGTCACATCAACCGGCACAATCTCATCATTATACTTTCCTTCTGCCAGCGCTTTTGCAGCTTTCTGATGGCTCCATACAGCGAAGGCGTCCTGTTCTTCACGGGTGATGCCGTATTTTTTGGCAACCTCTTCAGCTGTATGCCCCATGCTCATATAATATTCGGGCATTTCTTCTGCAAGACGGATATTCGGCCGTACAGTATGACCCATCATTGGTACAAGACTCATAGATTCAGCTCCGCCTGCTATGACTGTATCTGAATGGCCCAGCATGATTCTTTCCGCCCCGTAAGCAATGGTCTGAAGTCCGGATGAGCAATATCGATTGACCGTAATAGCAGGTACAGTATGGGAAAGACCCGCCAGTGCCCCAATATTTCTTGCCATGTTCATTCCCTGTTCAGCTTCAGGCATCGCACAGCCGATAATCAAATCATCAATGTTCCCATCATAGTTCCCTGCCCGCTTAAGTGTTTCTCTTACCGCAAGTGCACCTAAATCGTCCGGACGCACAGTAGCTAAAGATCCTTTTTTTGCTTTACCAACTGGTGTTCTTGCACCAGCTACAATTACTGCTTCACGCATTGTGCTCCCCCTTTACATTTAACTCTGTCCCTCCTGCTGGTGAAGAATAGATCACTTGCTGTTTTAACTGTCTTTCTTCAACAGCGGAATGGGGTCAGAGAGAATAGATTTATATCAGTTGCGCAGAGGCTTGCCTTTAACAAGCATATGCTGCATTCTCATTTGAGACTTCGGCTCCTGAATCAAACTTAGAAAAGCTTCCCGTTCAAGCTTCAGCAAGTACTCTTCGTCTACTTCCGTTCCAAAAGGCACTTTCCCTCCAGCAATCACGTAAGCAAGCTTTCTCGCAATCTTCAAATCATGCTCGGAAATAAAGCCGGAATGGTACATCGTCTGAGCACCAAGCAGCAGCGTGGCATACCCGGTTTCCCCGACTACAGGCACTTTCCGTTTAATCGGAGCAGCGTAATTTTCCGCTAAATGAAGAACCGCCTGTTTTGCGTCATAAAGCAGATGGTCTCCGTTCGAGCTGATCGCATCAGCTGGCGTCAGAAAATGATTGTCTCTTGCTTCAGCGCCAGAAGTTGATACCTTGGCCATTGCAATCATTTCAAAAACAGTATTGGCTACCTTCTGGAGATCAAACTCAACCCCTTTCGGGAGACTGTTGAGATAATTTAAGTAAAGCTCCTTGTTTCCTCCGCCTCCCGGAATGAGACCAACACCGACTTCTACCAGTCCCATATACGTTTCAGGGGATGCCTGAATATGGTCAGCCGGGAGACAAACCTCTGCCCCTCCGCCAAGCGTCATGCCAAACGGGGCTGCTACCACAGGGAAAGGACTGTATTTTAACCGCATCATCGCCTGCTGGAATTGTTTCACGACCATTTCGATTTCAAATACGTTATCGTCCTGAGCCTCCATTAGAATCATTCCAAGGTTTGCACCTACACAGAAATTTTTGCCTTGATTCCCAATCACCAGACCTTTATAATTCTTTGAAACTTCATCCACTGCAAAATTAATCATTTGAATAATGTCCATGCCGATTGCATTGCTTGGCGAATGGAATTCAAGCAGCGCTGCACCATCACCAAGATCAAGTAAACTTGCACCGGTGTTTTTCTTGATGACTCCATGTTTCTTCTTCCAGCGTTTCAGATTGATTGCTTTTTCATTCTCTTCCACAAGGATGTAACTGCCATTATGGTAGTAGAACAGATCGCCTTCTTCTTCTTTATAAAAAGCAGTGTGACCCTGCACAAGCATTTCTTCTATCCACTCAGGAACCGCATGACCCTCTTCTTTCATACGGGAGACAGACCGTTCGATGCCGATCGCATCCCACGTTTCAAATGGACCTTTTTCCCAGCCGAATCCCCATTTCATTGCACGGTCGATGGAGACGATATCATCTGCAATTTCACCGTGAAGCTTGGCTGAATAGAGAAGCACTGGTGACAAGATGGACCACAGCAGTTCTCCTGCACGGTCTTGTGCATATACAAGCGCTTTCATTTTATTGCTTAATCCTTTTTCCTGCTTCGCAATCTCTAATGAAGGCGCCCGGAGCTTGCCGCGTTCCTGATATTCCATAGAGGATGGGTTCAGTTCGAGGATCGTTTTGCCGTCTTTCCGGAAAAAGCCCTGGCCTGATTTGCTTCCAAGCCAGCCGTTATCACGCATTTGCAGCATAAAGTCAGGAACATCAAACACGTTCTTTTCTTCACCCTCCACCTGATCATATACATTTTTTGCTACATGAATAAATGTATCCAGTCCGACAACATCAAGGGTTCTGAAGGTTGCACTTTTCGGACGTCCGATCAGAGGTCCGGTAATAGAATCCACTTCTCCAACTGAGTAATTTCCCTTCAGCATTTCCTGTACAGTGACAAGAAGACCGTACGTCCCGATGCGGTTAGCAATAAAGTTTGGCGTATCTTTTGCCAGTACTACGCCTTTTCCCAGTGTATTTTCTCCAAATTCCTTCATGAAATTGACGATCTTCTCATCAGTATGAGATGTCGGAATTACCTCCAGTAGCTTCAAGTAGCGGGGAGGGTTGAAAAAATGAGTTCCGAGAAAATTCTTTTTAAACTCTTCAGATCGCCCTTCCACCATGGCTTCAATTGAAATTCCGGATGTATTGGAGCTGACAATGCTGCCTTCTTTTCTGTGCTGTTCCACTTGTTCAAAAACCTTCTTTTTCACATCCAGGTTTTCGACTACCACTTCTATAATCCAATCAGCCTCATTTAATCGGGAAAGATCGTCCTCAAGATTTCCAGCTTCAATCAAAGCTGCATTTTCTTTTGTTGATAGAGGTGCCGGTTTTTGCTTAAACAGTTTTTGAATCGCTGACGCACTGAGGCGGTTTCGCACCGCTTTATCTTCTAATGAGAGCCCCTTTGCCTTCTCCTGCTCTGACAGCTCCTTTGGAACGATATCGAGCAAAATTGAGGGAATTCCAATATTCGCTAAGTGAGCTGCAATTCCCGATCCCATGACGCCGGAACCAATTACTGCCGCTTTCTGAATTTGTCTGACCAAATCAGTTTCCTCCTTTTGAAGACTTTTTGAATGAATCCTCATTCATTTTTTAGATAAAAAAAAGATAAATTTGTTTACTCTTCTATGATAATAGATTTACCAGCATTTCGCAATAAGAGAACTTGAAATTTTCAAAAAATTATCGGCTGATCAAATCAGCCGACTTCTTTTATTTATTAAATATCCCTCGGGCCACAAAAGCTACATTTGCCGGCCGTTCAGCAAGCCGCCGCATAAAGTAGCCGTACCAGTCTGTACCAAACGGCATGTACACGCGCATTTTGAAGCCTTCGTTGTGAAGGTCTCTTTGACGGTCTTCGCATATTCCATACAGCATTTGAAATTCAAACTGTTCATGGGGAATTTGATGTTCCTTCACCAAATTTTTCGTGTAGTCAATGATTTGGTCGTCATGAGTCGCAATTGCTGTGTAGTTTCCATTGAGCAAATGCGCTTTAATGATTTTCTTAAAGTTGTCATCTACATCTTTCTTTTCGGGAAATGCTACTTCAGGAGATTCTTTGTATGCTCCCTTTACAAGCCGTAAATTTGGAGAGAAGCTGTTTAAATCGGCAATATCTCCTTCAGTACGGTATAAGTAGGCTTGAATAACTGTACCAATATTTTCGTACTCGCCCTTCAGCCGCTTAAACAAATTCAATGTTTTTTGACAGCGCTCGTAATCCTCCATGTCAATGGTTACAAACACATTGTTTTCAACAGCTGCATCCATAATTCTCCGCATATTTTCGAGGGCTACTTCTTCAGATAAATCAAGTCCCATTGAAGTGAGTTTTAGGGAAAGCTGTGAATCCAGCTTGTGAGCACCAATTGCCTGAACGGCTTCTATGCATAGCTCTGTCATTTCGCCTGCTTCTTTCTCATTGTCCACAAATTCCCCGAGACAATCCAGCGTGACGCAAAGCCCTTCTTTATTAAGTGTTTGAATGGATTCCACCGCTTGTTCCACCGTTTCTCCGGCGACAAATCTTGCGGCGCCAAAACGAAGGCCGTATTGCTTTGCAACCTTGGTCATTGGCCTGTTCTTGGACAGGAACAAAAAGAAATCGCGCATCACTCGTTCCATGATAGACAAACCTCCTGATAGCAAAAATCATCCTGCAAGCGCTCTCTGTATTCAGAAAATAAGAAATCGTTACACGAATCATTCTTATTCTATCATTACTAATAAGATTTGAATATAACATCGTGCGTATAAATTCACATATATGGGAGAACGTAAGAGAGATCACTAAAGGAGGTTTTTATATTTATGCAAAATCAGTCTCTTTCAACAAAAGACGCATTGTATGTGGAAGACATTTTAGCATGGAATCTGCTGGCAGCTAAGAAAACACATTATGCTGCATCACAATGCCAGACACCCCAAGTAAAAGCGGAACTTGAAGCCGCCTGCCAGATGCATTCCAAGCATTTTCAAACCATTACGAATTTCTTAACATCCAATACGCAGGCCTCTGGCCAAATGCAATAGGGGAGGACATTAGCTATGCAGCAAACGACTACGCAAACAGGCGGAGGCATGCAAACGCCAGCCAACATGACTGAGCAGGATTGGGCGACAGATGTTCTTATTTTAGAAAAACATTTAAGTGTTGCCTACAGTACTGCATTAAATGAAGCAAGCACTCAGCCTTTGTTTGATCTTATCTCAACTATCTGCCGCGAAACTCAGACACAGCAGCATAAGTTATATGAATTGATGAAGCAGCAGGGCTGGTATAATCCTACACCGGAGACGCCGCAAGCTCTTCAGAAAACTGCTCAAAAAGCTTCAGCCGATCTGACCAAGCTGCCCGTTCATTAATGAAAAAAGAGCTTGAGACAAAAGTGTCTCAAGCTCTTTGGCTGCGCTTCAGGCGGACGCAGGGACGGCGCTGAGCCATCCAGGGCCTTGCCCTGTATAGTCTCAGCTTGCCGTCAAATCCTGCTGGAGTCGCTACCTTCCGCTCCACTCTCCTCTTACTATTGATAAATACTTCTTCGTTCTTTACATTCTTTAGAGTTTTGTCTCAACCTCTTTAACCGGTTCACTGCGCTTTAAGGGGACGCTTTCCGCAGGGACAGCGCTGAGACTTCTTGGATCTTGCCTTGCAAAGTCTAAGCTTACCGTCATCTCCTGCTGAGAGACACCACCTTCCGCTCTACTCACCTAATACTAAGAATTTATGCCCTTTAAGTAAAATTCCACTTGTAATTCTCAGCTCTTTTCTTCATTTGACTCAGCTTCTTTTGCTTTCAGCTCTTTATTTTTCTTTTGAATGTCCAGCACTACTTTTTTCATTTCCTCTTTTCCTTCAGGATAAAGGGAATTCCAGTGCTTGGCGAGAGCAGGCATTTGCTTGGCGATATGGTTATACATAATCCATTGTTGAACTTTTTCAACCGATTCCTTTGAATTTTCTCCGGTTAGCAGCTCAGTATATTTGTCGATCATTGCTTGCAGCTGCTCGCTTAATTCCTTTGTTTCCACGGTCATCTCTCCCTTCTCTTCTCATTTATTTTCTGACTGATTAAAAATAAAAACCGTCCACGAAGAGACGGTTTGCGTTTTGATTTACTGACCCACAGCTTCAACAGCAGCCACTTTTGCCTGCTGGACGATACAGCGTCCTTTGCCGTGAGGAATGCACAGTGGTGTTCCAAACAATGGATCTGTTGTTACTTGGCAATGCATTTGAAAAACATGCTTGACCATATCGCAGCTGATAACTTCCTCCGGTTTTCCCTGCTTGAAAACAGTCCGGTCTTTTACAGCAATCAGATTATGTGCATAGCGGCAGGCAAGATTTAAATCATGCAGCACCATGACGATCGTACGGTTTTCATTTTCATTTAATTCAAACAGCAAATCCAGAATCTCGATTTGATGGGTCATATCCAAATAAGTAGTCGGTTCATCAAGCAGAATAATATCTGTATCCTGGGCAAGCGTCATTGCAATCCATGCACGCTGGCGCTGTCCTCCCGAAAGTTCATCGACAAACCTGTCCTGAAATTCTTCCATACGAGTTGCTTGAAGTGCACGCTGAACGCTGTCTTCGTCATCTTTGGACCATTGCTGAAGAAAGCCCTGATATGGATATCTTCCTTGTTTAACAAGCTGCAATACGGTTAAACCCTCTGGTGCTGTCGGGGATTGTGGCAGAATGGCCATCTCCTGTGCAACCTTGCGGGTTGAGTAACGGTTAATTTCTTTGCCGTTTAACATAACCTCTCCATTTTGCGGCTTCAGCAATCGAGCCATTGAACGAAGTAATGTGGATTTCCCGCATCCATTTCCGCCGATTAAAACAGAAATTTCACCCTTGGGAATCGTTAAATCTAACTCTTCTATAATAATGGAATCTCCATAACCTAACGTTAACGTTTGAGTCTTAAGCATACTCTGATATCTCCTTTGTCTCTCCTGTAAGTGCACATGACTCCTTCAGGAAGTTCCTTCGCAAATCGGACGACTGTATACGTTTCTCTTTTTAGTCTAGAGTACAAACGACCATTCGTCAATGACTTTGAGAATCATTATCACCAATTTCTTTTCAACTGTCACAATTTTGATGCGGTTTAAATTTCTTTAGTCATCGTATGAACAGACTGCCATAAATATTTCATCTGCCGGGACCTGTGTTTTGATCTTTTTAGAAAAACATATTATGATCGGTTGTATGGAGGGATGAACATGCAAGGAATTAAAAATACCGATACGTTTAAAGAAGTCATCGCAGGCAGCGAGCCTGTCATTGTTAAATTTACAGCAGACTGGTGTCCGGACTGCCGCAGAATGGATATGTTTATTGATGATATCGTGGAAGAATACAATCAATATTCATGGTACACCTTAAACAAAGATGAGCTCCCTGAAATCGCAGAATCAAACGATGTTATGGGTATCCCAAGCCTACTGATCTTCCAGAATGGCGAAAAAAAGGCTCACCTGCATTCAGCAAACGCTAAATCACCCGAGCAAGTAACAACCTTTTTACAGGAACAAAAATAACGGCCATTGCGCCGTTATTTTTTTATTCTTTTTTACGTTAAAGGACAAAAGGGGCCAGGCCCCTTTTGTCCTTTAACGCAGCAAAATTATAGAAAAGCTGTCGATTTGAGTCCATAATAGGAGTATCTTGTTTGGATGGGAGTGGTTCTGAGATGAAGGAAAGGTCAATTAAGGTTAACGGGGAAGTGGTTTCTTCTTCTGTTGTTGCATTTGATAAGGATGGGACGCTGTTTCAGGCAGAGCCATTTTGGCTGGCTTTAAATAAGGAGAGAAAAAAACGTTTTATCGATATAGCTGGACCTGAGCATGGGGAGGCGTGGGACCGGATGATGGGTGTTGATGGAGACCATGTCGATCATCAGGGTCTGCTAGCGATCGCCGGAGAGCAGGAAGAACGCATTGCGATTACAGCGCTTCTTTATCAGCTGACCAAAAATCCGTGGATAACCTCTATGGCGCTGGCTGTCAAACTGATGGAAGAAAGCAATAAGGCGTTGGATATTTCAGCCTGCTTTATTCCCACACCGGGTGCTGTCGAGCTATTAAACGACTTAAAGCATGCAGGCTACGTAGTGGGAATCGTAACATCAGATCTGCAGGAGCGGACGAGCGAGTGTCTGAAGCTTCTTGGCTTTGACCGTAACATCGATTTTGTAGTGACACCTGCTGACGTTCAACACGGCAAGCCTTCTCCGGATATGCTTGAAAAGGTATGCCGCAACTTCACAATCCCTCCCTCTGAACTGCTTATGATCGGGGACAGTGTGGTAGATTCCATGATGGCACGATCTGCGGGATGTAAGAGTGTCTCGGTTCATGAACAGGAACGTTTACGGGAAACACTCGCTTCCACATCGGATCATCTTGTTTCCTCTTTATCACATATAAAGGTGGAGTGGGAGTAATCTTTTTATTGGCTTTCTCACAACACAAACAGATTATAAAAATGACATCGCCATTGTGCGGTGTTTTTTTTATTTACTCCAAAATTGAAGTAAACACCTTCGTTCTTGACACAACTGTCGAAAACGTGAAGAATAGTGATGAAAGAACTTATACTAACCATCTTTTATAGGAATAATTATTTTAGAAATGCCAAGAGGAGGCTGCAGGATGTTTGAATGGGTATTAAAGCGCACAAAGATTTTCATGGTGCTTTTTGTTTTAAGTATTATCGTTGGGGTTATGGTGTTTCTACAGCTGCCTCAAAGGGAAATTCCTGAGACTTCTGTAAATGTCGGTACCATTTCCACTGTGTATCCGGGTGCGACGCCTGAAGTGGTGGAACGGACCGTCACTAATCCGATTGAACAAAATCTCGAATCAATTGAGGGAATTGAGGAAATTTCTTCTGCATCCGCCGCTGGTTTTTCATCAGTGATCGTGACACTTGAAGACGGAGCAAATTCACAGGAAGTGTTTTCATCTATCCAGCAGCAGGTATCCGATGCTGAAGCCTCCTTCCCCGAAGAAGTGGTCTCTACTTCTGTAGAGGAAGCACAGGCAAATTTCCCAATCGTTTCTTATATGTTAACAAGCGAGGATCGGGATGCATTTACAGATCTTCAGCCTTTAATGGATGATTGGGATGAAGAAATTTCAGCAGTTGCCGGTGTTTCCGGTACGACGGTGAAGGGCGTTCAGCCTACTGAAATTATTTTGACGGTTGATTCTGAAGAGCTTGGTCAAAATGGTCTTGCCATCCCGGATGTTATGACCGCAATTGAAAGTGAATTCAATCCTGTTCCTCTTGGGAAACAGGAAACCGGTAAAACCATTTACCAGCTTTCCATTGAAACCTATGAAACAGTTGAAGAAATGGAACAGGTGACAGTAGGACAATCTCCTGAAGGTAAAGCTGTTTCCATAGCAGATATTGGATCTGTTGAGCTTTTACCAAAAGAAACAGAGGATTTGATTACGTATGATGGAGTGCCTGCTGTTTCCTTTACAGCTTATCTAGACGAAGGACAGGACATTCCAAGTGTGGATGAAGCTGTCGTTTCAAAGATGGAAGAGTTAGAAGATACATTGCCTGAAAATATTGAACTGGTGCCTTATTATTCTCAGGCAGACCTGGTAAATACCATTTTCGACGGCTTGTATTTTTCACTTGCGATTGCGGTATTGGCTGTCATTGTAACAAGTGCACTTGGTTTAACTCCAGGCGGTGCAATTGTTGTCGCCATTGCGGTTCCGCTTTCAGTCCTGATTGGCATTATTCCTCTCCCCTTTGCGGAAGTGGATTTAAACCAGATTTCAGTCATTGGCGTGATCATTGCACTCGGTATCCTGGTGGATGACTCTATTGTGGTAAATGATAATATTCAGCGCAGATTTAAACTTGGGGACAAAGCACTCCCAGGTGTTATTACAGGGGTAAAAGAAGTTTGGGTATCCATCGTCACGTCCTCCCTTGCAATCGTCTTTACCTTTTTGCCGCTGGTCTTTTTGTCAGGTGGAAACGGAGCCTTTATCCGCGCGCTTCCTACGGTATTAATCACAACCATTCTGGCATCAACCATTGTCGCTCTTGTATTTGTACCCATGATGCGTTTCACTTTTTACCGTAAATCCAATAAAAAAATGTCGGATTCTCCAGGTTTATTAGGTAAACCTTTGAATTGGATTTCAAATTTTTACGCTGATAAAGTTTTAGTGAAAACATCTAAAAAGCCGCTTTTAACAGGATTGATCGGACTGGTTGTTACGACCGCACTGTTTGGTCTTGTCGTCCTGACGCCTTTTGAATTTTTCCCTGATGCAGATCGAGAAGAAGTGACAGTTGATGTCACACTGCCGATCGGAACACCGCTTGAAGAAACACTTTCAACGCTTCAGGAAATGGAAAGCACACTAAAAGAAGATGACGGTGTAACAGAAACATCCATTTTCGCAGGTACCGGTCTGCCGAACCTTTTTAATAGTTCGCTTGATACAACAGGTGATTATACCGGGCAGCTTGTCGCAAGAGTGGACCGTGAAAATCAAACCGCCCAAGGGCTGATCGACGATTGGACGGACGAGCTGCGGGAACAGTATCCCGATGCCATCATTTTCATGGAAACGATTCAGCAAGGGCCTCCAGCTGGTGCTCCAGTAACGGTCACTGTCAAAGGACCTGAACTGGAAGAATTAATCTCAATCCGCGACACGGTGATGAGTGAAATTGACGACTTGGGTGTCGATCTGGTTCTCGACAATATTGGAGAAGAAGAGCCCACTATTGAATATATTCCTAATCGTGATGCATTAAATGAAAATGGAATCACTCTTCAGCAAATCAGCCAGCAGATCAGAGTGGTGACAGAAGGAATCCCGATGGACAGCTTTGATGATGGCGTGACTGAACGGGATATGACCCTTTTAGTGGATCCTGTGGAAGAAGGGGAAGAAATTGATTTAGCCCAAATCGAATTGCCTGCCGCCGCTCAAGGTGAAACACAGGGGCCTCCTGCTCTTGTCACACTGGATGAGCTTGTGACAGCTGAAGAAACGGAACAGCTGCAGCGGATTCCTCACGATGGAGGAGAACGTGCCATAACAATCCGGGCATTCCCGGGTGAAGTCGAAGACCTGGAAGCCAAAGTAACGGAAATTACCGAAGAGGTACGTGAAGGTCTTTCAGAAGAATACAGTCTGGTTTTAGGTGGAGAAAACGAAGCGCAGGATGACTTCTTCTCTGAAATTATCATTCTGTTTACAATTGTTATTTTCCTTGTGTATGTATTAATTGCGTTTCAATTTAATTCATTGTCTTTGCCTTTGCTTGTGTTGGTGGCTGTTTACCTGGCCATTGCAGGAGCTATACTTGGATTATTTGTCACACAAACACCAATCAGCTTCCTGGCAGTAATGGGTATGGTTTCCCTAACAGGAATTGTGGTCAGGAACTCTGTCGTACTGATCGACTTTATTGAACAGGGCATAAAAAATGGCATGAAGGTGAAAGAAGCGGTTATTGAATCAGGACGTGTCCGGATTCGCCCGATACTTCTTACAGCCTTTACTTCCATTGTGGCATTGATTCCTGTAGCTGTAAGCGGGGATGCCCTATTTACACCGCTTGCTGTGACCATTATATCCGGAATCATGTTTTCAACCCTTCTGACCCTGGTAATTGTTCCAATGCTTTACATCGTCTTTTTGAAATTTAGAAGACGTGGAAAAGAACTTCGTAAAACAGGTCAGTTTTAATTTAAGTGAATTAGCTCCCCCCTTTCTGCTTCCCATTATGGGATCGCAGGAGGGGGGTTTTTATTACCCCGAATATTCCCATTCTTCATAATGCAGACAAAAAAAGCCTGGGACAAAAATGCCCCAGACCATTGGACCGATTCACGCTTTGGCAGGAATGGCGCTAGACCTTTCCAGAACCAAAGCCTGAAACTCAACTTGCCGCCATCTTCTGCTGATATACCCGATCCATTCGACTCATATTAACGTTTTTAAAACTTTTTCAATTATGTCCCGGCCTGCTTCAAACATCATGTACTTTCAAAATGTCCTGCAGTTCTACTCCTCAGTCAGATAACCATGCTCTGATTCTTTTCCATCGATGGATACAGCCGTGACGGAGTAGACCGCTTCAGGGTCTTCTACAATTAAGCTTTTTCTTTCATAATAACTTACACTTTCAATTTTTTCTTTCGTTCCGTCCTCCAGCTCTTTGTAAATGCGGTAACCCACAACTTCCTGATCGCGCACCGCATACCATGAAAACTGATTGCCTGTTAGAGCTACATTGGTTGGCACTGTCGGTTCATATTCCAATTCTTCCGGTTCTTCTTCTACAAGTTCAGTATAAACAACTAACCGGTCTGGATATTGGCCGCTTTCCCGGTCAAAGGGACCTGTACACGTAATTAAGTTAAGATTTCTGGAGTCAGAGGGACCAAATATCTCCTGAAGCGGAGCGCCATCAGCCGGGTATGATTCCATGGAGGTCACGACAAACGTCAACGGTTCACCCTCTTCTCCTGTGACAATAATCTCGTCCCCTTCTGTAAGATTTCGAAGCTCAAAGAAGATCGCCGGTCCTTCATAGCTGTCTACATGTCCTGCTAATACAGAGTTTCCGACTCCCCCCGGCTTCGTACCCGGTTCAAACCAGCCGACTTCATTTACATTTTCAGGAACCTCCATCGCCCCATCTTCTTCAATTCCCACCTGAATAATATCAGCCTCTATCTCAAGCGAAGGGATGGAGACATTTACCGGGGTTAAAGGCGTTACTTCCTTTTCTTGAACTGCCAGCAGCTCTTCATATTTTTCTTTGTCTTTATCTAGTATAGGAAACTCTTCTTCTTTTTCAGGTTTCGTCTCAATCTCTTCCCCAAGAGATCCAAGATCATCTTCTTCTCTGCTTTGCGCCTCAGAGGTGCTCCCTTCTTCTGCGCCGCTTGATTCTGCAGAAGATCCTGTATATTTTTGTGCAGCCATCATGACGCCATATGACACCATAAATACTGCAATTCCAACTAAAATCGATAACAGTAGCTTTTTCGCCAAGACTTGCACCTCCCTGCAATTGAATAGCCTTTGTATAGATAACGAAAAAAATAGACCTTCAGATCACTTTTCTTATGATTTTAGTACGTTACCAAACAAAAGGGGTCTGACCCCATTTACTTTTAGTTTACATCACTTTTTTTCATTATTGCGAATTTGAATCGGCTGTTTATCTTTCTTTAGGAGAAGGCATGGATTATAATTATGGATACCTGCTATGGAAAGGATCGATTTCATGAGTGAACAGAAGAAGGTAAGTTTACAGGATTTAGTGAAGCAGCAGCTTGCAAACAAGAAAAATCAATCTAATGCTAATGCAGCTTCTCAGGGACCTGGCAATGAAAAGAAAATGAAAAGCCAGCAAGCAAAGAAAGTAGCTAATACGAGAAGAAAAGCCGGAGGTTCTTAAGTCGTTTACTTTGGACTTGGAAGCTCAGCAACTGAAAAACGACCCTGCAGTCCGGAAATGGCTGCGGGGTCGTCTTTTTTTAAGATCTTCCTCTTCTTTTACTCGGTGAGGCTTTAGGTGCAGTATGACTGCCGCTGTATCGCTGCTGTCGTTTTTTATTTTTTTCAATCTTTTCTTCTTTTCTTTCTTTAGCACTCATGGAATCCTTTTTTGAAGCACCTTCATGCCTGTCATAGTCTGATGCGTTCACTTCTACCATTTTTCTGGGAATTTCGTATTGGATTCCCTGCTCTATATCACGCATCAAATCTTTATCTTTTGGAGCTGACAGCGTATATGCCGCCCCATCTTCTCCGGCACGCCCTGTTCTTCCAATGCGGTGGATGTAGCCTTCAACATCCTCCGGAACATCGTAATTAAAAACATGGGTAACCCCTTCTACGTCAATTCCTCTTGATGCTACGTCGGTTGCGACAAGGAGCTGCAGCTTGGCGGTTCGAAATTGTTTCATTACGTTTTCTCTTTTTGATTGAGACAGGTCGCCGTGCAATTCCCCGACAAGATAGCCTCGTGATCGCAGCTCTCCATACAGCTTGCTTACCCGTCGGATCGTCCGGCAGAAAATGATCCCTAAAAATGGCCTGGCCTCATCAATCGTCTGACATAATGCCCCGAGCTTTTCCCTGTCGCTTACTTCAATGACATAGTGCTGAATTTCTTCCACCATGCTGGACTGGTCCCTGATCTGTACGGTTTCAGGCTTTTTCATATAACGCTTTGCAAGCTTGCGAATATCCTTGGAAAGCGTTGCAGAAAATAACCCCATCTGCCTATCTTCGCTTGTCAGTTCGATAATCTGCTCTACTTCTTCAAGGAAGCCGAAATGAAGCATCTGGTCTGCTTCATCTATGATCAGCGTCATTACCGTCGCCAAATCGATGGTTCCCCGTCTGACATGGTCAAGCAGCCTTCCCGGTGTTGCAACGGCTATTTGAACGCCGCGCGCCAGGCTTTTTACTTGTTTATCTAAATCCTGGCCGCCATATATGGATAAAACAGATGGTTCTTTATCACTTATCTGCAGCTTTTTTAACTCTTCGGTTACCTGAATTGCCAGTTCCCTGGTAGGAGCTAGTATAAGCGCCTGCAGCGTAGGATTGGACTGATCTATCTTTTCAAGAGCAGGAAGCAAAAAAGCGAGTGTTTTTCCTGTTCCTGTTTTCGCCTGTACCAATACGTCTTTATTGTCCAGCAGGATGGGAATGGCTTTTTTCTGCACATCCGTTGGGTTTAAAATCATTTGCTTTTCTAGTTGTGTGCCGGCCTTCTGGGAAAGACCGAGCGATAAAAATTCTTTCAATGCATACACCTCTTTCGCTCTATTATACCTTTTTTCTTCTCTGCGCAGTATTTGTCGTTTCTTCAGTTAAGATTCAACGTTGTGTCTGCTATACTAAAAGAATCTTGCATTTAAAAAGGAGACACCTATGAATATCATGATAACAGGTGCTACTGGATTTGTAGGCACTAAATTAGTTAAATCCCTTTTAAAAGACGGACATACCCTCTTTCCTCTTGTCCGCAGCGAAAAAAAGAAGAGTGCGATTCTGGCTTCTCTTTCTCCTGAAGAAGCAAAGCGGGTTCATCCGGTTTACGGAGACGTCACAAAAGAAATGCTTGGAGTGGACCGGGCTGATCAGGAAAAACTGCTGGGTCAGCTTCATATACTCTACCATACTGCAGCTTATTTATCTTTTGATCCTGAAGATCGCGAAAAAACGTTTTTTGTCAATGTTCAAGGGACAAAACACGCCATTGACTTTGCACATAAAATTAAGATTCCTTCATTCTTTCATATCAGTACTGCTTATACGCTTGGGCTTGATGATTATGGAAAGGAGGACCTTCATTCTTTATCCCGCACGTTCGTGAATGATTACGAAGAAAGCAAGGGCCATGCTGAGCATCTTGTCTGGCAGGAGCGCGATGCTCTGAACGTATCGATCTTCCGTCCGGCTATTATTGTCGGTGATTCCAATACCGGTGAAGCAGATACAACATTTGCCTTATACGGTCTTTTAAAAGCTGTAGCGCTTGTAAAAAAACTAATTCAGCGAGGGAGGATTTCCTCAGACCATGAGATCCGACTTTTGTGCAGCGAGGAAGCATCGAATAATGTTGTCCCGGTCAATTATGTAGTCGATGTATTAAGTGCCGCTGCCATTCATGCTGCGCCCTCTGCCATTTACCATATTGCAAATAACCATGCTCCTAAAAACAAAGACGTCATGAATTGGATTAGAGAAATTAGCGGAGTGACGCAATTGAAGCTGGTCAATGACCCTGATCGCCTGACGGAAAGCGACAAAGTGATTAACGAACCGATGAATGTCTTCCGGTCCTATCTATCCCGGTCCGTCGTATTTGAAGACCCCAATACACAAAATTTGTTGAAGAAGAGCGGCAGAAATAAGCTTGATTTGACAGACGAAAAATATCGAATGCTGATTAAAACATACTTTAATTCCTGATTTTTCTGCGAAACTTTCCCGGTTTCGCACTTTTTTTAAAAATAAATATTTACAGAATATTTCGATTTTCGAATGGAAATTTTTACGTTAAAATGTGATTAAAAGTCTTGAAGCCATAATATTTTATCCTCTTTTTCTCTGGAAATTACAATGCAAAAAATTGCAGGTTTTTCATCATTTCCATCCTTAACCCTTTACAGAAAGGGTTTTCATAGATTTACATTCCCTAAAATTACTATTTACTTAATTAAAATTTCTGTGTATATTATTCCATATTCAGATAATTCAAAAAAAGGGGATGAAAGAATGCAAGGTATCATTGATAGTGCCAATAATTTTTTATGGAGTTACGTTCTTATTGCTGCCTTACTTGGTGCAGGTCTTTATTTTACAATTACTACACGCTTTGTTCAGTTTCGCTACTTGAAAGAAATGGTACGGGTGCTCGGTGATAAGTCGGTCGTCGTGGACGGAATGAAAAGCATCAGTTCCTTTAAGTCCTTTTCGATTGGAGCTGCTACCCGAATCGGAACAGGTAACTTAGCTGGTGTTGCTGTTGCGATTGTGGTCGGAGGTCCGGGTGCTGTGTTTTGGATGTGGGTTGTGGCACTCTTGGGGGGTGCGACAAGCTTTATTGAAAGCACACTCGCCCAGATCTATAAGGTTCGGGACGGTTCAGCATACCGGGGAGGGCCGGCTTATTACATTGAAAAAGGATTAAATAAGCGCTGGCTTGGCATTATCTTTGCCGTTTTAATCGCCGTTACATTCGGATTAATTTTTAACTCTGTTCAAAGTAATACAATTGCCCTTGCATTTGAGAGCGCATTTGGAATTGACCGTTTGATTGTCGGCGGGGCTGTTACACTTTTAACAGGACTGATTATCTTTGGCGGTGTTCACCGTATTGCAAATTTCTCAAGCGTGATCGTTCCGATTATGGCCGTTTTGTATGTCGGAATTGCCTTAGTCGTAATTGCGCTGAACTTCACCCAGATCCCTGCTGTATTTTCAACGATCATCAGCAGCGCATTTGGTTTTGAACAGGCGCTTGGCGGCGGGATCGGTGCTGCTATTATGCAGGGTGTGCGACGCGGATTGTTCTCCAATGAAGCGGGTATGGGTAGTGCACCGAATGCGGCTGCTACTGCCAATGTCAGCCACCCGGCAAAGCAGGGCTTTATTCAGACGCTTGGTGTTTATGTCGATACTTTAATCGTTTGTTCGGCTACTGCTTTTATTATTCTGGTAAATACAGATTATCAAGCAAGCGGACTGGAAGGAATCCAGCTTCTGCAAAGCTCACTGAGTCTTCAAATCGGTGACTGGGCCGGAATCTTTGTGGCTGCAGCGATCTTTATGTTCGCGTTCAGTTCAATTGTAGGAAGCTACTATTACGGGGAAACAAATATTGAATTTATTAAGAAAAGCAAAATCGCACTTAATGTCTATCGATTCCTGACAATGGGACTTGTTATGTTTGGATCTTATGCGGGTCTTGGTCTTGTCTGGGCTCTTGCCGATGTATTCATGGCTCTTATGACCTTGATTAATATTATAGGAATCGTGCTGTTAGGTAAAATTGCTATCATTGCACTGAAAGATTATGAAACGCAGAAAAATCAGGGCATTGATCCAACCTTCTCCCCTGGGAAGCTTGGCATAAAAGGAACTGAATGCTGGGATGCCATCCGAAAAGAACATGATAAGGTATCTTAAACAAACTATCACTGCATGACCATACTAATTAAACCATAGTAAATAATCGCCCGGGAAGCTGTCTAAGCTCCCGGGCGATTTTTAGATACCGCAAGAATCATCTTTGCATGCCTGATCATCTGATCCTTCTTTACTGGTCATGTGAATCAGACCTGATCCCTGCTGTTCCTCCCAGACCTTATTTAATACTTCTTCAAACGCTTCTACCGGCTGTGCACCAGAAACAGCCCACTTTTCTTCAAAAACAAAGAACGGTACGCCTGTAACGCCAATCTGGGAAGCTTTGCTTATATCTTTTTCCACATCGGCTGTAAAAGCATCAGATGTTAGTATTTCCCGGGCTTCTTCTCTATTCAAACCTGCTTCCTCTGCAAGGAGTGCAAGTGTTTCATGCTCTCCAATATGCTTTGATTCAATAAAGTACGCCTGGAGTAAACGCTCTGTTAGTTCTTCCATTTTCCCCTGGGAGGCAGCCCAGTGAGTCAGCCTGTGAGCGTCCCGTGTATTCGTACGCTTCATTTTATCGAAATCATACGCAAGTCCGACTTCCTTCGCCTGCTGTGTGACTCCTCTGGTCATTTCTCTCGCCTGTTCAAGGCTTGTGCCATATTTGCCTGCAAGTGTTTCAATCATATCCTGGTCAGCATGCAAGGGGGCGTTGGGATCTAATTCGAAGCTTTTATAAACAATTTGCACCTGGTCCTTATGCGCAAAATTCTCCAGCGCCTTTTCAAACTTTCTTTTCCCTATATAACAAAACGGACAAACATAATCCGACCAAATCTGTACATTCACCATCATCACTCCTGGCTGATAAATTTCACTTCTTGATTTTATCTAACCATAAGTGAAGAAGAGAATCGAGAAAATTGCCTGTGTTTTATTTATTAAAAAGTATCACTTTTTTTCAGGAGGTAATAAAATGTATAAAACTCGATGGACCACTAATGAAGAGATACCTCTTATGGCTGACTATTGGTACAGGATGGTATGTGAAATGGAAGAGGTTGACGGGATCCCAAAGCCAGATCTGCAGAGGGTTGAAGAAGTTAGAAATTTATTTATAAAGGAGACTGAGTTAGATAATTTAAAGTTTAGAGTTGCCATTGATAATAAAGGTGAAATTGTTGCTTGTGCAGGTGGTCTGATCAGGTCAGAGTATGCATACCCGCTTTCACAGGAACTTAGTCTTTTTGGATGGTTGTTAGCGGTATATACTTTGAAAAATCATCGTAGGAATGGGTTAGCTTATAAATTGGTAGATGATGTCTGTTTATGGCTTACAGAAAGAGGGGCCAAAAGAGCAAGATTGTGGTCAAGTTCAAGTGGGAGAAAGATTTATGAAAATCTCGGGTTTAAAAATATGATGGATATGTCAAAACCACTAATATAAATTTTGGAAATTAGAAAACGGAGAGATAATATCTTCGTCTAATGTATGTAACAGAAATTTAGAGAAATAAAAGCAATCGCCCTACATGTTGAAAGAAGAATCAATGTTTTTTCATTATCATTATCTCTATGTGAAAAGCGTGTTTTGATTTAAACCGGTAATAATTTGTTAATAACCCGGTTTATGTTCAAAGATAATATGGTACCGAATTTTAATCATGTTGAACAGAGCTTTTAAGGATTATAAATTTACTGGAACTTATCTAAAAATTTCTGAGGCGGATATTTATCGTAAGTATGAGGTGAGCGGAGCGGAAGGTGGCGACTCCTGCAGGATTTGAAGGCAAGCTGAGACTTTACAGGGCAAGGCCCTGAAAAGTCTCAACGCCGTCCCTGCGGAAAGCGACCGCCTGAAGCGAAGTGAACGGTCAAGGAGCCAGAGACATATATTGTCTCCAGCTCCTTTTTCGACTCATACCTATAGTGTTAACACAAACCGTTCTTGATTGATGAACGAATTATTCTTCATCCAAATCTGTTACCGCTCCCTTTGAAGAAGAAGAAACGAGGCGCGTGTATTTTGACAGCATGCCTTTACGGAATTTTGGAGCAGGCTTGATCCAGGCCTTCGCACGCTCTTCCAGCTCACTTTCGGACAAGTTGAAATTGATTTCCTGTGTATCACTGTCAATTGTAATCGTGTCGCCTTCCTTCAGGAGTCCAATCGGTCCTCCCACATGTGCCTCAGGGGAAACATGTCCAATGACAAAGCCATGTGAACCGCCTGAAAAACGGCCATCTGTCATCAGCGCGACTTTGCCGCCAAGCCCCCTGCCGACGATCATCGCTGTAATCGACAGCATCTCCGGCATCCCAGGTCCGCCTTTAGGACCCACATGACGGATTACGAGGACGTCCCCTTCTTTGATCTGGTTATCTTCAATGGCTTTTGCGGCCTCATCTTCACTATCATAAACACGGGCCGGTCCTTCAAAACGACTGATTTTCTGCCCGGACATTTTCGCTACTGCCCCGTCCGGCGCCAGGTTTCCTTTGAGCACAACAAGCGGTCCGGTCTTTTTAAACGGCTCATTGAAAGGTTTAATGACCTGCTGTCCTTCTTTTAAAGGCGATACGCTTTCCAGGTTTTGAGCAATGGTTTTCCCCGTCACTGTCAGGCAATCTCCATGAATGAGTCCCTGTTCGTGCAGAAGCTTCATAACTGCAGGCACCCCGCCTACTTCAAACAAATCCTGCATGACATATTTTCCGCTCGGCTTTAAATCGGCTAAATGCGGGACATTTTGGCGGACTCTTTCAAAATCATCAAGCGATAAATCCACATCTGCTGAATGAGCCATGGCCAGCAAATGTAAAATAGCATTGGTTGAGCCGCCGAGAGCCATGACAACCGTGATGGCATTTTCAAACGCTTTTTTTGTCATAATATCACGGGGGTAAATATCATTTTCAAGTAAGGATACGACGAGCTCGCCTGCTTGACGGCATTCTGATTCCTTGTATTTATTAATAGCAGGTGTGGAAGAAGATCCAGGTATACTCATGCCAAGTGCTTCAACTGCTGCAGCCATTGTATTCGCTGTATACATGCCCCCGCAGGCTCCTGCCCCCGGACATGCATGGCATTCAACTTTGTAGAGCTGTTCGTCGTCGATGATGCCTTCCTGATATTGACCCACTGCTTCAAAGGAAGACACGATATCAATGTCTTTGCCGTCCAGTTTTCCAGGCTGAATCGTGCCTCCATATACATAAACAGAAGGGATATTCATACGGGCAATCGCCATTACACAGGCTGGTGTGGTTTTGTCACAGCCGCCAATCGCTACTATACCGTCAAGTCGTTCTGCATTGGTAACTGTTTCAATCGAGTCTGCAATGACTTCACGGCTTGGCAGTGAGTAAAACATTCCTTCATGGCCCATTGAAATACCATCTGACACGGTAATGGTATTAAAGATCATCGGGGCTCCGCCGCCATCTTTCGCTCCTGCTTTTGCCTGTTTGGCTAATTCATCGATATGTATATTACAAGGGGTTACTTCGCTCCATGTGCTGGCGATTCCAATCATAGGCTTTTTAAAATCTTCATCTGTAAAGCCGACTGCCCGCAGCATGGAACGGTTTGGCACCCGGTTCACACCTTCACTGATTACTTTGCTCCGGATTCGCATATCTTTCTTTTTGTCCATTGTCTCCACCCTTTCCCTGCATCTATAGCTGCCAAACGATTTAACCAAATCGAAACTGTGTATGTCATATCATACTAACTTGCGACATCAATCGCAATAAGTTTTCAGAATATATTAACATTTGTATTTATGAAAGCGTTCTCGTGAACCCTTTCATTAAATAAATATGGACTGATGAAAAACATTAGGTGATTTTTGATCAGGCCGTGAATCCAGCCACAAATGATTTAAGAGAAAGTTCTTTATCAAGTAAACATCAGCTTTAAGCACTTTTTTCACTCCAAATCATTATAAATTGACATCCTAAGACTAGCACCTATTCTTATTGGCTTATTTTTAAATACTATAGTTAATAGATAAGGAGGTGATCTTTTTGGATAACAATCATTCTGGTAATGTGAACGCAAGAAAGTGTTGTGGGAGGGTAAAGCCAAGAGAAGGTAAATCAGCTTTCAGGGCACTTAAAAATGCAGCAATTCCCATTCCAACAGCGCGTGTGAATTTTAAAGTTTCCTTTAATGATGAACAGTTTGATCTAAGCTACGAATACAATAGAACCACATCTACATTCATTGCAAAAGAAGCAGGTGTGTATTTATTTACTGCTACACTATCATTTGATCCCGATGACGATAACGTTGATTATGAATTTGGAATGAACTTAGTTATTAATGGCGCTAGTCAAGATGTAGAGGCAGATTATACAGGATTCAATGCTGTATTTTTTAATGTAGTAGACCTTAGTGAAATAGTTAAGCTAAATGAAGGCGATACAGTAGAGATCTTTGCATTAAGTACCACTCCAGGTACAGTTGCTATTGACCAGCGATCTAGTTTCGCAGGTGCTAGACTAGTTTAGACCACTCAAAAGACTTAAGTAATTCTATAAAGTAACTTCAGAAGTTACTAGAATAAACACTAGTACTAGTGTTTATTCTAGTAGTCTTTTTTGCCTTTTCCATTTCCACACTAAATACTCGAGGCAGATTTAATTCAGGTTGCTTTATAATCCATTTAATCTTTTGTTTATACTATCCATCTAAGTACAAACCCTTATATAAATCTAGTTGAAATTCTATTTTGAAATTTTACAGATCCTTTCTTAATACAGTACTTCCATTTCAAGCTTGAATGAAAAAAAGAATATGAAACTTCCCCTCATGCTTTACACGCCTAATGATCTTTATCACGATCCAATCCAGGCAGATATGCTGAAGGGTCATGTGCTGCTCCATTTGGAAAAATCGTCACCACATCACGATCGAAACTATCTGAAGTTGCATAGTTCTACTGACCAAAACCCCGGACCCTCAGCTTCCCATTCTTCTTCGGCAACTTTATAACCGTCCAAATGATGAGGATTCGGAGGGTATACATATGTGCACGACCTACACCTTCCCTAAGCGATGTTTCCAGAATAGAAACACCCTCCACAAAAATATAAGCCAGTAATCGATCGTACAGATCTTTTCGCTCAACAATCTCGAATGAAAGCTGGGCTGAATTATTCAACTGCTTATTTTGGTTTGATGCTTAAGGTCCAAAAGGCTTTATACCTTTTTGACGATTCAACCTCAGGCTTTAGACGTTCAATTGAAGGCTTGTCCCGAGCTTTTTCATGTGAGAAACAGCGGCTTCTTGAAAAATAGAGTAAACCCTTATCCCACCTGCCCTTTTTGCTCTTTGCCCATCACCAATTTCCGGTTTTTATCATATAAAGAGAGTAGCTTACTAGATTTTTCTCTGGGCAGTTGAACCAGATAAAAAAGTCGGGCAGGCTGCGAATTAAAAATAAAAATGGAGGAGTTAAGTTGAAGAGAAATAAACGGATTTTATTTTCCAGTTTGACAGATATCTTCATCATTTTTGCTTCAGTTGCCGGAAGCTGCTACTTGCTGCTTGGACCTTATTTTAGTGATTTCCTGCTTGAAGCTGTTTATCTGACATTGCTCTACTCCCTCACGTTCATCGGAGCATTTTTATACTTTAATGTGTACAAAAATTTCTGGCGGTATGTGAGTCATTATGAGTTTTATCTCATATCAAAAACGGCAATCCTGTCGATTTTAGTTTGCTGGAGCGCGCAGGTTTTACTTGAAAAGATTAACGGATATGCGATTCCATTTGCTTTATTTTTGCTTAGCTGGGTTTTTATCGTTTGCGGAGTATCATTTATCAGGATTTTTACAAAAATACGCTACAGTCTTAGAGAGACCGGAAATGAGAACGGACGGCGCACACTGATTATTGGCGCGGGCAATGCAGGGCGGCTTGTGCTGAATGAATTAAGAAAATCACATAACTCCCCTCTTTATCCTGTAGCCTTCATCGATGATGCGCTGGATAAGCTGGATGCAGAAATAAGCGGTATTCCAATCGTTGGGTCTCGTCACGACATTCATAAAGTCATTAAGGAATACGCCATTGAAACGGTTATTATCGCGATTCCTTCCGCCTCTGGCCCTGAGATCTCTGCAATTGTTACGATTTGCAAGGACCACCGGATTGATGTGAAAATTCTCCCGAGAATTAACGATATTATAAATGGACGGATTGCGACCACCATCCGGGAAGTAAAAGTAGAGGATTTGCTGGGAAGAGCTCCAATTAAACTCGATCTTGATTTAATCGCAAGCTACTTAACCGATAAAGTTGTTCTCGTCAGCGGGGCAGGCGGTTCAATCGGCAGCGAGCTGTGCAGGCAGATTGCTCAATTCAGTCCATCCACCCTCCTTCTTCTTGGTCATGGTGAAAACAGTATTTACTTGATTGAAAGAGAACTGAGAAGCCGTTTTCCTCAGCTGCAAATTGAGCCGATCATTGGTGACGTACAGGACCGGAAAAGGATACAGCGTGTTTTCCGCGACTTCCATCCACAGGTTATTTTCCATGCTGCTGCCCACAAACATGTTCCCCTCATGGAATACAATCCGACCGAAGCCATTAAAAATAATGTATTTGGCACACGTATCATGGCTGAGTGCGCTCATGAAAGCGGGGCAGAAAAATTTGTTCTCGTCTCTACGGATAAAGCGGTTAACCCGACGAGCGTCATGGGAGTTACCAAACGAATTGCCGAGCTTTACATTCAGCACATCAACTCCTTCAGTTCCACCCGATTTGCTGCTGTGCGCTTTGGAAATGTTCTGGGGAGCAGAGGAAGCGTGATCCCTTTATTTAAACAGCAAATTCTTGAAGGCGGCCCCATTACGGTCACTCACCCTGATATGACACGGTATTTTATGACCATTCCTGAAGCAGTTCAGCTTGTGATCCAGGCAGGAGGCCTATCAACAGGAGGCGAGACATTCGTACTTGATATGGGAGAGCCGGTAAAAATCAGCGACCTTGCAAGAAATTTAATTACCCTATCCGGCCTTACGCCGGGTAAAGACATTGAAATAAAGTACTCCGGGATGAGGCCTGGCGAAAAGCTTTATGAAGAGCTGCTGTCAGCTGAGGAAGGCAATCGGTCCTCAAAGCATGAACTGATTTTCATTGCGCAGCCTGTGGAAATTGAAAACTACAATATGCCGGAGAAAATCCAAAGACTAAAAGATTTGATTAAAAATAATGAAAAAGAAGAACAAACAGAAGATCTTAAAAAATGTTTAAAAGAAATTGTCCCGTCCTATTTGCTATCAGGCGATGAAAACGGACAATAATTTATTTCTGTTCAGTATCCTGATGCATGCTCAGAAAAAACCTCCAGAAAATGATTCAGGAATCGATCATCGAATTCGTGAATCTCTCTGAAGGTTTTTTATCGTTTTTCCTGCTGAAGCGATTTCCGGAAAACAGTAAGCTGCGACTGATCTTTTGCTGTATAATCCTGCTCATCCTTCAAGCCGCCCACTCCATTTGCAATCCCGACAATCTGGGTAGGCTGCTGAATGCGGTCCACCACAATATCCCCGTCATTGCCAATGATTCCTCCCGCCACCACTCTAATGCCGTTGTCCCATTTCACTTCTCCTTGAATATTCGTATAAAAATCCCGTATATACTGAATCAAATATAAAAGCGTATGAGGAAAAGCCGCTCTTACATCCAGCCGGTAGCAGGTAATCTCCTTACCGCTCGCTTCTAAAATAAATTGGGGGGTAAAGTTATTAATTCCTCCATCCAGTGCCACGCTCTTTGTTTTCATCATGACGGCCATTTCAGGTGGAATGACATGAGAGGATGAGGTAAACGAAATCAGACAATCCAACTCCAGAGGCTCATAGGTGCCGGTTTTAAGATAGTGAATCTTATTCTTCGCAAATTTAGGAAGAAGATAGTTCAATACCTTCACAATTTCTTTTGTTTTTTCATCATTTCTGGAGCTTAAATAAATGCTGCAGCCCCTTTCAGCCAATCGCAGTGCGAGCTTGGAACCTAGATTGCCTGCTCCATAAATAAGCATTTTTTTGTTTTCGAGCTCATCTTTAAAGGAATGCCGGAGAAACAAATCGGCAGCTTCAAGCGTTGTATCATTTGGTTTATAGGCGATGATTCGAGCTTTTTTTACAATGGTTTTGGCAATTTGCAGCAAATCAATCTCTTTTTTTGATTCGATATCGATAAACAAATAGGCGACATGGGGATCTACTAATGAAAATAATTCCCTGGCTGCGTCAGGTGAAACGACCAGGAAATTGATCGCTTCATATCCAAGTGCCGTTCTTCTTGGCAGAACAGCAAATGGCAGGGAATCTCTGGCAGTGGTGCCGACTGTTGCAATCCGCTGCTCAAAGGGACATGTAAAGCTGTTTATTTCACTTACTATTCGATTTTCCACAGTATCACCTATCCTTCCCTGAGGTGGAGGGAATGCATGTGTGTAAATGCTGGCTTAACAGGAAGGGCATTGTGCATTTTCAGCGCTGAACAAAAAACGGGAGCAGAGCATCAATGACTCTATTTTGCTGAGATGGGGTCAAATTTGAGCCGGAAGGGAGACAAAGTCCAGAAGCAAACAGCGAATCACATACACTGGTTTGTTCGTCATGAGGATAATAATTGCAGTGAGCATATAACGGCTGTCTGTGCATGGGCTTCCACAATCTTCGGGTTTCAATGTTCTGTACTTCTAAGGCCTCTATAATTTTCTCAGGAGGAGCGGTGATCACAGAGGAATCAAGTGTTAAGGCAGTCAGCCAGCGGGTTGAACGGCCATGCTTTGTCTCGGGCATAAAGTGAATCCCTCTTAAGCCGCTGAATGCTTCCTGATAGCGGTTAAAAACTCTTCTGCGTGCTTCCACCCGATCGTCAAGCACCATAAGCTGCCCGCGGCCAATTCCAGCAAGGACATTGCTCAGGCGGTAGTTATACCCTGTTTCGCTGTGCTGATAGTATTTCGCAATGTCTTTTGCCTGTGTGGACCAGAAACGGATTTTTTGCAGCGCATCCATATCATCTGAGACGATCATGCCGCCATTTGAAGTGGTGATGATTTTATTTCCATTAAATGAAAAAATGCCAAATTCACCAAATGTTCCACTGGCTTTGCCTTTATAGGTGGCGCCAAGTGACTCAGCCGCATCCTCGACAATCGGCACTTGATACCGCTCACAGATTTTTTTTAGTTCATCATAATCTGCACTCTGTCCGTATAAATTTACTGCAACAATGGCTTTAGGCAGCTGTCCACTTTTCTCCGCTTCCTCCAAAGCCCGTTTCAGCGCCTTAGGACTCATATTCCAGCTCTCCGGTTCCGAATCGATGAACACCGGTTTTGCCCCCTGGTAGAGGATCGGATTTGCACTTGCTACGAATGTAAAGGAAGAACAAAAAACAACATCTCCTGAACCTATCCCGAGAGCTCTAAGCGCTAAATGAATAGCTGCTGTTCCGGAAGTGACCGCAACGGCCCCTTTTGTCCCTGAGTAAGCCGCCACTTCTTCTTCAAATTTGGTCAGATGCGGACCTACAGGAGCAATCCAATTTGTATCGAAGGCGTCATTGATAAACAATTGCTCGGCTGAACCCATATGTGGTGAAGAGAGAAAAATCCTTTCCGGTTTAGCGCCCATTCCGTCTTCACATCACTTTCCTGAAAGGTTTTTATACTGGCTAAAAAGATCATTCATACGTTGTTCAAGGCCTGATTTTTTGATGACATTGGACCAGGATAAGGATTCCAAAAATTCTTTTTGTATGGACTGAGGGGGGTGGCTGATCAGTTTCTTTTCCAAATCCGACAAGGAAGCATCCACGGTAATAAAAGACAGATTGTGTTTTTCTTTAAAGTAGTTGACCCACTTATACTCCGTTGAGATAATCCTCAGGTTCATGGCTAAATACTCCAGCAGCTTTGTGGAAGTTTGAAGGTTATAGGGGTATTTATCCGGCATATAATTAATGCCGTAAACAGCTTGAGAGGCGTATTTTGGCACGTCCTTGTATGGGATGCTGCCTGTAAAAATAATATGATCATCTGCTTTAAATTCTTCGTAAATATCATCCGGTACAGTTCCAATCATTAACAGGGAGCGTTTTTCCTTCAGCTGTTTAAACTGTCTGAGAAAATGATCGATGCCCCTGGCTTTCGTAATCGCACCAATATAAACACAATCATATTGCTTTACCCTGTCCTGATAACGAAAAAAAAGATCATCTACTCCCATGTCCCGCTGAAGAGAAACGACCTCATCTTTAAACTGCATTCCATTTTCAACAAACTCATTTAAAAAAATCCGGAGATCCGGCTTTTGATTCAGGCTACGTTTAATCATATTTTTCCCCTTTGGAAATATGCCTGTAGATAACGATGCGTATTCATGAATAAGCGGCATTCCATCGGGTGCTGACCGATCAATTCCTGGAAATGTCCATAGGGCATCGAAGTCAGAAAACGAAAAAGAGCCGATTTGAGCAGAGTCAAAAAATTTAAAACCGCTCTCTTTTTTATCAAAATATTGAATGGTGGCATCTATTTGAGGCAAATAAGCTTTAGTAGAGTTCATCATGAGGATTTTTTTCATTGTGCTCCCTCCTTCTGCCGCTTTATAAATATGTTTCTTCCTGAAGACGCGGTCTGATCCATTTTGCCGGTGCTCCGTAAACGACACCCAGATCACCAAAATCCTTTGTTACCGTGGCGCCTGCCCCCACCACCGTATGATCTCCAATCGTTCGCCCATGAAGGATCCGCGCGCCAAGCGAAACAGCGGAATTGTCTCCAATCACAACATTTCCGCCTAAATGTGCGCCAGGTCCAACGCTTGAATAATCTCCAATTACACAATCATGAGCAACAGACCCAAGAGTATTTACAATACAGTGCTCCCCAATGCTTACATCACTATTAATAATCGCTCCAGCCATGATGGCGGTGCCGGCACCGATATGACATCTTGGACTTACATAAGCAGTTGGATGAATAATCGTGATAAATGGAAAGTTTGGATTTGATTTTTTAATCACATCCGCTACTTTTTTGCGTGACCAGTTATCCCCAATTCCAATAATTCCGCCAAAAACAGGTTCTTTTATCGTTTTAATCGAAGCTGTGTCACCTAACACAGGATAGCCTTGAAAATGCGATGGCCGCACAGGATCATCATCAATCAACCCTAAAATTCGAAACTGAGGCATGTGCTCAATAATGTCCACAATTACCTTGGAATGTCCTCCACAGCCGATGATAATTAAGTTCTTCCCCACTCCATCCCGCCCCTTCAAAGGCTTTTCACCTGTTTAATCTTGCTGATTCCAGAGCTTTTTGTAGATGCTATCCATCTTCTTAAGAATAATAGGCAATGAATACTGCTCTTCGATTACTTTTCTGCCAAGTATGCCAAATTGCTTTGCCTGTTCCTCGTTTTCAAGCAGATCCCTGCATTTTTGTGCAATTTGGGCAGGTGACTTCACATCGACTAAATAACCAGTTTTCCCATTTTGGACTAAATCCCGGTTGCCGCGAATATTGGTCGCAATGACCGGAATTTCCATTGACATCATTTCCATTATGGATCGCGGCAGCCCTTCTCTCAGGGAAACAAGAAGCCCGATATGTGCAATGTTTAAGACAGAAGGAATATCTTCAACAAATCCAATGCAGCGAATATGCTTTTCAAGCTTTCTGTTCCAAATCTCCTGTTGAATCTCCTTTTGCAAGTGTCCTTTTCCAATTAACAAAATCACAAAATTAGTCATTTCTTTTTGCAGCAGGGACGCCGCTTCAACCACATCTATTTGTCTTTTATTTTCATTCAGCTCTGCGATATGCACGATCACTTTTGTTCCGGGAAGGAGCCCGAGACTTTTTCTTACGTGCCTGGGATTTTTTAAATTTATCCGATGCGGGCTAAAGTGCTCAATATTCACGCCTACCCCTTCAACGTAATGAAGTGAGAGGGCCGGGAAAAGAACCTGAGCTTCTTTTAAGTCATCCTGGTTTGTCACAACCAGTTCACTTGTTTTAGTTGCGGCTACTTTTTCCATTCCTTTAAAGAAACTATTTTTCCACCAGGACTCCTGTTCATTAAAATGAAATCCATGCGCTGTATAAAGTGTTTTTTGTTTAGAGGAAGCGGCCATCCGGCTTAAAAAAGAGGCGATGGGTGTATGAAGGTGCAGAACAGAATAGCCCTTGCATACGCGCCTCATTTTGAAAAACGATTTTACATTGCCAAAATGAAAAAGAGAGCGGCTAAAAGGAACATGGTGAACCTTGACGCCGAGACGGGTTAGAAAGTCCACGGAAGTCCCATCGATATTCGCAGCCACCCCGACCTCATAGCCCTGATCAAGGAAAGATTGAATATGTGGAATCAGAAACGCTTCAACGGTCCGGACGATCGTTGTCACGAAAAGAATGTTTTTCTTCATAAAGGCCCGGCTCTCTTATTTTTCTTTCTGGCAGTAAAAAAGATCAGTGGAAGCAGCATGGCCATGGCAGCCAACCGGTAGCGATAAATGGATCCGATATTCGGCAGGCTAAAGGAAACCGCTATAAAGATGGAAAACGCATACAGAAAAATCATTTTCCCTGTATGATTTTCAAATATATCTTTTCTGTTTTTCCACATGTAGTAATACAGTACATACCAGCAAAGCATTTCAAATGCCGACATTAAATAGATTGCCTGGCTAAATGAAAACCACTGCCATGGGAATGGAGCAAATATAGAGAATGGAAGCTGAACAAGCCAGCGGATTTCAGGAGAAAACAGCGTAACAATATGAATTCCTGAACCCCCGTCAAGCGCTATTTCATTAATGCGGTCGACCCCTTCATCTGAAGTGGAATTGCCAAAGGTCTGCACGATAATATCGCCAGCCGATGTGGCACTGAACACACCTACTGCTGCAATAATTAAAATACAGTTGCGCAAAAAGCTGCTATTTCCTCTGAAAAACTGGACAGCGAGGTAGATCAGTACAGGAATCGAGATCGCCAATAAAAACTGAGGACGCATATAGGAGATAACGACAACCCCGCTCAGTCCAATGACGAGATCCACAACAGAAATTTTAGCTTTTGTCAGGGAAAGAACAAGAAAGCTTGCAAGAACCATACCAAATACAACAAAGGCATCCTTTAATAACGAGATGGACCAGAAAATGGCGCTCGGAAACAAGCTCCACAGCAAAGCGGCCGCTACTGCTGCTTTTTTTCCTCCAACTCGCATACCAAGTTCATACAACAACGGTACAATGATGACCGTTACCCCCAGGTTGATCAGCTGAGGAATCATCATGTCAATGCCAAACAAATTATATAAAAAAGCGACAAAAATCGTATAGGACAGGTTTCCCTGTAATGCCTCATACCATGAATGGGTCGCCAGCGCTTTTACAGCATCTCCATGGTAAGCAAGAGCATCAATATCGCCGGGAAAAAAGCCGTCCAGGCCATTTTGATAGGAATAAATTTTCAGCAGGACCAGCATCACAACGCGAACCGAAATAGCTAAAAGGATAATTTTCAGCACAAGCGGCGGATGTCCAAAAAGGGTGGAAAAGAAAACAGCAATTAAACCAGATAACACGACGATTAGAAAATAGATGGCTGCCGTCGTACCAATTACAGGCACGAGTGCGCCAGCGATAAGCATTAAGCCTGCCCAAAAAAACAGCCACAGTGCTTTATCCGGTAACACAATTTTAAATGGCATTCGATCACCTACCAGTCTTTAGTGCACAGATTACAATTGACAAAAAGCAATACGAACAGAATTACTTTGCTTCATATTTCTTTACCATTCCTAATTTTTTCCCTATGATCTGAAAGCCCTTATCTTTATAAGCCGACAGAAGCGGCATTTTGTTAGAGGAAACGAATAGAAAAAGGAGATAGCAAAGCAAGTACAAGCTAATTTGCACGATAAAATGAATAGGAATGGCTTCAATGACTGCCATCAGGCTGACCATGATGCCAAAAGGAAGTAAAATAGTGCCAAAATGACGCACATACTCCGACCACTTCAGCCCCATATCCCTGAAGCAGACAAACATTAACAAAAGCGGATACAGCATATACGATACCGCAGTACCAAGAGCCACACCGTTAATGTAATAGCCGAGCCGGATCATAATCAGGTTGATAATTGCATTGATTAATACTCCGCAGCATAGAACCTTTAAATAGCTCCATTCCTTGTGGACAACCGTTAAATAATGAGCATACAGCATTGCCCAAATAAAAAAGAACATGCCTACAATTACAATTCTTGCAGCAGTCGTACCCGCCACATACTCAGGCATAAAGATTTGTACAAACCAGGGGAAAACAAAAAATGCAATCCCGAGAAGAATCGGGCTGATATAAGAAAGCAAAATGGTCGGCTCCAATATAATGGGCATCAGAGCCTTCTTTTTTCCTGTTGCTCCGTACTGGTAATTGATTTTTGGATACATCACCTGATGAAAAACAGATGGCAGCACCATAATTCCCTGATAAATAAAAGCGATGATGCCATACATTCCTACAGAAACAGAATCGAAGAAAGCAAAGATCAGCAATCTGTCCATCGTTGTAAAAAGACTCAGCAAAATACCGATCAGTGTAATGCGAAAGCCGTAATTCAGCAATTTTTTAAACAGCCCGCTATGCCATTTCAGCGGAATCTTCGTCTTCATTTTCAGCCTGCTGTACGTCAGGGCGGCAACACTGCCGATCAGCACGCCAAGAAAAAGTCCGTAAATCCCAATGAATATGGCGCAAATCCCCATCACCACATACTGGAGGGAGCCGATGATCAGCTGAATCACTGCCACTTTATTAAATTGCTGAACGGTTAAATAAAAATGGTTGAAAAAAAGAACCAGATTTTGAAAGGGAACAAGCAGCAGCGCCATCACACCCATGATGGTCTCAAAAAAGGTTAATGGCAGAATCAAAAGAACAATAACCCCTAAAAAAGACATTCCTGAGGACATCAGAATCCACACGAGTGCGGTGCTTCTAATCTCATCTGCCTTTTTAAACCGGCCCTGTCCAAGCATTCTCGGAACATCCCTGCTAAAGCCCTCCAAAATTCCAAACTGCAAATAGTAGCCATACACTAAAAACAGTGAATAAATCAGCCAGATCCCATATTCTTCAGGACCCAGGATGTTTCGTATCCAGATACCGGTAATAAAAGACACGGCAGCGGAAACAGCAGAAACAATAAAAAGGTTTGAAGGATTTTCTTTAAGTGGCATGCTCCTCACGATCTCCTTATTAAACCGGTGTAGTCACCTTGCTGTGGGAGGGCAGCATAAACCGTTTTTATTTTTGATCTTTTAACCGATGAATAGCAAAAGTCAGCCACATTGAGAAAATTAAAGCGAGAACCAGTGTAATTCCCATAATCAGCATCGGTTGAGGGAAGATAGGATCTTTATTAACTGTTCCTTTATTCAGCACCTTGGAATTTTTCTCATCCAGGCTCATAATATGCTGTACTTTTTGATCAAAAGAAGTAGCGATTGCATTGGCAATAAGAGCTGCTTCTGTCGCGTTGGAATATTCGACGCGCAGTTCAATCACTTGAGAATCCTGTGTACTGGAAACTGTTACGTCTTTTTCATTAAATGAAATGGTGTGGCCGTCTTTTTGCAGACGATTTTGTGCATCCTTTAAGATATACGGACTGATCAAAATATCCTGATAGGTTGAGATCAGCTTAAGCGAATCATCAATATGACTCGTCAAAATCGGGCTCTCCGCAGTCTGCTTGCCTGCCACAACGATATCCACCTTTGATTCATAGGTCGGCTCAATAACCTGATACGAAATATAACCGCTCGCTGCAACTGCTCCGATTGTAAAAATAATTACGATCCATAACCTCTTTAAAACAATAGAAAAAAAGCTTGAAAAACTTAATTTTTGCTCATTCATTTATTTGCTCTTCCTTTCTTTCAAAAAAATGCACTTCATCCGGCACTCTAAAAGCATGGTAATTCTTCTACTCTGTTCTTTCCTCTGTTACAGTCCCCTCAAATCGCTTCATCGTCGCCGAATCCGGATGGCTGACTCCTTTTGGCCGGACCACTCTCATCACAGTCATCCAAAAAATTTTTGCATCCAGCCATAGAGAACAATTCTCCACATACCAGACATCCAATTCAAACTTCTGCTCCCACGAAATTGCATTCCTTCCATTTACCTGCGCCCACCCCGTCACTCCAGGCTTAATCTTCAGCCTTCTCGCCTGTTCACGGGTATACAAAGGCACATATTCCATCAGCAGCGGACGCGGTCCAATAAAGCTCATTTCCCCCTTCCACACATTTACCAGCTGAGGAAGCTCATCTAGCGAATACTTCCTCAAATAAAGGCCAAAGGGTGTCAGTCTCTCTTCATCTGATAGAAGTTCTCCTGAAGCAGAAAGAGCATCCGTCATCGTGCGAAATTTATAAATGGTGAAAGGATTGCCATGAAGCCCGGACCTGACCTGCTTAAACAAAACGGGCGAACCAATACGTACCAAAACAATAAATCCAATAACAGCAGCCAACGGAAACAGCAATACGATGAGAATGCTCGACAATAAAAAATCAATTAGCCTTTTCATCCTGACACCTCTCTGCATTACTATATGGCTTCGGGCTTAAATCAGTTACACTAAAAAAGCACAAATCCACCCATCACAAAAAAGACTTCCAGTTCTATAAAAACAAAGCTTCCTACATAGGCAGAACAACTAAAAAAGCAAACCCGAAATAATACCGGATCTGCTACTATAAGATTCATCCCACCTGAACAGTTGCCTCCTCACTGTCCATGTACTAAAATAGATGAAAAGTTTCAACAACATCTTAAAATCAAAAACGATGCAGACTAGCATAACTAATCCATACTCAGGGCAGCTCCGCTTTAGAAGCACCAGGACGGGATTAGCAGAGAAGAATGCGAGTGTTTACTAAGACTCATTAAGTACAAAGAAGACTTTCCAACTGATAAAATAACTAAACAAGACAATCCGCAGACTAACTGAAACAGCTATTTATTCGAGACGCAAATCACGACACAGAGCAGAGTTGCCTAAAAGGACAATGAGCATCTGGGGCAGAGCGAGCAGCGAAGAATGCGAGCACTTGCTGAGACTAACCAAGTACAAAGAATTCATTACAACTGATAAAATAACTAAACAAGACAGTCCGCAGACCAGCTGAAAGCGCTTGACATTCGAGGCGCGAATCCCAGGACAGAGCGGAGTTGCCTAAAAGGGCAATGAGCATCTGGACTGGGGTGAGCAACGAAGAATGCGAGTGTTTACTAAGACTTATTAAGTACAAAGAAGCCTTTCCAACTGAAAAAATTACTAAACAAGACAGTCCGCAGACCAGCTGAAAGCGCTTGACATTCGAGGCGCGAATCCTGACACAGAGCGGAGTTGCCTTAAAGGGCAATGAGCATCTGGGTCAGGATGAGCAACGAAGAATGCGAGCGCTTGCCAGCGGTCTGCAGACTAGCTGAAAGCGCTTGTCATTCAAGGCGCGAACCCCAGGACAGAGCGGAGTTGCCTAAAAGGGCAATGAGCATCTGGACTGGGGTGAGCAACGAAGAATGCGAGCGCTTGCCAGCGGTCTGCCCAGAAAGGAAGATAAAAATGATAAACAAATTTAACCTAACCACCACCTCAAGAGACGAAATGATCGACGTCACCTCTGATATACAAGACTGGATTGCAAGCCAGGACATTCAAGATGGAATCGCCGTTGTCACTTCGCTCCATACAACAGCTGGAATTACCGTGAATGAAAATGCGGATCCGGACGTAAAGAAAGACTTTCTTATGCGACTTGATGAAGTGTATCCGTGGGAGCATCCTAAAGACCGGCATGCAGAGGGAAACACAGCCTCACATTTAAAAACGAGCACGGTCGGCCACGCTCAGACATTGGTGATCGAGAATGGAAAGCTTGTTCTCGGCACCTGGCAGGGCATTTACTTTTGTGAATTTGACGGCCCGAGACACAACCGGTCCTATGTGGTAAAGCTAATAGGATAAAAAAACCACCGGCTGCGCCATGTGCGCTGCCGGTGGTTCTTCTTAGTTTTTCACATTTTTAACATATACTTTAAGCTGCTTCACAATCTCCTGCTGCATATCCTCATTAATAAGAAACGACACGCCATACATGAATCCATCGCTCCATACCTTTTTCCAGACAATTTTGCCTTTAAATTGATAGCTTTCTTCATTTAATTGAAAGTGCATGACAATTTTAACGGGATTGTTCTCTTTAAAGGGGATATTCAGTTCCGAATACACTTTAGAGCCGCTCGGACTTAAGTCCAACAGCTGAATTTCTCCTTCTGTCGTTTCAACCGCTTTCCCATTCACTTCATAAATAGAAAAACGGGCATTGAGCGGTTCCTTGAATGCGAAGCGAAACGCTTCATTGCGGTTATACCTCATATCGCTCCCCCTTTTGTTGCAATCTATAGAAATCTATCTAAATTATAACAATCTCTATACAAAAAAACGAACCCCTATTTGCACGAGATTCGTTTTCTTAATTTAAACTGATTTCGGCTGCTCTTTTTCCTTCTCCACCACATTGACCATATAGTCTTTGCCCCATGTATACATGGCATCCAATATTGGCATCAGGCTCTCGCCATTTGCAGTTAAGGAATATTCAACCTTCGGGGGCACTACGGGGTAAACTTCGCGATGAACAATCTGATCTTCTTCAAGTTCCCGAAGCTGATTTACAAGCATCCGCTGGGTAATGCCGGGCATTAATGATTTTATTTCACCAAACCGCTTAGTTCCCTCTTTGCCTAAATGCCATAAAATCAGCATCTTCCACTTGCCGCCAATAACAGACAGCGTTAATTCCTTTTCACAATGAAATATTTTATCCTGCATTCTAGTCATTTTATCGCCTCCAAAGCCTGTTATCTCTCATAGTATACTTTTTAACACTATGTAAGAAAAAAGTGCGTACTTACATAAATTGATTATAACATGTATACTTTCATCTATGTTCATTTTTAAATGAATGATTTCACAAAACACACGAGGAGTGACGCAGAGATGGAATTACAATTAGCACTTGATTTAGTAAACATTCCAGAAGCAATTGAATTGGTTAAGGAAGTTGAAGAGCATATCGATGTAGTTGAAATCGGTACTCCTGTTGTGATAAATGAAGGACTTACAGCAGTTAAGCAAATGAAAGAAGCCTACCCGAACTTAAAAGTCCTGGCAGATCTTAAAATTATGGACGCTGCAGGCTATGAAGTAGGCCAGGCCGCTAAAGCTGGCGCAGACATTGTGACCATTCTTGGAGCAGCTGAAGATGCATCCATTAAAGGTGCTGTGGATGAAGCAAAAAAACAAGGTAAAAAAATTCTCGTTGATATGATGGCGGTTAAAGATCTTGCCGCACGTGCAAAAGAAGTAGATGCTTTAGGCGTAGACTACATTTGTGTTCATACAGGCTATGACCTTCAGGCAGAAGGCAAAAATTCGTTTGAAGATCTGCAGACGATTAAAGATGTAGTTAAAAATGCGAAAACTGCAATTGCAGGCGGCATTAAACTAGAAACACTTCCGGAAGTGATTAAAGTACAGCCGGATCTAGTGATTGTTGGCGGAGGAATTACCGGACAAGATGATAAAAAAGCAGCAGCCTCAGCGATGCAAAAGCTTATCAAACAAGCATAATCTGCCATGCAGACTGTACAATACGCAGCTAAAATCGTTGCGGAATTAGAAAAGTCTGCTGCGTTACTTTCCGATCAAGAGGCTGAGAGGTTAGTAAACAGCATTCTAAAAGCTAAAAAGGTTTTTGTAGCAGGAGGCGGCAGGTCTGGCTTCATGGCAAAATCCTTTGTCATGAGAATGATGCATATGGGAATTGACGCCTATGTTATCGGAGAAACCGTCACCCCGACTTTTGAACAAGATGATCTGCTTATTATTGGTTCAGGGTCCGGCGAAACAAAAGGGCTGGTTTCAATTGCTGAAAAAGCCAAGAGTATTCGCGGAACAATTGCAGCTGTCACGATTAACCCGGATTCGACCATAGGAAAGCTCTCGACTTTTACTGTCAAGCTTCCAGGTGCGCCAAAGGATCAGTCTCAAAGCGACTTTCATACGATCCAGCCGATGGGCTCTCTTTTTGAACAAACCTTATTGGTGTTCTATGATGCATTGATCTTACGATTCATGGAGAAAAATGAACTTGATAATGATAAAATGTATGGAAAACATGCAAATCTCGAATAAAAAAAGCTGTTCAGTAAGTCCGTGCAATGACGGACTGCTGACAGCTTTTTCTTTTGCTATTCTTTAATCACTGAAAACAATTCCAAAATGAATCTTTGCCAAATGATTAAAATTTTCTTCTCTAATTTCTTCTTTTTTACTTTCTCCATTCGCCCACTGTGTAAACGTCTTACCCGTCAACGTTTTATTACCTTCTTTAGTCAGCTGGGTAATCAGGAGCTGTTTATTAAATGGCGATCGCTCTTCGTCAATCAGCTGATCTCTTAATTCATTCCATGATGAAATTTCCACTGGATCAGGAGAAAATGCATACCCTGTTCTCCAATCATCATCTTTATGCCTTACGATCATTTCCAAAATAAAATCATCTTCTCTCGATCGAATTCGGAATTTCCCATTAGAAGTCTCAACGCTCTCACCGCTGAACGGAACGGGAGCAAGCGGCAGATTCCCGCCAAATCCTGTGTCAACTAAGTAATCCCGATTCTCATAGGTCAGTTTTATTGCGGCATGAGTCTTGCAAAGGCACTCCATGTCATGGTGTCAGCATTAAAAACCAGCCCTTTCATCATGCTGACCTGAAAACCATTTTCGGCTAAAAATAAGAAAAGGACAGTGTTTAATTCATAGCATAGTCCTCCCTGTTTTAGAGTCAGCAGCTTATGAATCATAAACTCATCAGTCAGATCATCCCTATCTTTATTCATAATCGCCTTGTTTTCGAAGGGAATGCTATACGCTGTTTTTTTAAGTAATGATTGTAAATGAGCAAAATCCAGGGTTTGATCCATCGAAAATCCTATTCGCTGGCGGAACAATTCGTTGATTTTTATGGGCTTCCTCCTTTAAAAGTGAATATGTATAGCAGGAACGGTTCATTTCCGTTCCGGACGGATGCTTTCCGTGGGGCGGGAGGTGAGCCCCTTCCATGCTGATGCATTTCACGGTCTTCCCCTTCCCGCTTACTCCCACAGGAGTCACCGTCCTTCACTACAATGAACCTATTCTTTTAAACTTTAAGTCATCATATTAAATGAACTGATGGTTAGATAATATAATCTTCGTTCTTACTTCTACTTTTTTAGAAAACAGGAACCGGTTCATTTCCGCTTCGGACGGATGCTTTCCGTGGGGCGGGAGGTGAGCCCCTTCCATGCTGACGCATTTCACGGTCTCACCCTTCCCGCTTGCTCCCACAGGAGTCACCGTCCTTCACTTCAATGAACCTATTCTTTTAAACTTTAAGTCAACAGATTAAATGAATAGATGGCTAGGTAATATAATCTTCGTTCTTACTTCTATTTCTTTTTAAAAAAGGAACCGGTTCATTTCCGCTTCGGACGGATGCTTTCCGTGGGGCGGGAGGTGAGCCCCTTCCATGCTGGCGCATTTCACGGTCTCACCCTTCCCGCTTGCTTTCACAGGAGTCACCGTCCTTCACTTCAATGAACCTATTCTTTTAAACTTTGGTTGGATAATTTAATCTCATTATAACTTATCATAATTTTTAGGAGAGAACCGGTTCTTGCTTTTCCTTGAGCCTCATTAAATAAATCATCATCCTAAGCATTAAAAAAGAAAGAATGTTTTCATGAGTGAATTCATGAAAACATTCTTCGTAAGGATGAAGCTAATTAATTTGTAACTTTGTCTTTTTTAATTTGCTTGCTTCGGAGCTGACCGCATGCTGCGTCGATGTCAGAGCCCTGTTCAACACGGACGCCGCAGTTAATGCCGCGATTCAGGAGCGTTTCGTAAAATTCAACGATTGCTTTTTTCGTGCTTCGTTCATATTGATTGTGTTCGTCAACCGGGTTGTACGGAATCAGGTTGACATAGGAAAGGTGACGCTTATTGCTGAGAAGATTGGCAAGCTGCACCGCTTCTTCCTTGTGGTCATTGACATCTTTTAGCAGAATGTATTCAAATGTAATTCTGCGGTTTGTTTTTTCTAAATAGTAATCAATGGCCGGCATCAGCTTTTCAAGCGGGTACGCACGGTTAATTTTCATAATCTGCGTACGCAGTTCATTGTTTGGAGCATGAAGAGAAACAGCCAGATTGATCTGAATATCCTCATCTGCAAAATCATAAATCTTATCCGCAAGACCGCTTGTTGATACCGTAATGTGACGCGCGCCAATTGAAAGGCCTTTTTGATCATTTACGACGCGGAAAAAGTCCATCATATTTGGATAGTTGTCGAATGGTTCTCCGATACCCATTACAACGATGTGGCTTACACGCTCGTCTTTGCCCATGCTGTCCAAATGGTGCTGAACATTCATGATCTGCTCTACAATTTCTCCGCCAGATAAATCACGGTTCTTCTTCAGAAGTCCGCTGGCACAGAACGTACAGCCGATATTACAGCCAACCTGAGTTGTTACACAAACAGAAAGTCCGTAATTAAATCGCATCAGTACAGTCTCTATCAAGTTGCCATCTTCAAGCTTGAATAAAAACTTAATCGTACCGTCTTCTGACTTTTGAACGACTTCTTCCTTCAAGGACTGAATATAGAAATGCTCTTCAAGCAATGCCACACAGTCTGAATTTACGTTCTTCATTTGAGAAAAGTCTGTTACACGTTTTTTATACAGCCAATCCCAAATTTGTGCTGCACGGAACTTTTTTTGTCCCTGTTCCACCAGCCACAATGTTAATTGCTCTAATGTTAATCCATAAATGGATGTTTTAGTCATGTTAAAACCCTCTTTTCAAAAATTCACCTTTAAAGGTAAATCCTTTTATTTCAGTGACTTGTCCAGTTTTCGTTCGTTGTTTAACGTTACGTTCTTAATTTGCATCACCCGTTATTTTACCACAAATTAAGATGGAATTAAAGTGCTAAGTTCTCTTCTTTCATTACTACACAAAAAGAGGCTGGGACAAATATATGTCTCAACCTCTATAAACCGGTTCTCTGCGCTTCAAGTCGACGCTTTCCGCTCCGTTCACCTCGTATTTACTAATAAGAACTGAATTTAAACTGCTTTCACTGTTCTGTACGAGCCTTTTTCCTACGTTGTTATAACAAAAATCCCGCCGCAATGGGAGACTGCCTGATATTCACATTGACCGTAGGAGTTCAGTGCTTCCCTTATTTCATCCGCCGCGAAATAAAATTCGTCATGGTCCCAGTGAGCAAGGTTTTCTTTTTTACAGTGCTCTAATTGCTCCCGGTTATCAAATGCAATATCTCCAATAATGATTTTCCCTGTTTTCGAAAGCATGGGAAGCAAACCTTGAATAAAGTCGACTTTATCCTGGTCCGTTAAATGATGCAGAGCATAGGTGCTGATAATCCAATCGTACTGTTTTTCTTTTACTGACTTAGGGAGTCCTTTGGAAAAATCCCACTCCATTAAGTTGGCTTCCGGCATTTTCATTTGAGCAAGCCGGATCATCTCGGATGAAAAGTCAATCCCATCAATCGAGTGGCCATGCTCATAAAGCTTCCCTGTTAACACTCCAGTACCGAACCCAATATCAAGAACAGTTGATTGTGGATTTTTCATCACTTCATTAAAGATCATATTTAAACTTTTTTTGTAGCCTGCAAATGGGTACACATTGTTTTCTTCGCTCACCTGAACGGTCTTATCGTACTCATTTGCCCAAAGATTAAAACCTTTTTGATCTAACATCTTTACATGCTCCTCCTGAATAGAACGTTCGCATTCCGGTAGAAGCCGATTATGCTCTTCCGCTCTATTTCTTTTTTTCTTTTCCTCTTATGTCATTGTCATGTATTCGTTTAGTGTTTTTCATGTGATCTCCGCCTTTCTTGAATACATTGATTTTACCATAATTTTCTGATGATTTAGTGCAAAATTTAGATTACTCCTTAAGAAAGGTGCGGATATGGTCATTTACCAATTCAGGCTGTTCAAGATGCACCCAATGAGTCGCATCCACAAGAACCGTCCTCCCATTTGTGCATTGCTTTTCGTTTTCTTCTGCAATGGCTAGAGAAAGGAAGGAATCGCGAATCCCCCAAATGATTTGGACAGGGACCGTGATGACAGCAGGGTCTTCCTGTTTCTGTTTCGTTTTCAGCGCCCGATACCAGTTAATCATTCCAGTAAGAGATCCCTGCTTCGACCAGGCTTCCTCATATAACTCCAGGTCTGAATTTGTGAATGTATTTCTCCGGCTTGTCGAGAGAAGTGCCCTTTTCATCTGTTTAAACTGATTTTTTTGCAGCAGCCATTCAGGCAATGCTGGAAATTGAAAAAAGAAGACATACAGACTTTTAAAAAGCTGCATTGGCTTTCTTTTAATCGTATTTTTCATGACGGCAGGATGCGGACTATTGAGTATGACTAACTTTTCTACCCATTCAGCCCGCGTCGCTGCAAGATGCCACGCCACAACCCCTCCCCAGTCGTGACCGATGATGACTGCTTTATCCCGGTCGAAGCTTTGGATCAGCCCTATCACATCATCCCGCAAAAGGTTCAGTCCATATGCGTTTACACCGGATGGCTTATCACTTTTATTGTAGCCGCGCTGGTCAGGAACGACGACACGATAACCCTGGGCCACAAGGCTGTCGATCTGCTCCCGCCAGCTGTACCAGAACTCAGGAAATCCGTGCAGCAAAATCGCCAGCGGACCATCTTGCTTTCCAGCTATTCCAACATGCAGCTTGATGCCGTTTGTTTGTATGAAGCTGAATTCCATAGTAGTTCCTCCTTACTGGAAATGGTTACTATACTGTTTTCTCTTCTATCTGAAAGTCAAACTAAAAAAACTGCAGAATACACTCTGCAGTTTCGTTTAGAAATTATTTACTTTTCAATTCTTTTACAACTTGCACGACCTTAGAAGGCTCCACTCGCTGTGTGTAGTCAGACTCAACCTCAGCAAATATAATTTCACCTGAGGAATCGATCACAAACGTTGCAGGCTTAGGCAGCTCCCAATCGTCGTTTCCATTATGACCCGGCACATCCAGTCCGGACTCTTTATAAACGGCAATTAAATCCTCCGGCATTTTAAATACAAGATCAAACTGCTCAGCTACGCCGTTGGCATCATCACTTAGTACAGTAAATTGCAATTCGTTTTTTTCCTTAGTTGATAAAGAAGCATCCGGTTTTTCCGGGCTGATCGCGATTAGTGATGCTCCAGCTTCTTTTATCGCTGAAAGCTCTCTTTGGTAGGCTTTTAATTCAAGATTGCAGTACGGGCACCAGCCGCCTCGATAAAAGGTTAAAATAACAGGGCCATGTTTCAGCACATCCTCCAGTGAAACATGTTCGCCAGCCGCATTTGGCAAAGTGAAGGCTGGTGCCTGATCTCCTTTTTGCAGACCTTGTGCAACACCTGATTCTTTTAGCTCACGGGTAGCGTTCGCCATAATTTCCTGTTTTTCTTTCGGCGCCTTTTGTTTAAATTGTTCTTTATAAGCTTGAATTTCTTCTAAAAGTGTTGTCATTTGAATGCCTCCTTTTTACGATGAGACCACTATAGCATGAAAGAAAGGGCTCATGCTTTTAATCTGCCTGACGAAATGCAGCGCGTTTAAAATCCGGTTGCAAAAAAAATAAAGAGCTTAGGACAAAAATGTCCCAAGCTCTTTGACTGGTTCACTTCTTACTATTTATAAATACTTACTCATTATTTAAACGTTTTGAGTTCTGTCCCAATCCCTTTAGGTTCCTATTTATGAGTATTTCATCAATCTGTGCAATTGTTGAAGACGGTGAATATTAACCACCTTGAACTTGTATTCTCAACAGCTGAAAATCCCGATAAGTTAGATTTTCTTAACTTTTTGATTCAGAATTCTCTTGCTCGTTCATCCGGGGCAGTACATTGTTAAAAATATCATTCATCGTGATGACACCGACGAACTCAGAACCGTCCATAACGACGGCAAGCTGCTCACTGGAGCGCCGCATGCTGGAAAGAGCTTCATGCAAGAGTGTACCCGGCTTCAAAACGAATGAGGGGCGTGCAAGTTCCCACACCGGCTTGTCTGCCGGCTCCAGCATCGTATCGCGTACATGCAGGACTCTTGGAGGTGCTTGATCCTCCGCCATAATAAGAATCCTTTTGTGCCCGGTGCGTTGTGTGGCTTCCTGGACATCCTGTGCGGTGGCTTCTGAATTAACCGCAGTCGCAGTTGTATTTTTCGAAAGCAGGTCCCCGACCCGCAAGGTTTCCAAATCCAGAGCACCTGAAATTGGTCTTCGGATGGACGGGTCCAGCGCCCCGACATTCGCCGAATATTCCACAAGGTGCCGGATGGTTTCGGCATCCTGGCCGCCAACCGCTGCAGTATTAACAGGTTCTACACCAGATGCCTTCACAAGGCTATTAGCTATATTGTTTACCCATAATAACAAGGGGCGGAATGGTCGGATAAATATCCGTGCAGGCAGGCCAATCATTATAGCCGAAGCCTCAGGATGCGCAATTGCCCATGATTTTGGCGCCATTTCACCTATGACGAGATGCAGAAACGTTACAATCAGCAGGGACAAAAAGAAAGATGTCCCATCTGCCAGCCAGTATGGAAGACCTGCCCCAGCAAATAGCGGAGAAAACCAATCATCCACTGCCGGTTTCGTTACCGCACCAAGAGCGAACGTACATACTGTAATGCCTAATTGTGCACCTGCCAGCATGACGGTAAGTTCATTCACTGATTGCAATGCAGCCCTTGCGCCGCGGTTCGTTCGCGCTGCCTCTTCAAGTCGATGACGCCGGGCTCCAAGAAGTGCAAATTCGATGATAACAAAGAAGGCACTTAATGAAATTATTCCTGTTGTTACTAAAATCACTATTAAGGGGTTACTCATTACTCCCCCTCCTTACCTGTTCCGATTCTGAATCAATGTGCGTTTCTGTTTTATCGATTGTCAAGTTAACCAGGGTTGGAACCCTTTTATCCACCTCGATAATCTGTGCTTCTAAGGACCGGCGGACTGGCTCATCGTTTACAAGATCAGCGGGGTCCTCCGGAAGCTCTACCGTTATTTTTTCATTAACAGCTGGGAGGTTTCCATAATGAGCAATAAGCATTCCCGCTATTGTTTCATAATCACCACGCGGCAGCTCGTATCCAATTTCGCGTTCGGCTTCATCCACGTGAACATCTCCGCTCATTTGCCACGAGCCTTCTCCTTTAGATTTGACTAAAGCTGGCATTTCGCCGCTGTCGTGCTCATCTGAAATTTCTCCAACCACTTCTTCAGCCAAGTCCTCCAATGTCAATATTCCAGTAAAGCCGCCATACTCATCAATAACACAAGCAAGATCGTCTTTTGTCTCACTCATTCGTTTTTGTACATCTGGCAGCGCCATTAAAGTAGCCACGACTAATGGAGGTCTCATAATTGCAGTTACAGAGTCATCATCAGCGGCAGATGACGACAGTACATCCACAAGATGCACCACACCGATGGGTTCATCTTCTGTATTAACAACAGGATAACGGGTATGTTCCTTTGCCATTAAAGACCGCACCTCTCCTATTGTCATGTCCGGATTAACGCTGCGCGCGCGGGAACGAGGTGTCATGGCATGTTCAACGTTACGCTGCGGATAGTCTAAAATTCGATCCAGTAAAATAGATAAGCCTTTTGGCAAATCACCGCTTTCACGGGAGTCAGCGACGATGGATTCAAGATCACGAGCGTTGGCACTGCTATCTAGATCATGCACTGGCTCGATTCGCAAAAGCCTCAAAAATTTATTAGCTGACTGATCAAAAAATTTAATCAGCCATCCGAAAATCTTAAGATAAATATTTGTTGAGGAAGCGAGCTTTCGAGCTAATGGCTCAGGATTCGCAATCGCAAGGTTCTTGGGATATAATTCACCAAAAATCATCTGTACAATGGTTGAAACACTCAAAGCCAGTACAGTACCGACTGTGATACTAACTGCGGCAGGCACCCCTGCGCCGTCAAGCAGCACACTTAAACTCTCCCCTACCAAAGGCTCGGCAACATACCCAATAAGCAGGCCTGTTACAGTGATGCCGAGTTGAGCTCCAGAAAGCATGAATGATGTCTGGTTTGTGACATTTAAAGCACGTTTAGCTTGTGTATCCCCTTGATCTGCCAGTGAACGCAATCGTGAGCGGTCAACAGACATGTACGCAAATTCTTGAGCGACAAAATATCCATTTGCGGCGATTATCGCGAGAATCACGAGAATGCCGAGCAGCAAAGTAAGCACAGCTGTTAACATAAGCAGTTTACCACCTTATAAGCATAAATGGATTGGAGACAATAATCAGGCTCCTGAACAGACGAACTGTCACTGCTTGAGTCAGAATCACCAGATTCGCTGTTAGTGGACAACACAAATTTCTTATTCATTATTTTATTTCCTCCGTTATGTTCGTAATTTTTTCAGAATACAGAAGGGCTCGTATAAAAGCAATCATTTAGCTTATTATGCACTGAGACCTATCCCCTTAATGTAATAAAGTTAAACCAGCGTTCGCATACCAAATAAAAAACAGGGATATTACAGAAGAGTCCATCTCCTCTAATATCCCTGTTGCGTCATGCATTTATATATGTGAATAATTCCACCAAGTTATGTAGTTGGTGGAGACGGTGGGAGTCGAACCCACGTCCAGAAACTTCAACACTTAAGCGTCTACGAGCGTATTCAATCTACTTGCAATTCGCCAGCTCTTATGCCGATTGACAGGCGTCCAAGTGGCTAATCTGATTGGTCTCTTCAGTCGACCTCAGATGGTGGCCGAACAGCGTATCCCACTGATAAGTGAGCCTCATTCAGGTCTACATGGGCGATAGACAGGTGAGGCCTCAAGTGCGTATTAGGCAGCTAGAGCTAAATCTTGTTTGTTGTTAACTATTTGTGTTGACGTTGATGACGAAGACGATCCCTCCGGCTCGCGACTCAAGCTCGAACCATTCCTGTCGAATCCGTAACGTCCCCTTGATCAAGGAAGAAAAAGGATGCTATCCAATTTCCTGTACGGGATTCCCAAATGTATTCGGGAATTTGAGCAGCTCATCGCTAGTAAGCGACTACAAATAGTATACCATAATCTAAATTTTTTTCAACCCCCGCGCCTATCGCTGGCTGTCTTTAAAGGCCCGTGCCATTTCACGCTTGGCTTCTTTCTTCTTCAGGGTTTCACGTTTATCATAATTCTTTTTACCTTTGGCAAGACCAATTAGTACTTTTGCGAAGCCGTCTTTTAAGTACATTTTTAACGGAACAATGGAATAGCCCTGCTGCTTGGTTGCCCCTATTAATTTATTAATCTGCTGTCTGTGAAGAAGCAGCTTACGCTCACGCAGCGGATCGTGATTAAATTGATTTCCCTGTTCATAAGGGGAAATATGTGCATTGTTTAAAAACACTTCTCCGTTTGATATACGGGCAAATGAATCTTTTAATTGCACACGGCCATTTCGAATTGACTTGATTTCTGTTCCTCTCAGGACGATTCCCGCTTCATATGTTTCTTCGATAAAATAATCATGGTTGGCTTTTTTATTTTGTGCCACCACTTTTCCAGAACCCTTTGGCATAAGTGACCCCTCCTTGTAGCGGGCAAGGCGGCAGTGATTGTTCACTGCCGCTCCCGTACGTTATTTCCGTTTTTTCTTACGGCTTTTTTGATTCTTTTTCTTTGCACTGCTTGGAATTCCTTCATAAAACTTTTGCTTTTTCTTTTTCTTCTTTTCAGAGGAAGCAACAGATGGACGCTCGCCGCCTGAACGGCCTTGGCCCTTGCCCTCTTTATTCTTGTCACGGGAACGTCCGCCACGTCCGCCGCCGCTTTGTATCACGCGTGCTGTATCTCTGCGCTCTCGTCTCGGTGTGCCTTTCATGCCGACGATTTCAAAGTCGATTGCCCGCTCTTCTTTATTCACATTGACTACCCTTACAGTGATCTCGTCGCCAATTCGGAATACATTGGCTGTCCGTTCACCAATCATAGCCATATGCCGATCGTCAAAGCGGTAGTAGTCATCTGTCATATAGCTTACATGCACAAGCCCCTCGATGGTATTAGGCAGCTCGACGAACAGACCGAAGTTTGTAACAGAAGAGATGACGCCATCAAATTCTTCCCCGATTTTATCGAGCATAAATTCGGCTTTCTTCAGTTCATCTGTTTCACGTTCCGCATCCACTGCACGGCGTTCGCGGCCTGAAGTATGAGCAGCAATTTCAGGAAGCAGCGCGTTCCATTTCTGCTGGGTGCGCTCGTCTGTCTTTTTGTTAATCAGATACGTTCTGATTAAACGGTGCACGATCAAATCCGGATATCTTCTGATCGGAGAGGTGAAATGTGTGTAGAACTCAGTCGCAAGACCAAAATGGCCGAGGCTGTTTTCATCGTATTTCGCCTGTTGCATGGAACGAAGCATCATAGTGGAAACAACCATTTCCTCCGGACGTCCCGCTACATCATCAATGATCTCCTGCAGGGCACGCGGATGGATTTCATTACCTGATCCTTTAACAACAAGACCGAAATTCGTAATAAATTCAAAGAACCGCTGAAGCTTTTCTTCTTTTGGATCCTCGTGAATACGGTAAATAAACGGCAGGTTCATCCAGTGGAAATGTTCTGCTACCGTTTCATTGGCAGCAAGCATAAACTCTTCAATCAGTTTTTCTCCTACCGAACGCTCACGGATGCCGATGTCTGTCGGATGCCCTTCTTCATTTACAAACACTTTTGCTTCTTTAAAATCAAAGTCAATGGCTCCACGGCCAAATCGCTTGCCGCGCAAAATAGCTGCCAGCTTTTCCATGTCCTTAAACATTGGCACAAGCGGCTCATACCGTTTCATCAGCTCTTCGTCTTCATCCACTAAAATGGAGTTTACATCAGCATATGTCATCCGCTCATTGGTCCGGATTACACTTTGGAAAATATCATGGTTGATGACGCCGCCATTTTGATCAATTTCCATTTCACATGAAAGAGTTAAGCGGTCCACCTTTGGATTGAGTGAACAGATGCCGTTGGATAAACGGTGGGGAATCATGGGGATAACCCGGTCAACTAAGTATACGCTTGTTCCGCGGTCATAGGCTTCTTCATCCAATGGAGATCCTTCTGTCGCATAGTGGCTGACATCCGCAATATGGACACCTAAAAGATAGTTGCCATTCTCCAGCTGCTTCAGCGAAATCGCATCATCCAGATCCTTTGCGTCCGCACCGTCAATTGTTACTGAAACCTCTTCGCGAAGATCACGTCTTCCTTCAAGATCAGAAGGATCAATTTCATCCGGAACTTCATTGGCCTGTTTTAAAACCTCAGGCGGGAATTCAACTTCTATACCATGCTTGTGAATGATCGATAAAATGTCCACACCTGGATCGTTTTTATGACCGAGGATCTCCTTTACTTCACCCTCTGCACTTTTTCGTCCATCGGGATAAGCTGTAATTTCAACAATCACCTTATGGCCTTCAACGGCTCCCTTGCTTGCTTTTTTGGGAATAAAGACATCACTTGTCATTTTCTTATCGTCCGGAATTACAAATCCGAAGTTTGAGCTTTCTGTATAGGTTCCGACGATTTGAGTCACACCGCGTTCAATAATGCGGACTACCGTGCCCTCTCTTCTGTCACCGGATGGAGATTCTTTTGACACCCGGACAAGCACCGTATCTCCATGCATGGCGTTAGCTGTTTCGTTCGGCGGAATAAACACATCATCAAGACCCGCCTCTTCCGGAATCAAAAAGGCAAATCCTTTGGCATGGCCTGAAAGCTTTCCGCGCACCAGATTCATTTTTTCAGGAAGTCCGTAGCGGTTGCTTCTTGTGCGGACAATATGCCCCTTTTCTTCAAGCACGACAAGTGCCTTTACCAGGTATTTAAAATCCTCAGAATCCTTTATATTAAATTGTTCTTCCAGCTCCTGTACTGTCAGCGGCTTGTACACTTCATCCCGCATAAACGCTAACAGGCTGTCTTTCATTTTCATTAACTTATCCTCCATTGACCTAATCCCTCCTCTGCAGCAGTCTTACTTCTTTTTATTTTTCAACAGACCAGTCAAGCGATTCCAAAAACTCCAGCACATCTTCATGCAGCTGTTCTTTTTCTTTTCCCAGCGTAATAACATGCCCGGATTCTTCATACCACTTCAGCTTTTTCTGGTCTGTTTCTACACCTTCATGAATAATATTGGCAGAATCCGTGTTGATCATATGATCATGACGACCCTGAACGACAAAAGTTGGTGTGTAAATTAAATCAACCGAATTTCGCACGTCCTTTATAAGTCCCTGCAGATCCTTAATGGTTTCCATTGGTGTTTTCGCAAATTCAGTCATTTCTTGTTCAATTTGTTCTTCTTCTTTGCCCTCATACTTCTTAAATTCTCTTGCATACTCCAAAACACCTTTATACATGACTTCTTCACTCTTAATGTACATCGGAGCACACATGGTCACAATACCCTTCACAGGTACAGTGTAACCTACTTTCAGCGAAAATACGCCCCCCAAAGATAGTCCGGCTACTGCAATTTCCTCATAGCCCTGGCTCTTTAAATAATCATACCCCTTCATTACATCTTTCCACCAATCCTTAGGTCCGGTTTTGACCAGTTCCTCCGGCGGCACACCATGTCCTTTATAATGAGGCGCATGCGATGTATATCCATTTTTCTCTAAAAAGCGTCCAAGCATACGCACATCGGAGGAATTCCCCGTGAATCCGTGCAATAACAGTACAGCTCGCTTTCCTCCCTCAAACGTAAAAGGTTTAGGCAAATTCAATTTCATCTTTATTCACTCCTGTATAGTCAAGTTCTCTCTCTTCTATTTTAATCAACATGAAATATGAATGCGAATCATGTGATTTGCGGTGGTTTCCAGCCAAGGCTTTATTGCACTGCAGAACAAAAGGGGCCTGGACCCTTTTGTTCTGCAGTGTCTTAAAGACACTCATGCGGCTCTTTATACTATTTCCTGTTTTATTGAAAATAGTGATCGTTTCCAAATGAATTAAAAAAAGCCTGACCAAAGGATGTTTGATCAGGTCATCTATTCGTTATCGTCCAACGACAAATGCTACAGAAATAGTTAGTACGAAAAATAATACCGCAAGTACAATCGTAATACGGTTCAATACTAAGTCGATTCCGCGTGCTTTTTGTTTGCCAAAGAGCTGCTCAGCACCGCCTGAGATCGCACCTGATAGACCAGCACTTTTACCGGATTGCAATAATACTACTACAATCAACGAAATACATGTAATAACAAGCAACACCGTTAATAAAGTTTCCATGAGTCCCACCTCCTGCACCGAACATCACAATGAATCAATTTTATCACAGGCTGAAGGTGGAGACAATCTTTCTTTTTGAAGCGTGAGCAGCTGCAGGTAAATTATGCAATGGTTTTGAAAATATTCTAGTGAACTGCTTAAATTTTTCAGGATGCATTGGGGTTTGTAAAATATTCAGAATCATCATACACTATAGGCAGCAAGAGATTGACACAATTGTCGGAAGAGGTGAAGCAGATGGGCGGCAGTATACTAGTCGAAAATGCAGTGAAAACGTTCAAAGGAAATGTGCACGCGGTAAAGGGCATCTCTCTTGAGGTGAAAGAAGGTGAATTCTTCGCTTTTTTAGGACCGAATGGAGCGGGGAAATCTACGACAGTTCAACTGTTAACAACACTTTTAAAACCGACATCCGGCAGAATGGAAGTGGCCGGGATTGATGTGAATAAAGAGCCGGAAAAGGTCCGATTGGAAATTGGTGTGGCTCTTCAGGAAACAGGAATTGATCCGGATTTAAAAGGCATTGAGCTGCTTGAATTTCAGGCGCGATTATTCGGATTTTCTAAAAAAGCGGCAAGGAGCCGGGCAGAAGAGCTGTTGGAGCTTGTCGGACTTACAGAAGATGCGAACCGGTTAAGCGGTAAATATTCCGGCGGGATGAGAAGAAGGCTCGACCTGGCGATGACGCTGGTGCATCAGCCAAAAATATTATTCCTGGATGAACCGACTACAGGGCTTGACCCTTCTAACCGAAAATCAATCTGGAAAGAAATTAAGCGTTTAAACAAAGAAGAAGGAACGACCATTTTCCTGACAACCCAATATTTAGAGGAAGCGGATCAGCTTGCTGACCGTATATCCATTATCAACAAAGGAGAAATCGTCGCAACAGGCACCCCTGAAGAACTTAAACGGACACTCGGCTTCGATGCGATTGTACTGGAGTTTGATTCAGAGGAGCAATCCACTCGTGCGCAGGAACTGATAGGAACGATGGATCTTCAGGCTGAGCGGCTAAAAAATGAAGTCACCATTTATGCGGAGAATGGAACTGCCATTGTGGCAGACGTTATTCGACGGCTTGATGAGCATCAGCTTCAGCCGGACCGCTTAAATGTTCAACCGCCTTCTCTTGATGATGTATTTATTCAGGTGACAAATGAGCAAAAGAAGGAGGCTTCAACTAATGGCTGATCAAAAAGGCTCGCTGGTTTCAGATACTCTGGTTATGACAAAAAGAAGTCTAGTTACCACTTTGCGAAATCCTCTTATTTTTGTTCCCAATCTAGCGATCAGCATGTTCTTTCTTTTTGTTTATGAGGCTGGGCTGAGCGGCATTGCAGACCTTCCCGCTTTTGAAGGAGCAAATTACCTTGCCTTTATTTTGCCGGTTTCGATTGTATCGGCTGCGATTGGCGGTGCCGGAGGAGCAGGGCAGGCGCTGGTAAAGGACCTGGACAATGGTTTTTTCTCGCGTCTTTTAATCACCCCTGCCTCGCGTCTTGCGATCGTACTAGGGCCCATTATTGCAGGTATGATGCAGCTGGTTGTTCAGGCTGGACTTATTATTGCAGTCGGGTTCTTTCTGGGACTTGAAGTTGCAGGCGGCGCTCTTGGCGTACTGGTCGTGCTGCTTCTGACACTCGGCTGGGGACTTGCTTTTGCAGGTTATTCAGTTGGGGTTGCTCTTCGGGCAAAGAACGCACAGTCGGCTCAAGCCGGAACCTTTATTTTCTTCCCGCTTATTTTTCTGAGCACCACGTTTGTTCCTTATGAATTGATCGAAGCGCAATGGCTGAAGGTGGCAGCGACCATTAATCCTGTTACGTATCTTTTTGAAGCGATGCGGACCGTCCTGATTGACGGGTTTTCTGAGCCATGGCCGATTATTCTCGGCTTTATCGTCATAGCTGTTCTCTGTGTCATTATGATTACCTTCTCTACTCTATCTGCAAAACGTGCAGTGAGTACGGATTAAGTGATTACATTCCTTCTTTAAAGTGTAAAAGGGGTCCGGCCCCTGCAGTCCACTGCAGGGGCCAGACCCCTTTTGTCCTTCACCGCTTCACAATACCACTATAACAAAAAAACACCGCATCCCTAAAGGACGCGGCGCTTCTTGTAAATGCTTATTTATTTAAGTTGTAGAATGTTTTTGCTCCAAGGTATTGAGCCGTTTTAGCCAGCTGGTCTTCGATGCGAAGAAGCTGATTGTATTTTGCTACACGGTCTGTACGTGATGGTGCACCTGTTTTGATTTGACCGGCGTTTGTTGCAACAGCGATATCAGCGATTGTTGCATCTTCTGTTTCACCAGAACGGTGAGAGATGACTGCTGTATAGCCTGCACGTTTAGCCATTTCGATCGCGTCAAATGTTTCAGTCAGTGTACCAATTTGGTTTACTTTGATTAAGATTGAGTTTCCGATTCCCTGCTCAATTCCTTGAGAAAGCTTCGTTGTGTTTGTTACGAACAGATCGTCTCCAACTAGCTGTACGCGATCGCCAAGGCGGTCTGTAAGCAGTTTGAAGCCTTCCCAGTCGTTTTCATCAAGACCGTCTTCAATGGATACGATCGGGTACTTGTCAGCAAGTTCTGCGTACCAGTCAACCATTTCAGCGGATGATTTCACAACGCCTTCACCAGAAAGGTGGTAGTTTCCATCTTCTTTATTGTAGATTTCAGAAGCTGCTACGTCCATTGCAAGAAGAACTTCTTCTCCTGGCTTGTAGCCGGCTTTTTCAATCGCTTCAATAATGGTAGAAAGTGCTTCTTCGTTCGATCCAAGGTTCGGAGCAAATCCGCCTTCGTCTCCAACAGCTGTGTTCAGGCCTTTGCCTTGAAGAACTGATTTAAGTGCGTGGAAAATTTCTGCACCCATGCGAAGTCCTTCACGGAATGTTTCAGCTCCTACAGGCATAACCATGAATTCCTGAATGTCAACGTTGTTGTCAGCGTGCTCGCCGCCATTAACGATGTTCATCATTGGTACTGGAAGCTGCTTCGCGTTGAAACCGCCAAGGTACTGATAAAGAGGCATGTCAAGATAGTCAGCAGCAGCATGTGCTACAGCCATTGATACGCCAAGAATAGCGTTAGCGCCAAGCTTGCCTTTGTTTTCTGTACCGTCAAGCTCGATCATTGCTCTGTCAATTGACACCTGGTCAAGAACAAGATAGCTGTCGATTAGTTCTGGTGCAATGATGTTGTTCACGTTATCTACTGCTTGAAGAACACCTTTGCCCAGGTAACGGCTTTTGTCTCCGTCGCGAAGCTCAACTGCTTCGTGCTCGCCAGTTGATGCACCGGATGGAACAAGTGCACGGCCAAATGCGCCGCTTTCAGTGTAAACTTCTACTTCAATTGTTGGGTTGCCGCGTGAATCCAGAATCTCGCGTGCATAAACATCTGTAATTAATGGCATGAAAAACGCTCCTTTTAATAAATTATTTTTTAATTAGGGATGTTCCTGTCATTTCTTCAGGCAGTTCTACTTTTAATAGATCAAGAAGGGTTGGCGCTAAATCGCCCAGAATACCGCCTTCTCGGAGCTCGGCACCCTCTTTTGTTACGATCACAGGCACGGGATTTGTCGTGTGAGCCGTCATTGGGTTGCCTTCAAGCGTCCGTACTTCATCTGAGTTGCCGTGGTCAGCAGTGATAATTGCGTGACCGCCTTTTTCATGAATGAGATCGACAATTTTGCCAAGGCATTCATCTACTGCTTCAATTGCTTTAATCGTTGGTTCAAGCTTGCCGCTGTGTCCTACCATATCCGGATTGGCAAAATTCAAGAGAATCGCATCAAAGCGGTCTTCTTTAATTTCTCCAAGCAACGCGTCCGTCACTTCGTATGCACTCATCTCGGGTTTTAAATCGTAGGTTGCCACTTTTGGCGAGTCAATCAAGATTCGTTCTTCCCCCGGGAATTTCTCCTCACGTCCGCCGCTCATAAAGAACGTAACATGTGGATATTTTTCGGTTTCTGCAATGCGCAGCTGAGTCAGCCCATTTGCAGAAAGAACCTCACCAAGGGTATTCTTTAAGTCTTCGCTTTTAAAGGCAACATCTGCCTGTACTCTTTCACTATAATGCGTAAACGTGACAAATTGCAGATCGATTGGCTTGTATTGGCCAAGATCAAAACTGTCAAAAGCGGGATCCGATAAGGCAGCTGACAGCTGAATCGCACGGTCTGGACGGAAATTAAAGAATATAACAGAGTCATTATCCTGTATTCGTCCGACTGCTTCACCATCTTTTTCAATAATAAATGGCTCTACGAATTCATCATGCACTTCCTTTTCATAGGAAGCTTCTACACCTTCGCGGGCAGTGGCGTGGGCCGGACCAACACCATCTACCATCACACGGTATGCTTTTTCAACACGTTCCCAGCGGTTATCCCGGTCCATGGCAAAGTAGCGCCCTGAGATTGACGCAAACTCCCCGACTCCAAGGTCTTCCATCTGGGCTTCTGTATCCTCAATGTACGTTAATGCGGTTGAGGGGCCGACATCACGTCCATCTAAGAAGCCGTGTACATACACTTTTGTTAAACCATGTTCTTTTGCCAGCTTTAACAGGGCAAAAAGATGGTTGTAATGACTGTGAACACCGCCATCTGACAGCAGACCCATCAGATGAAGCGCTTTGTTATGACGCTTTGCATTTTCAACCGCAAGAAGAAATTCCGGGATATTGTAAAAATCTTCATCGCGAATTGAAATATTGATTCTGGTTAAATTTTGATAAACGGTACGTCCTGCCCCAATGTTCAAGTGACCAACTTCAGAGTTGCCCATTTGTCCATCCGGAAGGCCGACTGCTTCACCACTGGCAGTCAGCATATTGTGGGGGTATTCAGCCCAATATCGATCAAAATTCGGTTTATTTGCCTGAGCCACTGCATTTCCTTCTTTTTCATCCCGAAGAGCGAATCCGTCGAGGATGATTAAGGCAACTGGTGCTTTAGACATTCGCACCAGCCTCCAGCAATTGAAGGAATGACTCTGCTTCTAAGCTTGCACCACCAACAAGGGCGCCGTCAATATCACTTTGGTCCATATATTCTTTAATGTTGCCTGGTTTCACGCTGCCGCCGTATTGAACGCGCAGTGCATCTGCTGCTTCCTGGGAAAACTGTTCTGCCACAACAGAACGTACATGTGCACATACTTCATTTGCATCTTGTGCAGTAGAAGATTTGCCTGTACCGATCGCCCAGATTGGCTCGTACGCGATGACCGTTTGTTTAACCTGATCTTCGGTTAAACCGCTGAGGGCTGCTCTTACTTGTCCGCCAACGAACGTTTTGGTTTCATCGTTTTCACGCTGCTCAAGCGTTTCGCCTACACACACAATCGGAACAAGTCCGTGAGAAAACGCCGCATGTGTTTTTTTGTTGACTGACTCGTCTGTTTCATTGAAAAGCTCACGACGCTCAGAGTGTCCGAGAATCACGTACTCAACGCCAAGATCTTTAAGAGCTGCAGGACTTGTTTCGCCTGTAAATGCTCCGCTTTCTTCGAAGTACATGTTTTGAGCTCCAACTGCCACAGGAGCATCTGCAGTTAAATTCACCAGACTTTCAAGAAATAAAGAAGGTGAACAAATCACTGATTCCACTTTATCTTTAGAAGGGACTTTTGATGCGACCTCTTCTGTAAAGGCTCTGGCTTCTGAAGCCGTTTTGTTCATCTTCCAGTTTCCTGCAATAATGGGTGTACGCATAATAAACGTCCTTTCTCACTTGAATTTTAAATACTTGCCTACTCTTTGTCGTTTAGCGCGACAACGCCTGGAAGCTCTTTGCCTTCCATAAACTCAAGAGAGGCACCGCCACCTGTTGAGATGTGACTCATTTGATCTGCTAAGCCGAATTTTTCCACAGCTGCAGCAGAGTCTCCTCCTCCGATGACAGAGTATGTATCCTCTGCATCTGCCAAGGCTTGTCCTACCGCTTTTGTTCCGTTTGCAAATGGTTCCAGTTCAAAAACGCCCATCGGTCCGTTCCAGATTACGAGCTTAGACTGCTTAATTACATCACTGTAAATTTCGCGTGTTTTCGGTCCGATATCCAGCGCTTCCCAATCTGAAGGAATGGAGTCGATATCCACTTCTTTCGTATTGGCATTTTCAGAGAAATCATCCGCAACAATAACGTCTTTTGGCATGTAGAACTTAACGCCTTTGTCTTCTGCTTTTTTAATAAATTGATTGGCAAGGTCGATTTTGTCTTCTTCCAGAAGGGATTTACCCACTTCATAGCCTTGTGCTTTCAAGAAGGTGTAAGCAAGACCGCCGCCGATAATCAGGTTGTCGACGTTGTCGAGCAGATTATCAATTACACCAATTTTATCTTTTACTTTCGCTCCGCCAATGACTGCTGTAAACGGGCGTTCCGGGTTGGATAACGCTTTTCCAAGCACATCAAGTTCTTTTTCCATCAGCAAACCGGAGACAGCCGGCAGGTATTGTGCAATTCCAGCCGTTGAAGCATGTGCACGGTGAGCAGCGCCGAAAGCGTCATTTACATAGACATCCGCTAATGCAGCGAATTCTTTTGCCAGATCCTGATCGTTCTTTTCTTCGCCCGGGTAAAAACGGACATTTTCAAGAACAAGCACGTCACCTTCCTGCAAATCTGCTACAGCCTGTTGTGCTTTTTCACCGTAAGCTTCATCCACTTTTTTCACATCTTTGCCAAGTAATTCGCCAAGATGCTCCGCTACAGGAGTAAGACGCAATTCTTCAACCGCTTCTCCTTTTGGACGGCCTAAATGACTTGCCAGAATTACTTTCGCTCCTGCCTCAACAAGATGCTTAATGGTCGGCAAAGCGGCACGAATACGAGTGTCATCTGACACATTTCCGTCTTTCATCGGAACGTTAAAGTCCACGCGGCAAAAAACGCGTTTTCCCTTCAGTTCAATTTCTCTCATGCTCTTTTTGTTCATTGCAAAAGGCCTCCTTATGGTGGGTTGAGGGGTTGCTTTGAAAAAAGGGAGGGGGAACCATCCCCACTCCCCGTTATCCCCTCTAATTATAGAGGATGAAGTGGTTAAAAACCAATCATTCTTCTATAGTAAAAAGGTTGGATTTTATAGTCCTTTTTCAGCCATGAAAGCAGCTAGGTCAACACAACGGTTAGAGTAGCCAGTTTCATTGTCATACCAAGAAAGTACTTTTACCATGTTTCCTTCAAGAACCATTGTTGAAAGACCATCAACAATTGAAGAAGAAGTATTGCCATTGTAATCTGTTGATACAAGCGGCTCGTCGCTGTATTGAAGAATTCCTTTAAGGTTTCCTTCAGCAGCTTCTTTAAGCGCTTCGTTTACTTGATCAGCTGTTACTTCCTGATCAAATTCAGCTACAAGGTCAACAAGTGATACGTTTGGAGTCGGTACACGCATTGCCATACCATTTAATTTGCCTTCAAGCTCTGGAAGCACTAGAGAAACAGCTTTCGCAGCACCAGTTGATGTTGGAATGATGTTCTCAGCAGCTGCACGGGCACGACGGTAGTCTTTGTGAGGCAGGTCAAGAATCTGCTGGTCATTTGTGTATGAGTGAATCGTTGTCATCATACCGCGCTTAAGACCAAATTTGTCGTTAAGAACTTTTGCAAATGGCGCAAGACAGTTTGTTGTACAAGAAGCATTTGAGATTACGTGGTGGCTTCCTGCATCGTATTTGTCTTCGTTAACACCCATTACAAGTGTGATATCTTCATCAGAAGCTGGCGCAGAAATAATAACTTTCTTCGCTCCGCCTTCAAGGTGCTTCGCAGCGTCTGCACGCTTCGTGAAACGTCCAGTAGACTCGATTACTACTTGAACTCCAAGGTCTCCCCATGGAAGCTGAGCAGGATCTTTTTCTGCAAGGACTTTGATTTTATGACCGTCAACGACAAGGTCGTCTCCGTCTACAGTCACTTCAGCATTTAATGTTCCGTGAACTGTATCGTACTTAAGAAGGTGAGCAAGCATATTAGCATCAGTTAAATCGTTTACTGCTACTACTTCTACCTCCGGGTTATTTAGTGCTGCACGATATACGTTACGTCCAATACGTCCAAATCCGTTAATACCAATTTTTACAGTCATGAATAAGTTCCTCCTTCATAATTTTGGGGATGGTTAAATCTATTTTAAAAGGGATGACCCTTTCAAAAGCTCTTTTGCTGCTCCTTCGTCTGTAATCAGAGTCGAAGAAGACTGAGGCGTGCCTTTAAAATACGATTGAATGGCATTGGCCTTGGATGCTCCTCCCGCAACAGCAAACACATTGGGGACGGAAGCTAAATCTTTTAATTGAAGGCCGATCGTTTTGACTTTGTGTACGATTTTGCCGTGCACGTCAAAATAGTAGCCAAATGCTTCTCCTACTGCCTGACCTTCAAGAATGGTTCTGAGGTCGTCTTCGCTGGTGTTGCGGCGCTTTGCCATGGTAGCGGCATCGCCTATTCCGTGAAGAACAATAGAAGCAGAAGTAATTAAAGCCATAACTTCCTTGATGGAAGGCTCCTTCATAATGGATTCATACATTTCCCGGCTTACCTGATCCGGCACATACAAGACGCGATGCTTGGCGCCTGACTTTTGAGCCATTGTGGCACAAATGACATTGGCCTGGTTTTGAACGTCTTCCCCTATGCCTCCTCTAGCCGGAACAAAAAGCATATCCGGTGAAGCAAAGTCCGGGGTCAGCATCCCTGCAACAGACGACATGGTTGTGCCTCCTGTTACCGCGATAGTAGTATGGTCGGTTACGCAGGCCTTCATGCTTTGAATTGCAGCCCGTCCCAGCTCTTCTTTCACCCATGGCGAATCGTCGCTGTTTCCCGGTACAATCATGACACGGCGGACACCGAGTTTTTCTTTTAAGGAATCCTCCATTACGTTTATACCCACAATTTCATTCATCATGCGTTCAAGCGGCAATAAGATGTCGAAACCATCTTTTGTCAAACTCATACCGGACGCATGAATATGAAGCAGATCCTGTGATTTCAGGAACTCTACCTCACTCCGCAGTACGCGTTCAGTCATCCCAAGCGACTGGGCCAGACTTCTTCTTCCCACGGGCTGCAGAAAACGAACGGATCGCAGAATATGATACTTCTGCTGTAAATCATCAAGCAGGTTTGGCACCAATCGCTTTTGGATGTCAATAAATGTTGGCATAAAAAAGCTCCTTTTTTAAGTTGGTGTGATCTTTTATGTATTCCCTAACTGACGTTAAAATATCGAGCTGGACATTAATAGTCCCTCATAGACATATTATGTCCCATTAAGGATAAAAAAAGATCCCTGCTGCATTTTTAATCATAACAGGGAATGATTTAGGTTACAAGCAATAATGTCAAGTGTTTTTTTGCAAACGTTTACTTAGCGTAGGGTAGTCAACTTGACCGAACTGAATGACTTTCCCGTCTGTTTTTATAACCGGGATCATCAGCCCATATTCTTCTGTCCATTCGTCCCGCTCATTAATATTCTTTTCCTCTATTATAAAGAACTGATCCTCCTGCACGAGTTTCAGCATTATTTTCGCTTCCTCGCACAGGGGGCAGTCAGGGCGTGTATAAAATTCCACAATCATTGTCGCTTCCTCCTATATTTTATTCTGCGGATTGATCCTGCGTAAGGGCAAATCACCAGGGAACAACATCTTTATAAACGAGAAGCGGATTCTTTTTCAAAATGCTTTGCAAGTTCTACGATCATAGCACCCATCCGTTCCCGCTCCGGGGCTATATACCGGATTACGCCTTCGTCTCTCAAGGCTTCTGACGTTACTTTTCCAACTGAAACGGCAAGTGCCTGCTTTTCAAATACCTGAAGAATCCGGTCAGTCAGATCCTTTTTTCTCGCATAATCAAAAAGCGACCTTACCTGAATTTGTGTGGTAAAGCATACTGCATCTGCCTCACCGCTAAGCAGTTCACTGCATAGCGTTCCGACGGTTTCTTCATCGGGTGGAATATGCTGATACGGCAGAATCGTCTCAACCTCTGCACCTTTGTTTTCAAGAAATGCAATCAGGCTTGGTGCAGATTCTCCGTGAAGCTGAATCACCACCTGCTTCCGGTCAAAATCCACCTCTGCAAGCGAACGAATCAGCCCTTGCGTAGAGCCGTCTTCGTCAACAGCCAGAGGCTCAAGCCCGGTTCTTTTTAAAACGTTTAGTGTTTTATAGCCGCGGGAAGCAATTTTTGCCTCTTTGAGTCTGCGTAAAAATTCCTCCTCTTTACCCATGTTACCCGCTATTCGCAGCAGCGTTTCCGTGCCGATGCCTGTTGTGAAAATAATCCAGTCTGCGCCGTCCTCAATAAACCGGGCAACAGAGGGCTCCACTTCTTTCTCTGCTAAAAACACCGTTCCCTGGAGAGGCCGGCTGACCGGTTGTCCACCCTGTTTTTGGATCAATGCACTAATCTCTTCTATCTTTCTCGATCCGCCGATGACGATCGTTTTGCCTTCAAGTCCTTTTGCCATTGCCATCACTCCAATCCGATCTGATTGCTTTGATTAATCTTAACATGATTTACAGCTTGATGTGAGAATGAAGACAGACCGAAATATAAGCTGATAATTGATCATTAGACATATACCCGGCTTAAGCTGATAAACCCGAAGCTTTTTTACAAAAGAAAGCACCCCAGAGGTCAGTTTTATCCTGCCTACCGGGGTGCACTAAAATAATATTCATGAAGATTGTTAGTTCCTATTTTTTACTTGATTAGACCTTCCACCTCTGCCTTCACTTCGTCCGATACCGCTCCGCTTCCTCCTAAAATAACAGACCTTTTAAACTCTCTGTCCTGAATGATGGAAGCTGTTTCTGAAGGCAGGCTGTCCTTTCTTGTCAGAACTAGCAGGCTGTCAGTCTTGACTGCATAAGCCGAGCCAGTCAGTGCATCTGCAAAATCATAACCAGCTGCCACTGCCAGACGATCAGAATCTAACTGGAAGTAATCTGTGATATGAGCTGCCGTGTCATAGCGGTTGTCTCCGCCAATTCTCGTTTTCAGCTTGTTAGGAAGCTGTCCAAATACCTTGCCTGAAACAGCTCCTCGGCCCCCAATAACGATTGCCTCTTTATATTTTTTAACTTCATTGTATGTTTCTTCAGAGAGGGAACTCTGACGTGTTAATAAAATCGGATACCCATTCTCAGCTGCATAAGATGATATCGACAATGCATCGGCAAAATCACTGCCGTCTGCCACAAATGCTCTTGAGGTTTTTGCGTTCATTTTTTGGGCTACTTTGACAGCTGTCTCATATCTGGTTTTTCCGGAAATCCGTTCTACAGTCAGCCCTTTCTTTACAAGAGCTTCTTTAACGGCTGCAGAAACCGCTCCTTCTCCACCTAATAGCACTGCTTTTGAAGCACCCAGCCGTTCAATCTCAGCCAGTGTTTCTTCCCCTATTTTGTTCGTTTTCGTCAGGAGAATTGGAGCATCCAGACTTTTTGCAAGCGGTGTGCCCACCAACGCATCCGGGAAAGCATCTCCCCTTGCGAGTACAACGGTATCAGCTCCGTGCTTCCAGCCTTCTGCAGAAATAGCTGCCGCTGTTTCATAACGATTAGCGCCTTTCAAACGGTCTTTTTCTTCTTCCGATCCTTCTTCTATTACTTCAGCATTTTCTAGAGTGGCAATAAAATCAATATCTGTTTTAAAAGGAAGCAAACGGTAGTTTCCAGATTCACTGGCCCCATTAGTCCATAAAGAACTTCCTCCGTCATAATGAGAGGACTGCCAGTATCTTAGTCCAGTAGACTTATTGAAAACCATCATTACTTCTTCATCCATTTTTACTTTCACCGGCTCTTCAAATACATAGGTTGCTTTCATGCCGGTCCTGTTATTATTAATTTGATAAGGCTCTGATTTTTCCTCTGAATAATGCGCTCTGCTTAATGGCAGAGAGTCATAGGAATAAGTTTCGCTGCTGCCCGTTGTAAACTCGTATTTTTTTTCACGAAGTGTATCAGAGTCGCCTGGTGCTTCACTAGGGCGATAGGCATCCAGATATTCAGGAATCCGGTCCGTGTTAAAAATAAACACAGTGAATTCTTTTAACAAGGCATACTCTGCATTTTCGTCAATGGTTCCTGTGCCTTCTATTCCCTGCTGATATGGAGTGATCGATTGACCGATATAGTGTCCCCATCCATCTGGAGTAGCAGAATCAGTTTTGGCAATCGTAAATTCTTCACCAGTGCCTGCAACTTGGTCATCCGACTCAACAGGAACTTCCGGCTGAATATCCAATGGCTGCTGTACCAACTCTTCGCCAGCCACACTGAACCTCACTTCACTCAATCCTACAGAGCGGATATCGCCATGATTAGAGGTAAAAACAAATTTAATGAATTTTGCATTAGCTGCATTAATTTCTTTGATTTGAGCTGCTAAAGGCTGCCCAGATTCATGCTTTTCCAGTTCGATTGAGGTTAATTTAGTGAATTCCGCATCTGAAATCGTCATATCAGAAGAAACGTATACGTCGATTCCTTTTGCCCCCATTTTTTCAAGCTCCTGATCCAAAGAGCCTTCTCCGAATTGCCAGATCAGCGCATTTTGAATATTGACACGCTGCCCAAGGTCAAAAATCAAATATTCTTCCCGTTCTTCAATCGGCTTCACATTTGTCTTATCACCTTCTAAATTTCCATTCTGGCTGACTCCCAGGTACTGAGAATTCCACATGGTGTCCTTCGCGCTTTTAAAAGTGCTGCTGTTATGGATCGAATTTTGATCTACTTCAGTCTGACTTTCATATCCATTTATTCCTGACCCATCTGTTAATTGGGAAGGCAGCCGTTCCCCCCAGCGCTCTTCAAATGACGAAAAGCCCCCGACGATAGGTGTGATAATTTCTCCTGGCGAGAAAGTGCTGCTTTCATTGTTAAACCTGCGTTCAAATTCAAATCCTTCTTTAAATTCATTGTAGCGGTCTGTCATGTAATCATCGACATAAGGGGAATATGTAACATGAGAAAGTAAATCGTTATTGAAATCGAATTCGATCATTCTTAAGTAACCGTTTCCGCCCTTTGTCCCTCCTTGATAATCTACTAAATATTGATTAACCTCCAAGCCATCGTTATTTGAACGGGTTATATTAAATGCGCCATGATCATGACCATTCACAGTCATAAAAATTTGATTGTTTTCTGCAATAAACTCATCAAAAATGGCTTGAGGTGAATTTCCGTCCGTTTTCCTCACGTATGGAACACTGTCCTGTGATCCGTCAGGCTTAATAAGTGTATGGGTGATCATGATAGCTGGTTTATCCTGATGAGCATCCAGTACACTTTGCCCCCATGCCAAATCTTCATCTGTTGCATCAATATTTAAAAACAAAACGAGAAATTCTCTTCCTTCTGCTGAAAAAGTATAGGCTGAGTTTAGTTCATCTTCAGAGTGTGCCAGGTAGCCTGGTTTGTTTTCCATTCGACTTTTGCCAAAGTAATCAACATAATTGGCTCCATTTCCACCCATGTCATGGTTTCCAATCGTGACACCATATGGAACATTAGCATCGTCAAGAATGTTCATTGAACGATCGGCATTCTCCCACTGACGAATTTCATTTCCATCAACCAGGTCTCCAACATGCATCGCAAATTGAATGTCTTCCTCCTGGTAATGATTCGCCAGCCAGTCCATCTGAGAATTATAAATCTCCGGAAAATGATTTGAATAGACTTGAGTATCGGGGATAATCGCAATCTTGAATTTGCCATCATTTTCTAAGCTGCTTTCTGCTTTTGCAACCGTCCCCTGAAAAACGCTGGACAATAACAACACCATGACGAACCCTATGGAAAATAACCTTTTAAACATCTCTGCATACCCTCCTATATTTGTATTACAGATATAATGGTAGATTACAAAAATTAAAGGGCTGTGCCTGTTGCGTTAAGGTTGTGTAAAATAAAAAAATTGATAAATATGGAAATAAAAGATGGAAGCTTTTGTACACTGGTTTATTAGGTGTACAGCATTTAGCTCAGTTAATCAAACTGATTCACTGTTTGTAAAAAAACGGGAAGAAGAGTTTAAAACGTTGATCAGTTGTTTTTTGAACTTGGTCTGCCCTTAGTGAACGAAACCTTTCGAGAAGATGTTCATCGGCAATTTGCTTTTGTTATAAGTCTGATGAAAGTTTGTTGGCAGCAGAGGACATAGGAGAAATTAATTGGAGTAAGCATGAAAAGTTTATGATTTTGCTTTAAAACTTTCTTGAAGAATCACTTCTAAAAAAAAACAGTCCTGCACACCTGAACGACGAAAATCAACGTTCAATCATGTGCAGGACTGTCTGCTTACGTACATATAGGTGTGTATGCCCTCGAAGGGAATCGAACCCCTATCTCAAGAACCGGAATCTTACGTGTTATCCATTACACCACGAGGGCAAAATCAAAAGTGAATCCATTTCAATAATAAATATATATTTCATATGTGTTCTTTAAGGACACTTGATTATTATAATAGACAATTAGAGGATATGCAATAGTAAATGTCGAATCCTCTTGGTAATGCCTCAAACTTGTTAAACGTATAGTTGAATGGGTATGATGGTAGTAATACCGTAAGCAGGAAAATCAATCATATGATTTGACCTTTCCTGACCTTAGATGTATGATGACAATACATATCTCATATGAAGAGAATCAAAGGAGGCATTTCGGATGAATTTAATTCCAACAGTTATTGAACAAACAAATCGCGGCGAGCGTGCGTATGATATTTATTCGCGCCTGCTAAAAGACAGAATCATTATGCTCGGAAGCGGCATTGACGACAATGTAGCCAATTCAATCGTTTCACAGCTTCTTTTCCTGGAAGCAGACAATCCTGAAAAAGATATCTACCTTTACATCAACTCTCCGGGCGGAAGCATTACAGCCGGAATGGCAATCTACGATACGATGCAGTTTATTAAGCCAAAAGTTCAGACCATCTGTATTGGTATGGCTGCTTCAATGGGAGCATTTCTTCTTGCTGCCGGTGAAAAAGGCCACCGCTACGCTCTGCCAAATGCTGAAGTTATGATTCATCAGCCACTGGGCGGTGCACAAGGTCAGGCAACTGAAATTGATATTGCAGCGAAACGGATTCTTTTCCTTCGCGACAAGCTGAATCAAATACTTGCAGACCGCACTGGCCAGGACTTTGAAACCATTCAGCGCGATACAGAGCGTGATAACTTCATGACAGCCGGCCGTGCGAAGGATTATGGCCTGATCGATCAAATCATGGAACGAAACGATATTACAGAAACAAAATTATAAGACCATTAAAAGAAGACCCGTCCATTTCATTGGCGGGTCTTCTTTTTACATTTAAACTGCGGATCACGCTTTGTTCTTATTAAATTTCACAATGCTCGGCAGCAGCCAGAAACCAATAATTGCTCCTGTTAGTATACTGCCGATAAAAAAATTTCTTTCAAACTGTCCATTAATCAGGCTTAGGATTATGGCGAACAGCCCCAACAATGCAGCAAAGGACAGGCTGAGTACCACTCTTTTCTTATTAATACTAAAACTCCTTCTGCTTTTAACATATGGAACGTATGAAGATTGCACTATGTCTTTTCCCTGTTTCAGTCTTTTTACACTTGTCAGGACCTGGCGGTTTTTATCCTATCTTTAAAATGTGCGAAATGCTGTGGATTTATATATTTTGGGCAAATAAAAAACCCCCGCAAAAATTCAGCAGGGACGTTGCGACAAGCTATTTAGTTTCTTCCACGTATGATGCAAGCGATTGCAGAGCTTCTTCTTCATCCAATCCCTCTGTCATCAGCGTAAAGGTGGTACCCGGTCCTAATGCTAAGCTCATCAGTCCCATGATGCTTTTTGCATTAACCTTTTTTCCATCTTTCTCAATAAATACGTCTGCTTTATAACGTGTGGCTTCCTGTACAAAAAGTGCTGCCGGCCTAGCCTGCAAACCGGACTTTAATTTAACTGTTACGTCCTGTTGCTTCATTTAACATCCCCCTCATGTGGTCATATTACAGATGAAAGCTTGATTTGTATTCTTGTCTATACCACAAATCAGCTTGTTCAACCTTAATTTTCTACCATTTCTCCTTTACGGAGCTTTTCTGCGATTTGATCAATCTTCCGCAATCGATGATTAATGCCTGACTTGCTGATATTTCCACCCGAAACCATTTCACCCAGTTCCTTTAATGTTACATCCTGATAAGCCACTCTTAATTCAGCTATTTCCCGAAGCTTGTCCGGCAGGATGCTTAACCCTGCGTGCTTTTCAATAAATCGGATGTTCTCTACCTGACGCAGGGAGGCTCCGATCGTTTTATTCAGGTTAGCTGTTTCACAGTTCACCAGTCGGTTAACAGAATTGCGCATATCCCGGACAATCCGAACATCTTCAAAGCGGAGAAGTGCCTGGTGCGCACCGATTAAACTGAAAAATTCCGTGATTTTTTCTGCTTCTTTTAAATACGTGATAAAGCCTTTTTTGCGCTCAATCGTTTTGCTGTTCAGCCCAAATGTATTCATCAACTGACTAACTGAATCATTGTGCTCTTCATACAGGGTGAAAATCTCCAGATGATAAGAGGACGTTTCAGGGTTATTTACAGACCCGCCTGCGAGAAACGCACCGCGTAAATAAGCTCGCTGACAACATTTTTTCCCCAGAATGGAAGGAGAGATTTCGTGATTAATGGAAAAGCCCTCTTCCAGGATATTAAGATCTTTTAAAATTTGCTGTGCCTGTTCTACCACTCTTACTATATAAACGTTATTCTTTTTCAGCCTCATTTTCTTACGAACAAGAAGCTCGACTTGTATAGCGTAATTTTTTTTAATTAATGTATAAATTCTTCTGGCAATTGCTGCGTTTTCTGTTTGGATATTAACCACCAGCAGCCGATTGGAGAAAGAAAGCGATCCGTTCATGCGGATAAGAGCAGAGAGCTCTGCTTTTGCGCAGCAATCGGCTGCTTCGATCTGAGTCAGCTCTTTTTTAGTTTCTGATGCAAATGACATACTCATTCACCAGCCTTTCTTCAGATCATTGAAAACCACCGTCTCTTTAACTGATCGATCACAGATGTCACAAACAAATTAACGGCTGTTCAACTGGTCTGATTTCTTACTCGTAATATCTTACCAATTATTAGGAATCTCGATTTTCATGGAGCAGCTTAGCAATGATGGATGCTACCCGTTCTGTGTCGTGTCGGATGAGTCCATTATGGTGTGTAATAATTTTATCATAAACTGCCTTCAGACCGAGACCTTGAAGGCGATCTACATCAAATTGTACGGGTTCTGCCATTTCTTTATCATAAAGGGATTTTACTTCCATCGGAATTTCTTCGTTGTTTACCAGGACATAATCCAAAAAGTGCTCTCCCATATGTTCATAAAGAGCCTTAATATGATCTCCGGCTGTATAGTTGAGCGTTTCACCGGCCTGCGTCATTAAATTGCAGATATAAACCTTTGGCGCTTTAGAGGCAAGGATTGCTTTACCTATATTTTTCACGAGCAGATTGGGAAGGATGCTTGTGTATAACGATCCCGGTCCAATCACGATCATATCCGCTTCCTGAATCGCTTCCACTGCCTGAGGCAGCGCTTTCACGTGTTCAGGCGAAAGAAAGACCCGGCTGATTTTTTTTCCTGAGAAGGGAATTTTTGATTCACCCTTGATGACGGAACCATCCTCCATCTCTGCTGAAAGAAGAATGCTTTGATTAGCAGAAGGCAGCACCTGACCCCGAACATTTAATACCTTGCTCATTTCCTGTATGCCATGGGCAAAATCTCCTGTAATGGAGGTCATTGCGGCAATAATGAGATTTCCTAAGGCGTGTCCGCTTAATTCATTCTGGCTCGCAAAACGGTATTGAAACATTTCTTCAACCAGCGGCTCTACATCAGATAACGCTGCCAGTACATTTCGAATATCACCCGGAGGCGGTATGTTTAAATCTTCCCGAATTCGCCCTGAGCTCCCGCCGTCATCCGCTACTGTCACAATGGCTGTTAAGTCAAGAGGCTGGTTTTTTAAGCCCCGGAGAAGCACAGATAACCCTGTGCCCCCTCCTATTACAACAACTTTTCCCTGCTCGGAATGCTTTGGTGTCAACTTGTTTTCCTCTTGCGTTTTTCAATATCACGGTGGGTAATTCGTGTATGATAATCTTTGGCAAAGGAACGGGCAATTTCCTCAGTCAGAGCGACAGAACGATGCTGTCCGCCAGTGCAGCCAATCGCTACAACAAGCTGGCTTTTTCCTTCACGTTTATAATGCGGAAGCATAAAGGTTAAAAGGTCCAGCGTTTTTTCTAAAAACTTCTGTGTCTCGGTCCATTTCATGACGTATGTTGACACTTCCTCATCAAGACCTGTCTGCAGCCTCATGTGGTCAATATAGTGCGGGTTGGGAAGAAACCGCACATCAAATACGAGATCCGCATCGATCGGAATTCCATATTTAAAGCCGAAAGACATAACGTTCACAGTGAAAAGCGACTGTTTATTCGCTGAGAATTCTGCGAGTATTTTTTCCCGCAGTTCTCTTGGTTTTAGTGTGGACGTGTTGTAGATTGTTTGAGCACGCCCTTTTAAATCCTGAAGCAAAAGCCGCTCCTGCTCAATTCCTTCGAGCGGCAGACCAAGCGGCGCAAGAGGATGGGAACGCCGAGTTTCCTTGTAGCGTCTGACAAGTGCATCGTCATCGGCATCCAGATAAAGAATTCGCGGGGTGACGTAATCGGATTCGTGAAACTGATCCAGCGCTTTAAACAGTGAATCAAAAAATTCCCTGCCTCTTAAATCCATCACAAGCGCCACACGATTCATTTTATTGTTCGATTCCTTCATAAGCTCTAAAAACTTTGGCATCAATGTAGGAGGAAGGTTATCTACGCAGAAAAAACCGAGATCTTCAAAGCTTTGTACGGCGACTGTTTTTCCCGCACCGGACATTCCTGTTATAATGACCAGTTCAACATCATTGACAGCTGACATGAGGACTCCCCCTTTTTCTTAATTAGGATCTAAACGATAGGAAAGAAGCTTAAAATCCTTCGTATACGTAAACGTTCCATAAATAACACCCTGACCGTGTGCTACATATTCGAGAATATGACGGTCGCCTTCAGCCATATCGAGAGTTTGAATCGCTTCTACCGGCTGCCATTGAAGAATGCCTTCCGGTGATTCATCCATAATGACTCCATCTCCCTCAGTAGCTAAAAACGTAAACATCATCCACTCTGAAACGACTTCGCTGCCTTCTTTAATAATAAATGTAAAAATTCCTTTAATATCGGGATTTTTAACATAAATACCGGTCTCTTCCCGGTATTCCCGTATACAGGCGTCGCGTACTGATTCTCCTGCTTCCATCTTGCCGCCTGGTGCAACCCACCAGTTTCTGCGGGGCTTTTGAAGCAGCAGCGCCTGCCCGTCTTTTATATAAACACAATTTGTAATTCGCTGCATTTTATCACCTGCTTAATTTTGCTCATTCATTTTATTATACATGCTTTTAACTCCCTGAACAATTAGGGAGGACCCCGCGTTTACTTTGAAAGCTGATTTTTGCAAATGCCATTGTACCCGGTATACAAAAAAAGGGCACGGACAACGAGGTCCGTGCCAAAAGTAATCTATAACTAAAAGGGGGTCAATTACTTATGGTTCTACTATACCCCTAAAGTATTGCACTGCTGTTACAGTGAAGTAACGTTTCCATAAAGTTTTTGTATAGACAGATTTTTTATTGTGCGACTTTTAACGATTCTTTTAATTCTTCTACATAATGCTGAACAGCTTGTGCTGCAATGCTTCCGTCACCGGTTGCAGTTACAATTTGACGAAGTGTTTTGTCACGTACGTCGCCCGCTGCAAAAATTCCGGGTACATTTGTCTGCATCGTGCTGTCAGTTTCAATGTATCCTTCGTCGTTAAGAATTTTTAACGATTCAAACGGCTTCGTAAGCGGGACCATCCCGATATAAATGAACGCTCCATCTGCTGCAAAAGGACTCTCTGAGCCATCTTCTGTTGACATCAGCGTAACGGATCCTACTTTTCCATTTTCCTCGTTAATTTCCTTGACTGTGTGATTCCAGATAAATTCAATTTTATCATTATCAAAAGCGCGCTGCTGAAGGATTTGCTGAGCGCGAAGCTTATCCCGGCGATGCACAATCGTTACTTTATTTGCAAAGCGGGTAAGGTAGATTCCTTCTTCTACTGCAGAGTCTCCCCCGCCTACAACGACAAGGTCTCTTCCTTTGAAGAACGCTCCATCACATACAGCACAGTAAGAAACGCCGCGGCCGCCAAGTTCTTTTTCACCCGGCACTCCAAGTTTTTTATATTCTGCACCGGTAGATAGAATAATGGAGCGGGCTTTATATTCTTTAGATCCTGCTTTAATCGTTTTAAATTCTTTGCCGTCGATGATTTCTTTTACATCACCGTACGCGTATTCTGCTCCGAATTTTTTTGCGTGATCAAACATTTTATTTGAAAGATCCGGACCGAGGATATGATCAAAACCAGGGTAGTTTTCAACATCTTCTGTGTTTGCCATTTGTCCGCCCGGCACACCGCGTTCAAGCATCAAAGTGGAGAGATTTCCCCGTGATGTATATACTGCTGCAGTCATACCGGCCGGACCGGCTCCAATAATCACTACATCATAAATTTTTTCTTCTGTCATGAAAATACACTCCTTTTCGTACTCCTAAGTGGTTTCCACTTCATCCACATTTATCGTAATGTAAGAGGAAGCAGGCGTCCACTAATCTGCTTACGGCAGAAAATTTTGTATATCGTTAATGTATTTACGCATCGTTGCTGTAGATACTCCGTGTTTTTGAGCGACTTCTTTTTGCGAAACGCGGTGAGCTCTTACTTTTTTCCAGGAATATTCGACTGCAGCGGTGAGAGCTGGGATGTTTTTAAACCCGTACTGCTCCTCAGATGCAAAAAAGACAATGTGAAACCACATATAATAAAGCCCTTTGTTTTCTTCCAACGCTGCATCAAATGAACGATTCAGCAGCAGGGCAACCTCATGCGCCCGGTGAATTGGACTTTGATCCATTCGGTCACCATGGTTACGCAGCAAATTAAAATATTCTTCTTCCACGCTCGTAAAGTAAGCGGGCGGTACTTCATCTGCTAAGGATGAGCCTGCCATTGATGCTTTGAATAAAGAGAACAATCTTTCCTCCGGATACATCTCTTCGGAAAGTGCGTCATCCTCAGGCTTCGTGTTCCATGGCTCATGCCCCTGTTTTTCGGGCTGCTCATCAAGCACGCGCTTCCATGCGTCTTCTGCCACTTTTTTGTGACCGGAGTGCCATGCGGAATGAGAGAGCCAGAAATAAAAACCTGCGTCTCCTTCAAATCCTCTTTTAACAAGGCTCTTCAGCCAGCCATATGCTTTTTCGTGCCGTCCCACAAGCGCAAAAGTAGCTCCCAGTTTAAACCGATGCTCGTATAAAAACGGCCGGACAGACTCAAGCGCATCCATCAACTGATCTAATTCATCGACTCTTTCCTGATAATGATAAAAAACAGCCAGGTTGCAAAGGGCATGCAGATTGCCGGGATTCCGGTTCAGCACCTCTGTCAGCAAAGCCGTCGCCTGCTCGGTTTCGCCAAAATAAAAATAAGCCAGAGCTAAATTATTATAGGCAGACCAGTAATCAGGGAACCGCTCAATGACTTCCTCAAGAAGTTCAATGGCTTCTTTAAATTTTCCTTCAGCAAGTAATTTCCCTGCTTGCTCCTGATGCATAATCAGTTCGTCCTGATCTAAATCCTCATCCCACTCTTCCTCTTCCTCTTCAAGGGACATGAGTTCAAGCAAATCCTCTGCATCTTCAGCAAATTCACCGTCTTCATTCAGATCCAGGTAGGCAGTCGCATGCTTATAGGCCTCCTGAAAAAGTCCAAGATGTGCAAAGTTATTGGCCATAAAATAATGAATCTCTGACATTGAGGGATCCAATTTGTTCAGAACGTGCCGCAGCCTGTCATTCGAGCTTGCAAACTCGCCGATTTCTGTCTCGATAATTGCAGCCTGGACTAAAATCATTGGTTCTGCCGGTTCTAATTCATGCGCACGCAGTATATATTTCAGCGCTTTATCTAATTGGCCGCGTTGATACATGGCCATACCTCTTCTGTAATAGCTTTCTCCAGTTGGATTAAACGGATACACTTTTCCCATTCTTTCCGTTTTTTTCGATCCTTTTTTCATGTATAGCCTCCGTACATTGTAGTAACCAACCAATGATAGCATATTTTCTGATTTACCTGTTGAAATTAAGCTGATTCATGAAAAAAGAATTATGATGGCAAGGGTAAAATTTCCAACAACAAACTAAAACTTCTTCATTAGAATATGATCAATTACTCCATCTGTTCCTGTTTTGGCGCTCAGCATATTTTACATTTAAGAATTTTAAAAAAGTGATCCCCGGGCTTGCTAGAGGATCACTTTTTTAAAAATTATTTTTTCGGTTTATTATGCCGCTCTTCCAGGACGTTCAGCACCTCTTTAAATGGCAGCTTCTGCTCACGGAGCAGCACCATCGTGTGGTAAAGAAGGTCCGCCGTTTCCCACTTTAACTCTTCTGCATCACGGTTTTTGGCCGCAATAATCACTTCAGAGGCTTCTTCTCCAACTTTTTTAAGGATTTTATCCACACCTTCTTCAAACAGATAAGTGGTATAAGCTCCTTCCGGCCGCTCTTCATCCCGTTCAGCGATTAAACGTTCAAGCTTGGTAAGCATACCCGCTGAGTCTTCATTCAACTGAAGGTCTTCATTTTGATAAACCGTTTCTTCAAAGCAGGTTTGAGCGCCCGTATGGCAGGCAGGACCTTTAGGCAGCACTCGCACAACAAGAGAATCCTGATCACAATCCAGTTTGATCTCAGCGATTTGCTGCGTGTTGCCGCTTGTTTCCCCTTTATGCCAAAGCTCCTCGCGTGATCGGCTCCAAAACCATGTTTCTTTTGTCTCCAGTGTTTTTTTCAAGGATTCTTCATTCATATACGCAACTGTCAGCACGTCGCCGGTTTCAGCGTGTTGAACCACAGCCGGCACTAAGCCGTTCTGGTCAAAGCGAATGCGCGTTATATCTAAACTCATCGTACATTCACTCCCTCTTCTTTTAAATGCGCTTTTACTTCTGCGATGCTCGTTTCTTTATAATGAAAAATAGAAGCGGCAAGTGCGGCATCGGCTTTTCCATCTCTAAATACTTCTGTAAAATCCTTCGCTTCCCCGGCGCCTCCGCTCGCAATCACCGGAACGGAGACAGCCTCGCTTACCGCTTTAGTCAACGCAAGATTAAAGCCTTTTTTCTCGCCGTCGCTGTCCATACTTGTCAGCAGGATTTCTCCCGCTCCAAGGTCAACTGCTTCTTTTGCCCAGGCTACAGCCTCTTTATCGAGCGGGTTTCTGCCTCCGTGAGTATAGACGCGCCACGTACCAATTGTTTCATCCCACTTCGCATCAATCGCTACCACAATACACTGAGAGCCAAAATAATCGGCTCCCGCTTTAATTAAATGAGGATCCAACAGAGCAGAAGTATTTAAGGACACTTTATCCGCCCCTGCACGAAGCAGCCTTTTCATATCTTCAAGTGTTTTAATTCCGCCGCCCACTGTAAATGGGATGGCAAGCTCGGATGCTACGTCCTGCACAACATCCACCATGGTTTCCCGGCCTTCATGAGATGCCGAAATGTCGAGAAACACGAGCTCGTCTGCTCCCTGCTCATCGTAAGCGCGAGCGAGTTCAACAGGGTCCCCTGCGTCACGAAGCTCAAGGAATTGAATGCCCTTTACAACCCTGCCCTCTTTTACATCCAGACAGGGAATAATCCGTTTTGCAAGCATTAAGAAACCTCCTCAACTGCTTCTTTCACGGTAAATTTATTGGTGTAAATGGCTTTGCCGACTATTGCTCCAGCCACGCCGCTTCCTGATACTGCCTGAAGAATACGTAGATCCTCAAGAGAACTGACACCGCCTGAAGCTATAATCTGGGCTCCGGTTGCCTCAGCGAGTTCAATAACCGCGTCTACATTAGGGCCGCTTAACATGCCGTCGGTTGCAATATCAGTGAAAATAAAGGTTTTGGCCCCAGCCTCCGCGAGCTCCTGCCCAAGGTCCACTGCACGCAGAGCTGAGGTTTCAATCCAGCCGTGCGTTGCCACATAACCATCTTTTGCGTCCAGTCCAATCGCGATGCGGCTGCCATACTTGCCAAGCCACTCCTTTACAAGCTCTTTATTGGTTACAGCAAGGCTGCCGATGATGACGCGGTCCACTCCCTGATCCAAATAGTGAACCACATCTTCTTCCGTACGGATTCCACCGCCCACCTGAACCTTTGCTGGCAATTCGTTTACGACACGAAGGACATGCTCATCGTTAATTCTTTTGCCGTCTTTGGCTCCATCAAGATCCACCATATGAATCCATTCAGCGCCTTCATCTACAAATTGCTTTGCCATATCAAATGGAGAATCTCCATAAACCGTCTCCTGATTGTAATCCCCTTGAGTCAGCCGGACACATTTCCCGCCTCTCATATCTATAGCCGGATAAATTGTGAAACTCATTTGAGCACCTCCGTCATTTTTACATAGCGTGTATAATTCCGAAGCAGCTTGATCCCTAAGTCCCCGCTTTTTTCAGGGTGAAACTGCATGCCGAATACACGGCCTTTTCCCACCACAGCGGGTACTTCACCAAAATAATCCGCTGAAGCAACTAATGTATCCTGATCGTGTTGTGCAATATAATACGAGTGAACAAAATACACATGATCCTCTGTCAGCGCTTCAGTTAATGGCGACTGCTGATGAAAATTCAATTTATTCCACCCCATATGAGGCACCTTATAAGAGGAACCATCCTGATCCTTGCCGCTAAAATGAACCGCTCTTCCCTTTAATAAGCCAAGTCCCTGATGCAGCCCGTTTTCTTCACTTTCTTCAAACAGCAGCTGCATGCCGAGGCATATACCAAGAATCGGCTTGCCTTTCTGGACCTGTTCAGTAATAAAAGAAGCGAGGCCGGTTTCATTTAATAGCTTCATAGCATCCCGAAAAGCACCAACGCCTGGAAGAATCAGCGCCTCTGCGTGAGCCAGCTGTTCTTTATTGTCACTGATTAAATAAGGAACCTCCATACGTTCAAGAGCTTTTGAAACACTGAATAAATTACCCATTCCATAATCGACAATTCCGATCATTTACAACATCCCTTTCGTTGACGGCACACCTTTCATGCGCGGATCAATGGTCGTTGCCTCATCAAGAGCCCGTCCTAACGCTTTAAATACGGCTTCAATCATATGGTGCGTATTGTGGCCGTAATGCACATTTACATGCAAGTTCATTCTCGCTTCAAGCGCAAGCTTCCATAGGAACTCATGAACAAGCTCGACATCGAAGGTTCCCACACGGTCAGTTGGAAAATCAGCTCTCATTTCAAGATGGGGACGATTGCTTAAATCCACCGTCACCTGAGCGAGCGCCTCATCCATCGGAACAAATGCATTGCCGTAGCGCTTAATGCCTTTTTTATCACCTAAAGACTCCAAAAGCGCCTGTCCCAGCACAATTCCGATATCTTCCGTTGTATGATGATCATCAATTTCCGTATCCCCTTTTGCATCAATGGAAACATCAAATTGTCCGTGCTTTGTAAATAAGTCCAGCATATGCGTCATGAACGGCACAGCTGTTTTGATTTCCGACTTACCCTCTCCATCGATCGAAAACGAGAGATTGATATTCGTTTCGTTTGTTTTACGGTGAAAGGAAGCTTGTCTATTATTCATTGTCTGGTCCTCCTAAACATATGCTTCTATTGTGTCATTTGCTTTTATTTCTTTCGTTTTCTTACCGCCGATTTGAAAACCGGGCCTCGACTGCCCGCGCATGCGCTTCAAGTCCTTCCAGCCTGGCAAAATGAGCCACTTTTTCAGCATTTTCGACGAACGCTTCCTCGCTGTAGGCGATAATGCTGGACTTTTTCACGAAGTCTTCTACAGAAAGCGGGCTTGAAAAACGGGCGGTTCCGCTTGTCGGCAGGGTATGATTAGGGCCTGCAAAATAATCTCCAATCGGCTCTGAACTGTATCGTCCAACGAAAATCGCACCTGCATGACGGATTTTCCCGACGGTTTCCATGGCATGTTCAAGCTGGATTTCAAGATGTTCAGGTGCGATCTGATTGACAGCCTGAATTGCTTCTTCCAGGCTTTGAGCCACGTAGATTGCACTTTGTTCGTTAATCGCCGCTTCAGCGATTTCCTTCCTCGGCAAATCTTCAAGCTGAAGGCGCACCTCTTTTGATACGGCTTCAGCAAGCTCTTCAGATGTTGTCACAAGATTCGCTTGGGACAGCTCCCCGTGCTCTGCTTGTGATAATAGATCTGCGGCCACTTCCTTTGCATGAGCGGTGTGATCAGCGAGCACGGTAATATCGCTCGGTCCTGCTATCATATCAATATCTACGATTCCAAACACTTCACGCTTTGCCAGCGCAACATAAATATTGCCGGGACCCGTAATTTTATCAACGCGTTCAACAGATTGTGTTCCGTACGCCAGTGCAGCGATCGCCTGAGCTCCGCCTATTTTATAGATTTCCCTAACTCCTGCAAGACGGGCTGCTGCTAAGACACCAGCCGGCACTCTTCCATCCGGACCAGGCGGTGTAACCATCACAACGCGTTTTACACCAGCCACTTGAGCAGGGATGGCATTCATCAGTACGGAGGACGGATAGGCAGCAGTTCCGCCCGGCACATAGATTCCGACTGCATCCAATGGGGTAACCTTTTGCCCGAGAATGGTTCCATTCTTTTGTGTAGTCATCCATGATTGCTGAATCTGCCTCTCATGAAACGCAGTTATATTTGCTGCTGCTTCATTTAAAACGGACCACGTCTCTTCATCCATTTCAAGAACTGCTGCATCCATTTCATCGTCTTCCACTTTTAATGATGAAAGTTCTGCTCCGTCAAATTGAGCGGTGTACGATTTTACTGCCTGATCACCGTTTTGTCTGACATCTTCAATAATGGCTTGAACGCTTTTGCGCTGTTCTTCTGTTCCCTGATCAAGAGAAGGACGGGGAATGGAGTAGTCGGATAAATATCGTATATTCATAAGGATTATTCCTTTCCTTTCGGGATTAACGCTGTTTTTTCCTGCTTAACGGATTGTTTCTTTAGAAATCACATCATCGAGACGATCGACCATTTCCTGAATCCGCTGATGTTTAATCCGGTAGCTGACCGGATTGACAATGAGGCGGGACGTAATATCCACGATCCGCTCATATTCCACGAGCCCGTTTTCCTTCAGGGTGCGTCCGGTAGAAACAATATCCACAATTCGGTCAGTAAGTCCGATAATCGGAGCAATTTCAATTGATCCATTCAGTTTGATAATTTCCACCTGTTCGCCCTGCTCCCGAAAGTAGGAGGATGCTACATTCGGATACTTTGTCGCTATTTTAGGCGCGACTTCATTCATTACAGTATCCGGCAAACCGGCAACAGCAAGGTAACAGTGACTGATCGCAAGGTCGAGGAGCTCATACACATCCCGCTCTTCTTCAAGCATGACATCTTTTCCTGCGATGCCAAGATCAGCTACTCCATGTTCAACGTACGTAGGAACATCCATTGGCTTTGCCAGGATAAACCGGAGCTTTTCCTCCGGCACCTCAATAATCAGCTTTCTTGAATCATCAAATTCAGGAGGGAGCCTGTAGCCAGCATTTTTCAGCATAACAACTGCTTCTTCGAAAATTCTGCCCTTTGGCATCGCGATTGTTAATTCTTTCATTTTCAGACGCCTGCCTTTCCTGATCTGCCTACCATCCATTCCACCTCTGTAAATTGAGCAGTGAAACGATCCATATCCTTAACACCTGTTACATCCTGACTGATGACCTGTCTGCCCTCTGAGCGCAATTTATAAGTAAAATCGATCGCTTCTTTTCTTCTTTCCGCTGAAAATAGAACCAGCAGCGTTTCACTTTTCTCTGCCTGAGGGGATAAAGCTTCTATTAAATAGTCAAGCCGGATGCCAAAGCCTGTGGCTGCCACCTGAGCGCCAAATTTATGAAGAAGGTGATTGTATCTTCCACCATTGCCTAGCGAATAGCCCACTTTGTCCGCATACACCTCAAATAAAACGCCTGTGTAATAGCTCATATGACTGACGAGTGAAACATCCATCGTGACATATTGAGTCAGATTGTATTCTTCCAGAATGGAAAGCAGTTCTTCAAGCTCAGATAAAGGCTCTGTTCCTTTATCTCCTTCTAAAAGCTCACGCGCATCCTGAATGGAATCGCCATTTCCTCTGATCGTCAGCAAACGAAGAAGACGCTGTTTATCAATTGAAGACAGCGACAGCGATTCAACATGCTTTCGGTAGCCGACATAATTTTTATCATATAAGTATCTTTTCAGCTGCTGAGCCCGTTCTTCCGTGCCGACAATTTGCAAAAACAGTTCCTGTACAAATCCCATATGGCCAATGGAAATGGTGAAATCCTCAAGACCTGCTGTCCGTAGGGAAGAAATTAGTAATGCAATGGTTTCCGCATCACCGCTGACTGAAGCATCACCAATCAATTCAACACCCATTTGTTCAAACTCTGCAGGACGGCCTCCTTCACGCTGCTGTGCGCGAAACACATTCGCAGAGTAGGCAAGCCTGAGCGGATTGCGGTCTTTTAATAGCTTTGATGCCGCTACTCTTGCGATAGGTGCTGTCATATCCGGTCTCAGTACAAGTGTTCTTCCCTGCTGGTCGAGAAGCTTAAACAGCTGCTGATCCAAAATGGCTGAAGCTTCCCCTACCGTTTCATCGTACTCCAAAGTAGGAGTTTCTAAGAATTCATAGCCCCATGCAGACATTTCACTTTCTACATGTGAGCGGATTTGCTTTTTCATCTTATATAGATGAGGAAATGTGTCTCTCATTCCCATCGGTTTTTCAAACATAAACAACTCAGACATAATCAGGACAACCCTTTCTATTTGGAAAGTGTTTTTTAAATAATCTCATACTTTGATTCATACCTCCACTTTCAAGCCGGAAACCATCCGGTCAGACCGTGAATGCAATAAAATAACCGAAATCCTTTAGTTCGCTAATGTGGTAGTAAAATAAAGATATTTAGTAGTGTACTAATTATGAGGACGCTCGTCAAGGGGATTGACTAGTTGTTTTGATGAACCGACAGGCTGAACTGAAATCTTCTGCAAACATGCATTTGAATATAAAAAACCGTCACGACCTCCATTTAAATGGTGTCATGACGGTTCATCTTTTTATTCATACGGAAAACAGGAAAGGAGTTTAGATTAACAGCTCAATTTCTGCTGCTTCTTTTAATTCCTCCACATGTGCTACAAGTGGTTCCTGCTGTTTTTGCTGCATAAGTGACGTTCTGATGTTTTCACTTACTTCTTCAAGCTCAGGCATTTCCTGACCGGCTGCTTCATATTGCTCTACTTGAGAGTCATATGCTTCCTGAATTTCTTCATCTGTCGGTTCTTCTACAGGGACAGCCTGCTCGATATACTTATCAAATTTAATGGATTCAGCAATTTGGTCACGAAGAGCATCGACTTCCATTCCTTGTTCTTCAAGAATATTATTCAATTCTTCTTCTCCGCCGAATTGCTCTTGAAACGCATTAAATTCTTCGTCAATTTCTTCTTCAGTTGCTGTTACTTCTTCTTCATCCGCTTGTTGAAGAATTAACGTCTGATTCACAAGGGTATCAAGCGTTTGTGTTTTAATTTGTTCTGCAGCTTCTTCACTTGTCGGGTCCTGTCCCATTTGAGACATTTGGCCCTGAATTTGTGTTAGCGCTGCATTATAGTCTTCACCCGTAATTTCCTGATCATTAACAGTCGCAACTACTTCATCTGCTTCTACTTGCTGCTCATCTAATTTTGCCTGCATTTCTTCAGCAGCAGCTTGTTGTTCTTCTTGAGAAGCTTCATCTTGTGGAGCACCTTCCTCTTGCTGTTCAGTTTCTTCTTCAGGTGCATCTGCTGTATTTTCTTCGTCGTCACTGCACGCCGCTAATCCTAACGCCAACGCTCCAGCTGCGAATGGAAGTAATATTTTTTTAAAGTTCATACTTGTAAAACTCCTTCCGGATGTTTGATTCTCATTATTTCTAAGCCTAAAAAGCATTGTAACGGACAATTGATAAAAGATAAACCCATAACGCTTAAAGAATGTAAATTGACATACAATTGTCACTTTTTTAATTTTATTTTTTTATAAATGGAATATTGCAGCTGCCCCATTAGCAAAATCACTTTAAGTTAACCGAAATAAAATTGAGTTGACTTAAATTTATAATTTTATATAATTGCATTAGTACATAAGATAAAGGAGTAGATGTTATGGTTAAATCTCCACTGCACGGCATGGTGCTGGCTTCATTTTTTGCTGCACTAATGGCCATTGGAGCGAATATTACCTCCATTGTTCCCATATTGGTTATTGGCAGTATTCCCCTCACCCTTCAAACTGTAGTATGCATCCTTTCCGGATTATTATTAGGCAAGAAGTGGGGACCGGTAGCCATGGTCATTTACATGTTAATCGGTTTGGCTGGAATGCCCGTCTTTGCTCAATGGTCTGGGGGAATCCGCATACTCATCAGTCCTACATTTGGATTTATTTTATCTTATATTGCCGTAGCGTGGTTTAGCGGTTTAATTACAGAAAAAAAGAAAACCTATTCATTGCTATTAACTGCCGCTTTTTTGGGAACAGCGATTAACTATGCAATAGGAACGAGTTGGATGTACATGGCTTACAAGCTTTGGTTTGCGGCTCCGGATGGGTTTACGTATGCCATGGCCTGGATCTGGATGCTTCCTTTTGTACCGAAAGACCTCATTTTAGCCGGAATTGCAGCCCTTGTGTCCATGAAGGTGCTTCAGGCATTTCCACAAACGCGGATGAGAAAACGGGCTGCAGCGTGAGCAATCGATTATGCAGTTTAAAAAGAGCTTGGGACAACGTGTCTCAAGCTCTTTGACGGGTTCACTCCGCTTCAGGCGGCGGCTTTCCGTAGGGACGGCGCTAAGACTTTCCAGGGCCCTGCCCTGCAAAGTCTCAGCTAGCCGACATGGAGTCGCCACCTTCCGCTCACTGCTTGTCAGGTCAGCGATTTTTACCTTTCCAACTGATCGCTTGGAACCTTGCTCTTTTCCGTTTCCTTTAAGCGGATTATCTGCATCGGGTTGCCTCCTACAAAAGCTCCTGCAGGAACATCTTTATGAACGAGCGTGCTCGCAGATACAATCGCTCCGTCCCCGATCCGCACACCAGGCAAGATCGTGGTATTCGCACCAATCAGAACTTCATCCCCAATTTCTACATTTCCAAGCCTGTATTCCTTTATTAAATACTCATGGGCAAGAATGGTCGTGTTATAACCAATTACACTGTTTTTGCCGACAGATATTTTTTCCGGAAACATAACATCAAGCATCACCATGAGCGCAAAGGAGGTTTGTGGTCCAACTTTCACACCTAAAAATGTACGATAGAGCCAATTTTTCATCCCCAAAAAAGGAGTGTAGCGGGCCAGCTGAATGACAACAAAGTTCCGCATGACCTTCCAAAAGGGAATGGTTTTGTAAATATGCCACAAAGAATTCGCACCGGAGACTGCAAACCGTTCTGTGCGTCTCATTTTTTTGGCTCCGGAATGATGGATAGCAAATCACTCATGGATTCAAGCATCCAATCCGGCTGATAGGAAAGTAAATAATCTTTGCCTTTTGCAGACCAGGCAACACCTGCTGTTCTTGTTCCTGCATTTTTGCCGCCTTCAATATCGTGGTGATTATCACCGACCATCAGACTTGTTTCTGCAGATGAACCGAGCTTTTGAAGTGCAAGCAGAAGGGGTTCCGGATCAGGTTTTGCATTTTTAACATCATCAAGCCCGACAACCACATCAAAAAAATGATCCAGTTTCATCAGTTTTAATCCCTTGTTCACAACATCATTGCGTTTCGTTGAGACAATCGCCATTTTAATTCCGCGATCGGATAACGTCTGGATCGTTTCCTCGACCCCTTCAAATCCGGTAACCAGCACATCATGCTGCTCCAGGTTAAATGCACGATAGAAATCCACCATTTCCTCCACTTTTTCCGGATTTACTTTCTGAAAGGATTCAACAAGAGGCGGGCCCATAAACGGCAGCACATCCTCCCGTTTATACTGGTTCGGAAAGTAATGATCCATCACGTGAAGGAAGGATGAAATAATCAATTCGTTCGTATCAATTAACGTCCCGTCCAAATCAAAGAGGACCGTATCAATGGGTTTGTTCATAGTTCAGTTTCCTTTCCCGTGCAATTTCATTCCGCTTCCAGACATAAGCAACAGTCATCGTCAGCAGAACCGCTGTTGTGATCCGGATTAAAAGCAGCGGCAGCACAGGAATGCCAAGCGGAATAAAGATTAGTGTATCTTCTACCACGGCATGACAGGCGACTAGAAAAATAAAGGCAAGTGTTGCATCTTTTTTGCTGACGCCATCTTCCTGTACAGCCTTAATCATCACACCGGCGCCATAGGCTAAACCAATCGTTAAGCCTGCCACCAGTGTCATGGACGTATTTTCCTTCATTCCGAGCCCTCTTGTTACAGGAGCCATCCATCTTGAAAATACATCGAGCCATTTTAAATCTCTCATGATTTGAATAACAATCATGAGCGGGATCACAATGATCGCCAGCTGCAAGACACCAAACGCAGCTTTCTCGAGTGCCATGAAGACAATGGATCCCCATCCGCTCACTTCTGCTCCAGATTGTGCAGGCACCATCCCATACTGAGCGATTTCCTGACCCCCGCTCCAGACAAGGTTAATAACAATAGCGGAGACAAAAGCCAAACCTAAACGCACGACAAGGACGACCCACAGCTTCACGCCGACTTTTAAAGCCACACCTGTTTCAATCAGCAGATTATGAGAAAACGAGAGCATAACCGCAATAATAAATACCTCTTTAACGGTCATTTCAAGTGTCAAAATTCCGGCAATACCGGCATATAAGTTCAGAAAATTCCCAAGCACCAATGGAACTGCCGCTTCCCCGCTTAAACCAAACAAGCCCATAAAAGGCGCAATTAATTCAGTTATCCATGGCAGGACCGGGGTGTACTGCAGCAGCATGACAATAAAAGTAACGGGGAAAATAATCTTCCCGAGCGTCCAGGTTGTTTGCAGCCCGGCTTTTAAACCGTCAACAAAGGTTTGTTTTGTCAATCTGATCCCCACCTAGTTGTTTCGTTTATCATTGTACCGTGTATTTACACCTTTTTTCCTCCGGTAAATCATGATCGTAATCGCCCCAACAATTAAAACAACAGACAGCAGCTGTGCCACACGTATCGTATCTGTCAGCATCAGACTGTCGGTTCTGAGTCCCTCCACAAACGCACGTCCAATTGAGTACCAGATCACATACGTCAGAAAGATTTCGCCTCTTCGCGGATTCACTTTGCGCAGAAGCAGCAATAAAATCAGCCCTGCCAGATTCCATAAGGACTCATATAAAAAGGTTGGATGATAGTAAGCAAACGTTCCATCCACATTGATGTACATCTGATCAATAATCCAATCAGGAATAAAAAGGTTTTCTAAAAACGAGCGGGAGACTTCTCCGCCGTGAGCTTCCTGGTTAATAAAATTCCCCCAGCGTCCAAGCATCTGGCCTAAAATAATGCTCGGTGCTGCAATATCAACAATTTTCCAAAAGGATAGACCTTTTATTCTCGCATAAATCACACCTGTCGCAACTGAACCAATCAGAGCACCATGGATGGCTATTCCGCCATTCCAAATTTGAATAATTGCCCCCGGATTTTGCGAGTAAAAATCCCACTGAAAAATTACATAATAAATACGAGCAGAGATAATGGCGATTGGCACTGCCCATATCAATAAATCTGCAAACATGTCCTTTGGCATCCCAAGGCGGTCCGCTTCGCGATTGGCCAGGATATACCCTAATATAATTCCTGTCCCGATAATTAATCCATACCATGCGATATTTACTTCCCCAAAACTGATCGCAATTGGATCAATCGGCTGTATTGCTGCTAGCATATTCTTTCCCCTTTCAACTGGCTTCTCTTAAATATCATCATGATCCCCGTCCACAATTACATCAGCTAGACGATTTGAAAATTGTTCTGCTGCATTGACGCCCATCCGCTTTAGACGGAAATTCATTGCGGCAACTTCAATAATAACAGCTAAATTTCGTCCCGGTCGAACAGGGAGCGTAATTTTCGTCACTTCCGTATCAATGATTTTCATTTTTTCTTCATCCAGCCCAAGGCGGTCATACTGCTTATTTTTGTCCCAGATTTCAAGGTCAATGACGAGTGTCACCCGCTTATAGCTTCTGACTGCGCCCGCTCCAAAAAGCGTCATGACATTAATAATCCCAAGCCCTCTGATTTCAAGCAAATGCTCGATTAATTCAGGCGAGGTCCCAATCAGAGTATCCGTATCTTCCTGCCTGATTTCCACACTGTCATCCGCTACCAGCCGGTGCCCTCTTTTGACCAGTTCAAGTGCCGTTTCACTTTTCCCGACTCCGCTTTTTCCGGTTATCAGAACCCCTACACCATAGATGTCTACTAAAACACCATGCAAAGCAGTAGTCGGAGCCAGCTTGCTTTCAAGGAAATTTGTGAGTCTGCTTGAAAAACGGGTTGTTTTAACCGGCGTTCTCATCACCGGAACCTGATTTTGCATGGATGCTTCTATTAATTCACCCGGAACTTTTATGTCCCTGGATAAAATGATGCCAGGTGTATTGTCTGTACACATCTGAGACATCCGGTCCATTCGCTCGTCCTTTGACAAAAGCTCATAAAAAGACATTTCCGTCCGTCCTAAGAGCTGAATACGCTCTGCAGGATAATAGGAAAAATAGCCCGCCATTTCAAGACCCGGTCGCGAGATATCACTCGTGATAATCGGCCGGTGTATGCCCTCTTCCCCGCTTACCAGTTCTAATTTAAATTGATCGATAATATCTTTCGTCGTAACCTTTGCCACGAATGAAGCCTCCTTCTTAATTTCCTCTATGTATTTCCTTCGTCACCCATACTTTCTATTGTAGCACTTTGGAAATTGATTCACTATATTTGTTCTTTCAAAGAATCGCTTCAGGGTGTCTAATTTTACCCCGGCACGCAATCTTACAAGTAAAAGGGAGGAATGAGCATGACACTAATCGCGATTGATGCAGGTCACGGCTATGAAACACCTGGTAAAAGAAGTCCGGATGGAATGAAGGAGTATGAATTTAACCGGGCAGTGGCTAAAGTATGTAAGGATCAGCTTGAACAGGCTTCTGTCAGGACGCTTCAAACGTACAGTGATAACCGGGACGTTCCATTATCAGAGCGAACCGCAAAAGCGAATAACGGGAAAGTAGACTATTTTATTTCCATTCACGCCAATGCGTTCGGAAACGGACAGTGGAATGAGGTTCACGGAATTGAAACCTTTATTCACACGTCAAAAGGTCAGTCAGTCCATCCGCTTGCCAGTAAAATTCACGCTGACTTGATAGCCAAAACGGGGAGAAAAGACAGAGGCTTAAAAAAAGCAGATTTTCACGTATTAAGAGAAACTCATATGCCGGCATTGCTGCTTGAGTGCGGGTTTATGACCAATCGTGAGGAAAAGGCGCTTCTTGCTTCAACAGCCTACCGGACATTATGCGGAAAGCAAATTGCCGCCTCCATCCTGTCTTTTTTAAATAAATCCCAACCTTCCCCTGCAAAGGATTCTTCTTTGTACCGCGTCCAGGCAGGGGTGTTTTCGTCAAGAGAACGAGCAGAGCAGCAGGTAAAGAAATTAAAGAAAGCAGGCTTTGAAGCAGCAATCGGAACCATCCCATCACAGTAACAATCAGAAACCCCCAGCGATTTTCGCTGGGGGTTTCTGGCAGTCTTTAGTTTATTCGTTATTTATAAAGTGAAATAGTGGCAACGGCCAAATCAAAAAGGATTATTATCCCCTTTTTAATGTTCTCTAATAATAAACAGCAGCAAGAGTTCTCCCTGCTGCTGTCTGTCTTTTAGCCATTTTCTGAAGCAGGCTTTTTATTGCCGGATGAGAACTTCATCTTTAACCCAATGCCAATGGCAGCGAGCGCAATAAGACCGCCTATGATCCCTGTACCAAAAAAGAAAATATATAAAATCCATTTGAAAAATGCCATCATTTCCACGTCAATTATGTAAAACCCTAATAGCGAAAATAAGACACTAATACCTAAAAATGTGGCTCCAATAGCACTTAGACCAAACCACGTTGTTCGATTAATAATCTTTTCCATGTTCGTCACCTGCTTTTTCTTTTTAGTTTCTCCTAATGTACGGTTACTATCACTATACCAACAAAGCCGGTTGTGGAAACATATAGAAGGAAAAAGTTTAGACTTCGCTGCACAAAAAAAGCAGCACATTAAAATAAGCTGGGGGACTTATTTCCATGCGCCGCGTGGATGTATATGGTGAATCTGATCACCTGTATTCGGTTAATTATTCCTCTGAGGCAGGTTCTGTTTCTTCTTTTTTCACTTCATAGGGCTTTACACTGACCGCGCCTGTTTTAGCATCAGCAAACAAGTAAAGCTTGGAACCGTCATTTTTTTCACGGGTAAAATGCAGCTTTCTTTGCATTAATTCCTCGCGTTCTTCAACATGATCCATTTCACGGTGATTAATATCGAAGCGCCCGAAGTTTGATTTTAACGTACCGTCAAGACTCGCATCATTCGGAACAAAAAGGCTGATCGATCCTGCCAGCGTTTTTGCTTCGATTTTACGGGCAGAAGTGCTGGAAGTTCTGCATACAATATTGCCGTTAAGCGACTGCACATCCATCTCATCCACTGCACCTTCAATCGAAACCTTCCCATTCACACTTTCTGCATCAATTAAATCTGCCCTCGTATTCTTTACCTCTATACCGCCGTTGGCTGTTTCAAGCTCTCCACGCTCAATCAGCATATTGGCAAGCTCAATTTTGCCGTTGGCCGTTTTGACTTTTATTTTGTTTACATTGGCAGAGTCGCCATGAAACTTTCCGTTAAATAAACGGATGTCCCAGCGGTCATAGCTGTTGCGGGGAACATAAATGACAGTATCAAGCTTAATCATTTTCAGATCAGAAATAAAACGCAGCTTCTTATATTGAGCATTAAATATTACCGATTCCCGAATCTGATTTTTCGCTTTTGCTTCATCATCTGAGCGGTAAACCTTTACATCGCATTCTGCTTTAACATAATTCTCATCCCATGGCTTTATCTCAACTTTGCCGTTTGCCACACTGATTTCAATATCCTGCAGCTCGTTTTCCTGCACTTCGAATTGATGTCTGAATTCAAGTGAAGGACCCATATTAAACTCTAAATCCATTCCCTTAACTTTTTCAAAGGCATTTTGAACAAAATCCATTATGCGGTCTGATGACTGGCTGCTGCTGTCATTTCTGGTTTGTCTGCCGGAATTCGTCTGAAAGATATCCTCTAAATTAAAGGGGAATTCCTTCTTTTTAGGGCGTTCCTTATATGAATCCTTTAAAGATGAATCAGTCTGTCCGGTCGTTGAGTGGCTGCTAGTCGTGTGAGATGACGACGTTGACGAAGCGGCACTTGAACTGCTTTGTGTGGAATTCGGCTGTTTCTCAAGCGCTTCAAGCAAAGTCAGTGCTTCAGTGGCGGTAATCGTTCCCTTCTCCACCATATTTAAAATTCGTTTACGTTCGTTTTCCATTATTCTGACACGCTCCTTAAAATGAAATGGTTGTTTCAATTCTTTTGAACGTTCCTAGTCTTATTACGTATAGCACTCACAAAAGTTTCATTTGGATTTTCTTACATTAAGCATACCAGACCCACTGCTAATCTCACCGGTCTGAAGACTGAGATTCACTGGCTCTTTAGCCGTATACATTAAAAGCAAAAAGGAACTGCTCCACCAGCTTTTATGTGCATGACATGACAAGCAGTGTTCCACAGTTCCTTTTTCTTCTTAAGAGCTAGTAACCGGTTCTCCCGTTCTTTCTGCCATCCGCTTCGCCATGCGTTTGCGCTCCCGTTCAAGAACAGGCCCCAGATACTTCCCGGTATAAGACCCTTTTACTTTGACAATATCTTCAGGCTTGCCTGATGCAACGATCGTACCTCCACGGTCTCCTCCTTCAGGTCCAAGATCAATAATCCAGTCAGATGCTTTAATGACATCCAGATTATGTTCAATGACCAGAACCGTATCTCCGTTATCCACCAGACGCTGCAGCACATCAAGCAGACGGGAAATGTCATCTACATGAAGTCCTGTGGTCGGCTCATCCAGTATATAAAGAGAACGGCCGGTTGAACGTCTGTGAAGCTCAGAAGCCAGCTTCACCCGCTGCGCTTCTCCACCCGACAATGTGGTGGCCGGCTGACCCAATCGGACATAGCCAAGTCCGACATCTACAATCGTTTGGAGCTTCCTGCTGATCTTCGGAATGTTTTCAAAGAACGACAAGCCGTCTTCTACGGTCATTTCCAGGACATCAGATATATTTTTGCCTTTATATTTTACTTCCAGCGTCTCCCGATTATACCGCTTCCCGTGACAAACCTCACAAGGAACGTATACATCAGGCAGAAAATGCATTTCTATTTTTATGATGCCGTCTCCTCTGCACGCTTCACAGCGGCCGCCTTTTACATTAAAACTGAATCGGCCTTTTTTATATCCGCGCACCTTCGCTTCATTTGTGGTTGCGTAGACATCACGAATATCATCAAATACCCCGGTATAAGTGGCCGGGTTTGAACGCGGTGTTCTTCCAATCGGCGACTGGTTAATATCAATTACTTTATCCAGCTGGTCAATTCCTTTAATGGCTTTATGCTCGCCAGGTTTTGTTTTCGCTTTATGAAGCTTCTGAGCAAGTGCTTTGTGAAGAATCCCGTTTATAAGTGTACTTTTCCCCGAGCCAGATACACCTGTTACAGATGTAAAGACGCCTAATGGGATATTTACCTTTGCGTTTTTCAAATTATTTTCTTTCGCACCGCTGATTTCAAGCTTTCTTCCGTCCCCTTTGCGGCGTTCATGAGGAAGAGGAATAAATTTCTCACCGGACAAATATTTTCCGGTAAGGGATTCCTTGCTTTTCATCACTTCTTCAGGAGTTCCTGCAGCGACGATCTCTCCGCCATGGACACCCGCTCCCGGTCCTACATCAATTAAATAATCCGCTGCCATCATCGTGTCTTCGTCGTGCTCAACAACAATCAGAGTATTTCCGATGTCCCGCATATTTTTTAGCGTTTCAATCAGTCTGTCATTGTCGCGCTGATGAAGACCTATTGATGGTTCATCTAGAATGTACAGAACGCCAGTCAGCTGAGAACCAATCTGAGTGGCCAGGCGGATACGCTGTGCTTCCCCGCCGGACAGGGTTCCGGCAGCACGGCTGAGCGTTAGATAATCCAGCCCCACATTAATCAGGAAAGATAGCCGTTCGTTAATTTCCCTGAGAATCAGTCTTGCAATCTGAGTCTCTTTTTCAGTCAGTGAAAGCTCATTAAAAAATTGTCTGGCTTCTTCTATTGAATAAGCCGTTACCTGGCCAATATGGAGCTCATTGATTTTAACCGAAAGGCTTTCTTTTTTCAGACGATGCCCTCCACATGTTGGACAATCCTGCTGACCCATGTATTTTTGCATCTGCTCACGAATGTATTCAGAGCTTGTTTCACGGTAGCGCCGCTCCACGTTGCGCAATACTCCTTCAAATTGAATGGTATTCTCCCTGACCTGACCGAAATCATTCGTGTAGCGGAAATAGATCTTATCTTTTCCTGAACCATAAAGAATTTTATCCATTTTCTTTTTCGGTATATCCTTAACCGGTATATCCATGTTGATATCATAATGCTTGCATACTGCTTCAAGCATCGATGGGTAGTATTGAGAGCTTGTTGGTTCCCAGGGTGCAATAGCATGTTCTTTCAGTGAACGTGTGCGATCGGGAATCACAAGATCCAAATCCACTTCAAGCTTAGCCCCTAAGCCATCACACTCCCCGCAAGCGCCAAAAGGAGAATTAAACGAAAACATCCGCGGCTCCAGTTCATCGATTGAAAATCCGCAAATCGGGCAGGCATGATGCTCGTTGAATTTAATTTCCTCATGCTCCATGACATCAATCATGACGTTGCCTTCTGCTAATCTCAATGCACTTTCAAGTGAATCTGCAAGGCGTGATTCAGCGCCTTCTTTCACAACGATCCGGTCGACTACAACTTCGATTGAATGTTTTTTATTTTTATCAAGCTCAATTTCATCTCCGATATCGGCCATTTCACCGTTAACCCGAATACGTACATACCCTTGCTTTTTAATATCTTCCAGTACCTTGGCATGCGTGCCTTTTCGACCCGATACGATCGGCGCAAGCACCTGAAGCCGGGTACGCTCAGGATACTCATAGATACGGTCTACCATTTGTTCCACTGTCTGTGATGTAATCTCAATTCCATGGTCCGGACAAACAGGACGTCCTACACGGGCAAACAAAAGACGCAGATAATCATAAATCTCAGTCACTGTTCCCACCGTTGAACGGGGGTTTTTGCTTGTTGTTTTCTGATCAATGGAGATCGCAGGGGAAAGTCCTTCTATTGCATCCACATCCGGCTTATCCATTTGACCAAGAAATTGTCTTGCATAGGCAGAAAGTGATTCCACATATCGCCGCTGTCCTTCAGCATAAATGGTGTCAAAGGCCAGCGAAGACTTGCCTGATCCGGAAAGACCTGTCATAACGACAAGCTTATCTCTTGGGATGGTCACGTCAATATTTTTTAAATTATGGGCTCTAGCACCCTGAATGATGATTTGATCTTTTGCCATATAGGGTCATCCTTCCGCTTTTAACTCCAGTACCAGATCGCGCAGCTCTGCCGCACGCTCAAAATCAAGCGCTCTTGCTGCTTCTTTCATTTCTATCTCCATTGATTCTATTACTTTAGCCCGTTCTGGTTTGGATAGCTTTTTCATTTTTGAAGCAGGTGAAACGTATTCTTCAGATTCTTCCGCTGCATGGGTAGCGCGTATAACATCCCTGATTTTCTTATCGATCGTAACAGGGGTAATGTTATGCGCTTCGTTATAAGCAATCTGCTTTTCACGTCTCCGGGATGTTTCATCGAGAGCCCGCTGCATGGAGTCTGTAATTTTATTTGCATACATGATGACATGTCCGTTTGAATTACGCGCGGCACGTCCAATCGTTTGAATAAGTGATCGATCCGAACGTAAAAAGCCCTCTTTATCGGCATCCAAAATGGTAATGAGGGATACTTCCGGAATATCAAGTCCCTCTCTAAGCAGGTTAATTCCCACTAATACATCATACTTGCCTAATCGGAGATCTCTTATAATTTCGATCCGCTCAAGCGTTTTAATTTCAGAATGCAGATATTGAACTTTAATGCCAATCTCTTTTAAATAATCCGTTAAGTCCTCTGACATTTTCTTCGTCAAAGTTGTAATCAGTGTTCGCTCATTTTTCTTAATTCTTTCCTGTATTTCTCCAATAAGATCATCAATCTGACCTTCGATCGGCCGTACTTCGATTGTCGGATCAAGCAGCCCTGTCGGACGAATGATCTGTTCCACCATTTCCGGTGTATGCTCAAGTTCGTATGGTCCAGGCGTGGCTGAAACAAATACTGCCTGGTTCACAAGATTCTCAAACTCATCAAATTTTAACGGGCGGTTATCAAGCGCCGAAGGAAGTCTGAAGCCGTGATCCACCAGCACTTTTTTACGCGCCTGGTCACCATTGTACATCCCGCGCACCTGAGGAAGAGTCACATGGGACTCATCGACGACAAGAAGAAAATCCTTTGGAAAATAATCGATAAGTGTATAAGGTGTAGCGCCTGCTTCACGCAGAGTCAGATGCCTTGAATAATTCTCGATCCCTGAGCAAAAGCCCATTTCATTCATCATTTCAAGATCATAGCGTGTACGCTGCTCCAAGCGCTGTGCTTCAAGCAGTTTATCTTCTTCTTTAAGTACTTTCAGCTGTTCTTCTAATTCTTCTTCTATATTTAAAATGGCTTTTTTCATTTTTTCTTCGCGGGTAACGAAGTGGGAAGCCGGGAAGATGGCCACATGATCCCTGTCGCCCAGTATTTCACCGGTCAGCGCATCCACCATTCTGATCCGGTCAATTTCATCACCAAAAAATTCTATTCTGATGCAGTGCTCATCATTTTTAGCAGGGAAAATCTCCACGACATCCCCGCGAACACGAAACGTACCGCGCGTAAAGGCAATATCGTTTCGTTCGTATTGTATATCGACCATTTTCCGAAGGAGCTGGTTCCGTTCAATCTCCATTCCCTTTCGAAGAGAAACCACAAGCTCACTGTACTCTTCCGGTGAACCTAAACCGTATATACAGGATACACTGGCTATGATAATAACATCATCCCGTTCAAACAACGACGACGTAGCAGAGTGTCTGAGCTTATCAATTTCATCATTTATACTTGCATCTTTCTCTATAAATGTATCTGTCTGCGGCACATAGGCCTCAGGCTGATAGTAATCATAATAGCTGACAAAATATTCAACTGCATTATTGGGAAAAAACTCTTTAAACTCACTGTAGAGTTGCCCGGCGAGTGTTTTATTGTGCGCAATCACAAGGGTCGGCTTTTTCACTTCCTGAATAACATTGGACATCGTAAACGTTTTTCCGGTTCCAGTCGCCCCCAGCAAGGTTTGATGTTTTTTGCCTTCCTTAATGCCCTCAACTATTTTCTTAATGGCCGTAGGCTGATCACCGCCAGGCTCATAATGCGACTGAAGATCAAACTCCTGCTTCATGAATATGCCTCCCTTTTCCGAACAAGTCCTTCTTCTCTATTCATACCCTTTATCCTAGAACGAAACAGGGTAAACCGTCAAAATTATCGACTCAACTCACATCTCATTCTATTTTATCACACAGCCAAACCAAAAAGATAGCAAAAAGGGAACGTATATTCGCATGTATATTTTGGATGCTTTTTTGTAATGATGTTTTGGTGTAAAGGGCTAAAGGGGCCAGACCCCTTTAGCCCTTTACTTCAACAAAGAATAAACCAATAAGAAAACGCGTCGTCAGGAGACGCCGCGCATTTTTTCGTTATTGTGCTTCATGTATTTGTTTACAAACCAGAGGCCGAGGGTCAGGGAGGCTGCGTCTACAATAATGACAATCCAGCTGCCGACATAGCCCTTGTAGGATGATGCTGCGATAAGAGCAATTGTGAGAATCATGGCGATGGTCCGGCTGAAGGTCACTCTGGTGAAAAGGATCACCAGTAGGGCAGGGGCGAAGAGTGCAAGCAATAGTTTAGTTCCCATGTCAATCACCTCATTCTATGATTCCATCTTACGCAACTCAGTCTCCATCCGCAATAAGGCTTTGAGTGATTTTACTTAATTCACTTTGCGGAATAAACTTTTCTGCCAGCATGTCCGGCAGTACATTGTCCAAAAAGAATTTAACACAGTCCATCTCATTGAATTTTACAATGGTGGTGAGTGCCTCCTGATAAATTTCAAGAAAAATGGGCTCAGGATTTCCTTTTTGAATTTCTCCGAATGACTCATATATCAAATCAATTTTATCCGCTACTGATAAAATATTGCCCTCAAGAGAGCCGTCTTTTCCTTCTTTGAAGCGCTCCAGATAAATGTCCTGAAAGGCTGCAGGGAATTCCTGCGTAACGAATTTGTGGGTCATTTCTTCTTCCACTTCACTGAATAAACGGTTTAGTTCTGACGATGCATATTTAACAGGCGTTTTAATGTCTCCTGTAAAAATTTCAGGGTAATCATGGTTCAATGCTTTTTCGTAAAGAGATTTCCAGTTAAGCTTTTTCCCATGATATTCTTCCACAGTTCCAAGAAACTGAGCAATTTTTGTCACTTTAAAAGAGTGCGCTGCCACAGTGTGTTCATTATACAGAAATTTGCCGGGGCAACGGTATAATTTTTCCATATCTGATAAGCTTTTAAAGTAATGATGGATACCCACGTAATCCTCTCCTGCTATGATGGTATGTAGCTTATCTTAGCACCCGCTGCAAAGTTGAACAAGCGGCAGCGGATGATTTACTGAAAGTTAATATTGTCTGCCCCGTTTTATTATTAGTAGAGGATTCTTAAAGTTACGGCGTTCCTCTCATGCAGAATCTGAGGAGAAGTTACGCATTGGATCTTCCACCATAATAATTCCCAGCTGATGATGCTGCCCTTCGTGAAGAGCCCTCTGTACAAAGCGGATCTGCCCCTGATGATCCAGGACCTCGAGTTTGCAATGAGCACGGTTTTTTTGAAGCGCCGCATACAGATCACGTTCATCACGCACAAGAATTCCATTCAGTTTGTGAATAATTTCACCGCGTTTTAAACCCATTTTCTCAGCCGGGGTGCCTGGAATAATATCAACTACCATGACTCCCTTTTCTTTATTAATAAAGTAATAGCCTGATTGTCTGCAAATGGATCGAGTCCGTAATGCTAAGAAAATTCTTCCGGCAAATGCGACCGCAAAAGCGGCAATATATAAATACGGCGCCCAAAAACCAGCGACTCCCAATACGGTAACAAGTGCACTCAGCCACAAAATTTCCTTCGAAGCCTGTTTGATGATTTGTTCCGGCAAATCATGAACGACGGTTAATTGATAGCCAAGGATAAATGGAACGGCAAAAACCGCCCAGGAAGTTCCATTGTATGTGAAAATAGGCCACCATCCGCCTGCTGCTTCCAGACTTCCGGCCGGAACAAGAAAAAATAATGGCACGAACCATAGGCGCTTTGTAAAAAAAGCTCCAGCCTTTAATCCTCTGGGGGTGCGCACTGTACGTGGAGAAGTTTTTTTCACAGCGCTCCAGCGGATTAGCAGCCCTTCGGCAAGAAGTAAAAGCCCCATCACGATGCTGGCCACGCCAATAGTTCCGAGTCCTTCAGGGATCTCCAGCGCTGCCCACTCCGGTAAAGGAAGTTCAAATAGATACAGGGCATATAATACAGCGGCAGCTGCCGGCATAAATAAAGCCGGTGATAATAATCTAAATTGCCAGCTTACGATAATAAGAGCCATAAGAGCGGAAACAGCATAAACCCATATAACCGACACTTCTACACCTGCTGCAAGGATCATCGCCGATAAAACCAGTCCGATTGGAATGCCCAGTCCAACAAAGCTTTTTAATTCGAGCCATGGGGGCAGCAGACTGACCCGCAAATCGTTTCTTTCCCGCTTTACTCTCAGCACTCCTGCAATAAGCGCGGCGAGAATGGCTATGTAGAGGACGGGATTGATAAGTCCCATTAAAGCTCCTGTGCCAATTTCCTGCATCCAGTCATTCATTTTTTAGAGCCCAACCTTTCTTCTTCCACTCATTTTTCGTCCTAATGTAAATAAAAGAACCATTTAGTATCAAATGGTCCTTCTGGAAGGAAGATTCTGATAATCCTATTGTACCAAAACCAAGATCACTCTTGCATGAGAAATTTTACTCGTTCTGACTCAGGAATTCAATGGCGGATTGAAGCTGATGGTCATGCTTCGGGTTTTCCTTGTAGGTTTGAATTGCCTTATCCAGTTCAGCCAGTGTTGCAGTGTTTGCTTCACCGTTTTGTTTCAGACCGGCTGATTTTTGAAAAGCAGTAAGTGCTTTTTCCGTGCTTCCGCTAAAGTAGCCATCCGTGCGGTCCACTTCATAGCCTAGACCATTTAAAATATTTTGTAGAACAGAAATTTTCTCATCATTCATGCCTTTTTTCAGAACCACCGCTGACTGCAATGGCACCAACTCAAACACTGCAGGCTGGGACACCTCAAGAGTAGGCTGAATGCCTTCTTTATGAATCCATTTCTTATTAGGAGTCAGCCATTTAGACATCGTCAGCTTCATTTGACTGCCATCGCCCAGATCATATGATTGCTGAACAGTGCCCTTTCCAAATGTTTTTTCACCAATTAACGGATAGCCTTCTACTTCCTGCATCCCTGCCGCTAAAATTTCAGCTGCTGAAGCACTTCCCCCGTCAATTAATGTAGCGATTGGGTACTCCTTTTTCTCCTCAAGTACTGAACTCAGGGGTTCGCGTTCTCCATTTCGTTCTTCTATATACATAAAAGGTTTTTTGTTGGTAACAAATTCATCCAGCACTTCATGCACACTGGATAAAAGTCCTCCCGGGTTTCCTCTTACATCTAAAATTAATCCATTGATACCTTCACTTTCGAGCTTCGTCAATTCGGTTTTTAGATCCTCGGCTGTTCCTTTAGCAAACGTGGTAATTTCAAGATAGCCGATTTGGCTGCTTCCCAGCTTAAAACGTTTGCTATGTACTGTTTCCACCGGAATCTCATCACGGGTTACAGTAATGTCCAGATTCTTTGCAGCGTCTCCTCTTTCTACTCCTATCACTACTTTGCTTCCCTTAGGACCACGTATTTTGGCTGTTACTTCGTAAAGCGTTAAGGATTGGATGCTTTCTCCATCAATGGCTTTAATTTTGTCATTGGGCTTCAAGCCGGCCTGTTCTGCAGGAGATCCTTTAAAGCGGTCTACAATAATAAAGTTCTCCCCTTCTTTTGTTACTTCTGCTCCAATCCCGGAAAAGGATGAATCAAGTGATTGTTCGAATTGTTTGGATGTTTCGCGGTCCATATAGACTGAATAGGGATCCCCCAGTGAAGCCACCATGCCCTGAATGGCTCCATCCAGCAATTTTGCCTCATCCACTTTTTCAACATAGCTCTTCTTAATTAACTCCTGCGCTTTTTCCAGCTTTGCCAGTGTTTCAGCAACCTCTGTTTCATTTGCCTGCTGAACCGGACCTTTCTTTAATACCAGATGCTCGACAGCAAAAAACAGAGCAGCTCCCAACGCCATACATACAACGATCAGGAGAAGCTTATTATACTTTTTCAAGCGCTTCATCTCCCCTCAAAAATCATTTCCCCTTACTCTATGACAAACCAGTCAAGGATAGAAGGACAACCCGTTACGGTTCAACCAGTTGGATTAACTCCTCTTTTGTCACAGGACCCATTATTTTTTTAATAATTCCACCCTCTTTATTCACAATGTAAGTGGTTGGAATGGTAAGGATCTGATAGTTCTTTTGTGTTTCTCCATCCGAATCAAGCAGGATCGGAAACGACATTAGATTCGCTTTTACAAAATGTTTAACTGATTCTTCCCCATGGTCTTCATTTGATAAATTAACACCCAAAAGAACAACATCCGGATTTTCTTTTACATACTCAGAATAAAATGCTTCAAGCTCGGGGATTTCTTCGTGGCAAGGCGGACACCAGGTTGTCCAAAAATTGACTACAACCGTTTTTCCGCGTAAGTCAGATAATTTGATCGTTTCTCCCTGTAGATCTTGCAGCGAAAAATCAGGTGCTGCCGCTGGAGAGACCGCTGTTTCAACTGGTTCATTTGTGACCGCCACGTACCTCTCAAATCCTGGTTCATTCATCATCCCTCCGCTAGTGAGTAATAAATAAAACCCGAAGCCTCCCATTATAAACGCCCATGTTCCAGATTGAATCCACCTTCTCAACCTCCTGCCTCCTTTTTGATTGAGCCGTGTTGATAGGAGTATACGTGCGAAAAAGAAAAATAGAGATGAAAAATGAAGTTAGGGTGTGTTTTAGATCTGAATATGTTCTAAGCACGTAGGATGAGTGGTTTGAGTACGGCTTTAAGTACTGAATACAGCTTGACTATTTTTAATGCGGGGAAAATTTTATTACCGAGTGGCATTAAGGGTCTTTGGTAAGAATTACGCATAGGTTCGCAGTCGACAGGATTTCTCTTTTAAAGGTCAAAGGTTAATGTATCTAAAAAGAATAAGAGGTTGGGACAAAACTAAAAAAGGGTGTGCGAAGAGGAAGGTGGCACTTCTATTTAATAAAAGAAGCGTGGGTTACTGGTGTAAAATAATGCATATAATAGAAAGTTTCTCAATTTAATTGTAATAGTTTTCTATTTTTTGTTTACTTATATGATAATTAGAGAATAACCTACTAACTAAGTACGATAAAAGTACATTTAAAACAACCGCTGAGCTGAGAAAATACGAGGAGGAGTGAGATAACATGTATCCTAAATGGAGGCTTACAATGTTTGCCGGGATTATGGTCATTGGATTAACAATTGGGCAGATCATCACGAATACTCTGAATGCTGGTTCCATCGTTGGGTTGTTTTTAGCCTTCGTACTTACGGCATTTTTAAACTTTATTCTGGTAAAAACTAATGTGATCGGCAGAGGTAATGAAAAGAATAGTTCATAATTTTCTATATAAATTACTCTCTATCCGGCAACTTGTATAAAGTTTTCCGCGTACAGTTGAGGCCGGTATCCTATTTCTGCATTTAACATTTATCTCATCACAGGTCTTCAAATGGTTTAATTGCTTACCTGGTTAGAAATGGTCGTATAAATCTATTAAACAAAAGACCGCCAAATTTGGCGGTCTTTTGTTTTATTAGAATGAGATATATTTACGTGGATTTACTGCATTTGATTTAGATGCATTCCAGCTTCCTTCGTGAAGTTCGAAGTGAAGGTGAGAACCGAATGAATAACCTGTGTTCCCCATTCCTCCAATGTACTGGCCTTTTTCAAGGTATTGCCCGTTTGATACCCCAATGCTGCTCAAGTGAGCGTATACAGTTGTGAACGTTTTTCCATTGATGCTGTGAGTTACAATAACCATTTGTCCGTAGCCGCCGTTGTAACCGCTGCTTGCTTTTACCACATATCCGCTTGCTGCAGAAACGATGGAAGTGCCTTGTGAAGCTGCAACATCGATTCCGTAATGAATACGAGGTTTTCCATTAAGAATATCGTATCCAAATTCAGATGTTGTACGGCCAAATGCCGGTGTTGTCCATGCTCCTGCACTTGGAGCAGGCTTTGGAGCCGGCTTAGCTGCAGGCGCAGGTGCTGGTGACGGTGTTGATTGTGAAGATTGAGATGGCGCTGTGCTTGTTTGAGAAGCAGATGCTTCCTGTGCTGCTGCTTCCTGTGCTGCTTTTTCTGCTGCTGCACGTTCTGCTGCTGCTTTTTCTTCCGCCGCTGCTGCCGCTGCTGCTGCTTCACGCTGGCGTTTTTCTTCTGCTTGACGCTCTAATTCTTTCTGGCGTGCAAGTTCTGCTAAACGCTCCTGTTCAGCTACAATGCTGTCAGCGACTTCAGATTCAAGCTCTTTTAATTCGCTGTCTTTATCTTCAAGCTTTGATTTTTCTTCTTCAAGACTTGCCTGCTGTGCTTCTAGTTCAGCTACAAGTCCTTTTTTATCCTCTTTTTGTGCGGAAAGACTTGATTTAAGCCCGTCCAACTCTGCTTTTTTGCTTTCAAGTGAAGCAAGCTGGTCTTTCACTTCTGCTTCTTTTTGCTCAAGTGCTTCCTGATCATTGCGCTGTTCTTCCATAATCTGACGGTCAGCATCTACTAATGTATTAACGGCTGAGAACCGGTCAATAAAGTCGCTGAAGCTCTCTGCTCCAAGAAGTACATCCATATAGCTTACATCGCCGCCGCTGATTTGAATCGCACGTGCACGCTCTTCCAATAGTGCTGTACGCTCAGCAATTTTTTTCTTTAGTGTTTCAATCTCTTCGCGAAGCTCTTCAATATGAGCATTTGTATCATCGATCTCTCCGCTGACCTTTTCAATTGCATTGTTGGTTTCTGCAATTTCAGCATCCAGTTCTTTGATCTGTGCAGTGATTTCTTCCTGCTTTGAGATCACTTTTTCTATATTTTTATTTTTAGAAGAAATTTCCCCGCCTACATTTTCTCTTTCCTGCTGAATATCGTTTTGTTTATTTTTTAAATCGTCCATTGTTTCTGCAGAAGCTGTTCCGCCAAATGCCGGAATACTGCCTGCTATAAGTGCTGCTGTAATTGACAAGCTCAGAAATGACTTTTTCACAATACGTTCTCCCTTCAACTTTACCCTCTATTTTTATGTTTGCTCTTAAACTTTCAAAAACTTTCGGACAGACATAAAGCTTCCCCACATGCCAATGACTACACCCATTAATAGAATAAGAGCGTTTATTTGATAGATAAATGGTGTAAACTCTAGTATCTGGATAAATGAATTTTCCAACCGTGGCTCCATGAATTCATACACATTATAGTAAAGGACTGAAACGACTGCGATCGGGAGTATGGCGCCAATGATTCCGAGCCAGATTCCTTCGAGCAGGAAGGGAAACCTTACAAACCAGTTTGAAGCCCCTACAAGTTTCATAATCTCTATTTCTCTTCTTCTTGCTACAATCGTGATTTTAATGGTGTTGGATATTAAGAACATAGCCGTAAACAGTAATCCGAATATCAGAACCGCTCCAACATTCCGGCTGACTTCCAATGTTTCAAAAAGCTGATCGATTTTGTCTTCCCCATACTCGACAGCCGCTATATTTTCGATGGTTGTAATCTGACTCGCCAGCCGTTCTGTCTGCCGGGGGTCGGTTGCCTTAACAATGAATTTATCCCGCAGCGGGTTGTTTTGCTCAAATAACGCCATTTCATCGCCAAAGCTGTCTATTAAACTGGATAATTCTTCTTCTTTTGACGAATAGGTGACAGATTCAACACCCGAGAGATCAGTTATTTGATCTTCAAGTGCGCTGACAGATACTTCATCAGCTTCAATCTCTATATAAACGTTCATCTCAACGTCGTTTTCAATGTCAGTTGCAGCTTTATTCATGTTAAGCATCAAGGCTGTGAATACGCCAACCAGCAATAGTGTTACAGTGACGGCACTGACGGATGCGAATGTCATCCACCCATTTCGGATGAGGCTCTTAAAGCTTTCCCTGAAATGTCTTGAAATTGTTCTAGCCTTCATAACCATACTCCCCTCGCTGCTCGTCACGAACGATCAAACCATTTTCGATCGCGATAACGCGGTGACGAATCGTGTTGACAATTTCACGGTTATGAGTAGCCATGATGATGGTCGTGCCTCTTGCATTGATTTCTTCAAAAAGATTCATAATCTCCCATGACGTTTCCGGATCAAGATTACCTGTAGGCTCATCTGCAATCATAATTTTGGGCTGATTTGCAATTGAGCGCGCAATTGATATTCGCTGTTGTTCTCCTCCGGAAAGCTCATCGGGCATCATTCTGGCTTTATGCTTTAACCCGACCAGGTCAAGCACTTCCATCGCCCTCTTTTTAATTGTTTTAGGATGCTCTTCTATTACTTCTAAAGCAAAAGCAATATTTTCATAGACAGTCAATTGATTTAATAGTTTAAAATCCTGGAAGACTACGCCGATGTTTCGACGCAAATAGGGAACACGCTTAGCTTTTAATGTCGCAATGTCGACATCGTTTATTAAAATGGTTCCTTTAGTAGGCTTTTCTTCCCGGTACATCATTTTAATGAATGTTGTCTTGCCAGCGCCGCTGGGTCCAACGACATATACAAATTCACCTTGCTGAATATTTACATCAAAGCCGTTTGCAGCCATGATGCCGTTGGAATACTTCTTATAAACTTGTTTCATTTGAATCATATGTATACTCACCTAATCTTTGAATTTGGATCTTACTGGTTTCTCAGAGGTGTAAATTGTCAGGCTATTTACCTAGCATTTCCGATTTCGGATAGGAGAATTGAGCCAATGTCAAAATACGGAGGATACACTCGATTTTTCGCTACAAGAGTAGTATAACGATTTTAAACCTGTTTGTTAACGTTTTTTATATTACATTTATGTTTCTTCTCTGCAACAAAAAAACAATCTTTTTCCAATTTAGAAAAAAGATTGCTTTATTTACCAGTCTATTTTTTCTCAGAAAGCCATTTTGCGACTTCTTCCGCGCGTTCTCCTTCCAGCATCCCGCCAGGCATCATCCCTTGTCCCTCAAGTATGACATCAAGAATTTCATCATAGGATTTGCTTGCTCCGACACTGGAAATGTCAGGGGCGCTTGATCCCTCCAGATTTCCACCGTGGCAGCTGGAGCATTTACCCATATAAAGCTCTTCAGGATTCATTTCTTCTGTGGACGGACCTGAGCTTTCAGAATCGCCTCCGCACGCTGCGAGAAAAACAGCAGATCCCATTACAAGACTTAAAACTAATTTTTTCATTACTGCACCTCATCCTTCAGCTGTAAATCTTTATATATTACAAGTATAGCATTTTACGCCCGCTTAAATCCTTCTCCCAGCACTTCTGCAGCATCACTGACAATAACAAACGCATTAGGATCTATTTTACGGACCACATTTTTTAACTTTGAGAATTCAGTTTGATCAATTACGCACATCAGAATCGGCCTCTCGTGATCCGTATAGCCGCCATGTGCAGATAATTTGGTTACGCCGCGGTCCACTTCTTCAAAGATCGCCTGACTGATTTCTTCCTGTTTGTTCGTAATAATGTAAAGCATTTTTGAACGGCCGAAGCCAATTTGTACAAGATCGATCGTTTTACTTGTTACATACAAGCCGATTAAAGCGTACAAACCACGTTCGATATCAAACACAAAAACAGAGGACAAAACAATTAACCCATCTATCATCGCTACACATGTTCCTAAGCCTAAACCTGAATATTTATGAATGATCTGAGCCGCTAAATCCGTTCCTCCAGTAGAAGCTTTTCCTCTGAAAACCACTCCAAGCCCCATGCCAACTCCAATACCTCCGAACAAAGCACCAAGCAGCGGTTCTTCTGTCCAAGGTCCCCAGGACTCTGTTAAAAAAACAGCAAACGGCAGAAAGAATGAGCCAACGGCTGTTTTCAGGCCAAATTGAAAGCCGAGAAAGACGAGCCCTGCTATAAACAACGGAATGTTAAATGCCAGTTGAACCAGCGACGGTCTCCAATCAAATACTCCATACAAAATCGTACTAATTCCGCTCACACCGCCTGAAGCCACTTCATTGGGAAGCAAAAATACATTAAATGCAATCGCAACAAAAATAGAACCTAGGATAATATAGAGATAATCCAGAATGGTATCTATTTTGGTCGATCTCGGGTTATTTTTTCTATTTCTTTTTTTCATCGTTATGCAACCTTTCTCTTCAAACTTTGCTTTTCACCGTTTGAGAGTATAGCATGAACCAACACGTATGTGAATAACATTCAAATAGAGCGGCAGTGTGGTGAAGCACTAAAGACTGTATTCACTCAAAATAAATAACCTTTCATATAATGAGAACTCTCTCAAATCATGAAAGGCTATATAATAGAAGAAACTCGGTATTCACTTCAGGAGAAAAGGCAAATTACTGTTGTTATGCTGGCTTTTTGCCAATTAAAAGCAGTAGCGTATTAGCAGCTTTTAACCGGTTCACTGCACTTCAGGCGAGCGCTTTCAGCAGGGACGGCGCTAAGCCCTCCTCCAAAACTAACTCTGATTTACTTTAATAAGGCTATTTGCACTGACTATTGCAAGTACAAACGATAAAAATAAGACGATTAAGCTGCCAATGAAGACTTCTATAGATGAATTAATTCGCAAGAAGTGATTCCAAATAAAATTAAATATTAAAAGGTAAATGATAAAAAAAACTACTCCTAAAATGAAGTTACTAAGTTTTTTCATTCTCTCCCCCACAATAATCAGCGTCTGCTCTGCCTATTCAAGAAAGAACAAGCATCAGTAACTATAAGAAAACAAACAACGCAGACTAGCCCAAAATGCTTGTCATTCAAGGCGCAAATCTTGAGACAGAACGGACTTGCCTTTACCGGCAATGAGCATCTGGATCAGGATGAGCAACGAAGAATGTGAGTGCTTGCCTTTATTTCATCAAATCTCCTTAAGATGTCTCAACTGATAAAATAATTAAATAAGACAGTTCGCAGACTAGCTGAAAGCGCTTGTCAGTCAAGGAGCGAACCCTGACACAGAGCGGAGTTGCCTCTTCTTGCAATGAGCATCTGGGGCAGGGTGAGCAACGAAGAATGCGAGCGCTTGCCTTTATTTCATCAAATCTCCTTAAGATGTCTCAACTTATAAAATAATTAAATAAGACCGTTCGCAGACTAGCTGAAAGCGCTTGTCAGTCAAGGAGCGAACCCTAACGCAGAGCGGAGTTGCCTCCTCTGGCAATGAGCATCTGGGGCAGGGTGAGCAACGAAGAATGCGAGCGCTTGCCAGCGGTCTGCAGACTAGCCCAAAACGCTTGTCATTCAAGGCGCGACTCTCGACACAGAGCGGAGTTGCCTTTACCGGCAATGAGCATCTGGGGCGTGATGAGCAACGAAGAATGCGAGCGTTTCTCAGCGGTCTGCTCTGTGTATCAAAGATAATAAAATTCTTCAGCTACTGCACCGATGCAAACGAGGCAGACTAGCTGAAAACGCTTGTCAGTCGAGGTGCGAATCCTGAGACAGAGCGGAGTTGCCTTTACCGGCAATGAGCATCTGGATCAGGATTCGCAACGAAGAATGCGAGCGTTTGCCAGCGGTCTGCCCCTTATAGCCTGGAGCGCAAATAAGCATTAATAAAAACATCCAACTCCCCATCCATCACACCTTGAACATTACCTGATTCAGCACTTGTCCGGTGATCCTTTACCATGGAGTATGGGTGGAAAACATACGAACGGATCTGGCTTCCCCAGCCGATTTCTTTTTGCTCGCCACGGATGTCGGCAAGTTTTTGTTCCTGTTCTTCAATTCGCAGCTGGTACAGCTTTGATTTCAGCATTTTCATGGCGTGCTCACGGTTTTTGATTTGTGAGCGTTCATTTTGGCACGATACAACAGTATTGGTGGGAAGGTGAGTAATACGGACAGCAGAATCCGTTGTATTGATATGCTGACCGCCTGCACCGCTTGCCCGGTACGTATCAATTTTCAAATCTTCGGTGCGGATTTCGATTTCAATTTCATCATTGAATTCAGGCATGATATCGCAGGATACGAAGGAAGTATGGCGGCGTCCTGATGAATCAAATGGGGAGATTCGCACAAGACGGTGAACGCCCTTTTCTGCTTTCAAGTAACCGTACGCATTATGGCCTTTGAAAAGAAGTGTGACACTTTTTATCCCCGCTTCATCTCCTGGAAGATAATCCATTGTTTCCACTTTGAATCCCTGCTTTTCTCCCCAGCGTGTATACATGCGAAGCAGCATGGAGCCCCAGTCCTGAGATTCAGTGCCTCCCGCTCCAGGATGCAGTTCTAAAATGGCGTTATTTTTATCATATGGCTCACTTAATAAAAGCTGAAGTTCAAATTCATCCAGGGACTTCATATATGCTTTCATTTCAGCTACCATATCTTTTTCAAGTTCAGCGTCAGGCTCTTCTTTCAGCAGTTCATGTGTAAGCTCAAGGTTTTCCTGCGTGTCTAGAAGGTCTCTGTAGCCATGGACTGTCTCTTTTAAGGCGTTCAAATCGTTAATAACGGATTGCGCTTTTTGCTGATCATCCCAAAAAGTCGGTTCCACCATTCTCTCATCAATCTCTGCAATTTGAGCTTCTTTGTTATCTAAGTCAAAGAGACCCCCTGAAGTCCGCTAATACCTTAGCTGTTCTCTCTAACTCTGCTTTTACTTCAAACATTTCCATAATTAAGGTCCACCTTATGTTTTATTTTTTGTAAATAAAAATCCTCTTTTGTTTTTCAAAAGAAAGCTGACCCGTCGAAAGCGGCGGGTCAGTCATAAAAGAGGCTTATTGCGTAACGCCATGACAGTTTTTAAATTTCTTGCCGCTGCCGCATGGACATGGCTCATTGCGGCCTACCGGATTTGTTTTTCGGACCGGCTGGGCTTTCTTTTTTGTTTCACTGTCTTCTTTTGGATTAACCGCCTGCCCTTTTGCTACTTCCTGACGCTCAAGGTTGTTGCGGATTTCGGCTTTCATAATGTATTTGGATACATCTTCATTAATCGAAGCCTGCATCGTTTCAAACATAGCAAAGCCTTCATTTTGATATTCGCGAAGAGGATCAATCTGACCATATGCGCGTAAATGGATCCCTTGACGAAGCTGGTCCATCGCATCGATATGGTCAATCCATTTCGTATCAATTGAGCGAAGAAGAATAACTTTTTCAAACTCGCGCATCCGGTCGCCAAGTTCTGTTTCTCTTGCATTATAGCGCTCGGTCACTTTATCAAGAAGAAGTGATTTCAGCTCATCATTTGATTTACCGGCCATATCGCTTTCAACAAGCTCGCCTTCAGGTAAAAGGTTGGCAAAAATAAAGTTTTCCAGACCTTTAAGATCCCATTCATCCTTTTCCTCAACTGCAGGAGCATATTGATCTACCGCATTATATACAGTGCTTTCAAGCATCTTCTCTATAATCGTACGCAGATTTTCGGAATCTAATACCTCATAGCGGTCTTTATAAATGACTTCACGCTGCTGGCGAAGTACATCATCATATTGAAGAAGCTGTTTACGTGCATCAAAGTTATTTCCTTCTACACGTTTCTGAGCAGATTCAACCGCCCGCGTCACCATTTTACTTTGAATTGGCTGCGTATCATCCATTCCAAGACGAGCCATCATACTCTTCATGTTATCAGAGCCAAAGCGGCGCATCAGTTCATCTTCCATGGAAAGATAGAATTGCGTCACACCCGGATCTCCCTGACGTCCTGCACGTCCACGAAGCTGATTATCAATCCGTCGTGATTCATGACGCTCTGTACCAATTACAGCAAGTCCGCCTACTTCTGTCACACCTTCGCCAAGCTTGATATCCGTACCACGGCCGGCCATATTCGTAGCAATGGTTACAGCGCCGCGTTTACCGGCATCTGCGATGATTTGTGCTTCTCCACCGTGATTTTTCGCGTTTAGAACATTATGCGGGATGCCTTTTAATTTCAGCTGAGCAGAAATAATTTCAGACGTTTCGATCGCCACCGTTCCGACTAAGACCGGCTGTCCGTTTTGATGACGCTCTGCAATATCCTCCACCGCAGCCATGTATTTGCCTTTGGTTGAAGCAAATATTAAATCGGCGCGGTCGTCCCGGATAATTTCCCGGTTCGTCGGAATGGAAATAACGCGCATATTGTAAATGTTGCGGAATTCCTCTTCCTCTGTTTTTGCTGTACCGGTCATACCGGACAGTTTTTTGTACATACGGAAAAAGTTCTGGAAGGTAATAGACGCCATCGTCATTGATTCATTTTGAATCTCGAGGCCCTCTTTTGCTTCAATCGCCTGATGAAGCCCGTCGCTGTAACGGCGGCCTTTCATTAAACGGCCGGTAAACTGGTCGACAATGACGACGTCGCCTTCCTGCACTACGTAATCAAAATCAGCTTTCATGCTGACATGTGCTTTTAGGGACTGCGTAATATGGTGGTTCAACGTGACATGGGTGATATCGAAAAGGTTATCAATACGGAAAGCACTTTCTGCTTTGTTAATTCCGTCTTCTGTCAGCTGAACGCCTTTTGTTTTTTCATCGTACGTATAATCTTCGTCCAGTCGTAAATTACGGACAAAAGCGTTGGTTTGAATATACAGCTGAGTAGACTTCTGTGCCTGTCCTGAGATAATAAGCGGTGTACGCGCTTCATCAATTAAGATGGAATCGACTTCATCAATGACTGCGAAATTAAGCGGGCGCTGAACCATCTGCTCTTTGTAAAGCACCATATTGTCACGAAGATAGTCGAAACCGAGCTCATTGTTCGTGCTGTACGTAATATCTGCAAGGTACGCTTCGCGTTTTTCATCCTTCGTTAAGCTATTTAAATTTAAGCCTACTGACAGGCCTAAAAAATTATAGAGCTGACCCATTTCCTCAGCATCACGAGAAGCAAGGTATTCATTTACAGTCACAACATGAACGCCTTTGCCAGAGATCGCATTTAAATAAACAGGCATTGTGGAAGTCAGTGTTTTACCTTCCCCTGTTTTCATTTCAGCTATATTTCCTTCATGCAGAGCCACACCACCCAGGATCTGAACGCGGTACGGATGAAGTCCCAATACACGCTTAGCCGACTCACGAATGACAGCAAATGCTTCGGTCATCAGATCTTCAAGTGATTCTCCCTTTTCATGACGGGATTTAAATTCTTCTGTTTTATTTCGTAAATCGGCATCAGAAAGCTGCTCCATTTGAGACTGAAGTGCTTCTACCTGATCCGCTACTTTTTCAAACTTTTTGACATCACGCTTTGTTCCATCAAACACCTTGTTTAAAATTCCAAGCATGGTACCGCTCCTTTATATAGGCAGTTTCTGACCGTTTCTCTTCTGGTTCATAGAGAAAGACGGCCGAATTTACATCATATACTCATTCATTTATAAAAATGGATTGGAATTATGAGAAAAAATCGTAAATATACCTATCTATCTTACCATTTTGACCGGAGCAGTACAAGACGGGTGATGAGAGAGGGAGTGATGGACCAGCTTTTTTTCTTCCAATAAAAAACGAGCTTGAGACAAAAGTGTCTTAAGCTCTTTAACCGGTTCGCTGCGCTTCAGGCGGACGCTTTCCGCAGGGACGGCGCTGAGCCTTTTCAGGGCCTTGCCCTGTAAAGTCTCAGCTTGCCGTCAAATCCTGCAGGAGTCGCCACCTTCCGCTCCGCTCTCCTCTTACTATTCATAAATAATTCTTCATTTCTTGAAATACTTATGAGTTTTGTCCCAGCCTCGTTTGAGATCAGGACTGTTCCATATAATGCAGGACATCCAGATCAATATAGCCTGATTCCTGTTTGCGCATTTCGAAGTTTTCGTTGTTCAGGTAATTTTTCAATGCTTGATACAGCGTAAGATCTTCTTTTTTATATCCCAGCCGAACAAGCTGGTATTCAAGCTTCGTTTCAATATCGCCTTCAACCGGTACGATATTGTCTTTATTCGAAGGAGCAAAATAGAGCTGATGGAGCCTGAAAATGCGGTAAAGCTCATCTACCGGTGTGACATGGTCGTCGACGCGAATGTCAATAAAACGGTCATTATAGCCGGCATATCCGCCTTTTTCCTTTACGACTAATAGAGCTGCTGACTGCTGTCCCCGTGAATCTCCGCCTGCAGCCTGTCCTGCTGCAAGGGCTTCTAAAAGACGTTCTGCCAAAGAGCCTTCGGAAGATTCAAATGACCTGGCCATTGCTTCAACTGTGCCAGGAACTAAAATATTTCCTTGGACAGCAAAGTTTTTGCCGGAAATTCCCCCTGACCAATCATAGCAATTTCGTCCGGTAAATGTGGCAGCATTTCCGCTGGCGTCCACAATCCCCACCTGACGATAATCCTTGTCATCATCTTCTTCAGTCATCAGCTTTAACGTTTCTTCTGCACTTTTACCGTTCATCATATACGCAATGCCTTCAGGCCCGTATGTAGTATTTGCATATGCCTGAGTCGCCACTGCACCAACTCCTGCAACCGCATAAGGCACAACAGCCCCCACACCGAGAAACTTGGACTGTGTCGCCACACCCCACTCTCTCTCCACTGGATCAAAACCCACGATCGAATACGTCATCTCCATCACTCCTTTTTTATGCACTTTAGTGTATAAAAGGGGCCAGACCCCTTTTGTGCGCTAAAGCACTGCTCCACACATCATCATCCGCCTAAAAAGACAGCGCCGTAAATCAGCGCGCCTGCAATTACCAGGGCGGGATGGACCTTCATTTTTTCCATTAAAATAAAACTGATAATCGCCAGCACGGCTGTTTGAATTCCGCCGGATGCCTCAATGGAATCGGCAAAAAATCCCCACGTCATCACACCAAGAAGAACCGCGATGGTTGGGCGGACGAGGCTGGACATCTTTTTCACACGAGGCGAGTCTTTGTATTTCAGCAAAAGACTCAGCAGTGCCACCATTAAAATAAGGGAAGGGGCAACGGTTGCAAAAAGTGCCACTCCAGCTCCAAGCCACCCGCCTTCAGCATAGCCGATGTATCCGGCCATTTTGGTCGCAATCGGCCCTGGTAATGAATTACCCAATGCAAGCACTTCGCTAAACTCCTGGGTGGTCATCCATTCATACCGGTTCACGACTTCATTTTCTACTAATGGAATAGACGCCGGTCCTCCACCATACCCCAAAATCCCGGGGATAAAAAAAGCCAAAAAGATTTCCCAGTAAATCATAAGGTCTCACCCCGTCTTTTACGGCGTGCTTTCCCTTTGTGTCCAAAGAGCAGGGCATACGCTAAAATGGAGGCAATTAAAATGGCCGGATGAACTCCCAGCCACTCGAGCAGCAAAAGGCTGGCAGCGAGCAATACGCCGGTGATGAGCCATCCGAGTGCAGAGGAGGATTTTTTTATGAAATCCCAGGTCAGAACCCCGAGCATGACCCCTACTACAGGAATCACAGCTTGCGACATGCCGTTCACCCATCCCACATCTCTATAGGCATTTAAGGTTGTCAACAGGAGGATCATCGCAGCTACTGTCGGAATGATGGTCGCAGCGATCGCGTTTAACAGCCCTGCTATTCCTCCGACTCTGTAGCCGATATAGCCGGCCATTTTGGTGGCAATCGGCCCCGGCATGGCATTTCCAAGCGCCAGCACATCTGAAAACTCTTCATCATTCATCCACTTGTAGGTCTTAACCACCTCTTTATGGACAAGCGTAATCGAAGCGGGACCTCCGCCAAATCCAAAGATTCCTGCTCTGAAAAAAGCCATAAATAAATCGGCTTGGTTATTCTTTTTCTTCAAGTACGTCAACTCCGTATTCCATCACAAGTTTACCAGGCAGCAATATGCCCGTCTGTCCGTGATTCGGTTCCGCCCCTCAGGACGCCTGTTTCAGGATCACGCCAAATGATCTGGCCGCGTCCAAAGGGCCCGCCATCATTCATAATCTGAATGGTATGGCCTTTTCGCTGAAGCGCCTGAACAAGGTGTGCCGGGAAGGACTGCTCGACCTGTATGGTTTTTCCGTTCGTCCACTGCCAGCGCGGGGCATCAAGAGCCGCCTGCGGATTTAACTGAAAATCCACCGTATTTGCGATGACCTGAAAATGCCCCTGCGGCTGCATATAGCCGCCCATGACGCCAAATGGTCCAACTGCCTGGCCGTCTTTTGTTAAAAACCCGGGAATGATTGTGTGATACGTTCTTTTTCCCGGCTTAAGAGCGTTTGGATGCTCGGGATCTAAGCTGAAGTCATGCCCGCGATTTTGCAGCGCAATGCCCGTTCCCGGAACGACTGCACCGGATCCAAAGCCCATATAATTACTTTGAATATATGAAATCATATTTCCTTCGTCATCAGCTGCAGCTAAATACACCGTTCCGCCCTTTGGCAATTCCATCGGCTTCGGCATCATCGCCTTTTCGCCAATGGCCCTCCGGCGTTTGTCTGCATACTCGCTGGCAAGCAGCTCTTCCGTTGAAACGGGCATATCCCCAGGCTCTGAAATAAACGCCTTGCCATCTGTAAATGCGAGCTTCATCGCTTCAATCTGCTTATGATAGGTTTCCACACTTTGAAACTCTGTAAACTCAAAGCCCTGTGCAATATTCAACGCCATCAAAGCAATCATCCCCTGGCCATTCGGAGGAATCTCCCACACATCATACCCACGGTAGTTTACAGATACAGGATCCACCCATTCAGGCTTAAAGGCTGCTAAGTCCTCTTTCGTCAGGAAGCCGCTGTGTTCCTTCATAAAATCATCTATTTTTTGAGCAAGTTCTCCTGTATAAAAACTCTCAGCCTTTGTTTCGGCAATAGAAGAGAGCGTAGCGGCATGTGCTTGAGAGGACCAGATCTCGCCAATTTGCGGTGCGCTGCCCTCTGGAGCAAATGTATCAAACCACCCTTGATAGACTTTCTCTTTAAATAGCTCTTTAAATTTTTGAGCTGCTGCATTCCAGTACTTCCCAAGAACCGGCGACACCGGGTAGCCCTCTTCTGCTAAACGGATGGAAGGAGCAAGCACCTCTTCAAACGGCAGGCGGCCAAATTTTTCGGATAACTCAGCCCACGCAGCTGGGGCACCTGGAACGGTTACAGGCTCAACACCAAACATCGGCATTTTCTCGTACCCACGTTTTTTCATTTCATCTATCGTCAGCTTTTGAGGAGCCGGTCCGCTTGCATTTAATCCATGAAGCTTATCCTTTGTCCAGACAAGAGCAAAAGCGTCCCCGCCAATGCCGTTTGATGTCGGCTCCACAACCGTTAAAGCTGCAGCGGTCGCGATCGCCGCATCAATGGCATTGCCGCCTTTTTGTAGTATTTCAAGCCCTGCTTGTGCTGCGAGCGGCTGTGAGGTTGCCACCATTCCCCGCTTTGCAAATACAGTCTGCCTCTGAGAAGCAAATGGATGATATAAGTAATCTGTAATCAATGCTTTTCACTCCTATTCCTTTTACCCATTTTTCTGCTTCATATGTACTATTTCGTTTTGCGAAAAACCTCTTCTTTCAGTATAAGGGAAATGTTGTGAAAATTCTATCTTCATATAATTTCAGTCAAACCAAACATAAAAAAGAAGCTGGATAATGGTGTCTCAGCCTCTTTGACCGGTTCGCTTCACTACAGGTGGACGCTTTCCGCAGGGACGGCGCTGAGCCTTCTCAGGGCCTTGCCCTGTAAAGTCTCAGCTTGCCGTCACATCCTGCTGGAGTCGCCACCTTCCGCTCCGCTCACCTCATATTTACGGTACATTATACATTAATTTCTCAAAGGTTTTTCAGATATGTCTTAACCCCTGAATCAGCAGTATATTCTTATTGTTAAACCGATTGTTCCTGAAGCTTTTCAAGTTCAGTCACAAACCATTCTTCAATTTTACGCACAGTGGACGAAACGCTTGAAGCCGAAACATCAAAAGCTTCGCCTGCTTCTTTTTGTGTAAGAGGCGTTTCGGTGGCGTGCTGGGCCATCAGATACGAAATTGCTGCTAAATAGGTTTCAGGTTTGCGGACTTTATCTCCCTTTTGGGCGAAAAAGCTTGCTGCGATATGGCAGGCAAATAAAGACAGATCCTCGTTTGCACGGTTATCCCAGTATTTCTTCAACGACTGAAGGGCTTCCTGTTGATTGGATTTTTCCACCTCGGATGTCATTTGAGTCATCCAGTCCTGTTCAGGTGCAGCTTCTTCATTCTGCGTTCTCTCTACCATGGCATTAATCAAATCGACAAGCATTGAAGTTTTAAGCCACAAGGAACGGTCATCGCCTTCAATATCAAGCATGGATATACGTTCGATCACACGGCTGCGTTCCTCTTTTGTGTAAATGGATGGAAACATAAAGCCATAAGGCACCCATTTATCCTCGAGCGGGAGCAGGACTGCAAATACATAGTCAATCTCTGCCCACGAGTGAAATTCAGGCAGAACCACCGTATACTGATCGTCATTGATTAAATCCTTCATGACCATTTCGCGGCTGTCTTCATCCATCTCGATTACTTCAGCCAGCACCGGTCTTGGGTCGTGCCATTTCGGCATGATTTCCTTCATTCGCGGCCGCTCCTGTGATTCCAGCTGCTCATCGACAAAATGCGACCAATGCGTTTGGTCATTTTGCGTTCGCAATCCAAACATAAATGTGGAGTAAACTGTTAAAAATTGCTTTTCCTCAAAGGAAGGGGTGACATGGTCCAGAATATAGGTTAAATCCTCTTTATAGTCCCCCTGCATAGGAGCCATTTTTTCATTTAAAAATTTCAGCTGCAGATCCATTCCTTCTGTGACGAGAAGGGTTTGAATCGACACAACCTTTTTGCTTGCGCAGCATTTCTTGTATTTCTTCCCGCTGCCGCAAGGACAAGGTTCATTTCTTCCAACTTCCTGCATATAGGCACTTCCTTTTTTCTTGATTAAGCACTATTGTACCACGGAGATGCGGTGAAACAAAAAAACGCCCCTCCAATTCAGGAGAGACGCGTTATTTGTCACTTCTTAAGCTTCTGTTTCAATCAGCCCGTATTTACCGTCCTTACGCTTGTACACAATGTTCGTTCCGTTCGAATCAGCATCGGTGTACACGTAAAAGCTGTGGCCGAGCATATTCATTTGAAGAACAGCTTCTTCGCTGTCCATTGGTTTCAGGTTAAAGGTTTTTGTGCGGACAATATCCATGTCCTGTTCATCATCATTATCATCATATTGAGCATCTAAATTTTCAATTCCGTTTTCAGGATCAACGCTGGCAGCGAAGAATTCCGGCTCATTGCCCTTTTCACGGAATTTGCGGTTAACTTTTGTTTTGTGCTTGCGGATTTGACGTTCCAGCTTATCTAGAATTAAGTCAATCGCTGCATACATTTCCTCATGGCGCTCTTCAGCCCGCAGCGTTAAACGCGGCATTGGAATCGTCACTTCAACCTTCGTCTGTTTGTCATTGTAAACTTTTAAATTAACGTGGACATTTGCATCCGGCGTATCATTAAAATAACGTTCTAGCTTATCAATTTTCTTTTCCACATATTCGCGGATTGCTGGAGTTACCTCGATATTTTCGCCTCGGATATTATAGTTCAACATGTAAACTCCTCCTTTAATCAAAGCTATACTATCTATTTCTCTTCTACCCCTGATTTATCCTGCATAAGCGTAAAACTTTTAATAATTTTTTGTAAAAACCATTGGGATTCTTAGCGGATTATGTCAGAATAAAGGGTTAATTGGAAAAAAAACGAGCAAAAACCCGATCACAAGGCGTTGATCGGGTTTAAAAATGGAAGCGGATTTTTTATTAATAAGCTCCCCGGATATGCTCTTTTACATGCTCATGGTAAAAATCGTTCATCTTTCTCAGCTCATCCTGAGAAAATGAAGGGGTTTCAATGGCCTGCAGATTTTCTTCTACCTGCTGCTGGTTTTTAAAGCCTGGAATGACACAGGTTACTTCCGGCTGATCTAGAATCCACCGGAGGGAAGCTCTCGCCATATTCCCTCTTCCTTCAGCAATCCATTCAAGCTGCTGGGCAAGCTGAACACCCTTTTTAAAGCCAAGACCTGCAAATGTTTCTCCTACATTAAAGGACTCGCCGTTCTCATTAAAGCTGCGGTGATCATCTTCTTCAAACTGATGATCAAGTGAAAATTTATTTGTCAGCAAGCCGCTTGCTAAAGGAAGTCGTACGATAATTCCGACTCCCCGCTGCTTTGCCTGGTCGAAAAGTTCTTCCAATGGTTTTTGGCGGAACACATTAAAAATGACCTGAAGCGATTTTACATTAGAGTGCTCCAGACAAAGAAGCCCTTCTTCCACTGTTTCAACGCTGACACCGTAGTGCTTGATTTTCCCTTCTTTTTGAATGTCATCTAATACGGTAAAAACACTGCCTTCTTTTATAATGTCAATCGGCGGACAGTGAATTTGATATAAGTCAATAAAATCACGCTCCAGCCTTTTTAAGCTGGCTTCGCAATATTCCCGGACACGCTCTTTTGAATAGGTTTCAGGATCATGAATATCTCCCTGGCGGCAAAATTTTGTCGCAATATACACTCTGTCTCTCAGACCTCTGGTTGCTTCAGCGAGTAATTCTTCACTGTGGCCGTCGCCATAAACATCAGCCGTGTCAAAAAAATTGACGCCTCTGTCTATTGCATAGCGAAGCGCTTTAAGCGATTCTGCATCATTGTTTGTTCCCCATGAACCGCCGATCGCCCAAGTACCAAAGCTTACTTCGCTCACGCGGATGTCTGTATTTCCCAGCTGACGATAGTTCATCTGCTCACTCCTTTGAAGGTATCTGCTTAGACCTAATTCAATCGATGTATTCTTTTTTTAGCAGACAATGCCGTGACTGTCCTTCTGTTTATTTCGAGTTTTAAAGAGGGAATTCCTTCTTATATTCCATCAAATTTCAATTTTTGCCCTTTTCTTTCCTACCTGGCTGAAACAGTGAAGTCCTCCTCCGAGTACGCAGGAGGCGACAGCCACAAAACCGAAGAACGGCAGAAGGGATGGAATGATGGTGAAGACTACGATAAAGGATAAAACCCCGGCCCCCATTAAAATGGAATGCAGTGGATAAGATAAGAAGAGGATAAATGCGTGAAAAAGCACTCTCATTACACTGAGATCATAATGAACATACACAGGAAAGAGGAATAGAGCTGTTCCGGAAACGATTAAAGCAAAAAGAAAAAACAGGACAGACACCGCCATCTGCCATCCACCATCAATCGATACCAAAAAAAGGAAATCAAGATACAGCAGCAAAAGTGCAGCTATCACGAATGCTCCGAGCTTATTTGCCTTCATCCATTCATTTTTGTATGTATGCCAGAAGGTTCGAAAAACGGGAAAACCTGTCTTCCCTAGAAACCACTGCCGCAGAATAGTAAAGCCCGCAATGGACGCCGGGAAAACTCCCGCCGCAACAAAGCCCAAAAGAGAGAAAAAGAGCCAGAGAATGTTCAGATAAGCGAGCCGCATGACCCATTCACAAAGTTTATACAACCCATCCATTTTTTCTGCTGTCATTTCTCTCTTCCTTTCTGGTGTGTAGTGGCCCGTGCTTTACCCTTTGACAGAACCGGCAGAGATCCCTTCCACAATCCGGTTGCTTAAAAACAGGAAGGCAAGAAGAATCGGCAGGATGCTGATCATCAGCGTGGCGCCGATTGCTCCCCAGTCTGTTGAATACTGGCCGATAAAGTTTTGAATGCCTACAGTTAAGGTTTTAAAATTTTCGGAGCTGATGAAGGTGTTCACAAAAACAAATTCATTCCAGTTATAAATCATATTAATGATCGCAGCGGTCGCCATAACCGGTGCTGTCATCGGAAGAGTTACCTGAAAAAAGATCCGGTGAATGGAAGCGCCGTCCATAATCGCGGCTTCCTCTACTTCCCGTGGAAGCACCTGGTAAAATCCGAATAAAATCATAATCGTGATCGGCAGGTTAAATGCTGTGTACGTTAAAATAATGGAAAGCGGATGATCGATCAGACCAATGCTTGAAAACGTACTGAACAGCGGGATCAGTGTAGAGTGAATTGGAATCATTAAGCCGACCATAAACAGACCGAGAACCAATCCATTCAGCTTCCATTTCATGCGGGTAATGGCAAAGGTCACCATGCTCGCGAGCAGCACCGTTAAAATCACAGAGGATGCTGTATAAACTACCGAGTTCAAAAAGTACTGGCTGATATTCCCCTCTGTCCATACCTTGACGTAATTTTCCCATTTCGGGTCAGTTGGAATAGCAAATGGAGAAAGCTCAAATACTTCCTGATTATCTTTTAATGAAAATAGGAACAGCCAGATCAGAGGGAAAATTTGAAACACGGCGACGATGCCGAGCACCACATAAATAAACCCTAGGCCAATTTTATATCCGATGCCGGAAGATGTACTCTTTACCGGCTTTTGAGCTGGCATTTTATCCTTTTGGACTGGTCCGGCAGAATCAAGCTTTTCTTCTTCTAAAAGTTCATTTCGCATAGAGCAGCCTCCTTAATATTGAATTTCTTCTTTTGTCGCCGTTACTTTACGAATCAGCCAGGTGATGACTAGACAAATGACAAGCAGGAAAAACCCGATGGCACTGGCATAGCCAAAATCAAAACCGCGGAAGGCCTGGCCGTACATGTATGAAGCCATTACTTCACTCGCGCCATTTGGACCGCCGTTTGTCATGATGTAAATTAAATCAAAGTATTTGAGCGAGCCGACAACTGCCAGCACAATCGTTACTTTAATTACATTCATAATTAAAGGGATTTTTATTTTCCAGGCAATATCCCACGCTGTCGCTCCGTCGATTCTGGCGGATTCCACGAGTGATTCCGGTATATTTTTCAATGCCGCATAATAAATCAAAATATAAAATCCTGCATACTGCCAGATGATTGGGATAAAAATCGCAAACAGGACTAAATCAGGATTTGCCAGCCACATCGGGGGTTCTTCAATTCCAATAGACATCAGCAAATTGTTTAAAATCCCGTTCGTAGGATGATAGATTTTCATCCACAGCTGGGCAATGGCTACAGATGCCAAAAGCATCGGAATTAAGTAAATTTTTCGCAGCGTATTGGCCCCTTTAATTTTACCGGCAAGGATCACTGAAATGAGCAGGTAGCCAACGAGGCTCAGTGTGGAAAACAGCGCCAGTAAAAACGAGTGATAAGCCGAGCTCCAAAATAGCGGATCCTCAATGAGTCTTGAATAGTTTACGAGTCCGATAAACTCCTTGCTGCCCATGCCATTCCATTTCATCAGCCCGTAGTAGCCGGTTTGTACGATTGGTACATAGATTAAGGCGAGCAGCAGAAATAGAGCGGGAAGCGTATAAAGCATGATAACTTTAGGATTCGACATCGCCTTGTCCATTTTTCCCCATTCCTTTCTTTCTTCAAAATAAAAAGACATATCAGTTCAAAAGGATATGTCTTTCGTATTCGCGACAGTCCCTTCATTTTGTTTCACACTCCCGCCTGTGCCGGCTAAGACACAGTCGGAGGTGTGACAAACAGCAGTGACTATTCGATTATTCTCTTGAAAGAGCTTCCTCATGCTGCTTTGTAAAATCTTCCGGTGTTACTTCTTTGCCAAACAAAGACTGAATTAAATTCAAATGCGTTTCAGCAACAGTTGCATTCATTTGAACATCTGCAAAGAGTGTGAGATTGCTTGAGTTTGCTAATTCATCAAGTACATCAATATACAACTCAGGAAGTTCAACCGATTCTGTATCGACTTTCGTTGCCGGAATAACGCCCGCTTCTGTTACAGCTCGCTCGCCCCAGCTTTCCACAAAGAATTTCACAAATTCTTTTGCTTCTTCCTTGACCTCTGAGTTTTCAGAAACGAATAATCCGACACCCGGTCCGCCGACCCAGCTGTTCAGGTCTCCTTTTCCGCCTTCTACTTCAGGGAATTTAAAGAAGCCGATGCTGTCACGAAATTCCTGAGGGACGTCTTCATTGGTGGTATAGTTTGGAAGCTCCCATGTGCCCATCATGTACATCGCAGCATTGCCATTCATGAATTCAGATTTTCCTTCATCGTTGGAAAGCCCGTTGAATCCTCTGTTGAATGCATTGGCGTCCACAAGCGTCTGAATTTCTTCAGCAGCCTGTGCCAAAGCAGGATCTTCAAACGTTCCTTCACGATTAATCGCCTGCGTCAGTACTTCAGGTCCGCCAATGCGATCCGCTAGATACATATACCATAGAGAACCTGTCCAGCGGTCTTTATTTCCAAGAGCGATCGGTGCGACGCCGTTTTCCTCAAGCGTTTTTACGATTTCCTGGAACTCTTCATACGTTTCAGGCACTTCAAGCCCGTATTCTTCAAAAATCGCTTTATTGTAATAAATAGGTGCGATATTCAGTTCTAAAGGCAAACCGTATGTTTCTTCGTTAATTGCATAGGCCTCTGTTGTACCGGCCACAAATGAATCCTTCAGTCCGTCGTTCAGCACATCATCAAGCGGTGCAAACAGCTCGCCCTCTACAAACGGCTCCAGATAACCGGCAGCCCATGTAACACCGACGTCCGGCAGATCATTGGATGAGGACAGCACTTTTATTTTGTTTTTATACTGTTCATTTTCAAGCACTTCGGTTTCGATTGTGACGCCCGGATTTTCTTTTTCAAACTCCTCGATAATATCTTCGGTAATCATATTGTGCTGCTTGGAGCTCCCGGAAGGCCATAAATGCATAAATTTAATCGTTTTTTCGCCGTCTCCTCCACCATCCCCACTGGCTTCATTAGACGTTGAGCAACCTGCTGTAACAAGCATTAAAGCGGCAAGACCTGCAGCTGCTAATGTATGCGCTTTCTTTTTCATCTTACGTTTTCCCCCTTTGTTTGTAAGAACTGCTTTTAGTTTAGCACCCGGCCTCTATGCGGGTAAGGGAACGGTGATTGGGGAAAATTCCACTATCATTAGATCGAATTTTCTGTTATCGATTTGATTTCCTGTAGGCGCCAGGCGTCATCCCTTCATATTCCTTAAAAAGGCGGTTAAAATATTTTGCGGTCTGATAGCCGGACTGCTCTGCGATTTCAGCAATCGGCATAGACGTTGTCATTAACAGCTGCTTAGCATGCTGCAGGCGGGTCCTGGTGATATATTCACTGAAGGTCAAACCTGTCTGGTCTTTAAACAGCACACTGAAATAGCTCGAATTTAAATGCACCAGATCGGCCACTTCTTTTAACGAAATCTGCCGGTCAATATGCTCTTCGATAAACTGATAGGCTGCTTTTACAGGATGCTTGACTCCTTCCTGTTCCCTCGAGATATGAACCAGCGCCGGATCGGCTGATTTCTCTAAAATTCCTGCTCTTTCCTGTGAGGCTTCTTTTTCAAAGGCCGCTTCCACAGCTTCGATTAATTTTGATTTGGACACCGGCTTGACTAAATAATTTAATACGCCGAGAGATATCGCTTCCTGAGCAAAATGAAATTCCGAATGGCCGGAGATGATGAGCGTTACGGGACGCTGATTTAAGCTGTGAATTTTTTTGACGAGTTCAAGTCCCGTTATATCCGGCATGCAAATATCCGTCACCAGAATATGAATTCTCTTCTTTTCCACAATCGCAAGTGCTTCCTTCGCTGTAGCCGCAGCGATCACTTCATGCTTCCCGTTTGACCAGATCTCAAGTGTTTTGGTCAGTCCTTTTCGGGTCGTTTCCTCATCATCAACGATCAAAATAACTTTTATATGATTCATTTATTTCACTCCTATGGATGTGGCAATTCAAAGGACACCTTCGTCCCTCTTCCAACTTCACTTTGGATTTCAAGCCCTTTCATGTCATGCCCTTCAAAATGAAGCTTCAGCCGTTTATGAACATTCGCCACCGCAACTCCATTTCCCTTCACTGAAGAAATTCCTTCTGTTTCCATCGAGGCACGGATTGCCTGCAAAGCATGTTCCGGCATGCCCGGGCCGTCGTCTTCGACTGTAAGAATCAGAAAGTCTGAATCGGATGCAGGAAGGACGGTAATTTTCACATGTCCTTTCCCCTCTTTGCTTTCAATTCCATGTAAAATCGCATTTTCAACGATCGGCTGCACGATAAGCTTCGGTATTTTCACCTGTTCATAGCGCGGTTCAAGCAAGATGCTCCAATCAAGCTTTTCTCCAAATCGCATTTTCATAAGCTGAATATACCGTTCCACATGATCCAGTTCGGTTTTAAGCGTGACCCATTCATTTTTCTTCGGTCCGCTGATCGTATAACGGAATAGCTCCGACATCGCCACCACATGATCGGCCAGTTCTTCTTCCTCTTTCTCCTCCAGCAGCCAGTAAAGCGCATTTAATGTATTAAATAAAAAATGCGGATTAATCTGTGCCTGAAGCGCTTTCAATTCTGCCTGATTTCGAATAAGCTCTTTTTCATACACCATGCGAATCAAATAATTCGTGTGATCCACCATCTGGTTGTAGGAAAGATTCAACTCATTAATTTCGCTGGTGGAGGAGCTTGGGGTGATCGTATGGAATTCCCCTTCTCTCGCTTTTTTCATCGTTTTGGTCAGCTTTTGAATCGGGTTGGTAATCATGGTTGAAAAAAAGTACGAGGACACAAAGAAAATAACAAATCCAAGTGCAGCAGATCCAAAAATGATCGTCCGCAGAACCGATGTACCAGAGGTTAAAGCCTGAACCGGAGTTGCAATCAGGACCGTCCATCCCGTTACATTGGATTGTTCCTGAACGAGTATGTACTCCTCCCCGTTCATTTCGACCGTTTGATTGTGCTGTTCAAGCAGCGGCAGGACATTGAGGCGGTAATTGGACGTAATGACCTGGCTATCATTGCCGAGCAAAATCTTATAATCCTCTGATTCCGACGTTTCACCGTTCTCTGAAAACTGAAAGTACGAAGGGTTAATCCGGATCACTAGGTATCCCCCACTTTGAAAGTTCCGGTCGATCAAACTGATTCTTCTGATCGCAAGGAGAGAGCCGGGGTATTCAGGATCCTGTCCAATCCAGACCTGCCTGCCTTTTTCCTCCTCTGCTTTTTCCACCCACTTCCGGTCCACCCGATCAAATAAATTGGCGTCATCTAAGGGGAAAAGCCGCTGATTTTGCGAAGAATAAAGCTCAAAGGATTGAATGCCATCTGAATACGCCTGAAATGTATTCCCGATTGAAAGCAGGGACTGGCGCTGCTGAAACGTGGCAGTTTCTCCATTTGCGAGCCGGTTTAATAGCTGCTGAATGGATGGATTGGTCGCCACCTGCGTGGTCAGCAAATCAATCTGCTCATACAGCGTATCCATTCTTCCGGATGCCTGAACAGCGGTCTGCTGAAGCTGTCTTTCTGCATTATCTTTAATAACCGTACCACCAAAGTGATAGGTCATAATGCCGACAAAGGAGAGCACAATCGTCATAACGACTAAAAAAACAATTAAGATTTGATTTCGCAGGGTGTTGTACTTATTTAAACGGTCACGCATCGTACCCATCCTTATTCAACTATTTTTTTTTAACTCTATCAGATTGGGGAATGTTCGGATAGAGTGAAAAAGCCTGGCACAAATTTGTGTCTCAGGCTCTTAGACCGGCTCACTTCGCTTCAGGTGGACGCTTTCCGCAGGGACGGCGCTGAGCCTTTCCAGGACCTGCCCTGCAAAGTCTCAGCTTGCCGTCATTTCCTGCAGGAGTCGCCACCTTCCGCTCCGCTCACCTCATACAACTGCACATGGTGTATCGGTTTTTCTAAACTTTTTTATTTATATCTCAACCACAATATTATTCGCTAATCAAAACCATTCTCGTTAATTCGACTGTTTGTTCCGGTGCCTTGGCCCCTTTGCTGAAATCAGCCTCGGCAGTAAATTCATACAATCCCGGATCAAGATCATCCAGGAAAGAAAAGCCGCTGTCAAAGGTAAGCGTCTCCTCTTTTTGCAGCAGTGTGGTTACTTCGTCCTCCCCTGCCTTTTTCGTACCTAATACTTCCCCACCATCCTCTTTTACCGTAAAATCGAACAGGCCGCTGTTATGTATAATTTCAGAATGCACATCATCACCTGTATACTTTATCGTTGCTATAAAGGTTCTTTCCTCCTGGTACTCGATTATTTTTACTGTAAGAAAAAAATCATCGTAGTTCTTGTTCTTGGATTTTGTCTCCGTCCAATCTTCGCACGACAGCAGAGAAAATGAAGCAATAATGGCAAGTAAAAATGGCTTAATAAGCGCTCCTCCTCTTTCAATGCATTATATGTATTTATTGTACTTACACTATATCAAATGAAACTAGGTGGTTCAGCCCTCATACACCGTGCATGAAATTAAATTCACTTTTCGCTATACTGAAGAGACTAATCACAAAGGAGCACAACGATGGGAAATGAAATGGAAGACTTTATTATCCAAAACTATCAAAAAGAAGAGCGAATGATGATTCTCGTTTTTGCGCAGTGGTGTGTAAATCACGATCTTGATCCAAAAGCACTTTACCTTGAAGCGTATTCGGATCAGGCTGAAAACCCTGAGCTTAACGGCGCAATCGATCTGACCGTTTCAAAGGATGAAGCCGGTGAAGTACCTGATGACACGGTGCTCGGGGTGCTCTCGATGTTTGGAAACGATGACCTTGCTTTTGTCGTGTCGCAGGAAATGGAGAAGCTGAAAAAGAAGAAAAAATAATAGCAGATCAAAAAATGAGGCTGGCAATCTGACCAGGCCTCATTTTTTAGTAAAAGCTTGCTGTAGAATAATTTAGGAAAGACCATTCATGCGTGTGCGCTTTTCCCTAATGGATAGGTGATCTCAGAGTGAATATTCAACATCTCTCCGTTTCATTTCCTTGCTAATTCTCCATTCCTAACTTCAACATTATGCATCTAAGCGATTTTGGCATCTACTTGTCTAATGATGATATTCAGCAATAAGATCAGCCCGACAAAGGCTAAGCTTGGCGCAAGGACAATCCAAGGTGCGGTTACCAGATCCGATATACTTTGCCCGACCATTCCTGCCCATTCACCTGATTTTGAAAGAGATAGATCCTCATCTGCCCCAATAATGCCTCCTTCTAATTCACCACCGATAAAAATTTGAAATACACCAAGATGAAGCAGCAGGATCAGGGCTGATATCATTTGCTGTAAAAGAACGATCATCAATCGGGGTCTCAGAACGGGAATAATATGCTTTAACACGATATGACGCTTTGAAGCCCCTAGCTGAAACGAAGCATGTATATACTCCATTTTTAAGATCTCCCCAAATTCCTTTGAAAAGACCATCATCAATAGCGGTATACCGACCAGCGTCAAAACGAGAAACTGAAAGGACATCAGCGGGACCATTCCATGTGTTTCATCTATCGGTAAGAAAGCAAATGCCAAAAAGTACACTAAAATAAATGCAGGGATATTGATGTATGGCTGCATAAAGGTTTCGATTAGTTTTCTGATCGGTTTCCAGGTAAACGTCAATAGCGCTCCAAAGAAGATGCTGAATACGACTCTCAGCAGGCCTACTCCGAACACAAAAATCAACGTATATTTTGCTCCGTTTAAAATTCGCAGGCTTAAATCATTGCCATTCCGATCCGTTCCAAGCGGATGATCAAACGATGGCGGGAACGGAGGCGAGACCATCTCTCCGGCAGCATCCGGCTTCATGTTAACCGGTTTTACCCCCTCTTTAAATCCCCATTCATAAACAAAACTCGCTGTTAACAAAAGCAGCAACAGGACTAAAACCGAATAAATAAGAGTGTTTGAGTTAGTTTTCATCATTCACTCTCCTTTTATTAATCTGTGAAAAGACCCCTTGCAAGAGTACATAGGGAATTAAAAAAAGCATAATCGCAATAGCCAATATACTGCTGTCATTTGCGCGGTAAAGAATCATCGTAAAGCCTTGAATAACAAATAAATACTCAATCACAATGAGGCCTGAAAGCATCATCCAGTAAATTAACCCCACATGATTAGTGATCGAAAAAAAGATATTTCTTAACACATGAATCAAAAAAACATATTGCCGCGAAAGTCCTTTAGATAGGGCAAAATCTATGTATTCCTTTCTTTGTTCATCATCATGAATTCGTAAAGAAATCTTTAACAGAAGCACAGTCGGCGTAATGCTTAAACAAATCACCGGCAGCAAGTAAACATCATTTCCGATCCCGTAAAGCTTAAGCAGCTTAAAACCGGTTTCTTTATATAACAGGATGACGCTTAATTGGAAAATCAAAATTAAGATCACATCAGGGATGCAGTCCAAAAATACCAAAATCCACTTTGCGAACTTTTTCATGCGATTGGTTAGCAAATGATACAAATACGTAAAAATCAGTACAACCACAAAAGCAATGCCTAATGACATGAGTAAAATAGACATGGAGTATTGGTAGGCTTCCAGCATATAGCCCATATCAATATGAACACCCCGAAAGGTCGTTTCTTCCCGATCATAGAAACTTAATAGACCGATCAGAGCTGCGGCAATTTCCTGCACATAATTAACAGGGAAAAATCCAACAGCAGCCTCTTCCATTTTACTTGATGTGAGCAGATAAGGCAGAGACGCGATACTGCAAATGCTGATAATCATAACCATCAATTTTACGATAGAGATAAATGTTAGTTTCAGTACGTGAACGGGGGTAATTTTCTCGATCTTAAAAACTCCTTTAGCCTTAAACAGAGCAACCATTTAGAAGTCTGCGGGAAAAATAGTTAAATAGGTGGGACTTTTTCCATTTATTATCATAGCAAACTTTCTAAAGAAAAAGGTCTATTTTAACTATATTTTCAGAAAAATAAGCGTCCATCACCAAACAGAGCTGCCCGGACGTGGACAGCTCTTTTCTTTAAAAAGCGCGCGATAATGGACGATGTCACCAGAGAATGAACAGGTCGAGCCGTATAGGAGGGACGGACAGGCCATACAAAGATCCAGTCTTTGCTCGTACAGTTCATCTGATGCAGTCTGTTCAGCCCCTTCCATCAGTTGGTCGAAGTCAATGGATTCGGGAAAACCACAGCTTTTACATCCTCTTTTTTCAGTCATCTCCTGTCACCTCTATATGATAGTTAAAACAGAAACGGACATGGCAGGCAGTGTAACCGTCAGTTCCCCATCCTGGAGGGTGAAGCTTTCCAGTTCTCCAGGCTGAACCCGGTGAGGCTCTTCGAATGTATTGTGCGCATTTGCCTCATTTCCTGTCAGCACCCTGCCGGAAACCTCATTGATCTCCCCAACTAGTCCGCGAAGCTGAATGGAAACAACGGATTCTTCACGATAGTTTAAATTGCATAAGCTGATCGTGACATTTCCTTCCTTGCTTCTTGAAGCAGAAGCACTGACAGAAGGCAGCTGTTCTCCATTCAATTCATACGTATCACACTTTACATCCATTTCAAGCTTGACTGCGTCCTGATGAACCTTAAACATTTCAAATACATGATAAGTTGGCGTCAGAATCATTTTTTCTCCTTCTGTTAAGATCATGGCCTGAAGAACATTGACGGTTTGGGCAATATTCGCCATTTGAACGCGGTCATTGTGTTCATGAAATAAATGAAAATGCACACCTGCCACAACGGCGTCACGAATAGTGTTTTGCTGATAGAGAAATCCGGGATTTGTTCCGGGCTCCACATCAAACCAGGTGCCCCACTCATCAATGATCATCCCGACCCGTTTTTCCGGATCATACTTATCCATGATCACCGCATGCTTTGAGATAAGCTCCTTCATGTACATCGCTTTTTGCAGCGTGATAAACCACTCCTGCTCGGTTGCATCCAGCGCAGATCCTTTCTTCTTTGAAAAATCTCCAGGAGTCGTGTAATAGTGCAGACTCAGCCCGTCCATCATAGGAGCTGCTTCGCGCATCAGCACTTCTGTCCAATGATAATCAGCTGTAGAAGCGCCGCCTGCAATTTTGTACAGTTTATTTTCACCGTAATTTCGTACATAGGTTTGATACTGACGGTACAAATCAGCATAATATTCCGCCCGCATATGTCCGCCGCAGCCCCAGTTTTCATTCCCCACGCCAAAGTATGTAAGCTTCCAAGGCTTTTCCCGGCCATTTTGCCGGCGCCAGTCCGCCATCGGAGACTCTCCGTTAAAGGTCATGTATTCCACCCATTCAGACATTTCCTGAACCGTTCCGCTGCCGACATTTCCACAAATATAGGGCTCCGTTCCAAGCATCTCGCACAGCATCATAAATTCATGCGTGCCAAAGTGATTGTTCTCCACAACGCCTCCCCAATGCGTATTCACCATTCGCTTACGCTGCTCACGGGGACCAACGCCATCCTTCCAATGATACTCATCTGCAAAACAGCCCCCAGGCCATCGCAGCACCGGAATATGAAGGTTCTTTAACGCCTCTGCCACATCATTTCTGATTCCATTGGTGTTGGGAATCGGTGAATCCTCCCCCACCCAGATGCCTTCGTAAATACATCTTCCAAGATGCTCGGCAAAATGTCCGTAAATATTTTTATTTATTTTTCCCTGTTCCAAATCTGCATTGATGGTTACTTTATTCATGGTTATCTTCTCCTTTGCACAAAATGAGATCGCTTTCATTTTTCTTTGAATGAGTTCAACAAACAGTTCTCCTTATGCAGGAATTTGTCCGTTCTTCTTTGAGATTAAGAGATAAATAGAATAATTCATCCGTACAATTTTAGTTTATAGAGTTAGTCGGTTCTTGACAAGTAAGTTTTCAGAAAATTAAGTGAAAAATAAAGCTGTTTTCCCAGCTCAGTCCTAAATTGTGCGTACAACTTAAACAAAAAATACCCTTGAAGGCACTGGTCTCCTCTTTAAACAGAGTCTGATTCAGTGCCTTCAAGGGCCGCTTGATTAATTTCGCTTATCGTAAAAGGTGCCGTCGCGATTAACCTGATCGTACGGGTTAATGTACTTTTTCATATTCGTCTTTTTAGACCGCAAACTCGACAGTTCATCCTGCAAATGAAGATGATTGGTCGCCAACAGCTCCTGTATGCGGCTGTTTAAGCTGACAATCTGGTTGCCCATTTCGCGCTCCTCGGGTGAAAAAGGCTCACTGATTTGCGGAAAAAGCTCTTCTCTTTCATCAAAAAGAGCATTTACCTGATCGATCCACTCTTCACGGTTTTCCTTCTTTCCGTTAAGCAAGATGGAATAAATCGCTTTAGTTAAACGAAGGCAATGTTCGACTGCACTCATGCCTGATTTCCTGCACCAAATTGCTTTTGACGCTGCGTCTGGATAACCGTTTTCCATGTGTCGCGAAGCTCTGTTACCATGCCTTCCACTTCTTCAAGAATGGCGCGGTCATGGTTGATATTCGCTTCCATCAGACGGCGGTTCATGTAGTCATACATCACCATCATATTTTGAGACACCACAATATCCATATTCAGGGTCACCATAAACTCCTGAATGATTTTCTGCGCTTTTTGAATCGATTCATTTCTTTTTTCGATATTCTGATCCTCAATCGCAAGCTTGGCCTGTTGGATAAATTTAATGCAGCCATTGTAGAGCATAAGAGTCAGCTCGCCTGGACTTTTTGTCGTGACAGAATTTTGCTGATAGGCAGCATACGGGTTATGAATAGCCATGTTGACACTCCTTTTTCCTTTTAACGCTTAACTTACATGCCTCCGCTAAATGACTGCATCAGATAGGCGGATTGCTGATTGGCTTTTTGAATTGCCACTTCCATCGCTGAAAACTGTTTATAATAGCGGCTCTCAAGCATCGCCAGCCTGGATTCAAACCGGTCGATCCGGTCATCCATATTTTCAAGATTCCGGCCAATGGCATAGGTATTGCCCACACTCGTATCCCGGCCCGCTTTGGCAATAATATCGTCTCTTGTCGCAGAAATCGTTTCTCTTAATCTTCTGGCAAGGCCCTGTTCTTCTTTCACAGGACTGTCTTTTGCAAACACATCATAAATGGCAGTCGGATTATCTGAAATGGCCGCCCGCAGCTTCGTTTCATCAATAATCAGCTTGCCGCCGTCACGGTAGTTGTTTGACGTCGTAATGCCGAACTCAGACAGGCGGTTCGCATCGCCAAGCCCTTCGACTGCGCTGTATAAAACCTGACGCATCTTGTTCAGGGAGCCGTTTAACGTGGCATCTCCACGCAAGGTTCCGCTCATCGCCTTTTCATCCCACAGCTCTGCTTCTTTTTCGGTTAATTCAGAGCGCTGTGCATCTGTTAAAGGAGGGAAATCACGGTATCTGGTTTCAGATGTTTTCTTGCTGATTTCTTCAATGAGTTTATTGTATTCGTCCGTAAATTTCAGGATCGATTCAAAGATTTTTTCTGTATCAGGCGACGAGTTAAATTGTATGTCCTTGCTGCTGGCTTCATTGATCGTAAATTCAAAGCCATTTAGCGTAAACTTATTGGAAAACCGTTCTGTCTCAAGACCGTTGTAAGTAAACTTGGCATTTTGGCCGGGAACGATATTGGCTTCATCAAGCTTTAGGGTATTTGCAAAAAAGTCTCCTGTCAGCTTAATCTCAACGCCTCCCTCTACTTTTCCGGTTTGTTTGGACGACATAGAAACGGTATCGGTAAATGAATCGTAGAACATGTTGACGTTCGCGTTTTTATTAATCTTCTCAATTAATGAATTCATTGATTCTTCAGCTGGATTAAACGTTAAGGTGTAGCCTTCGGGATCAAGCTCCCCCTTCTCGTTAATCGTCTGAATCGTGATCGTTTGTTCAGGATCACCCGCAACGCCGAGCTTGGCAGAGGGATCAAGCCCAATTTTCGCGTCGCTTCGAAGAGTCGCAGCACGCGCCACCTGGCTGACATTAATGGTCCCGCCCATATCGCTTGTCGCAGAAAGACTTCTGATGGAAACGTCAGGCGAAGAGCTCGTCACTGTTTTTTGTGAAAACGTTGAAGGCCGCAGCACCGTATCAAAAATAAGATTGCTGAAGTCATTCATTTTCCTATTTAAATCACGGTAATTATCCCGCTGCCATTCTGTATACTGCTTTTGCTGCGTCAATTTATCGAGCGGCACCCGATTGGCATTCATCATCTCTTTCACAATCGAATCAATATCCATGCCGCTAGCAAGTCCGTTAATTCTCATACTCATTTCGCTTCACTTCCCTCAGATCTTTTTATCTACCAGCAATCCTAAAAATTCGGTCATCGATGCGTGCATATCAAGCATCCTCTTTGCCGGGATTTCCCGCACAATTTCTTTTGTCATTTCATCCACCACGGTTACGTAATATTCCTTCAGGCCTTCATGAAATTCAAATTTTATATGTGTAGGCGTTGGAGAAGCTGCTAAAAACTCATTCATGCTTTTCACGATTTTATCTACCTTAGTGGTATCAATGCGTGAAGCAAAACCTGGTCCATGATTGAGCTCCACGACTTCTTTTGCAGAACTTTCTTTTCCTTCGTTTACCTTTGGGGCATTTTGAGGCAATGACTGTGAAGCAATTTCCCTGGTCGTTAAAGATGACATAACCTTCTCCATACTCGGCACCCGCCTTTTAGGGTTCTTTTTGTTTATATCGGCCTCTTTGACATATCATTAACGATTTTTCGAGAAAAGTAGCGGTTCTTTTTCAATAGACAAAAGAAGTAAGCCTTCTGTTTGTGACTAATAGCCTATTTTCAAGTCTTTTCCTATTTAAAGTTGAAGCGGATGGATGTTGTTCATTACAATAAAGGAAAATAGTAGAAACTAAAGGAAGTGAAGCGATGACGCAAACAGTCAGATATGATGCAGCCGCTTTAAAAGAAACGATGGAAGAGCGTGTAAACCAGTACGTCACCTTTCGCGAAAGCCTGGACGTCTTACGGGAAAAAATGAGAGCCGTAACGGACCTTGGCGAAGCGTTTGAAGGAAAAGCAGCCGAAGCCATTAAAGGATTTTTCACCGCCCAAATCGATGTCGTGGACATGTGGCTGCAGCTGGTGGAGCAGCAAATTGCGTTTATGGAAGATGTCGGAGCGATGGCAGAAGACCGCAAACTCGGCGGCAGTACGAAGATGGATGGACCTTTCCTGGAAGACGACCTGAATGCCGCTCACAAACGAACAGCGGACATGATTCAGCAGCAGCACGAGGATCTATCCGCGATCCTCTCGCGCATCCGAGATCTTGTCTCACTTGAAGCCTACTCCCCATCCCAGATTGAACTATCCATGCAGGACGCGAAAAACAAGCGAGATGACACGGTTGAACAAATGGAAGAGCTTGATCAGGTTCTGACCGATGAGTACGGTCTGTCAGTTGAATCTGAAACACTGATTCTTGCCCTGATCGAAGGATTGCTTCAAGCCACCACACAAAACGGAACATTCTCGCCCATGTCTTTTAATGTACACGCCTATGAAAACAGCGAAGCCCATGCTGCCATCGAAGCATCCCAGCAGCGCAGCACCGAATACATTCAGCATAAACAACAGCTGCACGAAGCACGCGAAGCCCAGGCACGGCAAGCCGAACTTGATGCCCGCTCCGGACTTCAAAAATTTCTGGACGGCACGAAAAACTTCGTTGGCGAATTTTCAGGCTATTATGATACAGTGAGAGCATCAACCGGCGTCGACCCTGTCACCGGCCGGGAGCTCAGCGCCTCTGAACGAACCGCCGCAGCCGCCTGGGCCGCAGCAGGCATCGTCCCGATTCTCGGACCCGCCTCCAAAGTAGCTAAGGGTGGAAAAGCCGTATTCGCAGTCTCAAAAGGATCAAAAGCAGCCACCGCACCGCTGACCGCATTTAAATCCAGTACCCAGGCCTTCACCCGCGTCTCCCACGCAGAAAAAGGCATCTACGGCCTCGTCAGCGCCAACGGATTATCCGGCTTCTTTTTCGGCCAGGACCTCCTAGGCAACGAAGTCACCGCAGAACAAAGAACCGAAATGCTCATGATGGGCTCCATGCTTCCATTTGGCGCGGGGATGAAAATGGTTAAAGGCAATGGGGCTGATGTATTGGGTAGTGTTCCTAAGAGGACGGATGATTTGGTTAAACCTCCTCTTAATAAGAGTAATTTTATGCAACTAGATAGTTTTAAATCCTCTACTACTTTTAAAAGTTTATTGACTAAACATGAGATCAGTGAAACAGAGCTGCATGTTTTGGTAATGAGTAAAGTCGATAACCTTTCCGATGCAGAAAAAGCAGTTTTAAAGAATTTTAGGGATGCAGTACCATCACCTGATAAAAATACAATGTTACAAAAAGTCATTTCAACAGGTGATATTGAAAATTATTTGAAAGATACAGATCCTTATGCAGCAATAGGAGGATGTATAGCTAAAGCCAACGATGTGAAACATCTAAATTCAGCGAGCGATGTCTTTGACGGGCTTCGTTTAGATTACCCGGGAACAAAATTTTCTAAAGATACTGACTATGCAGTCATTCGATTTAAGTCTGAAGAAGTAAATAAGTTAGAAATACCATATTCTAATAAGCTTTCTGACACACCAAATGCTAAGTCCTCTTTTGGCTATCCTCAAACTGGTAATGGATTTACTTCTGCTAGAGATGGAAGTTTAATTCCAGAATTTGAAGCAAGAAGTTTCATGAAGCCACAAGATGGCGCTGAAATTTTCAAAGTCACAAACGGTGTTGAAGAACTCGTTGGTGTATATGATGCTAAGTTAAGCAGGTTTATAAAAGTAATAGAGTAAATAAAGGAGGAGAGTTAATGGTCAGAAATGATACTTATTGTTTATACAATGGAAAAGAGTATCGGTTTGTTCATAATCAGGCCGGTCTCTATGAAATTGTCACAACAGACAAAACTATTATAGATGCATCGTTTAAATTGTATCGAAATGAGGTCTATACAAAACAAGTCAAGTTGGATGATCTAGAAGAAGTCTATTCAATTACAAGTCTAGCAGTATATAATGGAGATGTTTTTCAAGTTAGTCGCTCTGTTGGAGCAGATATAGAAATATACACAACAGATTTAAAATTAGCGGAAGACAATAAGATGGAAACATTTGGAAAAAGTGAATACATCAAAGTAGTTCCTATTTCAGATGTTGAGATGTTTGAAGAGAAAACGCTCTTAAACATAAAATGAATACAACTATGTTAAGCCTCATAAATACTAATTGAAATTTCAAATAATTACTTAGCCCTGCAGAGTACGAATCTCAATAGGGCTTTTTGCTATATTCCTTTTCAGTTAACCTTACTCTAGAAAAAAATGAAATGACTCATAAAAGTGAAGCTAAATATGAAGCCGTACCTTATGATGCAGCCTCTCATTGTGATAAAAAATTTAGCTTAAGAACGAATTAGCATGATGAACTATTTCAAACTCCCTCCTGTTTTCTTGACTATTATTATAGTGAGAGCATCAACCGGCGTCGACCCTGTCACCGGCCGGGAGCTCAGCGCATCTGAACGAACCGCCGCAGCCGCCTGGGCCGCAGCAGGCATTGTCCCGATTCTCGGACCCGCCTCCAAAGTAGCTAAGGGCGGAAAAGCCGTATTCGCAGTCTCAAAAGGATCAAAAGCAGCCACCGCACCGCTGACGGCCTTTAAATCCAGTACCCAGGCCTTCACCCGCGTCTCCCACTCAGAAAAAAGCGTCTACGGCCTCGTCAGCGCCAACGGCTTATCCGGCTTCTTCTTCGGCCAGGACCTCCTCGGCAACGAAGTCACCGCAGAACAAAAAACCAAAATGCTCATGATGGGCTCCATGCTTCCATTTGGTGCGGGGATGAAAATGGTTAAGGGCAATGGAACTGATGTGCTGGGGGTTGGGGTTAAGGGTACGAATAAAGGTAATATTGTTAAGGAAATAAAAGAAATTGATTTCGGAAAACATATTGTCAAAGGTAAAAACGGAAAAAACAGTTAATTCCAAATGCAAAGTATGTAACAAATGATGACTATAGATACACTACCGATGAACTTCGGCGTATAGTTAATGTTGAGGCTCCTGAACTTATTTTAAAAAAGGCTGACAGAAATAAATATGCACAAGCAAATGTAGGAAAAAGAGATAGATTACCTGATGATGATGGTGGTCATTTAATAGGTGCACAATTTAATGGTCCTGGAGACATTGATAATCTTGTACCACAAAATAGTCAGATTAATAGGAGTGGTGGAGTTTGGTATAATATGGAGACTGAATGGGTAAAAGCACTAAAGGAGGTACCTCCAAAGAAAGTTTCCGTAAATATTAAACCAATATATTTAAATGATTCATTACGCCCAGATTCGTATAAAATAAGATATCAAATTGAAGGCGAACTACAAGTAAGGTTGAAGATAAAAAATAAATCAGGAGGTTGAGGATGTGAGCTTTGAAATTGAACTAAATGAACTATACAAACAGATTGCTCAACAGGTTAACGATATAATTCCTATTGAATGGACCGACTTTTATTTTAATGGGGAAGTGAAGGATAATGAAGGGGGAGTATTCTTCTTTTTTTATCCTGTTGACAGTAATGAGCCAGTTTATTCTCACGATATACCAGATATTTATCCTATAGATGAGAGTTCCTATGATGAAGAGCTTGATAAATTGTTTGAACTAACAGTTAAACTGCAACAGGTGTTCATTGATAATGATCAAGACCCTTGGTTTTCGGTAACATTATTACTTAATTCATCTGGAAAACTAAATATAAATTTTGATTACACAGATTGGCATAATAGTGAATTTGGCCCATCAAATAGGATTAAATATTTTCAATATAAATATGTAAGTCGGAATAAAGAACAATTCGATATAGAGTTAATCGAGAGAATGAAAAAATTCGAGGACAAATAAATGTATAGATCAACATATGTTTTGTTAGATGAAGATAAAGAACAATTTGAGGATTACTATAAAGATAATAATGACCTAACTTCACTAAAGACCTCTGTTAAAAGAAAATAATAGCTTAAGATGCAAACGCATTTAATTTTCTTATTCAGATTTTTTACCAAAAAAACACCTGTTTTGCGTATGGGAGCAACAGGTGTTTTTTATAATTAACCTCACAATTCCATATAATATTCTCTAAATTTACTCACTCATTTTAAAAAACAACCTCTCCCCCTCCAATCCCAATCTAAGTTTCGGCAGCCTATTTATCTGTCTAATTTACTTTCTGCAACCTTGACATTCGCCGGCCACACATAAAAAAAGACCCCAGCTGAGCTGAAGTCTTTTGAAAAAACCTAAAATTAACGAAGAAGTTGAAGAACACCTTGTGGCTGTTGGTTAGCTTGAGCAAGCATCGCTTGAGCAGCTTGAGAAAGGATAGAGTTTTTCGTTTGGTTCATCATTTCTTTCGCCATGTCTACGTCACGGACACGAGACTCAGCAGCAGTAAGGTTTTCTGCAGATGTGTTTAGATTATTAATAGCGTAATCTAAACGGTTTTGGTATGACCCTAAATTTGAACGTTCTGCTGAAACTGATTTAATTGCATCATTTATAACGGTTATTGCAGCAGTAGCAGTAGCAGCATCCGAAGAAATATCGATAGCATTAGATGCTTCATCATCACCATCTGCAATTGACAGACCAGTACCACCAGTCATATCAGCAAGAGTTAAGGTAATTTGTTGACTTTCATTTGCCCCCACCTGGAAAGAGAAAGTTCCAGTTCCATCAGGACCACCTACACCAGTAAGTAAATCTTGTCCGTTAAATTGTGAATCCTTTGCAATTCTATTGATATCTTTTGCAAGTTGATTTGCTTCATCTTGAATTGCAGTACGGTCTTCTGTTGTATTAGTATCATTTGAAGCTTGAACTGCCAATTCACGCATACGTTGAAGCATAGAATGAGTTTCGTTTAATGCACCTTCTGCAGTTTGAATTAAAGATATACCATCTTGAGCATTACGTCCTGCTTGCTCTAAACCACGAATTTGTCCACGCATTTTTTCAGAAATTGAAAGTCCAGCAGCATCGTCACCCGCACGGTTAATACGCTGACCTGAAGCCAATTTCTCCATTGAGTTAGACTGAGCACCAGTTGCACTTGAAAGCTGACGGTGAGTGTTAAGAGCTGTGATATTGTGATTGATAATCATTTGTAATTTCCTCCCTGAATGTGTCGCAAACGTCCTTGTTCGCGAGTTGGTTTTTTCGAGCAAGTCGATAGCGGCGCCGCTGTCTTTTTGCTTACACTACTTATATCGGACCTTGGTGGGAGTTGTTAATAGTTTTTTAAAAGTTTTTTTCGTTTTTCCGGGACTTTTTTCATCTATAAAAAAAGCTGCACCGGGTTAGGGAGCAGCTTAGGGTTTTCGGATGAGGTTGAACACATCGGCGACGCCTACGGAGGCGGATTCGTTTTCTTCCTGAATGTTCAGGTAGACTTCCTTGCGGTGGATGTCGACGTGCTTGGGGGCGTGGATGCCGAGTTTTACCTGGTCGCCGCTTGAGCTGATGACGGTGATTTCGATGTCATCGCCAATTTTGATGGCTTCACCGGTTTTTCGTGTCAGTACGAGCATGCGCGGTCACTCCTTTTCTTCAGCGGGGGTCAGGATGCGCTGACGTGTTTGGTAGCCGCTGTCGTTTAAAATGACTTGCTTTGCTTTACGGTTGGCTGTGTTGAAGATCAGCGGTGCCTGCAGATTGGCAGTCGTCTTTTCAAACGGCTCCTGCACATTTAAAATGACGAGGGCAAGCGCGTCTTCCGGTTTTTCAAGACTCAGGGCACTCACCGTCGAGTCATCAAGTTTAAATTGATAGTCTGCGGCAAAAGCAAACGGATTGGTGACGACAAATCCAAGCTCCGGAGTTGAAGTGGACTGCAGTACATGAAAGACATCGTTTTCAGGAAACGCAATCAGGGCAAATTGTTTTTCGCCTACAAATCCGGGAATGCCGCTTTCAAACAACCAGAATTCCTCCTGGTTGGCTTCGATCTGACCGTGGTATTTTGTTTCAAGAGTTGTCATGCATCCCATTCCTTTTTGTTAAATTTCCGTATTGACGACACGCATGCTAAGTGATTCACGTTGTCTCATGGAGATTGCCACGTCTCCGGCCTGGTGGTCGATCACAGGCTTTTGAGCGCGTGTCCGGTTGATGACTTTTTGAGGAGAAGCGTCAATATGAGTGCTTCCTTGTTGATACTTTACCTTAACACTAAAAGGCGGAGGGATAAACCCGATATTAAAGGACTGCTCAGGGCCGTTGCTGTTTCGTGCGGCAATTGATTGAATGACGCGGCCGCCTTTTTCAATTTCCATCAGTTGATTGCCTTCACTTGTTCTTCGGCTCATGCCAGCCTGAACTTCCTGCATCCCTTTGTTTGCCGCTTCCCGAATCAGCTGTGGCGTGCGCTTCAGTCCCATCGCAGCCCATGCTTGAGATTGATCAATCGTTAATCTGCCGGGTGTCGTGCGGATGGTCATTTGTGCCTTCGGTGATTCCAGATCAAGTTTAGCTGACGGCTGCTGAATCGACTGGCTTGCTTTGGTCGAGCTTATGTTAATTTTGGCAGATTTGGATTGCATTTGTAGCTGCGGAATTTGCATCGCATTCACCCCATGGCGCAGAATCTTATCTTAACGAAGGAAATCCATTAAAGAAGGCTGGACAATACGAGAACCGATGGATAGTGCAGCCCGGTGAACACTTTCCTGTACTTTAAGGTCCGTGATCACCTTTTCAAAATCAATGTCTTCATTTTCGGACATGATTTTTGTTGCGGTTACTTCCTGTTCTCCGACACGGATTTCCATTAATTCCACCCGGTTATGACGGGCTCCTAAGTTCGCTCTTGTATCAGTGACATTTGAAATATGGCCGTCCATTTGATTTAAAAAGCCGCTGATATCTTTGCCTTCTGTATCTGGATCATTCAGTCCGGCAATAAGAGAATCCAGGTCATCGAAAAGGTCAGATGAAAATACTGCAGTTGGATCTACATTGACGGAAATATATACGCCCTTAGACAGTTCCAGGTCGACCGATTCAGAGTTTGCAGATACCTTGACAGGATCTTGGGATAGATCGATCGGCTTTTGGAGTGTACTGGTTCCATTAAACAAATACTTATCTCCAAACTTTGTGTTGCCAAGCTCGGCCAAATGCTCTTTCAGCTGGTCGATTTCTTCGCTGATTGATTTTCTTTGCGCAGCGTCATACGTATCATTTCCTGCCTGCACGATCAATTCACGCACACGCTGAAGCGCGGAGCCTGTTTTATCGAGTGTGGCATCTGAATTTTCGGTCCAGTTATACGCTTCAGAGTAATTTCGTTTAAACTGCTCCGTTTCAAGCATGTTGCGGCGGTAGGTGATCCCTTTCATGGCCACAACCGGATCGTCTGACGGGCGGTTAATTTTTTTCTGTGTGGCAATCTGGTCCTGGAATTTCCCCATTTTTTCAAAGCTGGATGATAAATTCCGCATCATATTGCCTGACAGCATGGATTGAGTCACACGCATGATCGATCACTCTCCTTATCTTCCGACTAAGCCCATTCCGTTTATAATTTTATCGAGCATTTCATCCACCATCGTGATGCTTCGTGCAGCGGCGTTATAAGCATGCTGGAACTGAATCATGTTGCTCATTTCTTCATCAAGTGATACGGAGGACACTGATAGACGTTTTTCTTCAACCGACTCGGTCAGCACGAGGCTATTTTGCCCCATCCGGTTTGCCTGCATCGCATTGACGCCTAAACGACCGACCATTCCTTCATAAAAGGCATTTAGGGATCCGTTTTCGATCGCGCTTAAACCCGGAAGATCAATCGTTTCGTCTGTTCCTTCAAGCTTTAGTGCACCGTCTGACAAGATCATGCTTTGAATATTGGAAAGATTAATGGCATTTTGCCCGTTTCCTGCGTTTACCTCTCCGTTTTCGGATATGGACATGGAAGCTGCGATATCCTGTGGATTGAGGTCAGCAAGCTGGATCCCTTTTGCTGCTCCCTGAAATGAAGCCGAATTTGCAAGTTCAAAGAATGGTTTTCCAGGCTCTCCCTGAAGATCGGTTCCTTTTTCATGAACGGCATTAAAGGCGTTCGCGAAGGTAAAAGCGAGCTTATCCAGGTCAGTGAGCATATCCGGATAAAGTCCTTTTTCAACGGTTTCGCCATTAGCGTTTGTATGACTGTAGCTGTAGGATTCGATCATGCCGCGGAGCTTGCCTTGCGCGAATTGAATCGTGCCATTTTCATTGGCAAACGGCAAAGATGTGTTCAGTGCTTTTCCTTCACTTGTGAAAAGCTGAAGATTTTTAACGGTTTCCGGGGTTTGATCCGCCATTCTGCCATTTGCATCTGCAAATCCAAGCTGGTTGAACCGGTTTCCTGTTACAAGCGGCTGCTCTTTGCCGTTTTCGCTCACAAGCGTGATAGTATAAACGCCTTCAGCGATTTTAAGGTCATTTCCGCCTGAAGGTGTTTTCTGTACATTGATTTTTACCATTTGTGAAAGCTCGTCCACTAACGCATCCCGCTTGTCATACAAATCATTTGGCAGATAGCCGTGGGGTTCAACGCCTGCAATCTGGCTGTTTAATCCGCTGATTTGCTCTAGCAGGGAATTGACGCTTTTTAAGCCGATGCCGATTTCACTGCCGATATCTTTCTGGATGGTATTAAGGGAATCGCTGGCATAATGAAACGTATCCACCACTGCCTGGCCGCGCTCAAGGACAACTCCTCTGGCACCAGTATTTTCCGGATTGACGGATAAATCCTGCAACGACTGCCAAAATTCTCCCATAACGGCAGACAACCCGTTCGTTGTCGGCTCATTCATCACATCCTCCATTTTACTGAGGGAGGTTGCACGCGCGTCCCAATACCCTAGTTTATTGGATTCATTGCGGAACTGATCGTCGAGAAAGCTCTCGCGCACCCGCTGAATGGAGCCTGCTTCTACGCCTGTTCCCAATTGTCCTGGAATTTGCGGGCGGTTCATGGCAGCCGTCGGGAAGGCCTCAGTCGGCGTGAAATTCACACGCTGTCTTGAGTAGCCCGGTGTGTTGGCATTGGCAATATTATGACCTGTTGTGTGCAGGGCGCTTTGCTGTGTGTTCAAGGCGCGTCTTGCAACTTCGAGTCCGTGAAAAGTAGACATTCTTCAACCTCCAGTGTAGTCAGATAATCAGGTCAGGCTTGTGAGTCAAAAAGCGGCTTGATCGTTTCATTTGATTGATCGTCGCCTCGATTGCCGTAGGTTTGCCCATCGGCGCTCGGCATCAGCAGGTCCATATTCAGCGAAACAAACTGCATCGACTGCTCCAGCAAAAGCTGATTCAGTGCGTTGGTTTCTTTCAGCGCTGTCAGCACGGCAAGCATTTCTTCCTGCATGTGCAAAAGAGGTTCGTGCTCTTTTTCTTCTATATGTGGAAGTGCTTCCTGCAGGCTTGCATTGTTTTTGCCGGTCAGCTCTGTCATCAGTCCGATGCGTTTTTGCTCGAGTGTGTTAATGGCATGGATATGCTTTTGTTCTTCCTGCATCAGGGCTGTTAAGGAGGTCAGATTACCTTCCTTGATGACAGCCGTTTTATTTATAGAGATCTGCTGCAGACTTTTATGCAGCTTCAGCATTTTTTCAAGTAAGTCAATCAGTGATGATCCCGTCATTGGGTTCTCCTTTGGTCAAAAAGTGATCGTGCTTCTCTTTTGTATATCGGCTCTTTTGTGGTTTAGTTAATGCTTTTAAGGCAATTGTCACTTATTACGTGTACACATTAATCAGCATGCCTTGAATCTGGCCGATTTTGCTTAAAATATCAATGCCTTTTTGCTCTTTTTGGAGCACAGAATTGGTCAGGTCAATCAGGCCCTTGTCCACTTCCTTGACGATTTTATATACTTTCGTTCGCCCTCTGCGGTTAAAGCCGCGCTGGTCTTCAAGCTGAAGCGCATTGCCGACGGCTTCTTCCATAAACTGCTTCACGAGTTTTTTATATTTTTTTAAGTCTTCAACAGATCGGGATTCTGCGAGTACTTTTCCCTGGTCTTCAATTTCCTTGGACATGGCGGTCATTTTATCAATGAGCGTGCTGCCTCTTTTTTTGGCCATCACTTCGGAAAACGAGGTGGATTCTTTGGCTGTCTCGGCTTTGGCGGAAGCTTTAGCCGGTCCTGTTTTTGAGATGCGCTGAATTTCCATTTTTATCACTCCACTTGTAATCGTTCCTTCTATCATACGTGCTCCTATAAAAAAGGGGAAGAAGCCTATACTCCCATGGCTCTTCCCTCTCACGGCTTTATTGAAGCAATTGCAAAATTCCCTGCGGCAGCTGATTGGCTTGTGCAAGCATCGCCTGTCCGGCCTGGTTTAAGATATTATTTTTCGTGAACGTCGACATTTCTTTTGCCATGTCAAGATCACGAATTCGTGATTCAGCAGCCGTCAGATTTTCATTGGCTGACTGCAGGTTTGTAATCGTATGTTCAAGACGATTTTGAACCGCACCAAGCTTGCTGCGTTCCTCAGAAACAGATTGAATCGCTTTATCAAATAGGGTAATAGCTCTTGAAGCATCCTCCGTTGTCATGACACTGACGCCCTGAGAAGCATTCACACCTGATACAGTCAGGAAGGTGCCGTCCGCTGTGCGGCCAATGCCAAGCTTCGCTGCATCCATTGGATTGACAGTCAGTGTCAGCATTTCAAGCTCATTGGCGCCAATTTGGAAATCAACGCTTAGCGCTTTTCCTTGATTCGCGACAAAATCGCTGTCTTTAAATTCAATTTCAAGACCATTCGCTGCCCCGTCATCTGTTTTAATCGTTCCGACTGTTAATGTGTTGCCAACAACAGAGAACGTTTCATCAAGTGCCGGTGCTTTTGTCGCAGGATCCGCAATGGCAGAACCAACAACCCCGTCAATTTCTTCTAGAACTGAAGCCAGATCCTTGCCTTCAGGGTCAATCGTGACGGATGCTGTTCCGCCTGTATACGGAACGGCCGGCTTGCCAAAATTGATTGTTAAGCCGTCAAGCTTCAGGGAGTCGCCTTCTTTTGGTGTTTCGCTGAACGTTAAGCTCACCCGCTCAGAAGAAGCTGCTTCCGGATTTGCTTGAAATGTAGTTGCCGGTCCTCCGGTAAATGGACTTGTCCATCTTGCGCCTGTTAGAGTCGGATCAACGGCAACGGAAACATCGGCTGCCTCATTTGGCGACATTGGGTTTTGAGTGGAGAAGGTTAATGCGGCCGGGTTAATTTGGCCGTCATTTGCCGCACCGGCATTTGTAGCAGGTGTTTTTGCAACGGTAAAGCTTGGATCAGCTGTTCGAACAGCTGTTTCCAGTGCATTAACTAATGTATTAATATTGCCTATTTTCGCTGTATCTGTTGTTGCTGCTGTATTCCAGCCGGTTACATTGACCGCAATATTGCCTGAAGCGGTTAATCCTGCTGTAGGGGAAGCTGCGTTATCAATTTCGTATACTTTGCCATTAATCGTAAACTTTTTGCCTTCAATGCCTGCATTATTCAATTCTCCCACTGACATCGGGAAATCAAGTCTTGCACTTGCCGGCTCACTTGGTGCTGCCGTTACCGTTCCGCCAAATACGCCCAGACCTTTATAATCAACTTGTGCATTCGTCGTTTCAAGGAAGGCTCTTCCTGTATCCGAGCCGTTTAACAGTTTTTTCTGGTTAAACTGTGTGGTGTCTGCAATCCGGTCAATCTCTGAAGTTAATTCGTTAATTTCAGACTGAATCGCTTCACGGTCTGTTTCTTCAAGAGTGCCGTTTGCCGCCTGAATAGAAAGCTCTCTCATACGCTGAAGAATATCATGAGTGGAAGAAAGGGCGCCTTCAGCTGTTTGCACAAGGGAAATCGCATCAAGGGAGTTCCGCTCTGCCATATCAAGGCCGCGGATTTGAGAACGCATTTTTTCAGAAATGGCAAGTCCTGCAGCATCATCTGCTGCTTTATTGATCCGAAGACCGGAAGAAAGCTTTTCAAGACTTTTCGATGTTGCACCCATTGTCTGATTTAAATTTCGGTAGGCATTTAGTGCTTGGATATTATGATTAATTCTCATTCTTTTACTTCCCCGCTTCCATTGGATTCAGATTGCGCTCCTGCACCATGATGTGTTTTTCGTATTGAGAGGTTCCTATTTTACCGGCAGGCTTTGCGGCTGCTGGCTTTGTTTTTAAAATTTCGGTCCACGCTGCAGAGAGCTCTTCCAGAATGGCGAGCAAGTCTTTTGCCCCCTGCGCATCCTTTTTTATATTTGCCTCAATGGTTTTTTGCGCTATGTAGTTATACACCGCATCCAGCTGATCGGCAATGATGCCTGAGTCATAATTCAGCCCTGCTCCGAGGCGGCGCATAATATCATTTACTTTTTGCAATCGTTTATTTGCTTCCAGAAACTGCTTGCGCTCCATTAATTGAATAGCATCTTTTAATTGAGTAATCGCTGCTTCATAAAGATATGAAGTCAGTTCCTGTGAAGATTTTTGATAAAGTAATTCTTTTGTTAGAAAGTTCATCTGTTCTCCTCCTGCCTATTGTCTATATCGGCTGGAGAATCGGTTGTTTAATAGTTTTTTTCCATTTCCTCGATTAAAATCAGCATCTCTGCAATAACGGAATACAGCTGCGGGGGGATGCTGTCGCCAAGGTCAATATCGAGTAAATTGGCAAGCAGGCTTTCGTCTTCCTCTAAATGAACATTATGCTCCTGGGCAAGCTCGATAATCCGCTGGGCAAGTGCACCGCTCCCCTGCGCCACAACACTTGGTGCTCCGCCATTTTCATCATAGCGAATGACCGCAGCAGAAGGACCGCTCGTTTTTTTTCTGGCAATCTGATTAAAATAGTGCGGCATCATATACTGAAATCAAACCCTTTCTCGGTCATGGCCGGAATGGCGGATCGCTCTTTTCCTGGCTCAGGTGAAGCAGAAACTGTTTCTTTCAGCAGTTTGGTAAATTGAATGCTGCCAATCTCATAGCCGATGTCTTCAAGACGGGCTTTGGCGAGTGACGTGAGCGGCTTCATTTTTTCTTCAAAGCCAGGCAGATCATTTTTCACTTTAATCGACAGCATCCGGTCGTTGGCTGTCAGCGCAATGCCGACTTCTCCAAGCTTTTTCGTTTCAAATAAAAAGTACAGACTGCAGTTTTCCCAGTCCACCTTCTGCTCCCCGCTTTTTGATTGAAGAAATACTTTAAATTCCTCCACTTTATTTTCGAGAAGATAAGGAAGCGTCATCACCATGCTTTGAAGGCCGTTTGCATCTGTTTTGCTGAGCAATTGCTGGCCTGTCAGCTGCGTGAGCATCGGATCACTTTTGCCGGCTTGGGATTCGCCTTCTCCCTGCGCCATTTTCAGCAGCATGCTTTTAAGCGACGCGCTTAATTCCTCCTGCGGCTTCCCCTTCGTTAAAAGAGCATGCGACTGTTCGTGCTCATGCGTTAAGCCCATTCCTCTCACATGATCAAAAAGCTGGCGGCCTGTTGGCTCCTGGTGCAGCATGTTCATGGAATGACTGACTGTCGTCGCCGCCTGCTTTGAAAGAGAAGGTGGGTCAAGCTGAAGAAGCTCGGTTGACACCATATGCTGAACCCGCACATCTGCCGGCTTAAAATTGATTTTTTCCATCATAAATTTAACCTCAGACACCACTTTGGCTGCTTCTGCTGTTTGGCCTTTTGCCACTAGTCTCGCTGCTTCTGCAAGCTGGGAGCTTCCTTTTAACAGCTTTTTTTCCGTTGCCATATCGGTATACAGCATAAAGTCGCTTTTTAAAATAGCCTGATCGAGCATTTTAATCGTCGCTTCAAGCATCGGCTTTACTTGCGGCACCGCTCTTTTTTGCTGTAAAAGCAGCTGCTGATCGATATGCTGGAGATTTCTCGTAATATCTCTTTTAATCTGTTTAAAATCAATGGCCGCCTGCGACAGTTTTTCAGAGATTCTTGTTACGATAAAATCCTTTGACTGAGCGGGAAGTGCGGCAGCGAGCTGCTCGGAAAGCTGGTAGCCTTCGTCTCCTGCTGACGTCTGTGGTTTCAGCTGCATATGCGCGGGCTGAAGGGCCTGCATCACTTCCTGCCTCGCCGCAAGCTCACGTCCCTGATCAAGTGAAGCTGACGCTTTTTCCACAGCCTTTTGAATCGATTGCGACAGCGAGGCAGGCAGCTGCTCAGAAGCAAGTACCGTCTGCTGGATTTCTTTTAACACTCCAGTCATATCAGGGTTTTTCTGAACGTTTATGATCGCTTTTTGCAGCGAATCTACCAATTGATCCAGTGCCGGGTCGGATGGAGACTGAAGAGTAGAAGACGGTTGATTGGAAAGTGCCGTCATTTTTGAAACCATAAGCGCCTCTAACTTTGCTGCATCAGACACTTTTTTAGATAAATCGGCTGTCAGCTCAGCTGAAAATCCGGTCTGTAATGCGGAAGCAATCTGCCTGAGACTGGCGCCGCTCTTCAGCTCTTGAGAAAGCTGTTTAAGCACAGGGTCATTGGGGAACTTTTTGGACAGCGTCTGCAAAACCTCTGCTAATTTGCCTGCTCCCGCATCGTAAAGCTGCTTTGGTGCGTTGGAGAGCTTGGACTGAAGAGCAGGATCGAGTCCTTCACTTTTCAGCAGTTTCCCTACTTCTTCACCGACTGTTTTGCCGTGAAGAGCAGCGTGAACGAGATGCAGCTGCTTTGCAGACATGTCGAGCTGTTTTTGAGCAGCGGCAGTTACACTGTATAGCTTGTCATCCAGGTTTCCGCTGCTGTTTTTTAGAAAAGAAGTGAGCTCCTGAAGCGCTTGTTTTGTCACAGGAATGCCTTTATCCTGCAAAATCTGGACTGCCGCTTTTACATCAGAAGACACCGGCTTTCCTCCATTTAATGAGGTGAGCTGCTGATCTGCGGAAGGTTTCACCGCTTGCTTTACAGGAGGCTCTGCAGGTTTGACTACAGGCAAACCGTCCTTTGTGCCGATCACTTCAACGAAAGCTTTTCCTGATGAAGGCAGATCCCCCTCCGTTTTCACTTTCATTTCACGGCCGCGAAGATCTACGGTTGCTTCTCCGTTCGCATGCTTTTCTTTTATTCTCACTTGAAAAATATCGCCTTTTTTAACGGCAGCCGGGACCTCTGACTTTGAAAAATTTGAAACAGCGGAATCTATATTAACCTGCATCATTCCTGCACCTCCTGTACATGTATAAAAAATAAGCCTTTAAATATGAGCGTTGGCAGAAGAAAAGCCCTTGTTCTCACAAGGGCTTTTCAACTTTAGCTGTTCAGCTGCGGAAATGTTTGAGCAGGTCCGCTGCCGTTTGTTTAGGATCTGCCTGATACGTGCCGTTTTCAATCGTGAGCTTCAGCTGATCAAGTTTTTCCTGTCTTTGTGCCTGGATGGAGCTGCTTTCCTGCATTTCCTTCGCCTGTGACGAAATTTCCAGCTTATCTGCTTTTTGAAGCTTTTGAGCATCCGCCTGATCTACTTTTGCCTGCTGGCGTGCGTAGGGGTTAAGATTTGCACTATTAATTGAATTTATCTTCAAGACAAGTCACCTGCTTTCCTTTTTGCTAAAGGTTGTTTGTTACCTATTATATCGGCAGGCTTTGAAAAAATTAAAGGCGCACGGGAAAATTAGAAATAAAGTCCCATGCGCCTTTTTCATATTTACGTATATTTTCTTGAAGAAAGATACGTTTTTTGCTGGTTGCTTTTGGAGGCTTCCTGAAAAAGACGGTTCGATTCCTCAAGCTTTAAATCACTTTTTATTGAGTCTGTGCATGTTCTGCAGAGCTTTGCCTGTGTAATTAAAGTCCCGCACTGATCGCACGGGTAGCCGAGTCCCGGAAATTGAGCCGGCTGAAGCCTGCGCTTGCGAACCCACTTGTACAGCTGTTTTTCCTCTGCTCCGGTTACTTCAACAATCCGCTCCACAGTTGCTGCACGGTTTTCACGCCTGCGCAAAAACTGATATACCTGTTGAAATAAATCCTCTTCTGCCTGGTGGCATTGCAAGCACACATCGCGAAGTCCGTTATAATTAAAGATCGCATTGCACGCAGGACAATTTCTTAATTCCGCCATGATAAAGTCCCCTTATTCGGTTTTTCTCCATTATATAACATAACCTTTATAAGTAGGTAGTATTAATTAGGAATTTCATACTATTTTTAGCGGCCGATGGTGATGGAACAAATTTTCCCTGCTCCTGCTTCCTTTAAAATATAGGCTGCATGCCGGATCGTCGTCCCTGTAGTATATAGGTCATCAATTAAAATAATGGACTCGTTTTGAAAGGTTTCTGCAGTCCAAAAAGGGTTGGTGGCCGCGTGGCGGTCCTGCTTTCCTTTTTTTGCCTGGGAAACTTCAGGGTTATCCATCCGGGAAAGGCTTGTCCGGTAAGGAAGATTTGCGCTTTCAAGCAGCGCTTCTGTTTGATTGAAGGTGCGGTCGATTTTTTTGCTTTCGTGAAGAGGAATTGGAAGAAGGAAGTCGTAGGGCATCATGCTTTTTACCACCTCAGCTAAAGGGGCACTGAAGCAGCCTGCGATGGCATAGTCCCGATCGTATTTAAACCGTTTGATCAACTCTTTTAACCCTTCATTATAAACGTAAAGCGATCGATTTTGATGGAGAACACTGCTGTAAACAGGGTGCTCTGCCCATGTAAGGCAGTCTTTGCAGGAGAAGGTTTGTTCCGCAAGAGGTCTTGAGCAGATGGTACAGATCGAGTCATGACGGATTACCTGAAGCAGGCTCATGCATTCGCTGCACAAAGAAGTATGCTTGCGCGGTGTAAAAAGATCGCTCCAGGAAATTTCTATTAAAATGGGTTCATGACAGCTCAAGCAGCGGTTCATGTTTCTTCTCCTTAAGCAGTCCGTCTTTTTTAGCCTGATGATTCATTCGAATGATATGCTTTTGGGCTTTGACGATTGCTTCTGTATGACCAAAATGAAAAAAGGCGACGATGCCGCTCGGGTAGCGGAAATCACGTCCTGCTCTCCCCGCAATCTGCACAAGCGCACTTTCTGTGAAAATCGCCTTTTCTGCCCCTAGTACGGCTACATCAATATTGGAAAAGGTGACCCCTCTTTCTAAAATGGTGGTCGTCAGCAGGATATCAAGCTCTTTCTTTCGCATTCTGTCGATCTTCGGCCCTCTTTTTGAATCCTTGGCGTGAACCGACTCCAGATTGGGTGTATAGGCTTGCAGCAGCTTTTCCACTTGGATCATCGTTGGAATATCCGGCATGAACAGCATCATACGCTTTTTCACAGCGAGTCTGCTTTCGATCCATGATCTAAAACTGTAGGGTAGCTGCTTCTTATCGATCGATTTTTTCCAGTTTCCAAGCCATCTGGTTTCCGGAACGGGCAGTGGATAGCCGTGGTATCTCGCGGGGATCACAATGGCCTGCAGACTGCCTTTTTTTACTTCATGCAGGAGAGCAGTTGCAGGTGTGGCGGTAAGATAGATGAGGGTTGAGGCTGGTTTTCTCGCGTTTTGTGCAGCTCTTTGAAGCGTGACGTCTCCATGATAGGGAAACGCGTCCACTTCATCAATCACCATTACGTCAAATGCGTGCTGGAACCGGTAAAGCTGATGCGTGGTGGCAATGGTCAGCCGGGCAAGATCGTTTCTGTGCTCACTTCCTCCAAAAAGAGCCTGAATGGGTGTTGTGGGAAAAGCCTGCTGAAAGCGGGGAAACAATTCCTGAACCACATCTCTTCTTGGTGTAGCAATACAAACCTGCTGGCCCTTTTCAAGCGCATGAGCTGCAGCCTGAAACAAGATTTCTGTTTTACCCGCTCCGCATACAGCATGAACGAGCGTTGACCGTTTCTCTTCAACTGCTCGGACTAGCTGATCCGAGGCTTTTTGCTGGGGAATGGACAGCGTTCCCTCCCACTGCAAAATGGGCTGCTGCAGCGGCTCCAGGGGCTCATCTTCCGGACCAGACCATTTGACAATCGGATTGCAAAAAGACGCTTTGCCCATGTTAATACAGTTTCTGCAATAGGTGCACGGACCCTTGCATCTGGCGCATGGCTGCTCGTAAAACAAATGAGACTGCTCATTAAAGCAGCGCATACAGCGGTATGTGTACTTTTTCTTTTCGATAGATGGAGTGAAGAAAATGTGGTTGGATTGAAGGTGTTGCTCTATTTCCTGAGGAGTAACTAAATGGAGAACCTCGTCTTTTAAAAGCTGCCTGCCGGAGAGGACCGTGCGAAGCTGAGGTGATACACAACATGTATTCAGATAAATAACCTCCTTTTAGGGCAAAAGTGGAGAACGACATCCGCCGCTCTCCCGGTTTTACTCTTTTTTCATCCAGCCAAGGCCCATAGAGCCTTCTCCTAAATGAGTGCCGATCACCGGTCCGAAGTGAGAAATCCGAAACGTGACATTTGGCAGCTGCTGTTCAAGCTCATGCTTCCATTCATGCGCTTCATTTTCACGATTAGCCTGAATAATGACCGCCTGAAGATGATCATATTTATTCGCATCCTCAGCCAATAGGTCAACCATTCGTTTCATCGCTTTTTTGCGTGTCCGGATTTTTTCAAATGGTTCGATCTTTTTATCCACAAAATGCAGCAGCGGCTTCACCTGAAGCAGGCTTCCGATCATCGCCTGTGCATTCGATAAACGCCCGCCGCGCTGAAGGTGGCTGAGATTATCCACCATAAAATAGGCTCGGGTCGTTTCCTTCAGTTCATCAAGATACGCAACAATCGTTTCCGCTGAGCAGCCGCGCTTGGCCATTTGAGCTGCTTCTAACACAAACATCCCCTGCACCATGCAGGAAATCTCTGAATCAAACGGATACACCCGGATATTCTCCACCATGTCCCCCGCCTGCACAGCACCGGAAAACGTTCCGCTGATCTCACTGGACAAATGGATGGAAACCACTTCGTCATACTCTGCTGAAAGCTCCTCAAAAAGAGCCGCAAACTGACCAACTGCAGGCTGTGAGGTTGTAGGAAGATCCTTCTCCACACGCACTGAGTCATAAAATTCCTCAGTCGTCAGATCAACCTCCTCCTGATACATTTTCCCAGCCATAATCACGCTCAATGGAATCATATGAATCGAAAGCTCATCCCGAATTTGTTTTGGTATATATGCCGTACTATCCGTCACGATCGCCGTCTTCATTCCACCATTCCTATCCCTGCAATAAAATTTCAATTACCGTAAACTTGTCCGCAGACCCTATGCTCCTATTCTAGCCCAAGAACTCGTTGAATGCATCTCTTTCCTTCAATGTTATTTTAGAAAAAATAAAAACCCTCTGTTGTATACAGAGGGCACTTAACAGGTGAATTATGAAGAACGGGCAGTCATTTCTTCAACCGGTTTCTTCGGTTTGCTGCCAGACTTTTTCCGATCAATATTTCCAATAATCATCCCAGAGCCTGGAATATGCTTTACAACCCATGAAAAACCTATGCTTCCCAGAGTAGAAAACAGAAAAGCGAAAACTCCGTATGCAGTGGCCGATAAATCAAAGGGCTGAAATCGTGCATAAAAGTCGATAAACAGCAGATGAAGCAGAAAGATTGGAAATGAATATTTACTTACAACCTTAATGACTGCCGGGACGGTTTTAAAAGAAGCTGTTAAATAAATTAAAGATAAAAACAGAAAAATCGTGTAAAACAAGACATCATTCCTTCTGGATGAAACGACAATATAATTATCTGCTATAACATTGTAAAATCCGTAAACCATTGAAAATAAAGCTAAAACGATAATACCCGGACCAGCCTTGCGCAAGAATTTTTTCCACTGAAGAGCGTATCGTCCTGCATAATAAGCAACAATAAAGAAAGCAATCCAGCCTGGGAAGAACACTCTGCCGTACTGAACCCAAAGCACTTCCAGAGATTCATGCGGCGCTGGGAGAAATGAAACATAATAATTGTAGAGAATATTAATGACAATTGCTAAAGCTGTCATTAAATATGGATTAACCTTATGGGAATAGCGGTTAAATAAAAAGTGCAGAAAATAAAGCTGAAAAATAATTAATATAAAATATCCATTCCAGCCGCTCATCAATATATATCGGTATAAAATGGCTCCCGTATATTCAAGAGAAAAACCATTTACGAGATTATAATAAAAAGCCGAAATAAATGAAATTGATAGATAAGGAATAAATATATACATAAATCGTTTCTTCCAAAATCCTTTTGGTGCAGTGTCCTGATACGTATAGCTCAATATATAGATTGAGATCATGACAAACATTGGAGTAGCAAAGATAAAGGCCATCTGAATCAAAACTGCCAAATCATATGAAAAAGCAGGCAATTCATATAAACCTTTTACTCTGGCAATGGAATGGACCCAAACCACACTTAAACAGGCTGCAGCTCTAATCCAATCAATTCCTACAATTCTTTCTTTCATAAAGCTGCCTCCCTCCTCATCCTAACCTTATAAAGAATAGCACAAAACAATCGTAAAAAATATATGAGATTTGGATAGTTAAATTGCTATTTTCAGGTATTTATTCAATGAAATGCAGGAAATCTTTATAGTTGACAACTTGTATATACACGTATATGATAAGTTTGTAAATGTAAGCGCTGTTTCTGATTAACTTGGACTATCTTTTATCCAATAGGGAATAGATGAATGGATGGCATAACGTCACGGAAATGAAAACGGTTACGGGAGGGTTATTGATGAGTGATGTGAATAGAGAGGAAGTCCGCCAGATTGTCGAAGCGATTGGCGGGAAAGAAAATATCGACTCTGCTACTCATTGTGTTACACGGCTGCGGTTCGTGCTGCATGATGACAGTAAGGTGGATAAGAAAAAGCTTGAGTCCATTGATGTTGTAAAAGGGTCTTTTGCAAACAGCGGACAGTACCAGGTAGTTATTGGACAGGGTCTTGTAGATAAGGTCTATAAAGTACTGGCAGAGGAAACGGGCATTCAGGAAGTTTCCAAGGATGATGTAAAAAATGCTGCGGCGAAGAAAATGAATCCACTGCAGCGTACAATTAAATTGCTTGCAGATATCTTTATTCCGATTTTACCTGCAATTGTTACAGCCGGTTTATTGCTGGGGCTGAACAATGTTCTGACAGTCGAAGATTTATTTGGCGAAGAATCACTTGTTGCGATGTATCCTCAATGGGCAGATTTAGCCACGGTTATCAGTATTATAGCCAGTGCGGCGTTTAACTTTTTACCCGCTTTAATAGGGTGGTCAGCAGTTAAGCGCTTTGGCGGAAATCCGCTGATGGGGATTGTCCTCGGGCTTGTACTTGTACATCCCGGTTTACTCAGCGCCTATGCTTATCCGGACGCAGTAAGAGAAGGTACAGTTCCAACGTGGAATTTATTCGGTTTAACCGTTGAATCCATCGGTTATCAGGGACAAGTACTGCCTGTTTTATTTGCAGCTTATCTCTATGCTTTAATCGAAAAATTCCTGAACCGGAAAGTACATGATTCCATTAAGCTTCTCGTTGTAGCTCCAGTTGCTCTATTAATTACGTCACTTGCTGCATTTATCGCAATCGGGCCTTTAACATTTGCTGCCGGAACTGCTATTGCAGATGGGGTTATCTGGATCTTTAATAACTTTGGATGGCTCGGCGGTTTAGTTTACGGCGCGACATATGGAGTGCTTGTTATTACAGGAATGCACCATACATTCCTTCCTGTAGATCTTCAGCTGATTTCAAGTAATATTAACGGAACGTTCCTGTGGCCTATTCTTGCTTTATCGAATATCGCGCAAGGATCAGCAGCGTTTGCGATTTTCGCACTGACATTCTTTACGAAAAAACAGGATGAAAAACTGAAAGGTCTCGCCAGCTCCTCTGGTATTTCGGCTTGGCTCGGTGTAACGGAACCTGCACTGTTCGGTGTTAACCTCCGCTATCGCTTTCCGTTTATCTTTGCACTGACTGGATCAGGTATCGCAGGGCTTCTGCTCGGTGCTAACTTTGTTCTGGCCAACTCGATCGGTGTCGGCGGTGTACCAGGAATTATCTCCATTCAAAAAGAATTCTGGCTGATCTTCAGCATCGGGATGGCCATCGCGATCGTTGTTCCATTTGTCCTAACCCTTCTTTACGGACTATTCGTTAAAAAAGGAAAACTCGAAGACTAACAACCAAAAGCGTTCGCAGACATTTCAGCGGACGCTTTGTTTGTAATAAAAGCTTTACCTAAGTAAAGGGGCCAGACTCCTTTACTTAACTAAAGAAAAGTAAATTCTATTACCAAGTTAAATTCATTTTCAAGGAGTGATTCACGTATGGAATGGTGGAAAAAAGCGGTTGTATATCAGATTTATCCAAAGAGTTTTAATGATACGACAGGAAATGGCGTCGGGGATTTAAACGGGATTACAGAGAAGCTGGATTATTTAAAGAAGCTTGGGGTGGATGTGCTTTGGCTGACTCCTCCTTATAAGTCTCCACAAAATGATAATGGCTATGACATCAGTGACTATTTCAGCATTCACGATGAATACGGAACGATGGATGATTTTGACCGCATGCTCTCTGAAGCGCATGATCGAGGAATTAAAATTATTATGGATATCGTTATTAATCATACATCTACTGAGCATGAGTGGTTTGTGGAATCACGCAAGTCTAAAGACAGTGAGTACCGTGATTTTTATATTTGGAAGGATGCGAAAGAAGACGGTACTGCGCCAACCAACTGGGTGTCTAAATTTGGAGGCAATGCCTGGAAGCTGGAAGAAAAGACAGGCCAGTATTATTTGCATTTATTTGATGTCACACAGGCAGATCTGAACTGGGAAAACGAAGCTGTTCGTGAAAAGCTGTATGACATGATGAATTATTGGGCGGAAAAAGGCGTCGATGGCTTCCGCCTGGACGTAATCAACTTAATTTCCAAGGATCAGTCATTCCCTGATGAGGATGGTGATGGAGACGGCCGTAAATTTTACACAGATGGCCCAAAGGTTCACGACTATATGCATGAAATGAACCGGGAAGTATTTTCAAAGCATGACCTGCTGACAGTAGGCGAAATGTCTTCCACTACAATCGATCACTGCATCAAGTACTCTAATCCTGAACGCGAAGAACTGAGTATGACGTTCAATTTCCATCATTTAAAAGTGGATTATCCAAATGGCGAGAAATGGACGGTTGCTGATTTTGACTTTATTAAGCTGAAGGATATTTTATCCACCTGGCAGGTCGGCATGAATGAAGGCGGCGGTTGGAATGCCCTCTTCTGGTGCAACCATGACCAGCCGAGAATCGTATCGCGCTACGGAAATGACGGGGAGTATCGCACTGAATCAGCTAAAATGCTGGCCACAACGATCCATATGATGCAGGGAACGCCTTATATTTATCAAGGTGAAGAGTTCGGGATGACCAACCCTCACTTTAAAACTATTAAAGATTATCGGGATGTAGAGTCTTTAAATATTTACAAGCAGCTGATTGAGACCGAGCATTCAAATGAAGAAATCTTAGCCATTCTAAATCAGAAATCCCGTGACAATTCACGTACGCCGGTTCAATGGAGTGCTGAAGAAAACGGCGGCTTCACAACTGGAACACCATGGATTCCTGTGGCTAAAAATTACAAAGATATTAATGCAGAAGCAGCGGTTGCAGATTCTCAGTCCGTTTTTTATCATTATCAAAAGCTGAATGCGCTGCGCAAGGAATATGACATCATTACAAACGGAAACTATGAATTACTTCTAGCGGATGATCCGGCTATTTTTGCTTATACGCGAAATACAGAGGAAGAATCCCTACTTGTAGTGAATAATTTTTATGAAAACCCTGTACAATTTGAGCTGCCTTCTGAGACAGCCCAAAGACTAAACCGTTTTTCTGACCGCTCTGTCCTGATCAGCAACTATGATGACGTTAAAGGCTCCGCGGATTCCTTTGAACTCCGTCCATACGAGTCCATCGTCTTTCGTCTTAAAAAGTAGTACCAAATGCCATTTTAAAAGTTTGGGACAAATCAAGAAAAGCTCCATATATAAGACTTTTTAGTAAAAGCGGAAGGCGGCGGCTCCAGCAGGATATGACGATAAGCTGAGACTTTACAGGGCAACACGCTGAAAAGTCTCAGTCGCCGTCCCTGCGGAAAGCGTCTGTCTGAAGCTTAGTGAACACGTCAAAGAGCCTGAAATTAGGCTCATTTTCGTACATAATTTTCCGAATGTAGGCTCCAGCCCACCCCACTTTCACTTTCTAATCATTAACTAAAAGAAAGTACCCGGTGAGGATGGATGACCATGGCGAAAAGCAATCGAGGAAAAATACTAAAAAAACGTTCTATTAAGAGCGGAGAGCCCTATCGCGGCACCTGCCCGAAATGCAAGAAAACCGGCATTAAATTGCTTCATTCTCATGTCAGCCCAACAAAAGATGTTCAAAAAGTCTGTAAAAACTGCAGGAATAAATAGCATTTGGAACTGAGGCTAAGTTTAATAATAAAATCAAAAAACCGGCCCTTAAACGTTTAAGGGCCGGTTTCTATTATGTTTATTCAGGATCTGCCATAAAATGAATGGACGCGATTTTCCACTCATCCTCCACTAAATGAAAAACGGTGATCTGGCGGCCCGTTCTGGTTACCTCTGCACCACTTTCAGTATCTGTAGTAGTCAAAATCATATTAGCAAACACATGTGCTTCATCTTCCTTATATTCGTTGATCGTTTTTAATTCCACTTCACGCTCAACATCAAAGGATTCGAATACTTCTTCAAGAGCTGCACGTTCTTCGTCTTCGTTAAAGTAACCGTCCCCCGTTCGCAGCAGCTGAAGGTATCCATCAATATCTTTTTCGTTAAAGGTGCTGATGTATTCATCGAAAAGGGATAGAATGGCCTCTTCTTCTTCCGGCGGAACATCTTCTGCTTTTTCCACTTCTCCCTCGCTGTTCATTTCAAAACCGATTTCCGAATCTCCTTCTGTACCGGAATCTTCAGACTGCGTATGTGTATCGATTCCCTCTCCGTTTTGACCATCGTTAACGGAACCTGTATTATCGTTCGTTTCATCACCGCTGCAGGCGGCCAGGAGTAAAGCAAGCAAGCCGGCGCCTATTGCAGTTCTCATTTTTTTACTTATCATAGGCTGGATCATCCCTTCTCTATAGTCTTTTCACCGATGTATTGGGGTTATACCCTGCTTCCTTCCATTATGATACAATAAAACAGGGTGATCTTATATGGCAACAACCAATAAATATATGAACATTTTTCAAGAACTTTCGGAAGAAATCAAGCAGGGAATCTATGAACCTAACTCGCTTCTTCCTTCAGAGCATGAGCTTTGCGAGCGCTTTGATACTTCCCGTGAAACCATTCGTAAAGCGCTTACTTTGTTATCTCAAAATGGATTTATACAAAAGATGCAGGGCAAGGGCTCTTTAGTGCTGGATGTCAGCAAAATGACCTTTCCCGTCTCAGGTTTAGTGAGTTTCAAGGAGCTTCAGCAGTCTCTTGGCAGAAATATTACAACGACCGTCCATAAGCTTGAACTGACAGAAGCAGAAGACTGGCTCTCGCCACAATTGGAGTGTGAGAAGGACTCGCTGGTTTGGGAAATTGTGCGCGCAAGAACCATTGACGGCGAACGAGTCATTCTTGATAAAGACTGGCTTTTGCAGTCAAGCGTTCCATCTCTTACTGAAAAGATCTGCAGTGATTCTATTTATGCCCATTTGGAGAATCATTTAGGCCTGAACATCTCTTATGCAAAAAAAGAAATTACAGTGGAACTGGCCACAGATGAAGATCGTACACTGCTTGACCTGGACGGCTACAGCCATATTGTACTCGTACGAAACTATGTGCACCTTGAAGATACGACTATTTTCCAATATACAGAATCGAGACACCGTCTGGACAAGTTTAAGTTTGTCGACTTTGCCCGAAGACGAAAATAATGTTGCAAATAGAATGCTTCGCCTGAAGGGAATAGCTCTATGTAACTGAAACATCCAGCTTTCTCCCCTACAACCGACATTTCCCAGGCAATATTCGCCTGCCTTCGTCATTCCAGCTGTGCTTATGTTCCAATAAAAAAAGAGCCGGGGACAAAAAATGTCTCTGGCTCTTTTACGGTTCACTGCGCTTCAGGCGGAAGCTTTCCGCAGGGACGGCGCTGAGCCTTAAAGTCTCAGCCTGCCGTCATGTCCTGCAGGAGTCGCCACCCTCCGCTCCGTTCACCTCATACTAATAATATAAACTTGCTCATTTTTTACAGTTATACCCTATTCTCTTCTTAAAACTTATCGTACTTCCACCCAGCCGTTTTTAATGGCCGTTACAACGGCTTGAGTCCGGTCGTTTACATTCATTTTTTGTAGAATGTTACTTACATGGTTTTTCACAGTTTTTTCGGAAATATATAGGCCTTCGCCAATGCCGCGGTTGCTTTTACCGTCTGCAAGCATTTGAAGTACTTCACATTCGCGTTTTGTTAAGAGGTGAAGTGGACGGCGTACTTCCACCTGCTGGAAATTACCTGTAAATTCAGCATCTGCAAGTCTGCGGAACTCGTTGACAAGGTTAACGGTTACTTTAGGATGCAGGTATGATCCACCATCTGTTACCGTTTTAATCGCATCAATGAGAGCATCCGCGTCCATTTCCTTCAGCATATAGCCCAAAGCTCCTGACTTCAGAGCATGAGAAACATAGTTCTCATCGTCATGAATCGATAAGATGATGACTTTCGCCTCAGGGAAATTTTCAATAAGCGTTTTCGTTGCTTCTACTCCATTAACTTCCGGCATATTTATATCCATCAGGACAACATCGGGCTGATGCGTGTCATATAAATCAATTGCCTGTGAACCATCGTCCCCTTCTGCGACTACTTCAAAGGATTTTTCAAAATCCAAGATTCGTTTTACGCCTTCACGAAAAAGCTGATGATCATCAATGATTAGTATTCTTGTCATATATATTTTCCTCCTTGATCATATAAAATCCTTTAAAGCGGTACTTGAATCAAAATAAGGGTTCCGGATCCCGGTCTTGAATTGACCGTGATTTCTCCCGCAAGCAATTCTACCCGTTCTCTCATGCCTATTAAACCAAAAGATCCCTGTTTTTTTTGAGAAGGATCAAATCCTTTTCCGTTATCTTTAATCACAACTGTGATCCGGTCCTGCCGGATTTCAACTTTAACGGAAATTTCAGTGGCATGTGCATGCTTCAGGGCATTTTGAACTGACTCCTGGACAAGACGAAACAAGGATACTTCATACTTGGGATGTAATCGTGACTCTTCGCCTATTTGGTGAAACAATAATTTCGTACCGTTGCTGTACTCTTCAATTGAACTGAGGTATTTTCTTAACGTTGGCACAAGCCCGAGGTCATCAAGAGCCATTGGTCTGAGATCGTAAATAATGCGCCGCACTTCTGAAAGCGCAGAGCGAACCATTTTTTTCAGACTCTTAATTTCAAGAAATGCTTCCTGCGCTCCTTTGTCCCTATAGACCCGTTCAATTAAATCGGAACGCATCAGGACATTTGCCATAAGCTGAGCCGGTCCATCATGTATTTCCCGGGAAAGCCTTTTTCGTTCTTCTTCCTGTGCTTCAATAATTTGAATGCCAAATTCCTGTTTTTGTTTTGCATCCTGCAGGGCTGCACCCATTTGTTTTAAATCACTATTTAAATAGGTTAGAACTGCAGATATCTGTGTTACGAGGTTCTCCGCTCTCTCAATCGTGTCCAGCATGCTCTGCAGTCTTCTTTCCAGCTCGTCTCTGCGGCTGCGAAGCTGTTTTTCTTCCTGTCTGTTGACCGAAAGCTGTATCTGGAGATCATGGGCCGTTTCATACGCTTGGCGGACTTGCTCTTCAGAAAAGTTTTTAAAATGGTGACTGACTTCAGCCAGCCGCTTACGCGCAAATCGTGATCGTCTCTCAAGGTCATCACCCTCATAAATTACAGTAGTGATTTTCTCCCTGATCTGACTAAGCTCTTTTACAAGCCCTTCATAATCATTTCGCGTCTGCTCCCCAATTTCAAAAATATCTGATTTGCTTTGGTCCACTGTATCGATCATTTTACCCAAAATGATGTCAAGCATTTGGGAATCCAAACTAGTTGCGGACACAATTCAGACTCCTTCCTATTTACATAGTGTCTTTGTAAAAAATTATACTGTTTATCAAGGAAAAAAGAAAGTGTTCCTCAGTATATGTTTTTGACGCAGTAAATGTCGGAATTCATCGGTGTATTTACTTTTTCAGAATAGTAATTTCCTAAGTATCTACACAAACCTGAACCTAGTCTATTATACCATCAATAGAATGTCGCGATATTAAAGTATCATTACAATTGACGCATATGACATTTCACCTTCTTTTCAGTTTACAGGGTTATGACGAAAATCCTCGTTTATTGTTATAATGGTGTAACATAACGAGCGAAACTGAAAAAGGAGTGCCATATATATGTTGAAAAAATATCGTACGATTGCCAAAAAAGGAGAAAATGAAATTATTATTGAAAAATCCCGGTTTATAACTTCTGTACAAAGAGTGGAATCAGAGGAAGAAGCGCATACCTTTATTCAGGAAATTAAGCGCAAGCACCCTTCCGCTAATCATAATTGTTCGGCATATATGATCGGGGAACACAATCTCATACAAAAAGCGAATGATGACGGAGAGCCATCCGGCACAGCCGGAGTCCCTATGCTTGAAGTGTTAAAAAAACGGGATCTTAAAGACACGGTTGTTGTCGTGACCCGCTACTTTGGCGGTATTAAGCTGGGTGGCGGCGGCCTCATCAGAGCATACGGCCGTTCTGTAACAGAAGGAATAAATGCAGCAGGGATCGTAGAGCGGACACTTCATTCTCTTGTCAGCACCACTATTGACTATACGTGGCTTGGCAAAATAGAAAATGAAATCCGCGCCTCTTCTTATCGGCTGCATGACATCCATTATTTAGAAGACGTTGTCATAGAGACTCATGTAGAAGAAGATACAATCGAGGACTTTAAAGAATGGATGACGAATTTAACAAATGGCCAATCAAAGATAGAAGTTGGGACACAATTGTATGTAGAGGAAAGCATTGGCAGCAAGTAAAACCGCAATTAAACTGTAACGAAAGTTTCATTTTACTGAAAAGCGGAAAAAGAGTAGAATAGAGTTTGGGCTGTTAAAAGCAAATCTCTTGACTAGTAGTGTTTCTTACAATAATAGAACGTATTGCGCTGCCCTTAGGTTTAAACAATAAATTAACCATCAAAGGAGCCATTACACACAATGGATAGAAAAACGTATAAAAAGAAAAGAAAATTGAAGAAACGTGTCATCATGATTCTTCTGCCGATTATGCTATTGGCTTTTTCAGCAATTGGCTATAGCGGATATTTATATTTTAAAGCAAAAAATGCTGCTGACGGGTCATACCAGGAACTTGAAGGCCGTGCGCAGTCCGACATGCGGGAAGAAATGGTGGATCCGGCAACTGATAATGTCTCCATCTTATTCCTGGGCATTGATGAAAGTGAAAAAAGAACAGGATCAGCCGGATTTGAAGGGGGAAATACCCGTACAGATGCGATGATTCTTGCCACTCTCAATAATAAAGATAAAACAGTCAAACTCGTAAGCATCCCGCGTGACACACTTACGTATATACCTGAAACGCAGCAGGAGGACAAAATAAACCACGCTCATGCCTATGGTGGTCCAAATGCATCAATGAATGCAGTGGAGGGCTTGCTGGAAGTACCGGTTGATTATTATGTTCGAATGAACTTTTATGCTTTTATGGATGTGGTAGAGGCGTTGAATGGTGTGGAAGTAGATGTACCTTTTGATATGACAGAAATGGATTCTGAGGATAGCTATGATGCGATTGAATTGAAAGAAGGACGCCAGGTGTTAAACGGTGAAGAAGCATTGGCTTTTTCACGAACACGTTCCTATGACAGTGATGTGGCTCGTGGAGGACGTCAGCTTGAGGTAATGGAAGCAATACTGGATAAAACTACTTCCATTGGATCCATTAATAAATATGCGAATGTAATTGAAGCGATCGGTGACAATATGAAGACAAATATGCGATTTGACGATATGAAATCGTTTATGGCATACGCAGCTAACTCCGACCTGAATGTGGATATGAAAACTCTTCAAGGAGAAGGCGTAATGTATAACGGTGTCTATTACTACGAACCCTATGAAGAAGATTTAGAAAGTATCAAGGCTGAACTGCGGGAGCATTTAGATATGCCGCTTCTTGCATCTAACCATTTCAATAACGAAGAGCCATATGAACCAGAATCACAACAAGAAGACATCGAAACAGAATCAAATTCAAATTGGTAAACTGGTGAACAATGTATATCAGATTTACCCCCTAATCTACTCTTAAAGAGGTCGGGACAAAACTCGAAAAAGTTTAAAAAACGAGATTGTATATATAAATAGTAAGAGGTGAGCGTAGCGGAAGGTGGTGACTCCTGCAGGATATGACGGCAAGCTGAGCCTTTACAGGGCAACGCCCTGAAAAGGCTCAGCGCCGTCCCTGCGGAAATCGTCCGCATGAAGCTCAGTGAACCGGTCAAAAAGGCTGAGACAATTTTGTCTCAGCCTTTTTCTCTTTCCAGTGAAAGTGAATAAAAGTAAATTAAGCTGTAAACCTGATGAGAGCATTGGGCTGAAGCTAATAGACTTATGGGTAAACAAATCAAAAGAAGTTATCACAAAACCGAAAAAATTCAAAACTGAGACCGTATATTTCGTTCATATAAGGTGAACCAGAGAACAGAGCCTGAGACACACTTGTCTCAGGCTCTGTTCTCATTTCCTTATTCAGCTTTGGTACTAACTGGTATCTATTCAACAATCACGATAACTTAATTAATCGACTTAAGCTCTTCTACTACATTCTCACTAATTACACCTGTACCACCATAAATTGTGTAATAGAATGTACCACGGTCAGTAAATAGGTTCTTCACTGAAGCAGGAAGGCTGTTCTTTTTCGTTAAAAGTACAGGCTCGCCAAATTGAGCTGAAAGTACAGATCCTGTTAGGGCATCCGCGAAGTTCTGGCCAGTTGCAAGGCTGGCATAGCTTGCATCCATTTTCAACTGCTTTACAACCTGTACAGAAGTTTCATAACGGTCTTTACCGCCGATACGTTTAGGGTTAGGAAGTTCTCTGTATACATCTGTCGAAACGACGCCTTTACCGCCAATAATCCAGCTGTCATTGTAATCTCCTACTATATCAGCTGTTGGAGATGGAAGAGAATTCTTTCTTGATAGCAAAATTGGGCTCTCCATGTATGCAGCATAAGATGCGATAGATAGAGCATCCGGGTAGTTGCTTCCGTTTACAACATAAGCAGTCTCTTTCCCTGGTAATTCGTCTGCAATTAAAGCGGCAGTTTCATAGCGGTCTTTACCGGAAATACGTGTTGTTTCAATTCCCATTGTATCTTCCAGATAGCTTTGAACACCATCAGAAACAGCATAAGATCCTCCAACGATTGTAATGTGATCAGGATCAAAATATTCAATTGCTTCTTCAACAACATCTGGAATAGAGTTGTTTCTTGTTAATAGAATAGGAGCTTCCAAATGATAGGCAAGTGGTGAAGCAGCAAGTGCATCAGGGAAATCGGTTCCTGTTGCAAGAACAAGTTCTGATGTGTCTCCTTCAAACCAGCCTGCTTTTGCAATTTCAACTGCAGTTGCATAGCGGTCTTTACCAGAAAGTCTATCAATAGTAGGCTCGTCGGTAAATACGCTAGTCTCTAAGAAATAGCCTTCCTCTTCTCCTGAGTTGTTTTCATCAGTAATATTAAGATAGTATGTTCCAGGTTCAAGTTCAGTCACAAGATCATAGAAGCCTGTGTCGTCTCCGTATTCTTCATCAGGAACTACTTCACCTTTATCCGAATTATAAAGTTCTAGTTTAAGTGCCATGTCCGAAGTATCAGCGTTTGGGTATGCAGTGCTGACAAAGTATGCTGCTTCATCGCCTGTTACTTCAAACGTAAAGTAGTCCGTGTCGTCTGCTGGAAGATGCCCAGTTACGAAGCTGTTTTCTTCGATCAGATTTGCTTGATCAACCGAATTATTAGGTTCAGTTTCTGACATTGAACCTGCTTCCATCTTATTCATTCTTGGTTCTGCTCTCTCCTGATCCGTGCTGTCCCCATTTGCAAAAGCTGATTGACTAACAACTAGACTTCCTGCCAGTGCCAATGATGTTACCAGGCCCCACTTGCTTTTCATTTTTTCACTTCTCCCCGCTCATAAAGTATAGTGTAATCGACAGATTACGATAGGATTACACTAAAATTATATAGTAGTTACGAACATTTTTCTATGTTTTTAGAATATAATGTTAATAAAATAAAATCTTTACAAAAAAACTGGATAAAAACCACAATGGCTTTTACCCAGTTAAAAATGATACTCTCTTAAACTGTATTTACTTTCCTCTCGTGCGGACAAAGTTTAAAAATGGTTTTTGTTCTTTTCCTAATAAACCAATACTTTCCACGATCAAACCAATTGCCACCAGAACGACAGCAATCACCAGTATCGCCCCCCACAGTGTGGACTGGGAGAAAATGAACGCCGACATACTGAACATCGTGGCAATTCCGTAAATAATTAAGACCGTTTCCTTATGAGAAAAACCAGCATTTAACAAGCAATGGTGTAAATGTGATTTATCTGGTGCAGAAATAGGTTTTTTATTCACAATTCTTCTGATGATTGCAAAGAATGTATCAGAAATTGGTACACCTAAAATTAAAATTGGAACTAGAAGGGATATCACTGTAATATTCTTAAATCCGAGAAGGGCCAAAACTGAAATCATAAAGCCCAGGAATAGCGACCCTGTGTCTCCCATAAAAATCTTTGCGGGATGAAAATTGTACACTAAAAATCCGATAGTGCTTGCAGCTAAAATAGCTCCAATCATTGCTACGTACGTGTCACCCATGATGATGGCCATTCCGGAAATGGTAATTAGGGCGATTGATGAAACTCCTGCCGCAAGTCCATCCAGACCATCAATCAGATTAATGGCATTTGTAATCCCAATAATCCAGAGAAGCGTGAGTGGAATAGCCAGGTAGCCAAATTCCAGTCTTCCTCCAAATGGGAGGTTAATGAATTCTACTTGTACTCCTCCCCACAATATTACTGTGAGAGCAGCAATAACTTGTCCCAATACTTTGAGCTTTGGAGAAAGCTGAAAGCGGTCATCAAGTGCTCCAGTTAAAATGATGATACTGGCTCCTACAACGATTGGCCATGTATATTGACCAGCAGGCTGTGTAACAATAAGAGCAATAATAAAGCTGAAGAATATTGCCAAGCCTCCCATACGAGGCATGATTTTTTTATGAACTTTTCTGGCATCCGGGGTATCGGTAGCGCCAATAGCAATTGCAAACTTCTTTACTAATGGAGTTAAAATAATCGATAAAACCAAAGCCATGACTATACCTACATATAACATGCCTTACCTCCTTAACTACCCATATGCATTCTTTTTTCAGTTAAATTTTTCTAATCACATAATCCATAGTACATTATACCATCAATAGAAGAAAATAAAACAAAATCTTTGGCTGTTAGTTGTACTGCCTTAAATATAGACGCATAACGGGCAGAGAAGTTTCATTTATTCAACATTTTTTTATATTCTTTTAAAAGCGAATCCTGCAGATGGCGAAGGGAAAAATTATTTTCTGCATGGTTTCTTAGTTTTTTTCCTTTTTCAGTCAATTCTCCACTTTTCTTCAAGCTATATGCTTCCATTAATGCACTTGCCAACTGCGCATGGTCATCAATGGCTACCACCCATCCATAGGAAGGGTCGGGGATTAATGAGCGCACTCCGCCTACATCAGTAGTAATTACGGGCGTTTCTTCCCGGGCAGATTCAAGCAAAACTAACGGAAAGCTTTCACTTTTTGAAGTCAATAAGGAGACATCTGATAAAGATAATAATTCATCAATATCCGATCTAAATCCCAAAAAGCGAAGATTCTTCTCAATATTTAAGCTTTTGGCTTCATTCAGTAATGTGTTTTTTAAATCGCCTTCACCTACAATAAGAACAGTCAGATCTATTTTGTCTTTAATGGAAGCTATCGCTTTAAAAAGGACAGAATGACCTTTTACAGGATGAAGACGGGCAACAATCGCAGCTGTAAAATCATCTTCGGATAAGGATAAGTTCGTTCTGTCTCCCCTTATTTTCTCCCGATCAAACGAAATGCCATTGTAAATGGACACAATTTTGTTGTCAGGAATACCATAATTTTTCAACATACTTTTAAATCGATCAGAAACAGCAAAAATTTTATCCGTTTTAGCCAGTGACCATTTATTTAGAGCTGAAAATAGGGTGCTCATTTTTTTATTATGCATAAAATCCAGATCGGGATCACTATGAACGGTCACAGCCCATTGAGCATGCAGCCTGTTCTTTATTAATCGCACGAATAGATTGGCTCTGGCTCCATGGCTGTGAACAATGTCAAAATGATTTGACTGTATATAGGTCCTAAACTTTTTCAAAAAAGAAAGATCATACCTGCTTTTTTGCTCCATTAATTCAACGTTTATTCCTTCTTTAAGGGCTTCGTCATAAAGCTTGCCTTTTTGGAAAACAAGAAGCATCATCTCATGAGAACGCTCACCCTTAAAAAGGGATAAAAGATGATTTTTAGATCCTCCTGTTTCACCACCGCTTATTACATGCAGAATTTTCATATTACCGCGTCCCTTTTTGGAACTTTTCTTTGAGTACGAGTAATAAAAATTGGGGAAGAGCGAGCTGACGTTTAAGTCTCGATGGCTGACTTAGCAGGCGGTACAGCCATTCCAGACCAAATTTCCTGAATACGTATGGCGCTCTTTTAACATTGCCGCTGAATACATCAAAGCTTCCCCCTACTCCTTGATAAATGGCTGCAGACATCCTTTGCATGTTTCCATCAATAAATCGTTCCTGTCTAGGACTTCCCAGGGCAACAAATACAATATCAGGCTTTGCCTCATTGATTCTGCTGACAATCACTTCTTCATTTTTTTCGTAGCCGTTAATATAGCCGGCAACTTGCAGGTTAGGATATTTTCCCTTAATTTTTTCAATGGCTTTGACTACAGTTTCTTCTTTAGCCCCATAGAAAAAGACCCTGTAATTTTTCTCGTTGGATAGCTGGAGAAGATTTTCCATCATGCCTACTCCTGTAATGCGCCATCTGATCGAGCCTTTAAGCAATTTTGATGCAATGGACACACCGACACCATCAGGGATTTGATAAGCTGATTGGTTAAGCAGTGCAGCAAGTTTCTCGTCCTTTTGCGCCATCATAATTTTTTCAGGGTTTATCGCAACGATTCTACCTTTGTCTCTGCTTTGGATTCGCTTTTCAATATCCTTTAATAGTGTTTCAATGGGCAAAGCAGTTACCTTTACACCTAATATACTTTCTTTTGAAGTCATAGAACTGTCCTACCTCTCTTGATCTTCGCTGCCATGAAAAACATTAACTGTTTTTAGAATCACCCAGTTTGTAGACTTTAAATTCATTTCGTTCCCATTCAATACGGTCAATACAGTTTTTTGTATCAAACACGACCGGACTTGAAACTAATTTCTTCACTTCATTTAAATCCAGTTCTTTAAATACCTGGTGATCCGTCAAGATTAAAAGCAAATCCGCATCAGCTGCCGCTTCTTCAAATGAACCGGTTTGTTCTGCAAATTCAATTTTGCTTGCATGAGGATCATATGCTGTAAATCGGACACCCTGACTTCTCAGATGTTTAATTACCTCCATAGATGGGCTTTCACGCATGTCATCTATATTCGCTTTAAATGCGAGTCCCAGCACCGCTACTTTTCCTTCAGGTGTGCCATTGCTTTCGAGAATTAATTTAGCCCGTTCTGCTGTATATGAAGGCATTGAATCATTTGTATTTCTTGCAAGATGAATAATATTGGCAAGATCCGGCTGCTTTTCAACGAGGAACCAAGGATCTACCGCTATACAGTGACCACCTACTCCAGGTCCTGGAAGATGGATATTTACGCGAGGGTGGAAATTTGCAAAGTTTATGGCTTCCCAGACATTAACGCCAATTTGATCACTGATTTTAGCCAGTTCGTTGGCAAATGCGATATTGATATCGCGATAAGTGTTTTCAATTACTTTTACCAGCTCAGCCGTTGTCGCATCCGTAATATGGATTTTTCCTTTCACGAATGTTTCGTATAATTCCACAGTCATATCAGACGAAACGGAATTAATCCCGCCAACAATCCGGTCATTTTCTACAAGCTCAGTAAAAACTTTACCCGGGATGACACGTTCAGGTGAATGGGAGATGTAAAGTTCGTCTCCAATAGCAAGACCTGTTTCTTTTAGAATAGGGATCATTACGTCTTCTACCGTTCTTGGCGGCACAGTGGACTCCAGAATAACTAAATTCCCTTTTTCAACTACGGGTACAATGGACTTTGTTGCTTCTTCTACATAGCGAAGATTTGCTGTTTTGTTTTCATTAATTGGAGATGGAACAGCAATAATATATATATCGGCTGGTGTTGGTGTTTTTGACACTGTAAATGTCTGTTTTTCAATAGCGGAATTCAATAACTCCTTTAGGCCAGGTTCAATGATGTGAACCTCCCCTTTTGACAAACTGTCAATAACAGAGTCATTAACGTCTACTCCGTGTACTTCAAAACCGTTATTTGCAAACATAACGGATGTCGGCAATCCAATATATCCTAAACCTATTACACATATCTTTTTCATCATAAAACTCCTTATCCATTCGTCTAAATCATTGAAAATTATACATAGTTTATGTCTTATTGTAAAACATCACTCGACTTTTTAACCAAATAATGCTAATTAGTATGAATCTACGTCTCCCTGGGAAACATACCAGTTAGCAGAATTATAAATAAATGAATCATCAAGCTCTTTATTCATTGTTTTTCCTACAAGCGGCATTGGACTGCTTACCCGGATAAATGCCGATTTTTTAAACAGTTGATCCTGAGCAGTGTTTGGAAGAGACCATGTAGAAACCAGGTCTGCTCTTTTTGTGATATGGTGCAGGGCATTGCTCATATCTTTCCTATTTTGCCCACGATCAGAAAAGAATAAATCAATTACATGAATTAATTCCATTGTTTCATTACCCTTATCCATAATTTCTTTCTTTAACACAATATACCCAATCGCTGCTGATTGGTTTTCGACAATGTATACCTCATATTCCCGTGAAGGATGGGAGATATAGCGCCAATTAATAAAGGACGCGTTTCTTGTCAGCAGAATTGAATGATCCTTTCTGCCTTCTTCCCATATTTCATCGAAACGGATATCTGCATGGTCAATTTGGGTTACTGAAAGTGCATCCGGCAGACTTCTTCTCTTATTACTGATTACTTTGTCTACCCCGTTAAAAATTAAGGATGCTTTCTGTAAAAATCCAAAGCGGCTCATGATTAATTTGCCCGGGGACAGGACTTTCAAAAGTCTGGGCACATACGTAATTTCCTTGCCATCCATATAACGTATAAACAAATCTTTTGCTTTAGGAGCAGGGTATCCATAAACCAGATCAATGTTATGCTCTTCACATTGCTGCATCAGGTGGTGAATAACTTTCTTATACATTCCCTTACCCTGATGCCCGGGATGAACCATTACATCTACCCGCTCTCCAAATAAAACAGGACGGGATTCAATTTGTCCTTCAAAAATTAATAGAGCTGCGTGGCCGATTATTTCCCCACCCTCTTCATAAACACTGATCAAGGATCGATGGTTTGTTGGATGTGAGAATTTCCATTGCCATTCAGCAATACTTCGATTCGTTTTAAATACCTCATAAAAAAGCTGATTTATTTTGCCTTCATCGTTTTCCTGATAATTTCTTAGCAATTATGAACACTCACCTTTTTGGTTGATCACCCATTATTATAATATACATATGGTGATTCGTGTCGAAGTTTATATTATGTTTTGATGACAAAAAAAACCGAATGAAGCGTTCATTCGGTTTTTTTGTCATATTTAGTTGATTACCGTTTGTTCAAGGCTTTCTCGGACACTCGGTTTGATTACTTTATCTGAACCCAGGTAGAAAAGTGTTGGAGCAACTTGCAATGAATTCATCCAGCTTGTTACAGGTGCAGGGACTGATGAATTCTTCGTTAAGATCAAAGGAGCACCGTATTTGGCTGCTAGAGCGGATCCAGATAGAGCATCCACAATAATGTCGCCCCGCGCAAAGAATACGCTATTTAAGCTTCCCTGCTGACCAAAGTATTTATCAGCAATTGCCACACTTGTATCATACCGGTCTTTCCCGCTGACTCTCTCAACTGTTACACCGAGGCTTCGCAGCTGGTTTTCAACGTTTTTAGACACAGGGTATGTTCCACCAATAATCGTTACTTTTTTAACCTTTTTTGTGCTTATAAAGTTTTTAACCTCATCACGTAATGTGTGAGAAGATGTTAATAAAATTGGTGTTGATGTAGAGCCGGCATAAGCAGCAATGGATAGGGCATCCGGAGATTCCTCATTGCCGGTTGCTAAAAATATTTCGTTTACCGCAGAGTCAGTAAACGTGTTCGCAATTGAAACAGCTGTTTCATATCGATTTACACCTGTCACTCTTATTACTTCAATATTCAGAGCAAGTATTTCTTCCACTACTTTCGGGGAAATCGCTCCCTGGCCGCCCAGGACATAAACTGTTTTAGGATTTAAACGTTTTAATTCTTCCATAACCGCTCCATGCATGGTATTAGATGTCGTTAGCAGCAATGGAGATCGTTTATTTGCAGCAAGTACACTGCCTGTTAATGAATCAATCGGCAGATCTCCCCGGCCTAAAATAAGGGCATCCACACGCTGATTTTCCCATCCGAAGTTGGAAATGCTGACGCCTGTTTCATAACGTGAGGCGCCTGAAAGAGAATAAGATGCAGGAGTCAAATAACTCGATGCTACATAGCCTTCCAGTCCGGAATCTGTTTTTACCGGTACAAATGTATATTGGCCATAAACCGTATTTGGATAAGCCGGTTTGTTTGAAAGAACCGTCACCCGTGTACCTTTAGGTAGAGACGATAGTGTTGAATCAATATTTACAAGACTTCTAAACCGAACATTTTCTTCGTTGATAAAAGCTTTATCACCAGGCTTTAGCTGTGATTTAGACATCGTCAATGGTCTGGCTGTATCGTACTGATCTTTCTCAAACCGCAGTAATGATCCAATTACATGTGTTTTCAGCTGATTAGCAGGAAAAGGAGTTACATCAATTAATCCATGGTTGCTGATGTGCTCATAAATTCGCTCCTGATACGGTCTGGTGCCATTTGCTGTCGGGTCATTTCTTGAAAGCATTCCATTATAAGCGAACGCTGCAAAATACCAGTTATCAATAAATCGGCGATCCATGTCATTTACAGCCGGTACAAGTGTTTTGCCGTCTGTGTGCATCGTAGTAGCATATTTCCATTTGTATTCAAGAATATTAAGTCCTTCTTGAATATTAAAGCGAATGTCATTCTTTAAGCGGTCAACATATTCTTCTCGTTTCTTTTGGTCCGAAATAAAACGCCAATCAGAAACCTGCATGATGCCAATTCCGATACAGTCATATCCAAGCTTCACATTAGAACCGTCCCAGGCAAGGTAGTTAGGGTTCGTTGCTTTTTCAGGTGTACAGCCCTGTCTGATAGAAGCAGGTACAGTTGTCCAGTGCTGTTGAAAATTTGATTCCTGATAGGCAATGGCTTTTACGATTTCAGGCGGCATGTTTCGCTTCACTGCTTCTTCTGTCAATATACGATTTATTTCAGAAGGAGAGGGATTGCCGGCAGATGTTGAGGCATTAGGGGCCGAGTCAATTGAAAAATTTGAATGTTCCGAACGTTCCTTTACAATACCCTGTTCCATCCCTTTCCCGTATGTATACTGATCCGTCTTTGTTTCTGTTGGATCGATACCATTGTCATTTAACACAGGATACGTGACTTCTAGGCTGCTTTCCAGTATTTCATATGACGCACGTTCATAAAATGGAGAAGTATAAATCTCTTTCAATGTCCCTTCACTTACTTCAAGGACTGTGAAATTCATTAATGTACCCGATCCCTCAAGCCGGGCAACAAGCGTAAAATACTGCTTATCTTTCATTTCAGTTGCATAGAGGGCTTCAATTCTCCCAAAATCGATTGCTTTTTCATAGAATGATTGATCGTGACTGGAAATAGAGATCGTAGAATTCATTCCGTTATTCACTTTCGCTTTAAATGAATCATTTATTTCAGAAACCGTTTCCCCTTCTGGAAAAATCAAAGAATTCTCATTGGCGCTGACAGTCTCAGTAAGATTAAAAGCAATAAATAGCACTATTATCCCTGACAGCATGTAGGAAGTAATAGATTTCTTCTTCATTTTAACCATTCGACACACTCCTTATGAATCTTACGAACTATTTAGAGAGTAATTATAATCACTCCCCTTGAATAATTTTACTTTGATTCTATTTATTTATCTATAACTAATTGATTATATTATTAAAATGGTTCTTTTTAACCAGTTTATTTTTAAAATTCTTTTTTTGAACAAAAAAAAAGAGGTCGAGACAAGTGTCTCAACCTCTTTTACCGGTTCGCTGCGCTTCAGGCAGACGCTTTCCGCAGGGACGGCGCTGCGCTCTCCTCTTACTCTTATTTAATGCTTCTTTAATTCTTTTAATTTTTTGATTTTTGTCCCAGCCTCTCTTTGACCGGTTCACTGCATTTCAGGCAGATGCTTTCTATAGAGTCTTAACTGAATCTTTTAACGGAATACCTTGGAAAGGCTCAACTTAAAGTGGTACCCTGAAGGAGAAAATACTAAAAAAATAACTAACGTTTTTGGGTACTTGCCTGCCTACTGTGCTGCATAAGTTAAGTTTATTGTTTCTTAGGGTCTGGAAGATTTCCGAATAAAAACCAAGCCTTAGGAAACATCAGGTGAAGGGCACGTATAAATAGATACGTTGAACCAAGCACCAGGATAAGGCGAATAAAGATAAAGAGATTGAATTGAAGCCATGTTTCAGGTTCAAGAATTCTTCCCCATATAACCAGAATAAAGGGATGGACTAAATAAAATCCAAAGGAGTATATTCTCAACCTTTCTATAACTGCCAATACACTTGGATGGGCGGATCGCTCAACCCATATTCCAATTTTAAAAAGTAAAAAGCAGGCCATCAGGAAGTAAAGTGGCGTAACTAATTGAAATACGTAGTAATTTAATAGCGGATCCTGCAAAGTATAACGATAAAAGAAATCATAGGTATATAAGAGTCCAAGGATAATTGTCAATATAGATAAGGCAGCCAGCGCTTTCTTAGATAGCATATCGTTTACACGCTGATAATGAATACCAATCCACCCTCCAAAGAAGAAACTGCCGATGTACACCATAAAGAATGGATAGGAGATCCAGTCATAATGGTTATTAAGCTGTGTATAGATTAGTTCAATAACAAACCCTACAATAAATAAGTATTTATACATAAATGCCGATTTTTTGATGAAGAATACAAACAAAGGCATAAAGAAAAACAGCTGAACGAGGATCATTATAAAATAAAGCTGGTAATAAGACGTTCCATTAAGTAGATTCTGCAGGATAGCAGTTACACCCTCGTAAGGTCTTATCCCCATAAAATAAGCAAATGCTTCGTAAAACAATGACCAAAAAATATAAGGACCCAATATAAATAAAAATCTTTTTCGATAAAAGGAGAGCCACGTTTTTAACGTAAACGGGCGATCTTCATAGTTATAAAACAGCACCAATCCACTTAAAAAGACAAACACAGAGCCTTCAAATCGAGTAAATCGATTAAGCATCAGATAAAAGTCATATAAAAAGTGATCAACAGGAACATTCGTACTCGCCACTGCTGTCACATGAATTAAAACGACCAGATTCATCGCGACTACACGCATAAATTTAAGTGATTCAATTCTTTCTTTTCTCATATGTTCTCCTCTCAAATCACAATAGAAAACAGCTAGACTTTAATTTCATAATCACCCTTATTATGCTAAATGCTATCTTAAACAGTAAAACCAGTGTACCTGCTTTTCCGCAGGCACACTGGTTTTTTGTTACATGTTCACTCTCGAGTCTTTAGACACATAATGATGAAAGTATGCGATCACTAAAGCCAGATAGATGCTGACAGCAGGAGCTGTGAATACATGCCCTGCAAAATGAGCAATACCCAGTCCTAGAACTATACTTGAAATTAGTAATGCATACAATGGCTGAAAGACCATCAAGATGTTTCTTTTCAATTTATTTAGAACAGATACTGCAAAATAAAGGAGAGGCAGGAAATAAAGGATTGTTCCAATAAGTCCAGTTGAATAAAAGACATCTGAATAGTCCATTTCAATCATCTTTGGAGCTTCTTCAAAATTGCCTCCATACCCCATTCCAACAATTTTTTGTTCAATAGGAGCTTGATCATAATACAGATTGTACTGATATAAGAAGCGATCACGGCTGCTATACATTAAACTGCTGACACGGCTTGGTTCTTCCTCTTCCGCTTCCGGATCTGCCGCTTCTTCCGAATCATCCGGCTCTTCTTCTTCTTCCTGCTCCTGGTTTTCAAGCAATTCGATATGAGCATACGTATTCTGGAACACTGGCACGATAGGCGTAACAGCACCTAAAACGAGCAAGAGGGCCAGCGTAAACGCTGCACTTATTTTAAGATTTCCAAGGTTTTCTCTTTTCTTGAAAAGAGCAATAAGAATACTTGCAAATCCAATAGCCAGAGTGATGGCTACCGCTCCGAAACCTACCTTAGTGCCAATCATTAATAAAGAGTATCCCGCAAGAATGACAGGAATCCACATATAAGCATCTTTAAAACGGGTTGTTTTGACTATAGCAAAGTAAAGAAGAATCGGCAGGATTACAGCTAAAATTGCACCAAGTTCATTTCCAGCAAAAAACCATCCCGTATAGCCGACTTTAGTCCATGAATAACTCATTTGACTTGTATTGGTCAGGATTGAAATGAGCATCACAAGCCCGATAATGAGGGAACTGATCATAACATTAGTAAAGAATTTTTTACCAAGCTCTTTTTTCTCAGAGAAATACGCAAATAAGAAGGCAAAGTTTAATAAAACAACATTAAAATAAGTCAGTTTAATTAAAAACTTTACTTCTTCCATAAAATAAAAATTGGGCTTAGACATATAGTTTACGCCTAAATGGGCCAGTATAAATACTCCCCAAGCGAGCAAGTAGATGCTGGCAAGCTTAGCGAAGGAGCTGCTTTTCCAATGAAGCAGCAAGAACAACGCACAAATAGCCATGTAAATAATTCTGACAAAAACCCCTACAGTGGCACTCGTATTTAATTGAACAATACTGAAAGTCGTCAATATATCAATAACTGGCTGTAAAGCAATAAAGTAGAAAAAGAATAATACCAGCTTGTTATTAGTCTTCAGAGCGTGTAGCATAATTTCATTCCAATCTATAAGTGATAAATTCTAAAGATGTCTTAAGGAAAAAACCTAAAGCTTAAACCTCCACTATACTACTATAAATTAGACAATAAAAACATAGCATAATGTTTAATAATATGTTACAAACATTACGTACTGACGATAAGACTTTAATTTGATTTTCTTAATTTATACAGATTCTTCTTTTTATCTAAATTTTTGTATACTGCCCAAAGCAAAGTCACCGTGCGATTTGCTTGCTTAAAGAGAATGGGATACGTTTCAGCTTTTGAACTGAGTATATCACTCTGTTCGATAAAATCTTCCTTTGTAGACTGAATAAACGTCTCCACATACTGAACATTTTTATCGTTTAAAAGATTCGCTTTTACACTTGCAAGTACAAGAAATCCATCAAATGCGATTGCTTGAGAAGTAAAAACCTCTGTTGCTTTCTTTTTTATCCCATAAGAATCTGTTATATCAATAATACAATTGATTTCTTCAGGGGGTACAGGGCAATTTATTTCGTATTGTCTAATCATAGGCTCTTGAGTGGAAAGCTTCAGCACATCAGAAAGCAGCTTTGCTGTGGCCACATGATCTGGATGGGCATCTACATTGCCTGTCGTGTAAATGACTTCAGGCTGTATGCTGCCCACTAATTCCAGCAATTCATTCTCTGCCTTACGATTATCCTTCACTTCACCATCCGGCACATCCAGATAATAGATCGAATGAATCCCTAACATATCTTTTACCTGATCAATTTCGTTTTTTCTTATCTGTGAAACTTTGCTCTTTTCAATAGAGCCATTGCTGCTGGCACCATCTGTTATAAAAACACAGTGAACTTCAGTATTAAACTTTTTATATTCATGAAGAGTTCCCCCAAGCCCGATCGTCTCATCATCCATATGAGGGGCAAGAACTAAAACCTTCCTGGAGTTTTCAAGAGGAGTACACTCTCTATTACCTTGATAATGTTTTTTCAAAACCAATTTTGTTAAAGGATTTATAATAGGTTCACTTACGTTCATGACCAATTTCTTTAGATTCATTAAAAAGCTCCTTTTATCTTTTTCGAATAGCTGAAATTAAAAACGTGAAGGTTGAGACCTTTAGCAAGAAAACCGCACCTAAGTAAACAAGAGCTCCGACCACTGCTGAAAGCATAATCTCTGCTATATTAGGAAGCGTTGAAACGCTCATGCGTAAAAGGCTCAGTACTCCTATCATTATAGCAACTGCGATTATGATTTTAATCAAATCAGCCAGCATTTTTCGTTGACCGGATCTGCCGATTAAATTCGTAAATATAAAGTAGCTCACAACAAAATAAATAAATGCCATTAATGAAGAAGCCAGCGGTATTCCATTATAACTATTCATAGTTTCTGTAAGGATGTAGTTTAATACGATATTAAGCAAAATGGAAATTGCCCCGATTTTTAAAATAACATGACCTTTTTGCATTGCATAAAACCCTTTATTTAAAACGGTTTGAAGGCTGAAAAATAAAACTGATCCTACATAAAAATAAGCAACTGCCGTAGTAGCCGCAGCGGCAGCTTCACTAAATTCACCTCTTAAATAAACAAGCTCAATGATATTTGGCATCAGCCACATCATTCCTGCTACGGCGGGCAGCAGGATCAAAGACATAGCAGAGAGCCCTCTTTGGATACCCGTTTTAAACAGTTCTTTGTTATTTGTAGATTGTGCTTTTGAAAGAAGTGGAAAGATGATGGTCCCAATGGTTACTCCAATGATTGCCTGAGGGAAATGAACCAGATTCTTCGCATTATTAATATACGTTATCACACTTTCTTCGAACCGCCCTGCAAAAATGTAATCAACGGTTAAATTGATTTGGCCGATCATCACTGTAAATGCTACTGGTATAAAAACAATATAAAATGATTTGATCTCCAGCCAATCAAACTTTCCTTTAAGTGTGTACGTCCCTTTATCAATAAAAAATAATGTTTTTAACAGCAAAGATAGTACGGTTCCTGCCGCATATCCGATCGCCAGCGAATAGATGCCTATTTGATCTGCAAAAAGAACAGCACTTAAGATCGATGACAAGATCACAACAATTTGAGAAACAACTGAAATGGCAAAACGATTATTTGCATCAAAGAATGCTTCAAGTACAGAATTCATGCCCACGGCTACGATGGAAGCAAAGAAAATGATCGCAACTAGAATTGAGATTTCTGTAGCATCCGAGCTGAAGTTTGGATAGAGCAAAGGAATATAGAACGGAGCCAGCACAGCGCCAAGCAGGGAAAACACAAAACTGACAATTAGTGTCCCCTTCATTACTTGAGAGAGATGATACGTTCCATTTTCTTTCTCAAGAGCACTAATATAGGTTGGAACCAGTGCATTTTTCATTCCAGTATTTAAAAAGAGTATGACCATATTCGGAATCGTAAAAGCAGCAAAGTATGCTCCCGCAGCAAAGCTGTCCCCGAAATAAAAGGCAACCGTCATATCTCTCAACAATCCCGATACTTTTAAGAATAATGAAGCAATGATAAAAAGAAGACTAGCTAATCCTAATTTTGATCTCAACGTTAAACCCTCTTTCAATTCCTCAAAATAATTCTACTCATCTAGTTATATCAAACAATTGGATAAAATCCAAAACAGTTTTTCACTTATTTGTTTCAGTTAGATGACAATTATCGGAAATAGTATACTCCATATAAGTCTGTCACTGTTTTTAACGCTAAAAGTGCACCTTTACTCCTCTTAATTAGAAAAACCAATGATAAAAAAAAGAATGCCTTCATGATAGTACTTCATGAGGACATTCTGCATTTAATTTTAGACTATTCGTGTAATCCTGGAACTGCTCTTAATGTATCACAGGAGACATTCTCCTCAATGGAGCTACAGAATTAGCTATTCTTTTTAAAGGCCTGATACTTCCTTAAGTTCAGTGGATACGGTATAACCGTTCTCTCCTTTTACTTCAATTACCTCTTTTATCAACCCAATTTCCGGAGCATAATAACGAACAGTTTCTGTTTCTCTTCCAGACGTTTCAGAAGATATTACCATTTTGATTTGAACAACTTCTGAAAAACTGCCATAAGGAACCGTTACTTCTTCTGATGTTGAAACAACGCTCCATTCTCCTTGCTCACTGCTTGCTGATGGTGAAAGAGTCATGACTTCTTTTGGTGACTCTACAGGTTGAAATTCCTCAATTAGGCTGTCCTGATTCTCAGGGTTTTCTTCGCTATAGACGACTGAAAAACCTTCTTCATCCCATTGATAGATTGTTTGAGTGACAACATCCCCAAACTTTACTTCTTCTTGAACAAATTCCTGATTTTGATCAACCACTTCATGGGTGATTGTAAACTCATCCTGGCTGAAAGTTTTTACGGCATTTTCTGGAGAACGGTAGCGGTTGAATCCTTCATCTGATCGTTTTACAGATTCTTCATTTACTTCCGCTGTTTCTTCTTCCGCTTCTTCCTGCTCATTTGTCTCAGTATTTTGATCTGAATTTTCATTTACTGAGGATTCTTCATTTGCTCCTTCATTGCCATTGCTTTGAGGCAGAGATCCTGTACCGCAGCCAGCAAGCAGCAAGGCGATTAAACTAACAATAAAAAAATTATTCTTCATTCTTTACACTCCCTTATTTCGTTAGCTGAATGATCCGGTTCAGGGGCTGTGTTTTAACTACGCCACCAACTGAGATTACTCGTTCTACTACATTTTCATTTCCGTAGCTTGTAACAAATTCATCTAATGACGCAGGCAAATGATCGTTGACCAATACTAAAGGTGCTGAATATTTCTTAGATAAAGATGAAGCAGTTAATGCATCCGGGAAATTTGATCCCGTGGAAACGAGCACAGTGTTGGAATGCATATCAGAATGGTAATGATCGAGTACAGCTGTCAATGTATCATAACGATTCTTACCTGATAGTCGTATCACACGATCCCCGCCTAATTCCTGAACTAATGTATCTTCAGTCTTGGCAGTAACAACTCCTGTTCCTCCGACAATCGATACAGTCTTCTTTTGCAGATAATCAACAGCTGAAGGTGTAAGTGAATTCTCTGTATTCACTAATACAATAGAAGAATTGGTGTTAACAGCTACCGGTGTCGCGCCAAGTGCATCAGGAAAATTTTGACTCGAAACAACAATAGCATTCTTAACATTGGTTAATTTTGCGTTAATATTAAGATTTGTTTCAATTCGATCGCTTCCGGATACCCTCTCAACAGCATATCCCATTGATTTCAACTCTTTTGATACATTTTCCGATACAGGGTACGTACCACCGACAATAACGACTTTGTTTGGTTTCAGCCTTTTAAGCTCATTTTTCAATTGATCTGACATTGATTGTGAGCGGGTTAAAAGAATAGGCGCATTATCCAGCTGCGCTGCATAAGGTCCCGCTGAAAGGGCATCAGCAAATTCAAAGGCTGTTGCTAAAACCACTGTTTTTTGCTTTTTGTTTGAGCTGAAGCCATTAGGGTATAGTTCTTTAGACACTTCAATCGCAGTCAGCATACGATCTTTTGCAGAAACTTCATTAGCTACAAAACGATGAGAGTAGGAAGAATCAAGGTTACTAAATAAAATACTGCCGTTTGATTTATTTTTGACAGTGGTATTCTTCCATATCTTAGAATATTCTTTTGCATCTTTTTCGCTGTAGAATGCTTTTAATAATCCTTTTGAAGTGTGGTGCACTTCATATTTCTTTGTTAAATAGTTAGACCAGATAATTGTATTGGACTTCACATCAAGAACGCTTGTGTTTCTCCAGCGCTGAGCTCTTTCAGAAGCTGATTGGGCATCAAATTTTTCCTCTAACACTCCTTGTTGTGCGTGCACAATATGATAATTGGGAGTTATGTAATTTGACCACACAATTTCCCTTTTTACATTATCTACTACTCTGGTATTTCTCCATTTCTTCGCGAACTCTACCGCTTTGCTCTCACTCACAAAATAATGCTTAAACGATACTTGAGAAGAATGAAATACAGCATATCCGTAGAAAATATTCGAAAAAATTTCTTCATTTGTTTTGTTATAAATCACTTTTACATTTTTTCTTGAGCTTGCCCAGTTTAGAGCATTTTCCTTTGAAGCATGCTTGTATAGCAGTTTATCATTTTGATCGTAGACTTCGTAGTAATCATAGTTATCAAAGTACTCGTCCAAACCATTTGCAATTCCAGTTGAAACCTTTGACTGGATGGCAGGGTCTTTTATTTGTCTTTCTTCGGTAGGATTCGACATATATCCTACCTCAACCAGCACTGAAGGCATCTGGGCATTTCTCGTTACATAAAAATCCATAGGGACCATTCCTCGTCCCTCAGGAAGCGGAGCACTTGAAAGTACACCGTTATGGATAGAGGCAGCTACCTTTTTACTTTCCGGAGAGTATTTAATTTGCATAGGATCTGGAGGATAATTAGGGTCAATCCCCTGATTGATATCAAAATAATAGGTTTCATATCCTCTGTAGCTTGGTGTTCCAGTTGCATTATGGTGTACAGAAATAAATACGGCATTGTCGTTTCTGCCTTTTGCGTAGTTATTGGCAACATTCATTCGTGCTCTTAAATCAGCACTGTTGGGGGAAGCAAAATGCTTGTCTGTTTCTCTTGTCATCAACACTTCGTACCCGCGCTTTTTCAGTTCATCTCTAAGCTTCAAAGATACCTCTAAATTGGCATGCTTTTCATGGTAGCCGGTTGACGCTCCTGAATAGCCCAACGTGCCTGAATATATACCACCGTGACCTGGATCAATAACAACTAAGTTCTTGTTTGACTCTGCTTCTGATACAAGTGAAAACGAAAAAAAGAGAATCAAAGAAAGAAAAAACACCTTAATTTTATGCATAACATCCTCCTAAATTTACTTCATATACCATTATATTCAATACAGAGAGCAGATTTATCCGTCTAAAATCCTATTTAGTATTTTAGTTCTTTTAAGCCTATTAGGATTTTCAGAATAAAATGCAATGTACGCCTATAAAGGTATATATAAGTACTATCGGGTGGACTTACAAAATATTTATCAAAAGTTATATTAATATTCATTTTTACAATCAAAAAAGAACCTGAGACAATGTGTCTCAGGTTCCTTGACCGGTCCACTTCACTTCGCAAGTGGACGATTCCTCCACTTTACTCCGCTGACTTAAACTAGTACTAGATTTTTCTATTCTTCTAAGAATTTGTTTAGCTGCTGAACGATGTCATCGGAAACAATCGTTTTGCCCCCAATAACCTTAGCATAGTTGATTTTTTCTTTTTTCAGATGTTCTCCAAGATCATCTGATACTGAGCTTCCTACAAGGTACAAACCAGACCCGCTCTTGGCTGCGACTGCAGAACCGGAAAGTGCATCGGCAAAATCTCTGCCTGTTGCAACATACACAGTATCCGAATCTTGTCCAAAGAATTTAGCGACTTCAAGTGAAGTTGCATAGCGGTCTTTGCCTGAAATACGGTGTGCATCTGGAACTTGGCCCATTACTTCATCGGACACAACGCCAAATCCACCGACCACAAAGGTTCTATTCGTTTCAAGCTTAGCTAAAGCATCCTTAGTCGCTTTAGGAAGAGATGAACTCTTCGTAAGCAGGATTGGTGTGTTCTGTGAAGCAGCATAGCTTGCTACTGATAAAGCATCCGGGAAATTCTGTCCGTTAACGACTACTGCTTTACTTGATTTACCGAATTTCTCGGCAACTTTTGCAGCAGTTTCGTAACGGTCTTTACCAGATAGACGTTCTACTGTAATCCCCTGATTTTTTAGTGTAGTAACTACTTCTGCTGAAACGGCACCTTCTCCTCCAAGGACGACTACCTTCTTCGCACCTAAACGTTTAATTTCATCTAAAGTGGAAGACGGAAGTGCAGCAGTTCTTGATAATAGCAATGGACCATCATACATTGACGTTAATGGAACACCTGCTAACGCATCCGCATAATTGTCTCCACGCGCAAGAATTACCGTGTCAGCTGAATCCCATTCAGTCTGGCTAAGCTCTACCGCTGTTTCGTAACGATTTTTCCCTGAGATACGCTCTACAAACAACTCAGAATCATTTCGCGTAATGGACAGCTCGTAAACCGTTTCATTGCCTGCTGCGTCATTAGCGATAAATTCAAATGTGTTAGAGCCTTCTTCAAGGTCAAGTGTAACAGGAACCGTTCCTTCAAACGGCTTCATATAGTCGCTCGTTGTATTCATACTGCTGAATAGTACATCATCTCCGAGTGATAATTCAACATCATTGAAATTATCGCTTAGCAGCACATCTACATCAACCTGATCTGTTTCGTTGTTAACCAGTTTATCTGTATTGACAACAACCTGAGGCGCTACCGTATCAACCCAGAAGCCGCGTGCGATGCTTGTGGAATTTCCATTCACATCCGTTGCTTCTATTGTAATATCGTGCTTGCCGTCAGATTCTACTGTTACCTCTGTAGCGAAAACAAAACCGTCAGTAGAAGGAGTGAAAGGTACTTCCTTGCCATTTACTTTTACCGATTCAAGAGCATTTTCTTCTACAATCGTACCTGCTACTGGAATGGTGCGCGTGTTGTAATAGTTAAGTGGAATTGGAGCAATATCGCTAAGATAGATGATTGGTGCATTTCCATCATCAATGAAGCTTGCTTCATACCCTATATTCAGGGCGTTATCGACCGGTACAATTTCCACTGATTGAACCTCATCCGCACTAAACCCATAATCACCGAGGTTTACTGAAGTTGTATCCCCGTCAATGAACTCTGATTCAGTGACGTATTGTCCATTAATGTAGAGATCATACCCCAGAATTCCTACTCCCTCTTCAACTCCAGTAAAGTTTAAAGTGTTAGAGTCTTTGTCAAACGATACATCTTTCACTTCAGGTGCTGTGTTATCAACATATACTGGCACTTTTTTCGATTGCCATTTTGCACCGTCGTAATCAACTCTCGACTTGATTTCATAGAAATACATTCCATCATCGACTGTTTTGTCTTTTACTGTACTGTTCCAGGCTCTTGCAGGACTGTATGAATACTGGCTCGCTGCAAAATAATTTTTCCGAATATTGTTTTCAAGGGAGATCGTTTTTAGTTTAGTGTTGTCTCCTTTTAATACATTAAACTGTACTTCTTTTGCATTTCGCAAGAACGTAGGGATGACATTAATATCGTCATAGAAACCATCTTTATTTGCAGTAGACAATGGGAAAACTAATTCTCCATCTACTTCTACACCATATCCAAAGTAGCCCGATTGTAGAATGCTTGTTGGAATATCCAATAGAGGATTCGGATCTCTCAAATAATCTTCATAAAAGCGATCTTTTCCCTCAAAGGTCATATTATCTACAATCTCAGGATTCTCCCATTTTCCATAGAATCCAAGGTATGGTACCGCAAGATCAGGGTTTTCAAGATCCGTAGAAACTAATTTCACAAATCCTTCTACAAACTGGTCTGCTGGAAGGTCAATAAGTTCTTCGTTTCCATCTGCATCTGTTCCTTTAACTTTTGCATTTGTCAGATCAATAGAAACCGTTACATCTACTGAGCCGTTTGCAGGAACTGTCACTGTTTCCGGCCCGCTGACGACTGCTCCTTCAAGATCACCGGCAGACAAAGCATTATAAGTTTTATCATCTTCCTTCACAAATGTATCTGCAAGGACAGATGTATCCACCTTATATTCTGCAGCTTCACCGGTAAGGTTGGTTGCAGTCAGCGTCATCGATACTGTCTTAGAAGTGAAATCTTTTAAATTCACTTTCGCTTCCTTGGTATCCTTATCCGTAACGAATACAGGTGTGGAAACTGCAGCATAGGTCTGCATCATACCTGCACCCTGTCTTCTAGGGGAGAATGGCTGACCCTCAAGATCATGAATAATATCAGAAGTATTCATTAACAACGCTTTAGCCAGTCGGGTGCGTTCATCTGAGTTATAGTCGTTAAAACGATCATCCGACAATAGATACTGCTGTACTAATGCACTTCCTCCTGCAACATGAGGAGCTGCCATGGATGTTCCGCTCATGACGGTATACTCATCATCATTAACGGTAGACAAAATGCCGCCGCCAGGAGCTGTTATTTCAGGCTTAAATTCAAGATCAGGTGTTACACCCCATGAAGTAAAGTCAGTTGAACGTCCTACCTCAGGTCCATCTTCTTTAGCTGTTTGAGTGACATCCACCATAAGAGATGAGCCGTCCTGGAGCACTGCTTCAAGATCAAGCCCTGCCGCTCTTTCCACTTTCATGAAGGGAATATCCCAACCTCCCTGATCTTTGTAAAAAACATTGGACGTAGAATTATAAACGATGATTCCAGCAGCTCCAGCGTTTGCAGCGTTGATCGTTTTATCTACAAAAGTCAACCCGCCGCGCTCTACTAAAACTACTTTGTCTTTAACATCAATTCCACTGTAATCTGCTGGTGCACCAAGTGCTATAGGGTTTCCGGATAAAGCCTTCAAACTCACAACTTCTACTTCTCCAAGCTCACTCCAGTCATCAATGCCGTAACCGTTAAATTCCGGCACCCCTTCTCCATTGACTGAATGGGTATATAGCTCCATTTGATTTCCGGAAGCTGCTACTTGAAGTGTATCTGCGTTTAAACCTGGGGCTCCCACTAGACCGATGTCAGGATTTTCATAAAGAGGATTGCTAAATCCTCTAGCAATATGACCAGAGTTACCGGCTGAAACCGTTGAAACTATTCCATTTTCAACTGCACGTGTGATGGCCAAATCTTCAGGAGACTCTTCTTCATAGAATGAAGCAGTAGATCCAAGACTCATATTCAGAACATCGGCGCCGAGTTTAATAGAATCATCGATTGCTTTTAAGTAAATATCAGAATATGTAGACGCGAAGTTAGGATCATTGGAGAATACCTTCATACCAAGGATCTGTGCTTCCGGCGCCACTCCTTTAATCCCGCCATTTTCAGTATCGCCATTTGCTGCAACAGTACCAGCAACGTGCATACCATGCATGGACGCATCAGGTCCAAGATCTTCTACTGTATCATTTAGATCGTAATAATTATATGCGTAAGGAACTTTTTCGTTGTAGAATTTTCCTGTTACAGCATTTTCAGCTTTTAAAGAAGATACCTCTTCCTCTGTCAGTTCGCCTTCTACACCATCACTTAATACAAAATCACGGTGGTCGACATCTGTTCCGCTGTCGATAACAGAAACGACCATTCCCTCACCTTTATATTTTGCATCGGCCCAGGTTTGATAGGATTGAATAAATTCATGGCTTGTCACCATGTCTTTTTCAAACTCAGGACGCTCGTATTCGTTGGCAATGTAGACTTTCTTAACGCCTGGAAGCGACTCAATCGCACCAAGATCTTTATATTTAATTAAACCGCTGAATCCATTTACTGAAGCAGAAAATGAATTCTTGTATTCTATGTCTACGCCCTTGGACGCGATTGATTGTTTAACAGATTGCTGAGATGATGCAGCTTCCTGCTCAAAACTTTCTTTCTCTGATTCTGAAAGTTCTTTATATAAAACGCCTTTTTTCGTAGCATGTTCAATGGCTGTCTCGCCCGTTACTTCTACTATGACCCTAACTTCATCGGTTTCTTTCAGCGCTGCTTTGTCTTCAGTTACTTCTGCCTTCTGATTAAGTTTTGCCATTTTAGCATGAGCATTTGCTAATACGTTTACCGGTACTTCTCCGTTTGCGTCTTTCTTCGGTAGTTCATTCTGATTATCCTGTCCTAATGCTACTGAAGAATTACCAAGAACTAATGAAAGTGCCAATGCAGCTGTTACATTACTTTTCCACTTCTTTGTCAACTTGTTTCCCCCTTAAAATTAGATACCGTTGCAAAGCTGTAACCAATTTCACCTCACTTTTCCATTTATATCCGAACAAACATAATATTATATAATTTATTCAGAATAGTCAATATAATTTGATATATTTATAATAGATTTGTAATATGAGTAATGCGAATTAAAAGAATTGTATTTTTGAAGAATTATTTGAAATTTCACTTTTCAAATTCAAAAAATATGTATAAAGACCCATTTAAACAAAAAAACACTTGTATCCCCCCTACTCCTTGTCATTGCGACAAGAGAGCAGATAAGAATACAAGCGTTTTAAATGTAGCTATTTATTTGTTAATTACGTCTACTGCGCCGATATAAGCGGCTTTCCAGTAGGAATTGTTTAAAGAGGTGATTTCAACACCATCATTGCCTGAATGGATAAACTGATTGTTTCCTATATAAATGCCACCGTGAGAAGCACCTGGCTTATAGGTCTCAAACATGACGATATCACCTACTTTTGGAGAGCTTACTTTAGTGCCGTAATCCCAGATCGCTGCTGTTGTACGAGGGATATATACATCATGTTTATTTAATACATAACCAAGATAGCCGCTGCAGTCAAATCCTGAAGGAGTTGTTCCTCCCCATAAATATGGCACACCAAGATACTGCTTAGCTGTTGATACTATTTCATCTGATATTTTCACAGATGGAGCCGGTTTTGGTGCTGGCGGTTTTGGTGCATCAAAAGCAGATGAGTTCACCACTGATTCCCCGCCGATTACATTAACAGTACTTACTTTTTTACTTTTTAGCACGTCTCTGATTGTTGATGGCAGAGAGGTTGGTTTTACAAGTAAAACAGGCTGATTTTTCTTTGCAGCAAAAGTTGATCCAGTTAATGCATCTGCAAACCCTTTTCCAGTTGCAGCAGTTACGGTTTTCATAGTGGACGGAAATAGGCTTTTAGCCACTATAGCTGAAGTCTCATATCGATCCTTCCCTGCAAAACGTTTTGGCCTGGGAAGATGATTCGCTACGCTTGAGGACACTGCCCCAGTTCCACCTACTATTATAGTAGAAGACATGCCTTTAACATAATTTTTAACAGATGGATCAATATCATTCTTTGCTGTTAAAAGAATGGGATACTGATTTTTAGCAGCAAACGATGCTATCGATAAACTATCTGCAAACGAAGTTCCATTTACTACTATAGCTCTTGAAGCTCCAATTCTTTTAGCAATATTTACAGAAGTTTCATATCGGTTTTTCCCTTGAATTCGATCTACTTTTATTCCAAGCGATTTTAATTGATTTTCAACAGATGATGAAATAATAGACGGTCCGCCCAGAATGACAGCAGTTGAAGGTTTTAATCTTTTAATCTCTGCTAATGTACTTGAACGAATGCCATTTTGAGCTGTTAATAAAATTGGTGCATCCAATTTATATGCAAGCGGCGCCCCTGCTAATGCATCGGGAAAATTATTGCCTACTGCAAGTACAATGTGGTCAGTGCCATTAGGGTAATCTTCTTTGGATATCTTCACAGCTGTTTCATATCTGTCTGAGCCTGAAAATCTGTTGATATCATAGGAGGAAGCTTCTGCTTGATCAATCTTTATGACTGAGAGGAACATGAGGACAACAACAAAACTTACAATAAATCTGGTTTTATTCAATCTGATGATCTTCCTTTCAAGTATAAAGTGTATGTAACGTGTTTTATTGTAGCATTATCTATTAATCTATTACTTTACAGTTCGATTACAATTAGATTAAATAGGTTTAAATTCCAGAAACATAAAAAAAGACAACGAAATGACTCGTTGTCCAGCATTTTCTATATACTTATCAGTTTTGCTGATTGTTTGCTGCTTCATAATTGTGTAAATATAAATATTGAGAGAGTTTCCACATGAACGTTCGTTCGATTTCACTTACGATCCACCGCTTTGGCAAGTTTTCCGGAATCTCCAGAATTGGTTTGCTCTGCAGATAAAAGCAGGCGTCAATGTACCAGGAATGGAGAACAGAGTGATCGATAAACTCTCTTTCCAGCCCGTTGATTCCTTCTTCTGCAGCAAGGTATTTATGATAGTATTTATCATGATTTTCTGTAAGCAGATCCTCTATCGAATTCCTGATGCGAGATTGAAAGGCGAGAATATGCTGATCAAGCGCTGGGATTGAATCAAACTTCTCTCCTCTTAAAAGGCTGGACATGGTTCGTTTAATTTCTTTTTCTACTTCAAGAAAATAAATTAAATTTTTTAAAAGAGAATACTTGTACTGATCCTTGGAAGGATTTGCATATCTTTTTTTATCAATCTGTTCTTTAATGCTTCGTTGAATGGATTGGGCTGAATAGGGTTTTGTTAACCCTTCAACCATTTGATCTACTATTACTTTCAGTTCTTTTTTTTCGTCCACAAATTGATCTTTTTCCATTGTTTCCGCTTTGTTCTTATTTTTACCGAAAGAAAATAACCCCATTGTGTTCCCCCCATTTTCTATCAATAAGTTGATCATAGCATTTTTATATTCCTTAAAAAAGATAAAACGAACTATTCTAATTTCAGAGAAGATGACTAATGTATATTTTTAACGTTTTTTACTACTGGATTTCCGCGAAAATAGAATTCCCATAAAAACCTTATTGGGTAATAGGAAAAACCCGATTTCTCACCTATTGCGGCCAAATCGGGTTTACTTAATAAATGATAGGCTATCTGCTTAAAAGCTTTGACCAGAATCCCTTTGATTTGATCTCCAACGGGGGATTCAAATGCAAGGACTGTCCTTTTAGAAGTCTGTCCGCGTTATCCGACACTCCGAGGTCGTGGCCATGGGAGGCTTCAATTACTTCCAAAGCCCGCTTCACCGCAAAACCTCTATTTTTTGTATCATGAGCATCAGATGCAATAAAATGAGCCAGCTCATGTTCAAGCAGCTCCATTGAGAACTTTTGAATTTTCTTGCCAAAATCCCCTGCCACGCTTGCTGCAGTCACCTGTGAAAGAGCACCCTGATTAATCAGCGTATAAAGCTTGCCCGGGTCTTCCATGACAGCAGAATTTCGTTCCGGATGTGCAATGATCGGAACAAGTCCTGCTACCTGCATTTCATATAAAACACGCTCTGTGTAAGCTGGCACCTGGCTGGAAGGAAGCTCCACGAGTACGTAGTTTGTGTTATCTGCTAAGGTTAAAATTTCGCCTCTTGAATAATCTTCAGCAATCTCACCATATATCCGGATCTCTTGACCGGGATGAATGGCCACGGGAAGACGGTTTTCTTTGGCAAGAGCATTTACTTCATCAACACGCGCCAGAACATCCTGTTTTTCATTTATATAATGACGGTTTCGGTGATGAGGAGTTGCAATAATATCCGTGATGCCGTCTTCAACTGCCTTATGCAGCATTGCCAGCGTATCGGTTTCATTCTGAGGCCCATCATCCACACCATGTAAAATATGGCAGTGAATATCAATCATGCAATAGCCCCCCTATCAGCTGTTTCCATAATAGTAATATTCGTCGTTGCTCTTCATTTTTTTATCGTTAAGAACAACTCCTAAAATCTTCGCTTTCGCTGCAGTCATTGCTTCTTTTGCTTTTGTTACTTTGTCTTTATCCGCTATGCCTGCACGTACGACCAGGATCGTTCCGTCACATTGATGAGACAACACCTGCGCATCCGTTACGGCAAGAACAGGAGGCGTATCAAAAATGATCAGGTCATACATGTGTTTAGCTGCATCGAAAAAGCGATTCATAACGCGGGACGACAGAAGTTCAGACGGATTGGGCGGAATAGGTCCGGATGGCAAAATGTCGAGATTCTCGATATCCGTCTGCTTCGCTGTCTTATCAAGCTCCGATTGTCTCGTCAAAACGGTGGTTAATCCGATCGTATTCATAATATTAAATGTAAAATGAACGGTTGGCTTTCTCATATCAGCATCCACCAATAGAACTCTCTTTCCCTGCTGAGCAAATACGATGGCAAGGTTGGCAGCAGTTGTAGACTTCCCTTCACCGGGACTTGATGAGCTGACTGTAATTGTCCTAATGTCTTCATCAATGGCTGAGAATTGAATATTTGTTCGTATAGTCCGGTATTGCTCTGATGCGACAGATTTAGGATTATATTCCGCAATTAAATTTCTTTTTTTGTTGTCCATGCTGCTTTTTTTGGCTTTAGCTGCCATATCGTTCACTCCTAACCTGGCTTGTTCGGGTGTTTTTGCCCTGAGGCTCTTCATCCACCATATTCGTAATATTTCCTATTACGCCCAATACAGGCAAGTCCAATGTTTTTTCAATATCCTGTTCGGTTTTAATAGTATTGTCAAGATACTCTAATAGGAAAGCGATTCCGACCCCTACCATCAATCCAACAACAAGCGCAATGGCCATATTCAAAAATGGCTGCGGACTTACTGGCGACTGATCCTCTGAAACAACTGCTGGTGTCAGAATACTAACGTTATCTACACTCATTAAGTTAACAATTTCATCCTGAAACGCTTCCGCTGTACGATTCGCTATATCTGCTGCCACATAAGGATCTGGATCTTGAACGGTAAGGTTAACGACTTGAGAATCCTGTTCTGTTTGAACAGTGATTTTTTCATTTAACTGCCCCGTGGTAAATGTTCCATCGAGCTGTTCTGACACTTTATCGAGAATGACTGGGCTTTTAATAATTACATTATATGTATTTATTAATTGAAGGTTTGCTTGAATATCTGAAACATTCAAGTTCGGCTGTTCACTTTGCTCCTGATTGACAAGTAGTTGCGTCGATGACTGATAAACAGGAGTAATTAAAAAATATGAGACCGCCGCACTGACTGAAACCGCAAGCAGCGCGATTACGATAATCATCGCCATACGTTTCCTGAGCGTTCCAAATAACTCCTTCAAGCTAATAGTTTCTTCCATAACAAATGTTTCCTCCTGACATAGATAAAAATAACCACTTTATTATAGCATAGGGATTAAGAGACTAGCTTTATATTTTTCAATTTTCGTTAAAGATTTACAATCATTCTATCAATTGGACAAACTTTCTTATATAATTATAACGTACTTTTTTATGTATCTTTTATATCACAATGCAAAGGGAGTTTTAACCTATATGCTAAAAAAAATTTTTATTATTGCAGCCCTTGTTATAACCGGGGCAGTTGTTTATTTTGGACAGGCTGCATGGGTGAATTCTCAAAAAGAAGTTCACCGATCTGAACCGGCTGTGGTAGAATCTACTAGTAATGCCAATTCAGAAGATTCAAATGGCTCCTCCGAATCTCAAACAGAGGAAGGCACTGGTGATTTGGAAGATTTAATTACCAGCCAGCCAGAAGATGTGCAGCAATTTTGGCTTTCCAGTCAAGAATCCGGAGAAACGGTCGATATTACGTTTGTAGCTACTGAATCTGCTGTCACACAAGAAGAAAACTGGACAACATTAGCGGAAGAAGGCTTTCTTTCTTCATATGAAGAAATTGATTTTACTTTTTCCCTGATTACCCATGAAAACGAAGGCACTTCTCAGGACTGGCTGACCTCCCTTCAATCCGAAGCGGTTTCCTTTGAAGGAAAAGATATTGTCCTTTATGAACTGCCGGTTATCAATGATAATGGCATGCTCTCTAGCGATGATCAAGTGTATTACACAACTCGTTTTATCGAAGAAATGCAGTCGGATTATCCTGATACACATTTATTTACACTTCCTTCACAGCCACTTTACAATTCTACCTATTATCCGGGTGAATTGGAGACAGTGAGAGAAGTCGTGGAAGAACAAAATATTCCTTTTTTAAATCACTGGGAAGATTGGCCTTCAATAGATGATGAAGAGCTGGAAAACTATTTAACAGAAGATAATGACCCTAACGAACTTGGCAGCAAGACCTGGGGCACATACCTGGTCAACTATTTTTCTGCAAATTAATATATCTATAGGAGCGTGGAGAGAGAAATGAAAAAAACATTATTCGCCGTTGCTGCAACTGCAGCCATCACAAGCTTTTGGGGCTTTGATTCAGAAGCTGAAGCAAGTTCAACACACAAAGTCAGCTCAGGTGATTCATTATGGAAAATCGCTAATCGATACAGCACCACGGTGAATAATTTAAAAAGCTTGAATAACTTATCATCCGACATGATCCATCCCAATCAAGTCCTTAAGGTATCAGGCAATTCATCAACACCGGCCTCAAGCCGTCCTTCTTCTACTGTATCCAATTCTTCTTCCGGATCGTATACAGTAAAGTCAGGTGATACTTTAGGCGCAATCGCACAAAGACACAGCATGTCTCTCTCAAAATTAAAAAGCCTGAATAACATATCAGGACATTTAATTTACCCGGGACAGAAATTAAAAGTAAGCGGCTCGTCCCAGGGATCTTCACCTGCTCCTGCACCATCTGTCAGCCAGCCGGGTTCAAACACATCAGGTTCATCGTATACTGTGAAATCCGGTGATACACTGGGCAGAATTGCATTAGACTTTAAAGTAACAGTTGCGAACCTAAAATCCTGGAACAACCTATCTTCTGATTTGATTCGAGTTGGTCAGAAACTATCGATTAAAGGCAGTTCCGGATCAGCACCATCTACTCCGTCCAAACCATCTGCACCACCAAGCACAGGAGGTTCAGTAGTTGATATTGCCATGGCACAAATGGGAGTGCCTTACGCATGGGGCGGCACAACACCTTCAGGATTTGACTGCAGCGGTTTTATCTATTATGTCTATAAACAAGCCGGATTCGATATTTCCCGTACGAACGCAGAAGGTCAGCATGCCCGTTCGTATGAAGTGTCCTCTCCTTCTATCGGGGATCTAGTATTTTTTGAAAATACATATAAAAGCGGCATTTCTCATGTTGGTGTTTATATCGGGAACAATCAATTTATCCATGCGAATGACGGCGGGGTGCAAATCACCAGTTTAAGCAACAGCTACTGGAATTCGAAGTTTGAAAGCTTCAAGCGGTTCTATTAATCTATACGAATTAAAAAGCTGCTTCAACAACCGATCCCCTCGATTGTTGAAGCAGCTTTTTTTCATCATTACTTAATGTATACCATATGGAAAACAACGCAGTTCTATCGAACACCTTGATCCAGATTTGCTTTCTAATGTATCTTCCAGCATTTACAGGTAATTTCGACTGAAAATGATTTTCGAGATATACTAAGAACAGATGCTCTACTATTCTAAAACCGAAAGGACGATCACGGTGAATGTGGGTTCAATAATAAAGTATTACCGCACGAAAAAAGGACTGACCCAGACAGACCTTGCAGAAGGAATCTGTTCCACTTCTCATTTAAGTAAAATTGAAACAAATATGTATACAGCAAATGAAGAAACCCTGAACATGCTCCTTGAGCGTCTCGACCTTCGACTGGAAGATGAAAAAAACAGAATGAGGGAAATTGAAGACCTCTTACAGGAGTTTATTGAGTCTTTATTTGCTTACGATGAAGAACAAATCGATTATCTATACGTACAGATTTCCGAAATTAAGGATTATATAGAAACAAGTGATTATGTGAATTTGTACCATATATATATGTACAGATACTTCGTCTGGGGTCGCATGCCTGAGAAAGAAAAAGAAATGCTTGGGATTCTACAGCGAATAAAAACAACTTTTACTGCGACCGAACAAAATTTGTACTTGTTTATCCAAGCTTTAAATTCATCTTTTTCAGGGGATTACAAAGCTTCAATCAAACTTTTTAAAGAATTTTTGGATAACCCGCTTCCGGTCAGCAAATTCTGGATCGGAGAAGCATATTATCAACTCGCCTTATCTTACAGCCATATTAATCAGCATGAAGCATCAGTCATCTATGCAAAAAAAGCCTCAGAGGTCTTTGAAAAGGAAAGCAACTGGAAACGATTAATTCATACGCAGATGATTTTAGGAATTTGCTATATGGAATTAAGACTTTTTACTGAAGCCACGGCTTTGTATAAGCCGCTTGTCAGAAATTCCCGCATCTTTTTTCGTGACAGCGTTTACCCACATATTCTGTCTAACTATGCAAGATGCCTGTTGACCTCTAAAGAATATGTTAAAGCGAGAAAATTAATGGAAGAAGCACTGGAGTTACTGGGGAAAGGCTCAGAACAGTATATGGTCGTGCTGCTAAATTGGCTCGAAAGCGGTCTAAAAATCGACCTTATCACTGAAGAGTGGGAAAGAAATCTGGATGATTTTCACGATTTTAGTCTAAATTTAGAGAATAAATATTATTTTTACTACGCTGTTTACTTAAAAAAAACGCAATTTTCCCAAGTCGATGGGATCAAATATGCGATAAAATGGTTGTATCCCTATTTAATCAAGAATTCCTATTATCAGGAAGCAGAAGAATTACTGCCGGGAATCATTGATTATTATAGTGAAAAAGAAGATTCGGAAAAAGTGATTTACTATTACGATCAGTGGAGAGAACTGATCCAAAAGGAGAGGTCGTACAATGAAGAAGGCTTTTAAAACTTTATTAACTGTATCTTTTGGAGCTGCCATCCTGTTTGCCGGAATAGCTTCTGTCCCTTCCGTAAATGGAGATTCAGTAGAAAAAATGCGTGTGAATGTAGAGCAGGGTGAGACACCTGATTCAGGAAAAGTCATTTACCCTCCGGATAAAAGAGTCAGCTGATAATCAGAATTTTCCCAATAGACGAAAGGGTTTTTTTATTCTACAATAAGATTATGAAATGACCCAGCAATACCCTCTCATTGGCCGCCCGCTTAAAGCAGGCGGCACTTTTTTGTTCCATAGAAGGGAGGATCCTCTCGCTAGTCATAAACTAATTGATCTTAAAATAGGCTGAGACAAAACTCAAACAAGTTTAAAAAATGAGGCTATATTTATTAGAAGCAGTAGGTGAGAGGAGCGGAAGGCAGCGACTCCTGCAGGACATGACGGCAATCTGAGACCCCGGAAGGCGCAGCCTGGAGCGAAATAAATCGGTCGCAGAGCTTGAGACACTTTTGTCCCAAGCTCATCAACCTTTTATAAAGACTTTTACCTCTTCACAGAGAGGATTTACGAAAGTTTTGTCGAAAAAAATAGAAATTTGTCCGATTTTCCCAAGTATAAGTCTTACGGGCATAATAAAACCACCCTTCTCCGTAAAGAAATCTCTCTCTTCACGCAGTCAGGCGGTTATAAATTTTTAAGCAGCCGCAGCATTAGTGAGCCGCCTCCTCTATTTTCAAACGGTCTGTCAGTTCCATAAATAAGTCTTTGTCTCCAGTAAGAAGCGCTTTATCAATCAAACGGCGAAGATTTTGGCGTTCAAGAAAGAGAATCTCTTCACTCAAGGCCTCCTCTTCCTGGTCTGACTTAATCTGTTGTACATAAAATGTAATAATGGATTTTAAATGATCTACTAAATCAGAAATTTGAAGCAGCTGAAACAGTGGAATTCTAAAAATTCGTGTTCCCCGTTGAAATACAAAAGTATCCGTTAAATTCTCAATTTGTTTTGTTTTTAGATTTATTCGAATCTCATTGGCTTCTACCGGTATAAATTGATACACTTCTTTTCCTTTAACAACAGAGAAATATTGATAAGCAAACACCAGCTTAAGATCATGTCCTTCTTGCAGCGTATAGAAAGGCTTCATCATCTTGATCGTCAGCAACATATTCCCTCCCCCTGTCTTTATGTTGGAATATTCAGTTATTTAATTATATTATCAACTATTTTATGAAAAAGATAAAGGGTTAATGCTTACCAATTATCTTTCAATCTTTAGAAGATAAATTAAAATGCTTTTCGGTAAGGAATCTTTCTTTATTTTTTCTATTTTATTCAAATGACTGTAAAAATGTCTCTTCCTTTTCAGCAAATTATTTTTTATTTATCATAAGGACTGCAAAAAATCAGTTTCAACAGTGAATGGCAAAGATAAAGAAAAGCCACCTCCGAATGGAGATGGCATAAATAGGAGTTACCCTATACTATTCAAGGATTTTAACTTGTACTTCTTGAACGCCGTAATTTAGCGCATCTTGCTGAGAAGGAATGAACAAGTCAATTTTGTTGCCTTTAATTGCGCCGCCAGTGTCTCCAGCGATCGCTTCACCATAGCCTTCAACCCAGACTTTTGATCCAAGAGGAATGACATTAGGGTCTACTGCAATTACTTTTTGATTTGGATTTGAACGAAGATCAATTCCAGTTCTTGTTATACCTGAACATCCATTGCAATAAGCTGTGTAAGCAGTTGCTGTAACAGTTAATTCCTGTACGGCTTCAGAAGAAGGTTCTTCTCCGCCAGTTCCTGATACGCCTTCTGCAGATTCAGTGTATCCTGAATCTTCTGCAGGTGCTTCTTCAGCTGGTGCTGTTTCTTCAACAGGCGCCGCTTCTTCAGCAGGAGCAGCTTCTTCAGCTGGTGCTTCTACTGTTTCCGGTGCTGCTTCTTGTGCTGGTGCTGCTTGCGCAGAACCGCCAGCTACTGTTAATTGATCACCAGGGAAAATAAGATCGCTGGATAAACCATTCCAGCTGTAAAGCTTGTCTACTGAAGTACCATGAGCTTTTGCGATTTCAGATAAAGTGTCGCCGCTCACAACTGTGTACGTCTCAGATTGATGTACGTCTTTGCTGCTAACCTTGATCTCTTGGCTAGGATATATAATATGGGATGATAGGCTGTTCCAATCTTTTAGATCTTGTACCGTGACGTTATTTGCTTTTGAAATTGCCCACAGCGTGTCTCCTTTTTCTACCGTGTGGGAAGATGATGCTGATGCCTGACCTGCTGCTCCAGCAGTCAGTGCTGCTACTGCAGTTAGTGCTACAATTTGTTTTTTCATGAAATGAAGCCCTCCTTTTCACTAACAGTGCCTATCATATCATCTATAGATTGCAAGAACATATCAAGAGAGTTAGAGTGTGGTAACAATTACATTACGTCCATTACTGTTCTTCACTCATTGACACATGTCCGTCATACAACTATACTAAGACCTATCTTTGTGAAGAAAGTTTCATAGTTTAGCAGCTATTGGAGAAAATTAGAGGAGTTGAGTGACATTGGATCGCGTTGTAAATTTTTCCGCAGGGCCTTCTGCTCTTCCGCTTGAAGTGTTGCAGCGAGCACAGTCAGAGCTGGTTAACACAAATTCAAGCGGCATGTCGGTAATGGAAATGAGTCATCGATCAAAAGCATTCGAACGAATTTTAATTAACGCACAATCCCGTCTGAAAAAATTAATGAATATACCGGATTCCTACAAAATTCTTTTTTTACAGGGGGGTGCATCATTACAATTCTCCATGATTCCATTAAATTTGTTACAAAAAGATCACAAAGCTGCCTATTTAATCACAGGTTCCTGGTCAAAAAAGGCATATGAGGAAGCAAAAAAAGCAGGAGAAGCAGAAATCTATGCAACTTCTGAAGAAAATGGTTTTACATCGATCCCTTCTTTTGCACATTCAACTCTTTCGTCTGACACAGCTTACCTCCATATCACTGGCAACAATACTATAGAAGGAACTCGAATCTCTGAGCTCCCGGACACAGGATCTGTTCCCATTGTGACTGATCTGTCCTCCAGTATTCTGTCAGAACAAATAAACGTGGAAGACTATGGTGTCATCTATGCCGGGGCGCAGAAAAACCTGGGCCCTTCCGGAGTGACGGTTGTCATTATTAGAGAAGACCTAGTGGGCAGAGCCAGTGCGTCAACTCCTGCCATGCTGGACTATGCAACACATGTAAAAGCTAATTCTCTATATAATACGCCACCCACATTCGGCATCTATATGGTTGGCCTTGTACTTGAGTGGATTGAGTCGCTCGGGGGAGTGGATGAGCTTGAAGCCCGAAACCGAGAAAAAGCTTCTTTCCTTTACGAAGCAATTGATCAGTCTCCCCTATTTTCTTCGCCGGTTCATAAAAAAGACCGTTCCTTGATGAACATCCCTTTTAAATCGGATGACCCCAATACGGACTCCGCGTTTCTCCATTATGCAGAGTCAAAGGGACTTGTGGAATTAAAAGGCCATCGGTCAGTCGGGGGAATGAGAGCAAGCCTCTATAATGCAATGCCTTTTGAAAGCGTGGAAAGACTTGTCTCCGCCATAAAAGAATTTGAAAAAATGACCGTAGCAACGCCCGATAAAGGAGGATACAAATTGTGACCTATCAGATTCAGACGTACAATCAGATTGCAGAAGCAGGCCTTTCATTACTGCGTGATCCTTATGAGCTTAATACAGCAGAAGAGCCCGATGGTATTTTGCTGAGAAGCCACTCCCTTCACGAGCAGTCTCTTCCCCGCTCTGTTCAGGCGATTGCCAGAGCAGGTGCTGGAACGAATAATATTCCGCTGGACAAATGCTCTGAAAACGGCATAGTTGTTTTCAACACACCAGGAGCCAACGCCAACGCAGTAAAAGAATTAGTACTTTCCTGCTTAATTGCCAGTGCTAGAAATCTATTCTCTGCAATACGATGGACTCATACTCTCGAAGGCACTACAAATGTAGCCTCTCAGGTGGAAGCAAATAAAAAAGCATTCATTGGAAATGAGATTAGAGGCAAAAAGCTCGGGGTAATCGGTCTTGGAAATATCGGATCCATTGTGGCAAATGATGCGCTTGCACTAGACATGGATGTAATGGCTTATGATCCGTTTGTTTCAGTTGACGTGGCCTGGACCATTTCAAGGAATGTTCAACGGGTTCATCAGCTTGAAGAGCTGCTGTCTTCCTGCGACTATATTACGATTCATGTGCCATTGTCCGAAAAAACAACTGGCTTTATCGATAAAAAAGCGTTCCGTTCCATGAAAAAAGGAATGCAATTTATTAATTTTGCACGCGGGGAATTAGTCGATGAACAAGCGCTTACTCATGCCCTGGAAGATGGCACGGTCGGAAAATATATTACTGATTTTCCGAATGACCATATCTTCAGCCTTGATAATGTGGTTGCCATTCCGCATTTAGGTGCTTCTACAACAGAATCCGAAGAAAATTGCGCCATTATGGCTGCTCAGCAGTTAAAAGTGTTTTTAGAAACTGGAAATATTCGCAATTCTGTTAATCTGCCTAATGTCAGTTTGCCGCTGACTTCTCCGGGCAGACTGACCATTATGCATCAAAATATACCCAATATGGTCGGTCAATTTTCCACCCTTCTCGCTGAAAGAGAATTTAATATAGCAGACATGCTTAACAGAAGCCGTGGTGACTGGGCTTATACATTAATCGATATTGATAATAAACTGACAGAAGAGCAGGCGGAAGATATCTTAAACCGCCTTCAGAAAATTCAAGGTGTAGTAAGAGCAAGACATCTTGTAAATGGATGGCATGAATAATTACATTTCCCCACCCTTAGGAATGGATTTTACTGCATAAAAACGCTATAGTAGAAATATACGTAGAAAATGAGGGGCAAGCCCCCCATCTCCGCAGCAGCTTTTCATATAGATTGGCTGACTCGGAATCTGATTATTAGGAAATAACCGTTATCCTTGCCAAGGGGGGACGGTTATTTCTTTTTTTGGCTGATGATCAAGGAAACGACCAGAGTGAGGACACTGATCGCTAAGACACTATACTGCGCTACCACACTCACTGCCTCATACACTGTCACCCGCACCACCTCCCTCCATTGGGAAGTAGCCTGCCAACTATTTATTGCTGTGCACGGTTATTATATCACCTTTCGAACATATGTTCTATTTTATGTTGTAATAAGTTCCATTTTACTGCTATGTATCTAGATCACTCTTTATAATGAGTACTTAAGACTAGGCTTGAGCCTCTAAATCAGCAATAAACGACAAATTTTCATCAAAGTTTCATTGAATCTTTGTGTTAAGATATTCCTTTTTCACCCCCATCGTGCTATGTTTAAAAAGAGATAATTCTGAAATGAGGGACAATGTGTGAGAAGAGAACGGAAGAAAAAGAAATGGCTGAAATGGCTTTTAATCACTTTTGCAGTTTTGCTGCTGGGGGCTGGAGCCTACGTTTTTACAGTCTATCAATCTTTAAATTCAGCTACGGATAAAATGCATCAGCCGATAGAGCGCGAAACGTCTGAAAAAAGAGTTGAACAAGTTAAATTTAATGAACAGGATCCTTTTTCAGTCCTTATGCTTGGTGTGGACGAGCGTGGAGACGATCAGGGAAGATCTGACACCATGATCGTTATGACAGTCAACCCGAAGGAAGAAACGACAAAGCTATTGAGTATCCCCCGGGACACCAGAACTCAAATTGTAGGTAAAGGCTTCGATGATAAAATAAATCATGCCTATGCTTTTGGCGGAATTCCGATGGCCATGGACACAGTTGAAAATTTTCTTGATATACCGATAGACTATTATGTCCAGGTTAACATGGAAGGTTTTGAAGATATAGTGGATGCAGTGGGCGGTGTAACCGTTAATAACTCATTTGCTTTTGAGCATGGCGGCCATAATTTTCCCCAGGGGCAACTTACTCTAAGTGGAAATGAAGCCCTCTCCTTCTCCCGCATGCGGTATGAAGATCCTGACGGAGATTTTGGACGTCAGGAAAGACAACGCCAGATCATTCAGGGCGTTGTCCGTGAAGGCGCCAGTATAAATTCACTTTGGAACTATGGAAATATTTTCGATGCGCTTGGCAATAATATCAAAACCAATCTGACGTTTGATCAAATGGTAGATATTCAAAGTGAATATCGCGCTGCCGCATCAAGCTTTGAACAAACTTCTATTCAAAATGGCTATGGCGAACGAATCGATAATATTTATTATTACATTGTACCGGACGAAGAAATTCAGTCCATTCAAGCCTCTTTAAAAGACCATTTAGATATTTAAAAGTCGAAAAATCCACTGCATGCGGTTCATGCAGTGGATTTTTTATGTAGTTGATGAAATTAAATTATTCTTCGAAAGGTACACATTTCCTTTTTCAGTGAGTTTGTAGTGAATCTTGTTTTCCACTTTCACTTTCATTACCATCGGACGGGCTCTGCTCAGCGCAGTCTGAACAGTTCGTGGACTGCCTTTATATTGCTTAAGCTGCAGAAGAATTTGATATACCATAATGGTCCGAACCAAATTTGTGATCCCCTTTTCATGCAGATAATACAAAATCAAGAGGAGTTGTTCTTCAAAATTTCTTAACTTTTTAAGCTTTGCGTACTCTGCCGGCTCAATGGTTTTCACGAAAAGATCTACCTGTTTTTTCTGTTCATCGGATTCAAACTGATCAAGCATAATTTTACCGTTTCTTTCTTTCCGGCTATATTGAATGCGGTCTTCAATATGCTTCATGCCTAAAGGAGTCATCTTGTATACCTGTTGACTGCTTGAAGTGCCGACCAATTCAAGAAACCCTTTATCCACGCATTGAAATATTGAGAAGTGAACATTATTAGGTAAAAGAATTCCCGCCTTTGGATATAGATTACTCAGCGTCCGGGCAGTAATAACCTCATTTTTCTGAAATAAAGAAAGGTAATAGGAGAAAGACAGGACATGAAGCCATTCTGTAGAAGGTTCAATCTCCTCAAGCAGCGATACGAGTTGAGTCTTTTCCACCCCTTGGTCTGATGCTTCTGCTTTTTGCTCCGCCGTGCCATCACTTGAACGGATGGGTGAATGAGTGTTGATTTGAATTTTAATTTCTTTTTCTGCAGAGGACGAGTCTCTATCATCTGCTAAATGATCTAATATAGTTCTGAGGTGATGTTCGATGACTTGTGGAGATCCTTTGATAGACTGCTCGCCGTCTAAATACTGAAGGGTAAGAAGAAACTCTTGATTTTTCAAAAAGTCGCCTCCTAAAAGAGTAATTTTCATCCTTTAAATGGAAGAGGATGAAGGACTTTCATTAAAGATTAATTTTATCATAAGTCTATTATCTCCGTATAGGTCTTAGGATTTTCTTTTTGTTAAAAATCTCTCCTTTTTCTGAGGAAAAGAATAAAAACAAGTGCTAGAAGAATCATTCCACCCATGACCAGCCACGAGAGCTTGAAGCTGCCGGTAATGTCTGAAATCCATCCAAGCAAAGGCGGCAGCACCATCACGCCCATGGATCCGATTGTTAAACTAAAGCCGCTTGCAAGCCCCGCCCTCTGCGGCTCTGTCAATTCCGTTGCGATATTCATCCAGAGACCATTGAAACCCGAAACCGCAAAGCCAAGGGTAAATAGAAGTATACATAGTATCCAAACAGGGGTGTTTGGAGTGAGCAATACCATCGAGACAGCTCCAATGGAAGCCACAACCATCAGAATAAGCGTGACCGGGAATCTTCTTCCTTTAAAAAGAGAATCACTTACCGTTCCCCATACAATCCTGCCTGCTGAACCGCCTATTTCTGAGAGAACATACATCGCCCCTGCAATGCCCAGGCCAAACAAAAGCTCATTGCCTATATAAAATAAAACATAGATTGTCAGACTCATCTGAGAACCATTTAGTATAAATGCAGCCAAACTAATTAATAGCAGATCACGATTCATTGCCATATGCTTGATTTTATTTATAAGCGATTCTTCCTGCTGATTTTTCGATCCATCTATGACAACGTTCTCATGATAAAAAGCAGATGAGATAAGACCGGCGGCAAACAGGATTATACAAGAAGCGATCACGGCCATTTTCCAATCTGTATATAGAGCAAAAGGAAGAAGAGCAGCTGCAGCCAGCGCAGACCCAAGTGTAATCCCCATTTGCTTGATACCCATCGCCATTCCCCTGCGTCTTTGAGGAAACCAGTAGAGGATTCCTTTGTTTGTAACCGGGTGCATGGTTCCATACGCCATCCCGCCGAGTAAGATACACAGCAAAAGTAGAGCGTAAGAAGGTACAAGAGTAGTTGCAGCATAAAATATACCTAAAAGGAGACACACAATAAATAGCAGTTTTTTTGTTCCGATTCGGTCAACAACTAATCCGGATGGAATACTTACGAGCATTTGTCCTGCAAACAAGGCAGAAGGAAGTCCACCAACCTGAGCATTAGATAAACGTAAATCTGAAGCAATTAAGGGAGAAAGAGGCGCGATCCCCCTGCCAACCAGCGCGACAAGCACTTGAGCAAGCAGCAGCAAACCAAACATCTGCCATGCCCGCTTTGCCTGGTAAACCGCTCCATCCACTGTATGGGGTTGATTTTTCATGTCGTCTCCTGCCTTTCAACTTACATCCTGACGTTAAGTCTATTGATCAGTCCGTGCCTTATTTTTCTCTCCTACCCTTTCCATTCATTTTTTATGTGTCTTCTCTGACTAACGATTAGTTAAAACCTCTGTACATTGTACTTCACCATTCAAGTTACCTGCTATTATCGAGACAAGCTATTATAACTGTTTATAAAACAAAAAAAGAGAATGCCGTCATCACATACACGTTACGTGCACATAATAAGACATTCCCTATTGTAGTCAGATGTTAGTTATCTTTAAATTAAAAAATAGAGATAACAGATACTATGATTTTACTATAATACAAGCAATGCTGAACCCGCGAGAATCAATGTAAGACCGGCAATTTTTCTAAATGTAGCTTTTTCGTTAAGAAGCCATAATGATAATAGAAAGGTCCAGATATATGTTATGGATGTCAACGGAAAAACAATGGTGTAAGGCAAATACATTAATAGAACGATATTAAGTACAGCGCCGCTAAAATACAATATGCCCCCGATGATCAATCTTCCCAAAAAAGCCTTTGACTGGCTTTTCATATCCAATCCAGATGCAAGTTTAAAGAAATAGCTTCCAAATGAGCCTGCCAGCGTCATAACAATGAGTAATGAAAATAAGAGAATGTTAACGGTCGCCACCCCCTATTAACAAAACACCCGCTAAAATAAGTGAAGTTCCGAGCAGCATATTCACTGTAATAACCTCACCTATGAAAAAAAATCCAAAGAAAATCGCAAATATATATCCTACGCTCATAAATGGATGAAGAACTGAAAGACTGCCAAAACGATAGGCGGTCATCATAAAAACCGCACCTAAAAAATATAAAGCAAATCCCCCCGCAAGGGCCCAATTAATCGATCCCTCTGAAACTTTCCATAAAAGCTGCCCTAAAGATGTGCTAAGGGCAGCCGCAAGCATTAGCAAGATTCCCGTTCTATTATCTTGAAAAGAAAGCAGAATTTTATTCATACTTCGGCTCCTTATTAAACTTCATAAAACTGGAGAATAAAGCTAAATACATAATTAACGAGCATGAGAATAAGTATCGAAAATCCTGAGCAGGCATAGTAGCCATTACCGCTGCCGTATTTAAAAGAACCGGCAGGGCAATTAATAAAACAGAATAGTTGTTTCTTAAATACGCCACAAAAGTAAAAAGAATAATTAAGTATAGATATACCGCGGGTCTCCAGATAATGTGGCCCAGATATTCCCTCGTTTTATTCAAATAACTTTTTGCATAGTATTGACCACGTGTGCTGATAATTTTATTTTCCAAACCAAATCTGTTGCCATCGTAAACGTTAGTGACATATGCTGCCGTATATCCTGGAGCAGGAGGCTCGTTTATTTGCCAGACCAGGGAAGTGTGTTTTAGAAATCCCCCTGCAGCCATGACTGGATTTTGCAGGACGACATCCTTCCAATTTGAGAAGAAAAGACCCCAATCATCAAAAATAACACTTCTTTCATATCCGCCTGAAAATTTAATTGGATCAGAAATATAGGGATTAAATTGATTCTTCCATCTGTCCAGAGGAAGCAGACGATTGTAATAATCAAGCTGTTCCTCTGTAAGATTTCCTTCTCCCGCTATGACTGTGCCAATCATTTGAGTAGGTATACTCAGCGCCTCATTGGGGTCTGAAGGTTTCACGTTATAATAATTATAAATCGGATTGGTTATCACTAAATAAATGACACCAATAAGAACTAAAGCAGAACCAATCTGCTTATAAGCATGTCTGTATAAAATAAGAGCAGTAAATAAGCTGATCATCACTACCGGAAAGCCATTATGCCGGAAAAAAGAGGCACAAATAGCAGCAGCAATGATGAAAAGAAATTGCTTTTTTCCTTTTATCCAATGCCCGTTTGTCTTAACCAAATTGAATATCAGAATCGTAAATAGCAGTAAAAACGAGCTGTAAAGCACATCTTTCCAAATCATAATGGAATAGATGCTATTTAATGGGCTAATGGCTGCTATAACAGCGAATAGCAGCACAGCCCACTTTGGAAAACTATATTGCTCCATTTTATAGCCTGCATATCCAACAATTGATGATAAGATCAGAATTTGAGCAAGCGTTACGACACCCGGGCTGTCCCATAATTCTGTCAAACCGGCAATCATAAGTGTATAGATCACCGGATGCCAATTGGATAATTCAAGCGTTTCAGCCTGTCCCCACTGTGCCAAGGAATCAGGCGTCATCCCTCCTGGAAACAAAGCGATCCAAAAGAACAACCAGCTTAGCAAAGCGGGCAATCCGTAAATAATGATCATCATTTTAGATGTTTTTCGTTGGCCCTCTATGCCTCTAACGGATAAAAGCAATAAAATGATCGCTGCCGTACTTAGTAAAATCGTAAGATACGTTCCAGCGTAAACGCCGACTTTACTAATAAGTGAGTTGTCTTCAAGATACAGCTGTTCCCCTCTAATACTGAAAAGCAGGATGAAAGAGAATAATGTCAGGAACAACCCAGTCATTCCTTTTTTCCATTTTGACAATCCGGAAAAATCCCGAAAACTTCGTACCATATAAAACATCGTAATCCAGACAGCTGCAATCACCATTAAAATAACTATGGGATTAACGTCTCTGATAGGATAAAAATAAAATAGAATGGAACCGCCAAGCCAAATCGATAACAAAGAAATTAGTATGAATACCAGAGGATTTTTTTTACTATATTCCATTCCTGTCATCGTCCTGCTTTTTGCAAGAGCACGTCATTTTTTTGTGCATCTCTCAAAATAGAATTCTGTATCCGATTAAGCTCCTGCTCATACTGTTTTTTATAAGAAGAGGCGACTGTATCCAATATTAACCCGCATGCCAGTCCTAAAAATGACAGGACAATTAATCCAACAGCCAGAATCGCCGAAGGAACTCTCGTTATAAACGCTGTATCAATGTATTCTGCAATAACGGGAATACCCACAGCCAATCCTCCAAGAAAAAACAGAAGTGACCATAGCGAGAAGAAAAACATCGGCTTATAATCTTTAAACAATGTAAAGATCATTCTTAAGACTTTTATCCCGTCCGAAATCGTATTAAGTTTTGATTCACTTCCTTCAGGGCGGTCGCGGTAATCAATTTCAACTTCTTTAATAAGAAATTTTTTATCAAGTGCGTGAATACTCATTTCAGTTTCGATCTCAAATCCCGGGCTCGTAACAGGCATTGCTTTAACAAAGAATTTATCAAATGCCCGGTACCCTGTCATGATATCTTTAATATCTGATTTATATAGGAAATTAATTAATTTTTTAACTAGTGTATTTCCGAAACCGTGGAATTGACGCTTATTTTCATTGAAATACGTACCATTTGTTAAACGGTCGCCAATCGTCATATTGGCTTCTCCGTTCATAACCGGTTCTAAAAGTGCATGAACGTATTGAGCCGGATACGTGTCGTCTCCGTCTACCATTACGTAATAGTCCGCATCAATGTCTCGAAACATTGAACGAACAACATTGCCTTTGCCTTGACGGTATTCTTTCCTTACGATAGCTCCATGCTCCTCGGCAATTTGTGAGGTTTTATCCTTCGAGTTATTGTCATACACATAAATTTTCGCTTCTGGAAGTTCCTTCTTAAAATCTTCGATTACTGCTCCAATTGTCTTTTCTTCATTGTAGCATGGTATTAATACAGCTATTTCCACTTATATGCCTCCCATGGCTCTTTTAAAATATAACCACTAGAAATAGTACCATATTGCTAGACATATTACTATATTAATTAAAGAGAGGGAAATATTATCAGTGAATTTGTCTAAATTTATACATATTTCTTTAGTATTCCCTTACTTTTTCTGTACCGATAGATAGAATATACTACTATAGCCAAAATTCCACCCGCCATATCCAGCAAAACGTCTTGAATGAGCGGTGTTCTTCCACCCGTTAAATATTGACGGTATTCATCAAGAGAAGCAAAGAATAGCAGAAATAGAAAAGTCGCCGCTGAGGAAACAAGCAGTCTAGAATATACATAATGCAAAAAACTACTTAAAAACAAACCGATCATAAAAAAGAAACCTACATGAGCTCCTTTTCGTAAGAAAAACTCAACAAATCCTGCATATCCTTTAGCATCAATACTGACAACTGACCCTGCATACGTGAATTCAATCCAGTTGAGTTGATCCCGAAACAGCTCTTTTGATGTGATCCGGTCCAAAATCGGAATTAACGATTGCTGTTCATAGGTTTGCGAGGAGGAATACCATATAGCGCCGCAAAAAAGAATAAAAGGAATTAATCGCAGTAAAGCACCTCTCAACCGTTTTTTCTTATATGTTTTTCTTCTGTGGCTTCTCAATGTATTTCCCCTTTTCTGTAACTCCCCAAGCTGTTAAATCTATCAGACTAACACTCTTTTTCTATTATATGTATACACTCTAGTAAAGTTCGCTTAAATATCGATCATACCATGAAATGAACAAACAGTCCCTGTTCAATTGAAAGTTCAAACACTAAGTTAATTGAGTAAGCAGCAAACTCCAAATAGCTCACTTCATTTCTATTTTTATCAATTGTGCTTAGAGGTAAAAAAAGAAGACTGCTTAAAGGTCGCTTACACGACTTTTAAAACAGTCTCCTATAGGAGCCATTCAGCGCTTGCGCCCGGAACTCTCCGGTTTTTTCTTGCCGCAGACGATGCAGGTGTCCGTATAAAAGTTATATCGATGCTTTTTCTTAAATCTGCAATCAAACCAATATTTTATCTTCATAGGGTCACGAACTCACTCATCCAAGTTACTTTCAACTTTATTCCTCCTAAAATACAAGAATATCGTATTTCAGCGGCTCAGCCATCCTAGTAAACCTACCTTAGATCTGTAGCTTTGCAGTCCCAGCTTTTCAGCTGGTTTGCCTTTTATCGTAATAAAAATATTCTTTTCTCTATAAATATAATAGCATTTTATACAAAAAAATCAACAAAATTATATATTTTGTATATTGTTTAGGTATATATAACCATTATCTAATATTATATTACTATATGAATTAGACAAAGAGGCTGGGACAAAAAATTGTCCCAGCCTCCAGTGAAAAGCTTATTCTGCTATTATGCGACCTTCTACTTCCGGAATTTCCTGTCCGGAAGAAATGGCTTCAATTAAAATTGCGCTTAATAGCTCACCACTGTTGTATTCGATAAATTCTTCGCCAAACATGGTGTAGCCGTCTCCCCCAATGGCGGTGAAGTCATTGGTTGCTACTGTATATTCTTTCGTTTCGTCTAAAGGTTCTTCTCCAACCAGCACTTCCTTCACTCGAGATCCTGCAGCAAGTGACGGATCGTACGTGAAGCTCATACCTGAGATATGAAGAAACCCTCCATTCTCAGCTGGCGCGAGACGAACTGAGTGCTCAAGAGCTGCTTTGATCGCAGCGCCGTCAACCTTCATTTGAACCAATGTGTTTACAAAAGGAAGGACTTCTTCGACATCTCCGCGGGTTACCTCCCCTGCTTCGATGCTAGCACGGATTCCTCCTCCATTGGTGAAGGCAATATCACTGCCAAGTGTCGTTCTCATAGAATCTGCGATTAAGTTCCCAAGATTTGTTTCCTGAGTTCGTACAAGCCTTCTGTCGCCTTCAAGCTTAACATCTGTTGTGCCAATGACAACATTTAATAACTCGTCAACCTCATCCTTATAAGGCTGTATGATGTCGTTAATGTCTGATTTTCCTTCTACTGAAGGATTGTCGCGATAAAGAAATCCGTTTACTCCTATCAATTCATCTTCATGGAATACAAGATTCGTATGTCCAAGTGCTTTCCCATACTCGAAGGCTTGAGTAATATATGCCTCATCGTATTTCACAGGAGTTTCGATCGTGTCATGGCTGTGTCCGCCAAGGATAAGATCTACTCCTTCTACCTCATCAGCAATCATTTCATCCGTTCCCAATCCGGAATGAGAGAGAAGAATGATATGATCCACTTCATCCTCAATTGCATCAACAATTTCCTGCGTACGGGTTAATTCATCTTCAAAAACGATGCCTTCTAAATTTTTCGGGCTGGTTTTTACGGCTGTGTCTGTTGCAGTCATACCGATCACACCGAATTTTTTACCGTCGCGCTCCAACACAATATACTCATCCAAATATGGATCTCCATTTTTAAGAATATTTCCGGAAACGAGCGGGAAATTCATTTCTTCAGCAGCTTCAAGCAAATATTCGTTGCCGTAATTAAAATCATGGTTTCCTGGAACCATTGCATCAAAACCTATCTCATTCATAGCTTCAATTGCCGGCTCGCCATTAAAATTATTCACGACTGCCGTGCCGTGCAGGGTATCCCCCATATCAAATAAGAAAGCACCAGGATCGTGGTCTCTAACATCGTCTACAATTTGAGCTACTTTTGCAAGACCCATTTCACCTAGCTCTTCATTATGCAAAATGCGACCGTGAAAGTCATTTGTATGGATAATAGGCATCATCTCAAATGACGAATCAAAGGTTTCCATCAAATCGGCCAATTCATTAGATGTTAAAGGTTTCTTCGGCTGTATTGTGTTTCTCTTATGTGTTTCAATTAAGCCAAGGGCTGCAGCTGCAGACATTTCCTTAATGTAAGCAGGCTTAATAGCCCGGAAGTCTTTGTATGAAAATAAATGTCTGACAGAATAATAGTCTCGAAGATTTAAAGAGCGGACTAAAAATACATAGGCTTGTTCTTTCGTAATTTTTTCGTTAGGACCAAATTCTTCAATCATTTTTTCATCAAGAATGCCAACTCGGATCGCAGCATCTATGTACGGTTCATCTGCGGCTGAAACATCATCAAAAGGCAATTCTTCAGGTGTTTGCAGGTCAATTCCAAGGGTAGTAACGAGTTCCTTCAAGAAGACCATTCCTGTGATCTTTTCATCTTTGCCAGGTGCTTTGTCAGATAAAGCATCCGACGAACCTGTAAATGCTGAAAACGAAATTGAGAACGCTAACAAAAGTACTAAAAAAGCTTTACATCCAGCTTTCAAACTAAACCCTCCCTATTTTTACTAATACTATTACTTCTTTATCATATAGCTTGTGCAAGGACTGAAACAACTCTTTATTTGTAAAATTTTTATAAATATTCACAATAAAAAAATTCCTTCCTTCGACAGATATTTCCCGGGACATAAATAAAGAGAGTAATTAAAGTCAGTAAATTGCTTATAGAACAGGTTATGTTTGAGCTGATGCCCATAATCTAGCCAGATTTTCAGCCGTTGTCTCCACATTCTCTTCTCCATTTTTTAAAGCATCCTGCAGGGAGAATGCCCCATTTACTATACTGAATGCCGCGTCGATGCCGTAGTCATAAACAGCTTCATATCCTTCGCCCAGGCTGCCAGCCAACGCAATTACCTTTACAGTACCACAAATTTTTGCTCTTTTTGCTACACCCACAGGCGCTTTGCCTTGTATCGTTTGTCGATCCATTCTCCCTTCACCCGTAATCACAAGGTCTGCATCATGGACTTTTTCATCAAATTGAATGACGTCCAGCACAAGATCAATTCCGCTCGTCAGTTTACCGTCTAAAAATGCAATAATTCCTGCGCCGAAGCCTCCTGCTGCCCCTGCTCCTTCTACCCTGTCCACCTTCTTATTCAGCTCTTTTTCAAGTACCATGGCATAGTGCTCTAAAGATTGGTCCAGCTGGGCAACCATAGCCTCATCTGCTCCTTTTTGAGGTCCGAAAACAGTTGAAGCACCATGCGGACCGGTTAAGGGGTTCGTTACATCGCAGGCAGCTTTTATTTTTACCTGCTTAAGCCTTGGATCAAGAGCTGAGGTGTCAATGCTTGCTAAACGGTTTAACGCTGCCCCTCCTGGAGAAAGTTCCTGCCCGGATCTATCGAATAATTTTACTCCAAGCGCCTGGGCCATCCCTGCGCCTCCATCATTGGTAGCTGACCCGCCGAGTCCTAGTACGATGGTTTCAACTCCCTGATCGAGTGCATGTTTAATCAGCTCACCGGTCCCCCTGGTAGTCGTGTTCAAAGGGTTTCGTCTTTCTGCCGGGACCAGGTGAAGACCGGATGCAGCTGCCATTTCAATAACTGCTGTTTTTCTGTCGCCTGTCAGTCCATAAAAAGCCTTGACCGGCTCACCCAGGGGACCAGTGACGTTCACCATAAGGATCTCCCCGCCAGTGGCTGCTTTGATCGAGTGAACGGTTCCTTCTCCTCCATCGGCGATAGGCAGCAAGACATATTCTGCCTCTGGGAACACCTTTTTAAAGCCCTTTTCTATTGAGAGGCAAACTTCATAAGCTGACATGCTTTCTTTAAAAGAATCGGGTGCACATACGATTTTCATTTTTCCACCTGCCTGCTTATTTTTTTCGAGCAGTATCCCGTCTCATGTTCTTCTGCACGATCCTGCCCTGTTAAACGATCCATATACTATCTTCTTGAAAAGAGGACAAAACTCCTTTATTCTGCCTTTCAATCTCCCCCTTCGTGGACAGAAGAAGAAAACTGCCCTAAAATAAGGATAGAATAAGGTTGGGAGGCGTTTCAATGACAACCATTAATGATATAGCGAAAATGGCGAACGTGTCCCGTACGACAGTTTCCAGGGTGTTTAATAATGGCTATGTAAGCGAGGATGTACGCAAGAGAATTATGAAAATCGTGGAGGAAACCGGGTACACGCCCAGTCTTTCTGCAAAATCATTGCGTACAAAAAAATCCGGTGTAATCGGCGTTATTCTCCCAAAAATCAGCACAGAAACAGCGAGTCGTGTTGTCAGTGGGATTAATGAGGTAGTGGCAAAAGAGAACTTCCAAATTCTATTAACCGATACCGAGCTGCAAAAAGAAAAAGAAATTGAATATATCCGCCTATTGAAAAGCCGGCATGTAGACGGGATTATTTTACTTGCCACCAACATTAATGCCGATTTAATTAAAGCGATCACAGCAGCGGACCTTCCTTTCATTTCAATTGGCCAGGACCTGCCGGGTGTTACCTCTATTTTGTATGATGACTACCACGCAGCTTCCGACGTGACCAATTTGCTCATCACCCATCAGCATACTAAAATAGCTTTTATAGGAGTTGGAGAAGAAGATCCTTCAGTAGGCAGGCAGCGAAAAATGGGCTATCTGGATACGTTAGCAAAATTCAACCTTCCGATTAAAGAGGAATGGATTGAAGAAGGAGACTTCAGTATTGAATCGGGGTATGAATGCACCAAAAAAATCATAAAGAATAGCGGAACTGACTTGCCGTCAGCCATTTTCGCGGTAACAGACCGGATGGCGATCGGCGCTATGGAATATTTACGCGAACAAGGCTTTTCGATACCAAAAGATATGGCAGTTGCAGGTATAGGTGCTTCCACCATGTCAAAATATTTAACGCCATCTTTAACAACTGTGGACTATTTTAATAAAGAAGCAGGTGAAAAGGCAGCCAGGCATTTGCTTGCTCAAATGATTCAAAAAAAGGACAAAGAAAAATTTACACAAACCTATAGACTGATTAAAAGAGATAGTGTATAGTACTAATCATTAAAGGACATGTAATCGATTCCACACATGTTCCTTTTATTTTTTACAGATCGTTACAAACGCTTACATTTTTTATTTGTTCGTTATGGAATCGATCACATATCTGGAACATTCATTATGAACTTAAGCTTTTATAACAGATGTGGAATCGATCACATATTTAGTATAAGAGGAGGAATTAGGATGGCTGCATATTCAGATATTGCAAAGCAAGTCATTGAGGCGATCGGCGGCGAGGAAAACATTCAGTCGATTGCACACTGTGCCACCCGCTTACGAGTGATGGTGCACGACCGTGAAAAAGTAGATACAGAGGCAATTGAAAATATAGAAAAAGTAAAAGGGGCGTTTTACAACTCCGGACAGTATCAGATCATCTTCGGAACAGGTACTGTAAACCGGGTGTTTGAAGCAATTGAAGCCCTTGGCATTACAGGCAGCACAAAGGCGGATATAAAAAATGAATCCGCTAAGCAGGGAACAGCTTTTCAGCGGGCAATTCGAGTATTTGGAGATGTGTTTGTCCCGATCATCCCTGTTCTTGTGGCAACCGGTCTTTTCATGGGACTTCGCGGTCTGCTATTGCAGGAAGCCGTTCTGGGCTGGTTTGGTCTCACACCTGACAGCATTCCGGAAAATTTAATCCTATTCACAGAGGTATTGACGGATACAGCCTTTATTTTCCTGCCGGCACTCGTAGCCTGGTCAGCGTTTAGAGTCTTTGGCGGCACCCCGATTATCGGTCTCGTGCTCGGGCTCATGCTCGTTTCACCTGCCCTGCCAAATGCCTGGGCTGTTGCAGAAGGAGCAGCTGAACCACTCTATTTCTTTGATTTTATCCCGATCATTGGCTATCAGGGATCCGTCCTTCCCGCGTTTTTTGCCGGTTTTGTTGGAGCGAAACTTGAAAAAGCGCTGCGGAAACGAATTCCGGAAGCACTTGATTTAATTTTAACTCCTTTTCTTGTTTTGCTGATCATGATTGCGTTATCACTATTTATTATCGGACCGATTCTTCATGCTGCTGAAAACGGGATTTTTGAAGCAATGCTTTTCCTTCTTGACCTGCCATTCGGCTTGAGCGGTCTGATCATTGGTGCTACTCATCAAATCATTGTTATTACTGGGATCCACCATATCTTTAACTTTCTTGAAATTCAGCTGCTTGAGAATCTGGGCTTTAATCCATTTAACCCGATTATTACAGGAGCGATTGCAGCACAAGGTGGAGCTGCACTTGCAGTAGCCGTAAAAACAAGCTCGAAAAAGCTGAAAGCACTTGCTTTCCCTTCTGCGCTCTCAGCCTTTCTAGGGATCACAGAGCCTGCTATTTTCGGTGTCAATCTTCGTTATATGAAGCCATTTATCATGGGCTTGATCGGCGGAGCGGCGGCTGGTTTTCTTGCCTCTATTCTTAATCTGCAGGGTACGGGCATGGCCATTACTGTTATCCCGGGAACGCTGTTATACTTAAATGAACAGATCTTTGGTTATTTACTTGTAAATGCAGTCGCAATTGGAGTCGGCTTTGCACTGACCTACCTATTCGGCTTCTCAGATAAAATGCTGGATAAAAAATAATAAACTTAAAAGAGACCTGGAGCACTTTCTGGGTCTTCTTTTATTATAAGGAGCTGTGGTTGATGAATCTTAACAAAGCACTTACAAAACAAGCGTATGAAGAAGTTGAGAATCACATAGAGAGAGTTCAAGAAGATCCTTATTTTCCAGGGTTTCATTTAGCTCCTCCAACTGGATTGCTCAATGATCCAAATGGCTGGATTCAATGGAAAGGGATTTATCATTTGTTTTTTCAGTGGATGCCATTTAAAACGGGACACGGCGCTAAATTCTGGGGACACTTCAGTTCAGAAAATTTAACAGACTGGACGTTAGAGCCGATTGCCCTGACTCCCGGTGACTGGTATGACAAAAATGGATGCTATTCAGGAAGCGCCATTATTCATGAGGATAAGCTGAAGCTCTTTTATACCGGGAATGTGAAGGACGAAAACGGTGATCGAGAAAGCTATCAATGCTTAGCTGACAGTACAGACGGCTTCTCGTTTTCAAAAAAAGGGGTTCAAGTAGAACTTCCTGACGAATACACGCCCCATTTTCGCGATCCAAAAGTGTGGGAGCATAACGGCCGGTGGTATATGGTGATCGGTGCACAAACGAAAGAGGAAAAGGGTGCCGTTGCACTCTTTGAATCGACTGATTTAAGAGAATGGAACAATAGAGGAACCATCAGCCACGCTAACAAACCGCCCCTTTCAGAGTTCGGCTATATGTGGGAATGTCCGGATATCTTCTCGTTAAGCGGGAAAGATGTGCTGCTGTTTTCTCCTCAGGGACTTTCACCGGATGGCATTCAATTTAACAATATGTATCAGTCCGGTTATGTATTGGGTGAGTTGGATTACCCACAGGCTTCCTTTGACCATGGAACTTTTGAGGAAATCGACCGGGGCTTTGAATTTTATGCTCCGCAAACGACAGAGGATGAAAAAGGACGCCGTATTTTATTTGGCTGGATGGGTGTGCCGGATCAGCAGGAGTTTGAACAGCCCACCATTGAAAACGGCTGGGTCCACCAGATGACGCTGCCAAGAGAGCTTCGCCTGGTCAACGGCCGTCTGCATCAGCTCCCGCTGCCTGAACTTAACGAGCTGCGAGCAGAAAATGTCTTTAATGGTCCGATAGACATTCAGTATAAAGGCTCTATCGCCCGGACCTCTGAAATTCAATTAAAAGGAATGGTGAAAAAGCTCTGTTTGTTTGACAATATGACGCTCACCTATGACGAAAAACAAAGCCTTTTAACCCTTGAAAGACCGAATGTTGCAGATGGCAGGCCTGAAAGAAGGAGCTGTATTCTTTCCGGTGCTCTTTACAGTCTTCAGCTCTATATTGATCACTCCTCGCTTGAGATTTTTGCTAACGATGGAGAAGCCGTTTTTACTTCAAGAATGTTTGCTGATCCTGAAAACCATTCGCTCTTTATTGAGTCTGATGGAAAGGTTGACATGGCGATCTGGAGGCTTAAAGACAATACTGTCTCCTACATGAATCATCCCGAATAGTGATACGAAAAGAGGTTCAAAGATGGGCATAACCCGCTTTGAACCTCTTTTTCATCTATCTAGTTTATACGTTTATCCAATTCTGATTTCACTTCTTCTCCCACCACTCCGGCACTACCGAAAATGCTAAAAGCCTCATAGCGTGCAAGAAGATTTTTCGTAGCTTCAGGGATTGTATGTTTCTTTACCAGCAGAATGCCCGCATCTCTTTTAGCCGCTAGAGCGGAGCCTGCAAGTACATCAGGGAAATCCTGACCAGTTGCCGCATAGGCATTTGTTGTGCCCATTTTCAAATGCTGGCTGATTTCAAAAGCAGTGTCGTAGCGCGTTTTTCCGCCATAGCGGGTTGGGTTAGGGAACTGCTCCATTGTCTCATCGCTTACAACGCCTGTGCTTCCTACAACGATTGATTCAGTTATACCAGACGCAGCAGCTTCCGTTTCTTTAGGTACAGAATTTTTTCTTGTCAGTAAAATCGGTATACCGTTTCGTGAGGCATACGACGATACAGCAAGTGCATCTGGAAACGCAGAGCCACCTGCTATAATGGCTTTTTGAGACGTCAATTTCTTTGCAATATTAGCAGCAGTTTCGTAGCGGGTTTTTCCCCCGATCCGCTCTACGGAAAGACCCTTTTGTTTTAATTTCGCTTCCACATCAGCCGAAACCACACCGGTTCCTCCAAGAATCATTACCTTCTTAGCTTTTAGGCGGTCAATTTCTTTTTCTGATTTAGAATGAAGAGAAGAGGATCTTGTCAATAGAATAGGAGCATTCTCCTGATAGGCAAGAGGCCCGCCGGCCAAGGCATCCGGAAAATCGTTTCCTGTTGCCAGTAGGACCGTATCAGCTGTTTTCCAGCCGTCTTTCGAGATCTTAACCGCTGTTTCATAGCGATCCACTCCGCCGATACGATCCGTTTTTGAACTGATTGTCAGATTGGCGGAAGAACTTTTATTTCCTGCTTTGTCCACAGCCGTAACACTTAAAACCGTTCCTGTTTTTTGAGGGTCAATTGATAAGGTAAACGTACCGTCACCTGAAGTCTGTCCTTCACCAAGAACGCTGCTGCCGGCTTTAATCGTGATCCTGCTTCCTGCTTCAGCCGTTCCGGAAATGGAGCCTGACATTCGATTAGCCCCTTCCACTTTCGGACGGGCCGGGGGTGTCACGTCAATGACCCGATACTGGATCGATTTTCCTTTAGAAGAAGGGACTTTAAAATCTGCAGCATTTCCGACCGGTACAGAAATTGCCCCTCCACCTGCTAATTTATGCGGAAGTGACCCTTCATATAAAGGACTGACGATTTTTGAAAGGACAGGTTCCCCGTTGAACCCGTACAACCCGCTTTCATCATTGACAAAAAGCGCCTGGCGGAAATCAGTCAAAAACTGACCCGTTGTTTTCTTTTGATCAATATGCGTCTGGATCACATCTTCAAGCGCCTCACTGGTTGACTTTTCACTTTCAAGAAGCTCCTTGTAAATGTCATCTCCCTGCCCTGCCTGAATACGCAGATACTGTCCGAACAAATACGATAAGGAATAATTAGAAAGAACATCTCCATTTTGTCCCCAATTTAGGAGTGAATGTCCGTTTGCAATGGATTCAGATGCTTCATAATAATTTACGCGGCTTTTCAGCGGCCCCTTGTACATATGCTCAGCAGCCATCGAGAGTGCTTCATTCATCCAATCCTCCATTTCAGGACCTTTTTCGACGAGCACATTTTGATTGTAGTTCACCATATGCTGAAATTCATGCGCGATGGTTGAAAATGCTTTGCTGACATCGTACGAGCCTTTAACCCAGCCCATCGAAGGATAGGTATCAATGTAAAAGATCTCCTGATTATTGGAATACGTTGAAGCGTAAAGGTCACGATTATAAAAATAGCCTCCTATGTAGCCGCCAAAACCGGCAAACCCATCTTTAATATCATAGATTAGAATAGAAACCTTTCCGTTGCGGTCAACATCTGATTCTCCTGCAAAATGATCCGTGACAAGAGGATAAATCTCCTGATCAAATTCATCGCTGATTTCCTTTGCCTGGGCAGCAGAAATTTCATTGTTATGCACCCATATTTCCCCGCGTTGACCTATATGTTTTAATTCTGCATTTAGCTGATAATCTCCCGTTGAATATGTAGAAGCGTCAATTACCCAAAAATTTTGTTTATCCCCAACTGCATAAGCCTTACTTTTCATCGACTGCTTATTAAACTGGGGAGCTTCTTTTTTTGATGGTTCAAAATCAAGATGAAGGTCCATTTTATAGGCCTCCTGAGAAAGTGATTCATGCTTTGTCATATTCTCACTTGCCTGCTTCATTGAAAATGCACCGGTAGATTGGGTGTCTTTATAATTTCCAGATTCATTATGTATAATTACCGTGTCGCCTTTCCCTGGTTCAGCCCCTTCGACTGGCTGCTTGGACAACGGTGCCGCGATGGCTGCCGCTAACACAAAGGAGGAAAGTACCTTTAGTGGTTTCAAATAAGCCCCTCATTTCTTCTTTTGATCTTATATTCTATAATAAACTATTTATGTATAAAGACATATAGATATGGATAATTTCTTCTTTCTTTCTATATATCTTTACATGATCAAAACATTTAGCCCCGGTGAAAGATGTTACCGGTGATAGACTAAAATTTTACTTATTTCATATCTTAAATACAGTAAGGTCCCATCCCTTTACCAAAAGGAGGACATCATGAGCAGACGACAGGCTAAGAATAAATTCCTTTTGTTGATGATAGGTGCGGTGCTTTTAATCATTTTATTTTTCTCCTTCATTTTTCGTTTCTTTACAGATGAATACCGGACGAAAGCAGTCGTGGAGGAATTTTATGAGCATGAACAAAAAGGGGATTTTACTGATTCGTGGGAATTGCTTCATTCATTTATGAAGGATCGATGGAATAAGGGTGCGTTTATGCAGGATCGGGCGCATGTGTTTATTAATCATTTCGGCGCGGACACTTTTCAATTCACCATCGAAGAAGCGGAAGAAATAGAGGACTGGAAGATGGCAAAGGATCTTCCTCCGGTTGTAAAAGCACATAAATTTATTGTGTTTCAAACGTATAAAGGAAAGTACGGGAAGTTCAGCTTTATACAGGAGGTATATGTAGCAGAGGAACATGGGGAATGGCGGATTCTCTGGGATTACAACTAACGTTTAAAGGACACCAAAAAGACCGATCTGGGGCGGATGGCCTCATGATCGGTCTTTTCGGATTTCTAAAAGGACTGTCAGGGCAGAGTCAACTCCCTGACATAAACAGCTGCGCCTAATACACCCGCTTCATTGCCGTGGACTGCATAAGCAAAATCAAAGGAATGCTTTAAGCTTTCATACACCCGCGCATTGGTTTTTTCTGCGAGAATAGGGAGCAGGTAGTCATGATGTGTCATCACTCCGCCGCCAAATACAAAGATTGCGGGGTTCACTGTATGAACGATATTTGCAATGGCAATGGAAAGATGATCCATGGTTTCATCAATCAGCTCTGCCGCATCTTTTTCACCAGCAATGGCGCGCTCGATCGCTTCTCTTGCTCCGTTCTGCCAGCCGAACCGTTCTTTGCTGATGGCAGAGATGGCGGTTCCGCTCACATAGGATTCCAAAGCACCGGGATTTAAATTCGATTGAAGGCGGCCCTCAGGAACAATAATCATATTTCCGATTTCCCCTGCACATCCCTTTGCCCCTTGAATGAGCAGGCCGCTATTCACATAGCCGCTTCCGACACCTGTTGAAACCGTTGTAAACCATACACTCTCATACCCCATCCCTGCACCGCTTGCAGCTTCGGAAAGAGCAGCAGCATTGGCATCATTCAAAAGACGGACCGGGAGCGAAAAATACTCCTGAATCACATCTGTAATCGGCACAAGCCCCCAGGCCGGGAGATTCGGCGGGTCAAGTAAGACACCCAGCTTATAATCCAGCGGGCCCGGAGCACAAATCCCAATTCGCTCAAACGGCATTTTTTCCTGGGCCCGCTCAAGCATGGTGATAATAATGGATAGGGTATGATCAGGCCCTCTTAAAACTTCAGAGTCCTGCTCTTCCCAATGAAGCAGCTTTTCTCCATCTAGTACACCCACTCTCACACGGGTTCCCCCGAGATCCACTCCTGCTGTCCGCATCATCTATTACTCCTTTACCTATTAAACTTGCTATCTCTTATATTCGTTTTCCTGCTCTCTTACTTCTCACCGTCAAGATAAACAGCTCTGCCTGTTTTTGCAGACTCATATAACGCCTCAAGCACCTGGGTGACAACAAATGCTTCCTCCGGCTTAACCACTGGCTGAGTATCCTGCTGGATGCATTCGATCCACAACCGGGCTTCAAGATCCGCTTCGCTTTCCTGCTCTCCGTCGTAAAAAGCAATATTGCCATCATTTAAATCCACTTTAGTGGTGTACAGCTGGCTGAGATTTTCACCGTTTAAGCGCAGTCCGTCCTTCATATCTGCTCCGCCTTCTGTGCCGCTTAGCGAGCATTTTGCTTCATCCACATCCAGTGTATTTAACGCCCAGCTGGATTCAAGTGAAATGGTGGCTCCGTTCTCCATTGTAATAAAGCCAAACGCTGAATCTTCTACTGTGAATTTTTCAGGATCCCATGAACCAAATAAATTAGCGGCGTTTTTCTTTTGGCCAAGCTTGTGATATGTCGTACCGAGTACTGCTTTTGGCTTATAGTTATTCATCATCCAAAGCGTCAAATCCAGCGCGTGTGTGCCGATATCAATTAAAGGTCCGCCGCCTTGTTTTTCTTCATCTAAAAATACACCCCAAGTGGGAACGGCTCTTCTGCGGATTGCATGAGCTTTAGCAAAATAAATATCACCAAGGTCTCCTTTTTCACATAGCTGCTTTAAATAGCGGCTGTCCTGTCGGTAGCGGTTATTGTAGCCGATCGTCAGCTTTTTGCCTGTCCGTTTGGCTGCTTCAACCATCGCTTTTGCTTCCTCAGAGGTTTTAGCCATCGGTTTTTCACACATCACATGCTTGTCTGATTCTAGTGCCGCAATGGAGATTTCTGCATGTGAACTGTTCGGTGTACACACATGAATGACATCAAGAGAAGAATCATTGAGCAGTTCTTTATAATCTTCATAAACCTTTGCTTCCTGAGTTCCGTATTTAGAGGCAGACTCTTGAGCTTTTTCTTTTTCAATATCACAAAAAGCAGCGATCTCCACCTGTTTTAATTTTGACAGGGACGGCAAATGTTTGGCATTGGCAATCCCCCCACATCCAATAATCCCGACCTTAATCTTTTTCACCATTTCTCTCAGCCCTTTCGCTCACATTTTTTGCCAAACTTAAAGATTTACGTTCGCCTTCCACACAGCAGCCATTAACCGGTTGCCTGCATCTGTCATATGTACACCATCTGTTGTTAATGGGGCATGATTTCCTTTTGCCAGCGCTTCCATAAAAGCAGCATACGTCGGCACATAAAAAGCGCGGTGCTCCTCTGCTAAAAGCCTGACAATTTCCGCATAAACAGACAGTTCCTGATTTCCTTTTGACAGCGGATCCTCTTCAATAATCGTCGGCTCCATTAACACAAGCATCGTACTCGGAGAAAGCTGGCTCAACAGCTTTCGGTACACCTGTTCAAACTCGTCCGGTGTAACCTGCTGATCTTTCGGATGATCAAGCTGATGCCAGACATCGTTCACACCAATGGAAACCGACAGCACATCCGGGTCATGAGCAAGTACATCTTCTTCCCATCTTTTTTCAAGATCCCATACTTTGTCGCCTGATACACCCCGGTTTAAAACGGTCCAGTCCGGCTTTTGCGACTTAATCTCATCATGCAGAAATTTTACATACCCGTTGCCAATATGCTCCGGATCTTCAAATCTCCCGCATTCTGTAATACTGTCTCCAATGAATAAAAGTGTTTTTGTCATCTTCTTCCTCCTTACTCGTTTCTATTCATTTATCGTAGCATGAATAGGGGGCTCCTGCGTATCAACAACCATTCGATTAATCCATTTTTATGAAAGCGTTCTATTTATGCAATATATATATGAATGATTTCCTGAGGGTTAACAAATAAAATTCAACCACAGGATCCAGCTAATGCGAGTGTAAACTCTATACACTGAAGCCCATCTCACATACATGAAAATAAGCATGAACTTGGCATCACAGCCTGCACGTTATATTTTTAATTTACATAAATACTCACTCGGGTAAATTGCATGCGTACATCTTCATTCATTGAAAGTGCCCTCCCTTTATGCTTCGATCATGGATCGTTGAGCGCTATCGTATATACTGCGAATTTTCAGCTGGTTTTTAAATTGTTCTAGACTGAGTGGAATACTCAAGCTGTCTTTTTGTACAGTGAGGAAGACAGGACTTCCCGCTGAAATGTCAAAATAGTTATCGCTGAAAGTGCAGTCTGCATCATTTAAATCAAGCTCCGTGTATTTGGCAAATGCAGAAGAAGAAACTATTAGGTGAAGGTGATCCTCTTTTTCTTCAACTGAAAATTTGAGCCCCGGGTCAAGAAAAGCAAAATGCTTGGGCTTAGTAAATAACACGGTTGAAGACGCAGTTTGTTTTCCATCAAGGAATAACACGGCTTCAAGATAGGTCTCCCTTGTTTTAGCTTTCTTTTCAAGTTCGCCTGCAAAGGATAGCGCTTCGCACATAACAGCGGATAGAGAAGGAATGTCTTTTTTCATTTTTCCTTGTTTCAGAATTTCAGAACTATTTGTGCGCAGCTTCCATTCAATTTCAGCTGTTACATCCTGAAGGGTATCATTCGTTACATGCAGTTCAACACCAGTCCCCTCCTCCTTCAACGAAAGCAGAACAGGAGCGTAAAACCTTTTAGCAAAATAATGAAGTGCCTTCCACCTTCCATAGTAATCCACGCTTGACCAGGAAGCCACAGGCCAGCAGTCGTTCAGCTGCCAATAAAGTGATCCCATGCATCTCCCTCTATTTCTTCTCCAGTGCTCCACCCCATATTTGATTGCTTCTCCCTGCAGTAATTGGGACGTATACAGCAGGAAATCAAAGTCTTTCGGGTACAAAAACGTATCCGCTAAATACGAAAGTATTTTTCCGTTTGCCCCGTCATTTTTCTGATGCTTTTCCATAACATACGAAAAAACATTTCGATCCTCAGGCAACGTATATGTTTTGACTGTTTTAAGTGATGGAAAGGACTGAAAACCAAATTCTGAGCAAAATCTGAAATGATACTTTCGATACTCGGTAAAAGGCTTTAATCCGTGCCACACTTCCCAATAATGAACATCCCCAACATCAGGGTTTTTAGGCTGATCAAAGCTGCCTCCTGAAGAAGGCGAGGAGGACCAGTAAAACGTCTGGGGATCAAGCTGTTCAACTAGATCAGGCAGCAGCCCTTCAAATAATTTAATATAATGACTCCTGTATTTGGATCTCTCCGGCCATCCCCAGTGCTCCCACGCTTCCTCCACTTCATTATTTCCACACCACATGCCGAGGCTTGCGTGATGCCGGATTCGTTTTATCGTATCAACGGCTTCCCACTTTATTGTGTGTTCAAACTCCTTCGTTATATCATATACACTGCAGGCAAACATAAAATCCTGCCAGACAATCAAGCCGTATTGGTCGCATAAGTCGTAAAAATAATCATCCGGATAATGACCTCCGCCCCAGACTCTGATCATATTAAAATTTGCTTCCGTACAGTCCCGGATCAGCTTTTCTGTCCGCTTAGCATTTGTCCGCGGAAGCAGGCTGTCTTCGGGAATATAATTGGCCCCCATCGCAAACAAGGAAAGACCATTTACCCTAAAAGCAAAGGATTCACCCCATTGATCCGGTTCATGCTTTACTTCAATTGTGCGCAGGCCAATCGTCATTTCCTTTGCATCGACAGTCCTTCCATCCTTTTTCAGCTCTGTTTTTACGCGATAAAGTGGCTGATTGCCATAGCCATTTGGCCACCATAAATCCGGATTCTCAATTGTAAAAGAAATGGTTTCTTGAGTCTGGTCAGTCTTAACATGTTCATGCCACACTGTTCCTTGAGGAGAAAGAATTGAAACCTCCATACCCATGTCCCCACTCTTCCATTTTTCCGTTGAAACTTTTACATCAAGCTTCACCCTGCATGATGAATGATGTTGTTGAACATAAACATCTTCAATCCGTGCTTCATTAAAACCCAAGAGCGAAACGTCCCGCCAAATCCCCTGATCTGGTATCTTCGGCCCCCAGTCCCAGCCGAACATGCTGTGAGCTTTCCGAATAGATTGATAGCCTTCAATCGCATGTTCCACTCCATTAAGAGGCTGCTGTGCGTGTTTTTCAGCTATAAATTGAATAGGTGAGAAAAGTGTTACACGCAGGGTATTTTGTCCTTCCACCAGAAAATCTTTAACATCGAATTCGTAGATTCGATGCATATTATCTGTTTGAGCTACTTCATACCCGTTTAAGTGAATTTCTGTAAGCGTGTCCAATCCCTCAAATCTTACCAGCACCCGATCATACCCCAGTAAGTCGCTGGATACTGTAAACTTCATGCTATATACATAATCCTTCGCAGCTATATCATATGCCTGGTCTTCATGATCCCGAAAAAATGGATCATCTATTTGTTTCGCCTGCAGTAAATCATTCATTACAGAGCCAGGTACGACAGCTTCAATGATTTTTTCTTCACCCTTCGTTTTCATTTCCCAAGAACCATTTAACTTGATTTGCATGTAAACCTACTCCTTCACTTAAAGCTTAGATTCCTAACATGTATTAACGGAGAATAAACAAGTCTATGTCACAAAGAATGAATTAAGTTATCGATTAGCTCTTTATTATATTATTAAACACAAATAATTAATTAGAATAAATGGAAAGCAGCTAAAGTTTGGACCTTTTCTCGTTTATTTATCACTGACGCAGAAAATAGAAAAGCGCTTGAGCAATTAGTATACTGCTACTGTTAATTGCAGCTGACGATTGTCTCAAGCGCTTAATAGTTATCTTTTCGCAACGGCAGCAGGTGAGTAAAAATCCTTTATTATTTTTTCCGCAGGCTTGCCATATACTCCATACCCCCGATCCTGCTCTGCGTCCTCCTCCTTATGAAGAAGGCAGTTCCAGTCCCACAGGCCGAACCCCTGCACCCATTCTCTATCTTTTGTTTTTTCAAACATAACGCGGTAAAAATCGGCTTGTTCTTTTAAATCTACTCCACCCGGGAATTCCCAGTCGTTGGGTATCATACTCGAACCCGTCCTGCTTGGGCAACCGGCCTCAGCAAAGAAAAAAGGTTTATCATAGGGTTTAATAATCTTTTCAATCCTATCAAGCTGTCGATCCCAATCTGTAATAGGGTAATAGCCACTTGAAGAAATCACATCGACTGCATCCCACCAGCTCACATTAGCTTCCTGATATTTATCAGTATTATAAGTGATCGGTCCTCCGTAAACCTTTCGAATCTCACCGATCAGTGCACGCCATTCGTTTTCCCTCCGCTCCGTCTGGACCATTTCACATCCGATAATCAGCATTTCACACTTTGTTTTTTGGGCTATTTTCGCGTAATGCAGCTGATAATCTGTGTAGCTTGCAAACCAATCTGACCATTTTGGTTCGCATGGAACCTCGAGATCAAAAAAATTAATATGTGCTCGCCATGTGCCTTCTCTCGTATTGACTGTAGGCTTTAAGATGACCTTCAAATCAAGTGTTCTTGCATACTGAATCATCTCGACCAACTCTTCATCCTCTACCATATGAGGGCCGTTAAAATCAATTTCTGTAGAATGGGCCGTATCTTGGAGGGCAGCAAGTGAAAGGATGACAGTTTCACTGCCTGTCCGCTCTTTCATCAGCCTAAGGGACTCTTTTGCTTCCTCTTTTCTAAAGTCGCCTTTGCTGCTGTCCCAGCCAAATGTAAATCCTTTTATAAAATCCATCTTTATATGAACCTCCTAAAACAAATTATTTAACCGAACCCTGTGTAAGCCCGTTGTAAATGTATTTTTGCAGAGCCAAGAAGGCAATCAAAGTTGGGATGATCGCAATCATGACACCGGCGCAGATGACTTCCCATTCAGAACCATAAGGTCCCTTGAATTTAAATAGGGCTGTGGAAATAACATGCAGGTCACTTTTTGGCATATACAGGAAAGGGGTGTAAAAATCATTATAAACATTGACCCCTTTTACGATAATTACCGTTACAATCGCAGGCTTTAGGAGAGGCAGGATAATCCGGGTGTAGATATCAACATAGGAAGCCCCATCAAGCATGGCGGATTCATCCAGAGAAACAGATATCGACTGCATAAATTGCAGGAAAATATAAACTGCAATGATATCTGTGCCAAGATAAAGCAGAATGGCTGCCCACCTTGTATTGAAGGCACCAAGCCCCTCGATAATTTGAAATGTCGCTACCTGAGTGGTCACAGCTGGGATTAATGTCGCAAGCAAAAAAGCACCGATGAGAATCTTGCTTCCCCTGAAATCAAACCGGTTTAAAACAAAGGCAACCATAGATCCTGTCAACGTAGAACCGATAATCGCTGCAAACAGTATAATCAGGATATTCAAAAAACCCGTCAACATATTCCCTTCCGTAAATGCGCGTATATAGTTTTCAATGAACGTCCAGTCCTCAGGCGGCGTCAAAGGACCAGTAGTTGTATATTCTCCACTTGTTTTAAACGAGGCAAAGAAGATCGCGATGATCGGGATAATCGCTACGACAGCCCCGATTATGAGTGAACCGTATTTCACAACAGCACCCAATGTTTTTTTCAGTGCATTCATATTCAATCCTCCTTAACGAGCTTACGCTGCATAACTGTAACCACGATGACGATCAGCAAAAGGACAACCGCCATCCCGGATCCCAGACCTATTTTTCCATATTTAAATGCGGTATCTACTGTTTGAATGACGAACGTTTCGCTCCCGTTTGAACCACCTGTCATAATATACGGAATTTCAAAAGCACTTAAGGCACCGCTGATCGCAAGAATGAGGTTTAATGAAACTATCATTTTAATCCCCGGCAGAATGATGTACCTGAATTGATGCCATTTATTCGCCCCATCTATTTCAGCAGCTTCGTAAATCTCTTTATCAATGGACGAAATTGCCCCAAGGAAGATTAAGAAATTAAAGCCCATATATCTCCAAATTGAAGTTCCCGCGAGCGATATATTGATAATATCCGGGTTGCCAAGCCACAGCTTTATGTATTCACTTAATCCCAGGGCGTGCAGGATAGTGTCAAGTGTCCCTTCTGGTCGGAAAAATAGTAAAAACATAAATCCAATCGCTACCCCATTGAGCAGAAATGGAAAAAAGAGAACCCCTTTAAAGAAATTTTTAAATCGCACCTGGTAACTTAAAATGGTAGCGAAATAGAGCGCAATGCCCATTTGAAAGAAGGTGGCCACGAAATAATATAGACTTACTTTAAAAACAGAAAAATACTCAGGATTGGTAAAAATCGTAATATAATTTTCAATTCCCACAAATTCCATTTCACTAAAGCCGTCCCAATCAGTAAAGCTGTATTGAAACATATTAAATACCGGCAAGTAAGAAAAAGTCAGAAGCAGGACTACAGGAATTAAGGAAAACGAAAAGATGACTACCCTCCGCTGTGCGCTATATGATAATTTTGAAAAACGAAACATGGCTTACCCCTCCCCAAACCAAGTAAAGACATATGATGAATGCCTGGTATTAACGGCAGAATGCTCAATGTTGAAAACATCATGATAAACAGAAAAGAAAGTGCAAGGATCTACACTTTCTTCCCGCTTTTTATCTCTTTTATTTATTGGTTTGCAGCTACCTCATCAACTGCTGCATTCCAATCTTCATTCCACTGTTCCATCAGTTCATCGAATGTTTCATCCCGATTGCCGATCGCCGCTTCAATTAAGACTTTCTTGCGGTCTTCCAGCCAAAGCCCAACTTCTGATTCTTTGTCTACTTCATCTAAAAGTCCTTCTTCTCCCTCTTTTGCTGGATCCTGAAGAAGAAACTGAATTCCCTGCTCTTCAAGTGCTGCCAGATCTTCCGGAAGTTCAACCTCATAAGAAGCACTGATGCCGCCAGCCTGCTCCACAGCATAGCCCGAATCATTGATGTACCAATCCACCCAGGCGAGCGCTGCTTCTTTATTTTCACTATTTTTATTTACTCCAATATTTAAGTCAGCACCCAGCGGGAAAAATACTTCATCTGCATTAGTCGGAAATGGCATCATGGCAATATCTTCGGCATTTTCCCCTGCCCCCTGTATTTGCTCAAGCGCCCATGATCCCAAAACCATAGTGGCGATTTCTCCATTGTTCATCATCACTTTTGATGCTTCCCAGTCCGTGGTCAGAGGATCTCCTTCGATCAGCCCCTGCTCAGCTGCATCGTACATGACCTTGTAAAGCTCGTAATGAGGCTTACCGGGAGAGAAAGGATCTTTTTCATGCGGCATGGTTTGATTATAGTAAGCTGTATCTCCGGCCACTGTTGGAAGAGCTCCCTGCCATTGAGTCAACGGCCAGCCAGCCGCATAGTTCGTATACAAAGGAATGGCATCTGTATTTTGCTTAACCCTGTCCAATGCTGTTAAAAATTCATCAGGAGTCTGTGGGAGCTCCGTTACTCCAGCCTCTTCAAAAACGGAATTGTTATAGATGACTCCCGTGTAGGAAACCGCAATTGGAATGCCGTATACCGTACCGTCAACTGCTCTTTCCTCCACCCCGCGATATTGCTCTTCCATTTCTGATAGCTCACCAAGCGGTTCAAAATACCTCGGAATTTCTTCGATCGGAACCTGTACCGGAATAAGCAGAACATCCCCATACTGGTCAGTATTCATTCGGGGCATAATTTCTCCGCCATAATCCGTTAGTGCTTCAAAGTTCACCTCAACATTTGGATAGGTTTTTTGAAACTCTTTTTCATAATCCTGAAAAACAGTATCTACAATATCCGTACGCTGCGTAATGACGGTGATTTCACCTTCGATCTCTTCAGGATCCATTTCCTGCCAGCTGGTATCTGCTTCTGTACTCCCTCCGCCATTTTCTTCATCACTTCCAGAACACCCTGCAAGAGCTAACGTAAGCATCGAACCGGCCATCAGAAACTTCTTAACATTCATGTAATTACCCCTTCCCCTTTTATTAAGTTATCGTTTAAGTTAATATTACTATTCCACTTTATAATGAAACCGCTTTCTTGTCAATTGGATTTTTAAAAATTACCTATTTTCTAACTATTTAAGATCACTAGATTTTTAGAGAGAGCTGCATTGTACTGATGCATAAAAAAAAGGAAACCCTTTAAGGCTTCCATTAATAAAAAAGAGACGCTTATTTTCCAGCAGCCGCCTGTTTATGTGCAGGCTGGAACTGCCCCTTAACGACGCCGCTAATCAAAAGCTGTGTGCTTAGACCGGCTGCAAATGGAGCAAGTACAATAAAAAGAACCATGTTAAACATTAAAAGAGCAGTCAAAATCCAAACTAGCAAAAGAAGAAGAATGGATCGAGGGAGGTTTCTGAAGGCTAACACAAAGCTGTAGATCCATACTCTTTGTCCTGGCGGGTTAGAAAATGTCAGTACGGCTGCAGAATAAACAAGCAAAAGCAGCGCAACACCAAGTAAGTAAAATACTATAATAGTAGACAGAAGAGCAAATGATCCGGATTCTCTATTTAGATAAAATAACAGTGTAACAATCAAAATAAAGGTTAAAGAAAAGAAAAAAGAAAGACCTTTGTGACTTTTCAGCGAACGATATGTTGACCAAAAAGATCTTCGAACCTCTTCATCCTCTTTCTTTTCAAGCATGGCCGCCGTTGAAGCAAACAGTGCACCCATTGCCGGCACGAGGCTGTAGATGACTGCTCCTCTAAGCAGTGCAATCCAAAAGTGCAGACTTAGCATAATGCCTCTGTAAAGCCATTGAACAAAGGCAATGATTTGATTTTGCTTCACACTTGCCTCCCCCTCGCTTACACTGCCGCTAATTGCCGGCTTCTATTTTTTTAACTGAATCCCGGTAGACAATCTTCCCTTTTACCAGTGTTCTGCCAAATGATTTCTCTTTATTTTTTATTTTTTCGATGATGATCGTAATAGCATTGTTCGCCATTTCCACGATATCGACCTCTACAGTCGTAAGCGGCGGAGTCGTGATAGAAGCATAAATATCATTGTCAAACCCAACAACTGAACAATCTTCAGGAACACGGTAGCCTTCCTGTTTCAGCTTCTGAACAAGAGTATGGGCGACCTGATCGCAATTGCAGACAAATGCTGAAGGCAAAGGGGATGGAAGCATAATATCGATATACGCCCCTTTCTCATCGCGATCATCGAGAACGTATTCCTGGTTCAGCTGAATATGATGTTCAAGGAGCGATTTATAATATCCTAAAAATCGATCCTGAATACTGCTGGTAGAATAGAGACTGCCCACATAGGAAATCTCTCGATGCCCCTGTTGAATCAGAAAATTTGTCAGTTCATATGCACCGTAAAAATTATCCGTAATGACAGAATCAATTTCTGCATGTTCATCGTAAAAATCCAGAAATACTTTTGGTAAATCCACGCTTGTAATTTTTTCTATATACGCCTTACTGACCTGCCCCAAGATGATAAATCCGTCTACTTTTCGTTCATAATAGATTCTTGGCAGCGTCAATTCGGCCTCATCCTTGCTGCTCAATATATGCAGGATGCCATAATAACCGTGGTTTTCAAGCAGCCTTGAAATATGCTGATGTACATTTAAGTAAAAGGATTGATTCATACCGGTAAACCGCTCCGGTATCACCACGCCTATATTATAAGAACAGCCTTCTTTCATTGACTTTGCTGCTGCATTATAACGGTAGCCCATTTTTTCTGCCAGCACTTTTATTTTTTCCTTCAGTTCATCACTAACTCCTTCTTTATCATTCAGCGCTTTTGATACCGTTACACTGCTAACGCCAAGTTCATCCGCTATATCTCTCATCGTAATATTCGATTTCATATTCATTCCTCCGGGCTTATAATCCGCTTTAACAAGCTAAAACAATTCTTTCTGCCTGCTTTCTGTTATCAGTATAACCTTACAAGCCGGATTTTTCTATGAGTTGTAACTTAAAAAGCTTCTTTATTAAGTAATTCTTCATTTTTAAGGATCAGGTTTGAGCGCTGCTTTGCACAATCATGCGAACGCAATGGATCTTCCGGCGTATTAAATGTATAATCGACAAGCTTTTCTACTGTCGTAGTGGCTACATGAATGCGTGTATCGCTTGATGCATAGTAAATAAACACTTCATTCTTTTCATTGACGACTGCACCGTTGCAAAAAACCACATTTGAAACGTCCCCGGTCCGTTCATCATCATAAGGTGCCAGAAAGTGCCCGCCTGGTCTTGCAATGATTTGCGATGGATCTTTTAAACTTGTCGCAAATACATAAAGTACATAACGCAGGCCTGCTGCCGTGTTTCGCACCCCATGCGCAAGATGAATCCAGCCTTTCTCCGTTTTGATCGGGGCCGCCCCTTGTCCATTTTTCACTTCTGTAATGGTATGGTATCTTCTTTCATCCATCACCTTTTCTTTTGTGATAACAGCCTCTTCTATATTTTTGCATAAAGAAAAAGCAATTCCGCCTCCTGTACCTGTTGAAATAAATCCATCCTGTGGACGCGTATAGAATGCATACTGTCCGTCCACCCATTCAGGATGCAGCACCACATTCCGCTGTTGAGGAGAAGGAGTTCGAATATCAGGCAGCCTTTCCCAAGATTGCAGATCCTTCGTTCGGACCAGCCCGGCCTGTGCCACTGCACTCGAAGTATCCCACACTTCACTATTCGGATCTTTTCTTTCTGAGCAGTAGATACCGTAGATCCAGCCATCCTCATGCTGCACAAGCCTCATATCATATGTATTGGTTTCCTCCTGCTCTATGTCTTCCCAGGATAGAGGATGTCCCGTAAAACGAAATTGATCGATCCCATTATCACTCTTTGCCAAAGCGAAAATTGATTTACGGTCTACTCCTTCCAAGCGCACTACAAGATAAAAAGCACCCTCAAAATAAATAGCTCCCGGGTTAAAGGTGGCGTTTACTCCAAGCCGCTCCATAAAATAGGGATTAGTTGTTTTATTTAAATCAAAGCGCCAATGAATCGGTACATGATGGCGTGTAAGGACCGGTCTTTCATAACGATCGTATAGTCCATTCCAAAAGCTTTCGTCCCTTTTGTTCTCAAGTGCTAATAAAGTTTCCTGCTTCCTTGCATGAATGTGGTAGTTTTCATGGATCATTTTTCATTCATCCTTTCCATCATTTCTAAGCAGCATCGGCTGTTGTGATAGGGTGTTTTCCAGGGCTCCGCAACCGGACGTTTCGTTGGCATGCCATCAGGCTCTATAGACCAGTACCACTCACCACCATCACGCAAATCCACAATATAATGCTGGATATACGCCCAAAGATGCGCAATGATATCTGCAAAATCATTGTTCCCTGTATGATTTAATGCATTTTGAAAGCCTACTAAAGCTTCTGCCTGCACCCACCAAACGCGAGTCTCGTCTTTCGTTCCCTCTGTAACTTCATTCGCCAGAGAACCATCTGGAAGAATGCCTTCTTCTTTTACTTGATAAGCAAGACTCAGAACCATTTGATGGTAATCCTCACTCTCCAGCTGAAGCACTTTAAGCGCGTCATCAATCAGCCAGCTTGCCTCAATATCATGACCATAGGAAACCGTATCAAGCAGAGACGTCCAGTTTTGATCAAAAAACGCCCGGTTCACTTTTTTCTCCTGATCGAAAATACGTGTATGAAACAGTTCAATTAAAAGCTTCAATTTATTTTCCACTAAAGGAGAAGGATTGGCACGACAGAGATTTGTATACGCTTCCAAAACATGCAAATGTGTATTTGTCGTCATTGCTGCATTGTGCTTGCCGCCCAGCTTATTATTTGCTACCGGATTCCAGTCACGGTCAAATTGCTCCATATAACCATTCCAATTTGAATTGAATCCTTTTTCTTCAACCAAGTCAAACAAGTCCATCGCTGCTTCCAGGGCTTGTTTTTCTCCAATTGCGCGATAATATTCCGACAGTGCATAGATGCCGAATGACTGTGTATACACATGCTTTTCATCATCAACCGGATTCCCTTGATAATCAAGCATCCAGTATAGTCCGCCCTGTTCTCGGTCCATCATTTTTTCCATTAAAAAAGTGTAGGCATGATCAGCGTGTTTTTTATAAATAGGATCTCCAATGATTCGGTATGCGGCTGAAAAGGACCATAAAAACCGGGCAGCTGCAATTCCCCCTTTTTCTCCTTCAGATTGTACTCGCAGATCATAGCCTACTGTCCCATAGAAACCACCGTTCTTTTCATCTTTCAGTTTCATCCAAAATGGCAGGATATGCTCTTTCAGATGTTGTTCGATTTCTATTTTTATCTGATTCATGGTTAACTCCTTCTTAAAATTAGTTTAACGATAACTTAATTTAATACTAGATAGAGTTATTCCTTTTGTCAATCACGCATAGTAATTAAAAAAATCCGGATGAAGAGTGAAGAAGTTCTTCATCCGGGTAGTTAACGCAAAATAAATTCTAATTCACCCTCCATTTTTCTTCCAGTACACTGGCTAACACCGCACTGAAATCAGCACGGGTCAGCGGTGCATTCGGCCGAAATGTTTTCCCGGTGTTCCGCCCGCTGACAATTCCGAGGTTCTTCATCTGGCTGATTTCTCTGTAGCCCATTGTGTTTCTGCTAACATCCTTGTATGGAAATGCTGTGTTTTGTCCGAGATCGTAGGCATTCGATATAAATAATGCCATTTCTCCTCTCGTCATTCTGGATTGCGGGCGGAGCTTCCTTGTTTTAAACCCCTTAAATAAACCAGCTCTTTCTGCATAGTTCATAGAATTTCTTTCAAACTCTTTTTCACCTAAACTACCCTCTATGTCCCATTGAAGCTGTTTTGCCACTATAGCCACAGCCTCTCCTCTTGAAAGAAGCCCGTTTGGTTTAAACCTCCCATCGTTATCACCGGACAAAAATCCCTCTTGAGCACCGTAGGAAATATACGGATAGGCCCAATGCTTTTTAGGCACATCCAGAAACATAATTGTTTCTTCAGGATGTTCAGGATCAATTGCTTCATCGAGGGACTGCACGACCTGGACGGAATCAATAGAAGCATAAGTAGTTCCAACTGACTGTGCAGGAGCGAGGAATTCGATACCCATTTCCTGCACTGCCTGTTTATCAGGAAGATTCGTAATGTCGAAAACCATCTTTGTATACTCTTGCTTGTTGATCGCTATCTCACCAGAATCACTCCACGTCCAGCTTCCTGCTTTGGTAAAGAGCTTGGCTTTCAGCGGCTCACTACCAAATTCACCATTCTCATCGTGCTTTACATATGCAATGATGTAGTTGTAGTTTGCCAGATTATATGCAGCCGTTTTTTGAACCGTGCTTTTTTTGCCTGAACCTAATTCCACAAGAGCTTTAAGGCTGCCATCCTCTGTCGATGCCTGGGCTCCTTCCCAGCCCTCCAGCGTATCATTAAAAGTAAAAATGATAGGCTCAACTTCTTCTATGGGAGGTGGTGTGCTGTCCCCCGGTGGAACACCAGGTAGACCCTCATCACTTACCGCTTTTAAATCATCCACATATACAACTCCACTGCCTGAAGGTCCACCCGTATATAAAGCAAACTGGCTTACCGATTTAAGTTTTGTCTGATCGACCACCACACCAGGCTTGTTTTCCCATGCTGCAGGAACAAAGTCGGCAAATGGAATGCGGACCTTTCCTTCAAACTCCTCATCCAGCGCCAAATTACTTTCAAAGCTTACTCCTCCCATTTGAATTTGAATCGTAAGGTTTTGAGGATAGCTTTCATGTTTAAGCCAGAACTCAAAGGCATTTGTACCCGTCCAATCGACCGGTCCCAAGGAAGTCTGTCTGCCCGCATATCCGCTCGATCCAATGGTAAAATGGTAGGCAAGACCATAATTGCCGCTGTTTTTATTCTCTTCATTTAAAGAGAGAATAATAGGATCCCCATTACTCGAATACTCCTGATTTAATAGAGAGTCGTCACCGAGATAACCCTCAAAATTATCAACCAGCAACGGATCCTGCGGAGCTTCTGTGTATGAATTGATTAATTCAATATTGTCAATGTATACCCCTTTGGAAAGATCCAGCCGGCTTCCGATAAAGGAAATAGCAAGGCCCTCTGCAGAAGAAAGCAGTTCCTTATCTGTTAAATCAATAGATGCTTGATATTGCCTGTAAGAAACACCATCTATTATGATTTTTTCAAGATCTTCAAATGATTTTACTGTAGAGGCTTTACCGAATTTCACATCCCAATTCGGGGGGAGCATAGCAATGGAACGGACGGAAGAATCCTTTGCACCCGCTTCTTCAGGAATCAGAACATCAAGTTTAACCCGGTTTAATAGTGCAAGATGATCAGCTGAGAGATTCCGTACCTGAAGTTTCAATTCCTGCCAGGTTTCCTGCTGATCAATATCTGCAGCAAAACGCAGTTTTCCATCTTCATTTACTTTCGCGTGAGAAAATTCCACGTTATCTGATTCAGGATATGTCCCGTTGTTTTGTACCCCTGCTATGTCTTCATCGAAGGTAAAATCAGCGAGAGAAATCTCAGGAACCTTCACAAAAATCTTTGAGGATATTGTCTCAAAGTAGGTCCCATCCTCCTTCACTGCTTTTATGATCAATGTGGTAGAACTGCCATTTACAGCAGCAGAGGGAGACCACAATGCTGAATAAAACCCATCTTCATCAAGCGTCATTTCATACTCTTTTTCTGATCCTTCTTCTGAATACACCACTTTTTGAGGATTGTCATTCAATATTTTCACTCTGATTTTTGTTGATTCTTCAGTCACAACAGAACCGGAAACGGGAGAAAGCAAATGCATAAACGGTTCATGCTCTACAGTTTTCAGATCCTCATACTCCTTCTTATCATAAAAACCCTGCACTTCATTACGGAAAGCCGTTAAATCATCTTGATAAAAATCTATAAAATTCGGCAGGAGCTCATGATCCCCTCCCAAATCACCATTAACATCTCGATAGGGAACATACATATTGTTCGGCCACCCGAAATTGGCCCACGTCTGCATATAGGAGATTTTACTCGCATCCGGATTTGCCTTAATGGCCTCCAAGACGTCTGTATACCACTCCAGGTTGTTACCCGTTTTATTCATGCCGGATGCACTGTATCCGTATTCCGTAAAAGCGGAAACCTTCCCTCTCTCTTCTGCAAGCTTTGCAATCATGGCCAGATCCTTTACCATGTCTTCTAAAAATCCTGGAGATCCAGCATTGTTTTTATCATCATATTTATCGATACCAAAGATATCGACATATTGATCTCCCGGATAGGTTTCCATATATCGGTCCAGTGCACCACCCGGCCCTGCCCCTGGTGAAAATCCATATAGGATATTGTGTACTTCTTTTTCGTCACGCAGATAGTCAACTGTATATCGGTAGATTGCCTTATATTGCTCAGGAGATGTTTCATGGGCTCCCCACCAGAACCAGTTTCCCGTCTGCTCATGAAAAGGACGGAAAATGATCGGTATAGCTTCCCCATTCTCATCCTTCAACCCTTGAGCAAGGGAAGCAAGACGATCAAGCCACTCATTAAAATCAGCATGGTTCGATCCCCCTGGCAAGATTTTCTCCACTACACTTCCAGTCGTGTCATTATAGGGCCCGTCTGTTACAAAATTCTTCGGATGCATACTAAGCGCAATAATTCCGCCAAGCTCATGCGTTTTTTTCATCGAAGCAATAGTATTCTCGATATTCTGATCAATAGTGTCAGCCGAAACCCCCGGCTTTTCATTACCATCTAGGCTGCCAGTATCCCAGCCAAAAACCGCTGGATAATCCCCCACTGCATTCAACACTTCTGACTGTTCAGAAGCAGTTCGAGGAGCTTCATTCGTCAACGTCAAACCTTCATCAGTAGCATGCTGATGACCGAATAAAATTTGATGGCCGCTAACATCTTTCAGGTATTTAAAAAGTGCTTTCGTATGCTTTGATGCCTGTGGATCTGCCATATTGAGCAAATCCCCCTCAGTTAAAGCGCTTACATTTTTAGGTTCCGATATCGATGGCAGTACAAGTGCTGCAGTTAAACAAAGAATCATGAGTGATTTTAATTTTTTCATAACAACCTCCTGAACAAATTTTAAGAAATCCACTCCTTATATTATTTATTTCTCTCCTTTCTAAAAAGATTTGATTATTCACAAGGGCTTTGAAATGGAAGTTATACTAAATTATACTACCTTTGGATAATGAATCATATATTAATTACTTAAATTTTTTAATTATTTAGTTATACGATTACCTAATGTTATAATTTAATAATTTTAACTTCAACAAAATGATCATGTAATACTTAGCTCATCTCTGAATTAAGCCTCATGCCCCAATTTCACTGGACCGGAAAAAACCTGGGACATTTTTGTCCCAGGCTCATTGTGCAATTTGCATAGAATTATCTCTATTACTTTAATGTTTACGCCTCACTCGTCACCCATTCCATCGAACCTTCCGCGATTAAACGGCCTGAATCCTTAGGAATAAGGAAATGGTCACCCTTTGCAACAGCGGTTGTTTCGCCTGTCTTTTCTGCGTGCAGAGTGCCTTCTCCTTCAATGACACTCAGTAATTGAAAACGACTGGCATCCGGCAGCTCATAACCGGTTTCTGCCTCATGATGCCATACCGTAAATTCCTTTGTTGAGACAAGCCGTGTCAATGTTCCTTTTTCAAGCTTTGTTATCTCCCGCTCTGGAGTCGGGTTGCTGTGCGGGATTTTAGACACTTCGATGGCTTTATCTATATGCAGCTCCCGCTTATTGCCCTCTGCATCCCTGCGGTCAAAATCATAGACACGATAGGTCGTATCGCTTGATTGCTGGATTTCAAGAATCATAATCCCTGCTCCTATCGCATGAATGGTGCCGCTTTCCACAAACACAAAGTCGCCTTTTTGGACCGGCTTTTTTTGTAAAAGTGACGACCACTCTCCTGCTTCCACCCGTTGGACAAATTCATTTTTTGTTTGGGCTGTGTGTCCGATAATCAGTTCAGCACCCGGTTCTGCATGAAGCACGTACCAGCACTCTGTTTTTCCATAAGGCTCCCCTTCAAGCTTCATCGCCTGCTGATCATTGGGGTGAACCTGCACAGATAAATCAGCAGCAGCATCCAGCACCTTAACCAAAAGAGGGAATTCATTCAACTCATACTCCCCAAACACCTCTGCTTTTTGCTGTTCCCACAGCTGCGAGAGGGTCATTCCTTTATAAGGACCTGTCTGGACTGTACTTTCTCCGTGTGCATGAGCCGAAATCCCCCAGCACTCTCCGATCGGTCCTTCAGGAATCTTGTAGCCATACTCCGATTCCAGTTTTCGTCCTCCCCAGATTCGTTCTTTGAAAACAGGTGCTAACTTGTACAAGCTCATCTATGTTCAATCCTTCCATTCTAAAGGTTTAGTATCCGTATAAACCATAGATCAGTTTACTCCCCGCTGTCAATTGTCTTTGTAAACGGTTAAAAGAACTTGGGACAAAAGTGTCTCAAGCTCTTTGACCGGTTCGACTGCGCTTCAGGCAGACGCTTTCAGCAGGGACGGCGCTGAGCCTTTTCAGGGCCTTACCCTTTAACGTCTCAGCTTGCCGTGATCTAATGCTGGAGTCGCCACCTTCCGCTCAGCTCACCTACTATTAGTAATAAATATATCCTCATTTTTTTAAAACTTTTTTGAGTTTTCTCCCACCCTCCTTTACCTGCTATTGTTCTTCCATTAAGCGGTCAGCGAGTCTGCTTTGATGGAACAGAATTTCCTGGATGAACATTTCTTCCTGGTCCGTCCCGGATGTCCCACCCCCGTTTATCCGCACTTCAAAATATTGATATTGAACCTGCTCATCCAATTTAAAGCTGATTATACTCGTTTGTTCCACTTCTGTTCTTCCAGAAGCTTTTAATGGTCCTTTTTCTTTTTGGCTTTCTCCTAAATTAATAAATCCTTCTAAGTCGCCGACATCAGCCTTGATCTTCATTTCTTCTAAAAGCAGCAGCTCTTTGAAAAGCTCTGCAGTCAGACCTCCATATAGATAGATCCGATTTCCATTTTTCAACTGTTCATGGAGCAGCTTCTGAAGAGCGGGGTCTTGTTTAACTTTATTCACGTGTGCCGCTATACTTTGTTCATCAGCTGATATCGGCAGACGGTCAAGAGTGCTGCCACTCGTCACAAGGAGCTTATCCTGACTAAGCTTTTCTTTAGCTCCGCCAATCGAATCGTCTTTCCTTTGCTTAATTCGATCCATTAAACCATCCATTTCAGCTTCATCGTTCGTTATAAAATGAATGGCATGCACAGGATAATTCAAAAGGTTGATCTCCTCCTTGCTCTCCTTTTCCTCCGAAGACGCCAGCTGCGGTAAATAAACGATTCCAAGCAGGACCATCCAAACGCCTGCTGCTGTCAAAAACCGAATTTTCAAGACTGTTTCCTCTCCTTCTACCATCCATCTTATTCCAATACATAATTCGCCAGTCCTTCTTCCCTTTCCTGCCGGCATAACAAAAAGAACTTGGGACAAAAGTGTCTCAAGCTCTTTGACCGGTTCACTTCGCTTCAGGTGGACGCTTTCCGCAGGGACGGCGCTGAGCCTTTCCAGGGTCTTGCCCTGTAAAGTCTCAGCTTGCCGTCATATCCTGCAGGAGTCGCCACCTTCCGCTTCGCTCACCTCATACTTCAAGGTAGATACTGGTTCATTCTCTAAAATTTTTAAGTTATGTCCCAGCCTCTTTTCTACTATAAAACTTTATCCTTTTACCGACCCTGCTGTCACGCCTTCGATAAAGTAGCGCTGCAGGAATAGATACGCCAATACCATAGGTGCTGAAGCGATCAGGACACCTGTGAAAAGCATCGGATAATTGGTTGCATATTCCCCCTGAAATTCAAGAAGAGCAAGAGGGAGCGTCTTGTATTCATTTTTTGTGATAAACAGAAGCGGATACAGGAGATCATTCCAGTGCATCACGAAAAGGAAAATCGAAGTTGCAGCAATCGACGGAATCGACAAAGGAATCGCAATCCTTCTGTACATTTTCCATTCGCTTGCACCATCAATTCTCGCTGCCTCAAACAGCGACTTGGGAATGGATTTCATAAATCCGCTCATAATGAAGATCGCAACCGGCATCGTGACAGAAATATTGACCAGAATGAGTCCGAGCAGTGAATTGGTTAAGCCAAGATCAAATACAAGCTGATAAAGAGGAATCATATTGACCTGTGCCGGAACCATCATCCCGAGTGTAAACAAGGAGAAAAATACAACCCCGATCCAGCCAAACATCCTTGTAATCGCATAAGCAATTAAACTTGCAAAAAAGATCGTAAAGGTCACAGAAAACAACGTAACAATGACACTGTTCATAAAGTATCTTGCCATTGGCTGATCCACAAAAATGGAAACATAATTATCGAAGCTGAAGGATTCAGGAACGTCGAGAATATTGGAGAACACCTCAGACGTTGACTTAAAGGTGGTAAAAATAACAGCAATCAATGGAATAATGATCACCAATGCAAAAAGACTGAGCATAACAATTTTAACAGCTTTCAACGCTTCTCCCTCCTTTCTATTCCTGCACTCTGCTCGCGCGTAATAGTCTGAATTGGGCCACTGTAATCAAGGCAATCACAATCATGAAAATGACTGACTGAGCAGAAGCATAGCCGAACTCAAAGCTTCTAAATGCGGTTGAGTAAATCAACGTCGCCAGAATTTCAGTTGAATAATTGGGACCGCCCCGGGTCATGGCAAAGATCAAATCAAATGCTTTAAAGGACTGAATTGTAGTATACGCCATAACAATCGTAGCTGACGGTGCAATCATGGGCCAGGTAACAAAGCGGAAACGATCCCATTTGCCGGCGCCTTCCATGTCTGCCACCTCGTAGAGATCTTTCGGAATTCCTTGAAGGCCTGCTACAAAAATAACGAGCATTTGCCCTGTGTGGAACCATACCTGCGTAACCGCAACAGAAAAGATCGCCAGGTCCTGGTTGCCAAGCCAGCTCTGCTGTAAAAATCCCAGATTGACTGACTCGAGCACTGTATTAAGAACCCCAATGCTCGGATCGTAAATAAACGTCCAAATAAAGGCTACAGAAACCGAGCTAAGGATGGTCGGAAAAAAGTACAATGCCCGGAGCACAATATTTGTTTTGGTATTTTTAATCAAAAACATAGCGAAAATAAGAGAAAAAAGCGTTTGGAAAATCAAAACAAACAGCATAAATTTAATGTTATTTACAAAGGCTTTCAGAAAAATCGAATCGTTGCTGACGATGTTTACATAGTTATCAAATCCAACGACATTAAAATCAGGAGACAACCCGTCCCAATCCGTAAACGAATAAATGACCGCGTTAATGGTCGGCACGATAAAAAAGATGGAGTATAAAATAAGGCCCGGTAAAAGAAATAAAAACAATGACTTATTTTTACGAAAATTCAATGGGGTCCCCCCTAACATAATAAAATTAATTGGAAAAACCGGTGGGAAAAAGAATCAGACCGTTGGCATATGCCCGCACCCTTACTGATTTTCAACTGTCCCGCTAATTGCCTTTGACAATTCGCCAAATCAGGAATTCTCAGTAAAGTGTGTAAGCACCAAACCAGCAGTCTGATCTGAAAATGATTTTCTATTTTATTCGTTTTGACACCTGCAGCTCATCACTCCAGGTTTTCATCCACAATCTGCTGGGCTTCTTCTGCCGCAGCTTCAGGCGTATCGCCACCGATAACGGATTGAATGGAAGCGATCACCGCTCTTTCAATGTCAGCATTTGTGATCAGGAATCGCGGCTGAAATCTTGTATTTCGGTCCATCCATTCAGAAGTGGATTTAAGCTCTTCCGATTCATATTCAACACCCTCAACGGTAACGTGCTGCCCCGTCTCATTTGCATAGGTAGAAGCATTATCAACGTCAGATAAAAACTCAACAAATGTTTTCGCAGCTTCTTTTTTCTCCGAATTGGCATTTACTGCAAGCATAAAGGTAGTGGTGTTAATACCTTCCCATTCTGCTTCTGCTGCCTCTGTCGTAATCGGGGCAAGCAGACCGAGCTCAATATCCGGATTAATTTCCTTTACACCAGCCATTGCATAAGAACCGCTCGCAAGCATCGCTGCTTCCTCGTTGGCAAGCTGGGAAATCGCAGAAGTATGGTTTGTTCCAAGTGAGTCAGCGTTTAAAAAGCCTTTTTCCTCAAGCTCCTGGAACTGACTCAATGTTTGTACCCACCAGTCATCCGTCAATTTTGCTTCTCCCGCCATCAGCCTTTCAAAAATATCTTCTTCAGGCGCATTATTCATCATCATTGAATTCATGAATTGTCCAGGTCCGATATCAGACCCCGGGAATGCAATCGGCGTATAGCCCGCATCCTTCAGTTCCTGGCATAGAGCTAAAAACCCTTCCCAGTCTTCTGCAGGCTCCAGTCCAAGCTCTTCGAACAGGCCGACATTATAAACCGGCTGATTAAATACGAGCTGCAATGGTACAGCCATCTGCTTATCGTCAATCTGTCCAGCTGTTATCAATTCATCGTTGTAATTTTCCAAAAACTCTTCGCCGCTTAGATCTTCAAACAGGCCAGCCTGATTAATGATTTCCATTTGAGACCCCGGAAAGCTCGTGAAGACATCTCCAGTGGAACCATCCCTAAGCAGGGTCTGAGCAGTAGATTGATATTGTTCAGAAGGATAAATGGTCATATCGACCTGAATGTCAGGGTTTTCTTCTTCAAACTTGGCAATTAATTCATCAAAAACTGCTTTATCTTCCCCTCGCCAGTGGATGAAGCTGATTGTACCTTCTCCGCCGCCGCCTTCTTCAGATTCATTGCCGCCGCCTGAGCCGCCCACACAGCCAGCCAGCATTGTGCCTAAAGCCACCGTACTGATGCATACCCATTTTTTCATCATGCGTAAAATCCCCCTTATTCTCGTATTCTGCTAGAAATTGTGTCGCAAGTTTTTTTACCAGCTTTATAAGAATCGTATTTAAACAGCAGTAAAGTAGAAGATAGCATTTATAAAATGTTATGTATAAGGAACCTATCCATTATGGTAAAATACTATTTCTTCTCCTCTTCGACGCTTTTCAGCTCACGTATTCTTTCATTCCGGTAAAAGGCTTATTATGTAATACCTTACATTTCCTATCATTAAACATTTTTCTACAATATATTTTAAAATAATGGAATAATAAGAAAAAAGACTCATTCAATATTCGACAAATTTTCCTCTATATCCTCTATCTATATAAAGGCTGGATTGATTCTTCCTTTACTTGATTTTCTGATAAGCTCTTCTTTCAGCATACTCACGACAGGCACTGCAAAGCTTAATTATTTTTCCAGTATCATTTTTATACTGGAACAAAGGCTTTATTTTTCGTTTGCAAATGGAACATGATGATTTAAATATTGAAAACATTCGTGTTCTCCTTTTCCTTTAGATGTCACTAGTTTATAGCACATGCATGTAAAATTCCATCTCTAAAATCTCATCGGCGATAGTCCATTTTTTCCTAACGTGAGAGACTTTTAGGGCAGAACTTGTTTTGGAAACGCTTAAATTGACGAAATACTGTTTTTTTTCTGAAAATGGGTTCCCCTCCTCACATCTCCGTGTTACTATTCCCTATATTCTATTCATTCACTGACGCAGCAGGAGGGATAATCATGGTAACGTTTTTCGCAGCAATTGTTTTACTGATCGCAGGCTATGCTTTTTATTCGAAGTTTGTAGAAAGAGTTTTTGTTATTAATGATGAGACCTCCACTCCCGCATATACAAAACGGGATGATCTGGATTATGTTCCAATGAGCTGGTGGAAGGGAAACCTGATTCAGCTTTTAAATATCGCCGGACTGGGTCCTATTTACGGGGCAGTCGCCGGTGCACTATATGGACCATCTGCTTTTATTTGGATTGTGATTGGCACGATTTTTGCAGGAGGTGTGCATGACTACTTTTCCGGCATGCTTTCCATGCGGCACGGTGGCGCACAATATCCCACTTTAGTAGGGAAGTACCTCGGCAAAACGCTTAAATCGATGATAAACGGGCTGTCTCTTGTGTTAATGATGCTCGTTGCAGCTGCATTTACAGCGGGTCCTGCACAATTAATCGCTCAAATTACACCACTCAGCTTTACAGTTGCTCTTATTCTTATTTTCAGCTATTTTTTACTCGCTACCATACTTCCGGTAAACCGTGTGATCGGAAAAATATATCCGGTACTTGGCGGCATCCTGCTTTTTATGGCAGTCGCTATCGGAGTGGCTTTACTATTTGGCGACAGTCCAATTCCTAACTTAACGCTTCAAAATCTTCACCCCGGGGAACTGCCTATTTGGCCGCTTTTGATGGTCACCATTTCATGCGGAGCCATTTCAGGTTTTCATAGTACCCAAAGCCCGATTATTGCCCGCACAATGAAAAAGGAATCAGATGGCCGGAGAATTTTTTACGGAGCCATGGTAACTGAAGGTGTTATTGCGCTGATCTGGGCAGCAGCAGGCATGACATTCTTTAATGGCACTGCAGGGTTGCAGGCAGCACTAGCAGCTGGAGGACCTTCAGGGGTAGTAAATGAAATATCCACTACGCTGTTAGGAACACTAGGCGGTATTCTTGCTATTCTCGGTGTTATTATCCTGCCGATTACAACGGGAGACACAGCCTTGCGCTCATCCCGAATGATTTTAACCGAACTTATGTCGAAATTTTTTAATATGGAAAACAAAATGAAGATCATTTTGATCACCATTCCAGTCGCAATTCCAACTTTCTTTCTTGCTACGATCGACTACACGTTTTTATGGAGATATGTTGGCTGGACCAACCAGGTTGTAGCTTCTGTCATGCTTTGGACCGGCGCAATGTATTTGTTGAAGCACAACCGGTTCCACTGGATCTGCGGTGTTCCGGCGATGTTTATGACCGGCGTTGTCTGTACGTATATTTTCTACGCCCCGGAAGGTCTTGGACTGGATTATCATTTGTCCGTCGGCATCGGACTCGCTTTGTCCGCTATCGTACTGGTCTGGTATATTACTCAAATTGTTAAATATCACAGCCTTCACCGAAATGAGAGACAGTTAAAATTAGCTTAAACTTTACGATAAAAAGCGATTCTGATAAAGATCAGAATCGCTTTTTATTCTTTATATAGAACAAATGGACTAAAAAAAATCATTTAGTTTATTTGAGCCGATACAATTTTGGCTTTTGAGGACGCTGTTTCGGACTTTTTCTTGTTGCATACAATACAGCGGCCGGTGTATATGCTGTATCTATGCTTCTTCTTAAGTCTGCAGTCAATCTTATACTTTAATTTCATAGGCTTGTACCCCCATTAATTTCTTTCACGATCATTCTTTGCCTTCCCCCTTGTCTGAAAGTGTCAATAAGATGTGTTGTTCTTTATTAAGAATACTACTTATCTCTATATAAATCAAATAGTTTTGTTAATTTTTTTATTTTTTTCAAGCAGTTACATTCGCTGTGAGAAAACGATTTTAAAATACATGAAAGCAGCCCCCATAGAAGTGGACTGCTTAAGGTTTTAAGTAAAATATTCAATTTTTGCGTCCGGAAACATATGGTCAATGTACCCGGCAAGCGTATCTTTAATTTGTTCCTGCTCGTCATCCTGATAGACATATTTTCCAATGCCGTATCTTCCCCACTTCCACTTACGTGCAGATTCATCGAGCTCAAGCTTAGTCATGGGATAGTTTTTTTCGATAACCCGTTTAGCCGGTTTGGTAAAGCGATGCTGAATCATTTCAAACGTCAGGTCTTTTTTCGCAAATGAGGGAAGCTTGGATTCCAGCTTTTCCATCATTTCGCCATAGCCTTCCTGCCAGCCGTCGTGCAAATAGATAGGGGCAATAATAAAGCCGAGCGGATATCCTGCTTCTGCTACTTTAACGGCGGCTTCAATCCGTTCATCAAGCCGTGAGGTTCCCGGCTCAAAGTTCTTGATAATATAGTGGTCATTTATGCTGAAACGAAAACGTGTGCGTCCATTATGCCTGGCATCGAGTAAATGATCCACATGGGCAAACTTCGTTACAAAGCGAAGTCTGCCGTGTTCGGTTGCACCAAAGTATTCAATTGCACGCTTTAACGTATGGGTTAAGTGATCCACCCCGACAATATCAGACGTACAGGATGCCTCAAAACGCGTTTCTTCCGGCATCCGTTCTTTCATATATTCGCCTGCCTGATCAAAGATTTCTTCCACATTTACATACGTTCGAATATATGGTTTATCCCCCATCGTGGTTTGCAGATAGCAATAATGGCAGTGTCCCATGCACCCTGTCACAAAGGGAATGGCGTATTCTGCAGATGGCTTTGATGTATCAAACTTAAGCGTCTTGCGCACACCAATTACAAGCGTTGATTTTGCTGTCCGGTATTTTTGAAAATGATTGTCTCCTGGAAGATTTCGGATCTGATTATGAGACGTCGTTTCTTTTATTTCAATTCCCATGCCCTTAAACTTTTCAACAAGCTGCTTCCCAAGCGGATACTCCATTGCACGAGGCTCAACATACACCAGCTGCGGAACAAATGGTTTAACCATGATAGCTCTCCTCTTCCGGAATGCCAAAGGCTTCCCTGAAGGCACGGTCTGCTTCAAACGCAGAAGTATACACCGCTACTTCTTCTGTATACGGATAATAAGTATCATAAAGATACAATGATTTTTCGCCAGGATTTTCAGGATGCGGAACAACAAACGCTTCCTGCACATTCGCTACCCCCTGAGAATGAGGATTACGCAAAATTACAAAGACACTTTCTTCGCCTACGCACACTTCTTTTTCATCCATAACTCCACCCAACCTTCTGTCAATATACGTCTATTGTTTCCGTAAAAATGAAAGTTATTTGTTTAAATGGAATTTTTATTGAGGGATTTACAGTCTGCCCTTTGAAATTCAACCGGTTCATTTCCGTTTCAGGCGGATGCTTTCCGCGTGGCGGGAGGTGAGCTACTTTGATGCCGTCGCATCTTCAATGTCTCACTCTTCCCGCTTCATCACGCAGGAGTCACCGCCTTCCACTCCAATGAACCTATACTTTTTAATTTAAAATATATATTGGACAAACCACCTCAGTCATTTCTTATAGTTGAAACGACCACCTTATTAAAAAATGATTTACTTACATTCTAAAGGGTACATTTTTATACATAGAAACTTAAAGAGAGGAATGAAACGAATGAAGAAGGCGAGTGTGAAGTATAAGCGGCATGATCGGCTGGTTCATTTTGTTAATGAGGAATATGACATTGTGTTTGACCGGCGCACGCCGATTATTAATGATGTTCCTCAGGAAAATGAGCAGCTGTTAATGAGGTACACGAAAAATGGCAGGACCGTGAATAACGCCCCTGCCTTTAATGAAACCGATATGGTAAAAAGTATGGTGAAGCTTTATCATAGCTCCCTTTTATCGCCTGAAGCAAAGGAGATTTTAAAACAGGGGCTTAATGATTAAGGATTGCCCCCGTGCAGCGATCGAGTGCCGTTGCCAAAAGCCGTGTAAAGGAGGGATCTTTTAATCCTTCTTCATTATGAGCGGGGGTGAGGCAGACTACTTTGCCGCTGCCATAATCGTGAGACCACCCGGCGATGGATTCGCCGTCGACAGAAGAGGACCGCATGAAAATGTCTTGATCTTCTGCGTCGCAGCTGACAAAATAATGCTCATCTACTAAGGAAAACGAGTCCAATGGAGAAAAAACTGAGTCCCCTTCAATAGAGTAGCGGACCATCTGATGTTTTTCAGGGTGGTAATCAAAGAAACCTTTCACCATGTTGGTGTATGTACTCCATTCATTATAGGAAGACAGGCCGGAGTGCCAGGCGAGCCAGCTTCCTCCTTGTTTAACGTAGGAGGCAATTGCCTCTTCTGAAGCGGCACTCATCCACGTTTCCACCTGCTCATCCTCAGGGTTTAGTCTGTTTTCTGCATATAGAATCACGCAATCCCACTCAGCATTAAGCGTTTTTTCTAGATCCTGGACTTCTCCATAAGTGACGTTTACCTGCTCCTTCATTTGCTCGATTGCCAGTTCTAAAGATGCTTTTGCCCGGTCTGCCGGATGATAATAATCCCCTAAAATAGCAAGCATTTTTTTCATCATGTTTTCACCTCTACAAGTTCATTTTATTTCCGTTAAAATCAACAAAACGACTTCCTTCATCTACGACGGTTTGCCGCTCGAGCAAACGGTAAATTCCCTCAGCTGGCTCGGTAGGATTCAGTGCGGCGTTTTGCCCGCCCATATCGGTTTTCACCCATCCCGGATGTATAGAGAGAACTTGAATATTTTCATCCTTTAACGAGCGATCCAGCTTTTCACCCAGCATATTGAGTGCTGCTTTTGACATGCCGTACGGATAATTTCCCGCATAAGCATTCGTGAGGCTTGCTGCATCTGAAGAAATATTTAAAATGGACGGCTGGCTGCCTTTTTTAACCAGTGGCAGCAAATGCTTAATGACCCGCAATGGACCGAGCGTATTCACATCAAAGGATTGTTTGCACGCTTCCAGATCAAGCTCTTCAATATCACTTTTACTTTCCAGCAGGATCCCTGCATTATTAATAATCGCATCAAGCTGATCTGTTTTTTTCTGTATGTTTTCTTTTGCTTGAATGACAGACTCTTCATTTGTTACATCCACCTGAAGCACCGTCAGCTGATCTGTTTTTTCCATTTGCTTCATCAGTTCTTTTCCTGATTCTGAATCTAAGCTTCTTACACCAGCGAAAATCCGGTGGCCGTCTGTCAGTCCTTTTTGTACCAAAGCATAGCCTATTCCTCTATTAGCACCCGTAATAAAAATATTCATTTTATCCCCCTCATGATTCATCATTTTCAAGCAGTTCCAACACTACTTTCAAGTCCTTCACGGTATCCATATAGGCATAGCGGCCTCCGGGATATTCACCTTTTTGAATAAGAGGCATCTCAGTATTTTCCATCTCACTCACTTTCTCTTTTAAACCATCAACCACAAAAGCAAGATGCTGAACACCTTCTCCATGCTCTTCTAAGAAATCTCTCCAGGTGCTAGGAAATTCATCCGGCTGAATCAATTCAAGCTGCAGGGAGCCCATATCAAAAAAAGCCAGCTGTGCCCGCGCCTGGGACGGCTCTCCTTTATATTCGGTTTGCGCTTTGTCATAGCCGTCAGTCCAGACCACTTTTGGCTTTTCCACACCAAAAAAATCTGCATAAGCCTGAGAGGTTTTTTCAATATCTTCTACAATGATCGCTACCTGAGCTATCACGTTAGTTCCAAGAATATTTTTCATCTTTAATCCACTCCTTTTATTCATGTATGCGCATTCATTTTTGCATTTTTTTACCCCTTCACCTGCACCCACTTTTCCTGCTGATGGCTTTCCAGAATAGCATCAATTAAACACATGGAAGCATGCCCATCCTCAAAAGTGGCAAAATTGGGTTTATCTTTCGCAGGATCTTTCCCTTCTTTAATATAGGTATAAAAGTTTAACATCATATTTTTAAGTGCATCCGGCCATCCTTCATTGTGTCCGCCGGGGTGATGAATGGAGGAGCGCGCCTCCGGTGTGAACAAAGTGGAATCCGCAAGCAGAAGATCATTCGGCTTTTCCCTGTGCCCCACCCATAATTTTTCGGGTTCCTCCTGATTCCAAAATGCAGAACCGAGAGTGCCGTTCATTTCAAAACTCAATCGGTTTTTTCTTCCTGCACTGACCTGCGAAACAGAAAAAACTCCTTTTGTTCCATCGTGAAATCGAAGCAAAACCGATGCGTGATCCTCTGTTTCCACTGAAAATTCCTCGTACTTATCCGGATTAGAGGAGGTCAGCTTTTTTCTGATCGGAAGAACTGTCGCCATATCTGCAAAAACGGCGGTAATCCGTTTGCCGGTGACAAATTGAACCGTATCACACCAATGAGAACCAATGTCTGCAATGGCGCGTGTCTTTCCACCTAACTTCGGATCCAGACGCCAGTCATAATCTGTGTCATACAACAGCCAATCCTGAAGATAGCTGCCATGTATTAAATGAATGCTGCCGAGTGATCCATTTTCAACCAAACGCTGCAGGTTTTGTACACTGGGAAACTGACGATAATTAAAGTTAACACCGTGAATAATCTTAGCCTCCCTGGCTAATTCGAGCAGCTCAATCGATTCTTTACAGGAAACGGCCAGCGGCTTTTCAGATAACACATGCTTTCCTGCTTTTATAATTTCCATATTGATTTCGTGATGAAGATAGTTAGGTGTGCAATTGTGAACCACTTGAATAGAGGGATCCTCAAGCATCTCACGATAATTTCCATATGCATGAGTGATGTCGAGTTCATCTGCCTTAGCCCTTGCTTTTTCATAACTGCTGGCAGCCAATGCCTCCACTTCCACAAACCCCAGCCTTCTGACCGCTTCCACATGTGCAGGACCAATAAATCCGGTACCTATTACTCCAGCCTTGATTTTATCCATCAAACCCTATCTCCTTTCATGCTTAACGGCTGCACTCCTTAAACGCTTTTAAATTAGAATATTCAGTTTTATTCATTTATATGGAAACAATTGAATCAATTGTATTATACCAACATCATCCAGTCAGGCAAACATGACAGAAGATAGACAAAGGGGATAATGGAAGGTCAAATGCTTCCGGCGAAATGCTATTCGGAGAATAAAATGAAAAAAAGAAACAGGAATTAAAACATGATTTTTTAAGCCTCACACCCAGAATTTAAAAATCTGTAACCGAGCAGATTGAGCTAACATACGATAAACAATCACCTACTTAAGGAGGTTGGACACATTGAGTAAAGGATTTGGTTCTGGATTTGCATTGCTTGTTGTATTGTTTATTTTATTGATCATCATCGGCTGTTCTTATGGACAGGGCGGTTATGGCGGACACGGTTACTGCTAATTAAATAAGTAAAAGCGTCACCCTGGTTTTTTATAGGGTGACGCTTTTTTTCATAAAACCACTAGTGATGGCTATATAGCTTATCCTCCAGGAGAGACTCAAACGTTCTTCTGCCGTACCAAAAGTTAGATCCTGTTCAGGTAGTCCCGAACTTTAATTGATGTTTCAAAACGATCCTCTCCGGACAGTAAGGTAATCATAGATGCCTGGATGCCATCAGCCGTTCCTCCGATGACAATTAATTCTCTCGCTGCACCCGCTGTCAATGCCGACCTTGGATATATCGGAACGTTCAGTCGATTGGCAACTGCTTCAGCTGCAGGATAATCAAAAAATGAATTAATTACAATTGCTTTTTCAAGCATGTCTTCTTCCCCCGTTTCAGGTATGATTACTAAATTAAAAAATTCCACAATTCCTTTGGCAATGGCTTCTCCTGCTGCTCGAAGCACCTGATTGTTTCTCATTCTAACGATGTCGATTCTTGAATCCATGAATCCGCATTCTACTAAAACAGCGGGCATGTCAGTTTCTCTTAGCACATGAAAGTTAGCTTCTTTTATTCCTCTATCTCGAATTGCCATAGCCTGCACCACTTTTGGGTGAATTGCTGTGGCTAATCGAACCGCTTGGGGATAAATGGCCCTCGGCGTCATTACGTAGGTCTCAGTTCCAGTATGGGAACCGTAAACTCCGTTTAGCGCATTATGATGCACAGATACATAGATGTCTGCGTTCCAATTATTTGCACGATTCGTTCTTGTAACAAGCGGGACATCTGTCCTTCCTGTCATGTCATCCACCCTTAATTGCTCAACTCCTTGATACTTCGCCAGATAAGCTATACCCGCCCTAACTACCCGGTCATTAAACGTCCATTCATACTCTCCATCAGGTGTTCGTTTTCCTGGTGTCGAATTACTGCCGCCATGACCCGCATCCCACACGATCTTTGGCATTCTTTTTTTCCTCTTCTCTTTTATTCGCTAGATTGAACTAATCTTCTAGACTACTATTAGTGTATGCAGTACCCAATTCTTAGAAATAGGGAATATCACTAGAAAGAATAAAAAAATATGAAATCAAGATTCTTAAACTTAAAATTTTATTATCTGCCATGCACTGCACCTTGTCACAGCTGGACTCATATACTAATAAAAGAATAGGAGTGAAGAAAATGGCAGAAAAAATCTGCACACTTAAACTAGATTTAAATAAGGGTTTATTAGGTGATAATCCCTATTTTATGTCAGAGGACAAAGCACAGTTGGACATCGAGCTTTATGATCAGCAGGAACCTATCAATGTCAGCAGCTATCAGTCCATTCAGGTGGAGCATATTTCCCAGAATGGCAGGATCGTAAAAGGATTTGGAAGTATTGTAGAGAGGGAAGATGGTAGTTATATTCTCCGCTACAACTATCATGGAATTGAGTTGAAGGAACCAGGTACAATCAAAACCACTGTTTCTTTCATTGACCAACAAACAGAAAAGTATCTTCCGTCCTTTGAAGTTATGAGCGTTGATAAAAGTATGGAAAGTATGAACAGTCAAATGAATCTTTTGGCTGCAGGTGAAGGTCCGGTATATCTTATCGAACTCAGCCGCTTTGGTATTGTCCAGGGATCGTTTGGTAAACCTCCTTATTCGTTAAACGAATGGACAACTGCTTACAATAATATAGTAGGGTTTAATCAGGCTCTCGCTTATGCGAATGCAGAGGGATTTACTCATGTGGTAGTTCCGAGGGGCACGTACAGTTTTTGCTATTCCAATTCCAATCCAAATGGAAATGAACCCTACCAGCAAGCAGGGCTTCCAATTACTCTATTCAGCTATCAAACCTTTGATTTAAATGGTTCCACTTTTGAAGTTCTCTATGATTCTATTAATCGGAATCCATTTGATCAAGCTTCCTCCAACCCTGTCTGGAAACTTGCCGGCAGCCTTATACTCATTAATGAATGCACGAACACACATGTCATAAACGGCACTATTATCGGTGATATACCAAATAGAAGCTTTTCAGATGGAGGAACAGGATTTAATTCTGAGAGAGGAATGGAACAGACATACGGAATTTATTTAAATAGAGGAAATGCATTTTGTTCAGTGAAAAACATAAATGTTTCGATGTTTATGGGAGACGGCATTACAATTGCAGCGTATCCCACTGCGTCAGGATCATGGATCTTAAATCCTGCAGCGCAAAGCAGAATTGCATATCCAGGAATGGCCAACGCTTCTGGCACTATCGTTCAAACGGTGCCCGGTGCATATATCTCCGACAAATTTCCTCTTATTCAAGGAGAGCATAAACAGCTCCAGATGAGAACTGCTGGAGGCTACACAAGAATTCCTGCCATCCAAAACAAGACTTTTGAATTTTTATTTTACAGTAGTTCAGATGTACTTCTTGCTAGAAAAACAGCTGTATATCTACAAACTGTTACAGTGCCGCTGAATGCTGCCTATGTAAGAATTCAGTTCCGAAATGAAGCCATCGGCCTGCCCTCCATCACGATAGAATATGCGATTACAAAGCCTCAGTCCCACCACATCACGATCAGCGCATGTGAAATTCACAATAATCACCGTGGAGGCATAAGCGGCGGAGCAGATTTTACCTCTATTCAAAAGAATAAAATCTATCATAACGGAATGGACTCCGGCTTGAATGTGCCTTTATTTCCAGATTCTACACGCTATGCGATCAATTTTGAGGACAGCTACTGCAATGATGTGACGGTTGAGGACAATCATATCTTTTCTTCCTTTAATGGCATTCTGCTCGGGGCTTATCATATTAAGATAAGAGGAAATAGTTTAAGTGAAAACAACGGCATCCGCATTTACAATAATGCTAGTGCATTAATTGAAGGCAATGTATTAGATCAGGCTGGCTTTTCGATCTCGACCACGGTTCCAACACAGGAACGACATATCCTTTTTCTAAATAACGTCGTCAATTCCCCCACTTTTTCCCTTCAGCCAATCAATAAAACGACTATTGTGATCAAAAATAATCGTTTGAATGTTAACAGCATGAATTTAACCGGTGATATTGAATTTGATGGAAATTATACAAAAAGCTTATTCGGTTCCGCTCACACAGACTACACAACCCTGCTGCTGAACGTCAAAAAATGTACGAACAATACATTCGAAGACTTCAACTATGGCTCCCACTATCGATTTGCACTGACAAAACCTGCTTACTCTTCGCATTATATTGATAACAATGTCTTCAGATCCGTTTCGTTTAACAGTGTGAATCTCTATAACGATCTTGAATTTGACCGCTGCACTTTTTTTAACTGTGCGATAACCTTTCAAGTAAGCAATTTAGCTGTATCAAGCAGCCTGCGTTTTACAGATTGCACCCTTCAGGATACGTATGTAGAAGCAGGAGGACGCTATATCAATAATGTCACAAACGGTGGTCTGACTAGTAAAGCAACCTTCTATGACTGCCGGGTCATCTTGACTTCTTCCTATTCCAGACCTGCATTTTTCACCTTAGCTGACAATAAACCGGAGGACACATTAAATCCTGGTGTGCTGCCAAGAAGATACGAATTGTACATGCGTAACTGTGAGCTCGATATCGCTGTTTCCTCCAATGTCGTTCTAATGAAATATGGTTCTGGGACAGATATTAAACAACCGAGGAAAGTCGTGATTGAACAGTCCCTTATTCATGTTAGAGACCTTACTAAATTTAAAATTCTCGAAGGAAGCCATGTTAACAATACAAATTACGAAGCAATCCTCATCGACTGCACCTTCATCGGCTTCACCGACCTGCCCGCTCCAACCTACGGCAGCTTGAGTGTATACAAAAAAGTACTCACTCTCAACTCCTCCGTCTCATCAACCGCTGACCCTAAAAATCCAAATTAAATCATATAGTTTAACAACAACTTTGATATTAGAAACGCTTTACCACACTAAAGGGGCCAGGCCCCTTTAGTGTGGTAAAGCTACATACCAATCATCTCTGCTCTATTTAAAGCATTTCCTCTCCATCAACAAACACCCGCACCACCATGGCTTTAAAATCTCTCAACGGGTTGCTTGACCACAGAACGAGGTCCGCATCTTTTCCAACTTCAATGGAGCCGAGGCGATCACTTAAGTTGATGCTTTTGGCTGCCTGAATCGTAATGGACTCGAGCGCTTTTTGTTCACTAAGACCGTGTTTGATGGCGTGGCGGACGGATGTGATTAATTCTTCAATAGGAAAAACAGGATGGTCGGTGGTGATTGAAAATGGAATCCCTGCCTGTTCAAGCTCCCTGTAGATTTCCCAGGACTGATTCGCAAGCTCTGCTCTGGTTTTACCCGTCATCGTGGGGCCAAGCACCACATCATAACCGGAATCCTTAATCTCCTTCACTATTTTTCCGCTTTCTGTAGCATGAGTGAGGGTCAGATCCAAATCAAACTCTTTACCGATCCGGATAGCCGTCAAAATATCGTCCGCACGATGGACATGAGCTCTCACAGGAAGCCTGTGCGCTAAGACATATTGCATTGCTTCATCTGCCATCGTAGCTGGAGGCTCTTGCTGGGATTTGACTGTCTGCCAAAAGGCTTCACGAATTCTTGCTGCAAGCCCCATTCTGCTGCCAATTAACATGGGATAAGCCATTTTCGGATTTTCACCAAAAGATATTTTTAGCCCCGCTGGAAATGTAATCACCTGTTGCTCCACCGAACGATCCGGCTTCACCTTCAGCACTGCTGTCAATCCACCGATCACATTTGAGCTTCCCGGCAAAATATGTACGGTGGTAATCCCGCCGCTTAAAGCCCGGTAGTACGCCTGATCAAAAGAGTTAATCCCGTCGATCACGCGAATATGCGGGGTAACGGGGTGAGATGTTTCATTGTAGTCGTTTCCTTCTGCGCCAATCCCTTCTTCATTAATGCACAAATGAGTATGAACATCGATAAATCCGGGAAATACCACGCCTCCCTTTCCATCAATCCACTCCATTTCCTGGTCGAATGCAGGCACCTGCTGAATTGGCCCCGCATATCGGATGATGGTATCAAAAACGATGGCTCCCTGTTGGATAAATCCTTTTGTGACGGTTTCAACTGAAACATTATACAGCCCCTTCACCACATCACCTCTTCCTCTTTATTATAAGAAAAATAATGACAGGCAGACCAATAATCCTCTAAAGAAAGACGCAAAAAAGCGGAAGACCAGTGGCCTTCCGCTTTCTCATTTACTTTATTTCAAGCTCTACTTCCACACCAAAATGATCAGAAACGATCTGCTGGTTTTCCCCGTTGAAAATAACGCGGGAATACGCAACAGGCACAGGTTGATTGGTCAAAATAAAGTCGATCCGAAGCTGCTGCTCATTTTCAGACCAGCCGGCAATTTTTCCGGGAACCGTGACGCCGCTGTCTTTTTCTTCAGCAAGCGTGTACGTATCGAATAATCCTTTTTCAAGCAAATACGTATAGCCTTCTCCTTTAATCCCGGCATCATTGTTGAAATCTCCTAGTAAAATGGAGAGGCGCTCCGAATCCACTTGCTCCATCAACCGGTCCACCTGATCCTTATACGGTTCGTCCGTGTCGCTCCACCAGCCAAGATGACAGGAATAAAGATCAATTTCCTGCTTTTCATAGAGCACGGTCGCTCTGACAATCGATCTTGTTTTCCATACTTCCGGGTCGTGGGAGCCCGTGATAAAAAACTCTGTGGTTCGTACAATGGGAAGTCTCGTCAGAATAGCCAGACCTTCAGCCTGAGTGCCGTAGCTGTAATGACTGAACGTCCACACCATCTCATCCTCTGTACGGTCAAGCGCTTTTAATCTTTCTAAGAGCACGTAGCCGTAATGTTCATCCACTTTTTCATCACTTGCATTCTTTTGGCTCACTTCCTGCAAAGCAATCACGTCGTAATCGTTATCAACAATGCTTTTTGCGAGAATATCAAGCTTTTCTTCCTGGTTCTCTTCCTGCCAGGAATGACAGTTGAGTGTTAGCAAACGCATAGTATCAAGCTCCTAATCGATCCTGAATGTCGGATTTTAATACATCCGCTTTTGGTCCATAGATTGCCTGTACCCCTTTACCGCGTAAAATTAACCCAAGTGCACCTTTTTCTTTCCACTCTTTTTCTGTACCCACTGCCTCAGGATCCTTTACTGTCACACGAAGGCGGGTCATGCATGCATCTACTTCTTCTATATTATCCTGACCGCCAAGCAGCCCAATAATTGAAACAGCAAGCGAACCATCGTCTGATACCCCAGTTACAGAAGAAGAAGAAGCTCCTGCGTCAGCTGTTTCTTCAATATAATTTCCAGCACGGCCCGGCGTCGGGAAATTAAAGCGTTTAATGAGGAAGTAAGACACGCCAAAGTTTAAACCAAACATTAATACGGCAACAAGTGCCAAGTTCAATAAATCCCCAGCGAGACCGGCATTAATAATTAATGGTGTTCTTGTTAAAAATTCTATAAAACCAAATGCATGAATACGTAAGTCAATTAAATCTACCAGCGCAAATGAAACGCCAGTCAGCACTGCATACACCACATATAGAAGTGGAGCTGCGAACATAAACATAAATTCAATCGGCTCCGTAACACCTGTTAAAAATACAGCAAGACCAGCTGAGAGAAACATTGATTTATATTTTGTACGCTTTTCTTTGTCCACATTCAGATACATTGCAAGCGCAAGTCCCATCAATGCAGCGGAAGAAGCAAGAAACTGTCCTACTTTAAAACGTGCAGGTACAACATCTTCTGTAAGCTGCTGGTAGCCGGCTTGATTACCCTGTTGAAGCATATTGTACAAATCCGTCACCCATGCAAGCCAAAGCGGATCCTGTCCTGAAACAACACTTCCTGCATTTGAACCGGTTAGTATTGTATACGTACCGCCAAGCTCCGTGTAGTTAATCGGAACAGTCAGCATATGATGAAGACCAAATGGAAGCAGCAAACGCTCGACCATCCCAAATACAAACGGCGCAACGATCGGCGCTGAATTTCGTGAAGTCGCAATCCATTGTCCGAAATCGTTTAACAGCCCTTGAATAAACGGCCAGATCACCGACAGCAGCAAGCCGACAACCACGGATCCCGCAATCACGACAAACGGCACAAAACGCTTTCCATTGAAAAATTCCAGTGCCTGAGGCAGTTTACTGTAATTATAAAATCGGTTATAAAGATTAGCGCCAAGGAAACCGGATATGATTCCGACGAAAACGCCCATATTTAATGCCGGAGCACCAAGTACAGAGATAAAGTAATCACTGACTGTCAGCTGAGCACCCAATAATGAAGTAACTGTCGCTTCTGAGTCCGCCAGCATGTCAGCGTTTACACCAAAAATAGAACCTGTAATACGATTGATCAGTACAAATGCAATCAAAGCGGCAAAAGCTCCGCCAGCCCGGTCCTTCGCCCATGAACCACCGATCGCTACGGCAAAGAGCACATGAAGGTTGGTAATAATCGCCCATCCGATGTCTTCCATCACTCGCGCAACCGTTTGCATTATCATGACATCACCTGTCATCATCGCGAGTAGTTTACCTAATGAAATCATAATTCCTGCAGCCGGCATAACGGCTACTACGACAAGAAGCGCTTTCCCAAACTTCTGCCAAAAATCAAAAGATCCGAAAATTTTCATGTTCATCCTCCATATCATCTATCGCTTTTAGTATGTAAAAAGAGTAAATTGAGTGGTGCAACCGTTTGCACTTCATTATTGTATAGACAAGTTAAAGAGATTGCAAGCGTTTTTACAAAAAATATTTCCTCTCAATCTTTGCCTGCTGAAAATAATTTTTCTGATGGACATTTTCTAAAACATAGGGTTTACCTAGAAAGATAAATAGAAATAAAAAAACTGCACGAAACCATTAAGCTGGTTTCGTGCAGTGTATCCTCACTTATTGAGCTGTGTAGCCGCCATCGATCACGATCGCCTGACCAGTAACACTTTTTGCTTTTTCACTGGATAAGAACATGGCATAGTCCGCAATTTCTTCTACTTCCAGCAATCGTTTTTGCGGTACGAGCGGGTAAATCACTTCTTCAAGTACTTTTTCAAGCTCTACGCCGCGTGATTTCGCTAAATCTTCCATCTGTCCGCGTACAAGCGGTGTATCTACATAGCCGGGTGCGATTGCATTTACAGTAATGCCGTGCTCTGCTCCCTCTAATGCTGATACTTTTGTCAATCCAATCAGGCCATGCTTGGCACTATTATAAGCTGCTTTACCTGCAAAACCGATCACTCCATTAATGGAAGACATATTCAAGATCCGTCCAAACCCCTGCTTCTTCATAATCGGAAATACTTTTTTCGTCGCGATAAAAGGAGCAGTCAGCATAATATCCTGCATCAATTTAAATTTAGCAGTAGGAAACTCTTCAATAGGAGAAACGTGCTGAAGACCTGCATTATTGATCAATACATCAATTCGTCCGTAGATCTCTACTGTTCGATCAATTGCCGCTTCGATCTCTTCCTCGCTTGTCACGTCCGCTTTTAAGCCGGTTGCAGTAAACCCTTTTTGCTCTAAAGCTTTTGCAGACTCCTCCACACCCTCCTGATTAATATCAGAAAGTACAACTTTTGCTCCATTTTCTGCAAAGGTTTCACCTATTTCAAAGCCAATTCCCTGTGCAGCTCCTGTAATAAATACTACTTTATTTTCAACCATTTTTGTTCATCCTCTCTTCGTTTACGCTCGACGGCAAATTGAATTGCGCCTGGTGCTCTATGCATTCCACAAAAAAACAGAGAAGAAACATTATTTCACGATAAGTTAAATACACACAATTTTCCCGCAAAACTGAATTAAGAGACTTTCAGGAATAACGTTTAAACCCATACTGTAAATGGAATGACACAGTTAGCTTGTTTTCTGTTGGATGAAAGAAGCGAAGAATAATGCGAATTTATTTTTTCGAAATAATATATTCATAATGATTAGGAGGTTTTTCAATGTTTGCCATTATTGTCGGGCTGGTTGCCTTAATGGCGATGGCCTATATCGGGTGGTCTATTTTATGGATTGCTCCGGTTGCTGCCGCCGTTGTTGCGCTGCTGTCCGGAATGAATGTGTTTGATGCATTCACATCTGATTTTATGTCCGGATTCGCTTCCTTTGCGCGAGACTTCTTTCCTGTCTTTCTATTTGGAGCGATCTTCGGAAAGCTGATGGAGGTAACGGGAAGTGCGCGCACTGTTGCCCAGTTCTTATCTAAAATTGTCGGGAAACAGCGTGCCATATTAGGAGTCCTGCTTGGAGCAGCGATCTTAACGTATGGCGGCGTCAGCTTATTCGTTGTCGTTTTCGTAATGTATCCTTTGTCACTCAATTTATTCCGCCAGGCCAATATCAGCCGGAAAGTCATCCCGGGTACGATTGTCCTTGGTGCCTTTACCTTTACGATGACGGCTCTTCCGGGAACAGCTCAGGTGCAGAACTATATCCCGACTGAATACTTTAACACCACCATGATGGCTGCGCCGATTATGGGTACGGTAACGGGTCTGATCATGGCCGTTGGGGGGTATTTCTACTTATCACGCAGAGCCAATACCCTGACCAAAAACGGGGAAGTTTTTACCGAACCTAAAGGTGCGAAAAAGGACGAAGATACGAAAGAAAAAGATCCGAATATTATTTTGTCCTTCCTTCCGCTTATCACAGTTGTGGTACTTATTAACGTAGTCAATATGGAAATGCTCACTGCCCTTTTAGTCGGAATCGTTCTGACCATGGTTCTCAGCTTCCAGACGTTTAAGCGTTTCACAGGAGCCATGAACGAAGGAGCAAAAGGAGCCGTTACAGCGGTGGTGAATACAGGAGCTGCTGTTGGTTTTGGTGCAGTTGTACAAGCAGCACCTGCCTTCCCAGCGATTCAAAACAGTTTATTGAATATTAAAGGAGGGCTTGTGGTATCTGATGCCCTCGCCACCCAGATTCTTGCGATGATCACCGGTTCAGCATCCGGCGGTATGAATATCACACTGAATGCACTCGGTTCTGAATACTACCAGCAGGCGATGGAAATGGGCATGAACCCGGAAATCCTCCACAGAATTACAGCACTGGCATCCGGGGCATCCATTCTACCGCACAACGGAGCCCTTTTAACCGTCCTTGCCATCACAGGCATGACACACAAAGATTCCTACAAAGATATTTTCTTTGTCGCCTTCTTGATTCCAACGATCGCTTTAGCGGTGGGAATTGGAATGTCATTTATAGGGATTGTTTAATGGGAGAGAGCCTGGGACAAAATTGTCTCAGGCTTTTTGTCTGGTTCACTGCTTTTTATGCGGATGCTTTCCGCATGGACGGCGCTGAGCCTTCACAGAGCTAGAGCTCTGTGAAGGCTCTGTTTGCCGTGACCTCCTGCTGGAGTTATGACCTTCCGCTCCGTTCACCTCATACTACTATCACATTTTATCTCATTATCAAACTTCTCTACTATGTCTCAGCACTTTTTGAATCGTATAAAACTCCATCAACCATATTTCCCACTAGACATCTTACACACCTTACACATGAGTTTTATGGGATGAAGATCACTTTCTTATTTCTTCCACAAACCGGGCAGTAATTTGCTGCGGACGGGTAATAGCACCACCTGCCACAACTGAGTGGGCACCGATTTGAAGTGCTCTTGCTGCCATCTCAGGCGTAAGAATATTTCCTTCTGCAATGACAGGAAGACGAACAGCCTTTAACACCTCTTTTAAAAACTGAAAATCATTATCGTATAGTTTTTTTCCGCTCGTTTCGTCCGTGTAGCCATACAGAGTTGTTCCCACGCAGTGAAATCCAAGCTGCTCTGCCTCCACACACTCTTCAACAGTCGCACAGTCTGCCATCCATTTTTGTTCTGGAAAAGCAGAAATGATCTTTTTCATAAAGGATGATAATGAAACAGAATCAGGACGCACTCTTTTTGTCGCGTCTAATGCAATCATATCTGCTCCACTTTGAACCAACGCCTCTACCTCCGAAAAGGTGGGCGTGATGTAAACCGGGGAGTCAGGGTACTCTCGTTTGATCAGTCCAATTACAGGCAGATCTATGTATTCTTTAATCGCTGTGAGATCTGCTGTTCCATTAGCTCGAATGCCTGAAGCACCGCCTCTGGCTGCAGCATCTGCCATCCGCCTCATAATCTCCGCTCCGAAAAGAGGTTCATCTTCAAGCGCCTGGCAGGAAACGACCAGACCATTCTTAATCTTACGTAACATGAATCTCACCTCTCTTTTTTGAAAATTGTACAGAGACGTTGCATTCAAACATTCTATTCCACGGGGAAGTAATTTGAAGGAAATCAATGCCTACGTCTTTAAAGCTGTGGAGGATCATTGTTTCATAGGCTTTCAACATACGGACACTGATTTCATCAGTGACTGTTTGTGTCTGATTCTTTAAGTCAAAATAGGACAACTGATAGGCGGGAAGGAAGTGGTTCACCATCTTCATTCGAACTTCGGCTTGGTAAAAAACATCATCTAAAAGATGATAGATAAGGTTTTTCTTTATGCAATCAGGATCTCCATTCAGTGCCATTACGCCTTGAGCGATTGTGGTTCCCAGTGTATTGCAGTTGGTATTCCAGCCTTTATAGGAGGTCAGTTTATCGAGAAGATGAGCATCATCCAGCATGGCGATCAGTTCCATATCTCCTCCATTTGCGAAAGCAGCATCTGCAACAATAACCTTTTTACCAGCGGCTAGGAACCTCTCAATGGCATCCGTAAAGTTCAGCAGGCCTCGGCAGCTGGTGTACGTCAGATCTTTGTTGTGCTGATCCCAAGACTCCTGCATGATTTTCCCGGGTGTGTTATATGCAAGAATGAAGTCCGCGTCCTCCGGAGTCTGAACGAGCTGGCACCCGGCTGCTGTGACGTGGGCTTTCAGACTTTCTCCAAATGGACGATCCTCATACATCGGAATGAGCCCGGGCCCCAGTGTGCTGCTCCAGATGGGAAAAATAGATGGACGGTTATTTGTTAAAAAGGTCCATGCTCTTGACAGCAATGTTGCACCGACTTCATCCGCTCCCGGGTAAATGTGAACCTTCTGATAAAGCCGCATACGTTCTTTAGCCGCCGCAATGACTTTCTGGTCCTGTGCCGTATAGCCAAACTCAGAACTGTCATCCTGTGGGATTACTAGAAAATTAATGATTTCTTCTTTTACGAGCTCTAATACCTTCACATTTATATCCAGGTTGAACGTTCTTCTCCATTCGTAATCTTCAATATATTCTAGAGGAAGAAGAACGGTAAGCACACGCAGCTGTTCCTCTTCTTCTTCCGATAGTGATTCTCTCTGCTGTTTGTCCAAAAGGCAGGCTCGTAGAAAAAGCTCTCTTCCCCATTTCTCGTAGTAGTCCGGTTCTTCATCATTGGAACTGTATTTTGGGGTCCTCATGATTAAGTTGGATGCAAAGATGGGAAGTTCAGGATGGGATTGGCGCAAAGAGCGGAGCCGGTTCAGCCATATTTCTTTTGTTTTTTCCGCATGGTGGTGCAGCCTTGAAGGAAGCAGTCCGCCATAAAACAGCATATCAATACTGAGAATAACCGCATCAGCTTCCTTTGCCGCCTCCATAAGCCAAATCCACATACCCTCTGTATCAGCCGGTTTTTTCTTTTTCCCATATACGTGATCACCAGGCATGATTAGATCAATCTGTGAGGATGACTGTGCAATTCGTTTAACATATTCCACATTGCATGGTCTTTCATCAATGGGCATATAGGCAATTTTCATGCAAAAACTCCTTTACGCTTATTTAACAGAACTGAAAGTTTGCAGAGAGGATGTTTCATTTTGAATTTCCTTCGCAATGATATCCATCAGATAATAAACAGACACTTCATTGACAGAGTGATGATTTTCCTCCAAATCATCAATTCCCGGTATCAGCAAATGAATATCAGCAGCATGTGACAAGGGTGAACCCTGCTGGCTTGAAATTCCTGCTGTAAATGCACCTGCCTGTTTGGCCTGCGCCATATACTTAACCGTTTCTGCTGCGTAACCGGAAGTATTCAAACCGATTACAACTGTTTGGTGATCGACCAGCGATGAAGAGGCATCCATTTGAAAGGAAGTCGTGCAGGCATCTGCTGCCTTTCCCATCTTCATCCATTTGTATTTTAGCTGCTGAGCGACAATTGACATTTCATCTTCACCATAGAAAAAGAGCTGGCGTGCTTTCATCAAACTGGTTTTAAGTTCGACCATTTCCTCTGTTTGCTCAAAGGAATCAAACTTGTTAATCATGGCTGTATACGTTTGTTTCACCTCAGTCAGACTCGTCGTCTCACCCTGATCGTATCTACGTGTGCTGACCGTTGCCTCTTTAGCCAGCAGGCGCAATTTATTATAAGAACCAAATTCAAGCTTCTGACAAAAACGGGTAATTGTCGCTTCTGACACGTTGATCTGCCTGGACATTTCAGAAATGGTTTTGTTCGGAACACTTTCAAGATTTAAGGTGATATAACGGGCAATCATTTGTTCACGCTTTGTGAATTTATGCTGATTCGATTCAATCATCGATGTAATGCTCTTGAGCGGTTTCATGGATTCCTGAAGCAGATAATGCCTCACAGCGCCGATCATTCCTGCATTATTCAGATTATGTGCGATTTCAATTTTAGTCTTGTTTAAAATAGATGGAATCATTTCTTTTTTTAATTCCTTCATGATCAATGGATACAAGTAGTCTTTTTGAGCCGTAATGCCTCCACCAATGATTATCATCTCAGGGTTCATCATATAAGCAATCGTCGCAATCCCTTTGCACAAATGAACTACAAGCTGATTGATTTCATGAACTGCCACTGCATCCCCTTTTTTCGCTAGTTCAAAAATAGCTTTTCCATTAAGATCCGTTTCTTTTACTCCTTTTTCAAGCGCAACATTTCTTACCAGAATTCTAGTAGACGCAAGTTCTTCAAACCTTCCGCCTTCAATGGGAATGTACCCAATTTCTCCACCACTGAAATTGTGGCCGGTATGAAGTTTATTGTCCAAAATATAGCTGCCGCCGATTCCAGTACCAATGGTCAGACAAAACACACTCTTTGCATTTCTTCCGGTCCCGATCCAGGATTCAGCCAGACCCGCACAATTCACATCGTTTTCAACTTCCACCGGAAGATTAAAATAGGTCTCAAACTCTTCTTTTAAACGTGTGCCGGTATAATCGGGTATATGGTCTGAGGCAAACAGGATTTCTCCCTTGTCTGAGTGAACCTGCCCGGCAGTTGAAATGCAAATCCCATCCACGTTAAACTGATCAATTAATGGTTTGCCGTGCTGCTTAATTTTCTCCAGAATGACCGGACCCCCAAGATGAGCTTCCGTGTCAGTCTCAAATTTTTCGAGAATTGTTCCATCTTCTGTCAAAACACCATACTTAATCAGGGTTCCGCCTATATCAAATGCTAAAAATTTTCTCATCTTCATCACCTTCATTCCTCAGGCACTCATTCATCTTACCCGAATGGTTTTGATCTGTTTCGAACTAAAAGAAAGTGAAATCCTCTTTTTCGCGTCAAGCTCACCGAGTACATTTCCCTTAAAATCCACTTCTTCTATTTTAAATGGCTCAAACCCAAAGCAAAGCGCTGTGGTTCTCGTATCCGTATTAGGGTTAAACATCCGGATATCAATCGAGTCAGACTCTTTTTTAATAAAGGAACTAAATGCAATATCCGGGTCTGTTTGATAAAACAGAAGGCTTCCCCTCTTTTGTACATGCGATTGCTGACTTAGCACCTTATGGCGAAGCAATTTAGCATGATTAATAGAGTGGTGCTTTCTTCCGAGGATTAAGCCATATTCAAACTCGTATGAACCAATACATTGCGCTCCAGGTGTTTCAAAACCCGGACCTGCTCCGTTGCCTCTTGTACGCAAATCGCGTCTTGACAGCCAGCCGACGCTTCTGATCACGGTTAGGAACGCTGTCGTATTTCCCTTATACTCATCCACTTCGTATTCCTGCAGACCCCGATGAGCAAGCTGATGTTCACCCGTAATGACAGTGGAATAGGCAGGATACTGATTCATTATCGCTTCCTTATTAGGTGGAGCATCATAGATTTTCTCCTGAAGCCTTCTGCGCTCAACCAAATCAAACGGGGTATCTCCATAACTGATATCGCCGGCTTCTACAGCAAATCCAATTCGAAGCTTCTGATCCTTAGCTTTGTTTTGCACAGTCGATTTAAAATAAATGAACCTTACATCGGAGTATAGCGTGACTTTCGTTTTGATGATGGTTTTAACTGTTTCTCCACTTGCTCCTGTACGCTCCTGATTTAATGAAGCCGGACATGTTAGTTCATAGTGCAGGACCGCTGACTGAAAGGTGGTGCCCTTCGTAAGATCGGTCACCTTCACCAACGTACCCTCTGAGATACAATCATGAATCGGAGGAGAATAATTGTACGTATCCCCGGCATCCAATGAAGAAATAAACTGATGCTGCCGCTCATAGACCTGACCGTCTTCTTTATCTGAAATGGTTAGTCCATCTTTTCCCCATTCAATCCGGTAAAATTCATTTTCTATAAAAGAGTCCCCCGCTTTTCCTGCCGAAGGAACCACATTTTTTACACGCACAATCTGAAAAGCCTTTGTCTCCACTCCTTGAAATGGAACCAGCATAGAAATATCGTACACGGCGTATTCCCCGTAGTGAGGTTCTGCAAAAATATGCCGCATAAATTCTTCACGCTGCTCTCTTTTCACAATATCCATTTTAATCTTTTCATCTTGATGGTATAACTCAATCGCTCCAAGATCCTGGGCAATCGGAATAAAGATCGTTGCTTCCACAGGGTACGTTGCCTCGAACGGAGTGTTATTAATTAAGTACAGAAAATTGTTTTCCACTTCAGAGTTCAAAAATTCGAAGGGATACTCGTCATGCAAAACATCTCTCGAAAACTGATCGATCGCACTCAGAATTTTTTGCGTGCGGGTTTCCATCTCTTCATGAACCTCATCCACACTGCATCCGCAAATACTATCATGTGGATGATTCTTCAAAATCATCTTCCAAATGTATTCAATAAATGCTTCTGACCGGCTTTCACCCTTTGACCATACATTCAGGGCCTCCATGATATAAAGAGCCTGATCCTCGCACAGCTGATTTTGATGTTTCAAATAAGTGCGAGTTGAATACACGCCAGGCAAAATAAAGATCTTTGAAGGGTCACGCTGCTCCCCTTCAAGCCCAGCTTCCGGAATTTTTTGCTGAAAAGCAGCTGTAAAATCCGCCATACGTGCCTGTTGAAAAACAGTATCTTCCACGTGTTCATTTAACTGCTGAACACGATGCTTCATATCCGGTGCCGGGAAGGTATGATCTGCTCCATTTAAAATAAGCGCCTGATCAAATGTTAAATAAGGCTGATTTTGCTTTAAATAAGCATTCGTTTTTTCGATGTACTCATTGCTTTTAAGGTACGTCTGATAATAGCCTTCCATGAGCGGCAGCACAAACGCAAAAACTTCGCTGCCATCCGCTCCTTTCCAATTCACCTCAAAGTGGTCTGACACAGCGCCGCGCCATAGTAGTGCCCAGTCAATTCCATACCCTTTAAATAATTGCGGCATTTGACTGTTGTGACCAAATGTATCAGGCAGATAGCCGATATTCGACTCAGAACCAAGCGCCCGGGCTTGCTTGATTCCAACTTCAAGGTTCTTCAGAATCGATTCTCCCGATACCAAAAATTCATCCGCCAATAAATACCATGGACCTACTTCCACTTGTCCCTTTTGTATAAACGAAGTGAACGCTGAAAACTCTTTTTCTGAAACAATTTCTTTAAAATCCTCAAGAACAACGGTCTGTCCGTCCAAAAAAAAGCATTCCATTTGGCCCTTTTCAAGAAGCCTCTGAATGTACCTCAGCCCGTTCCGCAGCTTGTAGCGAAAGGCTTCAAACGGTTCATACCATTCCCTGTCCCAGTGGGTATGATTTAAGATGTACGCTTTTTTCACTCCATCCATGCTTTTTCCTCCCTGTTGCGCAGCTGTCTTCTCAGAAGGGCTCCATCGATGTTGTTCAGATCCACTGAGTACTTTACAGAATAGGCACACGCCATTCCTGCAACCTGTGCCACATCCCGCACAGTTGGCTGAATTCTGAGGGAAGCCTGCATGAGGAATGTACTGGATATATGTCTTCCAGCCACGATTAAGTTTGCTGCCTCATGAGTGATCAGAGAGCGGTAAGGGATTTCGTAGTATTCTCCCTTTGTTAAAGGTTCCGGCTTTACGGTTTGTCCTTTTACGCTGTGAACATCAATGTACCAGTCACCACGGGCAATCCCATCTTCAAACCTGGCACGACTCAAATAATCCTGCTCGGTTAATATGTACTTCCCTTTGATCCGATAGGATTCTCTGATGCCCAGCTGAGAAGCTTCCTTTATTAAATACGCTTGCTCAAACCCCGGGATGGCTTTTGGCAGGAAAGCAGTCAGCCGGCGGATCATCTCACGCCCTTTTGTGACGGCTTTTGACCGCAGTACCGGGTCGGTGGTTTGAAAAACCCCCGGGATATGTGGACAATTAAACGACATAACTGTATTTTTGCCCGGCTGAGTAAACGCCTGAAAATACTTCAGGTCCTCTTCCTTTAGATGCCCATCAGAAAGTCCTTTTTGAAAATAGGGTTCGAGGACATGTCCTTTTCCCGGCACCATCGCTATCTCAAAAAATTCAGGATGATCAATTTTGCAGAACGTATCTCCCTCTGCCTTCATAAAATTCCGAAGCGTTAAAACGTCAATGCCGCCCATTTCAAAGCGGAAGCTGATCTGCTGGTTTTGCCCTTCCTCATTCCCGCTTTCGACCGGTACCCCGGCCGTTCTGGATAGGAGCGCATCTGCTGTCGCGTCCACAAAAGTTTTTGCTTTAACTGCGTATAGACCATTGCTTGTATTGACGATAATACAGCTGATTTTTCCGTTTTCTTTTAAACAATCCACATAATTTGCGTCATATAATAGATGACCTCCCCGCTCCACAATTAATGTTTCAAGCACATAGCTCAATGATTCAGTATTAAACCAACTGCAGGAAGTCGTGCCGTCATTTGTTTGCACGTTTTCTTTATGAAGCCGTTCAATAATCAGGTCATTGATGCGCTGCCCTTTAACCTGTGTGGGCATCATCGGAGACACCAGAGCGTTTGTTTGAGTGCCGCCGAGTGAAATGGTTTTTTCAATGACAACTGTCTCAATTTTTTCTTCGAGTGCCGATAAAGCGGCAACTGCACCCGCTGTCCCGCCTCCTACAACGGCACATTCCACATCATAAAGAACCGGGATATTCCGATTAAAAAAGAATACAGTTTCCATCTTTTTCACCTCCGCCATTTATCCTTTTACCGCTCCATCTGTTGCTCCTGAAATAAAATACTTTTGCAGCCAGATAAAAATCAGCAGCGTTGGAATCGTAGTTAAAATGGAAGCCGCACTGATCAGTTTTAAATTGGCTCCATCAAAATTCTGTGAAAGCTGCGCAAGTCCAATGGACAGCGTGTACATACTGCTTTCAGTGGAGTTAAGCAGCGGCCATAAATAATCGCCCCATGTTCCCATAAATGTGAAGATGGCTAATGTAACAAGCGTAGGTTTCACAAGGGGAATCGCAACCAGATACCAAACTTTAAACTTGCTTGCACCATCAAGATAAGCGGATTCCTCCAGCTCCTTTGGAATCCTCAGAAACGCCTGACGCATTAAATAGATTCCAAATGCGGTTGAGACCTGCATGACCACAAGACCGATATGGGAATTGCGAAGCCCAAGGTCTCCTGCCAGCTGAAACAGTGGTGCCATATAAAGCTGAAAGGGAACCATCATAGTCGAAATGATTAAGGCAAGAACTACACTTCTTCCTCTAAAATCCATTCGTGCAAGAGGATAAGCAGCCAGACTGCAGAAAAGCAGATTAAGAGGGATAGCAATCCCTGTAACAATCACTGTGTTTACAAAATACAAACCGAAATCAGCTTTTGCAAAGGAATCAATAAAGTTTGCAAAAGTCGGATCAGAAGGCAATAAAACATCATAAATTCCTTCATTTGGTGATTTAAGAGAGATCAGCAGTGTAATAAAAAAAGGACCGACTGTGATGACCGTAATAAAAAGCAAAAGTGCATACAGCCAGATTTGTTGACTTCGTTTTTTTGATTTCATTTCACACAATCCTTTCTCCCTAGGCTCTCAAATCATCTTCCCTTTTGCTTGTCAGTTTCATTTGAAGCAGGGATGCCCCAATAGCCATGACAAGTAATACGAGCCCTGCTGCAGAGGCGGTGCTGACATCCAAACTCATAAAGTTATCAAAAATATACATAACAAGTGTCGTGGTGGCCCCTGCAGGTCCCCCGCCAGTTGTCAGTGCAATCTCTTCAAAGACCTTCATTCCCGCAATAATCGTCATCACCGAAACCAGGGTGACTGAAGGCATTAGCATAGGGAAGGTAATCCGGGTAAACAGTTGAAAAATGGAGGCTCCGTCAATGCTGGCAGATTCATAGACATCTTTTGGAATAGATTGCAGGCCTGCCAGATAGATAATCATGTAATAGCCTAGACCCTTCCATACCGTTATCATGGAAACGGCCACAAGTGCAGTTGAAGATTGAACGAGCAGATTGGTAGGCGAATCAAAAACTCCGAGCCATACCAGCACTTGAGAAATCATACTGTTTTGGGAGTACAACATTTTCCACATCAATGCACCTACAACCATCGGCGTTACAACCGGCAGATAATAGAGGACGCGAAAAGTGGAAACGCCTCTTATTTTCTGGTTAACCAACACTGCCAATATCATAGGCAGAAGTACATTCAGCGGAAGCACAATAACTAAAAATAGCAGTGTATTCAAAAACGCTTTCCAAAAGGTTGAATCTGTAAAAATCTCCTTGAAGTTTGCCAGTCCAACGTATTCACCAGTATCCGCGATAATCTTATAATCCAGGAAACTCCATTGAAATGCTTCGATAATCGGATAAGCAAGAAACGTGCCTAAAATAACGATCGACGGGAGTAAAAATAACCAGGGTGTGAAAAATGAAGTTCTCCAATTTTTTCTTTTTGCTAGAGGCTTTGACCGAACGATAGGATCTGTAACAATTGGCTGTCTGGCCATCCTGATCCCCCCTTTTCAAAAAATAGAGACTAGCTTTTGAGAAGAGGCTAGTCTCGACTATAGGTTGATGTAAGTTAAAAGGTTACTTCTTCACCAGAGTCTTCAAATGCACGATTCCACTCTTCGGCAAGCTGCTTGACCGCGTCTTCCGGAGTTAGCGAGCCCTGAAGATTTTGAACGAAAATATTTTTCGTTGACTCTCGAAGATCTGCACTGTTTTCAGTTGGTGGTATCAGCACTTCTGCACGTGTTAGTGATTCAGATGCCTGAAGCATACCCAATGCTTTGGGAGAATCACCAGGATCCTGAAAATAATCGTCCTCTAAAGATTCAGTCGTAGCCGGTAATACTGTTCCAGCTGTTTTCGCAAACTCCAGCTGATTTTCAGCATTTGTTAAGAATTCCGCCAGGGCCACAGCAGCATCCTCATTCTGTGTTTTAGCAGGAATCGCGAAATTCATGACGGCCACATTTACAGGTGCGTCTTCATTCTCTAAGGGCTGACCTGCTTCAGAGGCTGCATACACATCAGGTGAACCGGATTCAATCGGCCCAAGGAACGTTACCCCGCCTTCAAGAAAGGAAGTATTCCCAGCCATGTAAAGTTCCTGACCAGTTGCAAGTGATCCTTCTGCTGTTTCCTGAGGAATCAATCCCTCTTCATACATCTTTTGCGTCAGTTCGAAAAATTCTACAATAGCTTCATTGTTCTCAAAAACCGCTTTTCCATTTTCCACAATCGGCTCGCCATCAGCCAAAGAAACCATCTTTTCCATAATCGTATTGCCATCATTTATCACAGGGTAATAGGATGGCTTGCCAGTTGCTTCCGTAACGGCTTTTGCCGTTTCATAAATCCCCTGTGTGTCAGTTGGAAGTTCAGAAATTCCTGCTTCTTCGAAATGTTCACTGTTATACCATGAAACAGTCGTAGTCAGATACCATGGCAGTGCATAAAGCTCATCTTCATACATCCCGGAATTAAATGGCCCTTCCACATAGGAAGACTTGGTTTCTTCACTGACTAAATCACTTAATTCAAGCAAACCTCCCTGCGCAGCAATATTGGACATATAATGAGGATTCAGGTTTACAACATCCGGTACATCATCCCCAGTTAGAGAAGTAAGTACCTTTTGCTCCATTTCATTTTGCGGAATATCCTCAATCTTGACATCAAGATCAGGATGCATTTCCTCAAATTCTGCTTCAAGATCAGCGAAATATGTATCAAATGGTTCCCCCGCCAATGAAGCAGTCCAAAGTGTTACTTCTCCTGACAGCTCGCCTGAATCACCGCTGCCAGATTCACCGTTGCTATCATCTCCACACCCGGCCAGACTTAATGACAATGCAGCAAAACATACCCCCGACATCCATTTTGAACGTTTTCCCATTTTTCAATTCCCCCTTTGTGATCTATGAAAGCGATTTCTTTGACCTTATAATACAGGGTCTGCAAACTCATTACAATGCTTTTTTTAAAATTATTTTTACTTTTATTAATTTTATGAAAATTAATTTCATTTTAGAACAAATGTCTCCTTATCGAACAATCCAGCTAGAAATCTTTCTAAGTGATTCTGATTTCCCTTTCCCCTCTATATGATAAATAGAACGACCAGACTGTTCTTAAAAGTGAGGGAAAAAGATGAAATGGATCAAGGAAGGCGGATGGATGAAATGGACGCTTGGAATTTTGTCGGCTGCGCTTTTGGCAGGGTCAGGCGGGCTTTTAGTGTTCTATCTCTCTCTTTACTCAGCCTCGAAGGACATGCATGCCCCTCTCGATCGTGAGGTTTCAATGAAGCGCGGGGAAGTTGTACGGATTGAGGAAAAGGATCCTTTTTCGGTTTTGATTCTCGGGATTGATGAACGTGATAAAGATGCCGGCCGGTCAGATGCCATCATTGTCCTAACGGTTAATCCAAATAAAAAGACCACCAAGCTGTTAAGCATCCCGAGAGACACCTATGCTGAGATCGCGGGATATGGGACGAAGGATAAGATCAATCATGCCTATTCATTTGGCGGTGTGGAAATGGCGATGGAAAGTGTGGAAAAACTGCTTGATATTCCACTTGATTACTATATTAAGGTGAATATGGAGGGCTTTGAAGATGTAATTGATGTTCTTGGAGGCGTCACGGTGTCCAATGAATTTGAGTTTGAAGCAGGCGGCTATCGTTTTCCTGAGGGAGAGCTGATATTAAACGGAGAGCAGGCGCTGTCCTTCAGCCGGATGCGCGCACAGGACCCTGAAGGCGACTTTGGCAGACAGGAACGGCAGCGGAATATTTTAGAAGCAGTCATTAGCGAAGGCACGACCCTTTCAGCATTTTTAAACCTGGGTGATCTATTGGATTCACTCGGTGAAAATATTAAAACAAATTTGACCTTTGATCAGCTGATGGACATCCAAAATGATTACCGGCAGGCAGCGGACAGTGTGGAGCATCTTAACCTGAACGAAGGAACCAATCAATACATAGGAGGCGTGTATTACTACGTGATCCCGGAAGCGGATATTGCCGCTGCACAAAAAATCCTGCAAAGCGAGCTGGAGTTATAATCGAGCCTGGGCCAAATAGGTCTCAGGCTCTTTGCCGTTTCACTGGGCTTCAAGGCGGCCTCTTTCCACATGGACCGTCCTCCCCGGGAAATCTCACCTCCGCTTTGCTAATGGCACAGCATTTATACAGTAAAGATTTCTTTTGAAGATTTCTTCAATATTCATAATAATCATAAGTATTATTACTCAACATATTGACATATAAACTACTAAAGTCCTATATTTTAATTATAAAATAAAAATCTATTCTAATCTTAAGGAGAGAAATGAGTAAATCTAAACGAAATAATATTGCTCAAATAACTGCTATTCTTTTCACATCTATCAGCTTTTATATCGCCTTTGAAACAAATACTTTCAACATCTATACATTATTCGGTATTTTAACGATTGCTGCTATGCTGAACGGAGTTGTCTACTCACTGCTGCCTGCTAATAAGACTAGGAAGTCCTCTAAAAGAGAGGGCAATAAACCATCTAAGAAAAAGACGAAGAATATAAGCAGGAGCAAGGGAGCATTAAAAAAATCCACAAATTTTGTTCGATCTGATTCAACTATTACCCAACTACCTATAAATGAATTGGGATGGAGGGAATTTGAAAGACTGTGTTTTCTTTATTTTAAAGCGAAAGGGTACAATCCGGAAGAGACTTCAAAAGGGGCTGACGGGGGTGTGGACCTCATTTTTCTTGATCCATCTGAACATACTCGTGTGGCAGTTCAGATTAAGAAATATCAGAAGCAAATTACAGTCAGAGAAATTAGGGAATTACATGCTGCTAAAAGAAATCATAATTGTATGCTTGCCACATTTATAACGAGCTCCTCCTTCACCAGGGATGCCTTGCTTCAAGCAGATCGTTTCGGAATTAAAACATGTGATAGTAACTGGCTTAATAATCATATTGTTAAATGGCAAAAACAATTAAATTCTCAAAACAAAAAAGTGAATTAAGCTAGAGTCTCATTACACGTTTAAATTGAGTCATTATGAATTTTAAGTAAGAGGTGACCGGAGCGGAAGGTGGCGACTCCTGCAGGATATGACGGCAAGCTGAGACTTTACAGGGCAACGCCCTGAAAAGTCTCAGCGCCGTCCCTGCGGAAAGCGTCCTCCTGAAGCGCAGGGAACCGGTTAAGATAGAATGAGAGACTTTGCTCGGAGACCCGTTAGTACTCCATTTGAATCACACCAGATTCATCCAGCCTTTTTCATCTCCACCTCAAACACTTTCCTTTGCTCCGGGTGAAGCATCATGCCAATCAGCCCAAAGACTGCAATCAAGCAGAGAAAGGAAAGTCCAATGATCGTCAGCCGCAGGGAAAATAGATCCGCTGTTACTCCTGCCCCAAAAACAAAAAGGATTTGAAAAAAGCTTACCGCAACTCCATACAAACTGGTGACTCTTCCCATGATAGAAATGGGCACCACATTCTGGTACCAGGTCGTGTAGCCTGTATTGGCAAAAGCATGAAAAAAGCCGAGCAGGATAAAGCCGGCAGCGATCATCTCAAAGGAACGGCTGAAGGCGTAGATAAGGTAGCCGATAGCAAACATCCCAAAACCGCCTCCAATTAACTGCTTTACTGACAGTTTCTCAGATAAAGAGGCGACTGCAGCGGCTCCTAAAACCGCTCCAATTCCTGTAATACTGATCAACAAACTATAATCCACTTCACTTAACCCGACCACCTGCCGGGCAAAGACCACTTCCTGTGCATCCATTGCAAAGGTAGAAATTAAAATGATTAAATTGAACAAGAGTACATAAAGAAATAGACTCTGTTTCCTGCCAAATTTCATGACAATCCCAAAATCATCTCGAATGGCTTTCCAAGATAATGGATTCAGCCCCGCTGTTTTTTCTTCATCTACATTGGGAAGCCAGAGCAAAATGAAAGCGGAAAGTCCAAATGTAGCCGCATTTACCCAGATGGCCATGTCAATGGAGCCCACTAAGAAAAGAACCCCCGCAATAGCGGGTCCAATGACAAATGCTCCGGATGATGCCAGTGAATAAAACGAATTAAATCGTTTTCTTTTTGCTTCGGGCACCAGCATCGTAATATAAGTTAAGGAAGCTGGTGCAAAGAAGGACCTCGCCATGCTGATCAGCCAAAGAAGTGCGTAAATCCCCCATACAGAAGGCATAAAAGGAATCACCGCAACCAGTACGCCCCGAATCACATCCGTCCAAATCATCAGCCTCCTGTTATTAGCCCGATCAATTAAACTGCCTGCCCAAAACCTTGTAAAAATAGCTGCCGCTGGACCTGCTATCCACAATCCGGCTACGGCTGCAGCGGAATTGGTCATTTCAAACACGAGTAAATTAATTGCAACCAAATAAACAAAATCCCCAACCGTCGACAAACCCATTGCTGTTAAAAGCATGGCTGGGAACCTCCAGCCTATCCAATCTTCCTTTTGCATGACAATCGCCCCTCTGCCTCTTCTGCCGCTCACGTACTACATTCCTTATTTTTATCCTATCAATATTTACCAAATAGAAGCAATGAAATTCAGAATAATGAATCGATTTAAGAATGAATTGTTTTGAAAGTGTTCACATCACCCAGAATCAATCTTATTGTATTTCTTGAATCCAGCATCCTGTATAGTAAACTAGCGGGTAATAAAGGGAGGGTTCTAATGATCGACCTCATTCAAAAAACAGCTGAATTACTAAAAAATACCGATCGAAACACAATCATTGGCATTTCGGGACACGGGGCGGCCGGAAAATCGACTTTTACCTCTGAGCTCATGAACCATTTCCCAGAAGACGAAGTTAATTACATAAATACCGATCCATACATCATTCCGTCCAGTCTCCGTCAATTCACCACCCTCAGGTACCTCTATCAAAACGTGGAGCATCAATCCAAGCTGACTGCCTGTCATCCCGCTGCTCACAATGTACCGGCTTTAGAACGGGATATTAAGATGCTTCGGGACGGGTTTGATTTGTATACCATCGGGACCGATTACATGAAAAGCGTCCACCTCTCATCAAGAAGAATAACGATTATTGAGGGCATGACTGCAGCATTTGTTGATCCGGATTTATTTGATTTAACGCTCTTTTTCTATACGGACGGGGAAACTGAATTGGCGCGTAGAGGAATTCGTGATGTGACAGAAAGAGGAGCAGATTTTTCGTACCTGCAGCAATCGCACGTACAGCGCAGGATGCAATATGAGTTATTTATGCACCCTTACTGTGAAAACTTCGATATCGTCATCCAAAATTCAAACGATCATTATTCTTTGAAAAAGGGCTTTGAGAAGCTGAACATTCCAAAACCTTGAAGGGCTCTTAGCCCACCAAGGTTTTGGAATAGTCTAGTCATTTAATATAGAATCTGATTATTCCTTGTTTCTCCTATATATTAAACTTTGTAACAATATGGTACGATTTTTTTAGATAAATGGAGGTGGCCCCTAATGAATGCAGAAATGCTGGAAGAATTGAAATCTCAGGCAATCTCCATACTGGAATCAAAAGATCAGCTTAAATTAAATGCTTATACGAATTCGATGCGGCCTTATGATCGCGCGATGGTGTTTGAAGAGTTACAGGATGCGCAACAGAAACGCGCCTTTGTTGAATCACTTGAGATCAACTGTCTTGCAGAACTTCTCCGTTACCTTTCACCGGAAGAACAGGCCATTGCCATTTCTTTTATAGATCAGGCCAATCTTGGCAAGGTTTTGGACGAGATGCCAAATGATGATTTAGCGGAGATGCTCGATGTCCTGCAGCAAGATCAAGCGGCTGCTCTTGTTCATGTGATGTCTAAAGAAGAAGCACAGATTGTACAGGATATTATGACTTATCCAGCTGAGTCAGCCGGCCGGCTCATGACAAACCGCCACGTCTGGATCTATCCTGACATGACGGTGCATGAATCCATTGAAAAACTCAGGGAGTACGCAAAAGTATTTGATACCATTCATTATTTATATGTAGTTGATGAAGAACACAAGCTTCTCGGTGCTGCTTCATTTCGTGACCTCCTATTGGCTGATCCGGCTGACCCGATCGAACAGATTATGAGCAAAAATACCATTACGGTTAAATCCTACGTGGATCAAGAGGAAGTTGCGAGGCTAATTGAACAATATGATTTAATCGCAATGCCCGTTGTCAATGAGGAGGATATATTACTAGGGATTGTTACCGTCGATGATGTGATTGATGTTCTGATACAAGAAGCAACTGAAGATATTGAACGCCTCTCAGGTTCAGGTAAAGAAATAACCTTTAAAACCAAAGCCGTTGTCGCTTTTGTTCGCCGGCTGCCCTGGTTAGTGTTACTGCTGTTGATTGGACTGGTTTCAGGAACCATTATCAGCCGATTTGAAGAAACGCTCGCAGCAGTGGTTGCTCTCGCTTTCTTTATGCCGATGATTGCCGGAATGACCGGAAACACGGGCACTCAATCACTTGCTGTAGTAGTTCGCGGATTAACCACCAATCGAATTGACAAAAAAACTGTATCTAAATTAATCATACGGGAGTCATTAGTTGGAGTGATGATCGGCGTTTCCTGCGGGATTCTGATCGCTTTAATCGCCTATTTCTGGCAGGGCAGCATGACATTGGGCTTTATTGTCGGTCTGTCGCTGCTGATCACACTAGTCTTCGGGACATTAGCCGGGACCATTATTCCTTTGATTTTACATAAGTTTAATGTCGATCCCGCTATCGCATCCGGTCCATTAATTACGACGTTAAATGATATTTTATCGCTGCTCATCTACTTTGGCATTGCTACTTCCCTGATTGCAAGATTTCCACTTTAAATAAACTGTATGTAAACAGATTTTTGGAGGAGTTAAGATGAACAATCTGGTATTCACAAGATTTGAAAATGAAGTAGAACACCTAGTTCATTTCATGACGCAAAGCAGCTGGGATTTTCACTCTAATCCTAAACCGACACGGGAAGGAATTCTCATAGACTATAATGATGGTTTATATGACAATGACAACGAGATTTACTGGATTGAACTCGAACAGAAAAAAATCGGATTAATCATGATCCATGACAGCAGCGACACGATTCCTTTGTTTGATATTCGTTTGGAAGAGGGCGCCCGTGCAAAAGGAATCGGAGCGCTGGCTGTGAAATGGCTGACTGATCACATTTTCAATCAGCCAAATAAAATACGAATAGAAGCTTATACTCGAAGCGATAACACAGCGATGAGAAAAACGTTGAACAAATGCGGGTTCGTAAAAGAGGGCTATTTAAGGCAGGCATGGGAAAATGAGGACGGCGGCATTTGTGATTCTGTCTGCTATGCAATGATAAGAAGTGATTGGGAGAATAAAACGCGAACACCCATAAAACTGAATGACTTGCCATATTAAGAGCATCAGGCAAGTCATTTTTGTTTTTACTCCCTCTTCTTTATAGATGAAGATTTGAAATTAGTTCAACACTGTATCAAAATCAGCCGCACTCGTAACGTCGAAAACTTCGCTTTTACTCAGATCGACTGCGTATCGTCCGTTCGTGGATGAATGACCGGATACGATGGAGGAATAGCGGACAATGACAAATTCGTTGATGGTGCCGTCATATTGCACAAAATTGTTTTCATCTTCAATCGGTTCGTTAAGGCCGCGCAAAAATTCCTCCGTTAAGGAAACCGCTTTTGCTTGTTCTTCTTGAGTTGCAGAATCCTCAACCGATGCACTGGCAGTTTCCTGTTCTTCTTCCTCTGCCGCTTGATCGTCTTCAGTACTTTCTAAAGTTGCTTCATCCTCTGCTGCCGTCACGTCTTCTTCTGTCTTCTCAATTTCTTCAGAAGAATCTTCACTTTCAGAGGACTCGTTTACTTCTTCTTCCTCTGCTGCCGCTTCAGTCTCTGTTTCTGCATTCGAGACCACCTCCACTTCCTCCTCAGCCGGAGCAGTTTCAGTTTCTGTTGTTGGTGTTGAGCTTTCTTCTGAACAGCCTGCAAGTACCAGCGTAAGAGCGGAAACAGCAAAAAAGTAATTGTAATACCTGGATCGTTTCTTCATCTTTCCATTCCTTTCAATTATGTAATTCTTAGACTATTGGATAATAATGCTAACCATGCAAGAATACCATACTCATTTTAATAATTGTAAAAAAACAGGGAATTTGTTAAAAAAATCTTGATTGACACTCTGACAATTTCAGGCTATTATTATCATTATCGATAATAATAGTGATAAGGACTGAATAGATGAAAAATACAAATATAGATTTGATTTTACACCCTGTACGCTTGCGGATTATTCAGCATTTATCAAGGGAACCTGCGACGGTGCAGCAATTAAAAGAATGGATGGCGGACATTCCTCAGGCCACGCTTTATCGGCATTTAACGATTCTTAAAAAAGACAGCCTCATTTATGTGGTCGAGGAAAAGAAGATTCGTGGTGCGATTGAACGAACCTTTGCGCTTGAAAAGGAAAAGCCCCTCCTATCGGCTGAAGAATTGAAAAAAATGTCCGGAGAAGAGCATCTAAAAATGTTTATGAAGTTTCTTTCCAATGTCACAGGCCAAACGAAAAGCTATCTGCTCAGCAATCCGGATCTTGAAAAAGACCCGTTTGGATATAACCAGTTAGAGCTCCACCTGACAGCTTCAGAAGTGGAAGAGCTGCAAAAAGGCATGAATGATCTTCTCAGCAAATTCACTTCAAGCAAGCCTTCTGCTGAAAATCAGAAAGTGACACTTATACAAATGCTCGTGCCAGACCCTAATGAAACCAAAGGACGTGACCATACTTGATTACAGAACGATTTTATAGAAGTATTTTTGAATTAAATGGCCATCCCATTCTGGCTAAATCATTAAGAAAATTCGCAAAATCAAAAGCCAGCAAGCCGCTTATCCGCTCCTTTGCCGGCCTTTATAAGCTCAACATGGAGGAAGCACACCGGGACATTCACGAGTACCAATCCCTTCATGACCTTTTCACCCGGCACCTGAAAGAAAATGCACGCCCCCTTGCAGAGCCTGCCGATGCCTTCATCAGTCCATGTGACGGGGTATTATCGGTTGTGGAGGAGCTGACAAAAGACAGCACCTTTGTGGTAAAGGGACAAAACTATACGATTTCAGAATTGCTTGGCACAGAAAAAGCATCCGAAAAATATGCTGGAGGCACCGTGTTAATCTTCTACTTGAGCCCAGTCGATTACCACCGCGTGCATGTTCCTTTGGATGCGGAAGTGGAGCACGTCTACACATTGGGCAAAAAAGCAGCGCCCGTTAACACATTGGGATTGCAATACGGACTTCGTCCATTAACGCGCAATTATCGTTTAATTACGAATTTTAATGCATCAGGTACTTCATTTTCTCATGTTATGGTCGGTGCCTTGAATGTAAACTCCATTGAAAGAACCAATCCTAATTCACATGTTAAACGCGGAGACCCATACGGATATTTTTCATTTGGATCTACCGTTGTGATCTGTGTACCTAAAGGCGCTCTAACCTTCATCGGTAAGACGGGTCCTGTAAAAATGGGAGAAGAAATCGGCAAATGGCAGGCATAAAGGTGCCATTTTGTATACCTTTATTTCCGCTGGAATGAATACACCAAAGATGGACGTGTAACATAATGTAAAAAGTTTAGAAATTGAGGAGTATCTACCGTAAAGTATGAGATGAGCGGAGCGGAAGGTGGCGACTCCAGCAGGAGATGACAGCAAGCTGAGACTTCGCAGGGCAACGCCCAGGAAGGCTCAGCGCCGTCCCTGCGGAAAGCGTCCACCTGAAGCGCCCGCAAATCGGTCAATGAGCCTGAAGACACTTTTGTCTCGGGCTCATTTTTTTCGTTTATGAATCAAATAGCCGCAGCCTTAATGTGTTCTCAGATTGAAATCTGAAGTTTAGGTCATAATACAAAGAAAGATTTCCGCTGAAAAACAGGAGACGGATCAAGATGACACTACAATTGCTTGAGGTTTATGCACCCAGAGATTTTTTAAATATGGAGGAGATCGAAGGGAAATTTCCTGTGGTCTCTTTTTGGACTGCGGATAAAGAGGATGACAAGAAGCTGACGAGGATTCTGGTGGAAACCAATGATGTGGAGCGAATTCTTGACTACTTAGAAAACCTTCCAGGCGGAATGGATACGTATCAAGCCATTTTACTGCCGGTTCAAACGTATCTTCCACGGAAGGAAGAAAAGCAGGAAGAAAAAGAAAAGGAGCTGCAGCGGGCAAGCCGGCACGAATTGTTCACTTCAGTTGAGGAGTCCAGCCGCACCTCCATCAGCTATATGCTGTTTATTGTGTTTTCTTCACTTGTAGCAACCGTCGGCATTATTAAAAACAGCCCGGCCATTGTCATCGGCGCGATGGTGATTGCCCCGTTAATCGGCCCGGTTACGGCCGTTTCTTTCGCTTCTGTTCTGGGTGATTTCAAGCTTATCTGGAAAGCCTCTTTAACTTCAATATATGGGCTTGGCATCCCCATCGCCATTTCAGCGTTATTCAGTTTTTTCTTTTCTCCGCCAATCTACAGCGATGAATTTTTAGCGAGAACCGATATTCAAATCGTGGATGTGATTGTGGCGCTCGCCTCAGGAGCAGCGGGGGCTCTGTCCTTTGTTAAACGGAATGAAGGCGCATTAGTCGGAGTCATGGTTTCAGTCGCCTTGCTCCCGCCTGCTGTCGTGTTTGGAATGTCCATTGGCTCTGGAAGCTTTCCTGATGCCATTGTGCCGTTTATTCTGTTGCTGGTAAACATCAATTCCATCCTGCTTTCAGCCGTCGTCGTATTTTGGCTGAGCGGCATAAAACCTGCCAGATGGGAGGATCAGCAAAATGCGAATACCTCGCGGAAGCTTTCTTTAATATTCGTATCGGTGATTAGTATTGTGCTGTTAGGAGCAATTATCTTTATTAATATTGTTGTATGATTTAATGTTTAATTTTCGACGGCCAATCGCTTAAGTGCATCACATGCAAGCTGGGCCAGCAGCTCTGTGCCGATGACTAATGACTCTTCGTTCACATCAAACTCAGCGTCATGAAGCGGTTTTTGAATGCTCCGTTCAGGGATGGCCGTTCCAAGCCAAATATAAAAGCCGGGATAGCGCTGTAAAAATCGTCCGAAATCTTCTCCTCCCAGACTTGGATTCACATGCGGCGTGGCATGTTCACCCAAAAGGGAATGCACTGCAGAACGAACCGTTTCCTCCCATTCAGGTGAATTCATCGTTGCAGGGTAGCCATCTGAGTAATTCAGCTCGATCTCCACTTCATTTGCCATCGCAAATCCATCGATTGATTTTTGCAGTCGATTTTTCACTTTTTCTTTCACATCATCGCGGTTGGTGCGTACAGTTCCTTCGATGGTGACGCTGCTTGGAATCACATTGTAGCGGTCACCGCCTTGAATGGTGCCGAATGTAACCACTGCTGATTCCAACGGATCTACGTTTCTGCTTACAATCGTTTGTAAATGATTGATGACCTGAGCGGCGATCACAATGGCATCTTTTCCCTGATGCGGCATACTTGCATGGCCTCCTGCACCTTTGATGGTCAAGGTGAACTGATCGGAATTTCCCATTACGGGGCCAGCCATTACGCCGACTTCTCCCACTTGAAGATCAGGCCACATATGCTGGGCAAAAATCACATCCGGTTCATGCTTCTTAAATAGTCCGTCCTCCATCATGACCGATGCACCGCCCACTGGCCCGAGCTCTTCAGCCGGCTGAAAAACGAGCAATACCTTTCCTGCGATCTCTTCTTTATTCCGGTTCAGTAAAGCAGCGGTCCCCATCAGCATGGCTGTATGCGCGTCGTGTCCGCATGCATGCATTTTTCCTTTTACCCGGGATACATATGGCCGGTCATTTTTTTCTTCAATCGGCAGCGCATCCATATCCGCTCGAAGCGCGACCGTTTTTCCCGGCTTTCCCCCATTAATAATGCCGAGAACTCCGTGGGTGGCAAAGCCGTCCTCAAACGGGATGCCTTCCTCTTGTAAAAATTGCCGGATGGTTTCAGCGGTTTCAACTTCTTCACGGCTCAGCTCAGGATGCTGATGAAACTGCCTGCGAAAAGCCACTACCCTTTCTTTAAGTTCTTTCCCTTTGCCTTTCATATCCAAGGCCACTTACATCCACTCCTTTTCACACTCTTTTTTCCAAACGTTTCTTAGATAAGCATCGAAAAAATGGACACCAGAACAGAACTTCCCCCAATGATCAGGGCAGAGTCGCCGATGCTGCGTGTCGTTACATCCTTAAACTCCTGAAATTTATAGTCCTCATTAACGAGTTGATCTGCCCGCTGCATGGACCGTGATTTATGCACCATTTTTTCACCTACTAACTTGAAGCCTTTCATAACAGGATCTAAAAAGCGCGAGCGATGAATCATAACCGATGCCGAGACAAGTAAAAATAACAGGCCGACTAAAAAGGACAGATTCACCCATTCGATCGGTGAAAGCGGGACAAAGATCATAAGACTTTGCCAGATAATCATGATTGCGATAAATAAAGCGATCTTCCATTTCATGCAGATCCCCTCCTACTGGGAAACGTTAGATAAAAACGGGATCTCTTTACAAGAGACCCCGTCTGATCAACCATTATTCAGCTGTTTTTTCCGCCCATTTCAAGTATGGATAGCGGTTTACAGGGTATACAATGTTTTCAAAGTCCTGTGACGTCATATAAGTGTTTGTATAATGATAGATTGGATTAAACGGCAGATCCTCCATCAGTACTGATTCTGCCTCATGAAGCAGCTCGTATCGTGCTTCTGGATCCTGCTCTACTTTAGCATCAGCAATTAATTGATCATATTCTTCATTTACCCAGTTTGTACGGTTATTTGGGCTGTCCCCAAGATAGTAGTCGAGAATGACAACTGGGTCTACAAGGACACCGATCCATCCCATACGCGCCATTTGGAAATTCCCCTGCTTGGTGGTATCCAAATACGTGTTCCACTCCTGATTAGAAAGTTTAATATCTACACCAAGATTTTGACTGTACATTTCCTGAACGGTTTCTGCTACTTTTTTATGGTTTTCTGAGGTATTGTAAAGCAGTTCAACCTCCGGCAGCTCGTCCCATCCTTCTTCTTCCATTCCTTCTTCTAACAGCGCTTTCGCTTCATCATTGTTTTCTTCAAAATAATCTCCGCCTGTTTCACGGAAGTCTCCTGATGGGGTTTCAGCACCTTCCGGAACAAATGCATACGCAGGTGTTTCCCCAGCTTTTGTTACATTTTCAGTCAGCAATTCACGATCTACCGCCATGGTAAAGGCACGTCTGACTTTTTCATTGGTGAACGGCTCTTCTTCCACGTTGTACATATACATGTACGTTCCAAAATAAGGGGTTTCCATGTACTCTTCACTGTCTCGTTCCTGATCAATCACATCGGTTGGCACGGTTTGAATTAGGTCCAATTCATCGGTTTTAAACATTTGATAGTACGTAGTAGCGTCATTGACCATCTCGTAGGTGATTTTATCGAGCGTCACGACTTCCTGATCCCAATACTCTTCATTTTTTTCAATAATGACTTCACTGTCATGCGACCAGGTTTCCAGTGTGAAAGGTCCATTGCTTACATAGGTATCGGCTTCTCCGGCCCAATTTGCATTTTCTTTTGCTGTTTCCTGCTTCACCGGATAAAATGTCCACATGGTAAGCAGTTCATCAAAATAGCCAAGTGGTGCATCAAGTTCGACAACAAATGTGCGGTCATCTTCTGCTGTCACACCTACATCCTCAACTGAGCCTTCTCCTTTGTTATACGCTTCTGCGCCCTTAATGTAGTACATGTAAAAGGCAAAGGAGCTTCCTGTGTCCGGGTTCAGTACATTTTTCCAGGCATATTCAAAATCCTGCGCAGTGACTGGTGTTCCATCGGACCATGTGGCATCTTCCCGAATGGTAAAGGTATACGTGGTGCCATCCTCTGACTGCTCCACTTCACTTGCAGCTCCTAAGACAGGATTTCCTTCCTCATCTTTTGTGTAAAGACCTTCAAAAACATGATCAAGGATCCAGCCGGACGTTGTGTCTGTTGCTAAGGCAGGATTTAAATCCGGCGGCTCACTCATAGCGTTAACGACAATTTCCTGATCGATATTCTCTGTAGAACCGCCGCCGGAGTCATCTCCCCCGCTGCACCCAGCCAATACTGACCCGATGACAACTGCCGGCACTACGCCTTTTACCCATTTCTTCATGTAGAATTCCCCCTGTAGTAGTTTTTAATTGTATAAATGACACGCCGTCCAATGATGGTCTTTTACTTCCTTCCACTCCGGCACCTGTTCAGCACAAATCTCCATGGCGTGCGGACATCTGGTACGGAACCGGCAGCCGCTTGGTGGATTCACCGGACTTGGCGGATCGCCTTCCAGCACGATTCTTTCTCTTTCATTCGCCTGCGGATTCGTGACGGGGATCGCGGATAAGAGTGCTTGAGTGTAAGGATGAAGCGGATCGTTAAACAGCTCGCTGCTATCAGAAAGCTCCATCATTTTCCCTAAATACATCACGCCAATCCGGTCACTGATGTGCTTTACCATCCCTAGATCATGGGCGATAAACAAATACGTCAAATCTTCCTGTTCCTTTAAATCCTCCAGCAAATTAATCACCTGAGCCTGAATGGACACATCAAGAGCTGAAATCGGTTCATCCGCTACAATAAACTTCGGTTCAACAGCAAGCGCCCGTGCGATCCCGATCCGCTGACGCTGTCCCCCGCTGAATTCATGAGGATAGCGCATCGCCTGATCCGGCTGCAGACCGACCCGTTCTAACAGTTCATAGATTCTTTCCTGCCGCTTTTTCCCCTTCGCCAGCTTATGCGCGTCGATTCCTTCTCCAATAATGTCGCCTACCCTCATTCTCGGGTTAAGAGAAGCGTGGGGATCCTGAAAAATAATCTGAATTTCACGATTGGTGATTCTTTTTTCCTTAGGCGGCAATGCGTTGACATCTTGTCCGTTGTAAAGGATTCTACCGGACGTCGGCTGCTCAAGTCCTGTAATGGTTTTCCCGAGCGTCGACTTGCCACTTCCGCTTTCTCCGACAAGCCCGAACGTCTCTCCTTTTTTAATTTCGATTGTAATATCATCAACAGATTTTACCGTCTGCTCTTTATTCAGTTGAAAGTATTTCTTCATTTCCTCTACTTTTATAATCGTATCTGCCATTACGCTTCCCTCCCTGCTGCAACCAGATCTTCAAGCTTGGGAGTCCTTGGATCGTTTAACCAGCACTTTGCATGGTGGTCTTCGCCGACATCAAACGCTGGAGGCATTTCTTCCACACAGACCTCCATCGCATATTTACACCGGGGGGCAAATGGACAGCCCTTTGGCGGAGAAAACAAATCCGGGGGCGACCCTTCGATTGGCACCAGACGTTTTTTTTCGTCTTTTGTAATATCCGGAACGGACTCCAGCAGACCCCAAGTGTAAGGATGCTTAGGTTCCCTGAAAATATCCTCTACCGTGCCCGCTTCCACAATAATGCCGCCATACATTACCGCCACGCGCTCGGCAGTCTCTGCGACCACCCCTAAGTCATGGGTAATCAGAATGATGGATGTATCCATTTCATCTTTCAGATCCTTCATTAAATCCAGCACCTGGGCTTGTATCGTCACATCCAATGCGGTTGTCGGTTCATCTGCAATCAACACCTTCGGCTGGCAGGCAAGGGCGATGGCAATCATAATCCGCTGCCTCATCCCGCCGCTGAATTCATGCGGGTATTGATCATACCGTTCTGCCGGATTAGAGATCCCCACTAGACGGATCATTTCAATGGCACGTTTTTTGATTTCATTGCCCTTCAGGCTTTGATGGGCCCGGATGCTTTCCTCGATCTGTTTGCCCACTTTCATTGTGGGATTCAGTGAGGTCATCGGGTCCTGGAACACCATGCCAATCTTTGACCCTTTTATTTTCTGCATCTGTTTTTTTGATAGCTTCAACAGATCCTGGCCATCAAACAGTATTTCTCCATTTTTAATTTTGCCCGGCGGAGTAGGGATCAGACCCATTACGGTTTGAACCGTTACACTTTTCCCGCTTCCGCTCTCTCCGACAATCGCGACCGTTTCTCCTTTATCTACATGAAACGATACATCACGGACTGCTTTTACTTCTCCACCATACGTCTTAAAATGGACTTCGAGATTTTTGACCTCCAGTAAATGATCCAATCTCCCCACCTCCTATTTGTTGGCTCTTGGATCCAGAGCATCCTGCAAGCCGTCACCAAATGCATTAAAGGCAAACATGGTCAGTGAAATCATGAAGCCCGGGAAAAACAGGCGCCACCACTGCCCGCTTAAAATAACACCAAGCGAATCATTCGCCATCGTCCCCCAGCTCGCAAATGGGGCTTGAACACCAAGACCTAAAAAGCTTAAGAAGGACTCGGCAAAGATGGCCTGCGGAATGGTAAACGTAAGATTCACGATAATAATGCCGGCTGTATTTGGAATTAAATGACGCCAGATGATTTTCGGATGAGAGGTTCCAAGCTTTTGTGCCGCGAGTACATATTCCTGCGACTTTAACTGAAGAACCTGCCCCCGGATAATCCTCGCCATCCCGACCCAGCCGGTGACAGACAGGGCGATAATAATGGAGACAACACCCGGCTCCATAATGACCATCAGCAAGATCACGACAAGAAGATAAGGAATGCCGTATAAAATTTCGACGATCCGCATTAGAAATGAATCGATCCGGTCGCCAAGCTTCCCTCGTCCTGCCATATAACCCGAAATACCGCCGATGGTGACGCCAAGGATGACATCAATGGCTGCTGCCACTAACCCGATGGTCAAGGAAACCCTTGCTCCATACCAGGTTCTTGACCATACATCCCGACCAAGATCATCTGTGCCGAACCAATGTTCAGCTGAAGGCGCTAAATTGGTGGCCACCAGATTTTGTTCAGACGGTGTAAAAGGCACCATAGTTGGACCTGCTATAGCAAAAAAGATCGTGAGCAGCAGGAGCGTCAATCCGAGGATCGCCATTTTGTTTTTCAGGACATTGATAACCGTTTCTTTCCATGCACTCAAACTTGGGCGCTGGATCGGATCCTGCCCTCTTTTTTCAGGTGATAAGGGGCGAAAAAGGGCATCTTCTACTTTTTTGGAAACCATATTACTCCCCTCCACTTGTTAATTTAATTCTTGGGTCAATGAAGCGATAGGAGAGATCAATCAAGAACAATGTGACAACAAGAATTGAACTGAAAAAGATCGTCGTACCCATAATGACCGGATAATCACGATTAAAAATACTATCAACGAAATAGCGGCCGATTCCTGGAATGGCAAATATTTTCTCGATGACAAAGGTACCGGTAATTAAAAAGACAAACAAAGGTCCGATAAAAGAGACAACCGGCAAAATAGCATTTCGGATACCATGACTGATGACAAGCTTTGTAACGGGCAGTCCTTTTGCATCAGCGGTTTTAATATAGTTCTGATTCATCACCTCAAGCATGCTTGACCGCATAAAACGGGCGATCACTGCAAGAGGCGTTGCAGCAAGAGCAAAAGACGGAAGAATTGAATGCTCCCATGTTCCCCATGAAGCGACCGGCAGCAGTCCCCAATCTACTGCAAAATACTTGATTAATAGAGGAGCGAGAATGAAACTCGGAATAGAGATGCCAATAATCGCGATAAACATGGAGAGATAATCCAGAAATTTATTGTGATTTAAGGCTGCGATAATGCCAAGCAGCAATCCAAAAACCAGTGCGATGACAAGAGCCTGTGTGCCAAGAAGTGCCGAAGCAGGCGCCCCGTCAGCAATAATGCCGTTAACATCTCTCGTTTCAGATTGAATGGAGATCCCTAAATCAAACGTGGCTAAATCTCTCATATACATCAGATACTGAACAGGAATCGGTTCATCGAGATTGTACTTTGCCCGGACATTTTCCAGCACTTCCTCTGGTAAAACGTCCGCATCAGAAGCGAAAGGATCGCCGGGGATGATTTTCATGATCAGGAAGGTTAAACTTGCAATGACCCAGATGGTGACGAGCATCGTCAAAAGCCGTTTTACTATGTACATCCTTTCACCTCCATTGATGGTTCGTTTAATCGTTTTTATTTACGCATTCACACTGCCCAAGACTCCGTTTGTTGCGGTCATCGCAATAATCACACAGCCCCACATATGCTTGTATGCTGTGACAATATCATCACATGTAAACCGGATTTTCTTCGGACCGATTAATTCAACTGTCGGAAGAGTGGTCGTCATTTGTGCCTGCTGCGACCCTTTAAATTCAATCTCAAATGTCACCGGACCATCGACCGTAGCGGCTTCAAATGTACGCGCATTTTTTACAGCAAGCGCTGCTTTTTCCCGAATTTCTTTACGCGCAGTCTCCGGGTGAAGGAGCTCCGCTGCAAAGCGGTCAACTGCCCGTTTTGTCACGGCTCCGTAGACATTCGGCAGCGTTTCCTGCACTTCTTTTACGTACGCATCATCCCCGCTGATTAAAAGAGCCGGTACACCAAAGCTTCCCGCCACAAGCGTGTTCATTTCCGTTTCGCCAACCACCAGGCCGTTGATCTTCATTTCGTTTACGCAAATCCCAGCCAGTGTGTGACTGATGACCGCAAGCTCCGAACCGCCTTCACGGCCGTGATGTCCAACAAACAAAATACCGTCAAAGCTTTCATCAAGCCCTTCAAGCTGACACATAATTCTGTTATTTCCAGATACAAGTCTTGCGCGCGGGTCCATTTCTTCAATTAAGATATTGGACATATTTCCATGCCCATCCGCTACTACTACCTCTGTTGCGCCTCCTGCAAATGCCCCTTCAATCGCTGCATTCACATCCGCCGTCATTAATTTCCGGAATCGCTGATACTCTGAATTCGTCTTTAACTGCTGATTGGTTGCCACACCGGATATGCCTTCCATATCTGCTGAAATAAAAATCTTCATAGTAAAGCCTCCCTTTTCGCCCAAATTTCGAATAAGTGAATCTATTAAAATTTAAAACTCGCAGATTCATCTAAACTTAAAATAAACGTTTTGACTAAATCCTTTGTTGCCACTACGTCCCCAAGGTCTACGACTTCTATGGCTGAATGCGTGTAGCGGGAAGGAATGGAAAGAACGCCCGTTGGAATTCCTTTATTTGCGTAATTTACCGCGCCGCCATCTGTCCCGATTCCTGTGAATACTTCCAGCTGATATGGAATCTCCTTTTGTTTCGCGAGCGTTAACAGCTTTTGCTTCATGGTTTTATGGACAATCAAGCTGCCGTCCATGACTTTGATTCCTGTGCCATTTCCAAGCAAAAGGCTTTGATCCATCGTGGCTTCTGCCGTATCGCTCGTTGGCGTGGTATCAATGGCAATGCCCGCATCTGCTTGAATATGCTCAGAAGCCGTTTTGGCTCCTCTCAGCCCGACCTCTTCCTGTACCGCAAAGAGAAAGACGAGTTCACCTGCAAAGGATTCATTTTCAAGTTCCTCTAAAACCTGCAACAGCACTGCACAGCCTGCCCGGTCATCCAATGATTTTGCCCGAATCTGAGGCTTGTGTTCAGGACCAAACATTAGAAATTCAGTGCCCCATGCAACGGCCGTGCCAATATCGATGCCCATTGCCTCGACCTCTTCTTTTGAACGGGCGCCTACATCGATATACAGCTGGCTATGCTTTCGAACCATCGACGGATCGTCAAATTTTGAAAAATGAGCTGACAGCGTACCGATTACGCCGTCTACTGGAGAGTGCTCTCCAAGCAGTTTGACCGGCTGCGCGAGTAAATTCCGGTCGTCATTGCCTCCAAGCTTTTCAAATCGGATCAGTCCGTTTGATTCTATTTTTTTGACGATAAATCCGACCTCATCCATATGAGCGGTTAATAAAACGACAGGACCTGGAGCTGTCCCTTTTTTTCTGGCGATGACATTCCCGATCGGATCAATTTCAACTTCGTCAGCTCTGCTTTTTAAATACTCTTCTAAATAATAACTGACCTCATGCTCAAAGCCGCTTGGACCAAGCAAGCCAGTCAGGGTTTTTAATTTTTCTATCATGTCGGCGCTCTCCTTTTTAAATATATTCAAATGTATTTTTATAGTTTTCCAATTGGATAATCGTATTGATGTCGACAATGCCTTCGATCTGATCCAGCTTCAAGATGCTTTGTCTGATGTCTTCCTGACTTTGTACGTTGATTTGAATAAGCAAGGTGTAGGGACCTGAAGTCATGGTGATAAATCGAATTTCTTTCATCGTTTTCAATCTTTCCATGACCGCTTCGATGCTTCCCTGAGTGGTTCGAATTTGAATAATCGCTCCTGCTTTAAGACCGATCGCAATCGGGTTCACTACACCTACCACTTCAATGATTTCGTTTTGCACTAAATTTTTATAGCGAAGACGGATTGTTTTTTCCGTTACATTTAACTGATTGGCTATTTCGGAAAAGGCAATCCTGCCATCTTTTGATAAAATCCTGATAATCCCACGGTCTAATTCGTCAATCTGGTATTCCATTCCATCTCCTGCTTTCGGACTAAATTAGGTATATATGACCTGAATATGTTATCGTTTATAAAAATTAAGATTATTTACAATACTCAAATTATAATTTAATATCATAGGTGGAAATAGGTATAGGTGCCATTATAAGGAGAAATAATTCAGAAATCAATAATTATTTTGAATATAATGAATTTATTAACAGGAGGGAAAAACGATGAAAGCAGTTACAAATGTGACAGGAGTAGACGGCACAGGAAAGCAGGTAAAAAATATAAAAATTTTAATTGAGGATGGAAAATTTTCAAAAATTGGACAGGACATTGAAATTCCTGAAGGCTGTGAAGTAATTGATGCAGGGGGTAAATATTTCACACCTGGTCTCATTGATGTTCACACGCACTTAGGGGTTCATGAAGAAGGTGTTGGCAAAGAAGGGCAGGATTTTAATGAGACAAGCAGAGCAGCCACCCCGCAAGTTCGAGCGATTGACGGCATTAATCCGCTTGAAAAAGGCTTTTCCGACGCACGCAAAGCAGGCGTGACTACTGTCCAGGTCATGCCGGGAAGTGCAAATGTGATGGGCGGTGAAATGGTCGTATTAAAAACCGCCGGCACCATTATCGATGAAATGGTGATCAAAAATCCGTCAGGACTAAAGGCGGCAATGGGAGAAAATCCGAAGCGTTTCCACGGGGACAAAGGGATTATGCCAACCACACGAATGGGAGTAGCGGCCATTCTCAGAGAAAAGTTTATTGAAGCGCAAAACTATTCGGCTAAAAGAAAAGAAGGGAAAGCCGATCGGAACCTGGAGCTTGAAAACATCGTAAAAGTACTTGATAAAGAAATCCCGCTGCGCGTTCATGCCCACCGCGCAGATGATATTGTCACCATCCTGCGCCTGAAAAATGAATTCCAATTTAATTTGACGATTGAGCATTGCACCGAGGGACATAAAATCGCCCCCTTCATCGCAAAGCATGATGTACGGGTGTCGGTAGGACCAACCATGTCCCCACGCTCCAAAATCGAACTGGCGGACAAAGGCTGGAACACCTTAACGGCTCTTGCTGAGGAAAACATTCCATTTTCCATCACGACCGACCATCCCGTCATCGCCATTGAACATTTGATGACGAGCACCATCCTCGCTGTCAAAAACGGGCTGACAGAAGAACAGGCACTGTGCGCCATCACACTCGATGCCGCCAAGCATCTCGGAATCGATGACAGAACAGGCTCCGTTGAAGTTGGAAAAGACGCAGACTTTGTTTTATGGAGCGGCGACCCGTTTGATCTTCGCAATAAGGTGGAGCAGACGTATATATACGGGGAACGGGTGTAAGGATTTACACACCAAAAAAGAACCTGGGACAAAATAGTCTCAAGCTCTACGACCGGTTCACTGCTCTTCAGTCGGACGCTTTCCGCAGGGACGGCGCTGAGCCTTTTCAGAGCCTTGCTCTGTAAAGGCTCAGCTTGCCGTCATGTCCTGCAGGAGTCGCCGCCTTCCGCTCTGCTCTCCTTATACGATTGAAAAATACTACCTCTTAAATTTGGATTCATCACCGATCATTGCTCAATCTTAAGTTCTCTGATTGCCCGTTCCAGGTAATTTCCACTTCCATTTGATCATCCTCTTGCGTAACAGCACAGTCTTCACAGGAAAGCTTACCAATATTCACCGCATCTTCTTCTACCATTAAGTCACGTCCCTCTAAATTTCCACCATCTCTTTTGAACGTATAATCAATTGTTTTGGGGACAGGTTCTTCACCTGTATACTTAATCGTTCCGGTAATGGATTGGGATGATTCGTCTGAAACATCTGCAGTAAAGAAAACGTCCCAATGGTCACTGCTGCCTGAAAAGTTGTATCTGTCTCCATTGGCACATGCGCTTAAAAGGAGCATTAAAATCAATAAAGAAAGAACCTTCCTCACAAGATTCACCCCCTTTAGCAGTACCTTGCGAGCTAAAATACCAAAATTAACCTTTGATAGACAGTATATCTTATTTTCCAGTTGATTCCCAGACTATATGAGCGGGAACACAGCGAACACTGAAAACACCTGAAGTATGTGGACCTCAAGTGTTGGGTTAATACTTTTTCTCTGCACCCATCCACTCCCTGGGACATAGCCTATAGAATCAAGCCCATTTATGGCTTAATTTAAATAGACAGGGTGATCCGATTGAGTGACTCCTATAATTATACTTCACCATCCGCTCAGTTTTTCTTCGATGTGAATACGTCTCCGCTCTTTATTAAAGATGAACAAAATTATATTAATGTCCTCGGAAGAAAGCAGCTTAATACGTTGAATGGCAGCTCATTATTAGATATTTTTTTAAGCCGGAGCAATGCGGTAGAACCCCATTACCATCAAAATGCGGCTGAGCTGGTGTATTGCATTTCGGGTTCTGCCACAGTTTCAATCCTGAATCCATTTACTAAGCAGTTTCTGCATTATTTTATTACTCCGGGACAGGTGGCCAATGTGCCACAGGGCTGGTGGCATTATGAAATTGCGACAACAGACAATACTCATCTGCTCGCCATATTTGATGCGCCGAATCCAGAGGTGGTATTAGGATCTGATATTCTTGCTCTCACCCCGGCAAACGTTATGGCACACACCTACTGCATGGATGAAACGCAGTGGAAGCAGGTCACGGCCCCTGTTGAACCGTCCACCTACATCGGGCCGCCAAACAACTGCTCTAGACATCAGCCAGCCCAGACATACTATGACTACTCCTACTCTCAGCCAGTGTATTCTCCTCAGCAGCAATATTGGCAATAATAGAAAAAGACCTGGTGAGTCATCACAGGTATTTTCTATGTTTACAACAGGAATAAGAATCTTACATGAAGAATAAATAGCTATTCATTACACATTTGCTTAACAAATGGGGGATACCACAATGAAACGTTTGATTCAGGTGTTGCTGGTCGTCATGCTGGTTTTGATTGGACTATATTTTTTAACGTATATGTAGACGCTATTTAACCCGGTATTTTTTGGAGTAGACATATTCTGTGATGGGCACGGTCACAAAGGTAAGGCCTACTACGAGCAGCAGCGGGTAGTTATCAATTTCATTCAAGTTGCCGGTTCCCTCTGAAACAAAGAGGATTACGCCGGCTAAGACAATTAATACATAATACCCAATTTTAGTGCTTTGCGTTTCGATATGGCGGTCCAGTTCATCTTTCTCGCCGCCTCCCTCATGCTGCCCCCATGTCAGGCAGTTAAAAAAATAGGTGAGGGCAACAAAGCTGAAAAAGATTCCCGCCCCATCAATCGTTCCTGCACTGATCCATTCATAAAATGAAAAACCCGCAAGGATGACAAATAGAAGAAAAGCCGCAGCAGCCATCCATTTTTTCCTATCCATTACGTTTTCCTCCCCTTTCTGACTGAAAAAGTTCTTCCATTGCTACGCCAAGGCTTTTTGCAATATTAAACGCCAGCTGAAGACTTGGATCATACTTATTATTTTCAATGGCATTGATCGTCTGTCTGCTGACCTGACAAACTTCAGCCAATTTCCTTTGAGAAAAACTCTTTTTTTCACGAAATTCTTTTATTCTATTTTCCATCTGGCAACCACCTTAGGTGTAAAAGGTTTTTTACACTTTGATTATAAGGTGAACTGGTTGAGGTGTCAAACTTCTTTTACACCCTAATAACTGCCAATATATTTTAAACAATATTGATGAAAGAAATTAATTTCTTATATTTAGTAGTATACAAATAAGTCTTTTGTACTATATAATTAATTGTAACTTATTACCCGTTTTCGATGTAGTTAGTATACTAAATAAAAATGTCGGAGGAAAAGATGAAAAAATTTTTAAAGAGTGAAAAGTTTATTATTGTTTTTCTAGTTTTTGTTTCGTTTGTTTTGTTATTAAACTCTTTTTCTACAGGAGAAGCCGTTTCAAAAGGTGAAAGTTCAATAGCGAGTCTTGAGCAGGAACTAAATGAAAAGGAAAGTTTGATAAAAGAACAAAATGCAGAAATTAAATCTTTAAAAGAAAAGGTTGAACTGGCGGGACCTTGGTTTGACCTATCAGAGAAAGAACAGCAAAGAGAAATTGAAGAACAAGAAGCAGCAGAAGAAGCATTGAAGAAGAAAAAAGAAGAAGAAGAAGCAGCCAAAAAAGCAAAAGAAGAAGCGGAAGCTAAAAAAGCAGCAGAAGAAAAAGCAGCAAAAGAAGCAGAAGCTGAAAGAAAAGCAGAAGAAGAAGAAAGAATTGGTTATGATACTGGAATAACTTATGATCAATTAGCCAGAACACCAGATGAATTTATCGATTCAAAAGTAAAATTTTATGGTGAAGTCGTCCAGGTTATGGAGGGCGACGGATATACGCAAATTAGATTAGCTGTTAATGAAGATTATGATAACATCATTTTAGCTGAATTTGGCTCTTCCATAACAGACTCTAGAATCCTAGAAAATGATTTAATTACAATCATGGGGATCTCTGATGGTCTCATTTCTTATGAATCTACAATGGGGGGCACCATTACCATACCAAGTGTCATCGTCCTTAATATTGAATAATTATCATCTTTCAACCACATGATCTGTGATCATGTGGCTTTTTGCACATAAACTCTCTATTTTTTTTGAACAATGCAAAGAGAATTTTATTCGAGTAGCAAATAGAATAACACATTCTACCAAACCGCCTCATTTTCACCCATCTCCTCTCCCCACCATCCCGTTTCCCCACATCCCCCTCTTGTTTACACTAAACCACACCAAATCCCCCTCCATTCGCCTAAAACGGTCATTCGTACAGATCAAAGAACCCCTTTACACTGGGGTTACTCGAGAATATCCAGCAGGCGCGCCTCCTAGATGGAGCAGAAGAATGAATTCGTTTGATGAAGTTTTTGCACAGTTTGAACCGATGATTTTTCATATGATCAGAAAGCTGAATATCCGGCAGGATCATGAGGTTTTTATTCAGGAAGGCATGCTTTCTCTTTGGCGAGCCTGGGAGAAATTTGATCCAGCACAAGGGGAATTTGCACCTTATGCCTATCAGTGTATTAGAGGCGGAATGCTGACGTATATGCGAAGTGACAATAGAAGGAAGGAGCGGGAGAGTGTTCATTCTGAAGAGTTTTGGGAAATGCGTGAGGATGCGGCACCAGATCCTGCTTTTCAAAGCGACATCTTCAACAGCTGCGCGAAGCTTCTTACCCCCACCCAGCAAAAATGGTTCTGGCTTACCTTTGAAAAAGATTTGAGTGTAGCTCAAATTGCCGAACAGGAAGGGGTCAGTGTGTCTGCCGTTAAAAAGTGGAAAAAAGGAGCGGTCACCAAGTTGAAAGTCTCCCTTTCTGATCAATTGGAGTAAAAACCAAAAATCCATTGAAAACCTCCTCTGCTTTTACTTTTTAAGAGAAGGGATTCAATGGATTTTAACAAATCAGTAACTTAAAATTTACAATATGTATATATTATCCCAAAATAACATCCTATATAATGGGTAAAAAGAAGGAGGATTGTAAATGGCTTATTTTTTGGAACACGATTATTACATAAGCTCGACCACCCTGGCATTGCTGCCTGCACTGGACATACGCTATCAAACTGTAATTCACGACATACGAGGAATTTTCTACTCTGAGAAATCGATGAAAACACTGCTCGAAGAAGCCTGTTTGCGCTGTGGAAGCAAAATGGGCGGGCGATTGGATGCTGCAAGATGCATGTTGAGCATACGGAACAAAATCCCTCTCATCATAGATCCGTTTAACCATATTTATGCATTCCCTACTCATTCCATTAAAAGCCGGCAGAATTCCTGGTTTTTTCTGGACCATATTGATCAAATTAAACCTTTCCCGGAAAATCCCAAACAATCGAAAATCGTTTTTTTCAACGGCCAGTATATGATCGCGGACTGCCCCTACAGCACTGCCAAAGAACAGTTTATCAGAACCACACTGCTATTCGTTCAATACTCCATTAAGCCGCCGCGCAATAATGGACCAAAAGATTATTTTACATCCTAAATCGCAGCATAAAAAGCCAGGGACATCCCAGGCTTTTACCATTTTTACTTATTTCACTACTGTATAATGCAATTCCACAAATTGATTAAAGGTCTTAGATCCGATCAAGGAAAGATCTAGTTGATAGTCCCCCTTTTTAAATAATGGAATTCCATCCCCTATAACCTTTGGTGCAACGGTAACTTTCATTTCATCCACAAGACCTTCTTTAAAAAATGGTTGAAGCAGATTTCCACCGCCAACAACCCAAATATCCTTCCCTTCTTCCTTCTTTAAATCCGTTATAAAATGCCTGATATCCCCATTAATAAAACGAACATACTCAGTGTCTTCATTCTGGGCATTTGAAAACACGTAACACTGTTTATCAGGATAAGGAAACGCTCCATTTTCCTGCTGCATGACCCAATCATACGTCCTTTTTCCCATCAAAATGGTGTCAACGGTGCTGAAAAATTCAGCGTATCCATTATCTCCCTCTCCTTCAACACTAAATAACCAGTCTAATGAGTCTTCCTTAGTCGCTATATATCCGTCCAGACTTTGGGCGATAAACAACACGACTTTCCTCATACACTCACTCCTCTTCCTTAATTAAATCCACCAGTAGAACAATCCTTATTAACCTGAATTATAATACATTTTGAACGAAAGCAAAAAAAGACCGCTAAAATAGCGATCATCTGCTCTGAATTTTTCACTTCTAACTATCATTTAAAGACCGACCATATTCACCGCATTTTCAGCGTCAGCCAGATCAAACCCTTCAAAGACTAATTGTTCGATGAGGCCTGCTCTTGAAAATGCAGAGTAATCAAGATAACTCTGCGCCATAAGGACTGCCTGTTCACTCCAGTCCACACTGATGTTGTCCACCGCATAAGCAGCATCTGCATTGTCAAACCCCTCAAATTCCAATTGAGCGATTAATCCGCTTTTCGAAAAGGCAGTATAATCTAAATAGGACTGAGCCATGCTTACCGCCTGCTGCTGTGACATGGTCACCGTATTCTCTGCCGCTTCATTCTCCGCTTCTTCTGCTGCTTCTTTCTCTGCTTCCTCCGCTGCTACCCGAGCTGCCTCTTCTGCCGCTTCTTCCTCCGCTTCCTCAGCCGCTACTCGCTCTGCCTCTTCTGCTGCTTCCTTCTCCGCTTCCTCCGCTGCTATGCGCTCTGCCTCTTCTGCTGCTTCTTTCTCCGCTTCCTCTGCTGCTACTCGCTCTGCCTCTTCTTCCGCTTCCTTCTCTGCTTCCTCAGCTGCTGCTCGCTCTGCCTCTTCTGCTGCTTCCTTCTCCGCCTCCTCAGCTGCTGCTCGCTCTGCCTCTTCTGCTGCTTCCTTCTCTGCTTCAGCCTCTTCTTCTATCAGCTTTTCCTCTTCTTTTGCCTGCCTATCCGCTTCTGTCTGACTCTCAACACCCGCAACCTCTTCTATCGGATCTAGTGTAATGGCAAATAAAAGAAAGAACACTACAATGGCTGAACCAAAATACACGGCTGCTCTTCTTCTATTTCTTTTGTCCTCTGGTCCCCACCTTAATAAAAGAGAGGGTTTAATTAAACCTGTAATAAACGCGAGAATGGAAAAGAAAAATAACAATAAAAACAAATCATCCATTGTCTTGCCCCCTTTTAGTCTTTACACGGACAGTACAGTGAGAAAAGCGTGACCAGCATGTTCTCTTATATCAATCATTACTTTCTTTAACCAAAACCATCATTCAATTCTCTCTTTATTCCCTAAACAATACCTCCCCCTATCAGTTTATGAGGAGTAGATGGATATTATTACATAAATATATTGAAATTTATTCTAAAAAATTGATTTAGTTAGACTCGTTGAAGGGTCATTTCAAAAGCGGACACGAAAAATGCCAATTGCATCTCGCAATTGGCACCATTCTTCAAAGCTCTTTATTTAACACTAGTAATCCGATGAAACAACCTGCCCTTAACTTTCTGTAAAACCTCATAGCTCAGATAAGAAACCACCAAAATCGCAGGTGTAAACGAGATGTTCCATATAAAGGTTTGGGTAACAGCTTCTACATTCAGCCAGCTGACGAAAAGAAGGCTTGCACTAATAAAGAGAGGATGCATGACAAAGATTCCGACTGCTTTGTTCCCTATTTTTGCCAAAGGATTATGCTCAGATATCCCGCTTGAAGTGAGGGCCAAAGCGAATAAAGAAATACTTAAGGGAATCGTTGAAAGGTAATAGTTATCGATACGTGAATCAAGAAGATGAATAAGAGATAAGCCTTCCGCAATCTGCAAGATCGAGAATAATAAGACTAAACCTCCCCATAGCAGAGGGTTCCGCTTTAATCTCAGCTTCCCGCTGGCAAAACTACAGCCTAGTGCTGTGTAAAATAAACCAAAGAACAATGCGTCTCTTGTGTGTAAGGGAAAATCGAAAATTACGTGATAGGATTGTCCAAAAAGACCAATCACGTTCAGAACAAAGCTGATAATCAATAAAGGTATCAGCTTATTTATCTTTACAAAGAACGAAACAATAAGCGTCGACCAAACTAGAGCAATTAAAAACCAAAGATGAAATGAATTCGTCTCTGTTCCATAAAACAAAAGTCCGATCGTAAAAAACTCAGTAAAATAATCCGTTAATGCATCCCCTACAGCATTCCCTTTTAGATTCGCCGATACAATCGTCAGGAAAAAATCATAGATGAAAAAGACGAAGATCCACGTTGCATATAAAGAAAGATTTTTAATAAAACTTCTTTTTATATACTGACTGGGATCCTTTTTAGTTTGTAGATTTTTACCTAAAAAATAGCCCGAGGTCATAAAAAAGAAAGGAACAGCAAACCTTGCAAAGATATTGATTGTTTCATATATCAGAGGTTCATTCTTGAAAGGACCGGTATGAATGACGACGACAAAATAAATCGCAAAAAATTTAATAAAATCAATTGTATAGTTTCTTCCCACAAACTTACCTCCAAAATAATAAAACCTCATCTATAATATCAAATATTTCAATAAACTGTAAGCTATTTTTCCCTGTTCACTAATTCTATGAAATTGCTTACATAGTTTATCCGCTAATTATCTTTATCCTTGCCATGAAAGAATAGAAATAACAAACATCCGTTAAAATCTATCTATCTTGGCTATACTGCTCTTATTCGTGACAAAGCATTTAGGAGGAGTATACATGAAGAAGATAATAGCGGCATTCACCATTATTCTTGTATTCTTTTTTGTAAGTTTGGTATCCGAAGCGGAAGTAAGCGAGGGGACGTATAAAGTAAAGGCCGGGGACACGCTGTGGAGCATTGCAGCCCAATACAGTACGACAGTCAGAGCCATCCAGTCGTTAAATGAGCTTACGTCTGATTTGATTGTCACTCATCAGATGCTCAAGGTCCCCCAAACAGACACTGTTCCAGAAAAGCAGACTGAAGTTTCGCAGACTTATACTGTAAAGACGGGGGATACCCTATTTTCGATCGCAAATCGTTATGAAATGACGGTAGATCAGCTGAAGGATATCAATCAGCTTTCCGGAAATTTACTGCTGCCTGGGCAGGAGCTAAAAGTGGCTGGAGAAAGCAGCTATCCTGTCGTACCCGCTGCTACTGTCAGCGACTCATGGCTGACGGATGTTCTGGATATTGCGGGAGGCCAAATTGGCGTGCCTTATGTGTGGGGTGGTGCGACACCGGACGGATTTGATTGCAGCGGATTTGTTTATTATGTATTCAACGAAGCGGGGTTCGAGATCGCACGGACGACAGCAGAGGATCAGCATGCACGGGCTCTTCCAGTGGACTCCCCGCAGCAGGGTGATTTGGTCTTCTTTGAAAATACGTATAAAGCAGGTATTTCCCATGTAGGCATTTACCTTGGAAACGATCAATTTATCCATGCCAACGATGGAGATGGCGTTCAGATTTCCCCTTTGTCAAACCCCTATTGGCAGGAGAAGCTCGAAGGATTCGGACGTTTAACGGGAGAGTAACTGAAAAAAGCGCCATTTGTTTTTCGCAAATGGCGCTTCTTCTATGAATATTTTAAATCATTATTCACCCATTTAATATCAAAGCTTCTATAGCCCTGGCTTTTGCTCCATGACTTCAGGTAATCATGATCCTCGTGTGCCGGATCCGCCATGACCTCAAGAAACATTTCATATCCGCTGTCTCCCCCAATATCTTCCGGCGGTGTGTTCCCTTCTCCTTCGAGGCAGATGGGATGGTTGAATGCATAATCGTCTACCATTTTTTCAACGGAAATACGGTGCCTCCAATCATCTCCAAAGTCATAAATATACATCATCTCAGCAGGCAGATAGTCCGCGACTTTCTCCCCTTTATCCAGCTTCATTGGAATCCCTTTGTCATCATTCAAGGCATCATGATGACTAACCAAATTCAAGACCGGTTTACGGTTTTCTGTTTCCTTCACACGATCCGGATCAAAAGGTTTACTTTGGAACAACAGGAATTCATGAAGATGAGCATCCTGCCAGTTAAAAGCGATTTGCAGCGTCTTATGCAGCTGTGGAAACGTTATCCTTTTCGGTACAACGATCCTGCGCCAAACTGGCGTAGCAATTTCCAATTTGACGTGAAGAATCATCGCTTCAGAAGGAAAAATCGGCTGCCCCGCTAATTCTTCCAAATTGCGATATAATTCTTCATTCGGAACGACAATGCTCTGTTTTCCTTCGCCCACCACCATACGGTTGACTTTTTTCGTTAAGCTGATCTGATGCAGTGAATCCCCCTTGATTTTTTCATCAAAAATGGAAACCAGCTCGCACGTCTTATTCAGCCTGGCAACAAAGGTTCGATCTTTTGTTTTGGTGAACGTGACTTCGCCGACTTGAGAAAGATACGTCTGAATTACTTCTTCCTCAACGCCTTCTTCCCTGTAAGCTCGTTCAATCGCTTCAGGAATCAACTCATTCAGCCTTTTAAAGTCTTTCGCCTTCAATCCATGAAGAACAATCCCATACCGATTGCGATCATTCATAAGGACAAGCGTCTTCCTGCGGTTCACCATCATAAGATTGGCGTGCCAGCTGAATAACGGATCTTCTTCAGCTGCCTGCGCCGGCTGAACCTTTAATTCTGTTAAAAGTTTTTTTGTACATTGGATGATCAAGCTTAACGCTCCTTTTTTACGTGATTATAGATGCATACTGACGCACATTCTTAGCGTCATTATAGCATGCCTGGACTGAGGTGATCGTTTAAAGCTTGATTCTTCCCATCACAATAGTATTGCGAAATTCACCGTCATCGAGCAGCTTATCATTTTTAAGAATTCCTTCAACTTGAAATCCAAATTTCTTATAGAGGCTGATTGCTTTTTCATTTGATTCCATAACGTTCAAAGTAAATTTTATTACTCCGTTTAAATCAGCCCAATGAATCGATTCAGCGAGAAGATTTTTCCCTATTCCAAGCCCCCAATAATCCTTGAGTACACCCACCCCAAATTCCACTTTATGAGCAAATCGTTTTAATTCATTTCCTTCACATCTTGAATAACCGACTATTTCCTCCTGTACCACTGCCACTAAAAAAAGGTTTCTCCTGCTTTCTGTATCTTTTTGAATCAGTTCAGCAAATCCATCAGCATCTACAAAGGCCTCACCCTTCTCCCGGTCCATATTTTGCGTTTCTCCATCAATCTGTACTCTGATATCAGACAACTGCTTTGCATCCCCCCGAACGGCTGAACGGATGATGTACGTCACGCCTTGAATCTTTATGATCTTTTGGGTAACCTTCATTTTATGCTCCTCTTCGTGATTTAGTCTTATTCTATATGGCTTGGTTAGATCTTTATGCTTATTATTGAGACAAAAGAGCCTGGGACAAAAGTTGTCTCAAGCTCTACGACCGGTTCACTACGCTTCAGGCGGACGCTTTCCGCAGGGACGGCGCTGAGCCCTCCTCAAGGCTTTGCCTTGCGGGGTCTCAGCTTGCCGTCATATCCTGCAGGAGTCGCCACCTTCCGCTCCGCTCACCTATTACTATTAATAAATATATCCTCATTTATTAAACTTTTTTGAGTTTTGTCCCAGCCTCTGTTACTTGTTTTAGTTCCTTCTTTAACTATTGCATATTTTTTAAAAGTTTATCTATTTTTTCATCAGGATCAGTGAGGCGTTTATGGATGCTATTTAGTAAATACAAACCTCTAAATATGCAGCCTACTACGATTCCAAAAGCCGCAATGCCACCAAAAATAGGTCCTAGCATCATCAAAATAAAACCTAGAATAATACTTAAAATTATAGATATAAGTAAATACATATAACCCCTCTTTCACCTTATTATCTAGAGTCCAGCTCCTTTATTAAAGATTGTTCTTCTTTGGTGTAGTTAGAATCAGCAAAATTTCTCTTCTATTCATTAAATAATTTTACTCTTTCTGATTTTCACTTTGCCTTGCAAAATAGTAATAAGTTCATGAGTTTTTTTAGTTTGTCCATCATTATCAGCAAACTTAGGCAGCACTAAATAATCAGGCATCGGTTTATATTTATTTATCCAAATATAAAATAAGTAATTTTTCTTTGTTTCAATTATATGTACTTTTTTAAAGTTAATTAATAGCTTCCGTGCGCCCACTACCAAGTGGTTATCACCTGGTGTATAGGAAAGAATGTATTGACCTTTCGCAAAGTACATAAAACCGGCCAATAAACTCAATAAGTAAAATAATGCGTAAACAAGGAAACATAAAAACATAAAACTAAATAGACCTATGAAGATTTGAGTGTACCACTGATCAAATGGATTAGGTCGATAAATAGTTTGATATAAAATTACCACATATAATAAAAGACGCAGTAATCTAGTAATGTAAACATTTCTTAGCCACTCCGCTAAATCTGTTCTTGTAGCTGTACTTGTAATTGTGATGGTAGTAATGTTATACACCCATTTCGTATAGAGACTATATTGCTAGTTATTATGTTACATGGTAATAACATGAATTACAAAATGAATCAGTTATATGAAAGAGGAGTTTTGTTAAGCAGGAGCCTGATTACAGGTATGTTCTTACAAAAAACCCTGAAAGACATAGGTCACTCAAGGTTAATTACTCTATATAGTTATAGATCAGATTACTGCTTCTCTATCTTACGAAGTAAACTACAACTTCTTTTATAACTTCAATCTCATTTTCACTAACTATTTTTTCATAATAGTACTTATCGGTTCGTTCAAATCCATATTGATTGGCAAGTTCTGCATCTCTGGTTCCTAGTTTGAATTCTGAGCCGGTATTATTGAAACTTAAATTAAATTTCTCTCCTCTATACGTTGCTTTGTAGTCCACTTCATACATTTCGTCAATCTCTACTTTCTTGACTTCCTTGGTATATAACGTGGGTAAGTTATCTCTCTTTTTATAATTACTGGGATAAATTACTTTCGTAAAGCCCTCGCTAGTATTTGGGACTTCACTAACTAACCTAATAGTTTCCCCATCAATATTACTGACCTTGAAGGTTTTGTTATTATGTATTGCTAAGATCCCTTTTTTCATAATCTTTACCTCATTCTTAAACAAAACTTCCTATTCATTTTCACTATTCCAGATGGACACATTACATCTTCTACCTGTTTTTCTCAAAAATAATATACAGTTTATCTGACTTAAAAATGATAATCTCTTATTTCCAGCCATGATGTTCTAAAAATTTATCCGGTATTCTCAATTCAATTTGCTCTTTAAGTTCTTCACAAAAGATATCTAAATCTGCTTTATCATACCGTTCTTGGCTATTGGGAAGACCAATTCCGACATCCCCGCTTATTATTGAACAACCAAAGAAGCCCCGATCATAATTTAATATTACATTAAAGTAGTTATACATTATAAATTGCATACTAAACATTGTGTATGGAGTATCAGTCTGCTCAAAAACAGAAAAACTGCTAATTCGATCATGAAAATGCCCCTTAAGAGCATTTTTTAATTCTTTCTTTATGTTTTCATAGCCCTCATTATGCATTTCTGACCTCTCCTATATGTAATCATGAATGATCGGATTTCTGAGACGCTTGTTTAGCCAGAGGCAGCAATTCGTCTAACTCCGACTGTGTGAAAAGTTGCTGGTTGGCTGGAACTTTTAAAAGTAACTCTGGAAATTTTCTCACAAAAGACTTATTTATTTCTGTTTTTTCCTCCTTGCTTGTAGGCCATTGACCTGTTTCTGCGTAAATCATTACTTCATAAGCGTCTTGATCTGATTTAAAAGCTTTGTCCTTATTCCCATTAGATATTGGATAAAAAACCGGTTCATTATAAGGTCCTTGCGGCCATGAAATTTGATATTTCCCATCTTTCTCTACAATTGCAAAACCGTCTCTGCGATGTATGATTTCCATTTTTTCCACCTCCAAAGGTTTTCAAAGGAATCTTTAAAATCCGGTCACCAGTCTTAAAATTGTATGTCTTAACCCACTCTTTAAAGGAACGTACTTATTTCCACCCGTTATATTCTAAAAACTTGTCTGGAATTCTTAATTCCAGTTGCATTTTTAATTCCTCACAAAAAACATCCATATCTGCAGAGTCATACCACTTTTGACTATTTTTCAAAACTAACCCATACTTTCCTTGGGTTATACTGCAGCCAATACTTCCTCGATTATAGCTAAAGGTGACGAAAAAATAATCATAGGCATCAAAGGTGATATTAAACATGCAATAGGGTTCGTCTGTTAAATTATAAACCGAAAATGTACCTGCTTTCCCATCAAAGCTTTCTTTAAGTTTTTCTACTATTGTCTTTGCTATTTCTTTAGCCTTAGAGTTACTCTGCATACTAAATTTCACCACTCTCATAATTCGTCAATGGATCTTAAAGTTAAGTGAGTTACGATACCAGCTGTCTGTTGAAAAATTCAAAGATAGTATATTTCACCATATTGTAGAGCTTACTATGGCAAGTTGCTTTGCGGAGGAAAACGAAGAGTATTACTGTTTTGGGTGTATGACTTCTTAACGGTTTATATTAATGTGATTTGTATATAAAATTATAATATTTTATGGCTTTTAAAATTTCTCATTAGCTGCTAATCACCAAAGTCCTACGGCAACCAAAAAAATACATATCACTAAAACATTTCAATGAATTTATCTGTACCTCAGAATAATAGAACTGACGGCACCCTTCTTATCAAAGGTTGATTCTACCGTGCCCCAAGAATAAACATAAGGTCCATTTCCTAAAATCTTTAGCAACCATTTGTCATGACTTTTTTTCTTTTCACTCTCTATATCCTCTGTCCAATTGGAGCAGGATATACCATTCATTACTTCTGATAGATGTACCTCTTTAAGTCTTTCTGAAATAAAAAATAACGTTATTAAGAATCTTTTTCCATTAATGTCTTTCGTGTCTTTTATTAAGTATTTAGTATCAATAATCTCTCCCTGGTACAACGAAGTATTCATAAAATTCTCAGGCGATAACCTTGAATTCAAAACTACCTTTTGATTGTCCAATAATATTGAACCGGTTATTTTATCAATCATTCTATTCTACCTCTCAATGTTTGAAAGACTCTTAAAGGAGCCTATTTAAGAAGTGGACAGCTTTTGATTTATTCATCATGGTAATAAATTACGAAAAATATCTATTAATCAGTTGCAACCTTCTCATAATAATTTATAACAATTCCAGTATCCCCACCTTTAAGGTCATAGTATGATAGTATTTCGCCCCAAGCATAGTTGTATTTTATACCTGACGGCTTTCTTTCCGTGGGTTGGCCTAATGTAGTTATGAGCCATTCATCATGACTTTTTCTTTTTAATACTATACGGTCGTCTGACCAATTATCATAAGAATTTTTTAGTTTAGGGTCGGCGTTTTTCAATTCAATAGATGAAATATGCTTCTTTTTAAATACGATCTTTATCCAGAATGACAGGCCACCAATGATTTGTGGTTGGATGAAATGATATCTCTCAATGTCGCCATTTCCAAAGCTATTAACCTCCGAGGAGAATATACTCAAAAAATCTCCACTATTCATTCCAGAAAAAATTTCATTATTGTTGATTATGATCTTCCCCAGATTTAAATTCATAACTCTCCTCCTATTTTTGTTCTTCTAACACATCCATCATTTTATAATAATCATCTACGCAGCAGAAGGATGTGGCAGACGTTATGTTTCGATACTTATCTACTCCCACGTTGCGGAGGCCTGGATTCAATTCGTTGATCAGCAGATTGCGTTTATGAATGATGTAGGTGCCATGGCTGAAGACCGGGAGCTTGGAGGCAGTACGGTCATATACCATCTTTCTCTTCAAGACAAACAAATTGCCTCTAAACTCCTTATACTGATCCACCCGCTCCTCCATTGTCTCTTTAAGAGCGGCCGCATCATAACGCACGGTCTGAGACATCGCTTCACTTCCTTTGAACATTTCTAGTATTTTCCTCTAGTGTAAAGTTGGAAGCTTTAGCCAGGCAACTGTGAGTATAGAATTAATAAAAAATAAGCATATATACCTATATTCAAGAATACATTGGCTGCTTTTTTTATTTAATAGACTTGTGCTCGCTGGTAATCATTCAGTTAAATTTTAACTCACAACATCCAAATTTGTTTTACAATAAGGTAAGTAAAACTATGTAAAGCAAAAAAGGAGAGTGTAGCCATGAGCATCATTTCAGCAAAAGCAAATGCGATTTTTGTTCCAGTCAAAAATATTAACGACGCAAGAGATTGGTACTGTTCCATCCTTCATTTGGAGCCAGATTATGAGATCATAGCAGGACATTTATGCTGTATACCTTTTGACAACAATGGATTGAGCCTTGTCCTCGACAGCAAGATCTATCAGGAAGACGCTGTTTATAAAAACCCTGCTTTTCATTTCAATACGGATGACATCCATAAAGCCCATGAATTCTTACAAGAACAGAATGTTGAACTGGTAACTGATATTCAACATGGGCATTGGTTTAACTTTAAGGATCCGGATGGGAATGTGATGATGGTTTGTCAGTGTTAGGATCTCTCTTTACCCTTTAATTTAGTATTCTGCTAACAAAAAAATGATCCTGAGAGAATGGTGTCTCAGGATCATTTACTGCCTCACTGCACTTCAGGTGACTGCCCCTCTTTTCTTCATTAAACCCCTCCAAGAAGCGATTCTGCTTGTTTAATGCTCTCCTTTAAATAAACGGGTGAAAGGGGATGATTCAGAACTTCTTCGGTTGACAGCCAAATAACCTTTTCAACTTCATCTGGACATTTTGGAAATGCCTCGCCTGACTCATACTCACAAAGAAAAACAAGATCCACTACGTTTGCGCCCGTATCGGTTACGAAAGAGGTGCTGTGCACATAGATAAGATGATCTTTTACTTTTACACCAACCTCTTCTAAAATCTCACGCTTCAGCGTTCTTTCTACTATATTGGTGGAGTTGGCTTCTACCTCCACCTTGCCTCCAACAAGTGAAAGCAGCCCGCCTGCATGATCTTCCTTGTTGCTTCTCTCAATGATTAACCACTTGTCATGCTTTCTAATTGCACCTTCTACATTTACAATAAACATTTTTTTCCTCCTTGCAGGTTCATCGTGTTAGCTTCTACAAAGTTCGCTGATACTCCTTCAAATAGTTTTTTTTAATAATGAATAAGATGTGCAATTAGTGTGAAATGGAAATACGACAGTCCCAATTTATGTAGATGGACATTTGGAGGCATGCTCAGCCACTAGAGGGGAATTTTGATGCTGCATGTTTAGTTTGGCAAGGGCCGTATGGCTGACAATGCACCTACTTCGCATTAAGGCCATCTACCATTCACAGTCTTGTTTAATCGAATTAAAGGATATCCAGCCGCTTTCTGCTAAATTTGTGCCGCCTTCGCCATAAGAATAACTACTGTGGGATGAAATTGTTACATCTATTAACTCACTTTTACGACCATCCTTATTTTGAAATTGCATAAATATCTGGTGTATTCCTATGTGCCCAAAGTCAGATGATGAAGAGGTCTTGAACTCTCCATCCATAGGAATATTGTAAATTACCGCTCCTTCATCATCTAGCACCAACGGATCTGCATGTCTCACGTCGAAATCTATACTTACACATTTGTCAAAACCCTCTGGCAGCACATAAATGACAGCGCCTGTTTCATCAGGTTTATAAAGGAGGTATAAAGCAAAAACTAAAAAGCTAGTTACTATTAAAATCGCCATCTTTTTGAGTATTCTTTTCAAATCGTTCACTTCCTTGGATAATGGGGATGTTTAAATCGCCTATCGCCTTTAATTTAAAGATTGTGTAAAACTATTATCTATTAAAATTAGTACCAGTTTTAACTGAGTATATTGTTTACCATAATAAGATTAAACCATCAAAAAAGGATTAACCATATATTTTATTTCATTAATGTAAGATTTTTCATTGACTTAAATGGGAATTATTTATAAAGTTAAATAGATTAGTAGGTCTTAGTGCTTATTTTTACTAATCTATCTAATTCGATATGAGGAGAGTGTTTGTATGAAGTGTGAGAAATGTGGCAATCAGCAGGATGGCGGGAAGTTTTGCGGGAAGTGCGGAACCAGTCTGACAGCTGATCACAGTACGGCAAATCCGGTACAGGAAACGGTAATGCATCCTGCAGCAGAAGGACCTGCGGGGAGCGGACAGGTTCAGCAAAATGAATACATAGAAAAAGCGAAAAAGACTGGAAAAGGATATTGGTCCTACCTGAAAACCTACATAAAGACTCCTTCTGCCATTTTTTCAAAAGGAGAAAATGAATTTGTAAACGGACTAATTTCCTTACTATTATTCAGCTTTATGGTAGCACTGGTGGCGTATGTCTTTATTCAAAGCATCTCCCGTTCGATGTTTGGCGGGTATGGGGATGCATTTATGAATGAGTATGCAGGACCAACCTTTATTTCTGTGTTTGGCGGCTCAATGATTTATGCCGTGTTGAGCTTACTACTCGCAGCTGTTTCTTTATTTGTTGTGACGAAGTTATTTGGGAAAGGTCATTCGTTTAAGTCGATTATTTCGTATTATGGCAGTCATATGCTGCCGGGTCTATTCTTAATGGCAGCAGCATTTATTTTTATTTTAATTCAGGCCTATGCATTTGGCACGATCATTCTTACGATTGCGATTTCCTTTACCGTCTTTATTCTTCCTTTATACTTGATTAGTTCTCTTTTAACTAAACAGTCCAAATCAGCAGACCCTCTATACGGATTCATCAGCTATGTTATTCTGTTCAGCATCGCTTTTAGTCTCTTCAGCTTCCTATTGGCTGATTCAGCAGTTGGCAGCTTTATCGATGATTTTGGGACTTATCTTTAATGGAGGGGAGCTATTAAGATGACACGATTTTGTAAGGAATGCGGGTCTCAAGTCTCTGAAAAGCATAGTGTATGCACAGAATGCGGCCATCCACTTCCACAGGTTGAAAAGATGGAGATCATCGAACCGAAACCAAAGCCTCCGAAAACGAAGAGACAAAAAGCTTTTGTGGCAGCTGGAGTGACCGCTGCGATTCTGCTCATAGGGGGAAGCATTTTTGCAAGCCAGCAGGTTTCAGCTGAAACTACCATGAAAAAATTTGCGGAAGCCATCAATCAAAAAGATGCTAAAGCCCTCACTTCACTTGTCGTGCATGAAGACGGCTCGGCAATTGAGAAATTTGAAGCGGAGGCCATGCTGAATTTTTCTGAAGAAGAACTTCAAGCAATCAAGGAATCCGTCACAAATTCAAGCGCAAATCCCTATTTTGCATATACGCTCTTTTATATTGAGCAAAACGGCAAATGGCTCGGTCTTTTCAACCGATACTCGGTAAAAGCGGCCGATCAATACTCAGAGCTGTATATTCCGGAGGATGAGGGAGAGATTGAACTTCTCTTAAATGGTACATCCGTTTCAAATGATGAAGTAGAAACAGGGCCGTATATACCAGGGATCTACACCCTGGCTTCAGCTTTTGAAAATGAGTACGGCACCATGACCTCTGAACAGGATTTGATGTTTGCAGGTACGAGCGGAAGCCTTCATTCAAATTGGGTAGAATTTGACTTTGATTATGTAAGCTTTTATCTAAACCAAAACCCGGATTACAATACATCCGTTATCCTAAATGATACAAAAATTCCGTTTGATTCCTGGGGAGAAACAGAAAACATCGGTCCTCTTCCTACAGACGGCTCAATTATGGTTTCCGTTGAAGCCGAATACCCGTGGGAAACTGTGATGGTTAAAGACATTGCCGTGGAAAGCTCTCATCAGGAAGTGACGATCCCGCTGTTTACAAAGGAAACAGAAGAAAAACTTACAAAAGTGATAGCAGCCTACGGGGAAGAATGGGTAAAAGCAAGAGCGAATCAGGACCTATCCCTTATAACCACTGCTACGGACGAGTGGATGGAAGAATCTAACTACATGATTGAGGATTTGCAATACATGGAATTTGTTTACTCCGGGCAACTCGATGAAGTTCAGCTTCAACCCTCTGAAGCCGCTATCACAAGCGGAGGAGACAATTCTCATCACCTGACCTTGCCGGTGAGCTTTACAACGACAGATTCCTACCGGCATGAATCAGAAGAAGAAAACCTTGCTACCCAAAGTGTGGTTTGCCATATGGTTCTTGCTTATTCAGAAAAAGAGGATGAGTTTAAGGTAGAAGAGTGTCACACCATGAATCATACCGCTTCCTTCACGGGTGAAGTCATAAAAGAAGGCTCTTCAGAATTACATAAGAGTACAGGTGTGAAACAAAACGGGAATGAAGACATGAATGATGAGGAATACGAATTTTCAGAGGATGATTCAGAATCAAAAGACCGCCTGGAAGCATTCATGATCGAATACAACGACGCGAGTATTGCAGCGATTAACAATGTAGATTTTTCCTATGTCTCCTCTATGCTCGTTGATGGCAGCCCCCGCGTTCAGGAACAAAGTGATTTTATAGACCATCTTGGATCCATTGGCGTGACAGAGGAACATCTCAGCACTACTCTTGACAAGATGGAAGTAATTTCTTCAACTGAGGCCCTGGCTCACACAACCGAAACATTTGTGATCTATAACGACCTTGGCACGCACACGAAGTCTTACAGCACGATTACTGAAGTGCATGTAGAAGATGGGGAAATCAAGGTGTATGAATTGATTTCAACTGATGAAATTGATTAACTTAGCTTGCCCCAGCCCTCTTTAGCAAAACTAAGAGGGCTGGCTTTTTTATTTTGCTGGTGCAGCTTTACTCAATCATTTATGTTCAATAACATAGATTTTTTCTTGTCACGATCTTTCAGCTCTCCCCTTTTACTTATACTTCAAGCAAGTCTTTCAGGCTGATCAATAAACTGATTACCTTTTATTAATTCCCCGACCCTCAAAATGTCCCAGATGGATTCAATTGGCTTGAATACAGCAAGATCTATCAGGAATATGCCGTCTATAAAAACCCTGCTTTTCATTTCAATACGGTTCACAAGTTATCTTCTTCAAAACTTGATGATATCCCTTTCAAATAATTTCTTTTGTACTGAACAAGATGTTTAATATATGTGACAGTCCCAATGTATGTAGATGAACATTTGGAGACATGCTCAGCCATTAGAGGTGAAACTTGTATTGTTTTTTTATTTGTGATGCATATTTTGGGTTTGCAAGGGCTTTTGTTTAATAATGGATCAAAGGACAATGGTAAGTGAGAGACTTTAGAAAATAATGATATGATAGTATATAAATAGATGGAGTTTTGAAGTAATAACGATGGTAAGGGGAATTGATTAAAAATGGAAAAAAACACTGAATTACTCGATGAAGATAAATTCACAGTCAGCGGTACGGTGAAAAAGGAAGAATTCAACAAATACGGATTATATCATTTGAAAAAATTTCATAGAATCCTGTTCTACTTTCTCTTGATATTTACGTTTCTTATTTTTGCAATTCCTACAATTAATACCATAGATGCTGATTTATATATATATATGTATATATTTTTGTTCATTCCCTACGCAATTATTTCTTTAATTGTTTCATTGCCAGCTCTGTTTCTTGGAAAGTTTTCCTCTAAAATAAAAACGTCAAGAGAATATGACAGTGACCAATTAATTCAAAAGGAAATTACATACACGTTCAGTTCCAAGGAAATCCAACAAAAGTTTGACAGGTCTGTAGGATATTTTGAATGGAATCAAATTCAAAATGTATATGAGAACAAGGACATGTTTCGTCTATATGTTTCAAAAGCAAAAGCCATTATACTTCCAAAAAGATTTTTTAATTCTGATGCAGAAATTGACCTGTTGAAAAAGTTAATCAGAGATAATGTGGATAATAAAAAGGTTAAATTGATGTAATTTAATTCTAAATTCTTTTTTAAAAAAATCACTATAAGAACTTTGCATTCATTAATTGAGCCCCTTTTCTCTTTTAGTTACGAGAAAAGGGGCTTTTCTTAAGTATATTAGCTGTCCTGTTATTTAATTATATAGATCTTTTGATGCTACATTAATAAAGCCATGCAAATACGTCACTCTCTAAAGGGCTAGGGACAGGTCTATCAACGTACATAGGCTGGAGTATGATAATAGCTAAATGAATTTGCTCTTAGTCTTTCAAATGATTTACTAACAGATGTATAGCCTACTGCATACATACCGCTTTCCGGATGCCAGTGATTATAGGACTCAATTCCGGCAGCTAGGAATGGTTTAAATTGAGGATTATATTTGTCAGCGATCACACCTTTTGTTTTAACAGAACCAAACTGACTTGACTTCAGATAGAAACGTGCGTCTTTCACAATTCCTTTGTCATGCAGGTTTTTAAGCGCGATCCCTGTATTCTTATGATCATTGTGGGTATCATACCAGCTCATCCCTTTGAATTTGGCATTAGGGTATTTTTCAATCATTTCCAAAATGACGTTTTCTACATTTTCAACTGACAAATTTCCATCTTCATAATTGTGGATGTGTATGTTTTCTTTCTTTACACCAAGAACCTGTGTACTGCGATCAAATTCCCGAAGTCGGGCATCCGTGAATTCTTCTTTTGTGATCGAGTCATTTAATTTTCTATTTATTTTGGTATGAGCAATGCTTGCTCCCCCATTGGTTAAAAGAACGGCATGTACCTCTTCCCCCACCCAGGTGTGATTTAAAATACCGACCCCGTAAGTAAGAAGTTCATCATCCTGATGTGGAATAAGATAGACCGTTACGACCTTCTCTGCTTTGGTTGGCATTGGCGACAATAGTAAAAAAAGTACACTTGCTGCAATAAATAATCTTTTCATTTTCTAGATCCCCTTAGTTAATATGGTGTACATAGACAAAAAAAATAAGCAGCAACTATGGCTGCTTCATGACCCTATTCAATGATTCGGGTTGTGACGAGCACTAGCTTTAGTGAGTAATATTACCTATGTTATGGTTAAATATAACTGTAAATCAATCATTTGTCTATAGTTAAAAGTAATTTCAAATAAGAATTAAGTAATAATTGTAGATTAAATAGTTATATAGTCATATATTATTTAAAATTTAGTACACAAAAAACCTGAGACAAAATGTGTCTCAGGCTCGTCGACCGTCCGCTTCGCTTCAGTGGGAGTTTATTTATCTAAACTACCCGACTGCCTTTCATAATTCCTTACTAGCATACTATTTGATTTCAGCATCCCGAATTTCTCATAATAAGAAACTAAGTCATCATCACAGCTTAAATCAACCATATACAGATCATCAAGCTCTTTTAACATCAGCTTTACTAACTCTTTGCCTATCCCCTTATTTTTATACTCCGGTAACACTTCAAGGAAGGGAATGTAGGCGGATAGAACTCCATCGCTGATAGCTGTTATAAATCCAACCACATAATTCGTTTTTTCATCTACTGCAATGACTGCTTTACTGCTATTTTTCAACAGTTTTAAATGGGTTTGTGGACTTGGAGGATTAGGCCAATCCACAAAAAAACCATTCAACATGTCAGATGAAATCTCATTAATACCATTTTTATAGATCATACTCGATCAACTCCTAATTTATTTTTTTATCATTAGGCAGTTGAACTCAATAGTAAAGTAACAAAGCAGTGACCTCCAAACAATTTAAAGGAATACTATAAGATCTTCGACTATAAATCAAAAATCCCTTTTGCAATCATTCCAAAAATGTTAAATGAATGATAGTTTAGAAAATTCTTATATTACTAGTATAACACTGGTATGATGAGAAATAGAAAACTCAATTTTACCTGGACTTGAATTTAAAGGTGGGACATTTATGCTGGATTTGAACAATCACGCCTCTTTTCAACTAATGAAACCGATTAATAAAGGATGGTCGAGCGACAAAAAATATTATGTGGAAACACGTTCGAATGAAAAACGGCTGCTTCGCATATCGGATCAGAAAGAATATGACCAGAAGAAAAATGAGTTTAATATGATGAAGGAATTAAGCAAGGATGGTCTGCCAATTTCGCAGCCAATTGATTTTGGCCTCTGTGACGAGGGCAGGAATGTGTATTCGCTTTTCACGTGGTGTGAGGGAGAAGATGCAGAGACTGAACTGCCTAAGCTTTCTCAAGCGAAAAAATATGAACTTGGCGAAACGGCTGGGAGGATTCTGAAAAGGATTCACTCTATTCCTGCGCCTGGCCAGGAAAATTGGAGCACCCATTTTAACCGGAAGATCGATAAAAAAATGAAAAGCTATCTTGAATGCGGCATTAAATTTGAAGAGGACGACAAAGTAATCTCTTTTATTGAGGACCACCGTCATCTCCTTGAAGGAAGGCCGCAATCGTTTCAGCATGGTGATTATCACACAGGAAATATGATTATTTCACCTGAAGGAAGCTTGAGCATTATTGATTTTAACCGGTGCGATTACGGAGATCCATGGGAAGAGTTTAACCGAATTGTATTTAGCGCAGCGGTCAGTCCAACTTTTGCGACCGGGCAGGTGAATGGCTATTTTGATTGCAAACCGCCTATAGAATTTTTCTCCCTGCTGACTTTATATATATACAGCAATATGATTTCTTCCATCCCCTGGGCCATTCCGTTTGGCGAGCAGCAGGTCGCTTTTATGAAAAACCAGGCCAAAGAGGTGCTGGGCTGGTTTGAGGATCCGAGTCATCCTGTGCCCTCGTGGTACCAGGGAAAGGACCAAATTAAGCTATAGCATCCCTTATTTATTCTACACCATCAGAACCCAGTGTCCGCACTTTACAATGAGATAGCAAAACGAAATTCGCTATCAATCTTATTTAAAGAGGAGGACACCATGCTTACAAAAGAATTTTATTTATTTGCAGCTGCCCGGAACTTTCTTGTTATTGGGGATATTGGATATGTCATGGTGATCACATTTTATATCTTTCAGGAAACGGGCTCAGCTGCTTATGCTGCGCTCTTTCCTTTTTTAAATACCATAGGTTCCCTAATGGCAGGGTTTATTGCACCGTTAGTGATCAACCGCTTTGGCAACAGAAAAATCATGTTTTTCCTCCCGTTGATAAAAGCAATTGTCATGAGTGTTTTTATTTTATTTTTCATTTTCACAGGTGTCAACATCTTGCTTCTATTTTTAATCGTTCTTGTGTTAGCTTTTATGGAAGGCTTGGTTAGGCCGCTTTACCATTCTTCTATTCCGTTACTTGCACCAGAAGAGTTATTGCCTAAAGCAAACGGGATTCTTTCCGTAACTTTTCAGCTGTCACAAATCGCCGCCTATTCGATTACAGGGATTATTGTCGCTTCAATAGGCGTCGGCAATACCTTTTACATCGTCATTGCATTTATGTGGACAGCCGTCATCCAAATGGGGATCATTGCTTCAAAAATAAAAGAGTTTGAACAAGTCATTGACGATGAAAAAAATACAAAATGGAACGAGATGAAAGCAGGCTGGATTCTTTTATGGCAAAATAAAAAAATTCGTTTAGTTACGATGATGGATATTGGAGAAGGGATTGCCGGATCGGTCTGGATTGGTGCCATCACATTAATTTTTGTCAGTGAAGCGCTCGATAAAGGAGCTGAATGGTGGGGATATATTAATAGTGCCTATTATATTGGAGCTTTAATTGGCGGAGCATGTGCAATCGCGGCTTATAAATTTGTAGAAAGGCACCTGATCTTAAATATTGCACTTGGTTCAATGGCTTATTCAATTCTTGCAATCGTCTATTCCTTTATTGACCAGGCGGTAATGGCGTTGATTCTCGTGTTACTGATGGGTCCGGTTTATCAAGTAAGAGACATCTCCCAGCAAACGCTTATGCAAAAGAGCGCGAGGCCTGAAGATCTTTCAAAAGTGTACGCCGCTCACAGTGTGATTCTTTCTGCTACGATGGGGTTTTCAGTCGTATTAATCGGCCTGATAGCAGATGTGTTTGGCATACGAATCGTTTATCTGCTCGCTGGCGTGATTGTTCTCCTTACCTCCTCCTTTTCCCTCCTGTTCATGGTTGGAAATAATAGGAGCAGGAATAAGATCGCCTAATTGTTTTTTTAAAAAAATAATTTGAACGGGAGAGAGTGAGAATTCCCATTACTCTCCCTTTAGTATTGCGATCAAATCAATAAGAAGTAATAAAATACCAGTCTTCATCCATCTTTTCGATTACTTTAATATCCCCGCCAAAAGCGTTGTTTCCCGGTTTTTCGTTGCTGTAAACAAAGCCTGAAAAACCGTCCAATATTCCTCGAAAGGTGAAGAACAAAACAGAGTAGTCATTTTCATGTTTTTCGACTACAATCTCTCCCCCGCCATTGGACAATGAGCTATACTCTTTAGGCAGACGGATCAATGAAGAATTATGTACGACATTCGACTGAAGAGAACCGTCTTCTACTTGTGCGACCACCTCAAGACGCTCTGATTTATTCATGTTAAAATCCATATCCAGGACAATCTGATTAAATGGAACAATGAATAACAAAACAATAGCTGCCGCCTGAACCCCAATCGCCTTCCAATTCCTTCTTCTTATCAAATCAATCAGCGCCATAATCAAAACGACTAAGAAAAACCCGTAAACTGCCAGATACACGACTGGCATGACAAATGGAGTAAAGATCTCAACTAGTTTCCATTGAACAAGCTGCAGAAGGAGTACGAGTAAGCTGCTTGTAATGGATAACCATAATAGAATAGTAGAGTTAATTTTTGACACACCTTTACCTTAAAATTGTTTAAAGCTTAATTGCTTTTGATTACTGCCTCCATCTATTCATCCACCCGTCAACGTCTGAGTAGGCGCTCCCAAACGATAGTGCGGCAAAGTGGTTTGCTAAATAAAGACTATACATATTTTCTAGATAAGAAAAACTGAATTACTGGGAAGAGCATCACTGCAAAACAAAGAGCAATAAACAAAGGAACGTTTCCGAATTCATTATTACTGACGAAGGAAACTCTATCAATAATCCATAAAATAAAGAGACATCCTGTTAATATAAAGTAACTTAACTTAGCACTTGTGGTCGATACATTTTTACCAAGTTCATCTTTTTGCACTTTTGGATCAGAACCCCATGTCATAAACTGAAACCAAGACGCAAGCAATAACACAAATACGAACACATCCGTTAATCCTATTTTCAGACCATTCATATAATCGGTGATATACATCGTTATGAGAAACAATGTTACCAAAAATAAAAATGTACCACCGATTAACTTCGTATTTTTGTTCATATTAATCCCCTCCAATTATTTTAAAAATAGCTCATCTACCCTCACACACAACTTGTCAGCAAGTTCAAATGCCAAACTCAGACTTGGGTCATATTTTTCATTTTCAATCGCATTGATTGTCTGACGAGACACACCGCATAGATAGGCAAGCTCTTCCTGTGAAACCTTTTTTTCCTTTCTCAATTCCTTAATTTTATTTTTCATCGTAATTACTTCACCTCAGATTGTAAAACATGTTTTACATATGTAATTATAAAGAAGCACCGTAAAATGTCAAATGTTTTTTACGTTTTCACACACTTCTTCTTTAGTAATCGATCTCTTCAATAGAACTCTGTTAAGAAATCTGGTCAAACTGGATTGACTACGAAGTTATCGAAACTTATTCCTTATTTAAAACGTATCCATATTAGTAATTTTTTTGAAAGGAGGACTAAATTTATGACCAGTTATACCTTTTCTGCCCGAGTGCTTTCAAGAAACAAAGGTGAGTCTGCTATTGTTTCTGCTGCGTATCAATCAGGAGAACGGCTTCAGGACCAATGCACAGGTGAACTGACATTCTACAAACGAAACATACAACCGGAAAACATGATCATTTCTCCTTCTCATGCTCCTGAATGGGTTTATGACCGCAACCGTTTATGGAACGAAGTTGAGAAATCCGAGACACGCAAGAACTCCCAAGTTGCAAGAGAAATCAAGGTATCGCTTCCTAGAGAACTGTCAGCAGACCAGCAGTCGAATTTAATTAAAGACTATGTTGAAACAGAATTTGTCCCTTACGGAATGGTCGCTGATATTGCCATTCACCGGGAAGAACCAACAAACCCTCATGCGCATGTCTTGATGACCACTCGAGAAATCACAAAAGAAGGATTTACCGTTAAAAATCGTGACTGGAACGATCGGGCATTATTAACGAAATGGCGTAAAAATTGGGCAAACTGCTCAAAAGAAGCACTAAACAAAGACGTTGAATTCCATAATTATCACTCTCAAAGCGCTTTGGGTACCAGCTTATCCTCAATCAAAAAATTAACAAATGAATAATTGGAGGTATTATTATGTTCTCAACAAAACGAATCCATTTGCGAAAAGTGGAGAAGTGCGATGCTGAAAACTATCATAAGTGGAGAAATGACATGGAGGTAATGATTTCTACAAACCTATCATTGGATCTAAACACAATGGAAGATACAAGATCATTTGTTGAAGATGTACTTATGAGTTCTTCTTCATCAAAAAGCTACATCATAGTAGAAAGAGAAGATGAAATTCCTATCGGGATTACCTCACTTATACATATTGATTATAAAAATAGAAACGCTGAAGCAATTATTGATATAGGGGAGAAAGAATATTGGGGCAAAGGATATGGTTCCGAAGCATTTCGTTTATTACTTAATTATGCCTTCAAGGAACTGAATTTACACCGGGTATCATTGAAGGTTTTTTCATTTAATGAAAAGGCAATGAATTTATATAAGAAGTTAGGATTTCAGGAAGAAGGGATTAGTCGCCAGTCTTTGTATAGAAATGGTCAATGGAATGACATTATACATATGGGTATTTTAAAAGAAGAGTACGATAAAAAAAAATAAAAAGAGATAACCAGGGATCAGATTATAAACTTGTCCCTCACTTTTTGCTATGTCACATACTCTCCTACTAAATCGGAGATTCGATTAAACAAAAATCGGCTGGTATGAGTCAAGTTCAATACCTTCTTCATCCCAGCCAAATGGTTGTTACTGCTGTAGTTTTTTTTACCCTATCCCGTGTTTCAGAAGTGCTTACTGTTCCACTTTTATCCTTAGGTGCCAATAGATATAAAACCATGCTTCCTGTTTCCTTCAGCCATCTTAACGCTTATACACTGGAGTATGATAATAGTTAAGAAATTTACTCTTAGTCTTTCAAAAGACTTAACAACAGATGTATAGCCTAGTGCATACATACCACTTTCCTGATGGCAGTGATTATAGGACTCAATACCGGCAGCTAAGAATGGTTTAATCTGAGGATTATATTATTCAATAACCACACCCTTAGTCTTTATAGAACCAGTTTGACTTCACTTTAGATAGAACCGCGCGTTTTTTAAAATCCCTTTATCATGCAGGTTTGGAGCAACGCTTGCTCCCCCATTTTTTAAAGGAGCGGCGTGTACTTCCTATTTTAAATACCTACACCATAAGTAAAAAGTTTGTCATCATAGAGCGGAAAGGGTTAAAGTAATTCCACTCCAACTTGTTTATAAAATTTAACTTTAATTCTTTCTTCTGCTCCAACTACCATAACCATAGTTTCGTCAACCTTTTTAATACTTGTAACGTTACTAAAATTAGCTGAAAACACTATAGAATCTTTAAATGTAATGCTAAGGCTACTTGTTTGTTCATATACATCTAGAGTCAATATCACTTTGAAATTATAGTCATCTTTGTAGGTATAAATTAAAACTCCATCATCTAAATTGCCTGTTATACTAACTGGCTCACTTTGAAAAAGTTCGATCAAATCATACTCATCATATTTAATAAACACTCCAGTTCACCCTTTTAAAATTATTTAGGAATAACTGTGATGACATTGCCTGCCTCATTCACAATTACTTTAATATCTTGTGTTTCATGTATAAATGTTCCAATTCTATTGCCTGGTATCTTCTTTGCATTTAATATGGCATCTTCAATAACTGAAGGAGGTATATCTCTAGGATCGACATATTTTTTTATAAAATCACTAAATTCTTTAGTTTGAGGTTTGTATCCTATGTCTTCAGCTTTTTTAATTGCTCTTGTTGTCAAAATAGCTTTTACTTCAGGATTATTAGGCGCCATTCTTTCCAAAGCATGCTGAGAATAATTTCTGCCATTAATTACTCCTCCTCCATCTGACATACTCCAACCAATATTACCTCTAGCTCCACCCCCAACTTCCTCAACCTTCTTCCCCGCCCCAGCCAAATCAAGACCTTTATCAGCAGCTTTCATCGGTTTAAAGAGTGTAAACAGGGAAGCCATGGCGATTTCATCCGGGGTGGATTCCGGGTCCAGCAGGGTGGCGACGTCTTCGAACAGGAATCTCATACCGCTGACGAAGTAGTACCCGCCTTCGGCAACTCCCACATCCGAATTTGGGTTCCCGAGCACTTTTCTCATGTCGGCTAAGGTGGGGTCCGGATACTCCCAGTCCGCTGCATTGCCTGGAGTTGATGAAGCAGATGATTGTGCTGAAGGGTCTTGCAGATACTCCCTTAGCGCTTCCGCCTCTTCTTCCGTTATGGGTTCTGGTTGAATTCCTTTTTCAGCCTGCAGTTGTTCCAGCTGTTTTTCTACATCGTTTTTCGGGGGGCTGGAGGCGACAGGTTGGTAGGCACTGTTGAACAGTTGGTCGAGACGGCTGGTACTTATCATGTTGAAAAGAGGACCGTTGTTCCAGGAAAGGAAGGATTGCGGGACGGTGCTAGCAGCTGCAGGGTCACTTGGCATGCCTTCTGAACCTACAAAAACAAAAACACCTGTTGCCTATTAAGGCAATCAAGTGCTTATAGTTAATTTAATTACATACTCCCGAGTATTACTCAATTGGTCCCATGAATTCAGTAATAATAAGAATATGTTCTTTCATTTTGACTTTTTTTAGATTCTCTACTTTTTCTGCTCCACCTAAGCCTAATAGAGGTGTATAGCCGAAGCACTCATCATAATCCAACTCACCATATTGTTTAAGGGCTTCGGGATAAGGTTGCCAAGACAAATCTTCATCTTTAAATTCCAAATCATTAATATTTTGAAAGAAAAATTCAAATGAAAACATAATTGTCTTTACCACACCATACCTATAATTTAATAGTCTAACATATCCATCTGACCAAATAACGAGGTCACCCATCCCTGTAGCAAATAACACAACTGAATCCTTATATCTTTGACTACTCTCTCCCAAAATTTCTTTAAATTCCTCTGGATTTACACTTTTAAAATACCCTTGCATAAATGTACCAAATCCATAATTACTCCATAAATCTATTATTTCATTTGGTACCAGTTGGTTATATTTTTCAATGATTTCACTCGAAACATTATTATGCAATTTAAAATCTCTTAAGTATTTTTCCATTTATACTCCTCCCACTAACGTGTTAATTTCACATTCAAATAAGTATTTTTTAGTTGTTCTGGTGTCATACTTTTTACTAAATCCTTAATTTGTTCATCAACAATATCAATCCTATACCGCCATTGACTACCTATTGATAAATTTACAAAAAACACTTGTTGTCTATTTAACAATCAAGTGCTTATAGTTAGCTTAATAATATAATTAATTGCTATTACCTTTTTTATTCTTCGCTGTCTTCATATAAATTATCTAAGAATTCATCAATATCATTTGCTAAAAAATACATATTACTCATATCATCAGGATCTTCTGGTTCTTGTTCATGATCCCAAAAATAAATTTTGTCGTAATAAGGTTCCTTTGTCCCCAAACATATAACATTTCCTGAAGGATCATCTCCTATTGGAATAAATCCTACTGGTAACCTCTCATCCATTATCTCAATAAAATCTGTCAAATTATCATACATATCACCAATACCATAAAAAACATTCAAAACACTTGGTCCTTGCTCATTGGATATCTTAAATAAATTGGGTATCACTTTTCCCCCATTCCATTTTAGTAAAAAATTCATGTATTGTTCAGTTAGTTTAATATTATTTTCATTTTCAAATATTTCTATTTGTTCTAACGAAAGATTATCATGTGAACCATAAATTTTTGCCATATATAAACCCTCCTAACTACTTTGCTTTAAAGTATAATTGTAAGGTGGAAGTATAGGTGCGTGAACCACAAAATTTACTATTGAGTTAGTGACGAAGGGGCCAAAGCGGCAAAGGCTAAGTAACGTTGTAGATGAAGCTAAGGAAAAAATCAGTGATTTTGGAGAGTCACTTTCGACAACTAAAGATAAACTATTAGGCTGGATGTAACCAAAATATAGAGTATATTATTTACTCTAGATGAGGATGAGGTTTGTGGATTTTTTAAATTTACTATTAGTTTGCATTTTATTGTGTTCTATAACTAATTTTATTTATAGTGTTGTATTCATCTTTAGTTTTTCTCTGGGATTTACTATAAATAAATGGTTTGATTCTGGTATTGGTTTTCTTGAGTTACTGGTCTATCCCCTACATGGTTTTACGTTGTTCACTGCAAAAAATGCAGATAAATTTAGTTGGTTCTTTAAAAGATTTATCATGAGTTTGTATTCAATATTGTTACTAGTCATTCTGGTTTCCGCATTTATAGGTGTAACTTATTGATACTTACTTTTGTCTAAATAGCAGGAAGTATTCAAGAGCCATTCGATTGGAATTTTTATTATCTATATGTGGTTTAAACCATTTTATTTATTTTGTTAAATTAAAATAATATTACGGAAAGGATTTTTCACTTAGGGCTTACTCCTTTTAATTCATGTATTCTTCAGCAATTTGAATACTTCTCTTTAAGTTTAAATCCGGGTATCTTTGACCTAGTAAATATAGTAATTCAATATATTTTTCACTTTGCAAGTTATATGCCACTTCTTCAAAAATTTCACTTAAAAATGAAAGTTCTGTTTTTGTACAAACCTGTAAGAAATTCAGAGTTGAGTTTTCATCTTCACTTAATAATGCTATTAGCTCTTTCCATTTTTGCTCAACTCTTGGATCATTCTCATCCAGTAATGCCCGTGCACCTAAGACTGCTCTAACTCTTTCATCAAACATTGTTAATCCCTCCATTTATAACTAGGGCTGTAACACATTATAACCAGGCATATTTATTACATGTTCATCTCCGGGCACTTTTCTCTTGGCGGCAAAGTGGGATCAGGGAAATCCCGATCACCTGCGTCTCCTGAGATGAGAGTGTGCTGCTGGATTCAGCACATACTTCCTTAGTGCTTCCATGTCTTCATCTGTTACGGTTTCTAGTTGAATCCCCTTTTCAGCCTGCAGTTGTACGAGCCGTTTTTCCACCTCATTTTCAGAGATGCGAAAGGGAGAAAGCGAGGATAAAGGGTTGGGGAATAGAACTGCCGGAAACTGATGCAAAAATGGTTATTTGCTTAACTTCTGTACGACTAAAGAATAAGTTATTCGTCTCTGGGTATCCCCACAACAAAAAGAGAAACCTTGAAAAGCATTAAACCAATTAAGATTTACTCATAAAATTATTTTAGTTTAGTCAGCTGATTTGAGAGATAAACCCCTTGGTATTTTACTCTACCTTCTTCATCGGCAAATTCAATTTCATAGGCTTTGTTAGGTGTATCATAAATCATTATTATTGTGCCTATGTCCCCTTTCTTTATCCCCTCGTTAGGGTCATCTTCTAAAACTTTAACAGTTTCGTATACATTAAAACTCATTGTCTTATTTCCACCTGCTTTACAAGTAGTGTAGTCATTTAAGGTGTATTAAAGCTGCTTTTTAACTCTGGCGGCATTGGTCTTCATCAATTTTGTATTTAATATTAAAACCCTGTTTCCTATTGAGCAAGCTGCAGAAGTAGGACGAGCACGCAAAGAATTGACATCTTCTTCGAATAAAACGATTAAATATTTTTTTCTTCTGTGATGACCATTGAGTACGTTAACCGCTGAAAGGTCAGATTGTTCATTTTAAAAATTCTATACTAATTCTATCAACTATAATTTCAACCTGGTTATTAATCAATTCAGGATATTCAGAGAAATATTCATTCTCATCATTAAATACGATTCCTGCATCAACAGTATACTTATTTAAAAAACCTCTAATATAGTATTCATAGCCCAAACCGATCCGTTCTATTTCTTTCTTTTCTTCCTGGATTTTACGAATCTTAAACTCATCTAAGATCGTAAAGCCTAGTGATACAGAATAACATTCACCTACTTCAATTTTATATGCACATATAAAAGCAAATCCCGTAAATTCAATTCCGTTCATTTCAATGGTCACTTCTTCCTCAATTAATGGATCAAGCCTTTTAATAAGAGCACTATACTCCATACCTAAAACCTCCTCTTCTTATACTACCGAAATAATTACTAAAACATGTTCACCCCACCCGCTCCTCCGCAAATAAAGAACCTTGAAAGGCATGAAGCCAATCATGGTTTGAAAAGCTGATTAAACCGTTAAAAGCTTCATTGCAAGGTCAAAGATTGGACAGCTGCGAACTCGGTGGATCTTTATAGAGAAAATTTCAACCAATGGACTTTTTTCTTGTTTCAAGCCATTATACACACTACCTTCGTTCTATATGGAATTCACTCTTACTACATTTTGGAGTGAATTTTATTCACGAAACATTTTTTTTCTTAGTTTGAGTAGATATCCTTTGTAATCTTCATAGTCTTCATGATCGGACCAATCTATATCGGGTAATTTATGTTCAATTTCTTGTACTAATTCTTCGACCTCCCTTATGAGATCACGAAATTTACAGATGTCACTATTGGCTACTACCTCCAATAGTTGTCCATCGTAGACTTCACCTGCAATGGGGTCCTTTTATAAAACAATAAATGCCTTACTTACTGCTAATTCCACCAGGATTTCATTTTTTATCATTCTAATTATGTCATTCAATGATAAGTCTTCAAGCTCCTTAATTAACAATTCACTGTACCATAGTTCTAGTCTGTTCTCAGGTAGTTTATGCGGAGACGGTAATTTATACATATTTCCAATGGTTTTTTTAAAGGGCATTAGCTTATCCCCAATCTGGCGTATATAAATATTTTCTTCTGGAATCAGTTTCATAATACTTTCGGTCTTTATATTTATAGGTAACATGACATTGGCTTTTAAAAAGCATTAGAATCAGTTCAATTTCTTGTTTTTTTAATTCTTCTATAGAAAGAAAGCTATTAACCAGTCTCACTCGTTACCCCTCCAGATTGATAGAAGTCAAAGTTCTTTAAAGTTGCTCTCTTTGCTGTACTGAAAGAGCGATCAGGTTTTTTACCAGTTATGAATTCCTTCTTTAAATAGATCTAATACATAGTCATTAAAAGTAGGATATCTTGGGTTTAAACCTGCCCCCCCTCTTTCCCAACTAAATACTCTGTCCTCGCGAATTTCTGCACAATACATGCATCTTGCAAATTCTCCCGAGTCTTCTAAAACAATCAAGTTCCTATCCAGTCCTAATTTTCTCCACCTCTCCGTTGCATCCACTACTGATGCTCCTAAATCCCCCTGAATACCTTCAAGTTCTACTCCACATATTCCTCCAGAACCGTATCTTTTTATAAAATTGCGATAACTTAGAGGAAATTTAACTCCAAGTTTTGTTTCAGCCTTAACAATAGATTCTTCTGCTACTTTACCAAAAAAATCTTCTTCTTCACCATAAGTGTCCATCATCTTACTTATTCTCTCGTCCATACATTAAATTCTCTCCTATTATAATAATCTTCACTTTCAACATAACTGGACAACCGTGAAGGGTTTCACCTTTTTTAAAAGTCGATTTTACATTGCCACGTCTTGAAAACCTATATCAGCTACTTTTTCATTTAACAGACGAACTCCCAGCCCGTTTTCTTCATCCCATGTACATTGAAATGTAATTCGAATATCCCGGCCATCAAAGATATCTGCATAAGGAATGACGATTCCATCTATAGTTATCATTGTTAATAGTTCATCTGCAGCTTCAACTGATGGATAATTTTCACTCACTTCAATATCAAAACCCAGGTCATTTCTCTTTTGTCTGTAGTAAGCTAGGATAGAAGGTACTAGTTGTTTTTGAATATCGTTCCACTTTTTCATTAATGATTGAAACGCTGCATACTGACCTTTATCAAATTGGCCATCCACCTCACCATCTATTAATAAATTTACTTCTGTTAAGTTTCCAAGAAAATCTAAATTGATTACTTTTGACCACCCAAGTTCATATTCAATCTCCCCAAAAATTTCATCTTTAATCGTCACTCTCTACTCTCCTCACATTTCTTATAGCAAAGTGAATGCATTCAAAAGACAACCAAGCATTATAGTTAAATTCATCACTCATTCTTGAGCGCTTCAACTCACTGGTCCCATAAGGTCAGTAATAATAAGAATATGCTCCTTCAGTTTGACTTTCTTTAGATTCTCTACTTTTTCTGCTCCACCTAAACCTAATAAAGGAGTGTATCCAAAACATTCGTCATAGTTTGGGGCATCGTATTTACGAATCGCTTCATGATAAGGCTGACACATTAATTCATCTTTCATAAAGTCAATATCTTGTAAGTCGTCGAAAAAGTACTCAAATCCGGACGAAACAACGGTCACTACTCCTTTTCTAAAATTCAATAAATTTATATATTTATGTTTTTCCCAGACTAAAATGTCACCCATCGCCGTTGTAAAAATAGGAATAGCCTGCTCATGCCTTCGATAACTTTTCTCCAAAATATCTATATAATCGTCTGGATTGATCGTTCTCAAAAAATTACTTCCGAAAGCACCGAAGCCATATATTTTCCAACTTTCGAGTAATTCTTCAGGAATTTTATCCTGGTAGTTTAAAATGACAGTTTCATCAACACTTTCATGTTTAACCCAATCATTAAAGAGATCTTTCACTTAACATAACCTCCTTTGATTATTGAAGTAATCTGTATACAAGTAAGGATTTATTAACATCAAGGTCACAGTGAATCTAGTGATGGAGAATGGAGATACCCCCACTGCAGCACTTTAATCAACATCTTCTGCTATACCTATACATCTAATTTGCAGTGGTATTTGTAAAAAACCTTTACCGGCATAACGGGTTCATTTCTGACTATTCCTTTTCCACACGACTTGTCCATCAGGCAAATAGATTGTACTCGGAGGGTCAACATTTAGGGAGATTTCAATTAATGAGCCTTTTCCTTGTATGAGCCAATTGTAGATAATGCCTTTGTTATAAGTAGGATGAGATAAAATTTTATGTACTTTAAATACTGCTGCATCATATTCTGTATAAGTACGATCATCTTCTTCTAATCCATTGTCTGTTTCAAAAACCGTATCCAGCTCACCAATAATTCTTAATCCATTCTCCCACTCTACTATCATGTCACTAACTTCATGATTTATTAATGTCCCTATTAAAAAGTCATACCCCATATTCATCCTCCTGTTAGACAATCATACCTTTTTTGTTTTTAACTTTAGACGTTACCTCACAGGTCATGATCTGTTTTACGTTAAGTATTCAGTTTCCCATTTCTCTTGTTTCTCTTCCGGACTAATTTGAGAAAGATCATCATACCCATAGTTCAGTTTCATTTGACCTGCGTTATTCAAAATAAAAGTTGCGGACTCCCACTGTTCTTGATCTTGTACCTTGAATTCATTCCAAATCTCCTCAAAACATTTGTATAATTCTTGTTTCATTTCTCTATATTCATGTTTATCTACATTAAAACGATCAGGTATATCCAAACTATATACAGGCTTTTCATGATCTTTGGGATAATAATAAAAATACACTTGCGAAAACCCTTCCCTTACCTCAGCGTATAATACAATTTTGTCCCATTGCTCTGGGATCATATCAATTAAGACATTTGCTATCTTTTGATAAATGAGTTCCACCTGATTTGTTTCCAAATCGACTTCCTCCCCATGATCGTGACTTTAATTGACTTCACACTTTTTTGCCAATCATTTTAAATTCCACATCAAATCGCTAACGATGTAAGACTGTCTTTTTTTACCCTTTCATTTTCATGCTTTCTGGATACTATTAAAAAACATGATATAATTTACCTGAATTATTCTCGCGTTATTTATAGTTCATGATGAACAGTCTATTTATAGACGTTAGAAGGGAGGTACGTAATGGGGATATTTGATTATTTTAAGAAAAGCTCTCAGCAGGAAAAGCCGGCAAAAGAAGAATATTGGTCACTTTCAACTAATGAAGAGAAAATTGTAAATCCTACCTGGGAACAAGTGAAACAGGCAGTGGGTGAGGCGGTTCCAGAAAAAGCACTATTTGCCTCCCTCGGATATTATCATTCTGATAGCGAAATTGAAGTGATTCAGGCAATACAGCTGACTCAAGGAATAAATGAGTTCCGGCTGGAAGCACTGCCCCCCAATGTCGGAAAGATATTCATAAATAATGGATTGTCACTTGATGAAACAGTAAAATTTTTCGAAGAATTTTACAAGTACAAGAGAGTTGTAGGATATGAAAACTGGCCGACTGAAAAAGTTTAAAACAAACAAAATAGATTTAATCATCCAATGACTGCCTCTTTATTTCAAAGCTGACATTCTTGTTATGCATGATAAGTTTTTTGAGCAATGTTTCCACTATCCTTTTAATCATCACATACCTGAGTATTTTTTTGGTTCCTTTACCAAATAGCCTTAAGTGTCAGCATAATTTTCCAGTATCTTTTATACATTCCTTACCTATATATCCTTTTATAGTATCATTCACTCTAAGGAGGAGTGAATTATGATTAAAATAAAAAATACTTTCTTCATAGCTGTACTACTTCTGCTTACAGGAAGTTGTTCCACTATGAATAAAGCTTATGATGAGGACGTTTATGAGGAATCACGGAAACTTGCTACTTCTTTTTTGCAAGCCAATTATCAGGATGCTGAAAATATTGAGTACACTGAAGTAAAAGATAGTCCCGTTGGAGGACTTATGTTAGCAGGTACAATAAATGGCGCAGAATTTAGTGTCAGCATCAGTGTGAGTTCCGACAACTCCATAGCAATCGGCTCAATCGGCAAAGGAGAAAACTTCCCAGAGATAAAACCTGAATGTGCAGAACAACTTTGTGATTATTAACTTTATCAAGTGTCATAGAGTTAACTTCATTCATTGCTAATGCTTTTTTGTTGTTTGGTGAGCAACAGACTTCTTCGTCTTCATGATAAGACCAATCTATATGAGGGAATGTATGTTCAATATCTTTTCTTAAATCTACTGCATCCTTTAATTACTTTTTATTGTGTGAAGGTCAAATTTAAAAGTCTAATTCTTTCTCATTCCCTTCATAATCTACCAGCATTGAACCTTGTTCTAAATCAGCCATAATCCATTCTTTGAAACCACTCCATGTACGTGAAATCGATTTACTTTCATGATCCCATTGAACGACTTCAGCATCTTGCCCATTATTCGTTTTTAAATCGAAGCAGATGGAATCACCATAATTAAGATCTGCAATAATAACTAAATGGTCCGGCATCTCTGGACGTCTACGATCTTTTCTATTTGATTCATGAATGTATGAAGCTCCTCTTTTCTTTTGCCCTAAAGCAGGAGAATAAACCTCTGATAATACAGTACCCGGAATAAATAATTCGCCACCGTTACAAGCTTGTAAAAAATCTTTGTATATTTTGGGAAAGCTTATATGTAAATCTTTTTCTACCTGCTCTATATAATGAATATCTACCCCTGGATTTAATAAATGCACAGTATCCGCATACTTATTTATTTCATAAAAAAAGGCCGTCAAATCCTGATTATCATTTGATATCATGTTCATTCCCCCTTTACGTGTATCTTATTTCCACTTTGCTGTTAAACTTAATCAAAGGAACTGATTACGGATCCTCTATTACCTTTTTCTCAACCTTTATACTTCTTGCTTAACAGACTCCAATAAAAAATCTCCAAAGTCATGAGCCTTTATTTCATAGGTTTGACTCTCCAGGTTAAGGCCAGGCACAAAAGATACTACTTTACCCCTAATTTTTCTTCAGCCAAACAAATTAAATTCGCTGTACGCCCACCCACAAAATCAGCCTTCTCTTCATTATTCAAAATAATTTCCTTTGCCCTTTTGATAATTTTCCACACTCATTTCCATCTCCTTTCATAAAAAATGGGCTCTTTCTTTTCAGGTAATCAGTTATAAAATACAAAACTGTTATCTATTTTGTTTCAAGTGATGAAGGGCTATAAACTTCGCATCTGTTTCTCTACCCTTTCTATTGTTCTCCTACCTCTTTTAAATCAACTATTGTGTCAACCCGGCTTATGTATGATCATTTCGTGTAAAAATTCCGAATATCAGCAAAACTTTAACTAGCATGAGACCAACCAATAAAATCCCTTTTCCCCGCTCTAAGTTTCCATTAAATTTCATCATATGCATCTCCTGGAGAGTTGAAATCATCCTTTAACCAATACCAGTATTGACCCTTATTATGGATAAGGGCGTCTAGCAAACCAGTAAAAGATAAGGCTATTATTCGAGATTCTCCTACAAGTCCATGACGGTCATAAAAACTATCGTAACATTTACCCAGCCTTTCCTGATCCAGGTCAATAGTTAAGTACTCACCAGTGCCATCATCACAAATAATATACCAGTTAAATGAAATATCTTCTTCATGTATATCCCCCACAATGACTGGATTTGCCAATTCAAATTTATCAGGGGACACCACATGAATCGGATAATCATCTTTTTCGAATAACACGAGACCTCCACATAGACTATAAAATTCTTTTAAGTCATCAGGTAAAAGATGATTATCTCCATTAAGAGCTGGCAATCCTTTAGATTCTAAAATACGACAATGTGGTAAAGCCTTTATTTGTGTAAGTAACTGCTCAATCTCCGTCATTACCTTCACCTCCCATTAGTATATGGATCTAAGATATACTCTACCCTTGCAGCGTTGGGGACATCTGCAGCATGAAACTGCTTTTCATGATCAATAAGTCATTTCCACTTACCGCGTCAAAAATGACACTTGAAGTGGAAGTGTTCCCGCTTTTTTTTCGGGTAAAATAAAAACCCTGTAAAGCTTCAGCCTCTCAAGGTACTTCTTACAATCACACTATTTCGATTTTACAGCTTCTTTTATAATTTCAATAATTTGATCGAGCCATTGAAGTGGTTCTAAACCTACAGCGGGAAAGTAGACTCCATCCGCACAAAGTTGAATGTAATCATTTTTTTCTGTATCTGAATACTCACTTTGGATAAAATCTGTTAAAAAAACTATGGCAGATTCCAAATACTCTTTACTTTCGACTGTCAATAATTCTACTATTGCCTCTTCTGGGGAATGGATATCCTGATGGAAAGTTCCAGCTAAGAATTGAAAAACAGGTTCCTCTACTTTGTTAGAAGCGAACATACCATCTCACCCTTCAGTGTAAAACATAAATTCCTATTCAATCATTTTGATACTTTCCATCAAATTAGTTACGTCTAAGATTATTAATTCGTCAAGGTTCAATTACTTTCTTGTTATTGAAATTGCTTTTTAATTTTGTCTCTTTCATATAACCTATGTATCCCATAAAGATGCCAGATTAATCAACATGTTTAATCCCGATTATCTTGAGAATTGTTCTACTAAAAATGCATAGAAATTTTCATGTTCGTTTATCCTATCCTCATCATCTTGCTCCCATTCTATAACGGGACACTCATTGCTCGCTAATCTCGAAGTATCAAGACAATTAACACCAGATCCGTAGTTTTGAATTACAACGTACTCCAATGGTAGACCATATTCTCTCCATTCTTCTGTTTCTTTTACACACGTTGGAACCGCGCGAAGTCCACCTCCGAAAATCTCTATTCCAAAAACTCCACCAGTTCCATATTCTCGCAAAAACCATTTATAACTCTCTGGCAGCGTGACATGAAGCCTTCTTTCAATATCCCGAATTTTGCTATCCTCTAAAGCCCCGGCAAAAAACGTTTTAGGTTCATTATTAATCAACTCAATGATTGCCTCTTTGTTCAATGCTACTCACACTCCCTTTTATTAATAAATTATAGTTTGAGTTTCATTAAGATCTTCTATTATGTTTTTAATCCTATCAGCTTTAAGATTAACCGGTTTTAATAGCCCCAACCACTTCAGGTTATTCTTGAACAATGAATCACCAGTGAGCACTAAAAAAGAAACGCTGAAAGAGACATTGCCGAGCAAGGTGTACATATCTTTTGTTTAGGGCACATACACAATAATTTTACCAGCAGGGTATTTCCCCTTCCACCCGCATGGCCAAGCTCCTTGCTTATAAACTTGGAAAAGTTTTTCATGAAAATTTTCTGTTTTCCCATTAACTAATCGATTTAATGCACACATCGTGAGATCTCCCTCAACTTCCTCATTAATATCAATGTAATCAAAAGGAAGAAAATCATCCGAGTAATTAACACGGTCATTAAAAAAATCAACTAAGTCATCTTGCTGAGTTACTAAATCCAAATCATATACTTTTTCAACAATCCTTTCTGCTTCCTGTAATTTAACATATTCCCAAACAGCATCAACTTCATTTGAGTCCCGAGACCAGGCGAGGGTTTGGGCTTTACTGAAATCATTCATTACCTCTACGTTATTTACAGGAAAGTTATACTTATTAAACATCTTATGATTACGAATAAAATCCATTACTTCTTCTACTAATTGAGTGTTTTCACCAAATTTCATTTCAATAGCCTCCTTTCCCATAACTCATCTGTTGTTCCACCGTATCTGATCCAATTTTCATCTGTAATAGCAACTCGTTGCGCCTGCCGCTGAATACTACTTCATAAAGGGTTTTTTACTTCTTTAACTACTTTTCTTTTATTTAACGCATCCATCAGCATGCTGCATGCTACCGGAATGATGGGAATCAAATCTCGAGGAAACAATCTTTTATCATCTTATTGAAAATCAGTGGTCATTAACAAAAGATAAGATCATAGAAGGTTAAGACTATTGGAAAAGTATAATTGCTTATCTTGAGTTCTAAATTTGTAGAAAGTGCAATGATATTTTATTCAAAGTTACATACTCCGTGATATAAATTTGACACTGACCTAAGCCTCTCCTGCAGTATGAGCATTTCTATTTTGGTTCATTACCGCTTGAATAGCTTTTCAAGATCATTTATTGATTTATTTTAAAAAGTTAGTTGTGCTCTAGTGGCACCCTTCCCACAACCAAGTGCTTTACAACACCAAGAAGGTTTAGTAATCAGTCTACATATTCAGCTGTACCTATAAAATTTAGCTCGTATTCAAGATTGTTTACTGAATTTATTGTTCTACCATCGTTAGTAAAATTGTAGTTGTAAATTACAATAATGGTATTATACTTAGAACTTAATTCAACATCTGTAAACTGTTTTATCAGCTGATCATCATATGAAAAATCTATTAGCAGCTTTTCTATATCATCTTCAGCATCTGGTATGCAATCCTTCTCTATTAAATCTCTATCAAAATAGCCTAATTTAAATTCCTTTTCAAAAGGTGAAGGAATACTATCTCCATCTTCGTTATATTGTACTTCAGTATACTTTTCTAGCTCATCAAAGTTTTGAAAGTTTCCTAACCACAAAGAAACAACCTGTTTCATTATTTTTACCTCCTTAAAGGTTCTGATAGATTAATAACACCCTTCATTCTGTTACCATCCTAAATTAAGGTAATAACTACTCAACATACTGAAACAAATGTAGTTTCATTACTAGGAAAGTCATCAGGGAATGCTTTGCATCTTAATTCTTTCGTTATTATTTGAGATAAAAATTCCACCATTGTAAGTGAGTATGTATAATTCTCTAGCGACCTTGATTCATACACTACAATTTTCCATTCATCTGGTTTTCCATCTGTTAACCAGTACAATTCGTCGCCATTATCAGTGTATGCCCATGGAAGTAGTCCTCCATTGGAAGGATAAACATCATGTTTATAATATTGCGGAAAATTTCTCTTAGATTGAATATATGCTACTGCTATTTCCTTCTGCCTACATAGATAATTTACATTTTTATCGTTTGCAAAAGGAGTTAATATCCACAAAAAATGGTCAATACCACCCGTACCATAAGTTTCAATATATTTTACATAGTCTGAAGGCAGTTCCGTACCAAGAGTGCCAAAAAATTTTCTCCATTGTTCTTTATCCCCAGTTTTCTGTGGAGTTTTTGGAGGAGGAAGTATTTTACTTAATTCTTCCAAATAAATCGACTCCTATTTTTACATTATTGTAACAGAAACCTTTTGTTTCCTTTGATTCTAATGCTACACCCTTCAGGCATTAATTTATCTATCTCTATCTCTTTCTTCTATGAATTCTAAAAACAAATCTTGTAGTTCTCCTTCTGTATCGTTGGAAACAAGCAGTAATGTGGGCTCTAACGGACAATCATTTAAAGTTGAGCTTCCATCAATGACACCCAGCATGTTTGAAAGAGTATCAATCATGGTTTGTTCAATTATTCTCATTAAAATTTTTTTATTTTCATCCGTTAAAGTATCGTAAAATCCAATAGCTTTTTTCCAGTAATCGTTGGTTTCAGGAGTAATATTCGTTGTTTCATACATGTTTTTAAAAAGTTGAAGGTTTTCTTGAACTACAGAATCATAAAGTGATTTAACAAAAATCTCGTTCATTTTATTTCCTCCTTTCTGAATACATTTTTATTACGTTCAATCTGTTCTTTTAATGCTGAGTTTAATATGTAATGATAGACTCCAGTTCATCCACCTGTTATCACGATACTCTATAATGGTGCTATTATGATGAGCTCTCTATACAAAACGTTTTCTTACTATCTCACCCAATAATCACCTGTTGTAAAATAAATTGAAGCGTAAAAACTTGTTAAACATCTAGCTAATAAAGCTTCTTTACCCATTAATTTGTAAAGAACCATAAATCAAATAGAAGCGGCAATACTAATGAATGCACCTTTCTTATACGGCTGCTTACCATAGAAAAAAACCTTCGAAAGAAATGAAGCCCATTAAGGTAACAGCATCTATATCTCAATTTCTTTCCATAACTCTAGTATACTTTTACCATCTATTTGACCATTCGCAAACAATTCATTTGATGTTTTGAAGGATTGCGAATAGTGATCTCTAACTCTTGTTAAATAGTACCCATCACTATTTCTGCTAATCCAATAACTTTGGTTTCGATAATAGAATTGAAACTCCTCTCCCATCGCTGCTCGTTGTTTTAATTCTTCATAATCCATAAGTATCACTCCTAAATTAACGATTAGTCTTGGAGATACTCTCTTAGCACTTCCTGTTTATATTCAATACAAAAAACACTTGTTGTTTATCTGACAATCAAGTGCTTTATAGTTTAATTCAATATTAATACTCTTTTAACCTTGTTAGTTATACGCGATATTAAGTTTCTTTTTCAACGAATAGCTCCAAGTAATATTTGTCGTTTTCTTGTATTTTCCTAAAAAATTCTTCAAGAGAAGCAGCTATTTTAACATCATAATAGTAAACCGGACTGCTATTCGTTTCATTTAATTCGATAGCCATTAAAGCTGATTCACTGCCTTCAAAAAATATTAGTTTGTTATTCTCAAATTCATCATAGATTTCTATATCGGGATAAAACTCAAAATCATTAACTCTTAATCTAAAATCCCTTACTGAATATGGGTCCATCATACGATTAATATTAAACTCAGAACCTTCAATAAATCCGTAGCCAACCTCTAAATAAAAATTAACTAACTCCTTAGGAAATTTTAAATCCAGTTCTTCCTCAACTTTTTTAATTTCATTTTCGGTTATTGGATAGAAACTATTTTCTCGTTTTGCCTTCATAGATTCGTACCCCATTATTCTTTCTCTCCTTTACTGGAATCAAAATCAGTTTTCCTTACAATTATGCAACGAAGAGTTTATAGGATGGAACCGGGTCATAACACAAGGTTATGCACGTGACGATTATAGGACTTGTCATTTCATACTAATTTTATTTTTATAGTCTTTTAAAATTGAAATGTTTAAAGTATTAATTTCCGAAAAATGCCATTCCAGCGTAGTTATAATTCTATGGATTTCAAATAACATTTTCTCTATTTCATTACCGTCGTATGCATCCAATGAACCGAAATTGATTAATACTTGATCTAAATCTTTAGTTAATTTTTTAAAATCATCAAGGTTTTGTTGCTCAATAAATTCATTTTCATTCAAAATGTTTGTATTTGAATTTAGTTTAATTAGTATATCCAATAGTCCTTCTAATTTTTTATCAATTGAATCACTCCATTCTTATTGTCACTCCTTAACTATACGTCCAATGGCTGTCTAAGTCTGAACAGAGATAAAAGTGCACCATCTAACCGTTCACATGTTCCCTTTTCGCTAAATCAATCGCTACGGCTAATTTAATTTGAAATATTTTACTTAACCCTCTTTGAAACTCTTTCAAATCAAAAGTGTCAATTACAGGAGCTACTGAACGATCGACTCTACTCATTTCAATTTTAGCAATTCTATCAAGGTTAACTAAAATCGTGTATATGTCTTCGCCTTGTTCTGGGATCCAATTTAAAATATATGCACTTTTTACTTCTCCACAAGTAGTTATTCCAAATCATTGATGTTTTGAAAGAAAAATTCAAATGTAAACAGTATTGTCTTTACCACACCATACCTGTAATTAAGTAGTCTTACATATCCATCTGACCAAATAATCAGGTCACCCATACCTGTAGCAAATAATACAACTGAATCCTTATATCTTTGACTACTTTCCCCCAGGACCTCTTTAAATTCCTCTGGATTTACACTTTTCAAATACCCTTGCATAAATGTACCAAATCCATAATTACTCCATAAATCAATAATTTCATTTGGTACCAACTGCTTATATTTTTCAAGGATTTCACTCCATACTTTATTATGTAACTTAAAATCTTTAAAGTATTTTTCCATTTATACTCCTCCCACTAACGTGATAATTTCACATTCGAATAACTATTTTTTTGTCCTGGTGTCACGTATCTCATTAATATTATAAACAGTACGAAAACACAACGCCTCGGTGGTACTAACTTCATGAGCTATGAATAAATTTCCCGCATAAACAAAAAAGCACCGGTTGCCTTTAGTAGACATCAAGTACTTTGTTCAATGTTTTACTTTCTCTATAGAGGCTCTATTTCAAAATCGTTCCCAGTTGCAGAAGTGTAAAAAGGAAACGAGCAAAAAGTGTAAATTCAACTTGACGTCTACAATTAGCTTTATGAGTTTGTATATTGCCAACTTTAGTATTCCTTGCTAGTTTACTTTGTTCTATTTTCATAAATTATGAATTAAAATCTACTATAAATAAACGGCTATCCTAAAGATAACCGTTTATTTATAGTCCAAAACTCTATTTGTCGGAGTTGTTTTCTAACTCTTTTAGAAAATCTGGGTCTACCCAAACTTTTTTTACTTCATAGCCTTCTACTTCTGATTCCTTTATATTATCTGTTTCAATAGAATTTAAAAACTCTTTAAATGAGTCTGCAATAAAATACAAATCATTACTAGCTATTTTTCTTTCTTCATAGTTAAGTTCTTCTTCATGATCCCAAAAGTAAATATATCCATAATTAACTTCTGATAAATTTAAACACACCAAATTCCCGCCCGCATCTCTTCCTATTGGAATACATGTATCAGGTATTCTATTTTTATATGTTTTAAATAGATTTAGTAAATCATCGTCTGACCCTAATCCAAACATAGATGTCAAAATAAACGTTTGCTCTTCATTTTTATAATAAGTACTAAAGCTATTATTCACATAGCCACCATTACGATGTCGTAAAAATTCAATGTAATCAGTTGGTAACTCATAACCAATCATTTCAGAAAATGCAATTAATTCATTTTCATTAAATCCCTTATTTGAAACTAAATTAATCATAAAACACCTCCGTTATTTTCTATGGTCTAAGCCTTTTATAATGGATGAAGCGCCACGAGTATGTCTCACTTCTCAATGAATATCACTTTGAACTAACATCATTGTCTTTCCATCTTTTACGTGATGCCATGTATATCCTTGTGGACTATTTATTTTTCATCATACCATGGAAGTGATTCGGCACTGGGCAGCTCCTCAAATAAAGAAACTTTATTAGCATGCCATTCAAGGTTTTTATATCATTTACTCAACAGTCCTATTTATCTTTTCTGCCCACAATTCTATTATCTTCTTTAGCTCGTTTGTTTCAATTTCACATTCATCTTCTTCCTCACTATAGTTATCAAGTATTTTTGTTATCTCTTGATTAATCTTTAATGTACAATTATTTCCTGTACCTTCCTCATAATTAGACTCACCTCTTATAACTTTATTTATTAATTTTAACCATGGTTGACTGTTGCTTTGAACATCGCCCATATAGAAGTATTGCTACTGCGGAAATAGCATCTGGAACCTCCACCTCAATTCCTCTTTCGTTTTCCCTAAACTTGATTTCATATTTCATATTTGTACACTTCCTTAATATATTGGGTAAGCCGTTTTAACCTTCATATAAATTATCTTTTATCACTTTTCTATTACTGTAACTCTTGTTTATCGCATTCCCATTGCCTTATTCAATTACATACCAGCGCCAAATGGAAGCATGGAGCCCATCATGAGCATCGCCACGAGCTTTATCAATCTCCTTAGTTTGTCAGACATCCCTCATTATAACTATCCTACCATTTAAATGTAATATAAATCATTTCTTACTATTTTTCGTTCATTCACGTTTTAAATCGCTACTCCATGATGGTACTACCTTCAAAAGCTATGAAATTCAGTAAAGCATAGTCAAATGTTGTTCAATAAAAATTCTTATCATAAAACAAAAACACCTGTTGCCTAATTAGGCAATCAAGTGCTTTATAATTAGCTATATAATGTTCTTCGTTGTTAATGCTTCTTTTTATTCTTTAGTGTCCTCATATAAATTATCTAAAAATCCATTAATATCACTTGCTAAAAAATACATATTACTCATATCATCAGGATCCTCTGGTTCTTGCTCATGATTCCAAAAATAAATTTTTTCATAATATGGCTCTTCCGTACCTAAGCATATAACATTTCCTGCTGAATCATCTGCAATTGGAATAAAGCCCTTTGCAAGCCTAAACTCATATATATCTATAACCTTCTCTAAATTATCATACATATCTCCAAGTCCATTAAATACATTCAAAACACTTTTCCCAAGTTCATCAGAAATCTTAAAAATACTAAGTTCTGGATATCCACCATTCCATTGTAGTAAAAACTTCTTATATTTTTCCGTTAATTTCAAACTATGTTTTATTTCAAACTGCTCAATCTCTTCCACAGAAAGTTTTTTATGTGAGCATTCAATTTTCACCATACTAAAATTCCCCTATCAATTTATTTTCCATTACCAATTGATACTCCGCAGGCTGTCATACTAAACCTCCTACAATCATAATTAAATATTAATCACATCTGTACTCCCGTTACATAAATTGTAATTTACGTAACGTTTTTTAACGAATAGCGAGTATAATACGACCGTCTTTTGTATAAATACAACACCATTTTTGTCTGCCCTGATGCTAAACTATTTACCTTCTTATGTAACCTACCTTTTATCGCCAGGAGCTTTGTCAATCTTGTTAGTTTTTTACCGACTCCATATAATAACTACCCCTGCCTAGTAAAATGTCATTATCAACTGGTTTAATAAAAATTAAAGTAAAAAACCTTGAAAAGCATTTAGCCAATCAAGGTTTAAAATATTATTTATAAACGGCATTACATTTCCAGTATGGATGTTGTTCGTTAAAATCATTTAAGAGGTTTAGGGATGCAATTACTAGACTAATTGATTTACCTGAAACTTTTATTTTTGAAGGGTGTCGAAACTTTGAAGAGAGACTACCAAAAGATTCTCAAACTTCATTTGAACTGCACTCACATCCAATATAAGTCTATCTTGTTTTGATTCATTCTCCTGTGTCATCAATATCATCTCTCTCTTTATTTATAAGTTCTGATAAAATGAACTGTTTTTAATGATCAGTAGTTATATACATTTGCCCATCGTTAGAATAAAGTAGTCTTGAACCGGGCTGTTTACTTCTTGCCATTGTGTTATTTAGGACTACATCCGCTTCATACCACATTCTTCCTGGTGCATTAGGTAGTATTTTTGAATACATCTCCATCAAGTTTCCCACCAGATGGCTTATATAATTTATTCCTGTGTTAGAGGTGTAATAATACAATTATCTATTGAAAACGTATTTAAAAAATCCAATGCTTCTTGCGTTACAACTAACTCGCCTTTCGGGGATAAACAGAAATGATGTCCTGACCAATTTTTGAAGTTCTCTTCTTCTATTTCAACTTTACCAAGCGGAATAAATCTGCTAAATGCAGGTATTTCTTTATCTGGATACATTTCTATAAACTCATCTGACTTTGTAATCAAACACTCTTCAAGTTTGTAATCGATAAAATCACTATTCTCTAATTCTGTTCCAAGTTTACTTGTCACGATAAAGGCTGGTGTTGACTCTAAAAGGTCATCTCCTAGCCATCCTTCAAATTCTAAATGTAAATATTTTACCTTTTCTGATATACCCTCTGTTGCAATTTCTTCTTCTGTTCCATAAATGGTAGATTCACCAGGACCACCTGAGACTTCTGGTTCTAAAAAATATAATATCATTCGTTTACTCCTCCTACTACAAACTACCCTTTGCACTGGGGGATTAAAATTTTCACCATATTTCTTATCTAATTCAATCATATAATTTATTACTTCTTCTTTTGCAGGATTTGGATTATTTCTATAAAATCTATTCCAATCCCCTGGAATCCAGCTTCATCTCTTCCTAAGACCACTCTAAATTACCTTAGATCATAGATATTCTGCTTTTTATCTTCTAAAGCCCTTTTTGCCTATAGGAATCTTATGTGACACATCAAAACATGAAAAGTGTACGAATAAGAGTCCCCAAATTATAAAACAATATCTTGAAAACCAACCTCGACTATTTCTTCATCCTCAAATTTTACCGCAAGACCATGCTCAGGTTCCCACGTGCATTCAAGTAACAAACCAACTTGTCTTACATCTTCATCAAAGATCATAGGAAATATCAGTTGCTTAGGTTCAACAATATGAGCTATCTCGTCCTTTGTGGATAGGATAGGAGCCATCTTATCAGCGAATTTCTCACCGAGTCGCTGTCTGTAATCTTCGTAAACTGCTAAATAATAGTTAAAGATAGCTCCCTCAGCCAAGTTCAAAAGACGTTCTTTGTCATTAAAAAACGTATGATAAGCATTGACCTGTGCATCTTCAAATTCTGCATCATCTTCTGCTTCAATATTTAATATGACAGTCTTTTCATGTCCAAACAAAGTAATGTTATGATCCCTCTTCCAACCATAGTTGTAGGCTAATTCTCCAAACGTTTCATGTTTAATTGTCTCCATTATTTCACCCTCTATCTTTATAAAACTCATATAAATCTAATAATTTATTTCCAAGTTCGCTATTATAATCCCAAGTGTCGGTAATAACCCTTGGATATGATGGGATATGACTTTCAGATTCAATCATTAGTTCTATATCTTTATAAAAATTTTCAAGTTGATTTATTGTCCCCTCTTTACCTTGGGCTAATTTGTGAGCTTTAATTTCACCCTCTAACTTTATTTTCACTTTTTCAGCTTCCTTAAAAAAGTACAAGGTTTTATTAAGTCGTCTAGGCTCGTTATGTACCATTGTTCTACTCCTTCAATATATTAATTGCCCATTTGAAGCAGCGGGCCGGCTTTTTCTTTAATTATAATTATGTCTGGCTTAATTTTCCATTGAATACCTGTCATTCTGTTCCAATCTGGTGGAAGTGCTAAATTGCTTCTGTTCACTTGTGGCGAAAATGCTTCAAATAAATATCTTCTTTGCAGTAGCATTAATATCGTCATAGAATCTTAATCCATACGTATTTGAACCAGCATCATCAAGCTTAATAGTACCTTTACCTCAAGCGATTCTAACGTAGTCTTTCTGATTTGACGTGGTACTCCTTGTGATTTTAACTATTCAGATGCTTGTTTTACACCTATATATGGGTCATTAAGGTTAACCGTATAAACGCTAGAATAAAGTTGACACTTTTTGCTCGATAAGAATTTACACTTTTGCTCAATCAACCTACTATTTTAGTAAAATAAATGGTGACGTAATTTACTGGAGGTTAGAATTTTGGAGGAAAAGTTAGTGTTATATATTAAAATTCAAGAATTACATAAGAGAAAATTTAAAGTAGCACAAATCGCTAAAGAGCTTAAGATCTCAAGACCAACTGTCTATAAGTATTTAGAAATGACATGATGAAGCAAAGGCCTATACTGAATCTTTAACGGTAGTCTCATAAAGTGATTTAACAAAAATATCATTCATCATAATTCCACATTTTTATACTTCGTCAGACGTAGCGTCATTGTAATCCTGCAATTCTTCATTAATATCTTTTAACCGATCAATATTATTTATGAATTCGTTATACGAAATTTCCTGATAATTAAAAATCCCCTCACCGTATTCATCATTATCAAATATTTTCACATCAGCATTTAACTTCAATAAGTTATCAACTAACTCTTTTAAATTTTCCATATTATCAAGATCATTTGCATCCGTTTCGGCAAAAAAATCTTTGTTTTCAATTTTGGATTTTATCTCTGTAATTCCTAAACCAGTGTACCTTCTTAAGGGTTGTATACACATATTAAATGGACTATTAGAGCTTATATTAATGGCTATTTTACTCATCTATATTTCTCCTCTCCATTAAAATTCTTCTAAAAAAATTTGATTAACAGATCTACCAGGCCCATTAAGATATATTTAATTACTGTAAATTTTTAAAGGTTATTTCTCTTTACTTCCTCAAACCACTCGTCTGCAATATTGCTAGCTGTTTTAACATCATCATTCGTATATACTAAATCATACTTATATTCAGCTTTAAAATCCCCACTCTTAACATCATGGATTAACTTCATTTCCGTTGGCATATCTCTTTCATATTCTTTGCACAATGCTTCTATTTTTTCAATATCTTCACATATGATACGCAATACCATCGACTGTCGTTTTGGAGCCACATCATATCTTTCATCACCATCCTCCAATGCATCATTTACTTGATGACGCTCTACACACTTATTGTTAATGGAATAAAAGAAACCTCCTGAAATCATTCCTGCTTCGATTGAAGCATAAACATATACTTTATCTGCTCGATCATCAACGTACTCCATACATATAGAGATCATATCTGCTTGTAACGCACTAAATCTATCTTCAAATGTTTTCATCTTATTTTCACTCCTTACATTAATTTTCAATAACTTGGAATTTCGACTTCCAAAGGGCCTTTATAGTCCTGCTTCTTTACTTTTCCTGATGTATTCTTACTCTGTGACAATGAATCTGTTCTATTTGTTTATCGTAAATTTCCGTTTCAAATTTAACAAGCCTGCTAGCTCCATCAGTTTCGCTACTCCATACTTTTCAATTCCCGATGAACTTACACTTTCCTGGAACAACCTTTATGAAATATTTTGTACTTCATGACAAATCGATCTACTTGTATGGAACAGTACCAATAAATTTAATTTCTATATTTTCGGATGCATTTCCACTTCTCACTTTATTGTATTGATAATCATAGAGTACTATAACAGAATTAATACTGTATGCTAATTTATCGCCATTTATTAACTCTTTTATTTTTGGGATGATTAGTCCGCTATAAGAAAAATCATTTAAAATATCGTCTACATTATTTTTAGGTTTTTCATAAAAACAAATTTCAATGTTCTCTTCATCATAATAGCCAAATTCAAAGTTTATTCCAAACTTTGAGTCTATTGAATCTCCATCTACCGTATATTCTATATCCACATACTCTTCCAGAATTTCAAACGATTTAGAAACTCCAAACCACACTGAAGCCATTCCACTATATTCCATATTATCACTCCTCATTTTTAGAGTGCCTGGTAATCCTTCTACTGAACCCTTGTATCTATAATAAGACCACATCTGTAACCTTCTTACAAATGTAGCATAGTCAAGTAATGTTTCTATTATCTCTGATAATTCATTATGCGCTCGCTTAGAACCCGGCGCACGAATGATGTTTCCCTGGTCCATGATGGTACAACCATTAAAAGCTATTGATTCTTTGAAGGTTGTACCACCATAGGATTAAGCTAAACTTCAAATCCAATTACTATCCACTCATCAACTATGTCCCAAAAATCCAAGTTATATCTAGGCTCTTTATTTGTCCACCATAAAGTCGCATTGTCATTATTAAAATTCTTATAATCTACTGCAACATAGCCACCCATACCACTTTTGAAGAAACCAAAAGTAGTTTGTAAATCAATTTGTAAAGGCTCTTCTAACTCCTCGATAATCCCCCATTCATCATCATCAAAAAAAGTTACATCTTCTAAAGGAACTAAACCCATAGATTGGCTCGAATAATAATAGAAACCATTATGAACAGTTTGATAAAAATTTCTTATCGTTGAAGGAAATTTACCCCAAGATTTTTCTAATTCTTTATTATTAAACTCATCTTTGGGATTCCCCCCCTCATAATAACGAATTTCACCATCATCTGTTTTAATAGTGTATAAGATTGAATACCTACCATTTATGTCCATAAGCTCTACTTCTTCAAGGTGCCTAGATAAATAAGAAATAGTGTTTCTTAATTCCACCCCTACTCGCTCTTTCCAAAAAGATAAAATCATCTCAACTCTCCTGGCTGCGTTTTCTTCTTGAAACAATTCATACCATGAATTTGGTATTTTCCCACATTCAAGTTGATGAATCTCATGGCATGATATAAGTTGTGCATTTCTGTTATATTTTCTTAAAAACCCAAGTTTTTGTTCCATAATCCTGTATCAGCTCCTTTATTTATTTATATCTCATTTCGTTTTTTTGTTCTGCGGTGACTTCGTTGCCAAGGCGATCCTGGCCGAAAAAGAAGCCGGATAAGCCGTTGGCACTGCCGAGGCTTTTAACAGTTAAAATATGCTTTTAGAAATTCAAAAAAAGATGACCAACTTTCTCTCAACTCTCCTTTTAGAAGTTTTTCATCTCCACCCTCGAAATTAACTTTGTAAACTTTATCCGTATCAGTATCCAAAACTAATACAGCATTTGCAGTCATTTCACTTAACACAAGATATTTATTAGGAAAGTCATGCTCTTGCCTGGAAATGTTTGTGTAGGTTTCAACATTATTTTCTTCATCTATTACATCCAGTAACTCAAAAGGTTGATTCTCTTCCCAAAAAGGTCCTTCATACTGAGTATAAAAATCTATGAAAGTACTTGATGGATTCACACCTAGTCGTGTGAACGCATCTTGCACTAGTTTTCTATCTTCCCGTTTATACATCTTTTCTCCAAGAATTTCATCTAGTTTTTCAGGCAAGTTACTCATATTATTTACCTCCCTAAGTTACTAATGTTTTAATACATCATTAATAAAGAATTCAATCTTTTAGAACATGTTGTAATGTAAGATTGGCTTTTACCTCATTTATTAAGGGTTTTGTGAATTAACTATTTTGCATCTCATTGCAGGGTGCATAAGATGCCCGGTAAGAAGATTACTCAATTATACGATTACAAAAAAATGCACTTTAATGTCTTTTAGACAATAAGTGCATTGCATATAATCCAGTTTATATGTATTAAGCTTCTTTTTTTACTTCCTCAAACCAACATTCAAAAATATTATCCGGTAAGAGTTCTTCATCATTTGAATAAACTAAATTGTACTTATACTCACCTTTTAAACTGTTATCTTTTACACTGTAACGCAATTTTATCTCTGCAGGCATTTCTCTTCCATATTCTTTGCAAATTTCATGAATTTTTTCTAAGTTTTGGAGTCCTATATCTAATACTGCTTCCTGTCTTTGATTTGAGGTATCATATTCAATTGATTTCTTATCTATAGAGCTGTTGTTGTCTACTGCATCATTTAAGTTATGTTTAAATACATACTGGTTATTAATTTTAAAAAACACGTCAAACATATACATTTCTGGCTCATAGGAACAGTAGATGTAGATATCCTCTGCTTCATTTTCCACGTATTCTAAGCAAATAGCTACCATATCCGCTTGTAATTCAGAAAAATAATCTTCAAATACTTTGTTCAATTCTATCACTCCTAGTTTATTGATCTTACTTTTTCAGTGGTGCTTCTTTTAAAGACAGATAACTGCGGAGCTATAAAAGCTTTTATCTTTAAGATACATTGGTTATAGGACTGGAGAGTTTTAAGAAACACTTAATGCATAGAAATGCCAATCAAGTGTTTTAGTTCTAATATTACAGCCTCTGTTCAGAATTATTATCTTAAAATGCTAACATCTCCAAATCAAGAAAGTCATCAATCTTTTTAATTAATCGATTAATGTTCTCATCTTTGGTGTGAAGTAATGGATTAAATCCATCTTTTGGTTCGTTGTAATATATCATTTCTTCCATAACCTCAGGATAGTTAAAATCACTGTATACCTGTGTTACTTTTTCAAGAAGGATTTTGTTATCCTCTGTATCTTTCCGTATAGTTTTCAGGATGCAGTATCTCCATTTTCGTTCTTCGAGAAGCAAATTGTAGTTACATTTTAAGTCGATTAATAGATTTTCAATTAAAGCTATTACCTCCTCATAGATTTTATTACCCACGCGAGTTCCAGTAAAAATTTATTTTCCATTTCAGGGTGTTCAGCCATGTATTTAACAGCATAATCATCGACATATTCGATTGGAAAACAATTTAATTTTAACCCGACTAATACTGTTGCCCAATTGTAATTCACACACGCTTCATCACATATTTGAAAACTATACATTCTTACTATCACCTCTTTGGTATTGCATTTGGTTTTCCAGTTACTCCAACGCCCTCAATAAATCTTCTGTGGGTTACCCCTTTTAATGGATCGGGGTCAACAATCCAATAATCAGTTTATTTAACCATAAAACTATGATTTCTCCACGAGCTTTGTCATTCTCGTTAGTTTCTTAGCCATTCCATGTCATAACTCCCCCTGCTATTTTTCTAACAAGAAACTATAAAATTTTTCATGTAATGCTGCTTGCATCGAGAGAGACTTATTAGTGTCACGCTCAGTTAAATCAAGCAATAATTTATCAGCTAATTCGTCCCCACCGTCTATCATTACTAAAATTGAGTGCATTACACCTTTAATAACTTCATCAACCACATTTTGATATGCCTCCTTTTCTTCCTGAGTAGTAAGTTTCTTTTGAAGTATTTCATATTTATCTTCTACTTCAGACCATATCAAGTCTGCTTTGTCATCTAAACTTCCGCTTGAAGTATTAACCCAATAATCTTTTATTTCTGATAATTGCTCAAATAACAATTTTTGTTTATCCATACTATCACTCCTCTTATTTTAATGCCGATAAATAAGGTTGTTTTGGTCTATTTGTTTTGCAAAGTTTCTTATATCTTGTGCTGTTGGGGTTCTCGTTAACGCCTTGTCTCTAATGTAGCTGTTTAAGCTCAAACAACCGTTTAACCACTTGGGTAGCCCCACCAGCGAAGAAACCTTGACAGGCATTAAGCCAATCAAGGTTATTAAATCTCCATCACTTTCTTATTGTTCAGATATAACACATGCTTTCTTTATTCTGATAAGGAAGTCGATGACTATATCAGTTTTAGTTATCACAATACTTCATAAATATTATCCTTTAATAAAGCACATAAATTCATATGGTACTTCTCTCGCAAAGCAAGTATTAAAACAGAATGCCTTGATGGTACAACCTTCATGAGTTATGAATTTCATGTAGACATTTTAATTTGTCCAAAGTTACATTTCTAACAAAAAGCACTTGTTGCCATAAGTAGACAATCAAGTACTCTATTCTATGTTTTACCTCCTATATAATTTAGTTGTGTAACGTAAGATTTCCATAAATAAAATCTATAATGAGCCTTAACAACATCTACATCATTTTCGTTTAATACTGCTTTTATTTCATTATTAAAACCAACTTTTCAAGCGTAACATTCCATACGTGAGTAGTATATGTGGACTATTTTACGCTTGCTTTTATATTTTATTGCTGATAACCCGAAGTATTAATAAACCATATCCCTAAAGTACTCTGCATCCTCATCAACCTTTCTTATAAATTCCTCCAATGAACCAGCAATTTGTGTTTCAAAAAAATATATAGGAGTTTGTTGTGGAATATTTAAATCGAGAGTTAAATATACACCCTCGTTTACTTCATAAAACACTAATTTATCATCGTCCTGATATATTCCTTCTAAATCTGGATCAAACTCGAAAATACCTTCTCTCAAAGTAATATCAGCTATAGTATCTGGATCCATAATTCTATTTATTGCGTTCCCATCGCTTCCTTTTATAAAGCCATACCCAACTTCTAAGTAAAAATCTTTAAGTTCATTAGGTAACTCAAACCCAAGTCTTTCTTCCGCATCTAACAGTTCGTTTTCTTGTAGTCTAATAAATTTATGTTTATCATTTTTCACAAAATCAAATGTAGCCATTAAAACTACCTCCTTGGAAATAACTTATTTGATGGCGAACCCTTACCATGAATCCCCGCCTGGTGTTCATCAGGAAATTTAGCGGGATGTATATTCCACCATTCGTGAGGACCGCCAAAATTATTTTCTATAATATGATGAGCATCATATGGTTGACCTATATCCCTTGCTAATCTACCTTTTTTATCATAAATTCCTCAGTATATCTTGGCCAAGTTCTCAAATCGGATGCCGGGCCAATGTGCGGAAAGTTACCATGGAGTTTTGTTGGTATCAATTGCTTTGATATCATCTTCTTGATACTTCAAGCTGCATCTATCTCCTGCTTGACCTTGAGTCGAGATTCGTATATACCTGACAATGTTCAATTTCTCACCCTCCCGTAACGGTAATCACAATTTATAGCTATTTTTAGAGCATCTCTAGCTAGTTTCCCTTTTTCCATCATTTTCCTTCTAACATTATCATGAACCTCTACAATTCTTGTCTGCCCTGTTGCTAAACTAGTTACCTTCTTACGTAACCTACCTTTTATCGCCGAGCTTTGTCATTCTTGTTGATGGTACAACCATCAAGAGTTTTCGATTCTAAAACAAATAACTTTTTATTGTCTCAATCAATTATCAACTGTCTTTTAAAAAATTAAAGTAAAAAACCTTGAAAGGCATAGAGCCAATCAAGGTTCATTCAATTTGGTTCTGAAAGGCTATTTTATTTATCTCTATTAGCTGACTATTCATCACTGGCTGACCCCAACAGCTATTCAAGGTTGTTTTTCAATTTAATTAAATTTCTACCGTATTCTCAACAATATACTTATCTCCTATCTTTTCTTTAATTAAGGTTATAGTGTTTTCTACCTTCTTAAAAAATATGGTCTTTTCATTTTCATTTGAAAATCCTTTGAACTCAAAGTTGATAGAATTGTCTTCAAATAAATTATCGTATAGATTCTGTATCTCTAAAAGCATATTATCAATTTCTTCATCATTCTCCAATTCTCCAACTAAATCATTATCAACTAATTCACCCTGTTCATCATATATCCACATTGGATAGCATTGATACTCCAGAAATATCTTAATAATATTCATGGTTCCCCCCCTTATTATGGTAATGATTTTGGATTTGCACCTACAATAAATCCATTTTTCCCTACAGTTATAGCAACTCTTTGTCTCTGTCCGTTAAATACTACTTCATAGATTGGTCTTCCGTTTCCTCGACCTTGAGTACCAACAACCTTACCTTTACTTAACGCCTGCATTAGTAAATCTGGAATTTCATTTGAATTTATCCCCTTGGCTGCAAACTAATCTACATGACGCATTACATGTTCAAAACCTCCATTTGAGGTACCCTTTTCAAGCCAGACTAACTTACCACTTGCTGTTTTTGTGAGAGCCATCACTTCATCGGGATTAAATTTCACGCCGCTATTTTCCAGTTCATCTAATAATTCTGATGATTTCCATTTAGAGTTACTAACACCCTTACCCCCAACATCCTCAGCCTTCTTCCCACCACCAGCCAAATCAAGCCCTTTATCAGCGGCTTTCAACGGTTTGAAGAAGGTAAACATGTAGGCCAGGGCGATTTCATCCGGGGTGGATTCCGGGTCCAGCAGCACGGCGACGTCTTCGAACATGAATCTCATGCCGCTGACAAAGTAGTACCCGCCTTCGGCCACTCCTACATCTGAATTAGGATTACCGAGCACTTTTCTCATGTCAGCTAAGGTGGGATCAGGGTAATCCCAGTCACCTGCGTCTGCTGGAGATGAAGAGTCAGAAGAAGAGTGTGTGGATGGATTCAGCACATACTCCCTTAGTGCTTCCATGTCTTCATCTGTTACAGGTTCTTGTTGAATCCCCTTTTCTGCCTGCAGTTGTATCAGCTGTTTTTCTACCTCATTTTCTGATGTGCTGGAGGCGGTAGGTTGATAGGCACTGTTGAACAGTTGGTCAAGATGGCTGGTGCTCATCATGTTAAAAAGAGGACCGTTGTTCCAGTAAAGGAAATATTTCTCAAGCTAAACAATATAAACTTGGCATAACATCAGGGAATATTTTGAAAAAGATTCACTCTATTCCTGCACCCCGCGATCAGGAAAATTGGAGCACCTATTTTAACCGGAAGATCGATAAAAAAATGAAAAGCTATCTTGATTGCGTGATCACATTTGAAGAGGACGAAAAATGGACACACCTTTAACTTAAAATTGTCTATAGATTAATAAACGATCTCTTTAATAAAACTCTATTAAGAAATTCGCTCAAACTCAATTGACTGCGAAGTTATCGAAACTTATTCCTGCTTTTAGTAATTAAATCTACAATTCTATTACGGTTATCCATTTCAAGCAGTCTGCTCGTACTCCTTCTGCAGCTTGTTCAATTGAAATTAGTTGAGATCTTTACCCTAAATTTTATGGTACATTATACCTTTTCTGCCCGAGTGCTTTCAAGAAACAAAGGTGAGTCTGCTATTTTTTCTGCTGCGTATCAATTAGGAGAACAACTTCAAGACCCACACACAGGTGAACTGACAATCTACAAACGGGACATACAACCAGAAAACATGATTCTCCTTCTCATACTCCTGAATGAGTACACGACCGAAACTGTCTAAGGAACGAAGTTGAGAAATCTGAGACACGCATAAACTCCCAAGTAGCAAGAGAGATCAAGGTATCGCTTCCTGGAGAACTGTCAGCAAACCAGCAGACTGATCTAATTAAAGACTATGTTCAAACAGAGTTTGTCCTTCACGGAATGGTGACTGATATTGCCATTCATCGGCAAGATCTAACAAACCCTCATGCTCATGGCTTGATGACCACTCGAGAAATCACAAAAGAAGGATTCACCGTTAAATATCGTGATTGGAACGATCGGTCATTGTTAGCGAAATGGCGTAATAAATGGACAACCTGCTCTAAAGAAGCACTAAACAAAGACGTTTAATTTCATGATGATCACTCTCAAGGCGCTGCGGGTACTAGCTTATCCTCAATCAAAAAGGTAACGAATGAATAATTGGAGGGATTTTTATGTTCTCAACAAAACGAATTAATTTGCGAAAAGTAGAGAAGTGCCATGCCGAAAACTACCATAAGTGGAGAAATGACATGGATGTCATGGTTTCTACAAATCTATCTTTGGATCTGAACACAATGGATGATACAAGATCATTTGTTGAAAATGTACTTATGAGTTCTACCTCATCAAAAAGCTACATCATAGTAGACAGAGAAGATGAAATTCCAGTCGGGATTACCTCACTAATAAATATTGATTCCAAAAATAGAAACGCTGAAGCAATTATTGATATAGGGGAGAAAGAATATTGGGGCAAAGGATATGGTTCTGAAGCATTTAGTTTATTACTTAATTATGCCTTTCAGGAATTGAATTTACATCGGGTATCATTGAAGGTTTTTTCATTTAATGAGAAAGCAATTAATTTATATAAGAAGTTAGGATTTAATGAAGAAGGGATTAGTCGCCAATCTTTGTTTAGAAATGGTCAATGGAATGACATTATACATATGGGTATTTTAAAAGAAGAGTACGATAATAAAAATTGAAAAGAGATAACCGGGGATTAGATTATAAACGTTGCCCTTCACTTTTGGCTATGTCATACTTCCCTACTAAACCGGAGATCGAATTAAAAAAATCGGCTGGTATGAGTCCATATCGATACCGTCTTCATCCCAGCCAAATGGTTGGTTACTGGTTTAGTATTTTAGTTTGCCCTATCCCGTTTTTCAGAAGAGCTTACTGTTCCACTTTTATCCTTAGGTGCCAACAGATAAAGAACCATGCTCCCTGTTTCCCGCGCATGGTTCTTTAATATTTATATCTCGGCATTCCACATTTTCTGTTTCATATAAGGTGTCTGATAAACCTTCAATCTACAATCCATTATCCTACTCTATAATCAAACGGTGATTTTTATAATCTTTTAGTTTTTTTATTAAAGGATCATATATTACGTTTTTCTTCTTTTTATTACTCAGCCTGAAGTTGTACCAGTTGCTTATCCACATTTTTTCGGTGTGATGGAGAAAACAGGGCGGTAGGCACATTTTTAAAATTGTATGTTTAAATCGCTGATTTTGCCTAGTCTGATTCGAACATAACATCAAAGCTAACGTATTGGAAATTTAGATAAGCATTGCAAATATCAGAAGTATAATATGGTTTAATCATCGGTATTTTTCTTTTTGTTATAAACAGTCCGAAACCAGAAATATCGGTATCATCATTTTCAAAAACTTGAATTTCCGTATCTGTATCATCATTAGCCACAATAATCTCTACATCTTGACTAGTTAAACTTATCGCTCTCTCATGAATTTTAATTAATTTATCAATTTCTTGGTAAATACTATCCTTATTAAATTCAATGTCTATTACATCAAAATCAGTTTCAAAATACTTTCGGTCTTCATATTTATAGGTACTTACCTCAATTAACTCACGATATTGACTTTTAAATAATGTTAAGATCATTTCAATTTCATTGTTTTTTATTTCTTCTTTAGAAAGAAGGCTATTAACTAGTCTCACTATTTAACCACTCCTGTCTTAACTAGATAGTCGACCTGCTTTTCACTTAACTTAAAAGCTGTATTCATAGTTCCATCAGAGTTGATAAAAGCCCACTGTTTGGTATCTATGTTATAAATATGTGTACCTTCTATATTTCTATATTTACCTTTCTTTTGAACTCCAGAATTTATTAATTTTATAATATCATTTTTGAATAATTCTACACTTGATTGACTACCATCTGGATAAGTTCCAAAATCGTTTTTATGTTTTGCAAATGCTTTATCTAAAGAACTTTGTTTAAACTTTACTTCCTCGACACTTGTGGTGATTTTCTCGTTTTTACTAGTTTCTTCAACTTTACTTGTGCCCTTTGTTCCATCCTCAACCTTCTTCCCCCCACCAGCCAAATCAAGCCCTTTATCAGCGGCTTTCAACGGTTTGAAGAAGGTAAACATATAGGCCAGGGCGATTTCATCCGGCGTGGATTCCGGGTCCAGCAACACCGCGACGTCTTCGAACATAAATTTCATTGCGCCGACAAAGTAGTGACCGCCTTCTTCTACACCCACATCTGAATTAGGGTTTCCAAGCACTTTTCTCATGTCAGCTAACGTGGGATCAGGGTAATTCCAGTCTCCTGCGTTTGCTGGCGATGAAGAGTCAGAAGAGGAGTGTGTTGATGGATTCAGTATATACTCTCTTAGCGCTTCCATGTCTTCTTCTGTTACGGGATCTTGTTGAATCCCCTTTTCAGCCTGCAGTTGTATCAGCTGTTTTTCCACCTCATTTTCAGGGGTGCTGGAGGCGGCAGGCTGATAGGCACTGTTGAACAGTTGGTCGAGGTGGCTGGTACTCATCATGTTGAAAAGAGGGCCGTTGTTCCAGGAAAGGAAGGATTGCGGGACGGTGTTAGTGGCTGCCGGATCACCTAGCATACCTGTTGCGCCCATGTCCTGTTCAGCCCGATGTGCTTCGCGCACCCTCTGTTCTTCCTGTTTTCTATCTATGTATTCAAGACTTTTTTCTCGTGTTCCTTCAATACTGGTGTATGCTTCACTTTTTTCAAAAGCATGGACGTTGAAGGCAACCGGTGTGATCGTGCCGTTCTGGGTCGTCGATTTGACCAGGGAATCGAGTAAATTACGCACCAGCTCTTGGGATTCCAAGGACAGGTCGTACTCAGTACCTAACGTATGATCATATTCCTCTACCTTTTCTATTGTATCACTTCGTTTGGTTTTCGCGTCCTCTAAGGAAACCTCTATATCAGCAGTGGAGTATGCTTCAATCGCCACCAGATCACGGATTCCATCCAATATTCCCGCCAAATCCTTGTGCTGTTTTTGAATCATCTCTGTTGTTCTGACATGAGCCGTTTCAAGCTCTTCTTCTATAAATGGTACATCCACAAACGAAGATCCGCCAAGCTGCCGGTCCTCAGCCATTGCCCCTGCATCACTCATAAAAACAATCTGCTGATCGACGAACCCAATCCACATCTCGGCTATCAGGCTTTGAGCCTTGAAAAAAGACTTGATCGCATCCGCTGCGTTTCCTTCAAATGCCTCACCAAGATCTGTAACAGCCACCATTTTCTCTTTTAATACGACTAATTGCTCTCTAAAGGTCTCATACTGATCCACCCGCTCCTCCATCGTTTCTTTAAGAGCGGCCGCATCATAACGCACGGTCTGAGACATCGCTTCACTTCCTTTTGGCATTTCTAGTATTTTCCTCTAGTGTAAAGATGGAAGCGATTGTCTGCCAACCTAAAACATGTAAATACTGTAAAATGAGTAATAAGACCTACTTGAGAGTATCACTCCACTAGATTTGTGTAATTAAAACTCGTTGGACGATATCCATTCTCGCCGTCAACGAACTCTTTTCCTTCTCATCCACTGTGTCGCTACCCACTTTTCTCCTTTCACAACAGGTGCTCCCCCATGAAGAGTTTTTTTGTTCAGTTCTTCATCGTTGTAAAAGTATTCGAAGTAGACGGCTGACCCTTTTTTAGGTGGGACCGTGATCGTTAATTCTGGGAAATAGGTTTCTCCCCCCTCTTCCACGTCATTTAAATAAACAACCATTGTGCTGATGCGGTTATTTGAAGCTGCTTTACTCGTCGGTAAAAAGTAATCATGATGTGCTTTGTACTCTTGGCCAGGCTTATAATTTAATATTTGCAGTCCCTCTGCGTGTTCAACAGGGATATTCATAATCCGGCTAAGACGCCTTTCAATAGAAGCAATCACATCATTTTCCGACTCCTCAAAAAACATGCCGCTGCTCGTTCTCATTTGATTCACAACACGCTCACTGCTAATCTTCGAACGTTTCATTCGATCTCCCGATAATTTGATCAACTGGTCACATTCCTCATGGCTTAGTACATTCTCCAACAGCACGACCAAAGGCCACATATGAAGCTTGGTAAATGGGATCGTTGTATCTCCTATAGTCATGACAGACCCAACGGAATCAAAAAGATGCTGTTCTGAAGCTTTTTCAGGTTCCGTACTGCTAATTGACATACTTCTATCTTCATTATCTTTCACCAGTGTTCCAACATATCTACAACGCTGTTCTTCCGTTTTGGTAGAATAATGGCTAAACGCTCTTTTCATATGTCTTCCCCGTTCTTTTCTAATTTTTAGAATATTAACTTTATTCTACCATTAAACTTTCATGTGAAGCTTAAGTGAAAATAACATTATTTTTCAAAACATGTAAAATGAGCAAAAGGATCTATATTCTTTCTACAAAAAACTGCCATTGCATTTAGATATGCAATGACAGTCTAAACCTTCACTTATTTAGTTCTCTATCGTTTTTGACTTACGGAATAAACACCATAAATTATCCGTTAATTAGATTAGCCCTTCATCAATCGTTTAAACCAGAACCTTTTTATAAAAAGATAATACTCGTCCATTATAGTTCCGCTCTTCTACGAAATGAAATCCAAGGGAGGTTAAGGTCTTGATAGATTTTCCGTTCATTACTCTCACTCTGGCTACTAATTGATTAACATTCAAAGTATGATTCGAGAAGTCAATGGCTGCTTGGGCTGCTTCACTCGCGTACCCTTTCCCCCAGTGGTTTTTATTTAAAAGGTACATGATTTCAATATCCTGTGTATCTTCAATGAAACGGAGTCCACAGTGTCCGATGATTTCCTCAGACAATTGATTCACAACAACCCAGACGCCGAATTGATGCTGATTCCAGTGTTCAACTAACTTTTTTACATAATCTTCTGTTTCTTCATAAGATAATCCTTTGGAAGCTGCTAGCCATTTTCCTACTTCATGTTCCTTGACGATATTATAAATGGCAGCTGTATCTTCTATGGTTATTTCCCTCAAATAAAGTCGATCTGTATGAATTCTCTCAGTTGAACGATCCTTCAACTACATCCCCGCCTTCTTTTAAATATTCCCGCTTCATCACTTCTTCACCCCCGCCGCAAAAAACGGTCCATTCACGGTCATGGTAAAGATAATCCGCGCAATTTCTTCAGGTGATTCCTCCCTGTCATTTCGCAGCCATTCCTGAAGAACGCCGATGTGGGCTGAAGCAATGTAGGTGACGAGATAATCGATGGGGACAAGGAGGTTTTCCTGTTTGAAAATGGTTGGGTTGCTTTTAAAGAGGGCATCTCCCATGAAGCCTTTAAGCTTTGTTTGAAACGAAAGATCTCCATTGGGGCCAAGAAGTGCTTTCATTAAGCCTCTGTTGCGGTTAATAAATTCAAAGAATGGTACAAGCATCGCAATAGGAACGATGTTTTCCTTATTTGAATCTATGTCGGCAATGACGTTTGGCAGGTTTTTGACGATTTTATCCTTCATTTCCTTCATCAGTTCTTCCTGGCATTTGGTCAGAAGATCATACTTATCCTGATAATGGGCATAAAAGGTCCCGCGATTGATATCGGCTTTTGTGGTCAGGTCCTTTACCGTAATGGCCTCAAACCCTTTTTCCTCAATTAAGTCAATCATCGCTTGCTTAATTGATTCTCTTGTCCGAATAACGCGTAAATCCAAATGCATATCGCTCATGTCCATCCTCCTTTTCATTCGTGAAAACCTGATTGCAGCGCTTTATAAGAACTGACCGTTCAGTTAAACAACATGTTGTTTATTATTTTATCATAATGCTGTGGGTGTACATGAATGATTGACCAAAAGGTGCGAAAATGAAAATGAGCCCTGAAAAGATGGATTTCATCTCTTCAGGGCTTATGTAAGTTTAACGATTGAACTGTTTGGTTTAAGCTAAGTCCGTGTCTCTGGCCTTCTTTTTATTACAAGCGATGCACCGGCCAGTGTATAAACTATAACGGTGTTTCCCTTTGAAATGGCAATCAACCCAGTGTTTTAATTTCATACAGATCGACGACGCCCAGGATCATTTTCTAATGCAGTAAAAGCTTTCATACGAAGAACTCCTTAAAGTAAAGGAAATCTTATATCTTTGGCAGCCCAGCCATCATAGCGATACCGCGTTAGATCTGTAACTTTGCGTCCCAATTTTTCAAAGAGTTTGCCTTTCTTTCAACAGTAAGATGTTCCTTGACTGCTTAGTACAAATTCCATGAAAAGAAATATCAAACATTGTTGGCTGATCTGATTATTTAGAGGCATAAATCCAAATATATTGCTTCTATCTATCCATCCTCCAAATTTTTTTCAACACATCTCAACAACCTGTTGGATAACCGACAGATCCTTCCTTTTTGATGATTGTAGGGCGCTCTATAAGAGCATATAGTGTAATTAAACAACACGTTGTTGATTATTTTATCATACTGGAGGGTTAAAGATGGATATTCACGTTTCTCATGTTCATAAATATTTTGATCAGCACCACGTAATAAAAGATGTCACGCTAACGATTCCGTCAGGGGAAATATGCGGGCTGCTTGGTCCTTCCGGCTCTGGAAAAACGACGCTGATTCGCCTCATGATCGGGGCAATCGCAGCAGATGAAGGATCGGTTCATTTCGGGGACGTTGAAATTCCGAATATGAATATGTTAAAAAAGGTAGGGTTTATGCCGCAGAATGACGCCTTATACGATGATCTTTCTGCAGAAGCAAATTTGCATTTCTTTGGAGGCTTGTATCATCTAGATTCCAGCACCCTAAACAAACGCATGGACGAAGTACTCTCCATTGTTGATTTAACGGAGCATCGAAAGAAATTAGTGAAGAAGTTTTCTGGGGGAATGAAAAAGAGACTTTCTCTTGCGGCAGCAATTTTGCATTCTCCAAAAATCCTGTTTTTAGATGAACCCACTGTTGGAATAGATCCGGTGCTGCGCCGGGCGATCTGGCAGCAGTTTCAAACAATTAAACAATCTGGCACGACAATTATCGTATCCACCCATGTGATGGACGAAGTAACAGAGTGCGATCAGGCAGCTCTTTTGTATAATGGCGCCTTGATTGACTATGATACCGTCCCGAACTTAATCCAAAAAACGGATAATGGACGTGTGGAGGAACTATTTTTAATGGCTTCAGCTCAAGCGAAGGAGGGTGAACGCTCATGATGCATCTAGCGCGGCGTGTTATCCGTCAAACGATCAATGACAAACGGAGCCTGATGATGATCTTAGTCGCTCCCCTCTTAATTCTGACACTCGTTTATCTTTTACTCGGGGATTCTGATTATGTGCCAACTGTTGGAATGGAAAAATCAGCCCTGCCCGAACCTCTCGTAACCGCTTTGGAAGAGCAGGATTTTAAGATTAAAAACCTCTCAAACGAAGAGGTGGAGGAAACAAAAAGCTACTTAAAGGATCATGAAAATGTAGACGCGATCTTCTCTTTCTCACAAAATGAAGGCATGGAAATCACCCTGTATGAACCTTCCACTAAAGGAGCGAGTGCAGCAAGTGAAATCCAAGAAGCCATGACGTCTTTAAACCCTTCAGCAAAAGTGGAAATGGCTTATGTCTACGGTGACCAGGAGCAATCCACCTTTGATTCTCTCGGTTATGTTTTCCTGGCTCTCTTTTCGTTCTTTTTAGTCTTTATCATTTCAGGAATGGCACTGGTCAGAGAGAGGACCGGTGGAACACTGGAACGGCTTTTAATGACACCGATTAAACGGGGCGAAGTCATTCTTGGCTACACAATTGGATACGGAATATTTGCGATCGTTCAAGCCATCCTCATTGTTCTGTATACTGTCTTTGTTCTTCAACTAAGTTCTGCCGGAAATATCGGATGGATTCTGCTGGCCATGGTCCTGTTAGCCGTCACAGCCGTGTTATTCGGCGCCACTATTTCCGTTTTTGCCAGCTCAGAGCTGCAGGTGGTTCAAATGATTCCATTTACAATCATCCCGCAAGTCTTTTTTTCCGGACTGATTCCGCTCGACCTGATACCTTTTGGGCTGGGAAATCTAAGCTATATCATGCCTATTTACTACGGGGCCGCTGCGATTAAAGGGGTGATGGTGTATGGGGATGGTTTCTTGCAGATCTGGCCGTATCTTCTTGGGCTCCTTACTTTTGCCCTGGTCCTGTATGTGATCAATACGCGGGCGTTGAAGAAGTTTAGGAAGCTTTAGAATAAATAAAGCCAGTCCTCTTTTGTCTCAATAAGAGGACTGGCTTTTTGCATATGAAATTCAAAAAAGTTTTCCCCTTCTAGGTGTATCAGACACCAGCATTTTTTTATAAATTTTCAATGGCGTCATTAAATCTATCGTACAGGTAATGATATAAATTTTCATACTGTTTTTTTCCTAGACCACTTGCTTGATCCCAATCAATTACTGGACAGTCATTATTTTGCATTTGTGTAGTATTTAAACAAATTACATATTCGTCTACATTTTCAATGACAACTAAATCTTGCGGCAATCCATATTTTCTTAAGCTTTTTGTCGTATTCACAACTTGTAAAGACGTGTCTAAACCTACGCCTTGTATTAAAACTCCATTTATCCCCCCATAGCCATAACTACCCAGAAACCATCTATAACTTTCTGGCAGTTGGACATTTAGTTCCTTCTCTATTTCGTGAATAAGCTCCTCTGGAACCCCTCCTGTAAAGAAAAACTCACTTTCTTGACTTGTGATTAATATTTTTACGTCTTGTCTGTTAATTCTGATTACCTCCTGACTAGATAAAAAAAAACAGCACACTACTATTGTTTACATTTCCTATTCCAGGCTTCCTTTCAAAGCATCTTCTAACATTAAATTAAAACTGGGAAATACGTTCATTATAATAGAGGAAGGTTTGTCAAGTTCCAAAAAGATTTTTTGATTTAAGTCATAACAGTATAAGGCTATATCCGAATCACCAAAGAAAATATATCTATTTTGCCATTCATTCTCATGCCAGATTTTATTTGTTTCAATAAATCCAGAGATCTCATCATCTACTTCCGTTTGCAACATTTTTTTGTCGATCCCATAGATCACTAATCCATTAAACTCTAAACCATTCACTGTCATTAAAAACTTAATGTAATCGGATGGTAGATCAAAACCATTCAATTGGATTACTACTTGTTCTTGAAATGCTTTCACTTCTTTAATCGTTGCAGGTTTTCTTAGGAATAGACCATATGCTCTTAATTCATATTTGATACTTACTATTAAATCTTTCCACACAATTTGACAACCCCCTATTATTCTGGCTTTTTAGGGTATACAAAAAACAAAACTTGATCATGGAATAAGTAATTTACGGTGGAGAGTATCTAACTGCCCGCTAGCGAAAATTGATTAAAGAAAAGTCAATTGGAGATGGCTTAATTCCCGCTAAGAAGTAACAAAATACCAATCTTCATCCATACGGTCTACTTCATTAAAATTTCATCCAAAATTAAGCTCAGTCTTCAATTAAATCTATATAATACTCGTTGTTAATGAAAAACTTTTCAAAAAAATCTTTTAATGATCCAGCTATTTGAACATCAAAATAAAATACTGGCCTATTTATTATTGTTAAATCTATTGAAATATAAACTCCTTCATTCACCTCAAAGAAAATTAGTTTATTGCTATCATCATAAATTTCATCTAAATCTGGGTCAGCTTCGAAATTGCCTTCTCTTAACCTAATATCTGCTACTGTAGCTGGTCCGAGTATCCTGTTTATAGCGTTAGCGCTTTGACCTTTAATAAAACCGTAACCGATTTCCAAATATAACTCTTTTAAATCATTTGGAAAGCTAATGTTCATTCTTTGTTCAGCTTTTATGATATCTTCTTCAGTCACCTTATAAAATTTATTTTCTGGTTTATTCATAAATTTAAAACCAACCATATGTTGTCTACCTCCTTGGAAATAGTAATCCTGACGGTGCTCCTTTTCCATGAATCCCTGCTTGGTGTTCATTAGGATATTTAGCTGGGTGAATATTCCACCACTCATGAGGACCACCAAAGTTATTTTCTATGATATGATGCGCATCGTAAGGTTGACCAATACTACGAGCAACTTCCCCATTCTTATCAAGCACTTCTTCTGTATATCTAGGCCATATTTGATTTGTTTTTTCTTCCCATTCTGCAATTAATTTATCTTTCAAGCTAGATGTAAATTTACTTCTATGCTTAGCAGTCTCTATTGGTGTCAGTTTTTCATAAATATTATGTCTCAAATTTTCTTTAATAAAATAAATTTGCTTATTATTAACCTTTCTTCCTGTCTTAGCCTCAATATCCCTTAGATAAACTTTTGCTAAGCTTTTATCAAGTGTCCCCACACCCTCGATCTTACTATTGTCACCCCGAAAAGCCGAATAAGCCAACCCTCTCTCCGTCGTTTTCGGACCTGGCGCATCTATTCCATACGCCCCAGCCGGCTGCACCTCGAACCGGTGACTCATGGTCAACAGGTTCCACTGATCCATCATGGTAAGATAGGGCATCTCAGACCGCGGCGAGACGAGTGTCAACGGTGCTTGGGGTAAGGAAACGGGTGCATCTTTTAAATCTGCGTCTGGCAGGCTTGGCCGGATTTTTGTGCCGGCAAATAAAGTAATCAGGCCCAGGGTATCTGTGACGTGTTGTTCTGAATAGACTTCCTGCGGGTTAAAAACGTTTTTCACGAGCTCCGGCAGGCCCAGGAATCGTGCGTTCCAGTAATCGTATGTAGAGTCATATTGCTTATCCGTCAACTCATTGACGTGTTCATTGAAGCCTTTGACCGTATCAAATGCGCCAAAAAGCCAGTAGTTAGCAAAATCATACCACGAATCATTGCGTTTTTCCGCCAGTTGACCATGTCCGTCAATGATGGACTGCGTGACGTTTTGAACGCTTTGTCCCACTTTATTGTAGGCTTCGATCGGGTTATAATCACTCCAGCCTTTTACATCGCGGGCTTCCGCCTGTTCCTGTTTCGTTTGGATGTACTGCATGCTGCGCTCCTGGACTTCATCTTTCACTTGGAACGGGGCACTTGCTTCGAATGCGGATGAGTTAAATGACATCGGGGTAATTTCACCGTTTTGACTTGTGGCGTCCATCATCGCTTCAAACAACCCGGTCACAAGCATCTGGGTTTCTTCCGACTGATCATACTCCCGCACCAGTTCCGCGTCGAACTCTTCCACCGTTTCGACAGTATCCCAACGTTTCTGCTTTGAGTCTTCAATTGACTGTTCGATTGATTCTGAGGAATAGGCTTGGATGGAAATCAAATCCTGAATGCGGGACAAAACGTCTGCCACATCCTGCTGCTGGTTACGAACCATCTCCATCAAACGGGTATGAGCGGTCTGCAGTTCTTCATCCAGCACCGGCACATCAATGACTGTACTGCCGCCGAGCTCCCTGTCTTCTGCCATGGCACCTACATCATTCATAAACGCTATCTGCTGATCAACGAATTGAATCCAGACCTCCGCAACATCACTCTGTGCACGAAAGAAATCCTTGATCCGTCCCGCTGCCAAACCTTCAAACGCTTCACCTAAGTCGGTCACAGCTACCATCTTTCTCTTCAAGACAAATAAATTGCCTCTAAACTCTTTGTACTGATCCACCCGCTCCTCCATCGTCTCTTTAAGAGCGGCCGCATCATAGCGCACGGTCTGAGACATCGCTTCACTTCCTTTGAATATTTCTAGTATTTTCCTCTAGTGTAAAGTTGGAAGCTTAGAAACGACAACCTTTAACATGAAAATAATGTAAAATAAGCAGATAGACCTAAAGTATTAATTTTACTAGATTAATAATGTTGTTCCCATGTAACTATACGAGTAAAGTAATTAACCTTATTTTGTTAATCGCCTGCCATGTACTGTAAACAGGAATGCGGCTTTTTAACTATATCTGATACGTTCATTCCTTACCATTCGTCCCTCCCCCATCATTATGTGAAAACATTCACAATTAACTCTCCCATTCGTCTCCACACCTGCTATACTAAAAGAAAATGAACAAAATATTCCATTTACATCTTTCTAAATCATGTTGTTGACTACGACTCGTAAGGATGATGCGACCATGAACGTGATGCAATTTTTTACTGCTTTGACGCCGGTTTTGTCTGTTTTCATTTTTCTTGTGATCTTGCGGTTACCTGCGACGAAAGCGATGCCGGTCAGTTTACTCGTGACGGGTGTGCTTGCGTATTTTGTGTGGGAGATGCCGGCTCTTCAGATTTTTGCGGCTTCTATTGAAGGGCTGATTATTGCGGTATCGATTCTCTGGATCGTGTTTGGGGCGGTCCTTTTGCTGAACACCCTTTCTAAAAGCGGAGCGCTTGATGCGATTCGTGAGGGATTTACGGTGATCTCAGCGGATCGGAGAGTGCAGTTGATTATTATTGCCTGGCTGTTTGGCTCGTTTATTGAAGGAGCTGCGGGCTTTGGAACACCGGCTGCGATTGCGGCTCCACTTTTAGTGGCGCTTGGCTTTCCTCCACTTGCGGCTGTTTCGCTGGCGCTGATTGCGGATAGTTCGGCGGTTTCATTTGGAGCGGTTGGGACGCCTGTTATAGTGGGCGTTCAGCAGGGGTTAAATGAAGGAAGTGCGCTTGCTTCAGGTGTAGAGAGTGAACTCGGGGCCATGTCGATTACACAGTACCTGCAGGAAATCGCCAGTACAGCCGTCTTCGTAGACTTATTTATCGGGACCTTTATTCCTTTGTTATTAGTGTGTATGCTGACGCGCTTTTTTGGTGAGAACCGCTCGTGGAAAGAAGGCTTAGAACTCGCTCCGTTTGCCGTTTTTGCGGGATTAAGTTTTACACTCCCCGCTTTTACAGTTGCGACCCTTTTAGGACCTGAGTTCCCTTCGATTATAGGCGGACTTGTGGGGCTGATGATTGTCGTACCGGCAGCTAAAAAAGGCTTTCTTTTGCCTGACAAACCGTGGGATTTCGGAGCGGATCCATCTAAGCCACTTACAAATGAAGCGATGTCAGATAACGCCATGCCTCTCTGGCTTGCATGGATTCCATACTTACTGGTCGCACTATTCCTCGTCCTGACGAGAATCGATGTTCTTCCTTTAAAAGACTGGCTGCGGTCGGTTCAAATGGGATGGGGCTCAATTTTAGGGACGGGGATCAGTACCTTTTTCGAACCGTTTTACTTGCCTGGCACCATTTTCTTCGTTGTGATCGTCATCACTATTTTTCTTCATAAAATGAGTAGCAGCAGCGTAAAAGAAACCGTTATGATTTCATCTAAAACGATGGCCGGAAGCATCATCGCCCTTGGAGCAGCTGTGCCAATGGTTCGAATTTTCATCAATTCCGGCGTCAACCAGGCAGATTTATTGAGCATGCCAATGGAATTAGCTCTTTATGTATCAGGTACCGTTGGCGAACAGTGGCCGCTTGTCTCCCCTGTCATCGGCGCACTTGGCTCGTTTATTTCAGGCAGCGCTACCTTCAGCAATATGATGTTCTCGCTCTTCCAATTCAGCATCGCTGATCAAATCGGAGCGGACCCGAAAGTCATTCTCGCGCTGCAAGTACTCGGAGCCAATGCCGGTAACATGATCTGTGTCTTAAACGTAGTCGCAGCTGCTTCTGTTGTGAACCTTGTCGGGAAAGAAGGCACTATTATTCGAATGACACTTGTGCCGATGATGCTTTACGTAGCAATGGCGGGGGTGATTGGGTTTATATTATTGTGAGTTTTAAACGTACTGTTAAATTCATGTATAGCGTATATTGGGCTCATAGCTTAGGGATGGTCAAAGAGCGGACCGGGGAAACGCTGGAACGGCTGTTAATGACACCGATTAAACGGGGCGAGGTTATTCTTGGCTACACGATTGGATTCGGCGTATTTGTGGTCGTTCAAGCCATCTTCATTGTCCTAGTAAATGTATTTGATCAATACGCGGGCATTGAAGAAGTTCAGGAAGCTTTAGGATAAATAAAAGCCAGTTCCCTTAATTTTGTAAGTAGGGAACTGGCTTTTAAACTATTCAACCAAATTTATAAAATTACTAAAGTCATTCGTGACGAAATACGTGATTGGATCTAACTCTGCCGACTACTCATGATTGCAAACAATAACATCAGGGCTTTTTCTATCCTTTCTAAAATCCAAACATACAAAATCTCCAGCAAACAAAACAGCAATAGGCAAGATGTCTGTACCTAGTAAGTTTTCATTATCAGTCAGTCTGCCTTCAAGTTGAGTCAATGTAACTCTATATCATGCATTCCTACTGGAAACTTAAATTTTAACCTTTATAGCTTACTTTTCCTGTTTCTACTAACTCTTTTAGTCCCATAAACATTAAATTCCAACCATGTTCAGTTCCGTCGTGATGCTCTCCAAGAGCTTTTTGAATATCTGCCAGTGTCCAATTTTCCTCAGGAAGAACGTGGATAACCTGTGTGAAAGTCATTTCGCAGCCTGTATCAGTTTCTACGAATTCAACAGTTATGGTATCCGCTAACTCGCTGAACTGAGGCATTTTAAACGTAAATACCAACTTATGTGGTGGATCTATTTCCAGGTACTCCCCCACTGCTCTGTAATCTTGTCCTTCTCTATGGTCCACAATCTCCCATGTCCCTCCAACTTGTGGGTCATTTTGTGCGACTTTATTTGTCCCTTCTAATGTAAAAAACCATTTTTTCATCATTTCTGGATTCAGCCATGCGTCAAAAACTCTTTCAGCTTTTACATTAAATTCTCTTCTCATTTCTAAGGTCGTTGTCTGAATGTTATTCATAAAATCCCCCTTTACATTATTTAGTGTTCCTTCTTCTTTGCTTTCAATATCTCGCTTTCCAGTACATCAAAACGCTTGCTCCAAAATTTCTCATAAACGCTTAGCCATTTAGAAGCTAAAGCAAGTGTTTCGGCATTGATACGACAGGTATGGGTCCTCCCTTCCACTGTGCGTTGGATCAAATTTGCTTTTTCCAATACTTTAATGTGTTTAGAAGCAGCAGCTAAAGACATATCAAAAGGTTCCGCCATTTCAGAAACAGTCTTTTCTTTCTCAGAAACCAGGCGAATCATTTCTCTTCTTGTAGCATCTGCAAGCGCATGAAAAATTAAATCTAAGTTTTCGTTGTTTGGTTCAACCATGTGACTAATTATATACACCCTTTCATAAGATAGTCAACCGAATGGTTGAATATCGATCTAAAACATACAGAACCCTCTATTAAAAAAGCTAAACTCACCTTAGAAAATCGGTCCGATTAAAGTGAATAACATCTATCATATCAATTATATCTTCCTCACAAATGAATTTCGAATATGCTTTAAGATTATGATGATGAAAAAAATGATAACAAAAAAAGAATGCCCACTTTTCAAGGCATTCTTTCAAATTACCCAACCATCATCATCAAAACTTCACTGAGCTATAAAAAACAGTGATGGTTTAACAGGTTAAACTCTTATTGAGGCGTAATGTCAAATGTAATCTCAACAGATTCCCATGAGAAGGAAGGGGTATAGATCATTTCATAGGTATCTTGTTCAGTTACATCAAAATAAAGCTTGCCATTGACTTGTTTACCGCTATTCACAGAATCGCTCAGCGCCATATCATCGTAGCCGTAGTAGTCATCCATTTTAATTCCTTCAGCATCATAAATAGCAAATTCAGTATTATCAATGAACACTTGCTCATCATTTGTGTTTTTTAATGAAACATCTACTGTTAACACTGTCCCGTTCGCTGCTTCACTATATTCAGCTGGTGATGTAAACGAAGCAGAGTTAATGGTTAGTTCCATTCCTTCAATGTTTACGGTGTCACCCACCGTATAAACTTCCGAAGAAACCTCTGAAGAAACTTCTTCGGTTTCGCTTGTCGCTTCTTCCATATCATCCGGATACACAAGTGTATCAAATTCTTCCTGTGTTGCTTCATCTACAAGAGAAATGGTCACTTTCGCAGACTCCATGTCTTTGCCATCATAAACCTGATAAAACATGCCAGACATTCCGAGTGCGAAGATGCCAAATCCGTCAAAGCTATTTTCATAGGCTTCCTGATCTACCGTCAATGTGAATTTATCAAAGGATTTATTGTGATCCACCGCTTTAATGGAAACAAAGTCTTCACTTGTGACCATTTCATCAAGCGATTCTTTCATGCTCACTGCAAATTCCTGCATCATTTCCTTATGTGCAGATTTAGACATTTTATATGTGACAGAACCATCATCATTTTTGGTTGCTTCTTTTACTCCGTCTTCTTTTGCTTCTGCGATTACCTGATCGATATCTTCGCCTTCAAACATGGAAGCTGGGATTGTCAGTTCTACATTCAGTAATCCTTTGTCTACTTCAACCGATTGTTCCTCGGTTTCTTCCGATTCAGCTGACGCCTTGCTTGTATCTTCCTGTGATGAACAAGCGGAAACAGCGAACATCGCCATGACCAATAATAGAAAGCTTAATTTTTTCATCTTGAAGTAAATCCTCCATCTATTTCTAATTTTTGACACCAGATTATTCTATCATATGTTACAAAAATATTACAGTAATATTCAAATATTTGTATAATTTACACTATTAAAGACTCCATTCCTGTAAAATCACTTCTCTATAGTGGTGACAGGAAAGCTCTATCATGTTACGCTCGACCCTGCGGTCAAACGTTTATTTCCTACGTTTTCGTGCTTTTTTACATATTTAAATCATGCATGCTGTTTCAATCATTATCTCTAATTTAGTTGAACAAGAACTCTAAAATTCATAGAAGGAGAGATACATATGGGAAAGAATTTATTTGACTTAACAGGAAAGGTCGCTGCCATTACCGGAGCCACCCGCGGGATTGGACGGTCCATGGCAATCGCTCTTGCAGAAGCCGGAGCAGATATTGCCCTTCTTCAAAGGAATCCTGAGCAGAAAGATGTAAAGGAAGAGATCGAACAGCTCGGCAGAAAATGCGTCGTTATTCCATGTGATCTTGAAAAGTTGGAAGAAGTAAAATCGGCGATCCCCTCTGTCATTTCCACATTCGGAAAAATGGACATCTTAGTCAACAATGCAGGAATTCAACGCCGGTCACCTTCTGTTGATTTCCCTGAAAGGGATTGGGATGATGTGCTATCGATTAATTTAAAAGTTGTCTGGCTCCTATGCCAGGAAGCAGGACGTCATATGGTAGCAAGAGGGGAAGGCAAAATCATCAACACCGCTTCTCTTCTATCCTACCAGGGAGGACTAACCGTGCCAGCCTATGCAGCAGCAAAAGGCGGGGTCGCACAGCTCACCAAAGCCCTCTCCAATGAATGGGCAAAAGAAGGGGTCAACGTAAACGCGATCGTCCCAGGCTATATTGCGACAGAAATGAATACCGCCTTAATCGACGATCCCGTCAGAAGCAAACAAATTCTGGATCGAATTCCTGCGGATAGATGGGGAAATCCCGATGATTTTAAAGGAACAGTGGTTTATTTAGCTTCGGAAGCTTCTAATTATGTGCATGGTCATTTGGCGGCTGTTGATGGGGGTTGGCTGGGGAGATAGTTCACTACTTCTTTCTTCGTAAATTATGATTGTTAGCATGGACGTCTAAGCTAAAGAAAAGCGAGTGATGAAAGATTGTTATCACTCGCTTCTTTCTATATTTATATAATATTGCAATAAATTATTTTTAGGCGTAAGGCGCCAACAAAACGGACTAACATAAGCATTTAATACAATAATAAACTTATCTGTCCCACAAAATAAGGATTTTATGGATATAAAAATAAAATTATATATATTGGACAAATTTTGTGTGGTACCAAGTCTCTTCTTTGAACAGTTCTTTTGATTGGTCAACTTTTAAGTCCTATATTTTACAACTTTAGCCGGATTCCCAGCCACAACAGAATATTCAGGAACATCTTTGGTGACTACGGAACCGGCCCCAATTATAGAACCTTTACCAACTTTAACCCCTGGTAAAATTATCACTCTTGAACCAATCCAGACATCGTCATCAATATGAACCGGTTTAACAGTGGAAAAGCCTTGCATATACATAGGTATATTTTTATTTTGGAATGAATGATTTTGAGTATATATTCTACACTCTGGACCCATCATTACATTAGAACCAATATATATATCTGAACTTAATTCAGCATCTATACCTATACCTGAATTATTCCCTAAAGAAATATTCCTCCCAAAGGAAGCTCCTTTCTCTATATTTATGTTATCTCCACAATGTTTGAGCATAACCTTTCCACATAAAGCTCTGATGTATTTGCTACCAAAATTAATCTTACTATGAGAATATGGAAGTTTTTTAGCGATTAATTTATAAAGAACTTTCCCTAATATTTCTTTTGTTTTCATGTTATCCTCCTAACACTTATGTTAATTAAATTTTATTATATTTATTTATTTTGAAAAATAAATCTAGTAAGAATATAATTCTGGAAATTATTATTTCTTTTAATACATATTATAAAATTAATACAAAAAAATATTAACCATGAGACTTTTGTCGGGATCATCATTTTAATTGAGACCATTTTTAACAATAAAAATTATATCTCTGTAATATAAAATTAGTAACGCAGTAAGTGGAATTAAGCCCCATATAATATTTAACCAAAAGTGAGAAGTAACTATAGAAGCATAAGCATAAATAGATATGAGTACAGCCATAATGTAAATACGTACCAATGGATAACTTACTTTAAAATACTTTAAAGAAATAACTGTGCGTAAAGTGAAAAATACAACATATGAAATTGCAGTTGACACAGCTGCGCCTAAAGCTCCATAACTTGGTACGAATAGCCAGTTTCCTAAAATATTAACACCACATGCTATACTTGCGATTAGTATATGCCAATTAATTTTTTTATGAAAATTTATACCGATAACAGTGGTTTCTGATATTGTATAAAAAATAGGTATAAATACTAAAAAAGGCATTATATCTGAAGCAGTTTGATATTCATTTCCTAGTAAAATTACAATTAATTCTTTAGCTGCAATACTAATAATAGCAACTAAAAACATTGCGAAGGATACCAAGATTGAAATATATCTAAAGAAATTCCTATCTTCAGAACTATTTTCAAATCGCTCATAAGCGACAGGAGTCCAAAAAACAGAAAATGTCGTTTTTAATACCATAACTAGCGCTACTAAACGCATCGCCGCCGTGTAAAGACCCAGTTCTTCAAACGTACTCCATTGACGTATAGCAATTTTGTCAAAAGCTTCAAATAGCCAAAAAATAAAAGTCGTTAAAATAAATGGAGCACCAAATTTTAAGATTTCTTTTTGCGAATGTGTTGTGTTATTGGATATAAAATTCCTAGTGGCCCATAGTTGTCTTCCGAAGTATATAGCGATAATAATAATAGTCAAAAAGGTAAATACTGTTGAATATATAAGAATTTCAAACGTGGAGCCAATAAAGTGAAAGAAGATCAGAATAAAAGATAAATTGAATAGTTTATGAAAAATTTGAAGTAATGAATATAAGTTCCCTTTTTGTTGCATTCTAATTACTAATTGACTAAATCGTAGTAAAAGTTGAGCTAGAATTCCAACAGCAAGCAAAAAACTAAGTTGCAAACTCTCTAAACCAAACAAAAATTGAGTAATAGGCTTGTGAAAAATTATAACTAATCCCATCGTGATTAGAGATATTATTAATGGTATACGCAAACAACTATATAATAGGGCTCCCCTTTTATCTTTGTTTTCTTCATAAAAAAAACGAATAAATGTTTGATCAGTGCCGAGGATTATAAGTACCATACCAACCTGTATAAATAAATCAAACATAGAAGCTACTCCGAGAGCTTCTGGTGATAATATTCGAGTTATTAACATTGTTGTAATTAAACCTAGTATTAAACCAGCCCAACTTCCATAAGAAAATTTCAGAAATTTCTTTAATAAAGTATCCTTCATATCCAACCTTCTTATTAGAAAATTTAAAAATTTACATTTAGTGTAAAATAATTTATTGTGTTACTAAAATTAAAAGTCTTATTCTGTTAAATCCACTTTATAATTGTTCAGTATTGCTTCTAATTGCTTATCATTTTTGTTTTCATAAACATTTAGCTTCGCAAGCGACTCTCTCTGACTTAAATTTATTGTGAAAAGTTCACTTGGAAAGGAAGTAGATTTAACAACCTTAGTATTATTTTTTAACGACATAACCTTAAGCCATAAATCATCTGCATAAAAACAGAGATTTTTAATGCTTTGTTTGTTATAAATCTCTTCATTTATGGAATCCGGGGGATATAATACACCACAAACTCCTGTTGGGCACAATAATTTTGATGGTCCATTAAAGTCCAAAGGATTATATATCCATTTGCTATATGGTGCTATACTTTTATCTTTGTTCCTTTTGATAAGATGTCCTCTATGACAACAAATATATTCAGGATACTTTTTATGTAAAAGAATTAACTCCTCAAGTGTATTTTCAGGATATATAATATCATCATCTACTGTGATTATTATATCTTGAGAATACTCTTGAAAAGCATAATAATACTTTTTATGAGATCTTAAATCATCACAAAATCGTATATCTAGGCCTCTTTCCTGTTGCTCTAATATATTTTTTGGAAGCATATTAATATTTTCAAATTGCTCTTTTGCTAGCCATAATATTATCTTATCTGGTTGATAAGACTGCCTTAATAAGGACTCAATAGCGATCCACACAGTATCAATACGACCTGGAAATGTTGTCAAAGATACAATTACATTCTTTGACCTTCTATCACTAGTATTAATACCTAAACTCTTATTACTAATGGACATTTTATAATTAATTACCATATAACTATTTGCAATTTTTCGAATTAAAATACATAACAAACTATTAAATTTTCTTAGAATTATAATATTAAATTTTCTTTTTCTAAGTAAAAAATATATTTTATAAAGAAGACTTAACATATCAAATTCCCCCTATCTATTAATATTACTTTTGAGAATTTATTGTATTTCTTCAATTAACTTTAGCCACTCTTCTTCTTTTTTACTTATATCGAATTCCCATGCTCTAGTAATTATTGAAGTTTTGTAATTTTCATATATTTTTTCATCATTCAACATGTTATTTATGGCATCTGCTAAATCTAGCTCTTGTGAAGTTAAATTAATTTCAGCACCATAAATTTCCCCATTAAGAGGAGGAACTAAGACACCATATTTCGCAGCTATTGTAGAATCAATAGTCCTATTTACATTTGCATCATAAGTCAGAATCTCTTTAGGTCCAGCTTTACAATCTGTTGCAATAATCGGGGTGTTACATGCCATGCTTTCTACTAATACATTTCCGAAACCTTCAACTATCGATGGAAATATAAATATTTTTGATCTATGGATATACTTAAATGGATTATCTTTTTTACCAATTAAATACACTTTAGATTCTAATCCTAAATCTTCCACTAATTTTATCAGAATATTTTTTAGAGGACCTTCACCTATAATGACAAGTTGAAGATTTGAGTTTAATTCCAGTATCTTTTTAAAAGATCTTATTAAGTGCCATTGACCTTTGTGTTTGTTTAACGAACCCACTGTAACTAATGTATCTATTGAAAAATCTATTTTATTGTCTTCTTCAATTTCGTCTAGCATTTCCCTTTGAATCTTCTTTATATCTATACCATTATAAATTACACTTACTTTTTCTTTTTTTATATTAAAATTGTCAATTAAATCATTCTTTACTAACTCAGATACAGCTACAATTCTATCACAATTGTTATATAGGTTAGTAATCAGGAATTTATATAATTTCCCTTTTGCTCCTTTGATTCTTTCTGACTTAAATGTTCTCATTGTTAGAATTGCCTTATCATTTCTTTTGGTTAAAATATTTATTAGATTTGCATTTTCCAAATTGCTAATAGAAAGGTCAATATTATATAATTTTTTTACTTTTTTAATACTATGCCATCTTTTTAAAAAAATAATAGCTTTCTTAAAGAGACTTTTAGAATCAGTGTTCAAGTTTAAATTTAATAATTTCCCTCCATATTCGTATTCCTGATCGTTAGTATAATAAGTAACAATTATCACATTATAAATTTTGGATAAATATTTTGAAATGATAGCTGTTGATCGTTCAGCTCCGCCTCCACTTAAAGAAGGGGTTATTATAAGTATGTTTTTCAATTAAATCCTCCATATCTAGTTTTTATTAATAAGATGATTTGTTAAATTAGAAAAGGAGAATAAAAGACATTAAAGATGTGAAATTTCAAAAATTTGCTTTTCTAATTCCAATAAAATTTATAAGGTAATACCCTATCCATTCCCTCTGAAACTTTGTAAAGATAATAGCCTATAAAAAATCCTATAAATATAATTGAAACTGTAATTTTAACAAGTGATCTATCTTTGCTATTCATTTTAATATCTCCAAGACCAATATTTTTTATTGTATTAGGTAAATACAAAATAACAAAAATAAAATAATACATATTTAATCGAGTAAATAGGTAGGAAAAACCACTAATAATTTGAATCATCAGAGCGATTATCATAATGTTAGTTAGAATTTTAATACCTTCATCATCCGAGCTGTTTTTCGAATCATAAAATATCAATCCTAAAAATAATATTAAGATAATAAATATTGAAATTCCTCCTAACCCAGAGGAAGCTTCATAAATACTCAATATTAGCTCAGCATCTTCATAATAAAGGAATGTCAGTAATTCCCCAACCTGATTTCTCAATATATATATAACAGTAATAACCAAAGATAGAATTATTAAATACAGCTTAGTTATTTTTTTTCGTGCAAACCAATAAGCTGGAAGAAATACGAGTGCAGAACTATGCATAGTTGCTGAAATTAATACAGTAACTATGAATTTCCATGGATTTTTGTTATTTATAAAAATATAGCTTATTAAAATGCCAGTGATTGCTAATGACTGCCGAATACCTGTAAAATTAAAGAAGAAAAAATCCCAGGAAAAATAAAGTAAATAACTCAAATAAATATGATTTGAATGCTTATATATAATAATACCTAGTGGTACGTATATGATAATACTTATAAAAAGTAACCAAAAATTGAAGTCACTCCAAAGTATAGTACCGACAATTTTTTGTAATAAAAAAAAGCCTATATCCTCTTGAGTAAAAATATAGCTGATATCTGATAAGGTTCTATAAAAATGTGCCTCATATCGAAGTGTATCAACTCCAATACTACTGTCTCTCAATCCAACTAGAATAATGCATTGAATTGTAATGAGTATAATAAATATTTTTTTAGATTGAGGCGTCCTTATTAGAACTAAAAATATTATTGAAAAGATATTAAATAACAAAATATGGAGTAATAAAATATTCATAAGTCCACTCATTTCATAAACGTTTAGCCTAGTCTAGCCACAATTTATTGATTAAAACAGCTAAAATCAAGAATTTAAAATATAAAAGTTAACAGCTTATTTCTAAGTATGAATTTACATGTTTAACACTTTTATCCTCAAACCTATAATTTATGTTATATATTTTACTTTTTATACCATTGTAGTATACCAACAGGTATTATTCCAACTATTAGAGGCTTTATAATATAGATATAACCTATAGGCATTAAACCCAAAGCCTTAAAACCCCTATATCTTATAATAGCTGAATGAATTCTGTATTTATATTTTTTTCTTTTAAAAGCTTCTTTACCTTCAAAATAATAGTATAAAGATTCATTTAAATTAAAACCTTTGTATCCAACAGCATGCAACCGCATAAATAAATCTGCATCTTGTCCCCTTACTGTTTCTTTTGATACTCTATAACCGTGGACAGAATTAATTGCATTACTTCTAAACATAGTAGCTGCATGTGTATACGGTAGTCTAAAAAGAAAATCTTTATTTTTAGGAGATTCAATATATGGAAGTTTATATGAAAACTCGCTACTATTAGGACTTAATTCTAAAAGAATATTAAAATCGTCATTTTCATCAAATTTAAACATTCTAGAGCTTACAAAATCATAATCATTATTTTTTTTCAAGAAATTAACTTGTTTTTCCAGTCTTAGAGGATGTGAAAAATCATCTGCATCTTGAATTGCAATGAATTCGCCCTGTGCAACTTCTAAACATTTATTTCTAGTAACCGCTGCTCTCATATTTTTATCGTTTTTTAACAGAACAATTCTATTATCTTCATCCATCAACTTCTTAATGATCCCTACTGTATTATCTGTTGAATAATCATCACATATTATTAGCTCAAGATTTTGGTGTGTTTGATTCAGAATAGATTCAACAGCTACTTTAATATATTGTTCAGCATTATAGGCGGCAATAATCACTGATACTTTACACATGATAATCTCCTTTCAAAATAATTATTAATCATTCTCACCTTATAGATTCTCTTTATACCACTCAATTGCAGCTTGAATACCTTTATCAAAATTCCATTCTGGATCATATTCCAAAAACTCTCTAGCTTTACTGATGTCTGCATTGCTGTGTTTAATATCACCATTACGATCAGGTCCATAAATCGGCTGCATACTTTTTTCTAATGCATTTTCTAATTGAGAATAGATATCTATTAAATACTCTCTTCCGCCAAAAGCTATATTATATGAGTGCCCTGCAGATTCATTAGGTGCATTAAATGCTTTTAAATTAGCTTCTATTACATTTTCTATGTAAGTAAAATCTCTACTCTGCTTCCCATCACCGTTAATAGTCGATGGCTCATCATTCATCAACTGTTTTATAAACTTCGGTATTACAGCCGCATAAGCACCTTCTGGGTTCTGCCTTCTACCAAAAACATTAAAATATCTCATGCCATATGTATCGAGATTATATAATTCTTTATAGAGACGGCCATACTCTTCATTTACTTTCTTTGTTAATGAGTACGGTGATAATACGTTACCTTCTCTTCCTTCTTTTTTCGGTAAGTTTGGTTCATCTCCGTATACAGAGGAACTTGAAGCATATACAAATTTTTTTACATTATTAATTCTAGAAGCTTCCATCATATTTAAAGTGCCTTTGATATTGACTTCTTCATAATATAGAGGCATTTCAATACTTCTTGGCACACTTCCCCACGCTGCTTGATGTGATACAAAATCTACTCCTTCAGTAACCTTTTTACATGTATCAAGATCTCTTATGTCACCTTCAATAAACTCAAAGTTTGGATGACTTATAAACTCTTCGATGTTTCTATAAAAACCTGTAGAGAGGTTATCTAACCCACGTACTATATAACCCATATTAATAATGGCCTCAACTAAATTAGAACCAATAAACCCAGCGCAGCCTGTCACTAAAAAAACAGACTGCTCGGGAAATTTCAATTCTTTATAACCCATTCTTAAAGCCCCCAGTAAATGAAACCGGCATTTTTCAGCTCAGTCTTATTGAATAAACCTTTAATATCAACAATTACTTTTTCTTTTTTATAATCATTTGCGCCATCATCACTTCTTTTACTATCATCAGAGCCAGATGTTACCGCTACCCCTGCTAAAGCTTTTGTTTCAACTGCAAACATTCTTGACAATTCCTTTACAGATATAGACTTAAATTCTTTGTGAGGAACAGCTAAGATCAGTGCATCCACATCTTCAATCTCATCTAATTCAATTGGAGACAATCCATATTCATTGAAAAGATCTTCTTTATCTGCCACAGGATCTGTTACAACAACCTCAACACCATATTCTTCCAACTCATTGATTACATCAATTACTTTTGTATTTCGCACATCTGGACAGTTCTCTTTAAAAGTAACCCCCAATATAGCTACTTTCGCTCCATTAATAGGGATATTCGCCTTAATCATTTTTTTCACTGTGCTTTCAGCAACATGTTTACCCATATCGTCATTAATTTTTCGGCCTGACAGTATAATTTGTGAGTAATATCCCATCTGTTCTGCTTTATAAGTAAGGTAATAGGGATCTACACCTATACAATGTCCGCCAACAAGGCCAGGAGAGAAATTTAAGAAGTTCCATTTTGTACCTGCTGCTCGTAGAACATCATAGGTATCAATATCCATCTTATCAAAAATAATTGACAACTCATTCATAAATGCGATATTGATGTCACGTTGAGCATTTTCGATTACTTTAGCGGCTTCTGCTACTTTAATTGATTCAGCTCTGTGTACTCCTGCATCAACGACTAATTCATATACTTGAGCTATTGTATTCAGAGTTTCTTCATCCATACCTGCCACAACTTTAACAATCGTTTCAAGCCTGTGTTCCTGATCACCTGGATTAATTCTTTCTGGAGAATATCCAATGAAGAAATCTTCTCCACATTTTAAGCCTGATTCTTTTTCAAGAATTGGTAAACAAATATCTTCAGTAACTCCAGGGTATACTGTTGATTCAAATACTACAATTGCACCTTTAGTTAGATTTCTACCTAACGTTTTACTAGCTGCTTTAACAGGTGACAAATCCGGTGTACGGTCATCTCTTACAGGAGTTGGCACTGCAACAATATGAAACTTTGCTTCCTTTAATCTATTCTCATCTGAAGTAAACTCTACAGTTGTCTTACTAATAACTTCATTGCCTACTTCTTTCGTAGGATCCATACCACTCTTGTACATTGAAACCTTCTCTTCATTAACATCAAAACCAATCACATTCAGTTTTTTTGCGAAAGCTACTGCGATTGGCATTCCTACATAACCAAGGCCAACTAGTGATATTTTTTCTTCTTTATTAACGATTTTTTCATATAAGCTCATTGTAATTTCTCCTTTAGTTTAAATTCCCATAGTTTGAATAATAGTTTGATTCACTTTTTTTACATCATATTTTTCAATGGCAATTTTTGCACTTTCTTGGCCCATAGAATAACTTCTTTGTTTATTATTAATTAACTTTTCCATTCTATCTTCAAGTTCATTAACACTTTTAACTTTTACCAAGTACCCATTTACTCCATCAACTACAGTTTCCCTGCAACCCGGGGCTTCGGTTGTAATTATCGATCTTCCCATAGCCATCGCTTCCAATACCGTTTTGGGAGTTCCCTCATGATAGGAAGGCAGAATGAATGTGCTGCATTGAGTAATAAAAGGTCTCACATCATCTTGTTCTCCAAAATATTCAATGGTTTTGTCATCTATGTAAGGTTTTAACTCCTCTTTTGTAATTGCAGAAGGATTACTGTCATATGGCCCTACAAGTAAGCATCGTACTCTTGGATATTTCAATTTAATTTTATTGCAAGCCTCTAGATATTCCATTATCCCTTTATCTTTAATCAATCTGCCAATGAAAAGAAAAGATGGTTCTTCTGGCAATTCTTCATACTTAAACTTTGATAGGTCTACTCCAGAACCATTGATAATTACCGTTTTATTTTCTTTAACTAAACCATTTTTTAAAAACTCATTTTTATCATCATGGTTTTGAAAAAAAATTTTTTTACTGAACATACACGCTACTCTATACTGTAGTTTCATTATATTTTTAATCATTTCGTTTTTTACGCCATTTCCTCTAAATACAGATCCTAAGCCCGCTACTAAAGGATAGACTTCTGAAATACCATTCAATTTTGCTGCTATGCTGCCATAAACTATGGTTTTCGCTTGGTATGCAAATACTTTATCCGGCTTTTCTTTTTTCATAAATTCATATAATGATTTAAAAGTCTTTAAATCATTAAGTGGGTTTAATCCGTTTCTTTCTACCGGTAATTGTCGGTAATCTATATCAAACTCTTGGAATTTTGCTTTCCATGCACTTTCTGGTTCTGAACCAACTGCAATTACTGTATGACCCTTACTAAGAAAGCTTTTCATCATGTCCATACGAAACCAAAACAATGAAGATGTATGACTTGACAACACTACAATTTTCATATTAATCCCCTACTCATTTAAGCTAATTTCATTTTTCTTTTAAATATTCTTGTACTTCTATTTGTATTCCTTTTTCAAAGGGCATTGGATCATAGTTAAAGTCTTGGGCTGCATTTTCGTGGGAGTAGTTCCTGTCTTCTCCCATTCTCTGAACACGTTCAACATAATCCACTTTCCCTGCTGTCACCATTTTAATAATTTTAGCAGCCAGTACACCAAGACTCATTGGAACATTTAAATAAATCGTCTTTTTATTTAGTTCTTTACTAATTAATTTAAAAGCATTTATCATTTTAATCGGTCTTTTACCAGTAAGATCATAATTTTTCCCATTCGTTATTTGAGGCGAGACTAAAACGGTATATAGTGCTTTTCCTAAATCTCTTACATTTACGGGTTGTATTAAACTGTTTCCGCCATTGATAACTGGCATAAATTTTAGTTTGTCTAGAAGTTTAATAAACTTGCTCATGTTTCTGTCACAAAGATCTCCATAGATCATTGAGGGCCTTAATATAGTTATACTAGTAGAGTTTTCTTGATTATTCTTCATCTCTGTTATTTTTTCTTCAACTTTCTTGTACCCTTCTGAAGCATATTTAAATTCGGAATAAATGCCTGTGGTATGTATCAATATTGCTCTTCTAACTTTATTTTCATTTGCAGCTCGCACTATAAGGGTGGAGTGGTGGATATTGTAAATATGCATAACCGTATCAATACCATCCATCACTCTATAAATAAAATTGGGATCATCTAGATTTCCGACAACATTTTCTATATTCAAGTTACTTTTTTCTATTAGTGAGGTGTCAGACGATTCCCTAACAACACAGCGAATAGGACCTTTATAGTTATTATGAATAAGCTCTTGCAGAAAGTATCTTCCTGTATGGCCGGTAATTCCTGTGACTAATAACATTCAAACACCTCATATTATATATTGGCTCTTATGAAGACCTAGTCTCTCTAGTATTGGCTACTTCCTTCTTAGCTCCTGTACCGCCTTCAACCACACCATCGCTCTTAACAATACTAACAAATGTTCCAAAGAAACATTTACTATCCATCCGAAAACCAAGATTTTCTACATACTCTCCGTCCAGCTTAGCCTTAACTTCAATTGGAAGCTCGTCCCTCCCATTAATCTGCGCCCAACCAGTTAAACCAGGGGGAACCTCATTGGCCACATATTTGTCCCTTTCAGCAATTAAATCATATTGGTTCCATAATGCTGGTCTAGGTCCAATAATACTCATATCTCCTATGAAAATATTCCAAATCTGGGGAAGTTCATCAAGTGATGTTTTTCTTAAGAATTTACCGGTCTTTGTAATATAATTTTCAGGATTGGTCAATAGATGTGTTGGAGTATCATTAGGAGTGTCAATTTTCATAGTACGAAACTTTAGTATATTAAAATGTGTCTTATTGATTCCAACACGCTTTTGTTTAAATAACACTGGACCTTTTGAATCAAGTTTTATACTAATTATCAGAATTAGGAAGATAGGCGCTAATACTACAATCCCAGTAAAGGAGAGTGTGATATCAATCAATCTCTTAATTTTTAAATACATGGATGGAACACTCCTTTAATAGAGTTACTATAAAACATTTTATCTCCAATCAATTATCTAAGAACTCCTTTGCCCGATAATTAAATCTCCCACTACTTTTCTATTCGCCACACTAATTAAGGTTCTAACCATTTCCTCCCTACACATTCCTGCCAAGTCACTGATAATAAAATCGAGCTCATATTTACTTAGCGGCATAGCCTTTCCAACATAAATCTTCGGAAAAACTTTCTCACTCTGAATTTCATCTTCATTGAGTAACTCTTCAAATAGTTTCTCTCCAGGACGAATGCCGCTGTACTTAATTTTAATCTCTGCTTCTGTATATCCAGAAAGACGTATTAAGTTTTTGGCTAAATCTACAATCTTAACCGGTTCCCCCATATCCAATACAAAAACCTCTCCACCTTCAGCAAGGGTTCCAGCTTGAATAACGAGTCTGGATGCTTCCGGAATTGTCATGAAATAACGAGTCATTTCAGGATCGGTTATTGTAACAGGTCCACCTGCTTCAATTTGTTTTTTAAATAATGGGATTACACTTCCTCTGGACCCCAACACATTACCAAATCGAACCGCAGCAAACTTCGTATTACTCTCTTTTGCTAGGTTCTGCACAATCATTTCTGCAAAACGTTTTGTAGCCCCCATTACGTTAGGAGGATTTACCGCTTTGTCCGTGGAAACCATAACGAAGTTCTCAACACCAAACTCATGAGCAGCTTCAGCAATGTTTTTTGTTCCATAAATGTTATTTTTAACTGCTTCACTTGGATTGTACTCCATTAAAGGAACATGCTTATGTGCTGCCGCATGATAAATAACGCTTGGTTTATACTCTTCGACAACTTCAAAAATACGTTCTCTGTGCTGAACATCTGCGATAATGGGGATAATTTCAATAATTTCACCAAATTTCTTTCTAAGCTCCATATCTATCATGTAGATAGAATTTTCACCATGTCCTAACAGAATAAGCTTTTTGGGTTTGAATCTGCTAACCTGGCGACATATTTCTGAACCAATGGAACCCCCAGCACCAGTCACAAGAATGGTTTTGTCTTCAAGGTTATTTGAAATAATTTCAAGATCAAGTTCTACTGGCTCTCTACCAAGTAAATCTTCTACTTGAACCTCACGAATTTCGTTGACTTCTACTTTGCCAGTCATAATGTCTTCTAGTAGAGGAAGAATTTTCGTCTCAGCAGATGTTTTAGCACATTCAGCGTATATTCGTTGTATTTCATTTCGACTTAAGGAAGGAATTGCGATGATAATATGCTCAACTCGGTTTTCTTTTACTATTTCTTCTATCTGATCTACTCCACCTAATACAGGAATGTTCATAATTTCTAAATGATGCTTTGTAAAATCATCATCTATAAAACCGATTGGGTAAAGTTCGGAGTTTAATTTTTGCTTCAGCTCTCGGGCAACTGTCGTTCCAGCAGCACCTGCCCCTATAATCAAAGCTCTTTTACGATCCGGATCGGGTTTAATATACGTATCACGATACATTCTCCAGGCAAAACGCGATCCACCAATTAGTAAAATGTGCATCATCCATGTGATAACTAGTGTCCGAGTATATAAGGAACCTGTAAGTGCTAATTGAAGCACAGCAACTATGATAATTGAAAACGATACTGCTTTGATAATTCCTAATAGTTCACTGACACTGGAATACTGCCAAACTCTTTTGTACAGTTTATATCTGTAAGCAAAAAAATGATGGCTCAGCAGAAGTACAATTGAACTTGGTATCAGTACTGTTGAGATCTGTCCATCATACAATTCACCAAAAGGGAGGAGCATGTAGAAGCTAATAAAGATCGATAGAATAACAATTAGCGAATCCACTAACACCAAACTGGCAATCCTCTTTTTATAGGTCATAATTCAACCTCCTTTCTCTTATACTTCTTGTTTATTTATGCTGTTTTTTATTAAAATTTCTTCCATAAACCGAATCGTTTCTTCCCGAAGTTCAGGATCCTTCAAGGCAAACTCAATATTCGTTTTAATAAACCCTTGTTTTTCACCAACATCGTAACGATCTCCCTCAAAATCATACGCATATACAGCTTGCAGCTGATTCAGCTTTTCAATGGCATCTGTTAACTGAATTTCACCGCCAGCGCCTGCTTCCTGATTTTCAAGAAACTCAAAAATTTCAGGAGTTAAGACATAACGACCCATAATCGCTAGATTAGATGGCGCTGTACCTTGCTTAGGCTTTTCAACGAAATGCTCTACTTTATGCAATCTTCCGTCTTGCTCAGCCGGTTTTATAATTCCATAACGGTGAGTATCCTGATCAGGAACCGTTTGCACCCCAATGACGGACGATCCTGTTTCTTCATATTGATTCATCAGCTGACGAAGACAAGGAGTGTCGCTTTCCACGATGTCATCACCCAATAGAACCGCAAAAGGCTCGTCTCCTATAAATTGCTTAGCACATAAAACGGCATGTCCAAGTCCGTTCGGATTTTTTTGACGAATATAATGAATGTTTCCGAGATTTCCTGACACCTGGACTTTCTCTAAAAGATCATATTTTTCTTTTTCTAACAGATTTTTTTCAAGCTCAGGTGCGTTATCAAAGTGGTCCTCGATTGCCCGCTTCCCTTTTCCTGTTACGATAATGATATCTTCTATTCCTGAAGCAATGGCTTCTTCTACAATGTATTGAATCGTTGGTGTATCAACGATTGGTAGCATTTCCTTCGGCATTGCTTTTGTTGCGGGCAAGAATCTGGTCCCTAAACCAGCTGCTGGTATTATCGCTTTTTTAATTTTTTTCAATTTAAATCCCCCTGTAATTTAGCTTTTTACACAAATAAATATCTAATGAAAACGCACATTTGTATGCCCTTTCATTAGATATTTAGAATGCATAGAATCATAATATAGAGTGGGCATTTAACCCAGCCTCACACCGTACCCGTGACAATACATGTCTAAGGTTGTTACCCACAGTACAGCCGAGTGCCTCCATTGATAGTGGAACTGGAGACATTACCAGATGTTAAACAATTTCTCATGACGTAATTGACACTTAGGTAGAATATCATAGTTTAATCGGTTAAAGTCGGAAACAATTATAAAGAATTTGTAAATTTATTCTTTTTATCCATACTGAATAATTATTGGAAGAGTAACCAGTTTTCACTTAAATTTCATACTTATAGAGTTTAACATGAAAATGACATGAAAAGGTCATTTATCTGCAATATTCTTTCGTCACGAATCGACAAAATCATCCCAAAGGACCTACTAAGGGATCAGAATGCGTGGTTTATCATTTTTTTATTTGTTCTTCAGCTGATTGGTCAGCCACTCCATCATATCTTTAAAGGTGATGGAGTCATCCATTCCCTTGGTCCGTGCCTCGTTTAAAAGTTCCTGCAGCATATCAGCCTTCAAGGGTGCTTCTTTTACTTGCATGTACAAACCTCTCCGTCTATTAGAATATATGTATTATAGCTTGATAAATTGGAAAAAGAAAGATATTTTTGTTTATTTTTCTTGTAAATCTAGTAAAAATGACCCCGTCCTATTTGAAGGACGAGGTCATTTATTTTATTTTTATAGTCTTACCATCTGCCGCTCAAACCCAATTTCCCTCAGCGCCGATTTTAATGTCGCGTAGGAAGGAATGTCTTTAAAGTCCAGTCCAAGCTGGACAATCGTTTGGGCCATTTCCGGTGAGATGCCGCTGATTTTTGGCTGAACGCCGATGAGTTTGAGTGAGTCCATGACCTGGAAGAGTTTTTGGGCGACGAAGGTGTCGACCATCGCGACGCCTGAGAGGTCGATGACGAATTCTTCGATGTTGAGCTCAAGACATTGAGTAAGTGATTCTTCAATGACGAGCTTGGCTCTGTGTGTGTCGATCGTTCCGACGAGTGGAAGGACAGCGACGCCGTTGTCAACCGGGACAACAGGTACGGACATTTCAAGCATCTGATCCTGTGATGCCTTCAGGTTGTTGTGCTGTACTTCCACAAATGGCAGGCAGAAGTAGTACACGATATCGTTCACAGCCTGATCAAGAATCGAGATCACTTCGTACAGTCTTTCAATAGAGAATTCATGCTTGATTGCTTCCTGCTTAATGAGTTCTCCGATGGCGTTGCGGTAATGCGGGACTTCCCGCAGCATGGAGTCAAGTGTGGTGCCAAGCTCTGCGCATTTCTTTCCTGCTTCAAGGCCCCACTTTTCGATCCGGTTCTGGCGGTCGATTGGATCAAGGGAAAGTGATTCCGCGTAGATCGTGACAAGCTCAATGCGTAATGGCACAAGCGTACTGCTCAGGCTTTCAAGGCTTGAGTATGTATGATTTTGTCTTTCCGTGATGTCGTGTGCGAGCTGTTCTTTTTCTTCCAGGACCCGTTCAGTCAGGTAGCGGAGGGTTTCTTCTGTTTGTGTAGCCATGAGTTACATCCTTTCCTTGCATGAAAGATTGATTCCGAGTCTAGTAAACTAATACATTGTTCCCTGTTCAAATCAACTTTAAACTCTTTTATTGAAAATAATATCGAAAAAATGCGGAATTTGAAACAAAAATGTAAAAGTAATTCCTGGCAAATGAGTTTTTCCCTTGAATTACTTAGGTTTTCAGTGTGATTTGTTTGTTCGTCAATTTTCCAAATTCCGCTTAATATGTTTTTTATATGACAGGAAGATTAAATTCAGATGATTCTATTGAATGAGGATTTGGGTGAGCGTACGATAGAGTTAAAGGAGGCAGGTACGATGCGGAAAGAGATGTGCATCCGGCGTGCAGTTCATGAAGAGTTTTATATGATCGCCTTCCGCCTGAAGCGAACGGTTCACTCTACGAATTCTCCGTTCCTCCCGATTGGCCCGTCCAGTTCCCGGTGCAAAAAAAGAAAATCATAACAGTGCCCGGTCAGCCACGGTTTTTCCATCCTATAAATCCACGTTTAAAAGGAGGTGCATCAGCAGTGAAGCTGTTGAATGGACTGTGTATTGTTTCAACAGGTATTTTTGTGCTGTATGTATCACTCAAGCTGTTTACACCCAATTTCCCACCCGCACTGAACGAGAGCTTTCTGATTGAGCTTTCACTAAGCCTTGCGCTCGTTGCTTTACATACCTTCCGCAACTGGAAGGTCGACGCAGAGGCTGAAGAACGCTATCGTTAAAAAAACACCGCCCGACTCTCCGAACAAATCGGATCATCGAGCGGTGCTTTTTTTATTCTGTCACGGGAAGCTCCTGCAGCTTGCTTGGCAGAAGAACGATCGGGATTTCCTTTGTCTGTTCCCCGTAGACCTCATCCATTTTGTTGCTGAGCTTAGTGAACAATTCATTCAGCCATGCCTGTACGTCATCATCGGCAAATGGCTTATCAATAAAAAACTGAATCGTGCTTTGATTTTTTTTCGTTTGGAATTCCTTGATCTCTCCAATCACGTCGTCAAGCTCAAGTGCTTTTAAGCGCTTCGTGAAGAAGGTCAGGGAGATTCCTTTTGTGTCGTTATTTTTAAATTGGTCTTTTGTTCCTTCGTATTTAAGTGTCGCTATTTTTTTTGCCAGCTCCGACTCTTTTTCATGTTCTGTGAGCTGCTTTGGCAGATGATAATCTGCTTCCGTTAACGTTTCTTCTTTATGAAAGTTCTGGTCATCGACCGTCCATTTTAAATCGCGCATGCGCTTGCTGATTTCCATAAAGACGACTTGCCCTACTGGTTCAAGTAACATCCAGCATCCTCCTTTGCCCGTGTTTCTATTGTATGTATGTCCTTTCAGAAGCAAAATCAAACCTTTAGGTGTTCTTATCTGCCATGAAATGGGATGTAAACAGCCTGCATTTTACTACCATTACGCCAGTACCGTTTCCGATGTCCTGTTCTACCTTGTCACACTTGAGTCTCGCTCAAACGTTCCACGTGAAACGCGTCCTCAAGGGGCTGAATCGAAATAAAGTTGCTCTTACTATTCACAAAACCCCTGCCTATTCCGATGTCTAGTATAGTAGAAGGATTTGGAGGAAACGCTTGTTTATCGTATAAAATGGGGCATATTCAAACAAACTAGTCATAATTGTATTCATTTTCCACAAAAATAGTTCTTTATAAAGAACATTTATGATTGTGTAAACGGAATAAAAGAACTATAATAAGAGTACATATTTGTTTTAAACAAAGCATTTATCCATTTGGGAGGCGTTAAAAGATGTCTGAGCAAGATTTTCACTTTCGTGTTCGTTATAAAGATTTCGAATACTCTGTAACCGGCGATGAGGCGTTTGTTGCGCATCATGAGGAGGTTGCATCCACTTATTTAACTAAGCTGATGGAAGAAGAAACGTCCACAGCGATTCGCCCGTCCCTGCCTGCTGCGGTTCCGGCGGAGGAAACAAAAGGACCGGGAGCCGAGCCACGCAGTAAAGCCGAAATTAAAGCCTTTTTAGAAGGGCTTCCTTTGTATTCAGAATGGCAGTATACGCTTGCGATGGCGTACTTTCTGTTTCATCATAAGCAGCAGCCGAGCTTTACGGCAAAATCCGTGCGAAAACAGTTTCGCGAAGCCCGACATACCGTGCCAAACAATATTCATTTAAGCATCCATACGTGTGTGAAAAAAGGATACTTAAAGGAATCCGGTCTTGAGGATCTGCAGAAAAACTATGAAATTACAGAATCCGGCATGCAGTATATTCAGGGGATCGCCAATGGCAATACGCCTGAAGCGACTGTTACAAGAGGCGGATCATCCACTGAAATCCTGCCGAGCCGTCAGGAAAAGCTGCTGAATTTCACGCTGGAGGAACTTCAGCTGAATCAAAATCCGAACCCGCAGCTTCTTGAGCGCTTGGAGGATCAGGCGCTGAGCATTTTGTACATTTACAAAAAAGAGCTTGATTTCACGCATCTTTCAGCGCTTGACGTTCATACGGTGCTGACTGATTTGTTTGGATTTAATCACTCGCCAAAGGCGGTTCAAATTGCCCTCAGCCGCTCCCGTCCGCGCGTCGAGAAGATTAAATATGACGGCCAGATGCATTATCAGCTGACGCAGGGCGGCGAAGAGTATATGGAAAACTTGATGGAAAAGCAGTTGTTCAGCGAAGAATAAGAAAAGAAGGTACGAAGGGATTTTCCCTTTGTACCTTCTTTTTTATGGAGTAAGCTCCAGCACCTCGCCTTCGACTTTTTGTGGGGCGGCTGCTGTTTCATGGTAGCTGCCGTCAATCCAGTCCTCAATCTGATCGTGGTACCAGTCGGATTTTACGTGGCCGGATTGACCAGGTCCAACCAGATGATAGGAAGTGGACAAGTCAGCTAAGTCTGCTACAAAGCGCCAGGCTCCTCCGTGATCGGCAATCCCGTCTGCGCCGTAGGACTGTGCCTGCACGGTAATCTGGCTGCCGCTTGTTTCAATCGGTCCTTCCCGGTTCAAGAGCCAGGCAAGAACAGGTGAGGCGGAGGAAAGCGGGTGTTCAAAGTACACCTGATGATAGTCGCCCCAGCGCCAGTCAGCCGTGTCTTCTCCGAACTCTTCGCTCAAGTCACTCACGACACGGTCGAGTGCATCACCAAGCCACGCTTCCACGCCGCCATAGTCCTTCACCCAAAGAGGCTCATCGCCGCTGAAGCTGTCGCGCATCATTTGGTCGGTGATGTGATTGGTGCCGCGGAATAACTCCATCGCGTCCTCCGGAATGTCTTCTTCAAACAGCACAAGCGGCAGCTCCTTCATCCACCGATGAAACAGCAGCGGTCCTGCGCTGTCTTTATCATCCATCCGGTCCCATTTTTCTAAAATGGCAAGCTCTTCTTCCCACTCGTCTCCATTGGGTGAAGTGCGCAGGGTTTGAATCATGTTATCCAGAAATTCCTCAGCGTACAGATTCTTAATATCCATTTGCAGCGCCATCATGTCGTCGACTGTCATTTCATCGTTTTCTTCAAGCACTTCTACGATGCGTTTATAGCGGTAGGGCTGTGCCCAGAGATCGGTGATATGGTACGGATACGAATCATCAACCACTGCATTGTTGGCGGTTGCGATAAAGCCTTCTTCCGGGTTCACGAGTGTCGGCAGCTCGTCATAGGGCACGTAGCCTGACCATTCGTAGTCAGCGGAATCCCCCGGCACCGGCAGCTGACCATCGCCTGATTTTCGGATGGGGATCCTTCCGTTTGCTTTATAGGCAATCGTGCCGTCCTTTGCGGCAAAGACAAAGTTTTGCGCTGGCGAGTGAAAATCCTCGAGCGCTGCTTCAAACTCCTCCCAGTTTTTCGCCTTGTTCATATTCATGACTGCCTGAAGCTCAAGTGTGGGTTCAAGTGCGGTCCACTGCATGGAAAAGAGTGTGTTCGCGTCCTCCGGGTCTTCAATAACAGGCGAAATAATCGGACCGTGCCGGGTCGTGACTACGCGGTAGTCGACCGTTTCCCCGTCTTTTACTTTGATTGGTTCATCGCGTACGTCCGCTTCTTCCCATTTTCCGTCGTACCAGAACTCTCTTTTGTTATCCGGATTTTGTTTTTCAATATATAAATCCTGCACATCCGGGCCAACATTGGTTACGCCCCACGCCACGTCATCATTGTGGCCGAGTATGATCCCCGGAATGCCGGCAAAGATGACACCGCTTACATTTTGCTCCGGTGAGGTTAAATGCATTTGATACCAGATCGACGGGGTGCTTAAGCCAAGATGGGGATCGTCTGCGAGCAGCGGTTCTCCACTTTCTGTGCGGTCCCCTGATACGACCCAGTTATTGCTGCCGTTGTGTTCAGGCGGCAGGGGCAGGTCTCCAAATGCAATGTCTACTGGATTGTTTTTATTGGCTTCGATCACTGCAGGTGCATTGTCAGGATAGGTAATAAAAAGTTCTCTTGCTTTTTCTTCCGGGAATGCCCCGACTGCCCAGTGTCTGAAAGCGAGTGAGGACCAGTTTCCGCTTAAATCATAAGCCATGTATTTGCCGATCGTTAACGAGTCCACTTCACTCCATGGCTCCGGCTCATAGCCTAAAATGCTGAATTCAAAGGGCAGCGTGCCTTCTTCTTTGGCTGTTTCCATATAGGCATTGACGCCTTCAGCGTACCAGGCGAGCACCTGCTTTGCTTCTTCTCCGTAGCCGTCATAGGAAAGCCCTGCTGCGTGGCGCAAACTGAACGTGCGGAAAAAGCGGTCTGTCTCAACCGCCGCTTCTCCCACTACTTCTGCCAGTCTTCCGCTTGCCTGACGTCTTGCCAGGTCCATTTGAAACATCCGGTCCTGCGCCTGCACAAAGCCCTGCGCGCGGTAAAGATCTGCGTCACTTTCCGCCTCAATATGCGGCACCCCGTTGTCGTCTCTTGTCACGGTTACACCAGCATCAAGCACGGCAACTGAAAGCTCGCCTTCTGTGACGGCTTCTGACTTGCCCATCCAGCTGTTCAGGACAAACAGGCCGATCAATAGAACCAGACCGATAAACAGCGTGACACCGAGCACCAACCATTGCCATTTCCGCATCTTTTTTTCCTGCTTATGTTCCACGATTTTCTGTTCTTCTACTTTTTTAACCAAAGCCATCCCCCCTATTGTACTCATTCTACAAAAAAGAAGGATTTTCCTTTTCTGATTAAAAAGTGGGCAAAAAAAAACTGCAGTTGGTACGCTGCAGAAAATCTTCGTCTATTTTCTCATTTCTTCAGCTAGCCAGCTGACCAGCTTGGTTGTCGTAATACCTTCTTCTGTTCCTTTTTTATACGCTTTTTCCATCAAATCCGTCAATCGCGCTTTTTCCATTTTGTGTGGTAGCACCTGTTCCATTTCCATTTTTCTCACTCCGTTTCGTTTTATCTCATGGTGGTACTATTCCTGCTTAAAACCTTCTTTAAACAAGGCCGATGGACTGTTTTTTTCCATGTAAAAACCTCCTGCTAAAGTCTTTATGCAGGAGGTTTGGATATTTCTTTCGTCAAAGTCATGAATAAAAGCGTGCCGGGAGAAGCTGAAGCCAGCTCATGAACGCTTGACAATCAGGTGTACTGAATGGGCCTGAAGGGATGGGCTGAAGGATTAGGCGGTGGAATATCCGACGTGAGTGCACCCGTGTTTCCGGTTAACCGGTTCTTAACCCGGCAGACACTCACTGTAAAAGACACGCAGGAGACGAGACGGTGCAGCGGCTTTCGCATGTCTTTTGTCATTGCTCAGATGAATTAACGTATTGGAACAACGGACATTTTATTGAATAAAGCAAAGGCATCGTACATCGATCCATCCTGATCAGATATCTTTTTAGCAAGCCAGCGTAAAAATTCGATTTCTTTTTGCTCTAAGCTGCGGTTCAGGCTTTCTTCGAATTCTCTTTTTAGCTCTTCGAACTTTGTCATCGATTCTTTCATACCAATTTCCCCCTTGATGTTGGCTGATTCTCTGAATGAATGAATTTCCGTTCCTTCTTTTTTCCATAAAAAACCGTAACTTACAAATATGATCGCTTAATTTAAATTTATTTTATATTATTTTTGCCTGTTTGTCATAGCGTTTTTTGTTTGATTTGGTAAAAACGTCATATTTACCTATTGTCTTTTTGAAAGGATAAAAACGGAAGTTTCTTCTTTAGACCTTGTAGGACTTATGTTTGGCGGGCTTTTACCGCTGCATTGCCTCCTTTTCAAATCCTTTTATTTTTTTGGGGTGCTCTCCCATCCTATGAGGGAAATGCGCCAATATGACAAAATATATTTTTTTCCATAAAATCCGTCTTTTTTAAATGCAAAATTCCTTATTTATCAAGGCTTCACCGCATGTTTTAACATCTTTCTTGAAAATGTTTCTAGAAGTGACAACTTTCGCTTTTTTCATTACAATAGAAGTAGTTAGTAGATTGGGAGGTTCAAGGTATGCGGTTTAGCTTGTTAAGAGGGTTTAAAGCGCCTTCTGTCTTTTTGGAAACATGGAAAGAAACGGATTCATTTATACATACGAAAAGATACTTTATAGGTTTTTACATACTTAGCATTTTATTATTTGGTTTATCTGCCTGGATCGGTATGGGGACGCAGCGATGGTCCGGTCAATTTATGACATCCCTTGGCTTAACCCATGATCTTGAGCGATTTTACTTTTTGCTTGGACGCCTGGCACTCGGGATTCTTTATGTAACGGTATTGATTTTAGTGCCGGCTTTGATTTACAAGATCGCGTCAAAGGAACAGCCATTTAAAAAAGTGACACTGCTGACGCTGTTTCCGCTCGCGATTCTGCTGCTTGAACAGGCAAGTTACATTGGGCTGATGCTGTGGCAGGGAATCAACTGGTATTCCTCTCCTTTTTCGTGGGGCGTTATTGGCCAATTGTTTATCGAGCATCGCTGGACGATTTATTTTCTCGGCTGCATTTCCCTCTTTAAAATCTGGGTCATGTACTGGCAGTTTTTATCGCTGCGTGCCATTTCCACTTTAAAGTGGTGGGCCGTTATTCTCATTATTTTAACGCTGAATCTTTCATTCTGGGCAATCACCGCCACGTTTGCCACACTTAATTTCTATCATCTATTGTTTCGCTAAAGGAGGCAGACAACATGGGTCACAAAAGAAAATGGATTACCGCGGGCATGCTTGGCGTGTTGTTTGTCGGCATCAACCTGTACTTGATTAAAGAGGATCTGCTGCTTGTCGACCGCACGTCCGTTGTGCACGATCAGAAGCAGGCGCAAACAGAGGATCTGCAGGAAATTCTCGTAAAAGACGGCGTCATTCACACCGCAACCGAGCAGCATGTTTACTTTTCAGAGCAGCTTGGCATGTTTACCCGCTTTTTAGTGGAAGAAGGACAGGTCGTCACATCCGGCACGCCGCTGTATGAATACGATGTCGTGGATTTAGAGGAGCAGCGCCTGCTGTTTGATTCAGAGGCTGAACAAATCCGCAGCGAAATCAATGCGGTGGAGTCCTACATTTCAGAGCTTGAAACGCTGGAGCGTCAATTAAGTGACGCCACGATCTCTTCTTCTTCAACAGATGCAAACCCAACGTCTTCACTTGATGACCAGGAGCTGCTGCTGAATATTGAACTCGAAGTGGGCATTGATATTTCTGACGCCACGATTGACCAGACCCGCTCTCTGCTCAATCAGCAAATCGGAGAACAGGAAGCAGCAGTCGGACGATTGGAAGCGCAGGAAGCCAAATTCACCCGGTTGAGCGAAGGGCTTGAAGAAAGCCCGACGGTTCAGGTGGAAAGTGATTTTAACGGAAAAATCGCCCATCTATCTGAAGGCGTGGAAAACCCGCTGATCACGATTTACTCAGACAATCTGACGTCCAGAATCCTTTTAACCGATGAAGAAGCGCTTTATGTGCTTGCAGGCATGCCGGCGAAAGTATCATCCCCTGTTGCCAATAGCACAGTGGATGGCGCAGTTGTAGCGAATCCTCAGCTACCAAAAGAAGAACCAAAGACTGATGAGAAAAGCTATTATTCGGTTGATGTGGATCTGCAGGAGCCGGGGCCTGAATGGTTTATCGGCCAGAATGTCGTCAATGAAATTGTTACAGATGAAGCACTTGGCGCAACCACCGTTCCAACGATCAGCCTGGATGAAAAGCGGCTCTACACCCTTTCCCCAACCGGCCTGATCGAGCCAAGGCTTGTTGACCTCGGTCTTCGCGTGGAGGATCGCCAGGAAGTGTATTCAAATGTTGAACCAGCCGAATGGATCGTCATCGATCCGCTACAAGTCGAGCGCTTCAACTCTGCCTACATTACCCCAATGAATGTCGACCGCCTGACCACCGATAACCTCGGTACACTTGGCAAGCGCTCGAGCTGGAAGCATGTATTGCTTGGGGTCTTGCCGAATTAATAGAAGAAATGAGTAAAGCCCGGTTCCTTTGACCGGGCTTTTTACTATCGTTATGAGGAAATGGAGGTGCAGCCATTTGAATGATAGGGAGAAGAACGGTTATGTGTTTCTTGATTTTCTGTCAGTCCATGAAGAGGAAATGAACGACTATTCTCCCCTTGCCGGTTCCTTTGCCGTGTTAGTTTGTTCAGGAAAATACCTGATCTGCTACAACACCTGGCGTGAACAATGGGAATTGCCGGCTGGACAAAGGGAAGAACACGAAACACCTAAGCAATGTGCGATCAGAGAGCTTTATGAAGAAACAGGGCAAACGGTAACAGATATGGCGTTTAAGGGCTTACTTAAATTAAAGAATCGATCGAACGGTCGTGTAAAGTTTAACCCAGTTTACGCTGCACACATCGAAAAGCTGCAGCCTTTTCGGAAGAACGATGAAACGTCACGTATCATGCTTTGGGATTTACACGAGACGATTGGGAGTTTTGATGAAATAGATATGCATTTGTTTACGTATGTAAAGTAGCACTCTTCACACATGAAAATGCCAGTACGACGGGAATTCGGAGTCTTCTTTCGTACTCCGTTTCGTCCGTGAAGTTTTTGCGTTCTGGTTTGCCTTCCCGCAGGTTTGTGACCGTAAATCCAGCATGGGTCAGTGAGCTGAAATAGTGTTCGACTGTGCGGTGGTATTTAACGACGGTTTCGTTTAACCACGGTTCTTTTCTTTCTCCTTCTATGAAATAGTCATCCACAATCCAGTTTCCCCGCCTGTCTCCCTCTTTTTTACTCAGGAATGAAGCGGTGGTGAGAGGGTGCTGGACGCTGAAGATAAACCGGCCGACTTCTTTTAAGGATTGATGGATATTTTGAAACAGCTCTTCCAGACATGCTGCATAATGGATCACAAAGCGTGAGGTGATGATGTCGTAGGTATGTTCCGGGTAGTCATACGCTTCCATTGTGAAGTGGAGGACCTCTCCATTTAAACTCGCGAGATTTTCTTTTGCCGCTTCAGCCATTTGCCTTGAGCCTTCAATTCCCGTGTAGGATGCAGCACCCTTCTCGAGTAACTCTTTGCCAAAAGAAGCGTCACCGCACCCGATGTCTAAGATAGTTTGATCCTGAAAGTCCCCCAGCAGTTCATAGATGATCGGCGTTTCAATCGCCTGATTCGGGCTGTCCTTCCTGCTTCTTCTTTTCATATAGTTTGAGAAAAATGCTTCCTGGTCATATGCGTTTGGTCCTCTATATTCCATGTGATCCTCCTTGAAAATGAATTAGGTAAAACTTTTCATATATTCCACCGCCGCATGTTGCATCCACAGGAACAGCAGCCATCCGCTCATCCCTAAGCCAATTGACGCGAGTAGATGAAGAGAGTTTTGCAAGGAAAAGTACACAATGATAAGTAAAACAGCGGTTGCCGGAAAGCCCCAAAGCACGCCTAATGCGAACTTGCTCAGGACGGCTGTTTGCTCTCCTTGCACGTACAGCCAGATGATGCTCAGCAGACTGACGAGTGGGAGTGCTGCGATTACGCCGCCATATGAGGGGAACCTTCTTGAGATCTCCGTCACGACTCCAATCACAATCGCCGAAGCGACAATTTTCATGAAGAGGAACATGTTTTTGCCCGCTCACTTACCAATTTAAATGCCTGTTCCACCATTTCTTTTTCACTAGAATCCAGTCCATCCAACAAGCGTTCAAGCTTCTCTTCATCAAGGCTTGTATTTCTGTGCAGCACGTCACGGCCTGAATCCGTCAGACACAGCACCACTTTTCTTTCATCAAGCGGATCTCTTTCTTTGGTCAACAACTTCTTTTCAATGATACGCTTCACATGCTCAGACGCCGTATTCTTAGACACTTGAATATGTGAAGCAATGTCATTTATCCCGACTCCTTCTATTTTATCAACAAGCTGCAGAATCCGGACTACCTGATGAGAAATCTTTTCCTTATGCGGGTAATGTAAATGAAAGTAAATGTCTGTCCAGTACTGGTTGAATTGGCTTGTGCTGCTCATGGTAAAACACTCCTTTATATCTTATAAAACGATTATATCGTATTATAAGATATAATACAGAAATAATTAATAGTTTTAAGAGTCGTATAGGTTTTGATTTTGTGATTATGCATTTCGAACTACGAAATAATTCCAACGCACAGGGTCCTCTTGCTTACCCCCATCGCCCTTTGTATAGTGGTTGTTTCTTTAATATAAATTTTCTCTAATGCTTAAGTTCTGAAAATTCAAATTTTGTACACATTCTGTTCGCTTCTTTGCTATGATGGCGGTGGATACCTACTAAAGTTGGAAGTGGAGGAGGATAAAGGAAGCAGTTAGCAGTTTTGGAGTGGATCGAACAAAAAACGGAGTACGAAGGGATGATTTCATTGAAGAAAAAACTTTTCACGTCTGTAGGTGTTTTAGGATTGTGCACGGCTCTTGTCATGCCTGCATATCCGGCTGAGGTCGCTGCTAAAAGTCAGCCGGAGCACCATCATGATTATTCCATTTCAGGCTTTATTGATTACGATGAACTGCAGAAAAAACTCCAGCAAATTGAAGCCTCGAGCAAAGGGACCGTTCAAGTGGAGACGGTTGGGCAGTCTAATCAAGGGCTAGATATCTACACTGCTCGAGTGGGAACTGGTGATCAGGTTTTGTTAATTCAAAGCGAGATTCACGGCAATGAGAAAACAGGTACTGTCGCTATCTTGAATATGCTTAAGGACCTGTCATCCAATTCAAAGGAAGCTAGAGAAATCCGTGAAGAATTGACGATTGTTTTTATGCCGATGATGAACCCTGATGCCTCTGAAGCGGACAAGCGACGCAACAGTATGACCTGGAGTGAAGCGGTGGAAGATTTCCCGCAGCTTGCAGGAGCAACTCCTTCCTGGAACTATCTGGACCGGGGCATCAGCCAAAGCTATAACTACGGGGAAAATCCGGGATTTGATGTAAACCGTGATTTCAACCCTGACCTGGATTACGTGCCGCAAGCAGAGGACTTCCCGGGAGCCTCAAATCTTCCAGGCTGGTATATAACACCTGAATCACAAACCTCCCGTGATGTGTACAAGTCCCTTCAGACAGAGTTTGGCGAGGTCGATGTTTTTGTTGATATCCACCATCAAGGCATGTACTACGTGGATGGGACAGATGACGAAGTTACCCTTTCTTTATCTGCACAATTCGTTCCGGATCCAAGTACAGCTGAAGGAGCAAAGTATGCTCAATATGCTGATAACTATGATTATGATTTTTCCAGACAGCTGAACCTTGCTGCCTACAACGAACTTCAGTCATACGGTAACTCCAAGTTCGGCAATATCTCCCTTTATTCTCAAGGACTTGATTTGCCCGGAACAGCGCTCGGAAGCTACGCATTAAATGGCAGCGGCACAGTGTTGTTTGAAGTGCGCGGCCAGACACAGATGATGGGGCAGAAAGAAAAGGGCAGACTCGTTCAGTCAGTAGAACGCGGACTGAATGGAATCGTGGAAGCAGTGGCTGATGGATCTGTTGAAACGTTGAATCCTGAAGAGTACGAGAACATCCCTCTTACTTCTTACAGTCCATCAAACTAATCTAAACCATACCTTATAGGAGGATACAGATGATGAAAAAAACCTTACTTACCTTTTCAATCGCAGGAGCACTGGTACTGAGCGCCTCTCCTTTTACATCAACTCCGGCAGCAGCCGTCGGAAATGGCCCGGGCTACGGGGGAAATGAAACCATTAATACCTCCATCCTTCATACATATGAAGAAATGGTCAGCTACCTGAAAACACAGGAAGCTAAACAGCAGCAGTTAGAGCTAGAAGTCATCGGTCAAAGTGTAAAAGGCCGTGATCTGTATCTCGCTAAATATATGACTAATCCCGACAATCCTACGATTCTGTTTTTAACCCAGCAGCATGGAAATGAGCAGCTGACAACTGAAGGTGCACTTGATTTTATCAAGCATCTTGGAACAGGGAAAATGAAGGGTGTAACAGATGATGTAAATATCCTAATTGTACCGATGCTAAATGCTGATGGTGCAATGGGAGATGTGAATTTCTCACTTGATGACTACATTGCTGATGGGGGACGGAACCTGACCCGTTATAATGCGCTGGAAGTTGATTTAAATCGTGATCATGTGGATAAAATTCAGCCGGAAACACAGGCTCTTCATTTTAATGTCATGCAGAAATATGACATTGATTACATGATTGATCTGCATCACCAGGGAGCAAACAGCGAGCGTGACGGCAAGCTTGTCTCAGGTTCCATTCTCTATCCAACTACACCAAATGCAGATCCCGAGGTGGTAGAAAGATCCAAGCAGCTTGGCGCTGTGGTATTTGACGCTGTTGATTCTACAGGCTGGGGGCACCTAGGCAAGTACGCCGGAGGTTCAGCTGAAACGATCAGCCGAAACGGGATCGCTGTGGAATACGGCATCTCTACCCTCTTATTTGAAATGCGCGGCATGTCTGACCACTACCGCGAAGACTATGTATTAGGCCAAAAAAGCAATGGCTACTTAATCAAGCAAACCGTAACGACTCTTGATGCCGCTGTCCGTGCCATTGCAGACGGCTCCATCGAAACAGCGGATACTTCGTTTTGGGATACGCTTGCTGAACAAAGAACCCGTCAGACCGAATAAATGATGAGCACCTGCAGACATGACGCTGCAGGTGTTTTTATTTGTAAAGCAAGGTACAACTGTGTCCATTTTTACTTCAGGACTTCAATTTTGCTTGCTGTCATATCCTCTCTTTCATCCAGTATGCCGTCTATAAGTAAAATGTTCACCGTTTGATTCATTTTTAAATTTGATCTTTCTCCCTGCTTGCCATTTATGATTACTTTGGTCTCTTCATTTACTTTAACGATGTAGGAAGGGTACTCTGCAGTGGGGTCCTTTAGATCTTTATAAACAACCAATTCATCATCATTAATTTCAGAAATGACGACCTCTTCTCCATCGTTTGTCGTTTTCGACTGCAAATTTTGACTCGTTGCACATCCAGTTAATATGAATAAAAAAATTAATATGCTTATCAGCAGACGTTTCATCTCGACACTCCCCTACCCTATTTCAATCTATATAATTTGATCATATATTATTTTTTACCAAATATGTAAATTAAGTTGATACAATACAGAAAGAAGCTATTCATTCTTTTAGCGTCAAACAACTTTGAGTCAAGAAGTCACCTTATTGGAAAAGGATGAGTTTAATAAGATGATTCAATATTTTTTCGAATGGAATCTAAATAGTTTACCTAATCAGGAACAAATGTTCTATAATAGGGGATAGATGTAAATGGAGGTGGCGTGGATGAGACCGGAGCTGAAGAAGGAAACAAAAGCAGAAGAGTTTAGCGATTATTATTGGCTAAAGGAAGAACTGCAGCTATTTTGCCGGGAGCATGGACTGAGTGCTTCAGGCTCTAAACGGGAGATTGCCGAGAGAATTGAGACTTTTTTGCGGACTGGCGAGATCATCAAGCCAGCTAAAAGGCCAAAAACACCGAAGAACGTGGAACTGGAGTTACACCTCGATACTGTAATTCAGGAAAATCATCGCTGCAGCCAGAACGTACGAGCTTTTTTTAAGACCGTGATCCCGAACTTTCATTTTTCTACTTACATCCAGCAATACTTTAAGGACAATGCCGGTAAAACGTATCGTGATGCAGTGAACGCCTGGCATGAGGAAGAAGAACGAAAGAAAGATCCACAGTTTAAGAAAAACATTGGACCTCAATTTGAATATAATCAATTCATTCGAGACTTTTTTGCTGATCCAGTAAATAAAGGAAAAAGCCGTGACGAGGCGATTGAAGAATGGAATGAAATCAAGAAGCTTCCGGGAAGCAATACATATGGCTCAAAGCCACTATCTAGTTAATGGAGGAATCGATCATGGCAGCTGACACTACTGCCCCTAATGTAAAGCTCGTACCATACAGCGAAAACTACACAGAACAGCTTTCAGCTTTTTATCTTCCTAAAGACCAGCTGGAATTCACCAGTCTTCCTTTAGATAAAATTTTCAGCCCCACTATTTGTAACGATACACTCCATATTTTAATTCTGAGCGGGGATGAAGCAGCAGGCTATTTTGCTCTTGAAACCGGCGAAAAACTTCAAGCTTATTCAACCAATAAACAAGCGATATTACTTACCTCCTTCTCCATCGATGCTAAACATCAGGGAAAAGGCCTTGCTAAAACCGGGCTGAAACTCCTGCCATCGTTTATGAAAGAAGCCGCCCCGGAAGTGAATGAAGTGGTTCTAGGTGTCAACAAACGAAATCAAGCGGCAATCAATCTTTATTTGCAAACAGGTTTTATAGATGGTGGAGAGATTTTTGAAGGACCTAAAGGGCCACAGCATATTTTACATTTGAACTTGTAAGGAGGCATTCAAAGTGAAAGTATCCATCTATTTTCTCGCCGCTGCCTTAACCGGCATTCTACTGATTTTCTACTTTTTCCAGGAAGACATTCAACCCCTTCCTGGGCACGAAGACACCCTGGCAGATGAAGGGGGACATGTAGCTGCATTGCCTTTAATCGGAACGGTTGGATCGATTGAAGAAGATAGCATTTATTTGGATACCGGCCGTGGGTACGTATGGGTGACTGTGCCGCAGGATGTTGCTGATATATACTCTTTTCAAGCTGGAGACAGGCTTGAGATAGGGTTCGATGTGCTATATGAGTCTGACCCGGCTTCCACGACCGCAACTAAAATTGATAGAGTGAATGATTGAATTTTGATGATGAATGTATCTAAACTTCTCTTAGCTTTAAATTTCAATTCAGCTTTAAAAAATAAAGCCCCAGTACGACTTAACGTTCTGAGGCGATATTACTTAAAAATCAATAGTTGATTTTAGAAAAAATTGTTATAAACGTTTAAGGAGAGGTTTCCTTCGTCTAAGCCACAGCCTCTACTCTATATGTTTTTCGCTTATTCTTGCACGAATCTGTTCCATCCACTTTTCCAGCAGATGATAATAGGTAGTTAAGTTTGACTGAATTAGAATCGCTACTTCTTCATTATATGTGTGAACTGTCAGATTTCGATCATTGACCATTTTTAGCCCCAGGGTCGTTTCATCCTCTTGCAGCAAGTTAACTTCCCGACAGCTCCGGATCACCCCTTTGGGAGAGCCTACATCAATACCTTCTACATTATATAAGAATTCCTTAGCGGCTTTCCAGCACGCTTCAAAAGAATTTTTAAATCGCTGAATAGCAGCATCCCGTTCTATTTCATTCATTTGATCAAGCATAGCCAGCTGCTGAAATGAACCAAGTGCTTTTTTAGCAGAATTTAATCGGTGATGGAGTCTTTCCAAATAATTCCCTCCTCTTTCACTTTTTGTACTAAATTTCTCGTAAGTTATAATTCCTCAGTAAGGGGTTGAATGGCATGTTCCAACTCTGCTAGCAGGTATTTGATGCAGTCATTATCTTTAAATTTACTATCATATGCTAAATACACCGTAAAATCCTCTGCTTCATCCTCGGTTAACGTTAATTCAAGGCCGTTAATATTCAAAAAAGTTTCAAAAACAGTAAGAGCTGTTCTCTTATTTCCATTTTGGAAAATATGCCCTCCTCTTGCTATAGAGTGGTAATAGCAGCATGCTTTTTCTTGAATGGTAGGAAAGGCTTCTTTCCCGTACAGTTCTGTTTTCGGTCTATTCAGCATAGCCTCAAACCGATCTCTGTTCTTTATACCGGCTTGATCGATGTCATGATATAAGTCCATAATCGTGTAATGTATAATCTCGATTTCTTCTCCCGTCAAATACTCAACAGTCAAAACATTCACTCCTCCGATGAATATCTATCGGTCTTTCAAATTTCGAAGTGCATTATCGTATTTTCCAATAGCCCTGTTCATGGCTTTCAGCACATCTGGGCGAATTCCTTTCGGAACGGAACGGTTTGCTTTCTTCATCACAATTTCGCCCCTTTCTTCATCGTAATAAACTTCAATTTCATCACCTTTTGCCATATCCAATGCGGTCGCAATTTCTTTAGGAATGCCAGCAGACAAACTATTCCCAACTTGGCTAAGACGACGAGTATAGCGCTTTTCTTTTTGAGACACACTATTCACGCTCATTTCTTATTAGTCTCCCTTCAGTTTTAACGAATGATTTTTATTTTAAACTTCATCTGTATATATAGTTATTATTATACTAACAATTATAGTACTGATTATCATCAGTCACAAGCAAATCAATCCTTCTTTTTAAATTGAAATCAGTTAAATTTTAGACAATACACTTTAACTGATCCAATCGCTTATGCCAGCGTAGCGCTGCTCGTTTCCCGGGGTTTTGACATTCAATCCGTCATTCTGTCCTTTTCCCTAGTTGGATTGTTGATTGCTTTTATCATTTTATGGAGAGCGAAGACGTTTAGAAAATACGAGTCTATGATTCATCAGGAGGAAAGCAGCATCCAGCATAAAAAACCCCCCAGGCGCTTAACCTGGGGGTTTTTCTACTCTGACTTTCTATTAAAGCGACGTTACAGCTTCTTGCACAGGCTTCACTCCGCCTACTACCTGGAATTCTTTTCCGATGGTTGAGTCGTTTTGGAGGACGGAAACAATGACGCTTGCTACGTCTTCTCTTGGGATCTCGCCCCGCTCCACTTTTTCTCCTGCCGTAACAGTACCCGCTGCAGGATCATTTGTAAGTGCACCAGGATGAATAATGGTGTAGTCAAGGTCCGTGTCTCTCAACCAGACATCTGCATAATGCTTCGCTGCCACATATGGTGCGAATGATGATGGAGCAGATTGAATCGCCTCGCGTGTCGTATCAAATGAGCTGATCATGACAAATCGCTTCACACCAGCTTTTTTCGTGGCTTCAATCGTTTTAACTGCGCCGTCAAGGTCAATCAGCATCGTTTTATCTGGACCGGTTTTAGGACCTGAACCAGCAGCAAAGACTACTGCATCCACACCTTCAGCTGCTTCAGAGATCGCATCTATATCGTCTTTCTCAAGATCTTTCAGAACCGTTTCAGCACCAAGCTCGTCAAAATAAGAAGCCTGCTCCTGCTTTCGGATCATCGCTCTTGCTTCCAGCCCTTCCTTTTCTTGAATCATGGATACGGCATGTTTACCAACCTGTCCATTTGCTCCAACTACTAGTATCTTCATTTCCTTCACCCTTTCAACTGTTTCTATTTTGTCTAGGATAACGTTCTTGATTGGGGTGTGTCTAAGGATCTGTTTGAGGAAGGTTCTGCTGATAATGTAAAAAAGGTTAGAACAGCTTCCCCTAACCTTTTAGACATATTATTATTTGTATATGTTACCTCGGAAATCGATATCTAACACATATACAATTACTTTCTCGTCTTCTACCTTATAAATCATTCTGATATCGCCAACTCTCAGCCTAAATGTATTGGTATATCCCTTCAACTTTTTAATATCATTTTCTTTTTGATTGTATGGTGCTTCTGCTAAATGTAATAAAGCATTTTTAATTCTTTTTCTTGCATGAGTATCTTGTTTTTGAACAAACTTCTTCGCTTTGTTTGAAACTTTATTTCAAACACCTAAGTCGTCCTTAAAAACATCTTCAAAAGAATGAAATTCTCCGCTATTCGCTTCATCAATCGCTGTCTTCTGATCTTCAGTTGGTTCAACTTCATCAAATTCTTCTTCATATTTACTTAGGGTCTCAAGGATTTCTTTTACCTTTTCTAAATTCTTTTCTGAAATATTATCAATTATTTTATATAAATCCTGTCTTCTTACAGCCATAAAAGCACCTCCCATAAGAATACTTATTTTAATTATAACATCACAAAATAATTAATACTTTATTCTTCCTCAGGTCGTTGCTGTTTCAATTGTTGTCTCAATGTAGCCATAGATAACTTCCATTCTAAGGAGATTCACCAGCAAAAAAAGTGTTGTTTCATTTTTCGGTAGCAATTAATAAGCCAAAATCGTTTTCGTGTACTCCATAAAGTCAACAAGACGATCATTTAGGGTATTCTGCAAGATAACAAGATTTATTATATGGCAGTCTTTTTTGAGATTTGTCCCACCTCCAGGTAATCTAACTTAACAAATCTAAGACATCATAGTTAAAGTATTCAATATTGCGTTTTTGACTTGAGTCTTTAAAAAGCAAACCTAATCCAGCCAGCTCATTTAAAACATTGCGAGCTGTTGAAGCTGCAATGCTAAAATGTGCAGCCACTTGTACTGCTGTTGTATTGGGTTCTCTGAATGTATATAAGTATACGTCCTTTTGAATGGGTCTTTCACATTTTTCTAGTCCTTGTGCTGCAGTGAATTCTGCACGATCAATTAGAACGGTCAATTTGTCTGCCATGCGATCCGAGGCATTTAAAAAGAACTTCAACCAGCTATTCCAATCCGGATTTTGTCCTCTCACTCCATTTAATAAGTGATAATAGCGTGAACGTTGTTTTTCAAGCTCCTCACTCACAAAGAATATAGGGCTAGCAATAAGTTTAGATTGAACCATGTAGAGTGCAATTAAAATACGGCCAAGACGACCATTTCCATCTAAAAACGGATGAATAGATTCAAATTGTGCATGTAAAATTGCCACTTTCAAGAGAGGGTGACTATCTTCGTCGATCACAATCTCATCCTTCTTAAGGTGTTTTGTGGGTAACTTATCTCCGTAAGGATGCTTATTCGCATAGATCTCCCAATTTTCCATATACGATTCTACTTCATTTGCCGGTACCGGAATATAAACAGCATCTTCAATCTTGTTCGTTGGACCAATAAAGTTTTGAATCTTACGGAATTCACCACGTGCAGCGTTTGTACCGCGGGCACCTTCCATGAGGAAACTATGAAGGTCTAAAATGAGGCGGGTGGTAATGGGATAGCCGATTTGGATGCGTTCATGTCCAGACATTAATGCATGTTGATAATTCGTTACCTCGATATGTTCCCATTTGGGATTTGTTTTGTGCGTTTGTTCAACCATATCTGTAAATGTAACCTGTGTACCTTCAATCCGGGTCGATTGAACAGATTCTTTTAATGCAAGGGTATTAATAAAATCACTTCTTAAAATTGACCGTTTAAATTTCTCATCCAGCCGTCCCATTTTTCCTGATATATCCGCCAATTTCATGAATAATTCGTAGGCATCTGATTGTTTGATAGAGATGGGTAATTTCTTGATTCCTTGTATAGCGCTCATCGTATCCATCTCCTTAGTTAAAGATTAAAACCATTTTAAACACTCTTGTGTTATTAATATTACCATCTTAAGAGCGAATAATACAGTTTGCACTCTTATAAATTTATTTTTATACGATATATACTTCATCCGTATTTTAGCTGTGATTCACTAAAGCTATCCCAATATTTTTATTTAGTACAACTGTATTGACAAGAATTCTTTTAAAGATTAAATTTAATACAGTTGTACTAAATAAATGTCCGCGTGACGCGTCTCTGCTATACTAGGTCTATGCCAAAAAAAGTAGATCACACTCAACGTAAAAAACAAATCGCTGAAGCTGCCTTTCAAGTCATTTTAAATGATGGAATCGAAGGAGCTTCTGCAAGAAGAATTGCTGCGCAAGCCGGGCTTTCCCTCGGTGCACTGCGTCACTACTTCCAAACACAGGATGAGCTCCTGCACTTTGCAATGGAGGAAGTAAAGGCGGGCGTTGGAGAAAGAATGCAGGCGATTATAAACCAGCCAATTCCCCTTTTAGACAAAACTGTCGCTTTACTGCTTGAGCTTATCCCATTGAACGATCAATCCAAAGTAGAAATGGAGGTATGGTTAGCTTTTACAGCCTATGCCCGTCATAAGCCCGGCTTCACTCTTCATGATGACCAAATCTATGCTGTTATTCTTCATCTTCTTCATCATTTAGATGAATCGAAACTATTAAAAGATGGAATTGACAAAGAGCTTGAGACTGAGAAGCTATATGCTCTGACAGACGGGATTGCCCTTCACGCTTTACTAGACCCTTCCCGCCTAAACCTGGACATGATCCAAAAAGTAATTCGAAGTCAGATTCAAGGAATTTGTCATCCCAACACCTAAGGCAGACCCTCTCGCGGACAGGATGAGGAGAAAGGGATGGAACAATCAAAACGGATTCGATTGCTTGATATACTGCGTGGATTTGCTATTATCGGAACACTTGGTACGAATATCTGGCTTTTTGCTCAGCCAGGAGATTTTATCTCTTTAATGTCAGCAGATGGTTGGCTGTCCAATCTAGAAGCATTCTTAGCTGCTATACAAACGGTATTGATCAATGGCAAGCTGCTTGGTTTGCTTACGATTATGTTTGGGATTGGCTTAGAGCTTAAGTACCGAAAAGCTAAAAGAGACAAATTGCCGTGGCTCCCCTTCTATAGTTGGACGATGGTCCTTCTTTTTCTGGATGGACTGCTACATTACTTTTTAGTGTTTGAATACGACATTTTAATGAGCTACGCCTTTACTGGCATCATTGTTGCTCTTCTGCTTTCAAGATATGAAGGCTCGCTGAATTTTTGGATGAAAGCTTCTGCTGTTATTCATATTGTAGGCGTTTCGATTGTTTCCTTCCTTTGGATGCTCATTCTTCGTGATGATGCGCTGCTTGCTGAAATTGCAGCCGGGTTCAGCGAAGTGAAAGATCTCTACACAACCGGGACGTATGTTGAACAAATCTCCTACCGTATGCGTGATTTCATCAGATTACGTCTTGAAGCTATTGCCATCATCTTCATGAATATCGCTCTTTACATTGCCGGCATTCGACTCTTTAGGCATGGGGCTTTTGATGACAGCGAAAAAGGAAAACGTATACGAAAACGTTTGTTGCGATGGGGACTTGGTTTAGGGATTCCGTTAAATATGCTGCTTCTTGTCCCGGGAGGATTATTTGACTTACCTGTACGTTATTTGTTTGCGCCTATTCTTTCCTTAGGGTATATTGGTCTGCTGGCTTTCATTCTTGAACGCGGCTGGTGGAAGTGGCTGCTGGCACGCTTTGAAACCATCGGAAAAGCCGCTTTAAGCTGTTACGTATTGCAAAACATTGCCGCCTCCCTCCTGTTTTACAGCTGGGGACTTGGACTTGCACTGATGCAAAATGTGTATGCTATTTTCGCCGCCTGGATCGGCATCAGCATTGGGATGATGGCTGTAGCTCACCTATTTGTTAAATTTATGGGAACCGGTCCACTTGAGTGGGTGTGGAGGAAGCTTTCTTATATGCCTTTTAAGTAGGGTGAACTAAATTAATTGAATACCTTACATAAGGTATTGCATTTTGCGAACAAGGAGTGAAGGGTTTTTGTAGAGCAGAAAGCGTTAGATATAGAGACGCTTTGTGGAGGTGAGACTTCTATGTTAATGATCAATAAAGATGTAAAAGGTAAACGTTATAAGCATTTAATAGACTTACTCTCAAGGAACTGCAACCGCTTTGCTTTTGTGGAGAATAGACAACTAATGGAGATTGAAGAAGAGCGTCTTGCCTATGTTGATGATATTATATCCGATATTAGATGGCATTTAATTGAAAGACGAATACAAAAAGAATGGGAAACCACAAAACTTCTTGAAGACACAGCTTATGTTTTCTATTTTCAATTGAATAATGATACAACTCAATTTTTGAAAGAACGCAGTAATTCTCTTTTTGATTGGATGGGTAATCTACCAGAAGATTTACAGTTTTATCATGACGAGAAATGTATATTAGCAGTGTGTTGTCACGAAAAATTCTTTTTAGTGGAAGAAACGTTTTGGGATCGTTTTTTATTAAACTAACGGTTGGATTTGAATAAATATTAGTAAGAACTCCTTTTGGTCATTAAAGGGGTTCTTATTAGAAATCTTTCTAGGAATTCCTCCATTTTTATTACGTACAATGGTTCACATAAAGTCCAAATTAATAAGCCAAAATCGTTTTCGTGTACTCCATAAAGTCAACAAGGCGATCCTCAATTACATTCTGCAAGATAACAACATTGACTTCCTGGCAGTCATGAACGGCTGTCCTTTGGAAACCGACCATTGCTTTCATTTTTTGACTAAGCGGGGAGGAGATGACCTCTTCCTTTTCAAGAAAAGTAAATGCTTCAAAACGATTTTGGGGTAAGCCAATCCTCTTCTCAGCTACAACATACATGGCTATGCCAATACTCGCTTCACAAGCTCTTTGGAGATTTAAAATGATGGAATCCTGCTTTGTGATATTGTTCAGATTTGCCGGCTGATCATCATATCCTTTCGAATCCTTTGAAGGCAGCGCTCGATGATACTGATCTTATTTAAAATAATGTCATTCCTCATTTATTACCGACTCACTTTCCTCGATGTCATGTTGATGGTATCAACCATTGTTTTTAAGCTGCATCAAACATGCCCACAAAAAGTCTTCACCAAATAATTCACCTGGTTGAGTAATCTTTTTCATTGTCCTGAAATCAACGATATTGAAGTCATTTATAAACACTTCTTTCAATCGTTCTTCTGTGTAACCTATTCCACCATGTAAGCTGCCTTTTTTGTATACTTCCCAATCCGGTGTATCTAAGGCTCCCTCAGTATTGAAGCAAACGATTCCGAAGTATCCATCTTTTTTTAATGCTTTTTCCAGCATTTCAAGATAGTTTAATCTCCGGTGTGGTGCTAAGTGGTGAAATAACCCACAATCATAAATAAAGTCATAGGAGCGTGGCTTAAACTTGAAGTCAAATAAGGAAATACAATGAAATTCTATCTTGACTTCCTCTTGTTCAGCTCTTTCTTTTGCCCATTCAATCGCATTAGATGAAAGATCCAAGGCATCTACTTTACAGCCTTTCTTAGCCATATAAACCGCATTCCTGCCCGGTCCACATCCTATTTCCAAGACTCGTTCAGGTGCCAGTCCGTTAGTGAAATACTCTACAAGATTCTCATCGGGACCCTTATTTTTAAAAAACGGAATTTCTTTCGTTCTATCCTCATAAAAATTATCCCAAAATTCCTCTGGCTCTCTTAGGAATCCATCCAGCATTTCATTCAAGTCTTCATAATTCAGAATTGCCTTTTTCAAATAAATAAATCCCCCTTAGTAAAAGTAATCTATCTTACTATAAATTCTACTAATAATCAGCCTATCTCCTACTCACACTTGTTTCTTTTGCACCACTTGAAAAAGCTCAGATCAGTTATCAGGAAAAAACATATCCGCATAATACTCGATGTCTTTATCCTTCCGTATAACAGTTACCATCTTTTCAACAGCTCCAGGAGACAAAACCCCTGTTTCATTAAAACCGTCTGCAACATTAGCGGCTAGTTGTTTAAATTCCAGTATTGGACTTTGTAGCAGTTTTAGCAGCTGCTGTTCAATGAAATATTCATTTCCTTTTGAGTTTTCATGTAAGTAGTCTAAAGCAAGTATCAGCTCCTGTTCGTCATTGCTTGCAAACGCTGCTTCGACTTCTTCAAGAGTATACTCTTTTTTCTCGTATTCGAAGGCCCCGTCCTCCAGCTCTTCGTTTTCCACAAACAATCCATTCAAAAACTCGCTAAAATGAGGAGCTAATTCGATGATCTGCTCCCTCTCTGTGTCTATGTAGATGATCGGAGGTTCCTCGTTTGTCTTTCGATAATCAAATGCAATCCACGAGTGTCCGTCACCCGAAAATAGAACTATCCCTTTTGGCAATCCCCATTCCTCTATTAAATATTCACTCTGCATTATGCCGTCTTTTTCGGCTACGCCTAAAATATGTTCAATATGAATATAATCCTCACCCCAAGAAGTTTGCACATTTACAGGGAAGGCATTATAGATGATCATCCCGCCATTTTGTAGCTTAAGCAGGTCAATATAAGCTGCAGGCAGTTTTACTTTCAGCATCTTTTCTGCTTTTTCTATTGCCTTCGTTGTTAAAGGTTCTAATTTGAAATAATCATTTTCATCCTGCCAGATTTTCTTCATCATGATAACTCCTCTAAAATTTTTTTATGAGCTGCATTTATTACTTTATTGAGATTTCATTTTTTTGATTATAATCACCCAGGTTCTTTAGGCTTTAATAGCCAAAAAACACCTGTCCCAAACAAGGTGAAAAAAAGCTGATCAAGCCATGTCCAGTTCTCCAAATCCAGGAAAAAAGTGAGGCCAAAAAACAACAGAAAAATCAGGATATAGCGGATGAGCATGGATTAAGACTCCTTACTTTTATTTTGGTTGGATAAATTTCAGGATCTAGCCCCACCACATCACCGTTACAAAAATTGACCAAATAGATGCACCAGGCGCCACGATAAAGAAAACCAACAAAAATAAATCACGATAGTGTGAAACCGAATCTTGTTTTTTGAATAAGCGAAATAGCAAGAAACCTGACACTATGTATAATAAAATTCCTATAATTGTTGATCCAGACAAGTAATAAACAGGGAAGATTGGAATGAAGTATTCACTCAAAAAGTAAGCTAATTCCTGACCAAATATGCATAACACGGTAGCCAGTATGAAGATGACAACCCAAACCTTACTAATTTTTTTCATCCTCGGGGCCCTCCTCCTCCATGAACATTGAATAATGCGCTCCAATCAAAATAAACAATACTATCATTCTATTAAATACCATTTTATGAAAATAATCCATTTCATTTTCTAAATAAAATAGGCCTCACTCGTTTGCAACCAATAGTTGAGTATGTTAATTTTAGAGTGATCATTCTATCTAAGGTGGTTTGTTGATGAGCAAAAAGAGACAGGATTTAGTCGAGCGTGCGGAAGAGCTGTTTTATGAAAATGGATTTCATGCGATTGGTCTTAAGCGTATTGTTGGGGAAGCGGGCGTTGCTTTGATGACGCTGTATAATCATTTCGATTCAAAAGAAGATCTGATTTTAGAGGTGCTGAATCAGCGGGGGGAAAGATATTTCGCCTATCTGGAGGAAGCTGTTACAGAGGGGAATGCCAAGGATATAGCTTCTACTGCCCGGTTATTGGCCCACTCACATATTCGCTGGCTGCGCTCTGAAGGCAGCAACGGCTGTATGTTTTTACGAGCAAAGGAAGAGTATTCATTTGAAAATCAACAAATTGTGAAACAGGTTGTTGCGCATAAAGAGTCGCTGCGTTCATTTTTTCTTACACATGGCATGACGCAAAAGCATGCTTTGCAGCTGGCCATGCTGTTTGAAGGAGCGACTGCTTTAACTGAACTGCATGACCTGGACGACGTTGCGAATGAATTTACAGATATGGTTCACATGTTGTTTAAAGAGTAAGCTGATGAATTGCTTATTCTTTTTTTTGAAGCGAAAGTATAATGATCGTTCTATCTATTAAAGGAGGTTGCCCTTATGTGGAGATTTGTATTGCCGGGGATCGCGATGATTGGTGTTACCTTTGCATTTGCCCGTTTCAGCTTTGGATTATTTCTCCCGCCCATCTCTGAAACGTTGAAACTAACGGAAAGCAACGCCGGCTTTGTTGGCTCGACTGCTTATGCCGCCTATTGTTTAGCGCTGTTGACATCCTCTTATTTTATTCAGAAATGGGGTCAATTTCGCGTCGTTCAATTTGCCGGCTTAAGCGCGATTATTGGCTTGTTAGGGATTGCTTTTTCGCCTAATTTTTACTTGTTGGCCTGCAGTACATTTATTGCAGGGCTTGGAAGCGGATGGGCGTCGCCTGCCTATGCTCAAGTAGCAACTGAATCGTTTAAGAAAAAGGATCAGGACAGAGGCAACACCTGGATGAACAGCGGAACAAGCTTTGGCCTTGTGGTTATCTCCCCGATCGCTCTTCTTTTTACGGACCAATGGCGGCTCGCCTTTATTCTTTTTGCCGTTATTGCGCTGGCTGTGACGATTTGGAATATGCGGGTTCTTCCATCGAAGAGGCCTGATTCTGTCCCCACGGAAAAGCCGAAGTCGTTTTCTTTTGTTAAACAGGCAAAATTTCTGCTGGCAGCTTCTTTTATTATGGGTGTCAGTTCATCGATTTTTTGGACGTTTTCAAGAAGCTACTTAACCACGGTCCATGAAATGAGTGAAGGCGAAAGTGTTCTCTTTTGGGTTGTGATGGGGCTAGCAGGAATCATTGGCGGAGCAGCGGGCGGCTTGATCAAGAAGACCGGCTTAGCTCCTTCTTACCGGTTGACGCTCTTGATGATGATGCTTGGTATTGCAGGCATTACCATTCCGAATTCTGTCAGCATCTACTCTTCTGCCGTTTTATTTGGCGCTGCTTATATCCTGATGACTGGGATCTTTATCGTGTGGGCATCGCGCATCTTTCCCAATCTTCCATCAATGGGCGTCAGTTTGTCCTTTTTATTCCTGGGACTCGGGCAATCCTTTGGCTCATTCGTTGCAGGCGGTACCATCCAGGCTGTTTCGTACCCTTTCAGCTTTTTATTATTTGCCGTAATTGGACTCGCTGGGTTGTTTGTTCGCGTGAAACGTTCTCATTAAAAAAACTCTGTTATTGCACAGAGTTTTTTATTCGTACTTCCTAGCCCCTACCAGTGCACTTGAAGTTTATTGCCATCCCGATCATAAAAGTGGAAATAGGCATGTCCTTTATCTTCTTTTATATCCTCCACTTCAACTCCATTTTCCTCAAGGTGCTGATGAAATTGGGATAAGTTTGAACTCGTAAAGCCAATCATAAAGGCCGGTTCATTTTTAACGGTAAAATGGGCAAATGTTTCATCATTAGTCGGAACCAAGATTAGTAAAAATGATCCCTCATTTAGTTTTAAAATGGCGTACGGATCTTCCGTTATGGTTACTAACTCGAGTCCTAAGACATCACTGTACCACTGTGCAGATTTTTCTAAGTCTCTGACCGGAATTCGTATGTAATGTACTTGTTCAATAAAAGATTTTGCCATGTTCACCACTCCTTTAGTCGTTTTCTTACACCCAGTCTCTCCCATGCTCACGGATGAATGCAATGTCTTTTTGATAATGTTCCAAGTGCCCTTCATCGATCATGCTTTGAAACGCGGGATCTCCTTCTTTGGCTTTTCTTAGCATGGTTTTACAAACGCCTTCCACCCGCAGCAATACCATTTCTAAAAACCCTTCTTCCATTCCTTCCATCCCGTAGGAATCAAAAAACAGCTTCACTCTTTCTTTGATTCCCGCTGCATCCCTTTCTGCTTCATAATAAATTGCTTCACCCTTTTCAGAATGATGCAGTCTGCTTAACGGGACACATGTATATAAGGTGTACGCAATATCCCAAAGCCTGGGCCCAGGAGCGGCAAGATCAAAATCAATAATCCCGACAGGCTTTTCGTGATTAAAAATAATATTGTAGATAGCAAAATCGTTGTGACAAAGCACTTCAACTGGCTGAGGAGTGTTGTCTATTGGCTGCCAGTTATTATGGATAGGAAAATCACTTACAGCATCGTGATAGTCCCGAAGCATTTTTGCAATCCCTTTAAGCGCATCGTCTGACCACATGTACTTTTTCAAAGGATAATTGCCCGCTTCGCCCTCTAAAAAAGATAATACTTCTCTATTTTGTTCATCTATACCTAAAAACTTCGGCGCATAGTTATATCCTTTGTTCTCCAAATGCGTTAATACCTTGTGAATTTCCTCGCTGTTTTCCTTTACGTCCCGCCGTACTGTGCCACCTGAACGGTAAACATTTGAAACATTACCGCCTGATAGTAACTCTTCCTTTTCGGGTTGATTGCTCATTTTATTTCCTCCCCATTTACACAAATATTTATGAAATCGGAATTTTCTTTTCCACGCTATCTATCATTTTTCTATCAAATAAATGACGTATAAGGGAAAAGAAATAATCAGGTTAACCGTTAACTAAATACTAGATAAAAATACACAAATAGATACACCAAGAAAATTCCTGTTATGAGTTTGTCAGTGGGACGATAGCGCTTTATAAGTTTTTCTGCAAGCGCCGCACCAAGGAATAATAGCGCTGCGGCGGGTAAAAAAACGATCATTTTAAACCATTCAGGCTCTTTCAATTCATCAGTATAAGACAATAGTTTCATAGTCATGGAAATAAAGACAAATAAAATTAAGATTAGTTGGCATGTACTAATTCCCTTTACTTTTTTATCTTTCTCAACTGCTGTTTTCATCCTAGAAAACACCTGCCTTTCTCGGACTATGAAGTCTATGATTCTATCGGAAATTTATACTGGTGAGTATTCAATAATTAATTTATTCTATTCCATGTAGACTCGAATTTTTCAAGCGATTTTTTAAATCCTACTAATGGTGTAGTACTTTCCAATCGGTCCACTATCTCTTGTGCACATTCCATCATCGAGTTGATGCATGTATTAATTTCAACATCGTAAGATTCTTGCTGATGTACAAAATTCAGCTGAGAAATTGCTTGCCCAATCCGGCGGTCCTCTCTGTATTGTTCTCTACGTTTTAGTTCGTCGACAGGACAATGAACTCCCACAAGAAGGATTGGGTAATTATTAAGAGCACTGTAAAAATTTCGTAGTGTTATGGGGTTATGGAGAATCTGATCGAGTATTAAATTAATCCCTCGATCTGAGAACATTGCCACATTTCTATAATAAAAATATTCTGTTTCAACCGGTATTAGCCGTCCGTTATCTCTATCTTCCACCCTCTCAATGACCAAATCATAATCATCTACGCTAAAAGCAAAAAAGTCAGGAAGTAATCTCGTTATTTCCTTTGCTAACGTTGATTTTCCTGAACTTGATACACCATTTAGTACAATAATCATTCCCTTTTCCACGAAAACACACTCCAATAACCTCAGTTATAGAATTACATTCTCTAAATTTCAATGTTAAACGGTATATTTCCTGCTTGTGGAAGTAAGCTGACCAATTACTTTAACAAGGAAAAGTTCCTGCTTGTGGAAATAAGCATAAAATATTTGAAGATGAAATTATATTTTTTTCAAAATATCATCAACAAACTGTTTTTTATAGTGACTGATGGATTTGCGTTTAAATAATCTCTGAATGCAATATGTTCGTTCCACCATTTACCTTGATATTCGATAATGTGATGTTCAACCTCTCACTTGATAGAGTCTTCGTTTCCTTAGAATTTAATATTGTTTCTTAACATCATTATATATTTCTATTGCTTGTTCATAAACTTCGTTATCTGATTCGATTTGATAATGATTCATATCGTCGTTTAGCTGAAAGATCCCTTTATCATCTATCACTAAAATGCCTGATATTTGATCATTATGGATAAATGTTATCGTAATTGCCTTATCATAATTAATTTCTTGGCTTGTATGTCCAACAAATTCTATTTGATTATAGGCTTTCACAAGTGACTGAACCGTTTCTTTATCTACTTTCTCATAACCTTGATACAAACTTTGTCCAAACCCAATATCAAAGTAATCTGCTTTAATATGATCTACAGAGTTATTAGTGCATCCGCTTACACTTAAAAACATAATGAGCATGATAGATATAGATAATAATCCCCTCACCATTCACTCCCCCAGTTCACACTGCTGAAAATCTCGTAAGAATTTTGTAAACTATTCTGTATATTCCTTACCATATAAGCAGCTTGTTTTACTAGCTGAATTTGATTAACCTATTTACCTAGTCATTGAAAGTTAACTAGAAAAGATTCAGTTAAAAATGCAATCGAAATAATCTCCATGCCCCCTGATAAGTTCAACCTCATCCCCAGAGGAAATCCAGAAGAAACGAAATGTTAGTCCTTCTTCTTCTCCACCACCTGTTGGTTTAAAATCCCATTCATCCTCACCATTTGACACAGATAGTTTATAGAAAAACCGGTTATGTATGGCGCCATCATCGTTCTCCCATAGGTCTTCCCCAAGCAGCTTTTCAACTTGAACGTTTCTTAACCCTGTTTCTTCTTCGATTTCCCGTATCACAGCATGATGAGTGGACTCTCCCGCCTGAACAGTTCCCTTTGGTATTTGAATGCCTGCTTCAGGGATGGGGTGCTGAAAGACTAACACTTGTGTTTTGCCTTCTTTAACTCGTGTTACGTATCCATAGGCTTTTTTTATTGGGATCATTCGGTTTTTCTCCTCACACAAATAAATCAATATTATCTGGACGTTGCGTTTAGTAGAACATATTCTTTTTTGAGAATTCCGTAATGAACAAGGTCTATGTATTTATTTTCTTTGACGACATGTTCCTTCAGGACTCCTTCTTTTTTCATGCCGATTTTTTCAATCACCTTGCCTGAAGCAGGGTTCGAATCAAAGTATCGTGCAAATACTTTATGGTAGTTCTTCTCCATAAAAGCGAATTCGAGCATTCCTTTAGCCGCTTCGGTAGCATAGCCGTGGCCCCAATATGCTTCCCCGACCCAGTAAGCCATTTCTCCATTTTTAAATGTATGATTGTTGGTTAAGGCAATCGCGCCAAGCAATGTTCCTGTAGCTTTATCTGTAATCGCTAATTCGTATGATTTGTTTTCATTAAATTGGTCAAGATGATGCTTCATCCAGGATAATGCGTCCTCTTGATCATATGGATAGGGCAGGTAGAGTGTATTGATATACAAGTTGTAGTTATTGCAAAGCTTCGCAACTTCCGGAGCATCTTTTTCGGTGAATAGACGAAGAAGCAGCCTGTTCGTTTCGATTGTTTTTTCTTTCTCTTTATAAATCATTCTTTTCCCCTTTCACTCCCATGTTCATGATAGTGTGATTTACTATTTAAAGAGTATTATTTTTTCGGTTCATCTCTTCAAGCAGGGCAATGATTCTCTTATTTTGATTGGATTGTTCTTTCATGTATCCGACTATTGTTCCGATCCCAATCACGATAAGCAGAATAAAAATCCACATATCCATTCTCCTTTGGTATAATAATGTGTTGCTCCTACCTTTTTACGCTTAGACGGATGATCTCATTAACGACATGTTCTATCGGAGCGGTGGCGTCAACGCTCATTCCTTCTTTTGGAATATCTTCTTTCGTTTCTTGCAATCGCAAGATAAGGTCACGCTCGGATTTCTTACTTCCCCACTCATTTTCCGGCCGCTGGTTCAGCCGGTGTATTAATGTTTTACGGTCTATCTCGAGGACAAACACCCCGTCAAATAAATCGATAAACTTCGAATAATTCCTGGAACCACCTCAGAAAAACGTAACGTCTTCATCGTGGCTTTCAGCTAACGCTTTTACTTTTTCTATATCCCAGATGTGGTGATCATGACCTTTGCCATAAAGGATTGGCTTCCCCGTTTCGGGATCACCTTGATAAGCTAATTCACGATCCCCATGAACGGCATGGTAACCCAGCAGCTGCAATTCATTGCAGACCGACGTTTTTCCAGTACATGAAATGCCTTCAATCAGATAATTCCTCATGCCCATCGTCAATTCCTCCATTTTTTACAACATTTACTATTTTATCTTAACTGTATTTTCTCTTGTATAAAAATAGCGTTAAACCAGCTTGGCTTAACGCTTTACTCCTGTCATTCACTTTTCCTTTGCTTATTAATAAACTCAAGTCCCTTTCAAGCATTTCATTCAAACAAATCCAACGACAGCTGTTCAGCACCTGATGAATCTTTTCCTTTTTTCTTGCCAGAAAATTCCCGGCTTCCATGCTTTTTCAATTGGTCCTCAGCAATTTCTTTTGCCTCTTTGGTTTGTTTGACCGACCAAAGTACACTTCGTGCATGCTGGTTTGCTTGTTGAATATCTACCATTGGTTCAGGATAGCCGTTCAGTTCCTGTCCACTTTCCCAGGGAGTGTGAATAAACTCATTTGAGACTCCCCGAAGTTCTGGAATATATTTTCTGATAAAAGCACCGGTTGGGTCATGATCGATTCCCTGCTTAATCGGATTATAGATTCTAATGGTGTTAAATCCTGTAGTGGCTGCCTGCATTTGAACCTGACTGTAGTGAATGCCAGGCTCGTAATCTAAAAAAAGGCCTGCTAGAGCGTCTGCCGGTTTACGCCAGTCCTGAAGCATGGTGTTACAAATAAAGGAGATCACCATCGCACGGGAACGAAAATTAATCCAGCCAATTTCATGCAGTGCCCGCATAGAAGCATCAATCATTGGAATGCCTGTTTGTCCTCGATACCAACGATCAAAGACCTCTCCATCCCATTTTTCACGAACCTCATCAAATGCTTTATTGATTGTTACATTAGTGATTTCCGGATCGTCCTCGATTCGCTGAATAAAGTGACAGTGCCAGTGAATGCGTGACATAAACATATTCAGGTGGTTTTTATGCTGTTCGTCCTCCAGCTTTGCCATCGTAGACTGTGTTTTCTGCACAATAAACCGAACCGATAAATTTCCCCATGCGATATAAGGGGAGAGCCTGCTGCAGGAAATGGATGAGCGCAGCGGTTTTGATATATGGAACTGATACTTCTTTGAGCGCTCCCGTAAAAAGCTTTTAAATACTTCCATCGATTCTCTTTCTCCGCCAACTTGTCCCGATGCAAGCAGCGGCCCGCTCACTTCAAGCTTGTTTAAAACGTCCAAATTTGTAGTGAGGGGTGCGGGTAATGCGGCTGGAGGAATGGTTGTGATGATGTCGGGGCTCGCCAGTACTTTTTCCTCCATGAAGGCTTTCCATTTCTCATGAAAATCATCTCTCGACTTTAACCGCCTGACCACACCATAATGCTGATATTCATTAAATGTGAGCTGACGTTCTTTCATCCATTTATGTACACGCAGATCCCGTTTAAATGTCAGAGGGGTCCCGTTTTCTTCGTGGGCGTGAAGAACAAAATCGCCGTATTCAGTGTGAATAGCATCTAAAATCTCTTCCATTTCCCCCACAGCAAATGCTAGAGATCCTCCTCTTTCCTTTAACTGATCCTGGAGATCGCTCAGACTTTCTTTTACAAACTGAAAATGCCGGGCAGAAAGCTCTGACTCCAGCCATATAGAAGGCTCGGCTATATACATCACCAGTATGGGCTGCCCTGACTTTAACGCTTCTGTCAGAGGCTTATGATCGTGTAATCGCAGATCTCGTTTTAAACATACTACCTCTAGCATAAGCCTTCACCTCCGCTCTTTTATTCTATCTATACCCATGGACGAGTTATATAAACGAACGTGTGTTCTTTTGGTGGAAGTGTCCATATTTTCCTATAAGCTGCTAAAACGAAACTCAATGCTGCTTTTATGAATGTGAGGCTAAGTCGATCAGTGCCATATTTTGGTTTTTACTGTAAGAAATACGGGTATATCAATAAGAATGTCTTAAAGGATAAAATTGTAAACGCTTTAAATTGATTGCAACTCGAATTTCACAAGAACCTTATGAACAGATAATTGGTTTTAACTATGTAGGGAAGGGATTTAATTATGAACTTAAACTGGGGAATTATTGGTACAGCAAAAATCGCTCGAAATTCTGTTATTCCAGCGATACAAGCTTCACAAAAAGGTACGGCATATGCCATTGCCAGCCGGAATTTAGAAAGTGCTCAAGAAGTGGCCAACGATTTGTGCATCCCTAAAGCTTATGGAAGTTATGAAGATTTACTGGCAGATCCCGTTATTGATGCTGTTTATGTGCCACTGCCTAATCACTTGCATAAAGAATGGTCAATTAAAGCCATGAAAGCAGGAAAGCATGTATTATGCGAAAAACCAATTGCTTTGAATGCTAAAGAAGCAAAAGTTATGAAAGAACACAGTGAGTATAATGAAGTAATGCTTGCGGAGGCATTAATGTACCTTTACCATCCGCGCTATCAAATGATAAAAAAGATAATTCAATCTGGTGAAATCGGTGATATTCGGTCGATCCATGGTTCTTTCACTGGCAATCACGCCAAAGATTATGAGAATATTCGTTATCAAAAAGATTGGGGTGGCGGAGCGCTTTATGATGTCGCAGTCTATCCAATTAGTGCCGCGAGATTAATTTTAGAGGATGAACCACGTGCTGTTACCGTCCATGCTTTTTTTTCTGAGCTTCATGATAATGTAGACATGATGGCATCCGGAATAGCAGAGTTCGATAATGGAATTGGTCTCACTTTTGATTGTGGAATGTGGGCAGCTTCCCGTAATCACTTAGAAATACTGGGAACAAAAGGAAGAATTGAAGTGCCATCGGCTTTTAAAGCTTATCAAAATGAACAAGATCATATTCTTATCGTTAAGGATGAGAAAATAAAGGAAGTTGTGGTGCCCTATCTAAATCAATACGCACTTCTGGTGGACACCATGGCGGAAAGTATCCATTCCGGCATTCCTCTTTACTATCCATTTACTGAATCAATCCAGAACATGAAAGTAATTGACGCATGTATTCAATCAGCAAACCAAACTAAACGAGTGGAAATAAATTAATCTGCTCGTATATATTCTAAATTCATTATACTAAATATTATATTTATCCCCTATACAAAAGACGCCTTCTAGTAAAGAAAGCGTCGTAAATACATCATTCTATTTTTCGCACTATTGTTCTTTTAGCATTGAATACTTTTGGTGCGCTTTATAGTAACTGCTCGCAAATAAAACAGCCATAAACGCGGGAAGCAGCTTTAAAAGGACGAATGGAGTTTCAAAGATAAAAGCTTTCCAAAATAATGAACCGTCCATACTCCAAAGTCCTTCATGGTATAGGCTGGAATCGCTGTAAAGCATAAAAGAATAAGCCAAACATAGCGCACCCAGCATAAAGGAATATGCCATTAATCGTCTATAATAGTTCCCCTTGGATTGGCGATCCGAAAAAATTTCGTTTTGCTCATTGTCTTCTTTTTGCCAATACCTTATACCGTTAAGCCCGGACCCTTTTAGATAAGTCCAGCCGAAATCTTCATACATTGCTTTGTATTCCTCAAGCTTGTTTTTCGGTAAATTATCCTGAAAATCAAGCCGCAAAACATATTTTTTGTCTGTTTTTTCGAAGGTGTATACGCCCAAGCTGCTGATATTTGTGCAGCGGTAGCCTTTTTGTAATTGCTCATTCAGCCATTTTTCTTCTTTTTCAATGTTAAAAAACACTTTAACTTTTTTCATTTTATTCACTTCCTTCATACAAGGATATGATGTGCAATAGCCTTTCCTGCTCCATTTTCAAAACGGCTTCTCCATCTGTCGTGATCTTATAGATTTTTCTCCTGCCTGAGTTACCAACCGATTCAATCCAGCCATGTTTATTCAGATTTTCAATCGCACCGTATAATGTGCCAGCCGCCAAAATAACGGTGCCCTTACTGATTTCTTCTATCTTCTGCATGGCGGCATAGCCATGGTGCGGCTCACGCAAAGCCAACAAAATATAATGCATGGTTTCAGACAACGGTAATAATTTGTGCCTCATATTCTCAACCTCTATTCAGTCCAACTATATAGTACAACTTAATAATAAGTTATTACAGTTCAACTGAATAGTCAACTTATTTCCAGAAAAATTTTTTTGTTCAATCTAAAAAAGTCGATTTCCCGTATGTTTGGAGAATCGACTCTTTGAGAAATAAAATAGATAAACATGAATCTTCCAAAAAAAGTTAAACAGGAAGGATGGAGTGATTGTTTTCAATCCTCATTCTAAAATGGTTCATGATTCTAATCTGTTCTTCCGTTCGTTTTTCTTTATCCCCGTACATGTGCATTAAGCTGTATTCAAACAGCTCTTTTAATTTAATAAATAAAGGAAGTTTATCCGCCATTTCCGGGGACAGTTCATGTTCCTCCCGGTATCCTTCGATGATGGCTTTCGTAATCTTTTGTCCATATTCAATTATATTTCCTCCGCCCGCAAACGAATACTCCATCGCACTATAAATCGGAACGGCCAAATCAAAAATATGATAATGCTTCTCACAATCCTGAAAATCCACCATGGTTAGATTCAAGTCTTGATCAACGAGTACATTCTCCAACCAAATATCGCCGTGTATCAACCCATAATTTGATTTATTCTTAGGAATTTTCTTTATCGTTGATACAACTTCCTCCGCAATGCCTCTAATAGCTGATTCCTCTTCAGGTATGTAGTTAAGAAAGTGATATTCCTCATTATCATGCCAATCATTGATATAGCGTATTTGATGAGCTTCTTCAAACTTTTTTGACAGACGATGCAATTTCCCAATTTGCCTGCCTAACTCTTTTAGTACATCTGCATTCCACTGTTCTCTTGGTAAATGAGCACCAGGCGCGGCTTTATAAAGGACGGTTAAGGTTTCATTTTGTTCAAGCGTTATCTTTTCTACAGCCTTCCCATTTAAAGAAGGTATTACTGGGGACACACCTAGTCCTTCTTTACATAAGAATTCCGTATACGCAACTTCTTCAACTTGTTCATCAAAGCTTTTATAATTTGTTATTCTGGCAAAATAAACCCCGTCTTCAGCAGCGCATCGAAACATCTGATCTGTTACGGATTCAACATGTAAGATTTCTACCGGATATACGTTGTTAAGTTGTTCACGTATTTTATGTTCCATATTGACCCCGCTTTCTAGCATTTAATGAAGGGTTATCCCTCAATTTCCTTAGTATATTCATTCCATATAAGTTCCTGACTTTTCCTCTAAATCTTTAATTCTTTTTTCTAATTCTTTTACTTTATTATTACTAGTAAATACTGTTGTAAAAGCAATAATACCGAAATTGAATCCAATTATTCCAAAAATAAATCCCATTAGTCCAAACGTTTCCACAATATCACCTACCTATTTTAAAATTTATCGCAATAATTTATGTAGTTCTCAACTATATAATTGTTCATGATGGTCTTAACTAAAGCATCATTAAGTACTCTAATCCATTAACCTATTACTTTATTTTAACATTAATTCCCTTTTCATGGTGGAAGAAAAAGCACTCCCAATAAAAGAATTGTACCTGTTGTTTCAATTATGTATGCACAATGAATTTTGTAAACCAAGCTATATATCCCCATCCGAATCTCAACAGGGATTTCAGGACAAAAATTCAATTTCAGTAAACAAAATTTAAAAAACGAAACCTTATTCTAATAAGGTTTCGCAAGCAGAGTAGAGAAATTAATCAAGTTTTTTTATTATCACAGAAGCGTTTACGTTAATTTGCGTACCGCCAGCTAATGTTTGTAAAGTTACTGCAGCAGCTGAAGTGTGGTTTCGGACGGTGAGAACATCTCCACTTCCAATCGTCAAGATCACTTGACCATTATTTTGCTGGGTACCTGCTCCTGAACCATAAACAGAGCCTGCCACTTCTATCCCATTTAGGAACAAAGCAAATTGGTTAGGTTCTACACCAGAAACTGAGAAGGTTACTTCATACGTTCCGGCCGTAACTATTATGATCGATGGTGATCCTGGAGCATGTGTAATTCCAGGTGTAATAACACCGTTTGTATCAAATGGAATATCTTCCTCCAAAGCAATTACGTCAGCACCTAAATTGTAAATATAAGCATATTCAGCTAGACCGCCTGTTCCGGTAGCACCTGTTGCGCCTGTGGCTCCTGTGGCTCCTGCTGGACCTGTTGCTCCCGTAGCTCCTGCAACACCCGTTGCGCCCGCTGGACCTGTTGCGCCTGTTGCACCTGCTGCTCCTGTGGCTCCTGCTGGACCTGTGGCTCCTGCTGCTCCCGTGGCTCCTGCTGGACCCGTTGCGCCTGTTGCTCCTGCTGCTCCCGTTACTCCTGCTGGGCCTGTTGCACCTGTTGCTCCCGCTGGACCTGTTGCGCCTGTTGCTCCCGCTGGACCTGTTGCGCCTGTTGCACCTGCTGCTCCTGTGGCTCCTGCTGGACCTGTTGAACCTGTTGCACCTGCTACTCCCGTGGCCCCTGCTGGACCTGTTGCGCCTGTTGCTCCTGTGGCCCCTGCTGGACCCGTTGCTCCTGTGGCTCCCGCTGGACCTGTAGCACCTGTTGCGCCTGCTGGACCTGTAGCACCTGTTGCGCCTGCTGGACCCGTTGCGCCTGTTGCGCCTGTGGCCCCTGCTGGACCCGTTGCGCCTGTTGCGCCTGCTGGACCTGTAGCACCTGTTGCGCCTGCTGGACCCGTTGCGCCCGTGGCTCCTGTTGCTCCCGTGGCTCCTGCTGGACCCGTTGCGCCCGTGGCTCCTGTTGCTCCCGTGGCTCCTGCTGGACCCGTTGCGCCCGTGGCTCCTGCTGGACCCGTTGCGCCCGTGGCTCCAGTTGGACCTGTTGGCCCGGCCATAGTAGGAATGTCGATTACATTTCTCAACTTATTGTCTAGCAATAATTCTTTTTTCATGGCCAATTCCAACATATCCTGAACACTTTCGTTTACTTCTAGAATTTCTTCTAGGGTAGCAGCATTAGTCAGTCCGGGAATAGTACCAAGAGAGTATTGTATTTTTTCTCCTTCTGCGTTGATAATATGGGCTAAACCGAGCTCTTCCATCGCAATTGATGCTAAAAGTAAATTAACAACTTCATCTCGTGTTAAGGATATGTTTGGTGAGATATTTGGGATATTTGGATTTGACATCTACTTTCTCCTTTCTATAAATATTGAACAAAAATGAAATACAAATAAGTCAAAATTGCTCTTATTTAGTGTATTCACGAAAGGGAAATGATGTATAAGGTAGGTGTCCTGACTGTTCACAAATACGCATAAAGATGAAAACCTCGGGGAGAAGTTCGCTAATGCAGTCAGCTTACTTAAATTATTTGAGCCTATCGATATTGCCTATTATATTATGATACTTATTGAACACAATGAGGTGATTTGAGGATGAAATAAATCGGGGCAAGGTCCTGTCAAGTGAGGCAGCACAGTATTATTTTCATTTAAACGAATGGATTACATTCAGTTAGCAGCGCCTAAAGACTACAATTGAATTCAAGTAAAATTTCAACTACTTTCTCTTTGACTTATTTTGCATAAATCATAAATAATATCTTACAATTTCATCAAAAAGTCTTTCCTGTATCGTAAATAAAATCAGATAAAATAAGCTATAGTAAACAATACAATATAAAATAGAAGAGGTAAAAAGCTAATCACCAATCCAATCTTTACAGTTTTTTTCATGAATGAAAGAATTGCCCCTATCAACCACACAAGTATGGGCATGAGCCAGATCGGATTGGGAAAAGGGTTATCCGTATAGTTTTCACCTATTCCTCCTGCTGCAAAAAAGGTAGAAAGAACAATTACAACAAAGCCAATTGCTGCATGGTGACAAATTCGATATAGTTGAAATCCCATTTTTAATCCCTGCTTTCCTTTGAGCTTCACCTAGCTCCTAGTTGATTAAATTGTTTATCCCTTTTTATATTTGTTTCTCTATATCCTAACTTTTCATATAAGTCCCGCGCCATTTTTGTTGTGACCAAAAACGTGAAGGCCTATACTTTTCATTCCGTTTTCCTGGGCAAAGGTTTCAATCTCTTCCATTGCCTTTTTACCGTAGCCTTCGCTTTGATGATCTTCCCAAATATTTATGTCATAGATAAATCCTTTGTCATATGATTTAATTGCCATCCAAATGACACCAACTTCCGTGTCTCTATCTCGAATAACGAATAGATTGTGATTTTTTGTATTGTGTCCTTCAGGCAGCAACTTTTCAAATTCTTTTTCTGCATTTCTTATTGCCTCTTGTGGCTCCCAATTTCCAGGCATCATCTGCTCGTCGCAAGATTCTTAATTGCAATGGCAAGATAATGCTGGAATTCGTCCTCATGCATTCTCTAGTCATTATTTTTCACTCCTCGCCAGATGAATTACCCGACAATCCCCCCTTCAGTTTAACATTAATTCCCTTTTCATTGGTTGCGAAAAACGTTTTTTAGATGAAGGAACGCATTAGTCTGTTTACCAAAACCCTTCATAAAACAGTGATTTGATATTCTACTTCACTGTTTTGTTACGATATACAATCATAGTTAGTAAATTTAATAGAAGCGTAACGATAAGAAGAACTGAACTTATTATTATCCAGGACTCTTCTAAAATATTTGAGAGTGCCTTATTCTGAACCAAATAATGACTATAGATTATCTGAAAATATAACGCTATCGCACAAGCACTGATACTCACAATGGACAGCGTACTCCAATTCTTATGGCTACTGTTTTTATCTCGCATAAGATTAACAACAGGTAATGTCCAAGCAACAAGACCCAGAACTAAACTACCAAGATTAAGCCAAGTCTCCATCATAATTAACCACCCTTTTAAAATTTAATAATTACCATCCATAACATTGCTGCAGGTTAACTCATAAAGATCGAGCTTTTACTATTTCATCAATCACTTCCATTCTATATGTATGACTAATTTCTTGATTCTCTTCAAGGTTGTATTCTTTTTCTAGTAAAGGATACAACTCCTCACTGATGACCCACTTTTCATAAATATGTCTGTCAAAGGTATAAAAAAAATCGTCTATGCTGTATCCCAATGAATCCGCGAGATAAAACTGTATTTCGATTTCATTCTCTTTCTCTTCTTTTACGGGCTGCAACGTCTCTTCTATAATCACTTGTAATCTTTCTTCATCTAACGTAACTTCATATCGCTCTAAAGCTACATCTTGCCATGTTTTTTCATATAGCTTTTTTAATTGACTTCGTTCATAGATTTCTTCCATATCCTTTATTTCTTCCCCAGTTGATTTAGAGATTAAAAAGGAACGAACAAACCAGTCTCTGTCTTCACCTTGGATCCCTAATGAAGCAGCTTCATGAATTGCTTGATCAATATGATCTTCTTCTACCTCTTCATCACCACCTAATTGAGTGATTTCAACTAATTTCCCCCTTAATTCTTTTAGCTCAGAAGTTTCAGGGTTATTGTTGCAGGCACTACACAACATTATGATTACACTAAAAATAAATAAGGAGTATTTCATATAAGCTATTCCTCCCGGCTTTAGGTTTGAGGTTACATAACCTGTAACCTTAGCTTAACATTAATTTCCTTTTTTCAGGAAAAGAAAAAGCACTCCTACTGAAGGAATGCACCTGTTAGTTGAATAATGTATACTCAATAATTTTGTTAACCGAATTATTGATCATTCTACACGTATGATAAATAGTTGAGCATGTCTATTGATTCTGCTTCGTATGTTGAACTTAGGAAATACTTTTATAAGAATGTATCATCAAATCAGAATCTTTCTATCTCCTTTCTGTTCCGGTAGATAAAAAAAAGTTATGTGATTCGGATCAATTTGCAGCCAACACTAGCTCGTTATCTGTTAATCGGTCTTTGATAATTACCAAGATCGTTTCTCGCTTAATCCAACAATTACTGAAGGCACCAATCCTTTTTTCTTTTCCTTATTTGTATCCCCCCTTGTAAGTTTTTTGAGGAAGAAACTAAAGAGTTTTTGTTTCTTTTTTATTTACAGTATGAGTATTTAAAATTCTTCCTCAAAGAAACGACTCTTCTCCAAAAAAATAACCAATTCATTGAAATGCCCTAACGCTTTAAGTCCTTTATTAATTTCTATTTTCATTTCAGCTATCCTGCTCTCCAGGACATAAAGTATATCTTGATAATTTTCATTGTCTAAATCCTGCAGTATTTCGCTGCATTGATTGAATGATAAGCCTGATAATCTCAATAATTTGATGATGAACAGTCTATTTAATAACTTTTTATTAAAGTATCTATAGTTATTTTCTTTTCTAATCGGTTCAAATAAATTTTTCTGTTCCCAAACTCGCAAAGTTGAAACGGGTATGTTCAACAGATCTGCAACCTCACCAATCGTCATAGTACTCTTTACATGGGCAACATTAAATTGGAAGTCTTCCAATTGGTTCTCAACTCCCTGATGCAATTGGTTAATAACTTTCTGACTCTGCTTATATTTTTCACCCAGATTCGCTTGTAATTCTATGGCTAATACCGTTGCCCTCTCTAGCTCCCCTTCAACTAATCTACTCATTATTTTAGCTACTTCAGTCCATGTAAAACCCTCCAGCATTCTTCTGGATTGAATAAAAAATTGATTGTGAACCTCTGTATATATTCGATAATTATTCTCTCTGTGTCTTTGAGCTGAAGGAATAAGTTTCCAACTTTCATATTTCCTTAAAAGATCTGAACTTAAGTTCAAGGGTCTTGTAATATCGATTCCCCTATATGTTTGCACTCTCATTACCACCTTTATTAATCATTGAATTAAAACATTAAAATCTCATTCCGGCATTTTCTTCTTAAACTCCCATATAGAAATAGTTCATCTCCAAAATACAGGAAAACCTTAGAACCTTGCATCAAAGTGCTACGATTAAAGTAGATCCATAAAAAAACACAATGTTCAGAACAATATAAGAAGGAGGACTTCTATGATCTATGTAGATGATGTAAAAAAAACGTATGTTGTTCCCGTAAGAGAATCCGGCATCAAGGGTGCTTTATCCAGCTTCATAAAACGTGATAAAAAGGAAATTGCAGCAGTAAAAACCATTTCATTTGAAATTTCCAAAGGAGAAATAGTCGGTTTTATCGGGTCCAACGGCGCAGGTAAAAGCACCACTTTAAAAATGCTAAGCGGCATTTTACATCCAAGTGATGGAGCGATTTCCGTGATGGGCCATACCCCTTATAAGAGAGCGCCAGAGTATTTAAAAAAAATTGCTTTAATAAGAGGAAGTAAGCCGTTATTTGCGCCAGCTGATCTGACAGCACTTGATGCTCTTCAAATGCAGCGCATCATTTATGATCTTGATTACAAGTCATTCACAAAGGATTTGAATCGAATTGTAGATTGGTTAGGAATAGAGCCTTATTATAAAAAGCCACTTCGTACATTATCACTTGGTGAACGGATGAGATGTGGCTTAGCTTGTTCAATTGTTTATAACCCTGAAGTTTTATTTCTAGATGAACCTACAATCGGGCTGGATATAAATGCACAATCCCGTATCCGTCACTTTTTAAATGAATACAACCGAGAAACAAATGCAACGATTATATTGACTTCTCACTACATGGAGGACGTCACGCAGCTTTGTGAACGAATTATGGTAATTGATCAAGGGAAATTGTTATTTGATGGAAATATTGACTATTTAATAGAGAGCTTAACACCCTACAAACTAATCGTTTTCACACCTGATCATGGCTCCACGCACATTCCCTGGGATCGATACGGCGTGGTAGAACATGAAATGAATGGAAGGATTACCATTCGAGTTGCGAATCATCAGGTCCCTGCTATTACAGGTCGTTTGCTTTCGGATTGTTCCATTCTTGGCCTCACCGTTGAGAACCCTCCATTCGAGAGTACGATTGAACAACTTTATAAAGCAGAGGTGGTATGAATTTATGAATAACGGTGATGTATTGACTTCACTTCGATTACTAAAAGGCTACACCGCTTGGAAAACGATGGATGTATTTAGTTGGCGATCTTTCATGTATCTCTTAGTTTTTTCACAGCTCATTACTCCACTGGTATCTCTACTCGTTTGGCAAGCTGTTACCGCCCAGGAACAAACGGTGTATGGATGGAGCTCTTCGGAATTCCTGGTTTATTATTTAGCCATTATCATGGTTCGCCAGTTAACAGTCTCCTATGAACATCATATGTTAGGCATGAACATATACACTGGAGAAGTGACAAGTCTTTTACTTAAACCACACCACCTCTTATATTCGGTAATAGGAGAGAATTTAGCTGTGAAGATTGTTTCCTATACCGTATCCATACCATTGATTATTGTGCTGTGGATGGGATTTACCCCAACCATTTTACCATCTTTTTCAAACGTTATGTTATTTGTCTTAACTGTTGTTAATGCTTCAATCCTTCGATTTTTATGGCTTTACTTGCTTACCTTAACCGCATTCTGGACAGAAAAAACTCAGTCTATTGTGAATGCTGGTGAAGTTGCGATTTTCTTTATTGGTGGAGAAGTCGCCCCTTTATTTTTGATCCACGGCTTTTTTGGCGACGCAGCATACTACCTTCCGTTCTATGGGATGATGGGGTTTCCGGCTGAAACATTAATCGGGATCAAAGGAATCTCCTTAAGCAGCGGATTACTCCTCCAATATGCGTGGATCTGTACCTTGGTATTACTGTGCTCATGGGTATACAAAAAAGGAATCAAACGATATTCTGCACTCGGAGGGTAATGATGAAAAAAATCGCATTGGTACATTTATTTTTTAAGACGTCTTTGATGACTCAGCTTCCTTATCGAATTAATTTTGTAACACAAGCTTTGTCCACACTGTTCTATTTCGGAAGTGGACTGATTGGACTTCGCATTATTTTTACTCACACTGATTCTCTCGCCGGCTGGACCTTTTATGAAATCGTTACATTATTAGGTGTGTATCAATTGATAGCTGGTATTCTTGCATTTTTTGTGATGGAGAATGTGGAAAATCTTCCGGATAAAATTGTGGACGGACACTTGGACGAAACGATTCTAATGCCTGAAAACACTCAATTCTTATCAAGTTTTGGCAGCTGTAATGTTTGGGCAATTACTGACATTCTACTGGGTATAGGCATTATGATAGGATCCATCTTTCTCAACCTGGATCAACTGACGCTAACGTCATTTCAATTCATAGTTCAGCTAATGCAATTTTTTGTTTTAATTGGCTGTTCCTTGTTGATTAGTTACTCAGTGCGTATGTGGATTGGCACGCTAGGCTTTTGGCTGGGGAGGACAGGAGGAGGCTTTATTCTTTTCACCAGCATCTGGGCAATGGGGAAATATCCTGTTGATATGTATCCTCCTTTTTTCAAATGGCTTCTCTATACGCTAGTGCCTGTCGGTGTGGTAGCGTCGATTCCAACTTACGTATTATTCAATGGCATGGGGATTTTGCCATTCATGGGACTTCTTTTTCTAACATTCATCATTTATCTATTTACAAATTCTCTTTGGAAGATGGGCATAAGAAAATATTCGAGTGCTGCATCTTGATTTGAATACGGAGTATTTAAAACGTACATCCTCAAGCTCTCCTTATAAAAGGATGCCGATGTTTAATTTTTCAATGCAGTAAAGTAACTCACATTGAACGTTTAAAAGAATATGACCAAAGTTAAGCTTATACGTCCAGCCCTATAGCGAACCGGAGTTATCCCTACCCCCTTTTTTGACCATCAATATTACTACTAATTGTCTTGAGGACTTTTTTTGTTATCATAATTTCTTCAGGTGTAAGACCTTGAAGATATTTTTCTTCTGCTGATGCAACTATGGGTATGAGGATCTCTTTCAATTCTCTCCCTTTATCGGTTAAAAAAATTAGAAAAGCTCTTCGGTCTTCCGGGTGTTCTTGACGGATGACCATCCCTTTCGTCTCTAATTTACCGATCATTCGAGTTAAAATAGTTTTGTCCTTAAACATTAACTCTGAAAGTTCTTTCTGGTTTATTCCGTCTTTTTTCCACAGCAAATTTAATAATCCCCATTGTTCAGGTGTTATTTCATATTCTGATAACAACACCAGCAAATAATTAAACAATTTCGTACCTGATTTATTCACGATATGACCGACTGTATCTGTTACATCAAAATGATCCATTTTATATTCTACTCCTAAGATGTTTTGAATGTAGTATACCATATTTTTAAAATTAGTTGCACACATCAACTATAAGTATGTATAATCATACCTGTAAGAAGTTGACCTGTACAACTATTTAAAGGGGGATCAAATTGAATGTATTAATTATATATAGTCATCCAAATCATCAGAGTCTCAACTTCGCTATTCTCGAACAAGTAGAAAAAGGGTTAACAGAAGCTAACCATAAAGTAAACGTCATAGACCTTTATGAAGAAGAATTTCAATCTTCTTTAATTTTTAATAAAGAGAAAAGAAGAAGAGATTTAAATAGGGATCCAGAAACAGAAAAATACCGGGAAATGATTGCTCAGTCCGATCAACTTATCTTCATCTATCCGATTTGGTGGTCGATGCCGCCAGCCATTTTAAAAGGGTTTATTGATCGGGTTTTCGTATCAGGATTTGCCTTTACCTATTTTAAAGGCGTTATTCCTAAGGGGTTATTGAAAGGTAAATCTGCATGGGTGATTTATACTGCTGATACACCGGGGATATTGTTAACACTTATGGAGAGGAGTGCTGAATGGAGATATATGAAAAGAATATTAAAAATATTTGGCTTCTCAAATATAAAAAGATTTCGAATCGCAGGGGTCAGGTTTAAATCAGAAGTAAAGATCAATCAACATTTAGATTTGATTTATCAACAATCAAAAAATATCTAATAATATGGAGGTCATCAAGTTGAACAACCAAACCATTGAAAACGTCATTAAGTCATTAATGAACGCATGGGACGCCAAAAATCCGAAAGCTTTTGCAGAAGTGTTTACCAAGGATGCTATCTTTACAAATGTACTGGGTGACGTGGCTGAGGGAAAAGAAGCGATTGAACAGATGCATATCTTTCCATTCAGCGGTCCACTTAAAGATGCCCATCAAACGTATGTTGTTACCCACATAAAGTGGTTATCCTCCGATTCAGCGATCGCTGACCTGAGATGGGAAGGATTTAATCAAAAAATCCCAGGAACAGACCAGGTCTTGCCACCTAGAAAAGGCTTAATCAATTTGGCCATTACTTTTGAAGACGGAAAATGGAAAATTGCTGCTGGATATAATACAGATTATACGGCAACCTACCAACGAAAAGGTGAGAAAGAAGAAGAGGTATTGACAAATTACCGTCCCGAATAAAGAAGCTCGCTACTACAAACACCTACTTTCTCATTAAATTAATCGAGAAATTGGGTGTTTATCTATTCTCCTCTCTCCAGAGAATCGACCACTTAGCGTAATTCATTTTCTCATCCTGGCTCCTTTCATTATAAAAGCTGCCCCATTACAGGACAGCTTCAACGATTAAGCAGCATTCTTCTTTTCTTCTGTCTTATTAATCACACTGGATCCTACAAGATCTCCCGTAACATTTAGCATGGTTGCGCCCATCCCAACGAGTACATCAATGGCAGCAAGCAGTGCGACAGCTTCCATTGGTAAACCGAGCTGGGCAAATACGGTCGCGATCATGACGATGCCGGCGCCCGGTACACCTGCTGTTCCGATGGATGCAAGCGTTCCTACGAGAACCACCATCAGCATTTCAGAAAAACCAAGCGGCTCTCCAACTACATTGGCTGCAAATACGGCTGATACAGCAATCCGGACCGCTGCACCATCCATATTGATCGTGGCGCCAAGCGGAAGGCTGAAGCCATATAGACTTTTGGATAGGCCAAGATTTTTTGCTGCATTTAGCGTGATCGGCAGTGTGCCTGAACTGCTTTGCGTCACAAAAGCTGTCAGCATGGGTGTTCTGGCCTGTTTAAAAAATGCAGCAGGACTGATTTTGAACAGGATCAGCACAAGTGTATACAGGACAATTTGAACCGCAATACCCACATACAAAATCATGACGACATTCCATAATTCAAGCAAAATTCCGCTGCCCTGCGTACCTACAGTGTTGGCAACAATGGCGAATACACCAATTGGTACATATTGAAGGACACCTTTTACAATGAAGAGAGTTGCTTCATTCAAACCATTTGCAACGCCATATACCTGCTCTCCAATTGCATGTGTCTCATCGTTTGAACGCAGATACGAAATAGCAATTCCAAAAATAATGGCCGTGAAAATGATCCCTAGCAAATTAAACTCAGAGAAGGCAGTAACGATATTTGAAGGAACAATGCTGAGCAGCACACTTACCACACCGGGATTCTCAGGCGCTTCAAATGTTTCGCTCGTATCAAGCGTCATTCCTGTACCAGGTGAAAAAAGTGAAGCGACAGTCAAACCGACCATTATGGCAAGTGCTGACGTAGCAGCATAATAAAGAAATACTTTCCCGCCCATACGACCGATGGAATTCAGCTTTGTCTGATTCACACCCACAATCAGTGTAAATAAAATAAGCGGCAGAATTAAGAAATTCAATAGATTCATCAGCAGATCGCCAAGTGGTGTCAGGACAGATGCCTGTTCACCGAATATAAAACCGACGGCCACACCGAGCGCAAGGGCAATTGTGATTTTTAAAATGAGTGATGTGTTCAGATAGCCCTTCCAGATCTTCTTCAATGCAATCCCTCCCAAAGTGTATTATTTACGTTTACTTTTTTAAAATCAGATTAATTAGGTCGGGATTAAAGGTAATACAAATAGTGGGCTGTTGTCAAAGGAGTTGCTCATATATGGAAAAAGAATAGTTTTTACTCTTTCTTCCCTTATAGATGAAACTTCATACCATTATCATAGAGATTAGGGTAAGACATGGCTAAGATAAAAAGCGATCAGCGGATTGACGCTAGAAGCCCATGAAGATGAATCGCAAATATAAAGTGAAACAAAAAATGGCGAAGCTGGTTTCACCGATATTTTCAGCTGTTTATAAGATACTTGCGAAAATAAGTTCTATGAAATCATGATGTTTATCATTGGAAATTTGTAAGTTTGATGTAGTCTATACAAGGTTTTTTTTGCATTGTTTTCTTCGTATTCTAAGACAGGAGTTTATCTGTGTATCAAAGCCAGCTCATGATGCTTGTTGTAATTGAAAGTACGTGATTTCCGGAGGAGTGGAAAAGCGAATTGTTACATCGCTGAAGCCGATTCCTGGATTTACGTATAGATTATTTCCTTCCTCCCCAAATCCAGCTTCTGTCCATCCATCAGCTTGAACTTTTTCTCTTTTAAACAGTGACATATAAGACCAGTGCGGTGTGAATGGTATGCCAATCTGCCCTCCATGAGTGTGACCAGCAGCAGCAACTGGTGCTAAGTCACTAGGAATAGATTTGAATGCCTGGGGATTGTGCATCAGCATGAAGCGTGCTGCATTATGAGGAATAGTTGAAAGGGTCTCTTCCACATTTGCTAATCCTGCCCAAGATGATCCTACACCGCCAATGTAGAGAGAATTATCGTCTGGTTCACCTACTGCGGTACCATCTTGAGTTACATTAAGCACAAGACGTTCATTTTCAAGTACGTGAATTCCGAGTTCCTCAAATTCTTGAGTCATTTTTTCAACATAAGCCATATCCGGTTTGTGATCCTTCTTATCCATAGAATAATCATGATTTCCCATCACTGTTATCACCGGGATATTTGTTTCTGTGAGTGGCTTTAACAGCTCGAGAACCTGATTCATCTCTTTTTCACTCCCTTTTTTCACGTGGTATACGTGATCACCTGTTAAAAGTACTGCAGCAGGCTCTTTTTCTATTAAACGGTCAATCACTCTTTCTATTGTCCACGTATTATCCATCCACATACCGACCTGGAAATCTCCAATCACGGCGATTTCCTGTCCTTCCCACTCCTTAGGGAGGTTGGTGATAGCAGCAGCCTCTTCTTCCGTATGAATAAAATAGGGTTCTACTAATCCCCATACAATCACAAAGAGAATCAATGCCCCTAAACCAATGCCAATTCTTTTAAACACTTTCAATTCAACTGCTCCTTTTTCATCCCATTTTATTGCTTATTTTATATACCCAACTAATGAGTAAATATACTTACAAAAAAAGGAAGGCAAAACCACCTACCTTCTCGCTGCATGTTTAATTATCCAATTCACATCTGTTATACGTTTTGCTAGAATAAATAAGCTGCGGCAAGGGAGCTTTTTTGGATTACGGGAATTATTTGATTAAGAACCCAAACGATTCTGCCACCGATACCGACACAATCCTCGCTGTTGTATCGAAGCAATAAAGCTGTTTATGGACATTACAATGTTGAACACTTTTCCATTGTGAGAAATACTGAAGAAGAGATCTTTTATCCAACGCACAATTCATATAGATAGGAATTAATGAAAATGAGCCTGGGACAAAAATTGTCTCAGGCTTTTTGACCGGTTCACTGCGCTTCAGGTGGACGCTTTCCGCAGGGACGGCGCTGAGCCTTTTCAGGACCTTGCCCTGTAAAGTCTCAGCTTGCCGTCATCTCCTGCTGGAGTCGCCACCTTCCGCTTCACTCACCTCATACTATAGATATAAACTGTCTTAACTTCTGTAATTTATTTCACCACCATCTTTGGGACTATGACATAGTGCTAAAAGCTTTTTTTATTTTGCTTAATTTAAATGAGTAAAACTCAAATAAACAGCATTCAAAAGCAGGATAAATCCAGTCACTAAACAAACTTTCGATGCACCGGAAGCAGATAAATCTTTCTTATCACTATGTAAAAAATAGATGACCGAGACTGCGATTACAATGATTATCGGCATTATAATGTAGGAGATTGTTTGGTACAGCCAGGTGTACATGACGAAGTGAATCGCTCCTGCAGTGCTAAAAACATATGGGATCAGAGAATAGTGATGCCTGTGAAACATCACAATTAAGAGTGGCAGGTTTAATAACTGACTCATCGCAATAATGATTACCAGGCTGTCTAGTTCACCTGTATCCGGTCTGTTCGCAAAAGCACCTATCATAAACATGATGAATAGTGCAACCGGTAAAGCCACCATCCCTTGAAATAATGTGGCAATCGCAGCAACAGAAGCACGTGATTTCGTCCATGCTACTCCGCATATTAACCATGTCATTCCATAAGCAAAGAGAAAGGGTGCCCCTGATACGTTTGTTCTCGCCAACTCCTTTAATAAATCCTCCATACACTTCTCCTCCATAATAAATTTGGCATGAGGATGACTAATATGAGATTCTTTTTATTAAACGACTTATTCCAAAGACTATAAAGATTATTGAAATTGGCATGGTAATAAAATCACTTATTGGAGTTAGTAAACCCGCGAAAAATATGATGATACCTAAAATGATCAAACTGATATTCATAAATATATCCCCTTTTTTATACAGCGCAAACACCTGAAAGCAATGTTGGTGGTATAGAAACTCTGTTCAACGGAACTGCCTGATTGCCTTATCATGAAATCTACCTTATAGTTTAACATTAATTTCCTTTTGGTTACCAAATAAAAAAAGCATCCCTTATCGAAGGAATGCACTTTTTAGATCAAAAACGACTATGTATTCTGTTCGTTGACCTTTTTGTTTTTAATGAATATTCCCCACCCTGCAACCATTCCTCCTAAAGCACCTAGTACGCTGTAGCGAATGATAGACATCATATATTCGAAAACAGGTACATATTCTGTCGTATAACCACCGTCAAAACGTTTTGATCATCCCTCATTTAATCTATTTATACTGATTTATAGCCATCCATATCTCGCGACTAGGTACTAGTAGAATTCAGTAAACCAGGCGATATACCTTGCTCCCCAAATAAACAAAACTTGAGCCAGTAACGTCCCTAGCAAGCGTGATATTACCATCATTAGAGAAATACTTTTCAGCTTCTCGTAGCTTCCTCTTTGATTCACAACATCATCTGCCAGGACAGATATTTTTGGATCAATTAACATAACCAACAGGATTGTTGCTATACCATTTATTAAACCGGAAGCCATAATTGCCGTACCTGCTCTGTCAGGTACTAGTAAAGCGGCATATAGTGCAGCTAATACACCTATAGTATAGATTGCTGTAATAACCATATTTGCAACAAATAGACTGATTGGAATATCCTTGACCCTGGTATTCTGCAGGTAAGAAAACTTCGGCAGACTAAAATGAGTGATTCCACGCTTTATGTACTGTATGGATAAGATTCTTTTCATCAAAGAAGGAACTGACCCTTTTTCTCCTGATAAATGAATGATTGCCCTTGAAAACAATGCTATGAAAGTTGGCAGCAGAATAATTCCAAATACCGTCCCAACAGTAGATGCACCAATAAGAATACGAAATTGTGTTTCTACAAACTCCAGCGTATTTTCCTTAGGAGCCGTATCAATTAGATTGCCAGTGAATGGCTGCTGCATCATGTTTGCTAACCTTGAGACGATCACCATAATGTTAAAAAGAGATAACGCTGACGCTATCATTTTAACTCTTGCACCTGATAACCTCACAGCATAAGCTAATGTCTCTACCGAATGGATGATAAAAATAAACAAAGCTATAAAAATGACTTTTTCACTTATGAGTTCCATTCAGTACCCTGTTAGAGCGATTAGTAGAAGAAAAGACTTTTGAAGTGGGAGATTGACTCATCATATAATCCAACAGCAGACTTGCAAATCCCTTACGTCTGTAAGATGATGAAATGACCACGAGTGATACAAAAGCACAATGAAAGAAATTTGTTTCGTAGATTAAAAAGCCTGCTATCTCCTTGTCACATTTTGCGACTATACAATTTCCAAGTTCAACAGCCTTCTTAAAGTAGCTTAACCGGCTTGTATTGCCAATAAGCTCTTTATCTATGCGAGCGATCATGTCTAGATCCTCAATATTAGCAATATGAACGGTCTTCATTAGTTTTTCTCCTTATTAATTATTCGGTTTGAAACTAGACCTGATCTTATGATTTTCCACGGAATCACACTTAAACTTCCTTATATCTTGGCAGCCATATACAAGTTCATTTAACCTTTTTCCTGAAACCTCTATCTCAATAATATCAATCTGTTTGGCACCAAGGGACTCGTAAAATAAACGGGAATTGTTTTCTTCTAATACTAAAACAACCATTGAAAATATTTCGTTTTGTATTAAATCTTCAATGATAGGATTTATTAATAACTTGCCTAATCCTTTCTTTTGATAATCCTCTAAAATATAGATTGCATATAATTCACCATTGTAAGCAGGGTACTTGCTTGTTCTTTCTTTTCCACCATTAGAGAAACCAATTATTTCACCCTCATCCGTTTCAGCTACAAATACTGTTTGATCTGCTATTATAGACTTCCATGTTTCTTCTCTGCTCTCATATGTCATTTTGTTTAGGTACTCATCTGGCACAATGTTCTTATAAGTAGTTTTCCAACAGTCAACTTGTACTTTTGCAACGCCTCTCGCATCTTTTATGCATGCTCTCCTTATATTCATATGCCGCTTGCTTTCTTTGCTCTCTTATCTTTTCGCTCTAAAATTATGGGTATGATATTCAGAAGGATCGAAGCAATGGTCAAAAGCCATAATGCCTTCTCCATGCTCGGCACTACATCCATTAAAGCTGCCCAATCTTCCGCATCTACCCAATTCGATACCAGACTGTATTCTGCGCATAGTGTGAGGGCTGTAAACGACAAGCCGAGCGCCATCGCAAGCTTATAATCTTTTCCTTTTGAGAACAAATAAATATTTATTAATGTTGCTATGATTGCAATAATTCCAAATACTATCCACATATCAAGACCTCCATTGTCTGTTTCTTCAACAACTACTTCCAAATTTCATCTAATTTATTCGAGTAAAAATCAATTGCGTTTTTGTAGCCAAGTATTTCATCGTCTCTGGTTGTATCTGTTAAGCAATTTAATAGCAACTCCATCGCACTGCTATGTTCGTTCAAATTATATAAGGTCATCGCGTAAAATGTTTGAATGGCCTTATTGTCTGGGAATAATTCAATTCCTTTTAGAAACGTATTTTTTGACTTTTCATATTCACCTAATGATCGATATGTACTTCCTAATCCTAATAGAGCACCGTTAAGTTCCTTTGAAGACAACCCTAGATTAATAGCATTTTCGTAAAAGGGCACTGCTTTCGATTCTTCTCCTAACAAATCAAAACTCCAGGCACATTGATAGTTAATCGACGCTGCATCTGGGAAATCCTGAACCAGTTTGATCAGCAGTTTATTTGATTCTTTAAAATTTCTATTTTTTCTTAAATCAATCGCTCGGTTTAACTCTTTTTCCACACATTTCTCCCCCTCTAAATCTGACCTTTAATAAAAGGAATAAGTTTACGGATTGGAATCTTAAGTTTCTTTAAGAATAAAAAATTCTCTAATTAAAGCACCTACACATACAGAACTTCCAATAACCACAACTAATGATAAGACTTTTACAAAGTTGAATGAGGAAAAAATAATTTGGAAACTTCCCGATATAATTGAGATTCCGAATAAAACAAATCCTAAGATAAGTTGCTTTTTCACCTTCTTCTTTTGCATCTTTTATTTCCCCCTATAAACCAACCAGTTTCTTTATTTTAACATTAATTTCCTCTTAATTGGCAAATAAAAAAAGCATTCCTTGGTTAAAGGAATGCACTGCTTTATTCAGTAGGAAGGAGTTAACTTTTAATCGATTTAATAATCATAGTAGTCGGGAATCTCCTTGCCTTGTATAGAGAATAATATTGATCAGAAATCTCTTCGTTTGCCTCGTCGAAGTTAGCTGACACATCACTTTCGATGACGGACTCAATGATAAATCCAGCTCTTATTAACTCATTTATATACGTGGCCATCTTTCTTGTTGGAATGACCACTGGAGCCTCCTCGCCCTTAAAGTGCGGATACTTGATTACCCCTTCATTCTGATACGCACCTTCTAGATAAATTTGGCCTTTCTCACTTTTCAAATGAGCATATAGAGGATGATCCCAACTGAATATAAAGGAACCGCCTGGCTTCAAATAGGAATGGATCAGTTCAAACGCAGCTGAAAGATTTGTTGTCCAGCCAATAGCATAAATTGAGAAAACCACATCGAAATATTGCTTGGGTATGCCAGTGTCCTCTTCCATTGGAGAGCAGAATAATTGGGCTTCTAACCCCTCAAGCGTTTCTTTTGATGTTTTTATTTGAGCCTCAGATAAGTCAATTCCCCACAGTTCGCTGGCACCCTGATCCGCCATGTATTTCAACGAATGACCGCTTCCGCAGCCGATATCAAGAACTTTTTTATTTTCAATTTCATCAAATAGTCGCAGCTCATCTTCTGTTTGTGCAAAAGGACCATAGCTGGGTAATGCATCCTTCCCATTAAAATGATGAGCTACCTTATCCCAGCTCTTTTTGTTTTGTTTAAGAATATCAGTGTACAATTTCATTCCCCCATTTTTTATATTTATCTAATGTTCTATATGTACCTCATAAACTCACTAATATAAAAATATTCCGAACTTTCTTAATGGATTTAACGGAGAAAGTGGTATACTTTCTTTAGTATAACAAGGGGGTACCAGTCCAATGGTAAAAGAATAATTGAGAAAATCTTAAATTATTTTAATAACTTTAGAATAAACATGTAGATTTTCTCCTTCATAAAAATGAATTGATAGAAAAGAGGAAAATTACATGTTAACTAAATTAAGTGATACCATCTATTATTTATCTAATCAAGATGATAGAGAACGGCCAACATTAGGACTGGTATGTGGTGACACGTATAGTCTAATTATAGATCCTGGTAATTCGCCTCAGCATGCTAAGGAGTTTTTACTGGAAATTGAAAAGCTGCATGTACCGCCAGTTAAATATGTGGTGATTACCCATGCACATTGGGATCATTTTTTAGGAATGAATGAATTTGACGGAACTGTAATTGTTAATAGTCAAACAAATAAACTATTAAAAGAATGGCAAAGTTTATCCTTTGACGATCGTTCACTACAGAAGTATGGCATTACTAATCAGTTGAATGCTAAGTGTATAGAGATTATACAAACTGAGATGCCAAACAGGGACAGTTTTACATTGAAATCTCCAGATGTCATCTTTGAAAATACATTAACTGTTGATTTAGGTAATCAAGTTTGCATTCTCGAAAAGATTAACAGTACTCATACAGATGACTCGACAATTGTTTTTGTTCCTGATGAAAACGTTATTTTTTTGGGTGATTCTGCTTATGGTACTACATCAAATGATTTATTTCATTATAAGCAATCTTTGTTATTGCCTATGATGAACGACATCCAAAAATACAAGGCAGAAATGTTCCTGCTTGGTCATGAATCGATCTGTGATTCAAACGAAATGAACATTTATTGGGAAGAGCTAACAGCAGCAAGTCAAGCAGTAAAGTCTCCCTCATTAGAAGAGGCGATGGAGTCCTTTAAAGCAGCAAATAAAAGAGAGCCAAATGATAATGAAGTATTTTTTATTAAAGCGTTTGTGAATGATCATTTACTACGTTCACAATAACCTTTATATTTATCTAAAATAATCTATAGTCATCTCATTCGATACTTGAGTGAGATGGCTTTTGTTTATAAGCGCTTCTCAATCACATGCTCTGCTTCATTGCTCTAATGCTTCTCTAATTCTCCTACTTAAAAATGCTTCTGTTACTTGAATAGAAGAAACCTTATTTCCCCTGACTAAAACCATTAAACAAGGGCCCGCCTAAAGGTGCGTAAAACTCATTCACAAAATCTATAATAGGTTGTTTTTCTTTCTCTATATAATAATAGTCAAGAGCTTCAAAATATCTTTTATATATTTCTTTATCGAAATGTCTCAAAGCCCTCGTTAGTCCTTTGCCCCTTCCAGTCCACTGTCCATTAATACGAAGGATAAAATCTGCGAATTGTAATGAAATCGTATTTAACGTCATTAGAGCTTCCTGATGATTTTGGGTATCAGTAAAATCATCTAGAAGATCAAATATAAAGTATCTGGAAGCCATAATATAACTCTCTGATAATGGGTTCGGGCCTGCTTTTATAAATTCTTTTGCATTATTCTTTATTTCATTAGATTTACCATTATCTCTTATAGCTTTTCCTTCAGCTAACATATTAGCTAAAATAGGTCTTCCAGTATCCTTATCCTTATTAAATTGGTTTAAATAACTTGTGGCATTGTGAAAAAATGTTTCAATTTTCCACTCATATAAAACAAAACTTTCTCGATAACTACTGATTATGGAGTTATCAATAATAACAATGTCCAAATCAGAAGAAGCTGTTTCTTCGCCTCTAGAGGCACTTCCTGCCAAAAACACAATTTCACTTTCGGGAAATTTTTCTTCAGTAAATTTTTTAGCAGCTTCAATTCCAGATAACCTCAACAAGATTCCTCCTGAAAAGTGATAATTTTTTGTTAGTTAACACTATTTATTTGATAAACTTGTCTTTTTTAACTAATTCTTTGTTCCATTACATTCTACTGAATCTTTCAGAAGAGACCTACTTATTAAGTCTTTTGTTAGCTTCAATCGTAATGAACTCCGGTAAATAGTTGGGAGTACATCCTTTTGTTACATTTTCATCTTTGTATAGACCCGTTTTTTCACCAATCTTAATACAACGTGCACGATTCTTTTCATCATAAACGCCTATCCAGCCTGCGGTAAAATTCATAGCCCATTGAACTTCCGGTTCTTCCTGTGTAATAGTCGCTTCTATTGCAGCTAGCAGATCTTCGGTATTGTCAGGCGGTGTTTGTCCAGTCCATCTCAATCGCGCTTGATAATACCAGAAAGCCCTTCTTTGGAGAGCAGATATACTATTTTCCCATGACTCCATTAACGCAATGTTTTTCTTGTGTTTGGTAAGCTGATTAGCCATTAACCAATCCATTAAGTAATTTCGCTCATCAAAAGGATGAGTCTGCATATCCTTATCAAGCTTATCTAGCACATCTTGTGAGAGAAGTGTTTTGTCCATAATTAAGATGGCTAACAGCCTGGGCAAATACTCTTCGGTTGACCAAAGTTCCATCGCTAGTTCGTGATCTTTTTTAAGGTCTTTCGCGATCTTTCGTAAGTCGCCCAGCTTCGTTTTACTATTGATTTGAAGGAGAATATTTTCTGTTTTTGAAGAGCGTTTTATTTCTGCACCTTTGTTTTCATTCATTCTTATACAACTCCTTTGCTAAACTGCTTCGTCATATATCCTTGACCAGATAATCTAAAACCTATTTTCGTTATAAGTCTTATTGCAGTGGTGCGCCTCCAAAGTTTATCTTCTTTACTATAATAGTCCACTCTTCATTTATATTCATTTTCTGCTTCTTTCTAATATTTAGTTTAATACGGTATATGGAAATGGTTAGATTCGTCATGGTTACACATCTTAAATTCACAAATCTTTCTTTTTTACTACATGCCTCTATATAAGTAATCTGCGTTTTCGATTGGTTTTACTTTTTGTAGATAGTAATCTTCAGCTAACCAATATCTGCTTTTATATTTTTCAATCCTCGCTTGATTATCACCCAGATAACGATCTCGTGCTAAAACTCTTTTGGATCTCAATTCAAGGCTACAATCAAGGAATATCATATAATCAAAATAATTTTGCCACTCTTTTCTTTGTATAAATACGCCTTCGATAATCATGATTGCATCAGGAGGCACATCCATTAATTGATCCTGTATAGTGTTGCTTGACTTATCATAATAAGGCAAAGTTAGTTGCCTGATGCTGTTAGATAACTTATCGAATAGCTCTGCTTGAATCATTTCCACATCCCATTGCAGATGATAATATTCGTACCATTCTTCAAAGCCTGTTTCGTAGCGATTCTCTCTTTGAACAATGTAATTATCAATATGCACAAGAAAAGTTTCACAACCAGCTGATTTGAATTCATTTTGAAGCTGCATCGCAAGTGTAGTCTTACCTGAGCCACCTAATCCATCTATTCCAATGATGTATGGCCGCTCTTCGGGATACTTATCTTTATATTTAGATATTAGTGTATTAGTTAACTTAACTGGATCCATATACACTCCCCTTTACAATTATAAAAAACGAATGCGTTTGCCTTTCTTCAATAGGATCCATTCTAAAACTTGGACATTTTAACGGATCAACATTAATAACAGTGTCTCTTAACTAATTGCTCAGCCGTCGAAAAAATTTCAAAAGAGAGCTAGAGCATCGCATTTTTACTATTGGTATAATTTATGATCGAAATATGTGGTTATAATCTTTAATGAGGTCTTGCTAAATAAACAGCAAAAAGAACGAGAATGATTCCTAGCACGATGAAAAACTTGTATAAAAAGTTACGTTTCCACCGAGCAACACCCATAATGGTTAAGAATATGCCAAGTAGGAATGACGTGATCATTATATAGAATCCCAATTTACTCATTCCTTTCAAGAGTAATGATCCGTTCATGACGATTGGCTACATCTAAATCATGAGTCACTGTTATAATAGTAGTATTAAATTCTTTATTCATATCAAAAAGTAGATTGATAATAATTTCTTTATTTTTTGAATCTAAAGACGCCGTTGGTTCATCTGCTAAAATGATTTGGGGATTCATGATGACAGCCCTGGCAAAAACAGCTCTAGATCGCTGGCCGCCAGAACACTCAAGCGGCTTTTTTTTCAAAATGGACTCAATTCCAATCCTAGTAATAATTCGTTTAAAGTGATCCTGGGCAGCTGGGTCTTTTTCAAAGTTCGCATATAGAAGGGGCAATTTGATATTCTCCTCTATGGTCAAAGAATGAATGAGTGCGGACTCCTGAAGAACAAAACCAATTTTTCGATTGCGCCACTCAGCCAGTTTATTTTGTGATAAATCCTTAACAGATGAATCAAAGAGCTTATAGTTCCCTTGATAATGTGTATCAAGCAGCCCCATTATATTAAGCAAAGAAGTTTTTCCCACTCCAGACTCCCCTATAATAGAAAGTCTTTCCCCAGGTTCAACTTCCAGCTCAAAATCTTGTAAGATAGAAAACCCTTTTTTCTTAAATGTTTTTTTCTCCATTTCCAGTTTAATTATACTCGTCAATTTAAAACCCCCACGGAGATCGGAATCCGTTTAATTTTTTTGATCGTAAGTTCAACAATCGTAAATCCAATCATCAAATCGATAAAAAGTACAATCAGTAAAGCAAGCCAATCCATACTTATTAAGCCAAATATTCCGTAAGTAGCTAACATGTTTTCTTTTCTTAACCAAAAGCCATATCTATTGAATGCGGTTATCGCAAATAAAAGCGCCAGATTAATAGAAATCAACAGTCCAAAATAACCATAAAAAATGGCTCTTAGTTTTGAATAACTTAATCCAACTGCTAAATTGATTGTAAAATCTTTTATCATTAATCGAATACTTTTCAAGGTATTCCAGGTGGCTAGACATATAATGACTATGAGTAAAAGTAAGGTGATCGTACAGATGATTTTGAGTGAATAAACATAATAATCTTCAAAGTATTTAACGTTTTCCTGTTGAGTAAATAAGTTGAATTCCATCCCCAGATTTTCCTGGATCTGTTTTTTAAAATTCCTTGCTTCCTCATCTGTCGAATCAAGAAGCGCAATGTCCATCAAACCATTCACGTGGAGGTCAAGACCCGCACTTTGAACAAATTCTTCATTAACAGGGAGAATCATTGCAAAATTGTAGTAATTCTTTGAGTTGGGAGCATAAAAATTAGAACGATAAGTATTCTTCTCTAAGACTCCTTGAACGTCTAAATTGACTACTTGCTGGGTGACAGGATCTTTAATCTCAATTGTTGACCCTATAGGGTAGGTTCCGGCCAGACCTGCACCTACTAAAACAGGTATTTGATCTTGATTTAAATGATAATTGAAGGTTAAGTGGTTTCCTTGGGATAATCCCAATTGATTGAGTTTATAAGCCTCTTCGTTGATATAGCTGAAAGTAACTTCCATTTCATGTTCATTTTCTAATGAAGTAACAAAACCATGGACTTGCAGAGCATAAGTATACTTTTTGTCTAAATACGCATATAATTTTCTTGTTTTTTCTACATTAATTGTCTCATCTTCAGTTTTACTATCCGGGTCTAGATTAGCAATAAACGTTCCTTCTTGATTCAGCGTTTCTATTTGTTCATTACCTTGAAAAGTTGAAATAATGGAACGAGCAGCAGTAAAAGAAAGATAATTCGCAAGAAAAAGTAATAGGACCATTCCCAAAACAAGGATCCATCTTTTTAAAAATATTCTTGTTATAAAAAATCGTAAAATTCTCATTCTTTTTTCACCTGACCTGCACTCATTACTATGTACAAAATAAAAATAAAAACTAAATAGAGATTGCTGGCTGCATTCAGTTCTAAATAGAGATTTAATAAAAGTGATAGTAAAAAGCTAAACCCTACTATAGCTAGACTATTCAAGACATATCGGATGATAATATTTGCCATTGTATCTCCTACAAGTATTCGGCAGGATATTTCTGTTTTCTTTCGGTTTAAAAATTGATAGTGAAAGACGATGATCAAAAATGTAAGAAGAATATTTATCATAAGTTGATAATCAATAATACTTTTAATAAAAGTTTCTAAAACAAAGGGAACTTCTAAGGTCAATGTTTGTACATAAATAAATAATAAGTTTGAAGCAAAACAGATTAAGTAGATAGCAGACGCCTCAAAAACGTCGATAAATCTATATAAAGAATATTTCATAAAGTACTCCTTTAAGATTGTATCTAAAAATTTACAGTTTAACCCAAATACCAACTATGCAGCTGTAAAAATAACAAGTCGTACACACTTTGAGATTCGCTACTATAAAAACTAATACGAATGAATGGTTATCCTTTCCTTTTTTATAATTAGATAATATCACCAATTTTATTGAAAAACAATAAATAATTATTAATTAAGAATGTATTTATATTGATAAGGAGTTTAATCCGAGGATCTTAAATAAGGATAATTCTTTTATAACTGTGGTTTTTAAATATGATTGGAGAGTCATAAAAATTGAAGCATTAGGAAGTTAAAAATGCGGAGTTGAAAAAATAAATTTGGATGCTGGTAAAAAAGTTATCCCTTATAAATTTTATTTGTGAGTGCTGCAAAGGAAGAAGAACAACACGGTAGAGGTATAGGCAAACGGCTCACACAAAGTTCTTTTCAATAATTGTTTGACATTAAAACGTCTATTCTTGTTTCACAGTAAATACTCTTTCCTTAACTGATTTAACCCTTTCCCATATTCTTTCAACATGAACCAATTGCTGTTCGTTGAATTCCATTCTATAAATATCGGGTTTGGACGTACTAAGTAAAAAATTCAAGTCATAAGTGCGATCGAAATACCTCATCATTAAGGTCATAACAACACCGTGAGTTCCTATCACTATTTCCTTATCTCTATACGTGTCTAACAGTTCTTTAAAAACGCTTATTGCTCTTTTTTGACAATCAGCATTTGATTCTCCTCCTTCAAAAAAGTAATTCATGTCTATAAACGACTCTTCCAATATTGGAAGTAGTTCCGAATCAGGTAATCTTCTTTCTTTCGAAGAGAAGTTCCTCTCTCTTAAATCCTCGAAGACTAAAACCTTGTGCCCAATCTGTTCTGCTATCTCTTTGACAGTTAGAATTGAACGTATGTATGGACTTGAAACAACTACATCAATTCTTTTATCTTTCTTCAAAATCTCAGTTACTTGTAGAGCATCCATAGAACCTTTTTCTGTCAGCCCTCTTGTTCTTTCATTCCCCTCTTTCGGCGATTCACCATGTCTCACCATATAAACCACTGTACTCAATCTATCTCCCCACCTATCGCTACTCATATTTTGTGATTCAGTTCTACTAATACTTAATTCAGTTTCCTACGAGTGTCTAATCATATAGATGGTACTCAGTGTAAATCCCTCCTTTACCTATATTCACTTGCCTACTCCCCTGCCTTGTTGGTTGAGCATCAATTACATTAATTATTAATATATGAACCACTCGTGTCGCGAGGATCGCATTGTACTTCGTTTAGTAAACCATCGTTAATGTTGAAAGCATAAAAACCAGACTTAAAGTAAATTTAATGTGAGCACTATATTTAGGGGTGCCTTGTTGTTTCTCAAAAGAATGAACATAGCTTATAAGTAAATTCATACCGATAAATAGTAATGCAAATCCTATCTTGTCATTTTGAAGCAGCAAAGCTCTCAAAGCCATATATCCTATTAGAAAATAACCAATGTGTCCCATTATCATTTGAATATGCTGCTTCATATCTTCCCCCTTTGTCGTTATGACAGAAACTAGTTATTCATTAAATAATGCAGTACAGAAATCCTTCATTTTGAGGAACTTGGTTATTGCGTTAAAGCACCTTTTTAGACTGATTTTCAAGACATAGAGACATTATGAAGTTAGACTAAATCCCAGTTGCACTCCAAGCGGAATTGAAGACCAAGTGATCAGAATAGATATAAACAAAAATTTCCCTGGATTTTTACTTTTATAAATAAACAATCCTAGTAGAAACCCTAAAGCCCAAATAGGTAAAATCACAAAAAACTCTGGGGCTACCCAAGTCTCATCAGTGTAGTTCTCTGATATCGTACCACCAGCAAAGAAAGTAGATATGAGAATAGCGATTAAACCACTGAACATCGTGTTAAGGACATATGCAACCTTTATTTTTTTCAAATAGTTCCCCACCTCTATATGATTTACTGACAAACTTTTATGAAGTCTCATAACTCCATAACCATTAAACGTATTAATATATATGGTAACTGGGTCTTCAACTAATCTGCTCTTTATTGGAGAAGCAGCTACATTTATGGAACAATCGCATCCGATAGTTAAGGAAGAATCCAATAATCAGACACTCTTTTACACCATTGAATCTCTAACTTTCTTAGGAATCATTACTACTTCAGTTTGTAAATCAACTGGTCTATATGTTTCATCAATACATTCATTCCAATATGAAAGATGTTTTTTATCAATCCAATGTTCTGACTCATTTACCTAATTTCCGCCTGTCCCTTGAACAGAGTACCAATACAAATACTCTTCTCCATTTAAAAATTCTCGGAAAATGGTTTCTACGTACATTTTCTCGCCTTCAAGAGTCACTAATACATCCTCCATATTTTCATTTAAGAAGTTTAACCATTCATTTACTATCTCTGTTTTCCCTTGTCTTACTCGAAATCTTGTGCACTCTATATTCATATTAACCCTTCTCTCTTTCTTTACTCATAAGTAATAATCATCTCACCAAATTATTACTGCATAAATCACTATTTAACTACCCTTCTGAATTAACGCATCTGTTACTTTTATAACTCTTCTGTTCTACATTATTGTTTTAAATCATTAGAAATCCAATTTACTGCATCTATTAAATTATCTGCTATATAGTCTGGGGCAACCTTTTCCCAATTAGTGCGGTACTTAGTCAGTGACCCCTCTCCCCATCCTGTTTTCACTAATACATTTTTCGTTCCTGCTTTGTAGCCAGCTAGCATATCTGAACCGCCTGTATCGCCAACAACGTAGCATTCTTCAAGTATAAGATTATGTTCTTGCTTAGCCCTTAACAATAATCCAATGTTAGGTTTCTGGCATTCGCAACCATCATCCGGTTTATGAGGACAATAGTATATACCATCTAAAAATGCAGATTGAATTGATAATTCATCTTCCATTCTTTTAAATCCTTCTAATAACTCATCTTCTGTAAAAAACCCTCTGCCTACTCTCGTTTGGTTTGTAAATAGGAATACTTTTACTCCTAGTTCATTGAGCGATTTTATAGCTTTAGGTGCAAAATCATACACTGAAAAATCAAATGGATGTATTCCTCCCCCAGTACCTCCAATCGTTCCGTCTCGGTCTAGAAAGACAGCTTTCATATGTATCACCTTCCTTTCAATGCCGGTTAATAACCAAACCTTCTCCTTTAGTTTAACATTAATTTCCTTTTTAATGACAAAGAAAAGAGCATCCCTTATTAAAGGAATGCTACCAGTTAGTTTAAGAAGAACAAGGACGCTTAGTAAACAATCGCCCGATTCAGGTATAAATATTATATACTTGCTAAGATAGAGTTAACAAAATAGGATTTTTCTTCTGGATATTTGTATTTATTATTGGTCAAGAAGTTGGTATTTTACATTTATCCCCTTAAGCTCCTATTCTTCCACTAAGGATTCTGTTGATTTCCCATCTATATTTTTAATCGCCAATATCGAATTATCCTGAATAATTCCTGTATCTACGAAACCAAATGAAGCGTATAGTGTTTTAGCTATGACATTGCTTGTATGATAAAAGAGGGCTACATATTCTGCTTTCCCATTTGGCATAAATTCAATATCCATCAGCATTTTTTCGAAGGCAAGCTTGCCATATCTTTTTCCTTGATAGCTTTTATCAATCATATTATGCCAAATGAAATAACTCTTCTTGCCATAAAAAACTTCATTTTCAAATGATTCATGATCCATCGTATCGTAAATATACATCAAGAAACCAACCATAGTATCATCAGCATAGATGGCTAGTGGGTTCGCTGGTATACCATCTGCGTTCAACGTATGAGCGTCTGCAAAGCATCTGAGGTTAGTAGTTTCTAATATGAATTCTTTCTGGTTTTCTGCAACTTCAAGAGCTATTACCTCATCTATGTTATCCCTGGTTATCTCTCGTAATTCAATCACTTCTATATCTCCTCTACTAAGAAAAGCCACTTCCTCATATGGGTTATTGAGCTTATGTATAACTTTGTTACTTAATACTTTGAGACAAGTTCCCTTATTTTATTATTGAACTAATGCCCCTTTAGCGAAAGAAGCAGCTACTCTTGTTGAGCAATCGCTCCCTATAGTTTAAGTACATTTCTTCACAATCAGTGGTTTTGGAATAATAACGGCATTACACGTCTTCTCATAAAACTCGATAGGACCAGCCTCCCCGATAATAGCATATTCGTAACCGAATTCCTTCATTTCCTTAAGGCAATAATGAAGAAGGGCGTTCCCGATTCCTTGTATTCTATTTGTAATAGAGGTACCCATAGGACCGAATATTCCTTTTTTATTCCTTACTACATCAAAGCAAGCAAATCCAAGAATTTCTCCGTCTTTCTCCGCAATATAAATCGGTATTTTCCCTTTTGAAATCCCATTTTCAATAGATATTATCCATCCATCACCATATTCTTTATATACGAAGTTTTTCAGTGATACAAAGTCCTTACTTTCTGCCCTTCTCACAATGAATCCCCTATTCTTTATTTCTGGTAGTGAGTAGTCTTTTAAAGGGACTATTAAATCTCTAGGATAAGATGCAATTTCCAAAATTCGTTTTATATCTAATCCCCTTGTAATGGAAGTAGTCAGAGGATCATTCAACTCAAATAGTGCATTTATTATTAGCCCTTCATTCACATAAACCTGTTTAAAACGTTCCATCCTTTTTTGTGCGGACATTAAAACCTGTTTCGTGGAATTGGATATAACAGTTGTAAATGGTGAATAATTCATTCTCTCTTCTCGAACACCATACCCCTTTTTATTAATTTGGTTATAAAGCGATTCATATAGAGTAGGAAAATTGATGAGCAGCTCTGCACATACCCCTGTTCTTTCCAACAAGGCTCCCATTAACAAATGTATAGGAAGTACAATTTCGGTTGTTTGTCCAGCAACTTTCTCTGCATTATTTATTATTCTTAAGGAACGTTCTGTATATTTCAAAACCCATTCCTCCCTTTTGAAAGTCCCCCCGTAAAGACTTACTATGCAAACTAAACTGTCACATTAGTTTAACATTAATTTCCTTTCCGTTTACATAAAGAAGCGTTTATTATTTAAAGAAACGCACCCGTTAATTTAAGGCAACTTATCACAAACCATTAATAATATAGCTTTAATAGTTCTTGTATTGGTGAATGGTGCGATAGACTTAAATCAACAAAGTATTCTAATTGCCATTTCTGTGTTTTAATAGCCTGTTTGCTCGTGGGTTTTTCCCATCCAGGGTATACTCTAATTGCCATTTTTCCTTTTGCAGTGGCTGTTTTAAGTATATTTTGTTTTAGAAGAACTTGTTTCGGAAAAACGAATTGTCCTAAATGATTTTCTTTAGTAAAGGTATTGATAACCATTAAGTCAGTAGCCTCTTCATATGAAAAGGCTTGGTTTTTTTGATTCCTATCTTTTTCCCAAAAAGCAACAAACTGTCCTATCTTATTAGGTGTTATCTTAGCGACTCTAAATCTGACGGATTTCGAATTCAGTTGAAATATACCCGCCCCATAATCTGAATTTTGAGCTTCTTCTTGGCTAGCTTTTATAATGAAATGATTTGGTTCATAATAATTTTTATTTACATATGTTAACGCCTTATAAAATTCATTCACTACTTTTACCCCTCATTTTTAAACTGCTAGAATAATTCCTCTCTCAACCAACACATCTAATACCCAAAAATTGGTAACCATACCCCGTTTCTTTAATTAAGAACTTCAACAAAAAAGGCGGTTAATCCTTCCTGGACCAACGCACCCGTTAATTAACCATTAGTTAGCTTGCTCATTCTAAAAACAAATCTAAAACGAGAGGGTATATGAATTGGTAAGTGAGAATAAAAAAAGCAATCAGGCCTATTACGGATATTAAAAATACCTTAACTTTTTTTATCCTTAACTGTACAAAAGCAGATACCCAAACAAGAATTATAAAAAATCCAATCATTGAACCCCAAACCCAATTATAAATGGGGTCTCTTCCTGGATCTGGTGCAGCAATGCTAAATATTGGAGCTATACCGACAAGAGCTACCAATATGAATATCAATCCGTGTACCAAGAATACTACTGACTTAAACAATTAAACCACCCGCTCTCTCCAGTCTTGAAAGTTACCTAGCTGCTTTTTTATTTTAACATTAATTTCCTTTTCGCGGGTGAAAAATAGCACTCCTTATTGAAGGGGTACTCACGATAGTGATAAAAAATATTTTTCTATAATGATCTTTGCCCTTTCATCCATTCGTGACGGCAGGCTATTTAACGAAAAGTATTTCAGCTCCAAACTTTCACCATCATTCATAGCTAATTCCCCACTAACTGCTTCCGTCGTATAAATGCTAATTACATTGTAAACCTCATCCCCACTAGGGTATTTAAAATAAAGGTCTTTCCCCGAAATAACATCTACAAATTCTAAATTTATTGCCTTTAAACCTGTTTCCTCATAAAGTTCACGTTCAGCTGCTTGCTCTAATGTTTCACCAATCTCCATTGCTCCACCTGGTAATCCCCATTCTTCTGTATCAGAACGCAGTTGAAATAATATCTCTTTTTTATCTTTCATAACTACAATAGTAGAGCCGACTAAGATAAAAGGTCTGTTACCAATAAGTTCTCTTATTTCTTTGATATATTCAGCCATATTACACCCGCATATAAATTTATTTGTTATACTAGCGTTTACCTTACTGAGTATTCGCAACCGTTAATCTAAACAAGGTCCTTAGAAAATCCAATACTTTTATTCTTATAACCCATTTCTATATAAAATTGATGGGCACCTTTTCGTTCTTCTCTATTGCCACTATTCAATCCGATTGCAATAGCTCCCTGCTCCTTTGCCCATTTTTCCGCCCTTTGTATTAGTTTTTCTCCTATCCCTTTTCTTCGATAATTTGAATCGATCACAAAGGCTACAATTTGAACATAAGTATCATCATATTCATAAGAAAGATTAGTCCTTAATCCTGCCATCCCAACAACATTCCCTTCAAAATCGGCAACTAAAGTTTGATAGGTTGCATCGGATAATATAGCATTAAATCTACTTTCCATTTTATTGAAAGAGGTCGGATAACCAAGTTGATCCATTAAAACAACCAATTCAGGAATGTCATTTATCGTAGCTACTCTAATTTCCATTCCATTTCCCTCCTACAAAAAGAATCTGATATTCCTGTTGTTATTCCCCTCCCCTTTTTATTGAAAAAGGAGACTGTTTGTTCTTAAGATGCTCCTAAATCGCAGAATATTTAATCTTACTAAAGATTTACCTTTACACGTGGAAAAAGGCCTTGAAATGTATGTTAAACTTTAGATTGATTCAGAAAGGAGTATGATTTCGATATGGAAAGAGAACCAGCAGCTGAAAAGGATACGCTTGTCCTCCAAGGCACCCTAACCAAGAAAGAATTTTTAAAGCATGGACAATACCATATGAATAAAATTCTTAATATCGTTATATTGTTATTCCTGGTCTTTGCCTTCCTTAACTTTGTTATTAGCAGTTGGAATGAGGAAGACCTCAATAATATTCCCAGCTATATTGTCTTCGCCCTATTTTCACTTGTTTTGTCTGGTCTCCTGATGCTCGTGTTGAAGATGATTACACGGGTGAAAACAGCGAGAGAATTTAAAAGTGACCCTCTTGTAAAAAAAGAAATGAGGTACATCATTAGTTCCCGCGAGATTCACCAGAATGTAGGAAGATCTGACGCCTATCTTGAATGGGAACAAATTCGAACAGCCCATGAAAACAAAGACATGTTCAGACTGTATGTATCGAGAGGCAAAGCGATGGTGCTGCCCAAAAGATTCTTTAAATCTGAGGCAGAAATGAGGGTATTCAGAAAGCTAATTAGAGAAAACTTGAGTAGGAATAGAATAAAGTTTTAATACACTTCATTTCTTAAAAATATAAAACAGAGTTGCTTTACGTTTGCTCTGTTTTTTTCTGTTAATCTGTCATTTAATAACTAAAGCTGCTATTTGAATTTAAAGTAGATACGACTCTTTACTTGATCAAAGATCTATCAATAAATCGCTGCATCAGTGCAGCTTCTTCGTTTAGCAACCGAGATAGGAACTGTAATTGAGGAAATGGCTGTAAGAGTAGTGTCATATCGAATTCTGATTTAAGAATATAAGTCCCTCCTGATTTCTGATAATCATATAAAGATAATTTCTTGCTGCAAATAAGCTGCACTTCCGCTGGAGAAAGCATGACTAATCCTTTTGATTCACCTGAGGGAGTCGGCAAGGATTCTGTAGTGGCAAGGTACATGACTGTGTAGGAAGATTCTTCATTTCCTTTAATCAAAATTGGAGAAACGGCTTCATCCCCTATAACTTTTTCAGGTTCCTCTCCCCATTCAGCTAGATAAAATGTGACAGTTGAATCAATGAGATGAATGTTTATTTGCGCTTCTTCAAACACTTCACGTTTTGCCGTTTCCCAAGCGGTTTCATTGTTTTCCCGGTGTCCTCCTAATCTGACAACACCAAGTCTGTCCCCTTTTTTCGTTGGGCCCACTTGAAATATGAATAGTCCGTTATACAATACATACGCACCAGATGTTCGTACATTATTTGGAATGACCATCGACTCCCTCCTAAAATTCACCTTTGTCTTTTCGCACAGTCAAGAATCTCCTGGTACAATTCACTACAGATATTAATCCCAAAACTTTCTCTGATATATTTTAACATTAATTTCCTTTCATGACAGAAAAAATCACCTTCAAGTGGTAAGCTTGTATTCGATTTGATCATCATTTTTGTTGGAAATCTCTTAGACTTATAAAGACAATAGTGGTTGATCACCCATTCTGATAGGCACCTTTAAGGTAGAACTTATAAACCTAACTTTCCTTTGAAGACAAACCTAATTTAGCATGCCTTTTGCAATAGAGTTCTGGAACCTGTCCCTTCGTCCCGATTTAGGGTAGACTTCAAAGAAACCAGATGAAAAGGATGACCATAAAAATGTATTTAACGGAACAGCTTGCTCAGGAAATCGTGGATCGAACCATGGCGATCCTTCCTTACAATATAAATGTGATGGATCAAGAGGGAAAAATTATTGGTTCAGGGGATCAGCAGCGCCTTTCAACAAAGCATGAAGCAGCGAGTGACGTTTTAAGAAGAAAAGAAGCAGTTGAAATTGGAGTTTCCGACACGGAGAATTGGAATGGTGTCAAAGAAGGAATTAATTTACCCATTTTTTTTCAAGGTGAGGTCTTAGGTGTTGTTGGAATTACAGGGGCCCCTGATGTAACGAGAGGGTACGGAGAATTAGTAAAGATGACAACAGAAATGATTATTGAACAAGCTTATTTGCAAAAGCAGTTGCAGCTTGATGAACGAATAAAAGAAGAGTTTGTTCATCAGTTGCTTAACGGCTACAAGCTTGATGAAAATTTATTTTTTGAAAAGGCGAAGGCGTTACACGTTGATTTATTGCTTCCGAGGGTGATCATCGTCGTAAAAAGCGCATTCTTTGAGGTGGATCGAAAACAGAAATTAGAGCGAATGATCAACCATCTCCTTGAATCAGACGACCTCGCTGTTACCACTTATACCGGAGAAATTGTGATTGTTAAAGCAGTATCCATGAAGTATGACCGGTGGGAAAAGGAACGTACCATCAGTACGGTAGAAAAGTGGCTCGCACACCTGATTAAAATCGATCCCGCCGTTAAATTAGCAATGGGAAATTATACTTCAACATATAAACGGCTCGATCAATCTTTTAACGAGGCGAAAGACACTCTAACCGTTGGAGAAAAGTTAACCCCAGAAAAGAATATGTTTGTATACGACGACCTTTCTATTTATGTATTCATGAGTAAATTAGCGAACCAAATGGAAAACAATCCATTTGTTGAATTGATTCATAGGTTAAAGGAAGACGATGAGTCAGGACACCTTCAGATGACCCTGAACATGTATATTCAGGAAAATGGAAAAGCGATGAATACAGCGAATAAATTATTCATTCATCGAAATTCTCTCCAGTATCGTTTAGAAAGGATTAAAGAAATCACAGGCAAGGATCCTAGAAACTATCAGGATTTACTTGAATTGTACCTATCCCTTGTTATTAATGACTTTGCAAGTGAAAAGTGAGTTGTTCATATGAACAAAAAAATCGGATATGAATACGCTTTATTTTTTTCATCTGCACAATGTATTGCAAATATTAAACGCTTACAATGGGATGAAGAGTAAGATTCATCAAGGAGGGACACCCATGGATGTTCAAGTAAGCGCTTTAGGTGCCATTGTAGGCTTAGTATTAGCCATTGTTCTTATATTTAGGAAAGTACCGCCAGTCTACGCTTTAGTAGGAGGAGCCATGGTTGGCGGTTTAGTCGGTGGAGCTTCTGTTACTGAAACGGTTGATTTAATGATGGGGGGAGCTCAGGACATTATCCCCGCTGTTCTGAGGATTTTAGCAGCTGGTGTACTTGCAGGTGTGCTCATTGAGTCAGGTGCAGCTGCTTCCATTGCAGAAAGCATTGTAAAGAAAATCGGGGAGAAAAAGGCTTTATTATCTTTAGCGATTGCGACGATGATTCTAACGTCTGTCGGGGTGTTTGTCGATGTTGCTGTCATTACTGTTGCGCCCATTGCTCTAGCGATTGCCAGCCGTGCAAATCTGTCAAAAACGGCGATCTTACTTGCTATGATTGGTGGAGGGAAGGCAGGAAATATTATGTCGCCAAATCCAAATACGATCGCAGTATCTGAGGCTTTCGGCGTATCGTTGACATCGGTCATGGCGGCTGGGATCCTACCGGCGCTGGGTGGATTAATCGTTACATATATCCTTGCAAAAAGATTAGTGAATAAAGGTTCAAAGGTATCGCTTGATGAAATCACCCAAACAAATGGTCAAAAACTGCCAACTTTCGCGCTTGCCATTATTGCTCCACTCGTAACGATTGTTTTACTCGCATTACGGCCTTTGTTTGATATCGTAATTGACCCGATGATTGCCCTTCCACTGGGTGGACTTGCGGGTGCATTGGTGATGGGGAAAATAAAGTCGATTAATACATTTATTGTTTCTGGATTAAACAAGATGTCCGGTGTGGCTGTTTTACTTTTAGGAACAGGGACGATTGCCGGGATCATTTCGAATTCTGGACTTCGAAATGTTTTAATTGATGGGATTGATGTACTTGGGTTGCCCACTTATATGTTAGCACCGGTGTCAGGTATCTTCATGTCTGCAGCAACGGCATCAACGACGGCAGGTGCGGCGGTTGCAAGTAGTGTATTTAGTACCACGTTAATTGAATTAGGTGTAGCAAGTCTTGCCGGGGCAGCGATGATTCATGCTGGTGCAACCGTCCTGGATCACCTCCCGCACGGAAGCTTCTTTCACGCAACTGCAGGAAGCGTGCTGATGAATTTCCAGGAACGATTAAAGCTGATTCCATATGAGTCACTTGTTGGATTAACGATTGCCATCATTTCAACACTCATCTTTGGCGTATTTAAGCTGTTTTTATAAATAAGGGAGGAATTGGTCATGAAAAAAATCGTGATTGCACCAGATTCATTTAAAGAGAGTTTAACAGCGTTAGAAGCTGCCAATGCCATTGAAGATGGATTGAAAGAAGTACTGACTGACGTCGAATTTATTAAAATCCCTATGGCCGATGGGGGTGAAGGTACGGTTCAATCATTAGTCGATGCAACAGGCGGCAGGATCGAGTATGCAACGGTAACCGGCCCTTTGGGAGAAAAGGTTCAAGCGTTTTATGGGCTGCTTGGAGACGAAAAAACAGCTGTCATCGAAATGGCCGCTGCCTCGGGGCTGGAGCTGGTACCTCCCAATAAGCGTGATCCAATGAGTGCAACCACTTTCGGAACAGGTGAATTGATATCCATTGCTCTTGATAAGGGAGTGGAGCGGTTTATAATCGGAATTGGTGGAAGTGCGACCAATGATGGCGGCGCTGGAATGGTTCAAGCATTAGGAGGAAGATTACTAGATCAAGATGATGAGGACATTCCATTTGGAGGAGCAGGTCTGGTCAAACTCAGCCGAATTGACCTGACTACTCTCGACAAGCGCCTTAGTCGTGTAGCCATCGATGTGGCCTGTGATGTTGACAATCCATTAACGGGCCCTTTGGGGGCATCCATGATATACGGTCCACAAAAAGGAGCAACCAACGAGCAAATTGAATTGTTAGACGTTTATTTAGCACATTACGCGAACGTAATCAGTCGCGACGTGGGGAAAGATATTAAAGATTTACCAGGTGCTGGAGCTGCGGGTGGATTAGGAGCAGGAATGCTTGCCTTTTTATCTGCAGACTTAAAACGCGGCGGCGATCTTGTAATCAACGAAACGAAACTAGCTGAAGCGGTTCAAGATGCAGATCTAATCATTACGGGTGAAGGCGGCATTAACCATCAAACGATTCATGGGAAAACGCCCATTTGTGTGGCCAAAACTGCAAAGAAATATAATGTTCCCGTCATTGCGCTTGCGGGAAGTTTAACTAATAATTATTCAAATGTGTATGACCACGGCATTGATGCAATCTTTAGTATCGTGCCAGGAGTGATGACGTTGGAGGAAGCGCTTGAAAGCGGGTATGACAATTTGAAAAATACAGCCCGGAATCTTGGTGTCATGATGAGATTTTAGATGCAGGCGCCCGAACAACTGTAATAAGAGCTTGGGACAAAAGTGTCTCAAGCTCTTTGACCGGTTCGCTACGCTTCAGGCGGACGCTTTCCGCAGGGACGGTTGCTTGAGCCTCTCCAGGCCCTTGCCCTGTATAGTCTCAAGCAACCGTCAAATCCTGCAGGAGTCGCCACCTTCCGCTCCGCTCTCCTCTTACTATTGATAAATACTTCTTCATTCTTTAAATTCTTTTAAGTTTTGTCCCTGCCTCTTTTTATAAAGGTCTGCTTCTATTAAAGTGCAGCTAGTCAATGGGATCAGCGTCTCGCTCATCTGTTCGTCTAACCATGGCTAATGATTTAATAGTTCTTATCTGTAACAGTCAGTCAGTAAAAACTAGTTGACCTTATATTAGGAAACATCCGCTAGCTCAAAAGCGTTTCTATCATCTAATAAATTGTTTTACAACTTGCTTATTCTAGCAATCTCACCAGCATTATATCCTACCCAAGACCCGAAAAGCGGGAAATAAAAGCTGGGAAACTGAAGTGTTATAGGGTTAAACCCAATGAGGAGTATATAGCCTGCTGCAGCCCCTACACCCAAAATACTGAAGATGACCGTTTCTATCATTTTATTTCGCTTCCAACGTTGCTCTCCCAATTGATTCTTATCAAATTCCTGTACACGCTTGCTTGACTTCGTACCAATCGTTTTTCCCGTTACAAGGGTGTATGCATTAATAGCCCCCAATATCCATATTACGGTAATTAACATTCCGATGATGAAGGTGTCGTATCCATGTTCAGCAAATAAAGCAATAAGCATAATAAATAACAACATCCCGATATTGTATTGAATTAGCTGTTTCCTTTTTAAACTCTTTACTTCTTTTATATCCCATTGTGCTTCATCCATCTTATCCGCCCTTTCAATTCGACAACCTATTAAACTCTACTTCCGGTTGGTTTAATAACTTCAAACTAAATAGAAGGACGGAAAAAGGGATTTATTTTTCTACCACTTCATCGTCAGTTTCTGCTATTCCATGTGCAATCGTTTCACATTTTTTTATCGCCCATAGGTAATGGTTGGATGTGTTTGCTGAAAAATAGCTGAATAGATTACTCGTTTTTGTCCATTTATACTTTTTTTTCGCCATGATTTCTTCATTGGTATGTAATCTAATTAAGCTCATTACTCTTTCGTGGCTTAACGTGAACTTTTTTATGGCTTGATTTAATGGCACCTCCTGAACATTTTCCCAAATTTTCAGGTTTAGGAGATGAATGTTTCTCCACTTATATCCAGGGGCCGGCATTATCGGACTGTCTCCATCCATCCCTTCTCTATACCATCTTTCAAGCATGGCGTGCCATTCATACAAATGCATGATGACATCCCGGAAATTTTTATCTCTATCCAAAGTTTCAATGGAAAGTCCCCTTTTTCTTTTGGGAACGGATTCAATGATTTCAAGCAATTTTTTAAAGTTATGTTCACTATTAACGGTCAATATCTTTTTCTCTGTTTGAACAGTCATATGAATTCCCCACTTCCTTTTCAACGAAAAAACTTACACCTGCCTTTTTTTTATTACTGCAAAAACCCCGGCGACTAGAACGGAAATACTCATTCCCATTAGAAAAGTATACGGATTAAAATAAAGAGAATTTAAATGGATGCTTTCCCACCAGCTCCACCAGCTGCCCAACGGATAATATAGCTCTTCTTTTATTGTAGATATAAAGTCTAACTGGTAGACGAAAGAAAAATAACTGATCGTCGAAGCAATGACCATGATGATCAGAATCAGCCATCCCCTTTTTTGTCTTAGGGTATCCGACATTTTTCTTGTAAGGACAATACAAAATGAGAGAAACAGGAGGAATGAAACAAAGATATACGGGATATTCGGGTTGCCGTTGCCAGAACTAACTTGTGGTGAAGGTGTCAGTAAATCATAGATAATATAGAAGTTAAAAGCATGAAAGAATATAGCTGAAAGGAGGATTACCGATTTAATCGTCTTTTTTTGTTCCTTTACCAACATGATGGTTATGATTACGCCTGTCAGGAGAAGCGCAAATAAACTAAAAAGAATGACCTCAGCCGGCAGGTCCCCAATTAAAGTATTCATCATCTCACCCTCTTATGTTTCTATTAAAACCCTAGTTCTTCTTTAAGGTTTAATGATGCATCTGGACGGCCATCCAATTATAATATCGTACAGACAAGATTCTCATTTCTAAATATTCAAACTATTTTATCGTTAAGAAAACCAACGTTAGAAATTATTCCTTAGTTAAAAAACTTATGTATTTATTTTTTTCGGCACTCCTATTTTATTTATCTGTAAAATCATCCTTATATTAACACCTATCCAAGCTCCAATAAACGGAGCCGGACTAATAGGAGCGTCATATCTTTCATGGTTAAAATCTGTACTGAAGAAAAAAATGGAAATAATCACACCTAGTACACTGAAGATAAGAATCTGCGCTACTCTATTTTGCTTCCAACGTTTCTTTCCCCAGTGTCTTTTATCAAATTCCATTAAACGTTTACTGGTTTTTGTCCCGAAAACCTTCCCTGTCACCAGGGTGTATATTGAAATGGCTACGAATATCACCATCAAACCTAAAATTATTCCAGTAATCAACGGAGAAAATATGTTTATGTCAAAATAACCGACAAGCACAATTATCAGCAGCATAGCAAGGTTGTACTGTACTAGTCGTTTCTGTTTTAACTTCTTAATTTCTCGTAACTCCCTTTGTGATTCTTCCATTATATGCACCCTTTCATAAGTTGATCTTACACTTCCCTGTTAAACTTATCCTACCATATAGAACTAGATTTGGTACAAGATACCTATTATTTTATGTGGATTTCCGTTTCATCTTTTACTTAGGTTAGAAACACGTCTGTTTTATAACGGCAAATCCTTCCGCTTGAAAACCACGACTCCCACGAGGTAAAGGACGATCGACAGTCCCACTAGAATGAATAACTGCGCACCATAGTCTCCGCCCTGAATAATGGCCTCTGAATCAAAGAGCGTAATGATCGTTGTATATTTAAGAACTTCCAGGCTGTCACTCATGCCGGAAAGCATATTCGCCGCAAAGAAAAAGACGGTCAGCCCTGCACCGAGCGCAAGGGAATAGCTTGAGCGGTTGAATAAGCAAGAAGCGAAGAATGTAATGCTCGAGATGGCCAGATGCAATAGGAATGATCCTGCAGTCAGCATGAAGAATGTGTCAATCGGCAGTTCACCCGGCTGAACCAGCTCTGCCACCCCTACTCCTGCTCCAAAAATCAGGATAAATAGGGCGAGGAGTGAAGAAACAACGTAAATGAGACTTGTCAGGGTGTATTGGGTTCTCGTGATAGGCGTTGACAGATGGTACGCCATGCTGCCTTTATCCACCTGCTCTGCGATCAATTTATTGCCGATGATAATGGAATAGATCATGGCAAAAATGAGGGCGAAATTTCCGAAATATTGATTTGCTGTAAAGGCTACTAAGGTTGAAATATCACCTAATGGATTGATCGGCGCATCCATACTGGTTTGCGCAATTTCTTTCATCGTATCCGGTGTGAAGACACTCATAATAATCCCGATCAGCAGCGTCAGCGCACCCGCTATAATGGAAAATACTTTTGCGTTTGATTTTATCAAATGAATGAATAATGGCTTACTAAACATGGTCAATGCTCCCCCTTATAGAAGTTCATGAAATTATCTTCCAGTGAGTATTTTACTTCCCGAATGGACGTCACATTTCTGGCAGCCAGCGCACCGATCAGGCTGTTTAGCTGACCATCTTCAATTTCGATGACGAGCTGCAGGCTGCCTTTTTGAATCTGTGAGATTTGAAAATGTTCCTGTTGAAAGGATTGAAAATCTTCATGGTTTTGAAATGTTATGTTAAATGACGTCTTCTCAGCGTTTTTAAATTCTTCGGCATTCATGACCGAAATGATTCTGCCTTGCTTGATCATGGCAATGCGGTCGCAGGTCCCCTCGATTTCCTCAAATAAATGGGACGACATCAGGATGCTTTTCCCCTTTTCTTTTTCCTCGTGAATCAGCTGCACAAAGACCGATTGCATCAGAGGATCCAGTCCAGTTGTGGGTTCGTCCAGAATGAGAATTTTCGGGTTATGCATAAAGGCACAAACGATCCCCACCTTCTGCTTCATCCCTTTCGACATCCGCTTAATGGGTGCGGAAGGATCCAGGTTGAACATGTGGATTAATTCCTGCGCTCTTTTCCGGTCATTAAGACCGCGCATTTTTGCGGTATGTTCAATAAGCTGGGTGCCTGTCATGTTTTCCGGAAACGCCATTTCTGCCGGCAGATAGCCGAGATGCTGCTGAATTTCCTTCGCCTCGTTCCAGCAGTCCATCTGTAAAATAGCAGAGGTTCCGCTTTGCGGTTTACTGAATCCAAGAAGGTGGCGAATGGTAGTGGTCTTTCCTGCACCGTTTGGTCCAAGAAAGCCAACAACTTCCCCTTCTTCTATTTGAAAGGAAACATCAAAAATTCCTTTGTTGTTTCCATAATCCTTTGTAAGATGCTCGATGTTGATCGCTGTCATCTACAATCACCAGCCATTTCTTCTGTATTTATCCGACAACATGTCGTATGATTCAATTGTATGGTGCCCAATTGGCTCCATCAACCGACAGTTTGGCTTCAATGTCGGATTTAGCAGCACCACCTGGGAGGAATAGCCATGAAAAAGAATCCAGCGATTACGGCACAAACGAGACAAAATCTAATTGATGCGTTCTGGGAATTGTATTGCACGAAACGGATTGAAAAAATTACGATCAAAGAAATTACGACAAGAGCAGGCTATAATCGGTCCACCTTTTATGAGTACTTTACGGATGTGTATGATGTGGTGGAGCAATTGGAAAATAATTTAATTTCCAAGCTGCAGGAGATGCCGATGCAGCAGCTGTCTTCTTCAGGTGATCCATTTCAGCTTGACGCACTGGTCCGCATGTATTCTGACCACAGCGGCTATCTCGCCGTCCTGCTTGGCGATCACGGGGATCCTGCATTTCAGCGGCGAATCAAAGCCAGCATGAAGCCCATGATGAAAGAAGCTCTTATTGCGCAGGGTGCAAAAGACGGCTATGAGCTTGACTACACACTGGAATATGCTCTGTCTGCGATGATCGGGGTTTTAAGCTACTGGTTTAACCAGGAAAACCCTCCTTCACTTGAAGAGTTAACCGCGATTTTAGGAGAGCTTTCGAGTAGTGGTGTGATGGGGAAATTGATGGGGTTGAGAGATTGATTTGTCCATGCGAACCGCACAAAAAAAGAGCTTGGGTTTCCAGGCTCTTTGCAAAAAGGAATTCTTTACAACAAAAAGGAATTCTTTACAATCTGTAAAATAATAATCTCCAAATGGCATAGGTCACTCCATAGGAGGCAAAATGAAGGAGTCCATACAGGAAAAGATTTTCTTCCCGAAATTCACTAACTGCTGGAACAAAAATACGAATGGCATTCATCGTCGTGATCGTAAAAAGCATAAGCACACCTAATACGATTTTACTTTTTTTCGAAGCATGCCCAAAAATCCCTTGTTTCTTATTAGAAGATGTGACCATTACGATCCCTCCTTACACTATTGTAATGAAAAACTGGAACATCATTTTCTAAATCTGTAAGTATGTTATTCTAATTGCAGGTAAATTAGGCAGGCTTAGTCTTTCTAGTGATATTGATAAAACACGTAAGAATAAACTTAATTTTCTATGGTGGGTGTTTGTCATGCAAAAAATCTTTTCAATGCTTTTTAGTGTACTGGCTCTTTTGTTTTTAGTTGGAACCTTTTTTCTTCAGTATGAGTATTTATTTGTAACTCGTACTATTTTAATTGTATTTACAATATTATATTTAGTCATTGAAATAAAAATAGACTATTTCACAGAAAACAAAAAGAGTTTTGTTTTCATTGGTATTTTAAGCATACTTTCTGTAGCGGTAGGTATCTTAGTGGACATTAGTTTAGAAAATAGTGAATTAAATAATCGAGTTTTCTTTATACCCCTATACGTTTTTATTCTTATCGTTATCATGTACAAAGATTTCTATGAACAGAAGAAACATTAAGAAAATATAGACCCGAGCTAACGAGGTGAACTAATCTATGAAAAGAAAAAGCCTTGCTGTCTTCACCAACATTTCGTTCATAGCAGCCCTTATCACACTATCCGTCCTTCCTCTTTCCTTTTACGCACTATCATTAACCACCCATAGCGGGTTAAAAACTATTCTAAGCACACTGGCGCTGATTGCTATTTCAATATCCATAATTGGTATTCCGCTTAGTATTGTATCGTTATTCAGCAGAGAGCCTATTTTAAAAAGAATCTTCTCTTTACTTGTGAATATTACTCCTCTGACTGTTCTTATCGCAGCCTTAGTCATTGAGTATATTAATGAATTTCACAAAATACCTGCCTGATAAAAATTTTTTGACAATAGGTAATTACAACATAAACCACCCAAACACACTTAATGCTAAAAGGATCATTCCCACCGCTGTCTTTATAAAATGGAAGAATATATCCTGTGGTCACCATTGCGATTGCAAGCATAAATCAACATATAATTCCATTTATTATTCAAATTAATTTAAATTAAAATCTGATAATAAAAAAAACCTCATCCGCTTTGAATGAGGCTCTTTCCTATCAAACCTATACCGGTCCCCAGTTAATAAAGACAGCGAAAACGAGCATGGCGACTGCAATGACTGTCCAGATCAGAAGCAAGGGCAGCATCCATTTTGCCCATTTGATCCAGGACACGCCGGCAACTGCCAGACTTGCCATTAGGGGGCCTGAGGTTGGGAAGATGCTGTTTGTAAAGCCATCTCCAAACTGATAGGCCTGAACGGCGATCTGCCGGTTAACGCCGATCATATCCGCAAGCGGTGACAGAATCGGCATGGCGATCATGGCCTGGCCACTTCCTGATGGAATCAAAAAGTTCATGACACCATTTGCGACAAACATGCCAAGCGTAGCAAAAACCGGTGACATCCCTTCAAGCGGAACGGACAATGCTTGCACGAATGTATCCAGAATCGCCGCATTTTCCATGACGATCAGAATGGCGCGAGCCACCCCGATGATCAGTGCACCGTAGACCAGATTTTTACAGCCATCTAGGAATGTAATGGCTATTTTGTTGTAATTCATTCCTGCAATGACACCTGATACGAGTCCAATGACAATGAAAAATGCCGCCATATGATCAATCGTCCAGGCGAACTCAATGGTCGCATAAATAAAAAATAAGAGCATAAGACCAACAAATGACAGGATGATTTTATGGCGTACCGTAAATGGCGCTTTCAAATCATCTCCTTCGTCAGAGCCTTCGTCCAGAACGCCGATTAAGCTTTTGGATGGATCATATAGTATTTTCTTCGCGTAGGACCAGGTGTACCAGATTGTCGCGCCAACAATCACGACAAAGGCAATCACTCGAAGCAACATGCCTGAAAACAGCGGCACTTCTGCGATGGATTGAGCGATTCCGACGGTGTAGGGATTTAAAAAACCAACATTGAAGCCGGCAAATGTGGCCCCAAATGTAATCGCGACTGCCACAATTGCATCTAACTTAAGCGCCCTTGCAATGATAACGCCAATCGCGACAAAAGGAATAACGGAATTTGCAACCGCTCCTACTGCTCCACCCAGTGCAAATAAAAGCGACACAAGTGCAATAAGTACAAACTCCTTTCCTTTGGTTTTATTGACAGCCCGCAAGATGCCGCCTTTAATCGCACCGGATCGCTCAATGACTTCAAATGCGCCTCCCGCAAACAAGACAAGGAAAATCAGGCCGCCTGATTCCACCATTCCCGCTTGAAGGGCAAGAAAGATATCCATAAAGCCGGTCGGACTCCCATCCACCTCGCTGTAGGTCCCCGGTACGACCCTCTCCACCCCATCTGCCATTTCACGTTCAAATGAGCCGGCTGGAACAAAGTATGTGGCAATTACGGCTGCTAAAAGGACAAGAAATAGAATAACGTATGTATCGGGCATTTCCCATTTTTTCTTTTGTGGTTCATTTTCCTCAATCTTCGTGCCCATTTACTTTTTATGCCTCCCTCTGTATAAGTAATCAATTTTTCTTTTCTACTTTTCCTTTTCACCCCTATTCTAGTAATCTCTTTGATTGATAAAAAAATTGATGTTGTATAGTATATAACTCATACTCTATTTTTGCAAAATTTAAAATAAATTGTCAAATAAGCTGGAGGTTTGTCATGTTAGTTGAATTACAGAAAAGATTGGAAGACTTGCAAACGGAAATGGTGGAACTTCGCAGGGATTTTCATATGCATCCTGAAGTTTCCCACGAAGAAAAACGCACGCCGGAAAAAGTGGCTGCTTATTTGAGCGAACTTGGAATTGACGTGAAAACGAATGTCGGAGGAAAGGGTGTTGTGGGGTATTTAACTGGAGGCCGTCCTGGAAAAACCATTGCACTCCGGGCAGATTTTGATGCCCTGCCTATGCAGGATGAAAAGGAGGTTTCCTATAAGTCAAAAGTGGAAGGCGTAACGCATGCATGCGGACATGATGTGCATACTGCAGCCCTAAGTCCTCAGTGAAAAGCGTGAGCAGCTTACAGGGACGGTGGTATTTATTCATCAATTTGCAGAAGAAGTAAGTCCCGGCGGCGCTGAAGCCATGATTGCAGACGGCTGTTTAGAGGGAGTTGATGCGATTTACGGCGCTCATGTGTGGTCTGAAAATGATGTGGGCGAAATTCTTTTTCAGTCGGGCTACACGATGGCTGCTGCTGACACATTTCATATCAACGTTCAGGGAAAAGGCGGTCATGGTGCACTGCCGCATTTAACGATTGATCCAGTGGTCGCAGCAAGTCAGCTGGTGGTGAATTTGCAGCAAATACCCAGCCGGCGCGTCGACCCGCTAAAAGCCATTGTCCTCACAGTGGGTTCGTTCCACAGCGGAAAAGCCGCCAATGTGATTCCGGATTCCGCGATCATTGAAGGAACGGTACGGACATTTGACGAAACCGTGCGAAAAGATGCCGAGAAAATGATTACGTCAACTGCTCAGGCTATCGAGATGCAGACCGGGGCAAGCGTTGAAGTAACGTACCATTTCGGTCACCCCGCTGTGTACAATCACCCGAAGGAATCCGATTCGTTAAAGCAACTGACAGAGGAGCATCTTCCCTCTTTTCATGTGAAGGAAATGAAGCCATTTATGGGTGCAGAGGACTTTTCATATTACCTCAAGGAAAGACCAGGCACCTTTTTCTTTGTAGGCGGGCGAAATGAAGATCTTAACGCCAATTTCCCGCATCACCATCCAAAATTTGATGTGGATGAAGAGGCGCTAGGAACGATTGGAAAGGTTTTTCTTCTTGCCTTAAAGAATCAGGGTGTTCTAGATTAATCTGCTTATTTCTGCATTCCGGAGTGGCTTTCGCTCTGGAATGTTTTTATAGGCGCTGAAACGCTTCCGGATAGTCAACGACCAGCCCGTCTTTGTCTACCTTAATCGTTGTTTCATAGTCACGGCACTGATACAGGAAAGTACGATACTCTCCCACCTCTCCTGTAAAGGTATACACCTGCTCAACTTTTTGGCAGGTCAGTGCCGGTACGTCTATGTACAAAACATCAAGCTTTCTACTTTGACCCGTTTCCCAGGAAAACCGGTTGATGGGGAGTGTATTTGAAAAGGGTGTGGCTGAAATATCGATGTCCACGACTCCCTCTGCCTCTTCCAAGTGGTCTCCGTTTTTACTCCACCTTCCTTCTCCATTTGAGGAAAGAGTGAGTGTTTTATCTCCATGAGTAATCTCTGCCTTTTGAACTGCCCACTTTAGGTCCAGTTGAAGATGATACGTGACAGGGTAAGAGTATTCGGATCCGGCTACACTACTTGTCACCGTAATGCCTTTGTCTTTTTTCGTGAGAAATGCTTCTTCCCGCCGCCCGATTGTTTCGAGATTTTTCCAAATGATTTTTTTCATCAAATTTCCCCCTTTTAGTGGACTTGTCATTGCATGGTTATTTCTATTTAATTTGCAGCTTAAAATGAAGATACCGTATGGGACATGAAAAAGACAGACAAAAGGTACTTTTTAACATAAGCCAACATGCGCTTGACTATAGAATATGTTCCAGTTATATTTAGTTTAGTTAACTTAACTAAACTATTATTCTTGTGAGGTTTCTATGAAGCTACTTACTAATAAGAGATTTATCTTTACGTGGCTGTCCGGCATGTCTCTGACACTCGGGTTTTCGATTTTCTTTCTAAGCATTTCCTGGCTGACCATTGATGTATTGAAGCAGCCCGGTCTTCTTGGAATTATCATGGCCGCCGTGTCACTTCCACGTGTTGTGATGATGGTGTTTGGAGGTGTCTTTGCGGACCGTTTTCAAAAAAGCCGCTTACTTTTCCTGACTAATCTTGCGCAAGCCGCTTTAATGCTCGCAATCGTCGGACTTCATTTGGCAGACGCCTACTCGGTAACCGCTCTCCTTGTGATCGCTGTGGTTTTTGGAATTTTGGACGGCATGTCATATCCGGCACTTTCGTCTCTCATCCCTTCAATCGTGAAAAAGCAGGATCTTCAGCGTGCCAATTCCCTGTTCCAGGGTTCACTTGAGCTCATGTTTGTTTTTGGGCCGTTTCTTGCCGGTGTCCTGCTGACGTTCGGCGGTTTCGCACTAAGCTTCGGAACGTCAGCAGGGTTGATCCTGCTTGCAGCTGTTCTGATTTTGCCGCGCTTGATTCAGGATCAGATTCCTGCGTCTGCGACCTTGACGTTTTCAACGGTCATATTTGATTTAAAAGAAGGAATTTCTTATGTCTCCCGAACGCCCATTTTACGAGCGGGTACATTGGCGATTGCCATCGTCAATCTGTTTATGATGGGGCCGCTGATTATGAGCATTCCCATCCTCGTCGGTGAACGCGGAGGAACGCCCTTTGACTTGAGTCTTATTGAAGGCGGACTTGCTTTAGGTACATTTGTCGCAAGCTTCCTTGTTCTTGCGCTCCGATCTGTTCAGCGCGGGCGGTTCGTTTTTCGGGCACTCTTTTTGACGGTTCTGGCTTTCTTGTTTTATACGCAGGCCGAGTCCATTCCGCTTCTTGCCATTGCTTCAGCCATGAGCGGTTTCATGCTGATGCTGGTTTATTTGCCGGCAGTGACGCTGATGCAGGAAAACAGTGATAAAGATAAGATTGGCCGTGTGATGAGTATCATGGCGCTCGCCGCCTCAGGACTAGAGCCGATCGCTTTTGCAGTCTTATCCGTACTTGTCGCCCTGGCTGTTCCCATTCAGACACTGCTTGTCGTTTTTGGCGGAATTGCCCTGGCCGCAAGTGTCCTACTCTTTCTAAGAAGCGGCACGTTTAGAAAGGCGGCATAGATGATAATGAAAGGAATGACCGATTTGAAACAGGATAAAAAACAGCAAATTCAGCAGATGTACCGTCAAATAGATGAGCTCGATCTGCTGCTCACACAATACTTCATGGACTTAAATGAATTTGAACTGACCTATCAGCAGGAGCAGGTACTGATGCTTTTTAAGCGGCAGGATACATGGACAACCACCGAGCTTGCGCTGCGTATGAACATCTCGAAAAGCGGAATCAGCCAGGTGCTCAAGGTTTTGGAAAATCGGGGCTTTGTAAAAAAAGAAAAAAACCCGAACAACCTGCGGGAAAGCTTTATTCAGCTGGACTCACTTGGGCATGCCTTTTCTGCACGGGTCAATGAAATTGAAGAACAGCTTACAGACGAATTGTTTAGTGTTCTTGGAGATGAAGAAGTAGTTGCGCTTTCAAAGTCGTTTCAGAATATCATCACACACTTAACAGAGAAGAAGAAAAGAGAAGAAAAGGCAGAGGAATAGTATAGAGATATATTTTGTTAAAGCCTGGGACAAAAGTGTCTCAGCGTCTTTGACCGGTTCGCTGCGCTTCAGGTGGACGCTTTCCGCAGGGACGGCGCTGAGCCTTTACAGGGCAAAGCCTGCAAAGTCTCAGCTTGCCGTCATCTCCTGCTGGAGTCGCCACCTTCCGCTCCGCTCACCTCATACTATTTATAAGTACTTCCTCATTTTCAAAAATATTCTTCCCAACTCCTTTTGCCTTTCAATCCTCACACTCCCGTAAGCACGCATGTTATGTTACTTAATCACTGGGGTCTTAACACCGGCTACCCAGTCCTTAATGAACGGGGCCTGATGGGGATTCACCTCATGTGGAATGTGGTTCTTCTGTCTGAAGCTGAGTTCTCCTCCTTCATCACTCGGCTGAAGCACACCGGCGTATTGAATTGTGTGAAAGACGAGTTGGACACTAAATACCTTGTCCCCGTTCTCATATTGGGCAAAGCCCTTTTCACCAGAATAGATTCCAAACAGGGAAATGTCTCGGATTAAAAGCCCTGTCTCTTCCAGCACTTCTCGGATCAGCGCGTTCTCTACCCTTTCTCCAACTTCAAGCAAGCCGCCGGGAATTCCCCAGACTCCGTAATCTGATCTCTTCTGAAACAGCGCACGCCCACCTGCATCTTCAATGATGGCACCACACCCGACCGTTAATAATGTATTGTGTCCGATCATTTTTCTCATTGTTGCTATGTAGTCATTCACTTTTTCCCGCTCCTTCCTTTTCCAATCATTTCAAAAACATCGGCGACGTGCAAGGAAGGAACTGAAAAAAGCTGTAATAGGGCAAAAACTTACAGCTTTAATCAATCAATTATCTTTGATATATTAATCAAAATTGTTCAATAGCAGCCGCAGCACACAGGACCTTTATTCTTTTTGAAAATAGAAAGCGAGAAACCGCTCATATTCAGAATCGGCAGGCGTCTTTTCTTCTTTGCTGTTACGCATTTCCGGTGATAAGTAATGCCTCTTTTTATTTCTTCTCTTTGCATTCTTAATACTTCGTGTTCCAAATGAATCTCTCCTTTTATCAATTATTTTTGATGTATTAATAATAAATCATCAATTTATTTTGATCTAAACTTATCGTACCGTTTTCAGAATTTTAAGTCAAGGCTTATGATCAATTTTTTTTGATTTATTACCTTCTATAAAAAAACCTGAGCAGCTCACAAGCCGCTCAGGTTTCCTTCTTCTATTTTTCAATGACTAATTTCCCTCTATGCTCACCAATCTCAAAGTCCTTCATCTGTTCCGCTTGGCCGATCGTCAGGGTTTTAACGAGAACGTTTTGCTGAATCAGTTCTTCATTTTGCTGTATGGCCTTGGTCAGCTCTTCGTCTCCGCTTATCGTGATCGCCACGCGCAGGTCTATAGGCAGATCCTGCTTTTTCCGCTCATCTTGAATAACGCGGATCAGTTCACGCGCAAGTCCTTCTAATCGAAGTTCCTCTGTAATCACAGTATCTAAGATAACGTGAAAGTCCTTGCTTGCTCCCATGGAAAGCCCCGGGTCTGCAATGCGTTCCGGTTGAAGCAGGTCCATTGCTACGTCTATGTTACCTCCATCTGTTGGAACAGTTGCTTTCCCTTCTTTTATCACACTGGCAGCTTCCGTATCTGTGAGATTTTCAAGATAGGCTTTTACTTTACTGACGTTTTTCCCGAGAACCGGTCCTGCTGCGCGGAAATTCAGCTTGATTTCCCAGCGTACCAGATCATCAGAGGATTGCTTGACTGTCAGCTGTTTGACATTCAGTTCATCTTTGATAATGTCACTGTATTTTTCAAGTGCTTTGCCCTGATCCGGATTGACTGGAATGACGGTCAGCTGTGACAAAGGCTGCTTGGTTTTAATTGTTTCTGCATTCCGCACGCCTCGGGCAAGTTCAACGACTTGAAGTACGGCTGCCATGTCCTGTTCCAGCTCTTGGTTTCTGTCTTCTGGATTGCTTGCCGGGAACAGTGCCAGGTGGACACTTTCGCCTGTCAGATTCACATGGATATCGTCTGCCACAAACGGCACAAATGGTGCGAGCATTTCGCTTAATTGAACCAGCACTTTATGAAGGGTGTGGTAGGCTGCTTTTTTCGATTCATTCATGCCTTCCTTCCAGAAACGGTCACGCGAACGGCGGATGTACCAGTTGCTGACTTCTTCAATGTAGCCTTCGAGTTCTTTAGCCGCTTTCGTGAAATCGTATTGATCAAGCGATTCTTTCGCGACCACTGCTACAGAGTTCAGACGGGAAAGTACCCAGCGGTCAAGCAGCGTTTTTTCACCTGTTTCCGTCTCATTGAATTGGTAGCCGTCGATATTGGCGTACAGTGTGTAAAAGCCGTGTGTGTTTACGAGTGTATCGATGATTTTTGATTTTGCTTCCATCACGACACGCTCTGAGAATCGTTTATTGTTCCACGGTGCACTGTCGGCTAAAAGTGCCCAGCGGAACGCATCTGCGCCAAACTGATTGACAAGGTCCATTGGATTTAGGGCATTGCCTTTACTTTTAGACATCTTGCGGCCTTCTTCATCAAGGATATGGCCGGTAGATAAAACGCGTTTATATGGAACTTTGCCGGTAAAAAGCGTGGAAACGGCAAGCAGACTGTAAAACCAGCCGCGTGTCTGATCAATTCCTTCACAAATCACGTCTGCTGGAAATTGCTTTTCAAATTGCTCTTTGTTTTCAAATGGATAGTGCTGCTGGGCAAACGGCATGGAGCCGCTGTCGAACCAGACATCAATGACTTCCGGAACACGGTTCATCGTGCCTGCGCATTTTTCACATGTAAGCTGTACACGATCCACATATGGCTTATGAAGCTCAACGTCTCCGATATCTCCGATTGCTTTTTCCTGCAGATCGGCCTGGCTGTTTGGCGCATATTGATGGTCGCAAGCATCACAGATCCAGATCGGAAGCGGCGTACCCCAGTAGCGGTTTCGCCCGATATTCCAGTCCACCATGTTTTCAAGGAAGTTTCCAAAACGGCCGTCTTTAATATGAGCCGGATGCCACTCCACCTGCTGATTGTTTTGCAAAAACTGATCCTTCAGCTGGGTGGTTTTGATGAACCAGCTTTCAATTGCGTAATACAGCAGCGGAGAGTCACAGCGCCAGCAATGCGGATAGCTGTGCTCATACTTCTCTTTGTGAAACAGCAGCCCCTCATTTGCAAGGTACTTCACGATATCCACATCGCAGTCTTTAACAAAACGGCCTGCAAACGGCGGGATGTCCTCAGTGTATCGGCCCTGTGAATCAACGACGTTAAAGAATGAAAGATTTTCTTCCTTCACTAAATTGTAGTCATCTTCCCCGTAGGCCGGAGCGATATGAACAATTCCTGTTCCGCTCTCTGCGTTAACAAAGTCTGCTGTGACGACAAAATGACCCCGATCTGGTTTTACAAACGGAAAGGGTGCGTGATACTCCAGGTTCTTTAGCTCGCTTCCTTTATGTTTAGATAGAATTTCAAATCCTTCTCCCAGATTTTTTTCAGCCAGCGCTTCAGCCACAATGAAGATTTCTCCACCTTTTTTGGCCTTTACATACGTCAGCTCCGGGTGAACAGCCAGCGTAACATTTGCGGGCAGGGTCCATGGAGTGGTCGTCCAGCCTAGGAAGAATTCATTGTCTGTCCCTTTGACTTTAAATTTAGCAGTGGCAGATAAATCCTTCACGGTTTCATAGCCTTGCGCGACTTCATGTGAGCTCAGCGTGGTCTGGCAGCTCGGGCAATACGGTGAAACGCGGTGTCCTTTTGTTAACAGGTCCCGGCCATGCAGATTGCTTAAAATGTACCAGACACTCTCGATGTAGCGGTTTTGCAGCGTGACATAGGGATCGTCCATATCAAGCCAGTAGCCGATCGATTCAGTAAATTCACGCCATTGCTTTTCATAATTAAACACACTTTTTTTGCATTCCTCGATGAATTTTTCCACACCGAAGTTTTCAATTTTCTGCTTGCCTGAAATGCCCAGCTGCTTTTCCACTTCAAGCTCGACTGGCAGACCATGCGTGTCCCAGCCGCCTTTTCTCAGTACCTGATAGCCCTGCATGGTTTTATAGCGGGCAACAAAGTCTTTGATGACGCGGCCGAGTACGTGGCCTGCATGTGGAAGACCATTGGCGGTTGGCGGTCCTTCGTAAAACACAAAGGTCTCCTCACCTTCTCGTTCCTGCATGGAGCGGTTAAAAATCTGATGTTGATTCCAATAGTCTTTGACGCGGTTTTCACGATCGACCGCGGCTTCTTTTGTATTTACACTGCGCATTGCTTTCACCTCAACCATTCAATTTTTTCAAGCAGTCAGCAGCAGAGACATTTATGCATAAAAAAATCCGCCCCTGCTTCAGTAAACAGGGACGGATTGGATCCGCGGTACCACCCATATTCCATGTGAAAATCACATAGCACTCGGTTAAAATCGGATAACGGCCGTCAGCCGGTTTTCCCTACTTCTCACGTTTCAGGAAAACGTCTCAGAGATGATCATCGGCTGATTCCCGCCGCCGTGTCCCAGCATTTCACGGCTCTCTTTGGGTCAGGTGTGTCAGCTTACTTTTCTCGTCATCGATACAATCAATTATTTCCAATATCGTATAACGAAATACCCCGGTTGTCAAAGTGCGTGCTGCACGTGGCTGATGTACTGCATCGCTGATTATCCCTTTTTTTGAACAGGGATCCAGATTTCGCTTTTAAACGTTTGTGAGGTTAGATCTTTGTCTTCATTCCATAGTATTTCCGGACCTGCAATTTGTTGATACGTGGAGGACGGAAACCACTCGGAATAAATGCGTCCCCATACATCCTGCAGCGTATCCGGAAATGGCCCGATTGCCTCGAATACCGCCCATGAGCCAGAAGGAACTTCAAGCTGGGTCAGATTTTCAGGGCACGCCTCTGTTGTAGCCGCTCCGATATAATGATCAAGCTCTCCTTTTTCCTCCATTCGTCCTTCGGAAAAATTAGTTGAGGCACTCAGCAGGCCAAACGGTGCGGTATTGGAAAGACTTTTAAGCTGATTGATTGCTTCACCATCTAGGCTTTCCCACATGGAAGCAATATGCGGATTTACCCCGCTGAAAATAATCGGAACTCTTTTTTTAATCCCCACAATGCGAAATGCTTCTTTTTCTTCAATTCGATAGTTCATTTCATTTCCTCCTTTAACGGATAATTGGAAGGTCATCCTTGGGTAGGCTTTTAGTGAATAAACTTTTTTTCTTGCTTCTGACGGTGTCGTGCCATGCATTTGTTGAAAAGCACGGGTAAAAGAATCGGCTGAATTGTAGCCGTATTTTACTGCAAGGTCAATGATCTTTACAGGGCTGTCTTTTAGCTCAAACGCCGCGAGAGTCAGCCGTCTCCTGCGGATATATTCCGATAGTGAAATCCCTGCAAGAAAGGAAAACATTCTTCTGAAATGATATTCAGAACAAAGAGCAATCCTTGCTGCTTCTTTTACATCCAATTCATTTTCAAGATTTTCTTCAATATACTGCAGCCCTTCATTCATTTCTTTTAACGATCCCATTGATATGACCTCCTTGATGTAAAGAATAGCAGGAGCAGATTGCTTCCATCCGACTTTTCATGCACGATTATGCAGGTGTACGAAAGTGTGATAAATTTTCTCCAGTTCATTTTCAGTTCATATAGGACTGGTAGTATTCAGTTATCAGGAAGAGCAACAGAATCCTGATAATGAACAGTTTAAATAGGAGGAATACGATGAAGCTGGTGGAAATTAAGCATTTAAATAAATCATATACCCTTTCCGGGAAAGAAAAAATACCTGTCCTTCGGGATGTGAATGTGAGCTTTGAAAGCGGGGAGTTTGTTTCCATTCTCGGTGAATCGGGCTCAGGAAAGTCGACGTTAATGAATATCATCGGCGGGATGGACTCTGATTATGAAGGAGAACTGATCATACAGGGGCAAACGTTGAGATCGATGAATGAAAAAGAAGTGGATGCCTATCGAAAAAATAAAATCGGCTTCATTTTTCAAAGCTTTAACTTGATCCCTCATTTAACCGTGCTCGAAAACGTAACGATTGCCATGCAAATGATGGCTGCAAGTGAAAAAGAACGTACTAAGCGTGCGCTGGAGATTTTAGCGGAAGTAGGCTTGCAGGATCATGTAAAAAAGCGTCCGAATCAGCTTTCAGGCGGTCAAAAACAGCGTGTCGCCATTGCACGCGCTTTGGCTAATGATCCTGATATTATTCTGGCCGATGAACCAACAGGAGCACTTGATCAGGAAACGAGTGAACAAATCCTTGAAATCCTCAATTCAATTGCCAAAAAAGGCGTTCTCATCATCACGGTCACCCATTCAGAAAAAGTGGCTCAATTTGGAAGCCGCATTGTATCTGTAGACGACGGCCGAATTAAAGATGACCATATTTCAAGAGAGCGTTACACTGCTCCAAGGGAAACCAAACAGAAAAAAGGAAAAAGCTTGAGCATGGCCGCCTCATTTAAAATGGCTCTGCGAAATATGCAGTTAAAAGGAAAACGAAATGCGCTGGTGGCAATAGGAGGATCGATCGGGATTATTAGTGTTCTCCTTATGCTTGCACTAGGCAATGGTGTAACAGGCTATATGAATGATGAAATTAACGAGAGCATAAATCCGCTGCTTGTCGATGTCGTGAAAGAGACCGAAAGCGTCGAAGAAAATGGACCTCCACAGCCGCAAATGGGCGGCGATCCGTTCACAAGTGAAGAAATCGATCAAATCAGCGAAATAGAAAAAATTGATCGTGTAGAACTTGTCACAACCGTCAACGGTAAAGCCACAATTGTGTCCAATGATGAAAATCATGAGCTCTCCTCACTTGGCACTGTGACCGATTCAATCTCTGAAGATGCGATTGAAACAGGAACACTTCCATCCCAGGATGAAGTGCTGCTGACAGCATCGTATGCTGAAAGTATCTCTAGTGAAGATACGTACGAATCGCTTGTAGGGGAAACCATTCAGCTTTTTGTCAACGAAATGGATGACAATAATCAGCCAGTCACCGTTGAGCGTGATCTTGTCGTGTCGGGTATTTATACGCAGGATAATGCAGGACCAATAGCGGGAGCGGGGGCATTTGTTTCTTATTCGACGCTTGAAGCAGCATACAGCGACCAAAATTTAACCCTGGAGCCCACACAGATCAATGCGTACGCTGCCAATCAGGATGATGTGGAAGGCATTAAAGAAGACGTGGAAGAAGCGGGCTTTGTCAGCTCACCTGTTTCCGCTATGCTCGATCAGGTCACCCTGTATCTTGATATGGCGACATGGGTGCTTGCCGGAATCGCAGGGATCTCACTGCTTGTGTCGGGTATAATGATTTTAGTGGTTCTTTATATCAGTGTGGTGGAACGGACGAGAGAAATCGGTATATTAAGGGCGATTGGTGCACGAAAAAAAGACATCCGCCGCATTTTCTTTACCGAATCGGCACTTTTAGGTCTTGTGAGCGGTGTCGTTGCAGTGACCGGTGCCTATCTTATCAGCATTGGTTTGAATATCTTTTTAGCAGATGCCTTTGATGTTGAACTGATTCAGCTCACTCCACAGTACATGCTGTTTGGAATAGGAATCAGCACCTTGATCAGCGTGATTGCGGGAGTACTCCCTTCTTCAAAAGCTGCTAAACTGGATCCAATGGAATCGCTGCGATACGAATAACCCGTGTAGAAAAAAAGTTGTGAAAATAGCAGAAGATGGGAGGCATACTGAATGGCTACAATTTTAGTTGTCGATGATGACCCGCATATTCTTAAATTAATTACGCTTTATCTGGAAAATAGTCATTTCACAGTGGTTGAAGCAAAGGATGGGCAGGAAGCACTTGATGTTGTTGCCCATTCTAAGGTGGATTTGATGATTGCTGATGTGATGATGCCCCGTGTGGATGGTATTGAATTAACACAAGACATCAGAAGGTATCTGGATATCCCGATCCTGCTGGTAACAGCAAAAGGCGAATCCATCGACAAAGTAAAAGGATTCCAGGCTGGTTCGGATGATTATTTAGTGAAGCCTTTTGACCCTGTTGAGCTTGTCCTGCGTGTAAAATCACTCTTAAAGCGGTATAACGTTTCTTCATCAAAAGCAATTCAACTCGGCGACGTAAAAATGGATCTTGATACATTAACGGTTTCTTCACCTGAAGAAGCCGTCCAATTAAAAAAGAGGGAATTTGAATTGCTTTTTATGCTGGCTGGTTCTCCCGGCCGGATTTTCACCCGAACCCAGCTAATTGAAAGCTTATGGGGCATGGATTACGATGGTGACGAACGGACAGTGGATGTTCATATAAAACGTTTGCGGCAGCGCATCCATTCTTACCCTTCCTTATCTATCACGACTGTCAGGGGTCTTGGATACCGTTTGGAGGACAACTAACGTGCTTAAAAAAAGTCTTCGGGCTCAAATTGTCAGTATTTTTATCGTCATCGTCCTTATTAGTGTCTTTATTTCATTTTTCATTGGTACGCTGCTCTCGCAAAGAGAAGTGGCTATTGATCAGCCGGTGTTGAACATTGCACGGGACTCTTCGTCTCTTCTTGCCCTGATAGAGCCAGATAAGCGCGAGCAGGCAGCCGCGATTTTATCCCGCTATAATGTTCAGATTGAACCGATACAGGAAGGAGATGAACTGCCTTTTTCTCTAACTGAAGAAGAAGCGGCTCCCCTGTTTGCTTCTCAGGACCAAGAGCCCATGTTAGTAAACAGGGGTGAAGGGCCTGTAGCTATTATCGGTGTGCCAAGTTTAGGAAATGAACAAGACTCCTTGTTCGTAAAGGTTGATTTTACAGGCTTTCTGCACATTATGCAGCGTATTTTAATTGGGGGGCTTTCGAGTGTCATCATTATTGGCAGCTTGCTTATTTTGCTGTCATCCCGCTATATCGTCGGTCCTGTAAAAAAACTGACAAACGCAGCAAAAGAAATGGCGAAGGGAAATTTATCGTTTCGGCTTCATCATAAGAAGAAAAATGAGTTTGGAGAACTGATGGACAGCTTTAATCAAATGGCGGTTGAACTGCAGAAAATTGATAAAATGAGGGATGACTTTGTCACGAATGTTTCCCATGAAATTCAAAGTCCTATCACTTCCATACGCGGGTTTACACGTGCCATTCGTGATGGCGTCATTCCCGTTGAAAGCCAGAAGGAATATCTTGATATTATTTATCAGGAAACTTTGAGACTTTCAAAGCTCAGTGATCATCTGCTTCGTCTTGCTTCCCTGGATTCAGACCAACACCCATTTCACCCGGTTGACTATCCACTCGATGAACAGCTTCGGAGAATCGTTCTCGTCTCTGAACCATTATGGATGGAAAAAAATCTCGATGTGGAGCTTGATCTCTTTCCTTGCTCCGTTAGAGCAGATCGCGATCTGTTTGAACAGGTCTGGCAAAATTTATTAACAAACGCGATTAAATTCTCAAATGAAAACAATCAAATTATCGTGCAAATGGAACGTACGGAGCTGGAAGTTCTTGTTCATATCAAAGATAATGGCAAAGGCATCCCGAAAGAAGATTTGCCTTATATATTTGACCGGCTGTATATGGCCGATCAAGCAAGAGGCCGTTCCGGTGAAGGAAATGGACTTGGTTTGTCCATCGTAAAAAAGATTATTGAACTGCATGACTGTAAAATAGATGTGACAAGTGCAGAAGGAAAAGGAACCTGCATGACGGTAACCATTCCCGTTTAACCTGCTTCACTCAACTGACACTGCCTTTACATGGGCGGTGTTTTTTGTGTACCTCCGGAGTTTATCTTATGGTGGCTGTTTTTTTGTGTTAAGTCTTAAAAAGGAGTAAAGCGCTTCCTTAAATAATAAGAAAAGACTCCGTATAAAAGCAGCTTTCCATTCTCTTTTTACAAATGCTTTTTCGGCGTGTTGCCTCTTTTACAACTTCTTCTGCACTGCCAAAAGCTTCAGGGGTATAGGTGACAACCGCTATAGAGATAGAGACCAGCGCGATTTCCTCAAACTGCCCTTTGCGGTTTTCTGCATAAATAAAACGCTGCTGAATATGCTCTTCTGAGTAAAAGGTGCGAACAAGGTCATCAAATTGTCTGATGATCGAGCTGCAAGCAGGTTCATACTCCTCGCCTGGAATCATGACAATAAAATCATCTCCTCCAATATGACCGAGAAAACTGTCTGTTCGTTCAAAGCAGCTGCGAAGAATAGAGGCCGTTGCCTGAAGGAGTTCATCTCCCTTTTTAAAACCGTACGAATCGTTGTATGCTTTAAAACGGTCCAAATCAATATACAAAAAAGTGAAGGGCTGCCGCTGCTCAACGGATGCTGCGAGGTTCTCGTCAATCAATGTATTGCCGGGCAGGCGTGTGAGGGGATTCAAATAGCTGGCAAGCTCTGTTTGAATATCTGCAACCGTTGTCAGAAGTTTTTTAATGCTGACCACACCATATACGGTCCCCTCCTTCTTAACTACCACATCGTCATACACTTCATGATCCGGACGGGCCATCGCCCATTTGCTGACCTCGATCACGGAGGCGAAAAAATCAACCGTCAGCGGAGAGGGATTAGCCAGTAATTCAATGGGCCGCTTAACATATAGATTGTAGCCATACCGGGTGCCCATTTTCTGATAAAACTTTGTTCGGGTCATCAGGGCAGGCTGTTTGTCAGGATCCATTATTACAATGCCCTGCAAACCAGGCTCCTGCTGAAAAAGCTCATCCACTTCACTGCACATAGTGCTGCCCTTCATACAGCTGATTCCTTTGGCAATGTCCCCTATATATGCCCTCATTCGTTCATCCCTCTTTCACAGGAAATCAATTATTATCCAAGTGCTTTAACTGGCCTATCCTGCTGTTTCGTCGGTGCCGTCGGCAGAATGCCCGGCTCCAGAATGTTTTTCGGCTTGCCGAGTGCATAGCCCTGTCCAAAGTGAACACCTGATTTTTGCAAATAAAGAAGCTCAGGCAGAATTTCAATCCCTTCGGCAATCACCTCTGTATTCGATTGCCCTGCAAAATCCACCAACAGCTCAACCAAATGCTGCTGAGCAGGATTTACATGGATGTTGCGGATTAACGATTTATCAAGCTTCAGAAATTCCGGTTGCAGCGATAAAATCGTTTTTAAGCTGTTGTAGCCTGTTCCTGCATCATCAACCGCAATACGAAAGCCCTGATGGCGGTAATTTTCAATCGTTCGCACAAACTGGCAGTAATCGGTCACTGTTTCTTTTTCTGTCAGCTCAAGCACGACCTGGTCTGGAGACAAATGATATTTATTTAGCAATTCAAGCGTGTGACCACTGCGATAGAAAGGATCCTCTAAAATCTGCGGCTGGATATTAAGAAAAATAAGCCCGCCTTTATATGAATCTGCCTGCTTCAGTCCTTCCTCATACCGCTCAAGAGAAAGATTACGAAGAAAGCGTTCAAACGCAAACACCTTTCTGCTTTTGCCAATATGATCATAAAACGTTTCCGTCGTCGGAAAAAGTCTCGTGCTTTTTGGCCGGTTCAATATTTCAAAACCAATCGTTTCGGATTGAGTCAGCGATAAAATCGGCTGAAAAAAAGTTGTCATCTGCTCCTTTTTCATCAGCTCACGAAGCTCTCCATCCTTCTGGCTTTCCTTATATAGATAGCTTCTATTCGCCTTTAAATATTTCATATAGTGTAAAACATCCCTAAGCCCATTCATCATTATAAACTCCCTTTACCCATACTGAATATCCCATGCTGTCAAGCCATTATAAGCTATGAGTTTTATTTTTCATGGGAGAATAAATTAAGATTTGGTAAATTTCGAAAAGGGCTGGGCAAGGAGCATAAAAAAGGGAATTTTCTAAGGAGAAAAAAGCTATGATACACTTACCCTATCATAATTTACCAGAAATTCTTATGAGTATTCAACCAAACTTTGGAAAGAAGCGGCATTCACGTAAAATACCCGGTCATAGTTAATAGGTTTAAGGCAACTGGATTCTCTTATTTTACACGCCATTCATTTCACTAGATTGTAAGAGAAAGGAGAATTTAACGGTGTACCTTTTTGAGATCATGACCCAAAAACAGGCCATGGAAATTGCATACAATTGGCACTATAATGGTGAATACTCTTTTTACGATATGGAAGCCGATCAAGAGGATTTAGAGGGATTTATTGATCCTGAAACGCGCGGCAGCTCTGTCTATTCTGTAATGAATCATCATGAACTGATCGGTTTTTTCTCTTTTACCCAAACAGATGCAGAGACATATGATATTGGGTTAGGCTTGAGGCCGAACTTAACGGGGCAAGGCCTGGGTTTAACGTTTTTACGCTCCGGTATATCATTTGGGAAACGGAGCTTTAACCCTAAACGATTAACATTGTCAGTCGCGGCTTTTAATCAAAGAGCCCTCAAACTTTATAAGAAAGTTGGTTTTAAAGAAATAGACATTTTCCTGCAGGACACAAATGGAAATACGTTTGAATTCATTAAAATGGCGTATAAGTGCTAAAATTATTTAGCATAATGAAATGATGGGATATAACAAAAATAAATTAGAAATTATGCGTCGTTCTTGTGGAAAGCGTCCTCCTGAAACGCATTGAACAGGTATAAAAGCACGAGATTCAAGTGTCCCAGGCTTTCCATTCTTATACTTTTTTTATTTACGCGTTTATCCCAAAGAGGCTAGCAAAACCATAATGCCATTAGTGATTCCATGAATGAAAACGGACGGCCAGATTGAATTGGTTCGTTCGTAGGCTAAAGCAAAAATTGCTCCACTGACAAAGTTAACCGGCATTACATTGTAGGTTGGAATATGTATGATCGTAAAGATTGCTGAGCTGATTAAAATCGCCGCCTTAAAACCAATCCGCGTACGCAGCCAGCGATAAATAAAACCGCGGTAGAAAATTTCTTCATATAACGGAGAGATTACGGCAGCGGAAATAAATGCAATCATGATGGTAACTAATGTGACATTTTGCTTCATGGCATCCGTTTTGCTGTTTTCCCACGAGTTTCCTATAAAAGATGTAAGTACAACGATGATCACAGCGACAGCCAATAGAACAATGCTATAAAGGATAATAATTCTCCAATCCTTAGCAGCAAAATTTCTTACCCCGACTTCACCCCAGGAGAGTTTTTGGGGGCGGAGAGCGATGGTGTACACACTAGAAGTTAAAACAACCGCAATCGTCAGTCCCATAAGGGTGCCTGCGTAAAGTTCGTCACCCAGCCATAGGGCATACATTGGGCCTAATAAAAGTTTGATGCCCCCAATAATAAATACGAACTCAATGAAAAGCAGCAGGACAAATTCTCTTCGTCCCCACTTGTCTTGATTTTTCCATTCATAATGATTCATTTTCATTCTACTTCCCTCTTTCTGCAAATGGTATAATTAGACTATATTGGATGACGCAACGTCACCTGCAAGTCTTTTACAGGAGGGATTTCACATTAAACAATGGACAACAGGGCAAGTAGCTAAGCTCCGAAATGTTTCTGTTCGCACACTTCGCTATTATGACCAGATCAACCTTCTTACACCAAGTTCTAGAGATGATAGTGGAAAGCGGTACTATTCTGAGAACGATTTATTTCAATTGGAAAAAATAATCATCCTTAAATCTCTTTCACTTCCTTTAGAGGACATCCGCCGACTATTAGTCAAACTATCTTATAAACAAATTCTGATTTCTCACTATAATTATCTGCAAGACCAGCAATCAAAGTTGCAAACAAGCATTTCAAATACTGCTTCATTAATCAATATGATAGATCTGGAAGAGTCTTTATCCTGGGAACGGGTCAACGGACTTGTACAGCAATCACAAAAGAGCGCCAAAAAGTGGATCGACTACTTTGAGGAAGACGAAAAAACCTTTATTCAGCAGGCTATCCCTAATCTTAGCAGCAATGATGAGACTGCCCAGCTCTATATTTCGTTATTGCGGCGTATTAAATGGTGCATTAGACACGATATCAAACCGGAATCAGACGAAGGCTCTAAAATTGGGGCAGCTTTAATCGAATTATCCAATGAAAGCTTTCAAGGGAATGAACATTTGATGGAAGCATTTTGGGATGTCAGAAAAAAACCTGCCGGGGAAACGGGACTCTATCCGATTTCGGAAGATGTGATGGAGTTTGTTGAGCGCTGTATTTCTTACGATTCAGATTAGGTGGAAGTCATTTATTGGGTTCAACGCAGAAGTTACGATTTAGGAATAGGAATGATAGATATGAAGGAAAACATAAAGTTTGCCTGGATTGCTTCGTGGTTTGCATTTGTTGGTCAACTGATATTTTTTATCGTTGTGTCGATATTTACAACAGATTGGCGTTATGCCATGTGGAGTTTTATAGTGAGTATGGCGGCAGGCGTTCCGAGTATGATTCGAACTGTCCAATTATGAAAAAAAGCAGGTTACCGTAATGTGGAAAAATTCCTGATATGATCCTGAAAATTCCCACCTCGCATTAAATGCTGAAATTATGAATAAGAGGATTGGGAGGACTTAATTTCAGGAAAACGAAGCCCACCTCCCTCATGCAGAAAATATGCGCCTTCAGGGGAGATGACCCCGCCACCTCTGGAATCTATCTAACGTTCTTATTCGCTTTTCTTTTCGCCATCTCTTTTTTGACCATCGGCACTACTTTTTCTTTTACCGTTCTTTGAACCTTAGGGTCACTCATCAGCTTTTTTATCTTTTTAATCATGTGGTTTCCTCCGTTCGAACATTTTGCTTTCTATCTATCCATACCACAAAAGCCGGTCTTTTAGTCATCCTCCCCCTTTTCTTATATTAATCCGGCAAAAGTCGAATGCTTGCGGATTATGTTGAAAAAAAATTCGAGATTTGTCATACGATTTTTACAGGTAATTTGAAGGCTATGTCGAATTGATAGTATAAGTGGACTTGCATCTATTCTAAACCAGATAAAGTGAGGCGAGCGTAATGTTCAACTGGATGCCGCATAAGGAACAAAGTGTGTGTGAAAAGAAGCTTACTAGAGTTATGAAGCGTTTGAAGATTGATTATTTTAATTTTAACTGGGACCGAAACAGCTGTTTTATTGAATTCACATACCACGATGAATCCTATAAGCTGAAGCACTCGATTGAAAAAGCGAAAAAAAGAGGCGTCATTTTAAAAAATGGAATGGATTGCCTGGTGGATCTGACGCAGTCGCTTGAGGATCTTTGCGGGATTATTGACCGTGGTACGTATAATTTTGAAACCTGGATTGCTGGCATGAGGCAGCCTGCTGCAAAGCCGGTGCTGCAGGAAAGAGTGCATATTAAATATAAAACGTTCGATCAGGAGCAGCCTGAATTCATTCAGAACGAGCGGCTGATTCCTTTTGCGTCGGGCTCAACCGCCAGAAATTTTGATTCACCCGGGCAGGGCAGGCAGTTTAAATTGATCAAAAAGAACAGCAACTGAAAACGGATAATTGGCTTACGCCATCAAAAAAGCTCAGAATTTTAAGTTCTGAGCTTTTTATTATGTAAACCTAAAACTGACTTCGAAAACTCTGATCGTTTAAAATACGCTCGTATAGTTCGTCTGTTATGTTAGATAACGATTGTTTGCCATCAACTATAATGTCCGAGTCCGGTTTAATCGTTTTCAGCATCTCTTCGTAACCGCGCCTGCCTTGTGTAAGATAATTTTCCATATCATGCAGGATGTCTTTAGCAGAACGGCTGGAAAAATCTCTTATAATCCGACGCGCCATAGCGACATCCAGCGGGGTATCAATGAATACAGTACAGTCGATCCATTCACTTGTCCTGTAATGTTTATACGCAAATGGATAGTCCAAAATTAGATAATCAAAGGCTTCCCTGGTGCGGTTTTTAATGTCTTGTATGAGTGGATCCAGATTCCACTCATTACAATCCGCTCCCTTGTCCACCCATTCAATTATATTTTCAGGACCTTCAAAATCATAGTCATCGAAAAAGAGAACCATGGAGCGCGGCAGTTTTGAAGCTAACTGCTTTGCTGCGGCCGTTTTTCCTCCACCGGACACCCCTGCGATGGCAATGATGTAGGGTTTCTTCACTGTTTTCCCCCTTCAGCCTATTTTCGTTAACGGCTTCCTTTTGAACTCTCTTTATCTACCAAAGTAGTTCAGTGGTTACTTTACAGCTTTAAAAACAATAAAGTCCGGTCTGCGCAGATCTGATTTGAATGACGGGTATTTTTCCAGCATATGCACAGAAGGTTTAGGTTCCACCAATTGCTCAAGTGTGAATCCTGTCTGTAAGATCTGATTTACATAGTTTGATAGTGTACGGTGAAAAAGCAGCATCTTCTCTTTCCCTCCAAGCGGCTGCTCGAACACTCCTTCATTAAAGTAGCGATCGACCTTCCAGAAAAGCTTTTCGCCTGCTGACGTTCTTTCCCAGCTGCTGACTGGCGTTATAAAGGCTGGATGCAAAATGGAAAAGATGAACGTTCCCCCGGGCGCGAGCACTTGGTACATCTGCTGCAGCGCTTTTTTATAGTCTTGAAGGTCATGAAGAACCATATTTGATATCACAAGGTCGAACTGCCTCTCTTCTAAAAATGAGAGATTCTCAAGACTGCCATGAAGATAGTTAACCGCCGTTCCACTGGTGGTTCGCTCCTTTGCAATTTCAAGCATTTTCTCAGAATAATCCACGGCTGTGACGGTAGCTCCGGCTTTTGCCAGCAGCCTGCTGAGATAGCCTTCTCCGCAGCCGGCATCCAACAGTTTTTTATTTTGTATATCTCCTGCAAGCGCGATAATAACCGGGTTTAACAGGACCTCTTTATGTAAATCTCCAGACTCACTATGTTTTTCCGCATAGTCCTCTGCGAAATCATTCCATCTTCTTGCCGCTTCTTCCGACCCCATCTTATTCATAAAACACCTCCCGCCTTTGTTAAACCAAATGCTTTGAACAGTTAAACAGCGAACAATTCCATTTCGTCTCATCATGCTTCAAAATGGTGATCGAAGTATTTTCTAAAAGCGTTTGGGTGAATTGTTCAGGAAGAAGATGCTTCAATGTCAATCCGATGAGCCCCCCATGGCTGACGATCAGAATTTTTTTGCCTTTATGCTCCGCAAGGACCTCTTCTATAAAATCAGCTCCACGCTGTGCGACGGCTTCTGTTGTTTCAATGCCTAGCTCCTGCTCACGCCAGTTGTCTCCCCATTGAGTAACCCGTTCGTCTAGAGTCAGTCCTTCAATTTCGCCAAGGTGCATTTCTCTGATGCGCGCATCCTGAATTGGTGCAGGCAGTCCTAATTTCTTCGCAATCGCTTCTGCTGTTTGTCTTGCACGTGATAAGTCACTTGAAATAACCAGGTCCCATTTTTCATCTTCTGAAGCGATTCGTTCTGCAACTCGTCTCGCTTGTTCTCTTCCTTCTTCACTTAACGGAATATCTGTATGCCCCTGTGCTCTGCCTGAAGTGTTCCATTCCGTAACCCCATGTCTTATCAAACCGATTGTAGTCATGTTTATCTTCCTTTCTTCTTTATCATTTTGTTTCCGTCCTTATTTTACCATACGGGACTCCATACAACATTTAAGCTATGCTATAATTAAATGGAATTTTCAGTTATTTTTACCTGGTAATTGATACGTATAGAATGGGGGAAATTATATGGAACCAAATAAACAAGATACTTATTCTCCACCAAAACATTTTGTTTCTGCAGCTACCATTGTCCTGAATGATCAACAGGAAATTTTGTTGATTAAAGGTCCCAGAAGAGGATGGGAAATGCCCGGCGGACAAGTGGAAGAAGGCGAATCGTTAAAAGATGCCGCCATCCGGGAAACGAAAGAAGAGTCCGGTGTGGACATCGAAGTATTAAAATTCTGCGGGATCTTTCAAAATGTGGATCGTTCCGTTTGCAACACGCTGTTTCTAGCGAAAGCGATTGGCGGCAGCTTAACGACCACACCTGAGAGCCTGGAAGTTGGATTTTATCCAATAGAAGAAGCGTTGGAAATGGTGACGTTTAAAAATTTCAGGCAGCGGATTGAATACAGCCTGAACGCAGATCTGCAGCCTTTTTGTATTGATTTTTAGTTGCTCCGAACCCGGCAGGAATTCGTTTTCTTCCTGTCAAACGGCATGTCTCCGGATGGATTATAAATGACCTGCATCTGGAGAACCGCTTCGTTACTCGTTTCTTTTTTTGAAGATTTCTTTTACAAATGCTTCTTTCCGATCGGTATATTCTTCAATTCCAGTGGAAGCTGTTTTCAAATAATCGAGTTTAATCTCAAGATAATGCTTTCGTGCCAGCTCGTTTGAATTCAGATAATCCCGAAAGAAAAGTAAGTTGTTCCAAAGTTCCTCCTGGAATTCGACTAAATGGATATAATGGGTTTTCTCCTCGTATGTTTCATCTGAAAATTTAGCAAGGACGATCTCGTTGGGCCGTTCTACTTTCAGCCGCAAAAAACCTGTCTGCTTCAAATCCGAAAAAAGTTTGTCCCCGACGTTTTGTATATCGTTTACGCCAACAATCATATCCAGAATGGGCTTTGCGACCATTCCTTTAATGGCTGTGCTTCCAATATGTTCAATGCGATTCTCTTCTATTTCCGTGGTTTGCACGACTTCTTTTTTTATTCTGGTGAACTCATCTTTCCATTCTGGTGTATAATCTTCCAGTTTAACTTCATTTCTTTTCAATCCAAGCTTCATTCCTTCATCCCCCTATTTTTAATGAACCACCTTCAATAATGTTAACATAAACCGCCCCCTTTTTATTCCAGAAAAAAGACCAAATCATAAATCGATTTGGTCCAGGCAGGTTATTAGTTGTCGTCTCGTTCCATTTCAAACTCCATTACTTCTCCTGTTTGGCCGTTGATGTCGATTTCGTATTCAACATCTCCGTCTCTCATTTCAATTTCATAATGTCCGTCATCCAGTTCAGATTTCACGATGTCACCTTTTCCTTCTGTTTTAGCGATTTCCTCTGCTTCTTCTTTCGTGATCTCCACGTTTTCGTTTACTTGATCATCCTGGCTGTCCGCAAGATCTCGACCGACTTTCAGGATTTCCCCGGAGTTTGCATCTACTTCAACATCCGCTTCTCTTCCGTCTTCCGTTGTACCGTCTATCTCATACACATAACGTCCGTCATCGTCATCTCTCTCCACTGTTGTGATCGTCAGACCTTCCACTTCTTCTGTTGCGATGGTTTCTGCTTCTTCCTGTGTCAGATCAGCATCGCTTTCACTCCAGTTATTGCTGCTGTCAGCGAAGGCATTCATTCCAAATGCTCCCCCGCCCAGAATGACTGCTCCTGCGATTCCGCCAATTAGTAATTTGTTTTTCATGTTCATTTCCTCCTCTTGTGTGTTTGTTGTTTCTAGTTATAGATTACACACGCAAGATGAGAAACCACGGAGAGGAAAATGAGAATTTGATGAGAATTTAATCTTCCCAGCTGACAGACATGATTTCCCCGGTGATGGCATTGACCTGAACGGTAGCTTCAAGCTCATCACTTCGCTCAATTTCCACAAGAAAATACGACCCTTCTTCATCACTTTCATAATCTACATCATCCACTGTTCCTTCTACCTGATCCTTCGCAATATCGACTGCCTGATCTCGAGTGATGGGCTGATCAGCGTCCTTGGGTTCTGCTGGATCAGACGCTGGATCTTCTTCAGAGGTTGGAGGATCATCTTCCGGTCTGCTTTCTGACACGCGCTCCATGCCTAGTATCCTGCCGCCATCTTCCGCCACTACAAGTTCATAAGAGCCTGTTTCAAGTGTTATGGATACAAGATAGCGGTCTTCTGAGCGTTCTATGGCAGTTATTTCCCCCTTGTACTGCTGCTCCACTTTTCGCTGGACTTCTTCAGCCGAAACGGTTTGTTCATTCTGCAAAAGCGTTGCACCCTGCCAGATTAAAATCGTCAGTACAACCACTGCTGCAATGGTTATGCTGAATTTTTTCAGTAAAGGACTCATTTCAGATCCCCTCCTTGTTCTTCTTCATTTTAATTGGCTATAGGCAGCAGGATAGTGGCGGTTGTTCCTTTTCCCTGCTCACTGGTTAATGTAATTTCCGCTTCAAGCACACGGGCTAATTCTTTTGCTAAGGAAAGGCCCAGGCCGTATCCTCCTGATGAACTTGTTCTGGCTTGGTCGACCTGGTAAAACCGGTCAAACACCTTGTTCAAATGCTCACTTGAAATCCCGATGCCGGTATCTTTTATTTGGATTTTCACACGGTCATCTTTTTGAAAAGCGTGAATCACGATTTTTTCTTCACTGTACTTTCGTGCATTGTCCAATAAAATATACATGAGCTGCTTAAGTTTCTGAGCATCTGTTTTGACCACCATTTCTTCTTTAACGTGAAGCGTCACCTGCCGCTGATAAGCCCGCTCAAAGGAGGACGAAGCAGCTTCTAAAATGGGAGACAGCACCTGGGATGATAAGATGACGTTCCCTTGTTCATCCTGCTTAGCTAAAAGCAAAAGCTGCTGGGTTAAATCCCGCATTCTCAGGGCTTCTGAATGAATGGCTTCCACCGATTCATCAAACAGCGCTTCATCGTTTTTGCCCCGGCGCTTTAATAAACTCGCGTAGGATTCAATGATCGTCAGGGGTGTTTTTAACTCGTGAGATGCATTGGAAACAAACTGCTCCTGTTTTTCGTAATTTGTTTCAAGCTGCCCAATCATCTGGTTAAAAGTTTGGGTCATCTGGTCTAATTCGTCCTTTGACCTGGACGTGCGTTCAATTTGCTGAAAGCGTCCACTGCCACGGATGTCGTTCATCGTCTGAATCAAGGAAAGAATCGGTTTTGTAATGAGCTTGCTTAAAATTCGTGCAGATATAAACAAGGGGATGATCGCCGCAATGGAGACGACCAACAGAACGATTCTCAGTACATTCAGGTTTTCTGCTGTAGCCTGGAGTGATTCTGTCAACTGAAGCGCTGCTACTTCACCCTCTGTCCAGACGATGGGAAGGGAAATAAAAGCGTGCGGAATCCCCTCTATGGAGCGAATCTCATCCCGCTCATCGGGATAAAATTCTGTCTCCTCCTCTGCCAGGCGCTGCCCATTCCCGCCTGTCACCCTCGCATCTCCACGGTCATCTGCCTGCACAATGGTGATCATGCCCCCTGGCGGAACATACGCGCGAAGTAGATCCTGCGGGGCTGCAGCGCTTTGAACAGCACTGATTCCCGCCTGCACCTGCTCTGCCTGTGCTTTTGTTTGTTCCAGCTCGCTGTCATACATAATGCGGCTGAACGAAAAATAAATGGCGGCATTAATTAAGACAAGAAGAACAATAAATAATACGGTCGTAAAGACATGAATTTTATTGGTCAGCTTCATCTTGGATCCTTCAGCACATAACCTACGCCTCGAACGGTATGAAGCAGCTGCGGGTCATAGCCTTTATCGATTTTATTACGCACATAGCGTACATACACATCCACAATATTCGTATCACCGTAGTAGTCATAGCCCCATACATGATCTAACAGCTGCTCCCGGCTCAGGACCTGCCGCTGATTCTTCATAAAGTAAGCGAGAAGCGCAAATTCCTTCGCTGTCAGCTCCAGCGACACTTCTCCGCGGAAAACTTCATGAGTCGATTCATTCACTTTTAAATCCGCCAGCTGCATTCCATCTTCTTTTTTTTCTTCAACCGGCGCTTTGGAAAATCGCAATGCTGCACGGATTCTCGCCATCAATTCTTCAAATTGAAAGGGCTTTGTGACATAGTCGTTTGCTCCAAGATCAAGACCCGTTACCTTGTCTTCAATTTCATCCTTTGCTGTCAGCATGATTACAGGCGTCTGATCGCCGCTATGCCGGATTCTCTTCAGCAGATCGACTCCATTCATTCCCGGCAGCATAATATCCAGCAAGATTAAATCCCATTTTTCTTCCCTGAATTTCTGAAGACCCTCCAGCCCGTCTTTCGCTTTCACCACGATATAGCCTTCATACTCAAGCTCGAGCTCTAACACCCGTGCAATTTTCTCTTCATCTTCCACAACCAGAATGGTTTGCTTGCTCATCGTCATCCCTCATTTATCCAGGTTCTTTTACCTTGAACATCACCTAAACTTCATTTCATCTATCCGTTCAACAAAATCAGACGAACATTTCCCAGGAAATTGTTCATTCCCCTTCATTCGACTTTAAAGAGTTACTTATACTATTTCCATTGTACAAGGTGAAAATGAGGATTTGATGAGAAAAAGCTTGAATATGTAAAAAGTTTTCGTACCGGTGGTTTATAATTCTTGAAACAGAACTAATACTATAAACTAGATAAAAGATGATTTTAGTTGAAACCAAAGTCACTTTACCTTTTTTTACTTATTTACGTTACACTATAAATATAAATTGATGAGAGTACTTTTCTGCTAAACCATTCAAAAGAGGTGACAACTATGGATAAAAAAGACCTTGAACAAAATTCAGAAGAAATAATTGAGGTCGTCACGGAGATTGATGAAGAATCTTGGAATGTCATAAAACGTCTTTACGATGGTACGTTTAAGGCGTTAGTTGATCGATGAAAAAGTTATCAGCTGAAGTGGCACAAGAGATTAATGAAATGATGATCAGAGATTACAGTCCTGGAGAAATGGTTGGGGTCAGAGAACCAAATCTCTTGGATAGTTCAATTGAACGACCTTTCCAAACTATGTACGGAGATTCTCTGTATTCTGATATTTTCGAAAAAGCAACTGCTTTGTTTGAATCGCTCGCTAAAAACCATGTTTTTCAAAATGCAAATAAACGAACTGCTTTTGGTTGTATGACCTATTTTTTGTTTATCAACGGACATGTTTGTGTAATGAATGAGGAAGAAGCTGCTGATTTAACAGTTGATTTTGTTACAAAAAAGCGATCTTTTGATGAAGTTGTTCAGTTTATTAAAGATCGATCCTATAGAAAATCCAATAAAAGCTGAATATTCTTGCATAGCAGAGCAAGGAATAAAACTGTCTCAGACTCTTTGCTCGGTTCACTTGCTTAAGTAGGACGCTTTCCGCAGGGACTGTGCTAAGTATTCCAAGGCCTTGCCCTGAAAAGGCTCAGATTGTAACTTTTTTACCAGGAGGGAAATTCAGATGAAGTTTGCTCCATGCCAGCGGATTAAGGCTATAATGACTAATTATCCAAAAACCTGGTTTTTTGCAGGCGGCTGGGCGATTGATCTTTATTTGGGAAGTGAAACCAGGGAGCATGGGGATATTGAGATTGCTATTTTTCGAAACGAACAAAGATGCTTAAAGAATTTTCTGGTGGAGTGGGAGTTTAAGAAAATAATCAGTGGGAAGCTCGAGCCCTGGAATGGTGAATTTTTATCTCTTCCTGTGCATGAATTGCACGCTCTTAACAGAACAACTGGAGATACAGTTGAGGTACTGCTTAATGAATCCTCAGAAAATGAGTGGCTGTTTAGAAGAGAGAGGACGATCACAACTCCCTTAACAGCCGCTTGGAGTCGAACCCATACAGCGCTTCCTTATTTAAGTCCTGAGATTGTCCTGTTATTCAAAGCAAAACAAACTCGTGACAAAGACCATCAGGATTTCATGCTTGTGAAAGATAAGCTGGACGAAGAACAGAAAAGATGGCTGGGTCATGCCATCCAATCTCAACATCCTGAGCATGAATGGTTAAGATATTTATTTTAGTAATTTGAATTAATGATTATGGAGAAGATAACTTTGAAGGAAACTAAAAAGGCAGTGAGATCGGGCTTAAGATGACTGTGCTGCCCGCAGAAATGTTCGTTCAGCACCTCACCCGCTTCCCACTGCATTTGATGAATCATTGAATTTATTTTTGGAGGGACTATCCCAATGCTTTTCACTTCTCCTACTCATCCACTTGTTCTGAATACAAGTTATTCTCTAATGCATACTCCAATGATTGGTCCGGAACCAGATAGCGGACACTCAGGCCATTCAGAATTCGCGAGCGTATAAAAGAAGAGCTTGTTTCCACTGTGACCCCTTTGCTCAGGCAATCAAATCGATCCTCGTTTTTTGTAAGAAGAGCGTCCCTGGCAATAATGTCAGACATATCAAATCCTTCTCTTCCCATAACCACAAATCGATTATTTTCGATCAATTCTTTACCGTACTCCCAGTTTGGCAACCCAGGTAAATTATCGGCCCCCATAACAAAATATAAATCGTCCTCAGGGTATTTTTCCTTCAACGCTTTCATCGTGAAGTAGGTATATGAATGCCAGGCGGCCGCTTTCATTTCTGTATCATCTGTCACAAATGTAGAATTATCCTCAATGGCTAATTCAACCATTTTCATGCGATGGTGGTTTGCTGTGAGCTGTCTCCCCTTATCAATCCTTGTATCTGACGAAGGAATTAATAACATCTTATCAAACCCTCTTCTGTCCGCTATCATTTCCATGGACACCATATGGCCTAATGTAATCGGATCAAACGCTGAACCAAAAACGCCAATTTTCATTGTTCATTTCCCCTCTTCACTGGTTTGGACTTGCATCGGAACTTCCTTCAACCTTGGGTTGCTGTTGAATTTCCTTCCCGCTTTCGCTTCGTGTTTGCCGTCTAATAATACATCATCCCCGGTAAATCCAATGTTCACCTTCAGTAAACTGCCTCCAACGCCATATACATCTACAGGAGCCTCTTCTTTTTCAAACCGTTTAATTTTATCAGCCGTAAACCCGCCGCTTACGACAATTTGAACATGGTGAAGTCCTTCACCGTCCAATGCTTCCCGCAATGCTTTCACTAAAGGAACATTCACTCCGCTTGCGTCAAAGGAACCCAGCATATCCTGGTTTCGGATAAAGTACTGATCCATCATCGTTTTCGACGTATCTATTCGAACTCCTTTAAGTTTTTGTCCGAATGCTTTCCCGACTTTCAGAGAATCCGTAATGACATCATTGTTATAATCCACCAGAGCAATTAAATCGTCCTCAGGGAATGTCTCCAAATAGGCTCTTGAGGCTTCTACAATGTCGCCATTAAACAATTGGATCATTGCATGAGGCATCGTACCAAGACCTTTTTCGCCCCACCATTCGTTCATGGCATGTGTTGCCTGAGCACTCATTCCGCCTATAAAGGCTGCATATCCGTCTCCTGCCTGGTTGCTGAAATGGTCATCCCGGTCTCCCATGAAAATGACTTTTTTATCTCCTGCAGCTTTTACCACACGGTACACATTTGTCGCAACGCTGGTTCTTCTTGCCAATATACCATCTATGACCCCTTCTAAGTAACCAAATTGGTGGTAATGACCTTTGATGGTCAGAATGGTTTCAAAGGGGCTGATGCTTTCTCCATCCTGCAGAGCGTTAATTTCAAGCGCCTCCGGGTCCTCTGCGAAGGTATGAATCAGCGAAATGACTTCGTCCATTCCGCATACAACGGCTTCTTCTTTTTGGAAAAACTGCATGGTGACCACTTTATCTGACTTGTACTTCTTCGCAATTTCTCTGGTTTTCAGGAAATAAACAGCTGAATACCAACCTTCTCCTACCCGTTCATCAAATTTAAAAGTTTCATTGGTAAGTCTGTCTATTTTCCCTTGTACCTTTAATTCTATCTCTTTTTCCATCTTCCTTCTCCTCCTATCAGTAATCTTTATAGGACTGGCTTTAACTTCCTAGTGGAACACCAGATTCATCCGTTGCTAAGCTCCGCAGCTTACTCAATAATTTCCGTGTGAAAGCACAGTTTCATATGCTGGATCATCGTTTCACCAAGATTCGTAAACGTTGCTGCCCCTCTTTTGTGAATGGCTGTTTTAAACCCTTCTGCATCTGCCCCTGCTACTGTTAGAAAATCACAGATATCCGTGCAAACGCCGGTAACGTGAACCTTTTCCACATCTAACTGTTTTAGTCTCTCAGCCAGATCTGTTTTGAAAAATGCATTATAATTTGTTTTCGGAACATAAAGCACGTTTTCATTTTCCGCATTCGCTTGATACCAGTCAGTCAGCTCACCATATAGCTGTTGGCCTTCCGTACCGACAATATTATGCGGTGTCCAAAGGTCAAAATGGGGGTCATCAGGAGAGTGGGCATCCATCGCAACCACTACTACATTTCCCTCTTTCAGAAACGCAGATGCTAAATCTTTAATGTAAGGAACAATTTCCTGTGCGGGTTTGCCGGCGGTCAGTGTGCCCTTGTCTGCCACAAAATCATTACTCATATCCACAATTAATAGAGCTTCTCTTGATTTACCTGTTTTCGTCATCATTATCTTTCTCCTCCCTGTTTTACTAATTAACTTATTGTTAATTACTTATGGCAAAAAAATTAGTAGAGTGATGGAAGCGGCACTTCTTTGTCCACGAATTTGAACAATGCAGATGGCCGGTCTGAATAGCGCTGAGTCGTTTTTGGCAATCCCTTTTCAGTTAGTACTGGTTCAATAAAGCTTAGGTTTTTAATTTTTCTGGACCAGGCTGATTTACCTCTGATCGACGATTTGTCTGTAACAGTCAGTAAGACATTTTGCAGTTCAGAAGCGATAAATTCCTTTGGCAGAAATTCTTTAGCTAATGTAGTTTGAATCATTTCTCTTTTAATAATGTCAAAAGCATCTTTAATAATTTTCTCATGGTCAAATGCCAGATTCAGGGAATCAAGTTCTTCCATACTGAATAATTCAACCTCCTGGGCATCGTCATTTGCTTTTTTATTGTCCAGATACTGTTCCTTTACAATTGCGTAATGAGCATTGGAGATAATCCAGCCTCTTGGGTCCCTTCCTGGTTGATCGTATACCTGATAATGCTCTAAATGAATGTCTTTGACACTTGTTTCTTCCTCTAATTCCCTTACTGCTGCTTCAAAGGCTGTTTCATCAGGCTGCACAAATCCTCCAGGCAATGCCCACTTCCCGCCTTCTATGTTTGGGTTGCCTTCATGATCTTTTTTGTGCCGTTTTATAAGCATGAGCTTCAGTACGTTGTTGGGTATTTTGGATTGCGTGTTTTTTTCAGAAACAATCGTAAAAACAGCTATGTCAGAGGTATACCCGTCCGGTGTCACATACTTTCCGGAATCATAAATTTGCAGAAATTCTTCTTCCGATCGATTGGTCAACGCCTTCACCTATCCTTCCTATATTCTTTTAAAAGGTAAATTAAAGTATACCCTGAACTAATTAACGTATTGTTAATTAGTAACTTCCTATAGCTTACCTTATTTTTGTAATTCCGTCAATAAATTAGTTATCTAAATAATTCCTTTTCCAGACAGTCATGCAATTTACCTGCCAGCGTCACTTCCTTGAACTTAGTGAAACCAAGCTTTGTCCAAAACCTGACCCCCATCTTATTATCTTTATGAACGGCCAGACGGAGGCGGTCTTTACCCTCCTGCTTAATCAGTTGTTCAAGCTGGCGGTACACTTTAGCCGAAATGCCAGCTCCCTGATTATGCGAATGAATTACAAACAAACTGATCCAGGGCAGATGGTCAGAGGGATTTTCGAGACAATAATCGACGAGCCCTATGTATGTTTCATTCTGTTTAACCAATAGGCGGACAGTATTCAAGCGCTTCGATTCTTCATATTCATCCTGTACGTCCTGAAAATGGACTGTGGCTTTATTTCTAGACATCAAATTATAGGAGGGATTAGAATTCATAATGTCCATTTCAATCTTCCATTTATGTATGGTGTTTTCTTCAAAGCTGATCACGTGCATCCCACTCCATCTTCATCTCTCTCCACTCATTTTCCAATATGCTCATTTCCCACAAGCTCCAATATTCATCTCCCATTTTTCTTACATCTCTCAGCAATCCCTCTTTTTTAAATCCGGCTTTTTCGTAGCAGGTAATAGCAGACGTATTAAAATCAAAAACGCCAAGGCTCACTCTATGCAAATCGAGTTTATCAAATGCAATTTTGAGAATTTCAGTTATCATTTGCTGACCGATTCCTCTTCCTCTGACACTCTTATCTCCAAGCAACACTTTCCCAACACGGGCCGATTTATTTTCACGGTCAATTCTCCCTAATGAAATATGTCCAATGGCATTTCCCGTTTCCTCGTCCACAACCGTATAAATCCATGCTTTGGAATCGTACTCATTTGCCTCTTTCACATAATCATCCAGCTGCTGCTCATTTAATGGAAAACGAAATCCCGGGCCGCTCCACTGCATTAAAAAGGCGGGACTTTCAATCCAGCTAATTAGCTGCTGAAAATCGGAACGGTTAAAAAATCTTAATTCAATCATTACGGCACTCCCCCTCATTCCTCTTGTAAGCTTTGGCAATCTCATTTTATAAAGCGCTCTTGCAGGCTTCCACGATCTCTTCCTTTAATTGTTGAGCTTTTTTCTCGTTTTCTAAGGATTTTTCAACCTTTGCCCATCCCACGATGTATCTTAAATGCTCATCCTTCGTAAATAAATCTTTATTCATTGAATAAATCGGATTAAACCAATCTGTCCTTTTTAACAATTCAATGTTTCTGGACACTTTTTCATCGCTTGGATTTCCGCGAAAAAACATTACCATGGACATGCAAATATTTATAAATATTTCAAGAATCATTCGATACCCTCTCTTCTAAGCATCCATTCATAGTTAAATAATACCTTATTTAGGGAAGACTAAAAGCAAATTTTCAAGTTAAAATCTGACTTTACACATTGTACCTAAGCAGGTCTGGAGGATTTTCAAGTCATCACATTCTTCCACAGCCATATTCATATAGAATGGAAAATTCATCATTACTTTTTTGCCTCTTTTACTTATCTTGCATCTGCCGGTTCGTTTTTTACTGGAAATAGAGTATAATAAAAGGTACGTTTTTTTTGATTACTAAAGGTGGTAGGTATGCGATGAGTTTTCAATCTCAATCATTTACAAGCGGTATTGAAAAGCTGGAGCAAAAGCTTTTCCAGCAATTTATGCCGTCGAACCAGCAAGATGAACGCCTGATTCAGAAAGGGCTTTTCTTATATAGACAAGGCACCGTGTATGACGGCGGGTATGATCCGTCGATGAATATGCTGCGTGCTAAAGTACGGGATGTGTATCAGGTGAATGTCCGCATTTCGCTTGATCCCGAGAAATCGAGCTCCTGCAGCTGTCCGGAGGAAAATTGGTGCCGGCACCGCATGGCAGTGTTTTTTAAATTTTATCAGCAGACCTCAAGTGTCAGTCAATGGATTACAAAATGGAGAAATCAAAAGCCTGCCATGATCAAGATTGAAAAGTCTCCTCAGGCGTGGAAGCAGATTGTGAAGGAAGCAATCTCCACCATGAACTATTCACAGCTTCTTGAGCAGCCGTTTTTGTTTGATCATTACATTAAAAATGCACAGCTGACGATTCAAAAGAAAACGCCAATGGAAAAAGAATGGAAGCCGTTGTATGAGCTGCATTCTTCCTTTTGGCTGTTTATTTATGTTTCACGGGAAATTCATTCACATGATCCTTCCGTCTTATCAAATGAAAGTGTGATGGAAATACTGGGGATGATTCTGGAGGAAATGGAAGATGCGCTGTCAGATCTGGCGGTTTATGCCCGTCCTTTTGCCTTTGATCCGTTTTTGGAGGATTTGCGTACAGGATCTCATGAACTCCTTGAAGCGATCTCTTCTCCTGTTTCCTACTCGGTCTATTCATTGCTGTGGTTTCAGCTCTTCACTTCCAAAGCGTGGAGAGAAAAAGAGCTCGACCGCATTTCTGAGATTTCAGAAGAAAAAGATGAATTGTATTTTGCACGCACGGGCCTTGCCCTGCTGCTAATGAAAAATGAGGTATGGAAGGAGCAATTCCGCTTGTCCTCTCCTTCTGTCCTGCCTCATGCTGTGCGCTGGATGGAATGGATGATGTGGGATGACCGGATGGATGCAGCGGTGACGATTTTACAGGAGCTGCCGAAGAAAATTCCCGCTCATGTTGAAAAATTCGAGACCGAATCTGAGAAAAGATCATTTGCACATTGGCTCATCCGTAAGCTTGAAACAGGTAAGCTGCGTTTGCATACGGCGGATTCCACCATTGCAGTGTATGAATCCCTGCTTCCTTACAGTGCGCGTCACCTAGGTTCACTGCTGCTTGATGCAGCCCGTTACAAGGAATGGGTGGAGCTGGTGGACTGGATTGGGTTTACGCCGGAAGAACTGGAGCTTGCAGGATTTAAGCAGCTCATTACCAAGCGTCCGGATTTTGCTGTACCGCTGCTTCATCAGTGGGTTGAACAGCTGATTGCTGGACGGCAGCGGGAGACGTACCGAAAAGCGGTGAGCTATTTAAAGAAGCTTAAGAAAATTTATACACAAAGCAATCAAACGCAAAAATGGGAGCATTATTTTGATGCCATCCTGCTTCAACACAGGCGGCTTCGGGCTTTTCATGAAGAATGCAGAAGGGGGAAGTTGATTCATGTGGATGAGTGAATACAAAATGATCGACGTTCAAAAGCTTTCAAATGGTCATTTTTCCCTTCAGGTTATTAATCGAGACGGTGAGCTGCTGGAGCCTGATGCCTGGCAGCGTCATCTTCTTTTATGGCATAAAGAAAGCTATCACGGGACAATGGTGAAAACGCACGAGGATGCTTCCGATCACAGTGTGGTGCTCGACAGCTGGGCGGTTCTTACTCTTTTAGCACAGCCAAGCTTTCATGGGCGTATAAATTGGGATTTTTCTCCCTCAGCACAGTTTTTCTATGATGCTGCACCTCTTCTTTTTGAGTGGATTACAGAGGGCAAATGGTTAAATGAATGGCAGCCCCGTGATGCTGAAACGGAAGAATCGTTTTCAATGGTTCTTGGCGATGATTTTTGGGAAGAGTGGACGGATATGAGTGGTGAAGATTCCACTCCCATACAAGAAGAAGCAAAGGAACAGGTGAACGACTGGTATCAGCAGGCGATTACGTATTTTTTTGAGCATCACCACAGAAGCCAGGGACTTGCCAAACGTATATTCAATGAAAACCATGCCCTGACGCCTGAAGATCTGTCTATTTATTTTGATGAAGAAAAATGGGCCAATTGGGTGCAGGAAAAGGATCTCGTTTCCCCTTACCGTTTCGGCATACGATTTGAAGAGCCTATGTCAGAGGACGGTCTGTGGACCATGCAGCCATTCCTTCGTGATCAGCGGCGGGCTGACTGGACCTATGATTTAAACCTGGCACTCCCGCTTGAGCGTTCGCTTCCGGACCGGTGGAAGGGAGAAAAAGCTCAGATCGAGAAAGAATTGTCACGCTGGGTGCGCCTGATCCCTTATTTAAAAGATGAAGGTGTCTGGCAAACTGAAATGTCGGAAGAACGTGCGTGGCTGTTCCTAACAGAAGGCAGCCAAAAGCTTTTGGCGCTCGATGTGGAGATTCTTCTGCCATCATGGTGGAAATCTATTCAGCAGTCTAACGTAGCGCTTAAAGCCGCGGTTAAAGGCGACCACAGCTACCGCCCTTCTTTTGTCGGGCTCGATTCGCTTGTGGAATATGACTGGAAGGTTTCCATTAACGGCAGCGATATGACTGATGATGAATTTAATGATCTCGTGAATGAAAAAAGACGGTTTATCCAGATAAACGGCAATTGGATCGCACTGGATCCCGCGTTGATTATGCGTATTCAGCAAGCCATGGCCGATGCCAAAAAACGCGGCATACGGATGCGTGACCTGCTTGAGCAGGAACTCGATCAGGCAGCAGGACATGAAATAGAATCAGAAGAGGATGATCTCCGCATTCAGTATCAGCTTAACCGCTCGATGAAGGCGATGCTTGATACATTAAATGACGTTGGAAAAATCCCGCTCATTCCTGCTCCTGAAGAATTATTGGGAACGCTTCGCCCTTATCAGCAGCAAGGATACAGCTGGATGCATTTTCTTCGCACCAATCACTTTGGCGCGTGTCTGGCGGATGACATGGGGCTTGGGAAGACCATTCAGCTTATTTCATACATGCTGCACGTGAAAAAGACCGAAAAATTGGAGACACCGTTTTTAATTGTCTGTCCGACTTCTGTCCTTGGAAACTGGCAAAGAGAAATAGAACGGTTTGCTCCTTCTTTATCGCTTCATTTGCATTATGGACCAAGCCGGGCTAAAGGGGATAGCTTTACCTCTGCGATCGATAAGGCCGACGTTGTGCTGACCTCCTACGGGCTGTGTCATGCTGATCAGGAGGAGCTTACCTCTATCCGCTGGTCCTCTGTCGCGCTCGATGAAGCACAGAATATAAAGAATCCGCATACGAAGCAATCAAGAGCGATTCGTCAGCTTCAGGGGCTGCATCACATCGCGCTTACGGGTACTCCAATGGAAAACCGGCTTTCGGAGCTTTGGGCGATCTTTGATTTTATTAATCATGGCTACCTTGGCTCGCTCGCTTCTTTCCGTCACCACTATATCGTGCCGATTGAACGGGACAGCTCTGAGCTGCTTACTAAGAAGCTTCAAAGTAGAATCCGCCCGTTTCTGCTGCGCAGGACAAAGAATGATCCGGCAGTCGGCTTAAATCTTCCTGCGAAAATTGAGCAGAAAGAATTCTGCCCGCTGACCACTGAACAAGCCTCCCTTTATGAGCAGCTTGTAAAAGATACACTTGAAAAGCTTCCTACTTTAAGCGGCATTGAACGCAAGGGCATGGTGCTGCAAATGCTGAACCGGCTGAAGCAGCTGTGCGATCATCCTGCGCTATTTCTACGCGAAGCGGATCCTGAATATGTAACAGAGCGTTCTGAAAAAATGCTTAAGCTGATGGATCTTGTTGAGCAGATTATGGAAGCAGAAGAAGGCACTATTATTTTCACTCAGTACATTTCAATGGGCAATATGATCAAAGACGTACTTGAGAAAAAATATGGCGTTAATGTTCCTTTCTTAAATGGCTCAACGCCTAAAAATCGCCGGGATGAAATGGTTGAGCAGTTCCAAAACGGAACCTTCCCAATCTTTATTCTGTCATTAAAGGCTGGAGGGACCGGCTTAACGCTGACAGCTGCAAATCATGTGATTCACTACGACCGCTGGTGGAATCCAGCAGTGGAAAATCAAGCTACGGACCGGGCATACCGAATCGGGCAGACGCGTTTTGTTCATGTTCATAAATTTATTTCTTCTGGAACCGTAGAAGAAAAAATTGATCTGATGCTTGAGAAAAAACAATCCTTGAATGAGGAAATTATAAAAGGCGATCAGTGGATCACCGAGCTTTCAAATCAGGAGCTTGAGGATTTGCTGGTATTGTCCCCATAACGAGAGGAGCCCCAGTGAACAGCATCTGGGGCTTTTTTATTGCAGAGGAATGGATGGCACTCTGGGGAGGAGCTGCCAGTAATAGGGGCGTGCGGATGTGTGGCGGGGTATAGTATGTGTATAGGGTCTGTTGCGGGGATCGTTCAGGGATTATTGAAAGGTTTCTACATGAAGTGTTTGACTGGATGCAGGATAATGAGCTGGAGATTCAGCCGGTGAAAATGAGGAGCGTCTCGACTCTAGAAATCGGACGGATTCAGCAATGACCTCCGTGACATATTGTCTCGATCCTTCTTTTTCAAACGAACTGGTTTGAATTCTGCCTGTAACGCCGACAAGCGAGCCTTTTGAACAATATTTTGCCGTGGACTCAGCTGTTCGGTTCCAGATTGTACAGCGTACAAAGTCTGCTTCCTGTTCGCCCTGATTATTTTTAAATGGACGGTTTACGGCAATCTGGACGGATAAAACATATTTTCCGTTCTGTGTGGCTCTCAGGTCCGGATCCTTCGTTAATCGTCCGACAAGCGTTACATGATTTATCATTTTTTTCCTCCTTTCTTAAGGCTGAGATCATCATACTTCACGGTTTCTACGTTGTAAAATAGGGATTTGAGAGAATTCTCCCTGAAGATCGGAGTAAAAAAATCCTTTTTTTCTGACTATTTTAGGTCTTTTTACCTTAACGCTATGAGGAAAATGGAAAAGAATGCGTTTTAGCTTTTTTTCAGCCGCAGCCAATATGCTATAATAAAGCATATAAAAGTTAGAAGGAGGCTTTAGGATGAAGACGTTTAAGCTTGTAAATCTGAAGATTGCCGAGGAAGACTCGGTTCGTTCCTTTCACCTTTTTGACGGCTTAATTATCAACAAGGAAGATGATAAACAAACGTGGATCCTCGAAGCTTTTTTAGAAGACACCGAGCTCGATTATTTTAAGAATGCCCAGCAAAATCGAGAAGACTTAGAGGTTCTAGCTGTTATTTCAAGCGAAAAAAATGATCCTGCGTCTTTTTACGCCCACGTCCATAATGTGCGTCATATTGGAGATAAAATCAGTGTGCTTTTCACAGGAAACCTTCGTAATCAGCGAAACGAATACGCCGAGAATCTGCTTGATCATCTGGTCTCGAAGTCTGATTTAACCGGGAACGAACTGCTGCATGAGTTTCGTACACAGATGAAGGAACGACCAAGACTGAAAAAGAGCTGAACCAGATAATCCATTTCCGAGCATATGTATATCCTCATAGAAAAAAGGCCGGCAGATGCCGGCCTTTTGATCGTGATCCATTACTCGTCGCGGTTGTCGCGATCTTCACGGTCTTTCTTTTCTTCAATTGCGTCTTCTCTGTTTCCATCTTCGTCATCCACGATGCCATTATCATTTTCTTCAATGTTCTCGTTTAACGAATTCTGGTCTTTGTCTTCCATCATATCCATGTCTTCTGTTTCACGGTCAAGTACGTTGTTGGTTTCGTTTACCGCATCATCCATCATGGATTCGTTGGCATTGTCGTCACGTGCATTGTCGTCCATGTTACAGCCAACCATCAATGCTGCTGCAAGCAAAGAACCTGCAGTGATTTTAAGAAACTTATTCATGTGTGTCCCTCTCCTTTCAATTGGATTGATGACCAGGTGTCCGGTCTTCACGTAGTTTCTCCAGAGAAAGAGGGATTATGTATGTTTAACAGGACATAATAAAGACGAAAGCACCCGTCTTTCCTGACGCTTTCGTCCGTTTAAATTATTTTATTGCGAATGTGATTTCTGTTTCGCAGGCTACTTCGCCGTCAACTGTTGCCGTTGCTTTCCCTTTGCCAATCGGCCCTTTAAAGCGGACAATTTCCACTTCAAGACGCAGCTGATCCCCCGGTTTTACCTGACGTTTGAACCGGCAGTTATCAATACCGGCAAAAAAAGCCAGTTTCCCCTTATATTCTTCCTGCTTGAGCATCGCAACCGCGCCTGTCTGAGCAAGTGCTTCTACAATCAGTACGCCTGGCATAACCGGGTAATCCGGAAAATGACCATTGAAAAATTCTTCGTTCGCCGTTACATTCTTAATGCCTACAGCCCGCTTGCCTTCATCAATTTCAATGATTTTATCGATCAGTAAAAATGGATAGCGATGTGGAATAATTTCTTTGATTTGTTGTGTATTCAGCATGCCGTTTCCTCCTGATTAAAGCAGATTGTATTATTCAGTATCTTTTGTGACGATATCCATAATGTGCGTCCAGGTTTCTTTCTTAAGCGCATCCTGGGGGTTTCCGTCACCAATCACTCCGTAGCCGACCATAAGACCAAGCAGCAAGCATCCTGCAGCAAGGACCACTACAATGATTACACGGACAAAAATCGGCAATAGACGGACCTGTACCCATCTTGGCGTAGTGCCGCTGCTATTTTCTTTTTTCGCTGCCGCTTTCTCCTGCTTTGCTTTCACTTTTTCTTCTTTGGTTAGCCTGGGGGTCTTTTTCATTTTAAAATCTCCTTTAACGCATTCCGTTCACAAGACCTGACATCTGATCTGAAATCGAAATCGCTCTTGAATGAAACTGGTAATTTCTTTGTACCTCTATCAGGTCGGTAAAGGATTGAGAAAGGTCCACATTGGATTGCTCCAGCGCTCCCTGTTCAAGTCCAATCCCGCCGCGTAATGCTCCTTCAAGCTGGACCATGATTTCCCCCGGCTCCACGCCAAGTTCATCAAGATTGTCCGGCATACCCAGATAAACACTTGAGACGCGGTCCATCAGCTGCGGTCGCTGGAGATCAACAATTCCAAGCTCGACCAGCTGTTCAGTGCCGTTTGCATTCACAGCGAGTACACCGTTGTCTCTAAGCTGAATGTCATTTACAGGTCCATCCAATGTGATGATTTGATCGTTTTGATTAAGGATGGCATTTCCCTGTCCGTCCACAAGCATCACTTCGTCGTTGTTAATGGGGGAAAAGAAAAAATCGCCTTTACGGGTAAAGTTCTGCTCTGTGTTGCCCTCTGCATCCTGAACGAGTACCTTAAAATACTGGTTTTCCGTATTGAACGCAAAGTCCAGAGGGCGGTCGCTTCGCTGAAGACTGCCCTGCTGTCCGAGAAGCTGTGATTGAGCGATTCTTGCTCCATTCCCCATACGTACTCCAGGTGGTGTCAAACGTTCTGCTGTGTCGCCGCGCTGATTTTGCACCTGCTGTGTCAGCAAAGAATTAAAAGACGCGGTAGTCTGCTTGTAGCCGGTTGTAGAGGAATTGGCAATATTATTTGAAATCATGTCGAGCTGCTTTTGCAGCTGTCCCATTGTATTTGTGGCTGTTACCATTGTGCGGATCATAAAACATCCTCCTTCAAATGCATTTAGTTCACCCGTCCGACTTCATTTACCGCTTTTTCCATGCTGCGGTCATATGCCTGCAGGACCTTTTGGTTGGCTTCAAATGCCCGGTAGGACGTCATCATATCCGTCATCGTGCGGGCGCTGTCCACATTGGACCTTTCGAGAGAACCCTGCGAAACTGAAAAGGAGATTTCTTCACTATTATAGGCATTTTCAAGCACTGCGCCATCAGGTGCCCTTAAGAGACCGTTTCCTTCTTTAATCAGGTTCATCGGGTCTTCCGAATATGAGACACCGATTCTTGCCACGTTCTGTCCGTCTTGTGTCACCGCACCATTTTCCTGAATAGTGAACCGGTCGTTCTGCAATTCAATGCGGTTTCCCGCTTCATCAAGTACATAATACCCCTCAGAGGACGTTAAAAACCCTTGTCCATCAAGCGTAAAATTTCCGTTTCTGGTAAAACGGTCCGCTCCATCTTCATTTTCAAGGGCAAAAAAGATGGCTCCTGCTCTTCCAGTGTCTTCATTGATCGGCATATTCCCTTGAACAAGGGCCATGTCGGTTGATAAACCGGTCTCTCTAACATCTCCCTGTGTAAAATGCGGCATGGTCTCCTGCATATATACACCCGTGTTCAAAGCGCCGACGACTGGGCTGTTTGACAGAGTTCCTCCATTTTGGGATGGTATCTTTGATTCGCCAAGGCTTGATAGCAGCATGTCGGGAAAAGCTCTCATGGAGGATTGGTCCGCCTTGAAGCCGGGTGTATTCACATTGGACATATTATTGGTCAGCATTTCTGTTTTTCTTTGTTGTGCGATCATTCCGGTCGCAACTGTGTAAAATCCTCTAAACATTTCTTCACCTCTTGGATAGCTCACGTATTTTAGGACCTGCCTATTCGGGCTGATGGATATTTTTTCACTAATTCGTGCCTTTATTCTCACGAATCGCTCCACTGAAATCGCTAGTCGGGCACTGCAGCAAAGCCTCTTTGTTAAAAACGGCGGCTCTTTATGTATCGGTCATTTTACAGATTTGTTTAGATGGACGTGCTCGGGAAAAGCTTACGAGCCTATCCTATTATACCTTGGTTCTGTCGAAATGTGGATGGCTATTCGGGATGGTTTTTGTTTATCCGACATTAGATGGACAAACAAAAACCAGCCTTTTCGCTATCGTTTATCAGCCAATGCGGCGGTGAGGGATTTTGTCGATATTTTCAAGCATTACGCCTGTACCGATCGCCACACAATCCATTGGATTTTCTGCAACAAATACAGGAACTTTCAATTCTTCTGCAAGAAGCTGATCGATTCCGTGAAGAAGCGCTCCGCCTCCTGTCAGAATGACACCGCGGTCAATAATATCCGCTGACAGCTCAGGAGGTGTTTTTTCCAGCACGTTTTTCGCAGCCTGCACAATAACGGAGATGGATTCACGAAGTGCGCCTTCAACTTCGCTGGATGTAATCGTAATGGTGCGCGGCAGTCCGCTGACCATATCCCGTCCGCGAATCTCGAGTTCTTCATGACGCGAATCCGGAAAAACTGTAGCGATATTTACCTTAATATTTTCTGCAGTACGCTCACCAATAAGAAGCTTGTACTCTTTTTTTACATAGTTTAAGATGTCTGCGTCAAATTGATCGCCTGCCATTTTGATCGATGAAGAGGTGACAATGTCCCCCATTGAAAGGACAGCTACATCTGTTGTTCCGCCGCCGATATCTACGACCATATTGCCGCTGGGCTGAAAAATGTCCATTCCGGCGCCAATTGCAGCAACTTTTGGTTCTTCTTCAAGAAACACTTTTTTGCCGCCGCTTTTTTCTGCTGCTTCACGGATCGCTTTTTGTTCAACACTCGTGATATTTGTAGGGCAGCAGATTAAAATGCGCGGCTTAGATAAAAATCCTTTTACGTTCAGCTTGTTGATAAAATGCTTAAGCATCGCTTCTGTCACATCAAAATCTGCAATAACCCCATCTTTCAGCGGACGGATGGCAACGATGTTTCCAGGGGTTCTCCCTACCATATTGCGAGCCTCTTCACCTACAGCAAGCACGCGATTGGTATTTTTATCAATAGCTACAACAGACGGTTCATTTAATACAATTCCTTTTCCTTTAACATGAATCAGCAGGTTGGCTGTTCCGAGGTCAATCCCAATATCTTTAGCAAACATTTCTTGTCTTTTCTCCCTTCTACTTTACCCGTACACTTGTATCGATCTATTTTCCTAAGCGCTTTTGGATTCCGATCAGCTTTTTTATGTATGGAATGCGTGACCAGATAAGGCTCACCGCATTATTGCATGTAAGCATAGTCCAATAAGTATATATTACCACAACAAAGACAAGAGGTCATGAACCAAACAAATGTTTGATTCATAACCTCTTATCCCTTGTACTTTTGTTTTGTAGCTTGCCCGCCCCTAAGATGCCTTATCGATTTATGATAGTCGAGAATAATTTTTACTTCGTTGGCTAATGCCGGATTTAGCTCAGGCAGTCGCTCGGTCAGATCCTTGTGCACGGTGCTTTTAGATACACCAAAGGTTTTGGCAGTGACGCGTACGGTTTGTCTCGTCTCCACTATATGCTTTCCAACCAAGAGCGTTCTCTCCCTGATGTAGTCGTGCACTGCTCCGGCCTCCCACAGGGGATCAATCCAGGGGAGTGACCCCCTCCATTTGTCCCATTATATGCAGGGTGGTGGCACAGGTATGCTTGATTTTTTCAGGTAATTTAAATCGTTTTCAAATAAAATCCGGATCACTTTTCGGATGAGCAAAAAGACCGCATAATCCTTTAGGATTACACGGTCCTGCTGTGATTTATTCTGCAAATGAAACCGGATTTACTGCTACACCATCTTTGTATACTTCAAAGTGAAGATGTGTGCCAGCTTCTGTGTTTAATTCACTAACACCGGCTTTAGCAATTGGCTGAGCCTGTTTTACCTGATCTCCAACTTGTACAGAGATGTCTTTAATTGCACTGTACTTTGTTACAAGACCATCAGCATGCTCGATTTCCACCAAATTGCCGACAAATGGATCTTCCTGTACCAATGTAACTTCTCCGCTTGAAGCAGCCGTTACATCAAATTCTTTTCCATCCTGAACAATATCAATTCCCAGGTTGGTTGAGTAGCTTTGATTCACAACAACAAGTGATTCCTGCTGTTCCTCGGCAGATGCATCCTGATCATAAAAAGAACGATGAATTGTGATTGCAGATGGATCTACGACCGGCATTGCCATTTTTTCCGTTGGCTGATTAACTTCTGTTACTTCACCGTCTGATTCCTGAACCCAGTCAGTACGGTTCTGGTTTGTTGAAAATTCCTCTGTGACTGTTGCTACTTCTTTATCACCAGGACTTTGCAGCACAAAAACGGTGGACACTACAACTGCTGCACATGCCAGATATAAGACAGGCAGCGACCAGCGCTTTTTCATAAAACCTTTCAAGTTTGATTTTAGGGTAGAATTGTTTTTGTCTCCCTGACTCATTTTCATCACCTCAGCAACCATTTTGAACGGTTAAAGGAAATTCTATACATTGTCACAAAATTTTTCTTAAAAAAGTGCATCCCCGTGATACAATCCACTAGAATAACTTTCGTTGAGAGGATAAGCTGCATGAAAAAATGGGTGAAGATTTTTTTTACTGCTCTGCCTTTTCTATATATGAGTTTGATCTGGTTCCTATCGGACCGGCCTTCGGATACGGTTCTTGCCTTACAGAATGAATCGCTTGATTTATTTATAAAAGAATCTCTGCACTTAGTGGAATTCGGGATTCTCCATTTTCTCTTTATTGCCGCTTTGCTCGCCCATGGAAAACTGACCACTGCCACACACACTGCTGCAGCCGTTTTTGCCGCTTTTTACGGCCTCCTGGATGAAATCCATCAGGCATTCGTTCCATCGCGCTCAGCGACGGTGATAGACGCGATTAAAGACTTGATTGGGGTTATCATCGTATATGTAGTGATACAGCGCGCTTATTTTGTACAGAAGAATGGATGGGTGGCAAAAAGGCTTCAAAGGTTTGAAATGTGGTTTAAAGCAAATTAAAAAGATCAAGCATTAGGCGCTTGATCTTTTTTTATTACCTCTGTGCAAGCAAGGAGGGAAGGACCGTTTCAACAGACGCAATTTCCACTCCTTTAAAATAGTGAGTCACGATCTCTCCGTACGTTTTTCCTTCCTTCGCCATGCCGTTGGCCCCATACTGGCTCATTCCTACCCCGTGGCCATAGCCTTTTGTTTGAATAATAATAGAGTCCCCTTGCTGCGTCCAATGAAAATCAGTCGATCTTAGACCGAGCTTTTCACGAATATCTCTGCCGGTAAAGGTCTGCCCTGCAATGTCCACCGTTTTCACACGATGTCCTGGCGTCCGTTCCATTACCGTCCCGATTTCTCCCTTGCTTAGCGTAATCCCAAGTTTCTCTTCAAATTCACTTACTGGAATGGTGACTTCATGTAAAAATTCAGGTGCCACCGATTCATCCCAGCTGCTTTCAACTGATTGCAAATAAGGAATGTCTTCTGTCCAGTAGTCTTTAGCATTTTCAGTCCAGCCATTGCTGGTAGAGAAGAAGGACGCTGTAATCGGCTTGCCGTCATAGGTCAGTACTTCTCCTTTTGTCGCTGAGACTGCTTCAGCAATCTTTTCTTTTTTCCATTCAAACTCATCCGACCAGAGACTTTTAAGTTCTTTATCATTTTTAAATACTTGATGAGCGGTTGTATCAGTGATGTCTGCTTTTTCCGGCAACCCTTCTGCACCGCCAGCTGCGATCAGGCGTGTTACATAGGTTCTTGCAGCGAGCGCTTGTGCTTTCAACGCCTCTTCTTCAAAGGAAGCTGGCATTTCGCTTGCCACCACTCCTGCTACATACGTTTCAAGCTCGAACTCTTCTACTGTTCCTGACTGATCTCTGAAAACAGAAACGGTCAGCTCAGAGGAAACTGGAGCATTTTCATCTACCTTCACTTTCGCATCCTCCGTTTGTTCACTTGTTTTTTGTTCCTTCGACGAAAATGGGAGAAGGATTACAGCTGGGATAAGTAGCAGGATGATCATGTACGAAATTGGTATGATCCATAGCGGCTTCTGTTTCTTCAAATAACTCCCTCCTTGACATTTCTTACTCATGAAAATCTATGCGTACGGGAAAATTATAGAACACGAGACAAGCAGTCAAATAGAAAGGAATAATTATTGACTATTATTAGACTGCAAGCGGAAAAAATAATAGGCTTTTAAACTAAAAAGCAGTATACACACGATGATCCGTGTATATACTGCTAATAAGATTACAAGTATAATTGAGCATGTTATGAAAGAATAAAATAAGTTCTTATGCCCGAACTGCTTCTTCTTCTTTTACTTGCACTTCTTCATTGATGCGTTCTACATCTGCACCAAGCGAGACAAGTTTTTCATGGAAATTAACATATCCACGGTCTAAATGCTTTAATTCTGTTACCTGTGTATAACCGTCAGAAACAAGACCAGCCAGAATGAGCGCAGCACCTGCACGTAAATCCGTTGCAGCTACTTCAGCTCCCTGAAGATCGCTAGGTCCTTTCATAATGACAGAACGTCCTTCGATTTTAACATTTGCATTCATGCGTCGGAATTCTTCCACGTGCATAAAGCGATTTTCAAATACGGTTTCTGTAATCATCCCTGTACCCTGAGCGCGAAGCATAAGAGCCATCATTTGGGACTGCATATCCGTTGGGAATCCTGGATGCGGCATCGTTTTAATATCTACTGATCTTAAATTGGGCTGTCCAATTACACGAAGGCCTTCATCCTCTTCTTCAACCGATACACCCATCTCTTTGAGTTTAGCTGTAACTGATGCAAGATGTTCAGGTACCGCGTTTTCGATCAGAACATTGCCGTTTGTAATAGCCGCAGCAATCATAAATGTCCCTGCTTCAATACGGTCAGGAATGATATTGTGTACAGCTCCCGTCAGGTGGCTTACCCCTTCAATGCGGATCGTATCTGTACCTGCGCCTTTAATTTTCGCACCCATTTTGTTCATGTAGTTGGCCATATCAACAATTTCCGGTTCTTTCGCACAATTTTCAATTGTCGTTGTGCCTTCAGCCAGCGTTGCAGCTGCCATAATGTTTTCAGTTGCGCCTACACTTGGAAAATCAAGATATATTTTAGCTCCCTGCAGACGTCCGTCTACCTTTGCTTCAATAAATCCATTTCCAACTGTAACCTGAGCGCCCATCGCTTCAAAGCCTTTTAGATGAAGATCGATAGGACGAGAGCCAATTGCACAGCCTCCAGGAAGCGCTACACGAGCGTGGCCGTTACGTGCTAATAGTGGGCCCATTACCTGAACGGATGCACGCATTTTACGAACATATTCGAAAGGCGCCTCTACTTCAAGCTGCTCCTGAGCATCCACAATAATTTTGTTTTCATCTGCAGAGTACTCCACGTCCGCATTTAAGTAACGCAAAACCTCATTGATCGTATTTACATCCGACAAAGCCGGTACATCTAAAAGTGTGCTTTTTCCTTCGCTTGCAAGTAAAGCTGCTGCGAGAATAGGAAGGACTGCATTTTTCGCTCCTTCTACTTTAACTGTTCCTTGCAGCGCATTTCCGCCGCGTACGATAATTTTATCCAATTGATTTCCCCTCCGCGTCTTAATTCTATACTACTATTCATATTCAACATTAGCGGCTAAAGTGAAAATTGGTCGTCTTTTCCTTGTAGCCTGTCATTTTCTATTGGCAAGGTTGCAAGCAATCAATACATTTCATATACAAGTTATCTTGTAGTTTATAAAACTAAAACATCACAAATCATATCACTTTGAAACTCTTTAACACAAGAGAAAAAAGTCACGTCTTGCCTGAATACGTCGAAAATGACTGTCGAATTTTCCCCGGGTTGTTTTATCCGCCCCGGCTAAAAGCTCTCCACATCAATGCAATTCATGAAATCTCTTATATATAGAGAGCTTCAATATCTGATGAATTTTGTAATGACCCAATGGTTGAGTATTCCACCCATAGATAAAAATAAACCATTAAAGCATAATTTAATAGTGCAAAACAACACTTTTTACGAAAAATATTATAATAATAAAATGAAAGAGCTTTCATTGTTCACAATTTACCTCTTACCACATATAAGGAAGCTGTTGTGCCCAGGTAGAGTACGAAAGAAAAAAATCTGCTACGCTAGAACCGATTGCTACACTGAGCAAAATAAGCAAAACCCTGGCCTGCATGACTTTATTGACCCTGAGTGCCTTGTCAATTTGAAGCGCCTGCAGTGACCAAAAAGCTAATGCAATAAAGGTCAAATGAATAATCATGCTCACTAATGCCTGCTGTCCAAAAACATCCACTGGAATTTCCCCCTGTCACAAATTTCATCGATACATGATGCCTTCTCCTTCTTTTGACTTGTTTAAAAGGTGAGGGCAAATGTCCCTGATCAAAATAAAATACCGGCTCCATCCGAAAAGCCCATTGGCTGAATCCGGAATAAAGAGCCGGTATTGGAATGCTGCTTGACTTGCAACTGGAAGTGGTTCTTCTTATTGGGAAGATCCAACTCTCTTTTAACTTTTTTTACCGATCATGCTGGTGTACTTCAATTCGGTTCATCGCACGACGAAGTGCTAATTCAGCCCGTTTGAAGTCAATGTTATCCTGGTTTGCTTGAAGGTTTTTCTCAGCACGCTGCTTCGCTTCCTTCGCGCGTTCAACGTCAATCTGGTCTGCCGGCTCTGCAGCTTGAGCAAGGATGGTTACCTGCTCAGGACGAACTTCAAGGAAGCCGCCTGTTACAGCTACATAATCGATGTGTCCTTCTCGTTTCAGTCGGACAGCACCAATTTCAAGCGGAGCCACCATTGGGATGTGCCCTGGTAAAATGCCAAGTTCACCGCTTTGAGCTTTTGTGCTTACCATTTCCACATCAGACTCGTACACAGGGCCATCGGGAGTGACAATACTGACTTTAACGGTCTTCATTTTTTCCCCTCCTGGTCCCTAATTATACCTCTACGCCCATTTTCTTCGCAGCTTCGATAACCTCTTCAATGCGTCCCACCAAACGGAATGCATCTTCAGGAAGGTGATCATATTTACCGTCAAGAATGGCTCTAAAACCAGAAATTGTTTCAGCTACCGGTACATAAGAACCTTTTTGACCTGTAAATTGTTCTGCTACGTGGAAGTTTTGAGATAAGAAGAATTGAATCCGGCGTGCACGGGACACGATCTGTTTGTCTTCATCTTGAAGCTCATCCATTCCAAGGATTGCAATGATATCCTGAAGCTCTTTATAGCGCTGAAGTGTCTGCTGCACTTCACGCGCAATTGCGTAATGCTCTTCTCCAACGATTTCAGGTGACAATGCACGTGAAGTCGAAGCAAGTGGATCCACCGCAGGATAAATACCCATCTCTGAAAGCTTACGCTCAAGGTTTGTCGTAGCATCCAAGTGGGCAAATGTTGTGGCAGGAGCCGGATCTGTATAGTCATCGGCTGGTACATAGATCGCTTGAATCGACGTAACAGAACCGACGTTTGTAGATGTGATGCGCTCTTGCAGCTGACCCATTTCTGTAGCAAGTGTCGGCTGGTAACCAACGGCTGAAGGCATACGTCCAAGAAGTGCGGATACCTCAGAACCTGCTTGAGTGAAGCGGAAGATATTATCGATGAAAAGAAGAACGTCCTGTCCTTGCTCATCACGGAAATACTCAGCCATTGTCAGTCCGGAAAGGGCAACACGCATACGTGCACCAGGCGGCTCATTCATCTGGCCAAATACCATGGCTGTCTTTTTAATAACGCCTGAATCCGTCATCTCATGGAAAAGGTCATTTCCTTCACGTGTACGCTCTCCAACACCGGCGAAAACAGAGATCCCGCCGTGCTCTTGAGCGATGTTGTTGATCAATTCCTGAATCAGTACGGTTTTTCCAACACCGGCTCCTCCGAAGAGACCGATCTTACCACCCTTGATATATGGAGCCAGAAGGTCTACAACCTTGATTCCTGTCTCAAGAATTTCTGTATCAGTTGAAAGCTGTTCAAATGTTGGTGCTAAACGGTGAATCGGGTCGCGACGGGTAGTCGGCGCCAATTCCTCCGCTAAGTCGATCGCTTCTCCAAGAACGTTGAAAACACGTCCAAGTGTTACATCTCCTACCGGTACAGAGATAGGTGAACCAAGGTCAGTAACCTCAGCTCCACGTGTTACTCCGTCTGTAGAGGACATCGCAATCGTACGAACTGCGTCATCGCCAAGGTGAAGCGCAACTTCTAACGTAAGCGTCACATCGCCTTTGACACCGACAGGTACCGTTAAAGCGTTAAAAATATCAGGCAGCTGGCCGTTATCGAACTTTACATCGATAACCGGACCCATTACCTTTTGAACGCGTCCTTTATTCATGTTTTTCCCTCCTAGCTTGCTATTTCAATAACGTATGGTTAAACGGAGGCGGGGATTGTACCTCAGGCCGAAAGTCATAACGTCCATGTGAACAAACTGCGTTCACACGGCCTTCATGCCTTACGCTTGTCGGGGCTGATCGGCCGCCTTCGCTTTTCTATTGTCCAGCTCCGGCGGCCAACCCCTCGAGGTCGTAAGTCATGATGTCCATGTGAACAAACTGCGTTCACACGGCCTTCACGCCTTACGCTTGTCGGGGCTGATCGGCCGCCTTCGCTTTTCTGATTATTCCAGTGCGGCTGCTCCGCCGACGATTTCTGTGATTTCCTGTGTAATCGCGGCTTGACGTGCACGGTTGTAAGATAGAGATAACGAGTCGATTAGCTCTTTCGCATTATCAGTTGCACTTCTCATTGCTGTCATACGCGCAGCGTGCTCACTCGCTTTTCCGTCAAGCAGCGCCCCATAGATCAGGCTTTCTGCATATTGAGGCAAAAGCACTTCAAGAATGGCTTCAGCAGAAGGTTCAAACTCGTAGGATGTCAGCTTGTTGGAAACAGAGGCTACGTCTGTAAGAGGGAGAACTTTTCTTTCTGTCACTTCCTGAGAGATCGCACTGACAAAGTGATTGTAATACATATAAAGCTCGTCAAACGCTCCATCTGCATACAAGCCTACTGCCTTGCTTGTGATTTCCTTGATGTCAGCAAAGATTGGCTGATCTGGTAATCCAAGGATGCTATCGATAATGTTAACCCCTTTTTTCGCAAAAAAGTCGCGGCCTACACGGCCTACAGTCATGACCACATACTCATCTGTGCTTGTGTGGCGGCTTTGGATTGCATTATAAGCAGCACGCAAAACGTTTGAATTGTATGCACCGGCAAGTCCTCGGTCCGATGTAATCACAAGGTAAGCCGTTTTGGAAACAGGACGGGAGACAAGCATTGGATGAGTTGCATCCTTTGCCCCTACCGCGATGGAAGCGACTACTTCCTCCACTTTATCCATGTACGGGACGAATGCTTTTGCGTTCGACTCTGCACGGCTAAGCTTGGAAGCAGATACCATCTCCATTGCCTTTGTAATCTGACTGGTCTTTTTCGTCGATGTAATCCGGTTTTTTATATCGCGTAACGATGCCATTGGTTCTCACCACCCTTTTGGTTAAAAATGTGGATCCAGTGAGTACTCACCGATCAACATGGTTTCTTTTATTGCCGCTTAGCGAGTCCGATTACTCACTCTTCGCAAACGTCTTTTTGAATCCGTTGATTGCCGCTACCATTGCCTCGTCTTCAGGAAGACCATGAGTAGTGCGGATTTGATCCAACAAGTCAGTGTGGTTTGAATCCAACCAGCTAAGGAACTCGTTTTCAAAACGGCGAATATCTTTGACAGGAATGTCATCCAGGTGTCCGCGAGTTAATGAATAAAGAATCATAACCTGCTTTTCAACCTTAAGCGGTTTATTCAATTCCTGCTTCAGTACTTCAACTGTACGCGCACCACGGTTAAGTTTTCCTTGTGTTGCTTTATCAAGATCCGAACCAAACTGAGCAAATGCTTCAAGTTCACGGTAAGCAGCAAGGTCAAGACGCAGTGTACCGGAAACTTTTTTCATTGCTTTGATTTGAGCCGAACCACCAACACGGGATACAGAAAGACCGGCATTGATCGCTGGACGAACACCCGAGAAGAATAAATCAGACTGTAGGAAGATCTGTCCATCTGTAATTGAAATAACGTTTGTCGGGATATATGCTGAAATATCGCCCGCTTGTGTCTCAACAAATGGAAGAGCTGTAATTGAACCTGATCCAAGTGTCTCATTTAATTTTGCTGCACGCTCAAGCAAACGGCTGTGCACATAGAATACGTCACCAGGGTATGCTTCACGACCTGGAGGACGGCGAAGAAGAAGGGAAAGCTCACGATATGCAGCTGCCTGCTTAGAAAGATCATCATAAACAACAAGAACATGCTTGCCGTCTAACATGAAATCTTCAGCCATTGTGATTCCTGTGTACGGTGCAAGGAACAGCAATGGAGAAGGCTGAGATGCAGATGCTGTTACAACGATCGAGTAGTCAAGCGCTCCATGCTTACGAAGCGTTTCAACTGTTCCGCGGACCGTTGACTCTTTTTGACCGATGGCTACATAAATACAAACCATGTCCTGGTCTTTTTGATTCAGGATCGTATCGATGGCTACAGACGTTTTACCTGTCTGACGGTCACCGATGATCAGCTCACGCTGGCCTCGGCCGATCGGCACAAGAGCATCGATCGCTTTAATACCTGTTTGAAGCGGTTCGTGAACGGATTTACGAGCCATAACACCAGGTGCCGGGCTTTCGATTGGACGAGCTTTCGTTGTAGATATTGGCCCCAAGCCATCTACCGGTTGTCCAAGTGGATTTACTACGCGTCCGATTAGCTCAGGGCCAACCGGAACTTCCATGATACGGCCTGTACGACGAACTTCATCGCCTTCTTTGATATCACGGTATGGTCCAAGAATAATAATACCAACATTATTTTCTTCCAGGTTTTGCGCCATACCCATAACACCATTGGAGAATTCAACAAGCTCTCCAGCCATGACGTTATCAAGGCCATGAGCACGGGCAATACCATCACCAATTTCGATTACGGTACCAACCTCTGTTACTTGAATGTCCGATTGATAGTTCTCAATCTGCTGTTTGATCAGCGCACTGATTTCTTCAGCTTTGATGCTCATGAATGTCACCCCTCATTTAGTGGATCTTATCGCTTTAATTCACGCTCTAAGCGGTTCAGCTTACTGCGCAGGGTTCCGTCAAAAATACGGTTTCCGATGCGTACTCGCATGCCGCCAAGCAGCGTTGGATCTACAATATTGTGAATTTGCAAGCTTTGTTTGCCGACTCTTGCTGCAAATGCCTGTGAGATAGACGCTTTGTCCGTTTCACTAAGCTTTGTGGCAGAGTGTACATATGCTACCGCTGTTCCTCGGTTCGCCAGAGAAAGTTCAACAAACGCATCCGCCATAGGTACGATTTCAGTTTCGCGGCGGCGGTCGATTAAGATCGACAATGTATTAACGACGTTGTGGGAAAGTCCGCTGAACGATTGATGAACAAGCTGCTTTTTTTGTTCTTTTGTTAATTTTGGAGATTGAAGGAGCAGGATGTAGTTAGGGTTTTCACTGAGAACCTGCTGTACTGTACGCAGTTCAGATTCCACTGTTTCTACTTGTCCGTGCTGATTCGCAAGCTCAAAAAGAGCCTGGGCATAACGATTTGCGACTGTTGATTTGCTCATCGCAGATCGCCTGCCTTCGCAATTGTCTCATTGATCAGCTGCTGCTGTTCTTCAAGAGTCAATTCTTTCTCAATCACTTTCGATGCTACTAAGACAGACAAGGTAGCCACTTGCTCGCGAAGTGCGGCAACTGCCTGATCTTTTTCTGTCTCAATTTCACGAAGCGCGGTTTGTTTCAAACGCTCTGACTCTGCACGTGCTGCAGTAATGATTTCTTCGCGCTGAACGTCTCCCTGCTTACGTGCATTTTCAATTAATTCCTGTGCGTCCTGACGCGCCTCTTTTAAAAGCTGACGCTGTTCTTCAAGCTGCTGTTTTGCTTCAACACGACTTTTTTCAGCCGCTTCAATTTCGCCTGCAATGTGATCTTCACGCTGCTTCATGATGCCCATTAATGGACCCCATGCGAATTTCTTTAGAAGAGCCATTAAGATAATGAACATTAACAATTGGAAAGCTATATCTCCGCCGTTAAAGCCCTCACCTGCTCCCAGAATAAATGCATCAAGTGTGAACACGCCCGTTTCACTCCCTTCAAGAGTCAATCATTATACGATGTATGGTCTATCTTTCTTTCTATTAAGAAAGATTATAGTCTGACTAAGATATGGATTTTGCAGAAAGGAGCGAGCCTTTTCCGCTGACTTCATGATGAAGGCGAAGAAAAGTTCTTCGCCTTTTGGATATTCTTACGTCTGACGCAGCTGAACGAGCGCCTTCCGCTTTTAATGTATCCAGCTTCACCGGGCAGCTCCTCGGATCGTAAGCCGCTCCCCCATTCAGGCAAAAAGCGCCTGCTTGGGGTATCGTCTTACGTCTGTCGGAGCTAAACGCCCGCTTCCGCTTTTATTTTATTATTGTCCTTGTACGATGAACGCGATTACTACAGCGATGATCGGAACGGCCTCAACTAGTGCAACCCCGATGAACATTGTAGTTTGAAGCATACCGCGTGCTTCTGGCTGGCGTGCGATACCTTCTACTGTTTTTGATACGATCATTCCGTTACCGATACCTGCACCTAGTGCTGCTAAACCTACTGCTAATGCTGCTGCTAAAAGACCAATTGAACCTGTCATTTGGGTAAATCCTCCTTGTATTGGATAATAGTTTTTTTAAAAATTCATGTTTGTTCAGTGTACTGAACAGGTATTATATTTAATGGTCATGACTCACCTTGTGCGCCATATAAACCATCGTTAACATAACAAAGATAAATGCCTGAATTCCTCCGATAAAGACTGAGAACGCAAGCCAGGCAAGCGTTGGGACGGAAGCTGCGATCCAGCCGACGGCTCCGGTAGCTGCCAAACTTCCTGCAAGAAGTCCAAGTAGGATCTCACCTGCATAAATATTACCGTAAAGACGCAAACCGAGTGTTAATGTGTTTGCAAATTCTTCAATGAGCTTCAGCGGGAAAAGGAAACCCATGGGGCGGAAAAAGTCTTTTCCGTATTCCTTGAAACCCTTCATTCTGATCCCGTAATAGTGCGTAAGCGCAATTACCATTACAGCAAGAGTCAATGTGATAACCGGATCAGCGGTTGGCGACTTCCACCATAATTCATGGTTGTACGTGATGGCAAAAGGCAGACCTAAAAAGTTAGAAATTGCCACATACATCAATAATGTAATCCCAAGAATATGAAAGCTTCCACCTGTTTTCCAATCCATATTGCTCTTGATAATGTTTCGTACAAAATCCATGATCCACTCCATGAAATTTTGCATTCCAGTCGGCTTCATTGCGAGTGCTCTTGTCGAAAGAACTGCGATAAGGAACACGATTGCACTTGCAACTGTCACCATTAGAATATTGGAGAGATTAAAGGTCAGCCCCAAAAAATCAACCAATGGCGCTTCATGATTCATTTATTTCACCTCTCTTCCCGCTTCTTATGTAGGATAATTTGCTGCCAAAAATAATCTATCATAATGACGAAATAAACCATCATTAATCCAAAGACAGTGGAAATCAAATGAATGAATTCCGGAAATCCCAGGGCGATTAACACCGCGATTCCTGCTGAGGCCATACGTGAAAACGTCCCAAGTGAACGCACTTTTTTCCCTTCGTCAATGGCACGGTCAAACCGCTCCATTCTTTTTCGGATCAGCCAGAGATTAAAAAGGCTGAGAGAAGTTCCCAGTATAAGTCCGAGAAATACTTCCGGATACGGGGTAAAGCCCCATCCTAGAACGAAGATGGATAGCAAGTAAAATATGTACTTGGTATACCGTTGGAAATGCTGTTTAAGGTCAGGCATTAGACTACTCTCCTGAATAGAAATGATTTACTGTGCGAAGCATGGCGTAAATTCCAGTGGAAAGTCCAAGGAGCAGGCCAATAATCAAAAACAGCGGTTCTGTGTTCCATTTCTGATCCAACCACCTTCCGGCGAAAAGACCGACCAGCATGGAACCAGCTAGTTGTGACAGAATGGCAGAATACAATGCCATCGCTTGGTACGGACGTCTTTGATGACGCATAGGCGCATCCTCACAATCTGAGAATGGAATCGGGGTTTGGGTAAAATAGCATCTTTAAAAGAAGCGTTAATCCGTTTCTCTAAAAGACTATGAAAACCTTATCATTATACCCTTTAAAAGCATACAATAGGCACTATTGTATGTCAACGAGTACTCGACAAAAAGTAGACGTGATCACAAATGGAAGTTCAGCTGTTCACATTTTGGACAAAACGCTCTTTACCTCACTAAAGAGGCCTGGCCCCTTTAGTGAGATGAAGGTGTAAAAAGCACTGTAAAATAAGGGTTTTTGTCATGATTCGTGTTCTCAGCAAACGACGGCTCCCAGCAGTACTATTCATCCGAGATCAGTGAATAAATGGAAAAAAACACCTCTGAATGATGAGCATTCGGAGGTGTTTTCGGGTTACTTTTCGACAGTAAATGGAGCGGGACGTTCGTGCAGCTGGTTAAAGTGAAAGCGGATGGCTTCTGCGATTCGTTTTGAAGCTTGACCATCTCCATATGGATTGGATGCTTTCGACATTTTTTCATGAGCTTCCGCATCTGTTACAAGCTCTTTAGCCATTGAATAAATTTGTTCTTCTTCTATTCCTGCAAGTTTAAGCGTACCTGCATCAATTCCCTCAGGACGTTCAGTTGTATCACGCAGGACAAGTACGGGAACACCGAGTGAAGGAGCTTCTTCCTGCACACCGCCTGAGTCAGTCAGGATCAAGTAGGCTTTTGAAGCGAAGTTGTGAAAATCAATCACATCAAGCGGTTCAATCAAGTGAATCCGCTTGTCTCCTCCGAGGATCTCCTGTGCAATTTCCCGTACAGCAGGATTCATATGAACCGGGTAAACAACTTGTACATCCTCATGCTCATCTACAATCCGTTTAATCGCTCTGAACATATTTTTCATTGGCTCTCCAAGGTTCTCACGGCGGTGGGCTGTTAACAGGATCAAGCGGTCTTCCCCAAGGTTTGTGAGGATTTCGCTCGTATAGTCTTCTCGTACTGTCGTGGAAAGAGCATCAATTGCTGTGTTTCCAGTGACAAAAATGCTTGATTCCGGCTTGTTTTCACGCACCAGATTTTCAGCAGACTGATCCGTAGGAGAGAAATGAAGATCGGCCATAACACCAGTAAGCTGGCGGTTCATCTCTTCCGGAAACGGAGAGTACTTATTCCACGTACGGAGTCCTGCTTCCACATGACCAACTGCAATTTGATTATAAAATGCAGCAAGGCTTGCAACGAATGTAGTGGTGGTGTCTCCATGGACTAATACCATATCCGGTTTGGTTTCTTTCATCACACGATCCAGCCCTTCAAGACCTCTCGTCGTAACATCTATAAGCGTTTGGCGGTCTTTCATGATATTAAGATCATGATCCGGGGTTATATTAAAAATGTCCATAACCTGATCCAGCATTTGGCGGTGCTGTGCTGTAACCGTCACGATAGGTTCAAAAAACTCGCTCTGCTTTTTTAACTCAAGAACTAGCGGCGCCATTTTAATTGCCTCGGGCCTTGTCCCAAAAATCGTCATCACTTTAATTCGCTTAGACATACATGCTCCTCCTTTAGTAAATTAACGCACAAAAAGGGCCAGACCCCTTCTGTGCGTTAATGTGTCAAACGATTACTTAGTACCGAATAAACGGTCGCCGGCATCGCCGAGTCCAGGGACGATATAGCCTTTTTCGTTCAGTTTTTCGTCGAGAGCAGCGATATAGATATCTACGTCTTCATGCTCTTTCTGAATTTCTTCGACGCCTTCTGGTGCTGCTACAAGGCAAAGGAATTTAATGTTTTTCGCTCCGCGCTTTTTAAGAGAGTTGATCGCTTCAACAGCTGATCCTCCTGTTGCAAGCATCGGGTCTACTAAGATAAAATCGCGCTCTTCCACGTCTGATGGCAGCTTAACGTAGTATTCAATGGGTTTTAGTGTTTCAGGATCGCGGTAAAGGCCGACGTGTCCAACTTTTGCAGCTGGGATCAGCTTTAATATTCCGTCCACCATGCCAATGCCTGCACGAAGAATAGGAACGATGGCTAATTTCTTGCCGGATAGCACTTTTCCTTTTGCTTCACTTACAGGTGTGTTGATATCTGTTTCTTCTAAAGGAAGATCACGTGTAATTTCAAATGCCATAAGTGTAGCGACTTCATCTACAAGCTCACGAAATTCTTTTGTACCGGTTTTTTCATCGCGGATGTGCGTTAATTTATGCTGAATCAATGGATGTTCAAAGACATACACTTTTCCCAATGCTGCCACTCCTTTTATGTACTCTGTATTTTCACTTCTATTTATTATAAAACAAATCCTTACGAAAGTTACCATACTTCTTGCTAATTGACAAGATATCGCCTAATTTCAGGAGAATTCCGCGCGACCTGACAGTGGTGCCTCCAAGGTGCTTTTGGAAACAAAAAAGAGAGCGTTCCTCACGAATCAGCTTTCTTGTTCGCGAGGACACTCCCTTTCCATTTTTGATTCTATGCTTGCTTATTCATAAAGAGCAAAGCGGCTGGTGATGGCTTCAACGCGCTGTGAAGCTTCTTGCAGCTTCGATTCATCTTCGTGGTTTTTCAGAGCAAATGCAATGATTGATGCGATTTCTTCCATTTCAGCCTCTTTAAAGCCGCGTGATGTAACAGCTGGCGTTCCAATTCGGATTCCGCTTGTTACAAATGGACTTTCCGGATCAAAAGGAATTGTATTTTTGTTTACGGTAATACCTACATCGTCCAGTACTTTTTCCGCAATTTTCCCAGTCAGTTCAAGAGATCGCAGGTTTACTAGCACCAGGTGGTTGTCTGTGCGGTCTGATACTATATCGATGCCTTCTTTTTTGAAAGCTTCTGCCATCGCCTGTGCATTTCGGATGATTTGCTTAGAGTACTCTTTAAATGACGGCTGAAGCACTTCGCCGAATGCTACTGCTTTTGCTGCGATTACATGCATAAGCGGTCCGCCCTGAACGCCAGGAAAGATCGACTTATCAATTTTCTTTGCAAATTCCTCTTTACATAAAATCAATCCCCCGCGAGGTCCGCGAAGTGTTTTATGCGTTGTTGTGGTAACAAAGTGTGCATGCGGCACAGGGCTTGGGTGATCTCCAGTCGCAACCAGGCCGGCGATATGAGCCATATCCACCATCAGGTACGCGCCTACTTCGTCTGCAATTTCACGGAATTTCCCAAAATCAAGTGTTCTCGAGTATGCACTCGCCCCTGCTACAATGAGCTTTGGTTTGTTTTCAAGTGCTTTTTGGCGGACGTCTTCATAATCCACCCGCTCATCTTTTTCAGAGACCCCGTACTCAACAAAATTGTAGAGCTGTCCACTAAAGTTCACTGGACTTCCGTGCGTTAAATGACCCCCGTGGGATAAGTTCATCCCTAAAACGGTATCTCCCGGCTCAAGAATCGTAAAATAAACCGCCATATTGGCTTGTGCTCCAGAGTGAGGCTGAACATTTGCATGCTCTGCACCAAAAATTTCTTTTGCACGGTCTCTTGCCAGGTTTTCGGCAACATCGACGTGCTCACAGCCTCCATAATAGCGGCGGCCTGGATAGCCTTCAGCGTATTTATTTGTTAAAACCGATCCTTGCGCTTCCATGACTGCTTCACTTACAAAATTTTCAGAAGCGATCAACTCGATTTTCGTGCGCTGACGCTTCAATTCATTTTGCATCGCTTCAAACAATGCTTGATCCTGCTGTTGAATCTTACTCATTGTATGTGTTCCCCCTCATGTCCTCGGGACGGTTCCCGTCATTGGTCAAAAATCATCTTCATCTTATCATGTTTTTAATAGAGGGGAAATAGATTTCGAGAAAGGCGTGGAGCGTGATAAATTCCTAGACTCTTATCTATAGCCCGCCAAGGGAGTTCATTTTTTGTTAAAAAAAACCTGTCCCTGCCGCAAGAAGTACGCGTGGCAGGGACAGGTCATGCTTATTCGTATACGGCTCTTACGCCGCCAATCAGCTTTGGACGGGTTCTTGCGAGTGTTACGTGTGCTTCGCCGAGGGTGCGCTCTGAGACGCGGACTGGAACCGCTACGTGTTTCAGGTGCATGCCGATAAAGGTGTCTCCAATATCTATTCCGCCGTGAGCCTGAACATGCTCCACCATTACCGCATCCTGCATATTTTTGAATGCATAAGAAGCCATGGCGCCGCCAGCCTGTCTGACCGGAATAACCGTTACTTCATCATACCCCAGAGATTCCGCTGTATTTCTTTCCATCACAAGGGCCCGGTTTATATGCTCACACCCTTGAAATGCCAGATGAATACCGGTATCTTCTGCGAACCTTGTGAGTTCTGTATATAATAAGGAAGCAACATCGTCTGTTCCGGATGTGCCGATTTTTTTTCCAATGACTTCTGAGGTGGAGCAGCCTACCACGAATAATTGTCCTGGTTTCAGCTGCGCCTGCTGCTGGTATTCGAATAAAATCGTGTTCAATTGCTCTTGCAAAGGAACCCCTCATTTCATTTATAGTGTTGATTCGTACGTGGCGATTTTGCCGATTCTTGTCTGGTGTCTGCCGCCTTCAAATTCTGCAGTCAGCCAAATTTTTGCGATTTCCCTCGCTAAGCCGGGACCGATTACACGCTCGCCCATCGACAGCATATTGGTATTGTTATGCTCGCGTGTTGCTTTTGCACTGAAAGTATCATGAACGAGCGCACAGCGGATTCCCTTTACTTTGTTTGCGGCAATGCTCATGCCAATGCCTGTGCCGCAGATTAGGATTCCCCGGTCAAATTCACCGGCTGCCACTTTTTTTGCAACAGGAAGAGCGTAATCTGGATAATCCACGGACCCCTCACAGTCGCACCCAAAATCCTCATACGCAATCTCCAATTCGTCCAGTACTTCCGCAATTTCTTTTTTTAAATTCATGCCGCCGTGATCTGATGCCAGTGCAACTTTCATTCAAAAACCCTCCTCTGCCTTTAAAAGCCCTGCGTTTGTTTTTCTATATTTTCAATCAGTCCGTCCATCAGCCTGTTTAGTTCTTCATAGGTTGACCTGTACATATCAAGAGAGCCGCCAAAAGGATCTGATATATCCAGTCCTCTTCCTCCTGCGAATTCTTTCAGTGTAAAAATCCGGTCCATCGCAAAAGGAAATTGATCGACAAGCATTGCTTTGTGTGCACTGGTCATCGCAAAAACATAGTCTGCCCAGTGAACATCCGCCTGCGAAACGATCTTTGACTGATGTTTGTGAACAATTCCGTTTTCATCTAATACATCCTGTGTTTGCTGGGAAGCCTGTCCGCCTTCCATCGCAAATAATCCCGCTGAACGCACATCAATGGAATCAAGCTTTTTATGTTTTAAAATGGCTTCGGCCATGGGGCTTCTGCATGTATTTCCAGTGCAAACAAATAAAATATTCATGGTTTTTCCTCCCGTGCGATGCCTTGCGAAATAGCACATTATTTACTGTTTATTATATCATAAAATTGCTGCTAATTCGCTTATTTGAACTGACGATTGAACTTGCTCTGTTTAGTTTAACGCCGCCTCTGCACGTACAGTAAGGCTGTGTTCTACTAGCATTGCCAGATTGGGATTCGCTAATCAGAAATGTATTTTCACTTTCGCTTTTATGCAATTTCCACATGTTTGAAGAGGCTCAAATCACTGCAGGATTTTTCGGTCACATTTTAGTTAACTTCAAGAATCTCTACCTTAAAAAATTATTTTAGCTTAACACTGTAAAATCTCATCGCTCTTGGGACTCCTTCTATTTCAAATCGTCCGCTCATTATTAAATGTCTCAGCCGATATTCAATATACTCGTCGCCAATGTACTGGTCTAAATGTCCGTACACTTCTCCAATCAGGCGGGCGGATTTAACAAACTCGTCTTTTTGCAGCTTTTCGGCTTTCTTAATAATCATCTGATCGTAGTAGGCTTCATCCACACTTGCAATCGCGTGACGATTCCATATTCTCAGCACTTCTTCAGAAAAGGATAATTGCATCCACTCCTCTTCATAATGCCTGCGCTGCTCCTTCGTCAAACGTTGAACATGACCGTTTGTCTTAACGATCTCTTGTAATGTTTCCGGGATCATTTCACCCATATGCAGCGGGACGTACTCAGTGTCCGACGAAAGAATGTAACCTGTCGTATCGACAAGAAAAATATCATTCTTTTTTCCTCTTAGTAAATACAAAACGTACCGCAATCCCGTTTGTTCATGCGCATTTTTCCCTGCCCAGATTTTTATAGCTGTTTTTTCCGGAAGCGATCGAATTAAAGTGGCTGCATGACTAAAACGCGACACATACTCGTCCAAATACTCTTCGTCTGCAAGCAGATGATTTTTTATCCAATGATGTCTGCGTTCCACGCCTTCTTTTTCATGCAGCTGCCAAACCGGACCAATGGAGAACAGATCGTCTAATGAAAGAACGTGTTCTTTTTTCTGGACACCCATCTCCCTCAGGACCCATTTCACGCTTCCTGCTGCTGCGTCCCCAAATAGAATATGTACAATGCCGGCCTTTTCTGAACGGTCTATTTGCTCCTCCCGCTTGGCGTGTAAAAAAGCGTTGTACAATTTATTTACATCTGCCACGAATTGTTTTTCTGTGTATTTTTCTGTTTCCTCAAGCATGTTGAGCCGGATAAACGTTTGAAATAACATCGCTTTTACCTCTTCTTCAGTAGCATCCCGGATCATTCTTTTTAGTTCATCCATCAAGTGTTTTCCTCCTTCACTCAGAAAAAAGAGCTTGGGACAAAAGTCTCTCAAGCTCTTTGACCGGTTCGACGGCGCTTCAGGCGGACGCTTTCCGCAGGGACGGCGCTGAGCCTTTTCAGGGCCTTGCCCTGTAAAGGCTCAGCTTGCCCTCATTTCCTGCAGGAGTCGCCACCTTCCGCTCCGCTCACCTACTACTAGTAATAAATATATCCTCTTTTTTAAAACTTTTTTGGGTTTTGTCCCAGCCTCTTTTCGACATTTAAAAATAGATGATGAGCATTACGATCAGACTGACGAAGGTATATAAGACGAGACCGTAAAATATCCCACCTAAATAGGCATTATGTTCATTATCCTCCTGAACTTTTCCAACGGTTGCACTTGCTTGAAATGTTGCCATTTTGGATAAAAATCCTCCACTGCCGCTGAAAAAGAAAAATAATACGGTCAGACCTAGACCGATAAAGAAACTCCATTCCCCGTATGAAAAGGGTACCAGGGTGCTTGCTGCCCAAATGAGTAATCCAACCACAGCTGCTGTAATGACTGATAAAGCAATCGATTTTTTCATGTTTACCCCCATTTTTAAAACCCTACTGTTTCTTCTATTATTTCAGTACATCCGCTTTCTGCTTTGAGGATGCAGGAGCCTTGCCGCTGCTTTCCCGGATTAAAAGCTTAGTCGGTATGACAATTTTTTTGGCGATTTGCCTTTTGGTAGAAATCTGATCGAGCAGTAAATCCAATGCTGACTCTCCCATAAACTCTGTATGAACCTGAACCGTTGTAAGGGATGGCTGCAGATATTTGGACATTTCAATGTCATTGAAGCCGATAATAGAAGCCTGTTCAGGGACCTTGACTCCCTGTTCATGCAGCGCTCTCATTGCTCCGATCGCCATAGAATCACTGCCTAAAATAAACGCTGTTGGACCATTTTCGAGCTTCAATGCTTCCTTCGTTAAGGTATAGCCGTCCTCTGCAGTGAATTTCCCGGTCCAAATGAAAGAAGGGTTGAATTTCTGGTGGAGAGTTAAGTATTCGATAAAGGTAGTTTCCCGCTCGTCATGAATCGGTCTGTTTTCCTGCAGATATTCGTGTCCGCCGATGTAGCCGATCCGGTCATGGCCAAACTGGATTAAATGCTCCAACACATTAATCATGGCTTTTCGGAAATCCACCACTACTGAATCCAGCTCATCAGTCGGTGAAAAATCCACTGCCACAATTTTATCACTCCATGTTTTAAAATATTGGATGTCTTCCGGGCTGAATTTGCCGATAGCGATTAGGCCGTCTAATTCATCCTGCTTGCTCATTCGGAAAGGCTGATCATTTTTGTAAAGCTTCACGAGGTCGACGCCCCGATCAAATCCCGCTTTTTCCACACCAAGACGAATCGAAAGATAGTAGGGGTCTTCGCGCTCCTGCTCTTCGGAATACCAGTAAATTAAGCCGATTTTTGCTTTTTTCCTCTTTCCTTGAACGTTTTTTCTTTTTATCGTCCGATAATTTAATTCCTGCGCGATCGAATTGATCCGTTCTCTCGTTTCATTGGTAACTGAAAGGCTTTCGTCCTCACTTAATACACGTGAAACCGTTGCCAGTGAAACACCTGCTCTTAATGCTATATCTTTTAATGTTGCCATTTGCATACCCACCCGCCTGTTATTTGACCGTGAACGTTCCCATCGGTTTACCTGTCCGCCAACTCCAGTCAGCGAATCCATTCTGCTGTATATAAGAGATACACAAGGTAATCGCTTACATTATTCTATATTTTAGTAAAATAAAGCGTACTCTAATAAACATTTTACTAAAAGAGCAGTCAAATGTCCAAAAAAATTCTAGATACTGCTAATTAGCTGTCATGTCTTAGGCTCAATTTTTTCAAATTTATCTCAGCATCGCAATCTTTTTCTAATTTCACCTTCATCCTTATGGAAAATCTGCTAAAATGCAGGACAAGTACCTCTCTCAGAAAGGATTGGTTAGTTGAAAAAACGCCTATCTATTATAATGCTTAGTCTTTCTGCGGTTTTAACTGCAGGGGTCATCTATTTTGAGGCGAAACTTTTCAGTGTCAAAGCGAATGTGAAGGAGGAAAACCCTGGAATTACGAGCGTCCAATCGATTTCAGTTTTGGGCGGCTGGGGCGAATGGTTTTCAGCATACTCTCTGGTTGTTGTTCAGGATGGCAAGATCGTTCGGGTTTGGACAGATGGGGATGGGAAATTAACAGATGAGCTGCCATTGTAAACGTCAGTAAACCGTTTCGTTTTTGCTGGAAGAAGGGCGAAACGGTTGTATTGGACTGTTTGTCTTCCATTTTCTCCATTATAAAAATGATCCATCACTTTACATATTCCTCACGCAGCATGCCCATTACAATTTCGTCTGAGTATTCGTTATTCAGTACTATTGATTGCCTCAGGCGTCCCTCGATTTTAAATCCAGCTTTTTCATATGATTTGATTCCACGGAGATTGTGGGAATAGACTTCGAGCTGCAGACGGTTTAAACGGAGTTTTTCAAAGACAAAATACAGGGCGAGCGAAAGAGCCTCTGTTCCGTAGCCCTTATTGAAGAACTCAACCTGGTGGAGGGCAATTCTAAAGCCTGCTTTTTTATTTTCTTCTTCAATATCCATAATGGACATATCCCCTATTAATCTGTCTGTATCTTTGAGGCAAATAGAAAAATCATGACGCGTTTTGTCATGCAGATTACGGTTGTAATGGGCTTCAACATGCTCCATTGTAAAATGCCTTGTTGTACCGGTCATGTAACGGATTTCGTCGTTTTGTGTTGCACGGTGCATACTCTCAAGATCTTCTTTTTGTAAAGGTCTTAAATAAACCTTTCTTCCATTCACGGTGATTGCTCCTTCCTTTCCCATCTGAGGTGATTTAAAAAAGAGAACAGAAAAGATCTGTTCTCTCCGTTTTTAGCGGCCGCTTAATGACTCCATAAACCGTGTAAACGCCTGCTGTCCTTCCAAGTCCCGTTTAAACACACCTGCATCTTCGAGGACTCTTGAAAACACGATGCCAACATGTTTCCGTAAAACATCCTGAACGGTCTCAGATGAGAGATTTTTTTCTGCTGCCGCGATTTTTTTTGCCCAGTCAAGATGCTTTGCCGTCCGCTCATCTTCCCCTGCCTTATCAAGATTTCCTTCAACAAGATAATCCCCAAGGACAGTCAGTTCTTCTTTTAATCTGCCTGGCAGAACGGCAAGCCCCATTACTTCAATCAGTCCGATGTTTTCTTTTTTAATGTGATGAACATCATCATGTGGATGGAAGATGCCAAATGGATGTTCTTCATTCGTACGATTATTTCGAAGAACGAGATCAAGCTCAAAGCTTCCGTTTCGCATGCGCGCGATCGGAGTGATCGTATTATGCGGCTGTTCATCCGACTCCGCATAGACGCCAACAGCTTCATCACTGTGCGCTTTCCATGTGTGCAGAATCAAATCTGCCAGTTCAAGCAGGCGATCCTTGCTTTTTCCGCTTAATCGAATGACGGACATCGGCCATTTCACCGTACCTGCATTTACGTCTTCATAGCCATCGATTTTATAGGTTTTTTCAACGGGTGCCAGCGCCATTGGAAAGTCATGCTGCCCTCCCTGGAAATGATCATGGCTTAAGATCGAGCCCCCGACAATCGGCAAATCTGCATTGGAGCCCACAAAATAATGAGGAAACTGCTCGACAAATCCAAGCAACCGGCTAAATCCGCTTTTGGAAATGCTCATGGGACGATGCTCGGAGGAGAATATGATGGCATGCTCGTTATAATACACATAAGGCGAATACTGCATAAACCAGCTTTCTCCTCCCAGATTTACAGGCATAATCCTGTGGTTATGGCGCGCGGGATGATTCACCCGTCCGGCATAGCCCACGTTTCCCTTACATAGCAGACAAAGCGGATAGCTGATCGCTTTTGCTTTTTTTTCTGCCGCAATCGTGGTCGGATCCTTTTCGGGTTTGGACAAATTGATCGTGATTTCGAGATTCCCGTATTCTGTTTCGCTATACCAGTGTTCATTTTTTGCAATCCGGTCGGTGCGAATGTAGTTTACCTGCTTGGACATGGAATAAAAGTAATCCGTTGCCTCAGCAGGAGAGGAAAGGTACCGCTGTTGAAAGGCTTTCGCCGCTTCAGAAGGACGGGGCATAAAGCAATCCATTAAAGCGGCATCAAGCTGATCCTTTTCCGTAATGGTCGTACTGTTTAAATCCGGCTGCTGTGATGCCCATTCTACAATGTTATTCAGAATCTCAACCGGGTAGTCAAGCGATTCTTCAGGGGCTTCCACCTGCTCCATCGCATCTAAGTGCAAAAGATTCAGCAGCCGGTTTTGAACGTAGTCTGAGTCTAAAGGGTCGATTAGTTTCTTTTGCAAACCGAATTGAAGCAATCTCTCCAGCTGTATGAAAATAAACACAGGGTTCCCTCCTCTACGGTTTTAATTGTCTGCTTTGTAGCCCTCCGGATGAGCCTGATGCCAATTCCACGCGCTTTGAATAATATCCTGAAGCTCCGGAATTTTAGGCGACCAACCAAGCTCCTGTTCCGCTTTTGCAGATGAAGCGACAAGCATGGCAGGATCTCCTGCTCTTCTTTTTTCGATTGCAGCGGGTATGCTATGCCCTGTTACAGCACGTGCCGCCTCAATTACTTCCATCACACTGAAGCCTTTCCCGTTGCCAAGATTGTAAACGGCCGCCTGTTCAGGAAGATTTTCAAGCTTCTCTATTGCAAGCAGATGCGCGTCTACCAAGTCCGCTACATGGATATAATCGCGGATGCATGTGCCGTCCGGTGTGGGGTAATCATTGCCAAACACACTGATTTTTTCTCTTTGGCCAAGCGCTACCTGAAGAACAATCGGAATCAAATGGGTTTCCGGATCATGATCTTCTCCTCGTTCTCCCTCCGGATCTGCTCCTGCTACATTAAAATAGCGCAAGCAAATCGAATGGATTCCATAAGCGTCCGCTGACCATTTCAGCATTTTTTCAATTGCGAGCTTCGTTTCGCCGTACGGATTGGTCGGTACGGTCGGATCCTTTTCTTCAATAATAGAAGATTCCGGCTCACCATAGGTCGCTGCCGTTGATGAAAACACGATCTTCTTCACTTCATGCCGGTTCATTGCCTGCAAAAGGGAGATTGCCCCTCCAACATTGTTGTCATAATATTTCAGCGGGTCTGTGACGCTCTCACCCACTAACGAGTTTGCAGCAAAGTGAATGACAGCTTCAATTTTATGAGCCTCAAACACCCGGTCAAGAAAAGCACTGTCGCGAAGATCGCCTGAATAGAAAGGCACTTCCGGGTCTACAGCGCCCTCGTGTCCTGTCTGCAGACTATCGAGCACTACAACTTTTACTTTCCGGCGTTTCAGCGCAAGTACTGCGTGGCTGCCAATGTATCCTGCTCCGCCTGTTACGAGGATTGTCATGATTCAACATCTCCTTTCAGCCCTTTTTTAACTTCTTCATGCCATTGCAAATTAATCGCACGAATAATCTTCAAATCACATTTCGGCTTTCGGTCGTAGGTAAGTATGCCGTTAATCTCCTGCTCGACATCCGTCAGCTGGGTATAGCAATAGCCATGTAAAGCCTTTGAGTGGTAAACAGCATCCATAATCCTCTTATAATCTGCTGTAAATTCTTCTTCATCTTTAACAGACGTATAGCCCCAGCCGTTGTCGCCGCCTACTTCAAAGCCAATTCCGCCAAATTCCGTAAGCAAAATCGGTTCACCCTGATGTTCAAAGCCATTTGCATAAACTTTTCGTTTTGCAGGCTGAGAAGTAAGCAGAGATGACTTCGATGCAAGTGTTTCTTTAAACGCTTCACTTTTGCCCGTCTCTTCAGCCGCTCCATGATTATAGTTATGAATGGCGCAAATATCGGTAACCGTCTGCTCCCATCCATCATTTGAGATAACAGGGCGCGTTCCATCCAGTGAGTGGATATGGTGATACATGGCCAGTGAGTGATGCTGCTGTTTCTGATTAGACCGGATCGACTGCACGCCCCAGCTTTCGTTTAAAGGAACCCAGGCGGCAATGGACGGGTGATTGTAATCACGGGAAATGATTTCAGTCCATTCTTCCGCTAATCTTCCCGCTGCTTTTTCTGAATAAAAGGCTGAAGCTGCACATTCTCCCCACACCAGAAAGCCCAGTTGGTCTGCCCAATATAAAAAGCGGGGATCTTCTACTTTTTGGTGCTTTCTGCAGCCGTTAAAGCCCATTTCCTTCGCTAGCTCGATATCACGTTTAAAATCATTGTCATTTGGCGCTGTAAGAAGCCCTTCTCTCCAGTAGCCCTGGTCGAGTACGAGCCGCTGATAGTATGGCTTATTATTGAGATAGACCATCCCGTCCTCGGTATGAACTTTTCTCATGCCAAAATACGAGTTGATTTTATCGAGTACTGTTTCTTCCTCTTTAATCGTAACCGTTAGATCAAATAAATTAGGGGTCTCTGGTGACCAGGTCATTCCTTCATGGTGAAACCCGGTGTGGAAAATATGCTGTCCAAATACATCGATCCGCCTTTTTAAATACGGTTCTACGATCAGGAACGTATCTTTGCTGATCAGCTCTCCCTTATATTCAATCTGTATTTGAGCTTCTTTTTTGACGGAACGAGATGAAAATTCCAACTCCAGCTCTACAGCTCCCTCGTCAAGGTCAGGAGTTATGCGCATCGATTTCAGGGAAGCATCCGAAACCGGTTCAATCCAGACCGGCTGCCAAATACCGGTTGTATTGGTATACCAGATCGATTCAATCTCTTCTTTCCAAAACTGCTTTCCGCGGGGAATGGTTTCATCACGGGATGGATCCTCCGCCCGCACGACAATTGAAGCCTGCCGATCGTTGAGTGCATGAGTAATATCAAACGAAAAAGAAGTATGCCCCCCTTCATGCTCTCCTGCGAGCTGCCCATTCACAAACACTTTCGCTCTATAGTCGACAGCACCAAAATGAAGGAGGATTTGCTTGCTGCCCCATTCCTTTGGAACTTCAATCGTTCGCTCATACCAAACGACATCATGAAATTCCTGCTCATTAATTCCACTGAGCTCTGTTTGAAAAGCAAAGGGCACATTGATTTTTTTTGTCAGCGCAGAAGGATTTTGGTACCAGCGGTCCTTCATCCCTCTATTTTCGTCATCAAATGCAAAGTTCCATTCCCCATTAAGGCTGTGCCACTCTTTTCGCTGAAGCTGTGGACGAGGATATTCTGTTCGCAGCATGAAAAACACTCCTTTTTTATTGTTCATTCAAATTCAAAACTACTTTACGGTCCATATGTAACGAGTTTTAGCCCTGTATGTTTCTGAAGGCTCAAGCTTTGTAGATGGAAATGAAGGTTCATGAACGGCATTCGGGAAATTTTGTGTTTCAAGACAAAGAGCCATATGCTTTTGTGTTTCACAGCCCCGAACAGTCATGTCCGCATCCATTTGATTTCCAGAATAAAATACAACTGCTTTCTGATCCGTTTCAATTGTCAATGTCCGGCCTGATACCGGCTCGTTTACGACAATTTCCTGATTAAAATTTTCATCCAGCACGAGCGGGTGATCAAATCCGTTTCCGCCTATTTTAATTTGCTTATCATCCGAATTGATACCCGATGCAAGCGTCTTTTTGCTTCTGAAGTCAAAGGCTGTTCCTTCAACAGATGCCAGTTCGCCTGTTGGAATTAGGTTGTCTTTTAAGGGAAGGTAACGGCTTGCTTTTAGCTGCAATTCATGATCAACCACCGATTTGCTCAGGTCGCCGTTCAAATTAAAATAGGAATGATTAGTCATGTTAACAATCGTCGTCTGGTCGGTGGTTCCTTCGTATTCAATCTCGAGTGTATCATCCTCAAGCAGCCGGTAGATGACCTTCAATTCAAGTGTTCCGGGGAAACCGCCTTCCAGATGAGGGCTTGTACGCGTGAAGACAAGCTCCTGATTTTCACCAATGGTTCCCTTCCATATCCTTTTATCAAATCCCTGTTCTCCGCCATGAAGGGTGCTTTCCCCCTCATTTGCTTCGAGGTCATATGATTTTCCATTCAGCTCAAAAGCAGCCCTGTCGATCCTTCCAGCCACACGGCCAATTACAGCACCAAAGTAAGGAGACTTGGTAAGGTACGGTTCAAATTCGTCAAATCCGAGTACGATATTTTCATAGACTCCGTTTCGATTCTGAGCTGTCCACTTCGTAATAATACATCCGTAATTTAATACCGTTACTTCCATGCCGTTGCTGTTTTTCATGGTATATTGAATGACTTCTTCTCCATTATGTCCAGCTACTGTCTGTGTCTCAATAAGATTCATCGGTTTCCCTCTTTTCAATTAAAGTAATTCCATTTTATCCTACTAATACCTTCTATGACAAAATCTCATGAGCACCTTCACCAACATCAGCTGTATAAAAAGAGGCGTCCAGGCCGCATTCTTCTTTATAATGGTCGTTTAGCCTGCTTATAAAGTCTTTCATATGTGTATTTTTAACAATCGCGATCGCACATCCCCCGAATCCTGCCCCAGTCATTCGAGCCCCGATGACTCCATCCTGCTTCCAGGCAAACTCAACGATTGTATCCAGCTCTTTTCCGGTTACTTCGTAGTCATTTCTTAAGGAGCGGTGTGATTCATTCATTAACTGTCCAACCGCCTTCAAATCTCCTGATTTAAGCTGCTTCAGCGCTTTTTCAGTTCGTTCATTTTCATAGATAACGTGGCGGGCCCGCTGAACAAGCGTTTCAGTTGAAAGATACTGCTTAAACTTCTCAAACTCAGCAGAAGATATATCGCCTAACGCATCAGCTTGAACATAGGGCTGCATTTCTTTTAATGCCTGCTCACATTCAGCTCGCCTTTCATTGTATTTAGATGAGGCCAGCTCTCTTCTTTTGTTGGTGTTGATGATGACAATCTGTTCATTTTGTAATTGAAGGGGAGCGTACTCATAATCCAGCGTGTCGCAGTTTAGCCAGATTGCATGGCCTTTTTTTCCCATTCCGATCGCAAATTGGTCCATAATCCCGCTGTTTACACCGATGTATTCATTTTCTACTTTTTGACACAGCTTAATTAAGTCAATCCGGTCTATCTCAAATTGAAATAGTTCCTGCAGCATGACCCCGGTTGCTAATTCAATGGAAGCAGAAGAAGAAAGTCCAGCTCCATTTGGAATGTTTCCATAGAATAATACTTCGAATCCGGTTGTCATTTCCATGCCGTTTTCCAGCAAGAGCTTTGTCACTCCAGACGGATAATTCGCCCAGCCTTTAGTTTCATCGTACTCAAGGTCATCTAGCGAAAGTTCAACGATGCCTTCTTCCTCAAAATTCAAAGAAATCATGCGAATTTTCCTGTCATTTCGTTTCCTTGCCAATGCGTATGTACCGTTTGTTATGGCTAAAGGAAATACATTTCCCCCATTGTAATCCGTGTGTTCCCCTATTAAATTAATCCGTCCCGGAGCAAAAAAGCATTGCTCTGGGTTCGTATGAAAATAGTTATTAAATGAGTTCCTTAGCGATTCCAATTCCATCGCAAACCCTCCTTCACCTTTCAGTATTTCATCCGCTCAATTGAAAACGATTACAACTTCATTTTAAGTTAAATTCAGTTAAAGTCAATAAATATACTAATATTTTTAGTAAAAAAATAAAGGTAAAAAATTTTTTTATTCCTTTTAATTTCCTTTAATTTCTTCTATAACCCTTTACTTTATAAGGAAACAGTGTCAGGAATCATCAGAAAATTTACTTTCTAAATCTATTAAGCTAGCCTTTTCAGTGTTGACAACGCTTGCAAAGTTCGATAAGTTAGTTTTAGTTAATTCGTAAATTTATTAACTAAAATTTAGTAAGGGGGATTACAATAAATGTTGAAAAAACCTTTTATGGCTTTATCTGCCGTTGCCCTTCTTTCCGGTCTGGCTGCCTGCAGTAATGATTCCGGTGAAAATGAAAGCGCTGACAGCGGCGGTACTCAGACTCTATCATTCTGGGCTCCGTTCTCAGGACCCGATGGCCCGCAAATGGAAGAAATCGTGAACTCGTTTAATGATTCTCAGGAAGATGTTCAAGTAGATATGCAGATTGTGCCTCAGTCAGAGTATTATACGACAGTCGATCTATCACTTAGCGGCCAGCAGGAATCACCCGATGTTCTAATTATGCACGGTGACCAAATTCCAACGTACGCTGCACAAAATATTCTAAAGAATGTAGATACCATCGTGGGAGATACGATTAGTCAGGATGACTATCATCCGACTGCATGGGATGGCGTGGAAGTAGACGGCAACCTTTACGGTGTTCCTCTTGATATTCACCCTCTTATGTTCTATTACAATAAAGATATGTTTGAAGCAGCTGGTCTTGACCCTGAAGCACCGCCTACCAACCGTGAAGAGTTTGTAGACATGGCTAAACAGCTTACCAATGAAGAAGCCGGCGAATGGGGCTATGCAGTACCTACTCTATGGCCGCAGCAATTCATCTTCCCAACCATTGTTTATCAAAATGGAGGCGAGCTCGTCACTGATGAAGGCTCCACAGCAAACTTTGCTTCTCCTGAAGCGGTTGAAGCACTTGAGTTTCTATCGAGCTTAATTTATGAAGAAGGCGTTTCTCCTGAAAATGTTCAGCAGGATGGAGAATTGACTTTATTCCTTCAAGGAAAAAGCGCTATGCATATGAATGGTCCATGGATGCTGAGCCAATTTGAAGATTCCGATCTTAACTTTGGTGTTGCACCGGTTCCTCAGCTTGGAACGGAAACAGAAGCTGTATTTGCAAACTCTCATAACTTTGTTATCCCGGAAACTGTTCAGGATGAAGGTAAATTAGAAGCGATTTCAACATTCCTGAACTATGTTGCCGACAACGGACAAGCGTGGGCTGAATCCGGCCAGGCGCCTGTTTCAAAAGCGGTATACGAAAGTGATGAATTTAATGAAATGAAGCAGCAGCCGCAGGTAGCGAAGCAATTTGATTATGCTCAATTTTCACCAAACGTTGAAAACTGGGGACCGCTTTCTGATCCTCTATACAGCGCAATCAATGAAGTTCTGCTTGGATCCATGGAAGCTCAGGAAGCATTGGAGCAGGCGCAGCAAGATGCACAAAGCAGATTAGAATAGTAATAAAAAAGGCAGGAGTGGGTGCGTCGCACTCTTGCCTTTTCCTATCTTAGCTTTAATAGAAAGAAGGTTATAAGATGAAATCAAAAAAAATGTCTGCTTTTACATCGTTTTTGTTCGTTCTGCCTTATTTGATTATGTTTACCTTGTTTCTGGTTGTACCTTTAATCTACGGCGTTTACATCAGTTTTCATGACTGGAATCTGCTTTCACCGATCCATCCTTTTGTTGGCGGTGAAAATTATGCGCGGATCTTTACTTCAGGAACCTCAGAAAATCGTATTTTTCTAAACGGCTTAACGAATACACTTCAATTTGTTGTTTACAGTGTGCCGCTTCTTGTCATTATCGGACTTGCTTTAGCCATGCTTGTAAATAGTTTACCTATGAAAATTCGCGGCTTTTTCAGAACCGCTTACTTTATTCCGTATGCCGTTTCCGTTTCCATTATTGCTGTGTTATGGCTGTGGATGCTGGATACAAATTCCGGTCTCGTTAATCAGGCTCTGGAAGGTTTGGGGCTTAGTGCGATTCCCTGGTTGACCAAGCTTCCTTATGCTTGGATTTCTCTTGTCATCGCAACGGTTTGGTGGACGATTGGTTTTAATATGATCATTTTCATTAATGCTCTAAATGAAGTGTCAGAGGAAATGTATGAAGCAGCTAATATCGATGGTGCTTCAAGCTGGCAGAAGTTTATTCATATCACGCTTCCTTCGATCAGACCAATCATGATTTTTGTCATCATTACTTCCACCATTGCTTCCTTTAATGTATATGGACAGCCATATTTGATGACACGAGGAGGTCCTGGAGAATCAACAGAAGTTTTGTTGATGGGAATTGTCCAGCAGGCCTTTGAACTTCGCCAAATGGGCGCAGCTTCTGCAATGGCTATGCTCATGTCCTTGATTATGATCAGTATTTCAGTCGGCCAGTTTTTATTAACAAGAGGAAAAAAGCGAAAGGGTGAAGAACATGCGTAATAAAAAGAAAAATATTCTGCTGATTGTCCTTGCTTCCATCCTTGCTGTAGCATTCCTGATTCCTCTTTTATGGATGCTGTCCACTTCATTTAAAAGTGATTTTGAAGCCATTGGAGGCAGTACCTTTTTACCGCAGGAATTCACTCTTGCCAATTACACCAGTACACTCTTTAATGACTCTGTACCGGTTTTCAGATGGCTGTTTAACTCCCTCTTCGTAGGAATAGCAGGCGTCTCCATCGTCCTCACGATTGACGCGATGGCTGCGTATGGACTTGCCCGTTTAGATGTACCGTTTAAAAAAGTTCTTTTCCCTTTGTTTGTCAGCACATTGATGATTCCCTGGGTTATCACGTTCCTTCCGCTTTATCAGCAATTCAGTAATTTGGGCTTGCTTAATACATACGCGCCGCTGATTCTTCCTTATTCAGCCAATGCATTTGGCGTGTTCCTGCTTTATCAGTTCTTTCGGTCCTTTCCAAAAGAATTGGAGGAAGCTGCCCGGATGGATGGAGCAAATAAGTGGCAGATTTTCGTTAGGGTCGTACTGCCCTCAGCACGTCCAATATTGGCCACACTGGCAATCTTTACGTTTATGAGCATATACAACGATTTCCTATGGCCTTTAGTCACCACAAGCACTCCTGACATGCGGACAGTCACAACAGGGATCGCCATTATGCAGCAGGGAAGTTTTGTTTCTTCTTATGGAAAACTTATGGCGTTAACCACGCTTGCCACTCTGCCTATTTTAGTTGTGTTCTTAATTGGTCAAAAGTCGTTTATCAAAGGCATCACGCAATCAGGTATCAAATAATACCCCATATCCAGTCCACCCACTCGAACACATGAGCCTGCGGCGGGCTGGATTTTTTAAAAGGAGGAAGAGTTTGTGAAAAAGTTTATTGTCCCAGGTATTGTTTTACTAGCTGTTATCATTGGAGGTGTTGTATTTGCCATGAATGATCAAAATGGCTCTTCCGCACAAACTGAAGACACATTTTACAATCCGGTGCTGCCTGACGGGGCTGATCCCTGGATGGTAAAGCATGACGATTACTATGTTTATACACAAACGACCGGGTTTAATGTAACGATATGGAAAACGGATGATCCCACTTCATTGGCAAATGCAGAATCAAGGGTGATCTGGGAACCTGAATACGGCACACCAAACAGTCAAAATATCTGGGCGCCAGAAGTTCATTTTCTGGATGGCAAATGGTATGTCTATTATGCAGCCAGCGGAGTCGGCTCAGAGCATCGGATGTTCGTTCTAGAATCGGAAACAGATGATCCTTTCTCTGATTACACGGATCTTGGTCAAATCACCGATCCAGCAGACAAATGGGGGATAGATGGCACAGTTATTGAGCAGGGAGATGAAAAGTTCTACGTTTGGTCAGGCTGGGAAGGCGATGAAAATGTCAGCCAGCTGATTTATATCGCCGGCATGTCAGATCCGGCCACACTCAATACAGAACGAGTGGAGCTATCCCGACCTGAGTTTGAATGGGAGACAAGAGGCGGTTCTCCTTCCATCAATGAAGGTCCTCAAATCCTGGAATCAGATGATCATATTCACATCGTCTATTCAGGCAGCGGCAGCTGGAGTGACTTTTATAATCTTGGAATTTTGACTGCTTCTAAGGATTCTGATTTATTGGATCCGGCATCGTGGAGCAAAAAAGAAGAACCTGTATTCCAAAGCGGCAATGGCGTTTTTGGACCAGGTCATGCCTCTTTTACCAAATCACCGGATGATTCTGAGGACTGGATTGTTTATCATGCTGCCAAAGCAGAAGGATCCGGTTGGAGCCGCAATGTACGCATGCAGCCTTTCACCTTCGATGAAGATGGTTATCCTGAGTTTGGCGAACCAGTTTCTGCTGACGAACCTATTCCTCTGCCTGCTGGAAGCGAAGAAAAAATATACAGGATCTCAGCAGAAGAAATGGAATCCGAAGCAGCGCGTGAAGAGGAATTTATTCGTTTGACTGCGGGAGATTCTGTTCAATTAGAATTTGACGCTCCTAAAGACGGGACCTATACTCTTTATCTTTATGGAGAAAATCAGCAGGAGGTTTCCATGAATGGAACCATTCAGGAGGATGCACCTTTTAAAGTTTTTAAGGCAGCCAACGATGGTTCTGCCGAATCATTTGGAATGACTTTTACCACAGTCGAGCTTGAAAGCGGCTCAAACACCATTGATCTTGAGGTTCAAAACGGGGAAATTCTGCTGCACCATGTAGACCTCAGGGAATAAAGAACAAAGATGAGGCTGGTACAAAAGTGTCTCAGCCTCTTTGACCGATTCGCTGCGCTTCAGGCTTACGCTTTCAGCAGGGACGGCGCTGAGCCTTTCCAGGGCGTTGCCCAGTTTAGTCTCAGCTTGCCGTCATATCCTGTGCATGGAGTCGCCACCTTCCGCTCCTCTCACCTCTTTATAAAGATTAACTAGGTTTATAAATTTTTTTTAGTTTTGTTCCAACCCCGTCTTTTTTAAACAATAACGTATGTTTATTTCTCTTGCACAATACTAACCTCTTGATCTGTCACTGTCCCCTGATGAAAATAAAGCTGCCATCTGCCGTCGATTTTTTTCCATATGGAGCTGCGAAGCGTATTGCGCTGACTTGTATGATTCGCAATAAGATAAGTGGAGAGCACCAGACTTTCTGAAAGAGGATGGATTTCGTATTGATGGATGGACATTTCGGCTTGAGATACTCCGTCATCCAGGCACTCCTGCTTTGTAAACATCCCGCCGGAACTGCCGATCTCAAAAAAGTCATCTGCCAGAATTTTGTCCAGTTCTTCTCTGCTTTTCCGGACTTCCGGATTAATATGCCATTCTTCGAGTTCCTTAAATTTGCTTTTTAATAATTCGTTCACGTATACTCCTCCTTTCCTCTTTTCGATTTCGTTGCTGGTCCCTTTTAATCCTTCTTTAACCTGAAAAAAGCCTCCTGGGAATCCCAAGGGCTTCTTTTTGTGGCTAACTCACCAGCATCCTGATGGCAATGCCTATTAAAATACTGCCTCCGATCACTTCGCTGTAGCGGCCGACTGTATGTTTCAGTACTTGTCCTATTTGAAGACCGATTAAGGTCATAAAGCTCGCAAAAAACCCAAATAAAATGACGGCAATCCAAGTTTCGGATTGGTTAATGCCAAGAGAAATTCCTACCGATAAACTATCTACACTGACTCCAAATGCAAATACAATCCAGCGCACCCATGACATCATCATAACAGGAACGGTTCTGCCCACCATTCCAGAGCGAATCATTTGCAGACCGACTGCAATCAGCAGTGCCACTCCGACCCAGCTGATGGTGTGAGAAAGCGCACCTCCAATTAAAATGCCAATTATCGGCATAATGATATGAAACAGCCCGACCAGCATACTGCCGCTCCATTTTTTTCGATTGGTTACTCCCTGTGAGCCTATCGCAATACTTGCTGAAAATGCATCCATCCCAAGGCCAATGGCCAGCCAAATAATGAGGTCCACAACATCCCCCTCTCCCCTGCTCCTACATTGACTTTATGCGTTTAGCAGGAAATGAAGAACACGTGAACTGCTTTTTAAAGCAGCACATCTTTGTCAGGACAGCTGCTCACGCTCTTTTTATTGGGCTGTGTTAATTTTATAGTCGATTTCAAAAATAAAAAGAGAATGTCTAAGCTTCTTTGACCGGTTCGCTCCGCTTCAGGTGGACGCTTTCCGCAGGGACGGTGCTGAGCCTTCTTGGGCTTCGCCCTGCGAAGTCTCAGCTTTCCGTCATATCCTGCTGGAGTCGCCACCTTCCACTCCGCTCTCCTATTACTATTAATAAATATATCCTCATTTTTAAACTCTTTTGAGTTTTGTCCCAACCCCTTCCTTATTGTTGAATCGAAATTATTATGTGGATGTAACTACGTTAAAGTTATTTTAAATATCTCTTTAAGAATATCTATCGCCCTCACTACCTTAGTAAGTCTTTGGTCATTTATAGAGAACAAGCGTTAAAAAATTTACGATTACCGTTGACCTTTAGCATTTCCTATCCTCAAAAGAAAAAAGCTTCCTGCAATCAGAAGCTTGTTGAATCGTTTTTTTCGATCAGCCATTTATGACCTGCCGCTTTAACTAGGCGATTCATAATGGCCACCCCAATTCCTCTCAGTTCCACACTTTGCGCAAGGATAATGTCAACCGCTTCGTTATCAAAGGCACGAATGCTTTCGTAAAGTGAGTGAGCGGTTGTGGATAAATCGTCTTCTCTCCCGCAGGCTACCATAAAATCAGCCTGCATATGACTGATCGTTTCCATGGGAGCCAAGAGACCGACTTTTTTGCCGTCCTGCTGAAAGGCCACGATGGTTTCCTGCAGCCATAGATCTGACCCTTTCGTAATATATAAAGGAGCGACCGGGGCGTAATGAGTGTATTTCATTCCTGGTGATCTTGGCTGTTCTGCTTGCTCGTCAAGGGACGGGTCCACATCCACAGGTCCGATGCAGGCGGTAAGCTCTTCATAGGAGATGCCCCCTGGCCGCAGTATCATCGGCGGTGTGACAGTACAATCCAGCACCGTGGATTCGACTCCTACTCCGGTCTCCCCTCCATCCACAATGCCTGTGATCCGGCCGTTTAAATCATGATAAACATGTTGTGCAGAAGTGGGGCTTGGTTTTCCGCTCCGGTTGGCACTAGGGGCTGCTACCGGCTTTTGAGCTGCTTCTATCAGCGCAAGAGCGACTGGGTGGTCTGGCATGCGGATTCCTACCGTATTCAGTCCAGCTGTCACTTTCTCTGAAAAGACGCCTTCTTTTTTTGTAAAAATCAGCGTGAGCGGACCGGGCCAAAATTGTTCAATCAGGGCTTGGGAGATGTTATCCACATGTTGAACGAGATCGGAGAGTTGGTTGGTGGAGTAGATATGAACAATCAGAGGGTTATCAGAGGGTCTTCCTTTCGCTCTAAAAATACCGCTGACAGCCTGGTCGCTCGTTGCATCCGCGCCAAGCCCGTAAACTGTCTCTGTGGGGAAGGCAATTGTGTGACCATCGCGTAATAATTGTGCTGCTTCTTTTATCTGTGGATAATCATTATTTTTATCCACATTTTTATCCACACTCCACATCGTGGTATTCATGTGAATCAACTCCTAAACTATTTTATAATTTTACGTTATTCTTTACGTTTATAGTGAATTTCTTTAATATACTGTGGAGGTCTCTCAAATTATTAGTATATTATACTCGTTTTAATCAACAGGACTGTTACGGTTGTCCACAAAGTGTGTATAACTTTCTTAGGATTGTGCACAACTTTGTGAATAAATCAGCTTAATTCCGACTTATCCACTTAATTAACCAGCAAGTCCCATCCTTTTTGAAACCAGTTGACGATTATGGAATCTACTACCACTTCTTCATCACGCAGATCTTTTTTAGGGGATAAGTCTGATTCACAGTCTTTTTCTTCCTCCACATCTGCGGCTTTTGCTTTTTTAATCAGTACTTGTCCACAAAGATCCGGGAAAATAGAACACCACCAGTTTGTCCCCTGGCCTTCTCCAAGTGTCACGATCACCGTATCGAAGACACCTTCAGCATACACGCCATCCTCCGTGTGTTTCTCAGGAAAACGGTGCTTTTCAAATCTCACAGTAGCAGAATAAGAAAAACCGTTTGCTTTTAGTTCCTGCTGAACGAGCTTTTCCCACTTTTCCACATGATCTTCCAGCTTTTCGCTGAGCTCTTCTCTTTCCCACAGATTATCCCCAGCAAGTGTTTGAAGAATTTGGTCCTGAACAAGTAGATAAACTGATTCTTTTATTGCAAGATCCTGTGCTTCATCACTGTTTGCAAGTACCCGAAACCGGATATCCTGGTCTGCATGAGCTTCCGCTGTCTGCACCGGGACTAATAATGAACTTGATAGAATGGTTGCGACAAGCCACTTTGTTTTCATCGTCGTTCCTCCACAAGGTTTGTTACACGTCATTGTGGACGAACTTATTCTTTTTTAAACATGAGGCGAAAGTCGACAAAATACCATGCGATCTTTTCCATTTATATCATAGACGACCTCAACATGATCGTTTGGAAAAGCTTCAGCCAGCAGCGCAGACACTATTTGCCCTTGCCCTGCACCGACTTCAAAGCCGATAAGACCCGGCCGATTCATCCGCTCCGGCAGCTGTTCACACATTTTACGATACAAAATCAGTCCTTCTTCATCTGCAAAAAGAGCAAGATGCGGCTCGTGATCCACCACGACCTCAGACATAGACGTAAGGTCGCTGTGAGGAATGTAAGGCGGATTTGAAAGCACCAGATCAAAGGTTTGTTCAGGCTTCAAAGAAGAAAACAGATCACTTTGAATCAACTCAATCTTTGCATTCAAATTTTCTGCGTTCTCTTTTGCTACACGGAGTGCATCATCTGAAAGGTCAGCTCCTGTCACCGTCCAGGATGGCCGTTCGAGCTTCAGTGTCACAGCGATGATCCCGCTGCCGGTACCAATATCTGCAGCTGTTACCTTTTGATCGGTTGCAAATATGGAATCACACCGCTCTAGTGCATAATAAATCAGTTCTTCTGTTTCAGGACGTGGTATTAACACATCCCGATTCACACGAAATGTCCGGCCGTAGAATGACTCTGACCCAATGATGTGCTGAACGGGAATTCCTTCCGCATGTTTTTGGATGGCCTCTTCAAAAAGCTTGAAATCTTCTTCTTCCACGATCTCACGCAATTGCATATAAAGCCTGGTCCGATCCAGTTTAAGAACAAATCGTAATAAAAGCTCTGCAGCAAATGGCTCGCGGTTATGTTCTTCTAAATAAGAAGAAGCCCAATTAAGGGCCTCATAGAGTTTATAGGTTGTCGCCATTATTCATGGACTCCATTCTGGCTGACTGTTCTTCCATAATCAGCGCTTCAATCACTTCATCCATTTTACCTTGCAGAATTTGATCAAGCTTTTGAATGGTCAAACCGATTCTGTGGTCGGTTACACGGTTTTGCGGGAAGTTGTAAGTACGGATTCGCTCTGAACGGTCACCGGATCCGACGGCAGATTTACGAACAGCATCATACTCCGCCTGTGCTTCCTGCTGAAATTTGTCGTACACCCGGGCACGAAGCAGCTTCATTGCTTTTTCTTTGTTTTTGATTTGAGATTTCTCGTCCTGAATAGATGCAACGATTCCTGTAGGGACGTGCGTTAACCGGACGGCAGACATTGTCGTATTAACAGACTGCCCGCCTGGTCCGCTTGAAGCAAATGTATCCACGCGGATGTCTTTTTCGTGGATTTCGATTTCCACTTCCTCTGTTTCCGGAAGGCAGGCTACAGTCGCCGTTGACGTGTGAATACGTCCGCCGGATTCTGTTTCTGGAACACGCTGTACGCGGTGGGCCCCATTTTCAAATTTCATATGAGAATAGGCGCCATTTCCATTTATGATAAAAATGATTTCTTTGTAGCCGCCAACACCTGTTGAGCTCGCTTCAATGACTTCAATTTTCCAGCCTCGTGTTTCAGCATATCGGCTGTACATGCGGTATAAGTCACCGGCAAATAAAGCCGCTTCATCTCCTCCAGCTGCTCCACGGATCTCCATGATTACGTTTTTATCGTCATTCGGATCTTTAGGAATTAAAAGAACATGAAGTTTTTCTTCCAGCTGCTCAATTTCTTTAGCCAGCTCGTTCACTTCTTCCTTTACCATTTCGCGCATGTCAGCATCAAGCTTCTCATTCAGCATTTCTCTGGCTTCTTTATGCTGCTGGTACACTTCTTTATATTGACGGTAGGTTTCAACCGTTTCAGTCATATCCGACTGTTCCTTTGAGTATTCACGAAGTTTATTCGTGTTGTTTACTATTTCAGGGTCACTCAGCAATTCATTTAGCTTATCGTAGCGGTCTTCTACCGCTTGTAATCGATCGAACATATCTCTTCACCTCTTTAGTTAGTATATCCGATGGCTGATGGGTAGACAATGATTTTAGCGGAAATGGGCGGTTTGCCTGATGCAAAGGCAGAGCAAAGTCTTCTTTATATGAAAAGACTCCCCTGAAAAAGAGAGTCACTTCATTGAATAATCATGTAAAATAAATCGTTATTTTTGAGAGTGCTTAAGAATTTTATACCCATAAGACGGCAGCACGACAGATTCCGGGACAGGTTTTTCATCGAGCAAGTCGATATACATTTCCTTTTCAAGCTGGAGTGTCTGAGACTGATTTGTAAAGTTCATCAGAAAAATAAATTCATTTCGGCCATCACAGCGTTTTTGAGCAGTGACGCCATATGGAAGTTCCGTTTCAATGGTTCTTTTTATTTTATGCTTGCGGATGATTGACAGAAGAAAGTCCGTGTAAAATGGTTCCTGATTTCGTGACGCAGCATAGTAGGCGGTTCCGCTTCCGAAATGATTCTCAGTTAATGCGGGTCGGCCCTGATAAAAATCATGCTCGTAATAAGCAATCGCTTCTGCTCCTTCAAGATGGATCAATTCACATAATTCATGCACTTCATACATTCCCGTTAACTGGAGTGAATTATCGTCTGTCAGCCTGATTTGATTTTTTTCATGATCATATAAAGCATCGATTTCTTCGGACCAGATGCCAAGCGTTTTGCGAAGCGGTCCCGGAAATCCGCCTAAAAAACAAAGGTCGTGTTCATTCACAATGCCCGACCAGTAGGTAGTGACAAAAATTCCGCCCGCTTCTACGAACGCTTCGATTTTTTCTCCTGCTCCGGCTCTCAGCATATAAAGCATGGGAGCGATGATCAATTTGTAGCGGGACAAATCACATTCCATGTCAATGATATCAACAGGGATTCCTTCGTCCCATAATGGTTTGTAATGCCGTCGGATCTGCTCCTCATAGTGCATTCCGCTATTGCGCGGCCCCTGTGCGTCGTTGATCGCCCATCTGTTTTCCCAATCAAACAGGATGGCTGTTTCCGGCTGAACCGAGGTCCCTACGACCTCATCCAGTTTCTGAAGCACGCCGCCAAGCTGGGATACTTCTTGAAACACCCGTGTATTTTCACTGCCGTAATGGTCTACAACCGCACCGTGCAGCTTTTCACTCGAGCCTCTGCTTTTGCGCCACTGAAAATATTGAACGGTATCAGAGCCGTGCGCCACTGCCTGTATAGACGAGAGCGCGTGCATGCCCGGCTTTTTCAGCTTGCTTACCTCCTGCCAATTCGTTGCACTTGGCGTACTTTCCATAAGCATGAACGGCTTGCCATTCTTAATAGAGCGCTTTAAATCATGCAGAAGCGAAAACCATGCAGCAAGCCTGCTTTCGTCCCTTTCATCATGCCAGGTTGGGTACGCATCCCAGGACACCACATCCACCGACTCTTTAAATTTCCAATAATTAAGACCTTCATATGCTTCCATGAAGTTTGTAGTTACCGGCAGATCCAGGCTGTGTTTTTTTAAGGCGTTTACTTCATGATTTAAAAAATCCAGGGTTTGATCTGTCACGAATCGCTTCCAATCCAGGTTCATGCCGTGCACGAAATTCTCACCATGCGGCGCAGGAGACTCCACCTGTGACCAGTCAGTAATCGTATGACTCCAAAAGGTTGTCCACCATGCATGGTTCAGCTCTTTTAAAGAAGCGTATTTCTTTTGCAGCCATTCCCGAAATGCATTTTGGCAATAGGTGCAATGACAATCTCCTCCATATTCATTTGAGATATGCCAGCCTATAACGGCGGGATGATTCCCGTATCTCTCTGCCAGTTTCGTGTTTATACTCTCTATTTTATCCCTGTAAACTGGCGACGTATAGCAATGATTATGTCTGACTCCATGTAAATTGCGCACTCTGTTTTTTTCGACACGGAGCACTTCGGGATATTTTTGCGACATCCAGGCTGGCCTCGCTCCACTTGGGGTGGCAAGAAAAGCGAAGAGTCCATTCTCTGCGAACGTATCGAGTACATGATCCAGCCATTTGAAATCAAATGTGCCCTCCTCCGGTTCAAGCATCGCCCATGAAAAAATCCCAACAGACATCACATTGCAATTAGCCAGCTTCATTAAACGGATATCTTCTTCAAACACCTCTGGATACTCAAGCCATTGTTCCGGATTATAATCGGCTCCGTGAAGCATCTTCGGGATTTTTGAACTTATCGGGGGAAATGTAGTCATCACACTCATCCTTTCTGGTTAAAGCGCTTACTTTTCCCTTTTAACTCACCTGTTAAAAGGGATTTATATGTATCTTGTTGTTGGTTATCCACAAACTTCTGTAAGATCAGTTTACCACACCTATCCTGTTTCTTTGTTTATCTTATTAAGAGGAACCGGTACATTTCTTTTCCAGGAGGATGCTTTTTTGGGGTGTTTAATGGGTTAAGAGAAAAAATAATGATACTAAAAAGAGCTTGGGACAAAGTGTCTCAAGCTCTACTGGTTCACTGCGCTTCAGGTGGACGTTTTCCGCAGAGAGTCGCTACCTTCCGCTCCGTTCACCTCATACTATTGATCAATGCTTCCTCATTTTCTTTGAGATTTATGCCAGGCTCTTTTTAATATCTCTATTTTGAAGTTGAGGTTTGAGAAACGGTTACACCCGTCGGAACTTCATGGTGGTGTCGGCAGCGGGGTTCATAAGCTTCCGATGCTCCTACTAATATAACCGGATCATCGTAGCCTGCCGGCCGTCCTTCAATCAGACGCTGCGTTCTGCTTGCCGGTGAACCGCATACCGCGCACACTGCTTGTAATTTTGTTACTTGCTCTGCCAGTGCCATAATATGAGGCACAGGTCCAAACGGCTCTCCTTTAAAATCCTGATCAAGACCGGCCGCCACGACACGGTACCCCTGGTCTGCCAGCTGTGTAATGACATCAATGATGCCGTGGTCAAAAAACTGAACTTCATCGATCGCAATCAGATCTGCTTTCGCTGTTACCTGGTCGAGAATTTCAGAGGAATCCTCAACCGGTACTGCGATCACAGAGGCTCCATTATGGGATACGATTGCTTCTTCACTATATCTGTCATCCAGTTTTGGCTTAAATACCAATATATGCTGTCTGGCAAACTGCGCTCTTCGAACCCGTCGAATCAATTCCTCCGACTTCCCTGAAAACATACTGCCGCAAATAACCTCAACCCAACCTGTCTGTTTCATTACATACACCAGAAATCAGCTCCTTCCTTGCTGTTGCTCTTGCTTTACAGCACTAAAGGGGCATGGCCCCTTTAGTGGTTTATATCACTGCCAATTTTTGCTCATGCCACACATCTTCAACTGAAAAGATCTATGTATAAAAGAAAAGAATGAGCTCCTTGCTTTTTTGTACGCAGGAGTCATTCGCCTGTTGTTTAATTGCCTGTTATTCATTTTAAGGGGTTGAATGGTAAGCGGCAAGGGGTTTTTTTGACCCTTTTCGACGCAATTTTTCTTTATTTTCCCCAAATTGACCGTAAAAAAACAGGCAAGAAGTTTCTTGCCTGTTCTGATATTACTGTTGCTTAAGACCGTATTTTTTGTTGAAGCGATCAACACGGCCATCCGCTGCTGCGAATTTCTGACGGCCTGTGTAGAATGGGTGACATTCCGCACATACCTCAACGCGAATGTCTTCTTTCACAGAACCAGTTTCAAATTCGTTACCGCAAGTACATGATACCTTTGCGAGTTTGTAATTTGGATGAATTCCTGCTCTCATCTCTTTCATCTCCTTCCGCCCTGAACCATCTGGAACAGAGTAAGTACTTACTATACTACCATGTAGTCATGCGCTGTACAAGCACAATGCTTACATTATATCAGGGGTGAATCGGTTAATCAATACATGTTATTTATTTCGTGAGGATCCGTTGGACTGATGGGTCTTCATCTCGTCTGTCAGCGTATCAAAAAATTCATCATTGGTTTTGGACAGGCGCAGTTTACGCATAAAACGTTCAGCGAAATCATGCGAATCAGACAGCGCACGACGGATGGCCCAAAGCTTATCCAAATGGCCCGCCGGTACGAGAAGCTCTTCTTTACGCGTACCGCTTCGGCGGATATCGATCGCCGGGAAAATACGGCGTTCAGCCAGGTTGCGGTCAAGATGAAGCTCCATATTTCCTGTACCCTTGAATTCTTCATAAATGACTTCATCCATCCGGGAACCGGTGTCCACAAGAGCAGTGGCAAGAATGGTTAAGCTGCCGCCTTCTTCAATATTCCGCGCTGCACCAAAGAAGCGCTTCGGACGATGAAAGGCTGCAGGATCAATTCCTCCTGAAAGAGTACGGCCGCTTGGCGGGATGACAAGATTGTAGGCACGCGCAAGCCGAGTAATGCTGTCCATCAGGATAATCACGTCGCGCTTATGCTCCACTAAACGCATGGCACGTTCAAGGACCAGCTCGGCTACTTTGATGTGATTTTCAGGAACTTCATCAAAGGTAGAGCTTACTACGTCCGCCTGAACGGAACGCTCGATATCCGTTACTTCCTCAGGACGCTCATCGATTAAAAGAACGATTAATTCCGCTTCTGGATGGTTCGTGGTAACCGAGTTGGCAATTTCTTTTAACAGCATAGTTTTACCAGCTTTTGGCGGTGCAACAATTAATCCCCGCTGGCCAAATCCAACAGGCGAAACAAGATCCATGATTCGAGTTGAAAGTGATTTAGGCTGCGTTTCTAATGTGATCTGACGGTCCGGATAAAGCGGAGTCAAAGCAGGGAAATGAACCCGCTCCTTTGAAGTTTCCGGATCATCTCCGTTTACAGCTTCAACATGAAGAAGTCCAAAATACCGCTCATTCTCTTTTGGCGGACGTACTTTCCCTGATACTTTGTCCCCGTTTCTCAGATCAAATCTGCGGATCTGGGAAGCTGAGATATAAATATCCTCTGAGCTTGGCGAATAATTAATCGGGCGAAGGAAACCATAGCCTTCTGATTGAATAATTTCAAGAACGCCTTCCATAAAAAAGAAGCCTTCCTGCTCAGCACGGGATTTTAATATTGAAAAGATCAATTCTTTTTTTGTCAGTTTACTATAATAGGACACCCGATATTCTTTAGCTAATTCATATAACTCTTTTAGCTTCATATTATCAAGTGACGACATTTTTAATTCTTCCATAAGGACACCACACTTTTTAAATTTTTAGTTCTCTAGCCATACGTTCTGCTGGTTTGGTAGTAAATAAGGGTAAGGGCGTGTTGCTAGAAGAAAAGAGGTTGAATGATTAAAACGTTGAAAAAACATGAAGATTATTTAAGCCATATCTATTCTACCTGTTATCGGGCTGACAATCAATCAAAAAAAGAAAAGAGCTTCGATTGGCGTGCAAGTCCGAAGCTCGTGGTCTGTTTAAAGAAGATGCTTTTGTTTTAAAAATGGATCTATTTCGACAGGTAATGGCTATTCTTGACGGATAAGTACTGCATTATACAGTACAGTCTTGCTCCTTACGATTTCATTACAAGATTCGGTTTTTTATTTAAACTGTGATTTCCTTCAATAAAACGAACAGTTCCAGACTTGGCACGCATAACAAGGGAGTGCGTTTCACCGTAAGTGGCTTTAAACTGAACTCCTTTTAAAAGCTCCCCGTCCGTCACACCGGTGGCAGCGAAAATCGCATCGTCTCCACGGACTAAATCTTCCATTAATAAGACTTTATTAACGTCAAGATTCATGGCACGGCATCGTTCTGCTTCCTCTTCATTTTGAGGAAGAAGCTTTCCTTGAATTTCTCCACCGAGGCATTTTAAACCAACAGCTGCAATGACGCCTTCAGGTGCGCCACCTGAACCAAAAAGGATATCCACACCGGTGGCATCAAATGCCGTGTTAATGGCACCGGCTACATCGCCATCTCCTATCAGTTTAATTCTTGCGCCTGCGCTGCGAAGTTCTTCAATTATTTTAGCATGGCGATCACGATTTAAAATCGTTGCCACCACATCTTCAATATTTTTGTTTTTTGCTTTTGCGACTGCTTTAAGATTGTCCAATACAGACGCATTAATATCAATTTGACCAACGGCTTCAGGGCCGACAGCGATTTTATCCATGTACATATCCGGTGCATTCAGCAGGTGACCATGATCAGCTACGGCTAAAACAGCTATAGCATTCCAGCCTCCAGATGCGACAATGTTGGTGCCTTCAAGAGGATCTACTGCAACATCCACTCTCGGTCCGTATCCAGTGCCAAGCTTTTCCCCAATGTAAAGCATGGGTGCCTCGTCCATTTCCCCTTCTCCAATGACAACTGTGCCTTTCATTGGAATGGTGTCGAATACGTCTCTCATGGCAGTGGTCGCCGCATCATCTGCTTCATTTTTTAATCCGCGCCCCATCCATCTTGCAGATGCAAGGGCTGCTGCTTCAGTCACACGAACAAGCTCCATTGATAAACTGCGTTCCATCTCCCCATCCCCTTTAACTTGTTTCTCGGGGATTAGTATAACACATTAAGGGTTTAATGTGTCATACTTTTAAAGCTATTGATTTTTCACTTGTTCAAGCTCTTCTTCTGTCATGGCTTCCCGCCAGATCACTGCGCCAAGTCCTGTGAGCTTTTCAATGAGGTCACTATATCCTCTGTCTATATGCTCAAGGCCCGTTACTTCCGTGACGCCTTCTGCCATCAGCCCTGCAATGACAAGAGCGGCACCTGCCCGCAAATCGGATGCTTTGACCCGGGTGCCTTGCAGTTTGGATGGTCCATATATAATAGCTGAGCTTCCTTCAGTCTTAATATTGGCATTCATTCTTCTTAATTCATCAATATGTTTAAAGCGTGCAGAATAAATTGTATCCGTTACTAAAGCAGTCCCTTCCGCTTTTGTAAGCAGAGCCGTCATAGGCTGCTGGAGATCGGTTGGAAACCCTGGATAAACCAGCGTCTTAATATCCACTGAACGAAGTTTATCTGACTTTCCAATGTAGATGTCTTCATCACTTTCTTCAATTGGTACACCCATTTCCCGAAGCTTGGCTGTCAGGGACTCCATATGAAGCGGGATCACATTTTCAACCGTTAGTCCGCCTCCGGCTGCTGCTCCCAGAATCATGTATGTACCTGCCTCGATGCGGTCAGGAATGATGGTGTGTCTTGTTCCGGAAAGTGAATCTACGCCATCAATCCGAATGATGTTGGTTCCCGCTCCTTTGATCTTTGCCCCCATATTATTTAACAGGGTCGCTACATCTATAATTTCAGGTTCCTTCGCTGCATTTTCAATCACGGTTTGACCAGTTGCCCGGACAGCTGCAAGCATAATATTAATGGTGGCGCCAACGCTGACCACATCAAGGTAAATCCTTGCACCTTTTAATTCATCCGCTCTAAGATAAATGGCACCCTGCTCGTTTGTTACGGTTGCACCAAGGGCTTCAAAGCCTTTGATATGCTGATCGATCGGACGGGGTCCAAGGTGGCAGCCTCCAGGAAGTCCAATGGCTGCTTTTTTAAAGCGTCCAAGCATTGCTCCCATCATATAGTAGGAAGCCCGCAGTTTTTTCACACGTCCGCTCGGCAATGGCATCGCAACCATGCCTTCCGGGTTTACATGCATTTCTCCGTCGCTGACTGTTACCTCTCCACCGATTTCCTCGAGAAGCTCTTTCAGTGTCTGAACATCTGAAATATCAGGAAGACCTTCAATAACGGTTGGTGAATCAGCTAAAATAGTTGCTGGAATTAGTGCCACTGCGCTGTTCTTAGCACCGCTTACTTTAATTCTGCCTTTTAAAGGGTGGCCCCCTTCAATCTTAAGTTTTTCCATCGTAAAGCTCCTTCCCCTGTTCCATTAGGCGCAACTGAGCCAGCTTTTTATAGGACGGCTCATAGCGTACTTGATCACACACTCGAGATGAAAATTGCTTTTCCGTTAGTGTGCGCACTCTTCTTTCTAATCATGTGACAGAATTGAGTGAACAGGTAAAAAATTTATTTCTGTTTGTTCCAATCGTTTAAAAATGCTTCAATTCCTGAGTCGGTTAATGGATGATTAAATAATTGCTTTAATACTTTTATTGGGCAGGTGGCAATATGCGCACCATTTAGCGCTGCCTGGGTAACATGCTGAGGATGGCGGATGGACGCGGCGATGATTTCTGTGTCAATATCGTGTATGGCAAAAATATCAGATATTGTATTAATCAGCTGCATGCCGTCATGTCCAATGTCGTCCAATCTTCCAAGGAAAGGAGATACATATGAAGCACCTGCACGGGCTGCCAGCAGCGCCTGATTCGCATTAAAAATCAGTGTCACATTTGTTTTAATGCCTTTCTTTGCAAACGCAGCCGTCGCTTTTAAGCCGTCTGGTGTCATGGGGACTTTAACCGTAATATTTGGGGCGATTTGAGCCAGTTTTGTTCCTTCTTCGATCATGCCCTCTGCTTCCAGCGAGATGACTTCTGCACTGACAGAACCTTCCACAAGCTCCGTGATTTCTTTCAGCCGGTCATGAAACGATATGTTTTCTTTTGCCACCAGCGATGGGTTCGTTGTGACCCCCGACACAATCCCCCAGCTGTGTGCTTCTGTTATTTCTTCCATATTAGCTGTATCAATAAAAAACTTCATTTTATCCCATCTCCCCTTGTTGGTTTACATAGTTCAAATTTTCAAAATACGGCAGGTACAGGAAAAGCTGACCCTGTGAAATTGCCAGTTCTAATTGAAAAGGCACGGTTTTGCCATGCTTGTCCTTTATCCTTTAGTACCTGGTTTAATTCCCAGTGTCAGCTTTTTTATTCCTCAGTACGGCTATAATCATTCATCTGCTGTTCATGAAGATGATGCTCAAGCCCAACCGTTGTCCCCTGTAATTCTTATGCCTGGTTTGAAGAACCAAATTCACGCATTTTTCCTGCAACAGTCGTTTTAATTGCTTCACGAGCCGGTCCAAGATATTTACGTGGATCATACACTTCAGAATCGTTCGCAAGCACTTCACGGACTACTTTTGTAGAAGCAATCTGATTTTCAGTGTTTACGTTGATTTTTGCTGTTCCGTATGAAATGGCTTTTTGGATATCCTTAGTTGGAATTCCAGTACCTCCGTGAAGAACGATCGGAACTTGTGCTTCGCGTCCGATTTGTTCCATTTCAACGAATCCAAGGTTTGGTTCACCTTTGTAAGGACCGTGAACTGAACCAAGAGCCGGAGCCAATGTATCAATTCCAGTACGTTCTACAAGCTCTTTACATTCGATTGGATCTGCATAGATAACGCCGTCTGCGATGACGTCATCTTCCTGTCCGCCGACAACTCCAAGCTCAGCTTCAACAGAAACGCCTTTAGAGTGAGCGTACTCAACCACTTTTGATGTGATTTCGATGTTTTGTTCGAATGGTCCGTGAGACGCATCGATCATGACAGATGTAAAGCCTGCATCAATCGCTTCTTTACACTTTTCAAAGCTTGAACCGTGGTCCAGATGGATCGCAACTGGAACCGTGATTTTCAGATCTTCCAAAAGACCTTCAACCATTTTTACAACGGTTTTAAAACCGCTCATATAACGTGCTGCACCTTCAGAAACACCAAGGATAACAGGTGATTTTTCTTCTTCAGCTGCTTGAAGAATTGCTTGAGTGTACTCAAGATTATTCAGGTTAAATTGTCCTACAGCATATCCTTTTTCTTTTGCTGTATTCAACATGTCAGTCATTGAGACTAATGGCATAATCGAAACTCCTCCTTGAAATATGTGTTTAATCACACACTGCTGCACGAAAAACTTTCATGCACCCAGCATCTATTTTCCATAGTATCATACCAAAAGAAACAGCATTTGACTACGCTTGCGCCTCACCTGGTAAAAGAAACAAAATTCGGGATATTCCTACTTATCACCCTGTATGCTGTAAATATTTTTTCACAAGCTGTCGAATATCCTCGATATCAAAAGGCTTGGCAATATGCGTAAGCGCTCCCAAATCTTTCGCTTCCTGAATCATATCCAGTTCCCCATATGCTGTCATAATGACAACCTTGATGTCTGCACGCTGTTTTTTCATTCTTTTCAGGATCTCGATTCCGTCCATACCCGGAATTTTCATATCGAGCAAAACAAGATCCGGATGCTCATTCAGTAAAGAAAGTGCTTCGTAGCCGTTCGCTGCCTGAAACGTTTTATACCCCTCTTTATTCAGCACTTCGTTTAATAAAATCCGAATGCCGAACTGGTCGTCCACGATTAAAATCTTTTCCTCCACGATCTCCACCTCTTTAACCAGATTATCCCTTTTCTATGTATCTCTTTGTTTTTATTTTCACCCTGTATTATGGTACATTCTACAAATAAAGTACAGTTCCTTCTTTAGGGCTGGAATATGACTAAAAACCTTATTACATAATTCGACAAAAACACTGGAGGAATGACGTTTATGTTAAAAATGTTTACCACTCAGCTCTCGGGTCTATTCTCCCGGCTGCAGGGAAAAGAAGAACTGTTAATGGAGGATGCTGCCCGTCTTCTTGCTCAGGCTGCTGTCGGTGAGGGCACAATTTATATTAAAGGCTTTGAAGAAATGCAGGGTGTGGCAGAGGAAGCGCTGAACGGTGCGGAACCCATGGCATGTGCGCTGGAACTTCAGAACGTCGAAGATCTTGACGGCGCTGACAGGGTGCTGATTGTAACGAGGCGTTCTACAGATGAACCAGCCCTATCACTTGGACAAAAGCTAAAGGACAAGCAAATTCCATTCACGGTCATTTCAGGTGTGGTGAAAGAAGCCGAAAACGATTTAACCAGTCTTGCCGATGTCCATTTAAATACTCAGCTGGTGAAAGGCATGCTGCCGGATGAAGATGGAAACCGGTTTGGTTTTCCATCACTGATGGCTGCTTTGTATTTGTATCACGGGCTAAAGTTTTCACTTGATGAAATGATTGTTGAAAATGAATAGACAAAAAAAGAGCTTGGGACAAAAGTGTCTCAAGCTCTTTGACCGGTTCGCTGCGATTCAGGAGGACGCTTTCCGCAGGGACGGCGCTGAGCCTTCTTGGGCGTTGCCCTGCGAAGTCTCAGCTTGCCGTCATGTCCTGCAGGAGTCGCAACCTTCCGCTCCGTTCACCGACTTACAAATGCTATAAACTGCAACATCTTATAACACCAATCAAGCGGCTTTACTTAAATGATAATTATTGTTTAAGGGTTGCCTGGACGAAATCCCTGAACAGCGGCTGTGGACGCGTTGGACGGGAAGTGAATTCCGGGTGGAACTGGCAGGCTACAAACCATGGGTGGTCTGCCAGTTCGATAATTTCCACTAAACGGCCATCCGGGCTTGTTCCTGAGAATAGGAATCCTTCTTTTTCCATCTTCTCACGGTACTGGTTATTAAATTCAAAACGGTGGCGATGACGCTCGTATACAACTTCTGAGTTATACGCTTCACGTGCTTTCGTTCCGCCATTCAGTTTACATGGGTAAAGGCCAAGACGCAGTGTTCCTCCAAGATCTTCAATATCTTTTTGCTCAGGAAGCAAATCAATGATTGGGAAAGGAGTAACCGGGTTAATTTCTGCTGAGTGGGCACTTTCAAGTCCAAGTACATTTCTTGCAAATTCAACAGATGCCAGCTGCATGCCGAGGCAGATTCCGAAAAACGGCATTTTCGTTTCACGCGCGAAACGGATTGCTTCCATTTTCCCTTCAATCCCACGGTCTCCAAATCCTCCAGGCACCAGGATGCCGTCTACATCGCTTAACTCTTCTGCAATATTTTCCGCGTTCAGCAATTCAGAATTCAGCCATTTGATTTCTACGTCTACATCAAACTGATAGCCCGCATGCTTCAACGATTCTACAACAGAAATGTAGGCATCCTGCAGCTCTACATATTTACCAACAAGAGCGATTCTTGTTTTACCGGACAGATTCCGTACCCGGTCTACAAGTTCATTCCACTCCGTCATTTCAGGCTCACGCACATCCAGTTTCAAATGCTCGCATACAATGCTGTCCATTCTCTGAGCCTGCAGGGCAAGCGGCACAGCATATAAGGTATCTGCGTCAGCTGCTTCAATGACTGAAGCTTCATCGATATCGCAAAAAAGAGCGATTTTATCTTTCATGTCTTGTGAAATCGGCATTTCTGTACGCACAACAATAATATTCGGCTGGATCCCAAGGCTGCGGAGCTCTTTTACACTGTGCTGCGTCGGCTTCGTTTTCATTTCACCGGCTGCCTTAATATAAGGGACAAGCGTACAGTGGATATACATGACGTTGTCACGGCCGACATCACTCTTAATTTGACGGATCGCTTCAAGGAACGGAAGTGACTCGATGTCTCCCACTGTTCCCCCAATTTCCGTGATCACTACATCCGCATTTGTTTCACGGCCCGCACGGTAAACGCGTTCCTTCAGTTCGTTGGTAATATGAGGAATAACCTGCACCGTGCCGCCAAGATAATCGCCCCGGCGTTCTTTTTTCAAGACAGTAGAGTAAATTTTCCCCGTCGTGACATTGCTGTATTTGTTCAGGTTAATATCGATAAAACGCTCGTAGTGACCTAAGTCCAAATCGGTCTCTGCACCATCATCTGTTACGAATACCTCGCCGTGCTGATAAGGACTCATCGTTCCAGGGTCCACGTTGATGTAAGGATCAAATTTTTGAATGGTTACATTTAACCCTCTGTTTTTTAATAGACGTCCAAGGGATGCCGCTGTGATCCCTTTTCCGAGTGACGAAACTACGCCGCCTGTCACGAAAATATACTTTGTCATGCTTTTTCTCCTTTCGATGGTGCCTGTATAATTTAAAATAGGCTTTAACGCCTCATAATAAAGGTGGGAGTTCAATCCATATTGAACGAATAATGACCCGATCCACGTGCAATCGAGTCCTTTTTAAAAAACAAAAAGCGCCCCCTCCTACGTTTAAAAACGCAAGGGAGCGCGAATATCTGCGATTGTTCCTTTTTCAAGGAGCCCAAATAAAATACTACCATCATTCGAAAAATAGTCAAGGATAAAAATAAGGACCTTGTCGAAAACAGGCGGATAAAGTGGAAATTTTCATCTATACTAAAAAAAGCAGAAGAGCACGTCCGCACTTCTGCCATAAAAGATGTTATTTGTTTTCTTCGTCCAAATCGTCTTCTTCGTCTTCTTCGTCCTCATCATCTTCATCAAGATCAAAATCGTCATCCTCGATCAGTTCTTCATCGAAGTCTTCGTCTTCATCTTCTTCATCGATGTCGTCGACGTCTTCAAGATCGTCATCGAGCTCATCGTATACAAGATCTTCTTCTTCGTCATCAAGATCATCGTAATCAAGATCTTCTTCTGCAAGTTTTTTCTTTTTAGACTTGGATTTTAATTTTTTCTTCGTCTGAATTTCACTTGTTACATGCTCATCCTCAACCTGATCAAGCGGATACCACGTACGAAGCCCCCACTGGTCCTCACCGATTGAAATAAAACGGCCGTCCATGTTGAGGTCCGTGTAAAATTGAACCATGTGTGATTTTACATCTTTATCAGTTAAGCCGAGAAGCTTCTTCCACTCATTTAACATTTCCTTAAACGACATCGTCGCATGACGGTCGACTAATAGGTAATGAGAAACTTCTATAAAAGAATATTCGCGGACTTCTTCTTTTGTAAGACTTTTAAGTTCCATTCCCTGCAACTCCTTTTTATCAAATATGCGCGTATACTTCCTTTATCAATAAAGCCTTTTTTCCTCATTGAAAGCATATTACCCATTATAACCAAAGTATCAGCTAAAATGCCATACCTACCCTTTTAAATTATCAATTAGTCGCTCGACGATTTTCGATATTTATCTTTTTTCATTTCTAAGTATGCCATGTAATAAAGTGCAAAAGATAAAATCAACAGAGGAATTGCGCCAAGCATCCGACTGTAAAGTGTAAAGGTGATGACGATCATGAGGATTAATGTTCCATAGTACATAAGTGTTTTCGCCATCAGGGCCACTTCCTTTTCGGCTGGGGTTAGATTCCCTTTATTATAACCGAAATAAAAACACCTGACGCAGGATTTCACCTTTCGTCAGGCAATTTACGAAGATTTTACATATTTCGACGGTATTGGCCGCCTACTTCATAAAGAGCATGCGTAATTTGGCCAAGGCTTGCTACTTTCACCGTCTCCATCAGTTCAGCAAAAAGATTTCCTCCGGCAACCGCGGTTTCTTTCAGTTTCTCCAATGCTTCTGCCGTTTCTTTATCATGGGCACCCTGAAACGTTCTTAAGTTCGTGATCTGGCTTTCTTTTTCTTCTTGGGTCGCACGGGCAAGCTCCATACTGTCCATTTCCTCTTCAGAAGGGGGAGTAGGGTTTAAGTACGTATTCACGCCTACAATCGGCAGCTCTCCTGTATGCTTTTTCATTTCGTAAAACATAGACTCTTCCTGGATCTTTCCGCGCTGATACTGTGTTTCCATGGCACCAAGCACTCCTCCACGGTCATTGATCCGTTCAAATTCCTGGAGCACCATTTCCTCAACTAAGTCCGTCAGTTCTTCCATAATAAACGATCCCTGAAGAGGATTTTCATTTTTGCTTAAGCCATGTTCTTTTGTAATAATCATTTGAATGGCCATTGCGCGCCGCACTGATTCTTCTGTCGGGGTTGTAATGGCTTCATCGTATGCATTTGTATGAAGGGAATTGCAATTATCCTGCAACGCCATTAACGCCTGCAGCGTAGTGCGGATATCATTAAAATCTATTTCCTGTGCATGCAGCGAGCGGCCGGATGTTTGAATATGATACTTGAGTTTCTGGCTGCGTTCGTTTGCTCCGTATTTGTCTCTCATGACAGTCGACCAGATTCGGCGGGCGACTCTTCCAATCACCGTATATTCCGGGTCAAGTCCATTAGAGAAAAAGAAGGAAAGGTTAGGGGCGAATGCATCAATGTCCATTCCACGGCTTAAGTAATATTCTACATATGTGAAGCCATTGGCAAGAGTGAAAGCCAGCTGTGAAACAGGATTCGCACCGGCTTCTGCGATATGATAGCCGGATATGGAGACTGAATAGTAGTTGCGTACTTTATAATCAATAAAATACTGCTGAATGTCTCCCATCATTCTTAGCGCGAATTCAGTTGAAAAGATACAGGTGTTCTGCCCCTGATCTTCTTTTAAAATATCCGCCTGAACTGTTCCCCGCACAACCTGAAGCGTTTCTTCCCGAACCGTGGTGAATTCCTCCATGGTTAACGTTCGATCCAATTCCTCTTCTTTTTTCCTGACCTGCTGATCAATCGCAGCATTCATAAACATAGCCAGGATGATCGGAGCCGGACCATTAATGGTCATGGACACGGATGTGCTTGGTGCACAGAGGTCAAAGCCCGCGTATAACTTTTTCATGTCGTCAAGTGTGCAAATACTGACGCCGGATTCCCCGACTTTCCCGTAAATATCAGGGCGGTGATCCGGATCTTCACCGTAAAGGGTAACAGAGTCAAATGCTGTACTCAGTCTTTTTGCGTCATCGTCTTTTGACAAATAATGAAAGCGGCGATTCGTTCGCTCAGGCGTTCCTTCCCCGGCAAACTGACGTTTCGGATCCTCCCCTTTTCGTTTAAATGGAAAGACGCCTGCTGTGTAAGGAAAAGAACCTGGTACGTTTTCTTTGTAGACCCATTTTAAAATTTCACCATAATCCTCGTATTTAGGAAGTGAAACTTTCGGAATTGATAGACCGGATAAGCTTTTTGTCGTCAGTTCCGTTATGATTTCCCTGCCGCGGATTGTGGTGGTGAATTGATCTTTTCCGTATAATTCTTTTTGTTCCTGCCAGCTTTCAAGTATTTTTTTAGAAGACTCGGAAAGCTGATCCCATGCAGTTTTTCTGAGTGATTCAAGCGGCTGAAGAGCTTCTTCTGCTCCGCCTCCTTCTTTTAGGGCAGCGATGGCGCCTTCAAGCTGGAAAAAACGGCGTGCGAGCTTTACCTGATTCTCAGCGGTTTGATGATAGCGCCGAACGGTTTCAGCAATTTCCCGCAAATAGTATCGACGGTCATTTGGAATGATGACATTTTGTTTTTCAACCTCAGCTTTGGTTGAAAAAGCAGTAGTCCAGCTGCTTGAAGTTTTTTCGCTTATAGTGTTCATAAGTGCAGCAAAGAGAGCGTTTGTTCCTGCATCGTTAAATTGGGAGGCGATCGTTCCATACACAGGCATGTCATCTAAGTCGCGATCGAACAGCATATGGCTTCTCTGGTATTGCTTTTGCACCTGACGTCTCGCGTCCTCAGATCCCTTGCGCTCAAATTTATTGATGACAATCAGGTCAGCATAGTCAATCATATCGATTTTCTCAAGCTGCGATGGCGCTCCGAATTCACTCGTCATCACATACATGGAGACATCTGCTATCTCTGCAATTTCCGCATCACCCTGTCCGATCCCGCTCGTTTCCACAATAATTAAATCAAATTTAGCTGCTTTTACCACGGATATAGCGTCACGTATTGCGAGTGAGAGCTCACTTTTTGATCCGCGCGTCGCAAGACTTCTCATAAAAACGCGGTCTGAGAAAATGGCATTCATGCGAATCCGGTCCCCAAGAAGCGCCCCGCCGGTTTTTTGCTTGGTCGGGTCAATGGATAAAATCGCTACTTTTTTGTCGGGAATCTCATTGATAAAACGGCGAATGAGTTCGTCCGTCAACGAGCTTTTCCCCGCTCCGCCAGTCCCCGTAATTCCGATTACAGGCGCTTGCTGTTCAATCGTTTTTACTTCATTTATAATCGATTGCCATTGTTCCTTCTGCTCTGTCTGCTGCATGCGGTATTCAGCAAGGGAAATAAATTTAGACACGATAGGAGGCTTCCCTGTTTTCAACCCCTCCAGCTGATCTGTCATGTCTGCACTGACAGTAGAAAAATCACATTCCTCAAGCATTTGATTAATCATGCCCTGTAACCCGTGCTGTCTGCCGTCCTCCGGGGAAAAAATACGGGCAATGCCGTAATCATGAAGTTCTTTTATTTCACGCGGGATAATGACTCCGCCGCCACCGCCATAAAGCCGGATATGAGGCGCTCCACGCTCTTTAAGCAGGTCGAACATATATTTAAAATACTCCACATGTCCTCCCTGATAGGAAGAAATCGCAATCCCCTGCACGTCTTCCTGAATCGCTGCATTTACCACTTCCTCCACCGACCGGTTGTGGCCAAGATGAATGACTTCTGCTCCGCTTGACTGTAAAATTCTGCGCATAATATTAATCGACGCGTCATGACCATCAAATAAGCTTGAAGCGGTTACAAAACGGACCGGATGAACCGGTTTATAAATAACAGGTTCTATCATCGCCATGCTTACTCCCCCTTTTTTACTCCTGCCTGGTAGCCGGTGATGCCCGACAGCAGAAGCTCTGTTTGACGCTGGATATATTCATCAATCGTGTAGGCATGATGCAGCGCCCATCTTCGAAAGCCCCACATCTGCCCCTGAACAAAGATGTTTTGAGCCAGAAGATGCACTTGCTTTTCTTCCATTTCAAGCTCACCCTGCTCAACACATTTTTGTATTAACGTTTCAAACATTTTGACCATTTCAAGCTCTTTTTTCAGTACGTAAGGCAGTGCATCTTTAGAAAGCGATTTTGCTTCCTGATACATCACAAGTACTTCATCCTGCATTTCATCCACGACTTTAAAATAGTGCGCGATGCCGAGTGATAAATTGGAAATGGTCCCTGCATTCAGGTCCATCCCATGAAGCTGCGCCCGGACCTCATCATAGATCCGGTCACAAACCAGGTACAGCACATCTTCTTTAGCCCGAATGTATTCATACAGCGTTCCGATGCTGAAGCCGGATTCACGGGCGATTTCCCTTGTCGTCGTCCGATGAAATCCTTTTTGCTTAAAAAGCGCCACCGCTCCTTTGATCATCTGATCGCGGCGCATTTCCACGAGCCGTTCATCTTTAACCGACGACTGTACTTCACGCCGTTTCTCCAAGCGCACCCCCGCCTTTCCAGCTGAATTGATTTTCTTCCCTCTATTGACTTTTAGGGCAATCCCTTACTTCGTCACAGTCCGTCCGATTACAAGACGCTGGATCTCTTGTGTACCCTCATAGATTTGTGTAATTTTCGCATCACGCATAAAGCGTTCAACCGGATAATCCTTCGTATAGCCATAGCCGCCGAATACTTGAACAGCTTCTACTGTTACTTTCATAGCGGTGTCTCCTGCGAACAGCTTTGACATGGCGGATTCTTTTCCGTAAGGCAGTCCTTCTGACTCAAGCCAGGCTGCCTGATAGGTTAACAGGCGGGAGGCTTCAATTCCTGTTGCCATATCAGCGATCTTAAAGGAAATACCCTGGTTTGCAAGAATCGATTTTCCGAATTGCTCACGGCCTTTTGCGTAGTCGATGGCTGCATCCATTGCCCCCTGTGCAATTCCTACAGCCTGTGCTGCGATTCCATTCCGTCCGCCGTCAAGTGTCATCATCGCGATTTTGAAGCCTTCTCCCTCTTTTCCAAGAAGGTTTGCAGCGGGAACTTTTACATTGTCAAAAATCAGCTCGGTGGTCGGAGAAGAGCGAATGCCCAGCTTTTTCTCTTTTTTACCGACTGAAAAACCCTCATAGCTTGCTTCCACAATAAATGCGCTCATGCCTCGGGTTCCCTGAGAGGCGTCTGTAACAGCAAAAATAATATATAGATCGGCCACTCCGCCGTTCGTAATCCAAACCTTAGAACCATTTAATACATAATGATCCCCGTCTTTCACCGCTTTTGTTTTCATCGATGAAACGTCCGACCCCGCTCCCGGCTCAGATAATCCGTACGCGCCAAGCATTTCACCCTGAGCTAATGCAGAAAGGTAATGCTTTTTTTGTTCCTCTGTTCCAAATTTAAAGATCGGCCAGCTGGCAAGAGAAAGATGCGCAGACAGCGTCACACCTGTTGATGCACACACACGCGAAAGCTCTTCAACTGCAATGACATACGCTAAATAGTCACTGCCGATTCCGCCGTATTCTTCCGGCCATGGAATGCCTGTCAGGCCAAGCTCCGCCATCTTATCGAAGATGCCGCGGTCAAAGCGCTCTTCTTCATCCCGCTCGGCAGCTGTTGGCGCCACTTCTTTTTCAGCAAAATCACGGACCATTTTCCGGATCATTTTGTGTTCTTCTGATAATGTAAAGTTCATGGTTTTTCCTCCTAGCAATCTCGTAAATTATTTTGTGACATGTTTGCTGATGACGATGCGCTGAATTTCACTTGTTCCTTCATAAATTTCACTGATTTTCGCATCTCTGAAATAGCGCTCAACAGGATAATCTTCTGTGTAGCCATTTCCTCCGAATACCTGAACCGCTTCGATCGCATTGTTCATGGCGGTGGTCGATGCAAACAGCTTGGCAATGGATGCCTCTTTTCCGCACGGCTTATCCTGTGCTCTAAGTGAAGCCGCCTGATAAACTAACAGCCTTGCTGCTTCTGAGGCTGTCGCCATATCCGCAAGCTTAAATCCGATGCCCTGCTGCTGTGCGATTGGCTTGCCGAATTGCACACGTTCTTTTGCATAAGCACACGCCGCTTCATAGGCAGCTTCTGCAATGCCCAGCGATTTGGCTGCAATGCCGATTCTTCCTGTATCTAGGTTTCCAAGAGCAATCTTAAAGCCTTCTCCCTCTTTGCCCAGCAAATTCTCAACCGGCACCTTCATATCTTCAAAGGTTAGCTGAACAGTACGTGAGCCATGCAGCCCCATTTTTTCTTCGTCTTTTCCGACAATAAAGCCAGGCGTCTCTTTTTCTACGATAAAAGCAGAAATTCCTTTTGTTCCTGCAGCAGGATCCGTAATCGCAAAGACAATATACGTATCTGCTTCCCCGCCATTTGTTATGAAAATCTTTGATCCGTTCACTACATAGTGATCTTCTTTTTTCACCGCTTTGGTCTTCAAGCTGGCTGCATCAGAGCCTGCACCGGGTTCTGTTAAACAAAAGGCTCCCAGATGCTCTCCTGACGCAAGCTTTGGCACATACTTTTGCTTCTGTTCTTCATTGCCGTAATACAGAATCGGATTTGTGCCTACAGATGTGTGGACAGAAAGGATCACCCCTACCACCGCACTTACTTTAGATAGTTCATGGACGGCAATAATATAAGAAATAAAATCCATTTGGGATCCGCCATATTTTTCCGGAACGGAGATGCCCATTAAGCCCAGCTGCCCCATTTTCTTTACGATATCACGGGGAAATTCCCCTTTTTCCATTCGTTCTATAAAGGGCGTGATTTCTTCTCGAGCAAAGTCGCGGACCATTTTTCTCATCATTTTTTGTTCTTCCGTAAATCGCAGTTCCATCCCCGGTCCCCCCTGATGTTAGTCGTACACATAAAAGCCGCGGCCTGTTTTCTTGCCCAGCCAGCCGGCTTTTACATATTTTCTAAGTAATGGACAGGGACGGTATTTGCTGTCGCCAAATCCTTCGTGCAGGATTTCCATAATGTATAAGCATGTATCAAGACCGATGAAATCTGCTAATTGCAGCGGACCCATAGGATGATTCATCCCCATTTTCATGACGTCATCTATCGCTTCTTTTGTCGCAACACCTTCAAAGAGGGTATAGATCGCTTCATTGATCATGGGCATCAAAATGCGGTTCGACACAAATCCAGGGAAATCATTGACTTCAACGGGTGCTTTATTTAATGTTCTCGTCATTTCTTCAACCGCAAGATAGACTTCATCTGTAGTGGCGAGGCCCCGGATAATTTCTACGAGTTTCATAACCGGCACCGGGTTCATAAAATGCATGCCAATAACCTTTTCAGGACGCTTCGTTGCGGCAGCTATCTCTGTAATCGGGAGAGATGACGTATTTGTCGCAAGGATTGCGTGAGCCGGTGCAGCCTGATCGAGCTTCTTAAAGATCTCTGTTTTTACTGTCATATTTTCCACAGCCGCTTCAATAATGATATCCGCATGGGAAGCATCCTGAATATCAGTGGATCGGCTGATTCTTGCCAGACAGTCATTTTTTTCTTCCTCTGTCATGCGGCCCTTTTCTACGGAGCGGGAAAGATTCTTTTCGATTCCAGCAATGCCGCGCTCTAAAAAATCGTCTTTAATGTCATTTAACGTTACTTCATATCCCGCCTGGGCACAGACCTGGGCAATCCCTCCGCCCATCTGCCCTGCACCAATAACCATTACTTTTTTGATGGTCATCCAATCTCTCCCTTCACTTCAATCAGAACAGCATCTCCCTGGCCGCCTCCGCTGCAAATTGAAGCAATGCCGAGTCCGCCGCCTCTTCTTTTCAGTTCATATGCAAGTGTCAGGATCACGCGGGCACCGCTTGCTCCAATCGGATGGCCAAGTGCGACTGCTCCCCCGTTTACATTTACTTTTTCAGGATCGAGATTAGCGATTTTCGCGCTGGCTAATGCGACAGCTGAAAAAGCTTCATTAATTTCAATCAGCTTCACTTCGTCCAGGCTGCGTCCTGTTTTTTCAAGCAGTTTATTAATGACAAGACCCGGTGTTTGAGGAAAATCCTTCGCTTCAACTGCAACCTCTGCATGACCTAAAATCGTCGCAAGAATCGATTTGTTTTCTTTCTTTGCACGCTCTTCACTCATTAAAACCATTGCACAAGCACCATCGTTAATTCCCGGCGCATTGCCTGCTGTGATGGAACCGTCTTTATCAAATGCCGGACGGAGACCTGAGAGTTTTTCCAGGGAAGTATCGAGCCTTGGCGACTCATCGTTTGCGATGGTTACAGGTTCTTTTTTGCGCTGCGGCACTTCAAGCGCTACAATTTCTTCAGCAAAAATCCCTTTCTCAATTGCTTTACCAGCCCGCTGGTGGCTTCGCAGCGCCCATTCGTCCTGCTGCTCTCTCGTCAGATCAAATTCAGCAGCTGTTGAATTTCCGTAGTTCCCCATATGAACATGATTAAATGAACAGGTTAATCCGTCGTGCACCATCATGTCTTTTACCGCCGCATCTCCCATTCTGAATCCGCTTCTTGCTTTATCCATAAAGTAGGGAGCATTCGTCATCGATTCCATTCCGCCTGCCACGATTAACGATTCGTCCCCTAGACGAATCAGCTGGTCGCCTAATGTGACGCTCCGCATGCCAGAAGCACATACTTTGTTAATGGTTTCGGTTTTCACTTCCCACGGTATACCTGCTTTTTGAGCTGCCTGTCTGGAAGGAATCTGCCCCTGCCCTCCCTGAAGAACAGTGCCCATAATCACTTCATCGACTTCTGAAGGCTCCACTTTTGCACGCTCCAAAGCTTCTTTAATGGCAAAGCCCCCTAAATCTGATGCAGAAAATGAAGCCAGACCACCGCCAAACTTTCCAAAAGGAGTTCGTGCCCCATCAAGAATTACCGTTTTCCCCATTGTTCGTTTCCTCCCTGTTTATAAATTAGATTGACTGAGCGTTCGCTCATAACCCGTTCAAAAGAAAAAGGGACACCCTGCGTCCCTCAGTTATAAGAAATGTTTTGCTTATGTTTTAATTGTAAGCGATTACATCATTTAAAAACAAGCAGGTTAAGCGAATTTCCGCTTAACCTCTATGATTAGGCAATGTCTTCTACCCCTGTGCCTATAATGCTTCTTTCAAGGAGTTCCGCAACGTCGTACGTGCCGACCTCTTCTTCTACTTCTTTTGCTTTTGTTCCATCCGACAGCATCGTCAGACAGTATGGACAGCCTGAGGAAATGACTGACGGCTCCACTTCAAGCGCCTGTTCAGTACGGGCGACATTTACACGGTGCCCTTTATCTTCCTCCATCCACATTAATCCTCCACCGGCACCACAGCACATGCCGTTTTCCCGGTTTCGTTTCATTTCGATCAGTGTGACTCCCGGGATGGCTTTTAAAATCTCCCGCGGCGGATCGTACACTTCATTGTATCTTCCAAGATAACAGGAATCATGGAACGTTATTTTTTCATTTACTGCATGAACCGGCTTCAGTCGGCCGTCTTTCACAAGCTGAGCGAGAATCTCAGTGTGATGGTAGACTTCTGCTTTTAAGCCAAAGTCCGGATACTCATTTTTAAATACATTGTACGCATGCGGGTCAATGGTAATGATCTTTGTAATTTCATTTTTTTCAAACTCGGCAATATTCGCAGTCGCAAGTTCCTGAAATAAAAACTCATTTCCAAGTCTTCTTGGCGTATCTCCGGAGTTCTTTTCCTTGTTTCCAAGAATCGCAAATTTTACGCCTGCCTCGTTTAGCAGCTTTGCAAACGAAAGTGCGATTTTCTGGCTGCGGTTGTCAAATGAGCCCATTGATCCGACCCAGAACAAGTACTCAAAGTCTTCGTCGGCTTTTTTCATTTCTTTAATCGTCGGAACGATCACGTCTTCACGGGCTTCGCGCCAGTTTTCACGCTCTTTCCGGTTCAGTCCCCATGGATTGCCCTGACGCTCAATGTTTTGTATGGCTCTTTGTGCATCCGGGTCCATTTTTCCTTCTGTTAACACAAGGTAGCGGCGCAGGTCGATAATCTTATCAACATGCTCATTCATCACCGGGCACTGGTCCTCGCAATTGCGGCAGGTCGTACATGCCCAGATTTCTTCCTCCGTAATCACGTCGCCGATCAGGCTTGGGTGATACATATCAAAGGCTGCTTCCTGACCCCCGCTCTCAGCGGCAGCTGCCACCTGATTGCCTTTTGTATTGGCAAAAGCAGGCACCGGCACCCATGGAGATTGAGAAGTAATCGCTGCACCTGTAAAAGTAAGATTGTCGCGAATTTTTGTGATCAAATCCATCGGCGACAGCATTTTGCCTGTTCCGGTGGCAGGACACATATTTGTACAGCGTCCGCATTCCACACACGCATACATATCAATCAGCTGAAGCTGCGTAAAGTCCTGAACCTTCCCAACTCCGTATGTTTCCTGCGTTTCATCTTCAAAATCAATTTTGTTCAGTTTGCCCGGATTGTCAATGCGGTTAAAATACACATTAGCGGGACCGGCAATTAAGTGAGCATGCTTAGATTGTGGAACATACACTAAAAACCCAAGCAGGAATAAAAGATGCGCCCACCATGCAACATAAAACAGCACAACAGCAAAGCCTTCACCAAGCCAGCCTGTAGCACCTGCGATGAGGGAAGCAACCGGCTCCGTCCACGTCAGATCATGATTCAGCCAAACCAGTCCTGCACCATTTCCAATTAAAACAGACAGCATTAATCCGCCAATAAAAATCAGCACAAGGCCTGATTTAAATCCCCTTTTCAGACGGACAAGCTTCTCCATATATCTCCGGTAAAACGCCCAGCCTACTGCCACCAGAATCATGAGAGTGACGAGTTCCTGGAAAAACGTAAAGCCAGGATAAAAAATACCGAGCGGCAGATGCGCTCCCGGAACAAGACCTTTATAAATAAAATCTATCGCACCAACCTGCACCAGCAAAAATCCATAAAAGAACATGACATGTATGATGCCGCTCTTTTTGTCTTTGAGCAGCTTTTTCTGGCCAAATACCTGCACAATAAACTTTTTCATTCGCACTTTGACATTATTATCAAACTCAGTTTTCTTCCCGAGCTTAATGAATTCATACCGTGTTTTCACTAAATAGCCAAACAAATAAATTGCGTAAGCGGTTACAAGAATAAACGCAATCCAATTGATAATAAGCAATATATTCCCCATAATTGATGCACTCCTCCCCTTTGCTGCTAAATTAAAAAGATTCTGTCTATATCTATTATATAATGAATGAGCATTCAGTCAATGCTTTTTCGATGATTTTCTTCTAGCCTCTTCTTCATTTCATCTCGCTCACAGACGTGTTTCAGACTTCTTTTCCCTTTGTTCCGGCTTATATGGGCTGGATTCTTTTGTAATCTTCTGCTTAAGAGCTATTTTTTAAAAGAATGGGCATGCTAAAAAAGAGGAACAGGAGGTAGTCCAATGAGGGTGTTAAAAGTATTTGCTATTATTTTTATAATAATTGGCTGGCTGAGGCTGGATTGGCTTATAGGGATGCATTCCCTCAAGCGTAAGCGCAGATCCTCTGTCTATCCTTGGAGAAAAGGTGAAATAAATTTTTTTGATGACGGAGTTGCATGGATGAAGTCGCTTGAGCTTGACATCATGGAAGCCAAGCGTTCAATTTGTCTTTTATTTTATATTATAGAGCCTGATGAGGTGGGAAGGCGGCTTTTTTCTCTTTTAGAAGGTCGTGTAAAAGATGGGGTTGAGGTTCGAATTTTATGTGATGCGCTCGGCAGTAAAAACATGAAAAAGTGGATAAAGCCTTTGAAGGAAGCAGGTATCCATATAGCCTTTAGCCGCCCTCTTATTTTTAAGGGTTCCTTTTTTTCTTTGCAGCGAAGAAACCACAGAAAAATTGTCATAATTGATGGCGAGCTCGCGCATGTTGGAGGCTTTAATATAGGGAGGGAGTATGTGAATCTGGATCCTGTTCTTTCTCCCTGGCGTGATTATCATCTCCGCATAACAGGCTCAGGTGTAGAAGATTTGCTTTCTGAGTTTCAGATTGATTGGCAAAGGGAGTTTAAAAAAACGCAGCATCATGTTGAGGCAGTTTCCCATAAGGCTAAAAGCTCTTCTTCTTACCAGATCGTTCCGTCAGAGCCTGTAAATATGGAAGCCTTTATGCTCGACCTTTTTGATCTGGCAGAAAAATCAATTTTCATTGGCACGCCTTACTTTATTCCAACTGAAAAGCTGTTTTCCTGCTTAAAAAACAAGCTGGCTGACAATATTGCTGTCACCATTCTTGTGCCTGGTACACCGGACCATGCACTCGTTCAGCCTGCATCCTTTCATTTCCTGAGAGAATTAATTAATCTTGGTGCGCATGTTTATCAATTTGAGCATGGCTTTTACCATGCAAAAGTGCTGCTGATTGATGAGAAACTCTGTGATGTGGGAACGACCAATTTTGATCGCAGAAGTATTTTAATTAACGATGAATTAAATGTGCTGACAACAGACAAAAAAATACTTCTTCAGGTTCAGCAGAGTATTCAAAAAGATCTGCAGCATTCGGTGCGCGTTTCAAAGGATATGCTAAAGCCACAGGGGATTGGGGGCACTGCAATGGAACTCGTTGCACGCTCTTTCTCCCATCTGCTGTAGCCTTCCCGCTTTTTTAGAAGGTGACCGGTTTTGCCTGTTGCACTTTGAAAAAGAAAAAGCTTATTATTTTCGTTTTCCTGCGATAAAGCATGTTGCCGGCCCGGCTGATTTATCCGGATCGGGCTTGAAGGGCAGGTCAGTTTTCTGCCACCCGTATTGATTGTGCATGCTTTCCCATTCAACCGCAATTCCCTTTGACCCCACCGGCCATAGAACAGCTGTTTTGGGGTCTTTTGCTATTTCTGCGGCCCTTGACAGCGAAGCAATCTTTTCAGGAAACATCAAAACCTCTTTGCCAACAAGCGGCTCTCCTTCTAATGTCCACTCCAGATCTTGAGATGGCTCGAAATAGCGAAACCGCTCACCGATAACGGTAATAGAAACCGCTGACTGCAGCATATTGAAATTTGATTCTGTGCTGCCGGACACTTCAACACCGCTCAGTCCTATTTCCTGAAGTCCATTGGATATGCCTTTATAAAGATACTCCCACGCTTCATTGCCGCAGAAATTATGTAAAAGAACGATTTTAGGCAGTGCACCGGCAGAAAGAGCATCCAGGACGGCTGTGCGAAACGAAAAGTACGCGACGGTCTCGTAAGGAGCCTGGACTTCGTCCAGCTCCTTTTCGCCGATGCCGCCGCTGTTGTCTGTGGTGACCACCCAGTCATTTTTTCCTGCGTTCCATTGCGCTGCATTCCTTCCCGTCATAGACGGTTTCATTGCTCTTCTTTAGGAGCGCGTTTACCGGTGCGAAAAACCTTTGCACTCCGGATATATTCCACATCTGCTACACCGTCTCTGGCATTAACTGCACGAGCACAGGCAAAAAAGTAGTCAGAAAGACGGTTCAAGTACTGCTGCGGTCCGGCTGGAAGCTCTGGATCGACTTTTGCAAGGCCTACTGTAAGTCTTTCTGCTCTTCTCGTAATCGTGCGCGCAATATGCAAAGAGGCAGAAGCGGCTGTTCCTCCTGGAAGCACAAATCGCTCAAGCTCAGGAGATTCGTCCATTAACTGGTCAATGCGAAGCTCGAGCTGATCAATTGCTTTGGCATCCAGCTTCCATTCCTTTTTCGAAGAAACATTCGCCAGGTCTCCCCCCGCATCAAATAGTTCATGCTGAATCGCTTCGAGGTCTTCCACAATATCCTTGAACTTTGTTTTGTCGAGTTCTGCTACTGCTTTCCCTACAAAGCTGTTGACCTCGTCAATCGTGCCATAGGCTTCAACACGGATATCATCCTTGTCTACTCTTCCGCCAATCAGACTTGTCTGGCCTTTGTCTCCTGTGCGTGTGTAAATTTTCATCATTCTTCCTCCTCCTGTTTTAGCTCTTCTCCAATACCATACCAGACTCGTGTCACACGGGAGGATATTTGTGCGCTGTGTTGAAAGCACCAGCCTGAAAGATCCCGCGCCCTTCTCATGGTCTGATCCAATGGCACGATTCCTTTTGACTGATCGGTTCCCACAAGCATGACACTTCTCGTTTGCTTCTTCTTTTCCCACAGATCCAATTGATCAATCCAGTTCTTAAAAGCTTCCACAATCTCATCATCCTGTAATGGTCCATGGCATTGATGCAGCACCCAGTTTTCCATCGAGTACCACACTAAAACGTCCTGCTGCAGTCCCTCTAATGACTTCTCAGGTGACCAATCTATCACTTTTTCAACGGACTTTTTTGTCCTGTTTAGCTCATCTTTTACCCACTGCTTTTTTCCGTGATAGGCACCGCCGATAATGAAGTGCATCTCTCACCCCTCCTAAAGGCTTCGCGATCAGCCCAGTAGAGTGTCAGTCCCTGCCCATGCAGCGGCTTCCAATCCCAGAAGGATTTTTTCTCAGGAGCAAGCACCGTGAGCAGCTGCCGAATCGGGCCGCCGTGTGAGACAATCGCTATTTTTTCAATGCCGTCCTGATAACTCCATTCACGGATCATTTCCCATGCAGCTTCTATACGTTCGGAAAATTCAGCAAATGATTCTCCGTTTTCCGGCCGCATTTCCTGGGGATTTTCCAGCCACATTGAAAAATCCTCTCTTTTAGATAATTCATCTGCTTTTTTGCCTTCCCAGCTGCCAAAATTAATTTCTCGCAGTCCTTTATGGTAAATCTTTTTATCATCAGGAAACAGAAAGTCTGCAGATTGAATACAGCGTTTCAGGTCGCTTGAGATGATCCGGTCAGCTTCGGGACGGAACCTCTTTGTACGCTTGAGAAGATCGACCCCTTCTTCAGCTACTTCAACATCTGTCCAGCCAATATAAACTTTTTCAAGATTTTCTTTTGTTACCCCGTGACGATAGAGAGATAGCTCCACACCAGCAGTATACTCCATAATTCTCCTCCTTCTAATCCGGCACCAAGCAGGTCACCGTTAATTCCGCCAAATTGTTTAACTGCAAAATGCCAAAGGATCACCGAAAAGACCAGAAAACCGGCCATCAAAAGGATTAACAGCTTCCCGTCCATCATGCCAAATGCCAGCGCAGGGAGTAGTAAGGCTACAGCCCCCGTGATAAGCGGAATCTTCATGTGTTTGGGGTAAAGTGACTGCCTCAGATAATAAGCGATCCCCTCTTCTTTGGCGAGTGGAGCGGCAGTTAAAAGCACCGCCATCATCACTCTTGATAAGATAGGGATCCAAATCAGCCAGATCATAGATTCTTCAAACTGACTAAAGAGATCTACAAACAGCACACCTTTCGCCGCAAGCAACACCACTAAAGACAGCACACCAAACGCCCCAACATGCGGATCCTTTAAAATTTCTACTCGTTTTTCAGGGCTGCTGTAGGAAAAATAAGCATCGCTTGCGTCTGTCCAGCCATCCAGATGCAGCCCGCCCGACCAGCTAATAAATAGCACCCAGACAAGAAGTGCTTTCATAAGCGGACTCATAGAAAATATAGATTCAGCAGCTTCGGCCGTTCCAGCTATCGTCCACCCAATCACAAGTCCGACAGTCGGCAGCATGCCAATCATCCACGGAACCGTTCGGCGACTGAGTTCTATTTCTTTGGTAATGGGCACAACAGTGAAAAACTGAAAGGCCAGCATCAATCCTTTAAAAGCATTCTTCATAATGGCAGCCCCATAATTTCTCTGATTTTCTCCCAATCAAGATGCGGCTTCAGCTTTTCCACCAGATCATCATACACATCTTCTTTGGGATCCTCTCCCATAGAACTGTTTAACCCTTTTGATACTCTGATTTCATTTAATAAATAGTTTCTTGCTTCTTTTTCGCGAAAAATATCGTGAAGATAGGTGCCGATGACTCTGTGCTCCGGTGCCCAGATTCCATCTTTTTCTCCATTTTCAAAGACGATCAGTGCTCGAGAAGAAAAGGAAGGATCCATTAATGTTTTGCCTAAATGAATTTCATAGCCGCTCACCCTTACAACCGGCTGCTTTTCTAAAGGAAGGATCACGCCTATTCGGCGAATGACGGTCTTATTTTGTTCAAAAATCGTTTTGGTTGGAATCAGGTTAAAGGCGTTTTCCCGTGAATGAGCGATTCCTGAGTCCACGCCATGCGGATCGATCAGTTCTTTGCCCATCAGCTGAAAGCCCCCGCATATCCCCATTATCCAGACGCCATCTTTATGAAGCTGCTTCAACGCTTTCTGCCAGCCGTTTTGTTTCAGCTGCTTCAAAGAGTGAATCACACTTTTTGTCCCGGGTATAATCAGAAGATCGGGCTGTGCGGTCAACTCCTCAGGACGCCTTACCCATTGAAGTGAAACATCCTCTTCGTCCACCAGCACTTCTATATCCGTGAAGTTTGAAATGTAAGGAAGGTTAATCACTGCAATTTTAAGCGCTTTGGACGGATCACCCCGCCCTGCTTTCAGTGCTTTGACGCCAAGAGAATCCTCCTGTTCAATGCCGTGATGAGAAAGCTTTGGCAGCACCCCCACCACCGGCAGACCGGTATGCTCTTCAATCCACTTTACCCCATCATCAAATAACGCTTTATCACCGCGGAACTTATTAATGATGATTCCTTTCACTCTGCTTCGGTCTTTTTCAGGAAGCAAGGAAAGTGTGCCTGAAATACTGGCGAAAACCCCTCCTCTTTCAATATCTGACACGAGCAGAACCGGCACATCCGCCATTTCAGCAACCGTCATATTAACCAGCTCCCGGTCGAGCAGATTCATTTCAACCGGACTTCCGGCCCCTTCTATTACGATGGCTTCAAAGGATTCTTCAAGAGTGTTTAAAGAGGTTTCAATTGCTTTCTTTGCTGTTTTGTAAAAATCGCTGCGATAAGCCATGCCGCTGAATGAATCAACTCGCTTCCCAAATAAGACCACTTCTGCGTCACGGTCATTTTGCGGTTTCAGCAAAATTGGATTCATCCAAACGGAAGCCTCCACTCTCGCTGCTTCAGCTTGAACACCTTGTGCCCTGCCTATTTCAAGTCCGTCCGCTGTGACATAGGAGTTATTCGACATGTTTTGCGACTTAAACGGAACGGTTTTTATCCCGTCTTGAACAAGCAGCCGGCAAAACAAAGCAGCGATCAGGCTTTTCCCGACATCTGATGACGTACCCTGAAGCATGATTCCTTTCAATCCTTCCACTCTCCCTTCCGGATCAGCGGAAGTCCCGCTTCCATTTCAATGGCAATATCTGAAATGCTGACTGCCGCCTGATGAAGCTCTCCTATTTTCTTCTGGTAAACAGCTGTGAGACCTTCAGTAAAAACAGGTTCCATCAATACTTCATTCGAGACGATAAACAGAGTGTCCACCTTCTGTTTTACACAAGCAGCCCATTCTGTCCATTCATCCATTACGGAAAACAGCCGGCTCTTGTTCTCATGCCTGATTAATTCGTTCGTCAGCCAGGTTGTGAGGCAGTCCCAGACCACTACATCATTGGTGTGAATGGCATCGATCGCCTCTGTCAGGTTAACCGGCTGCTCGATCGTGATCCAGTGATCCTTTGAACGGTCGCGCTGATGCCGCTCGATCCGGTTCTTCATTTCGGCATCAACTCCAACACCGGATGCAAGATAAACGAGCCTTCGGTTTTTTTCCCTTGCCCTGCGAATCGCTGCCTTCTCTGCCCAGGTTGTTTTGCCGCTTCTGACGCCGCCGATTACCGTGATGATTCTTCCAGCTTCCATTTTTTCACCGCCTGCATTAACTGATCATTTTCCTTTTGTGATTTAATTCCTGCTCTGAGCCAGCGTCCATCCAACCCGATGTAATTTTCGGTGTGGCGAAGCACAATCCCTTTACCTAAGAGCCACTTAAATAATTGGGCTGTTTTTCCAGGGTCAGGCGGCTGCAATAAATAATAGTTGGCTTTACTTTCAGAGGTGCGGAACCCTGCATTTTTTAAAAAATTAAAGATCCGCTGACGCTCTGCTTTTATGTAAGATCGGGTCTTTTGCTGAAAGGCAGAATCCTGTAAAACCGCTTGTCCTGCCAGCTGTGCCAGCGCATTCACATTCCAGTGCGGCAAAAGCGCAGAAATTTCATTAAGCACGTCTTTATTGCCTAGCAAATACCCCAGCCGAAGTCCCGCCAGACTGAACATTTTTGTCATGGATCTGAAAATCAGCAGATTCGGGCTGCCGGTCCAATCACTCATAGAGTGTTCTTCCCCCAGCATATCAATAAACGCTTCGTCCAGCAGGATCATCCCATTCGAATGTTCTGCCAGCTTCAGCCATTTTTCCAGAAGTTCAACTTGATAGACCATGCCCGTTGGATTGACCGGATTGCAGATAAAAAGAGAATGACCTTTGGATAAAAATGCTTCAATTTGGAATGAATCAACCTGCCAATTGGAGCGCTCATCTGTATAAAATCGTTGCAGCTTCGCGCCGTTTGCCAGAATGACTCGTTCATATTCGCTGAATGCGGGATGGATGACACCGATCGTTTTGTGCTGCCAAAGCTTCGCAGCGACCATCATTAATTCTGCTGCCCCGTTTCCAATCAGCACCTGGTTTTCCTGTACGTGATGAAACGATGCGATGACCTGTTTCAACGTCTTTCCTTCTGGGTCCGGATAAGAGGAGATCGCCTGAAACCACTCAGCCCAACGATCTTTGATGATTGAGGGCGGTCCCAGCGGATTGGAGTTCTCACTTAAATCAATAATCGATGATGGCATGGATACATTCATTTTCTCATAAAGCGTCTGAGGATTAGCCCCATGGGACGGCAATGACATATACGATTCCCCCTAACCAGCAAATGAGTAAAAACAAGATAATCGTCCGATTCATGATAAGAAGCGATTGATGAATATGATAAACGGTTAATTTGTCTGTTCCAAAGCCGATAAGCGGCCTATTGGAGGGAATTCCCTGATAGGAATTCATGCCTCCGAGCTTTATATTCAGCAGCAGCGCAACCGCTGCTTCACCCCAGCCGCTGTTTGGACTTGGGTGCTTTTTTGCTTCTTTAGGCAGCCTTTTGAATAAGGCTTTAAGAGAGTACACTGAATTTTTCATGGTTAAAAGCATCACCCAGCCCGTTATTCTCGCGGGCACCCAATTTACTGCATCGTCCATCTTTGCCCAGGCCCAGCCATAGTCGTGAAATCGCTCAATTCGATACCCCACGATTGAATCACCTGTGTTAATCGCTTTGTAAAGCCAAATGCCAGGCGCCCCTCCAAGAAAAGCCCAGAAAAGCGGAGCAGTGATTCCGTCGCTGGTATTTTCGGCCACCGTTTCCACCGTTCCTCTAACAATCTCCCTTTCCTTGAGCTCGTCTGTATCTCTTCCGACGATCCAGGAAAGCTTTTTTCTCGCCTCTTGCAGGTTCCCTTGTTCTAATGGCTCTGCCACTTCAAGCGCTGCTTCCTTTAAGCTTTTGGCTGCAAGTGCAGAGGTGATCAGAACCACTTCACTAAAAAAGCCTGCCGCCCAGTGGATCCGGTACGCAGTCCAGGTTAATCCTCCTGTGAAAAATAAAACCAGAAGGAGAGCGAAAGCAAGATGAATCACGCCTTTTGTTTTTCTGTACTTCCCCTTATTCCATTTTCGTTCTATGAATAAAATAAATGACCCGATCCATCTGACAGGATGCGGCCAGGAAGGCGGATCTCCAATTATCCGATCTGCCGCAAGTGCAAGGGTCATGGCAGCTAAATGCGCGAGGATCATTTACTGCCGTTCTTTCGTTTTCTGTAGACTTCAATAGCTTCAACGGTGCACTCAACGATTCCTCTTCCGATCATCTTGCCGAGGGCTGTAACAGGTCCTGCGTACTGAACATATGCCCCTTTTTGAGTGGCGGCTACCAATAGACTGTCGGTTGAGGTGCCTGTCGCTAAAGTTTGTGTTACAGGATCTTTGACGTTCAGCTGCTGCAGCGCTTTTACTTTGGCTTCTGTAGCCGTCATCATCGCCTGAATAAATGCCTCGTCTGACAGCTTTCCATTGACAAAAATCCAGCTGTTTATCGTGCCGACTGTCTGTTTTTCATCCCGCTGGTGGGCCAGCGCTACATCCACTGCATTTCCCACTCCTGCTGTAACGGCCACAACGATCGAGAGTTCTTCCTGTTTAAACTCTTTGATTACAACATCTTCGACCATAACGGCGGTCATCATTCCAACTGTGCTTGCAGCATTCCAACCATTTTCATCCGCATATCGGCACATATCCTCATAGCTGTCTGCACACTCATAATCCATCGGCACATGCCGGTTAACAAAATGACGGTGCCAGCCAAGTCCTGCTCCAATGACAGCAGAAGAAAGTGTTTTTAAGGACTGAGGGGCAGTTAAAAGTACGTGCTGGCTGCTCACCTGAAAAAGGTCTTCTTGGATCATTGAACTGCTTTCCTGTCCATGCTCCGGCAAAAGCGTAATCTGAGGCTTTGGCAGCTCGGGATGAACCTGTGTCTCTACCCGCGCCTGATACACCTTTTCAACAATGTCTTTTTTCAGGACGTCGCCTGGTGAAGAAAGGCGGACGGTTTCCCCGTAATGCAGCAGCAGCAGACGGTCGCAATATAAGGACGCAATATTTAAATCGTGAAAAATCGAGACGACTGTCAATTCATGCGTGGCGGTCCATTCCTTTAGTAAATCAAGCAGCTGTTTCTGATAGGAAAGATCAAGATGGTTGGTCGGTTCATCGAGCAGGAGCAGCTTCGGTTCCTGCGCCAATGCCTGCGCTAAAAACACACGCTGACGCTCCCCGCCTGAGAGGTCCTGAATCGACTGGTGCTCAAATTCGCTCACACCAGTCTGCTTCATGGCATCCCCTACCGCCGCTTCGTCTTTTTTAGTCCACGGCGCGAACATTCCTTTTTGGTGCGGATATCTGCCCATCGACACCGTCTCTCTTACAGTGTAATCAAATGCATGACTGTGAAGCTGCGGCAGGACAGCAATTTCTTTTGCCAGCTGCTTAGACGAGTAGGCACTCAGCTCTTTTCCCCTGAACGTAATGGCGCCTTCCTTTAACGGCAGGATTCCGCTGATCATTTTCATCAGCGTTGTTTTCCCGCTTCCATTCGGACCCAATATCCCGAGAATCTCCTGCTGTTCTACTTCAAAAGACACCTTTTTCACTACTGTCCGTTCACCGTATCCACCGCTTGCATCTCGTACATTCAGCATAGCTACCCTCTACTTTCCCGTCGCTTTTTAATTAAAATCAGTCCGAATACAGGTGCGCCAATTAATGCCGTAATCACACCGATCGGCAGCTCTGTCGGGGAAATAATGGTTCTCGCTGCTAAGTCACAAATAATCAGCAGAGTTGCCCCATTTATCACAGAAAGGGGTAGAACATGCCGATGGTCGGCCCCCCACGCCATTCGGACTATATGAGGCACAACCAGGCCAACAAAACCGATGGTGCCTGATACCGCTACAGCCGCTCCAGTCAGCAAAGAACCGGATGCCAGTACGACATATTTTCTCAAACGGACATTCACACCAAGATGCTGTGCACGCTCTTCGCCAAATGCCATGGCATTCAGTTCACGTGCATTCCACATCAACAAGAAAGACCCGATTATGAAAAATGGCGCAATCAGCCGGATATATTCCCAGCCGCGCATGGACACGCTCCCAAGCAGCCAGTTAATAATCTGCCTGAGCTCTTCTCCCGTCAACGCAATCATTAAAGATAAAATCGAACCCAGAAAAGAACTGAATATGATGCCCGTTAAAATGATGGTTTCCATTTTCATCGACCGCTCTACAAAACGTGCAAACCCCAAGACAATAAAGAGGGTTGCCAAAGCTGCTAAGATACTGACAACAGGTAGCGTAAAACTGCCCAATCCAGGCAGCGTAATCCCAAAAAAGATGGTCATCACCGCTCCGACTGATGCCCCTGAAGACACACCGAGTGTATAGGGGTCTGCCAGAGGATTTTTCAGCAAGCCCTGAAAGGAAGCACCTGCAATCGCCAGCGATGCCCCTACCAGCGCTGCCAGCACTACCCGGGGAAAACGAATATCCACCACGATGGTTTTAAGCGTTTGGTCCAGTTCCCCTTGAGTGCCAAAAAGAGAGCCCCAAAATATCTGGAGCATCTCTTTTAAAGGCACCTGCACCGATCCTATTGTGATCGCTAGACAAAAAGCGATCACAAGGAAAATCGATGAAAGTGAATAGCCAATCCATACTTTATTCGCCAAAGACGTCCGGGTAGATGGCTTCAGCAAGCTCTTGTGCTCCTTCTACTAATCTTGGACCTGAGCGATTAACAGGATCAGATGAAACCACATGAAGATCTTCGTTTACGACTGCCTCCACTTCACTGAAGCCTCCATGACCTGTCCATTGTGCAATCGGATCTTCTACGAATTCACCATATGTTAATACAACGGTCTCCGGATTGCGGCTTACGATTTCTTCTTCAGACAACAGCACAAACCCTTCCTGATCCTCTGCTACATTCTCGGCTTGAATCAAATCAAGCATTTCCTGCATAAAGGTATTGCTTCCTGCCACATACACTTCCGGCAGGCCTGACACATCAATCAGCACCTGTTTGCGGTCTTCTTCTGAAAGTTCAGCTGCTTTCTCTTCAATCTCAGCAAAACCATCCTGCATATCGGTTACAACTTGCTCTGCTTCAGCATTTTTCCCTGAAATCTCGCCAATCATGGAAATCGTTTCATAAACCTGATCAAATGAAACGGCGTTTTCAATCACAACCACCGGAATTCCGGCTGCTTCAATTTGCTGCAAGCCGTCTTCCTGCATCGAATTTGAGTCATGCGCTAAAACCACGTCAGGCTCGAGTGAAATAATTTTCTCTACATTAAATTCCAATCCGCCTACTTTTTCTCTATCTTGTACTTCTTCAGGGTAGTTATCATAATCAGAGACTCCTACAATTTCTTCGTCCAGTCCAAGTGCAAACGCAATTTCTGTGTTGCTTGGAATCATTGACACTATTTTTTCAGGCTGCTCCTCAATGGTCACTTCCTGGTCTCTGGCATCCGTCACCGTGACAGGAAATTCACCTTCAGGCGCTGCTTCTTCCGTTTGTTCCGTTTCATTTTCCGCATCTGGTTGGGCTGCAGGTTCCGCATCACTACAGGCTCCTAAAAGACCTAATGCTACGATAAAGCTGCTGATCCATTTCCAATTCTTCATGCTTTTTCCCCCTGATAGTAAACTCTTATTTGCCATGCAGCGAATCGTAAAAGCGGCGTACAACAAAGAAGATCCGCCAGAATCTTTGCCTGCCGTAAACACAAAAAAACATCTCACCGGAAGGAGATGCTGGGTTGCATAAAGAATCGTTTAAGCAAAGTGCTCAATAAAACGAAGCCTGCAACACCGGCCTATCCTCGTAGGCTCTCTGGTGTGATGAATGCAGGCAGGTTTCCTGGCTCAATGGCTCTGTTCATTGCCCCTTCCCATAGCACAGCGCTACAGTGGTGACCAGCAATTCACTCCATTTTACAGTGGCGGGACCGCGCTGGATTTTCACCAGCTTCCCTTTTAACTCTTTTCCTAAATAAAAGAGCACCTGCATCCGTCCGTATCAAAATGTTTTTTCTATCTGCATTATAGCAAATATCGACAGATGAAGCACACTAATTTAAAATGCGCTTGAAAAGAGATCTGGTCACTTCTATCGCAGCCGTATTCTTATCTTAAATGAGAGGTGAGTTCCGTTAATAGTTCCGCATCTTCACGGTCTCCCCCCCTCCTTTTTCTATTCATTCAACGCCTTAATTCGATCACTTTCCAATTTTAGGTTTATTGAACTACCTAATTGGAAATAGACTGGTAGTGGAAGAAAATTCTATTTTTAGCATGGACAATGTGAAGCATCATGGAGTTTTCATTGCGTAAATTTAAAAATGGAGGAATGGTATGAAGAAATTACTCAATCTGAATACGTTGTATATTGCAGCAGGCATTATTGCCCTGGGAGCTTTCTTCATTCCCCTTGGAGTGGATCAATACAATCTTCGTACACAGGGGATCTATTACTTTACGGATAATATGGAAAATTATCATACTAATGCTCATCCTATTGAAGAGGAATATACGGTCGATATTGATTTAACTAATTTAGAGAGTAATAAGGAAAAAGTGCTCTTTGACGATGGGGAAAACCAGATTTATGTCTCGAAAGTAACCGAACCTCGTCCAAATGAATATGAATTGTTTTTTAGATCAAGCGGAGATTTTAGTACAGGCGGCGCCATGATCGTCTCAGGCGTTGAACATAAACATACTTTGGATGGTTGGCAAACTACGTTTCAAGCGGAAGCAGAAGCAGCCTATAACGGAAATACATATACATTAAGTCCACTTGATTATTCAGGCTTATCTTCCAATGAAACAGATGAATTCGCCTTTCATTTAGAGCTGCCGGACGAGATCCTTGAAGAAGAAGGAATCATTGACGTAGCAGTTGCAAATTTATATTTAAACATTTGGGCAGAGAAATAATTTAAACTGTTTTAAGAATGAGTGATGGGGATGCGAAAAACCTCATGTAATCTTATAAAATGAAGAATATTTATCATTAGGATAAGGAGAGCGGAGCGGAAGGTGGCGACTCCTGCAGGATATGACGGCAAGCTGAGACTTTGCAGGGCAGGCCCTGGAAAGGCTCAGCGCCGTCCCTGCGGAAAGCGTCCGCCTGAAGCGAAGTGAACCGGTCAAAGAGCTTGAGACATTTTTGTCTCAAGCTCTTTGTTGTTTTCTATATTCTTATTTTTTAATTTCAAGGGGGCGCAGGGATGCTTCGATTTCTTTGCGGCGTGGCTCCAAAAATGGCGGCAGCGCCAGCGATTCACCGAGGTGATCCATGTCTTCGTCTGTTGCAAAGCCTGGCTGATCCGTAGCGAGTTCAAAAAGAATGCCATTAGCTTCTCTGAAATAAATCGAACGGAAGTAAAAACGGTCTACCTCACCTGATGTCTGCAAACCGAAGCTGCGCAGACGGTCATCCCACTTGTCATACTCTTCATAGGTTGGGATACGGAAGGCAACATGGTGAACACTTCCTCTTCCTGGACGCTCTGGCGGAAGGTCCGGTCTTTCTTCAATATGCACTTCGGCTCCGGTGCCGCCTTCACCAACAGACATCACCTGAATCGCCGGGAAGTCTCCTGCATTTGATGCATATTCGCCTGCCTTTTTAAAGCCAAGCACTTTTTCGAGCACTTCAATGGTGCGGTCTGCATAGCGGACTGTCAATGTGACGGGACCAAGCCCCACGATCGCATGCTCTTCAGGGATGCCAGCACCTGTCCAGGGAATTCCCGGAGCTACCCCTTCTTCTTCGTTATCCGCTACCAGCATCAAACGTGATCCCTCATTGTCTTCAAAATAAAGCGATTCGCGATTCGCACGTTTTTGAATATCCTCATGCTTAATAGAAAGCTCTTCAAATCTTTTTTTCCAGTAGTGAAGTGAATCGGTTGTTGGTACGCGGAAAGCTGTGTTTGAGATGCTTGATACTCCCGGATAGGTTCTTCCCGCCATCGGGATATCAAAATACGTCATATCTGTTCCGGCACTTCCCACTGCATCAGCATAAAACAAATGATAGGAAGATGTACTGTCCTGGTTTACTGTTCTTTTAACTAAACGCATGCCTAGCACGCGTGTGAAGAAATCGTAATTTTCCTCTGCTTGTCCTGTTATAGCAGATACATGGTGAATTCCTGTTACATTCATGAATAACACTCCTTTTTAATTATCTTGAATTCGAGATGTTTAAATTGATTATAATACGCTTTACCTTATAATGCAAGCAGTTCGATTAATTGATGCATGAAAAAAGCCGCCCTCCCTTAAAAGAGTGCGGCAGACTTGTTTCTGCACTTTTGAAAGGGTTGTACATTACTGATTCTGCAGCTGAACGAGCGTCTCCTTAGCAAAATCATGATACGGACTATGAGGAAGTGTGGATAATTGGGCAACCGCTTTTTCTGCATAAGGAATGGCTTTTTCACGCTGGCCTTTTTGAGCAAAGCAGAGTGCACGGTAGCTGTCGATTGTATAAATCATCGCCAGATCAAAAGGATGTGTGGCGTAGCTCGGGTGCTCAAAAAATTCAAACTGTTCTAAAGCCTCATCGATCATTCCTTTTCCGTAAAAGGCTTTTCCTTTTTCTAAATAGAAATTCCCGCCCAAACTCTCTCCAACCTTTTCAATTAATTCTTTCAGGTCGGCTAAAATGGATAATGCCTGATCATGATCTTTGGTGTACTCATTATGATAATGTGCTTCAATAAACAACGCATAGCCTAACGTTTCATCATTATCTGTAAATAATGCAAACTGTCTTGATTTCAAAATATAATGGTTAAAGTTTTCTTCATCTTTATTTACTAATGCATGAAACGCGGCTAAACGGTAAATATCGTCCATTAAATAATACACGCGTTTTTGCTTTGAGTATTTTATAAGATTGGTTAATACTTCTCTTCCGCGACCGTATTCTCCAAGTCCATATAAAATGATTAACTCAGCATAGTCCAATTCAATTTGTACGACTGGCTCAATAACAATATTTTTATCTTTGTACTCTTTTTTGAATACTTCAATTTGATCAAGAGCCTTTTCAAAAGACCCGACTTTCATATCTTCATATAAGAAACGGATTTTGGCTTTTAGGGCTTGATTGAACAATGATAATGATTCATAAATCCGAACGGATTCTTCAATCGCTTCATGCCCTTCCTTTGATCTTTCCAAGACGAGCAGACATCTGCCCCCTAGTTCATAGAGTCGTCCCGTTTCATACGTTGTCGGGAGTTTTTGATTAAACAGCGGACTGATTTTTTCATAAATTTTTTGAAGTAAGTGTTTTACTTTATCTATTGAAAATTCTTTTTCAGCTTCTTCGATTTGATCTTCTATTTGAACTAAAAGTTGTTTGATTTCTTCAGTGGAACGTTCTTCCAATAAAAGATGCACATCCACACCAAGCTGACGTGCAATATGCGCTAAGCTTTCCATCGATGGCTTCGCTTTGCCGTTTTCAATTAAACTCAGCATTCCTTTTGTGAGCTGATCACCCGCAACTTCTACGAGCGTCATCCCTTTTTCTTTTCGTAGCTCTTTGATGCGTTCTCCAAGTTCATTCATGCTGTTACCACTGCTTTCTTTAGACTGATTTCTTTTCTATAGTTTAATTATATTAAACTTTAACTTGAATTGAAAGAATTAAGATGCTACGATAAGTTTAATTAAATTAAACTGTAAAAACAGGAGATGAGAAATGATGACTGAGACTCAACGGATTAAGCGAGCCACCCGCAATCTTTACCTATTTACCGGAAGTGAATTTGTCGGAACCATCGGCGCTCATATTTATATGTTCGGAATCGGGTTATTTGTTTTAGGGCTGACAGGCTCTGCTTCGAGCTTTGCCCTCACGATGCTCTGTTCCATGATTCCCCGCATTATTTTTTCACCCATCGCCGGGCATATTTTGGACCGGCTGCCTAAAAAGCCTGTTGTTGTTGCTTCCCACGCTCTTATGACCGTGACGATGGCGATCGTTTTCATTTACACCTTACTCAACGGTTTATCCCTGCCCGTTATTTATTTTACCTCCGCTTTTTTGTCTGTCTTTGCCACTTTTTCAGGTATTGGACTAACAGCTGCTATTGCAAATTTTATTGATGAGCCGAGAATCCAGCGTGCAGTATCGCTAACCCAGTCCTCTACCTCACTTGCCAGTATTTTAGGTCCCATTCTTGGCGGTGTGATGTACGGATACTTTTCAATTGAAGTTTTTTTACTTTGTCACGCTGTAGCATATGGAGTTGTCGCCATTCTTGAAGCAAATATTCATTTTACTTTATTTAAAAAGCCTGCTGCTGAAAAAGAAAATGCTTCTTTGACAACTAATCAATCCATGTTCAGCAGCATTAAAGATGGAGCTGTTTATGTAAAAAATCATCACGTTCTTTTTTCAATAATGACAGTCGCTCTTTGGGTAAATTTTTTCTTTATGGCAATGACTGTCGGTCTTCCTTTTATTATCATCGAAGTGCTGCAGGCTTCTTCTCAACAATTAGGGTTAATCGAGGCAATGCTTGGCGTTGGTACTCTGTTAACATCCGTTTTTATCGCAACTCGTCCTGAATTTAAAAAGCCCATCCGCACCATTCGCGGAGGACTTTTATCGCTGGGGATTATATTTGCTTTAATCGCCGTTCCTTTACTCATATCCATGCCTGACTTTGGCTTTGTTGGTTTTTACATGGCAACTGGATTTATGATGGGTTTACTCATGGTCATGATCAACACGCCTATTATGGTTATTCTTCAAAAAACAACTCCCGAAAGCTACAGAGGACGTGTATTCGGGTTACTTGAAATGCTGGCTACAGGGATCTCTCCGATTGGATTAGTCCTTTATGGATTCCTGTATGATGTTGTGTCCCCTCAATGGATTATTCTCGCTTCAGCCGGCATGCTTTTTTCAGTGACCTTATATGGCTTGCGTGGATCCCGTGTGAAGGATGAGCCTCTTCCAGCAAAAAAAGATCCCGCTCTTCAGGAGGTTTCGGAAAGTCTATCCTCCTGACCCATCGCTAAAAAAGCACCTCAAAAGACAGACTTCACTTCTGCCTTCAGGGGTGCTTTATTGCCTTAAACGTTAATCCATGAATTCTACTTCGTATTGGTTCAGGATGTTTCCTTCAGCATCAAAATAGGAAACCGGCAGAGTCTCCATTTCCTCCAGCGTTTCCGGCAGATCGAATAAAATCCAATAGCCCGCTCCGTCTTTAGTTTTAAATACTTTCGCTTCTTCATCCTTCAGTGACACTTTATCTGTGTCTTCATTCACTTTGGCATAAAGCAGCTTGGAATTTCCTGCATTTTCAATAACCGTAGCGGAGTCCTGGGGCCGGTCATCACCAAAGCTGTGCTTCCACCCAAAGACCCCTTTTCGAAAGATATTCACGCTGTTTTTTGTAAACACAGCCGCTACCGTGTGGTCCCTGTTGTATTCGATCGTATAGTCTGCTGCAGCTGAAACCTCAGCTGCCACGGCTTCTTCCGGGGTTTCAAATGTTCCGGCCATGGTTTCTATGATGGCCATAACGCCGTAAAATACTGAAAAGAAAAAGATAATGGCTAAAATCATTCTTCGCCTCTGCTGTTTCATCCGTTCCCCTCCGCTCTGTTTTTCTTTCGTTCTAAAAGCCGCATTCGTTTGTTTTTTGATTATACCTCTTATTCTTTCCTGATCCTGTCGAAAAAAATCATAAAAAAAGCCGCCAAATGGCGACTTTTTTCATCAGGCTAATGCCTGTTCCAAATCTATGAGCAAATCTTCAATGTCTTCTATTCCTACTGAAATTCGAACCAAACCATCCGTTATGCCCAGCTCAGCACGGCGCTCCGGAGGAATGGATGCATGCGTCATTTTGGCTGGAAGAGAGATCAGGCTTTCGACAGCTCCAAGACTTTCTGCCAGCGTGAAGTAGCGTACTTTTTTCAAGACCTCTTCTGCTTTCTCAGCGCTTCCTACATCAAACGAGATCATACCGCCAAATCCGCGCGACTGCTTTTGAGCAATTTCATGTCCTGGGTGTGATTTAATGCCTGGATAGTGAATTTTTGAAATGCCTTCGTGCTTTTCTAAGAAGGCAACAATTTCTTTCGCGTTTACTTCGTGCTCTTCCATTCGGAGTCCGAGGGTTTTCAAGCCTCTGATTAGCAGCCATGAATCCTGTGGTCCAAGAATGGCTCCGACCGAGTTTTGCATAAAATGCACTCGTTCAGCCAGTTCATTTGAGTTTACAACAACCAGACCTGCTACAACATCACTGTGTCCGCCGATGTATTTTGTCGCGCTGTGAAGAACAATATCAGCACCATGATCAATCGGTGTCTGCCAGTACGGTGTTGTAAACGTATTGTCCACAATCGTCAGTAAACCGTGTTCTTTTGCCACTGCTGATACAGCAGCAATATCTGTTACTTTCAATAATGGATTCGTCGGTGTTTCAATGAATACAGCTTTTGTATTTTCCTGAACAGCAGCTGCAACATTTTCCGGATTGCTCGTGTCAACAAACGTCGAATCAATGCCCAGCTGGTTTAATACTTTTGTCATGACACGGAAAGAGCCGCCGTACACGTCATCGGTCATAACAATGTGAGATCCTGCGCCAAACATCATCATGACAGAAGAAATGGCTGCCATTCCTGATCCAAATGCAAAGCCTGCGACTCCATTTTCAAGGTCCCGAATCAATTCTTCCAATGCGTGTCGGGTCGGGTTGCCTGTACGTGAATACTCATATCCGTTGCGAAGTCCGCCAACGCCGTCCTGCTTATACGTGCTCACCTGATAAATAGGTGTAGAAACGGCGCCTGTGGCTTCATCGCCAAAAATCCCGCCGTGAATTAATTTTGTTTTTGGTTTCATACTTTAAATTCCACCTTCGTATATGTTCTGACTTAAGTACCGTTCACTGCTGTCTGCAAAAACGGTAACGATGTGTGCGCCAGGCTCCGCTGTCTCTGCTTCCTTCAGGGCTGCATGAAATGCTGCACCTGACGAACTGCCGACAAGAAGACCTTCTTTTGCGGCAAGCTCTTTAACCCAGTAAAAGGCATCCGCATCATCAACTGTGTGAATCGCATTAAAATACGACCGGTCCATGTAATCCGGTAAAAACTCCATGCCGATTCCTTCTGTTTTATGGGGACCGTTTTCCCCGCCATTAATCGTTGAACCCTCAGGCTCGACAATCACGGTTTTAATCTTGCTGTTCTGTTCTTTTAGATAACGGGCAGTTCCCATGAATGTTCCGCCAGTGCCTGCGCCAGCGACAAAAACATCCACTTTCCCGTCCATGTCCTGCCAGATTTCAGGCCCCATTGTTTTATAATACGTCATGGGATTTGCAGGGTTGCCAAACTGGGCAGGAGAAAAGGAGCCTTCTGTTTCCCTTACCAGTTCTTCTGACTTTTGAATGGCGCCCCTCATGCCTTTTTCAGTTGGTGTATTTACCACCGTCGCGCCAAGTGCGCGCATCAGCGTTTGCTTTTCTACACTGAACTTTTCCGGCACAACAAACACAACCTGAAAGCCTCTGCCTGCTGCTGCAAGAGCCAGACCGATTCCTGTGTTTCCTGCGGTCGGCTCAATGATGGTGCCGCCGGGCTTCAGCTTTCCTCTTTGAATCGCATCCTCAATAAGCTCCAATCCAAGGCGGTCTTTGACACTTCCGCCTGGGTTGAAAAATTCCAATTTGGCAAAAATGCGTACACCATTTGGAATTGAAATATTAGATAGTTCAACGATTGGTGTTTTCCCAATCAATGCTTGCACATTTTTTGCTACATTCATTTACGCTTCCTCACCAAAAACGTCCTTCCACTCATCACGCTTCGCCAGCATGTCACGGGCAATTTCCTTTGCACCTTCTAAGCTATGATTCGCTGCCCAGCCGCATTGCACTTCGTTGCAGGCAGGCACTTCTGTGGCTTGGAGTACATCGTTTAAGGTTTTTTCCAGCACGTCCAGTACTTCATCGTAGTTGTTATGATTGATGACAGATAAATAAAATCCTGTCTGGCAGCCCATAGGACCGATATCAATCACATTTGTCATATGATTGCGGATATTCTCTGCCATTAAATGCTCGATTGAATGAAGGCCATCCATTTTCATATGCTCTTTATTTGGCTGCTTAAAGCGAACATCGTATTTATGGATTTCGTCTCCGTTGTGTCCTGACGTTACACCTACAAGTCTTACATATGGAGCTGCTACTTTTGTATGGTCAAGGTTAAAGCTTTCTACATTCATTTTTTTCGTCATGATTCAATCTCCCCTTTACGCAAATTTAGTCCGTTGTCTTTATCTTATAGCTTCATTTATTCGCTGTACAGAGAAAGCCATTGAATTTAGCGGTTAACATCCTACGCTTTTTTAGCGTGGATCAGCCATACATAATCATTTAGCTGAGTAAAAGCGACAGTAAATCCCGCTTCCTGAAACAGGGCCTCCATAATAGGCTTTGTTGTATAATACTCCCTCTTTAAATCTTCAAGAAGATTGATGTACCCTTGAGCCCCTACTTTTTCCCACTGCTTTTTGCGGGCAATGTCACTTTCGAACATCGTATCTGCAAACACAACCTGACCATCTTCAGAAAGTACTTTCCGGTAATAAAGCACGGCTTCTTTCTTTTCCTCATCGGTTAGATGATGAAACGCATACGTGCTGACCAGTGTTTGCACCGGCTCCTCAGGAAGCGGAAAGCTCGTGAAGTCGCCGTCCTCTATCTGCAGCTCGGGAAAACGCTGCTTGGTGTGCGCTCTCATCGCCGCATTCGGTTCAATACCTACTACTTTAATCCCTTTTTTCAAAAGCTTCTCTGTTAAGTTCCCGGTGCCGACGCCAAATTCCACTGTCAGTCCCTGCGCAGCATCCGCAACTTTTTGCAATATATCATCGTAGCCGGCAAAAACTTCACGGTACTCCTCGTCTTTGCCGCTAACGGATTCATCATAGCTATCGATCCACTCATCAAAAATTTCTACAAATTCACGACCCATAATCTGCACGCTCCATTCAATTTAAAGTATTCTTACCAATATACTCGGAATAAGAAGGGTCGGTGATTATTTTAGCAAAAAATAAAGCCCCTGTCACCTTTCATGACAGAGGCGTTGATTATGTGGAATCTTTTTGTAGCCCTTTAAAGAGCTTGGGACAAAAGTGTCTCAAGCTCTGCGACCGGTTCACTTCGCTTCAGGCGGACGCTTTCCGCAGGGACGGCGCTGAGCCCTCCTCAGGCTTTGCCTTTCGGGGTCTCAGCTTGCCGTCATATCCTGCAGGAGTCGCCACCTTCCGCTCCGCTCACCTATTACTATTAATAAATATATCCTCTTTTTTTAACTTTTTTGAGTTTGTCTCCAGCCTCTTTAAAGCAACACTCTATCACACTTTAAAAGGGTGACAGGCAATGACGGTGAGGTAGCTGGACCATTCTTTTTTTGCCTGCTGCCATTCCATAGGGTATTGTCCCCACTCCCATGCTGGTTCAAAGCAGCCTTCTTGGGTGAGCTGGGCAGCGTACCAGTAGGCATTTTCTTCCACCACTTCCTCCAACTCACTATACAAAAATGAGTGCTTCTGATTGATGAGAGCAATGGGCTGCAATCCGTATGACGACCATTCATCCTTTGAAAGAGCAAATATATCGTGCAGGTGAGTAGACATTTTTGTAATAATCCGCTGCTGAATTTCTTCCTTGTCGGTAATCTGGGCAAGCCGGTAATAGCATTGAACTTCATGCATATCCCACCTCTCTATTTCTTCCCAGCGCTTCATGACAATTGCTTCCACTTCATTTATTAAAGCAGATGGGATGTGGTCACGATAATAGTGGAAATAGCCCAGTATTTCTGCCGCAGGATTTCCAGGTGTTTTTTCAAAGCCTGTTTCTCCTGTTTCTTCATTTACATTCCACCAGGGAGCCCTCGGCACATGGTTAATGGTGGGCGGAACAATAGGCCAGATGCCCTTTTCGCTGTCAAATTGCGAAGTCAAATACTCAAGTGCCTGCTCAATCATAGGGCGGGAGCTGTCGATTGGCAGCTGGACGAGAAATTGAAGGGCTAAAGTCGTATTCAGGACGGAGGAATCCAGCAGCCGGCTGTCAGGTTCAAGTGCATGGCCAAATCCGCCGTCTGCATTTTGATAGTGCTGCAGTGCGCGGATTACTTCTTTAGCTGTTCCCTCTCCCTGTCGGAAAAAATGAAAGGCTCTGTCCAGTTCGCGGGCCTCCCGTTGAATGTATAAATGGATAGCTGTGACCTGGTCCTTTGTTAAATGTTTAGCCAGTATATTCATCTTATTCCCCCTTTTTTAATACTAGTTCGAGAAAAAAAGCAGGAATCCTTTATTCTGATATCTTGCAATGACATGTTTATCCAATTAAAAACAGCATCGAATCAAATGGATTCAATGCTGTTGATCGTTACATTTTGTCAGGTGCTTCTACACCAATTAATTTCAACGCGTTTTTAAGGGTCTGACGAACAGATTGTATCAGCTGAAGGCGCGCCTTGGTGCGTTCTGGTGAATCTGCATCAAGCACTTTGTTGGCATTGTAAAAGCTGTGAAATGCCGCTGCTGTTTCGTTGATATACGTAGCAATTCTGTGTGGTGTGCGCAGTTCGGCTGCATCTCCAACAACCTGCGGAAAGTCGCCAAGCTTTTTCAGCAGGTCCACTTCTTTTTCTGTTCCAATCAATGATAGATCAGCCGGTGTTGACAGGTCGATTCCCTGTTCTTCTGCCTGACGGATAATGCTGCAGATGCGGGCATGAGCATACTGCGCATAGTAGACCGGATTTTCATTGGATTGTGAAACAGCCAAATCAAGATCAAAGTCCATATGTGAATCTCCGCTGCGCATCGCAAAAAAGTAACGGACAGCATCAAGACCAACTTCGTCCACCAGTTCGCGCATCGTTACCGCTTTTCCGGTACGCTTGCTCATTTTCATTTTCTCGCCGTCTTTATAAAGCTGAACCATTTGAATAACCGCTACTTCAAGGTCATCACGATTATAGCCAAGTGCTTCCACCGCCGCTTTCATGCGTGGAATGTAGCCATGGTGGTCCGCTCCCCAGATATTAATCACTTTATCGAATCCACGTTCAAACTTATCCCGGTGATACGCAAGATCCGGAGTCAGGTAGGTATAAGAGCCGTCATTTTTAATCAGCACACGGTCCTTATCATCTCCAAGCTCCGTTGAACGGAACCAGGTGGCGCCATCCTGTTCGTATACATGACCGCGCTCGTTTAAAGTACGTAACGCTGCGTCAATTTTACCGTTTTTGTATAAGGATGTTTCTGAGAACCATACGTCAAATGGAACCCGGAATGCTTCAAGGTCATCCTGCAGCTTTTTCAGCTCGTACTTTAATCCGTATTCACGGAAAAACGCATATCGCTCTTCTGCCGGCGCATCAATGTATTTATCTCCAAATTCATCTGCGAGCATATTTGCAATTCCAATGATGTCTGCTCCCTGATAGCCGTCTTCAGGCATTTCTTTCTCCCGGCCAAGCGCCTGGAAATAACGCGCCTCTACTGAAATAGCTAAATTGTGTATTTGATTTCCTGCATCATTAATATAATATTCCCGTGAAACATCATAGCCCGCTTTTGCAAGAACGCTGCAAAGGGAATCTCCTACAGCGGCTCCCCTTGCGTGACCAAGATGAAGATCGCCAGTTGGATTAGCAGAAACAAACTCAACCTGGATCTTACGGCCTTTGCCGGCGTCCGTTTCCCCGTATGCTTCACCTGCTTCGAGAATGGCTGGAATTAAGTTATTCAGGTAGGCATTGTCCATATAAAAGTTTATAAAACCCGGTCCGGCAATGTCGATTTTTTGAATAGAGGCTTTTGATGCATCAAAATGCTCTACAATGCCTTCTGCAATCGCACGCGGAGCTTTTTTCGCAATTCGCGCAAGCTGCATCGCCATATTAGTTGAAAAGTCGCCATTTGCTTTATCTTTCGGTGTTTCGAGCACCACTTCCGGCAGCTGCTCTTCTGACGCCAAACCCGCTTTTATTACCGCTGCTTTGATTTCCTGCTTCACATTTTCCTGGACATTTAACACGATGGTCATGTTGATACAGCCTCCTTATACTTAATTGTCATATCGTAGTTTCCTACTGGGCTTCCAGCCATCTCGAGGCCATAGTTGACGTGAAATGTTCCGGCATTGCCTTCCGTTGAGCGGTGAGTGTAGCGCTTCGTTTGCGTAACAAGAGATAACGTGCCATATTCACTTTCATATGTACTCATCATGGCCTCCCCTGTGCGAAATGCAAGCCTCATTTTCAAAGCGCCGCTGCGAAGGATCACGGCCTGGTCTTCTTCCATTTTAACAATGGTCCGCACTGTCCCTGCTTCCTGTGATTCTTCATATTTTAAATAATCAATGTTGTTTTTTGTCATCCATTCACCGGCTGAAGTAAGTGTGAACTCTTCCTTAGAACCGTCTGGCTGAGTAATCACCGTTATCAATTCAATATGGACGGGTGTTGAGTTTTCCACTTTTTTCACTCCTTTCACCGAACATACTGAAAGTAAAACTTGTATATTCCAGTATGCCTTTTTTCTAACCTTTCCATTATAAGAATGTTTCTTATGAATTGCAATGCACTTTTCAGGAGCAGAACGTAAACAATCTGCCGGAGGTCCATCCGGCAGATTGCGTTTTTCTTATTTAATCCATCCTAAAATCATTTCGCGAAGCAGCTTGCTCGCTGTGTTCGCAGTTTGCTCGGAAGGATCATAGATAGGAGCTACTTCTACAAGATCGGCCCCTACTACCTTTACGTCTGATCCTGCGATTGCATGAATAGATGCCAGCAGTTCACGTGACGTAATGCCTCCAGCGTCCACAGTGCCGGTGCCAGGTGCGTGAGCAGGATCAAGCACATCGATATCAATGGTTACATAAACAGGACGTCCTTTGAGAGATGGAAGAATTTCTTTTAATGGCTCGAGAACCTCAAATTTAGAGATATGCATGCCATTTTCCCTGGCCCAATCAAACTCTTCTTTCATTCCGGAACGGATTCCAAATGAATAGACGTTTTGGGGTCCGATATGCTCGGCTATTTTCCGGATTGGCGTGGAATGTGAAAGCGGCTCCCCTTCGTAATCTGTGCGAAGATCCGTGTGGGCGTCCATATGAATAATCGCAAGATCAGGATATTTTTTAGCCACTGCCTTCATGACCGGCCAGGAAACCAGATGCTCCCCGCCCATTCCTAAAGGAAATTTTCCGTCGGCCATTAAACCATCTATATACTCTTCAATCAAATCAATGCTTTTATAAGGATTTCCAAATGGCAGCGGAATGTCCCCTGCGTCAAAATACTTTACCTCTTCAAGCTCGCGATCCAAATACGGACTGTATTCTTCAAGTCCGATGGATACTTCGCGGATCCGCGATGGTCCAAAACGGGAGCCGGGACGGTAGCTGACCGTCCAGTCCATCGGCATCCCGTAGATCACCGCCTGCGCATCCTCATAGCTTGAATGACTTTTTATAAACACATTTCCAGAATAAGCTTCATCAAAACGCATCTCGTTTCCCTCCTATTCCGTCAAATCTTTCACGAACTTCGGCAGAACAAATGACGCATTGTGTAACTCTTTGGTATAGTATTTCGTCTCAATGTCATGAAAGCGTTCTTCAGCAACTTTTAGTGGATCATGTTTTTTGGACCCAAGAGTAAACGCCCAGAGACCGCTTGGATACGTTGGAATATTGGCTGTGTACAGGCGTGTGATCGGGAAGATTTCCTTCACATCACTCATGACCTGCTTAATCAAATCCGCCTTAAACCATGGGTTGTCTGACTGTGCAACAAAAATCCCGTCTTCTTTTAACGCTTTTGAAATGCCTGAATAGAAGCCTTTTGTAAATAGATTGACAGCAGGTCCAACAGGTTCAGTAGAATCGACCATAATGACATCAAATTCATTTTCGCTTTCAGCAATATGCATAAATCCGTCGCCTACGATCACTTCAACACGTGCATCGTCAAGACCGCCGGCAATTTCAGGCAGAAACTTTTTCGAGTACTCGATTACTTTGCCGTCAATTTCAACTAAAGTAGCTTTTTTAACGGAAGGATGCTTTAATACTTCACGGATTACACCGCCGTCTCCTCCGCCTACAACAAGAACGTTTTCAGGATTCGGATGAGTGAAAAGCGGTACATGCGCCACCATTTCATGATAGACAAATTCGTCGCGCTGAGAGGTCATAACCATGCCGTCAAGAAATAGCATATTGCCCCATTCAGCAGTTTCAGCCATTTCAAGATGCTGAAAATCCGTTTTTTCTGTGTGAAGGGTTTTATTTACTTTCATTGTAATACCGAAGTTTTCTGTTTGTTTTTCTGTAAACCAAAATCCTGCCATTTTGCATTCTCCTTTATTACTCTATATTTATAATCGAGTTTGTTCTTGGATTTGTGTCGTTCTATGCATTGTTTTCCACTCTCACAAAATAAAAAACACACATGAAAAATTATAGAGATATCCAGCAGAAATACAAGAGATATTTTACTGGATCAGCACTGAAATATGAATCTGTTCACACATGGAAATACCTGGACTCCTCTTATATTTGCAGAGCTGACTGGAACCCTGTGTTAAAGCAGTTTTTAAAAGAGGAGACGTCTTCTGTTTTTGAAAGGACTGGAAAGGCACTAAATCTATCTCTAACATGACTCGACCTATGGAATCAGCGTTTAAATTCTGCTCATTCCGCTCATACTAACGTAAAAGACGCCTGGGGGTAGGAATTATGGGAAGATTAGAAAGGAGAAAGCGCAGAAAAGCTGGGAAAGCGCTGCGATACAGTTTATTATCCATCGTCCTTGCAGCAGGATTATGGAGCTTATTAGTCGTCGGCTTATATTTTTACGCTAAAACGACCGGGCCGCCATCCGTGGCAGTCAGTCAGTCCACCATTCTTTATTCTGCCGGTGACGAACCTATTGGGGAGCATCATTCAGGAGAAAAAAGATATTGGCAGCCGCTGGATAAAATAGCACCTGATGCGATTGATGCGACGATTGCGATAGAAGATCGAAAGTTTTTTTCTCATAACGGATTTGATTTTAAGCGGATCGCTGGAGCTGTTGTAGCTGATATTCAAGCCATGGCCAAGGTTCAGGGAGCGAGCACGATCTCTCAGCAGTATGCCCGGAATCTTTATCTTTCACATGATAAAACCTGGTCCAGAAAATTTAATGAAGCACTTTATACCGTTCGGCTCGAATGGAATTATGATAAGGACACCATTTTAGAAGGCTATTTAAATACCATATATTATGGTCACGGCGCTTACGGCATTGAAGCTGCCAGTCAGTTTTATTTTGATAAAGCAGCAGAGGATCTAACATTAGCGGAAGCCGCCATGCTTGCCGGCATTCCAAAATCACCTTCCGGCTATTCACCTGTTGACTATTACGATAATGCAAAGGACCGGCAGGAGCTGATCCTGGATGAAATGATATCCAACGGAGCGATTTCAGAAGCGGAAGCAGACGAAGCAAAGCTGGAAGAAATTAAGGTGACAGGTATCCATGCAGACGAAACGGAGGATCTTGCTCCTTATTTTCAGGACGCGGTCTGGGCTGAGCTTGAAGGAGAAATTGGGCTGGAGCCTCATTACTTAAAATACGGCGGACTGAAAATTTACACCACACTGGATCCTGAAAAACAGAAAATTGCTGAAGAAATAATGAGTGAGGTTGTACCGGAAAAATCAAAAATCGAGGTTGGCTTTGCTGCATTGAACCCGAAAAATGGGTATGTAGAGGCTTTAATTGGCGGGAAGGACTACGATTCCAGCCCCTTTAACCGCATGACCCAGGCCGTCCGTCAGCCAGGATCAACGCTAAAGCCCATTCTATATACAGCCGCTCTCGAGCATGGCTTTACCCCGGCAACTACCATGCGAAGCGAACCTACGACCTTTACGTATGATAACGGCAACAGCGAATATTCACCCTTGAACTTTAATCATAAATTTGCAAATGACGACATTACATTAGCTCAGGCGCTTGCTATTTCCGATAATATTTATGCGGTCAAAACGCATGAGTTTCTCGGCCATAATGTGCTCAGTCAAGCCGGCAAACGGTTTGGACTGGAAACAAAAATAGACAACCGTCCTGCAGCAGCTCTCGGAACCTCTGAAGTAGTTCCTCTTCAAATGGTAAACGCGTACAATGTTTTTGCAAATGGAGGAAAACGCACAAAGCCAGTTTTTGTCCGCAGAGTGGAAACGGCAGATGGAAAAGTTATCTATGAGCATAAGGAAAAGCCTGTCAAAGCAGTTGATTCAGACATCGCTTTTGTGATGTCACATATGCTTACAGGAACATTTGATCCAGCTTTAAATGATTATTCCACCGTTACAGGCATTACCCTGCTGAACGAAAAATCGAGAGAATACGGCGCAAAATCAGGCACCACTAATTCTGATCAGTGGATGATTGGATTCTCCCCATCTCTCACAGCGGGAATATGGACAGGGTATGATGAAGGAACAGAAATCACACTGAGTGAAGATAAAGCGATCTCTAAATTAGTTTGGATCCGCTTTATGGAGCGGGCTTTAGAAGGTTCGAAGGAGGAATACTTTGTTCCGCCAGACGGCGTGGTCGCTGTTACTATTGACCCGCACTCCGGCCTGCTTTCATCTGAAGAGTGCGAAGGACAGCGCACTGCCTACTTTTTATCAAAAACAGAACCCGTTGAGGCCTGCTCAAATCAGACTGGCGAGGAAGGCGAAGCACCCGGAGAGCCGGTCATGACACCTCCGGAAGAGCCTGAGGAAATTGAGGAAGCAGATGCCGATACCTGGTTTTTAGATCGATGGTTTTAAAGGTAATACCAGCATAATTGAAAATAGAAGAAACCCCGAGGTGTGCGGCCTCGGGGCTTTTTTGTCCTAGTTACACATTCATGCAACTGTATTAGTAGTGTACTCCGTTTCGACAATTAGAGCAATATAGGATACCATTTTTACGGAAAACGTCACAATTTGTTCACGTGATTTATTCCTCAATTCGTTTGAAGCGCTTCATGTAAGGCTGGATCAGAATGCTTCCACATCTCTTCATTATGAGCCTTTAAAAATTCTGATAGGATTTTCTTTGATTTGTCATCCATTTTATCGACAACGATTTTTCTTTTCATTGATTTGTCCATCAAATTCACATGCTCCGGCAGCAACTTGTAGCCTCTTCTTTTTTCCCGGTTTACGACCATTTCACAGGCTGTAACTCCTGCATAAAAGGGGCCTTCCTGTTTCCGGTCAATCGTCACCCATACGAGCCAGTACGGCTTGCCGCCTTTAGAGTCTTCACGATTTTGCGTAAACTTCACTCCTTTTTCCGCCTTTGATCTTGCATGCATGGCGCCGACATCGATTTCTGCTTCTCCCTCGTTTACATCGACGATGACCGGAGAAACATTATCCAGGCTGAGTGCACCAATGCCAAACCCTCCATGCCCATCTGTCGGATCATTCTTAATAATATTAAATCCTATATTTTTTTTCTTTTTTTCGGTCATTTTCGTTCACTCCTATTCCGTTATAATCCCAGCAAAAGTGCTATGAACATCGTAATGGTGTCACGAACAGCCGGGACGACTGTATTAAAAAGGGGCGTTATCGTGTAACTGCTGAGCGGTGTAATGGCAATAATGAGAAAAAGAATACCACCGTATTGTTCATATTGAGTCAGCTTTGGCCTGATTCTGCCAGGCACTAAATCCTCAATAATTCTGTAGCCATCCAATGGAGGGAGAGGAATCAAATTAAAGACAAATAACACAATGTTCAACCCCACCATGGTCATGAGTAGACCGGAAACAAACGCCGGCATCTGAACACCGGAAACAACCAGTGCTATGTAAACACCTTGAACAGCAAATGCAATAAGGAGATTTGTCAGCGGTCCTGCAATCGATACGAGCACGCCTGCCAAACGGGGCCTTTTAAAATAAAACCGGTTGACCGGTACAGGTTTGGCCCAGCCAAATCCGATAATAAAAATTAAAATCGTTCCAATAGGATCAAGATGCTTCAGCGGATTAAACGTCAGTCTCCCCTGATTTTTTGCCGTTGGATCGCCAAATTTCCAGGCAACATACGCATGAGCAAATTCATGCAGGGTAAAAGCCACTAAGAGCGTAATACTTATATAAACAATTTGTTCCGGTTGATTAAATAAAGAAAACACACTGCCACTTCCTTTCCTCCGACCGTCATGCGTGCATCCTGCTTGTGTTATCGTCAAGGTCGTTTACACTAAAAGAAGCAGCGGCTGATTGATATGATTGTATCATATTTTGAATCAAGAACACGATGCTGAAATTCATCTAAAGAGAGGAGATACTTACATGCCTTATGTAACGGTTAAAATGATTGAAGGCCGTTCTGAAGAACAGAAAAAAGCGCTGGTGGAAAAAGTAACCGAAGCTGTAACCGAAACAACCGGTGCACCTGCAGAAAAAGTAGTCGTCTTTATTGAGGAAATGACAAAGAGCCATTATGCTGTCGGAGGGAAGCGTCTGAGCGACGAAGACTGAAAGATCATTTAAACATGGAGACGAATAGAGTCTCCGCTGTTTCTTATCATCAACTAATTAAAAGGCTGGTCACAGGAACTCTTTCACCCTGTGACCAGCCTTTTTACATGACTATTATTTTTGTTCAATCGGCTTTTTCAGCAATCCAACCATAATGGCGGTTACGACAGCTCCGACTGCTATGGCCAGCGTATACAGCAGCACGCTGATTAATCCGTCTTCAAGTGTAGCAAAAACAAAGATTCCTCCGTGCGGTGCACGCAGAGCAAGGTCAAACCAAAGCGTCATCCCCCCTGCTATAGCTGAACCGACGACTGCTGAAGGAATAACCCGAAGCGGATCTGCAGCAGCAAACGGAATTGCTCCTTCTGTAATAAAGAAGGCGCCAAGAAAGTAAGCAGAAAAACCAGTCTTTCTTTCCTGGTCATTAAATTTACGTTTAAAGAATGTGGTTGCGAGTGCCAAACCTAGCGGCGGCACCATTCCTCCTGCCATAACGGCTGCCTGCGGACCAAACTGTCCGTCTGCAGCAACTGCCAGTGCAAAGGCATATGCGGCTTTATTGATAGGTCCTCCCATATCAACTGCCATCATACCCCCCAGAAGGATTCCAAGAAGGGCAAGGTTTCCGGTACCAAGACCGCCAAGCCAGTTAATGACTCCCTGATTCAGGGCACTTAACGGCTGAATGGCAAGATACATGATTAATCCTGTCGCAAGTACACCAAGCAGCGGATAAATTAAGACCGGTTTAAGACCGTTAAGGATTGCGGGCAGATTTTTAAAGAGTGCCTTTAATCCGACCACTATATAACCAGCTAAGAAACCGGCGATAATTCCGCCTAGAAATCCTGCTTCTCCATTTGCAGCCATTAAACCGCCGACCATACCAGGCATGAAACCGGGACGGTCTGCAATGCTCATTGCGATAAATGCGGCAAGCACAGGTACAATAAGGAAGAACGCTTCTCCGCCAATCATGCTTAAAATATCGCCTAAAGGTGATCTTTCTCCTGTAAGCTGATCTTCAAAAGCAAAGGAAGCAGCAATCAAAATTCCGCCGCCGACGATAAACGGAAGCATATTGGAAACACCGTTCATCAGATGCTTGTAGATTCCTGACCGCCCTTTTCCTCCACTCGATTCTTCCCCGTCATCCGATTTGGAAGAGCCAGAACCTTTGTAAATCGGCGCATCCTGTTCGATTGCCCGATTAATCAGCTGCTCCGTTTTGCGGATGCCGTCTGTAACAGGCACTTCGATCACGTGTTTCCCTTTAAAACGATCCATTTCCACTTTTGTATCAGCAGCTACGATGATCGCTACTGCCTGCTCGATATCAGCAGCAGTCAGTACATTTTTCGCACCATCCGAACCATTTGTTTCTACTTTAATGTCAATATTCATTTCTTTTGCTTTATTTTTTAACGCATCTGCTGCCATATACGTATGGGCAATCCCTGTTGGACAGCCTGTAACGGCCAGCACTTTGCCTGTTGGAGCAATCGCTGCATTTACATCGGTTTCCTGATCTCCACCTGAATCAACGTTCTCCGCCTCATTCTCAGCTGCCTCTTCTTTTTCTTTTTCATCTTCAAAATGAGAAATAAGAGCCAATACTTCATCGGGAGTTTTTGCATCCAGCAGCCCCTGCTTCACTTCTTCTTTCAGCAGCAGCATAGACAAACGGCTTAGCGCTTTCAAATGCGTATCATTTGCCCCCGCTGTTGCAGCAATCATAAACACCAGGTGGGCTGGCTGACCATCAAGTGATTCATAGTCAAGCCCTTGAGCGGAACGTCCAAACGCAATGGCTGGTTCTTTTACCGCTTCTGTTTTCGCATGAGGAATCGCTATGCCTTCGCCAATTCCTGTTGTCGTCTGATCTTCCCTCGCCTGAATCGCTTTTTTGTACCCTTCACGATCTGACAGTTTTCCAGCCGCATCTAAGACCGAGACCATTTCTTCAATTGTATCCGGTTTTTGAGTGGATTGAAGATCCAGCTTGATCGTACTTTTCGTTAATAGATCTGTAATTTTCAATTGGTGCCCCTCCTCTATTTTAACGTATGAATCGTAACATCCTGAACTAACCGTTCTGCTTCTCCCGCTTCAGCAAGTCCTTCTGAAAAAGCAGTCGCCGAGCCTGTTGCAACGCTTAGGCGGAAGGCTTCTTCAATGGGCAAGCCTCTTTCTTTTCCTGCTAAAAAGCCTGCGACTGAAGAGTCTCCTGCCCCAACACTGTTCTTAACCTTCCCTTTTGGCACTTCAGCACGATAGGAAGCCTCTTTCGTTAGCAAAAGCGCGCCATCACCCGCCATGGAGATCATAATGTTTTCAATGTCATAGGACAGCAGTTTTTTTCCGTATACAATGGCATCGTCCATTGAGTTGATCTCCACTCCAAAATATTCACCCAGTTCATGATGGTTGGGTTTAATAAAATAGAGAGGTGTGTTAAGTGCTGGTTCAAGAAGCGCCTTTTCTGCATCAATCACAACCTTCATTCCTCTGGATGCTGCCTTTTTGGAAAGAGTGCCATATAAGGTTCGCGGCAATGAAGATGGGATGCTCCCCGCAAGTACGAGCGTATCTCCCTCTCCATATTGATCAAGACTTGTGAAAAACGAATCAAGATTCTGTTCTGTAATCGCAGGGCCGGCGCCGTTAATTTCTGTTTCCTGCCCTGTTTTTAATTTAATATTAATTCGCGTGGGCTCCTGGACGTCAACAAAGTGTGTGTGAATACCCTTTTCTGCCAGTGAGTCCACAATAAATTTCCCGCTGAATCCTCCTACAAATCCAGTTGCTGTGCTGTTAATGTTCAGTTCCTGCAAAACCTGAGAAACGTTGATGCCTTTACCGCCTGCAAAATAGGCAGTGTCTTCCGTCCGGTTTAAAGAGCCTACCTTCAGCTCCTCCACCCTTACGACATAATCCACCGAAGGATTCAGTGTTACAGTGACAATCACGATCCCACCACCTTTACTGTTGTTTGTTTTTGATATAACGTTTCCGTTTCTTCTTCGAGTTCATTTACGATAAGGTACGCATCCTTAATGTTTCCAAATGAAGCAAAAGCAATTTCTCCTATTTTGGAGTCATCAGCAAGCATAAAGACTTCTCTTGAAAGTGAGATCGCAAGCTCCTTTACTTGTGCTTCCTCCGGGTCCGGTGTTGTATACCCAAACTCAGGATGAACACCGTTTGTACCCATAAACGCTTTATCAAACCGGTAAGCTTTGATGGATTCAAGCGCTCCTCTTCCTACCATTGCATTTGTACGCGGCTTTACAGCACCGCCGATCAGATAAGTTTTAATGCCCCGTTCGAGAAGCTCCTCCACGTGCATCAATCCGTTTGTGACCACCACAATTTCTTCGTGAGGCAGATAACCGATCATTTGCTGTGTAGTCGTGCCTGCATCTATAAAAATACAATCTCCTTTTTCTACCTTCGAAGCTGCAAATTGAGCTATTTTTTTCTTTTCATGAAGGCTTTTGGATGATTTTTCAGGAACACTGGCTTCCTGCAGCTTGCCTTTCAGCAGCCTGGCTCCTCCGTGAACACGCTTGATAAACTTTTTATTTTCCAACTCGGTTAAATCCCTGCGAATCGTGGATTCTGAAGCCCCTGTCCGTTCAACCAATTCTTGGATCTTCACAATGTCCTGGTGTTTAACGCATTCTAAAATCAGCGCGAATCTCTCGTCGGTCAGCAACGTTTCTGCCTCCAATACTTTAACTTAATCTCAGTATAAAGAGAACGCTTTCAAAAATCAATCAAAAAGTTTCAAAATCAATCACAAACGATCAATAATGTGATGGGTTTATGAACGCTCATTTTCTAAAGGCGATTTAGTAATCAATATAATAATAGATGCCCTTGTTTTTTTAGCAATCAAGCTCAGACTTGCACAAATAAAAACGAGCCTGAGACAAAAATGTCTCAGGCTCGTTGACCGGTTCACTGTGCTTCAGGCGGATGCTTCCGCAGTTTAAGAAACGGTGGACAGATGCTTTATATAAGATAAAGCCTCCACAATTTCTTCTGATGTATAATTTTGTTTGCTTTTTACTTTTTGGACCTTTTCGATCAGTTCCTGCTCATCTAAGCCTTCAAAATAAAGCATGGTGGATACCAGCTCCAGGAAGCGGGAGGATTGTGTATTGAGGTCTTTCAAACAGCCCTCTACTTCCGGCATAGGATTAGCAGCCTGTGCATTTAAAAATGCCTGGCCTTCTTCTGTGATTGAGTAGCGATACTGCGTATAGCCGCTCTTTTTTTCTTTTGTTTCATTGATAAACCCCATATTGCACAGCTCTTCCACCCGCAATGTTAATTCTTCTGAATAGGGGCCGAAAAAATGAAACTGATATTTTTCCTGAAAAGGAAAGGACAGCTTTTTGGCAATATAAATCATCTTCTGCAGCTTTTTCCGTCCAACGATCTCCCCCGAAACGAAAAAGGCCTGCATAAGCTTTGCATGGTCCTTCATCATGGTTCTTCCACTCCTTTAAGCGCCTTGCTGGGTTATTCCAGACTGAGAATGCTCTTAATTTTTGCTTTTACTTCTTTATGTGAGGAATCATCTAAAATACAATCCTTTGGGAAATAGAGCTTGTGGTCCGTTCTTCTTTTACCCGATATCGCGTCCACAATATCTGATTGTCTAGATAATTCTTTCAGTTCTCCATTTGGCATCATTAAATGAATCGGCAGCCGCTCTTCTTCTTCACCCGGTCTGTAGAAATCGTACGGAAGATCAGATGATGAATCCACGACAAGATAATAGTCGGGATTCAAGCCTGCCTGTTCAAACAATTTTTCAAGTTCATTTAATTTCTTGTATTCTTTTGACGGGTCAAATTCAACATATTTAAATAGATTACGATTCATAAAACGTCTGCAGAGATCGCGTAAAATTGGATCTTCTTCTTCTTCCCACATTTGAAAATAGTAAAGAATGATCGATTCATCCAGCTTTACGTAATCCTTTAATGTAACTGCACCTTTAAATATGGATAGAAAATGATACGGCTCATACGCAAATGTATAATTATTTTCACTTAGTTCCTTGGCCCTGTGGAGAATTTTGGTCAAAATCACTTCAGAGCTTCGCGTAACCGGATGAAAATAAACCTGCCAATACATTTGGTACCGGCTCATAATATAATCTTCCACTGCGTGCATCCCGCTCGATTTTATTACTACCTGGTCTTCTCTTGGACGCAAAACACGCAATATTCGCTCCATATCAAAATGACCGTAGCTGACACCTGTGAAATAAGCATCTCGTTGAAGATAGTCCATGCGGTCAGCGTCGATCTGACTTGAAATTAACGAAATGACCTGCTTGTTTTCATAGGTTTTGGCAATTACATCAGATACATTCTGCGGGAATGTCGGTGAAACTCTGCGCAGCACCTCATTGACTTCTGTTTCTCCAAGAATAATCGCTTGAGTAAATGCTTCATGGTCAAGTTCGAATACTTTTTCAAACGAATGGGAAAATGGTCCATGCCCCAAATCATGAAGGAGAGCAGCACACAGAGACAGCAGGCGCTCATTTTCGTTCCATTCAGGCCGGTTGGCAAAAACATCATCTGTGATTCTTCTTATAATTTCATAAACACCCAGCGAGTGATTAAACCGGCTGTGTTCTGCTCCGTGGAAGGTTAAATAGGTAGTGCCAAGCTGACGGATCCGGCGCAGCCGCTGAAATTCCTTTGTGCCGATTAAATCCCAGATCACTTGGTCCCGTACGTGGATATAGCGGTGAACAGGATCTTTGAATACCTTTTCTTCATGAAGTTTCTGCTTGGAATACACCATCTTTTCGCCTCTCCCTGCACATCATTATTCTTATTATACCGATTAATTTTTTTGTTGCACTACTTGACATATTCAGATCATTTCCAAATGCCGGCATCTCAATTTTTGAGACTAAAAAATTATTTTTATCTCATCTTCCTTCTCTTATTCTGCCAAAAAGAAAAATCCCGTCCCCCTTATAAGCCGCTTCTGAAGCCCGAAACCGGGAGCGAAAATGCTTATTTACAAGTGGGTGCGGGAAAACTGCTCATTTGAAATCTTTGGTAATTGATTTTATTCAAGCGGATGCGTCTGCCGCTGCACGTTCTCAGCGCTATTTTTTCAGCTTTGCGCGTACTTTATCCATCAGTTCTTCTTCTGTCAATGCCGCGACAGGGCGATTATTGACAAAGGCAAATGTCTTTTTGCGGCCTGGACCACAATAAGACTGGCACCTAATATCAACGGCAGCCTCCGGATCAATGTCCTTAAGCTTTGGAATCAGTGTCTTCAGATCAACGGCTTGACAGTCATCGCAAACCCGGAATTCGTTTGCCATATGTCAACAACCCTTTCCTTTTATGTTCATTTGTTTACTATCAGATTGTACCGATTTAGCCTCTTGTTTTCAAGGTAAATAGTATAACGAGCCTATGGTTTACTATTTCTATTTGTCGCTGATGTATGAAATTTCTAATTTTAGGAGAAAATATCGATATGGATAGTTGTCCAAATGAAAGATTCATGGAACAGGAGTGAATAGAATGAAACAACGACAAGATGCGTGGATGGAAGAAGACGACCTGATTCTGGCCGATACTGTGCTTCGTCATGTAAGAGAGGGCAGTACACAGCTTAATGCTTTTGAAGAAGTAGGAGATAAACTTAACCGTACCTCAGCCGCCTGTGGATTTAGATGGAACGCCGTAGTCCGTCAGCAGTATGAAAAAGCACTTGATCTAGCAAAAAAGCAGCGTAAACAGCGTCATCGCCTGCTTGGAAAAGAACAAAGCGGCAAAAAGAAAATCCTTTACCAGCCGCAAATGCCTTCTATTGAAGAATTTGAATCCATTGATCTGCCATTCTCTGATTTACCGCCAACTGAACCGGATGATCGTTCCGATTACAAGCCTTCACCAGAGTATCAGCAGGAAATTGCCAGAGAAGAGACGTTTTCACTAGTAAGAGATTTCCAGGCAGCTCAATCAGCCAGACAGACACCGATTTCTTCTCTTTCTCTTGAAGTCGTCATTGCTTATTTGCAGCAGCTTGGCCAGACACGCGGTCAGGATGCACAGACCCGCCGTCAGGTAGAACGTCTGTTGAATGAAAACCGTGTACTTCGTGATCAATGCCGCGAACTTGAATTGCAGGTTCGAAAACTGGAAGATCAGGAAACCACGATGCAGGAAGACTACGAAACCCTGATGAAGATTATGAACCGTGCCAGAAAGCTAATCTTATTTGATGAAGAAGAAATGCCTACCAATACCTTTAAAATGGATCGAAACGGCAATTTGGAAAAAGTCGTGGAAAATTAATTCATATAAAACTGTCAGGTTGCAAATTAGGCCTGACAGTTTTTTTTGATCTCTTTGTAAGGTATTTCTACCGTTTAAGGGATTTTACATTCCGGTCTATCACCCTTGTTAAATAACCATCATAAAGCAGCGTCTCTTTTTCATTCAGCGCACCGCTCTGCAGTGTGCCGCTGACATTTTTAAGAGACTGCAAGAAGCGGAGCATTCCATCCTGAATCGTAAGTTCAGTATGAAGCAGCTCGGAAAGGGAAGCCATGACCTCCGGCTTGATGTCAGGATACGTATGCTTTGTCCCCTCTCCTTTTACCGCCTCTTCATAAAAGGCTCCGATCAGTTCTGCGCGTTCACTGCCGCTGCCGGCCATGCACAAATAAATTTGCACTGCCACACCTCCGCGGATCCGCCGCTGTGAAATACCTGCGAATTTTCTTCCTTTAATGCTTAGATCATAGCTCCCCGGGCAATAAGAGCCTTCCACTTCATACGCCTCAATCTCAACACCAAAGTCCGAAAACATCATACGGACAAGCTCCACCATGGCGTCATATCCTCTATTAATGTCAATTCCTTTTTCATTTTCTGAAAAGATAAGGGAGATATTCAGCACATCTTTATCAAGGACTACTGCCAAACCACCGGAGTTGCGAACGATATAGCGAAAACCTGCTTCTTCAAATACAGACAGACCATCCTCCAGATAAGGCACCCTTGTATCCTGGATCCCTAACACGATCGTATCCTCATGAACCCATGCCCTCGCTGTTGCAGGCGCTTCTCCAGCCCCTACTGATGTGCACAGCGTATCATCCATCGCAAACGACTGCAGCCCTTCAAACATCCAGCCGAGACTCGACTGATCTATCACCCGCCACACGGACTGCTGCAGCAGTTCAAGTGATCTCATATCTTTCATACTTCATCGATCTCCTCTATTCAACAAACTAAAACTGAACAAATTATACCATACTTTAGCACACGAAAGGGGCCAGACCCCTTTCGTGTGCTAAATCAAAAAAGGAGCTTGGGACAAAAGTGTCTCAAGCTCTTTGACCGGTTCGGCTGCGCTTCAGGCGGACGCTTTCCGCAGGGACGGCGCTGAGCCCTCCTCAGGCTTTGCCTTTCGGGGTCTCAGCTTGCCGTTATATCCTGCAGGAGTCGCCACCTTCCGCTCCGCTCACCTATTACTAGTAATAAATATATCCTCTTTTTCAAACTTTTTCGGCTTTTGTCTCAGCCTCTTTTTCTTAAAGTGCCTGCCCGGCTGTAATAAGGGCAAGCTTGTAGACGTCTTCTTCGTTGCAGCCGCGTGAAAGGTCATTTACAGGCGCATTTAATCCCTGCAGAATCGGGCCCACTGCTTCAAAGTTGCCTAGGCGCTGAGCAATTTTGTATCCAATATTTCCTGCTTCGAGGCTTGGGAAAACAAATACATTGGCATCTCCCTGGATCTCAGAATCAGGCGCTTTGCTTTTGGATACTGATGGAACAAACGCTGCATCAAACTGGAATTCACCATCTACTACCAGGTCAGGCGCCTGTTCTTTCGCAATTTGAACTGCGTCTGTTACTTTCTCTGTTTCAGGCGATTTTGCTGAACCTGCTGTTGAAAAACTCAGCATTGCCACACGTGGATCAAGGTCAAACATTTGAGCTGTTTTCGCACTTTCAACTGCAATTTCGGCTAAATCCTGGCTGTCTGGAGAAATATTGATGGCACAATCTGCAAACACATATTTCTCTTCTCCACGCACCATGATGAAAACGCCGGATGTTTTCTTAATGCCTGGCTTTGTTTTAATAATCTGCAGTGCAGGGCGAACCGTGTCTGCCGTTGAGTGTGCTGCTCCGCTAACGAGTCCGTGGGCCTGTCCGGTATACACCAGCATTGTTCCAAAATAATTTTCGTCGAGCAGGATTTTTCGTGCATCTTCTTCCGTTGCCTTTCCTTTGCGCCGTTCAACAAATGAGGCAACAAGCTCGTCCATTTTTCCGTAGGCTGAAGGATCCAATATTTCCGTTCCGTTCAGCTTAACATTCATTTCCTGCGCTTTTTCTTCAACAGCTTTTTCATTGCCGATCAAAACTGGTGTTAAAATTCCTTCTGCAGCCAGTCTGCTTGCTGCACGCAGAATCCGCTCATCCTGTCCTTCCGGAAACACAATTCGTACATTATTTCCTTTTACTTTTTCCGTCAATGTTGTAAATAAATCGCTCACTTTGCGACCTCCTTAAAACGTCATACCGTTAGCATACCCCATCCGGACAAGAATTCAAGAACAAGCCATTATGTCAGCGGTTACACCTTAAAATTCTGTCTATTCAAACAAATGACATGGGAAATTCGTTATTTATCAACGAGAATCAGGATGGATTAGGGGCTCTGTTCGGGTGCGTTTACGTCAGATATGATATGATAAAACGGAGAATCGAAGTAATTTTCAAGGAGTGACTTTGAATGAATGAAGCAGCAACAACTTTAGACGGCTGGTACGGTCTTCATGACTTCCGCAAGATGGACTGGACTTCCTGGAAACGCCTTTCCAGCGACGAACGGGCTCTCGCCATTTCAGAATATCAGCAATTCCTGAAAAAACTGGACGCGGTTCAAAGTGAAGAGCAAGGCAGTCATTCTTTTTATTCAATCGTTGGTCAAAAAGCAGATTTTATGCTGTTTATTTTGCGCCCTACGATGGAGGAATTAAACGATCTTGAAAATGAATTTAACAAATTAACGATTGCTGAATATACAATTCCAACGTATTCGTATGTTTCAGTGGTTGAATTGGGCAGCTATGGCTCAAAAGATTCAGATGAGGATCCGTATGAAAACCCTTATGTACGCTCCCGCCTGTACCCACAGCTTCCAAAATCAAAGCATGTATGCTTTTATCCAATGGACAAAAAACGCGAAGGCGAAGACAACTGGTACATGCTTCCCATGGAAAAACGCAAACAGCTTATGTATGACCATGGCATGATCGGCCGCGGCTATGCAGGCAAGATTAAGCAGATTATTTCAGGGTCTGTCGGATTTGACGACTGGGAATGGGGCGTAACGCTCTACGCAGATGACGTTCTGCAATTTAAGAAAATTGTATACGAAATGAGATTTGATGAAGTAAGTGCACGCTATGGCGAGTTTGGTTCGTTTTATGTAGGCAATCTGCTTGAAGCTGAAGAACTGCCAAGATTTTTACACGTTTAATCTACCTAAGACCGTTCCTTTCTGAAGGAGCGGTTTTTTATTTTGGTTCCCTTTTAGCATACAAGCTGTCTTCTTCGCATATGTTGGAATCGATGGGGGAGGAGTGAGTCCGGATGGCCGTTATTGCCCATACTGAAAAGGATGTTGACCTTCTCGCACGCTTAATGCGGGCAGAAGCTGAGGGGGATGGTGAACTCGGCATGCTGATGGTGGGGAACGTAGGTGTGAACCGTGCAAGAGTTAACTGCATGGATTTTACTGATATACGCACAATTGAACAAATGGTCTTTCAAAGCCCGGGAGGATTTGAGGCTACGCAGAAAGGCTACTTTTATCAGCGCGCCCGTGAAAGAGACAGGCAGCTTGCAAGACGAGTACTAAGAGGAGAAAGATTTCATCCTGCTACCAACAGTCTATGGTTCTTCCGCCCGGATGGTGACTGCCCAGCTCAATGGTATGGCCAGTGGAATACAGGCCGTTTTAAATCTCATTGCTTTTTTTCACCCACTGCTGCCGATTGTCCAGATGTTTATTAGCTCTTCTACATTTTTAAGGAGGCGGAATCTTCATGAATAATCCTTCACAAAATTCAAATCAGCAAAATCCCGGTCAGCAAAAGCCACAGCAGCAGATGCCCCAGTCAACTCAAAATTACTCTCAGCCATATTACCAGCCACAATCCTACCCCAGCTACTCGTATCCTTCTCAAAGCCATCAAACGTACCAGACTCCGACTATTCCGATGGGAGGGCAGCAATCCATGCTGCCAAATGAGGAGTCGTATATCGAAAACATCCTGCGGTTGAATCGAGGAAAGCCAGCTACCGTTTACATGACCTTTGAAAACAATCGTGAATGGAATGCCAAAATATTTAAAGGAATTGTTGAAGCAGCGGGAAGGGATCATATTATTTTAAGCGATTCAAAAACCGGACTTCGGTATATTTTACCAATGATCTATCTTGACTATGTTACGTTTGAAGGCGAAATTCAGTACTCATACCCTCTTAATTCCATGAGCAATTATTCTCCGCGATGAGGGGCATTACCCCGCGGTATTAAAGAATTCTATAAGAAAAAAGAGCTTGGGACAATAAATGTCTCAAGCTCTTTGACCGGTTCGGCTGCGCTTCAGGCGGACGCTTTCTTCAGGGACCTGAGCCCTCCTCAAGGCTTTGCCTTGCGGGGTCTCAGCTTGCCGTCATGTCCTGCAGGAGTCACACCTTCCGCTCCGCTCACCTACTACAAGTAATAAATAAATCCTCATTTTTTAAACTTTTTTGAGTTTTGTCCCAGCCTCTTTGACTTTACTCACCACATATGAACGCAAGATGCTCCATTCTTAACCTTTTTCAGGTATGTCCCAGCCTCTTACTTTATGCTAAGTTTACAGACCTTTCACAGCAGCGGCTATTAAGCAAATCCATGCTGCTAAAAAGGCTACACCGCCTATTGGTGTGATGGCTCCGAGGACGCTGATTCCAGAAAGGCTGAGAACATATAGACTTCCTGAGAATACCAGGATTCCCACAAGCATAAGCCACCCTGCCCAGCTTAATAATCCAGTAGCCGGAAGCGTGCCCATTAAAATGCCGATAATTAAAATGCCTGTTGCATGAAACATCTGGTACTGAACGGCCGTATTCCAGGTGTCCAGATACTTTGCCTCCACTCTGCCTTCTAATGCATGAGCCCCAAATGCTCCAAGTCCTACAGACAGAAGTGCATTGATCGCACCAATGATAATAAATAATTTCATTAAGCCATTCTCCTCTTCTTAAAAATCAAATAAAGAATCCCCGTTCGCTCCGTCTTCCATTTTGACCGGTTTTTCCTGTGAAACTGAAACAGGCTGAGCAGGAGCCGAATAAACAGGAGTCTGTTTTACCTCGATACGTCCTGCTTCCACACTGCTAAAAGCTCCAGTGGATGGCGCATTGTTATCAAGCGCAAGATCGCATAAGGTTCTAATTGCATGGAGATGCTCTCTTTTTTGGGCAGAAGAAGCATTCTTGGCCTGTCCAATCTGCTGCTCTATTTTCGCCAGAAGCTGTTCTTCGCTAATACTCATGATGCTACACTCTCCTTCCGTCCGATGAATGAATCAGACGGTCCTTTTTTTCAAACGCCAGACAAGACCGGCCGGATGCACGAAATACTTGTAATGAAGGCAGATGATTCGTTTTAAATTGATGGGCTCTGCAGCCCTTAGGAAATTTCGGATCCCATGTAACATAGTAGTGCTTGCAGGCAAGGCAATTTATGCGTTTTGATTCCATATTCCATCTGCCTCCCTTCATTCAAAATATACTATATTATTCCTCTAATGACCAATCGACTTCAGGTATGCCCTTTTCCCGAAGGAAAGCATTCGCTTTGGAAAAAGGACTGCTTCCAAAAAACCCCCTGCTTGCAGATAAGGGGCTGGGATGTGGTGAAGTCAGCACACAATGAATCTCTTCATTAATTAACTCCCTTTTGGCTTCTGCAGGCTTTCCCCACAAAATAAATACGGCCGGCTTTTCGCGACTGCCAATCAGAGAAATGATTTCATTTGTTAATGTTTCCCACCCCTTTTTCCGGTGAGAGTTTGCTTCGCCATGTCGAACGGTCAGCACAGTATTTAAAAGCAGAACGCCCTCTTTCGTCCACTTTTCCAAATTTCCATTACGGGGAATCGCAAGGCCGATATCCTGCTGCATTTCTTTATATATATTTCTTAAAGATGGAGGAATTTTCACACCAGTCTTTACTGAAAAACTCAGCCCATGCGCCTGTCCTGGACCATGATAGGGGTCCTGGCCTAAAATAACGACCTTCACCTTGGAAAAAGGTGTATTTTGAAGAGCCTGATAAATCTGATCCATAGGCGGATAGACTGTTTCATTTGTGTATTCTTCTTTTAGAAATTCTCTTAATTCCAAATAATACGGCTTGGCAAATTCTTTTTCAAGCAGAGGCTGCCAGTCATTTTTTAAGATCGTTTTTGCCATGGTTCACGCCTCCCTTTATGTTTTTTGGCGTTAATCAAATACGATGGTTGCTTCATAGCCTGCATAGTCAAAAAACTGTTTTAACACTTGTTCTGCATTGGTTTCAGCCTGCGTAAGAATCCCCTGCTGCTCCGCTTCTTTCTTAATCAGCGCCTGCGCTTCCGAAACGATTTCAAAGCCTTCTTCCCAATTCACATTGCTTCTGAATATCCCTTCAACTGAAAACGCCCGGACATTTTCCATATCCACTGCTGGCTCCTGCAGAAATGAAGCACGGGGAATCGTGATTTGTATGGTCTTTGCTTCCTCATTTAGTTCAATATCTTCTTCGTTAATCGCTTCAAGATCTACTCCTGCAAGAACAGTCCCTGGCACGATCAGCAAGATGCGCCGCTCAGTGCCCGGAAGATTGATCCCTATATCCTGGCCGAAAAGCTGGTTATCCGTTTGTTCCACCACCGCTTTTATAAAAGCCTGAGACGTTGCGAGTGCACTCATATCCCTTACCTGTTCTACAAAAGCAGCCGACTCCTGTTCTTTCGTGTCGCCTGAAAGCCACACCTTGGAAGCAAACAGACCTCCAAAGACAATAAAAATAAGCAGCAAACCTAGTAAAATGTATTTTAAACGCCAAAATATATACAGGGTTTTACCCATTTTCATCATTTAGCTTCACCTGGCACCGCGCCCGCCTGTTTGGAAAGAAAATTTATCATCATTTTTCTCCCTTCTTTTCTTTCTATTCTATTATTATACGAAAAAGGGCGTATATTGGAAACAGATTCCACCACATCCTGCCGGGGTTATCAGAACACGTCCATATTTCCGACAAAACCCCTGCTGACTCTTTAATTCACGACGAAATATTTCCCAGGAAATCGCGAAATGAACCGAAAGCGGAATGATTTAAATCCTGCGCCCTCCATGCTATTATTGAACATACTAAAGGAAAGTGAACTAAGGAGGAGATTGAGATGAGTTTACCTAAAACATTAACGATTGCCGGCTCTGATACGAGCGGAGGCGCAGGGATACAGGCAGACTTAAAAACCTTTCAGGAGCATGGAACCTATGGAATGACAGCCTTAACAACTGTTGTCACAATGGACCCTGAAAACTATTGGCATCATAATGTACATCCATTGCCAATTGAAACACTTAAGGCTCAGCTGGATACTGCCCTGTCCACAGGCGTGGATGCGATTAAAACCGGCATGCTTGGTTCAGTTGAAATCATTGAAACTGCAGCTGCTGCGATCGACCGCTCGGGGGTTCGAAATGTCGTGATCGACCCGGTTATGGTTTGCAAAGGAGAAGACGAAGTCCTGCACCCTGAAACGGTAGGCGCCATGCAGGAATTTCTGCTTCCACGAGCAGCTATCGTCACACCTAACTTGTTTGAAGCAGGCCAATTATCCGGAATGGGTGCTTTGCGTACGATTGAGGATATGAAAACTGCAGCACAAAAAATAATTGATTACGGTGCACGTTCAGTCGTGATTAAAGGCGGCAAACAGCTTGAGCACGACAAGGCGCTCGATCTTTTTTATGATGGCACCACCTACTTCCTATTGGAAGCAGAGAAAGCAAACACATCTTATAATCATGGAGCAGGCTGTACATTTGCTGCTGCTATTACAGCCAACCTGGCAAATGGCAGTGAATTGAAGGAAGCTGTAGCGAATGCGAAGCAATTTGTGACGGCTGCCATTCATCACGGCTGGAAGCTGAATGAATATGTTGGTCCCGTCATGCATGGAGCATTCAGCCGATTTGAAAAAAGTTCAATACAGGAGCAGACCATTCAGTCATAGTGCATATTTTACCTATATATGCCGATTCATGTGTTTAAGCATATCACTTTAAAGGAATATATGGAGTAAAATGTATTCCAATGAGGTGAAGGTATGATCAATTTTGTTATTGCGATCGCTGTCGGTGTAGGTGTATTTATTGGAGTTTACCTGATCTCCGGTTCAGCAGGAATTGCAGCTCTTGTTGCCGTCATTGCAACCGTCATTGCTGTAATTGCCGTCGGTTTTTATGCAGGTCAGCGAAAAGAACAAATTAATAAAAATGAGGAAGTCCCTCTCCAAAAAGAGCGGACACCCGAGAATACAAATAAAAAAGATTACAATCCAGACGACCGGAACGAAAATCGTATTAAAGATCCTGGAAAATAACTTTTCCGCTGCCCTCATCTGAGAGCAGCGGTTTTTGCTTTCTGTTCTCTTTTCAAGTCTCATTTTTCGCATTCTTATCTTTTTTCAAGTACTATAAGTTAAGAACAAAATTATTAGCCGCCAAAGGGGGTTACTTACATGGAGCCTGTCAAGATTGAAGAAGTGCAGACACTAATTGACCGTTATGCAGGTAAAGAAGTTTATATACATTTAGAAACAACCAATGGTTCCTACGCCACTCATGTAGATGAAGCCTTTTTTAATGCCGGTGCTTTTATACGAAATGCAAAAGTAACGTATGAACTCGGCAAAATTATAGGAGATTCTCCTTCCCGGGTCGGATTAAAAATTGAGCTTGGATGGATCTACGCACAGGGAATCACCCACTATGAACTGGATTCAAACAAACGTTTGATTATGGCTGGCCACGACCATGAGGGCAAGCTTGCTGTTGCTCTTCAAATAAGTGAAACGCCTTTTGATTAATATCGAGGAAGGAGATCCTGTAATGATAGAAAAAGAAAAGCACGTCCTTGTTATTTTCCCGCACCCCGACGATGAAGCTTTTGGGGTATCCGGCACCATTGCCACCCATCTTCAAATGGGAACCGGGGTCACTTACGCATGCCTCACACTTGGCGAAATGGGAAGAAATCTTGGAAACCCTCCTTTTGCAACGCGTGAATCTCTTCCGCTTATCCGTAAACAAGAGCTGCAAGGTGCCGCCAACGCGATGGGATTAACAGATCTTCGCATGATGGGACTAAGAGATAAAACAGTGGAGTTTGAGGATGACGAAAAAATGGTTGGGATGATGAAAAATCTGATCGATGATACAAATCCTTCTCTTGTGATCACGTTCTATCCGGATTATTGCGTTCACCCCGACCATGAAGCGACAGCCCGTGCTGTTGTTCGGGCAGTTGGCCGCATCCCTGAAAACCAGCGTCCAAAACTCCATTGTCTGGCTTTTGCCAATAATACACAATCAGAGCTTGGCGCGCCAGATGTTATTCATGACGTGAGCGCTGTAAGAGAGCTGAAGCTGAACACGATGCGTGCACACCTTTCACAGACGGCATGGATGCTTAAAGATTTAGAAAAACGCCTTGCACAAAACGAACCCGAAGCCATTGAATGGGTTACAAAAGAACGTTTTTACAACTACCGTTTTGATCAGGGGTATAACTAAAAAAAGAGAATGTCTTCACAGTAATTTTTCGTGAGGACATTCTCTTTTTGTTATGGATTTTTTCTTCTTTAAAAGAACGTAAGACATACAGCAATACTTTAGCTTATTCCCGATGATTTATTATTATTATTTTTGATGAAAATGCTTTACTTCCTCTATGGTCGGAAGAGCAGTCATCGCTCCTTTTGTGGAAGCGGCAAGTGCACCGGAATTAGATGCGAGTTGAACAATGGCAGCGGCTTCTTCAATCGTCATGGATTCAAGATTACCCTGATGTTCATGCAATCCATACAAGACGCCGGATACGAATGCATCTCCTGCACCTGTTGTGTCGACAGCTTGTACTTTACGCGCCGGGACGTGCAAATGACCTTCCTTTGTATACAAGTGGCTTCCTTCTGCCCCCATCGTGATTAAAATGAGTGGAATAGGATAGTTCTGGAGCACTTCCACACCTTTTTGAATGTCAAAGGTACCCGTTAAAAACTCCAGCTCTTCCTCTGATATTTTCAGGACATCCACTTGATCGAGCATGGAGACAATCGTTCTGCGTGCCTGCTCCGGGTTTTCCCAAAGACTTAAGCGGAGATTTGGGTCGTAGGAAACCAAAAGCCCATGCTTTTTTGCTAATTCCACCGCTTTTTGAGTCGCTCCTTTAGAGGGTTCACTGATCATGGAAATAGAACCAAAGTGAAAGATCTTTGACTGTTCGAATACAGAATCATTTAATTCTTCTGCCGTTAAAAAACGGTCTGCACTCGGGTCAATGTAAAAGTCGAAGCTTCTTTCTCCTCCCTCTGCCAATGTGACAAAGACGACACCTGTGCGGTGATCTCTGGTCAGCTTCATAGAATCCGTATTTACGCCATAGCTGTTTAAAGTATCCTTTAAAAATCGCCCGAGGACATCTTCTCCCACTTTACCTATAAAATGAGATTCAATTCCGAGGCGGGCCACTCCCACCGCGACATTTGCTGGGGCGCCGCCCGGGCTTTTGTGATAGCTGCTGTTGCTTTCATCTAAAGGGATAAAGTCAATCAATGCTTCCCCCAGGGTGATAATTCCTGATTTCATAGTGTTCCTCCTACAGGTCATAAGTATTTGAATGATCTCAGTTTACCATACTCTTATCTGACCGTCCTTTTCTAAACGGAGACCTGATCATTTCCGCTTCAGGCGGAGGCTTTCCGCGTGGCGGGAGGTGAGCCATGTGGATGCTCCCGCATTTTCCTGTCTCACCCTTTGCGCTTCAATGAACCTATTCTTTTTCGTATTTCCACCTTAAGCCCAGTGAATCGGTCAAAGGTCCTGAGACCTTTTAGTCTAAGGCGCTTCTATCGTACAATGGCATTTCAATGAAAGAAGTTCAGAGACTGCAAAAAAAAGAAGGCCCCGACGAATAAAATATTATTCGTCGGGGCTTCCTTATAAGCGTGCTTCGTTATATGACAGTATTATTCGGTTCATTTACTTTACGTGGACGGCACCATAATCAGCTGCTGAATGGCTTTCGCTACTCCGTCTTCGCGGTTGGTGGCGGTAAGGTGTGCACACTGATCCTTAATATCTTGTGGTGCATTGCCCATTGCAACCGCATATCCTGCCATCTTCATCATGGAAAGATCATTGTAGTTGTCTCCAATTGCCATAACATTTTTCATCGGTATTTTTTTCATTTCACAATATGTTTCAAGTGCAAGTCCCTTTTGTGCATGAATGCTTGTGATTTCCAGGTTTTCTTTACCTGAGGAACTGATGGCAAGGCCTTCTGTTTTAAGCAGAATTTCTTTTGCTTGCTTCAGCGATTCAGGATTTGACGAAAATGCAAGAAATTTAAACACAGTATGGGTTGAATCCTCAAAGATCCTTTCGTACCCTTCCACTACCTCAATATGGCCATCGTCATATCGGTTGTGTGCTTCCGCTTCGACATGCGGCATCGGTGTATCGGGGTTTGTTGTAAGGAAAATATCGATCAGAAGCTGAATGCCCTGCTCTTTATCGTTTGTATACGTTCCGGTATCTGTATACACTTCAAAATAAATATCAAGCTGTTCAAGCTGCTTCGCTGCATGGCGGGCTGTTTCTTTATCAATTCCTCTGACAAGCAGCTGCTTTCCGTTTTCATCCCGGACCTCAGCACCGTTTACAGCGATGATTGGGCACCGGATGCCGGCATCTTTTAACGGCGTCACTGCCTCCGCATATGAACGCCCGGTCGCAACCAGCACCTCCACTCCGTGAGCCTGTGCTTCTTTGATCGCTTTTATATTTGCAGGGCCAATAACATGATCCCCATTTAATAGAGTTCCATCCATGTCTGATGCAAGTAATTTTATCATCTATGTCACCTTTCTTCTTTCATGGTTTTTTCATTGTAACATACAGGTATTTTCGTAAGCCTTTACACTGGCTTATCTTTACAAAAAAAATATTCAGAATATAAAAAACACGGCAATAATGCTTGCCATGTTGATCGCTCAGCTAACCAGCTGGATAATACCTCTGATTTTCATTTCACATTCCAAGAGTTTAATAAAATCATTTGACAGCTCTTTTTGTTTCGCTATTTCAAATGACTCCACCAGCTTCTCATCTGAGAGCTCCCGTAAAGATTTCAAAATGACCCACCTCATTATGATAATTTCTTTATATAATTCCCTCTTTTCTTAAAATTACACCTAAATATAAAAATTATTTATTTAAATTTGATTTTTCTGAATTCCCATGG
>NZ_JARUIU010000029.1 GCF_029667115.1 Jeotgalibacillus sp. ET6 | reverse complement strand
CCTGGAAAAAGCAGGCGTAAATTATGCTAATCTCGGATTATAAAAAGTGGAGAACCATACACTTGAACATTTTCAAAAATAATTGATCAGGAATCATCAGTTCAATAAAAGATCAAATGAACCTTCAAGAGCTGTATTCAAATCAAATTGATTCAAACGTTGTATTTAACAGCTCGGAACTTTTTGACAGAAGATATAAATCAATAAATGAGCAAATTAAAAGTTTAACCATTATGTACAAGTCTATACCAACTTTTGATGACAAGCTTACAAAGCTGTCTATTAAACTGGATAATTCTTCTTCTTTTGACGAATAGGTGACAGTTTCAACACCCGAGAGATCAGTTATTTGATCTTCAAGTGCGC
>NZ_JARUIU010000299.1 GCF_029667115.1 Jeotgalibacillus sp. ET6 | reverse complement strand
CCCGTCGAGATCGTCTGCTTAGGTGAAGTGAAAGAGCATAAAGAAAGAATGGATTTTGTTACTGCTGAGCCCTCCTGTTATTCTGCTTTAACTGAAGAGACTAAGAAAAAGGTTCGTCTGTCTTATTAACCGTGCAAAGAATAAAACGATGAGCTGGTAATAGCACAATGCCGGAAATTTAAGCCGCTGAATCCTGCAGCTTCTTTGCTTTCCTTTTTTGAATACTCTGCTGAAGC
>NZ_JARUIU010000298.1 GCF_029667115.1 Jeotgalibacillus sp. ET6 | reverse complement strand
ATTTGGAAATATCTTTGAAATTTATACGCACAGCTATGAGATGACCTATTCGCAAGGGGCATACTAAGGCAAATTGCTGAGGCATTTGATAGTATAGGTGGACAAGTCAATGCGTTTACGTCCAAGGCTCCTATTACATTGAAAGCATGACCAAACAGCTGGCTGAAAAAGCCTGGACGTTTTTTCTTGAAATTAAAGAAAGACAAAGACGATTTCGTGATTAAATTAGGTACGGG
>NZ_JARUIU010000297.1 GCF_029667115.1 Jeotgalibacillus sp. ET6 | reverse complement strand
CTCCGTTATTCCAGGTAGAGTAGATGGCTGCTCCTGGTGCAGAGATTTCAATATCGCCTTGCTGGATGACCCATTGCTCAGTGAAATCACTCGTTGCGACAATCACCTGCGTTTTTATGTCATTTAATTCAATCGATCGATGATTATGTTGATTCTCTTGTTGCAAACGGTCAGCGCGTCATTATGACCATGTGTAAACTTCCCTTCACCTTAAAATAGATAAGTCTAATGTACCA
>NZ_JARUIU010000296.1 GCF_029667115.1 Jeotgalibacillus sp. ET6 | reverse complement strand
TTCTATATTTAAAATGACTTAAGCTTGCCAGAAAGCACACGGGGAAAAATACCGTTATCACATGCGAGCAATCCTTTCACGCGCTGGAAAGGCTTAAGCCTGGGCGGCACACTGTTTTATTATTTACGAACGCTCGCACTCGATCCGAATGATTCGATCAGGATTGATCTGTTTGACGCTGGATATATTCATCAATCGTGTAGGCATGATGCAGCGCCCATCTTCGAAAGCCCCAC
>NZ_JARUIU010000295.1 GCF_029667115.1 Jeotgalibacillus sp. ET6 | reverse complement strand
TTACTTTTCTGAACTCTCTCTTATTATGCGTTCCTAAATCTCAAGCTGTCGTTAGCCTCAAATCTGGATTTAATTATCACCTTTTATGCGTTCAATGAAAAAACAGCACTAGAATCAAGCCTCAGATTGTTTTTCATAAACATCTACTTTGAATCCTTTACTGGCAAGCTTCTTCAATGCCCTGAAGCAGCTCTGCACTGATTAATCCGGAAACATCAGGAAATAAAACCCCAATC
>NZ_JARUIU010000294.1 GCF_029667115.1 Jeotgalibacillus sp. ET6 | reverse complement strand
AGGGGGGGGGGGGGTTTTTTTAAGTTGTTTTAATTAAATATAAAGAGGAAAATAAATGAGGTAAGGGAGTAGGTAAATAATTTGTTTGATAAGAAAAAATAAGTGTTTTGAAGCGCAACAGCACCTGGAAGAGTGAACTGAACAATAAGTTGTAATTTAAAAAATAGTATTATTTAGTAAGTAAGCTGGGTACCAAAGAAACAATAAATTTACATCAAATTAAATATAATGAGTGGG
>NZ_JARUIU010000293.1 GCF_029667115.1 Jeotgalibacillus sp. ET6 | reverse complement strand
GTTATTTCGTGTGAGTGGTTACAATGAGCAGTTCCTGAAAAAAAATCCATTAGCGATATTAGGCGTGCTACGGGATTTAAATAAAAATCAGGTTCCACTGCGTATTTCATGGGCGCATGGTCAATTCATCAGTAAAATTTTGGCGGTAGACCCGGAAAAACTCATCGTGGATTACGGCAGCCAGGAATACGAAAATAGCGCCGTATTACGTGCCGGGCAGGTAGCCATTATCGCAGA
>NZ_JARUIU010000292.1 GCF_029667115.1 Jeotgalibacillus sp. ET6 | reverse complement strand
AGGCGTTTTCATGTTTATTCCAATTTCAAAGGAGTTTTTCCTATTGTTTGTTGAACTAAAGGTTTGGTGATCAATTCCCTCTACGCTTGTCTTCAATACTTTAGATGAACATTTTCCGTATTTGCGGAGAATGCAAAATTGATCTTCCAAACGTTAAGCTGTTGAATATCAACAACAAAGGACAAGCTTTTAGATAAATTCTAACTGACAGGAACCATGAACCAACATATAAAATCA
>NZ_JARUIU010000291.1 GCF_029667115.1 Jeotgalibacillus sp. ET6 | reverse complement strand
GGCGTAGTACTCGACGACGAGCTGGACGTCACCGGTGACGGGGACCTCCGCACGCTTCGGACGACGCACGAGCTTGGCCTGCAGCTTGTCGAGCTCGACCTCGAGGTAGCCCGGGACGGGGGGCAGAACCTCGGCGTGGCCACCGAGGGCGGCGACCTGGAAGGGCTCCAGCGACTCGCTCTTGGGCTTGACGTGGATGGTCTGACCCGGCTTCACACGGAACGACGGGCGGTCGAC
>NZ_JARUIU010000290.1 GCF_029667115.1 Jeotgalibacillus sp. ET6 | reverse complement strand
CCCATTAATTTCTTTCACGATCATTCTTTGCCTTCCCCCTTGTCAGAAAGAGTCAATAAGATGAGCTGTACTTTATTAAGAATACTAATTATCTCTATATAAATCAAATAGTTTTGTTAATTTTTTTATTTTTTTCAAGCAGTTACATTCGCTGTGAGAAAACTATTTTAAAATACATGAAAGCAGCCCCCATAGAAGTGGACTGCTTAAGGTTTTAAGTAAAATATTCAATTTTTG
>NZ_JARUIU010000028.1 GCF_029667115.1 Jeotgalibacillus sp. ET6 | reverse complement strand
GCTTCCCTCCATCCGGAGCTTTCCCCATGCTGTCTCGTGCCGCCCTCTTACTGGGTGCCGCCCTGCTGCCGCTGACATCCGTCGCCGCCAAGCCTACGCCCCCCGCATCCGCCCCCGCGATCAAGCCGATCGCCTTTACCGAACGCACGCTCGCAAATGGCCTGCGCGTCTATGCCATCCGCGATACCTCGACGCCCAATGTCTCGGTGCAAGTCTGGTACGATGTCGGCTCGAAGGATGATCCGGCCGGCCGCTCGGGCTTTGCGCACATGTTCGAACATCTCATGTTCAAGGCAACGCGCAATCTGGTGTCGGAACAGATGGACCGACTGACCGAGGATGTCGGCGGCAACAACAACGCCTCGA
>NZ_JARUIU010000289.1 GCF_029667115.1 Jeotgalibacillus sp. ET6 | reverse complement strand
ATGGCGTCTTTAATATCGAAAATGCCTTTTTCGTACAGGTTAAGGACGATCTGACGATTTTTCGCATTGTTAGAAACATTACGATCGGCATTCACTTCTTCGATCGTGAACTCCAGCGTCTGGGTGACTAAATCTTCGACTGAGGAGGCAAAATTAACCGCTGAGCCGACTTCCGGCGTTTCCGGCGGAATAAAGGTATTCATAATCTGTGAAAATGGCACATCGAGATTCATGTTG
>NZ_JARUIU010000288.1 GCF_029667115.1 Jeotgalibacillus sp. ET6 | reverse complement strand
ATCGAACACCTCGATTACCTGTTGCAACTGGGATGCAACGCGATCTGGCTCAACCCGCTCTACGAGTCACCGTTCCGCGATGCCGGCTATGACATCAGCGACTACAAGAAAGTGGCCGCACGCTACGGCACCAACGACGATCTCGCCGCACTGTTCGCCGCGGCGCACGCACGCGGCATGCACGTGCTGCTCGACCTCGTGCCCGGCCATACGTCGAACGAGCACCCGTGGTTCCGC
>NZ_JARUIU010000287.1 GCF_029667115.1 Jeotgalibacillus sp. ET6 | reverse complement strand
CTAATTTCCAAAAATTCAGATAAAATAAACCTTAAAAGGATAATGTCAGGAGAAAGATGATTTACAATCTACCGTAAAGTAAGAGCTTTATTCAGACCAGAAAATGAGGGAAATTTTCACATCAATGTTTAAAATGCATCAGAAAAACCTGATCTTTCGATGATTCAGTTCATGAAGTGAGATTATTATTCATAAAAACGGCTGAAGCAGAAATTGTGGAAGTGCTCCAGAACTATC
>NZ_JARUIU010000286.1 GCF_029667115.1 Jeotgalibacillus sp. ET6 | reverse complement strand
TGAAAATCTTCAATTAAAAACCTTGGTCCGTGCCTCGTTTAAAAGTTCCTGCAGCATATCAGACAGTTTCTTGCTTTTTCTTTTCCTGAAAAAAGGAAATTAATGTTAAGCTAAGGTTACAGGTTCTTTGCTTTTGCTTTCCTTTTCTGCGCTGCAATATGATGCCTGCCGCCACTAATGCAATGGCAAGAATCGAAAGCGGCTACTACGATTTCATTATTGTCGATGTAATAAATA
>NZ_JARUIU010000285.1 GCF_029667115.1 Jeotgalibacillus sp. ET6 | reverse complement strand
TTATTTGTGACTTAGCAGCGAGAACCATTATTTCCCCGACAGAGCTGCCGATCGGTGTGATTAATTCTTTCTTTTTCAGTTTTTGGTCTGGAAAAAGAGTTTGAAATGCCCCTGGTAAAGGGATTGCGTCTGCTTGACAGCATAGAAGATCAAGGATGGCTGGTGCCTGGACTTCTTCTTTTGTAAGACTTTTAAGTTCCATTCCCTGCAACTCCTTTTTATCAAATATGCGCGTAT
>NZ_JARUIU010000284.1 GCF_029667115.1 Jeotgalibacillus sp. ET6 | reverse complement strand
CTTGAATAGCATAGACCACTTCAGCATAAACTGCCGGTGTCATCGGTGCATCAAAATTCATTCCTTTTAAGGGCTTAAACGTATCTCAATCATCACTTCTAGATATTTTCCAATTCGTACGTCCTGTACTTCATGGTAATTCATCGCATGAAGCTAATTTCCTGCAGACTGTTCCACAATTTTTTCATCATTATTTCACAAGCCTTTGCATCGTTTAGTGATAAGTTGAAAGGGTAA
>NZ_JARUIU010000283.1 GCF_029667115.1 Jeotgalibacillus sp. ET6 | reverse complement strand
CAAAAAGCAAAAAAATACTGGACTTCGGCTTAAATAAGCTTTCCACTTACGGCATGATGAAATCCCAGACAGAAATGTACGTTTAAGTGAAGCGCCATCACGAAGAAGACTTACTTGGAACAATTTCTTTAAACCGTTTATAGTTGGAAACTCTCTCAGACAAACACCAAGCGCTTTTATAAAAAAGATGGTTGCTGAAATGTTTTTCCCTTCCTTCTTCAACAATAGCATTAAATA
>NZ_JARUIU010000282.1 GCF_029667115.1 Jeotgalibacillus sp. ET6 | reverse complement strand
AAATCGATAAACCGATATCTTCCCGCAAATGGAATTGAGGCAACGGCCAGGGACCGGTTCATGCTTCGTCTCCCCTTTCAATCGGCAGCTGAGCGAGGTTATCGAAAGGAAAGTTCAATAATGAATGTAAATGAGATCCGCAGACCGTGAAGCGATTCAGTCTGAAATTAACGAATTAACTTCAGAGATTGACCGGATTGCAGACACCACACAGCGAAGCAGCTTGAACAGCTTGATA
>NZ_JARUIU010000281.1 GCF_029667115.1 Jeotgalibacillus sp. ET6 | reverse complement strand
AACAGAGGAAATGGTCGAACCTTCGACCTATTCTTCAAAATAAAATGGACCGTTATTACGAGTATTTAAGCGGTGCAAATGATCGGCTGCACGATAAGCTTCGGTATTTTCACCTCCAGGCTTTCCGGAGTTCAAATTGTTTTTAGATATATATTCATTAATGGCACGCTCTTTTTTATTTGTTTTTTTTTCAAATAAGATAGAGAATTAAATTGACACATTCCATATAATTTGATAT
>NZ_JARUIU010000280.1 GCF_029667115.1 Jeotgalibacillus sp. ET6 | reverse complement strand
GCCATGGTGAGCTTGCGCCAGTCTTAAACCCTAAGCGCACCTGTCCCCAGGTTTTGTGCGTTAATATTTCCGTCTGCACAAAGCAAACGCATAACAAGCTGCACAGCGCCCATCACAAGACATAAAATTGCTACGTTTTATCCCGTTTTATTGGCTACGTTTTTCGCAATATTCAGCGCGAAGGCAGTTTTACCAAAAGATGGACCCGCTGCTAAGATAATAAAATAAATTCGCAGAAA
>NZ_JARUIU010000027.1 GCF_029667115.1 Jeotgalibacillus sp. ET6 | reverse complement strand
TGGCGCGCCCGAGAGGAGTCGAACCCCTAACCTCTTGATCCGTAGTCAAACGCTCTATCCAATTGAGCTACGGGCGCCTAATAGTATCCTAATTAGTAAAACAGTGCCGAGGGCCGGACTCGAACCGGCACGGTGGAAACCCACCGCAGGATTTTAAGTCCTGTGCGTCTGCCAATTCCGCCACCCCGGCTAAGGCAGTAATAATACATTTAATACTTTGGAGCGGAAGACGAGATTCGAACTCGCGACCCCCACCTTGGCAAGGTGGTGTTCTACCACTGAACTACTCCCGCATAATATATGGTGCGGGTGGAGGGACTTGAACCCCCACGCCTTGCGGCACTAGATCCTAAGTCTAGCGCGTCTGCCAATTC
>NZ_JARUIU010000279.1 GCF_029667115.1 Jeotgalibacillus sp. ET6 | reverse complement strand
AGGATTTGGAATCAGTTTGTCCTCCTCATGAGGTTGGTTAACATGATGGGTGCCCTGCGTTGCCACCTGGTCCTGCTGGTTTTTTACGGTTTTTTTTTGCTCTCGGTCACGGTCTTTTCTTCTGTCTTGTTTAAGCATTAAAACATTAAAAGGCAGGCTGCAGCCTATTTTTTCTTTTTTAACTTGAGCCGTTTGTTCACTTTTAAAATCTTCAAAAACCATCAATTCCTCATCCAACT
>NZ_JARUIU010000278.1 GCF_029667115.1 Jeotgalibacillus sp. ET6 | reverse complement strand
CATTGAGTCAGCCAAAACATGGACATGAGTAAGATTGTCTGGAAATTCCTCGCCTTCTCCATATTCAACACGAGTACACTTGTAATATTAATAGCTGCAAATTCAGTATTTAACTTAAAATCACTCTCCACTTATGGAGTAATGAAGCGATACTCTTGATCATCCGCGAATATTCTTTTATAGAAGTTTCTCATTACCCTTTTTCTACTTTTTCCAGGATATCTTTCCTATTTTCACCG
>NZ_JARUIU010000277.1 GCF_029667115.1 Jeotgalibacillus sp. ET6 | reverse complement strand
GCGGAAAAAACAAGCAGCTTGAAAGACACAATCTTGATTCTGCAGATTACTTTTATCAGCTGTTCGATTTTTTCCGGTATTGCTTTTCCTACAGCCAAATAATCCAGAAAATAAAGCCTCTTTTTTGACAATGTTTTAATTATACCCAAAACCTTCAAGAACCATTGTTGAAAGACCATCAACAATTGAAGAAGAAGTATTTGGAGACGTTTCCTTCTGCCGTTTTTGGAAAGCCCAGT
>NZ_JARUIU010000276.1 GCF_029667115.1 Jeotgalibacillus sp. ET6 | reverse complement strand
CTTCTTTATCATCGCCACTTCTAGACAGCGCAATCACATCTGCTTTCTTCGTGATCTTTTCAAGCTGTAGGATATAAAATCACGTCAGGCATCGTCCATACCGTTGGACTTTTTAATGAATTTTGTAATTATTACTTTATTTATTTTTCCATTTATCGCATTCATTCACGGTCTTACAAGAACTCTTCATTAGGTGAAATCGAAAAAGCGATTCAAAAATCTGATTTAGGATTAAATCC
>NZ_JARUIU010000275.1 GCF_029667115.1 Jeotgalibacillus sp. ET6 | reverse complement strand
GGAGCCGGATTTCCTGGTGCCCAAGATCGATTGGCAGCGCACCACCGGCAAGGTGCTGACGCTCGAATGGATCGACGGGATCAAGCTCTCCAACCGCGCGGCGCTGGTCGAAGCGGGCTATGACATGCAGGCGCTGGCCAACACCTTGGTCCACGCCTTTCTGCGCCAGGCGATTGCCGAGGGCTTTTTCCACGCCGACATGCACCAGGGCAATTTGTTCGCGTTGCCCGATGGCAAGA
>NZ_JARUIU010000274.1 GCF_029667115.1 Jeotgalibacillus sp. ET6 | reverse complement strand
ATTCAGTTTTTGAGACTGCATTTTTGCTAATTTGATGATGGAAATCACCTTATGTATGGTATATAGCGGGCCAGTTAATATCCCAGCCTGCTGACCGCCTATTACAACAACACCCTCTGACCGCACCTCAGCAAGTGATTGTTCGACTGCGTCGCTTGATGGGAATGGTTTCATATTCGCTGCTATACAATCAGCGAGCTCTGCCCGTAGAAAGGAGCGTT
>NZ_JARUIU010000273.1 GCF_029667115.1 Jeotgalibacillus sp. ET6 | reverse complement strand
GTTTCGCACCGCTTTATCTTCTAATGAGAGCTTCGAATTAAACCACTCTGATCGTTTAAAATACGCTCGTGTAGTTCGTCTGTTATGTTAGATAACGATTGTTTGCACAGAATGATCAATCGCATTCATATTGCTCATGGATACTATTGCTTACGATTATCCTCTTGAAGAATATGAAAGAAAATATATAGGCCAAATTTGGCGGTCTTTTGTTTAATAGATTTATACGACCATTTCTAA
>NZ_JARUIU010000272.1 GCF_029667115.1 Jeotgalibacillus sp. ET6 | reverse complement strand
AACATCGCGAAAAAATTGCAGGAAAAAAATTATAAAATAATCGAAGGCGAATTTAAAAATAATGACTTAGTAAAAAAATTATTTTTATCTGATAGTGTACTTAAATATATCGCGACTAAAGCGTGCAGAATGTCAATTATGATTGGAGTCACTTTGGATAAAGTAAAGATGGAAAAAATATTAAGTGATATGGCTAAAATTTTATCGCCATGGAATTGCCCACATGGAAGACCCACTATG
>NZ_JARUIU010000271.1 GCF_029667115.1 Jeotgalibacillus sp. ET6 | reverse complement strand
CAGCCTCCGGCAAACATGGCCTGTTCCACTCTACCTGGTTAGTTTGAACCGCCAAAAGCGGACGTAACACAAGCCATTAATACGCTAAGTGTCTGCATTCAAACTCCATGAGACAACGTGAATCACTTAGCATGCGTGTCGTCAATACGGAAATTTAACAAAAAGCTCGACAATATTATTCAAAAAGCGAAAGAGTACGGATTCCGGGATATTCATTTTGATTTTGAATATCTGCGCCCT
>NZ_JARUIU010000270.1 GCF_029667115.1 Jeotgalibacillus sp. ET6 | reverse complement strand
CTGGCGTTTCTCCGATCATCTCTTTAAACAGCCGCCCTTTGACGGCCTCTGCTTTATAAAGTTGTTCAATCGTACTCTCGCTTTTGCCGTCGATGATTTCTTCATTTGCCAGAACCGTGAATACGGATTAAAGTACGAGCTGAAAAAGCTGCAGCCATAATGACATCGTCTGCATATGAACGAAAGAAGGAAAATATCTTTTTTCCTTAAAAGTATTGACCAACTTAAAATCCGGTGATA
>NZ_JARUIU010000026.1 GCF_029667115.1 Jeotgalibacillus sp. ET6 | reverse complement strand
TTTGTCTTCTCCGAGACATTTAAATTCTGTCACGTCAGTGACTAATTTTTGAAGGGGGATAGAAGTATGGAAACGTCGATTTAACCGGTTTTTCGCTACCTTCCCAACCTTTCCTTTATAGGAATTATATTTGCGGGATTTGCGCATGAATTTAACACACTTTAATCCGAGTTCTTTCATGATGCGATACACTTTTTTATGGTTAATCAGAAGACCTAATTTCTTTAGTTCATTGGTGATCCGTTTATATCCATACCGTTCATAAGACTCTTTAAATAGGGAGATGATGTGTTCTTTAAGGTCTGTTTCATCATCCTCTTTCCCCAACCTTTTCACATGGTAATGATAGGTTGCTTCCGGAATACCGACGACCACAAAGACCTCTTTTAATGGGAATCCTTCTTGTTTGAGCTCGAGTGCCAGCTTTGCCTGTGCTTTTCGTGGAAGGCATTCGAATT
>NZ_JARUIU010000269.1 GCF_029667115.1 Jeotgalibacillus sp. ET6 | reverse complement strand
TAATGAATTATACCAAAAAGAGAAAATCACATTGGAAACGGCAAAACCTTCCTTGAATAGCTCTAAGTAACCTTAGTAACTTTTTTAATTCGTTCTCACCAAACGTTCGATAATGGGCAACAAAATCCTGGCTGACATCCCAATTAAAGGTAATAAGATTGATGTCTTTCTTCGTAGATTTCATTATTTTCTGCACTGCAATTGCGATCAGGTCCAATCTGTTTTAGGCAGAGCTGTTGA
>NZ_JARUIU010000268.1 GCF_029667115.1 Jeotgalibacillus sp. ET6 | reverse complement strand
ACATCCACCGCGCCCACCGCCGCCGGACCGTCGACGCGTAACCCGACCTCCGAACGCCCCCGCCTGCCAACCGGGCCCGGAGGGGCGTTCGGAGGTCCAGCCTCCGTGCCGAAACGGGGCCCGGCGGCGCCGACTACTTCGCTACGACACCCCCTCGACGGGCGTCGCGTCGATCCCCGGTCCGAGCGTCCGCCGGCCTTTCCGCGCAACCACGTCCTGGTGCTCGACGTCCCCCAGGAGT
>NZ_JARUIU010000267.1 GCF_029667115.1 Jeotgalibacillus sp. ET6 | reverse complement strand
TTGAAATGCCGCCTGGTGTAGAAGCGGGGACCACTGGAGCAAATCCAATATGCAGCTCATCCATATACATCGTTATATACGTGCGGTCGGTTTTTTGGCTCAGCTCATTTAACGCAGCACGGACAGTTTTAACGATCCCGTTTTGTCTTGCTTTTTTTAATGAGATCATATTAACGCAATGCTTTTTACCGTAAGCCACCAGGTCAGGTGCATTGAAATAGCCATGAAGCCCGATCGTATA
>NZ_JARUIU010000266.1 GCF_029667115.1 Jeotgalibacillus sp. ET6 | reverse complement strand
GGTGAGTCAGCAAATTAGCAAACTCTCCATCATTCGTCAGAAGCAAAAGACCCGAAAGCGGCTTGCCCATATAAGCCGGAACAAAGGCTATGATGAACATAAGTACAACTTGAGTCTGACCTGATTTATGCAGTTGTCTCTCATTTCACAGAGAAAGGATCACCTGATCAATATAGCTGACCATTGTATAACCAGGTGACCACGAAGGCGTTATCGGAAGACGAATGGACAATTTGCGACC
>NZ_JARUIU010000265.1 GCF_029667115.1 Jeotgalibacillus sp. ET6 | reverse complement strand
GAGGTGTTTCAAAGATGAAATTGATTGTTGGCCTCTCTACTGCAAATACTCAATCTGTTTGGGCTATTATATCTGGATTGCGGGCGGAGCTTCCTTGTTTTAAACCCCTTAAATAAACCAGCTCTTTCTGCTTTCGATCGCATTTCCGCTGCAGCTGATTATTACTGCTTTTGCAGCAGCCATCGGAATAGAAGAAGATGATCTTGGATCTCTTGGGGAAGAGATTGTGATAATCAATTGG
>NZ_JARUIU010000264.1 GCF_029667115.1 Jeotgalibacillus sp. ET6 | reverse complement strand
ATCTGATGCGGTGATTTCACGGTATTCGAGAATATGTGAAAACTCCTTGCGTACTGCGGCCTGTTTGAGAAATGCCGCTGACATCCATTCGGATCAATACTCAAACGGCATTCCCGATTGCGATAAAATTAATGCATTGACCGCGATAATGTACACGATCATACCCCATTCCAACAATTTTTTGTTCAATAGGAGCTTGATCAAGGGATTTTTCCTGAGTTGGCGGATCCTCTTCAGGTAT
>NZ_JARUIU010000263.1 GCF_029667115.1 Jeotgalibacillus sp. ET6 | reverse complement strand
ATAGAGTCTCAAGCACGATTCATTTCCTCCAGGAATCTTCCTGCCTTTCCCCTTTAGGTTATACAGATTGCCACTAAAAGCCTGACAATTTCCGCATAAACAGACAGTTCCTGATTTCCTTTTGACAGTGAAAATGGTTCATAACGGCATAGAATACGCTGATATGCAGCTGATTGCTGAATCTTATTTCCTTATGAAAAATGAAAAGGCAAAATCGTTTGAAGTTTATCAGAATGCGATT
>NZ_JARUIU010000262.1 GCF_029667115.1 Jeotgalibacillus sp. ET6 | reverse complement strand
CTTTTTTCCATTTCAGCATACTTTTGCCTGATCTTCATATCTTAGTCAGTCTTTTACTTGGACAAAGGTATCAAAAACAGAACGTGCAAGATGAACGTTCAGTCAGCCTTCATCGTTTCCACTTTAAACTTCTGCACAGGATTATAAAGCTAAATCAAGCCAGAAAAAGCTGCTCAAAGACAAAAAGAGGATTCTTTCACGATCGAAATGAGAGATCTTTTCAAGCAGCCATAATTTCCTC
>NZ_JARUIU010000261.1 GCF_029667115.1 Jeotgalibacillus sp. ET6 | reverse complement strand
AAGGGATTTCCCTCCTCTTCAATTACCTTTTGAAACGCGGACGAATCCCCATCGATTCAGCATCTTCTCTGTCGTATCAATTCAAACCATTTTAACTTGAAGATAAAATATCTGTATTTGCTGGACAATCCGGCTGAAATTTTCATCCTGTTTCCTCTCGCGACAAAGACAGCTGTTAAGAGCTGAAACCAGATAAATAATCGTTTTCCTTCTTAAAATAATTCGATCATCGTTTTGTTAC
>NZ_JARUIU010000260.1 GCF_029667115.1 Jeotgalibacillus sp. ET6 | reverse complement strand
AAAATTGGGTTTATCTTTCGCAGGATCTTTCTTCATCCTGACTTCGCTTCAGGCGGTGGTAGAATATGTAGTACGCTTTAAAGTATGTGTGATTTCCCCTGTATCAAGTTGGGGCGCCTACATCATCGTGCGTGTGGAAACGTTGTAGCTCATCGGCAGTCTTTCAGTTCTTCATCCATTTATGAGCGTAGGATAGATAGCAGCTGAATCGTTTAATGGAATACCGTTATATAAAATAAGC
>NZ_JARUIU010000025.1 GCF_029667115.1 Jeotgalibacillus sp. ET6 | reverse complement strand
AAACTAAAGCTTATTAGCGAGTATCTGAATGGGGATCTCAGCTACGATTTGTTGGCAAGAAAATATCATATCCCAAGTTCTACTCCCATCAAAAGATGGGTCCACTCTTATAAAAGGCAAGGGATCCAGGGGGTGAAAAGGAGAAGTGAAAGGAAGGAGTATCCTGTTCAATTTAAAGTAGATACGGTAAGATTTATCCTAACGACAGGTGCTTCCTATCTAACAGCGGCGATGCAATTTGGGATGAACAACCCTTCCTTACTTGCACACTGGATGAAACGATATCAGGAACAAGGGATAGAAGGCCTGAAACCAAGTCCAAAGAGGAGACCTTCTATGTCTAAGAAACCGACTACACCGAAGAAAAATAAACAAGCAAAGGGAACACGTGAAAAAGAATTAGAGCGTGAGAATGAGCTGCTTAGACTGGAAAATGCGTATCTAAAAAAGTTGAGAGCTTTTCGGGAGAATTCGAATGCCTTCCACGAAAAGCACAGGCAAAGCTGGCACTCGAGCTCAAACAAGAAGGATTCCCATTAAAAGAG
>NZ_JARUIU010000259.1 GCF_029667115.1 Jeotgalibacillus sp. ET6 | reverse complement strand
CATGAAAGAGCTTCCTGACGATCGGGACCTTGTTTAGATCTTTGGATACCGATATCTCCTGCATAACCTTCCGCTCAGCACCTTCCCATCAAGGAGCACATAAATCTCAGGATGCTTCTCCATCAGTTTAATGACGCTCTCAAAGTCAAGCTGTTTTTTTGTGTTAAGTCTTAAAAAGGAGTAAAGCTTGCACTACCGATCGATATCTTGCGAATGAGGTGACAAATTTGGCAGATCAACC
>NZ_JARUIU010000258.1 GCF_029667115.1 Jeotgalibacillus sp. ET6 | reverse complement strand
CTGTGCGTGATGATGTTTTCCATGCTGGTCAAAGCACTTCCTTTTCAAGGACAAGCCAAGACTCTGCGAAGGAAATTGGTGAAAATTTATGTGGCTCGATCTATAGGACCCAGTAAGATAATTTATTTGGCTCTTAATCAATACAATTCCAAAACACAGATCAGTTTTGTTGAACAAGTTGACAAAATACTGCTTGGTTTTCATATTTTCACTGTTGGGCACAGACCTCATTTGTCAAAAA
>NZ_JARUIU010000257.1 GCF_029667115.1 Jeotgalibacillus sp. ET6 | reverse complement strand
TCTCAATCTGGTTCAATGCTTATCCTCGCTGATTTCCCAAACGCACTGCGGAATCGCTGCTGTTTCAAATATAGGAAATGATGCCAATTGGACGCTGATTAGCGATTGCAAAGGCTTACCGTCTGGTAGAGCTGTTTGTTTGAGGATTAAGCGTTCCAAATAGAAGAAAATCGATCTGGAATTTCCCCCTGTCACAAATTTCATCGATACATGATGCCTTCTCCTTCTTTTGACTTGTTTA
>NZ_JARUIU010000256.1 GCF_029667115.1 Jeotgalibacillus sp. ET6 | reverse complement strand
CCAGATCCCATGGTCCAAACCGCCTTGTGGCGTCAGTTGGACAGGCAGGCCCGCGTCAGTGAAGAGCCGCGTCACGGTTTGCGCCAGGGCGGCATCGCCCTTGGCCTCGTACTGGATCTCATACAGGGGCGCCGGAAAGCCGCCGAAGTCGTGGATGGTGCCGTGCTGCGCGGCGCCCAGCACATAGGTCGAGCGCGTGGCCGTGTGCGGCGACATGATGACGACGGCTTTCGGGCGACCCC
>NZ_JARUIU010000255.1 GCF_029667115.1 Jeotgalibacillus sp. ET6 | reverse complement strand
ATCCATTTTTACATAAGGAGGGTGTTATATGAGCTTTGAAGTATTGGGAATTTCAGTACTTTGGGTTTTTCTATATTGTTATCTCATTATCGCTTCGATCGATTTTGGAGCTGGTTTTTTTGCTTATTATTCCAGAATCACAAAACGTGAACACATAATGAGCAAATTAATCAGCCGATACTAATCACCCGTATGGGAAGAAACAAATGTATTTTTTGTCTTTTTCTTTGTTGGACTGATCG
>NZ_JARUIU010000254.1 GCF_029667115.1 Jeotgalibacillus sp. ET6 | reverse complement strand
ATAAATCGTATCTTCATTTACGCCTCTTGTTTTAATGGAGTTAACTGCGATTGCAGCGATACAATCATCCCTTCAAGCATTAGCAGTGGTAATTGCAATCGGCACGGTATTTTTCAGGAAAAAGGAGAAAAAGCTCTCCGGATTCAGCACAAGAAAGCTCCGTCCATTCACGAACCCAGAATTTTACTCTTAGAATCAGTCAAATTTTACAGAAGACGTTAGCCACCCCGAAAAAAGGGAAG
>NZ_JARUIU010000253.1 GCF_029667115.1 Jeotgalibacillus sp. ET6 | reverse complement strand
AATCAGGCTGGCCATGAAAATTCCCTCAGGTTTCATTGGTCCGAATAATAGTGTTTTCCGGCCTCTTTCTGCCATCTCTGCACCATTTGTGACCATTGATGCTTCGTCTAGAGGAAAAGGAATAGGCAAAGCAGTACCAGGAATGGAGAACAGAGTGATCGATAAACTCTCTTTCCAGTGATCTTGACGTCTGCCGGAAGCGATAAAAGAAACAGCTTAAATGAGGAGTATTGCTACTATTG
>NZ_JARUIU010000252.1 GCF_029667115.1 Jeotgalibacillus sp. ET6 | reverse complement strand
CCTGATGATTTTTTATTATTTTATGCAGCTGAATTTAATCAAAATAAGAATCAGCAATTTCTGCTTCATGCTTAACAGCTTGGTGGTCTTTTTATTTGGATTAACCGTTAGGACAATGATGGCATCTGACCTGCCTTTTGCTTCTAAGATGTCAATTTCTCCAGAAGCGGCCCAGCTATGATCTACAAACAACTCTTTATTTTTTTCTTTGAAAAATTCATTGGAATGTTCAGCCCACATTT
>NZ_JARUIU010000251.1 GCF_029667115.1 Jeotgalibacillus sp. ET6 | reverse complement strand
GCAAAAGTCACCGGGACATTATTTCAGAGCAGGTTTCTGGGTTTAATAGGGCCAGTACCACCACCAGCACGGGATAAGATTATACCTTGCAAAAAATATCAAAAGCAAAATAAAACCGGATTTCAAAAAACAAAGTAAATTTTTAAAAACTCTATTTTATCAAAACGAAAAAATAGCTGATAAATTACCAGGTATAGGAACTTTTAATATTAATTGTTTAGTAAAATAATTTAAATTGTTTAA
>NZ_JARUIU010000250.1 GCF_029667115.1 Jeotgalibacillus sp. ET6 | reverse complement strand
TAGTGGAGGTAGACCCTCAGGGAAATTCGACGAGCGGTGTTGGAATCGACAAAGGATAATTCGATCAATGCATATATCATATTTTAGTAGATGATGTGGATATTAGGCCGATTATTAAGGAAACAACCGTTGAAAATCGCCATGCGAGTCCTGCGACGATCTCTCTTTCCGTAGCAGAGATTGACCTGGTTTCCACGATATCAAGAGAGGTTAGTATTCAACAGTCTCTGCGGGAAATTCAGC
>NZ_JARUIU010000024.1 GCF_029667115.1 Jeotgalibacillus sp. ET6 | reverse complement strand
CGTGTGGGAAATCTCATCTTGAGGGGGGCTTCATGCTTAGATGCTTTCAGCACTTATCCCGTCCGCACATAGCTACCCAGCGATGCCAATGGCTTGACAACTGGTACACCAGCGGTGCGTCCATCCCGGTCCTCTCGTACTAAGGACAGCTCCTCTCAAATTTCCTGCGCCCACGACGGATAGGGACCGAACTGTCTCACGACGTTCTGAACCCAGCTCGCGTACCGCTTTAATGGGCGAACAGCCCAACCCTTGGGACCGACTACAGCCCCAGGATGCGATGAGCCGACATCGAGGTGCCAAACCTCCCCGTCGATGTGGACTCTTGGGGGAGATAAGCCTGTTATCCCCGGGGTAGCTTTTATCCGTTGAGCGATGGCCCTTCCATGCGGAACCACCGGATCACTAAGCCCGTCTTTCGACCCTGCTCGACTTGTAGGTCTCGCAGTCAAGCTCCCTTATGCCTTTACACTCTTCGAATGATTTCCAACCATTCTGAGGGAACCTTTGGGCGCCTCCGTTACTCTTTAGGAGGCGACCGCCCCAGTCAAACTGCCCGCCTGACACTGTCTCCCACCCGGAT
>NZ_JARUIU010000249.1 GCF_029667115.1 Jeotgalibacillus sp. ET6 | reverse complement strand
CTTTTTTTATGACAACTTCAAGCATTTCCTGAACACTATCGTTCACCTTGAGACAAAACTCAAAAAAGTTTACAAAACGAGAAACGATTTATTGGTAGTAGTAGGTGAGCGGAGCGGAAGCCAGATGCAGTTGTGTTGTCTGTCATAATGGTCGCTGGATTATTATTGACTAGTACAACGTGAATGCCTTCCTCCCTCAGTCATTTCGCAGCCATTCCTGAAGAACGCCGATGTGGGCTGAAG
>NZ_JARUIU010000248.1 GCF_029667115.1 Jeotgalibacillus sp. ET6 | reverse complement strand
TCTTGAAGATATCGGTTTATTAAAGATGGATTTTTTAGGCCTAAGGAATCTTACTTTCATCACTAGGGATCGACATGATCAATGTACACGCTGCCGGCGGAAGAAAAATGATGGAAGATGCACCAGCTCTTCCTTGCTCATATCAGGAACAATCATAACGAACTCATCTCAAAGATTTTTGTGAAGGTTCCTGAGATTTCTCTCGCTGATTTTACCTTCGATGAAGACATAGCAGGGGTACAA
>NZ_JARUIU010000247.1 GCF_029667115.1 Jeotgalibacillus sp. ET6 | reverse complement strand
ATTTGAAGACGCCTTGCTCGTCGGCAGCATGCTCAATACATTATTAAAGCACTCCGACATTCCAAGCCCAACAGGAATGATCAGAAGCGGATTTTTTGCTATGCCAAAGTTCAATAGATAATCAATGGGCACGCTGTATACTGACATCATTGAAAGCGGAACAGCTACTGCTCAAACGATCAAATCCCACCACAATGTCCTTCGTTTAAAGAAGTGAGATCTCCATTTCTGATGCAATGGATG
>NZ_JARUIU010000246.1 GCF_029667115.1 Jeotgalibacillus sp. ET6 | reverse complement strand
AGGCCGGAAGCACTCAAGCCATTTGCAATGTATACACCCGTAACGTTCGGTACTTCTCCTATTACAGGGAGAAAGCGCTGATAGAAGCAGCTCAAAAGCCGGTAGCAGCCCCTAGTGCCAACCAAAAGTGTCTCAAGCTCTTTGACCGGTTCGGCTGCGCTTCAGGCGGACGCTTTCCGCAGGGACGGCGCCACGACCCATCCTCAGTACGTTTCTTTAGAAAGAAAATTCTTAAGTATTTTC
>NZ_JARUIU010000245.1 GCF_029667115.1 Jeotgalibacillus sp. ET6 | reverse complement strand
AGATGCTGTTTTTGTAGAAGACGGAGCAGAGTCTCAAATTGCCCCGTTGAACAGACAGTTTAATTACAAATCTATTGGAAACCGTGCGATCACAATTTTTGTCGGTCCTTTAATGAACTTTGTAATTGCATTTATCGTTTTCATGATAATCGGTTTTCTTCAGGGTGTTCCTACTCAGGAGCCGCTTCTTGTCGAATTGGTTGAGGATGGAGACGCTGCTGAAGCAGGCTTGCAGGAAGGTGAC
>NZ_JARUIU010000244.1 GCF_029667115.1 Jeotgalibacillus sp. ET6 | reverse complement strand
AGCAATGGCACAGATCCTTTTTAAGATTGAGCTTCCGCTTTCACTCCCTTTTTTAATGGCTGGATGATATGATACAAGTGATCATAGAACGCGATGAGTTTATCATTGTTGGAGAAGCTTCAGGAATTGGGCTGGTTGAGATCGCCTTTTTCTTCTGCTGTTCTTTATAATTTTCACCGTCTTAATTGCAGGGATCAATATTATTCGGACGTATTGTCACAAAGACCAGACTTCACTCTGATCG
>NZ_JARUIU010000243.1 GCF_029667115.1 Jeotgalibacillus sp. ET6 | reverse complement strand
AAGCGCATATCAGGCACTGACTGAATCAGCTTCATTAATCAGCTGATTTCTGTATTTATTTGCCTGGTTTTCTTTTGGATTCATCGTTTCTCTGGCATCCGTAACTGCAGTAAACGCCTGACGTGATCATGGATAAGTATGATCCGGAAAAACGGGTCGGGATGATCATTGATGATAACGAACATACACGGTATAGGAAAAGCTTTGTCCGTTGACAGAAATAATCTTCTGAAAAGGATCGATC
>NZ_JARUIU010000242.1 GCF_029667115.1 Jeotgalibacillus sp. ET6 | reverse complement strand
ACCAAATCCTTTAATGAGCAAACTCGCACTCGATTTGGAAAGCGTCACAATCATCTTGATGTTTTTTCTTCTGACATTGATGATCAGACCATTAATACTCAGGAGTCAATCCTGCTTTCTCGGCAAGCACTTGAGACCCTGTACAAAGAAGGACTGCGCTGTGGTGTCACGCAGGAAGCTGAGTCAGTTCTCCCGAGACTGACCGATTCACTTCGCTTAAGGTGGACGCTTCAGGGAAACAAGT
>NZ_JARUIU010000241.1 GCF_029667115.1 Jeotgalibacillus sp. ET6 | reverse complement strand
TAAATCGCCTAACGACGAGATTGTAGTCAGCTCCGGCTGCAAATAAAAACTGATTACGCTGGAATTTTCCGGCGCAGCTACGATTTCTCGGATGATGAGGTTTTACCTTTTGTCTCGTTTGCGCACAACGACTTCATTCTTTTCAGCTCCTATTAAAGGCGCGCCCGTTTTGTTAAGCCAAACCGTGACGTTTCAAAAAGACCTGATCAGAAGTCACCGTTTTATATGCGCTCGGTGAGTGGAA
>NZ_JARUIU010000240.1 GCF_029667115.1 Jeotgalibacillus sp. ET6 | reverse complement strand
CCCTGTTTAAAGCAATTAATGGAGCAATATAGTCGCTACAATGCACTTGGGGTCCGAACGGATTTTTTCATCTCTCACTTCAAAACTCAATAGTAAATTTTGTGGTAAAAGTATTTATCAAAGAATAATATTCATTTGTAATAATGGATCCTGACAAACAGCCTGCCCTGATGACCCGAACAAAGTTTTATCAGAAAATGGTTGAAGGTCTTTTGGAAGATCTGAAAATCACGGTTCCAGTTGC
>NZ_JARUIU010000023.1 GCF_029667115.1 Jeotgalibacillus sp. ET6 | reverse complement strand
TGAGCCATTAGCTCAGTCGGTAGAGCATCTGACTTTTAATCAGAGGGTCGTAGGTTCGAATCCTACATGGCTCACCATTATGAATATGCGGGTGTGGCGGAATTGGCAGACGCGCTAGACTTAGGATCTAGTGCCGCAAGGCGTGGGGGTTCAAGTCCCTCCACCCGCATTTAAAATTTAATTTTAAAAAGTGCTTGACCATTCTGAGTTATATTGATATAATATTACTTGTCGCTTCATTAAGCGGTCGTGGCGGAATGGCAGACGCGCTAGGTTGAGGGCCTAGTGGGAGATAATCCCGTGGAGGTTCGACTCCTCTCGACCGCACCAAAAACATACGCGCCCGTAGCTCAATTGGATAGAGCGTTTGACTACGGATCAAGAGGTTAGGGGTTCGACTCCTCTCGGGCGCGCCATCATTTATCTTCTATCTATAAATAGAATACCACGCGGGTGTAGTTTAGTGGTAAAACCTCAGCCTTCCAAGCTGATGTCGTGAGTTCGATTCTCATCACCCGCTCCATTATTACTATTGCAAACTTGAACCTTGAAAACTAAACAACCAAAAACGTCAACGTTAGTACAAGAAACACAATGAGCTTTATCAAACACTTTACGGAGAGTTTGATCCTGGCTCAGGACGAACGCTGGCGGCGTG
>NZ_JARUIU010000239.1 GCF_029667115.1 Jeotgalibacillus sp. ET6 | reverse complement strand
GAAAAATTTTCTCTTATTGAACGTTAATTTCAGACTGAATCGTTCATTTCCATCTGGTTCCATTTACAGAGTAAGAAAATCCCACTTATTCTCATTTAAAGAATAGGAAGACATAAATTCCTTCCCTGTAAATGTGCAAATTATTTTTTCTGTTCCATGATTTTTGGATAAACTTGCTTCAGTAGGACTGATCATGCCGATTTCAGTGTGGTTATGTTTCGACTATCTTCGTGACAATATGGTA
>NZ_JARUIU010000238.1 GCF_029667115.1 Jeotgalibacillus sp. ET6 | reverse complement strand
GTTAATGAAGGGGAAAAATGAATTCCATATAAAACACCGATCATTCCTCCCGTTGAATGCCCGGCAAACGTCCATGTGAAGAACAGTAATGGACGTAATGTAATTGTTACCACACTCTAACTCCATCCTTCGTCCTGTTTTAACTACTCTTGTTTCAAAGCTTGCAGTTACAAGCTGATTGCGTTTTTCAAACGCTTCCAGGGATAAGTTATCCACTCCGGCGCTCCAGGATTGCAGTCATCGC
>NZ_JARUIU010000237.1 GCF_029667115.1 Jeotgalibacillus sp. ET6 | reverse complement strand
ATATCAATATAACTCAGAATGGTCAAGCACTTTTTAAAATTAAATTTTAAATGCGGAATTAACCACTATGCAGCAGCCTATTTATCAAATTGGAAAAAAAGCAGCAGAAATGCTGTTGAAGCGTGAAAAGGTAAAGAACTTTTTCTCTTTTGAACGATATAAGTGAAGCTAAAAAGTCATCTGCCAGAATTTTGTCCAGTTCTTCTCTGCTTTTCCGGACTTCCGGATTAATATGCCATTCTTC
>NZ_JARUIU010000236.1 GCF_029667115.1 Jeotgalibacillus sp. ET6 | reverse complement strand
GTTGAATTGGCAGTTGACTTGATGAGAAGACATCTTTTTCTTCTTTATCATTAAGAAACCTCCTCAACTGCTTCTTTCACGGTTTTGGCTTCCTGCTTTTATATCCTCACAATTAGCCTTCAGGCTGCTGTCGGATCAAAAACGAACGGTGCTCAAGAATGGTTTTGTCTTCAAGGTTATTTGAAATAATTTCAAGATCAAGTTCTACTGATCATCAGTATCCATTTTAATTAGTGATTGTTCA
>NZ_JARUIU010000235.1 GCF_029667115.1 Jeotgalibacillus sp. ET6 | reverse complement strand
GATTATTTTATCGTACACTGCAGATAAACCTGTCGTCTCAACGTCAAACACAATGTAGCTCGGGATTCAAGCCAGGTCTCTTGAATTATTTGAATTCCTGGGTGTGAATCAGCCTGTTTGGACTTTAAAAATGCTACAAGTAATCCTGCAGCTAATAAAAACCCGGCCAAGCCTGCCTTCTAAAAGGTGATTCTGATTTCCTTCATATATCTTAACGAATAGGATTAACAGGTTTCTGCTTATC
>NZ_JARUIU010000234.1 GCF_029667115.1 Jeotgalibacillus sp. ET6 | reverse complement strand
GTTATTTTGATACAGCTGAGTTGAGATGAGTAATATACTTGAGAACGCTAACGTTCCTTCCGCTGTGAGCGGGATCTGCCCTGAGCTGTAAAAAAGATTATTTACAATAACAATCATTTACAAACGATTGTAAGCAGAAACGTAGATCCGTTGGAATCAGCAGTGGTTACATTCGGCAGACATTAAACAGACCCCTTTCAAATTAGCTCCGAAATAAAGAAGTCCACGACGACATCGCCTTTTT
>NZ_JARUIU010000233.1 GCF_029667115.1 Jeotgalibacillus sp. ET6 | reverse complement strand
GTCTGGCTGATGAAAAAAATCACAACTCCAAGCGCCTGGGCCATCCCTGCCATGAAGGATGTACTGGTCAGAACCTATGACAATATCGAGATCCTTAACAGCCAAAAAGGGGAACGAGCTGATTCCCATCTCGGGCACGTATTTGGTCTGTCATGTCTATAAAGGTGTGTTCAATGTCAAACTGAGTCAGAACCTCTGTGATGACTCGGAACGCCATTGACTTTGCACATAAAATTAAGATTCC
>NZ_JARUIU010000232.1 GCF_029667115.1 Jeotgalibacillus sp. ET6 | reverse complement strand
TGGCGCGCCCGAGAGGAGTCGAACCCCTAACCTCTTGATCCGTAGTCAAACGCTCTATCCAATTGAGCTACGGGCGCATATTAATTATCTAAGCGGAAGACGAGATTCGAACTCGCGACCCCCACCTTGGCAAGGTGGTGTTCTACCACTGAACTACTCCCGCATAGTATATGGTGCGGGTGGAGGGACTTGAACCCCCACGCCTTGCGGCACTAGATCCTAAGTCTAGCGCGTCTGCCAATTC
>NZ_JARUIU010000231.1 GCF_029667115.1 Jeotgalibacillus sp. ET6 | reverse complement strand
CAGCACTTTGACTTTGCGATATCAGCGTATTGAAAAACCTCCTCAAAAGAATTACCATCTTCCGTTAATTTCAAACTATGTTTTATTTCAAACTGCTCAATCTCTTCCACAGCTGCTGGATGAAATGACAGAGGCTTATGAGGAAGAAAACCCGCCTTTTCATTAATCAGAATATTATTTGTTTGCACTGGAAATACATGCAGAAGCGGATCGACTGATTCGAAGCTGATTTCCATTTTCTTCAG
>NZ_JARUIU010000230.1 GCF_029667115.1 Jeotgalibacillus sp. ET6 | reverse complement strand
CTACCGTTTGTGGTGTTGGGTTCACAATATCAACAAGACGTTTGTGTGTGCGCATTTCAAATTTATAATAAGGATACGAAGACAGTGGAGCAAATCTGTTTTTAATAAAAGACCCTAAACGACGGGAGATTTTCCATGAAGAACCTGTATAACGATTGTTTGATAGAGATGGGTAATTTCTTGATTCCTTGTATAGCCCTGGAATCATCATTGTTGCCAGGACCAGATAAAACACTTTTTCTTTG
>NZ_JARUIU010000022.1 GCF_029667115.1 Jeotgalibacillus sp. ET6 | reverse complement strand
GGGGTGAAGTCGTAACAAGGTAGCCGTATCGGAAGGTGCGGCTGGATCACCTCCTTTCTAAGGAAATGGCCGATGGCTCTTTGAGTCAATCGCGTCACACAGACTAACCTGACGTTTTCTGGTTGTTTAGTTTTGAAGGTTTAAACCCTTCTATATGAAGATTCGTTCCTTGAAAACTGGATAAAGACATCAAACAAACAAAGCAACAAACCGAGTAATCGCCACCTTAGTGATTTTCAAATGAAAATCCAACGAGTCATTTTTAAGAGTTTCTCTTAAAAATGGTTCAGCAGCGAGTGATTCGAGGACGTGAGTGGAGGAATCCCGGAGCGCACTTTCCAGTGCGTGAGGAGATGACGACACGAGCGGACGAAGAAGCGCGAAGCTGATCAACCATTTTTTGGTTAAGTTAGAAAGGGCGCACGGTGAATGCCTTGGCACTAGGAGCCGATGAAGGACGGTACTAACACCGATATGCTTCGGGGAGCTGTAAGTAAGCTGTGATCCGAAGATTTCCGAATGGGGGAACCCCGTATCCGTAATGGGATATGATCTTCCGCTGAATACATAAGCGGTTGAAGGCAGACCCAGGGAACTGAAACATCTAAGTACCTGGAGGAAGAGAAAGCAAATGCGATTCCCTGAGTAGCGGCGAGCGAAACGGGATCAGCCCAAACCAAGAGGCTTGCCTCTTGGGGTTGTAGGACACTCT
>NZ_JARUIU010000229.1 GCF_029667115.1 Jeotgalibacillus sp. ET6 | reverse complement strand
CGACGGCTTTTGCATAGCACTCGAAAAGATTGCTACCTTTGCTGGTCCGCCAACACGTTTACCGGCAAAAGCAACAGCATTGAAGCTCTCGTATTGATAATTCTCCTTTAAACACAGCCATTTCCGCATCTTTTTTTCCTGCTTATTTGGCAAAATCACAAGGTCTGCAGGCTATAAAAAATGTTCAAAATCAAATGGGCATTCAGCAGCCGAGCAGATGCAAAAAACCGTGTAAAGCCAAAATG
>NZ_JARUIU010000228.1 GCF_029667115.1 Jeotgalibacillus sp. ET6 | reverse complement strand
GACAAGTCGTGTGGAAAAGGAATAGTCAGAAATGAACTGGTTGTTAAGTCGTTCTCTCAGTTCGTCTACTTGGTCAATTGGCAGTGTCATCCCGGCTGCCATAGATTGAAGTGGGACGGCTATAACGGCTCTGCAGGAGGCGCTGCTGCTTTAAATAAGCAAAATGCTCATCCACCTGCCGATACGCACATTCTCCAGGTTCCTGACTGGTTGAATATCAATTGAACTTACACGGAAACGGGATT
>NZ_JARUIU010000227.1 GCF_029667115.1 Jeotgalibacillus sp. ET6 | reverse complement strand
GTTGTGATTAGGGCTGACCCCCAATAGTCGAAAAGTCGATGCTTCGATGGGTGGAGCCTGATTCGACTGTCAATCTCACAGTCGAAGCTTCGCAGCGAAACAAGGATCCTGCCATTTTGGCGATATGGGGGTGCTCAACGTCTAATTTTACATAGACCAGTTTTTTCTCAATAAGTTAATATACAGCCTATTACAATATACATTTCAAAGTTTAATGCTGTAATAAACATGTAAAAGAATAAAAC
>NZ_JARUIU010000226.1 GCF_029667115.1 Jeotgalibacillus sp. ET6 | reverse complement strand
GACTTAATTATCCTTGAAACCTCAGTAATTAACAATTATCGGCGTTCGGTTACCCTTGATGATACCAAAAAGTCTACTTCTCTTAACAGCGCAATCGTGACAAGCTTTCCATTTACTCTGCACGCGCTTTTTCCGGACTGCGATATATCTTCAGCGTGTTTTCCACCCGTTCGACTTTTTGTTTTATTCCATTGTCATTCAATTTGAGAGCTTTAATGCTGCAGGAGCACTTGTAATGAGCTGAT
>NZ_JARUIU010000225.1 GCF_029667115.1 Jeotgalibacillus sp. ET6 | reverse complement strand
GAACAGATTCTTCACGCAGAGTTTGAATCATTTATATGTCAGGGAACCGCGGACTTACAATCTCTATCCAGGAAATCCATTGATTCTATTTATCTTCGTTTACTAGTTGAAGTATAAAAAAAATAACACAAAAATAAAAAAAACCACAACAATAAAAATAAACAATAACAAACCCATAATTAAAGAAAGTAATTAGCAAAACCAAACAAAAAAAGGCCAACAAAAAACAGGTCCAATTTTACCCAA
>NZ_JARUIU010000224.1 GCF_029667115.1 Jeotgalibacillus sp. ET6 | reverse complement strand
AATTTCAAGACGGTTCGCTCCATGAACCACTTCTTCAAACTCCACAACCTCTGCTCAAACGAATATGTTTTATGACTCGCTGATCGGCCCCTCTGCCCATTGCTGGAAAAGAAAAGCTTGAACATAATTTTGGGCTGATTTGCAATTGAGCGTCATCTCTTGGGATGGAATTTCATTTTGTTCGAGTTTGAGCTGCTGAGTTTTTCAGATAACGTAAACTAAACCATCTAACATATTTCCAAAAAA
>NZ_JARUIU010000223.1 GCF_029667115.1 Jeotgalibacillus sp. ET6 | reverse complement strand
AGTGCACTTAATAGCGGGCTTTTCTACATCTTTAAAGCGGACTTCTTTCCAAGCATAAAGACGCTGTGCTTATTTTTATGGGAGCAGGAAAGTCTTCTAACAGCAAAGATCGTACCTTTTACTTTGCTGCAACTTATTTGTTTTAAAACGTCACAAACCTTGCTGCCGGTTAATGAAGAGCGTACGCTTTTCGCAGAAGCAAGTTTCCGCTTAAATCATAAGAAGTTAAGCTACAGTCAAAATCCG
>NZ_JARUIU010000222.1 GCF_029667115.1 Jeotgalibacillus sp. ET6 | reverse complement strand
AATAAATAAATTTACAAGGTCTAATCTACCATTTCCGAAGTCGTGGAGTCGATCGCAGTCCCTAAAAGCACAAGTCAGCATGAAAGCTGATTTTGGTTTTCCTCTAGTTCTGAAAGATGGCAGGAAGGTGAAAATGCTGAGGTTATGATCGTCGGGTTTCATTCAGTAAATGAGCTCTTCCATTTCTGGAAGAACATCCGGTGATATAAGAGAAATGGCATTAATCGAAACCTGCCTTAAAATGTT
>NZ_JARUIU010000221.1 GCF_029667115.1 Jeotgalibacillus sp. ET6 | reverse complement strand
GATGAATCTTAACAAAGCACTTACAAAACAAGCGTATGAAGAAGTTGAGAATCACTGACCTCACATGGTGAAGTGCTCAGTGAGACAAAAAAATAACTGCGAATCTTTTATGAGAAATCAGGGTTTTGACAAATGTGTAAGTATAGATTTCGACGTGAGACATGCAGATCCGTTGGTGCTAGATGATGTTTGATTATGATCTTGATTTCGATAAAATTGATTTCCGTGAGCAGCCTGAATTGTATA
>NZ_JARUIU010000220.1 GCF_029667115.1 Jeotgalibacillus sp. ET6 | reverse complement strand
GGAATTTCGCTACCTTAGGACCGTTGCAATGCTTTTTATAGCCGCAGCCTTCTTTGGTCCGCTTGTCAGCGCGGTATCAGGCGTTGCAGTCATCACTGCACCTTCACTCATTATTGTGGGAAGTCTGATGATGGGAACGATCGTTGGGCTTGAGCATCATCTTCATGAACAGCAGATGAATGATTATAGCCGTACTGAGGAGATATTCATGCGTTTTCTGAAAACCTTCAGGATCAGCTTTCTGCC
>NZ_JARUIU010000219.1 GCF_029667115.1 Jeotgalibacillus sp. ET6 | reverse complement strand
CTGCGCTTTGCCGCTTGTTTCACAAAACCTTCAGATTGATTAAGAGCCAGCGCATTTAACTCCGGTGCTTTACTTGGAGGAGAGTTACATAATATTAGCCCGATACTCAAAAAAATCATGCCGGTCTCCGGTTTAATGAAAGAGTATTACACGAATAGTTAAACGTTGACACTCGAGCCTTCTGCGCAAGTGATCATTCTCAATTTGAAGCGAATGGTTCTCTTCCATCATTTCAGCTAATCATTA
>NZ_JARUIU010000218.1 GCF_029667115.1 Jeotgalibacillus sp. ET6 | reverse complement strand
CGATCGAGGACTTAACCAATTTTGGTGATTACTCGAAAACGCAGCGTTTGATTTGATGTCTTATCCAGTTTTGAAGGAATGATGATTAATTATTTCTTTATTGTATTGAATTGTCTCTTACATAATGTTATAATGTAACTTGTCGCAAAGAGAACAAAATTGTCTAGTAATGATAGCGAAGAGGTCACACCCGTTCCCATGCCGAACACGGAAGTTAAGCTCTTCAGCGCCGATGGTAGTTGGGGG
>NZ_JARUIU010000217.1 GCF_029667115.1 Jeotgalibacillus sp. ET6 | reverse complement strand
TCCGCGGGTTGATATTGGCGTAAAAATAGCCACAAGAAAAGAAATAATAATATTGGCTGGTTTATAATATTTTGAAAAACGGTCAAAAAAAGCCTGTGATGGGGTTTTCTCTGCCTGCGCATCTAAAAAAAATTAAATTATTTTCGCACGCGTGGTTTCTTGTGCCATTTTTGTAATCGGCACCCTTCGGGGGCCTTCTTGGTTAATTGGGCGGCAAATTACCTCGTCTCCTGCTTCTTTTTCCCCC
>NZ_JARUIU010000216.1 GCF_029667115.1 Jeotgalibacillus sp. ET6 | reverse complement strand
GAGCATGTTATGAAAGAATAAAATAAGTTCTTATGCCCGAACGTTTTATCGCCGCTGTCTCCTCCTCCGCCTTCAGTCTGCGGCACACGGAACTATTCTGTGCCTCAGGGAGAATTGCTTTGTAAAGTTTTCGATTCCGGCTTTTGCCTGCGAAGCGGCGGTAGGAGGGACTGTTCGGACAGGATTTTTTGCTCTACGCTCCCAGGAGTATCAGATCTGACATTAACGTATGAGGAACGTAAAGATC
>NZ_JARUIU010000215.1 GCF_029667115.1 Jeotgalibacillus sp. ET6 | reverse complement strand
AAGGTTATTTCTGGCAAAAAAATTACGATAATATGTCGTAAATAACAAAATAACCTATGATCAAAGGACAGCTAAAGAAGTAATCCGCGCACTGCAGCACTATCAAAATGCAGACAGGTTTAATTGCATCTAAACGGAATCCGTCACAGGATAAAGTATCCGTAACCGGAAATCTTGGAAAACCGGTCACCAACCGGGCATCATTCTTTTCCATAATATGCAAGGATTGATGTCCGGTTTAATCCCA
>NZ_JARUIU010000214.1 GCF_029667115.1 Jeotgalibacillus sp. ET6 | reverse complement strand
CGAATACGTTGGAATTGTATATTCAGCAATCGTTAATTTGTTAAATTCATTTTCAAGATCGTTTAATTCAACTTTCAAATCTGTCAGTTCATTTCCGTTAATAAAAGGATCAAATAAAATAGTGGTTCCGAATATCCTGCGCAATCTGTTGCTCTGCCAGTTGAATCCATAATGTCACAATCTCACTTTGATGACGGTATAAATTCTTAATCATGTTTAGGAAACCGTTTACCTTAAAAATTTAAAA
>NZ_JARUIU010000213.1 GCF_029667115.1 Jeotgalibacillus sp. ET6 | reverse complement strand
GATCTACATGATGAGTGATTCCGGTGCCCGAGGTAACGCATCTAACTTTACGCAGAAAATGGCCGAATTACCGCACGGTGCAAAAAAAGACGTGATCATTAAAAAGTTTACTATAAGGGAGGTGTGGACACAACTCGTTCCATTAAATTTCGCCTTAGCAGGTGAGAGAGAATGAAAGTCAAACTATGCGGGATACAAAAAACCAATCATTTAGATCAAAGGAGGAAAACACTTACGGATCACAAGC
>NZ_JARUIU010000212.1 GCF_029667115.1 Jeotgalibacillus sp. ET6 | reverse complement strand
TACCCGCTCTTAGTCAATAATAGCAGAGCATGTTGGAATATTCGACGCGCAGTTCAATCACTTGAGAATCCTGCTTCTGTCACCTGATGAGCGGTAACCACATGAACGATTGGACTGTCGGCTGTTTTATGGTGAGACAGTGCTATAGCCACTGTAAATGGCTAAAGGAGATAATTCACCACTGTCAGGTCGCGCGGAATTCTCCTGAAATTAGGCGATATCTTGTCAATTAGCAAGAAGTATGGTA
>NZ_JARUIU010000211.1 GCF_029667115.1 Jeotgalibacillus sp. ET6 | reverse complement strand
ATTCAAAAACAGGCGAAACAGAGGATTGAGGAAATAAAGAAAAAGATTCTTCAAAGACATATTTCCCAGAATGGCAGATTAATGTAAATCAGCGTTTTTTCAGAGGAAACGGTCAGGACAAATTCCTTTTGTGTAAGTGTTTTGGCTTTAAAAAAGACCTTCGAGTTTTCCACCCTCTACATGAAGCAAAGGTTTAATATTAAGCAGCCAGTTTTAAAATAAGCGTCTTGCCTTTTTCAATTTCCAC
>NZ_JARUIU010000210.1 GCF_029667115.1 Jeotgalibacillus sp. ET6 | reverse complement strand
ACACATTTGTCAACCATATAAAAAAAATTAATAAATTTGTTTAATTTGTCGTGGTTTTTTGTTTAAAATTGTAAATTAAAAAACTTTGGTTTTTTTTTTGTGCTTTTTCTTTTTTTATTCTTATACAACCTGCTCCCTTACCCCAAACTTTTTTAACAAAAACATTTAAAAAAAGGGCAAAAAAAATAAAATAAAATTTTTTATAAATATTTCTCTTACTAATCCCTTTCCCCCCCCTAACACCCCCT
>NZ_JARUIU010000020.1 GCF_029667115.1 Jeotgalibacillus sp. ET6 | reverse complement strand
GATTCCCTGAGTAGCGGCGAGCGAAACGGGATCAGCCCAAACCAAGAGGCTTGCCTCTTGGGGTTGTAGGACACTCTATACGGAGTTACAAAGGACATGATTAGACGAAGCGGTCTGGAAAGGCCCATCAGAGAAGGTAACAATCCTGTAGTCGAAAACCATGTCCCTCCAGAGTGGATCCTGAGTACGGCGGAACACGTGAAATTCCGTCGGAATCCGGGAGGACCATCTCCCAAGGCTAAATACTCCCTAGTGACCGATAGTGAACCAGTACCGTGAGGGAAAGGTGAAAAGCACCCCGGAAGGGGAGTGAAACAGATCCTGAAACCGTGTGCCTACAAGTAGTCAGAGCCCATTTACGGGTGATGGCGTGCCTTTTGTAGAATGAACCGGCGAGTTACGATTTGATGCAAGGTTAAGCTGATAAGGCGGAGCCGCAGCGAAAGCGAGTCTGAATAGGGCGAATGAGTATCAGGTTGTAGACCCGAAACCAGGTGATCTACCCATGTCCAGGGTGAAGGTGAGGTAACACTCACTGGAGGCCCGAACCCACGCACGTTGAAAAGTGCGGGGATGAGGTGTGGGTAGCGGAGAAATTCCAATCGAACCTGGAGATAGCTGGTTCTCTCCGAAATAGCTTTAGGGCTAGCCTCATGTAGTAAGAGTCTTGGAGGTAGAGCACTGTTTGGACTAGGGGCCCCCAACGGGTTACCGAATTCAGACAAACTCCGAATGCCAAAGACTTATCCATGGGAGTCAGACTGCGAGTGATAAGATCCGTAGTCGAAAGGGAAACAGCCCAGACCACCAGCTAAGGTCCCCAAGTAATCGTTAAGTGGAAAAGGATGTGGGGTTGCTTAGACAACCAGGATGTTGGCTTAGAAGCAGCCACCATTTAAAGAGTGCGTAATAGCTCACTGGTCGAGTGACCCTGCGCCGAAAATGTACCGGGGCTAAACGATTCACCGAAGCTGTGGATGAAATCTCTTCTGAGATTTCGTGGTAGGAGAGCGTTCTAAGCGCTGTGAAGTCAGACCGGAAGGACTGGTGGAGCACTTAGAAGTGAGAATGCCGGTATGAGTAGCGAAAGAAGAGTGAGAATCTCTTCCACCGAATGCCCAAGGTTTCCTGAGGAAGGCTCGTCCGCTCAGGGTTAGTCGGGACCTAAGCCGAGGCCGATAGGCGTAGGCGATGGACAACAGGTTGATATTCCTGTACCACCAACGCATCATTTGAGTGATGGGGGGACGCAGGAGGATAGGAGAGCGCGCTGTTGGATATGCGCGTTTAAGCAGTGAGGCAGGAAACGAGGCAAATCCCGTTTCCGTGTAAGCGAAGCTGTGATGACGAGGGAAATTTAGTACCGAAGTCTTTGATTCCACACTGCCAAGAAAAGCCTCTAGCGAGATGTAAGGTGCCCGTACCGCAAACCGACACAGGTAGGCGAGGAGAGAATCCTAAGGTGAGCGAGTGAACTCTCGTTAAGGAACTCGGCAAAATGACCCCGTAACTTCGGGAGAAGGGGTGCTCTGGTAGGGTGCAAGCCCGAGAGAGCCGCAGTGAATAGGCCCAGGCGACTGTTTAGCAAAAACACAGGTCTCTGCGAAACCGTAAGGTGAAGTATAGGGGCTGACACCTGCCCGGTGCTGGAAGGTTAAGAGGAGTGCTTAGCGCAAGCGAAGGTACGAATTGAAGCCCCAGTAAACGGCGGCCGTAACTATAACGGTCCTAAGGTAGCGAAATTCCTTGTCGGGTAAGTTCCGACCCGCACGAAAGGTGTAACGATCTGGGCACTGTCTCAACGAGAGACTCGGTGAAATTATAGTACCTGTGAAGATGCAGGTTACCCGCGACAGGACGGAAAGACCCCGTGGAGCTTTACTGTAGCCTGATATTGAATTTTGGCACAGCTTGTACAGGATAGGTAGGAGCCTTGGAAATCGGAGCGCCAGCTTCGATGGAGGCATTGGTGGGATACTACCCTGGCTGTGTTGAACTTCTAACCCTCACCCGT
>NZ_JARUIU010000209.1 GCF_029667115.1 Jeotgalibacillus sp. ET6 | reverse complement strand
CGATTGCTAAATCTAAACGTACACGGAAAAATTCCTATAAATATTTTAAAAATTAGGCAACAGTTAAAGGAATTTATTTAAGAAGGTGCAAACCAACGGAAACAAACATTATTTTTTAAATTTAAGATGAAAAACCGGTTAAAAAAAATTATGGTTTTGCGCGAAAAAAACCCAATTTATTATTTGTGTAGGCAAAACAAAAACCGGTATAACCCAAATTTTATTATTATATAAACAACAAAAATTTT
>NZ_JARUIU010000208.1 GCF_029667115.1 Jeotgalibacillus sp. ET6 | reverse complement strand
GAGTATTTTGATGAAAATGAGTCGGCCTTTCAGAGCCTGAGACACTTGAAATATTCGCACCGGTAATAGAAGAAGCAAAAGTGGACTTCGTTCTTTCAGGGCACGCCATGGTTCTCCAAGCCAAAAGCCGAATCAACTGTAATTTCAACATGATCGCTTAATAGTTGAAAGGCGGGAAGGTGCCTTGAAACGGCTTCCATTCAGATTGAAACCTTCACTGAAATTCTTAATCCGGCGATTATCGGGTA
>NZ_JARUIU010000207.1 GCF_029667115.1 Jeotgalibacillus sp. ET6 | reverse complement strand
CATAATTTCATCCCCGCTGCACATCGGACACGGCTCAAGCGTGACATACAGCGAAGCATTCGTCTTTTTCCACTGCAGAAGAATTTTTAGGAGAGGACAATACTTCGTTATCAAAGGCACGAATGCTTTCGTAAAGTGAGTGAGCGGCAGCTCGTCCCATCCTTCTTCTTCCATTCCTTCTTCTAACAGGGTCATTAATATAACCGTAATAAAAATCCCAAAAACTGAGAAATTTGATCCAGCACAAG
>NZ_JARUIU010000206.1 GCF_029667115.1 Jeotgalibacillus sp. ET6 | reverse complement strand
GCTGGAGGTACATACGCATATTTTACTGATGCAGCCTGCGCTGTTGCTTAAGACCGTATTTTTTGTTGAAGCGATCAACACGACAAAAATGTCTCAAGCTCTTTGACCGGTTCACTTCGCTTCAGGCGGACTTATTGTTGAATTTATCGGAGAGCGCGCAGACATTCAACGAGCACTCCTCTCTATTCAGCAGTTTTTACATTAAAATACATAGAAATTCTAAACTACTAGCACTTCAAAATAGTATT
>NZ_JARUIU010000205.1 GCF_029667115.1 Jeotgalibacillus sp. ET6 | reverse complement strand
GAACGGGATTTCGTTGTTAATTTTAGTAATCATAAAGAGTATTTAACATATGAACTGAAAACACCAAACCAAGTGCTCTACCAAGCTGAGCTACTCCCCGAAATATGTATGGCGCGCCCGAGAGGAGTCGAACTGTAGAGCTTAAACTCGACGATCTGGAAAGGCAGGAGCCTGATCTGAGCACCCAATAATGAAGTAACTGTCGCTTCTGAGTCCGCCAGCATGTCAGCGTTTACACCAAAAATAGA
>NZ_JARUIU010000204.1 GCF_029667115.1 Jeotgalibacillus sp. ET6 | reverse complement strand
GCGCCTCAGTGTCAGTTACAGGCCAGAAAGTCGCCTTCGCCACTGGCGTTCCTCCACATATCTACGCATTTCACCGCTACACGCAATCCATACTACATTTGCATTGGATTCAATCAGTTCCGACACACTGATCACGAATAAAAATGGGCTTTTTACTAATGCTAAGCTCATCAGTCAAGGCCTGTCCTTGCACCAGGCACTTATTGAAGCCTGCAATTCACGCTTTCGTCTCTGAAACCCATAAAACC
>NZ_JARUIU010000203.1 GCF_029667115.1 Jeotgalibacillus sp. ET6 | reverse complement strand
ATTAAAATGTGCTAAGTAACTCCGCAGATGCTCATTGCCACTTAAGGCAACTCTGCTCTGCTTCGGTCTTCCACCATTTATTTGTTTGTTCAGCTGATTAATAACCTCTGACAGGACAATCCCCATGGCAATCGAGAAGGTTTGATTTGTTTTTAGAGAAAGGAGCCATGATTGATGAGAGCTGTTCAAGTGACCGGATATGGCGATGTGGTTCTTTTGTTTACTATCATGTTTCCCTCCTAATATAT
>NZ_JARUIU010000202.1 GCF_029667115.1 Jeotgalibacillus sp. ET6 | reverse complement strand
GGTCAAAAGCATTTGACCGCGATTGCCGGCGCGCTGGCTTTAGATCGAAACCTGACGCGGATTTCTGATTCTTCCTCAATAAAAAACACCTAAGACCTCCTTATGCTGCGTATATTCAAGGTGTTTTAATGTTAGGCCACGGATATTGCCCGTGAATCGCCAGATCTGGGCGAGTGTGCTTTCAATAAAGCTTGTCGCATGAATTCAAGTCCATTGAGATGATCTTCCCGGTTTTTTGCCGGGCAAAC
>NZ_JARUIU010000201.1 GCF_029667115.1 Jeotgalibacillus sp. ET6 | reverse complement strand
GAAATTTGGTATCGCAATTATCACATCCAAAAAACTGCAGGATTTAGCGAATTAGTATCGAAAAAGGTATGATCCGCACTATACATTAATTCCACAGCATATTACAAAAAAAAATGCATACGAAGCAACGGAAGAAGAAATCGCAGCTATATCAAAAAAGGTGATTGAGCACTGGCAAAAAACAAAGCCGTTTACACTTCGCGCATATAAAATAAGATCTTTACAGCCAGACAATAATGTCATTTACAT
>NZ_JARUIU010000200.1 GCF_029667115.1 Jeotgalibacillus sp. ET6 | reverse complement strand
ATTCCCTTGTAATCAGTTTGATAATCAGGAGCCCTTTGATACAAATCCACATCTTTTTTATTTATCCATCGCTTGAAATCCAAAGGACTATAAATCGTATTCTGCTCCGAATTTTTTTGCGTGATCTTCGTCATGCTTATACTCACAATTGTACTTCCCGCTTTTCACGCTTGTTTTACCTTTTTTGCCCTTCACTTCAAGCATGAGTTTGCCGCAATCTGGACAATGAGTCCCAGTTAGCGGCAAACT
>NZ_JARUIU010000001.1 GCF_029667115.1 Jeotgalibacillus sp. ET6 | reverse complement strand
TTATGCCTCCGTTGATCTGGGACTTAAAACCTCGAGGGTCTGGCCGCTGGAGCTGGATAAAGTAAAAGCGTAAGCGGGCGTTTAGACTCAACAAGTTTGAAAACAGGAGAAAAGCCGGTTATCGATTTAAAGTGACACGGTTATCCCGATAAAGGAGGAAAAAAGATGGAATTGCTCAATGATTTAGCATGGAGAGGAATTATTTATCAGCAGACGGACGAAGAGGGAATGAAAGACCTTCTTGAAAAAGAATCCGTATCTTTATATTGCGGGGCGGATCCAACAGGAGACAGCCTGCATATTGGACATCTGCTGCCTTTTCTAACGATGAAACGATTTCAAAATCATGGACATCGCCCAGTAGTTCTTGTAGGGGGGGCAACGGGACAAATCGGTGATCCAAGCGGTAAAAAAGAAGAGCGCTCACTACTCACAACGGAGCAGGTCGAGTACAACGTGAAATCCATTCAGGCTCAGCTTGAGAAAATCTTTGCTATTTCCGGCAAAACAGGTGCTGTCATGGTGAATAACCTGGATTGGATCGGCAAAATCGATATGATCTCATTCCTTCGTGACTACGGAAAATACGTAGGTGTGAACTACATGCTGGCAAAAGATACGATTTCGTCAAGGCTGGAAACAGGCATTTCGTTTACAGAGTTCACCTACACAATCATTCAAGCTATGGATTTTAACCATTTGTACAGAGAATTTGATTGTAAGCTGCAAATCGGCGGCAGTGACCAGTGGGGGAATATTACAACTGGTCTTGAACTGATCCGTAAAATGAATCATGAAGCAAAAGCATTCGGCATGACGATTCCGCTTGTAACAAAGGCGGATGGAACCAAGTTCGGCAAAACAGAAAGCGGTGCAATCTGGCTTGATGCCGAGAAAACATCCCCATACGAGTTTTACCAGTTCTGGTTTAACGCTTCAGATGAGGATGTAGTAAAATACCTTAAGTTCTTCACGTTTCTTGAAAGAGATGCCATTATTGAGCTTGAAAAATCTGTTCAAACAGAGCCTCATTTACGCGCAGCTCAAAAAGCACTGGCGGAAGAAATGACGAGAATGATTCACGGGGAAGAAGCGCTTGAAGAGGCTCAACGTATCACAGCAGCCCTGTTCAGCGGAGACCTGAAAACTCTCAACAGCACTGAATTGAAACAAGGATTTAAAGATGTTCCGGCTCACACTGTGGAAAAGGAAGAGTCAGCTTTGTTGATTGATGTGCTGGTGAATGCGGGTATTTCTTCATCCAAGCGCCAGGCGAGAGAAGATGTAACAAACGGTGCTGTTTACATTAATGGCGACCGTATAACAGATCTTGATGCGGTACTTGAAGGAGACTTGCGTCTGGATGGTGAATTTACCATTGTACGGAGGGGCAAGAAAAAGTATTTTATGATTCGTTACGCATGATAAAAATTGAGGCTGGGACAAAACTAAAAAATTTTTAAAAATGAGGATTTATTTATTACTAGTAATAGGTGAGCGGAGTGGAAGGTGGCGACTCCTGCAGGATATGACGGCAAGCTGAGACCCCGCAAGGCGAAGCCTTGTGGAGGGCTCAGCGCCGTCCCTGCGGAAAGCGTCCGCCTGAAGCGAAGTGAACCGGTCGTAGAGCTTGAGACACTTTTGTCCCGGGCTCATTTTTCTGTTCATTATTCAGAATTGATCTATCAAAATTACGGAAAGGGGAAAAGAAATGCCGGTTATTGAACATGAAATCACCATCAGCGCACCAATAGAGATTTGTTTTGATCTGGCAAGAAATGTTGATATACATACGAAAACGACTGGTAATACCAGAGAAAAAGTAATTAGCTCGAAGAAAACCGGTCTGCTTGAAAAAGGTGATAGGGTTCAATTTGAAGCTGTTCATTTTAAAATAAAGCAGAGGCTAGTGTCCCAAATTATCCAATTGGAGCGGCCTTATTTTTTTTAGGATAAAATGATAAAAGGGATTTTTCATTCTTTCCTTCATTCTCATTATTTTAAAAAAGAAGGCACCCAAACCGTAATGACAGATGTATTTGATTATCGTTCCCCTTTAGGCCCGATTGGAAGAGCTGCTGATAAGCTGTTGCTTGAAAAATACATGAAAAACTTTCTTTCCGTCCGGGCACTTGGATTAAAGCGGCTTGCTGAAGAAATGTCTGCAGACAGCTAGTCATAAAAAAATGAACCTATAAGAGGGATTTATTCATTAAATGCTTCCGGAAGCATCTTAAATCCATCAATCTCTGCGTCTTCTTCTATTTCAATCATAATACAGCGCTTCCCATTATAATTAACCTGCCTCACGAACTCGAGATCCTGTGGGCTAATTGAAATGTTTGCGACTTTCGTATTGATTTTAATCGATTTCGATTTGTATTTTGGAACAATGCTGCTTGCTTTCAGTTTATAAGATTCGTTGTCTGTGATCATACCGAAAGCTTGTCTAATTTTTTCACCATCTACTTTCTCGCCGCTGTTACTCAGGACACGCTCCACATCTTTATAATCAAGTTTTGGCGATTCATCTTCGTCATTTTCCTCTATGGCTGTATTGATTTCTCCGTATACTTTTGCAAGAGTGGAAGGGGAGAGCTGATCTCCAACTACATTTCTGATTACCTGCTCAAACACCGCTTTGTCCTCTTTTGCCGTCATAATTTCTTCACTGTTTAAAACTTCATCTATAAAGCGGTAGTCAGGCTCATTTGCTTTGCCAGCAGCATATAAAATATGGTTTACGTCAGCAGATTGGTTCGTAAAGCAAGGAAAGAGAAAGCCCGTTATTGGATTTTTAAGGTCAATAACAGGATCCACTTCAATTTTGTATTTAAACTCTTTTTCAATGTAGTCAAATTGAATTTCCTTTTTCGGTTCGTCTGTCTTATTAACCGTGCAAAGAATAAAACGATGAGCGTAAACGGCATCGCGGTCACTTGTTTCAGCCTCGTCATTGCGGCTTTTTGTCGGCTTCATGTATTCGGCGCGGATAAACGTAATCACCGTATCTTTCTCATATGGCTGGTCTCTGATCATTTTTTCAGTCATGATCAGCATCTGGTCCTGCCAGTCGTCCGTACCGCCGAGTAGCCCTTTATGTAAAATCAGCTGACTGCTGTTTTCAGCATCCCGCTGAAATTTTAATTCAAATAATTTTTCATTTAATCCTCCAGTCAGCACCTTTTTAAAATTGTTCATAAAAAGTTCCTGCTGATCACTGTCCAGCAGTTCAAATGGCTGTTTTTGAGCATGATAGATTTCAGTAGATTCCTTCATAATATAAACATTAAATATTTCAGAAATTCTTAACAGATCATTTTCTGCTTTAAATTGTTTGCGGATACCGGCAATATCTTTTTTTTCCATCTATATGTTCACTCCTGTATGTAAAGTTTATGATTTACCTGCACTTATTTTACCATAGGGGGATAGGGTTTAAGCGGTAAACGTTTCCCTAAGGTAAAAATGCTCTAAAAATAAGAAAAGCCCGGAAACCTTGATAAACAAGGCTTCCGGACTTTTGGTTGGAAAACTGATCTGCGTTAAAATTAACGAGAGTAGAACTCAACGATAAGAGCTTCGTTGATGTCAGCTGCCAGTTCTGTACGCTCAGGGAAACGAGTAAATGTTCCTTCAAGCTTGTCTGCATCAAATGATACATACTCAGGCGTGTAGCTGTTAAGCTCCATTGATTCTTTAACGATGTTTAATTTGCGTGATTTTTCACGAACTCCGATAACTTGACCAGGCTTTACGCTGAATGAAGGGATGTCTACACGAGATCCATCCACAGTAACGTGTCCGTGGTTTACAAGCTGACGTGCCTGACGGCGAGTGCGTGCAAGACCAAGACGGTAAACAAGGTTATCAAGACGTGCTTCAAGAAGAATCATGAAGTTGTCACCATGCTTGCCTTGCAATTTGCCTGCTTTATCAAACAAGTTGCGGAATTGACGCTCAGTCACACCGTAAGTATGACGAAGCTTTTGTTTTTCCTGTAATTGAAGGCCATATTCAGAAAGTTTTTTACGCTGAGTTGGACCGTGTGGACCTGGAGCGTAAGGACGCTTTTCTAATTCTTTACCTGTACCGCTTAGGGAGATCCCTAAACGACGGGAGATTTTCCATGAAGAACCTGTATAACGAGCCATAAGTTGACTCCTCCTTGTGTTTTTATTTTGTTGTAAAATAAAAACCGTACGCGTGATTTATCATTCACTGTCATTTTGTCATCTTGCACCATCGCCCTGCAGCAAGGGTTACGCGATGCACCTAAATGAATAGGAACAAAATGAACAATCAATGCATTCACAATAGGCTGCATTATTTTACACAACAACCATCATATAATGCTGACGATTTAAAGTCAACCTTGAAAAGGATAAAAATATAAAAGAATATTATCATGATTACGTATTCCTTCTTGTACAAAAAAGGAAGAGTGATAAAATAAATATAAGACAAATTTCCTATATAACAGCCCATTTTTAGGGTAGTGTGATACAATGAATTAATGGTAATATTTGATAATAAACGTATTTAGAAAACAAGTGCATCTCGCCGTATTAATAGATAGATCAGCTGGAGGTGGTTCGATTGTTAAATCTTCCTCATACGATGGATCGGTTTAAAGCCGGAGTTTTTGATATTTTATCTCATTCAATGGATGGACAGCCTTCCATTCGAAGATGGTACCAGGAATTGAAAAAACTACTTGTAACCGAATTTGAATTTGATACCGTACAGTATTTTTACATAAGAAGCAATCGGCTGTTTTCATATGAATGGGAGCAGCCTGTCTCTCTTCCTGAAGGAGAATTCCTGATAAACAAACTGGAACATACCCGCTTTATGATTGCAGATAAAAAGTATGGGGAATTGATTTCAGAAAAAGATATTTTAGTTCCATGCATGGAAAAAGGTGTGCTGATGGGGTGCATCAGCCTCCGTATGCAGAATAACAATACAATAGCAGACTCCCGGTTTACTGCTGAGATGGCGTCTCACTTATCCGTTCTTTTCGAAAATGTGATGAAAATGATTTCTACAACAGAAGAACGGAAACGATACCATGAGCTGTTTGAAGTGACTGAAGCCTTTAATTCAATCATGGATGTTAACGAGATTCTTTCGAGAATTATTGAATCACTTCGTAAAACATTTCCTGCCTTTACGTTTACCTTACTGCTGTCTGATGATCATGACGATACGAATAACCTGCCTATTGAATATTTAGATTATCAAACGTCGAATCCGGTAATTTTACAAGCATTCGTTACGTCAGAATTGCTTATTGATGAGGAGAAGACAAATGCAACGTTATATGCTCCCTTAAAAGGAAAGCAGGGAGTGTACGGACTTCTTCAGGCAAAGGCAGGGAAGTCGGGGGCTTTTTCAGAAAATGATAAAGAATTCATTAAGATTTTGTCGTTTACAGCAGGAAATGCACTCGAAAATGCTAAATTGTATGAGCAGTCTCAAAGATTGATTGAGGATCTTCAACTGATCAATGATGTATCGCACGAACTGAATTCCAATCTGAATTTATCCAATATGATGGCATATTTGGATAATCAAATTTCCAAAGCTTTCTCTCCTTCCGCAATTGGGTTTATATTATCTAAAGGTAGAGAAGTTGAAATTTTAGATGGAAGCAGTCCATTTTTTTGCACGCCGGAAAGTGAATTGTACATAGAGCTTGCCAAAAGTCAGTTTAAAAATGGAGCCGAATCCTTATACATAGCAGAATTGTCATCAAAGATCGGGTGTCAGACGGGATTTCAGTCTTTAATGGCGGTACCTATGATACATAATGATCAGGTAAAAGGGTTTTGCATCGTTCTTCATGAGCAGCCGTACTTTTTCACATTTGAGATGTATAAGCTTTTGCAATCGATTGTGCATCATTCTTCTCTAGCTGTTGCTAACTCCATGCTGCGGGAAGAGCTGCAGGAAATGATCAACAAAGATCATCTTACTGATCTGTTCGCCCGTAAATATCTGGATCAGTATATTGAAAACTCCATGCTTGAGCATAAAACGGGTATATTTATTTTAATTGATATAGATGATTTTAAAAAAGTGAACGACACGTACGGGCATCAGATTGGCGATGCTGTCATTATTCAGCTTGCTCAGGAGTTAAAAAAAGCAGCTCAGTCGATCGGAATCGGAGCAAGATGGGGCGGGGAAGAACTCGCTTTATATTTTCCGGATCTAACTGCAGAAGCAGCCCTCAAGGTAGCAGAGGATCTTCTTCACTCAGTACCGGTGCAAACAAATCCGCCCATTACTATTTCCTGTGGGGCAGCTGAATGGCAGCAGCCGCATAGTGATTCATTGATTAATTTAGTTAAAAGAGCAGATGACGCACTATATACAGCAAAGAACAACGGGAAAAATCAACTTATCTTTCATCCATATCAATCACTTGAAGTAAATTAAAACGCAAACGAAGTTGGAATATAACAGAAAAAAGTACTAAATGAAGCAAAATATATTTATTAGTATGAGGTGAACGGAGCGGAAGGTGGCGACTCCAGGTTATGACGGCAAGCTGAGGCTTTACAGGGCAACCTCCTGGAAAGGCTCAAGCTCCCGTCCCTGCGGAAAGCCTCCGTCTGAAGCGCAGTGAACCAGTGGCAGAGCTTGAGACACTTTTGTCCCAGGCTCGTTTTTAAAAATTTAATAATTTAATAAAAAAGAAATGGCAATCACCCCTTTTCACAATCGAATGCTTCGAATAAAATAGAAAATGAAAGCGATTACATTTTAGGGGGAGCTTTTTATGAGCAAGGGAAAAAAGCGGCCTGAAACCGAGATGATTCACTCAGGGTATAACTCAGCTGAACACTTGGGATCATTAACGCCGCCGATTTATCAGACATCTACCTTTACATTCTCCAATGCAGAGCAGGGGGCAGAACGTTTTGCCGGAGAAGAAGAAGGATATATTTATTCGCGGCTCGGGAATCCGACTGTCCGCATTTTGGAGGATCGTATAACGGCGCTTGAAAACGGGGAAGGGGCCCTGGCTTTCGGTTCAGGTATGGCAGCTGTATCCGCTGTTTTATTTCATCTGATTCAGTCGGGTGACCATATTTTATGTTCAAGAGGGGTGTATGGCTGCACGTTTGGTCTGCTTGAAATGCTGGAAGAAAAATTTCAAGTTGAGCATGACTTTATTAAAATGTCAGAAGAAGAGCATATAAGAAATTCAATCAAAGAAAACACCGCATGCATCTATATTGAAACACCAATAAACCCGACTATGGAACTGGTTGATTTAAAAATGGTGTGCCGTATTGCAAATGAATTGAACATTCCCGTCGCTGTTGACAATACCTTTTGTTCCCCCTATCTTCAGCAGCCGCTGCAATACGGGGCGAACTATGTGGTCCACAGTGCTACTAAATATATCGGTGGGCACGGGGATGTAGTAGGCGGATTATTAATAGGTGATTCGCTGGAGCAAATCAACGCCATTCGTATGACCACTCAAAAAGATATCGGCGGAATTATGTCTCCATTTGATGCCTGGCTTCTGCTAAGAGGCTTAAAAACCCTTGCGGTCAGGATGGATCGTCATTGTGAAAACGCAGAAAAAATAGCCAGATACTTAACCGGTCAAGATAAAGTAAAGACAGTTTATTATCCCGGCAATCAGAGTCATCCGCAGTATCCTATTGCAAAAGCACAGATGACAAACTATGGGGGGCTGATTTCTTTTCAAATCGAAGGAACAATAGAAACAGCCAGACACTTTATGAATGAATTATCTATGGTTAAAATTGCAGTGAGCCTGGGGGATGCAGAAACACTCATTCAGCATCCTGCGAGTATGACTCATTCCATCGTGCCTTTAGAATCAAGAGAGAAAATGGGAGTTAACGATACATTGTTAAGACTGTCAGTCGGGCTTGAGGCCTGGGAGGATATATGTGAGGATCTTGAACAGGCGTTTCAAAAGCTAAATCATATTGCCCTGCCTGCAACCTGATGACGAGTAAATTTCAGACTGAAAAAAGACAGCAAAACAAGGAATAGAAAAAAATAACATGCCCTTCCGCGTCTTTCACGGGAGGGCATGTTATATTGTGAGCAGTACTTATTAAATTATAAATACTCCGTTAGAATTTCAACGAATTTTTCAAGCTGCTCCTGATCGATCTGATCAAAACGTGCTTTTACGGGGCTGTCAATGTCCAGCACTCCAAGAAGCTGTCCGTCTTTTACAATCGGGACTACAATTTCGGATTGAGAAGCAGCATCACAGGCGATATGTCCTGGAAAAGAATGAACGTCTTCAATTCGCATGGTTCTGCGTTCGGATGCAGCTGTTCCGCATACCCCTTTACCAAATGGGATTCTTACACAGGCAGGCAGCCCCTGAAACGGTCCGAGAACCAATTCATCCCTCTCATTTAAATAAAAACCAACCCAGTTTGTTTTCTCAAGAAATTGATTCAGCAGGGATGATGCATTACTTAAATTAGCAATCTGGTTGCTTTCGCCTTCAAGCAGGGCCCGAAGCTGTTTTTGAACGGTGATGTACTTTTCTTCCTTTGTTCCTTTATACATTTCGACAGTAAACAAATCGTTCACCTTCTTTATGATAGAATATTCTGTCTATTGTGCATAGTTACTCGATATTTGATGATAAGTTTATAAAGGTGTGCAAGCATATCTGAAGAATATCTATAAAGACAGTAATCTATTTTTAGCACAATCTATGATTGGAAGCAATCATTATGAAGGGGATGGATGGAGATGGCCATTTTACAGCAGCGTGAAACAAAATCTGAGGTCATGATTGCAGCTGTCGACTTATTTTATACGAAGGGTTATCACGCAACGAGTATACGGGAAATTTCTTCAAAAGCAGGCGTAAATGTTGCCACTGTTTCCTATTATTTTGCAGGGAAACAAGGACTGCTCGAAGAGTGTTTGGTTGCTTTTTTCGAGCCGTATCTTGAACTTCTTCAAAAAGTGGCAGATTCGTCCATTCTAAAAAATGATCCTGCACGGTCTCATATGATGGAGGCAGCTTTTTCCCTGATTGAATTTCAGCAGCAAAATCACAGGTTTGCCCGCTTTGCATGGAGGGAAGTCACCATGGACAGTCAGATGGTGAGAGAAATGACTTCCTGCTATTTAAGAAAAGAGCAGTATATTTGGAAGCTGCTCCTTGCTCAAGATATTGAAAAAGGGATATCTATTAAAATATCCCCATCGTTTTTTCTTATACAGTTAACTTCGATGCTTTCTATGCCATTTTTGCAAAGCCAGACCATTCAGGAGCTTTGGAACATAAACCCGAGCGAAAAACATTTCACCCGTGTTTACAGCAGTATTCTAAAAGAATGGTTTTTAGGTGTAACATGTGAATCTGTTATTACATTAGGTTGATGAATCCCCAAATAAAAGCAGTTCTCTTCCCTGATTGAGATCTTTTGACTGGTGTGCATCTGAGCCGTAGACAAGAGGAATTCCCAAAGTAAGTGCTTCCTTTGCAATATCATCAGAAGGATAAGGCTCCCTGCAATGCGGTTTATAAATTCCCGCTCCATTATAATCAAGCTCATATTCCTGTTGTTTTATCTCCTGCAAAATAGCGCTGATCAGCTCTGTTTGAGGATGTAAAGGTTTATAGAGATGCTGAAACTTTCTGCAAAGCGTCATATGACCGATCCGTTTTGGCTTAAAAGAACCAAGGTCTGCTTTTACTGAGGCAAGCAGAGTTTGATAATAAACTTTATGAACCCGATCCACTGAGCCATAGCGTGCGACCATGTCTGAGAACACGGCATCACTGAAATCCATGCAATCATACTTTCCGTCTTTTAGTAAGAAGTGCACGGACAGAATGGAATCATCTAATGAAGGTCCATACTCTGCAATGAATTTGGCTGTCTCTTCTTCAAAGCCTTCAATATAATCAATTTCGAGACCTGCATGAATCATGAGGTCTTTTTTATATTCCGTTTTTAAGGATGATAGATCAAGGAGGTATCGGTCCAGATCTTCAAGCCTCATTCCGCTGTCCCGCTCCGGAGCTGGATCTTGAAAAGAAGGGGGAAGAGGGGCGTGCTCAGTGAAGGAAATTTCAGTATATCCAAGATCAAGTGCATGCTCAATATAGGATTTAAAGGAATCCTTGGTTCCATGGGGACAATAGGGACTATGTACATGGCCGTCTCGAAGTTTCATCTGTCTGAACTCCTTCCAAAAAGTAGTTTAAAAAGGCGAAATTTACTAGAAACTTTAAATTTAGTTAGAATCCTATATAATCCTGTCAAAAAAATTAGAAAAAGCAAGAAAAATCACTGATAACATGGTATCATAAAGTCATTATCATGAACATCCAATGATTGTTAACCAGGATATCGGTTGTTTGGACAGGAGGCGTAGGATGGAGTACATAATCGGTTCCGTCATATTGATCGTAATAATCATTGCCATAGCCCTATTTTGGCGAAAGAGAGAATATAAAGAAGTGGACCAGCTGGAGGCTGCAAAACTTGACATTCAACATCGCCCAATTCTCGAGGAAATGACAAAGGTGAAACAGTTAAATATGAACGGTCAAACAGAAGAATTATTTGAAGGCTGGAGAGCTTCTTGGATTCAGGTAGTGGATGTCAAGCTTGCAGAAGCCGATACTCTTTTATTTGATGCTGAAGAATACATTGATAAGTTTCGATTTAAAAAGTCGAGAGAAATCAGAGATAAGATCAGACATATGCTTAGTGATGCAGAAAAAGAAATGAATCTGATTCTGGAAGAACTGGAAGAGCTTATGGGAAGCGATGAGAAGAATAAGGAGGAAATGGCAGCGATCCAGGCGGATTATCAGCATGCCAAAAATGAATTATTCTCACAGCGTCATACATACGGCAAGGCTTCAGAAGCCATTGAGCGAAAAATTGATGCAGTAGAACCAAAGCTTACTCAATACAGGGAAATGACAGAGCAAGGAAACTATCTGGCAGCCCGCGAGCTGGTGCTTACGCTCGCTGATGAAGTAGCTTATATTCTTTTGCTTCTTCAAGAAATTCCTGAATTATACAATGAAACTCACTACTCCATTCCTTCGCAGCTTTCAGAATTGAAAGAGGGATTTGAAGAGATGAGAAATGCAGGTTTTCCCCTGTCCCATATATCAATTGAAGAAGATGCTGCTGCTATTCAATCATCAATTAACAAAGGGAAAACTCACGTGAATCAGCTTGAAATGGACGATGCAAAACGGCTTGTAGCTGCTATGCACCAGCATATAGATACGCTGTACGATTCCCTGGAAAAAGAAGTGGAGGCCCGTTCTTATGTTACAGAGAACTGGGAAGGCACGACGGATCTGCTGAATCGTCTGATTGAGCAAAACCAGGCTCTCCAGACAGAAACTGAATTTGTCCGTCAGGGGTATCAGCTTGATCAAAATGATTTTGGCATTCCAAAAGATTTGGACAAAAAACTACTACGAATCGAGAAAAAGTTTTCGATTTTAAAAGAACGCAGACTGACAAGCGATACTGCTTTTTCTGCCTTATCGGGGGAACTCGAAGGAATCAGGACGGAACTGCATGAAATTGAGCCTGCTCAAACTGATTTTAAAGACCGCCTGCAGCGGCTTCGTCAGGATGAAGTCAGAGTGCGGGAAATTGATCATCATCTCAGAGGGCTGCTGAAAGAGCAGGAACGTCTACTGCGTCATGCCAATCTTCCTCGTTGTCCCGAGTATATTTCTGCACAGTTTGACAGCGCATATGATCAGCTTGATCTACTGGAAAAAAGCTTGAATGATAAACCGCTGAACATTATTTCAATTCAGCAGCATTCTTCCACATCGGAAGCAATGGTCGAATCGGTTTGCAAAGAAACGGAAGAAATGATTCAGTCAGCTCAATCTGTTGAAAGAGTCATCCAATACGGCAACCGTTACCGCAGCCGTCACGAAACGGTTTATATTGGCTTGAATGAAGCTGAACTGCTGTTCCGAAAAGGCCAATATCAGGATGCATTAGAACAGGCAGCAAGTGCCATTGAAAAAGTGGAGCCCGGGGCATTAAAGCGGATCGAAGAGCTTTCCGGCAGCCAAATAGAAGAAAAGCAATTTGCTAAGCAATAAAAAGCTGGCTTCCAACATACCGTGGAAGCCAGCTTTTTTAGATTTGATTAGCAGAAGGTTTGACAGGGTGCTTTAAAACAATCGCTATAAATAATCCTATAACTGCACCTGTTACCGCAGGTACGGTCCATCCCACTCCCTGCTCCATTAGAGGAAGAAAAGAGAGAGATGAGGTCAAAATGTTCCCACCGAATCCTGCAGCGGCAAGACCATCACTTATTCCTACGATGAATGTTGGAATAACAGCGCCGATGTAAACTGCCTGATAGCCCTTAAAAGAAGAGTGAAGAAAAGACAATAAAATCAACACGATCGCTATGGGGTAAATCATGACCAGCAGCGGAACCGAGAAGGCGATCAGCTGAGTTAAACCGATATTTGAAACAACCATGCTGAAACCAGCGAATATAAACACGAAAGCTTTATATGATATACCCGGCACCACTCTTGAGAAATAAGTGGCAGTCGATGACACCAGTCCAATTGAGGTTGTAATGCAGGCTGCTGTAATAGCAAGACCTAAAATAACTGCACCGCTCGGGCCGTATAAATAAGATGCTGCTGCTGACAGGATGGCTCCGCCGTTTGTCTGCTCACCAACGGCAGATATGCTTGTAGCACCCAATTGACTCAAAGCGATGTAAACAATTGCTAGACCTGCTGCAGCGATTAGGCCGGCGAAGATGGTCACCCGTACAATTGATTTTCTGTCATAAATTTGTTTTTCCTTTATTGCTGTAATGACGACAATAGCAAAGACTAAAGCTGCTATTGCATCAAGCGTCAGGTATCCTTCAATAAATCCCGTGAAGAACGGAGATGTTTCATACCCTGCAGCGGGTTGCCCGGGATCTCCCATCGGTGTAATGAAAGCTCCTGCCACGAGGATACTTAAGACAATGATCAGAATGGGAGTAAGAATTTTCCCTATCCGATTAACCAGACGTGACGGATTAAGTGATAAAAGAGCTGTGAGTGTAAAAAACATCAGGGAAAATAAAAATAATGGCCAACCTGATGTTATGATGTTTTCGGATAGAAAAGGAAGCAGTCCGATTTCATAGGACACGGTCGCTGTTCTTGGAATCCCAAAAAATGGACCAATGGCCAGATATAATGTAATTGTAAAGATTATTCCGAAAATTGGGTGTACACGACTCGCCAGCTGCTGAGGATCTCCGCCGGACTGTGCAATGGCGATCACTCCTAACAAAGGGAGCCCAACTCCGGTAATTAAAAATCCAATTATCGCTAAAGCAAGATGTTCGCCTGCCTGCTGCCCTAATAATGGGGGGAAAATCATATTTCCTGCACCGAGAAATAAAGCAAAAAGCATTAAACCGATTGTAAGAATGCCGCTGAATGACAATGTATGCTGTTTCATAACTACCTCCAATAGACAAACCTTTTTAACACTGAAATATCTTACCATAGATTGTGAGAACTTTGTCGAAAATTGAAATAGTCAGAATTTTTTTGTTGTATGGCATAAGGCAATCTCATATCACTATACAAAGGTTATTTCATGGATGCAAAATCAGCAGCGAGTCCAAAAATCAGATTCTGCGATTTGTGTGAAATATGATATGATAAGTCAGTATTTGAACCAGTACATGATTTTAATGAAAGAGTGTGTTTCTATGATTTATCTCGATAACAGTGCTACAACAAAGCCTTCTAAAGAGGTGCTGACTTCATTTATAACAGTGTCAGAGAAGTATTACGGCAATCCCTCCTCTTTGCATGGTCTTGGTTCAACAGCCGCAAACCTGCTGGATAAAGCAAGAGAGCAGGCGGCGGCTATCATCGGTGCGAACAAGGATGAAATCATTTTTACATCCGGGGGCACAGAAGCCAATAACCTTGCCATTAAAGGAATCACAGAATCTGTAATGCACAAAGGAAACCATATAATTACCACCCAAATTGAACACCCATCTGTTTGGAACGTGTATAAGGAGCTTCAGCAAAAAGGATTTAAGCTGTCTATCCTCGAAGTTGGTAAAGATGGAAGAATCTCATTAGATGAGTTAAAAAACCTGCTAACAGAAGAAACGATTCTTGTTTCCATTATGCACGTCAATAACGAAGTAGGGACCATTCAGCCCATTGAGGAAGCAGGCAAATTGATTAAAAAGTATTCCAGTGCTTATTTTCATGTAGATGCTGTTCAAAGTTTTGGCAAGATCCCAGTCATGGTAAATCAAAGCCAGGTGGACCTGCTTTCCATTTCTGCACATAAATTTCATGGCATAAAAGGAACAGGGCTTCTATATAAGAGAGCCAATGCATCTATGCTTCCACAAGTAGCAGGAGGTAATCAGGAAAGCGGACTTAGAAGCGGAACGCAAAATGTGGCCGGGGCAGTTTCCATGGCTAAGGCGATGAGAGAAATAACCGAAAACTATAACGCTTATCTCGTGAGTACGCTTAAGACCGAATTGATTCACTATTTTTCAGCGCTGCCCTATACCTGTATTCTTACTCCCGAAGCCTTTTCTGCTCCCCATATTATCAATGTCTCTGTTCCGGGGTTAAAGGGAGAAGTTATCGTGCATGCGCTTGAAAGAGAAGGTATTTATATTTCTACAACAAGTGCCTGCTCTTCAAAGAAAGCGGAAATAAGCCGAACGGTTCAGGCGATGGGGTTCTCTCCTAAAATTGCCAAAGGATCAGTGCGGATCAGCATGGCGTATACCACCACAAAGAGTGAGATTGAGCAATTACAAAAAGTATGGAGCACAGTCATTCCATCCTTATTGAAAGGAATTAAACGAAAATGAACTATGATCGAATTTTAATACGCTACGGAGAAATTTCAACAAAAGGAAAGAACCGCAACCGTTTTATTAATCAATTAAAGCTGAATATCAAGGAATCACTATCCGGATTTTCAGCGGTAAAAATTGAAGCAGGCAGAGATCGAATGCATATTTATTTGCAGAACCCTGAAGAGGTGGAAGGGATTATTAAAAGACTCAAGCCTATTTTTGGCATTCAGTCATTCAGCCCTGTCGTCAAGACAGCGTCTGATCTGACTGAAATAAAAGAGCATGCAGCAAAACTTGTCGCCTCTCTTGTTCAGGATCAAGCTACCTTTAAAGTATCTGCCAGAAGAGCCGATAAGTCGTTTCCGCTTGACACGAATGAATTAAACAGAGAAATCAGTTCATACGTCCTGAATCAAGTGGATGGTCTGATTGTTGAAATGAAAAACCCTGAAATTGAACTTGTAACAGAGGTGCGTGAAGAAGGAGTCTATTTATCTGCCCAAAAAATACCAGGTGCAGGCGGAATGCCTATTGGCGCATCAAATAAAGCAAGTTTGATGCTCTCAGGCGGCCTTGACAGTCCAGCAGCCGGCTATTTTATGATGAAACGTGGAGTGGAAATTGAAGCGATCCATTTTCACAGCCCTCCATTCACTAGCGAACAATCGAAGCAGAAAGTAAGAAAACTTACAGCTCAGCTGGCGGGATATTCAGGCAGGATCAAGCTCCATATCGTTCCTTTTACAGCCATTCAGCAGGCGATTCAAAAACAGGTACCTGAAAACTACACCATGACTTCCACAAGAAGAATGATGCTGCGAATTGCTGATCTTATTAGAGAAAAATCAGGATCCAAGGCGATTGTTACTGGTGAAAGTCTCGGGCAGGTAGCGAGTCAGACTCTTGAGAGCATGCAGGCAATTAATGCAGTAACAGCTACACCTGTTTTAAGACCGCTTGTCACGATGGATAAAACGGATATTATCGAAATAGCCAAGGAAATAGGGACCTATGAACTGTCTATTCTTCCTTACGAGGATTGCTGTACGATTTTTACCCCGGCAGCACCTAAAACAAAACCGAAACTGGATAAAGTAGCTTTTTATGAAAGCTTTATTGACTTTGACTTACTCATCGATGAAGCGGTCAATACCACTGAAACGGAAATCCTTACACCAAATACACTGTTAAATGAAAGCAGTGATGAATTTTCAGGATTGTTTTGAGGCAGAACAAAATAGGATAGGAATCCAGTTGTATCAGTATATTGTTTACACCTAGAAGCCTTCTGGCCATGAGTTTTTAACTGTGATGTAAGGAGTGCAGTAGAACAGATTAATATTAGAATAAATTACCAGTGTTAACTTCTGCGTTTCTGCACATTCTATTCTCACAAGGAGGTGAAAACACATGGCAAACAGAAGTTCAAATCAACTGCTTGTTCCAGGTGTAGCACAAGCACTAGACCAAATGAAATACGAAATCGCAACTGAATTCGGAGTACAACTAGGACCAGATTCTACAGCTCGCTCTAACGGTTCTGTAGGAGGAGAAATCACTAAACGTCTTGTTCAAATGGCTGAACAGCAATTAGGCGGTTCTTCAAAATAATTAACCTAAAAAAAGCCGACAGCTAAATTGAGCTGTCGGCTTTTTTATGTCCAAAATGACTGCCTCCCATTCATTTTTTCTTAAAACCCCCTTTTGTTGAGCATACGGCTTCATCTTTAAAGAAATATTTTGTAAACTTACACTGTACAAATTATTTTACGTATTTTTTTACATAGATTTAGGGGGATGTATTATGATGCAGCTTTGGACAAATGGAACCATTTATACAATGAAGGAAGAAGGAGAAAAAGCTGAAGCGATTCTTACTCATAATGGCAGAATCGTGGAGGTTGGAAACAAAGAGGATCTGGTTGCAGCTGCAAGCGGGGAGCCGGAATGGATTGATTTAAAAGGCAGCACATTGTTTCCAGGATTTGTAGATAGTCATCTTCATTTAATTGGCGTGGGAGAAACGCTTCTGAGGCTGGACCTTTCTTCCATGAGATCAAAACGTGAGGTAATGGAAGCAGTTCAGCTAAAGGCTCAGGAACTGCCGGAAGGAGAATGGATTCTTGGGGATGGCTGGAATGAGAATCAGTGGACCACCCCTGAAGTTATTACGGCTGAAGAGCTCGATGCGGCTGCGCCAAACCATCCCGTGCATTTAAAACGAATATGCAGACATGCCGCTGTGGTCAACTCCGTCGCGCTGCAAGCAGCTAAAATAGACCGGAATACTCCGGATCCGGAGGGTGGACTGATAGATCGGGATTTGAATGGCGACCTAACCGGTTTATTAAAAGATCAGGCGCAGGATTTTATGATTCCTGCTTTGCCTCCAATCGAGGATGAATATATTCAAAATTCATTGAGAGAAGGGCTCAAGCATGCCTGGTCTTTGGGACTGACTGGCGGACATACAGAAGACCTGAGTTATTATGGAGATTTTACCCGGACCTATCGCGCGTTTCAAAAGGTAATTGAAGAGGAGGGAAATCCCTTCAGAGCTCATCTTCTGGTTCATCACCAGGTAATTGAAGACTGGCATCGGCAGGGCCACTCCTTTTTGTCGGGATCAAGATATGTTGAATTCGGAGCAATGAAAATATTTGCTGACGGTGCATTAGGCGGCAGAACCGCTTTATTGAAAAATGGCTATGCAGACGATACATCCACAAATGGAGTCGCCATTCATCACCCGGATAAGCTGAAGCAATTAGTATACAAAGCGAGACAATATGATATGCCTATAGCCGTTCATACGATTGGGGATCTGGCTTTTGAATATATGCTTGATGCGATTGAGCAGTATCCGGCTGTGAATGGGCAAAGAGACCGCCTGATTCATGCCCAGATTTTAAACGAAGATCTTGTAAAGCGCGTAGAAAAACTGCCGGTTGTCCTGGATATTCAACCCCGCTTTGTTGCCTCAGATTTTCCTTGGGTGACAGAGCGGATTGGAGAAGATAGAATGCAGTGGAACTATGCATGGAAAACCCTTTTAGAGCGGGGGATCGCCTGTGCGGGGGGCTCAGATGCTCCTATTGAACCGCTTGGCCCGCTGTTAGGGATTCATGCAGCTGTTACAAGAACAAATCCACTTGATCCGGAAGGCACCGTCTATGGCGAAGATCAATGCCTCAGCATGTTTGAAGCAATTGAACTGTTTACAAAAGGAAGTGCATTTGCCTGTCACCACGAGCACAATAGAGGAATACTTGAAAAAGGCCATGCAGCAGATTTTACGGTTCTTGAAAAAGATCCGTTTAATACTCCTGTAGCAGATTTGCTATCCATGCAAGTCGATAGAACTGTAGTCGACGGGAAAACCGTTTATAAAGCTGAATGAAGATAGTGGAGCTGAGGATTCTTCGGGAAAGGTCAAAAAAGGTCCGGCACTGTTATTTCAGCAAGCATCTGCCTTAAGCGAATGGAAAAGGGTAGGGAGCCTGAGACACATTTGTTTCGGGCTCCTCTTTGTATTTAAAAAGTAAGTACATATAGCGAACTGGTTAGTAGTGAGAAACAATGTAACGTTTAACTTCCCTTGACACATTTTAAAACGGGCGTATAATTGATTTATTTCGATTACCTAAAGAATGGAGAACATTATGGAGAATGAGGAAAAAAAGGGGATATTTTTTGCAGCATTTGCGTATGCATTATGGGGCTTGCTGCCGATTTACTGGAAATTTCTATCTGACGTAAGTCCGGATGAAATCCTGGCTAATCGGGTGTTTTGGTCGTTTTGGTTCATGATGGTTTTATTAGCCGCTACTGGAAATTTGCGTGCCTTTAAAGTGGAAGGACTGTCCTTGCTTAAAAAGAAAAAAAGACTTCTTGCTTTGTTTGCAGCTTCAGCATTAATCAGTTTAAACTGGTTTTTCTACATATGGGCAGTAAACACAAATCAAATGGTAGAAGCAAGTCTGGGATATTATATTAATCCGTTGGTATCGGTTTTACTCGGTGTCATTGTATTAAAGGAAGTGCTTTCGAAAGCGCAGGTTATCTCATTTATTTTAGCGCTGATCGGTGTTTTGATCATTACCATTTCCTATGGAGTTTTTCCGTGGATCGCTTTTACCTTGGCTTTTTCATTTGGACTCTACGGACTGGTAAAGAAAATGATAAAAGTAGACCCTGCGATTGGGCTGACACTTGAAACCCTAACCATTATGCCAGCTGCCCTTATATACATGGGATTTCTTTTTCAAAACAGTTCTCCTGCTTTATTTGCCGGGAATTGGAACATCGACTTGCTGCTTATCGGGGCAGGGGCTGCGACGGCTGTACCTCTGCTGTTTTTTGCCAAAGGAGCGCAGAAAATTCCTTTGTATATGATCGGCTTTCTGCAGTACATTGCACCAACACTGACCTTAATTTTGGGTATTTTTATTTATAATGAGCCATTCACCTTAATCGATTTAATTTCTTTTGTCTTTATTTGGTCAAGTTTAACGCTGTTTACGTTTTCCCGGTCTAAATGGTACATGGCAAGACCTCGAAGTTTGAAAAAAGCAGCCGGTCAGTAAGTTTAAAACGCATGGGAATAAAAAAAGACAAAGAGCTTGGGACATAACTGTCTCAAGCTCTTTTACCGGTTCGCTGCGCTTCAGGTGGACGCTTTTCGTCATCTCCTGCTGGAGTCGCCACCTTCCGCTCCGCTGTCATCTTACTATTACTAAAAAACTTTTTGGAGTATTGTCCCAGCCTCTTTGCTGGTTTAAGACAGCCGCTTTCAGCAAAGTCTGAGCCTCATCAAATCGTTAGACGAAGAGTCACTGCCATTTATAGAAAAGTTCTTTTTACTTTTTCCCAGAAAGAGTTATCTTTTAATTTGACTGTTTTGACGATGTGGTCACTTAACATCAGATCGACTTCTTTAACATGACTAATGCCAAGCGCCTCATTATCCAGACCCATAACAGGATAATCATTGCCGTCTTGTGTTACGGATAACTTCAATTTTCGCTGTCCGCTTAAAATAAACGAAGATCCCAGCGAGCGGAATCGATTATTATTAAGGGAAGCAAGCTCACTTATCTGCATGCACGGCAGCATCGGATCCACTACAGCGCCTCCTACAGATTTACTGTAGCCTGAGCTTCCTGTCGGAGTAGATACGATCATGCCGTCCCCTCTGAACGTTTCGAAATGAAGGTCATCGATAAAGATATCCATTACAAAGGTTTTAACAATACCGGTGCGGATGCTGAATTCATTTAAACAAAGAAAGGTTGTTTCATTATCCACGTTTACCTGAATGGTAGGGTATTTGCGCACTTCAATTTGTTCTGTCGTCATTGCTTCAATCATCGTCGATAAGTCATCAATGTGAAAATCACAATACAAACTTCTGCTGCCTGAAGTGGAAATACCGGCATAAAGACAATCCTGACGGAAACCCGTTTTTCGAACAGCCTGCAGGAAAGCACCATCGCCTCCTATACTGACAATAATATTTGCTTCTTTAGAATCCTTTACAACACTAAATCCATATCGTTCTGCTAAATCGGTGAGAGTAAGAATTTGATCCTTAGTTTTATCGTCTTTTCTTGCATAAAAAAACATATTTCGACGTTGTTCCATCATTCCGACCTCCAATAGCATTGTTAGTTAACCTGTATGTTTGGTACAATATGTAATGCTATCCTTATCTAAGCATAGATGGCAGAAGAATCATTTTCTTCATCTGTTCTTATAAGGAATACTTATAAAGTGTACCACGAAATGAAACATATCGAAAACTCAACCGTATGAAAGAGATACGCTTTTAAGGAGGAAATTAGGAATGACCGCAAAAAGGTGGATTGCTTTAGTAACTGCGGCTGCTTTATTTATCGTGTCAATCGGAGTTAATGCAGCTACAGCTTTTGTAACAATGGATTTTGAAGAAGCTTTTTCAGGACCTCAGACAGAAGGACTTCCGGAAGAAGTGATTGAAGGCGGCACGGGAACAGAACGGATCGCTGTTCTTGATTTAAATGGAACGATTCAGGATACAGGAGAGCAAACAGGTTTGTTTGCCGGGGCAGAATACAATCACAGTCATTTTATGGAGCAATTAAATCAAATTAAAGATGATTCAACGATAAAAGGCGTGGTGATGAGTGTGAATACACCAGGAGGCGGCGTCGTTGAGAGTGCAGAAATTCACGATAAGCTTCTTGAGATTCAGGAAGCGGGGAAAACGATTTATGTTTCTATGGGGGCCCAAGCAACCTCAGGAGGCTACTATGTGGCTGCTCCGGCTGACAAAATATTCGCAAGCAAGGAAACCATGACCGGATCGCTCGGTGTTATTATGCAGAGCATTAATTTTGCAGGACTTGCAGAACGCTATGGGATCGACTTTGTAACTGTCACTTCCGGCGAATTCAAAGACATGCTGAGCCCTTCAGAAGAAGTGGACGAAAGAGACCTTGAAATTGTTCAGAGCATGCTTGATGATTCTTATGATGGATTTGTTGAAGTAATTGCCAATGGCCGGGAAATGCCGGAAGAACAGGTGCGCGAAATCGCAGATGGCCGGATTTATAACGGCATACAGGCTTTGGAACTTGATTTAATTGATGAGTACGGGTATGAGGAAGATGTCATTTCTGGGATAAAAGAAGATCTGGAGATTCCAGATGCAGAGGTTATCCATTATACAATGGCAAACGACTGGGGATCATTGTTTACCTACCAGACACAAAAAATATTCGGCGGAATGGAAGGGCAAGTCCTCTCCGATTTAATGAATAAAGTAGGCGGACCGCGTCCAATGTACTTATACACTGACTAACAGGGGGCAGCAAATATGGATTATAAAGATGAACAAATGCAGCAGCCACTGCCCCCTGAAGAGGAGCAAGTGGTAAAGGAAGAAAAACCATCCCGGAATTCCCAGCATCCCGAATACGTAACACCCCACTACAGCGGCTTTTGGATGAGAGTATGGGCCTACTTATTTGATTTGCTGGTTATTGCAGCCATAAATGGACTTCTTATTTATCCGGTTCTTCGTCTTACGGGTTCAATGGATTCCTCAGGCGTAGTTAGTATTGGGGGAATTGCAACAAGCATCACGTTTCTCGCTTATTTTGTTTTGATGACTAAGTTCTTTGGACAGACATTGGGCAAAATGGTATTCGGACTGAGAGTCAGGTCAGTAAAAGAATCGTCATTAACTTGGACAGCGGTTCTTTTCAGAGAATTGATTGGAAGATATGTTCTAAGTATCTTTACCATCTTTGGCCTGCCAGTTTTTCTTTTCTTATACGCGGTAGTCGCATTTACCCCGAAAAAACAAGGACTTCATGACTTCATTGGGGATACGGCTGTCGTACATGAGAGAACAGTTGTCGCAGCAGTGAAATCTGCTTACGAACCAACATCGCACACCGCAGAAAGATATTGATATTGTTTGACTAAAGGTTCAATAAAGTCGCTGGAAAATACTAAAACACAATAAAATAAGCAGAAACCTGTCTTTCAATAGACAGGTTTTTTTTATGGATAATGGACATAATAGGGGAAAAAGAGAAGAAAAAAGGAGGGTCTATATGTGGATTATAGCTGGTATAGGATTTTTCATACTTATCCTTCTTTTCTATATATACTTTTCGAAAATTACCATTTCTATTAAATTAAATCTTCAAAAGAACCTTCATCACGCAGATATTCAGCTGAAAATGTTTAACGGTCTTTATAGGAAAAAGTTCTCGATTCCGTTATTTGAACGGGAAGGAACCGCAATTGTGTATGCTGAACAGACGAACACCGAGACAGAGGCGGAAAAAGTGTTTTCCATTCAGGATATGAATCAAGCAAAAGAGGTATATGACCGATTCCTTCAACAATTCAAACACGTGAAAAAGCATACGAAGGATTTATTGAAAAGAGTAAAAATTGAGAAGCTGGAAACAAATGTAAAAATCGGGCTGGAAGAAGCGGACTGGACTGCCTACCTAACGAGTGGACTATGGATGCTGAATAGCTGGATCATCCTTATTCTGTCCCCTGTCTTTCAATTTAAATGCAAGCCGCAGCAATCTGTTCAGCCAATATACGGAGTAAATGCATTTGCATTATCTCTTTCTTGCATAGCATCAATCCGTCTGGGGCACCTTATGATAATCGGCGTCCGTTTTTGGTTGGATCGAGGATTGCCAAATCATAAAAAGGTTGGTGAAGTTCATGGAGCACCCTATTGAAGGACTAATGGCCACAGCAATGGAACATTTAAAAGAAATGGTAGACGTTAATACCATTATAGGTGATCCTGTTGAAACACACGACGGAAGCACCATTATGACGGTCTCCAAAGTTCGTTTTGGATTTGCAGCAGGAGGAAGCGAGTTTCAATCAGACTTAGACGGAGCAGGAAATGGTTCAAGCAGCTCAGGTCATCCCTTTGGAGGCGGAAGCGGCGGTGGCGTTTCGATCACGCCGATTGCCTTTTTGATTGTTGGAAAAGAAGGCATTAAAATGCACCATCTGAACGAAGGAACACATCTGCTTGAAAAACTTATGGATTTAGCTCCAGGCTTGGTTTCCAAGATTCAGCATCAGTTAAATCAGGGGTCGCAGTACTCGCAGGACCATGAAAAATATCAATAAACGAATTCGAATTAGTTGCTTGTATCAGTATCCTTTCAGTATGATGAACGTGAAAGCGCTAAGTACATAAAAGGAGGAATGATAAAGATGGCATCAATTACATTTAAAGAAAAACCAGTTACATTGCAAGGCTCAGAAGTAAAGGTTGGAGACAAAGCACCGGATTTTTCTGTGTTAGCCAACGATCTTTCTCCCGTTACACTGCAGGACACGAAAAACACGGTTCGATTATTCAGCGTAGTACCTTCACTGGACACAGGTGTTTGTGATAAGCAGACAAGAAAATTCAATGAGGAAGCTGCTGATCTCGGCAATGTAAAAGTACTTACGGTCTCAGTAGATCTTCCGTTTGCACAGCGCCGCTGGTGTGGAGACAATGGGATCGAAAATGTACAGACCGTCTCAGATCATCGTGATCTATCTTTTGGCAAGGCATATGGAGTTGCCATTGAAGAAATGCGCCTGCTGGCAAGAGCTGTTTTTGTCATCGATAGCAGCGACGAGGTTGTTTACGTAGAATACGTGAAAGAAGCAACAGACCACCCGAACTATGAAGCAGCTATAGACGCGGTGAAAAGAGCAAAATAACACACGCCCCTGCAAAGTTTTTGCGGGGGTTTAACTATGTAAAGCGTTAAAGGGGTCTGGCCCCTTTAACGCTTTACTGTACGAACTCTCAGCCGCTTTTCTTTCTTTTTTGGTGTATGCGCGTTAAAATGGGTTGTTGAGATTTTGGGACAGGAGGGATTACCCGGGATGAATGGTTCTCCGGTTGAAAATGTATTTAGCATGTTAAATGACACGGCCGTATCTTTGCAGGATGCAAGAGCTTCCTCTTATTTAGAAGCTTTAGCGGAAAGCGGGGAGTACTGGTTTAGTGGGGAAGTAAATGAAGAGTTGGATGAGGTAATTAAAAAAAGGCTTGCTCATGCTTATGAAAACCATCCTTTAGAGAAGTACGATAAGGAAGAAATTCGCAAGGCCTATCAGCTGGCAATTTTGAAGGGGATGAAAGAGCATATTCAGCCCAATCATCAAATGACCCCGGATTCGATTGCGATGGTTATCGGCTTTTTGCTCGATAAATTCACATCAAACGAGCAGGAACTGAAGCTGCTTGATCCAGCCCTTGGTACAGGTAACCTGGCTCTTGCGATCATGAACCAGCTTGAAGGAAAAGTAGCACTTACTCATGGAGTAGAAATTGATGAAGTGCTGGTACGATTGGCGTATGTAGGAGCTAATCTAACAGAGCAGCCTCTCCATCTTTATACACAGGATGCATTAGAGCCGTTGTTTATTGATCCGGTTGATGCGGTTATCAGTGACTTGCCGGTCGGTTATTATCCTAATGATGAGAGAGCGGCGGATTATGAGCTTCAGGCTAAAGAAGGTCATTCCTATGCACATCATCTCTTCATTGAGCAAAGCATTAAGCATGTGAAAGAGGGAGGCTACTTATTTTTTCTTGTGCCGAACGGGTTATTTGAATCGCCTTTTGCCTCACAGCTGCATGAATATTTACAAAAACAGGTTCATATACAAGGCTTGTTGAAATTACCAGTCTCCCTGTTTAAAAGTGAGCAGGCGGGAAAAAGTGTTTTAATTCTTCAGCGCCAAAAAGAAGGGGTAAACCCTCCACGCCAGGTGCTGCTTGCTGAAATGCCAAAATTAAGCAATGCACAGGCGGTTCAATCGATGATGAACAAGATCGGATTATGGATGGAAGAAAATAAAAAATAGAATACTCAGGAACTGTTTGAAAAAGAGTATAAAAAATGGAAGTGCCGCGAAGACTTAGAATGTCTGTACTATACGATTATTTGAAGAAGAAGCTATAGCATATAGAGCGTTTAAAAATATATGAGGATAATTCAATAGTAAAAGGTGAGCAGCGCAAGTCGGCGAATCCTGCCAAAATTGATGGTTGCTTGAGCCTTCCTGGGTTCTATCCTGCGTAGTCTCAAGTAACCGTCCATGTACAATATGCCTGCATGAAGCACAGTGAACCGGTCCAAAAGTCTGAGACAATTTTGTCCAGGCTTTTTTTCTGAAAATAAACACTTCTAAGTGTAAACGTTGTCACGGCAAGCTTTCTCTTGAAGTGCAGTACATTCAGTGATTAAATGAAAAAGACAACATGCAGCGAATAACCAACTATGGTTTTAATAGGATTACGATTTAAGCAGCGCTTTGTTTTCTACAGGCTGCCCAGAAATTTTTTCAGGTTGTGAATAGAGTCACATTTTCTCTCATCACTAGAACTGTACAAAAGGGTTAACAGAATTAAACAAGAAGGAGCGAATTCCACTATGACAAAAGTCATTGCAATAAACGCCGGAAGCTCGTCATTGAAATTTCAGCTTTTTGAAATGCCGGAAGAAACGGTAATTACAAAAGGAATTATCGAGCGGATTGGATTAGAAAATGCTGTTTTTACCATCACAGTGGATGGCGAAAAGCAAAAAGACATTACGGATATTCCTAACCACGATGTCGCCGTACAAATGCTGCTTTCAAAGCTGACTTCAACGGGCATTATTCAGTCTTTAAATGAAATTGATGGAGTAGGTCATCGTGTCGTACATGGTGGAGAAGTATTTAATGATTCGGTCGTAATTACGGAAGAAACAATTGCCAAATTTGAAGAACTTTCAGATCTTGCACCGTTGCATAATCCTGCCAACATAACGGGTATCCGCGCATTTCAAAACGTTCTTCCAACTACACCGGCTGTTGCGGTATTTGACACAGCCTTTCATCAAACTATGCCTGAAAGTTCTTTTTTATACAGCCTTCCGTATGAATACTACAAAGAGTATGGTATTCGTAAATATGGATTCCACGGTACGTCGCATAAATACGTTTCTCAGCGTGCAGCTGAAATGCTTGGACGTCCGTTAGAGCAATTAAGACTGATTTCCTGTCATTTAGGAAATGGGGCGAGTATCGCTGCAATTGAAGGTGGACGCTCTATCGATACTTCAATGGGCTTTACGCCTCTTGCAGGTGTGACAATGGGAACCCGAAGCGGAAATATTGATCCAGCGCTTATCCCCTTTATTATGGAAAAAACAGATAAGTCAGCAGAAGGTGTACTGGATGTTTTAAATAAGCAATCAGGTATGCTTGGTGTTTCCGGCTTCTCAAGTGATTTACGTGACATTGAAATTCAGTCAGCAGAAGGAAATGAACGTGCCCGTCTTGCATTGGACGTATTTTCTAACCGCATCCATAAATACATCGGATCCTACGCTGCACGAATGAACGGTGTAGATGCCATCATCTTCACAGCAGGTATTGGTGAGAATAGTGAAACCATTCGTGCTGAAGTCCTCAATGGACTTGAATTCATGGGCATTTACTGGGACCCGACCTTGAACAAAACGCGTGGAGAGGAAGCATTTATTAACTACCCTCACTCTCCGGTGAAAGTTGTCGTGATTCCAACAGATGAAGAAGTCATGATCGCAAGAGATGTTACTCGCTTATCTTAAAAACGCATTCCCTGAGCCTGCATTCCTGATAAAGGAGTGCAGGTTTTTTTAATGAATATCTTCTTTTTCAGCCCATAAAATTAATTAATGCAGGTTAACTGTTTTCCTTATAGATGATCCTCAGTCCGGGCATACTATTGGAAAAATGAGGTGGGTTCTCCATGAGCTGGTCAGAGCGTGAAATAGAAGTATACGATGAAATTACAACATGGCGCAGAGAACTTGGTTCTTTCAGAGGACATGATTTATCCATGACATTCTCGAGGTGGTTGGATGGATCATTTAAAAGTCTTCCTCCTGCGATCAAAGAAGAAGTATTTACTAAAATGGATGCAGCCCTTTTTCATTTGCACAGTATCATACAGGGTTCCCATCTTCACAAAGATACATTGGAAAGATTACTGTCAACAGCTAAGGCATTTGACGAAAAAGTCAGCTTTCTTCATGATTTTGCACATCTTAGAATCGATCAGCTGCACTATATGGCGATTCAGCAGAGCGGGCGTCACAAACTGTATTCTTTTATTCAGGGAGGGGTCGCAGGAACGGGGGGAGCCGTAGCTTTTAGTACAGACTTGCTGGCTATGACGATTTTAAATATAAGGGCCATTCAATTTGTTGCTACAGCCTATGGCCGTGACGTACAGACTCCTTATGAAATGACGCTTTCCTTAAAACTATTTCACGCTGCTACACTGCCGATCCGTTATCAGGCAGAGGCCTGGGATGATTTAATCAGGTCGTTGGAAACGCACGAAATAAGCTATTTTTTTAATGGAAATGATGAATTAACCAATGAACGCTGGCTTGAAGGACCTGTAAAACAATTATTTAAATCCACGGCGATCAGTATGTTCCGCAAAAAGAAATTTTCCAATCTTCCCATCATTTCAATGTCCATTGGAGCTTTTTCAAATTATCAGCTGACCAGAAGAGTAACTGATTTTGCTGAAAAATTTTATCAATACCGTTTTTTATGTGATAAAAAATAAGCATCAACCAAACTGCCATGTGAAACGAACACGGTAGTTTTTTTATACATACTTATCTGAATATTAAGACTTTTAAATTTTTATTATTTTCTATTGTAAGTTCTAAAAGGACCTGTTAGTATGTACACATCCTATAAAGAATAAATATACATTACGATAAATAAAAATACGAAAGAGGTTGATTGTTATGAATCAAAATAAAAAAGTTGTTTTAGCCTATTCCGGAGGTTTGGATACCTCGGTTGCCATCCAATGGCTAAAAGATCAGGGATATGCCGTAGTAGCGTGCTGCCTGGATGTGGGAGAAGGAAAAGATCTTGATTTTGTGAAGGAGAAAGCGTTGACTGTTGGAGCAACGGAAAGCTATGTGATTGATGCAAAAGAAGAATTTGCACAGGATTATGCGCTGACAGCCCTTCAGGCACATACGATGTATGAAGGAAAATATCCATTGGTTTCTGCACTTTCACGTCCGCTGATCGCGAAGAAGCTGGTAGAAGTGGCCGAACAAAGCGGAGCTCATGCAGTAGCACATGGATGTACGGGCAAAGGAAATGACCAGGTAAGGTTTGAAGTTGCTATTCAGGCTTTAAATCCCGATCTTGAAGTAATCGCACCAGTCAGAGAGTGGGGCTGGTCAAGAGAAGAAGAGATTGATTATGCAAAAAAACATAATATACCCATTCCAATTAATCTGGACAGCCCCTACTCAATTGACCAAAACTTATGGGGAAGAAGCAATGAATGTGGAGTTTTAGAAGATCCTTGGGCGGCTCCTCCAGAGGGAGCATACGATCTTACAGCGTCTCTTGAAACAACCCCTAATGCTCCCGATCTTATTGAAATAGAATTTGAGCAAGGTGTTCCCATTGCGTTAAATGGTGAAAAAATGCCGTTATCCACTATGATTCTTACTCTCAATGATCTTGCAGGAAAGCATGGAGTGGGGAGAATTGACCACGTTGAAAACAGACTTGTCGGTATAAAATCAAGAGAAGTATATGAATGTCCTGGTGCTGTAACCCTAATGAAGGCTCATAAAGAGCTTGAAGATTTAACGCTAGTAAAAGAAATGGCTCATTTTAAGCCAGTGATTGAAAAGAAAATTACAGAGATGATATACGAAGGGCTTTGGTTTTCTCCATTAACCCCGGCACTTCAGGCTTTTTTGAAGGAAACGCAGCAGTATGTAAATGGAGTGGCTAGAGTAAAGCTTTTTAAAGGTCATGCAATTGTAGAGGGAAGAACGTCGCCTAATTCCCTTTATAATGAAAAGCTTGCTACTTATACAGCAGACGATGAGTTTAACCATAGCGCAGCGATCGGCTTCATCCAACTATGGGGACTTCCAACTAAAGTTCACTCCATGGTGCAAAGTAAAAAAGGGGAAACCGTCTCATGAGTAAATTATGGGGAGGACGTTTCGCGCAATCGCCTGAAGAATGGGTCGATGAGTTCAATGCCTCTATAGGTTTTGATCAGCATTTAGTGTTTGAAGATCTAAAGGGATCTGTGGCACATGTAACGATGCTTGGAGAATGCGGGATCCTTTCTGCTGAAGAGGTTCATGAAATACTCGGGGGACTGGCGCGCCTGAAAGAAAAAGCAGAAAAGAATGAATTAACGTACTCCGTAGGAAACGAAGATATTCATTTAAATCTGGAGCATTTGCTCATTAAAGAAATTGGCCAGGTGGGAGGGAAACTTCACACAGGACGAAGCAGGAATGATCAGGTGGCGACTGATATGCATCTTTATCTTAAAAATAGAGTAGAAGAAATTGGGGTCCTGATCAGAACCGTTCAAAAAGCGATTCTTAAGCAGGCAGAGGTTCATGTTGAAACAGTTGCTCCGGGATATACTCATTTACAACGGGCTCAGCCGATTTCATTTGCTCACCATTTGCTTGCCTATTTCTGGATGCTTGAGAGGGATCATCAGCGTTTTGAAGACTCGTTAAAAAGGATAGATAAATCACCGCTGGGAGCTGGCGCTTTAGCCGGGACAACTTTTCCAATTGACCGCCATCGTTCTGCAGAGCTGCTCGGTTTTTCTTCAATCTATGAAAATAGCATGGATGCGGTAAGTGATCGTGATTTTATCGTTGAATTTTTATCCAATGCGTCTATGACGATTATGCATCTTTCGAGGTTTTCTGAGGAACTGATTATCTGGTCAAGCCAGGAATTTCAATTTATTGAACTTGCGGATGCATTTTCTACGGGAAGCAGCATTATGCCGCAAAAGAAGAATCCTGATATGGCAGAGCTTGTCAGAGGAAAAACAGGCAGGGTGTTCGGTCATTTAATGTCCCTTTTAACCGTACTTAAAGGGTTGCCTCTAGCCTATAACAAAGACATGCAGGAGGATAAAGAAGGCATGTTTGATACGGTTCATACATTGATGGGGTCGCTGAAAATATTTGCCGGTATGATTGATACCATGCATGTTCATAAGGATCGTCTGAAGAAAGCAGTAAATGAAGATTTTTCTAATGCTACTGAGCTGGCGGATTATTTAGCAGCAAAGGGGGTTCCGTTTCGGGAAGCCCACGAAATTGTTGGAAAGCTGGTGCTCGTGTGCATTGGGCAGGGAATTTATTTAAAAGATCTGCCTTTTCCTACACTTAAAGAGGCCTCTCCGGTAATTGAAGAAGATATTTATCAGGTGCTTGAACCTATACGGGCTGTGGAGCGAAGAGATTCTGCAGGAGGAACGGGCTTTGATCAGGTAAGAAAACAAATAGAGCAGGCATCCCTTCTTGTGCAGTCTGTTCCTTTAACTTAAACGATAAAAGCGGTCCTGCTGAACAGGGCCGCTTTTATTTAAAATACTATATTGTGAAATCGTCTTTAGCAGGTTCTTTCTCCGGGGGCTGATCGGTCCGGACGACCAGTACATCACATTTAGCCGCTCGGACAATATGCTCGGAAATGCTGCCAATTAAAAAACGTTCCATCGCATTTAAGCCAGTAGCCCCGCAGATAATAAGATCTGCTTCAACTTTATTGGCAAACTCTTTTGGTACAAGTACTTTTGGGGAGCCGTATTCAACAAACACATTAATTTTGGTCACACCTTTACGTTCTGCTTCTGCTTTATATTCACCAAGCATTTCTTCAGCAAAGCTTTGAGCTCTCTTTGCTACGCTTCGATCATAAGCTTCAACTACAGCAAAGGATCGAGTGTCAATTACGTGAAGCAGATTTAAAGTGGCATTGTTCCGTCTTGCAATATCAATTGATTTTTTGAAAGCCCACTCTGCTTCTTTTGATCCATCGACAGCTACTAAAATATGATCATAACTAAGTGCCATGTTTATCTCCTCCTTAGTTCTATTGTACACCCTAAACGCCTGAATATCTTTACCAATTATTGAATATTTCAAAACAATTTGATTTTTTCATTAGCTGCTCTTTTCCCTTATAGACTTCATGGCTGTATAGGTGATTCCGGCAAGTATAAAGACGATAAAGCCGGGGGAAAAAGAAGATGGGATCAGCAGGTAGACAGGTATAAAAATAATGGCGGTTAGTAATGCTTCAGCGTTCACGAGATTTTTCCCTGCCGATAATAAAACCAGGTCCCCATCCAGAATTCTTCTTTTCTTGATAAATATAAAATCAAATACAATGATGGATGACAGCGGAATTACTGCAGCACCCAACAGGGAAATGTACTCTTCTGCCTGTTGGACAATAATGGGAAAAAGACTTAATACTGTTGCGGCTGCTCCGAAAATCAATGCGCTTTTAACTCTGCCAAGTGCTGGAAAAGCATTCAAAAGACTGTATCCTCCTGTGTATGCGTTGCTCAAATTAATCGAGATCATGGAGACGAGTGCACCAGTCGCGATAAGAATGATCAGCAGATAGGAGTCTGTAAGTTCTCCCGCTGCTGCAAATGGATTTAGTGAACCGAGTGCAGCGGCGTAAAACGCGCCAAGAAAAGCGGTAATCATAAAACCGGATACATTTCCAGCGAGTACACCCCAAAAAGCCTGTCCTGGCGACGCAGCATATCGGGTCATGTCTGAAGATGCACTGACTCCTGATACATATTGAACAAATGCCAGGCTTGAGAAAAAGAAAAAAGAGCTCAGTTGAAATGAGCCTGTTTCCATAATGGAGGTGGAAGCAGAAAAGCTGTAAGTTAAAATCAGATAGATCATCGCTGCCTGTCCTAAAAACAAAATAGGCAAAAACCATTTTGCCGCCTTCTTCACCGCATCAAATCCGATTAAAGCTAAAAAAGCCATTCCTGCTGCCAGCATGGGAGCAAGAAGCCAGAGATGGATCCTGAATCCTGTAAGGGGAGTCAGCAGTGATATAAACACCACCGATCCCCCAATCGTCTGAACAGAGAACCAGTATAGAGAAGTTAACGACCGTATAGGAGAAGCGAAATATCTTGAAAGTTTTGTACCAATCATTGTTCTAATAACAAATTGTGCAGGCAGACCATACCGTGCTCCCGGCAATGACAGAAGAGAAACAAGTAAAAATGCGGCTAAGGCACCCAGGATTGTTGAAGCGATTGCCCATCCAACCGTCAGTCCTCCCGTTAGGACAGCGAGAGCTGGAACCAGCACATTTCCGGTATTTACTGAAAAAGCTAACTGAATACCGGCATATTCAAACCATTTTGTTTGTTTTTGTTCAATTGGAATGGCCTCAAGACCAAATCGTTCGATTTCAATCCGGGGCTGTTTAACCATTTTCTGCATGCTGATCTCCATTTCTTAGTAAACGTACATGTTTTAGTCCAAGTTTAACATACTACATAAATAACAAAGCAATGTTCAATAATTAGAAAAAATAGTTTATTTCAATAAGCAAAATAAATTGAGACATCATTCATTTCATTTGTTAAAATGGTAGTGCCTAACACCGTCCTGAATCCTTAAAAGCCGGTGTTTTGCGGACAGATGAGGATTTAGATAAATGGAGGGGCTTTAAATGCGTATTGGGATTCCTAAAGAAATTAAGAATAATGAAAATCGTGTAGCAATTACGCCATCTGGTGTTCATCATTTAGTGATCCAGGGTCATGAAGTGTTTGTTGAACACGATGCCGGCACCGGTTCGGGATTTACAAATGAAGATTATATAGCAGCCGGGGGTAAAATTGCTGCAACCGCACAGGAAGCATGGTCTTTTGATATGGTGATGAAAGTAAAAGAGCCTATTTCAAGTGAGTATTCCTACTTTAAAGAAGGCCTTATTCTGTTTACATACCTTCACCTCGCTCCTGAACCTGAGCTTACAAAGGCTTTAATTGATAATAAAGTTGTCGCTATAGCCTATGAAACGGTTCAGCTTTCAAATGGCTCTCTGCCTCTATTAACGCCTATGAGCGAAGTAGCAGGAAGAATGGCAACCCAGATTGGCGCTCAATTCCTTGAAAAAATCCATGGAGGAATGGGGATTCTTCTTGGAGGCGTTCCTGGAGTAGCTAGAGGAAAAGTTACCATCATTGGAGGAGGCGTAGCAGGAACAAATGCTGCTAAAATGGCAGTCGGGCTTGGGGCAGATGTCACGATTCTTGATTTAAGCCCGGATCGCCTGCGCCAGCTTGACGATTTGTTCGGCAAAGACGTCACAACGCTTATGTCAAATCCGTTAAATATAGCTGAAACACTTGCACAATCAGACCTGGTGATTGGAGCTGTATTAATACCCGGCGCCAAAGCACCAAAGCTCGTGACAGAAGAAATGATCAAAACGATGAAGCCGGGCTCAGTGGTCGTGGATATTGCCATCGATCAGGGCGGAATATTCGAAACGACTGACCGGATCACGACTCATGACGCACCAACGTACACGAAGCATGATGTTGTTCATTACGCAGTAGCGAATATGCCGGGAGCTGTTCCGCGTACTTCGACCATTGCACTGACAAATGTGACCGTTCCATACGCGGTTCAAATTGCTAATAAAGGCTATAAACAAGCCTGCCTTGATAATGAAGCTTTGTTAAAAGGAATTAATTGTGCCAACGGCTTTGTCACTTATAATGCTGTAGCGGAAGCTCATGGACTGGACTATGCCAGTGCCCGTGAATTATTGATTCCAGTAAAAGCCAATTAAAAAGAAAAGTGTGCACACTGTGAAAATTAACGTCTGCACACTTTTTTTTGCAGGTGATTTGGTAATTGGGTCAAACTGCATTGAAAAAGAGTTTGGAACAAAATTCAATAAAATTTAAAGAACGAGATAGTATTTATAAATAGTAAAAGGTGAACAGAGCGGAAGTTGGCTCCCAGCAGGACATGACGGCAAGCTGAGACTTCGCAGGGCAAGACCCAAGAAGGCTCAGCGCCGTCCCTGCGGAAAGCGTCCGCCTGAAGCGAAGTGAACCGGTCGTAGAGCTTGAGACACATATGTCCCAAGTTCCTTTTTTTTTTTTCTGTTATACAGAACCGTTTTAGCCAAAGAGCCCTTAGTAATATTGAAGTGTTTTAGGAAATTTAGTCAGTGTTTCATACCCGGTTTTTGTTACCAGCACATCGTCTTCAATCCGGACTCCCGCAACGCTCGGGACATAAATGCCAGGTTCAATGGTAAACGTCATGCCTTCTTTAAGAATAAAGTCGCTGTCAGATGTAATGGAAGGATATTCATGCACGTTTAAACCAAGACCGTGTCCCAGTCGGTGAGGAAAGAAGTCACCATAGCCTGCCTCTTCTATTACCTTCCTTGCAGCCATATCCAGCTCGCTTGCTTTTACCCCAGGCTTAACCATTTCCAGCGCTTTAAGCTCCGCTGCAAGAACGGCTTCATAGATTTTGATCTGCTCCTTTGAAGGCTCCCCAAAAGCAACCGTTCTTGTAATATCAGAGCAGTAGCCCTGATAAACGACACCGAGGTCAAATAGGACAAGGTCGCCTTTTTTTATTTTGTTCAGCCCGGGGGTGCCATGAGGTGAAGCAGCATTTTTACCTGTGAGGACCATCGTGGAAAATGACATTTCTGTAATGCCTTTTCGTTTTAATGCAAATTCAATCGCAGCAAGGATTTCAAGCTCTGTTTTGCCTTCTGCCAGCTCACTGCATGCGGTCTCTATGGCAAAATCAGCCAGTTTAGCCGCTTTGCGCAGAAGGTCTGTTTCTCTTGAAGACTTAATAACGCGGAGATTATTAAGCTCCTGATCGATTGAATGCACCTTCAAAGTGTCAAACACCTCTTCTAGCAGATGCAGCCGTTCGAGGGTCAAATGACCGGTTTCAACAGCAAGTGAAGCCGCTTGAATATTTTGTCCTTGAAGATAAGTATGTAGCAATTGGATCGGATTTTCTGTATCACTGTACCCGATTATGTGGTGTTCCCAGCCTGCATGACGCGCTTCTGCTTCCTCCATGCCAGGGCAGATTAACGTGCTTTCTCCGGTTGCTGGAATGAATACAGCAAGCCATCTTTCATGAGGGTTGCTTCTGAAGCCTGTAGTGTAACAAACATTTTCAGTTGAAGTTAAAAACGCTGCATCCAGCGAATGGTCAGATAAATACTGTTGAATTTGTTCTATTTTTTCTTTCAAAGCTCATTCCTCCTGTTCATGTCATGCGTATTGCTGCATTAAAGCTCCACGCTGTAAATTAAATCGTAGCATACTTTTATAAATTATAAAGCTTCCCGCAACTGCGTTAATCCGATTTATTCCGGCAGCACAGGGAGGAATGACAATCAAACAGGTTTTCAGTTAAAACGCAGAGGGAATGGGTCAAAGAGAATGCTACTACTGCTAAGGAGGAATTACGCTATGAAAATCTCTTATCACGGTCACTCCATTGTAAAAGTGGAAACAAACGGAACCACTATTTTATTTGATCCTTTTATTAACGGAAATGAACTGACAGATTTGAAAGTTGAAAACGAAAAGCCGGATGTCATTATTCTAACTCACGGCCATAATGATCATGTAGGGGACACAGTTGAAATTGCCAAGCAAAGTGATGCGCTGGTGATTGCACCTTTTGAACTTGCCACCTATCTTGAATGGCAGGGATTGAATACACATCCCATGCATATTGGCGGTGGATATGACTTTGAGTTTGGCAGAGTGAAGCTTACTCAGGCATTTCATGGTTCCTCCTACAGTACAGATGATAAGCAGATCATTTATACAGGAATGCCTGCTGGTGTTCTGCTGACGGTGGAAGGCAAAACCATTTATCATGCCGGTGATACCGGATTATTTGGGGACATGAAATTAATTGGAGACCGCAATCAAATTGATCTGGCGTTTCTTCCAATAGGCGATAATTTCACAATGGGGCCAGAAGATGCAGCTTATGCCGCAAGTCTTCTGAATGCAAAAACAGTTGTGCCTATTCATTACAATACATTCCCTCCAATTAAACAGGATCCAGAGAAATTCGTTCAGCTTTTACCGGAGGGTCAGGGCAAAGTATTGCATGCAGGTGATACATTCGAATAAATGGGTCCTAGACATGACTGAAACATTTATAGAAAACTGAAACAGTTTAATTTTGCAGAACTGACGCGGCGGCTCAAGACCCCGTTGCTATGAAAACGTCCGTTCCAACAGACTGGGACAAAACTCATAATAATTGAAAGAACGAAGAAGTATTTATCAATAGTAATAGGAGAGCGGAGCGGAAGGCGGCGACTCCCTGCAGGATTTGACGGTTGCTTGAGACTTTACAGTGCACGGGCCTGGAGAGGCTCAAGCCCCCGTCCCTGCAGAAAGCGTCCACCTGAAGCACAGCGAACCGGTCAATGAGCTTGAGACACTTTTGTCCCAAGCTCTTTTTGTTTTAATTTTGCTTTCATTGAACCAAAGGCCTCATAATGAGTATAATAAAAAGGCGAATACATGATCGGATTGAAAGAGAGGGACAGCCTGTGGCTACAAAGCATGAACAAATATTAGCACATATTCATTCTCTGCCTGTAGGGAACAAAATTTCTGTGCGTCAGGTCGCCAAGCAGCTTGATGTGAGTGAGGGAACTGCATACCGGGCGATTAAGGAAGCGGAAAATCAGGGTCTGGTAAGTACGATCGAGCGTGTGGGCACGATTCGAATTGAGAAAAAAATAAAAGAAAACTTCGAACGCCTGACGTTTGCTGAAGTCGTGAACATCATAGATGGACAAGTTGTCGGAGGGAGAGCCGGCTTACATAAAACGTTAAATAAATTTGTGATCGGTGCAATGAAGCTTGAAGCGATGATGCGGTACACGGAAGCGGGCAATCTGCTTATTGTAGGGAATCGGACACGGGCGCATGAACTGGCCCTTGAGGCAGGAGCTGCTGTGTTGATTACCGGAGGATTTGATGCAGATGAATCGACGAAAAAGCTGGCCAATGAGCTCGAGCTCCCGGTAATTTCAACTTCTTATGATACATTTACAGTTGCTGCGATGATTAATCGGGCGATTTATGATCAGCTGATCAAAAAAGAAATTGCTCTTGTTGAAGATATTCTAATTCCATTTGAGAGTGCACATTTTTTAACTTCGAAGGATAAAGTCTTCCATTGGTCAGCATTAAATGAACAAACCCGTCACAGCAGATTTCCAGTGGTGGATCCGCAAACGATGAAAGTCGTGGGCATGGTTACTTCAAAGGATATACTTGGAAAAGACAGTGAAGAATCAATTGACCGGGTGATGACGAAATCTCCATTAACAGTGAGAGTAAAGACGAGTGTGGCTTCTGCTGCTCACATTATGATTTGGGAAGGAATTGAACTCCTTCCGGTTGTCGATGATCATGACCATTTGGAAGGAGTCATCAGCCGCCAGGATGTATTAAAAGCCTTGCAGATGATTCAAAGACAGCCCCAAATCGGGGAAACCATCGACGATATTGTCTTTAAAGAGCTGAGAGTTGATAAGGATGCTGAAAGGCCCTATCAATTCCGGGTAACTCCGCAAATGACCAATCAGCTTGGGGCTATTTCCTACGGTGTGTTCACCTCTCTTGTAACGGAAGCTGCAAATCGCACATTGAAGGAATTTAAGCGAAGTGATCTTGTCATTGAAAATATTACAATCTATTTTATAAAACCTGTTCAGCTGGATAACACAATTGAAATTCAGCCGAGGCTGCTTGATGTAGGACGAAAATTTGGAAAAGTAGACGTGGAGGTTTTCAGTGAAGGAAATTTAGTAGGAAAAGCGATGATGATGTGTCAGCTTTTGGATCGCTAAAGCACTCAAACCGGCTGATTGAGCCGGTTTGAGATTAAGCATGAGGCGACTGGTTAAGAAGCTTTTAATGAAACTTCAGACCTTCTCATTTTCGTACTTTTTCCATTGTGCATCTTCTTTTTCTAAAAATGGAGTAAGATGCTTGTATGCTTTGTAACGCATCCAGGCACTGCCAAAGCCTATCAAGATAAATGCTGCGGCAATGACATAGGTGAGGATCAGGTCGGTTGAAAATTCAAAATTAAATAGAAAAAGCTGGTTTATTCCAAAAGCGCCCATTCCCAGCCCAAGCGCAATGCCTGCACGGCTGGCCTGCCACTGTTTTTCTACAGGACGGGGTGAGCGTATTTGTTTCGTTTTAAAATACAAATATGCGACAGCAGATAAAATGATAATAAATACTATAATCGGCATGCAACAACCTCCAAAAACTTGATCTTCCCATATTGTAGCGGCAATAAACCTGAAAATCCACTTTTGATCCTGAAAGGAATGATTCATAATGAAAAAACAAATTCTCGATACGATTAAAAACTATCAATCAATCATCATTCATAGACATGTGCGTCCTGACCCGGATGCATACGGATCACAGGGGGGGCTGGCTGAATTAATCTCTGCCACTTTCCCTGAGAAAAACATTTACACAGTAGGACAGGAAGAAAAATCCTTATCGTTTTTACGCAGGCTCGACACAGTGCCCGACGATTTATACAAGGATTCCCTCGTTATTGTATGTGATACAGCAAACGAAGAACGCATTGATGATGTCCGTTATAAACAAGGTGCGGAATTGATAAAAATTGATCATCATCCGAACGAAGACCCATATGGCGATTATCTCTGGGTAGACACTTCTGCAAGCTCTGCCAGTGAGATGATCTATGAGCTGTATCGAGAAGGGAAAACCTCAGGCTGGCAAATGAATGATGAAGCTGCCCGCCTTTTATTTGCAGGGATTGTTGGAGATACAGGCAGGTTTCTTTTTCCGAACGCTACACAGAAAACATTTCAATATGCGGGCGAATTAATTCAATTTGACTTTGACCGCAGCTCTATTTTTAATGCTCTTTATGAAATGGAGGCTCATCAGCTGAAGCTGCAGGGCTATGTACTGCAGAATTTTTCAATGGATGGTAATGGTGCAGCTTATATAAAAATGACGCAGCCCCTTCTCGAGGAGTATAGTGCCACCCCTTCTGAGGCATCGCTTCTCGTCAGCACGCTTGGAAGCGTAAAAGGAATTAAAGCCTGGGTGTTTTTTATTGAGGAAGAATCAGAAATCCGCGTCAGGTTTCGATCAAAGGGACCGGTTATTAATGGACTCGCCAAAGAGTATGGAGGAGGAGGACATCCTCTTGCGGCAGGAGCTTCGATAAGAAACTGGAACGAATCAGATGAGATTATTCAAAAGCTTCAGGGAATCTGCAAGAACGAAGAAAGATAGGAGGTAAGCAGGATGCCGTTTGTTCACTTACAAGTCACGAGTTCCTTTGATCTCCTGTCAAGTCCCATTACGCTTTCTGCTTTGATTCAAAAAGCAAAATCTGACAGGGCTTCAGCCATAGCGTTGACAGATCGCAATGTTATGTATGGCACTGTGCCTTTTTACAGGGAGTGCATAAAGGAAAACATAAAACCGATCATCGGTCTAACGGCGGATATCTGGATTGATGAGGATGAACGGGCGTATCCACTTGTACTTCTGGCTGAAAATCAAACCGGGTATCAGCATTTAATTAAAATATCAAGTGTGCTTCAGACAGGCCATGAAAGAGGTATTCCTCTTAAATGGCTGTCTTCCTACTCAGCAGGATTAATTGCCCTGACACCGGGTTCTGAAGGAGAAATAGAAACCTTTCTTCTAGAAGAGGATATTGAAAAAGCAGCACAAAGAGCCCGGATATACCGCGATATATTTGGTGAAGACTCATTCTATTTTTCCGTTCAGGACCACGGACTTGCTAAGGACCGGCAGTTAATAGAGGAGCTTTCTGCTCTGGGAAAGAAGCTTGAAATCCCTTTAGCAGCTGCTGCAGACGTCCGTTACCTTGAAAAGGAGGATGCATTCAGCTATGAAGTGATTACGGCGATACGGGATGGTCTGAAAATAGAAGAGTCAAAGCTTGAAGGAAATTATGCTTTCACTATGAAGAATCAAATGAAAGAGCTTTTCTCTGATTTGCCTGAGGCACTTGAACACACACTTGAAATTGCAGAGCGGTGCAATATAAAAATTGATTTTTCCAAGTCTTATTTGCCCCGTTACCCCGTTCCAAATGATGTCACAGCAAAAGAAGTATTGTCACATCTTTGCATGGAGGGCTTAAAAAATAGAAAGACCATTTCTCCGGTTTATGAAGAACGGCTTGAGTATGAACTTTCTGTGATCGACCGGATGTCATTTAATGATTACTTTCTTATCGTATGGGACTTTATGAAATTTGCAAGAGAAAAAAAGATTTTAACTGGACCAGGGCGTGGTTCTGCTGCCGGTTCATTAGTAGCTTATGCCCTTTTTATCACGCATGTAGATCCAATTGAGCATGATTTGCTGTTTGAACGATTTTTGAATCCTGAACGTATTTCCATGCCGGATATTGATATTGATTTTCCCGACCACCGCCGGGACGAAGTCATTCAATATGTGGCAGAAAAATATGGTTCTAAACATGTCGCTCAAATCAGCACATTTGGCACATTGTCTGCAAAAGCCGTCGCAAGAGATACTGCGCGTGTTTTTGGATTTACATCGGGAGAAATGGAGGTCATTTCAAAAGCTATCCCGTCCCGCTTAGGTATTGTTCTTCATGAAGCCTACGAGGAGTCTGCTCCGCTTCGTCAATTTGCTGATCAGTCCAGCAGACATCAGCAGTGGTTTGAATCTGCAACAAAACTAGAAGGTCTTCCACGACATACCTCCACTCATGCAGCGGGCGTCGTAATCAGCGACAGACCTCTTGCAGATATTGTTCCGCTCCAGCACGGCCAGGAGTATGTCCACTTAACACAATGGCCAATGGACCTTCTTGAAGATATCGGTTTATTAAAGATGGATTTTTTAGGCCTAAGGAATCTTACTTTACTCGAAAAAATTACTCAATCCATTGTACAAAATGAAAATAAGCAGTTCCGTCTGGATGACATTCCAACCAAGGATCAGGCTACCTTTGATCTGCTGAGTAGAGGGTGGACAGTGGGCATCTTCCAGCTCGAATCTGATGGGATGAAAAATGTCCTCCGTTCTTTAAGACCGTCCTCTTTCAATGACATTGTGGCGGTAAATGCTTTATACCGGCCCGGTCCTATGGATCATATTCCTTCCTTTATTAAAAGAAAGCATAAGGAGGAACCCGTGCGCTATGCACATCCCGATTTAACCAAAATCCTTGCTCCAACCTATGGAATTATTGTTTATCAGGAGCAGATCATGCAAATAGCTGCTGAAATGGCCGGCTTTAGTTTAGGTCAGGCAGACATGCTGAGGCGGGCAGTGAGTAAAAAAAAGAAAGAAGACCTCGACCGGGAGAGAGAGCGGTTTGTTAAAGGTTCTACCGGCAGAGGATATGATGAACAGACAGCGCAGCAAATATATGATCTGATTGTCCAATTTGCCAATTACGGCTTTAATAAAAGCCATGCTGTCGCATACAGCCTAATAGGGTATCAGCTTGCTTACTTAAAAGCGCACTATCCTACTCATTTTATGGCTTCGCTTATGACCTCTGTGACAGGAAATGAAGATAAGATGCGTCTCTATATAAGAGAATGCGAGAGGCTGAAGATTCCTGTGCTGCCCCCATCGGTTCAAAAAAGCCAGAGGTATTTTGCAGTTGAAAAGGAAGGAATCCGCTTTAGTATATCCGCTATAAAAGGAATTGGAAAAGGAGCAGCAATCGATTTAGTTCAAACAAGAGAGCAGAAGCCGTATAAAGATTTATTTGATCTTTGCGTAAGAATGCCGTCTAAATCAGTCAATCGCAAAATACTGGAGTCTCTCGTTTTTTCAGGGGCTTTTGATGAATTTGGTAAGGACCGGTCTACAATACTTGCTTCGATCGATGTGGCGATTGAACATGCATCATTGATGAAAAGTGAAGACGGCGGGTTATTTGAAGACGAATTTTCAATTTCTCCAAAATACATTGAAAAATCTCCCATGCCTGCTGAGGAAAAACTGTCATTTGAAAAAGAAGTACTGGGTTTATATTTATCTGCTCATCCTGTGTCTTCCATTCAGCCTAAGCTTGATCAGCTTGGGGCTCTGTCAATTGACGAAATCAATAGAAGCTCTAAAGCTTTTTTAGTCGGAGGGCTGATTACAGACATCCGTATGATCCGGACAAAAAAAGGAGATGCGATGGCATTTCTTGTTTTAAGTGATGCATCCGGCGATGTAGATGCTGTAGCATTTCCGGATACTTACCGGCATGCCGCCTCCCTTCTTAAACAGGGAATCTTGGTGATTGCAAAAGGAAAGGCTGATGAGCGAAACGGAAAGCTGCAGGTCATTTTGCAGGAAGTGAAACGGGCGGAAGACTGGGAGAGTGAAACAGAAAGACAAAAACTGTTTTTGCGAATTCCATCCCAGCTTGATGGATCTTCACTGCTCGATCAGGTTCGAAGTCTCTGCGGCAGCCACCGTGGAGATTCAGCTGTTATTATTCATATAGAAGAAACAAAGCGGACGATCCAGCTGCAGCAAAATGAATGGGTGGATTTGAAGGGCGATGTCATAAAAAAGCTTAAGGAGCTCCTGGGTGACAAGAATGTAGTGATCAAATAAATCACTCCTTCAGTTTTTTATCAGTTTACTGACTAAACGATGTTAAAAATTCATCGTTAAATAATTCTGCAAAGGATGTCCTAATAAAGCAGTATTAATCGAAAATAAGAGGTTAGTTGAGAGAATGGCGACTCCAGCACGATACGACGGCAAGTTGAGACTCCCCAGGGCATGGTGCAGGAACGTTTCATCCTAATTCCTGCGGAGGGCATCCTCTAAAAGTGCAGTGAACCGGTCGCAGAGCTTGAGACAATCTGTCCCAGGCTCTCGGCTTTTTTATATATTTTTTTATTTTAGCGTGCGCTGTAAATGAAACGAACCCTCCTTTTAACAGATAAATCAAAGCAAGCCTGAGTGCTGCCGTCCCCTCTTCTTCTATTTAAAGAATCAATTGCAATTTTAAAGTGATTTTTGATATAGTGGTTTAGAGAATTACGTGGTCTGACCAATTGTAAAATATAGGGGGAATCCCCCGATCAGGGAGTGAGTTACCTTGTCATTACGCGACGAAGCCTTACATATGCACAGAGTAAATCAAGGGAAATTGGAGTCGAAGTCAAAAGTATCTGTTAGAAATGCGGAAGATCTCAGCCTCGCTTATTCTCCAGGAGTAGCTGAGCCATGCAAAGAAATTTATGATAAACCTGAAACCGTATACGATTACACGATGAAAGGAAATATGGTAGCGGTGGTGTCGGACGGGACTGCAGTGCTTGGGCTCGGCAATATCGGTCCAGAAGCGGCGCTGCCTGTAATGGAAGGAAAGGCCGTTCTATTTAAAAGCTTCGCTGGCGTTGATGCGTTTCCGATCTGTCTCAATACAACAGATATTGATAAAATCGTAGAAACAGTAAAGCTGCTTGAACCCACTTTTGGCGGCGTGAATCTTGAGGACATTGCAGCGCCAAGATGTTTTGAAATTGAAGAACGCTTGAAAAAAGAAACCAATATTCCCATATTTCACGATGATCAGCATGGCACAGCCATTGTGACGGTAGCAGGCCTGCTTAACGCACTTAAAATAACAAACCGGGAATTGTCGAATATTAAAGTCGTGATGAATGGTGCCGGGGCTGCCGGAATAGCCATTATAAACCTTTTATACAGCTATGGAGTCCGCGATATTATCATGTGCGACTCGAAAGGTGCTGTGTATGAAGGACGTCCTTATGGAATGAATGCAGTCAAGCAGGGCGTGGCGAAAATCACAAACCGAAGCAGAGTTGATGGGTCTCTTCAAGATGCCATTCAAGGCGCGGATGTCTTCATAGGGGTTTCAGTTGCGGGTGCATTAACTGAAGAAATGGTTCGTACAATGAACGACGAAGCCATTATTTTCGCTATGGCAAACCCTGTTCCGGAAATTATGCCTGAACTGGCGAAAACAGCCGGAGCAAAAGTGATCGGCACCGGCCGTTCCGATTATCCTAATCAGGTTAATAATGTATTGGCTTTTCCGGGGATTTTCCGGGGAGCATTAGATGTGCGGGCAACTCATATAAATGAGAAAATGAAACGTGCTGCAGTAGAGGCAATTGCTTCGTTAATTTCTCCAGAAGAGCTGAATGCTAATTATGTGATTCCTGCACCATTTGATCCGAGAGTGGCGCCTGCTGTTGCAGCAGCTGTAGCAACGGCAGCTATGGAAACAGGAGTAGCCAGAAAGAAAATGGATCCCGAAGAAATCAGGCTGAAGACTGAACGGCTATCTTTAATCGGAAAATCAGAATGATGATCAGCAGTGACTAAATCTACTGCACAATTAAAAGTCTATTTATCCGTTGTTCATAAGTTAAAGGAAATGATTCAGCGCGACCGTTTATCTGCTGGAGACCGTCTTCCCTCAGAGCGTGAATTATCTGAACGTCTAAGCGTGGGCCGGTCCTCAGTAAGAGAAGCGTTTCGTGCGCTGGAACTTCTTGGTTTAATTGAAACAAGGCACGGAGAAGGTACATTTTTACGGGATTTCAGAGATCACCACCTTGTCGAGCTTCTTGGAATGTTTATTCTTCAGAATGGACAAGCAGAAAAAGATGTACTGGAAATGAAGATATGGATTGAAATGGGCAGTATGAATCGCATGCTGCAAAATGACGTCTCCACCTTAAATTGGTTGTTTGATTCAATCGTGACTGGTTATCAAAACGGAGAGATTACAACCATTAACCACTTCAAATCCTCCCTATTTGAATCTTCAGGAAACCGTCTTGCTTACAAAGTCTGGCTGGTCTTATACGACTTCGACCGAATGTCGAGCAAGGAGTCTGCTGCTCTTGATATAGAGCTTATTTACACTGTGAAAAAGGCAATGCTTTCAAAGGATATGACGATCATAAGGACATTTTGTACTGAGCCTGTAACCTTGCAACAAGCAAAGTAAACATGCATTTCATGTGGTGGAGTTAAAGATCATTCAGCAATATAGATAAATATTCACATGGGGGAGGATTTACCTTGCTTAAAGATATTTTCACTAAATCAAACAAACCAAAAAAGAAAAAGTATGCTACGATTCCGCCGGAGAACGCTAAGCACGACGTTCCGGAAGGAATCATGACGAAATGTCCGAAGTGCAAAAAAATTATGTATACAAAAGAAGTGAAAAAAAATGCTAAAGTCTGCCTTCACTGTGGTTACCATCATACAATGACAGCTGCCGAGAGAATCAGCAGCTTAATTGATGCAGACACATTTAACGAAATCAATCAGGAAATGACTTCGCAAAATCCACTCGATTTCCCAGATTACATGGAGAAAATGGAGAAGGATCGTAAAAAAACCGGTTTAAATGAAGCCATTGTGACCGGCAGCGCAGAAATCAACCGGCATAAAGTTGTTCTTGCGATTATGGATTCCAATTTTCGAATGGGCAGTATGGGGTCAGTAGTGGGAGAGAAAATATCCAGAGCAATTGCACTTGCTGAAGAAATGTCTGTGCCTTTTATTATTTTTACAGCAAGCGGGGGAGCCCGCATGCAGGAAGGCGTTCTGTCGCTGATGCAAATGGCGAAAACAAGCACGGCGTTAAAAAAATACAGCACAGCAGGCGGATTAATTATCTCCGTGATGACTCACCCTACAACAGGAGGGGTTTCTGCAAGTTTTGCTTCTCTCGGTGATTATAATTTCGCAGAGCCGGGTGCTCTGATTGGTTTTGCCGGCAGAAGAATTATTGAACAAACGATCCGCGAAAAGCTGCCGGAGGACTTTCAAACTGCAGAGTTTTTACTTGAACACGGACAGCTCGATGCTGTCGTTCCGAGAACAGAATTAAGAGATACACTGACCACGGTTCTTGCAATTCATGAGCAGGGGGTATCAGCATGGTAAACGAACTTGAATTTGAGAAACCGCTTGTTCAGTTAAGAGAAAAAATTAATGAGCTTAAAACATTTACAGTTAATTCTGAAGTTGACTTATCTTCAGAAATTGAAAAGCTTGAATCGCGTCTTGAGAAATTAGAAGAAGACATTTATATGAATATAAAGCCATGGGATCGTGTGCAAATTGCACGCCATCCTGAACGGCCGACAACACTTGATTATATTGATGAATTGTTTGAACAGTTTATTGAACTGCATGGCGACCGCCTGTACGGCGATGATCATGCGATCGTTGGCGGGATCGCTTTTTACAAAGAAAAGCCGGTGACCGTTATCGGACACCAAAGAGGAAAAGGAACAAAGGACAATATTAAACGGAACTTTGGCATGCCGCACCCTGAAGGGTATCGTAAAGCATTGCGCTTAATGAAACAGGCAGAAAAATTTAACCGCCCTGTTATATGTTTTATTGATACAAAGGGAGCTTACCCGGGAAAGGCTGCGGAGGAACGCGGCCAAAGTGAAGCGATCGCACGCAATCTGTTTGAAATGGCCGGGTTAACCGTGCCGGTCGTATGTATAGTCATTGGAGAAGGCGGAAGCGGCGGTGCTTTGGCGTTAGGGATTGGAAATCATCTGCATATGCTTGAAAACTCCACTTATTCGGTGATCTCTCCTGAAGGGGCAGCCTCTATTCTCTGGAAGGATGCGTCTCTGGCAAAAAAAGCAGCCGAATCTATGAGAATAACCGCTCCGGATTTAAAGGACATGGGCATAATTGATGAAATCGTTTCTGAAGTCAGGGGCGGCGCTCATCATGATGCGAAAAAACAGGCGGAAAAAATAGACGAAGTGCTGCAGGCGTCTCTGAAGGCACTATCTTCTCTTTCTGGCGAAGAACTTATTGCGCACCGGCATGAAAAATTTCAAAAGATTGGATCGCATTCTGTTTTGAGCGAAATCCTTTAGGGAATAGTAGACGTGTACTGAATTCAGTACACGTCTGCTTTTTGTACATAGTGCAAATGACGGCCTTGGAGCTTATGCAGTCATTCTTGACCTTTAAGGAAAGTAATTCCTTCATAGGGATTCTAATTTTCAAAATTTGAGCATTAAAATACTTCTTAGAAATAAGAACTTGCTCAGATTATGTAGAAATATGTCTAAAAAATGAACTTTGGTTTAAATAAAGCGTTTACATTAGCACGATTATTTCGTCTATTTTTGAACATGCAGTCTAGATATTGAGAACCCATCATCTTCATGGTATTTTTAATGGGGAGAAAGATCACTTGTATACTCAACTTCATTCACAATTTCGTTTTGGTATGAAGTTCTAAACATATAGTTAATAATTTTTCCAAAAGGTGGGAATAATGTAATGAAAAGAATCGGTGTATTAACCAGCGGAGGAGATTCCCCCGGAATGAACCCTGCTGTTCGGGCAGTAGTGCGTAAAGCGATCTTTCATGGCCTCGAGGTATATGGCGTCTATCAGGGCTATCAGGGGTTAATTTCCGGAAATATTGAAAAGCTTGAACTTGGTTCAGTTGGAGATATTATCCATCGTGGAGGAACAAAGCTGTATTCTGCTCGATGTGAAGAGTTCAAAACAGTTGAAGGCCAGAAAAAAGGAATTGAACAGCTGGAGAAATTCGGAATTGAGGGGTTAGTGGTTATTGGCGGAGACGGCTCTTATATGGGAGCAAAAGCGCTGACTGAACACGGATATCCTTGTGTTGGAGTTCCTGGCACTATTGATAATGATATTCCCGGAACGGATTTCACAATTGGCTTTGATACCGCAGTAAACACGGTTATTGATGCGATTGACAAGATCAGAGATACTGCAACTTCTCATGAACGTACATTTATCATTGAGGTAATGGGTCGAAATGCAGGCGATATAGCGCTTTGGGCTGGTTTATCCGGTGGTGCAGAAACAATTTTGATTCCTGAAGATCCTCATGATCTGGATAATATTGCAGAACGAATACTAAAAGGGCACGCCCGCGGCAAAAAGCATAGTATTATCATTGTAGCTGAGGGAGTTATGTCAGGAAATGAACTGGCACAGAAACTAAAGGAGAAAATTTCTCTTGAAACACGTGTATCGGTTCTCGGGCATATGCAGCGCGGAGGTTCTCCTACAGTTTCAGACCGTGTTCTGGCGAGCCGTCTTGGCGCACGTGCGGTTGAACTGCTGATGGAAAACAAAGGCGGACGCGCAGTGGGCATTGAGAAAAATGCATTAGTGGACTACGATATCATTGAAGCATTGAAAATGGAACGCAAAGCAGATATGGATTTATATCGCTTATCACAGGAACTGTCGATTTAATCATTTGAAAGTAATAAGAAAAGAACTACTGGGAGGTACTTAACGAATATGAGAAAAACTAAGATTGTATGTACTATTGGTCCTGCAAGTGAAAGCATTGAAAAACTGACGCAATTAATGGAAGCAGGCATGAATGTAGCACGCCTCAATTTCTCACACGGTGATTTTGAAGAGCATGGAGCTAGAATTAAAAATATCCGTGAAGCTGCTTCAAGGCTTGGAAAAAGTGTAGGAATTCTTCTTGATACAAAAGGCCCTGAGATCCGCACGAATACGATGGAAAACGGCGCAATTCATTTAGAAGCGGGCAAACAGATCATTGTCTCTATGAATGAAGTGGTAGGAACGGAAGAAAAGTTCTCCATTACGTATGACCGCCTTGTGGAAGACGTGGAAGTAGGTTCTAAAATTCTTTTGGATGATGGTTTAATCGGATTGGAAGTTTTGTCAATCGATCGTGATTCACGAGAGCTTACAACAAAGATTCTAAACAGCGGAACCCTGAAAAATAAAAAAGGTGTAAATGTGCCAGGCGTATCTGTTCAGCTGCCGGGCATTACAGATAAAGATGCACAGGACATCTTGTTTGGAGTGGAACAAAAAGTAGACTTTATTGCTGCTTCTTTCGTCCGCCGTGCGTCAGATGTGCTGGAAATTCGTGAGCTTCTTGAAAAAAATGGAGCTGCAGCGATCAACATTATTCCGAAGATTGAAAATCAGGAAGGCGTTGACAACATCGGAGAAATCCTTGAAGTGTCAGACGGTCTTATGGTGGCACGTGGAGATTTGGGAGTTGAAATTCCTGCTGAAGAAGTGCCTCTAGTTCAAAAAGATCTGATTAAAAAATGCAACGCAGTGGGCAAGCCGGTTATTACTGCTACTCAAATGCTTGATTCCATGCAGCGTAATCCGCGTCCAACCCGGGCAGAAGCAAGTGATGTAGCAAATGCTATCTTCGATGGAACAGATGCAATCATGCTGTCAGGCGAAACTGCAGCCGGTGATTATCCTGTAGAATCGGTTAAGACCATGAATGATATTGCTTCAAGAGCTGAAACAGCACTCGATTATAAAACAATTCTGTCCAACCGCAGCAAGCGCTTTGAACCAAATATGACAGATGCGATCGGACAGGCTGTAGCGCATACTGCATTGAATTTGGAAGTGAACGCAATTATTGCTCCAACTGAGAGCGGGCATACGGCACGAATGATTTCAAAATACCGTCCGGAAGCAACCATTGTAGCGGTTACAGCAGATTCGGCTGTGTCACGCCGTCTTGCGCTTGTATGGGGTGTTTATCCGCAGGTAGGAAGACAAACATCCACAACGGATGAAATGCTGGATATGGCTGTTTCAGAGAGCCTGAACAGCGGATGTGTAAAACATGGTGATCTTGTTGTCATTACTGCTGGTGTTCCTGTTGGCGAGTCCGGTACTACCAATCTTATGAAAATTCATATCGTCGGAGATGTATTGGCAAAAGGTCAGGGTATCGGACGCAGATCCGGCTATGGCCGTGCAGTAATCGCATCAAATGCTTCAGAAGCGCTTGAAAAAGTGAAAGAAGGCTCTGTACTTGTAACAATCGGTACAGATAAAGACATGGTGCCTGCACTTGAAAAATGTTCTGCACTTATCGTGGAAGAAGGCGGTTTGACAAGCCACGCGGCAGTAGTAGGATTAAACCTCGGTTTGCCTGTCATTGTTGGCGTCGACAATGCAACCTCTCTTTTCCAGGAAGGTCAGGTAGTCACTGTAGATGCTGAGCGCGGTGTGGTTTACAATGGCCACGCAAGCGTACTGTAAAAGAAAGTAACAGGAATTTTCAAGAGAGGCTGGGCATACTAAGTGTCCAGCCTCTTGTTTTTTTATGAAGGCAATTGGGCTGCATGGGGGAACGCAGTTTAAGCGTATCTATTTTTTGTACAACGATTCGTCCTAAGCCTCTCTTCTGATTCATATACTCTCTAGTCTAGTGCTTCTTTCTATCGCCCCGGATGCGTATATGCTATAATCAGGGTAAGTTTTTTAAATAAGGAGGATCCGCTATTGAGATGGATCATGCTTTTAATTATTGTGGTTCCCGCAACAGAGATTGCCATTCTTCTTTCGATAGGCAACCTGATTGGGGTCATCCCGACCTTTTTGCTAATCTTAGCAACAGGAGTCTTTGGTGCTTATTTGGCAAAATCACAAGGTCTGCAGGCTATAAAAAATGTTCAAAATCAAATGGGCATTCAGCAGCCGCCCAGTGAGATCATTTTGGATGGAGTCTGCATATTAATTGGCGGTGTACTTTTGCTGACACCGGGCTTTTTGACAGATATTACAGGCTTTTTGCTTCTCATTCCTCAAACGCGAAACCGATTTAAACCGCTTATTTATAACTGGTTCCGCAAAAGAATGAGTAAAGGTAATATGATTATTTACAGATAAAGTGCTGGATAAATCGATAAGGAATGATCCTCTTTAAAGGATCGTTCCTTTTTTTATGTAAATCCAAATCAGCTTCACTGTACCTGCTTTTATCAAGGTGCTGATTGTCAGAAGTATAAGAGGTGAAAAAAGCACACCCATAACACCTACACTTTGAAAAGAGATATAAATGATTAAAAAAGTTATAAAAGGATGAATACCTAATTTTTGTCCGATGATTTTAGGCTCAAGCACCTGTCTTGAAAGGGTAATGACGGTCTGAGTAATCAATAAACCTATCATAAGTGCCATGTCTCCGCTTACCCAGCAGTAAAAAATCCATGGAATGAAAAGCAGGCTTGTCCCAACGATAGGGATTAGATCCAGTAAAGCCGCAGTAAGGGCGATGGCTGGAGCGCCTTTTACATTTAAAATTAACAATCCGCATAGGACGATCACGGCTGTAATCGCAGTTAGGAGCATCTGAGCCTGAACATATGACCATGTATAAAACTTTACAGCCTTTATCAAAGAAGAGAAATGCACAGACAAAGCCGAACCGAAAAATGGTTTCAGCACGTTCTTTAAGGCGGAGGCTTCTTTCATAAAAAAATAGGCGGAAATAAATGCAATGACTCCTCCAACAGCGATCCCGGGGAGAGAAGATAAGAATTGGGACAGCTCAATAAATAGAACTTCCCCAAAGTCTTGAATTAGTACAACTGCCTTATCTTTAAGTGAATGAATTATGTCATCTCCTGAAGTTTCCGCAATGATACCCTTAGATAAAAGATAGGCTTCAGCTTTTTCGATAATCGGAATTATATAAGAAATGCTTTTTTCTATTGCTGTACTGAGCTCGGAAAATAGTCCGGGAATTTGTTCAATAAAGCGGACGAGGTCATGCCAGAACAAAAACACAAACACTGTGATGGTTCCTGCTATTAAACTGCAAAAACCGAGAATGGTTATAATAATACTTAATGAAAATGGAATTCTGCAGCTGCCGGTCAGCCATTTTGCCGGATAATATAAAATAAATGCAATTGCTGCGCCTGCAAGTACCGGCAGCATGTATGTATAGGCTAAAATGAAGACCGCAGCCAGGCCCATCATTGCGGCTGCTGTCCATAGGATTCTGGTTGATACAGCAGACGGGTTCATTAGCACACCAACATTTCTGAGAGGTTGTTTGTTTATGTGTATGAACAATGGGGAAAATTAATGTTTAGAAGAGGAGCTGTCTTGAAAATGGATCAGGCATTACTTTTTTTAATGTTGCTTCTTGGGATTGCTGTGCTGGCTAAAAATAATTCACTTATATTTGCTGTGGCTTTATTGCTGGTTATTAAAGTAATTGGAGCAGACCAGAAAATTTTTGAGGTTATTCAATCTAAAGGAATCAACTGGGGTGTTACAATTATAACGATTGCTGTGCTTGCTCCAATCGCCAGCGGAGCAATTGGATTCAAAGAACTGACAGATGCAGTAAAATCTCCCTATGCCTGGATTGCTCTTGCTTCCGGTATTTTAGTGGCATTGATTGCCAAAGGGGGCATCTCCCTGCTTGAAAATGATCCTCATATCACAGTCGCTCTGGTACTGGGAACAATCCTTGCAGTAGCGCTGTTTAAAGGGATTGCGGTCGGTCCGCTGATTGGTGCCGGCATCGCGTATTTTGCTATGAGAATCTATGAGTGGATTAGTCAAATTTCAGAGTATATTGGAAAATAAAATCGTAAATTTATGCGTTTTCATTCACAAAGTTCTGATTATTGATTATAATGAAGGATGAAAGCGCATCCTTTGTTACTTTTTGTTGAAAAAAGGTTATTTATTGGCCGAAAAATGAGCATGCGCTCAGGTTCGTTTATTCAGGCCGGTGAACCAGGATGAATCTTCCTTGTTTATGCCTGTACAAAAGCTGAATAGGGGCTAAAATACATTTCAAAAGGAGAGATTGGTATGACTGCAACAAGAGGTTTAGAAGGTATAGTGGCTACGACGTCATCCATCAGTTCGATTATTGATGACACACTTACATATGTTGGGTACAATATCGATGACCTTACAGAAAATGCAAGCTTTGAAGAAGTGATTTATTTACTTTGGCATCTTCGCCTTCCAACTGAAAGCGAACTGACTGAACTAAAAAAACAGCTAGCTGAAAATATGTCCCTTCCGGAAGAAGTCATTGCTCAGCTTAAGGCTATGCCGGTAAAATCTGTACATCCTATGGCGGCCCTTCGGACGGCTGTTTCTTCGCTTGGTCTTTTTGATGAAGAAGCGGACGTAATGGAAGATGATGCAAACTACCGGAAAGCGATTCGCCTGCAGGCTAAAATGTCCTCAATCGTAACCGCTTTTTCCCGTATTCGCCAGGGCGAGGAGCCAATTGCACCAAAAGCTGATTTGAGCTTTGCTGCTAATTTTATGTACATGCTTACCGGTGAAGAACCGGCTGCCATTCAGGAAGAAGCCATGAATAAAGCGCTTGTTCTGCATGCAGACCATGAACTGAACGCTTCCACCTTCACAGCCCGTGTCTGTGTGGCCACGCTGTCGGATGTATATTCAGGCGTTACTGCAGCCATTGGTGCTTTAAAAGGCCCTCTTCACGGAGGTGCGAATGAGCAGGTCATGAAAATGCTTACAGAGATTGATTCTGTTGAAAATGCAGAAGCAATTGTTCGTAAAAAGCTCGAAAACAAAGAAAAAATTATGGGCTTCGGTCACCGTGTATACAGGCAGGGAGATCCCCGTGCCAAACACTTAAGAGAAATGTCTAAAAAACTGACGGAACTAAGCGGCGAATCAAAGTGGTACGAGATGTCGATAAAAGTGGAGGAAGTCGTAACATCTGAAAAAGAGCTTCCGCCAAATGTTGATTTTTATTCGGCTTCTGTATACCACAGTCTTGGTATTGATCATGATCTGTTTACGCCGATCTTTGCTGTAAGCCGTGTCTCCGGCTGGCTGGCGCATATTTTGGAGCAATATTCAAACAACCGTCTGATCCGCCCTCGTGCTGATTATGTCGGACCTGGAATGCAGGAGTATGTACCGGTTGATAAACGGGGCTGATAAGGCTTTTAGTTTACAAATGATGAATTAACTGATGTAATAAATTAGATGATGATATGAGGCCGGCTATATGGTGAGCCGGTTTCTGACAATGAACCTGGAGGGAATTTCTTATGACACAAGGTGAAAAAATTACAGTTGATAATGGCACATTGAACGTTCCAAACAACCCGATTGTTCCATTTATTGAAGGAGACGGCACTGGTCCGGATATCTGGGCTTCCTCTTCCCGCGTTCTGGATGCAGCGGTTGAAAAAGCGTACAACGGTGAGAGAAAAATCGTCTGGAAAGAAGTACTTGCAGGTCAAAAAGCTTTTGATCAGACAGGTGAATGGCTTCCACAGGCGACACTTGATGCAATTAATGAGTATTTTATTGCCATTAAGGGACCGTTAACTACTCCGATCGGTGGAGGAATCCGCTCGTTAAATGTAGCACTGCGCCAGCAGCTTGATTTATTTACCTGCCTGCGTCCAGTGCGTTACTTTGAAGGAGTGCCTTCTCCTGTTAAACGCCCGGAAGATACAGATATGGTTATTTTCCGTGAAAATACAGAGGATATCTACGCTGGAATTGAATTTGCTGAGGGTTCTGATGAAGTGAAGAAGTTGATTTCTTTCCTTCAGGACGAGCTTGGCGCAAAAAACATCCGATTTCCTGAAACATCAGGAATAGGCGTTAAGCCGGTATCCAAAGAGGGAACAGAGCGTCTAGTCCGTGCAGCCATTAATTATGCACTGACTGAGAACCGCAAGTCTGTTACTCTAGTTCACAAAGGAAATATCATGAAATTCACAGAAGGTGCCTTTAAATCATGGGGCTATGATTTAGCAGAAAGAGAATTTGGCGATAAGGTCTTTACTTGGGCTCAATATGATGAGATCAAGGACGCACAGGGACTGGATGCTGCTAATAAAGCACAAAGCGATGCTGAAGCAGCAGGTAAAATTATCGTCAAAGATTCGATTGCTGATATCTTCCTGCAGCAGATCCTGACCCGCCCAGCAGAATTTGATGTAGTAGCTACTATGAACTTAAACGGAGACTACATTTCTGATGCGCTAGCAGCACAGGTTGGCGGAATTGGAATTGCTCCTGGAGCAAATATCAATTACGATACCGGTCATGCCATTTTTGAAGCGACGCATGGTACAGCACCTAAATATGCTGGACTTGATAAAGTAAACCCTTCATCGGTTATCCTTTCTGGTGTATTACTGCTTGAGCATCTTGGCTGGAGTGAGGCAGCAGCCCTGGTTCTTTCCTCTATGGAAAAAACAATTGCTTCTAAAGTAGTAACCTATGACTTTGCACGGTTAATGGATGGAGCAACAGAGGTTAAATGCTCTGAGTTTGGAACAGCTCTTATCGAAAATATGCAGTAAACGGAAAAACCAGTTTTCTGGCTTCTTCACAACCAAATCCGGACTCTTTAATCCTTCGGTCTTTCTGAAGGATTAGAGGATCAACCGGCTGATGTTGAAGAGACCAGTTTTCTGGTTCTTTCTTTATCATCGTCACTATACGAGATTGGGAGGAATTGCAATGGGATTTAAGCGAAACAAGATTTCAATCATTGGAGCGGGATTTACAGGAGCAACTACGGCCCTATTTCTTGCACAGAAAGAACTTGGTGACATCGTTTTAGTCGATATTCCTCAAAATGAAGACCCGACAAAAGGGAAGGCGCTGGATATGCTGGAGGCGGGCCCGGTGTTTGGCTATGACGTCTCCATTAAAGGCACCTCTGATTATAAAGATACCGCGGGATCGGATGTTGTCATTATTACAGCAGGTATTCCGCGAAAGCCTGGTATGAGCCGGGATGACCTTGTTCAAACAAATGAGAAAATCATGAAGTCAGTCACGAAAGAAGTAACAGCGCATTCTCCGGATAGTACGATTCTTGTTTTATCCAACCCTGTCGATGCGATGACGTACACAGTATATAAAGAATCAGGTTTTCCTAAGGAGCGGGTCATAGGACAGTCAGGTGTGCTGGATACAGCCCGTTTCAACACGTTTGTTGCGGAGGAACTAAATTTATCTGTTAAAGATATTCAAGGTTTTGTCCTTGGGGGCCATGGAGATGATATGGTGCCGCTGACAAGGTACTCGAACGCTGGGGGCATTCCACTTGAAACGTTAATCCCAAAAGACCGGCTCGACGCCATAATTGAACGCACACGTAAAGGCGGAGGAGAAATTGTTGCTCTTTTAGGAAATGGTTCCGCGTACTATGCTCCAGCTGCTTCTCTTATGGAAATGACAGAGGCGATTCTAAAGGATCAGAAAAGGGTTTTGCCTTCCGTTGCGTATCTTGAAGGTGAGTATGGATTCGAAGGAATTTATTTAGGCGTGCCAACTGTCCTTGGCGGCAATGGAATTGAAAAAATTGTAGAGCTTGAATTATCCCAGGACGAGAAAACTCAGCTTCAGAAATCAGTTGATTCTGTAAAAAGTGTGATGGGAGCACTAACAACTTCGTCATAAATAGAATCTCGATCTATGGACGATAATGGTCCATCCAACTTGAAGGAATCGTCAATCAGGCGATTCCTTTTTAGATCACGAGTGATGGAATCAATGGTATAATAACGATCATGCACCAGTTAATTGAACGAAGGGGGAGATCTACGTGCTGATGGGGAAAAAAAGAAAAATGGGGCGAAATATTGAAGATATGACGATTGGGGAAAAACTAACCCTGACTGAAAAAATAGAAGACAAGGATCTGCTTCTATTTCTTGGTTTAACCAACGATGCAAATCCGCTGTATATTCAACATGATTACGCATCTCAAACACCTCATAAAAAACCAATTGTGCCAACTATCATGCTTACAGGCTTTATTACGTCTGCAGTCTCAAAGTATCTGCCGGGACCAGGATCGCATATTATTGGTCAAAACCTGACTTTTCCGAAAGCGCTTCCACATTACGCGACTGTAGAATTTCTATTTGAAGTCACGTCAATTGACCGCCCGAATGCCCAAATTGAAGTTAACGTTGAAGCAGTCGATGAAAAAGGAGACGTTGTTGTGACTGGAAGTGTGACAGTATGCCCTCCTCATAAACTTGAACGATTTGAAAACTCTGCACTTGATAATTTCTAGAGATTAGGAAAAAATTACTTTCTTCAACATACCGGCTTTACTGTTGGAATGATCGGTAATAAGGATATACTACACTTTAAGGAAGCAGGGACATAATAAAAATAAATGATAAAAGAGTCTTTATATATCATTAGTATGAGGTGAGCGTAGCGGAAGGTGGCGACTCCTGCAGGATATGACGGCAAGCTGAGACTTTACAGGGCAGCGCCCTGTAAAGTCTCAGCGCCGTCCCTGCGGAAAGCGTCCGCCTGAAGCGCAGTGAACCGATCAAAGAACCTGAGACACTTTTGTCCCAGGTTCTTTTTAAGTATGATAAAAGGTCAAATTTTTTTGTTCCGATTTTGGACGGCTTTTCAAATAAAAAGTGGAGCCCCTTTTGAAGGTGTGATGACCCAATATAAGAGGACTGTATATTCAATAAGGAATAAAAGCGGACTTAAGTTTAGTAAACACCTTGAAATTTATCGAAATGCTCTTAAATGTGTACTATAATGAAAGTGGTGTTATTGGATGAATGACCGGTTTTACTACACGATGCGGAGGTAGAACATGAGCAAAAAAGTTCTGGTAGTTGATGATGAACAATCAATTGTAACATTGTTAAAATATAATTTAGAGCAGGCCGGATATGAAGTAATAACTGCCCTGGACGGACAAGAAGGGAAACAGAAAGCGATTGATGACGATCCGGATCTGATTGTACTTGATTTGATGCTGCCTAAAATGGATGGAATTGAGGTATGTAAACAGCTAAGACAGGAGCACATACAGACGCCAATCATTATGCTGACAGCAAGAGACGATGAGTTTGATAAAGTGCTGGGTCTTGAGCTTGGTGCAGACGACTATATAACGAAGCCTTTCAGCCCAAGGGAAGTCGTAGCAAGAGCAAAAGCCATTTTACGACGCACTAAGCAGGCAGAACCTCAGGCTCCGGAAGAAGAGGATGAAGATACCTCATTTAAAGTAGGCGATGTTAAGGTGTTTCCAGACCAGTATGAAGCCTATTATAAAGATAGACAATTGGAATTGACTCCAAAAGAATTTGAACTTCTTCTTTATCTGGTAGAAAACAAAGGAAGAGTTCTAACAAGAGATCAGCTTCTGCAGGCTGTATGGAATTATGACTTCGCGGGGGACACCCGCATTGTAGACGTACACATTAGCCATATCCGGGAAAAGATAGAGGAAAATACGAAAAAACCACTTTATATTAAAACCATAAGGGGCCTTGGCTATAAAATGGAAAAGCCGAAAAAGGATTAATATGTCCAGCTTTCGAACAAGGCTCTTATTTGCACTAATTTCTCTAATTATATTGGTTCTTGTGGGGCTGGGTGTGCTGCTTGGGGAACTTTTTAAATCGTATTACTTAAACGCTCTGCATTCCAGAATGGAAAAAGAGGTGGAGATTGTTGTGAATGAGGTTGAACTCCAGCCTTTCTTTACAACTGTGGCCACATCACGTTTTGATGAGTTGAGCGATGTACTCGACATACGAATTATGATGATCAGTGATTCAAGCAATGTGATTTATGACAGTCAAAACAATATAGATGTTAATAATCATGACCTTACGATTCAATCGATAGGGGAAGATGAGCTGACCCCTGAAGATCCAATCACTCAATATCAAGCAAATGAAAACACGACGTACTATGCGAAAAGTGTGGCGGCAGGCGAGACAGCAGGATTGGTAATTGTCGCTGCCAGTTTTGATGAGCTGGAGTCAGTCTACCGTCAAATCTGGACCATCTTAGGCATAACCCTGGGTGCAGCTCTGTTAATCATTATTTTGCTGGGATCAAGAATTACGAACCAGTATACGAAACCAATTGAATCAGCCACTAAAGTAGCCATTGAACTTGCAAAAGGCAATTACCGCGCCAGAACGTATGAGGATCGGGTAGATGAGACAGGAATGCTCAGTAACTCAATTAATGTACTTGCAAGAAATCTGCAGGAAATGGTGACACTGCAAGCCATTCAACAGGACAGGCTGCAAACGCTCATTGAGAATATGGGCAGCGGATTGATCATGATCGATCGTCAGGGACATATCGTGCTGGTAAACCGCACATTTTTGGAATTTTTCCGTTTGCAGACCGATGAAGTGATTAATAAACGATATGTGGATATTATCTCTGACAAGCAGGTTCGTGAAGTGGCAGAAGAAGTTTTTATGACAGAGCAAAGAATTCGTAAGCAGATTCATATCTCCTCTGTGTTATCTAAGCTTCATTTGGAAGTGTATGGAGCACCGATTATAGGAGATGGAAGTGTGTGGCAGGGAATTGTCCTTGTTTTTCACGATATAACGGAGCTGAAAAAGCTTGAGCAAATGAGAAAAGATTTTGTTGCGAATGTCTCTCATGAAGTAAAAACGCCTATCACCTCCATTAAAGGCTTTACTGAAACACTTTTAGATGGTGCGATGAATGATCAGGAAGCGCTGGAGTCATTTCTAACAATTATTTTAAAAGAAAGTGACCGGCTTCAGGACTTAATTCAGGATTTGCTGGATTTATCGAAGGTCGAGCAGCAGGGCTTTAATCTCGCTGTGGCAGATGTCAACATCACCAAACTGCTCCAGGAAGTCACTGCCATTATGAAACAAAAAGCAGATCAGAAAAGCATGAAAATCGTACTTGATGGAGATCAAGACCTATTTATAGAGGGTGATCAGGACCGTCTGAAGCAGATCTTCATTAATTTAATCAGCAATGCACTTACTTATTCTCAGCCGAGAGGTGAAATAAGGCTGACGGTGACGGATGAGAAGGAGCGTATTCTGATTAACGTTGAAGACGATGGGATTGGAATGGAACAAAATGAGATTCCAAGGATTTTCGAGCGGTTTTACCGTGTAGATAAAGCTAGAAGCAGAAATTCAGGCGGAACGGGACTCGGACTTGCCATCGTCAAGCATATTGTAGAGGTCCACCATGGTGATATATCTGTAAAGAGTGAGCCAAATAAAGGAACAGCATTTTTAATTACGCTGCCAAAAAAACACCGGTTCAGTGATTAAGCTTTACATTTACTTTACATTAAAAGGGTTTTTTCTTAACATTTGGTTGATAAGATACTAAGTGAAAACCCCTTCATCCAAGGAACCCAGAGAAAAGACGTGAACAGACCCCGTTCACGTCTTTTTTCATGTGCTGTAACGAAAATGAAACATTTATGAAACTTTCTCCAAACATTAACCGTAAAATAGGTATAACGATTTGGAAAGGAAGATTTAAATGAGTGTAAAACGAATTACAGCGGGGCTGGGACTTATTACAGCCGCTATCCTGCTCATTATTGTTTTATTCACTTCCTGGTATACAGTTGATGAGTCTGAGCAGGCACTTGTGATGACGTTTGGTGAAGCGAACGAAACGATAACGGAATCAGGGTTAAAATTTAAGATGCCATGGCCGATCCAGCAGGTTGAAGTTCTGTCTAAGGAAACCTTCAGTCTGCAGTTTGGGTATGAGCAGGAAGACGGAGAAATTCAATCGTTCCCAGAAGAAACCAAGATGATCACAGGCGATGAGAATATTGTGCTGGCTGATCTTGTGGTTCAGTGGAAAATTGTTGATGCTAAAAAATATTTATTTAATGCAGAGGATCCCGAAGAGGTCCTTTATGATACGACAGCTGCATCCATCCGCAGTATTATAGGAAGTTCAGAAATAGATGATGCGCTGACCTCAGGTAAAGCGGAAATCGAGCTTGAGGTAAGAGAGCTGCTTTCGACGCTGATGGAAAAATACGATATGGGAATTTCTGTACAGGCTGTTCAGCTGCAGGATGTTGAACTGCCAAATGAAGAGGTGCGTCAGGCGTTTACTGCAGTTACGGATGCCAGAGAAACGATGAATACAAAAGAAAACCAGGCAAATAAATACAGAAATCAGCTGATTAATGAAGCAGAAGGGGAAAAAGACGCAATTGAATCAAGAGCCGAAGGGGAAAAAACAGCCCGGATTGAACAGGCGCGTGGAGATGTGGCCATTTTTGATAAATTATATGCTGAATACCAGACCAATCCTGATATAACAAGACAGCGTTTGATTTTGGAAACCCTTGAAGAAGTTCTTCCGGATGCTGAGGTTTACATAATGAACGATGATGGCGGCACGTTAAAATATTTGCCTCTTAATCCATTAGAGCGTTCACAGCAGCCAGCACCGCAGGAAGAGGCAGAAAGTGAGGAGGGCAATAATGAGTGATGACAAAAATCCAAACAGCAAAGTCTTTGATTTTTCCAGTACCAAAAAAACAAATGGATCTTCCCTTGAGTGGAAAAAATACTCGAAAATAGGTACTTTCATTATATTGTTTGTCGTTCTGCTCATTACAGCATTACTAAATGTATTCATTGTCAAAGAGGGTGAATACCGGGTTGTCAGACAGTTCGGGGAAGTTGTAAAAATTATCGAAAGTCCTGGTTTGCATGCGAAAATTCCTTTTATTCAAAGTGTGACAACTCTTCCTAAATATCAGATGACCTACGATGTTTCTGAAGCAGAAATCAACACGAGAGATAAGAAAAGAATTATTATCGATAACTATTCTGTGTGGCGCATTACGAACCCGAAAGACATGATCTCAAATGCTGGAACGATGATCAATGCAGAGTCACGAATGGAAGAATACATTTATTCGGTCGTCCGAACAGAGCTTGGACAGCTGGATTATGACGAAATAATCAACGATGAAAAATCTTCACGTGGAAGTTTAAATGATCGCGTGACTGAACGTGTGAATGAACTGCTGACTCAGGAATCATTTGGGATAGAGGTAGTGGACGTCCGCATGAAACAAACGGATCTCCCAACTGAAAACGAAGAATCTGTTTTCACGAGAATGATATCCGAACGTGAATCTACTGCGCAGGAATATTTATCCACTGGAGATGCTAACAAAAACAGAATTGAAGCCCAGACAGATCGTGAAGTACGGGAGCTGCTAGCTGTGGCGAATGCAGAAGCCGATGTGATACGAGCGGAGGGTGAGGCAGAAGCCGCAAAGCTGTATAATGAATCTTTCTCCAAAGATCCGGAGTTTTATGAAATATATCGTACGCTTGAATCTTACAAAACCACAATCGATGACAAAACGATGATAATTCTTCCGGCAGATTCTCCATATGCGAGTTTGCTGTCAGGAGTTTTGGAATAAGCGTTTAGTAAATCAATCCAGAATGTGAGCCGTTGTTTTCTCTTTCATTTTAGACATGCTAAAATGAGAGAAGCAGCGGCTTTTGTGTTTAAAAAAGTCAGGCTTACGAGATCGTCCATTTGAGGAGGAGTTTACTTGAGTAAAAAATTAATGCTGATTGATGGCAACAGTATCGCTTATCGAGCTTTCTTTGCGCTGCCATTACTCAATAATGACAAAGGCGTACATACGAATGCAATATACGGCTTTACCACCATGCTGACAAAAATGATTGATGATGAAAAACCAACCCATCTTCTGGTGGCTTTTGATGCGGGGAAAACCACCTTTCGTCATAAAACTTACACGGAATACAAAGGGGGAAGACAAAAAACACCTTCAGAGCTTTCTGAGCAGTTCCCTTTCATAAGAGATCTTCTTGCTGCTTATTCTATAAAGCATTATGAATTGGATCAATATGAAGCGGATGACATCATCGGAACGCTGTCTTTGCAGGCGGAGAAAAAGGGATTTGATGTTGTGGTCGTATCGGGGGACAAGGATTTAACTCAGCTTTCATCCGACCATACACGTGTGGAAATTACCCGCAAAGGCATTACAGATATGGAGTCCTATACGCCTGATCATATTAAGGAAAAATATGGTCTTACACCCGATCAGATAATTGATATGAAAGGACTGATGGGGGACTCCTCTGATAATATTCCGGGAGTTCCCGGAGTAGGCGAAAAGACGGCCATTAAACTTCTTAAGCAATTTGGCACTCTTGAAACACTGCTTGATTCAATAAGTGAAGTAAAAGGAGCAAAATTGCAGGAAAAACTGACTGAGTTTAAAAATCAGGCAAAAATGAGCAAAGATTTAGCAACAATCACACGCGTTGCCCCTGTAGAGCTTAAACTCGACGATCTGGAAAGGCAGGAGCCTGATCAGGAAAAGCTGCGTTCGTTATTTAAAGAGCTCTCGTTCCAGACGCTTCTTGACAAATTGGGAGATAATCTAGAAGAGGAAGATATTGAGTTAAAAGATTTGGATTGGACGTATGCAGAGGAAGTTACAGAGGAGATGCTTTACTCAGAAGCTGAGCTTTACATCGAACTGTTTGGCTCAAATTATCACACAGCTGATATTTTAGGAATTGGACTTCACCACAGGGGTGGAACCTATTTTATTCCTGTAGAAAAAGCAAGGGAATCTGCCCTTTTTAAAAAATGGATCGAAGATGAAGAAAATCAAAAATCAGTATATGATTCCAAGCAGTCCATAGTGGCATTCAGCCGGCTTGGAATGAATTTAAAAGGAATAGATTTCGATCTTTTGATTGCTTCTTATGTGATCGATGCTTCACAGGCAGCTGATGATTTCGCCTCAATTGCAAAAAGACACGGCGCGGATGCTGTTCAACCGGATGACGTTTTGTATGGCAAGGGCGCTAAAAAGAAAGTTCCGGACGACAAAGTTCTCGGGGAGCATATAGCAAGAAAAGCTGCAGCGATTGGCAAGATAAAGGACCGCTGCATTCGGGACCTGGAGAAGAATGAACAGGTTGATTTATTTGACGATCTCGAACTTCCTCTAGCTGAAGTATTGGCTGAAATGGAGAAAACCGGGGTGCTGGTCGATGTGGACCGGTTGAAGGAAATGGGAGAAGAATTAAAAACAAAACTGGCTCAAATTGAAAAAGACATCCACAGACTGGCGGGTGAATCCTTTAATATAAATTCCCCAAAACAGCTCGGTGTCATTTTGTTTGAAAAGCTTGAACTTCCTGCAGTGAAAAAAACGAAAACCGGGTATTCAACTTCAGCAGATGTCCTTGAGAAATTACAGCCAGAGCATGAGATTATCGATCATATCCTGCTGTACAGACAGCTCGGTAAACTTCAGTCTACGTATATTGAAGGGCTGCTGAAAGTCGTGGATAAAGAGTCAAGTAAAATTCACACAAGATATAATCAGGTTTTAACGCAAACCGGCCGATTAAGCTCTACTGATCCTAATTTACAGAACATCCCAATTCGATTGGAAGAAGGACGTAAAATCCGTCAGGCCTTTATTCCTTCTAAAAAGGACTGGATTATGTTCGCAGCAGATTATTCCCAGATCGAGCTTCGCGTTCTTGCGCATATTTCCATGGATGATGGGTTAATTGAAGCCTTTAATAACAATATGGATATTCATACAAAAACAGCAATGGATGTTTTTGATGTAAGCAGGGAAGAGGTAACATCCGGCATGAGAAGACATGCCAAAGCGGTTAATTTTGGAATTGTGTATGGGATCAGCGACTACGGACTTTCCCAAAGTCTTGACATCCCAAGAAAAGAAGCAGCGGAATTTATCAAGCGCTATTTAAACAGCTATCCGAAGGTAAAAGAATACATGGATGATATCATTAAAGAGGCGAAACAAAAGGGCTATGTTGAAACACTTCTCCACAGAAGAAGATATATCCCTGAAATTACGAGCCGGAACTTTAATGTTCGGGGGTTCGCTGAAAGAACAGCCATGAACACGCCAATCCAGGGAACAGCTGCTGACATCATTAAAAAGGCGATGATAGATATGGCCGACCGTCTGAAACAGGAAGGCTTAAAGGCTGAAATGCTCCTTCAAGTGCATGATGAACTGATTTTTGAGTGCCCTGAAGAAGAGGTTGAAATTCTCCAGCGTATTGTCCCGGAAGTAATGGAAAAAGCGGTCGAGCTTGTGGTGCCGTTAAAAGTGGATTACTCGTACGGCAAGACCTGGTACGATGCCAAGTAATAAATACCGGGGAGTGTAATGAATGCCAGAATTACCAGAAGTAGAACATGTGAAACGGGGACTTGAACCTTATGTGGTGGGGGAGAGGATCGTTTCTGTACAATTTTCAGAACAAGTAAAGAAATCACACGCAGGTGGCAAACAGGCGATTGTAAAAGGAGCGGATCTTGCTGATTTCTCCGAATACGTAAAAAACTACAAAATCAGCCGCATCAACCGGCGCAGCAAGTACTTACTATTTCATATGGAGAATGAAACAACAGAAGGTATCCTTCTTTCACATTTAGGGATGTCCGGTGCATGGTTTGCCATTGATTCAGTGGAACAGATTACAGAAGAAAAATTTCGTAATCATGTTCATGTTATTTTTACGTTTGAGAGCGGCAGGCTGCTTATTTATTCAGATATAAGAAGATTTGGCGAAATGCGATTTTTGGAAAAGCTGGAAGATCATCCGCCGATCATTGCAATCGGTCCCGAACCCTTTGACGAGAATGCCCAGGAGCTGTTTTTGGCATCTTTAAACCTGCGAAAATTTCATTCGAAGCCTGTAAAAGATGTGATCATGAACCATCAGGTGATTGCAGGGTGCGGAAACATCTATGCAACGGAGGCATTATTTAAATCCAAAATCCATCCCAACCGGACCGTTTCACGCGTCGGACTGGGGAAAAGAATCGAATTATTTCATAACATTGTCTCTGTTTTGCAGGAAGGCATCGACGCAGGAGGAAGCAGCATCTCAGATTACCGTAACGTCAATGGGCAGGCAGGATCCATGCAGGACAGACTGCAGATGTATGGCAAAAAAGAATGTCCGCTATGCGGAGCCAATGTAAAACAGGCTGTTATTGGGGGAAGAAACTCTCATTACTGTGGAAAATGTCAGCGGTAAAGAAAGAAGGGACGACAATGATTATTGGTCTGACAGGCGGGATCGCCAGTGGGAAAAGCACCATCGCCAGCCGGCTTATCAAGAAGGGATACACAGTCATAGATGCAGATTTAGCCGCAAGAAAAGTGGTGGAACCAAATCAGGAGGCGTATCGTAAAATAATAGAACACTTCGGGAGTGAGATCGTCGCCGAGGACGGAACAATTGACCGCGCTAAGCTCGGATCGATTATTTTCACCAGTGAAACAGAGAGGAAAAAACTGAACAGTATTGTTCATCCAGCCGTGCGCAAAGAAATGCTAGAGCAACAGGAAGCGGCGGTTGATGAAGGCAATAAAACGGTTTTCCTGGATATTCCCCTCTTATTTGAAAGCAAGCTTCAATGGATGGTGGATAAAATCATCGTTGTGTATGTTCAGGAAGACATTCAACTCAAGAGGCTGATGGAAAGAAACCAGTATACAGCGGAGGAAGCACAGGCGAGAATTTCATCTCAAGCTCCTCTCTCTCAAAAAAAGATGCAGGCAGATGCAGTAATTGATAATTCTGGAACAATTGAACAGTCCTTTCTTCAACTGGACCAGCTTCTTAATCAGTGGAAATCCTTCCCTTAAAATCGCAACGATTTGAGGAGGGGGCCTATTTCAATAAAAGGATAGAAAATAAGGAATATTTATCAAGAGGATGAGGTGAGCGCAGTGGAAGGCGGCGGCTTCAGCAGGAGATGATGGTGGCTTGAGGCCATTACAGGGCAAGGCCCGGAAGAGGCTCAAGCAGCCGTCCCTGCGTCCGCCTGAAGCGCAATGAACCGGTCAGAGAGCTTAAGACACTTTTGTCCTAAGCTCTTTTTTTAAAAACTAGTGACTATAAGGATGATCTTTACGTTAATATGTGAATTTAATCTTTTATAATGCGGTTAATATGTTATACTAATCTTAGTTATCTATCTATCAGTATAACATTATTAGGAGGATCCAGATGACACAGACTACAATTGCCATTAATGGGTTTGGACGTATAGGAAGAATGGTATTCCGTAAAGCGGTGATGGAACCGAGCCTTACCATTGCTGCTGTTAATGCGAGTTACCCTGCTGAGACACTTGCCCATCTGCTAAAATATGATACGACTCATGGTGTTTTTCAGGGAGAAGTCCGCGCTGAGGGGAATGCTTTAATCGTAAATGATCAAAAAATCATGTTAATCAATCAGCGTGATCCGCTGAAGCTTCCATGGAAAAACATGAATATTGATATTGTTATAGAAGCGACCGGTAAGTTTAATGCACGTGATAAAGCCGCACTTCACCTTGACGCCGGCGCAAAAAAAGTAGTGCTGACAGCGCCTGGCAAACAGGAAGATGTCATGATTGTTATGGGAGTAAATGAAAACGCTTTAGAAATAAAAAAACACGACATCATTTCAAACGCGTCCTGCACAACGAATTGCCTTGCACCAGTAGCAAAAGTGCTTGATGAAGCCTTTGGAATTGAAAATGGATTGATGACGACCGTGCATGCATACACGAACGATCAAAATAATATTGATAATCCGCATAAAGATCTTAGAAGAGCCCGCTCATGCAGCCAATCAATTATCCCAACCTCGACGGGAGCAGCAAAAGCACTCGGCAAAGTACTTCCCAATCTCCAGGGGAAACTGCACGGCATGGCACTTCGTGTCCCGACGCCCAATGTTTCACTGGTTGATCTTGTAGTGGACGTACAGCGGGAAGTAACAGTAGATGAGGTAAATCAGGCGTTTATTCAAGCAGCTGACGATGGACTGAATGGCATCATCTCTTATACGACAGAGCCTCTAGTTTCGGTCGACTTTAATACGAATCCTCATTCTGCCATAATAGATGGATTATCCACAATGGTGATCGGTGCAACAAAAGTCAAAGTGCTCGCATGGTACGATAATGAATGGGGCTACTCCTGCAGGGTAGTGGACCTTGTTAAACACGTGGCTCATAAAATGCAGGAAACTCCATCCCAAATTCCTGTGTCATAATAAGTTAGAAGAATTTCTTCATGATTGATTGAACTCGTTAAATAAAGGGCTTAGACGGAACTCGTCCCGTTGAAGCGCAGTGAACCGCACAAAGGAGCTTGAGACACTTGTCTAAAGCTCCTTTGTTTTTATATAAAGATGGTTTATCAATTAAGTTATTCCTCTTTTACATTCTTATCTTTTTCTCTTTTTTCCTTTTCAATACTTTGTGAAAATGAAACGGCAATTGCAGCAAAAATATCCCCTATCAGCGTAATAAGAGCGGCCATATTTTTTCCTCCTTCATTCTCTGTCTTCTATGCTTACGTTTTATAGACCTATTTGTTTCAAAATAAATTAATTGATTGCAATAAGCTGAAAAAAAACGTATACTGTTTTTCGTGATCTTATTTGGTTCCACACCAAGCACATCTTTACTTAAAGGGTTAGGACCTCATCGGACTAACTTTCCCCCGTGGTAAGGATCGTATGAACAACCAAATAAAATCAAATTTAATTAAGGGGGAACGATCATGGAAACAATGGGTCGTCATGTAATTTCAGAACTTTGGGGCTGTGACTTTGAAAAGTTAAACAGCATGGAGTTAATTGAACAAGTATTTGTAGATGCTGCACTAAAAACAGGTGCAGAAGTTAGAGAAGTAGCGTTTCATAAATTTGCGCCGCAGGGTGTCAGCGGTGTTGTAATTATTTCAGAATCTCATTTAACCATCCACAGCTTTCCAGAGCACGGATATGCCAGCATTGATGTTTACACATGCGGAGATCTTGATCCGACAATAGCTGCTGATCATATTGCCAAGTCTTTGAATGCTAAAACAAGCGAAACCATTGAAGTGCCAAGAGGCATGGGACCTGTGCGTGTTGGAAAACCAACAGTCAGCGCCGTTTAATAATACAATTAACTAGTGAGACAATTATAGATTATAAAAAGAATGTTTCCCGGCGCTATCTTTCGGAAAACATTCTTTTTATATGGGGAAATGTTACCTAAATCCTCAAACAGTAAGCAGATACTCTTTATTAGAGGGAAGATAATCAACTGTTTAAATCAATATCCAACTACTGTAAAAGCGTCCGACGTAAAAGAATTTACATTGGTTTTGTTCTTTTCTATAAACATTGATAGAATGGTAGATAGAAGAGAATTACAGGAGGAGATTGAATTGGCAGGAATACGCGGATTATTTAAGCGATTTAGTTCTGAATGCGAAACGTCAGATCAGCATAGAGAAGAGGAGCTGCAAACACATTATTTTAAGGCATCTTTTGATAAAGCCTTTAGTGAGGTGGAAAAATTTTATTCTTCACCAGGCTATACCATTACTTCAGAGTCAAAAGAGCACGGTGAAATGATGATTCAGAAATCGAGCAATCCTAAAATGTTTATTATAGCGACCATTGTAAGCACCAGACCTTTACATACTGCCGTGGACATTAAAGTTTCAGCTGAATCCACCATCATCGGCGGAGCGTATCCAAAATTAAAACAGGAGATTTTAAAGTGCTATGCCTACTTAGGCAAGGAGCTTAGAAAAGATCAGCGATGAGCCTTCTTGTGCTTTGACCCTATTTTTATTATGATAGAAGCAAATAATCACGTTGTGGAGCTGGTTTTATGAAATGCCCGTCGTGTCATGAAAATACGACAAGAGTCATTGATTCCAGACAAATCGATGAAGGAAAAGCAATCCGCAGAAGAAGGGAATGCGAATCCTGCCACTATCGATTCACTACCTTTGAGAAAGTGGAAGAGATCCCTTTGATTGTAGTGAAAAAGGATGGAATACGTGAAGAGTTCAGCAGGGAGAAGATCTTAAGAGGCCTTATTCGTGCGTGTGAGAAGCGGCCGGTCCCTTTTGAGGAATTAGAGAAAATATCTTCCTCAATCGAAAGAGAACTCCGTAATCAGGGGATTTCTGAGACGCCTTCCGTCGATATTGGAGAACTCGTAATGGACAGGCTGTCGAAAGTGGACGAAGTTGCTTATGTCCGATTTGCTTCCGTTTACCGGCAATTTAAAGATATAAATGTTTTTATTGATGAATTAAAAGAAATAATTAATAAAGAACGAGCATAAGGGAGCTGAAGCGATGCCTTAGCTCTTTTTTTGTCTATTGCATGAAAAGGAAGGGCCGATTTATCATGACAAATATGTGGAGAGAAGTACAGCCCACAGACGACTACCGTGTTCAATTAAATGGACTGTTACACGAAACGGACAGGTCGATTATTCAGTCTCTTTACCAGCCGCTGGTCGGGTCTTCATCCATCAGTATGTATTTTATGCTTTGGGAAGAAGTACAGCATCATAAGCTTGAAAGCGATCCTGTCACTCATGCAACGCTGCTTGGTATGCTGAATGTTTCAATTGATCAGATCTTTGATGCCAGAATCCATCTGGAAGGGATGGGTCTTCTTAAAACGTATGTCAAAGGTGGAGAATCAAAAGAATTTTTATATCAATTGCAGCCTCCGCTCCAGGCAAATGAATTTTTTGAGGACCCCATGCTCAGTGTTTTCCTTTACAGGCAAGTGGGCAATACTCAGTTTCAACGGCTGAAAAAGAGGTTTTGTGTGCCCTTTGAAGAGCTGACTTCTTACAGAGAAGTGACCCGCTCCTTTCAGGATGTCTACGCATCTGAAGCATTCATGAACAGAATGCCAGAAGACAGCCGTCTGCCTGGTGAAAATGAATCGCTGCTTTTTGCTGGACAGAATCCTGGTATTCAAACTGATTTTTCAACATTTGATTACCATTTGCTTCTCGCAGGTCTGTCTGAAAGAATGGTGCCAAGAAAAGCGATAAACTATAAAGTCAAAAGTATGGTATCAAAGCTTGCCGCTTTATATGGATTAAACGAGATGGACATGAAAAATGTCGTACTCTCTGCAGTTAACGAGGAAAATGAGATTGATTTAGAGGTTTTAAGAAAATCTGCAAGAGATTTTTATCAGCTGAATCGAAGTCAGAATCTCCCCGGCCTTGCATCGGCTGTTAAAAAGCCGGATGCTCCAGCTAACCGTTCCGTCCGTTCAGACTCTGAAGATGGAGAGCTGATGGATTATCTTGAAAAAGCCTCGCCGGTGCAGGTTTTAAAAGATGCCTCTAATGGAGTGGAACCATCCAAATCAGAGCTGGCGCTAATAGAGGACTTGCTTTATAGCAAAAAGCTGCCCCAGGGAGTGGTCAATGTTCTCCTTCAATTCGTCCTGCTTCGAACAGGGATGAAATTAACGAAAGCATTTGTTGAGCAAATTGCCACCCACTGGGCGCGATCGAATATTACAACTGTTGAATCTGCTATGGATTTAGCAAAAAAAGAACACAAGAAATACATGGAGTGGAAAGAAGAAACAAATAATGGCACAAAAAAACGAAAAAGCAATAAGACGATTCGAAAAGAGCAGCTTCCTGAATGGTTTAAAAACAGACAGCAGGAAGAAAGCCCGAATCTATCTGATGAGGAACTGCAGGATCCTGATTTTGAAGAAAAAAAACGCAGGTATTTGGAAAAGCGTCGTCAAAAGAAGCTTGAGGCAGGTGATCAATAATGGATCCAATAAACCGCACACTGAAGAAACTGGCAGGATCTGATCGTTTTCAGGAAAGATACAACGAAATGAAAAAACAAATCACTTCCAATCCTGAAGTGCAGCAGTTTTTTGAAGATCATAAAGAAGAACTTGCACCCAACGCGCTCGATCAGGGGATGATTAAGCTATATGAATTTATTAATCGTTCCCATGCGTGCAAAAGCTGTCCAAGTCTTGAAGGCTGTATAAACACGATGGCAGGATTTGAGCCGAAAATTATTATTCAAAGCGGCCTTATTGACCTGGAGTACCACAGATGTCCAAGGAAGCGGTCACATGATGAACAGCGCCGAACTGAAACCCTTATTCAAAGCATGTACGTTCCCAAAGATGTTTTAAGGGCAACACTCGATGATGTGGACCTTGATAGCGATGACCGCATGCGTGTTCATGAAATGGCGGATGATCTGGTGGACAGATTGATCAAAGATCCGGAGCATTATAAAGGATTATTTATTCATGGTGAATTCGGTGTAGGGAAAAGTTATATCTTAGGAGCTATTGCAAATGAGCTGAAAAAAAATAATCGTGCAAGCTTTATTCTTTACTTCCCAGAGTTCCTTCGGGAAATGAAACAGTCTCTTGGAGATCAGTCTTTTCACAGCAAAATGGATGCGGTGAAAAAGAGCTCCATTCTTATGCTTGATGATATAGGGGCTGAATCATTATCCAGCTGGGCAAGAGATGAAGTGCTTGGTACGATTCTGCAGTATCGCATGGCAGAAGAGCTTCCTACTTTTTTTACATCTAACTTTGATTACAAAGGGCTTGAACATCATCTTACGTATTCACAAAGAGGAGAAGAAGAGCCGGTTAAAGCAGCGAGGATTATGGAGCGGATTAAGTTTCTGACGATTCCGGTTCATATGAGCGGGAAAAATCGGAGAAATTAATTGCATCCCTGAAAAGAGACTTGCTTTTCTAAAGGCTTTGCTCTAAAATGACATCAAACGAAACACATTAATTCCATATCAAAAAGTATTGATAAGGACATGTATGGTTACGACGAATTCCAAGAGAAAAAGGGGCATAGGCTGAAACCCCTTTAATTACGAGTAACTGATTCACCCCCTTTGAACTGTATGAGCGAAGTCACAGTAGTTCATATCGGATGCAGCCCGTTAGCTGAACCAGAGATTCTAATCAGACGATTGATTAGAAAGAAGGGTGGAACCGCGAGTTTGCTTACTAAGCCTCGTCCCTTTCCGGGGATGGGGCTTTTTTGTGTTTAATTTAGCCTGTAAACGGCACCTAAACTAAGGAGTGAGAATAATGTCAGAAGTCATCAACATTACATTTCCTGATGGCAATTCCAAAGAGTACCCGGCAGGAACTTCAATTGAAAAAATAGCTTCGTCTATTTCATCAGGTCTAAAGAAAAAAGCTATTGCAGGTAAATTTAATGGTGCAGTGATTGATTTGCGCACCCCGCTGACTGAAAGCGGAGCGGTTGAAATTTTAACTCCCGACAATGAGGAGTCTTTAGAGATCATGCGCCATAGTACAGCTCATTTGCTCGCACAGGCTGTAAAACGCCTTTATCCGGATGCTAAGTTTGGCGTCGGACCTGTTATTGAAGGCGGGTTCTACTATGATATTGATACAGAATCTTCGATCTCAACGGAAGATCTTCCGCGAATTGAAAAAGAAATGAAAAAAATTATTGGTGATAACATCAATGTAGAACGTGAGATTGTCAGCAGAGAAGAAGCGGTTGAGCGTTTTAAGGCGATTCAGGATCCCTATAAGCTTGAACTGATTGATGCCATTCCGGCAGAAGAAAATGTAACAATTTACAAGCAAAGTGAATTCTTCGACCTTTGCAGAGGAATCCATGTTCCGTCGACAAAGCATATTAAAGAATTTAAGCTGCTGAGCGTTGCCGGGGCATACTGGAGAGGCAACAGCGACAATAAAATGCTGCAGCGAATTTATGGTACAGCGTTCTTTAAAAAAGAAGAGCTCGAGCATCATTTGAAAATGATAGAAGAAGCAAAAGAGCGTGATCACCGCAAGCTGGGCAAAGAGCTTGATTTATTCACAAGCTCACAATTAGTGGGTCAGGGTCTTCCCCTCTGGCTGCCAAAAGGTGCGACGATCCGCCGTACCATTGAACGCTACATTGTCGATAAAGAACTTTCCCTTGGGTATGAGCATGTGTACACACCTGTTCTCGGAAGCGCCGATTTGTATAAAACAAGTGGACACTGGGAGCATTATGAAGAAGGCATGTTTCCTCCAATGGAAATGGACAACGAAACATTAGTGCTGCGTCCGATGAACTGCCCGCACCATATGATGGTGTACAAACAGGACATTCACAGCTATCGTGAGCTGCCGATCCGAATTGCAGAACTCGGCCTGATGCACCGCTATGAAATGTCAGGTGCCCTGTCCGGCCTTCAGCGTGTAAGAGCGATGACATTAAATGATGCTCATATTTTTGCACGCCCTGATCAAATTAAAGAAGAATTTCAGCGTGTCGTTCGTCTTATAGAAGAAGTATATAAAGACTTTGGCTTAAACGAATATAAATTCCGTTTATCTTACCGTGATCCTGAGGACACAGAAAAATATTTTGACGATGATGCCATGTGGAACAAAGCTCAAGCGATGCTTAAAGAGGCAATGGACGAAATGGGCCATGACTATTTTGAAGCAGATGGTGAAGCGGCATTCTACGGACCAAAGCTTGATGTTCAAGTGAAAACTGCCATCGGCAAAGAAGAAACATTATCAACGGTCCAGCTTGATTTCCTGCTTCCTGAACGCTTTGACCTGAATTATATTGGTGAGGATGGAAAGCAGCACCGCCCGGTTGTCATCCATCGCGGCGTTGTCTCAACGATGGAACGGTTTGTTGCTTTCTTAATTGAAGAGCATAAGGGTGCACTTCCTACATGGCTTTCTCCGGTTCAGGTGCAGGTTATTCCTGTATCACCAAGCATCCATTTAGATTATGCCAAAAAAGTGCAGGATGAATTGCGTTTAAATGGAGCCCGAGTGGAGATTGATCTCCGTGATGAAAAAATGGGCTATAAAATTAGAGAAGCTCAAATGAAAAAAATCCCGTACATGCTCGTTGTAGGGGATCAGGAAGCAGAGAAAGAAGAAGTCAATGTAAGAAAATACGGAGAACAAAACTCCGAAACGATTTCATTTGCGGACTTTACCGCTGCATTAAAGAAAGAAACGCATAAAATATAATAGGTTTTAAGGATAGAGGAGCGGCTTCATTTCCGTTTCAGGCTTATATTGTTTGCTAGGCCGGAGGAGAGTCACGTTGGCGGTTTGCACATCTGCAGCGTCTCACCCTGCCGCCTCATGCGGCCGAAGTTTAAGTCATCTGATGCAATAAACCTAAAAGCTGGAATGATTGCCAAGTAACTCAAAAAAATAAATCTGCAGAAATCAAAGAAGGCCCTCATGAATACTAATGATTCATGAGGGCCTTCTTTTATAATTTTGTTTAGACCTTCATTGGTTAGAGGGTATTATTCATTAGTTTGCTCAATTTCTTTCTCAGTACCGTCCTCAAAGGCAACTTCGATCTCGATTGAATCAAAGCCTTCTTCGATTTCGAATTTTTCAATTACTGCCTGTACAATTTCTTCATCAGGAGTATCGGCTGTGAAATCGAATTCGCTTAGCACAGGTTCGATTTCCTGGTAAGCATCATCCCCGGCAAGCGTAAGAGCATTTCTTTGATCCTCATACACAGCTTCCACATTTTTGTCTACCTCATACTCAAGCTCAAAATCATTCTCGGTTCCTTCATAATCAACTTCTAAATCAAATTTAATATAAGGGATCGTAGGAGCTTTTTCTTCTGAATCTGATTCAGCAGCTTCATTTTCCTCCATAGACGGAGCATCTGCCGGTTCCTCCACTGTTTCATCTTCTTGAGCGCATGCTGAAATCAGGATAACTGTTCCCGCCAGCCCGATGGACCATAATTTCTTCATAGTAAAACCTCCTGATGTCTGGTTAGAATCGAATGCCTTTAGTTATAACCTATTTAAAAACTTTTAAACAAAATTAGCTTGCAAGGATTCAGTTCTTCTGATATGATCAAACATGTTGATTAATCGATAGGGATTGACAAGCACTCATCGGTAAGGTACAATCGAAAGAGTGAATTGAATACAAGTTTGTGGTAAAAGAAGAGGCAGCCCGCTTCTCACCTGACTGGCGCATTTAGCAGCTGACAGGTAACACGTGATCCTATTAGACATTGTCTGTCTTTATAGAAAACACTGATGCGGGAAACAGCTTCGTTTCCGGCTTTTTTTGTGTGATCATTTACGAGAAAGCAGTTGAATAGACCCTTTAGCCCCAACCGCGTATTCGCGACATCAATCCGGAGGTGGATTACTATTAGCAAAGACGTATTATTAAATGAAGGCATTCGTGCACGTGAAGTTCGGCTGATCGATCAAAACGGGGAGCAGCTTGGAATTAAATCCAAGAATGAAGCCCTTGAAATCGCAGCCCGTGTAAACCTGGATGTAGTACTAGTTGCACCGAATGCAAAGCCGCCAGTAGCCCGTATCATGGATTACGGCAAATTTAAATTCGAGCAGCAAAAGAAAGACAAAGAAGCGCGTAAGAATCAAAAAATCATAAATTTGAAAGAAGTACGTTTAAGTCCTACGATCGAAGAACATGATTTTAACACGAAGCTTCGCAATGCCCGTAAGTTCCTTGAAAAAGGGGACAAAGTGAAAGCATCTATCCGTTTCCGCGGCCGTGCGATCACGCACAAGGAAATCGGACAGCGTGTGCTTGAGCGGTTTGCTGAAGCATGCAAAGACGTTTCCACCGTTGAAACGAAGCCAAAAATGGATGGCCGCAGCATGTTTCTTATGCTGGCACCAACGAACGAAAAGTAAGTTTTAAGGAGGACAATACTCATGCCAAAAATGAAAACTCACCGCGGATCAGCTAAGCGTTTCAAAAAGACTGGATCTGGAAAGCTTAAGCGTTCACGCGCGTTCACAAGTCACCTTTTCGCTAACAAATCAACAAAAGCTAAACGTAAATTGCGTAAGAGCTCAACGGTTTCAGCTGGCGATTACAAACGCATCAAACACATGATCTAATCAAACTAAAACAGTACAATGATTTATTAGGAGGTTTTTAATATGCCACGTGTTAAAGGTGGAATCGTTTCACGTAAACGTAGAAAAAGAGTTCTTAAACTCGCAAAAGGTTATTTTGGTTCAAAGCATACTCTTTACAAAGTAGCGAACCAGCAGGTAATGAAATCAGGAAACTATGCTTTCCGCGACCGTCGTCAAAAGAAGCGTGATTTCCGTAAACTATGGATCACACGTATTAATGCAGCTGCACGTACAAACGGACTTTCTTACAGCCGTTTAATGCACGGACTAAAGCTTGCTGGAATTGAAGTAAACCGCAAAATGCTTGCTGATCTTGCTGTAGCAGACGATAAAGCATTTGCTCAGCTTGCTGATGCTGCTAAAAATCAACTGAACAAGTAATTGTTTAATCCAGGCTGTCCTTTTTAGGGCAGTCTTTTTTACATCACAAATGCAGTTCTGCTAGTAAGAAATGAAAATCTGATTGATACATGAGCTCAGCTTAACAGCTTCACGAAGCTCACGTACAACCTGCATAAGGAGCTGTAACATGAACCCGGCAACGATCCCTATCATTTTTACAACGTACCTGGCAGTTATGTCGCTTATCGGCTTTTCTTGTATGGGAGCAGACAAAAAAAGAGCACGAAAAAATCAATACAGAATTTCAGAAAACACATTATGGGCTATAACGATCCTGGGAGGGGCTGTGGGCACATATGCCGGGATGAAAAAATTCCGGCATAAAACAAAACATAACTCCTTTAAATTCGGTCTCCCGTTTTTCGCAATTACATATGGCATTGTACTGCTTATGCTGTGGATTTAAAAAAGAGAGGCTGGGACATAACTCATAAAAGTTTAAAAAAGAGGACATATTTATTACTAGTAGTAGGTGAGCGGAGCGGAAGGTGGCGACTCCTGCAGGATATGACGGCAAGCTGAGACTTTACAGGGCAAGGCCCTGAAAAGGCTCAGCGCCGTCCCTGCGGAAAGCGTCCGCCTGAAGCGAAGTGAACCGGTCGTAGAGCTTGAGACACTTATGTCCCAAGCTCCTCTTTTTTTGCTTTTACCATTAATTCTTTTATCGGACTCTTCCAGTCGATTTGTGCCATAGGGTAGCTGCTTTTAATATCTGTTTCAAGAAAAAGAAAATCCTCGACTGTAAAACCGTGAAGCTTGGAAGGATCTTTTGTCCATACGAAAATGGAGAGCACTTCAAAAGACCGATCTGATTCACCGAGGTACTTTTCACCTTGAAAAAGAACACCTTTATACGTGAGAAAAAAATTTTTTCGAACGTTTTTTGCATCGTCGTAAAAATAATACTCTTCTTTTTCGTGAGCCAGTTCAAGTTTTCGTTTGGGATCAAATAAATACTTAAAGCCTTTGTATAATAAATAAATAATAAGTGCTGTAATCACCAAACGAAGAACGATCAATATCATTATGCGATCCCCCTGCCTAAAGTCAGTCCTTTCTTCTGTACGAATTGGATATGAAAAAGGTTTCATTTTTTAAAAGGTTTTGTAGGGTTTCCCGAATCATTTTTTCTGGTACACTGTGAGGGAAAGGACGTGCAAAAATGAACTGGACAAAGCTTTATGACATGCAGCAGCAGCTGGATGCATTCATAGAAAAAGAGAAAAATATTGAAAATCAGAATCTGTTTGATAAAAAAATTGTAGCGCTGTTTGTTGAAGCAGGAGAGCTGGCAAATGAAACACGCTGCTTTAAATTTTGGAGTGAAAAAGATCCTTCAGATAAAGATGTGATCCTTGAGGAGTATGTGGATGGAGTACATTTTCTGCTTTCCCTGGGTCTTGAAAAAGGGCTTAGATATGAAGGGTTTAAAAGAGAAGAGCCAGCTGGAGAACTTACGGAACAATTTAAGGAGTTATATGGCAGTATCCATTCATTTGCAGTAAATGCCGATTATCAGACGTATGCGCAAGCCTGGAAGGTTTATCTCGGCATCGGCCGTTCGCTTGGATTTACAGAAGATGAGGTCATGCAGGCTTACGTGGATAAAAATGAGATTAACATTCTAAGACAGCAGCAAGGCTATTAAAAACATCCAAAGCAGAACAGGTCAATTTTGTGAATGTTTAGACGAAATGGTATAATGCTTAATGGAATGAATGATGGGGAGGCTAAAGAAATGACGAATTTAACTGAGCAGTTGCAAATGCTGAAAGATTTAACGGATGCAAAAGGGATCCCGGGCAATGAACGGGAACCGCGCGAGGTCATGAAAAAATACATAGCTCCATTTTCTGATGAAGTAACAACGGACGGCATTGGCAGTTTAATTGCAAAGAAAACCGGTGAGCAGGGCGGACCCCGGGTTATGGTGGCAGGACATCTTGATGAAGTAGGGTTTATGATTACCCAAATAGATGACAAAGGATTTCTGCGCTTTCAAACGGTAGGAGGCTGGTGGTCTCAGGTTATGCTGGCGCAGCGTGTAACGATTGTTACCAGAAAAGGGGATATCACTGGTGTTATTGGATCCAAACCGCCGCATATTCTGCCGCCGGAAGCACGCAAAAAGCCGGTGGACATAAAAGATATGTTCATTGACATTGGTGCGTCTTCACGTGAAGAGGCAGTTGAATGGGGAATTACGCCTGGCGACATGGTCGTGCCTTACTTTGAATTTACGGTTATGAACAACGAAAAAATGCTTCTTGCCAAAGCATGGGATAACCGTATTGGCTGTGCAATTGCAATTGATGTTCTCCGCGGCTTAAAAGATGCAAGCCATCCAAATGAAGTGTACGGTGTTGGCTCGGTACAGGAAGAAGTGGGGCTGCGCGGAGCTAAAACGGCGGCTTCAGTCATCAAGCCGGATATTGGTATTGCAGTTGACGTAGGCATTGCGGGCGATACTCCTGGTGTTACATCTAAGGAAGCCTCCTCAAAAATGGGGAAAGGGCCTCAAGTTATTTTATATGACGCTTCAATGGTTGGCCATAAGGGCCTTCGTGATTTTGTTACTTCTGTTGCAGATGAGCATGGAATTCCTTATCAATTTGATGCAATAGCAGGAGGCGGAACAGATGCGGGCTCCATTCATCTGGCTGCAAACGGGGCACCATCGATTGCAATCACTGTTGCGTCCCGTTATATCCACTCCCACGCTGCAATGATTCATAAAGATGATTATGAAAATGCAGTAAAACTTATTGTTGAATTAATAAAGAAATTAGATCGTGATCAGGTAAATAAAATTACATTTGATTAATATGAAACCAGACTTCACCTCTTGCGTATAGAAGGAGGTGAAGTCTTTTTTTAGGAGGAACGAACGTGATCTTTGTTGAATATGCGTTAATTTTTTTGGCAGCTGCAACACCATGGCTTGAAATTGCTCTTGTTATTCCTCTAGGGATCGTAAGGGGGCATTCGCCTGTTTTGGTCATGCTCACAGGGTTTCTTGGTAATATGCTGACTGTTGTCCTGCTGGTGGTATTATTTGAACAGGTGAAATCCTATTTTGCGAAAAGGTCAAAAAATGATAAACCGAAGAAAAATAAGAGGCAGGAAAGAGGGCGGAAAATCTGGAACAAATATGGACTGCCTGGTCTGGCTCTTTTAGGACCGATCTTAATAGGAACACACATCGCGGCTTTTATCGGCATGAGTCTTGGCGCTCAAAAATCGTGGACGCTGCTGTGGCTGACCATCAGCATTGGCGTTTGGTCCCTCGTATTTGGAATCGGGACAATGCTCGGATTTGATTTCTTTGTTCAGGGACAGGAAAGCTAAAGAATACTTTATTAAATTTCTCTGCAAATAAATGCAACGTTTTCAAAGTTAAAACACCCGCTGCGGACCACTGTTTGGAGATTCCAATCAGCATTCCATCAACGAGTGCATCAACTGTTTTTCAGCTGTCTTTACCGGCAGCTTTTTTTAATGCTTTAATCCGCCTTCAAGCGTCCCAATCATTTGATCCCGTTCGTCCTTTGAACTTTTATTCCATATAAGCTCAAACAATACACCTAAACCCGGGAGCAGATGCTCATCCTGACGCTCGATTGAATCCACAATGGTAGCTTCTAATTCCTGTGGAGAATTATCCTTCACATTATGGATAACCGTTTTTCTGATATTTAAATCCATACAAAAAACCTCCTATCGCGTAGAGTTCTATTATTTTCCCCAGTCTCTGCTTTTTTATCCGCAATAGCTCGTATATAATGAAGGGACGACTGGATACAGGAAAGAAGGAATATGATGAATTTTTTACAATCACTTCAAAACCCTCAGGTAAAAGCGTGGAAAAAGCTTCTGACAAAAAAAGGCCGGGATCAATCAAATCTATTCCTGGTTGAAGGATTTCATTTAGTTGAAGAGGCAATAAAAGCAAATGCAGTGAAAGAAGTGATGATTCGCGAAGGAGTGGAAATTCCTAAATGGCTCGACGATGATTCCATTCCCGTTACAGGGCTGACAGATGAAATTACAAAAGCAATTGCAGAAACAGAACATACACAGGGGATCTTTGCTGTTTGCATACAGGAATCCCGTCCTCTGACAGAGTTTAATGCTGAGACCATTTTACTCATTGATGGTGTTCAGGATCCTGGAAATATCGGCACAATGATCCGCACGGCAGATGCAGCTGGAATTGATCTCGTTGTACTTGGGAAAGGTTCAGCAGACCCTTATAATGCAAAGGTTTTACGATCGGCTCAGGGCAGTCATTTTCATTTGCCGATTGTAAAGGAGGATTTAACAAACACCATTCAGACCGTAAAAGAACAAGGCATTCCTCTTTACGGAACAGCTCTGCAAAATGCATCCTCCTTTAGGAACGCGCCGTCCGGAGAGTCATTTGCCTTGATTATGGGCAATGAAGGAGCAGGGGTCAATAAAGAGTTCCTCGATCTTACGAATCAGAATTTATATGTGCCGATTCAAGGCAAAAGCGAATCCCTTAATGTAGCAGTAGCAGCCGGAATCCTGCTGTTTCATTTAAAAGGATAAGAAAAAAGGTTTGAAAGCAGACAGAATTAGTTTATACTAATACCATTAATGCTATAAAAAACATTGATGGAGAAAAGTAATCAGGCAAAAGCATGCAGGGAGAGCGCCCCTTGATTGAAAGGGTGCTTATGGGAATGCTTGATGAAGTTCACCTCCAGAGTTGACATCGGGACCACATTGCGTGTAAAGATGCTCCGGCTGCGAATAGCCGTTATCCAATTAAGAGTGAGCAGTTTATTGACTGTTAACTAGGGTGGTACCACGGAATCCAAGCGCTTCGTCCCTAACCTTATAGGGGAGAAGTGCTTTTTTGCGTTCAAAAAATGAATAGAAACAGGGAGGAATTCGTGATGGAAGAAAGATTAAAGCAGCTCAAGCAGGAAGCAACTGCTCAAGTTGAAGAGGCTGTTGATTTAAAGCAGTTAAACGATGTGCGGGTCGCTTACTTAGGGAAAAAAGGTCCTATAACAGAAGTGTTAAAAGGCATGGGAAAGCTTTCAGCTGAAGAACGGCCTAAAATGGGAGCTCTCGCCAATGAAGTGCGTGATGATATCACAAAATCCATTGAAGCAAAACAGCAGCTGCTTGAAAAAGCAGAGATTGAAAAAAAACTGGCAGAAGAATCAATTGATGTAACACTGCCCGGCCGGCCGGTTAACAGTGGAACGCATCACCCTTTAACAAGCGTCATTGAAGACATTGAAGATCTGTTTATTTCAATGGGATACACAGTGGAAGAGGGACCTGAAGTAGAAAAGGATTACTATAATTTCGAAGCGTTAAATTTGCCAAAAGGCCATCCGGCACGTGATATGCAGGACTCATTTTATATCACGGAGGATATCCTGCTGCGCACGCATACCTCCCCTGTTCAGGCGAGAACGATGGAGCGTCATCAAGGCAAAGGTCCTGTGAAAATCATCTGTCCGGGAAAAGTTTACCGCAGAGATAATGACGACGCGACTCATTCTCATCAATTTATGCAGATTGAGGGTCTTGTCGTTGATGAAAATATCCGCATGAGTGACTTAAAGGGTACATTAAATACTTTCGCGAAAAAAATGTTTGGAGAAGACCGTGAAATCCGGCTGCGTCCAAGTTTCTTCCCATTTACAGAACCATCTGTTGAAATGGATATCTCCTGTAAAATTTGCGGGGGCAAAGGATGCAGCGTCTGCAAAGGCACGGGCTGGATTGAAATTTTAGGAGCTGGAATGGTGCACCCGAATGTACTCGAAATGGCAGGCTTTGATTCGAAAAAATACACCGGATTTGCATTTGGAATGGGACCGGAACGAATTGCTATGCTGAAATATGGAATCGATGATATCCGTCATTATTATGCAAATGATCAGCGTTTTCTTACTCAGTTTGGACAAAAAGAAATTAAGTAATATAAAAAGGAGGGTATGAAATGTTTGTATCTTATAAATGGCTACAGGATTACGTAGATCTGTCAGGTATTTCGCCTGAGGAGCTCGCAGAAAAAATAACCCGCTCAGGTATAGAGGTTGAGGGCATAGAGGTTTCCGGTAAAGGCATAGAGAATGTTGTGATTGGTCATGTGCTTTCTTGCGAAAAGCATCCGGAAGCGGACAAACTGAATATTTGCAGTGTGGACGTTGGAGAAGAAGAGCCGGTGCAGATTATTTGCGGGGCAGCCAATGTTGGAAAAGATCAAAAAGTGGCTGTCGCAAAGGTGGGGGCAGTATTACCCGGCAATTTTAAAATAAAAAAAGCAAAGCTCCGCGGGGAAGCATCAAACGGAATGATTTGTTCGCTTCAGGAGCTGGGTGTAGAAGGAAAATTGGTGCCTAAAGAGTTCGCTGAAGGCATTTATAATTTTCCAAAAGAAGCAGTAGTTGGAGAAGATGCGATTGAAGCATTGGCCTTAAATGATTCCATTCTGGAGCTTGGGCTGACACCAAACCGTGCAGACGCCATGAGCATGCTTGGGGTGGCATATGAGGTTGGCGCTATATTGGACAGGAAAGTTCAATTGCCTGAACTTGATTACAGCCAAAGTGAGGGCCGTGCTTCTGACCGGGTCACGATCGAAGTGGAAGCTGAAAAAGAAAATCCGATTTACTTAGCGAAAGTCATTGAAAACGTGAAAATCGGACCTTCGCCTCAATGGATGCAGAGCCGCTTAACTGCTGCAGGAATTCGTCCGCACAATAATGTTGTAGATATTACGAACTATGTTTTGCTGGAATACGGGCAGCCGCTTCATGCATTTGACTTGGATCAGGTGAAAACAAATAAAATTGTGGTTCGTTTAGCGAAGGAAAATGAAAAAATTGAAACGCTGGATGATGCGGTAAGAGAGCTTAAGCCTCATCACCTTGTAATCACAAATGGTGAAGAGCCTGTAGCAATTGCTGGCGTAATGGGAGGTGCGAATAGTGAGGTTTCGGGGGAAACGACAAATGTTTTACTGGAATCAGCTTACTTCGCTCCCGCTTCCGTCCGCCAAACCTCAAAAGACCATGGACTTCGCAGTGAAGCAAGCTCCCGCTTTGAAAAAGGCGTGGATCCAAAACGGGTCGAACTTGCTGCAGAGCGGGCTGCTCAATTACTCTCACTTTATGCAGACGGAGACGTATTAAGCGGTACAGTGGGAACGGACAAAATGGATAAAACAGAAAAGCAACTATCCATTACGCTTGAAAAAATCAATCGTGTCCTTGGCATGAAACTGACTGTTGATGAAGTTCTTGATTTATTCAGAAGACTGCAGATCGAGGCAGCCGCAGATCAGTCCACGATCCATGTATCCGCACCAACAAGACGTGGTGATCTGATAATCGAAGAAGATTTAATTGAAGAAGTAGCCCGTCTTTACGGCTACGACCATATCCCGATGACGCTTCCTGTGCACGAAACGAAACCGGGCGGCTTGTCAGCGCGTCAGCAAAAAAGACGGTTAATCCGCCAGGTGCTAGAAGGTGCGGGGCTCATGCAGGCCGTAACCTATTCATTGACGAATGATCAAAAAGCAAAGGAATTTGCTTTGGATGTACGTGAACCGGTTAAACTGATGATGCCGATGAGTGAAGAAAGAAGCAATCTTCGTTTAAGCATCGTTCCCCAGTTGCTTGAAAGTGTTTCTTATAATCTTGCACGTCAGCAGGACCGAATTGCCTTTTATGAAACCGGCTCTGTCTTTTTAGAAGAAAGCAGCTCGGAGCTTCCTCGTGAAGATGAGCATCTGGCCGGAGCGGTTACAGGCTTGTGGCACTCTCATGCATGGCAGGGAGAGAAAAAACCGGTGGACTTTTACGCTGTAAAAGGAGTACTGGATTTGCTTTGGGAACGACTTGGCGTCATAGAAGACATCCGCTATGAACAAAGCAGGGAAGAACATCTTCATCCCGGCCGTACAGCTGCCATCTATCTTAAGGATGAAAAAATCGGATATATTGGCCAGGTACACCCTTCAAAGCAAAAAGAACTTGATTTAAAAGAAACCTATGTATTTGAAGTGAAGCTTGAATCCGTCTATACCTATGAGACAGCGCCTCTTCACTACTCAGCGATCCCGCGTTTTCCATCGATCGTTCGTGATATCGCACTTGTTGTAAACAGTGAAGTGCTGGGCGGAGACCTTGAGCGCATCATTAAACATGCAGGCGGCAGTCTTTTAAAATCTGTTAAGCTGTTTGACCTTTATCAAGGCGAACATATGGAAAAAGGCAAAAAGTCACTTGCCTTCTCCCTCATTTATATGGACCCGGCAAGAACACTGACAGACGAGGAAGTAGTAAAAGCACACGAAAAAGTACTGCATGCAGTTAAAGAACAGGCTGGAGCAGAACTTAGAGGATAAATAACAAGGAACATCACCGCAAAAAGCCGGCACAGTGTTGTGCCGGCTTTTTGTATATAGCAGTGCTCTAAAGGGATAAAGGGGCCTGGCCCCTTTACTCCTTTAGTGCATTTCACAAACGCTGTGCTTTTTGGGTGTTAGCGAAATGCAGCTTGGCGAAGTGGTTTAATTCGTGCAGCCCTTTTTGTTTAATTAGCTTTGCTGCCATACTATCCACCTTTGCACCGGCTCCTTTGGGCAGAGTAAATCCGGCATCCGTGCTTAAGTTGTCCATTGCGTGCAGAAAGGCGTAGCGGGCAATAATGGAAGCTGCCGCAACGGCTAAATGGATTCCTTCAGCTTTTGTGCTGAAATAAACATTTTCCCTCATGATTTCAGGCTGACTCTTAAGGTGTCGGTAGTAGACATCCTTTTCAGCAAATTGGTCAATTAAAATCCCCTCCGGCTTTTCCGGTGAGATTTTCTTTATAACATGCAAAATGGCCTGGTTATGCAGGACTGCCTTAATCTTTCCCTGTGTCCACCCTTTAGCCTGGCGCTCGTTGTACTTTTCGTTCGGCAGGGTCAGCAGACTGTACGGGATCGTTTGAATAAGCTTTTTTGCAATCTCTATAATGGCTGGATCTTTCAAATGCTTGGAGTCCTTTACCCCGTACTCTTGTAAAAGAGAAATCTGGTCTTTTCGGACGTAGCAGGCTGCAACTGTAATGGGTCCAAAATAATCTCCAGTACCAACCTCGTCAGAACCAATGATGGACATGGTGGAAATAGAGGGTGGAAGAATCGCCTTTGTTTTTGCAGCAGTTGACTCTTTTTTGAGAGGTGAAGATGTAATGGACTTATCAGCCCATTTAGCAGATTCCTTTTCTCCTTCTTTTCCCTGAAACAGCACCTTCCCGGATTTATAAGCTGTAATGGAGTAAGCAGAAGACTTGGCTGCAAAGACCGCCCCCGGGGGAATGGTTTCTTTCAGAATGTGAGAATAGTGTTTTTTCATGTCACTTATTACATTATTCGGCAGAGATAAAACGGCATTTGGCATATGTAAAGCTCCTTTAATTCGTTCAGCCTCGCGATTTTACGGCTGTTAATGATCTTTTCTTTTCATCTTGAAATGGTACGTGTTATGATAATGAATAGGATTCTCGAAGAATGGGGGCTTATACGTTGTCTCAGAATGAAAAAAATCGCATAAGCGTTGATATCTATGGACAATCATACTCCATTGTCGGCAGTGAGTCCACGTCTCATATTCGGCTTGTCGCTTCAATGGTTGATGATAAAATGAGAGAGATCAGCAGTAAAAATCCCTCTCTTGATACATCAAAACTAGCTGTCCTAACGGCTGTAAATGCGGTTCATGATTATCTTAAGCTTAAAGAAGAAATAGAAGAATTAGAGAATGAATTAAAAAAACTAAAGGATTGAATGCTTGATGCTGGATTTGATTTTATTGATTCTGCTGATTATGGGGTTTTTAGTAGGATTAAGAAGAGGCTTTATTTTACAGTTTATTCATATGATAGGCTTTTTTATTGCCTTTTATGTTGCGTATGTGTACTACGATGTTCTGGCTCCAAAATTAACGCTCTGGATACCATATCCCAGTTTTGACAGCCAGTCGGAGCTTGGAATGATTGCAGAGACCGTGAATTTTGAAGGTGCATACTACCGGATCATCGCATTTGCCATTATCTTTTTCGGTGCAAAAATCGTCATGCAGCTAATTGGCTCGATGTTTGATTCGGTTTCACAGTTTCCGCTTTTACGGCCATTAAATGTAGCCGGAGGCGGTGCTCTGGGATTGATTGAGATATATATTGTTCTGTTTGTATTGCTCTATATAGCGGCTATGCTGCCAATTAGTTCAGTTCAAAATGCACTGAGCGGTTCATGGCTTGCTGAATTTGTTTTACAGCAAACACCTATATTCTCCGAGCAAGTAAAAGAATGGTGGCTGGAATCTCGTTCGTAAGCCGGGAAACCTGCTTAATAGGATGCCTGGATCTCCATTTGTGGAGCCAGGCTTTTTATTATGTGCAATGTTTTGCTAAGATGAACAGTGAAGCGGAGGGAACAAAAATGAATAAAAAAGATCTGATAAAATTACTCGAAACGATTGCCGTTTATATGGAGTTAAAGAGTGAAAACTCCTTTAAAATCAGCGCGTTTAGAAAAGCTGCTCTTGCGATCGAAACGGATGACCGCAGCCTGTCGCAAATTGGCGATTTTACAGCTCTTAAAGGAGTAGGAAAAGGCACTGCTGCCGTTATAGAAGAGTACATTGAAACAGGTGAGTCGAGCGTACTGGCTTCTTTAATGAAAGAAGTGCCCGAAGGACTCGTACCCTTGCTGAAGCTGCCGGGACTCGGCGGTAAAAAGATTGCAAAGCTGTATCAGGAATTACATGTGGAAAATATAGATGACTTAAAAAAAGCATGTGAAGAACAAAAGGTCCGAGGGCTTGCAGGCTTTGGAGCAAAAACAGAAGAGAAAATTCTTGCGGTTATTGGTGAAGCAGGCAAAAGACCCGACCGGCTGCCGATTTCATTCATGCTGCCTATTGCGGAGGAGCTGGATGAAATTCTTTCAACAATATCCCAGGTCAACCGTTTTTCAAGGGCGGGCAGTTTAAGGAGAGCAAGAGAAACAATTAAAGATTTGGACTATATCGTGTCTACGACGACGCCTGCTGAAGTCAGAGAAAAGCTTACGGCCATTTCAGGTGTGAAAGAAGTCGTTTCCAATGGAGATACAAAGGTTTCGATTATACTCGACCGCGGCTGGGATATATCAGTGGATATTAGACTCGTAGAGGAAGAATCCTTTGCTACCACCCTGCACCATTTTACCGGATCAAAAGACCATAATGTGAAAATGCGTCAACTGGCTAAAGAACGCGGAGAAAAAATTAGCGAATATGGAGTGGAGTCCGTAGAAACCGGCGAAATAAAGCATTTTTCGACGGAGGCGGAATTTTTTGACCACTTCGGTCTGTCGTTTATTCCACCAGAGGTTCGTGAAGACGGGAAAGAAATAGAGAATCATGAAAAAGCTGCCGGATTAATCGAGAGATCTCATATTAAAGGAGATCTTCATATGCACACAACCTGGTCTGATGGTGCCTATTCTTTAGAAGAAATGATTGAAGCATGCAGAGAAAAAGGCTATGAATATATGGCGATAACCGATCACTCCCACTATCTGAAAGTGGCAAACGGACTTTCGGCTGAAAGGCTTGAAAAACAGCTGGATGAAATTAAAAGGCTGAATGAGAAATATACCGATATTGAAATTCTTTCTGGTGTAGAAATGGATATCTTACCGGACGGATCACTTGATTATGAAGACAGTCTGTTAGAAAAAATGGACATTGTTATTGCTTCAATCCACTCAAGCTTTTCTCAGTCTGAGGAAAAAATTATGAAGCGGCTGCAAACGGCTCTTGAAAACCCTCATGTCGATATTATTGCACATCCGACCGGCAGACTTCTTGGAAGAAGAGAAGGCTACAAAGTGGATGTGGAGAAACTGATTGAAATGGCAGCCAGTACTCAAACGGCACTGGAACTCAATGCAAATCCTAATAGGTTTGATTTAAGTGCCGAATATGTGAAACTTGCCCAGTCTAAAGGAGTGCCGATTGTCATCAATACGGATGCCCATGACCGGACTCATCTGGATTTCATGGAACATGGCGTGCAGGTGGGCAGAAAAGGATGGCTGGTGCCTGACTCGGTTTTAAACACCCGGTCATGGAAAGAGCTGTCCCGCTTTTTGAACAGGCATAAGTAAGGAGGAAATTCATTGAACGCAAAAGCACTTAATACATTGGAGTTTACAAAAATAAAGCAATTAGTAAAAGAATTCGCAGCTTCTGAACTTGGGACCAATCGAATTAATAAAATGGAGCCATCGGTTTCCTTTGACGAAGTTGTCCAGCTTCAGGATGAAACAGATGAGGCAGCAACTGTACTGCGGATAAAGGGCGGCATGCCGCTTGGTGGCATCTTCGATATACGGCCCCACGTAAAACGGACGCAAATAGGCGGCTCGCTCAGTCCAATGGAACTGGTTAAGGTTGCAAGCACCATACGTGCAAGTAAAATGATCCGGAATTTTATAGAGAAATTAGTAGACGATGAGGAATTAAGTCTTCCGATACTCGAAAATAAAAAGGAATTAATGGCGGTGCTGACGCCGCTTGAACATCTGATCTACGATGCCATTGACGAAAATGGAGAAGTGCTGGATTCAGCCAGTGCAGAACTGCGTTCGATCCGTCAGAAAATCCGTTCAAGTGAAAGCAGAATCAGAGAAAAGCTCGAAAGCACCATCCGTTCTAAAAATGCACAAACGATGCTGTCGGATGCGATCATTACGATTCGTAACGACCGGTATGTAATCCCTGTTAAGCAGGAGTACAGAGGTCATTACGGTGGGATCGTGCATGACCAGTCCTCTTCAGGACAAACGGTTTTTGTCGAACCGGAAGCCATTGTGAATTTCAATAATCAGCTTCGCGAACAGCGGCTGAAAGAACAGGAAGAAATAGAACGCATCCTGCTTGAATTAAGTCTCGCAGTCAGTGCAGAAGCCTATGACCTGCTGCTGACAACCGATATACTGGGCGATATTGATTTTATGTTTTCAAAAGCCAAATATGGCAGATCCATTAAAGCAACAAAGCCCGAAGTGAATAATCAGGGAGTCATCCACTTAAATAAAGCAAGACACCCGCTTCTCCCAATGGAAGAAGCTGTGGCAAACGATATCTTTCTGGGCGAAGACTTTACAGCAATTGTCATCACCGGTCCTAACACCGGAGGAAAGACAGTCACGTTAAAAACAATTGGACTATGCACCTTAATGGCGCAGGCGGGTCTTCCGCTCCCCGTGCTTGATGGTTCAAAAATCTCTGTGTTTGAATCGGTTTGGGCAGATATAGGGGACGAGCAATCAATCGAACAAAGCTTAAGTACTTTTTCATCTCATATGGTTAATATTGTAAATATTCTCAAGCAAGCAGACAGCGGCAGTCTGGTGCTGTTTGATGAATTAGGCGCCGGAACCGATCCGCAGGAAGGCGCAGCACTTGCCATCTCGATATTGGACGAAGTGCACAACAAAGGAGCAAGAGTTGTTGCCACTACTCATTATCCTGAGTTAAAAGCATATGGCTATAATCGCGACGGAGTGGTAAATGCGAGTGTTGAATTCGATGTGAACACCCTGAGTCCAACGTACCGTCTCCTAATTGGCGTGCCCGGACGGAGCAACGCTTTTGATATTTCAAAGAGACTGGGTCTTGAAGAACATGTCATTCAGCATGCAAAAACATTTGTCGGTACAGATAGTAAAGCCGTTGAAGCAATGATCGCGTCACTCGAGTCCAGCCGAAAGAGTGCAGAGCAGGATTATGAAGATGCGCATGATTATTTAAAAGATGCGCAGAATCTTCATAAAGATATGCAAAAACAAATGAGCGAGTTTTGGGATAAACGGGATGAAATGTATGAGAAAGCCCGTTTAAAAGCGAACTCACTGGTTGAACAAGCGAAAAGCGAAGCAGAAGAAGTTCTCTCGGACCTTCGAAAACTGCGGCTCGAAAAAAATGCAGATGTGAAGGAACATGAGTTGATCGATGCGAGAAAGAGACTTGAGGGAGCTGCTCCTGCCCCTTCTGCCAAACAGAAAAAAGCGGCAGCTAAAAAACCGTCTGCAAGAGTTCTTGAACCCGGGGATGAAGTAGAGGTCCTCACATTTGGACAACGAGGCATCTTATTGGATAAGGTTTCAGACAAGGAATGGAGCGTTCAAATAGGGATTTTAAAAATGAAAGTGGAAGAAAAAGATCTCGAATTCAAAAAAGCCGAGAAAAAAGCAGAACCCAAGCCCCTGGCGTCTGTAAAAGGGAAAGATTTTCATGTTGGATTGGAACTGGATTTGCGCGGAGAAAGATTTGAAAACGCCCTTCTTAAAGTCGATAAATATATTGATGATGCGCTGCTTGCCGGCTACCCGAGAGTTTCAATCATACACGGCAAAGGAACAGGTGCTTTAAGATCCGGTGTACAGGAAAAATTAAAGAATCACCGTTCAGTTAAAAAAGTACGACTTGGTGAAAGCGGTGAAGGTGGAAGCGGAGTTACGGTTGTGGAATTTAAATAATGATAAAATTTTTTTAAGGTGGCTTAGGTATGGATCACTTCTGGCAGCACCCATTAGTTGAAACCGCAGGATATTACAGTGTTGTTGTTCTGTGCATGATTGTTTTTCTTGCGGTATTTGAAATGGTGACGAAATATAACAACTGGGAAGAAATTCAAAAGGGAAACCTGGCTGTGGCAATGGCGACGGGCGGGAAAGTATTTGGCATTGCGAATATTTTCCGCTATTCCATTGATCAGCACGATACGTTGATTTCCATGATGGGCTGGGGGATTTACGGCTTCGTCCTCCTGCTTGTTGCTTATTTTATGTTTGAATTTTTAACGCCCCGCTTTAAAGTTGACGACGAAATAAAAAACAACAATAAAGCGGTAGGTTTTATCTCAATGGTCATATCTGTTGGTTTATCCTTTGTGATCGGTGCAAGTATTACGTAGAGGGGGACAGGCATGGAAACATTAGCAAAAATATTAATTGCTTGCTGTGCAGTATTTATCGTAATTGGAGTCATTTATTTAGCTATGTAGTAATAAATTGAAAGATACGGTTTTAAACTGACGCAAAACATCAGCAGGGCTTTAGCCTGTGTTTTGCTAAAATCTGATGCACTTTAGGTGTAAAAAATATCAGAAACTGTGTCTTTTTTCTTATCACTAAATTGTAACCGCTTTCCTTTTCGATTATAATAGAATAAGAAATGAGAATTTTCTAATATTTTTATTTTACTAAGGGAGGGAATGACATGGAAAATCAGCCTTGGCTGAATCTTTACCCGGATACAATTCCGACGCATATTGATCTGGAACATAAGCCTGTACATGCTTATTTAACAGAAGCGGCTAAACTTTATCCGGATAAAAAAGCCGTTCATTTTATGGGGAAGGAATTTTCGTACAGGGAAATGCATGAAAGTTCGCTGAAAATGGCGAAATATTTACAGGATATCGGGATTGAGAAAGGAGACAGAGTAGCGATCATGCTTCCGAACACTCCTGCATCTGTCATCGCCTATTATGGAATCCTGTATGCCGGAGCGGTTGTCGTGCAGACAAACCCGCTGTATACAGAAAGAGAAATTGAATATCAGATGAAAGATTCAGGAGCTAAAGCAATTGTTACGCTGGATATCCTTTTTCCAAGAGTTTCATCTGTCTTCAATAAAACTGATCTTAAGCATATGATTATCTCAGGAATTAAGGATTTCCTGCCGTTTCCTAAAAATTTCATTTACCCTTTTATTCAAAAAAAGCAATATGGCATGACCGTAAAGGTTGAGCATAGCGGAAGCAACCATTTACTTACAGAAATCTTGAAAATATCTTCACCTGATCCCGTTGAACACACACTCGACTTTGAAGAAGACATTGCCATCCTTCAATATACGGGAGGTACGACAGGTCATCCAAAAGGAGTTATGCTCACCCACAAAAATTTAATTGCTAATGCCTCCATGTGCGATGCCTGGCTGTATAAAAACAAAAAGGGTGAAGAAATAATATTAGGAATTCTGCCGTTCTTCCATGTGTATGGAATGACGACTGTCATGATTTTATCCGTTATGCAGGGCTATAAAATGATTCTCCTGCCAAAGTTTGATGTAGATACAGTACTGAAAACGATTCACAAGCAGCGTCCTACAATTTTTCCGGGTGCGCCGACCATTTATATTGGCATTTTAAATCACCCCGAACTGAGCAAATATGATCTCACGAGTGTGCAATCGTGTATAAGCGGTTCCGCCCCACTGCCAGTAGAAGTGCAGGAAAACTTTGAAAAACTGACAGGAGGAAAGCTGGTCGAGGGATACGGATTGACTGAGTCATCACCTGTCACGCATTCCAATTTTATATGGGATCAGAAAAGAATAAAGGGAAGTGTAGGTGTTCCTTGGCCTGATACGGATTCAAAAATTATTTCTATGGAAACCGGCGAACCCCTTCCACCGGGAGAAATTGGTGAAATTATCGTGAAGGGCCCGCAGGTCATGAAAGGCTATTGGAATCAGCCGGAAGAAACAGCTGCCATCTTAAAAGACGGCTGGCTTTACACGGGTGATCTCGGCTACATGGACGAAGCAGGATTTTTCTATATTGTGGATCGGAAAAAAGATATGATTATAGCAGGCGGATTTAATATTTATCCCCGTGAAATTGAAGAAGTTATGTATGAGCATCCAGCGATTCAGGAAGTAGTTACTGTAGGCGTTCCTGATGCTTATAGAGGAGAGACAGTGAAAATTTTCGTTGTCCTGAAGCAAGGCCATGAAGCCACTGAAAAAGAATTGGATGATTTTGCCCGTCAGCATCTTGCTTCCTATAAAGTTCCACGCATTTATGAGTTTAGAGAAGAACTTCCAAAAACGGCAGTAGGAAAAATTCTTCGAAGACAGCTTGTGGAAGAAGAAAAGGAAAAACAATCAAACCAGAAGTTAGGATAGTTATGACGGGAAAGAGTGAAGAAATCCACTCTTTCCAAATATAAATTAGTTGGTTTATACTTGACTAATAGAATGCCAGTTAGTAAGATGAAATTATGAATGATCATTCATTCATAATTTCTTTTTTGGTTGAATTTTGATTACAGGTTGAAAGGTGATGACCCATTGAAAAAAGATAAGCCCAAATATAAGCAGATTATAGACGCAGCCGTTGTGGTCATCGCAGAAAATGGCTATCACCATTCCCAGGTCTCTAAAATTGCCAAACAGGCTGGAGTAGCCGATGGCACCATTTATCTTTATTTTAAAAATAAAGAAGACATTTTAATTTCTCTATTTGAAGAAAAGATGGGGCAGTTTGTGCGGTCGATCCGCGGCAAAATGACCGGTGAGGAAGATGCCATTAAGCAGCTTGAAATTCTGATCAGGAGCCACTTTCAAATGCTTGCAGACGATCATCACCTTGCGATTGTCACACAGCTTGAACTAAGACAGTCCAATAAAGATATTCGTTTGAAAATTAATAAAGTACTAAAAGAATACTTATTAGTTGTGGATGAAGTTTTAAATAATGGCGTCCAGAGCGGCTTACTGACTGAAAATTTAGATATTCGTTTGGCAAGGCAAATGGTCTTTGGTACGATTGATGAGGTGGCCACCACCTGGGTAATCAATGACCAGAAATATAATATTACAAAGCTTGCTCCGGGCATTCATTCATTGCTTGTGAACGGGTTGAAAAAGTAAAGGGGGAAAGCCGATGAGCTTTTTAACGTGGGAAAACGATCAGCTGGTATCCATTGCTTCTATCGAACGTCCTCCTGCAAATGCTCTTGCCAGTCAGCTAATTGAAGAAATTGATCAATGGCTGACTGCAGTGGAGCATGATCCTGAAGTAAGAAGCCTCCTAATCCATGGAAAAGGGCGCTTTTTTTCAGCAGGAGCAGATATAAAAGAATTTACTCAAATTGAAGATGGAGCCGCTTTTAGTGAACTGGCAAGAAGAGGACAGTGGGTATTTGAACGGATGGAAAGCTTTTCAAAGCCCATTATTGCTTCCATCCATGGTGCTGCTCTTGGCGGCGGGCTCGAATTGGCAATGGGATGTCATATCCGCTATGTAAGTGAAACTGCAAAGCTCGGACTGCCGGAATTGCAGCTTGGTCTTGTGCCTGGATTTGCAGGCTCTCAGCGTCTTCCGAGATTTGTGGGCTTTGCAAAGGCAGCAGAAATGCTTCTGACAAGTGAACCGATTTCCGGTATTGAAGCTGTCAGGTGGGGACTTGCCAATCAGGCTTTCCCTGAAGAAGAAGTTTTCGAAAAATCGAAAGCGCTTGCATTGAAATTGGCACAAAAAAGTCCAATTTCAGTCAAAGCAGCACTGGATTTGCTTCAATACGCAAAAACAGCAGACTTTGAAGAAGGCGTGCAAAAAGAAGCAGACTGGTTCGGAGAAGTGTTTGTCTCAAAAGACGCAAAGGAAGGGATTGACGCTTTTATTCAAAAGCGCAGTCCGGTGTTTAAAGGAGAATAAAGCATACTTAAATGGAGGGATTGTAAATGAATATCTACGTATTGATGAAAAGAACATTTGACACAGAGGAAAGAATCTCGATCAGCGGCGGGAAAATAGCCGATGATGGTGCTGAATTCATCATTAATCCTTATGATGAATATGCGATTGAAGAAGCGATTCAGCTCAAGGACGCACACGGAGGAGAAGTGACGGTTGTGTCTGTTGGATCTGAGGAAGCGGAAAAGCAGCTGCGGACAGCACTTGCAATGGGTGCAGATAAAGCAGTCCTGATTAATATTGAAGATGACGTGGAGGAAAGCGACCAGTTCACAACTGCCCGTATTCTTGCAGAATACTTAAAAGATAAAGAAGCTGATTTAATCATTGCAGGCAATGTAGCAATCGACGGAGGATCCGGTCAAGTAGGACCGCGGGTTGCAGAACAGCTGAATATCCCATATGTTACCACTATTACAAGCATTGAAATTGATGGGCAAACTGTCACAATTGTACGCGATGTAGAAGGGGACTCAGAAACGATTGAAACATCTCTCCCGCTTCTTGTTACTGCACAGCAGGGATTGAATGACCCCCGTTATCCATCGCTTCCGGGTATTATGAAAGCTAAGAAAAAACCGTTGGATGAAATTGAATTGGATGATTTAGATCTGGATGAAGACGATGTAGAACCAAAGACAAAAACAATCGACATCTATTTGCCTCCTAAAAAGGAAGCAGGACGCATTTTAGAGGGAGAAATTGATGATCAGGTAAAAGAACTGGTTCAATTGCTTCATAAAGAAGCCAAGGTGGTCTGAGTAACTTAAATTAATCATCATTTCCAGGAGGGACAATCATGACGAAAAAAATAATTGTGTTGGCAGAATCACGTGAAGGAGCACTTCGGAATGTATCGTTTGAAGCCATAGCAGCTGGCAAAAAAATCTCAGACGGCGGAGAAATTGTAAGCGTTTTATTAGGAGATGACGTTTCCACTCATGGCCAGGAGCTGATTGCTTACGGTGCTGATAGAGTCGTTACTGTACAAAATGAAAAACTGAAGCAGTATTCTTCAGATGGCTATGCTCAGGGTTTGCTTGCCGTATTAGAATCAGAAAATCCTGATGGACTTGTTTTTGGTCATACAGCACTGGGAAAAGATCTTGCACCAAGAATTGCAAGCAAGCTTGGCAGCGGACTTATTTCAGATGTGACAGCGATAGAGGAGGGCGGGGATGAACCTGTCTTTGTACGGCCGATCTACAGCGGTAAAGCTTTTGAAAAGAAAGTTGTATCAGATGGTCTGGTCTTTGTGACAATACGTCCGAATAATATTGATCCCCTTCCGAAAGAAGAAAGCCGGTCAGGGGAGGTCACTTCACTGGATGTGGAGATAAAAGATCTGCGGACCATCATTAAAGATGTGGTTCGAAAAGCGACAGATGGAGTTGACCTTTCAGAAGCCAAAGTAATTGTTGCCGGTGGCCGCGGAGTAAAAAGTGAAGAAGGATTTGAACCGCTGAAAGAACTTGCTGACCTGCTGGGTGGAGCAGTTGGAGCATCACGGGGCGCATGTGACGCGGAGTACTGCGATTACTCTCTTCAAATCGGACAGACTGGAAAAGTTGTTACACCTGATCTGTATATTGCCTGCGGATTATCCGGAGCGATCCAGCACATGGCCGGCATGTCCAACTCAAAAGTCATTGTCGCAATTAATAAAGACCCGGAGGCTAACATCTTTAAAGTCGCAGACTACGGAATCGTTGGAGATTTGTTTGATGTAGTCCCTTTACTTATTGAAGAATTTAAAAAAATTAAAGCATCCTGATTTATCTTGTAAAAGAGGTTGGGATAAAACTCAATAAAGTTTAAAGGACGAGTTAGTAACTATAAATAGTAAGAGGTGAGCGGAGCGGAAGGTGGCGACTCCAGCAGGATATGACGGCTAGCTGAGACTTTGCGGGGCAAGGCCCTGGAAAGTCTCAGCACCGTCCCTGAGGAAAGCGTCCATCTGAAGCGACCGAACCGAACCGGTCAAAGAGGCTGAGGCACTTTTTGTCTCAGCCTCTTTGCTATGGAGAGACATAATAATCGTATTAATAATAATGCAGCAGGAAAATGGGAAAGATACAGATGTTCTGAAAGCCGCTGTAGATTGATTTTTAACCATGCAGGCAAAAAAGTGGATTCCCCCATAATGGGGTGCTATACTTTGTCTATATTCGGCATTATAAAGGAGGAAATAAACATGGCAATTGCACATGCAACTGATCAAACATTTACAACTGAAACTGGAGAAGGCTTAGTCCTCGCAGATTTCTGGGCACCTTGGTGCGGACCATGTAAAATGATTGCTCCTGTTCTTGAAGAACTGGATGCAGATATGGGTGAAAAAGTTAAAATTGTTAAGCTTGATGTGGATGAAAACCAGGAAACTGCGAGCAAATACGGCGTAATGAGCATCCCTACGCTAGTGGTGCTTAAAGACGGAGAAGTAGTAGACAAAGTCGTTGGTTTCCAACCGAAAGAAGCACTTGAAGAGCTTCTAAACAAGCACGCTTAATAAACCAGACCAGGCAAACAATGCCTGGTTTTTATTTTGTCTTATTTTCTTCATAATTTTTTCGAACATACGACCCCCTATTTTTGCATTTATCTCCGCCATTCCTTATGATTAAATAAGTAAACCATTTTCACACACAGGAGGGCTAGTGATGAATGATCTGCTGAAGAATAAACTTGCTGTCCTGCCTGATCAGCCTGGTTGTTATTTAATGAAGGACCGCCAAAATACCATCATCTATGTAGGAAAAGCAAAAGTATTGAAAAATAGAGTGCGTTCTTATTTTACGGGATCTCATGATGGGAAAACGCAAAGGCTTGTCTCCGAAATTGAAGACTTTGAATATATTGTCACCTCATCTGATATAGAGGCATTAATTTTAGAGCTTACCTTAATTAAAAAGCATGATCCTAAATACAATGTGATGCTGAAAGATGATAAATCCTATCCTTTTTTAAAAGTAACTGCAGAAAAGCATCCACGGCTGCTCATTACACGCAAAGTAAAAAAAGATAAGGGGCGCTATTTCGGCCCATATCCGAATGCACAGGCAGCGAATGAAACAAAAAAACTGCTCGACCGGATGTATCCGCTAAGGAAGTGCAGCACCCTTCCGGACCGTGTATGTCTTTACTATCACCTGGGTCAGTGTCTGGCTCCGTGCGAATTTAAAGTGGAAGATACCGTATATCGGCAAATGACAGATGATATTGCCAGGTTCTTAAACGGGGGATTCAAAGAAGTGAAAAGCGACCTTCAGAAAAAGATGGAGTCTGCTTCAGAGAATCTGGAATTTGAAAGAGCAATGGAATATCGCGATCAAATAAACCACATTGAAGCGACGATGGAAAAACAGAAAATGGCTATGAATGACTTCACGAATCGCGATATATTCGGCTACAGCGTTGACAAGGGCTGGATGTGTGTTCAGGTCTTTTTTATTCGCCAGGGCAAGCTGATTGAACGGGATGTTTCCTTATTTCCGATCTATGATGAACCTGAGCAGGAATTTTTAACCTTTATCGGACAATTTTATATGGAACCGAATCACTTTAAACCAAAAGAAGTGCTTGTACCATCGCAAATTGATGCGGAAATGGCAGAAAAGCTGCTTGAAGTTCATGTCCGGCAGCCTGTACGGGGTCAGAAAAAAGACCTGCTGCAGCTTGCAGAAAAAAATGCGAAATTTGCTCTTTTAGAAAAATTTTCTCTTATTGAACGGGATGAAAATAGGACGATCAAAGCAGTCGAACAGCTTGGTGAGGCTATGAATATTCACCCGCCACTGCGGATTGAAGCGTTTGATAATTCAAATATTCAAGGAGCGGATGCGGTGTCCGCGCTTGTTGTTTTTATTGATGGAAAGCCTGCAAAAAAGGAATACCGGAAATACAAAATTAAAACCGTACAAGGGCCGGACGACTATGCTTCTATGAGGGAGGTCATCAGAAGGCGGTATTCGAGGGTGCTGAAAGATGGGCTTCCACTGCCTGATCTTGTGTTGATTGATGGCGGGAAAGGACAGATCGAAGCGGCACGGGAAGTGCTTGAGGATGAACTGGGGCTGGACCTTCCACTTGCCGGTCTGGCTAAAGATGACCGGCATCAAACCTCTAATCTTTTGTTTGGTAGCCCGCTTGAGATGGTTCCGCTGAGCAGGCGGAGTCAGGAGTTTTACCTTCTTCAGCGAATTCAGGATGAGGTGCACAGATTTGCCATTACCTTTCACCGGCAGCTGCGCGGGAAAAATTCAATTCAGTCAGTTCTCGATGAAATTCCGGGCATTGGTCCTCAGCGTAAAAAGAAACTGCTTAGACATTTCGGCTCTGTGAAAAAGCTGAGAGAAGCTACACTCGAAGAAGTAGTGGATGCAGGGATGCCCCCTATGCTGGCTGAGGAGATTGTGAATAAACTTAAAGATTAGATTGATTCAAAAAAACCCTTTTGCTATAATAGGACAAAGTTAATATACACTCACTTTTCTTTTTAAAGTGGGGATAGAGGTGCGAAAGCCAAAAGTATCTGTGCGGAGGAAGATGAATCCGGTGAAGCACAGAAAAAGGGGCAATCGCCGAAGTCTGCACTCCTTTCATCAGGAAGCAAACTGGTTCTGTATTTAAAAAATGCAGGGCTGTCAAGATGATCTTTCATCTTGGAGAGCTATCTCACCTGAGCAGCGATGGACATTTTAGTTCAAAAGCAATGGGGATACTCTTCCCATTGCTTTTTTTGTGCATTAATAAGCAGCTGGACCATACGGTTGTTCAGGAATGAGAAATAATATGTGAGAAGAGGCTTGCAATGAGTTTAATTGTACAAAAATTTGGCGGAACATCGGTAGGATCAGTGGAGAAAATACAGCATGCTGCGACTAGAGTCATTCAGGAAATCCAAAATGGTCACCAGGTGGTGGTCGTTGTTTCTGCTATGGGAAAAACAACAGATGATTTGATACGCCTCGCAGCAGGGATTACCGACTCTCCCAATAAGCGGGATATGGATATGCTTTTAACGACAGGAGAGCAGATGACCATCTCGCTCCTTTCAATGGCATTGCAAAGCAAAGGCTGTTCAAGTGTTTCTATGACTGGATGGCAGGCGGGCATTCAAACAGAAGCGGTGCACAGCAAGGCCCGAATAACACATATTGAAACGGCGCGCATGAAGGAAGAACTGGAAAAAGGCAAAGTAGTCGTAGTAGCCGGTTTTCAGGGAATGGACGAGAATTTTGAAATTACTACTCTGGGCAGAGGAGGCTCGGATACAACGGCGGTGGCTTTAGCATCTGCCTTATCAGCTCAGCGCTGTGACATTTTCACAGATGTAGACGGAGTTTATACCTCTGACCCCAGATTTATAAAAGGCGCCAGAAAGCTTGAAGGAATTTCCTATGATGAGATGCTTGAGTTAGCGAATTTAGGAGCAGGCGTCCTGCATCCCCGGGCGGTAGAATATGCAAAAAATCATTCTCTGCCTCTTACAGTGAGGTCAAGCATAGAGGAAATTGAAGGTACGCTGATCGAGGAGGAATCGAAATTGGAAGAAAATCTGGTTGTCCGCGGAGTCGCTTTTGAAGGCGATATCGTACGAATGACAGTTTATGGACTGGAAAATGAAGTGACAGGCATTTCAGCTATCTTTTCCGTGCTGGCAGATAATCATATTAATGTGGATATCATTATTCAGAGCCGGACAGAACTGAATTCAACTAATCTGTCTTTTTCTATTAAAGAAGCTGAGCTGGAAGAAACACGCAGCGCTCTGCTTCAAAACAAGGAACGACTGGGCTTTTCAAAAATCGAACATGAAGCCGGACTTGCGAAAGTTTCGATCGTCGGCTCAGGGATGGTATCAAATCCCGGAGTAGCTGCGCAAATGTTTGAGGTTTTAGCTGAACAAGAAATTGCTATCAAAATGATCAGCACCTCTGAAATAAAAGTATCAACAGTAGTGGAAATGGATAAAATGATTCCTGCTGCTCAAGCGGTTCATGACAGTTTTTCATTAGCATCCCTCCAGCCTAAGCCGCAGCTGACAAATTAAAAATAAAGAGCTTGGGACAATAGTGTCTCAAGCTCTTTATCCGGTTCGCTGCGCTTAAGGCGGACGCTTTCCGCAGGGACGGCGCTGAGCCTTTCAAGGGCCTTGCCATGTATAGTCTCAGCTTGCCGTCAAATCCTGCTGGAGTCGCCACCTTCCGCTCCGCTCTCCTACTACTATTAATAACTATATCCTCATTTTTAATACTTTTTTTAAGTTTTGTCCCAATCTGTTCATATTGATCTTATTATTTGATCTTCCTTGACGGAAGACCATAGGGATCCTTAGCATCCCATTTAAGCGTGAATTGGATAATGGCATTTTTTTGGCGCTGGCCAATGGCTTCGGTCTGGCATTGCTTCATCATAGCAAATTGCTCCGCAAGAAAGCCTGCTTCAAGTGTAAAGTGCTGTGCTTGTTTATTTTCAATCCTGTTTTTCAGCAGCTCCCCCCCAAGTTCAAGGGTCAATTCGTCATTTCGCTGTTTTAAGATCTTGAGACTGCCCCAATCAGCTTTTTCAAAAAAGTGTATAAGTTCCCCTTCATTTTGACAGGGGTGTTTGCGGGCAAGGTTTTTTCCTGCCCAGTAAAGTATTTCATTTGTATGATTTCCAAGCAACTCCGGCAGCAACTCGTCCCGAATGAGAGAATAACCGAAGGATCCTGCAGTGATTTCGTTTTCTTCAGACATGATGTGACCTCACTTTCCACTCTTCTATTATACGAGTTTACTTGTTAAAGTGTAAGAGACACGGGGTGAAATAATGGAATTGTCCCCTTATATTTTCATAAAGAGGGCCAAAAGTCACTCATTTTAGCTGTAAGCGTTATAGTAAAATAACAAAGTTAAATGTCCACAAAAAGTTAACATTCAGAATTATTTTTATGTATACGTTTTCTTGACGGTCAATTCTTATCGGAGTACAATTAAGTTGTCACATAAATGTTATATTGTGCGAAATAGCTTGATTATCGTCGAAATGTTTGAAAAAATTTGACGAGATTCATAAGCTGGTATTTTTTGGAGGGGGTAACGTTCGATGGCTAATAGTCGAGAGTTTTACTGGAGGAGGCTGCATTCTTTACTGGGGGTTATTCCTGTAGGGATCTTCCTGATTCAGCATCTGATTGTGAATCATTATGCTACAAGAGGTGTAGAATCATTCAACAACGCAGCGCATGTAATGGAAGGCTTGCCTTTCAGATTGATCCTGGAAATTTTTATTATCTTTGTTCCGCTTTATTTTCACGCAATTTATGGCGTGTATATTGCTTTTACATCAAGAAACAATCCGCGTCAGTATGGAACTTTCAGAAACTGGATGTTTATTATGCAGCGCGTAACAGGCGTATTTACACTGATTTTCGTAACTTGGCATATCTGGGAAACTCGTATTGCCGCAGCGATGGGAGCAGACGTCAACTTTGGAATGATGGAGTCAATTTTATCTGATCCATTTATGCTGGCATTTTATATAGCAGGTGTCGTATCAACTACCTTCCATTTCGCTAATGGGCTATGGTCATTTTTAGTAACATGGGGTGTAACGATCAGTCCAAGTTCACAAAGAATTTCCACTTATGTGACGATAGGTATTTTCCTGGCACTTACAACCATCGGGATTCGTGCAATCCTGGCATTTGTTTAATACACGTATTTTACACATATAAATCGTTGAGCAAACGCTCAGTCAGCGGATAAAAGTAAGGAGAGTGTCTAAATGAGCAAAGGCAAAATTATCGTTGTCGGCGGAGGACTTGCAGGTCTAATGGCAACGATCAAAGCAGCGGAAGCCGGCATGGCAGTGGATCTGTTTTCACTCGTTCCGGTTAAACGTTCACACTCCGTTTGTGCACAAGGCGGAATCAATGGGGCAGTGAATACTAAAGGAGAAGGAGATTCCCCGTGGGAACACTTTGATGACAGTGTTTACGGTGGAGACTTTTTAGCAAACCAGCCTCCTGTAAAAGCAATGTGCGATGCTGCTCCCGGCATCATTCATTTGTTAGATCGTATGGGAGTTATGTTTAATCGTACACCTGAAGGCCTCCTGGACTTCAGACGTTTTGGGGGCACTCAGCATCACCGGACAGCTTTTGCAGGCGCAACAACCGGGCAGCAGCTTCTTTACGCGCTTGATGAGCAGGTGCGCCGTCATGAGGTAGCAGGCCTTGTTACAAAATACGAGGGCTGGGAATTCCTTGGCTCTGTATTAGATGATGACGGAATCTGCCGTGGAGTGGTTGCGCAGAATCTTTCCAGTATGGACATTCAGTCATTCGCTGGTGATGCTGTCATCATTGCAACCGGCGGACCAGGAATCATTTTTGGGAAATCAACTAATTCAGTCATTAATACAGGCTCAGCAGCTTCCATTGTGTATCAGCAGGGCGCGTATTACGCGAATGGAGAATTTATTCAAATTCACCCAACGGCGATTCCGGGAGACGACAAGCTGCGTCTCATGAGTGAATCAGCACGCGGAGAAGGCGGACGTGTCTGGACATACAAAGACGGCAAACCATGGTATTTCCTCGAAGAGAAATATCCTGCTTATGGGAACCTGGTGCCTCGTGATATAGCCACACGTGAAATTTTCGATGTCTGCGTTTTCCAAAAACTCGGCATTAATGGTGAAAACATGGTTTACCTGGATCTTTCTCATAAAGATCCAAAAGAACTTGATATAAAGCTTGGCGGCATTATTGAAATCTACGAAAAGTTCATGGGCGACGATCCAAGAAAGCTTCCGATGAAAATCTTCCCTGCTGTTCATTATTCGATGGGCGGACTTTGGGTAGATTACGATCAGATGACGAATATACCAGGTCTATTTGCTGCAGGAGAATGTGATTACTCTATTCATGGTGCAAACCGGCTGGGTGCAAACTCTCTTCTTTCCTCCATCTATGGCGGTATGGTAGCTGGCCCTAACGCGGTGTCTTATATTAATGGTCTTGAAAAAACAGTCGAAGATATATCACCGGAGGTTTTTGAACGCCACGTAAAAGAAGAGCAGGATAAGTGGGATCACCTCATGTCGATGGACGGTGAAGAAAACGCTTATGTAATTCACAAAGAGCTGGGTGAATGGATGACGGATAATGTAACGGTTGTCCGCTATAATGACAAGCTTGAAGAAACAGATGCAAAAATCCAGGAGCTTCTTGAGCGCTTTGAAAATATTAATATTAATGACACAAATAAATGGAGCAACCAGGGAGCTGTCTTCACACGCCAGCTGAAAAATATGCTTCATCTTGCACGAGTGGTAACGATTGGTGCACTTCAGCGTAATGAAAGCCGCGGCGCCCACTTTAAACCTGATTTTCCGGAACGTAATGATGAAGAGTTCCTAAAAACGACGATGGCGAAATTTAATCCGGCCACTAATTCTCCTGAGATTCATTATGAAGATGTGGATACATCCCTGATTGAACCTCGTAAACGGGATTATTCGAAAAAGAAAGGAGCTAAGTAATCATGACTGCAACTGAAACGATGAAAGAACAAAAAATGATTCGATTCGAAATATACAGACAAGATGACCTTGACTCCACTCCTTATATGGAAGAATTTGAAATTCCTTATCGTGCCAATATGAACGTAATTTCTGCTTTAATGGAAATCCGGCGAAATCCCTTCAATAAAAAAGGGGATAAGACAACACCTGTTGCGTGGGACATGGGCTGTCTGGAGGAAGTGTGCGGAGCCTGCTCAATGGTTATTAACGGGACTCCGCGGCAGTCTTGTACTGCTTTAGTTGATCAGCTTGAACAGCCGATTCGTCTTGAGCCGATGAAAACATTCCCGGTCGTCCGTGACCTGCAGGTTGACCGCAGCCGGATGTTCGATTCGCTGAAAAAGGTAAAAGCGTGGATCCCGATTGATGGCACGTATGACCTTGGACCTGGCCCGAGAATGCCGGAAAAAAGAAGACAATGGGCATATGAATTGTCAAAATGCATGACTTGCGGTGTTTGTCTTGAAGCCTGTCCAAACGTAAACAGCAAATCAGACTTTATCGGACCGGCCCCTCTTTCGCAGGTACGCTTATTCAATGCACATCCAACGGGTGCTATGAACAAAAACGAAAGACTTCAAGCGATTATGGGGGACGGAGGACTTGGAGACTGCGGAAATTCCCAAAACTGCGTCCAAGCTTGTCCAAAGGGCATCCCGCTTACCACTTCAATTGCTGCCCTTAACCGCGACACTAACTTGCAGATGTTCCGAAACTTCTTCGGAAGCGACAACGAAGTTTAAGGCAGGAAGCCGCAATTAATGAAACATAGAAGAGTGAACTAACGAATACCCATTCGTTAGTTCACTCTCTTTTTTTGTCTCTCTACTTTCTGAGTAAGCAAGTGTTTTTGCAGACGATGCCTTTCTTCATTTAGGATCATGACAGCAAGGACAATGGTGGCGGATGGGAGGGGGATAAGCTATACTGAAAGAAAATGAATAGGTATTCATGTTTTAGGAGGGAGAATGTAACAATGAAGAGCAGTTACATAGTTAACCTGGAAGAATGGAAAAGTGAATTCAGCTTTTATTATGAAGTAAAGGTTCGCTTTTCTGAGACAGATCTTTTTGGTCATATGAATAATACAGTTCCATTTATCTACTTTGAACAGGCAAGAATCGAATTTTTAAAGGAACTCGGTTTTATGCAAAAATGGATGCAGCCTGATCATGACAGCATCCCGGTTGTGGCAGATTTGCAGTGTGACTTTCTGCAGCAGGTTTATTTCGATCAGCGTATAAGATTATATGTTAAAGCGGCGGGTATAGGCCGGTCTTCAGTGGATCTTCACTACTGTGGTATAAATGAAAAGCAGGAGGTTGTATTTACGGGCAGGGGAACAATGGTCCAAATTTATAAGTCCACCGGGAAAAGCAAACACTGGAGTGAAGAGCAGAGGAATGCCATGGAGGAAAAAAGAAATCCTTCATATGTAAAATAGATTCGCAAATCAACGCACTCCTTGCAATGTTGACTCATAAACTGGATAAACTGGCTTCAGTTTAGCAAGTGAGGAGGAAGAAATCCGATGAGTCGATCACAGTACAACAGAGCATCCATCTTAACAAAAAGAGAACGTGAAGTTTTTGGTTTGCTGCTTCAAGATAAAACCACCAAGGATATTGCTGGTGAGCTGTTTATTAGTGAAAAAACCGTGCGCAATCATATTTCTAATGCGATACAGAAATTAGGTGTGAAGGGAAGGGCGCAGGCAATTGTGGAGCTGCTTAGAATGGGTGAACTGACATTGTAAAAGGGGATTTTCCCTTTTTACAATTATACATATGAGACGGTCAGAAAAAGATTCTTGATATTTGCACTAAAAACGGTCACAATCAAAGTAGAATTAATTTGAAGGAGTGTCGAGGGCTGATGGAAAAGAAAGGTACTCAGGAGCTTCATCCTGCTGGAGTGATGGCAGGAATTGAAAAAGACCTGCGCTATATTTCCGGTATTATAAAACAAAAAGGCCGGGAAATTCTAAGCCAGTATACAATTACGCCACCACAATTTATAGCCTTGCAATGGCTTTTTGAAGCAGGAGATATGACAATTGGAGAACTTTCGAGCAAGATGTACCTGGCCTGCAGCACAACAACTGATCTTGTAGACCGGATGGAAAAAAATGAACTGGTAATGAGAGTGAAGGATGAAAATGACCGCAGGGTTGTCCGTATTCATTTGCTGAAAGAAGGCGAGCGGATTATTGAAGAAGTGATCAAAAAACGACAGCAGTATTTAAATGAAGTACTTATCGATTTTTCCGGAGAAGAAGTAGAACTTCTTTCCAAAGGGCTAAATCGCTTGCATAACGAAATGAAATAAAGAGTGAGGGGCTTTTTTTGAGCAGATCAATTGGTGTAATGGATTCAGGTATCGGAGGGTTAACAGTCGCAAAAGAGATTATGCGTCAGCTGCCCAATGAGAACATCGTTTATATTGGGGACACGGCACGTTGTCCATACGGGCCGAGACCGAGTTCAGAAGTAAAAACATATACATGGGAAATGGCCCGTTTTTTATACAATCAAAACATCAAGATGCTAGTCATTGCCTGCAATACAGCAACTGCGGTGGTTCTTGAAGAAATTCAGACAGCGCTTGATATACCGGTGATCGGAGTTATTTCTCCCGGAGCACGCTCTGCTGTAAAATGGACTAAAAACGACCGGATTGGCATATTAGGGACATCAGGAACGATTAAAAGCAGAGCTTATGAGACTTCCTTAGCTGATCTGAGACCTTCTGTTATATCTTTTCCGCTTGCCTGCCCGAAATTTGTGCCGCTTGTTGAAAGTGGAGAGCATGCTGGGGCAATGGCAAAAAAAATTGTAGCAGAAACACTGGTTGAGCTGAAAAACACCAAAATTGATACATTGATACTGGGATGCACGCACTATCCTCTGCTTCAGCCGCTGATTGAGCAGTATATGGGAGCTTCTATCACCGTCATTTCCTCAGGGGATGAAACGGCCAGAGAAGTCAGTGCAATATTGGCTTACCGGGGTGAATTGAATGCCAGGTACGAAAAAGAAAGCCACCGTTTTTATACGACCGGATCATCCAAGATTTTTGGACAAGTAGCCAAGGAGTGGCTGCAGGATGATGAGCTGATGATTGATATGATTCAATTGCCGAGGGAGTAATGTCCCGCGGCTTTTTTTTTTCATGAAATGTGTTGATCTAAATCATGTTTCAGTAATGGCAGACTTTGATATACTATGAAAGACTTAACGCCAAAGACTAAACCCCATTGGATTTAAATCGTTTAGCTGGCAGAGGAGGACATGGAATGAGGATTGACGGCCGAAAAGAAAATGAACTTCGACCTATTACAATTGAAAAAAACTACTTAAAACATCCTGAGGGATCTGTATTAATCTCGGTTGGCGATACAAAGGTAATATGCACAGCCAGTATTGAAGAACGCGTCCCGCCTTTTATGAGGGGACAGGGAAAAGGCTGGATAACGGCTGAATATGCAATGCTGCCCCGTGCAACAGGCCAAAGAACCATACGCGAATCTTCAAAAGGGAAAGTACAGGGCAGAACGATGGAGATTCAGCGTTTAATTGGAAGGGCACTCAGATCGGTTGTGAATCTTTCTGCTCTGGGAGAGCGGACCATCTGGATTGACTGTGATGTTATACAAGCAGATGGCGGGACGAGAACCGCTTCCATCACAGGTGCATTTGTAGCCATGACCTTGGCTGTTTCCAAGCTTGTTGAAAATAAAAAAATTGCTACCTTTCCGATTACGGATTTTTTGGCCGCGACTTCAGTCGGCATCAGTGAAGAGCATGGTATTATTCTCGATCTGAACTATGCAGAAGACAGTACCGCCAATGTCGACATGAATATGGTGATGACAGGGTCAGGAGAGTTTGTTGAACTGCAGGGAACAGGTGAGGAATCCACTTTTTCACATGCCCAGCTTTTAAGTATGCTTGAAGCAGCAGATCTTGGAATCCGAAACATCATTGCAGAACAGCAAAAGGCATTGGGTTCTGCTGCATCATTCTTTTCATCAGGGGCATCGAAGGTTGATCCAGTATGAAAAAAGTGCTGATTGCAACTGCAAACAAAGGGAAAGCAAACGAATTTAAAAATCTTTTTGCTCCTCTTGGCTACGAGGTAACGACATTGCTGGATTATCCTGAAATGGACGATATAGAAGAAACAGGTGAGACGTTTGAAGAAAATGCGATTTTAAAAGCTGAAGCAGCCTCCAGCCAGTTTAACGTCCTCGCTATTGCAGACGACAGCGGATTATTAATTGATGCTTTAAATGGAGAACCGGGTGTTTATTCTGCCCGTTATGCAGGTAAAGAAAAGAATGATGAAGAAAATATTAAAAAAGTCCTTCGAAATCTCCAGGGCATTCCTCCTCATAAAAGGACGGGGCGTTTTCATTGCACACTTGCGATTAGTATTCCGGGCAAAAAAACGTTCACAGTCACTGGAGAATGTGAGGGCAGGATTACCAATGAAAAAATGGGAGAAGGCGGATTTGGGTACGATCCAATATTTTGGATTGAAGATGAATCCCGCACTCTTGCTCAAATGACAGGAGAAGAAAAAAGTGCAATCAGTCACAGAGGCAACGCACTTAAAAAGCTGAAAGAAATACTGCCTAAAATTGTTAACTGAGGTGATAGGATGAAAATACTTGCAGTAAGCGATAACCATGGAGACAGAGAACGGATAGTGGAGCTTAAAGAACGCTACAAAGACAGCGTTGACGTTATGCTGCATTGCGGTGATTCGGAGCTTCCTTTTGATTCGCCGGAAATGGAAGGGTTTGAAAGAGTCCGCGGAAATTGTGATATGGATTCAGCTTATCCGGATGAAAAAGTTGTAAAAGTAAAAGGTACTACGTTATTTGTCACTCACGGTCATTTATACGGCATCAAGCAGTCTCTGGATAAAATTCATTATAAAGCATCCGAGGAAGAAGCAGAGATTGCATTTTTCGGGCATTCTCATTCTCTCGGAGCAGAAGTTATAGATCAGCGCCTGTATATTAATCCAGGCAGTATATTGCTCCCACGTGATCGTAAGGAGGCTTCATATGCCATTGTGGAAAAAAATGAAGATGAAGTTTCGGTTCATTTTTACGATGAATTGCATAATGAACTCACCTCCTGGAGCGGACAATTAACATGAGAAAAAGAGGCGCGAAATACGTGCGCCTTCTTTTTTTGAAAAAATCGTTGACTTTCATTTATTCTGCTACTATAATAATAATTGTCCTTAAAAAATACTACATACTGTCCCAGTAGCTCAGCTGGATAGAGCAACGCCCTTCTAAGGCGTCGGTCGGGAGTTCGAATCTCTCCTGGGACGCTACATGTTTCGGTTCATAGCCAGGATAAACCCTGGCTTAGGACGCGAAAAAAATGCTATCACACTGTGGTAGCATTTTTTCATTTAAACTTCTGCACATTTGTTTTCATACTGGTTTACTATATTGAAAATTCCACTATATTCTTCTATAATGTGTGAAGGAATTGATGCAGATCTAATAGCGCCTATGGGTGCATTAGCATCAAGTCTCTTTGAATTACAAATTTTTTTCTGAGTAAACTTCAACCTGTCTTACTTCTTTCGAACCCCTTTGATTGGCTGGTAAGGAATAGAAATATGTCCCAGTAGCTCAGCTGGATAGAGCAACGCCCTCCTAAGGCGTAGGTCGGGAGTTCAAATCTCTCCTGGGACGCTGAAAAACTGAGAAAAGCCTGTTGCATTTTGTATGCAGCAGGCTTTTCGTGTTTTACTGTAACTAGTTCAGCCATTGCATCACATGCTCAACCGTTTCTTCGTATGTTTCTCCTGCTATTGACGTTGCACCGGCTTCTTTCATGGGAACAGCAATATATTCTCCATTTTCACCTCTGATTACCTGTGTGGGCTCAATGAATGGATTTGACAGCTGGATGGTTGTTTGATCATTGGCAACGGTTTTCGTTACATCTAAAGTAGCGACTCCGCCTACATCTGTAAACTCGAAATTTTGACCGGAATAGAAATTTCCAAGTGAATAAAATACTGCTGTATCGCTTCCATCGGGCTGCTGCAGTATGTCGATAGGCTGCAGTACATGAGGATGGTGGCCGAAAATGATATCCACCTGCTCATCTGCCAGAACCTGCGCAAGGGAAGTTTGATAACTGTTAGGCAGACGTTCGTACTCGTTGCCCCAATGCATATGTACAATTAACACATCTGCTTGATCGCGAAGAGCTTTTACTTCTGTTCGTATCCGATTTTCTTCGATAAGTGCTACTGAGTCTTCAAACCCTGCAGGAACGGGAATGCCGTTTGTGCTGAATGTATAGGAAAGAATGCCGAACGTGACGCCGTCGACATCGATTATACGATGATCTGCTCTGTCCTCAGCATCACGATAAGCGCCTGCATAAGGTAAACTGAGTTCATCGTATAGATCAAGTGCGCTCATTAACGGGGGTATTCCGCGGTCAATCGTATGATTATTAGCCGCAATAATCATATCGACTCCGACTTCTTTCAGTTCGACCACAATCTCCTGAGGGCTGTTGAACGAAGGGTAAGCTGATAGGCCGAACTCTGTGCCCCCGGGAACCGATTCCTGATTAGCCATTAAAAAATCCGGAGACGACAAAAGCGGCTGAACGGCTTCTAATGGTGGTCCAAAATCAAATACCCCAGGCTGTGTTTCCTGTCTTTCGTAAACCCTATCATGTAAAAGAACGTCGCCTATTGCTCCTATATTCACTGTTGTTTCTGTGTTATGCCAGGAAGGAGATACCGCTTTAGATAAAAGCTCTACCGGACGAGCCGGCATGGAAACAGTCGTTTGAGTAATACTTTCCTGACACGCTGATAGAATGCTAAATGACATCAACACCGTTAGAACTGGTTTTATAGTACGCATATTTATCTCCCGTTTCTCTAAATAATTACATTCATATTACCATAGGAGTAATATAAATATCATAAGTTTAAGTAAATTAAATCCATTTAATTGTATTTAAGGATTCAGCCTACTGTAACTCTTTTTGAAAAGAGATGTAAATTGAAGAAATGACAGGAGTTTCGTAACTAAATAATCAGATTGAAATCCATTGAACGACAAAGATTTTGAATTGGACATGGTAAGATGAATGCGTACATATAGAAGTTAAGTTAAAACAGCGGTAGATCTAATTTATTCATTTAACTTAACTTGTTCGCTATCGTAAAAAGAATCGGGAATTATTTAATTCAGATGGTCTATAAGCTATTAAAAATAATTGTTTTTTTCCCATGTTTTAAATGAGTTCAATCTACTGTTATATATGATTTTAATTATATGTACTACACTTACGATGGTTTAAAATAAACCTTAAACCCGCCTTATAAAAGGCTTTTTTCCCAATGTTTGCTCGACATCATTCGACTTAGGGATAAAATACTGTGCGTTATAATGAAAGAACAAATGTACGGGCGGACAGTCATATCCTTTTAAGATTTCTTTACGTCGGGGATATGCCATTTACAGCTGCAGGAAGTGTGTAGCTGCGTGAATGCGCAAAAAATGCGCAGGCAGCGGCATCTTGCAGTCGGTAAATGAACAAAATTTACAGCCTTAAAACTGAATTCCTGTGTGTAAGATCATCCTCATGTCTACGAACATTTATATCCATACTGTGGAGTTAAAATAGCGGCGTTCTTCTATTTCAGAAGGGCGTCGTTTTTATATAAATTTGTATGAAGCCTGTTTATTTCTTACTTAAAATCCTTTTGATAACAAATTATTAAAAAAATTCCGCATATTAATTTGAGGGAGGATATACAAATAAGAACCTACAAAGGAGATGATAAAAATGCTGGATGTTAAAAACTTAATAATGGAGTATCAGTTAACGGGCAGTGAGGAGTCCTTTAATGAACTTTATGAAGTGTATGCACCTAAAGTATTCAGGTATGCACGAAAGCAATCATTTCAGCGGAAGTTAGTGTGGGAGGATGTGGAATCAGAAGCAAATCAAACCTTTTATCAGGCAGTCAAAGTGTATGACATCCGAATTGGAGATTTTGAGCCATTCCTCTTTTTAATGCTCCGTCGCAGGATGGCGAATATCAGTCAAAAAGAAAACACTTATGACGCTTATCTGAAACAGCTTGCAGAAGCAGAGTGTGAGCAGGTCGAGGATACAACAGAGAATTGGGTTATAAAAAAAGAGCAGCGCCAACTGCTCGAGGATCTCATTGCGAACGCTACCGTATCAAGCCGCCAAGCTCTGATAGCATTCGCAAAGTCATATTCATTCCGTGAAGCCGCCAAGCAACTCGGAACAACTGATAAAACGGTTAAAAATCGAATCTTAAAAATTGCAGAAAAGCGCCAAAACCTTTGGCTGGCCGATTACTTAACCGCTTAATCGAACACCGGATGACCGCCCGATGAAGAATGTGCAACTCTAAACAGAAACACATCCCATAATTCATTATACACAGGAGAGCCCAGTTTTAAACCGTTGATCTGGCAAAATAGTAAAACAATGCTTTGATCCTACAAACATATATTCGCAGGTTGCGTGAATGATAGATTGCTAATGAATGTACAGTGCAACATCAAAATGATACCGGGGGTGCAGGATATGAATGAGCAATTTCAAAGTGAAGAACTGAAAAAAATGTCGGAAGAAATTAGAAAGCTTGAAAACTGGATAGTGCGGCTTGACGAAAAACAGACGACAATATTGAGAATTGAAAAGCTTGCTGACGATGCCTACCAGCTTGCAGATCAGGCAGAAGGGAAAGCGAAGGAAGTCGCAAAAGACGGTCAGGTGAATACCAGAGACCTGCAGGCGCTGGAAACCCGTTTTAAATGGTCCATCGGTCTTGTTGCTCCGTTTTTCATGTGGGTAGTGGGAGAGATTTTTTCAAAATAAACGATTATACGAGAGGTCTTTTCAAGCCGGTAAATTCAAGAAGAGGCTTCTCTTATTCAACACCCATAAATTGTTTTATTAATTGTACAGCTTTCCGTTTTGGTTTTTAGCAGTACTCATGCTAAACTCAAATCACTTACAATATCGGAAGGGTGTATGATCCGTGGCCAAACGTCCAGGTAAAAAGAAATCAGACGATCAAAAAGTTGTCCCTTTTCCGCAGTTAAAAGACAGACTAATAGAAAAAGGACTTGAGAAGCTGCAGGAACAGCATCATGCAGAAGCTATACAATTGCTCAAAGATGCCTATGCTTTGGATCAGGAGGATTCTGTCACTCTGACCTCTCTTGCGGTCGCTTTATATGAGGATCACAAATGGACAGAAGCAAAAGAACTGTGCGGTAAAATGCTTCATGAAGGAATAGGAGACTATGAGGAAACCCTTGAGTTATACATTATGAATCTATTTCAACTGAGGGAGCATGACGAGATTGCAGAGACAATTCAGACTGTCCTGGATGAAGGCGTGCTTTCTTATGAGCGAAGAGATCGCTTTGAGCATCTGCTGTCCATCAGCCATAAGCAGGACCAGGAGGATCAGCTTGAAGAAAACTCCTTTCAATCTTTCATTCTGCAAAAAGATCTTGAGCAGCAAATGGTGCAGGTGGCAAACCTTTCAAAACAGAACATTCACCCTATAAAGGAATCTCTGATTGATGCCATACAACTAAAGCAAACACACCCTTTTATTAAAACCATGCTGCTGAACATTTTAAGAGAACAAGGAGTGCAGGCCAGTGTTCTTATAGAAAAATGGGGAAGAAAAAAAGAGATAAACCCCTCAACGTTAAACGAGCCGTTTGAATCAGAACGATTTGAAGAGGTGCTGACACGTATTCAAAATGAAGCGGGTCACGAAGATCCGAATCTTGTTGAATTGGCAGTTGACTTGATGAGAAGACATCTTTTTCTTCTTTATCCGTATTCGTGGGCAGAGCAGGATCCGTCCATTATTGCCAAAGCGTACTTGCACTTAGGTGAAAGGTATATGGGACTTGAGATGGAATGGAATGAGCTCGAAACGAACGGGATCGCAGACGAGATTGAAACATTAGAAATGGTTCCCATTATATGAACTGATGCGTAGCTGTTGAAAGAGTGTTATCCTATGTTATAATACAATGGTTGCATAATGGAGCTTATGATGCCAAAAAGCACAAAGTCAACGTATCACCGCTGAAAAAGCGTGACCATTAAATTACTATAGATGTGTTGGAGGGAATTGAGTATGTCAGCAAAATGGGAAAAACAAGAAGGAAATGTTGGAGTATTAACTGTAGAAGTTAATGCTGAAACTGTAAACAAAGGATTAGATGATGCATTTAAAAAGGTCGTTAAGCAAATTAATGTACCTGGCTTCCGTAAAGGAAAAATGCCGCGTCAGATGTTTGAAAAACGTTTCGGTGTGGAATCTCTTTATCAGGACGCACTTGACCTGATTCTTCCTGAAGCCTATGCAAATGCTGTAGAGGAAGCTGGCATTCAGCCGGTAGACCGTCCAGAAATTGATGTAGAGCAAATGGAAAAAGGCAAAGAGCTTATTTTCACTGCGAAAGTTATTGTGAAGCCTGAAGTTAAATTAGGTGAATACAAAGGACTTGAAGTGGAAAAAATGGAAACAGAAGTAACTGAAGACGATGTTGCAGCTGAATTGAAAACTCTTCAGGAGCGCCAGGCAGAGCTTGTTGTGAAAGAAGAAGGTGCAATCGAAAACGGCGACACTGTTACTCTTGATTTTGAAGGATTCGTTGATGGAGAAGCGTTTGAAGGCGGACAAGCGGAAAACTATTCTCTTGAAATTGGTTCGGGTTCATTTATTCCGGGCTTTGAAGAACAGCTTGTTGGTCTTTCTGCCGGAGAAGAAAAGGATGTTGAAGTTTCTTTCCCAGAAGAATACCATGCTGAAGAACTTGCCGGAAAACCTGCAGTGTTCAAAGTGAAAGTTCACGAAATTAAAGCTAAAGAGCTTCCATCTCTTGATGATGAGTTTGCAAAAGAAACAGACGACGAAGAAGTGGAGACACTTGATCAGCTTAAAGAAAAAACAAGAGCCCGCCTGGAAGAAGAAAAGAAAAACACTTCTGAAGCAGCTCTTCGCGATTCTTTATTGGAGCAGGCATCTCAAAACGCAGAAATTGATGTTCCAGAAGCAATGATTACAACTGAAGTCGACCGTATGCTTCAGGAATTTGAACAGCGCCTGTCTTCTCAAGGCATGAACCTTGAGCTTTACTTCCAGTTCAGCGGCCAGGACGAAGAAGCTCTTCGAGGTCAAATGAAAGAAGATGCAGCGAAACGCGTTCGTACAAATCTTACTCTTGAAGCCATTGCAGAAGCTGAAAACATCACAGTAACAGAAGAAGATGTTGAAAACGAACTAAGCAAAATGACTGAGCAGTTTGGTATGTCAGTTGAGCAGATTAAAACGGCTCTGGGCGGATCTACAGAAGTACTTGAAAATGATCTGAAAATGCAAAAAGCGATCGATTTTCTTGTTGACAACAGTCAAACAGTTGCATAATTTTACGTAAGGTAATAATATATATAGAAATGCAGGGCGCGAAGGTATTCGTGCCTTGTTTTCTACATACATATCAATTTTACATAGTCCTTTGGACAAAGCACACATCTGCATATTGTACAGTTCATGATATTTCCGTCTCATTAACCGCTGTGTTACAATTTTAATATAAGCTGTTTTTGCATGAAGGTGTACAGAATAAGAGCATAATACTTGTCATAAATGTGCATCACAAGTATGATATGAGTTTGAAATAAGGGGTGAACGTAATGTTTAAATTTAATGATGAAAAAGGACAGCTTAAATGTTCTTTTTGTGGAAAAACGCAGGAGCAGGTTCGTAAATTAGTTGCGGGTCCAGGCGTATATATTTGTGATGAATGTATCGAGCTTTGCACAGAAATCGTAGAAGAAGAGCTGGGTACGGAAGAAGAAGTGGAATTTAAAGATGTTCCCAAGCCGAAGGAAATCCTGGGCATACTTGATGAATACGTGATTGGCCAGGAAAGAGCAAAGAAATCTCTTTCTGTAGCTGTATATAATCATTATAAACGGATTAATTCAAACAGCAAAGTGGACGATGTAGAGCTGTCAAAAAGTAATATTTGCCTGATTGGACCGACTGGTTCAGGTAAAACGCTTCTGGCGCAGACCTTAGCCCGCATATTAAATGTACCGTTTGCAATTGCAGATGCAACGTCTCTGACCGAAGCCGGGTATGTAGGGGAGGATGTTGAAAATATCCTGCTCAAGCTGATTCAATCGGCTGATTACGATGTAGAGCGTGCTGAAAAAGGTATTATATACATTGATGAAATTGATAAAGTGGCCCGTAAATCCGAAAATCCGTCTATTACCCGGGATGTTTCAGGTGAAGGGGTGCAGCAGGCATTGCTTAAAATTCTTGAAGGAACAACAGCAAGCGTTCCCCCACAAGGTGGACGAAAGCATCCTCATCAGGAATTCATCCAGATTGATACAACCAACATCCTCTTTATTTGTGGAGGAGCATTTGACGGGGTGGACCAGATTGTAAAACGGCGTCTTGGTCAAAAAGTCATTGGTTTTGGATCAGATCCAAACAAAGGCGATGTGAAAGAAAGAGAACTGCTTGCTAAGCTTGTACCTGAGGACCTTTTGAAATTCGGATTAATCCCTGAGTTTATCGGCCGTCTTCCGGTCACAGCTACTCTTGAACAGCTTGATGAAGAAGCGTTGGTTTCTATTTTGACACAGCCAAAAAATGCTTTAGTGAAGCAGTACCAGAAAATGCTTGAACTTGACGATGTAGAGCTTGAATTTGAAGAAGGTGCACTTCTTGAGATTTCCCGCAACGCCATTGAGCGCAAAACAGGAGCTCGGGGACTTCGCTCCATTATTGAAAATATCATGCTTGATGTCATGTTCGATCTGCCTTCCCGTGAAGATATAAAAAAATGTATCATCACCCAGGAAACAGTTGAACGCAATGAACGTCCTATTCTTGTCCTAGAAGATGGTACAAAAATCGGCCCAAGTGATGAACAGAAAACTTCTGCTTAAAATTGAAGGAATATAGAGGCTGACTCGTTAGACCCACTATCGAGTCAGTTTTTTTTGCCATTATAAGCATGATCATGGATGCTGACCCCTAGAAAAGGGTACAGTAACTACATCATTTAATTTATTTTAATCGAGTAAACAAATGTACCTGACATGAAAAATGAATCAGGTCTTACAATAACGGAGGTGCAGTTTTAATGTCAGAAAAGAACAACCATACCGTACCGCTGCTTCCCCTGAGAGGACTGCTTGTGTACCCGACAATGGTCCTGCATTTGGATGTAGGCAGAGAACGGTCTGTGCAGGCTCTTGAAAAAGCAATGATGGATGACCACTTAATTTTTCTTTCCACCCAAAAAGATATGACAGTAGATCAGCCTGAACAGACAGACCTTTATTCTATGGGAACTCTAACGAAGGTAAAGCAAATGCTAAAGCTGCCAAACGGTACGATTCGTGTGCTGGTAGAAGGATTGGAACGTGCGAAGATCACATCATTCCTTGATGAATCAACCCACTACACAGTAGAAGTGGAAACCGTTCCGGATTCGCCAGATAAAACAGCTGAACTGGAAGCACTAATGAGAACGCTGACCGATTACTTTGAACAGTACATCAATCTGTCCAAGAAAGTATCCACAGAAACGTTAAACACGGTGACCGACATAGAAGAACCGGGAAGACTTGCAGATATTATTGCATCTCATCTTCCGTTAAAGCTAAAGCTGAAACAGGAGCTTCTTAATACAACAGATATTAAAAAAAGAATTACACGTGTTATTGAAACCATTAATAACGAAAAAGAAGTGCTGAGTCTTGAGAAGAAAATAGGGCAGCGCGTTAAAAAATCAATGGAACGCACTCAAAAAGAATATTATCTGCGTGAACAGATGAAAGCGATCCAGAAAGAATTAGGAGATAAAGACGGCAAATCAGGTGAAGTAGCGGATTTAGCCGAAAAAATAAAGAAAGCCGAAATGCCGGAAAATGTGCTTAAAATAGCAATGAAGGAGCTGGATCGATATGAAAAAATCCCTTCTACTTCTGCAGAAAGCTCAGTAATTCGAAATTACATTGACTGGCTTATTCAGGTCCCGTGGACCAAATCAACTTCGGATGATCTGGACATTAAACGTGCTGAAGAAATTTTAAACCGCGACCATTATGGACTTGAGAAAGTGAAAGAACGCGTTTTAGAATATTTGGCAGTGCAGCAGCTGACGAAGTCTCTTAAAGGACCGATTCTTTGCCTGGCAGGACCTCCTGGAGTTGGTAAGACAAGTTTGGCGCGCTCTATTGCAGAATCCATTGGCCGCAAGTTTGTTCGTGTATCGCTTGGAGGAGTGCGGGATGAGTCAGAAATACGTGGACACCGCAGGACGTATGTTGGAGCAATGCCGGGGCGTATTATTCAGGGAATGAAAAAAGCGACCACCGTAAATCCGGTATTTCTACTGGATGAAATTGATAAAATGTCAAATGATTTCAGGGGAGACCCTTCTTCAGCCATGCTTGAGGTGCTTGATCCTGAACAAAACAATTCATTCTCCGACCATTACATTGAAGAGCCCTACGATCTTTCAAAAGTGCTGTTTATCGCCACAGCAAACAATCTGTCAACTATTCCTGGGCCATTGAGAGACCGGATGGAGATTATCAACATTGCGGGTTACACAGAACAGGAAAAGGTCAATATTGCTAAAGATCATCTGCTTCCTAAACAGTTAAAGGAGCATGGTTTAACAAAAAGCAAGCTTCAGCTTCGTGACGATGCAGTACAGGAAATTGTGCGGTACCATACACGGGAAGCCGGTGTCCGCGGCTTAGAACGCCAGCTTGCCACCATCAGCAGGAAAACAGCAAAAATTATCGTCAGCGGAGACAAAAAACGGGTTGTCGTGACATCAAACAGTCTCGCTGATTTTCTCGGTAAACGAAAGTTCCGCTACGGTCAGGCAGAAACAGAGGATCAGATCGGAGTTGCAACTGGACTTGCTTACACAACTGTTGGCGGAGACACGCTCCAAATTGAAGTGTCCTTATCACCCGGAAAAGGAAAGCTTGTCCTGACGGGAAAACTTGGCGATGTCATGAAAGAATCGGCACAAACTGCCTTTTCATTTGTGCGCTCCAAGGCCAGAGAGTTAAATCTTGAAGAACAATTCCATGAAAAATATGATATACACATACATGTGCCAGAAGGTGCTGTACCAAAGGATGGTCCTTCTGCCGGAATCACGATCGTGACAGCTCTCGTTTCCGCTTTAACCAATCGCCCGATACGAAGAGAAATTGGCATGACTGGCGAAGTAACCCTTAGAGGAAGAGTATTGCCAATCGGAGGATTAAAAGAAAAATCTCTGAGTGCTCATCGCGCAGGCTTAACGACGATTATTATTCCAAAGGATAATGAACGGGATATAGATGATATTCCGGAAAGCATACGTAACGAATTAACCTTTATACTTGTTTCACATGTGGACGAAGTACTTGAACGGGCATTAGTTGGTGATGAAAAATGAAAATAACTAAATCAGAGATCGTTATAAGCGCAGTTAAACCAGAACAATACCCAGAGGGCGGACTTCCTGAGTTCGCTCTTGCTGGGCGTTCAAATGTTGGCAAATCTTCATTTATCAATAAGATGATCAACCGGAAATCCCTTGCTAGAATTTCATCAAAGCCGGGGAAAACCCAGACACTGAATTTTTATTTGCTTAATGAAATGCTTTATTTTGTTGATGTGCCTGGCTATGGTTACGCAAAGGTATCAAAAACAGAACGTGCAGCTTGGGGGAAAATGATTGAGACATACATGACTGACCGCCAGCCATTAAAAGCTGTTGTTCTGATTGTTGATTTGCGGCACCCTCCAACAAAAGATGATGTGATGATGTATGACTTTTTAAAGCATTTTGATATTCCATGTCTGATTGTTGCAACCAAAGCTGATAAAATTCCTAAAGGAAAATGGCAAAAGCACATGAGTATAACGAGACGTGAAATGCAAGTAGAAGACGGTGACGAATTAATTATGTTTTCATCTGAAACCGGATTAGGAAAAGAAGAAGCATGGAGATTTATTACGAAACAAATGAGTGATTCATAATTTATCAGAAATATAGCTATGGAATAAAATATGGCTGGTGTAAATGGGGCGGCTTCAGCAGAATATAACTGCAAGTGATGCTTTGAAGGTCATATCCCTTGAAAGCTCACCGGCTTTCCTGATGAGTTCCCTTCAAAAACGCAGCGAACCGGTCAACTAGGCTGAGACATGATGTATGTCCAGCCTCTTTTTAGTACCATTTTCAGAAGATCCCTTCCACACTATTATTGTTTAATTAAAAGGAATAATGATCTGTCAGAAAAAATTACATAAGGATGGGTTTAATGATTTCATCCTAGGCAATAATAGCTATACGAGGTAAGGTCTTGGAAATTGAGCCGATCTGTTGAAACAATCTTTACACTTTGGTACTCTAGAAAAGAGATAACTGTCACATAATGGTGCGATGCAGGCAGTATTCCTGTGCATTATGTGAAAACGTGACCAACAGTGTCGAAAGTGGTTTCAAGGGATGTTCACATTTGAAACAATGGCACAGATTTTGACGTGTTATAATAGAAGTAATGATTAAATGGTGGGGGTGTCATTCAAAACATGCACATTATAGTGGTAGGGTTGAATTACAAAACGGCCCCTGTTGAGATAAGAGAGCGTCTTTCTTTTCAGGAAGCGGATCTTCAGCATGCAATGGAGTCTCTGCAGACTAAAAAAAGCATTCTGGAAAACGTGATTGTATCTACGTGCAACCGTACAGAAATTTACGCAGTCGTGGATCAGCTTCATACAGGTCGTTATTATATAAAAGATTTTTTAGCAAATTGGTTCGGCATAAGTAAGGAAGAGTTCAGTCCTTATTTATTTATATATGAAAAAGATGGTGCGATGGAGCACTTATTTAAAGTGAGCTGCGGCCTGGATTCGATGATCGTCGGAGAAACACAGATTCTTGGCCAGGTTCGCAAAAGCTTTTTTACTGCCCAGCAGGTGGGTGCTACGGGCACAGTTTTTAATGAATTGTTCAAGCAATCCATCACACTTGCGAAAAAAGCTCATTCTGAAACAGATATTGCGTCAAACGCCGTTTCTGTTTCGTATGCTGCTGTAGAGCTAGCTAAGAAAATTTTCGGTGACTTAAATAAAAAGCATGTTCTGATTCTTGGTGCAGGGAAAATGGGAGAACTGGCCATACAAAACCTGCAAGGCAGCGGTGCTACCAAGATTACTGTCATTAATCGTACTTTTGAAAAAGCTCAGGCGCTGGCAGCTAAGTTTGAAGGACAGGCCAAAGAAATGCGTGAGCTGCAGTGCGCGCTGATGGAAGCTGATATTTTAATTACTTCCACCGGTTCAAAAGATGCACTGATTGATAAAGAAGCGATGACATATGTAGAACGGATGCGAAAAGGCCGTCCATTTTTCATGGTGGACATTGCAGTTCCACGGGATCTTGATCCTGCAATCAATGAGCTTGATAATGTATTTCTATATGATATTGATGATTTGGAAGGAATCGTTCAAGCGAATCTTGCAGAGCGAAAACAGGCCGCTGAAGCGATTGAAATCATGGTGGAAGAAACGATCGTGAATTTTAAGGAATGGCTTAATATGCTTGGTGTGGTGCCGGTTATATCTGCACTGCGTGAAAAAGCCCTGGAAGTTCAGGCTGAAACCATGCAAAGCATAGAGCGGAAAATGCCAAGTTTAACCGAGCGGGAACGTAAAATCCTGAACAAGCATACTAAAAGCATTATTAATCAGCTGTTAAAGGATCCGATTTTACAAGCGAAGGAACTGGCGGCTTTACCGGATGGAGATGAAAAGCTGGAGCTTTTCATGAAAATTTTTAACCTGGAAGATCAGGTAAAAGGCTCACTCCATACTTCTGATGAAGAAGCAAAAGAATCAGACTGGTTGGCAAAGCCTGAACCGCAGCTTTCCTTACAGCCCTGAGCGGGGGATTACAGATGTTTGAATTGTCAATGACTCGTCTCCATGAGGTTATGATTATCCTTTATTCCTTAAGTGTCCTGCTCTATTTTATGGATTTTCTACAAAAGAACCAGAAGGCAAATCGTCTTGCCTTCTGGCTTTTAGCAGTTGTTTGGGTGCTTCAAACAATCTTTTTAATTTTATACATGATTAGAACGGGAAGAGTCCCTGTTCTTACCCTTTTTGAAGGGATTTATTTTTATGCGTGGGTGTTGGTTACACTGTCATTAGCGATTAATCGCCTGATGCGTGTAGACTTCACCGTTTTTTTTGTCAATGTGATCGGTTTTATTTTTATGGCTATTCACACATTTGCCCCTATACAGGCATCAACCAATGCTGCTGCAGAAAGACTGATGTCAGAGCTGCTGCTCATTCACATCACGATCGCATTATTATCATACGGGGCATTTTCTCTCTCTGTTGTTTTTTCCATTCTCTATCTCTTGCAATATCGGATGCTGAAACAAAAGAAATGGGGACAGAAGCTTCAGAGAATAACAGATTTATCAAGGCTGGAAAAAGGATCCTTCATTCTAAACGTGATTGGGTTCCCGATGCTGCTGCTCAGCTTAATTTTAGGTGTTCAGTGGGCAATCATCACGCTTCCCTATATGATCTGGTATGACGTCAAAATCGTAGGCTCCTTCTTCTTATTGGCTATCTACGGGGTATTCCTGTATGTGAAGGTAGGAAAGGGTTTATCAGGAAAAACATTGGCAATGCTGAATATAGCAGCATTTCTGTGCCTTCTGATCAATTTCCTGCTGGGAGGCAGATGGTCTTCTTTCCATTTTTGGTACTCATAATGATTAATTAGGTGTGCTGGCTGCGATGAAGCAGGGTGAGCAGGCAGTAAAGGAACAGGCAGTAGGTGGCGAGTCCGTCACTGCCCTTGTACATAGGAGGAATTAAGTAAAATGCGAAAAATTATTGTAGGTTCAAGAAGAAGCAAACTGGCAATGACACAAACTAATTGGGTAATAGATCAATTAAAGGCGCTGGATCCATCGACTGATTTTGAGATAAAGGAAATTGTAACAAAAGGGGATCAGATTCAAAACGTCATGCTGTCAAAAGTAGGCGGAAAAGGGTTGTTTGTTAAAGAAATCGAGCAGGCGATGATCGATGGAGAAATTGATATGGCCGTCCACAGTATGAAGGATATGCCGGCTGAACTTCCTGAGGGGCTTGTGATCGGAAGTATACCGGATCGCGAGGATCCACGGGACGCCTTAATAACAAATAGCGGACAGACTCTTTCACAGCTGCCGGCAGGCTCCATTATTGGAACCAGCAGTTTAAGAAGAAGTGCTCAAATCCTTATGAATCGTCCGGATTTAAAGATCCAATGGATCAGAGGGAATATCGACACGCGTCTGAATAAGCTGAAAACAGAAAATTTTGATGCTATTATCCTTGCTGCTGCAGGCCTGTCAAGAATGGGCTGGTCCGCTGATATTGTAACAGAATTTTTAGAGCCGTCTGTCTGCCTTCCGGCTATCGGTCAGGGCGCCCTGTCCATAGAGTGCCGTGAAGATGATGCTGAGCTGCGGCTGCTTCTCGATCAATTTACAAATCCAGAAACAGAAGTGACAGTCATAGCTGAACGCGCTTTTCTTCATAAAATGGAGGGCGGCTGTCAAGTTCCTATAGCGGGCTATGCGACTCTGCAGGATGATATGATTTCTTTAACTGCACTGGTTGCTTCTCCTGATGGAAAAACCGTTTATAAAGAAGTGGTAACCGGTAAAGATCCAATGGAAATCGGTCATGAAGCAGCAGCTATTCTAACGAAACAAGGTGCGAAGGCACTGATTGATCAGGTGAAAGCTGAACAAGAAGGACAGTAAAATGAAGAGCTCATTAAACGGGAAGACCATATTGCTTACCAGGCCCTATCTCTCCGCCCTGGAGGATCAAGAACTGGCAGCTGAGCGGCAGGGTCGTTCAATAATTGTCCCGATGATTGAGACACAAGCAATCAAAAGCGGTAATGAACATGAAATCATTCGAAAACTTCCTTTATATTCCTGGGTGGTATTGACCAGCAGAAACAGTGCTGTATATACCATCAACTGGTTTAAGAAACAAAACTCTGAATGGCTGAAATCGATCAAAATAGCAGTCATCGGAGAAAAAACAGCGAATTACGTAAAAAGTCAGGGTTACTCTATTGCTTTTTGTCCAAAAAGCTTCCGGGCGGCAGATTTTATTAAGGAATTTCCTTATGACCTGGCAGACGAAGGTCGCGTCCTTTTTCCGCAGGGTAATCTAGCCCGGCCCACGATCCTTAATGCGTTCCAGCAGCGCGCAATTCAGTGTGATAAATGGGTGCTTTATAAAACCATTAAACCTGAGGAAAGCAGAAGAAAATTGGTGAAAGCTTTTAAACAAAATGACTTTTCGGTTATCACATTTGCCAGCCCTTCTGCTGTCCGGAATTTTGTCGGCATCGTCGAGGAGGATGATCATCTCTTTCAAGCCTTGAAGCAAGGAAAATGGATCATTGCCAGTATAGGACCGACAACGACAGAGGAATTAGTGAAATGTAGACTGCCGGTTCACGTTGAACCCGGGGTATATACAATGGAGGCGATGATAGAAGCCATCGCTGCGCATATAAATAAGGAAGTTTAGGAGGAATCAGAAATGAAAGAAATACAATTCGATCGGCACAGACGTCTCCGCACGTCAGAATCACTCAGATCCATGGTGCGGGAAACCTGGCTTCGTAAAGAAGATTTGATTTACCCTTTATTTGTTGTAGAAGGTGAAAATATTCATAACGAAGTTTCTTCCATGCCTGGTGTGTATCATATTTCTTTGGATGGGGTTATCAAAGAAATGACTGAGCTTGTCCAATTGGGCATTAAATCAATTATTCTTTTTGGTGTACCGAAAGAAAAAGATCCGCTTGGCGGACAGGCTTACCATGATCATGGGATTGTGCAGGAGGCGACCCGCCTGATTAAAAGCGAGTTTCCTGAATTAGTCGTTATTGCTGATACCTGCCTGTGCCAATATACAGATCACGGCCACTGCGGAATTATCGAAAATGGTTCAGTCCTAAATGACCCCACTCTTGATTTATTAGCCCGGACAGCTGTCAGCCAAGCAAAAGCCGGTGCTGATATTATTGCCCCATCGAATATGATGGACGGCTTTGTTGCAGCGATCCGCAGCGGCCTGGATGACGCAGGTTTTGAGGATGTACCAATCATGAGCTATGCAGTTAAATATTCTTCAAGCTTTTACGGTCCGTTCCGGGATGCTGCTCACAGTTCTCCCCAGTTTGGCGACCGCAAGACCTATCAAATGGACCCTGCTAACCGCCTTGAGGCGCTGCGCGAAGCAGAAAGTGATGTAAATGAAGGAGCGGACTTTTTGATTGTTAAACCTGCCTTGTCCTATCTTGATATAATGAGAGATGTAAAAGACCGGTTTCCGCTTCCTGTCGTTGCCTACAATGTAAGTGGTGAGTACTCGATGATAAAAGCAGCTGCACAAAATGGCTGGGTAAACGAAAAAGAAATTGTGATGGAAAAACTAACGAGCATGAAACGAGCAGGTGCAGATCTGATTATTACGTATCACGCAAAAGATGCTGCAGCCTGGCTGTCAAACTAATCGATATGGAGGGATGAAAATGCCAAATTACAACCGTTCGAAAGAGGCATTTACTGAAGCAGAAACACTTATGCCGGGTGGCGTTAACAGCCCTGTCCGCGCATTTAAATCTGTAAACATGGATCCCATTTTCATGGAAAAAGGAAAAGGCTCGAAGATTTACGATATCGATGGCAATGAGTATATCGATTATGTCCTTTCATGGGGACCATTAATACTGGGTCATGCTCAAGACAAGGTCGTTTCTGCTATTCAGGAAATTGCAGCGGGAGGGACAAGCTTTGGAGCACCAACGACGCTTGAAAACAAGCTGGCGAAACTGGTCATTGACCGGGTGCCTTCTATAGAAAAAGTCCGAATGGTTTCTTCCGGCACTGAAGCTACAATGAGTGCACTCCGGCTGGCTCGCGGATTTACCGGCCGCGATAAAATTGTGAAGTTTGAGGGCTGCTACCATGGTCATGGAGACAGTCTTCTCATTAAAGCAGGATCAGGTGTAGCAACGCTTGGTCTGCCGGACAGCCCCGGTGTACCGAAAAGTATTGCGCAAAATACGATCACGGTACCTTATAATGATTTGGAATCGATTCAATATGTATTTAACGAATTTGGCTCTGAAATTGCAGCTGTCATCGTTGAACCGGTGGCAGGGAATATGGGCGTTGTGCCTCCTATAGAGGGATTTCTTGAAAAGCTTAGAGAGATTACGACGGAGTACGAGTCACTTCTGATATTTGATGAAGTCATGACCGGATTTCGGGTAGGCTATCATTGTGCACAGGGACATCTTGGTGTTACCCCTGATCTGACGTGCCTTGGCAAAGTAATTGGAGGCGGACTTCCTGTAGGGGCTTTCGGTGGACGTCAGGATATTATGGATCAAATAGCACCAACAGGTCCTATCTACCAGGCTGGAACGTTATCAGGCAACCCTCTTGCTATGACAGCAGGGTACGAAACCTTATCACAGCTGACACCTGAATCCTATGCGTACTTTACCGAGCTCGGTGATATGCTTGAAGAGGGGTTCACAGCTTTAGCTGCTGAATATTCGATCCCTCATACCGTTAATCGTGCGGGCTCCATGCTTGGCTTTTTCTTCACTAACGAAAAAGTAACTAATTTTGATCAGGCTAAATCAGCAGATTTACAATTATTCGCAGAATTTTACCGACATATGGCTGACAATGGGGTTTTTCTGCCTCCTTCTCAATTCGAGGGCTGGTTCTTATCCACTGCTCACACAAAAGAGGATGTAGAAAAAACACTGCAGGCAGTAGAGGCTTCATTCAAAGCTATTTCAACAAGATGATTTTTTTGCCGGTCCAGGATATATCAGCCTGAGACCGGTTTTTTGTTATACTTTAAGGCAGGAAGAAGGTGGAGAGTATGGCAAATTCTAAATGGAAATGGTTTTTCTTAACGGCTTTATTTTCCACTGGAATGGGCTTCGTTTTTTACGCAGGTGGAATCTTTCTTCCATGGTTATTAGGACCGTTGATCATCATGATGATTCTGCGCAATAGTACGGACTGGCCATTTTACTGGCCAAACTGGTTACGAAATACAGGCCTTTTAATTGTTGGCGTTCAGATGGGAACCTCCTTTACTTCACAAGCGCTGATGATTATGGTGCTTCATTTGCCTCTCATGCTGGTCTTGACATTATTGATCACAGGATTTACTGCCGTTTCGGCACTTACGCTTTCAAAAAATACAGAATATCCTTATCAGACCGCATTACTTGGAAGTTTTCCGGGAGGGCTGTCCCAGATGGTGCTGCTTAGTGAAGAAGTAAAAGGTGCACAGCCTTCAGCGGTCGCGTTAATGCAAACTATCCGTATCCTGCTCGTTATAACAGTAGTTCCGTTTCTAGTGACATTCTTTTTCCCCGCTGCACAAGAACAGACAACCGCGTCTATTCAGCCTATGATCACCAGCGTGCCATTTTTGTGGTTATTCCTGCTTGCTGCTTCAGTACTCGCTGTCTTAAAGGGAATGCAGAGGGCACATTTTCCCATTCCTTTTATGCTTGCGCCGCTGCTTAGTGTAGTGGCATACAATGTTCTTACCTCCAGCCCGTTTGCTCTTCCTGAAACCATTATTGCAGCTGCCCAGATTCTGCTTGGAGCGCATCTTGGTTTGCAAATGGAGGGACTAAGGGGATTATTATCAATAAAGCCGCTTGTCATTGTGGTGGGGATTAATTTGGCGTTGATTTTGTTTTGCATAGGACTATCTTTTGCATTAAACTCTGTTTTTTCGTTTCCTTTGATTGATATGTTTTTAAGCGCTGCACCAGGCGGCGTAGCGGAAATGGCGATAACTGCTTATTCTGTTGGAGCAGATGTTTCCACAGTGACAAGTTTTCACTTGTTCAGGATCTTTTTTATATTATTTGCTGCTGCACCTGCTACTGTTTTCCTGCTGAAAAGGTCTTTAAAAAGAGCCGGCTAAAAATGTATTTGACCCTTTCCCGTTTGTATTCCGTCATATTCTTTTTGATATTTGCATATAAAGCAAGAGTAGGAGTTTTGCAAATGGAGAAATGAGGGAGGAAATGATGAAGAAAAATCACATGCCCCTATCGCTGAATGAATCAATTGTTCTTGATGGAGAAATCGGCTTAAAAGAAATTCGTTCGCTTTCTTTTGAACCGAGCGTTTCAATTACTGAGCATGCTGACCATATTTTGATTGAGGGATCACTTTATTTGGCCGGGGAAGGTATCGCAAGTACACAGTCGGGCTATGATGAACATAAGTACAGAGGCTATGACCGCATTCAGGTTATTAACCATCCGCAGGACGAGCAGCTTGAGTTTGAGCACTACTTTCCAATAACGGTAGCGGTATCTTCTTCTCGTGTCTCAAATATTCATTTATTGGATGTCTATATTGAACACATCGATTATGAATTAAAAGACGAACGTCTCTTATCCATTCAAGCTGATATTGTTGTGGATGGGGTATCGCAGACTGAAGCGGTTCAACCTGTTATCCATGAGGCTCAAGAAGAATCTGAAGAGGGGACAGAAACACTCGAAGAAGATCGCGAGGAAGTGCATGAACTGCCTATCCGGCTTTTGCCTAATCCGTTGAATGAGTGGAATGGACAGCTGCCTCAGGAGGAGCAGGTAGAGTTTGATCTTGATGATCAAGCAAGCTCGGTGAAGCAAAATGCTCAGAGTGAAATCGAGCCGTTCATCGCATCTGAAACAATGGTTATACCGGAAAATGAAGTAAGAGCGACCCCTGCTGCAGAGTCACTCTATGCACCCTATAATGAAGATTATACAACTGCTGACTATTACAACGGGGTTGAGACTAAGGAAGCGGATGACCCTGCAAGTGAAACTGAAAACGATGAGGATTCTTCAGAGCGCAGTGATGATCAGGCTTTAATGAGTTTTGTATCATTGCTGGAAGAAGAAATGACGACAATCAGAATTCATATTGCCCAGCAGGATGAAACCCCTGAAATGGTTGCTGAGCGCTATGGTGTTTCAATGATTCAACTGATGAAGAGCAATCAATTTGAGTCCAGGGCGCCATTTGAAAAAGGCAAGCTTGTGTGGATCCCTTAAATCCATTCAAAATAAAGAACACAGGCAATCCCGATTAAAATGCCGAGAAGAAGTACGTCAAAAGTAGTTGGAAGCAAAATTAGCCGCACGGTCTGGAAACAGCAAAAGGGAATAATCAGCGCCTGACAGCTCGTGCGGCATTTTTTCCACCAGGGAGGCATGGGCTTTGGAAACATTCTTTTAGCCATTTTGTTTCTTCCTTTCCATGTATCAACATCTGATAGTATATGCAGAACTGAAAAAATGGACATTCTTCATCAAAATATTGACGTACATGTCCAACATCCGCTACTATAGAAATACATACTAAAAGCGTTGATTGGGAAGAGTACACGATCTTTCGTTCTTCAGAGAAGAAATTCATTAGCTGAGAGAATTTCCAGAACCGAAACCGAGGAAGTCCCCCATGAGCTGCTTAAATGAACAGGAGTCTATCCTTATTAATTTATAGCCGGTTAAACACCGTTAACGGAATTGAGTGCACAAAATTTTAATATTTTGTGTAAAAAGGTGGTACCGCGAATTCGCTCCTTTCGTCCTTTTACAGGCGAGAGGAGTTTTTTTGTTTTTTACTTATTGTTTTTAACAGTATTGGTGGAATATCCCTGAATGCGAGTTGAAAACCAGACAACAATTATAAAATCTGAGGAGGAAGAGAAATGGATACAAAAGAACTGTCAATGCCGACTAAATACGATCCATTGGCCATTGAAAAAGGCCGGTACGAGTGGTGGCTGAAGAAGAAGGTTTTTGAAGCAAAAAGCGATGCGGATAAAGAGGCTTATACGATTGTGATTCCTCCGCCCAATGTAACTGGGAAGCTGCATCTTGGCCACGCCTGGGATACGACGCTTCAGGATATTTTAACGCGTATGAAAAGAATGCAGGGCTATGATGTACTATGGCTGCCGGGAATGGATCACGCTGGAATCGCCACACAGGCTAAGGTTGAACAAAAGCTGAAAGAACAGGGAACCTCCCGCTATGACCTTGGCAGGGAAGCTTTTGTTGCAGAAAGCTGGAAGTGGAAAGATGAATACGCCGGCCATATCCGTGAGCAATGGTCAAAGCTTGGTTTAGGGCTTGATTATTCCCGTGAACGTTTTACGCTTGATGAAGGCTTGTCTAAAGCGGTTCAAAAGGTGTTTGTTTCTTTATATGAAAAAGGATTAATCTACCGCGGTGAATACATTATTAACTGGGACCCGGCTACAAAAACAGCTTTGTCAGATATAGAAGTGATTCATCAGGATGTACAGGGTGCATTCTATCACATGCGCTACCCATTAACAGATGGCAGCGGATCCATTGAAATTGCCACCACGCGTCCTGAAACCATGCTTGGCGATACGGCTGTCGCTGTTCACCCTGAAGATGAACGCTACAAAGCGCTTATCGGAAAAACAGTTACGCTACCGATTGTGGGACGTGAAATTCCAATCGTAGCAGATGATTATGTGGATATGGAGTTTGGCTCCGGAGCTGTAAAAATCACACCGGCTCATGATCCGAATGATTTTGAGATCGGCAATCGACATAATCTTGAACGCGTTCTTGTAATGAATGAAGACGGTACGATGAACCAGCAGGCAGACAAGTATCAGGGAATGGACCGCTTTGACTGCCGGAAACAAATTACGAAAGATCTTCAGGACCAGGGCGTGTTGTTTAAAATAGAAGAGCATCTGCATTCGGTTGGCCACTCTGAACGAAGCGGAGCAGTAGTAGAACCTTATTTATCCACTCAGTGGTTTGTGAAAATGGCGCCTCTTGCTGAAAAAGCGATCGATCTGCAAAACGGAGATGGCAAAGTAAACTTTGTTCCAAACCGTTTTGAACAGACATATGTACGCTGGATGGAAAACATCAGAGACTGGTGCATATCCCGTCAGCTATGGTGGGGACACCGTATACCTGCCTGGTACCATAAGGAGACAGGAGAGATTTATGTTGGAGAAGATGCTCCTTCAGACCCTGAAAACTGGAACCAGGACAATGATGTGCTGGATACCTGGTTCTCCTCTGCTTTATGGCCGTTTTCAACAATGGGCTGGCCGGATGAAAATGCTGAAGACTTCAAGCGGTATTATCCGACTGCAGCTCTTGTCACGGGCTATGATATCATTGCGTTCTGGGTTTCAAGAATGATTTTCCAGGGGCTTGAGTTTACGGGAACCAGACCATTTAAGGATGTTTTAATTCACGGACTGGTTCGGGATGCTGAAGGCAGAAAGATGTCTAAATCGCTTGGTAACGGCGTTGATCCGATGGATGTAATTGGGCAGTATGGTGCAGATTCTCTTCGTTACTTCCTGTCAACTGGTTCATCACCAGGACAAGATTTGCGTTTTTCAATGGAAAAAGTAGAATCTGTATGGAATTTTGCGAATAAAATTTGGAATGCTTCCCGTTTCGCTTTGATGAATATGGATGGCTTGACGTTTGATGAAATTGATTTGTCCGGAAAAAAATCAGTTGCAGATCATTGGATTCTTACCCGTCTGAATGACACGATTAAAAACGTAACGAGTCTGGCAGACCGCTATGAGTTTGGCGAAGTCGGCCGCACGCTTTATAATTTTATCTGGGATGATTTCTGCAACTGGTATATCGAAATGTCGAAGCTTCCGTTGAACGGGGAAGATGAAGAAGCTAAAAAAACAACCCGTTCCATTTTAGCTTACGTACTTGATCAAACCATGCGTCTGCTGCATCCATTCATGCCGTTTATTACAGAAGAAATATGGCAGAACCTTCCTCACGAAGGCGAATCCATTACAGAATCCTCCTGGCCTGTAGAAAAGCATGAATTAACGGATCGCGAAGCTGAAGAGGAAATGAAGCTTCTGATTGAAATTATTCGTGCTGTACGGAATATCAGGGCAGAAGTAAATACACCAATGAGCAAGCCGATAAAATTGCTGATTAGAGCGCAGGATGAAAAGGTATTGGCGCAGCTCGAAAAAAATGAAGCTTATTTGGATCGTTTCTGCCATCCTGAAACGCTAACGATGGGAACATCGATCACCATCCCTGAAAAAGCGATGAGTGCAGTCGTAACAGGAGCGGAGCTGTTTCTGCCTTTGGAAGGTTTATTAAATGTAGAGGAAGAAGTAGCCCGATTGGAAAAAGAACTTGTAAAATGGACAAAAGAAGTAGAACGGGTAAACAATAAATTAAGCAATGAACGGTTTGTAAGCAAGGCTCCTCAATCAGTGGTCGATGAAGAAAAAGCCAAAAAGCTTGATTATGAAGCCAAATATAAAGCTGTTCAATCCCGTATTGAAGAATTGAAAAATATATAAAATTATCATAGACGATATTGGAACAAAATTTATAACAGTTTAACTAATAAATAATGATCAATAGTATGAGGTGAGCGGAGCGGAATGCGGCGACTCCAGCAGGATTTGACGGCAAACTGAGGGTTTCAGGGCAAGGCTCTGGAAAGGCTCAGCGCCGTCCCTGTGGAAAGCGCCCGCCTTAAAGCGCAGCGAACCAGTCAAAGAGCTTGAGACACTTTTGTCCCAGGCTCGCTTTTTTAATAGAAAGGACGATGGAAAGAATGAATTCATATGAAGAAGCGATTGAGTGGATTCACGGACGATTGCGACTTGGAATTAAACCAGGACTTGCCAGAATGGAGTGGATGATGAAGGAACTGGGAAATCCACAGAAAAACATTCAAGCGGTCCACGTCGGAGGGACAAACGGCAAGGGATCAACTGTCACATTCCTGAGGTCCATATTGAGTGGTGCAGGAAAGAAAACAGGAACCTTTACCTCTCCATATTTTGAAACTTTTAATGAGCGGATCGCTGTTGATGGAAAGCCGATAACGGATGAGGAATGGCTGATGCTGGCTAAAAAAATCAAGCCTCTTGCAGACCGATTAGAAGAAACCGAGTTAGGGGGTCCTACGGAATTTGAAGTTATTACGGCTATGATGTTTCTTTATTTCGGAGAGTACCGTACCGTTGACGCAGTTCTGATTGAAGTAGGACTGGGTGGACGGCTGGATTCAACGAATATCGTTGAGCCTCTTTGTTCCATCATCACCTCGATCGGGCTTGATCATGTAGCAATTCTTGGTGATTCATATGAAAAAATTGCTTTTGAAAAAGCTGGGATCATTAAACGGGGCGTGCCTGTGATTGTGAATGTGAAAAATGACGAAGCAAGTGCGGTGATTAAGAAAACGGCAGAAAACCAGCAGTCTCCTATTTTTGAATCCGGAATTGATTTTTCTGTGCATGTAGAGAAATCAGATAAAGTAGGAGAAAAGTTTATTTATCAGGATTCTTTACGGCTGGTGCCGGTGCAAATGGATATGACGGGGGAGCACCAGGCAGAAAACGCTGGCCTCGCGATCTTTGCAAGCCACCTTCTTCAAAAAGAGCTGGCATTCGTTTTAACTGCCCAAACCTTGCAGACTGCTCTTGAAAAAGCGTATTGGCCTGGCAGAACGGAGATTTTATCTCAAAGCCCGCTGATTATGATGGACGGCGCTCATAACAAAGAGGGAGTTGAAGCTCTTTTAAAAACGGTTAAACGAAAATTCTCTGATCGGAATATTCATTATCTTTTTGCTGCTGTAGGAGATAAGGATTTAAAGAGCATGATTGAACAACTGGAAGAGTCGGCAGAAACAATTTCTTTTGATACGTTTGACATGCCAAGAGCTGCTTCAGAAGAAGACCTGTTTAAACTGTCAGCTCATAAAAAGAGCAGTAAAAAGAATTCATTAGAATGGATTGAAGAGGCTTTAGAGTGCAAAAGTGACGATGTTTACATTATTACGGGTTCTCTATATTACTTATCTTCCATTGCACAGGAGATAAAAAAACAGATTAGAATGAAAAATATAAAGTGACTTTGGCAGTAAAATTTGGTAATATTATGCGTATATTGTGACTATTATCTTATGAAGGTGGAGTTGGTGAAGGATGGAAGGAGTTACTGGCAAAATAAAATGGGCTTTATGGCTTATTTGGATCTGCGTTTTCCCAGCTGGTCTTTATTACTCCTATCAGATAGATCCTCCTTCTTTTGATTCCTTATGGATTCCGTTAAGCTTGATTGCTCTAGCAATCATTTTTTCTTTTCTGCCTTTTACAGTAGACAGCACGACTATTTTCATTATTCACTGGATTAATCTTGCTGCATTTTTAACATATGGTCTATTCTTTGAATTAATATTGATGCAGATTGTTTTAATTCCTCTCCTGCTAAAGTCAGGGATGACGTGGAATACGTCCTACCGCTACGCTTTAAATTCAACTATGATGCTGATGATTAGTATAATTGCTGGATTAACCTATTATTATTATAATTTTTCCGTAACGGAGGATTCATTATGGAGAATTACAGTCGGAGCTGGCCTATATATAGTCATTCACATCGTTTTTAATCACTTCTATTTATATTTTTTCAGTTTAATTGTGAAAAACGGCTTCCCTTTTTTCTCGAGGGACACATTGTTTGATTATCTGGCCACTTTATTAAGCATGCCATATGGACTCGCTTTTTACTTTTTGTTAAACGAGGTCGGTTTAGCAGCGGTTTTTTATTTGGGTTTGCCATTTTTGGCAGTAGCCATTGTGCTGAGATTGTATAACAATTCAGAACAGGTAAATGAAGATCTCGGGAAAGCGGGGAAAATTGGCCATCAGCTCGCAGCACAGCTTGAAGTAAATGAGGTCCTGGACTTATTTGTCAAGAAATTAACAGAGCTTATGCCGGTGGACTATGCGTACATACTTGATGTGGAAGAGAAGGAACAGAAGCTGAAGCTGCTGCGCAGATATGAAAATGAAAAAATTGAATTTAATAATCTTGCCCCTGTATTAAAAGGTGAAGGGATAAGCGGAAATGTATGGGTCAGCGAAGAATCTGTTCTTTATAATAAGAAAATTGAATGGAACGAAAAGGTCGAGGGGTATATGCCCCGGGACACTGAAAGCATTCTCTCTGTGCCGATCAAACGGAATAATAAAACCGTGGCCGTGCTGCTCGTAGCCTCCAAACGAAAAAATGCGTACCGTCCACATTTAGTTCCAATCGTGGATCTTTTGTGTTCGTATTTTGCAGTTGCAATTCAAAATGCTAGGAATCATCAAAAAACCATTACGAGAAGTGAACGGTGTGCCTTAACAGGGTTATATAATTACCGCTATTTTGATGAGAGGCTTGGACTTGAATTCTCTCAGCTGGATAATGGCGGTTTGGAGGAACTGTCCTTACTGCTGGTCGATATTGATCATTTCAAGAAAATTAACGATACGTATGGCCATCAAAGCGGCAATGAATTGCTGCGTGCCCTTGCTTCAACTCTCTACACACTTGTAGGGGACAAAGGAGTGGTTGCGAGGTATGGCGGAGAAGAGTTCGTCGTTCTGCTTTGCGATGTTTCGAAAGAGGAAGCACTCATAATAGCAGAAAATATACGAAAGACTGTGGAGGAAACTGTTTTTCAAACGTCACATGAATTAAGTGATAATAGGGAAGCGATTGATGTAAAGATGACGGTGAGCATTGGGGTTTCAACAGCACCGGAAGATACAGATGATGCTCAAAATTTAATGAGGAATGCAGATCGTGCACTTTATATCGGGGCAAAAAGAGCGGGAAGAAACCGGGTAGCAGCAGGTGCGTAAAAAATATTCTCCATTTCATCTGCAATATGCTATGATGAAGGTACTAGAACTAAAGGAGGATAGACGCATGAGAAAAGTACTGCTGTTTACCATTGCTTTAATCGTAATATTCACGTCTGCTTTTTCAGCTCCCCCCACCCCTTTACAAGCAGAATCAACTCTTCAAAAATTACAAGTGCTTGAAATTACTCCGGATGGACAGACTACATTAACCAGTCTGACAACGGAAAGTTCTTTTCAATATAATGGATACGATATTCAAATCGAAACAATGGCAATGAAGCGCTTTGTGGCTTTGCGTGAAGAAATTGATGGTAAATACGATATGGTCATTATAGGAGAAGGATTTTATAATCCTGCAGGAGTAAATGGCCGGAATCATAATACTTCATCCGTACAGAACGATATAACAAATCTTAAGGCAGACGAACTGATTGAAACCTTTGTAAATAAGGGTCAGCCTCTGTTCATTCATAAAGACAGTGTGAACAATGGAGCCATCCTTCAAAAGCGGCTTGGCAGTTTGCAGCAGCCTTCAGTGATCTATTATAAGAAGGCAGACTCGGCCAATCTGGGTAAAGACTTTGAACAGCTTATGAGCAATGACTTTCAGCAAAAGCCTTCTTTTACATTAACTTCAAAGCCCAAACCTATTTCCTACAATTCACTTGAAGCATATAAGCGTGGAGAAACGGTTCAATTTGACTTAAATATTGATGCTCCATCCTCCGCTTCGAGCCGATCAATGAAACTCAGATTATACATCGACAGAGACTTCAATGATCAATTTCAATCCTCTGAAATTGTTAAAGAAGTCAATGTATCTTCTCAAACACCTTCACTCACGTACGAACTTCCCCTTGGCTATTCCGGAGTCCGTACCTGGAAGCTTGAACTAATTGAAGTTAAAAATAATACTATTTTAAAAGATTATGAAATCGGACAATTTTTATTCGAAGATGAACCGATTCAAATAAATGTACTGCAGGTATTCAAGAGCAGCAACAGTTCTTTAAAAAATTCAAATAACATGAATCAGAGCTATCTCACTAAAGATAAGCAATACGCAATCTCCATTGATGCGACAGATTTTTCCGTTTTTAATTCTGGTGTAGGGTCTTCCCAAAACAGCCGGCTTTATTCACATGAACTTATCAATGGGAAGTATGATATGGTGATTTTCGGTTTTGCGGATACGTACAACACCTCCAATTTAAGCCAGGGTGCTGTAAACTCATTAAAAAAATTCATTGATTCAAAGCAAAGCATTTTATTTACTCATGATACGATTTTTAACCGAAATAACGTATGGGTGAATAATTTCAAAACCACAACCGGGCAAAAGGATCCTGAGACCAATTTAGGACTTAATGCTCCGAATCAGTCTAAAACGACAAAAAAAGTGAATGAAGGGCTTGTCACAACTTTTCCGTTTGACTTGCCTGAAAATGTAGGTATTCAAACTACACATAATCAGTACTATACGCTGGATTTAGAAGATCCGAACGTGATTCCCTGGTACAACATCACAGGAAGCGCAAGGGATACAAACGACAGCTGGAATCATTACTATACGTATTCCAAAGGCAATATTACGTATTCAGGAACAGGACATACCTCTTCAAATTTCCCGGACTCAGAGCAGCGCCTTTTTGTAAATACCATGTACCGTGCGTTTGCAGGTTCCAATCATGCACCTGTTATCACCGTGCTGTCGCCTGAAAACAACGAAACCATTCCATCTAATCAAAAAATTCCTTTATCATTTAAAGTAGAAGACTTCGATCTTACTTCTACTACTAATGATGTGAAAGTTTATGTAAATAATAAACTGCAATATGAAGAAAAGGACAGCTTAAATGGAAAAGCATTTAATTTGCAGCTGGACCATGGCCTGAAAGATGGAGGCGCTGTAGAAATAAAAATTACAGCAAAGGATCAGGAAGGTGCAGAATCTATTCAATATGTCACACTTGAAATTTTAAAAAGTGAAGACTTGCTCGAAGTGGCAAGGTCGTTTGAACCAGAAAAATCCATGTACGAGGCAGCCAAAGATGTAATTGCAGTCAAATACAACATCACACCAAAAGAGATTAATCGCAGTTCTTCTGCAGGTGAAGGAGACCAGACGTTGTCAAATCTGACCTTTCGCGAGACATTTCCACCTGGAATTGACGTAGTGGAAGTGCCCCAGGGCTTCAAAAAATCCGGCACTAAAGAGACCGGCATAACAGTAGAAGGAAAAATGAAAAATATAGTGTACGAAACGAAAGACGACAAAACCTATACAGCTAAGCCGGTTAATTTAACTCTGAAAATTCGTGCAGAACAAAACAAAACCTATCTTTTACAGCAGGCAGGCTTAACATACAAGGACTTTTTCCTTGAAGAGAAAAAAGCTGAATTTAATCGGCTTTCGCTGTCAGCAGCTTATGCAGTGAATGAAGTGAAGCTGACACCATCAATCGTTCTGGACAAAGGACTCGAACGTAATTTAAGCGCTTCAGGCGATTTTGCGTATTCGCCTTCTAACGCAGCGGTTCAGGAGATAAAATGGTCTTCGAGTAATGAATCAATCGTCAGCATTTCTCAAAATGGAGTGATAAAGGCTGCGGGAAAAGGATCGGCCCAGATCACAGTCACAGTCAGAGATGTTTTTGGAAACCAGGTTACTAGAACAGCTACTGTGACCGTACGTGTTCCGATTGAAACCATTTCGCTTGAGAGCATGGAACTTTTTGCAGGAGAAACGATTGATTTACCTCTTAAAGTGAATCCTGAAGATGCATCTGGAAGTGTGGAAATTATATTCCAAAATGACCGTATTGCATCCGTAAATACGGCCTCAAAAAAAATAACGGGAATAAAACCGGGTTCAACCAGAGTGGTTGCCAGAGGGATAAATGAAAATGGAACCATTGTGGAAGCAGAGGCGCTCGTCACGGTAAAAAGCCGGGAAATAGAAAAAATCATGGTGAATCCGAAAGAAGTGACAATCAATAAATTTGAAACGTTCAGTGACTTTGAATTAACCGTTTTGCCGGAGTATGGGGATGCCTCAACCGTTGCATGGACCTCTACGGATCCTCCGATTGTGCAGGTTGTCTCTCCTGGTGTAATACTTGGAATGCGTCCGGGAACTACCACTATACTTCTTCAGGCTCCAAGCGGGGTGACTGAAGAAATAAAGGTAACCGTGCATTCACCGCTTACCAGCGCAGGGTTTGATCAGGACTATATTGTTATTTCAAAAGGGGATACTTATTCACTTTCAGGAAACCTCATCCTGAACCCTGCTGATGCTTCTACAGTTGAGAGTATTGTTTATAAAGATATGGCAGCTGACAACCCATTTATTCTTGTTGAACCGAATGGCTCTGTATTTGGAAAAAGAATAGGGGAAGGCAGTTTGGTAGAAGTAACTGTTAAAGATAAGTCAGGGAACGAATACAAAGATACGATTCTTGTGCATGTAAGAGAAGAAGATACGGATGATGAAGACAATGAAAATGGAGACGACCGCTATTAAAATTGTATAGGACTGAGAAATCGGTCCTTTTCTCTTTTATAAAATGAGGTGAACAAATGAAAAAAAAGATACTGATAACACTGGCGGCACTCTTTGTTGTACTAGCAGCGGCCAGCGGAATTCGCTATATGCAGGTTCAAAATTTCAAAGGGGAAAGTGAACCGTCTGTCTTCTTTGAGTCCATCTATGACAAAGATAAAGAAAAAGTGAAAGCGCTGCTGGACAGCGGCATGTCGCCAAACGCTAAAAATGAAATGGATCAAACCGCGCTGGAAGTATCCATTGAAATTAATGCGGTCGAGATTGCCAGAATGTTACTGAATGAGGGGGCTGATGTAGAACCGCATTTTTCACGAACGGCTCTTCAAGCGATGGTGGACCCTGCACTTGGAGAAGAAAACAGCTTAAACGATTCTATGTTTGAATTGCTGAAGGATATGGCACAAGAAGAGCCCGAGATTGTCCTTTTTCAGGCTGAAAACGGTGAAAACCTCTTATTTGAAGCCATCCGGAATCAGCATAAACCGACTATACTATGGCTTCTTGAAAAAGGTGTAGATCCTCATGCGATTAATGACCACGGGGAAACGACCTTTCACGCAGCCGTTAAATATCCGGCTGATCAAACAGGATTTTATTTTGAATCAGCTCAATATACAAGGGGTACTGCAAATGCAGATATGGAAACCCCGCTGTCTTTAGCAGTAAAATCAGGACAGCCGGGATGGGTCCTCCTGTTAAAAAATGTTGAAGATATTAATAAACCAAATTCAATGGGATGGACGCCTATTATGTTTGCAGTAGATTTTGGGTTTGAGTCTATCGTGGAGGAATTAATTGATTCTGGAGCTGATTTGTCCATAGTAAATCAGGACGGGGATACAGCTGCCACCTTAGCCCGAAAATGGGAAAATGAAACTATTATTGAACTTGTAGAAAAGTAAAAGCCCTGGAGTAGTGCTCCAGGGCTTTTTGGCTGTTCATATATTCCTGATAATTGGGTATACAGCAATTTAATTAATTTTCCTATAAGGCTCCTCTATAACATCCAGTTTTTCTACTGCCGGGAGAGCCTGCTGTTTATCTATAAAAAGACGCTGATCATTTCGGATAAATAAGCGGGATTTGCTATAGTAATCCTCGCCTTCATTTTCCGGGTCTGCCAGTGAAAATAAAATATCATCTGCTCCCTGAACCGTATCTCCTCTGAAACTGTTAAATTCAAGAGAGCCTTTACTGAAGATTCCGCCCTCTACATAGACATATGATCCGACAGAATAAATCTCAGCATCTTCATCTGTGTAAAGAAAAGCATTCAGCTGATTGGGAAATTCATTAAAGCTTTCCGGATTGCTGAAAGAGTTTAACAGGGCAATATCGAGTCTTCCTCTGCTCATTAAAATAAGCTCTCCATCGCCGTTTACTTTTTTAATATTAGCATTAAAGATATTGGTTGTACCTAATACATACATAACTGAATCCATTTGATGATCCCCTCTGATCATCACGTCCCCAAATACAATCATATTAGCCTGAATGAGTGCCTCCTCCTGAGCAGCGCTTTCAAGGATAAGATCACCCATGACAACTATCCATTTATCATTGTTAAGGGTTACAGAGTCGGTATTGAGGTAGGAGTCTTTCAAAAACAAATGATTCTTATCAGGCTCAAGCCCGCCGATCACATTTTCTTCATGCAGCACGGTATCTGATGTCAGCTGGTTCTGATATTCATTTTTCGTAAGCGTCCGCCCGACAGTCTCCTGGCCCTTTATGGTAAGCAGATCCCCGCCGGCAGCAAGGATCTCAATCTGCTGCTCTGTAAAAGACGAATCCATTTCTTTTAATTTGGATGTAACAGTGGGAAGCAGTTTGACATCAATATAGCCGCCGTCTGAGCCTAAGACAGGAGCTTGTACGCTAAATGCATCACTGATCATTTGATCGGCTGTTTTCGGCAGCCAGTGGACGGATCTGTTTAAAGCTGAATCAAAGCATGGAGAGGCAGGACTGCTTTTGCAGCTGGCCGCAACCCCATTTAAAATCAATTGGGAGTTTTTTTCTACAGTTGGGAAGTAGCTTACTATCGTTTTACTGTTTCCATCATATTTGTATTTTGCTTCGTCAGAAATAAACAACTGTTTGTCAGCATAGATGTCTCCATCAATGTACATTCCCCCATGCAGGCTCAATGTATCTCTGGCCCCGGCTCCATACTTTAAAAAACCGGGCATGGCTGTGATATAAATCGTTTTAGAAAAATTCTGCTTGTATCCTTTGCTGCTTACCTCGTAAACTCTCGTATATTCTGTCTCCGGATCGAGGGAATGCCCGGAGGAAGCATCCGAAATCTCTAGAGTAGGGTGCTGGGTTAAATGAGATGAAATCATTGTATCAAGTTCGTTTTGATAAAATGGCCCCGGCGGAGAAAATGGGAATTGCTGAATTCTGTTTTTTAAAACTGCCACGCCTTCTTCAATTGATTTTATTGCTTCAGAATCCTGAACGATGGTTTCTTCTCTGATCTCCGTTCTTTTCGCCCCGCCTATTGTCGCTGTTAGAATGGCTGCTCCAAGCGTAGTGAATACCAGTATAATCAGCATCACCGTCAGTAGAGTGTAGCCGTCTTCTTTTTTCAATGAAATCCCTCCTTCTTAAAAACCAAAACTTGATTGCAATGTTACAGGATTCATACGTTCCGCCACCCGTTCGTTTTGAGGCAAAATAGCAAGCTCAAGTTCAATGATTCCGTTTGATTCACGCCCATTGCACGCTTGGGATGAACAACGCATCTGGAGAAAGCTTTGATCTGAGGCGGTTAAAATTTGAATAGTTTCCCCCTCAAGTACAAGCTCCGGCTCATCACCTGCAGCAATCGCACTTCCATACGTTTCTTTTTCTTCTTTTGTAATGGTGTCAATCCAGATTTTGTTTTCTTCAAAGTAGATATAAGTATCATCAGAAGTATCAGGCTGGCGTATTAAATAGCTTTCAACTTCCTTGTCGGATAACCGGATCAGCTTTACACCCTTTTGGTTGCCGTTTGAATAAGGTTCTACAAAATCAGGTTTCTGTTCAGACATTTCATTTAAAATCATCGTGGCAATATAGTCTGTCTCATCCCGCGCATTTCCTAATGCAGACGTTTTTTCATAAAGGCTGTAGCCGGAAATAAACACTCCATAAATGGACACGATGAAGATGGAAGATACGGCCAATCCTGTGAGCAGTTCTACAAGTGTCATCCCTTTATTGTTCAACCTATTCATTTCTCAGCACTCCTCTTACCAATACTTCCTCCATGCGTTTTCTTTCCCATTGAACAGAAGCTTCGATGGGAATTAATTCGCTTTTCATTTCTTCTGTTTCTTGTTCATTCGAGCCCTCAAATTCAGTAAGTGTAACCAGTACGGAATAAGTCTGATTATTAATAACCGGGCTGAAATTGGAACGGCATATCTCTTCCTGGTCAAATAATAAAGAACCGTTAATCACAGTGCTGCAGGAATCAATGGTCAACTCCAATTCCGATGAGCCTTGCTGGGAAAAATAATCCCTTACATGCTGAAAGTCCTGATTTTCGATGTATGTAACGACATTTTTAGCTACATTTACGCCGACCGTATTGTCCTGATTAGAGAATGTGAATTGGTAGGAATTTAAAAAGAAAGTCAGTAAAGAAAAAACAATTATATTCAGTAAGGTGATAGATACCAGTACTTCAAGCAGTGAGAACGCTTTATTATTTGAAAAAAGTTCTATTTTCAATGATTTTCACTTCTTTCAATTTAGTTAGCTTTATTATACAATATTTTATATATAAATCATAAGTACTAATTCTATCTTTTAGGAGTGAAGTAATGGCTTCATATATTTTTGCTGCTATCGGCATGTTACTGTTAATCCCTGTACTGTATTTTATTCCTATTGGTTTTTCTGTTGCAGGCAGATTGCTGCTTGCTGGAGCAGCACTATTATCAGCGTTTGCTGCGATTGCTCTGCAGCCTTTTTTAAATACCCTTCAAAGTGTGCTGATCGGCGCCATGCTTACGATTACGGCTGCTATACTGCTGCCTCGTGCAGCGGCGGGGATTTTTAAAGAAGAGGAGGAGGATCAGGATGTATTTTCTTTTTCTGAACCCATTCCTGCTGGGCCTTACGCTCCAAAAGGGTATAAGGATTACGACGAAGTTCCGGAAGAAAACACGGGGATAAAAGAATCATACGAAACGGAAGAGCTTAGTAAAAGTGAGCTGGACTGGTTCTTAGCTCCTGCTCCTGAAGCAGAAAAGGCTGAAGAGGAAGAAGAAGAATTGAATCCAGCCGCCGGTGAAGACATAGTAATCGAAGAACCGGAAAACAAACCAGATGAAAACTCAGTTCTGGATGAAGAAATTCAGGATAACGCAGAAGAAAAAATTGAATATTATGATGAGCCGGAAACGGAAGCAGAAGAAGAGGACGAAGTAGCTTCCTTTTTGGATACAAGAAATAAAATAATGCTCAATGATTTGCAGGATGAAGACGATAATACAATAGAGCCCGCTGAAAACCCAGATGAGGAAATGGATGAATCTGTTTTTAACCGTTCATGGCTTGAAGCAGCTGTATCAGCCGAAACTGCCGCAGCTTATGAAAAAGCAGAGGTGGAGGAAGATAGTCTCTCTCTTACAGCTGAAAATAATGAAGAATTATTGCATTCCTTTACCTTTTCTATAGAAAACAAGGCAGACGAAAGTGATCAGCCTCAAGTGGCACAAGCAGAATCTATTAATCTTGAAAAAGAGGAAGAAGTTATTACTGATTGGAAGGATGATCTTTCTTCAGAAAAATCAGAGCCTGATTTAACACCTGATGCTGAACTCGAACAAACGATGTCTGAACAGCACGAGGAGAATTTTGACGAAGTGGATACCGAGCCTTTAGCAGTAGTTGAAGCGGCAAGCGAAGCACAGGAAGTATTTTCTGAAGAAGTAATTGAGCCAGCTTCTGAAGATACCTTTGCAGCAAAACCTCAGCCTGCATTTATTGATCCTGAATTGTTCCAGACCATTCTTGATCAATTTTCTTATATGCAGGCCTCGCTTTCTGCTTCTGAATATGAAGAGTCAATCAGAAGCGTCATCGAACTGCCGCTTGCCCAGGAACAAAAATTGGCTTTGTACCGCCACTTCCTGCTATTTCTGATTGAAAAGAAGGAAATGAACCACGCGGGACAAATTGCAGAAGAAATGGCTGATGAGTTCAGCATGTACAGAGCAGTAACAGAGGAAATAAAGATGTTCAGAGAATTTATCGCTCACTCGCATGTCAATGGATAATAGATTAAAAAATGAAAAGAATAGGTGTGGTTATTTATGAAAAATAGTACAGAATTAATCGGTCTACCCGTTATCTCTATCACGGACGGTTTGGAAATTGGCACAGTTAAGTCAATAGTTGTGAATCCTGAAAAAAGATCTGTGGACTTTATTGCAATTGAGCACGAAGACTGGCAGACAAGTGTCCGGGCGATTCCTTTCAAAAAAATTATCGGACTGGGTGAATACGCTGTCACAGTTGAGCAAAGCAGCGCCATTATTGATTTAAATGAAATTCCATTAGCGAATCAATTGCTTAACCGGAAAATTTCCATTACAGAAACAAAAGCAATGAGTAAAAAAGGAAGACTAATAGGAGAAATAAAAGACTATTATTTCAATGAAGACAGCGGCTTGATAGAGCATCTTGAAATAGAATCCGCACAGCAAAGAGGCTACCTGAAAGCGGAAATGGTTATTACGTACGGAAAAGACATTATCGTGCTTGAAGAAGCGGCCTACAGTTCATTTCAATCTTCTCTTTTTGAAGAAGAAGCTCCTGAAGCTGAAGAGGGGCCTGAAGGTGTTACACTGCTTTCACAGATTAAAGACAAGCAAAGCAGCTTGTTGGTGGGCCGTAAATTAACCACCGATGTGAAAGATGACAAGGGAATTTCTATTTTGCATGCAGGCAGTGAGCTGACAAAAGCAGATATTGAGCTTGCTCAGCGCAAAGGACCCGCCGTATTTGCCAAACTGGCTACCTCAGTAAACTAATGGAAAGTGGGTGTTGGGAATGGGGAACAGCCAGATTGTAAAATTACTGCTTACCGGATTTCTTTCCTTTTTCATAATTTACGGAACCTCACAGGCTGGTCCTAAAATTCTTCCCGGCTTGCCCGGCGGCACGAGCGTTTTTGAGGAGGATACCCAAATAGGCGGAGTAGATGTGGGAGGCATGAGCAAGGATGAAGCGGTCATTGCGCTTATTGATGACACTCAGACCTGGAAAGAACAGGCATCCTTAGAAATAGCAGAAAACGAACAAACAAGCCCCGTCGAATTGTCTTTGCTTCATTTTCTGATTGAGGAGTCAGTTGAAGCAGCTTCGGATCATCAGTCAAACCCGTTAAAGGTTAAATTGGATATTCAAGAGATCTTAATCGGCATTGAACAGGATCTTTCTGTACCTGCGTCTGAGTGGGTGGATCCTGCAAAGCTTCAGTTTGAAATTGAAAAAAATGTACAGATTCTTTTTTCTGAGGAAACAGTGACGATTCCCTTAACCGCTCTGCTGCCGGATGACAAAGAGCAATCAATCATCGCAGAAGAAGCAGGTGATTTTACTCTCTCGGGCAACCAGCAGCTTTTTGTGGAAGAACATAAAATAGTGCCGATTGAATCCGGCGGTACTTTTTCCATCCTTTCTCTCGCAGCTGCTTATGGTGAGGAGTTTCTAACCGATGAGGAATTCTCCCAGCTGGCAAGTGTTATCCACGGTGCCGTTATCGATTCACCGCTGACGGTAACAGAGCGCTCAATCTCTCTATCCCTGCCTGCTTGGGCAGAAAGAGGAAAAGAAGCTAAAGTGGAGAGAGAGTCAAGCCGCGATTATCAGTTCATGAATGCTTCATCAGCACCGGTCACCATGGAAATGGAGATTGTACAGCAGTCGCTTTATGTACGCATTAAAGGACAGCAGCATTCTCATACATACGAGGCGGTTACAGGTGACATTCAAACGATCAAACCGAAAATTATTAACCAGTACAGTCCCTTTGTTCAATCCAATGTCACCAGAATTTCAGAAGAGGGCAGCGATGGCTATTTGATTCCTGTGTATCAGCGGGTGCTGGACGCAGCGGGAGCAGAGGTTGAAAAAAACCTGCTGTATGAAGATTTTTATCCGCCTGTACACCGGGTTGAAATCAAGAGTCTTGAGCGCCCTGAAATCCGGATCGAAAAGGATGATTCTCCTTCAGTTTCAGTAGACAGTGAGAACACCGAAGATGGGTCAGGTTCAGATGACGAACAGAATACAGATATAAGCGAAGATGCGGAGGAGGGACAATCATCAGATGCCTCCTCTGCATCTGGAACTCAAGCGGATCCGGCTGATGGCGAAGTACCAACCGAAATAGACCAAAAGGAATACGAAGAAGAAGAATCTGATCAGGGAACTCCTCAAGGGTCTGAGAAAGATGAAAACGAAGAAGATAAATAGCTGATTACTACTGAAATCGGGGTGTCATGATGTCCATACAGCAACGGAAACGGCTTGGAGATATGCTGATTGAAGCAGGGGTTTTAACATCTGAACAGCTTACCGTCACGCTTGCTGAAAAGCAGCAGCATATGAAACTCGGTGATGCCCTTCTTGAACGGGGGTTTATCACCGAACAGCAGCTTATTGAAGTACTTGAGATTCAGCTGGGTATTGAGCAGGTCAGCTTGTATCGCTACCCAATAGACACAAATCTCTTTACGCTCATACAAAAGGAACAGGCGCAGCGCAACTTAATCATCCCTTTGAAAAAAGAGGGTGACAAACTTTACGTTGCTATGGCAGATCCAATGGACTATTTCATTATTGAAGATCTGCGGCTGTCTACAGGCTTCAATATAAAGCCTGTCATTTCAACGAAAGACGATATCATCCGATCGATTAATAAATATTACGAAACTGAAGAGGGCTTTGAGGAGCTCAAGCTTGAGGACAAACAGGAAATAAACAATCAGGATCTGACGGATATGGAATCCCCGATTATCCGCCTGGTGAACCAGCTTTTATCCTCTGCAACCTCTCAGAAAGCAAGTGATATTCATATTGATCCGCAGGAAACAAAGGTCCTGTTCCGAATCAGAGTGGATGGTGTACTCAGGACCGAACGAATTCTCCCGAAGCATATTCAGGGCATGCTGACGGCGCGTATAAAAATACTTGCCAATATGGATATTACAGAGCAGCGCGTACCGCAGGATGGAAGGATTAAAATAAATGTGGATTATAAGCCGATCGATTTAAGGGTATCCACGCTTCCAACCGTTTATGGAGAAAAGCTTGTGCTTCGTATCTTGGATCTCAGCAGTTCATTAAATGATTTGCATACACTCGGTTTTAACCCGTTAAATCTTAAGCGCTTCACATCCATGATTGATAAACCGACAGGCATCGTCCTGATTACGGGACCAACCGGATCGGGTAAATCATCCACATTGTATGCAGCGCTGAATAAATTAAACAGCGAAGACGTCAACATTATTACGGTTGAAGACCCTGTTGAGTATCAAATGGAAGGAATAAATCAAATACAGGTAAACTCCAATGTGGGACTGACGTTTGCTGCGGGACTGCGGGCGATTTTGCGTCAGGATCCCAATATCATCATGGTGGGAGAAATACGGGATCAGGAAACAGCAGAGGTTGCGATACGTGCTTCCTTAACCGGGCATCTCGTGCTGTCGACCATCCATACAAATGATTCACTAAGCACCATCACGAGGCTTTTTGATATGGATGTTGAGCCATTTCTTATCGCTTCTTCATTGAGCGGAGTGGTTGCTCAGCGGCTTGTCCGGAAAGTTTGCCGGGACTGTGCTGAAAAAATGCAGCCTTCTCAACGGGAAAAAGAGATTTTTGCTAAACGGGGCCTCACCCTCGAAACCGTCACAAAAGGCAGCGGCTGTGCTTCCTGCAATATGACCGGATATAAAGGGCGGATTGCGATTCATGAAGTCCTTGAAATTGATGAAGAAATGAGAAGGGTTATTTTAAACAATGATGCGTTTTCCAAGCTTCGTGAAATTGCCATTAAAAATAAAACGATTTTTTTACTTGATGACGGTCTGTTAAAAGTAAAACAGGGGATCACCACGACAGAAGAAATTCTGCGCGTCGCAATGGAATAGGAGATAGAACATGAAAGAGCAAATCCAATATCTTTTAAAATCCGCCTTTGAATTAAATGCCTCTGATCTGCACCTAACGGTTGGATCGCCGCCTGTCCTTCGCATTGATGGAAGTCTGAAAAGATTGGGGAAAGAAAAACTGACCGGTGACCACACAGAAAATATGGCCAAAGCCATTTTTCCAAAAGGAAAATGGGAGCAGTTTGAAGAAAACGGGGAGCTTGATTTTTCGTATGGACTCCCCGGAGTGTCGCGCTTCCGGATTAATGCGTATCATCAAAGAAATTGTATTTCTATGGCGATTCGTGTGATTCCGTCCTCCATTCCAACTCTTCAAAGTCTTCAGCTTCCCGTTGTGATACAGGACATCTGCCGGCTTTCCCAGGGGCTTATTTTAGTGACAGGGCCAACCGGAAGCGGCAAGTCCACCACACTTGCTTCTATGATTCAATTCATGAATGACACCATGAAAAAACATATTATTACCTTGGAAGATCCGATTGAATACCTACACAGTCACGGCGGGTGCTTAATTGACCAGCGGGAAGTCGGCTATGACACAAAATCATTTTCAAATGGCCTTCGAAGCTCCCTGCGCCAGGATCCTGACATTATTTTAGTAGGAGAAATGCGTGATCTTGAAACCATCCACACAGCTATTACCGCAGCAGAAACCGGCCATTTGGTTCTGGCTACGCTGCATACATCCAGTGCAGCTTCTACTGTTGAACGAATTATTGACGTATTTCCAGCTGACCAGCAGCCTCAGGTGCGAATTCAGCTTGCATCTGTCCTGAAGGCGGTCATTTCCCAGCGTCTCCTTCCGCTTGCTCAAAAAAAGGGGAGAGTCGCTGCTGTTGAGATTATGCTAAACAATTCAGCTGTAGCCAATTTAATCCGGACGGAAAAAATTCACCAGCTGCCTTCTGTGATTCAAACCTCGATGGCGCAGGGGATGCAGCTGATCCAATCGAGTGTTAATGAATTATACCAAAAAGAGAAAATCACATTGGAAACGGCAAAACCTTATATGTAAGGAGCGGAGTAAATGGCTCGCTTTAAATACGAAGGCAAAACAAAATACGGGCAAAAAAAGGGGATCATTACAGCTGTCACACGAAAAGAAGCTATTCAACAGCTTGCAGTAGATGGCATTCGTGTGCTCGATATCCAGGAACAGCAGGAGACGCTGCTAAATAAAGATCTTGCATTCGGCAACCCCGTAAAGCTTCAGCATCTGGTTATTTTTGTCCGTCAGTTCTCCACTCTTTTAAAGGCAGGTGTGACTGTCGTTGATGCAACAGCGATCCTGTCGAAGCAAACGGAAAGCAAAGCACTGAAAAAAGCGCTTTCTGCCATCGAACTTGAACTAAGGGAAGGAAATACACTTTCCGATTCAAGTGCTAAGTTTAATCGCATTTTTGAACCTTTTTTTATCAATATGATTCGGGCGGGAGAAGCAACAGGTAACCTGGATGAGACACTGGAAAGACTGGGCGACCACTATGAAAAGCAGTACAACACAAGAAAGAAAATCCAGTCAGCGCTATCCTACCCCATTGTCGTTGGACTTGTCGCCATTGGGGTCGTGATCTTTCTATTAACCTCCGTTGTTCCAACTTTTGTCACAATGTTTGCTGACTTCGGCGGCGAGCTTCCGCTGATCACTCAATTTGTTTTAAACGCGAGTGGGTTTATGGTCAGCTGGTGGTATTTAATCGTGGCTGGAATGATCGGTCTCGCTGCGTTAATTTCAGTTTTGAAAAAGCATCCGTCCACTAAATATCATTTTGATTATGCTGTCCTTAAAATTCCGCTTTTTGGAAAATTAATTCAAAAAGCGGTGCTCGCCCGATTAACCCGTTCCATGAGCTCTTTATTCTCAAGCTCAGTTCCGATCCTGCAGGCACTGACGATTGCAGAATCCATCGTCGAAAACGAAGTGATGGCAAGAGTGGTTAAGCAATCAAGAGAATCGCTTGAAAAAGGAAATTCACTTACAGAACCGATGAAAAACCATTGGGCCTTTCCTCCTCTTATTTCTCAGATGATTCAGATCGGAGAACAAACAGGTGCTTTGGACTCAATGCTTGGAAAGGTTGCGGACTTCTATGAAAAGGAAGTTGACAACGCTACTGAACAGCTAAAATCCTTGATCGAGCCGATCATGATTGTTGTATTAGCAGGCATGGTAGGAACAATCGTAACATCGATCATGGTGCCGATGTTTGAAATATTCAACGATGTGCAAAATTTTTAAAATTTTGTAAAATAGGTATTTTTTCATTGTTCATTTATGGTAGTATAAAGTAGTATAAAAGATACAATAATTGAAATGGAGGCTATAAAATGTTTAAGAAAATGAAGAAAATGCTCAAAAACGAAAAGGGGCTTACACTGATTGAGCTTTTAGCTGTTGTCGTTATCCTTGGAATCATTGCTGCAATCGCCATCCCTGCCATCGGAGGAATTATCGACAACACCCGTAAAGACGCTCACGTTGCTAATGCTCAACAGATGATTAGTTCGGCGAAAATAGCATTGGCGGGTGATAGCACACTATTACCTACAACTGGAGATGTATTTATTCCGCTTGCTTATTTAGAAGAAGAGGGATATATAGAAGAATTAGTAGATCCTGATGAACAAACTGATGGGTATGATAAAGGCACTGCTACAATAGCAACCACTGCTCCAGATGGTTCTTATGTAGAGGCTACTAAAAACGCTACATCTAATCAGGTTGAATACTCAGTGGTTCTAGTTGGAGACGAAAGAAATATTAATGCGGCTGAAGCTGATTTAGATAGAGATTCTGTAGTAGATAATTCTTAGAAAGTAAATTTGGGAGAAAAGCCAGCCGGCATTTCTCCTGTTTCTACTATTCTTATAACCCTCATAAATTGCAGTCACTATGCCAGATTTTCCAACAAAGGAGTTACATCTCATGCTCAAATCATTGTTTAAGCGATCAAACCAGCTTGTCCATATGGTGTTTACTGAAAGCGCGATCCGCATGATCGAATTTAAATCGATCAGTCCGCTTGAGGCGAAGCACACATTTCACACCCCTCTTCCGGAAGGTGTGATTGAAAAAGGGAAAATTGTTGACCTGCCCTTGCTGGAATCCATCGTGGAGCAGTGTGTGGCTGATTGGAAAATCAAGCATAAGAAAGTGCAATTTATTGTGCCGGATCCGTTTGTCATTATCCGGCAGATTGAATTAAAGGAAAACTTGTCCCAGCAGGAAATACAGGGCTATTTGTATATGGAGCTTGGAAATCGCATACAGCTTCCTTTTGAAGAGCCTGTTTTTGATTTTGTGAAGCTGCCGACTGAAAGCGGGAAAGATCTGCTGATTTTCGCGTCGCCTGAAGACGTTGTAAAGAGCTATCGGGACCTGCTTGAAAAGGCTGGGCTTGAACCGGTTACAGCCGATATTTCTCCATTAGCCCTATATCGGTATTATGAACGTTACAGTGAGATTGAAGAAGAAGATCATCTGCTGATTTTACGGTTTGACCAACGGCAGCTGACAATTTCCATTTTTCATCAGGGCTATCCATATTTTATGCGTCCTATTGCATTTGAAGAAGATCGGGGAGAAGAAGCCTACGGTGAATTATATAGTGAAATTTCAAAGATCCTGAGTTTTTACCGCTACTCCATTCATCAGGGAAGCGGGGAGATCAGCCGGGTTTATGTAAGTGGAGACTGGCCTGATCTGGATGCTTTTGCAGAAGGACTGAAGCAGGAATTGACATTGGAATTTCAATATCCATTTCAGCCTGAGTATTCTGAGGATGACCTGGAAATGCTTCCGGATCAATTTGAAATCGCGACAGGGCTTGGCTTAAAAGAGGTGGAGGCATGAAGCAGATCTCAATCAATCTTCTGCCGAAAAAACAACGCCGGCAGCGGCTTCAGCTCTGGGTTGTCGGACCTCTTGCTGCTTTTTTAGTCGTTTCCACCGTTTTTATTACTGTCCTCCACTATACTAAATCCCAGGAGCTGAACCGTACAGAAGCGGCTTACAGCCAGGTGGTTCAGGAAAGAGAAATACTAGAACAGCAGCAAACTGCAAATGCAGGCACAGGTTCTGTTGAACAGCTTGAGATGGCGATCGAGTTTATGAAAACCTACCCGATTGATACGGTGCCGATACTGGATCATTTTACGGAACGCTTGCCTGAAAGAGGGTTTTTTCAATCCTTTCAATACAATGAGTCGGGAATTATTGTGCTGAGTGTTCAATTTGATTCAAGCAGAGAAGCGGCTTTCTACCTCTCTGAATTACAACAGTCAGAATGGGTGGCAAACGCATCAGTATCAAGCATCACAACGTCAGAAATTCAGTCACTTGAAACAGCTGCTGCCAGCGATGATGAAGGAGCTGTGCTTCCGCGATATGTAGCTCAATATACAATTGAACTTTCGGAAACTATAGGGATGGAGGAAGAGGCAGATGAATAATCAATTTAGCCGTCCCTTTCTGATTACCCTTTTGCTTGGCGCAGCGGCTTTTTTCATTCCGCTCTTTTTATATTTAAACTGGTTACACCCGGTAAACAGTGAGATTAACGAACAGAAAATGCTGGTTGAAAATGAGGAGGCGCTCGTCTCCGCCTTGCTTGATACACAGATTGAGAGCCCGGCTGAAGAGATATTAACGGACAGCGCTTCCTTGCAGACGCAAATTCCAGTTAAACCTTTAACCGAGCAGCTGATCCTTGATCTTGAGAAAGCGGAACTCTTATCGAACAGTTTTATTGAATCTATTGCCATTACGGAAACAGAAATATCGCCTACCTCTTTACAGCCTGAGTCAGAGCCTCAAATGGAAAACCCGCTGGATGAACCTGAAGAGGAGGCGGCAGCGGTTCCGGCCGTAAGTCCCGAGGAACTCGCGCTTATCCCGGAGGGTCTGCACAAGGTTATGGTGAGTCTAACCGTCCAGTCTCCAACATACTTTGAACTACAGCGGTTTTTAACTGTAATCGAAGAACTCCCGCGTATTATGGAAGTGGAGCAGATTGGCTTTAACGATACGGGGGAGGTTATTTCGCTGAATGACTCTGCTGAGACGCTGTCTTTTTCCCTTACAATTGGAGCGTATTACTATCCTGCATTAAATGAATTAATTGAGGACCTTCCATCTATTGATTCTCCTGCCCCTGCTCAAAAGAAAACGCCTCTTTCAACGTTCCCTGAAGAACAGGAGGAAGAAGACGAGTCGTTATGAGGAAGGAAAATGGCTTTACACTCATTGAAGTGCTGGCGGTCGTTGTCATTGCAGGAATTCTATTTAGTATAGGGGCGGCGATGATGCAGACAACTATTATGATTTCGAGGCACGATTCCTTTCTTGCCACGGCTCATTCCTTAGAAGAAGCGGCACGACAGTATTCCTATCACCATCAGATAGGAAAGAAAGAAACAGAGCGCGTTACATACAGTGATCTGGTTGGGGAAGGACTGTTTGAAAGGGTGAAGGATCCTTATACAGGCGACTTTTTTGAGGATGATAATACAACCTTCATCAGCTATAAAAACAATGAGCCGCTTTCGATCTGCTTAAAAGGATATACACATGAAATCTGCGGGGATTCGAATGGTGAAGGCCTTTCTTTTTCTTTATTGTCGCGGGATAGAATTGTCAGGATGGAATAAGCTGAACGCTGGTCGATGAGGAGTGCTCGATTGCAATGACGATAGTATATACTAGTGTTTTATTTTTCTATGGAACTATTTTAGGTTCTTTTTATAATGTGGTCGGACTAAGGCTTCCGGAAAAGAAGTCCATTGTTTTTCCCGGCTCCAGCTGTCCTAAATGCCAACATCAGTTAAAATGGTTTGAATTGATACCCGTTCTGTCATACCTATTTTTAAAAGGATCCTGCTCAAAATGCAGGTCACGAATTTCTGTCTTATATCCGGCCATGGAGATGCTGACGGGGATATTATTTGCTTATGCATTTTGGGTGCACCAATTTTCGCTTGAATTCGCGGCAGCCATTTTATTTATTTCACTGCTCGTCATCATAACCGTATCTGATTTAGCTTATATGATTATTCCTGACAAAATCCTGCTTTTTTTTGGAACAGCTCTTCTTGCAGTCAGAGTAGTGGAGCCTCTTTCCCCCTGGTGGAATGCTTATTTAGGGGCAGGTGTCGGGTTTACTCTGCTGCTGTTGATTGCCATCGTGTCAAAAGGGGGCATGGGAGGCGGAGATATTAAGTTGTACGCTGTCATTGGATTGGTGCTTGGTGTAAAACTGACTCTCTTGTCTTTTTTTCTCGCAACATTCATTGGAACGATCGCAGGGATTGCGGGGATCGTCTGGAAAAGTAAAAACAGAAAAGAGCCTGTTCCATTTGGGCCGTCAATTGCGGCTGCTTCCATTATTACGTATTTTTGGGGACAGGATCTGATCGACCTTTATTTCAACCTTCTCTTTTATTAATCGAATCATGTCACTATTTTTCAGGAACAGGACGACACGAGTCTTGTTCTTTTTTGGCTTGTCCGTGATAGGCTGATGAACAAACAGGACATGAGGAGGATGCATTTGGAGCCGAGCCAGCACAACCCAAAAAAAGATGAACAACCGATTGAAAATCAGCCGAGTCAAAATGCCGTAATTTATTTGCCCAAATTAACAAAGAAAAAAGTAGGGAAAGGAGTCTCTTCTTTAAAAGGTTTTATTAAAAAAGGAAGACCGATCATTTTCGCGGCAATTGTTTCAACGGTGTTTGCAACGATTGCTTTCACCGTTATTGATCCGGAACGGGTGAATCAGACTGCCCTGACTGAGCAGGCAAATCCTGTGGCTGCAGAAGCTGCGAGTGCAGGGGAGGCGGTTCAACTGCCGGAGCTGTCAATGTGGGTTGTACAAGCAGGTGTTTTCAAGGAAGCGGCATCGGCTGAAACGAATTTTCGTGCAATAACCGCTGAAATGCCTGTTATTCAAACTTCAAATGAAGAATTTATTGCTTTGTGGGTAGGTGCAGCATCCGATGAATCTTCAGCCCAAGCAATTGCAGACAAGTATCAGACAGAACAGCTTCCATTGTACGTGAAGCAGGTGTCAAGTGGAGAATCAGAGCTTCAACTCAGCGGGAAGGATGCCCAATGGGTGACATCTGCAGCTGCTATTACACAAAGTATTTTGGCTCAGGATCTCAATCAGGACGCAATTAATGAACTTATTGCTTCTCCTCCGGAAAGTGAACTTCTTCAGGATTTGTTTGCGTCCATGACCGCTCTAGGGGAAACTGCCGGCGGATCAGAGCTTGATCAGGCCCGGGCATCTTTACGTGTAGTGGAAATGGCGTGGGAATTGCCGCAAAAAAAAGAACCGGATCAATAGGAAGACAATGGGGGATATGCTACAATAAGCATATCTCCCATTTTAATTCCATGTTAAGAGGTGCCATTCATGTCCCAAATTATTTTAGCTTCATCCTCACCTAGAAGAAAAGAGCTTCTCTCCTATTTACCCTTCACATTTTCCGTTCACCCCAGTTCCTATGAAGAAACATTTTCACCAGATGAAGACCCTGAAAAAACAGTCCTCCGCCTGGCAAAAGGAAAGGCGGAGGAAGTAGCCAGCCGATTCCCGCAGTCGGTTGTGATTGGCTGCGATACGATTGTTGCGGGCGAAAAAATACTTGGAAAACCCAGGGATGAGAAAGAGGCAGTCAGCATGCTTGAAGAGCTGTCGGGAAACACTCATACCGTCTGGACGGGCGTCAGTATCGTTTCACCGCTTCGTAAAGCAGAATTCGCTGAACGGGTTGATGTAACGTTTTGGCCGCTTAGCAAAGAAGAAATTACTGCTTACGCAAAAACAACTGATCCGTATGATAAAGCAGGCGGCTATGGCATTCAAAGCGGAGGAGCTTTGTTTGTTAAGCATATAAATGGAGATTATTACACAGTTATGGGCTTGCCTGTTTCCAGACTTCATCGTGAGATCGCGGTTTTTCTGCAAAGCTGATGCGGCTTCTTTTCTTCCTGGAATCTTAAGGAGGAAACCTGTTGATTACAAAGCCTCAGACAACTTTAATGATTAGGGATTTTGCTGAAGAAGACCGCCCCAGAGAACGCCTCATCACACAAGGCCCCCAAAGTTTATCCAATCAGGAGCTCATTGCTATTTTACTCCGAACAGGAACAAGAAAAGAATCTGTCTTAAATCTTTCAAATCGTCTGTTACATCAGTTCGAGGGTTTACGTCTATTAAAAGAGGCGTCTCTTGAAGAAATCATGACAATCAGCGGAATCGGTCAGGCCAAGGCTGTCCAGGTAATGGCAGCGATTGAAATCGGCAGGCGCATTTCCAACCTGACCTTTGAAGACCGCTACGTGATTCGGTCCCCTGAAGACGGGGCGAACTTTCTAATGAACGATATGCGGTTTTTGCAGCAGGAGCATTTTGTCTGCCTTTATCTTAATACGAAAAATCAGGTGATGCATCAGCAAACCATTTTTATTGGCAGTCTTAATGCTTCCATTGTTCATCCGAGAGAGGTGTTTAAAGAAGCATTCAGGCGTTCAGCTGCCTCGATTGTTTGTGCACATAATCACCCGAGTGGAGACCCGGCGCCATCGAAGGAAGACATTGATGTAACAAGAAGATTAGTAGAGTGCGGGAAGATGATAGGCATTGAAGTGCTTGACCATTTAATCATTGGAGACAAGAAGTATGTCAGCTTAAAGGAAAAAGGGTATATGTAACTCTGTTATTTTAATGTTGGGTGATATATAATAAAAGCTATGGTTTTTGCAAGAGTGCTAGAATAAAGTCAGGCACTTTTTAGCAGTGGAATTAGAAAGGGAGATACTCCATGTTTGGATCAAAAGATATTGGAATCGATTTAGGAACAGCAAATACACTCGTTTACATAAAAGGAAAAGGTATTGTTGTGCGCGAGCCGTCCGTTGTGGCTTTACGCCAGGATACGAAAGATATTGTTGCGGTGGGAAATGAAGCGAGAAACATGATCGGAAGAACGCCGGGGAATATTGTCGCGCTTCGTCCGATGAAAGATGGCGTAATCGCCGATTTTGAAACGACATCAACCATGATGAAGTATTACATGAATCAGGCATTAAAAAACAGTGGGTTTTCTTCACGCAAGCCATATGTTATGGTCTGCGTGCCTTCAGGAATCACTTCGGTTGAACGAAGAGCCGTTATTGATGCAGCCCGGCAGGCGGGAGCTCGTGATGCGTTTCCGATTGAAGAGCCTTTCGCTGCAGCCATAGGCGCTAACCTTCCTGTATGGGAACCAACCGGCAGTATGGTTGTAGATATCGGGGGCGGGACAACAGAAGTAGCTGTTATTTCACTCGGCGGCATCGTTACTAGCGAGTCGATCCGCGTGGCAGGGGATGAGATGGATGATTCAATTATCTCCTATATAAGAAAGCAGTATAATTTAATGATTGGCGAGCGGACAGCAGAAATGATTAAAATTGAGATTGGTTCAGCTATTGTGTCAGATGAGCCAAGAGAAATGGATATCCGGGGCCGTGATTTACTGACAGGTCTTCCTAAGACGATTCAAATTGCCGAAACAGAGATTACACAGGCTTTGTCAGATACCGTGACTTCCATTATTGATTCAGTGAAGAGCACACTTGAAAAAACTCCTCCGGAGCTGTCAGCTGATATTATGGATCGTGGAATTGTACTGACAGGCGGCGGAGCATTGCTCAGAAAGCTTGATGAGATGATTACAAGGGAAACAGAAATGCCTGTGCATATTGCCGAAGAGCCTTTAGATTGTGTAGCAATCGGAACAGGAAAAGCATTGGACAATATTGATTACTTTAAAAAGCAAAAATAATCGCGTTTACTTTAATTGAGGTGTTTTAAATCATGCCCCCATTTTTTATGAACAAGCGGCTTATTGTGCTCCTGCTTAGTATTATTCTGCTGGTTGCGCTAATTGGCTTTTCTTTAGGCGAAAGAGATAAAATTTCCTGGCCGGAGCAATTTGCAAAGGACATCGTAGGTTTTGGACAGAATATTGCTTCCAAGCCAGCCGGATTCACGCAAGGCATTATCGAAAATGTACAGGACCTGACAAATACCTACTCTGAAAATCAAACGCTCAAAGCGAGATTGGAAGAATTGGTGCTTCTTCAAACTCAGGTAACCGACTTAACCCGTGACAATGAAGAACTGCGGGCAGTTGTTGAAATTGAAGAGAATTTACGGGATTTTAACGTCGTAAATGCAACAGTTATTGCAAGAAATCCTGATCAGTGGCAGGAATCTATTATTATTGATAAAGGCCAGATTAACGGAATTGAAAAAGATATGGCGGTTCAGACAGCAAGCGGAATGATCGGCAGAATAAAAGATACAAGCCAGTTTACTTCAACGGTAGAACTTTTAAGTGCCAGAAATCCTAATAACCGCGTTTCTGCTTTAATTCAGTCAGAGGAATCCAATGTATTTGGACTTGTGGAAGGCTTTGATCTTTCGCGGGATGAGCTGATGGTAAAGAAAATTCCGTTTGATCAGGAAGTTGAAGTAGGATCAAAAGTGATCACATCCGGATTGGGGGGTGTCTTCCCTAAAGACCTGCTGATCGGAGAAGTTACAGAAGTGTCCTCCGATGAATACGGACTCACCCAAACGGCTTATGTGAAACCGGCTTCTAGCCTGTATGATCTTGAGCATGTAATGGTTATTGAACGGACAGCAGCAGGACAAGATGAAATTGAAGAGGACAGCCAGGATGAGGAGGAAGAAGAATGACGCGTTTAATTCTTCCGATTCTCGGCATTGTTATTTTTTACAGTGAAAGTATTTTTGCGACATTTTCTCCCATTGAAGCGTATGGCGAAACCAGATTTCTCGTTCCGCGCTTTTTGTTCTTATTCATTCTTCTTCTTAGTGTCTACTATAAGCCAAAAACCGCTTATATTTATGGATTTACCTTCGGGCTCTTATACGATGTATTTTTCACTGGTATTATCGGTATTTATATGTTTTTATTTCCTTTATTGGTATATATAGCTTTATATATATTGAGATTCATTAATCAGAACCTTATCGTAGTTGGACTGCTCGGACTTTTCCTTATTGCACTTATGGAATGCGCCGTTTACCAGTTTAATATGCTGATCGGGGTTGCTGGTATTGACTTTAAGACGTTTCTGACACAGCGATTATATTCCACACTTCTTTTTAATTCTCTATTTTTGCTGCTGCTTGCTTATCCTTTAAAATCATGGATCGGCAATTTGCAGCATGCACATTTGGAGGACTAATAAGTAAGTGAATGCAAGGGTATTGAGGTGAAAAAATGGGTAATCGGCAAAATGTCATGATTAAAGGCACAAAAGACGGCTTCATTCTAAAACTTGATGATCGTTGCGGGTACGACCTGTTAAAAGAAGAGCTGATTGAAAAATTAGCTGTACAATACAAGGCGATGGACGATCAGCATGTAATATCTGTGAAAATTGAAGCAGGAAACCGCTTTTTAACTGAAGACCAGCAAGAGGAATTAAGAGAAATTGTAAAAAGCCAAAAAAGTCTTATTGTGGACGAGATTCAAAGCAATGTGATTACGGTGGATCTCGCTGAACAAATTATCCGTCAGCGCGAAATGTCGACAATTGCAGGAATCGTCCGCTCCGGGCAGGTAATCGATGTGGAAGGTGACTTCCTTTTGATTGGTGATGTAAACCCGGGAGGAATGATCAGAGCCGGCGGGAATATTTATATCCTTGGAACGTTAAAAGGAATTGCGCACGCGGGATGTTATGGAAATGAAGATGCTGTTATCGCAGCTTCACAAATGCTCCCGTCCCAATTAAGAATATCCAAGTATTTAAACCGCGCGCCTGATTTGGACAAAAATGATTATGATTCACATGAAATGGAATGCGCCTACATAGACGAAACAGAACAAATCGTAGTGGATCGGCTTCAGGTGTTAAGGCATATACGTCCGTCCATTACGAATTACAAAGGGGGAATGTAAAGTGGGCGATGCAATCGTTATTACCTCTGGAAAAGGCGGAGTAGGAAAAACGACCACTACCGCAAACCTTGGAACCGCTATAGCGATGCAAGGAAAAAAAGTATGTTTGATTGACACAGATATCGGCCTGCGCAATCTGGATGTGGTTCTCGGTCTTGAAAACCGAATTATCTATGATTTGGTGGATGTAATTGAAGGTCGCTGCAAAGTCCATCAGGCGCTTGTAAAAGATAAACGTTTTGATGATCTTTTATATCTGCTTCCGGCTGCTCAAACGAGTGACAAGTCAGCTGTTGATCCGGCTCAAATGAGAGAACTTGTGGATCAGTTGAAGCAGGACTATGACTACATTCTGATTGATTGTCCTGCAGGAATTGAGCAGGGTTATAAAAATGCGATTGCAGGTGCGAATAAGGCGATTGTCGTCACTACACCTGAACGTTCTGCTGTGCGTGACGCAGACCGCATTGTCGGATTGCTCGAACAGGAGGAAATTGATCCTCCTATGCTGATCATTAACCGGATCCGCAATCACTTAATGGAATCGGGCGATATGCTTGATATCGACGAAATTACTACGCATTTGTCCATTGATCTTCTTGGTATTGTAGTGGATGATGACCAGGTGATAACAGCTTCGAATAAGGGTGAGCCGATTGCAATGAACCCTGATAATAAAGCTTCTTTAGCTTACAGGAATATTGCGAGGCGGATTCTCGGTGAATCGATTCCACTAATGTCTTTAACAGAAGAGAAAAAAACGTTTTTTCAAAAGTTATTTAGTTTTATGTCTAAAAAATAATGAATGAATACGAGCGGAAAGCCATTATCATCATTTATCTTTTATAAAAGGTTTCTTAAACTGACCCTCAAGGATGCGGGGGTCAGTTTTTTCATATTTTTCTTTTCTTCGCCATATGGTTAGAGTAAAGAAACTGCTTAACAAGAGGAGTGAAAAGATGAGGCATCCATCATTGATCAAAATGCAGGCAGCTGAAAAACGAAAGGGAAGAATCGGAAAAATTACTCCGCGAAGAACTGTACCAGTGCAAAAGCAGGAGCCTTCTTCTTCTCCACAAGACCAGGCATACTGGTTTGTGAACCGTCTGCTGGTAAAGTCCATCGTGTCAGTTGTGATTGTTGCTGCTGCTCTTTGGATTCATGACCATCCCCAATCAATTCCTGACAAAGTAAAGGAACCAATTATTACATTAGCTGCTACTACTTTTTCTTTTGCTTCACTCCAGGAAAAGTGGGGAGGCTATCTTGGCTACTCAGAATCCGGGCCGCAATCAGCCGTCTACAGCTCTGAATTGTTGTATGCAGCCCCTGTTTCTTCTTTTTCTGATTCAACTATGTCCAAGCAGGGCGATCAGCTTGTGATTTCAGCAGGAAAGGGAGAAAATGTGTACGCCACAGAATCCGGTATTGTTCTTTACATAGGTGCTGTTGAAAATGAAAGGATGATGGTGATTCAGCATGCTGATGATCGAGAGACAATTTACGAAGGGATTGATCCTGCTTCATTTCGTCCATTTGATCATGTGCAGCGCGGACAAATAATCGGACAAGTTGTGGGGGGCGGGGGATTTATGTTTTCAGTTCGGGATAAGCAGGGTTTCCTGGATCCGTCTGAATTATTTTTAGAAAATGAGGAGTAATGTCAGGATCAAATTATCCATTCATCCTTTAACCTGGTCGTTGGCCGGCATTTCTTTTGTGACCGGTCAGTTTATTTCTTTTTTCCTGTTATTTCTGATTATCGTGATTCATGAATGCGGCCACGCAGCAGCTGCATGGTGTTTTCGCTGGAAGATCGTTTCCATCTCGCTTCTGCCCTTTGGAGGGAAACTGGAAGTAGAAGGCATCCTGGACCGTCCGCTTGCTGAAGAGCTTGCTGTCGTGGCTGCTGGTCCTATTCAGCATGTTTTTATCGGAGCAGCAGCATTTTGGCTTTTTCAGGACTGGACATACTACGCACTTTTTCAGCAAATTAATCTTGCTTTGCTTCTATTTAATATCCTTCCCATTTGGCCGCTTGATGGCGGAAGAATACTTTTTTTGCTTCTTGCCAAAATCACCTCCTACAAGCAGGCAGTGAAGGAAACACTCCTCCTCAGCTTACTAGGTACACTGGTCACATTCTTGACTGTATTCTTTTACCTCGGACTGACGGTTCAATGGGTGTTTGTGTTGGTTTACGTGTTGTTTAGCTGCTTTTTACAATGGAAGCACCGGCATATGCTGGAAAGACAATTCTGGCTTGAACGGCTGTCTAAGCCTGCCCCGCCTGCACATCTGCCGCGTATGATCCATCTCACCATGCAGGACCCGATCAGCCAGGTATTGCACGCACTGAAAAAAGGTCAAAGAGACATGATTATTATAAAAAATAATCAAAAAACAATCGGTCTTATTCCGGACCATTCCATTATTGAATATTATTTTAAACATGGAAATCCGTCGCGGACGCTGGCGTCGCTTCTTCAAAAATAAACCTCTTCAGTTGGTGCATATGCTGCATGCATTAATCATGCTATACTGCAATCAACAGATTAATTTGAGAGGAAGAAAAGAAGCTTTGGAAAATCATATTATCATTAATGCCAGAGAGCGCGAGAAAAGATGGCTGTTTTTACAGGGAAATAAAGCAATGAGGTACGAGATATACCCTCCTGATCAACCATCGAAGGTCGGGAATGTATACTCTGCGATTGTGCACTCTGTAAAATCTTCCCTAAACGCAGCGTTTGTTTCTTTTGACACGGGTAAAAACGGATATCTTTCTCTACAGGAAATTCCATGGGCAGCTAAAAAAGAACCCATTCACGCCGTACTGCATCAGGGTCAGAGACTAATGGTGCAGGTTCGTAAAGATGAATCCGAAACTAAAGGAGCGCTGCTGACCTGCAATATTGAATGTACAGGGAGAGGCATGGTGTATTTTCCTTATGGAGAAAATGTAACCATTTCTAAAAAAATTGAAAACGGCTCTGCCCGTCAAAAACTGGCGGCTTGGGCAGGTGCTCAACTTGATCAAAATGAAGGCTTGATTTTCCGTACGGAAGCAGAGGAAATGACCGTCGAAGACCTGGCAAAGGAAATACAGGATCTAAGAAAAACCATAAAAAAATGGGAACAAAAAATGAACACATCCAATTCTTCAGCCACAGCTGTTTTTGAACGGTCTGCCTTTAACGACAGCATTGAAAAATTGATTGGGCAGCATTCAAAAGGAACGATATGGGTTGACGATCCGGAGATGCACCATGCCATTAAGGAAACCCTTTTATCCAGCCCATCGCTGCAATGGCAATGTGAGCATTACAGAGGCGATGAAAATATTTTTCATTCAAAAGGGTTACATACTATTGACGAAAAGGTATTAAAAAAAATTGTATGGCTGAATGATGGGATTTCCATTGTTATCGAAAGCACTGAAGCTATGACCGTTGTAGATGTGAATTCAGGCAAGCTTGCCCGGTCGGGAAACAATCGTGACATGATTCGGAAAATAAATGAGCGGGCAGCTCTTGAAATCATGCACCAGCTTCAGCTTCGGGATATCAGCGGCATCGTCGCGATCGATTTTATTAACATGAATGACCAGGAAGACTTGAACTCTGTGACTAAGCTGATAGAAAAGCGGGCCGCTGCAGACTTTAAGCACGTAGAAACCATCGGATTCACGCCGCTAAGTTTATTTTTACTTACCCGCAAAAAGACCAGACCGTCAATTGACGAATTGAGAACGGTCCGCTGCCCTGTATGCAGCGGTAAAGGAAAAGTGCTCTCACCTGAATCTCTTGCTTTTCAATTGGAACGGGAACTGGTTCAGAAAAGAAGAGAAATAGATGTTGGTGTCGAAGTGGAAGCAACAAAAGAAATCATTGCTGCGTTTAATGGGAAAGAAGGTTCATTTGCAAAAGAGTTAGAGGGCTTACTGGGGTTTTCAATCGATTTTAAAGAGGTTTCTCACAGTCATCCTGCTTATTCGATTAAACGGTATTCATGATTGAGGAATACGCTGAAAATACGTTGACATGGTCTATTCTTTTGTGATAACATTCATATGTTACTGTTTGTAGCACCCGTGCTACAACCGCGCATTACAGGTTTAAGTATCTTAAAGATCACCTGTTAGATGGCGAGTCTGAGTGATTTAAGGAGGTGCAAGAGAATGTACGCAATTATTGAAACTGGCGGCAAGCAAATTAAAGTTGTTGAAGGTCAAGAAGTTTACATCGAGAAGCTAAATGCAGAAGCTGGTGTAGAAGTAACGTTTGACAAGGTTTTATTCGTAGGCGGAAGTGATGTGAAAGTTGGAAGTCCATTAGTGGATGGAGCAACGGTTACAGGTACTGTTGAAAAACAGGGTCGCGCTAAAAAGATCACTGTTTTCAAATACAAGCCAAAGAAAAACCAACATCGTAAACTGGGACATCGTCAACCATACACGAAAGTTGTGATTGGCAAAATCAACGCATAAGGCTGGATGATATGATACAAGTGATCATAGAACGCGACGGTAACCGTATAAAAGCTTTTCAGATGGATGGACATGCTGATTGGGATGAGTCGGGAAAGGACCTGGTTTGTGCCGGTGCTTCTGCTGTTTCATTCGGAGCGGTAAATGCAATTTATGCACTTACTGCCGTAGAACCAATCATTGAGCAGTCCTCTGAAGGAGGCTATTTGCGGATAGATCTTCCTTCTGATACCGAAAAGGCTGATGATGAGCGGGTTCAGCTCCTGCTTGAAGGGATGATTGTATCGCTGCAATCGATCGAACGTGAGTATGGACAATATATCAAAATAACCTTCAAATAAGTGGGAGGTGGAGTAAATGTTAAGATTAGATCTTCAATTTTTCGCATCGAAAAAAGGAGTAGGTTCTACTAAGAACGGTCGTGATTCAATCTCAAAGCGTCTAGGCGCTAAGCGTGCGGATGGACAGTTCGTTACGGGTGGTTCTATCCTTTTCCGTCAGCGTGGAACTAAGATTTATCCTGGAGCTAACGTAGGACGCGGAGGCGATGACACTCTTTTCGCTAAAGCAGACGGCGTAGTGCGCTACGAGCGTGTAGGCCGCGATAAGAAAAAAGTCAGCGTATATCCTGTAGTTCAGGAAGCGTAAGGTATAAGAAACTCTGGCCGTCTTCGGTTGGAGTTTTCTTTTTTTTCAGCTCAGCTGTCACTTCCCGCTCATCTTCTTCAATGCCTTGGACGGCGGCTTTCGTGCTGAGAGGATGAGAAAATCCTTAAAAGTTTTGTACAGTTGCCATGCCGGCAGATGGTGGTTCCTGCTGCTAAAAGGACGCTTATCACTGAAAGGATAAGAATTCTTCTAACAGCAGGAAGCGGCAACTTTTTTAGAAGTACGGGCAAGGTTTTGGTATACTTAAGTACAGGATAATTGGTGATGGTAGGGGGATGCTGATGAAGGATGCAACTCATGCTCTTGAATTACTTCAGCACAGTCGGCATGATTGGATGAACCGTTTGCAAATGATTAAGGGCAATCTGGAATTAGAAAATATTGATCGGGCAAAAGAAATTATTGAAGAAATTATCATTGAGGCAAGACAGGAAGCACAGTTGTCTTTGCTTGGAGCACCCATGCTATGTGAATGGCTGTTAACCTACAATTGGAAGCGGCGTTCTAATCTATGTTTAAAATTTGAGCTATTAAATCAGGGGAAAATTCCCCAAGAGATGGATTCTCCTATTTTTTCATGGTTAGAGAGCACAGTTGGCAAAATAGAATCAATGGTCCCTGACCGTGCAGGGAACGAATTATATTTGATTTTTCAAGTGAATGAAGGCAGTTCGTCATTTATCATTACACTCGAGTATGAAGGTGGACCATTGAACTCTCTGCCTGCTTCTGCCCTTGCTGAATCAGAAGGGCCTCAATTAAAATGGAATGACTGCTCAGAGGATTCTTTTATCGTGCAGACTTCATTCAGCTGGGCTGAAATCCAGGATCGTTAAAGAAATAAGGAGGATCACATATGTTTGTTGATCAGGTCAAGATTTATGTAAAAGGTGGAGACGGCGGGGATGGAATGGTTGCATTCCGCCGGGAAAAATATGTACCAAAAGGCGGCCCTGCTGGCGGAGACGGCGGACAGGGCGCAAATGTAGTCTTTATAGTAGAAGAAGGATTAAGAACCTTAATGGACTTTCGTTACCAGCGCCACTTTAAAGCCCCTAAAGGTGAAAACGGCATGTCAAAAAATCAGCATGGCCGCGGCGCTCAGCATATGATCGTTAAAGTTCCGCCCGGCACGGTGGTTAAAGATGAAGCCAGCGGAGAAGTCATCGCTGATTTAACAGAGCACGGCCAGCAGGCGATTATTGCGAAGGGAGGCCGGGGAGGCCGGGGGAATTCCCGTTTTGCAACACCTGCAAACCCGGCACCTGAGCTTTCTGAAAAAGGGGAACCTGGCCAGGAACGCGAAGTCATTATGGAACTTAAGCTTTTGGCAGACGTTGGACTGGTTGGATTCCCAAGTGTAGGAAAATCCACTCTTCTTTCAGTTGTGTCATCGGCTAAGCCGAAAATTGCCGAGTATCATTTTACGACAATTGCCCCGAATTTAGGCATGGTGGAAACAGAGGATGGCAGAAGCTTTGTCATGGCCGACCTTCCAGGTTTGATTGAAGGAGCGCATACAGGAGTCGGACTCGGACATCAATTTCTCCGTCATATTGAGCGGACGCGCGTAATTGTTCATGTGGTGGATATGTCCGCACTTGAAGGACGCGATCCGTATGAGGACTACGTAACGATTAATAATGAACTAAAGGAATATAATCTTCGTTTAACAGAGCGTCCCCAAGTGGTTGTCGCCAATAAAATGGATATGCCGGAATCTGAAGAAAACCTGAAGATCTTCAAGGAAAAAGTGGGGCCGGATGTAAAAGTGTTTCCGATTTCCGCTATTTCCAGACAGGGATTAAAGGATTTAACATACACAGTGGCAGATCTAATTGAACAAACACCTGAATTCCCGCTGCAAGAGGCAGAGGTGGATGAGACTATTAATCGCGTTTTATATAAACACGACGGGGTTCAGGAAGAGTTTAAAATTTCACGGGATCCTGACGGCAGTTTTGTCATTACAGGTGATTCGATTGAACGTCTATTTAAAATGACTGATTTCAGCCGTGAAGAATCAATCCGCCGTTTTGCCCGCCAGCTTCGTGCAATGGGAATCGATGATGCACTGCGCGACCGCGGAGCTGAGAATGGGGATACAGTTAAGATTGTTGAGTTTGAATTTGATTTTGTAGATTAATAACTGACACATATATGGGAGTGAAGACGGTGACAAAAAAAGTCCTGGATGAAAAGTTTTACCTCGTCAGGGAAGATATTCTTCCTGAAGCCATGAAAAAAACGCTCGATGCAAAAGAACTGCTTGAGCGCGGGAAAGCCGATTCAGTTTGGGAAGCGGTGAGACAAGTCGATCTTAGTCGAAGTGCTTTTTATAAATATCGTGATACGGTTTTTCCTTTTCATACAGTGGTAAAGGAGCAAATCATCACGCTCTTCTTTCATTTAGAGGATCGATCAGGCACCTTGTCGGAACTCCTGGGTGTTGTGGCTACCTGTCAGTGTAATATTTTAACGATTCATCAGACGATTCCGCTGCAGGGAAGAGCAAATGTGACGTTATCACTAAATGTTACAGATATGGCGGTTTCTTTAGATGAAATGATGTCGAGGTTGAAGCGGCTTGAGTTTGTAGAAAAAGTAGAAGTGCTTGGGTCAGGTGCTTAAGCATCCTTAAAAGAGGTGATCAGATGAAAGTTGCATATTTAGGACCTGAAGCTTCTTTTACGCACCACGCAGTAAAAAAAGCATTTGCAGAGGCCGAACTTGCGTCCTACGACACAATCCCTGATTGTCTGGAAGCCCTGACTGCTTCTAAGGCTGACAGAGCAGTTGTCCCGCTGGAAAATGCGCTGGAGGGATCTGTCCCAATTACAGTGGATTATCTTTACCATGATGTGGACGTTCATATTACAGCAGAATTGGTTTCTCCTATTGAACAGCATTTAATGGTGCATCCGTTAAATCAATCCAGGTGGGAGAGCGTCAGTAAAATAATGTCTCATTCCCACGCACTTGCACAGTGCCATAAGTATCTTTATTACCGATTTAGAGGCAGGACGCTCGAGCCCTCCACCTCAACCGCAGCGGCCGCACGCTACGTCAGTGAATATCCGGATGAGAATGTGGGTGCGATTGGGAATGCGCTTGCTGCGCGTACATACGGGCTAACAATTGTAGAAGAAAACATACATGATTTTCACTTTAATCATACTCGTTTTGTTGTGCTTTCAAGGCAGCCATCAGCAGACAGCCTTCCGCTTGAAGGTGGTTCTCAAAAATCAACACTTATGGTGACGCTGCCTTCTGATGACAGACCAGGGAAACTGCATCAGGTACTTTCCGCTTTTTCCTGGCGTCATTTAAACCTAAGCAAAATAGAATCCCGGCCGCTTAAGACGGGACTGGGCAATTATTTTTTTATCATTGATGTAGAACAGGCAATGGAAGGAGTATTGATGAAAGGCGCTATTGATGAACTTGAAGCACTTGGCTGCACAGTTAAAGTGCTTGGAAGCTATCAAAAATACTCCATTCCCCCTAATTAAACAGCTCGTAAAAGCACAAAAGCCGCCGAATTCCTTAGTGCAGGAGATACGGCGGCTTTTTGTGCTGCTTATTAATCTTTTACCAGGATTCCTGCTTCATCCAGCGCGTCTTCAACTTTCTGGAGCACGGCTTCAGACTCTCCTTCAATTTCATGCAAATGAATCCCGTCGGTCAGCTGGGATAAAAAAGAGGCATCTGTAGCATTAATTTTCTCCATAAAATTCTTCACATCTGTCACAGTATGAAGCATCATGGAAGCTGTCAAATCTCCATACACCGGATGCTCGATTGAAACATTCCGAATGGATGCACCACCCTCAACAATCATCAGCATTTCTTTTTCCGACTGCTCAGGAGTATGTCTGCAGACGATGGTTTTTGTAATTTTTGCGGTCTGCGGCTGAGGCATATAAAGGTAGCCCTGACTGGTCGCAAGGATCGGCTCCTGCTTCGCTTTTAATAACGTAATATCGCTGACAATCACTTGTCTGCTGACATTCATTCCTGAAGCAAGCTCTCCTCCTGTTATAGGGGATTGAGTGTTCTTTAATGTATCTAAAATCTTTTGTCTGCGAATATCCCCGTTAATTTTTCTGTCCCTTGGCATTTCTTCAACCTCTTTCACGATATTATTTGTCGTTATTGTATCATAAGCTTCCTTTTGTTAGATAAAAAAAGTGGCAAATATCCGCGTTAATCATAGGATATAAAGAATGATCCATAAAGGAGGGAATAGTGTGAAGATCCATGTTGTTCAAAAAGGAGATACATTATGGAATATCGCCAAAAAATATAATGTTTCTTTTGAAGAATTAAAAGCAGCGAACACGCAGCTTTCTAATCCGGATATGATAATGCCAGGCATGAAAATCAAAGTGCCATCGAACAGTAAAGCCATGAAAGAAGTAGTGGTAAAAGAAACGGTAGTAAAAGAATCGGTGGTTGAGCATCCTTATGTAGAACAGAAACCTAAAATGCAGTTTCAGCCAATGCCGATGCCCATCCCGCAGCAAAAGCCAATTATGATGCAGCCGGAGATTGATATTCATCAAACATACAACCTGCAGCTGCACCAATCTCAGCCGCAGTTCCATCAGCAGCCGATACAAATGCCGATGCCTCATATGCCTTTACCGGAGCTTCCAAAAGCCCCTTCACCAAAAAAAGAAGTGAAAAAAGAAGTGAAAAAAGAAATGAAAAAAGACATGAAAGAAAAGCCTGCCGTACAGGGAGTACAGCAAGGGATGCCGCAAATGCCGGAAGATTGTCAGCCTGTAACGCCGATTATGCCGGGGGATGGATTTGACTATCCGTTTCCACATCCGATGGGAATGCCGCAAGTTCAAGGTGCCCAGATGATGCCGCATCCACATCACGAAATGCATAGTGATCACGGAATGATGCAGTCTCCTCAGGTACTGGGGACGCAAATGATGCAGCATCCACATGATTGCATGGAAATGCCTCAATGGAATCCTCAGCAGACTGCAGGAGCGGGTCAGCATATGAAAAAGCCATGCGGCTGCGGAAATCAAATGCATCATCCACACCACATGCACCAGATGAACCCATGGGGGCAGCAGATGCCATATGGCAATCACCCTCAAATGGGAGGCTATGGACCAGGAATGAATCAGCCGTTTATGGGAATGGGAAATATGCCTCCGATGGGTCAGCCTGAACAGAATGGGGTACAAGGCATGATGAACGGTCAAGGCATGGATCCCGGTATGATGCCTGGCATGATGATGAACGGCCAGGGAATGAATCCTGGCATGATGAATGGTCAGGGAATGGATCCTGGAATGATGATGAACGGTCAGGGGATGAATCCGGGGATGATGAATCAAGGTCCTGGTATGATGAACAGCCAGGGGTTTGAGCCTTACGGTATGCCGGGAATGAATCCTGGTATGATGCAGCCTATGCCACGTTTTTATGAAGAGCAAGATGAAGGAAAGTAATATAGATTTTCCATTCAAGAAGACGATCCCTTCGTCTTCTTTTTACATACAATAAACGGCATTAATTGGACAGAAGCAAAAGGAATGAAGCTCGTCTTTTTGTCAAAAGCTATCCATAAACAAATGGAGGGCAATTAAATGAAAAAATATGCAGGACTATTGTTTTTCATGTTTATTATGTCAGGGTGTTATTCAGATTATCAAGGAGCAGATCCTCATCAGGAACCTGCTGTACTCTCGAGAGAAAATGACCGGTTTGACCAGAATGAAGACCGGGACATTAAGGAACTGGATGGTTTATGGGTGCAGAATTCAGGAGCAAGGGAACAGATGCATCAGGGAGAGTTTTCAGATCAGCTGACCAAGCTTGTGGAAAAAATAGAGGGTGTGGAGTATGTGAAAGTGATCGTTCATGAAAAGGAAATAGCGGCCGCAGTCACCCACTCAAATGATAAAGATGTTGAAACGCAAGTATATAACGTGGTGAGAGATCATGCAGGAGATGACTATGAGATTTATGTGTCACAGGATAAAGCCGCGTACCGGGCTGCACAAGGAGTGGATCGGGGTCTGCGTATAGGCTACGATGAAAAGTGGGAACATGAAAACATGGAAATACTAAAGGAGTTAATGACAAAAATGTCTTAACGACGCTGTCTTTTTATGTATAAACAAATGAGTTCATAGGGACACTACCTTTATGGAGGTGTTCGAATTGATAAAACCTGTATCAAAAGTACTTCTTGCAGCTTTTGCAGTATTATTACTAAATGGTTTTACTTACCACTCTGTATTTGCAGAAGAAGTACACACCATTTCCGTAACGCTTGAAACCATTTATGAAGATGGAGACAAGCAAGTGGAGACACGTACGGAGGAAGTGATGGCGATGGAGGACTTCTGGGCTAAATATTCAGCCTGGCAGCTTGTCACCATGTCAAAAGAAGAAGTGGTATTCCGTTCACAAGTAGAGGAATTATCTCCTTTAGCCATTTACAGTGGCTATAGCACTGTCTCACCATAAAACAGCCGACAGATGATGCCGGCTGTTTTTTTGTTTGATTCAAAATAACTCCCTGAATTTTTTATTGCTGAAGAAAAACAAAAGGTCTGTTAAGATAAGAACAGACGTTTTGTTTATCTGTCACAAATTCATAAAATTATCTATTGATAAAACTATGATACAATGAAGAATGGACTTGAAGGGACGATTATAAAAATGTACGAATACATAAAGGGTGAAATTGCATCTATCAGTACAGAATATATTGTACTGGATCATCAGGGGATTGGTTATCAGCTTTTCATGCCAAATCCATTTGTTATGTCGCAAAAACAAGGACAGCCTGCTCAAATATACATATATCAGCATGTTCGTGAGGATCAAATTTCATTATTTGGTTTTCCTTCAATGGAAGAGAAGCTGCTGTTCATGAAATTACTCAATGTTTCGGGCATTGGACCAAAAGGAGCTTTGGCTATTTTGGCTTCCGGGGCGCCTGAGCAGGTTATCGAGGCAATTGAAAATGAAAACGAAACATTCTTGACGAAGTTTCCAGGTGTAGGAAAAAAAACAGCCCGACAAATGATTCTGGATTTAAAAGGCAAGCTTCAGGATGTTGTGCCTGACTATTTTCCAAACCTTTTTGCAGATCCTGAACGAAATGTCTTCACAGATAAAAAAGAACTGGAAGAAGCGCTTTTAGCTTTAAAAGCACTTGGCTACTCAGAGCGCGAAGTAAAGAAATTGGAACCAGCGCTGCGTAAAGAATCATTAACGACCGACGAATACATTAAAAAAGGATTGCAGCTGATGCTTAAGCTGTCGTAAAGAAAAGAAAAAGGGGAGGGGGGACCTAAGAATGGAAGACCGGATATTATCAAGCGAAGCAGAAAATACCGAAGAACAATCGTTTGAACAAACGCTGCGGCCGCAGCTTCTGGAAACGTATATTGGACAGGACCGTGTGAAAAGCAACCTTGAGATTTTTATTCAGGCAGCCAGAAACAGGGAAGAAACGCTTGACCATGTTCTCCTATATGGTCCTCCGGGTCTGGGGAAAACCACCTTGGCATCTGTCATTGCAAACGAAATGGGCGTGAATATGCGTACAACCGCCGGACCGGCGATAGAGCGCCCGGGAGATCTTGCCGCTATCTTGTCCTCATTGGAGCCTGGCGATGTGCTGTTCATTGATGAGATTCACCGTCTGCCAAGGGCGATTGAGGAAGTCCTTTATCCAGCGATGGAAGATTTCTGTCTTGATATTGTAATCGGCACCGGACCCAGCGCCCGTTCCGTCAGGCTTGATCTGCCGCCGTTCACTCTAGTTGGCGCCACGACAAGAGCCGGGGCTATATCAGCTCCGCTGCGGGATCGATTTGGTGTGTTAAGCAGGCTTGAGTATTATGAAGAAAAAGATTTAATAACCATTGTTGAGAGAACATCCAGCATCTTTAATACCGAGATCGATCGCGAGGGCGCTCTTGAAATTGCAAGAAGATCCCGTGGAACCCCTCGAATTGCAAACCGCTTATTAAAAAGAGTGCGGGATTATGCCCAGGTTAGAGCGGAGGGGGCGATCACCTTTTCTATCGCTCAGGAATCACTTGAACTTCTTCAGGTAGATCAGCTGGGACTCGATCATATCGATCATAAACTTCTGCGGGCGATTATCGAGCGCTTTAAAGGAGGCCCGGTAGGTCTTGACACCATAGCCGCAAGCATTGGGGAAGAGTCAGCGACAATTGAAGATGTTTATGAACCCTACCTGCTTCAGATCGGATTTCTGCAGCGTACCCCAAGAGGGAGAATGGTTACAGACAGTGTCTACCATTATTTTAATATGGAGCTGCCAAAATGACGCTTCCTAAAACCATCATGCTGATTGGTGCAGTCCTTCTTGTCGCAGGATTTATAATGCAATTTATTAAGCTTGGCAAACTGCCGGGTGATATTGTTATAAAACGTGAAAACATGACTGTTTATTTTCCGATTGTTACATCGATTGTGATCAGTGTGATTTTAACAGGAATTTTCTTTCTTATCGGTCGATTTCGCTAAAGTTAGGAGAAAAGATATTGGATATACATGATTTTGATTTTCATTTGCCTGAAGAATTAATTGCCCAGGTACCTCTGCAGGACCGTACATCGAGCCGCTTAATGGTGCTTGATAAAAAGACGGGCAGTATTTCACATGAATCGTTTCGCTCTATTGAAAACTACCTTCAAAAAGGGGATTGTCTTGTATTAAATGACACCAAAGTCCTGCCGGCCCGTTTGATTGGTGAAAAGGAAAACACGGGTGCAGCGATTGAACTTCTCTTGTTGAAGCAGATGGACGGCGACCAGTGGGAGACGCTTGCCAAGCCTGCTAAAAGGCTGAAGGTGGGCACGACTGTCGTTTTTGGCAATGGCCAGCTAAAAGCGGTCTGCACGGCCATTGGTGAGCAAGGTTCAAGAATAATGGAGTTTACGTATGAGGGGATTTTTTATGAGCTGCTTGATCAGCTGGGCGATATGCCGCTTCCTCCGTATATTAAAGAAAAACTGAATGACCGGGATCGCTACCAGACGGTTTTTGCCAAAGAAAGAGGTTCGGCTGCAGCTCCTACTGCAGGACTGCATTTTACTGATGAACTTCTTGAGACATTGAAGCGCAAAGGCGTAAACATTGCTTTTATTACACTTCATGTAGGACTTGGCACCTTCCGGCCGGTTTCTGTGGATTCAATCGAAGAACATGATATGCACAGTGAATATTATCAGCTTAGTGAAGAAACGGCTCAGACATTAAATGCAGTGCGCAGCTCCGGCGGAAAAATTGTAACAGTTGGTACGACCTCGACGAGAACGCTCGAAACGATTGCCGATTCTACTGGATTGTTTCAAGCATCCAGCGGATGGACAAATATCTTTATTTATCCAGGGTATACATTTAAAGCAGTGGATGCTCTTCTGACGAATTTCCATCTGCCGAAATCAACGCTGATCATGCTTGTCAGTGCTCTGGCCGGACAGGATCAAACGCTCGCGGCGTATGAGGAAGCAGTTAAAGAAAAATATCGCTTCTTCAGTTTTGGCGATGCCATGTTAATTAAATAGAGAGGAAGTAAATAAATTGACTGCTATACGTTATGAACATATTAAAACATGCAAGCAAACTGGAGCGAGGCTCGGCATCGTGCATACCCCGCACGGCTCCTTTGAAACACCGGCCTTTATGCCTGTAGGAACGATGGCAACTGTGAAAACGATGTCTCCTGAGGATTTAACAGAGCTTGGCGCCGGTATTATTTTAAGCAACACCTACCACCTCTGGCTTCGCCCTGGCCACGACATAATTAAGGAAGCTGGCGGACTGCACAAGTTTATGAACTGGAATAAACCGATTCTAACGGATTCCGGCGGCTTTCAGGTATTTTCTTTAAGCAAGTTTCGCGACATAAAAGAAGAAGGTGTCCATTTCCGAAATCATATAAATGGTGACAAATTGTTCTTAAGTCCTGAAAAAGCAATGGAAATTCAAAATGCACTGGGTTCTGATATTATGATGGCCTTTGATGAATGCCCTCCTTATCCTGCTGAAGAAAAATATATGAAGGATTCGGTGGACCGGACGACGAGATGGGCAGAACGCTGTCTTGAAGCACATTCGCGCCCGCAGGATCAGGGTCTTTTCGGCATTATACAAGGCGGAGAATATGAAGCGCTGCGAAAGCAAAGTGCAAAGGATCTTGTTTCAATGGATTTTCCCGGATATGCAGTTGGTGGATTATCAGTAGGAGAGCCGAAGGATGTCATGAACAGAGTGCTTGAGTTTACGACTCCATGGATGCCGGAAAATAAACCGCGCTACTTAATGGGAGTAGGATCACCGGATTCCCTGATTGATGGAGCCATGAGAGGCATTGATATGTTTGACTGTGTGCTGCCAACAAGAATTGCCCGCAATGGCACACTTATGACCAGTGAAGGCAGACTTGTCGTGAAAAATGCGAAATATGCCCGTGATTTTGGACCGATTGATCCAAATTGTGATTGCCATGTCTGCAAAAACTACAGCCGCGCCTATATCAGGCATTTGATTAAATGTGAAGAAACGTTCGGAATTAGACTTACTACTTATCATAACCTGCATTTTCTGATAAACTTAATGGGGCAAGTTCGCCAGGCGATTAAAGAAGACCGACTGGGAGATTTCCGGGAAGAGTTTTTTGAACAATACGGTTTCAATAAGCCGAACGCAAAAAACTTTTAATAGATTGAACGGCAGGAAGGAGGAGTTAAAGCAATATGGAAACGTTAATTACTTTAGTACCACTTATTTTAATGTTTGCCTTGATGTATCTTTTTTTGATTCGCCCGCAGCAAAAGCGACAGAAAAAGGTAGTTGAAATGCAAAGCAGCCTTGCAAAAGGTGATAAAGTTGTGACAATTGGTGGCCTTCACGGCATTATTGATGCACTTGACGAAGGACAGGTTATCTTAAAGTGCGGCGATGGCAGCCGTCTGACCTACGACCGAAATGCAGTGCGTGAGGTTCTAGATAAGCAAACGGGAATGTAATCCCATACAAAAAAAGCTGGCGAGTGAAAACTCGTCAGCTTTTTTATTAGGCTTTTTCTCCTTTTCCTCCAAAAAGATTCACTCCTGCAATTCCCCCCACAAGCGAGATAAACAAAGTTAGTGAAGCATGCAGAATGGAGTCAGTCCAGACAGCCCCTTCAGCGGATAATAGAAACGAAAGTGCGGCCATGATTATGCCAATGATTCCTCCAACAAAGAGCCCTTTTACTTTTGAGACAGCGCCGCCAACGATGGAGCCTGTTAACACTACTGCAAACATGGACCCGTTCAGCCATTTCTCCATCTCAAGTTCTTTCAATGGAGTTAACGCGAGTAAAGTAGCCATAATGATTGAAATGGCGAGAACAGCAATGGCAATGACGATTACCCCATACGTAATTCCTTTTCCGATTTTCAGCCATGCAGACATATCCATCCTCCTGTTCTTTTGTGTAAGGATCTGCTAAGCAGGTCATACTAAATGATAAAAAGCTGTGATTAAGAGGGTGTGGCCATTGGCGGAGGAATATATTTTGGTTGGGATCAGAACCATTATTTTATATGGCCTTGTCCTGCTTATTTTTCGATTAATGGGCAAGCGTGAAGTGGGTGAACTGAGCCTATTGGATCTTATTGTCTTTATGATGATTGGTGAAGTAGCTGTTTTTGCAATTGAAGATCCTTATGTCAATATGTTTAAAGCTGTTTTTCCCATGCTATTGCTTATGTCTCTTCAAGTACTGCTTTCCTGGTTCTCTTTAAGAAACAAGTCGTTTAGGGACTTAGTGGACGGCAAACCCTCTGTCTTAATTCGTAACGGACAGTTAATGAAAGATGAAATGCGCAGAAACCGGTACAATATTGATGACTTAATGCAGCAGCTGCGTGAAAAAGAAATTTTTAATCTGCATGATGTGGAATTTGCCATTCTTGAACCATCGGGGATTCTCACTGTTTTAAGAAGAGGAAGAAGAGAAGGTGAATTATCCCTTCCTCTTGTCATGGACGGCATCATACAGAGAGATCATTTATCCAAAATACACAGGGATGAACAGTGGCTTAGAGCTGAGCTGAAAAAAGAAGGATATGATCAATTGGATAAAATATTCTTTTGTTCGTTTGAGGATGGAAGATGGTATGTCAGCACGGGAGAATAAATTTATCCTTTTTTTCTCCAGCTTGAGAAAAATGACCAATCCTCTTGTTTGATTACATTTAAGAAACGCCCCAGAACGAGATAGATTCCAATCAGGATCACCATCGTGATAAGGGGATGCATAAAATAAGCAGGAAGAAGGGAAGAAAATATTTTTTTCTCAAGTACATACATGCATAGCATCAATAATGCGACCGCTCCATATTGTGCGTAGGGGATTTTGATCGGTACGAGCTTTCTCATTGTGAAAAAATGAAGCAGGGTCACCATAACCAGACCCACCATAATACCAATAGCTGCACCTGTAATCCCCATCCCTGGCTGAAGCATCAAAGCAGCCATCACTACAAGCTTTACTACAGCACCAATCAGGCTGTTCATCATGGCCGCACCAGCCGCATCATATGCCTGAAGAACGGCATGAAGCGGGCCCTGGTAGTAATAAAATATAAACAGCACAGCCATAAAGTGCAGCAGGTTGGCACCATTAGTGGAATGATAAAGCGCCTCAAGAAGGTATGTCCCATGTGTCAGCAGGAGGATAGAAAAAAGTCCGCCTGTTACAAGCGATATCCTCAATGCCTGCTGAATCCGGTGCTCGACGGTTATAAACTGATTTTTTGCTTTCGCTTCACTTATTGCAGGAACAAGAGCCGTGCTGAGTGAAACGGTAATAAAAGAAGGCAGCAGGAGCAGTGGCAGTACAAAACCGGTAAGCATACCGTATTCCTTTGTAGCAAAAGCAGCCGTGAAGCCAACCATTGTCAGACATTGCATCACAAGAATCGGCTCTAAAAACCAGGCGATCGATCCAATCATACGGCTGCCAGTGGAAGGAAGGGCAATGCTGAGAAGCTGCTTTGCAATGGTTTTGCGGGGAGGCTGACTCCCGTTTACAGCTTGAATGCGTATTTTTCTTCTGGAGTAAATAAAGTGAAGGTACAAATAACCAAGTGATAATAATTCCCCTCCGATAGAGGCAAGCATGGCACCGGCGGCGGCATATTCAATGCCCATTGGCAGAAGCATTCCAACGAGTATGTAAAGCAGGACCAGCCGGATAAGCTGCTCAATAATAGACCCGACTGCCGTAACACCCATCTGCTGTTTCCCCTGAAAGTACCCTCTTAGTACAGCTGAAAATGCAGCAATTGGCACGATGGGAAGAATGGCAACGAACGGCCAAAAGGTTCTGTCATCTGCAAATAATGTTTCTGTTAAAAATGGGGCAAGTAAAAACATCACTGGAGTGAAGGTTAAAGCAAGTGTACCCGTGATTAAGAGAGAAACGGTCAGGATTCGCTGGACAACCTGCTCTTCTCTTTTTGCCGTTGCTTCAGATACATACTTTGCGATTGCAACAGGAAGACCGAGCTGCGTAATTGTAATAACAAGCATTAATGTGGGAAACGTCATCATATAAAGCCCGACGCCCTCTTCGCCAACCATTCTTGCAAGCACCATACGATGGATGAACCCCAATACTTTCGTCAGCATAGCTGCAAAAATAAGAATCAGAGTTCCTCTTATAAATGTAGACAATTGGCAATCCACCTTCTCAAAGAGAACTTTTTTCGGTACAATTAACCATATGCTCGGAATAGGACAGCCTATGACGAAAATATAAAGATAGGCCAATTTATAGGGGGAGAAAAATGTATAAACATACTTCATTTGAAGAAGTGGTGGTTCAATTAGGACCTGCACTAAGCAGTAAAAGGGAAGAACTTCATCTTTATGGTTACGATTCTGTGACAGAACAAGCCCTATGGCAGTACCTGGTGCAGAAAAAATGGAAGAAGTGTAATGATGAAATTCCCTTGTATGCAGTGGTAAATGACATTCTTACCATAAAGGCGGGAGATTATATGAACTGGACAACGCGCAATGAATACAAGGCTTCTTCACAAAGTGTGGAGTTAAATGAAGAGGAGCTCCATCTGCTGCTGCACGGTGAACAGGAGATAAACAACAATGGTCATCAGTCATCAGCACATGAATCTGAAAGCCATTGACACCCTATAATAAGTGATTCATAATAAATCTGTTGCTAAAATTCGGATAATTCTTCTCTATCATGAGACGATGAAAAATGAATTATATAACACTTTTAATGAACAGCTAATGTGCATTTAAACTTGAGGAGGACTTATACATAATGGTAAAAAGAAGCAGAATCGTCACCTTCATCTTACTGATTGTTTTAATTGGTGGCGCAATGGGGATGACTACCCAGACAATTTTAGGAAATATTAAGCTGGGTCTGGATCTTCAGGGTGGTTTTGAAGTTCTCTATCAGGTTAAAGGAGAGGACGGCGAAGAAGTTCCTCCGGATGTGGTATCAGACACAGCCCAGGCACTTGACCGCAGAGTCAACGTTTTAGGCGTAAGCGAACCGGTTATTCAAGTTGAAAATGGCAACCGGATCCGGGTTCAGCTTGCGGGAGTGGAAGATCAGAATCAGGCAAGAGAAATTCTCTCTACAGAGGCAAATCTTACCTTCCGTGATGTTAATGATAACGAAATGCTCAGCGGGTCTGATCTAGTAGAGGGAGGATCTTCACAGACGTTTAATGAGGAGAATCAGCCCATCGTCCGATTGGAATTGAAAAGCGGACAGAAGTTTGCGGAGGTTACACAGGAAGTTCTTGAAATGGGACCGCCAAACAATAAGCTTGTCATCTGGCTGGATTATGAAGAGGGGGATTCCTACGCAGAAGAAGCGGGTAAAGAAGAACCGAAATTTATTTCAGCACCGAATGTATCAGAGGTTATTTCAACAACTACACCCGTTATTGAAGGAAGCTTTACTCCCCAAGAAGCTCAGGATTTAGCGGATCTGCTGAATGCAGGAGCGCTCCCAGTTGAGCTGGAAGAAGTGTATTCCACTTCTGTAGGTGCTTCATTTGGCTTAATGGCAATGGATCAGACGGTATTAGCAGGGATAATCGGAATTTCACTGATTTTCCTGTTTATGATCGCTTTTTACCGTTTCCCAGGCTTAATTGGTGTCCTGACACTATCCGTTTATATTTACCTTATCCTATTAATTTTTGATTGGATGAATGGAGTTCTGACGCTGCCTGGTATTGCAGCACTGATTCTTGGAGTCGGGATGGCAATAGACGCCAATATTATCACCTATGAAAGAATTAAAGAAGAGCTGAAAGTCGGCAAGCCTGTTCGCCAGGCATACGAAGAAGGAAGCAAATCCTCTTTATGGACGATTTTTGATGCAAATATTACGACTTTGTTAGCTGGAATTGTGCTGTTTTACTTTGGAACAAGCTCAGTAAAGGGATTTGCCACCATGCTGTTGATAAGCATTATTGTAAGTTTTGTTACAGCTGTATTTGGTACCCGCCTCTTCATGAGTCTTTGGGTCAGAAGTAAATTCCTTGATAACAAAAAAGGCTGGTTTGGCGTAAAGGCTTCTGAAGTTAATGATTATAATGAAGAGGTAGATGCACTTGATTTGCCTACTAAATTTGACCGTTTTGATTTTGTTCGCAATCGGAAAAAATTCTTTGCCTTATCCGGGGTCCTGCTTGTAGCGGGTCTGGCAGTACTGATGATCTTCCGCTTGAATCTGGGGATTGATTTTGTTGCAGGTACAAGAATGGATGTACTGGCTGATACGTCGCTCAATGAAGAGGCTGTTGAAGAAGATCTGGCTGAAATTGGACTTGAAGCGAGTAGCATTGTTATCTCCGGTGAAAATCAGGAGACCGGTGTCGCAAGGTTTACAGAGTCACTGGATCAGGAAGAAATTGCAGAGCTTAGGACGTACTTTCAAGAGAAATATGGCTCTGATCCGAATGTTTCTACAGTAGATCCAGTCATTGGGGAAGAGCTGGCGCAAAACGCGCTGTATGCTGTTGCCATTGCCGCAATTGGTATTATTTTGTACGTTTCAATCCGGTTTGAGTTATATATGGCCCTTGCATCCGTTATAGCTCTTGTTCATGACGCATTTTTCATTATCGCTGTCTTCAGCATTCTGCGTCTTGAAGTCGATATTACGTTTATAGCGGCGGTGCTGACGATTATTGGGTATTCGATAAATGATACGATTGTTACGTTTGACAGAATTAGAGAAAACTTAAGAAAACTGAAGCTGGTGGAATCAAAAGAACAGCTGGCTAAAGTGGTCAATCAATCACTTCGGCAGACACTGGGCAGATCGGTTAATACCGTACTGACTGTCGTGCTTGTCGTAATTGCTATGATTATCTTTGGAGCCACCTCGATTTTGAATTTCTCTATTGCACTGTTAATCGGTTTAATCGCAGGAACCTACTCCTCTGTCTTTATCGCGACTCAGTTCTGGTATGTACTGAAAAAACGCGAGCTGAAGAAAAAAGGTTCGTTAGTTACGTATAAAGAGAAAAAAGAATGGTCAGACGAGCCTGTTGTTTAATGTGTATTAGCAGTATGAGGTGAGCGGTACGGAAGGCGGCGACTCCAGAAGGATATGAAGGTTAATTGAGACTTCGAAGGGCAACGCCCGAGAACGCTCAAGCCGTCCCTTCGGAAAGGTCAGCCTGAAGCGCAGCGAACCGGTCAAAGAGCTTGAGACATTTTTTTGTCCCAGGCTCTTCTTTTTTTTTTCAAGCCGCATAGTCGTTGCATCGCATTGCGATCAGAGGATTAGCAGTTTAGAATTAAGGGTAATTTAAAACTATCCAAGCATTTTTAAGAAAGGAGGACATGTTATGAAGTTTCAGTGGGTTTTGATTTTAGGAATTATATTTGCTCTTCTTGTAGCTATTTTTGCTGTTATAAATGTCGATCCTGTAACTGTCAACTTCGGTTTTGCTGAAACAGAAATGCCTTTAATTCTGGTTATTTTAGGCTCCGTTTTAATGGGGGGACTAATTATTGGATCAGTTGGCCTATTCCGATTATTTGTTACTCAGCGGAAAGTGAAGCATCTTGAAAGCGAAAACCTGAAATTGAATGAGCAGCTTGCGAATGCAGAAGAGAATCGAACAGAGCCGCTTCCTTCGCGCACGGATTACCGTAGAACAGCTCCTGATGGATCAGGAGAATGATAACTGCAGGAAAGAGGCTGGGAGATATCTGAAAGCCTTAGAGAAAGTAAACTAATGTACCGCAAATGTAAGGTGAGCGCAGCGTAAGGCGGCGAATCCTGCAGGACATGACGGTTGCTTGAGCCGCCGAAAGGCATAGCCTGAGAAGGGTTCAGCTCAGTCCCTGCGGAAAGCGCCCCCTTGAAGCGAAGTGAACCGGTTGTAGAGCTTGAGACACTTTTGTCCCAGGCTCTTTTTTTATGGAAAGGAGTGACCATGGCTCATTGAATAGCAGCTGAACCTGCTGTATAATGAAGAACGCTAAAGAGGTGAGAAAATGTTACAATCTAAAACACGATGGAATATTCATCCCATTAATAATGAACATGTCCAAACATTACAAGAAGCTCTCGACATTCCAGCTGTTGTAGCTCAATTGCTTGTTCAGCGTGGAATTACGGATGTTGAAGAAGCAAAATCTTTTTTATATGTTGAAAGCCAGTCTTTTTATGATCCCTTTTTGCTATTGGGAATGAAAGAGGCTGTGGAACGAATTAAACGCGCTGTTAACGACCAGGAGCTTATCATGGTCTATGGTGATTATGATGCCGATGGTGTTACGAGTACTTCGGTTATGCTAAGCGTATTGCAGGAACTAGGGGCGAATGTTGAATTCTACATACCAAACCGTTTTACAGAGGGATACGGGCCGAATGAGGACGCATTTCGATTTGCAGCCGAGCAGGGAGTATCTTTGCTGATCACAGTAGATAATGGTATCTCAGGGATTAAGGAAGCGCAGGTTTTAAAAGAGCTTGGAGTTGATTTAATTATCACTGATCACCATGAACCGGGTCCGGAGCTTCCTGAAGCGCTTGCCATTATTCATCCTAATCATCCGAATGGAAACTATCCTTTTAAAGAACTGGCAGGGGTCGGAGTAGCATTTAAAGTGGCGCATGCCCTTCTGGAAAAACCGCCTGTTCATCTCCTTGACCTTGCTGCCATTGGAACGATTGCAGATTTAGTTGCGCTGCGGGATGAGAACAGGCTTCTGGTGAAAAAAGGTTTGCACGAGCTGCGCCAGACCCGTCGTAAAGGGATTCAGGTTCTATGCAAAATTGCAGGTGCTGCTTTGGCAGAGCTGAATGAAGAGTCCGTTGGTTTCGTTATTGGACCGAGATTAAACGCAGTTGGAAGATTAGCAGATGCTGACCCTGCCGTCGAACTGCTTATGACAGAAGAAATGGAAGAAGCAGAAGCACTCGCACAAGAGATTGATCTAATTAATAAAGAGCGTCAGACCATTGTCAGTGATATTACAAAAGAAGCAATTGAACAAGTTGAAAGTTTATATCCCCTAGAAGAAAATCGGGTGCTTGTGATTGCCAAAGAGGGCTGGAATCCAGGGGTTGTGGGTATTGTAGCTTCAAGATTAGTAGATCGCTATTATCGTCCTGTTATCATGCTGTGCCTGGATCCTGATGGAAAAAAAGCAAAAGGGTCAGCAAGAAGCATCGAAGGGTTTAATATGTTTGAGGAATTATCCCTTAATCGGGATATTCTCCCGCATTTTGGCGGGCACCCTATGGCAGCCGGGATGACACTGCCAATTGACCAAGTAGACGAACTGAGAGAACGACTTAACAACCAGGCGGAAAAACTCTCAGATGAAGACTTTATTCCAATTACAGCGATTGATACGGTTGCTTCCCTGGAAGAAATTGATTTACATTCAATTTCACAGGTTCAGCTGCTTGCACCGTTCGGAATGAAAAATCCAAAACCGAAAGTTCTGATTGAACAATCATCAGTGTCTTCGCTGAGGAAAATAGGAGCAAGCCACAATCATTTAAAACTTACGCTGCAAAAGGATCAGTCCACACTTGACGGTATTGCTTTTGGTCTGGGAGAAATCGCCGATCATATTTCACCGCTGGCCAAAGTGGATGTAATAGGTGAACTTTCAATTAATGAATGGAATAACAGCAGAAAGCCTCAGCTTTTTGTTCAGGACATTCAGGTCAATGAGTGGCAGCTGTTTGATGTAAGAGGTATTTCCCAGCCCCAGAGATGGCTTCCGACTCTGCCTGAAGAACGGCAGTTTATTGCATTTGATACAAAAACGAAAAAAGAGTTTCTTCAATATATAGACGAGAGTCATATAACGGTGATAGAAAACCGGGAACAAGCGGCAGAACACTCAATAGATCACAAGCAGATTATACTTCTTGACCTGCCGCAGGAAGAAGAACAAATTTTGTCTTTAATTCGCAACGGGATCCCGACGCGTATTTATGTCCATTTTTATCAGGAAGATCCTCAGTTTTTTACAGGTATGCCTAAAAGAGATCAATTTGCCTGGTATTATGCTTTTCTTAAAAAAAGGCAGTCCTTCGACCTTCATAAAAATGGAGATGCACTGGCGGGTCATAAAGGATGGACAAGAGAAACGATTAATTTTATGACAAAGGTGTTTTTTGAACTGGAATTTGTTACAATGAGTGATGGAATCATTACGGTGAACAATTCTGTTCAAAAACGTGATTTATCCCATTCGCCTGCCTACCAGTCAAAAGAAAGAATGGTTGGGCTGGAGCAGGAGTTGTTATATTCGTCTTTTCAACAGTTGAAAAACTGGTTTGAACAGCACTTAGACGGGGCGAAGAGACCTGAGGAGGAAGAAAAGGTATGGACTTAAAGCAGTATGTAACAATTGTGGAAAACTGGCCTAAAGAGGGTATCCGATTTAAAGATATTACAACTCTTATGGACAATGGAGATGCGTATCGTTATGCGACGGATCAAATTGTAGAATATGCAAATGATAAAGACATTGATATAGTAGTAGGCCCGGAAGCAAGAGGCTTTATAATTGGCTGTCCTGTTGCTTACGCTCTTGGGATAGGCTTTGCTCCTGTCCGTAAAGAAGGCAAGCTTCCGCGTGAAACAGTTAAAGTGGATTACGGACTTGAATACGGAAAAGATGTTTTGACGATTCACCGTGATGCAATCAAGCCCGGGCAGCGGGTTTTGATTACAGATGATCTTCTTGCTACTGGCGGAACCATTGAGGCAACCATCAAGCTCGTTGAAGAACTTGGCGGAGTTGTAGCAGGAATTGCTTTCTTAATTGAGCTTACTTACCTTGATGGGCGTGACAAATTAGAAGGATATGATATGCTTACACTAATGCAATACTAATAATTGATGAGAGTCCCACAATCGGGGCTCTTTTTATATACAGTTTGTGTCGAAATAAGCCGTTTTTACTCCATTCGTCATGAAAAAAAGTCATAATCGCTTTACAGACGAACAATTTTTTTTAATAATAGGTACAATACACAAAAAATTTATTTCAAACGATAAAGGTGATATAGCGTATGGCGAACGAACGAGTACTTACCGCGGATGAAGTGTTCGTGATTGCATCAACTTACATGAACAATAGTCAGGTGGATATAGTGAAAAAAGCATATGCCCTGGCAGCTGAAGCTCATAAGGAACAGTTTCGCAAATCCGGGGAGCCATATATCATTCATCCGATTCAGGTGGCGGGTATCCTGGCAAATTTACAAATGGATCCGTCTACTGTTGCTGCCGGTTTTTTACATGATGTAGTGGAGGATACAGATTACTCCTATAAAGATTTGGCCGAGCAGTTTAGTGAAGAAGTGGCGATGCTGGTTGATGGTGTGACCAAGCTTGGAAAAATAAAATACAAGTCAAAAGAAGAGCAGCAGGCAGAAAATCACCGAAAGATGTTCATTGCAATGGCGCAGGATATCCGGGTGATTTTAATAAAGCTGGCTGACCGTCTTCATAATATGAGAACGTTAAAGCATATGCCGGTCGAAAAGCAGATTCGCATTTCAAATGAAACACTTGAAATTTTTGCCCCTTTAGCGCACCGGCTTGGAATTTCAACGATTAAGTGGGAGCTTGAGGATACTTCTCTTCGCTATTTAAATCCGCAGCAATACTACCGAATCGTTAATCTAATGAAGAAAAAACGCAATGAGCGAGAAGAATATGTAGAAACGGTCATACGGGAAATTAAGGACCAGGTGACCGATGTTAATATTGATGCAGATATTTACGGACGCCCGAAGCATATTTATTCCATTTATAAAAAAATGGCCATGCAAAATAAGCAATTTAATGAAATCTATGATCTGCTTGCAGTCAGGGTGATTGTAAGCAGCATTAAGGACTGCTATGCAGTTCTCGGTATCATCCATACTTGCTGGAAGCCAATGCCTGGCAGATTTAAAGACTATATTGCCATGCCGAAGCCTAATATGTATCAATCTCTTCATACGACCGTCATCGGCCCTAAAGGAGATCCCCTTGAAGTACAAATCAGAACATCGGATATGCACCGCATTGCAGAGTTTGGGGTTGCGGCTCACTGGGCTTATAAAGAGGGAACGATTGTAAGTGAAGACAATAAGGCATCAGTTGAAAATAAATTGACATGGTTCCGCGAAATTCTTGAATTCCAGCAGGATTCTTCCGATGCAGAAGAATTTATGGATGCTCTTAAATTTGATCTTTTTTCTGATATGGTCTATGTGTTTACGCCAAAAGGAGATGTGATGGAACTGCCGGCCGGTTCTGTTCCAATTGATTTTGCTTACCGGGTCCATTCAGAAATCGGCAATAAGACCATTGGTGCAAAGGTGAACGGCAAGATGGTTCCGCTGGATGCCACATTGAAAACGGGAGACATCATTGAAATCATGACGTCGAAGCATTCATACGGACCAAGTCAGGACTGGCTGAAAATTGCTCAAACCTCCCAGGCAAAGCATAAAATTAAAGCATTCTTCAAAAAGCAGCGCAGAGACGAAAATATGGATAAGGGCCGGGATATTGTCGAACGGGAAATCCGGTCACTTGAATTTAATCCTAAAGAAGTCCTTACAGAAGAAAATATCAAAAGAGTTTCAGAGAAATTTAACTTTACAAATGTGGAAGATATGTATTCTGCTGTAGGATACGGCGGGATAACGGGTGTTCAGATTGCCAACCGTTTAACCGAAAAGCTCAGAAAGCTCCGTGATGAAGAAGATACCCTTGAAAAAGCAATGGCGGATATTAAGCCTCCTTCTCATCGAAAAAAACGCGAGGCTGGAGTAACGGTAAAAGGAATTGATAATCTGCTGGTACGTTTATCCAAATGCTGCAGCCCGGTGCCGGGTGATGATATTATTGGATTTATTACAAGGGGCAGGGGAGTTTCTGTTCACCGGACAGATTGCCCAAATATACAGGATGATTCAAATGCCCGGCTCATTCCAGTTGAATGGGAAGGCACACCGCAGGACAAAAAAGAATATAACGTTGATATTGAAATATCCGGCTATGACAGACGCGGCCTTTTAAATGAGGTCCTGCAGGCAGTCAATGAAACGAAAACAAATATTTCAGCTGTCAGCGGGCGTACTGACCGCAATAAAATAGCAACAATTAATATGTCTATTATGATTAAAAATGTAAACCATTTACAGCGGGTTGTTGAACGAATTAAGCAAATTTCAGATATTTACTCCGTTCAGCGGGTAGTGAACTAACGACCGGAGGGAGATGCACAGATTATGAGAGTCGTTCTTCAAAGAAGTAAACAGGCTTCGGTTTCTGTAGATGGAAATGTTACAGGCCGTATTGATAAAGGTCTCGTCCTTTTAGTAGGAATTACACATGATGACGGGGAAAAGGAAGCTGCCTATATGGCAGAAAAAATAGTGAATCTTCGAATTTTTGAAGATGAAAGCGGCAAAATGAATGAGTCCCTGCTTGATCTCCAAGGGCAGATTTTGTCCATTTCCCAGTTTACTCTATATGGAGAAACGAAGAAGGGAAGAAGACCCAATTTTATGGACGCTGCAAAGCCTGAGCAGGCTGAAAAAGTATATAATTTGTTCAATACTTTACTTGAGCAAAAAGGTGTAAATGTGGAAAAAGGCGTATTTGGGGCCATGATGGACGTATCTCTAGTGAACGATGGTCCAGTTACATTGATCGTGGAAACTCCATAAAACGTGAGTAAAAAGGAACCGCCGGCACTCCCAAGAGGGGGGCCGGCGGTTCCTTTTTTCATTCAAAATAATCTACAACACCATTATAGATACCTGTTGCTGCAATTTCTCTGAACTGATCATTATTTATGACCGCTTCTTCTGAAGGGTTGCTTAAATAGCCTAATTCAAGCAGAATGGCCGGAATGGAGTTTTCCCTCAGCACTAAGTAGTTGCCGAAATGAACCCCGCGGTCACGTAAATTTAATTGGTCCTGAAGACCAGCATGAACAGACTGGGCAAAAGGATGATCCATATCGCCATAATAATACGTTGTAAATCCCCGAATGCTCCTGTCATCTATTGCGTCATAATGAATGGATATAAATAAATCTGCGTCGTTTTGCTGAGATGAAGCAACCCGGGTGTGCAGATCGATGTATCTGTCATCCTGCCTGGTCATGATGACATTGGCACCGGTGCTTGAAAGTTTATGGTACAGGATTTCAGCGGTTCTGAGCGTCAGTGATTTTTCATACGACCCGCTTGCCCCAACTGCTCCGCTGTCCCGTCCCCCATGACCGGCATCAATGATGATCGTAGCTTCTTCTATAGAGGCTGCAGGGGGATCCGGCACATCTTCCTGTGTATCCTCTTCAACTACTTCTTCTGGTTTTTCTTCAGCCGTGTTTTCTGCTGAAGCTTCTTCTGATGAAACAATCCAATTGGCTATAAACCCTGCAGTGCCGTCATCGAGTTCTATTTCAAACCAGTCCTCGTTTTGAGATACAGCTTTAAATTGTTCACCTGAGTTGACTCGTGCAACAACCTCAGATTGAACAGACGGCATGCTTCGAACATTTGATCCGTTGTATAAAACCGTTAACGGACTTCCCTCTTCCGTGGAAGCATCCATGGAGGTGATTGTACCGCCGGGTTCTGTATACCAGCTGGCAATCCAGCCTTCTTCTCCGGAGGGCAAAGTAATTTTAAACCAGTCCCCGGATCGCTCTTCAATCATATAGGCTTCTCCATAGTTTACTGTTGATAAAGGCTTTCCTGCATGACTTGGTTCGTCTCTTACAGTTAATGCATCCACCATAATAGTGATGACCGCATCATCGTTGCCTGCATCTGAACTTAAGTCCTGCTGTTCAGCCTGTGCTGATGGTGTATTTGTCTGCACATAAGCAGAACTGACCCAGCCATTTAATCCATTGCCTTCAACATGGTACCACCCATATTGTTCTTCTATAATTTTGACGGTGTCTCCTTGATTCAACGACCCAATGACCGCTCCTGCAGATGAAAAATCATCTCGAACATTTAACCGGTCTACTGAAATGGTCGCTGTTGAGACGCTGTCTGCAGCTTCCTGCCCCGACGCATCCTCTTTCAAAGTGACTTGTGATAAATAGTCTGTATTCACCCAGCCGGTAATGCCATCCTGTGTAATGATCTCAGACCAGCCATTTTCCTGTGAAGCGATGTCCACCTCATCCCCGCTGTGGAGAGAATGTATGACTTCTTCATCTGTACCGGGTCCGCTGCGAACTCTTAATTGATCGGCGGTGACTGTACTACTTTGTGAAACCGCGGCTTCAGACTGAGCTGATTCCTGCTGTACCGTAAGCCACTCAGCGACCCAGCCTTCTTTACCACCGGAAAGTCTAAGTTTAAGCCACCCATACTCTTCGTCCAGAATTTCATATGTATCCCCATCATTTGCTGTTGCAATGGTAGCATAAGCAAGTCCTGGGCCTTCTCTCATATTCACATGATCCGAGGCAATTACAGCACTGTTGCTTGTTGCAAGAACCGTTTCAGCCGGGAGCGAAAAAGAAGAAATAAGCAGAACGCCGGCCAAAATGGAACCGATCAGTTTCATTCACAACACCTCTCAGGTTTGTCTTTCCTCTATCTTATACCGACGAAAGGTATCCGTCATTAGAAAATTCAAATAAAAAGTCTTTTCATTTAAGCTTGACAATCATGTGGCGGCTTATTATGATTGATTACATTATAAAAAACGTAAAACAACCAATGATGGGGAACAGTAAATAAGAATATGCATGAACAGAGAAAAACCGCCTAGGCTGCAAGCGGTTTTGCATGACGACTTATTGAATGAACACCCCGTAGGTTCAGTTCTGAAAAGGTCTCTTAGTAGGAATTGACGTATGCAGGCGTTAACTGCCTTGAGTGGAAGCTTTTTATGCTTCAATTAGGGTGGCACCACGGGAATAAAACTCCCGTCCCTTGTTTTAGGACAAGGGACGGGAGTTTTTTGTGTTCACATTTTCCGGTCTTTGTCGATCGTTAATTATGAATTGATAGTTGGAGGAGGAAGTTTCATGTCTATTCAAATTCCTAGAGGCACCCAGGATATTCTTCCTGGAACCGTTGAAAAATGGCAATACATTGAGAAAGTAGCTAAAGAACTTTGTGAACAGTATCAGTACAAAGAAATTCGCACGCCTCTGTTTGAGCATACAGAATTGTTTGAACGGGGTGTAGGGGATACAACAGACATTGTACAAAAGGAAATGTACACCTTTAAGGACCGGGGAGAAAGAAGCTTGACGCTTCGTCCGGAGGGAACAGCAGGAGTCGTTCGTTCATTTGTTCAGCACAAAATGTTCGGCCAGGTCAATCAGCCGGTCAAATTATTTTATACCGGTCCAATGTTCCGTTACGAACGCCCCCAGGCCGGCCGCTTCAGACAATTTGTTCAATTTGGTGTTGAAGCAATTGGAAGCGACGATCCAAGTATTGATGCAGAGGTGATCTCGCTTGCTATGGAACTGTATACACGTCTTGGGTTGAAAAAGCTGAAGCTCGTGATTAACAGTTTGGGTGACACTGAAAGCCGAATCGCCCACAAAGAAGCATTAATCAATCACTTTAAACCGAGAATCAACGAGTTTTGTCACGATTGTCAGATGCGTCTTGAAAAGAACCCTCTTCGGATATTGGATTGCAAAAAAGACAGGGATCACGAATTAATGGCGACAGCGCCTTCTCTTGCTGATTACCTGAATGCAGAATCCTCAGCTTACTTTAAAAAACTTCAGCACTATTTAACCTTAATGGGGATTGAATTTGAAGTAGATTCAAATCTTGTAAGGGGGCTGGATTACTACAACCACACTGCATTTGAAATTATGAGCAGTGCAGAGGGCTTTGGCGCCATTACTACACTATGCGGCGGAGGCAGATATAATGGTTTATCAGAAGACCTCGGAGGCCCGAGTGCACCAGGTATTGGATTTGCATTAAGCATCGAGCGTCTGCTGTCGGCTCTGGATGCAGAAAGCATCGAGCTTCCTGCTGAAGCTGTCCTGGACTGTTACTTTGTCACAATGGGTGAACAGGCAAAAGATAAAGCCGTTGAACTGACATATAAAGCAAGAAAGCATAATCTGAGTGCTGAGATGGATACATTAAATCGCAAAATGAAAGCACAACTTAAGAGTGCCGACCGTTTAAAGGCAAAATTTGTTGCGATCATTGGAGAAAATGAACTCAGTGAAGGAACGAGTGTCGTCAAGAATTTGGAGAGCGGCACGCAGGAAAACGTTACATTTGAAAAACTATTCGATTATTTAAAGCAGTCTTAAGGAGGAAAAACGATGTTTGGACGATCATTTTATTGCGGGGAAGTACCCGCCTCAGCAATTGGCGAAAAATTAATTTTAAAAGGATGGGTTCAAAAACGTCGTGACCTTGGAGGTCTGATTTTTATTGACCTGCGTGACAGAACGGGCATTATTCAAGTTGTATTTAACCCTGCTATTTCAGAAGAGGCCTTAAAAAAAGCGGAAGCAATCCGCAGCGAATATGTGCTAAGCATAGAAGGAACCATTCAGGCAAGAGAAGCAGGTACAATAAACACCAATATCGCTACAGGCACCATTGAAATTCATGCTTCAGAGGTGACTGTCATCAGTGAAGCGAAAACACCTCCTTTTGCCATTGAAGATAAAACAGAAGTAGCAGAAGATATTCGCTTAAAATACCGCTACCTGGACCTTCGCCGTCCTGTAATGACCGAAACCTTCAAAGTGCGTCACAGCATTACGAAGTCGATTCGCCGCTTTCTTGACGATGATCAGTTTATCGAAGTGGAAACGCCGGTATTGACGAAAAGTACACCTGAAGGCGCACGTGACTATCTGGTTCCAAGCAGAGTACATGAAGGAGAATTTTATGCTCTGCCTCAGTCGCCCCAATTGTTTAAGCAGCTGTTGATGGTCGGTGGATTTGATAAATATTATCAAATTGCCCGCTGTTTCAGAGACGAGGATCTGCGTGCTGACCGCCAGCCGGAATTTACGCAAATTGATATCGAAACAAGCTTTATGAGCCAGGAAGAAATTATGAAGATGAATGAACGCATGCTTTCAGCCATGATGAAGGATGTTAAAGGTCTGGACATTGCGCTTCCTTTACCACAAATCACCTACAGCGAAGCGATGGAGCGATACGGTTCTGATAAGCCAGACACGCGCTTTAAAATGGAACTAATTAATTTGTCCGAGTCAATGAAGACTTCAGGATTCAAGGTCTTCAGCAGTGCAGTTGAAAATGGTGGCCAGGTTAAGGCAATTAATGTAAAAGGTGCAGCAGACAACTTCTCAAGAAAAGATATAGATGCGTTGGGCGAATTCGTTTCCCGTTATGGAGCCAAAGGACTTGCCTGGCTTAAAACGTCCTCAGAAGGATTTGCCGGACCGATTGCTAAATTTTTTGGAGAAGATGAGCAAGCCCGTCTTGCGGCTGAAACAGATGCAGCAGAAGGCGATTTGCTCCTATTTGTAGCAGATAAAAAATCGGTGGTCGCTGATGCTTTAGGTGCGCTTCGCTTGAAACTTGGTAAAGAACTGGGCCTGATCGATCACACCTTATACAATTTCCTATGGGTAACAGACTGGCCGCTGCTGGAATATGCAGAAGATGAAGGCCGTTATTATGCTGCTCATCATCCTTTTACGATGCCTGTAAGGGAGGATCTTCCGCTTCTTGAAACGGATCCTGCAGCTGTAAGAGCACAGGCATATGATATTGTGTTGAACGGGTATGAATTAGGTGGAGGTTCCCTTCGGATTTTTGAGCGTGAAATTCAGGAAAAAATGTTTAAAGTTCTTGGGTTTTCAGAAGAAGAAGCTAAAGAGCAATTTGGGTTTTTGCTTGAAGCCTTTGAGTACGGTACACCGCCGCATGGGGGAATTGCACTCGGTCTTGACAGACTTGTAATGCTTCTGTCTGGAAGCACCAACTTGCGAGACACCATTGCATTTCCTAAAACAGCAAGTGCAAGCTGTGTATTAACAGACGCACCAGGAGAAGTAAGTGAAGCTCAGCTGGATGAATTAAAGATATCTTTGAATCTTCAGAATAATAAATAAATTACCGGCGCTAAAGATTGATCTTTAAGAAAAGGTATGCTATTATTTACAAACAAGGCAAGTCCTGATGTGTACGTTATCTGCTCAATTCGTTTTGACCGAACACTTCTATTATTGGGAGCCTGCGTTTTTCTGCACCGTGCATGCCTTTTGCGAGGACGCATTAAGCAGAAAACAGGGCACCCACCTGCTGAGAGCGGGTTCAAAACAATAGATCTTTAATGAGACGGCACGATTGGGATTTGCCAGCACTTACATACTTCTAAAACCGCCTGATCAACCAGGCGGTTTTTTTATGCTTTATTGAGGAGCGTTAAAGGCTCATTGATTTAACAAGGAAAATAAGCTATCCTTAGTTCCGTTATCCTAAACTGATTTGGAGTTGATTAACATGCTTCACCAATTTTCAAGAAACGAACTGGCGATCGGATCAGAAGGAATTGATCTTCTGAAAGGAAAAACAGTCGCAGTGCTCGGCATTGGCGGTGTAGGTTCATTTGCCGCTGAGGCGCTTGCGCGGAGCGGAGTCGGCCGCTTAATTCTCGTAGACAAAGATGATGTAGATATCACAAATGTTAACCGTCAAGTGATCGCACTGCTTTCTACTGTCGGACAGCCAAAAGCAGACTTGATGAAAACCAGAATCGAAGACATTAATCCTGATTGTGAAGTTATTTCACTGAAAATGTTCTATACAGAAGAAACGTATGAAGAGTTTTTCAGCCACGGCCTTGATTTTGTAGTGGATGCCTCTGATACGATTTCCTACAAAATTCATTTAATGAAAGAATGCCTGAAAAGAGAGATTCCGATCATATCAAGTATGGGGGCAGCAAATAAAATGGATCCAACCCGTTTTCAAATTGCCGACATTTCAAAAACCCATACAGATCCAATTGCAAAAGTAATCCGAAAGCAGCTGCGTAAAGAAGGGATTCCAAAAGGCATCCCCGTCGTTTTCTCGGATGAAAGTCCGATCATTATTCGTGAAGAAGTCAGAAAAACGGTCGGCAACGATGAAGCTGCAATAAGAAAGGCCAAAATGCCTCCGTCCTCTAATGCTTTTGTTCCCTCAGTAGCAGGATTGATCGCGGCAAGCTATGTAATAAATACATTGTTAAAAGACATCATGATTAAACGAGTTCAATAATCTGCAAACCAGTCCTTAATACAAAAGGGACTGGTTTTTTTCGTATACTATTTTCGATTAACAGGTGAAAATTGAAACAACTTTTCTACTGAATTTGTTATTTTAAGTGAAACTTTCTTCCAATTCACTCGTAAATTACATGACAACCTAAATTTAATGAGAAAAAAACAGGAGGGAAGGCATGACTAAAAAATCGATCGTAGAGTTGAAAAATGTCACGAAGGTAATCAAGGGGAAAACCATCATTGATAAAGTTTCGTTTGACGTTTACGGAGGAGAAGTGTTTGGTTTTCTCGGGCCTAACGGAGCAGGAAAAACAACCACCATCCGAATGATTGTAGGATTAATGAAATTAACAGATGGGGACGTCCTCATTGAAGGAAAAAGCATTAAAACTGATTTCGAAGGAGCCGTGCGGCATGTAGGAGCCATAGTAGAAAACCCCGAAATGTATAAATTTTTATCCGGCTATAAGAATTTAGTTCACTACGCACGGATGTACAAAGGAATTTCTAAAGAGAAAATTAATGAAGTAGTCAAACTGGTAGGACTTGAAAAAAGGATTCATGAAAAGGTGAAAACCTATTCACTTGGAATGCGCCAGCGGCTGGGGATCGCTCAAAGTCTTTTGCACGATCCAAAAGTGCTGATATTGGATGAGCCCACCAACGGACTAGACCCTGCAGGCATTCGTGAAATCCGCGATTACATAAGACGCTTAGCAAGAGAACGGAACATGGCCGTGATTGTGTCCAGTCATTTGCTTTCAGAAATGGAGATGATGTGTGACCGTATCGGCATCATTCAAAACGGCAAGCTGATTGATGTTCAGTCTATGGACGATTTTGTTTCTACTGAGGGCAAGCTGTTCAAACTTGAGGTAAAAGAGCCTCATGAGGTGAAAAAGAAAGTACTTACACATCATGCTGAATGGACGGTAGAGGTAGTAGAACAATCGCTGGTAATTGATATGACAAAAGATCAAATACCGGAGCTTATCCGTTTTTGTGTGGCAGAGAATATAGATGTGTACGGTATTTCTCCGGCAGCTAAAACACTGGAAGACAGGTTCCTTGAAGTAACGTCAGAGGGAGGACTGGTAAAGCATGGGTAATTTAATCCGCAATGAATGGATGAAAATTCTGCATCGCCCAGGTACATATGTGATGGCTGGACTGCTGATTTTAGCGGTCATCGCTTCAGCTGTTATTACACTCTTTATAAATTCCAACTTTAATTCGTCTAATGAAGACTGGCGGCAAGCTTTAGAAGCGGAAAATGAACAAATTCAAATGACGATAGAGTCTGGGGAAGAAGGCTTTTACACGCCAAGTCCAGAAGGAGCTCTAGCCTTAAACGAATATCGCTTAGAAAACGATATCGCACCTAACAACGCAGAGTCCATGTGGCAATACCTTGAAAATAACTCATTCATGATTTCATTAGTAGGGTTGTTTTCCATTATCGTAGCTTCCGGAATTGTTGCGGGTGAGTTTTCATGGGGAACAGTTAAGTTGTTAATGATTCGGCCAATCGCCCGCTGGAAAATTCTTTTATCTAAATTTCTCACGGTTGCGACTTTCGGTCTATCATTGATTGGGATCTTAACGGTACTGTCTCTGATCCTGGGGGCTATCTTCTTTGATTCCGGATCAGCCGTTCAATTAACCTACTCAGATGGAGAAGTAAGGGAAAGCAATATGATTTTCTATCTTATGAAAGTTTATCTGTATAACTCAATCGATGTCATTCTCCTTACCACAATGGCATTTATGATTTCAGCTGTTTTTCGCAGCAGCTCCCTAGCAATCGGAATCAGTTTGTTCCTTTACTTTGTCGGCGGAACTGCTACAGGCTTTATTGCGATGTATTACGACTGGGCTAAATACAGCCTGTTTGCCAATACGAACCTGACGATGTATGAAATGGGAGTGCCGCTTGTAGAAGGCATGACGATGACGTTTTCCATTATCATGATTTTGATTTACTTCACAATTTTTGTGGCACTAGCGTTTACGGTCTTTACTAAACGGGATATCGCCGCTTAGACACATCCTTTCTTTTGAAAAAATAAAAAGAGCATGAGACAATATGTCTCATGCTTTTTTTGATCGGTTCACTGCTCTTCAGGTGGACGCTTTCCGCAGGGACGGCGCTGAGCCTTTTCAGGGCCTTGCGCCGTAAAGTCTCAGCTTGCCGTCATCTCCTGCAGGAGTCGCCACCTTCCGCTCCCCCCACCTCTTACTACTTATAAATACACCCAAATTTTTAAAACTTTTTTTTTCTATCTCACCCTCTTTTAACTTGGCATACCCAGCGATATAGACTATTTCATTTTTTCATAAATTTGCTTCAATGCCTGTTCAAATTTACCCGTAGTTTTGGGCTGATAGTAAGCTGCGTTTTTTAACGAGTTAGGAAGATACTGCTGCTTGACCCATCCATTTGGATAACTGTGAGGATACAAATACTCCACGCCTCTTCCCATTTCTTTTGCTCCTTTGTAATGAGCATCTTTTAAATGGTCCGGCACTGAGCCGCTTTTTCCGGCCCGAATGTCTCCGAGAGCCGCATCAATCGCACTGATGGCAGAATTTGATTTTGGAGAAAGACAAAGCTCAATCACTGCATTAGCAAGGGGGATGCGCGCTTCAGGAAAGCCAAGTCTTTCAGCAGATTCAATTGCTGCAAGCGTTCTTGGGCCAGCCTGAGGACTCGCAAGCCCAATGTCTTCATAGGCAATAACCAAAAGTCTTCTGGCGATAGTCGGCAGATCTCCGGCTTCAATCAGCCTTCCCAGATAATGAAGGGATGCGTCCACGTCGCTGCCCCTGATTGATTTTTGAAATCCGCTCATAACATCATAATGGGCGTCCCCGTCTTTGTCGTGAGAAAAACTTTTTTTCTGTAGACACTCCTCTGCAATTTCTGCCGTTATTCTTATACTGTCATCCTCAGCTTGAGTTGATTTCACGGCAAGTTCGAGCGCGTTAAGAGAGCTTCTTACGTCTCCATTGCTTCCATGGGCTAATAGCTCCAATGCTTCATCCTCAAGGATCACCTTTTGTTTTCCAAGGCCCCGCTCTTCATCTTCCAATGCTCTTAAAATCGCTGTTTTCATATCGTCAGAAGATAATGGATGAAGCTCGAAAATTTGACACCGGCTTCGAATGGCGGGATTAATCGCATGATACGGATTGCTTGTCGTCGCGCCAATAAGGGTGATCATGCCGTTTTCAAGGTAGGGAAGAAGAAAATCCTGCTTGGTTTTATCAAGTCGATGAACTTCATCGAGAAGCAAAATAACTTTGCCAGACATTTTTGCTTCCTGCGCAACGATTTCCATATCCTTTTTATTATTTGTAACGGCATTCAACGTCCGGAAAGCATACTGCGTACTGCCTGCTATAGCTGATGCAATAGAGGTTTTGCCAATTCCGGGAGGGCCGTAAAGGATCATGGAGGATAATTGCATTGCTAATACCATTCTGCGAATAATTTTGCCTTCACCGACCAAATGGGTCTGTCCAATCATCTCATCTATCGTTCTTGGTCTCATACGAAAAGCCAGTGGTTTGATGCTCATATGATCACTCCATACTATTAGTCTCTCTTATTGCTAATCATAGTAGTAAAACAGTTGAAATGCCAACGATTGCAGTTCTATGCTATAATATCAAAAGTTAAACATCGAGGGGCAGAGGTGGATTTTGTAATGAAAATATCAACAAAAGGCCGTTATGGCCTGACCATTATGATCGAGCTTGCAAAACGCTATGGAGAGGGTCCTACCTCTTTAAAAGCAATCGCTAAAACGCATGACTTATCAGAGCATTATCTTGAACAACTAATCGCGCCTTTGCGGAATGCAGGTTATGTGAAAAGCATTCGCGGGGCTTATGGCGGATATATCGTAGCAAAAGAACCGAATGAAATAACGGCAGGAGACATTATACGGGTGCTTGAAGGGCCGATTTCCCCGGTAGAAGGAATTGAAAACGAAGCGCCTCCTCAGCGGGAATTATGGATGAGAATCCGGGATGCCGTAAAAGATGTTCTTGATCACACGACAATAGAAGATCTGGCAAACTACACGGATGAAGGCCAATCGGATGCTTACATGTTCTACATTTAAAACGGGAGGGAAATCACGTGATTCAAATTTATGCAGACCATGCAGCGACAACACCAATGCATCCTGAGGCTGTAAAAGTGATGACAGAAACGTTATCTGAGCATTACGGAAACGCCTCAAGCATTCATTCTGTCGGCCGCAGGTCCCGACACCTTCTGGATGAAGCACGAAGTCAATTAGCATCCAGTATTGGGGCGCATTTTAATGAAATTATCTTTACCAGCGGAGGTACAGAAGCAAATAATCTTGCAATCGTTGGAACAGCAAATGCCCTTAAGGACAAGGGCCGTCATATCATTACAACGAAAATTGAGCATCATGCTGTCCTTCATCCATGTGAAGCACTTGTTAATCAGGGATTTCAAGTCACATTTCTTGATGTGGATGAAGAAGGTCAGATTTCGATCAGTGAATTAAAAAAAGCTTTGCGAGAAGATACGATCCTTGTGACAGTTATGTTTGGTAATAACGAGGTAGGCGCCATTCAGCCCATCCGGGAAATAGGGGAGCTGCTGAAGGACCATCAGGCATCTTTTCATACGGATGCTGTACAAGCCTATGGACTTGAGGATTTAAATGTTCGAGATCTAAACGTTGACATGCTCTCCGTTTCGGCTCACAAAATTAACGGACCTAAAGGGGTCGGTTTTCTTTATGTGAAAAACGGTACATCTCTTTCTCCAGGACTTCTTGGAGGGGAGCAGGAACGGAAAAGAAGAGCAGGCACTGAAAATATACCAGCTCTTGCTTCTTTTGCCAAAGCGGTCGAAATTGCAAGTAAAGAAAGAGTAGAGAAAACAGCTCAATTAAAGTCAGTAAAAAATCATTTGCTGCAAAAGCTCAGAGAAAAAGAAGTTGCTTATGAAGTGAACGGATCTCTTGAGCGCTCGCTTCCCCATGTGATAAACTTAAGCATCGCAGAAACCGATGTAGAAGCAATGCTTGTAAATCTTGACCTGGCCGGTATTGCAGTATCCAGTGGTTCTGCATGTACTGCCGGATCTCTTGAGCCCTCTCATGTGCTTTCTGCCATGTACGGCAAAAATGATGAGCGCTTAAAAAATTCTGTCCGCTTCAGCTTTGGACTTGGAAGTACTGAAGAAGATGCTGACATAATAGCCGATCAGGTCGCTTTAATCGTAAATCGTTTTAAAAAATAACTATCAGCTGATGAAATAATAGATAAAGTGGTGAGGAAAATGAAGAAATCACCGAAAGATACCCGTGTAGTGGTAGGAATGTCAGGAGGAGTCGATTCTTCTGTCGCTGCTCTTTTGCTCAAAGAGCAGGGCTATGATGTGATCGGAATCTTCATGAAAAATTGGGATGACACAGATGATGCAGGTGTATGTACAGCAACAGAGGACTATAATGACGTTATTCGTGTATGCAACCAAATCGGCATCCCCTATTATGCGGTTAATTTCGAGAAACAGTATTGGGATAAAGTGTTCACGTATTTTCTTGAAGAGTACAAAGCAGGACGCACCCCAAATCCGGACGTCATGTGCAACAAGGAAATTAAATTTAATGCCTTTTTAGATCACGCTTTAAAGCTTGGTGCAGATTACCTGGCTACAGGCCATTACGCACAGGTTGAAGAGCGGGATGGAGAAGTTAAAATGCTCCGTGGTCTGGACGAAAATAAAGATCAAACGTACTTTTTAAACCAGCTTACCCAGCAGCAGCTGGCGAAGGTAATGTTCCCGATCGGCGGGATCAATAAAAAAGAAGTCCGCAGGATTGCCGAGGAAGCAGGACTTGCTACAGCTTCAAAAAAGGACAGCACGGGCATCTGTTTTATTGGAGAAAGAAATTTTAAAGAGTTTTTAGGTCAATACCTGCCTGCCCAGCCGGGGGATATGGTAACGATGGAAAGCAAGAAAGTCGGCTCGCATGATGGCTTAATGTATTATACGATTGGCCAGAGACACGGGCTTGGCATTGGCGGGTCCGGCGAGCCGTGGTTCGTGCTTGGAAAAGATTTAGAGAAAAACCAGCTTTTTGTGGGTCAGGGTTTTGATCACGAAGCGTTATACTCCCACTCTTTAATCGCAGCTGATCTCAGCTGGACATCAAGTAAAGAGCCGGAAGGAACTTTCCGTTGTACAGCAAAATTCCGTTACCGCCAGTCTGATCATGGAGTTACGGTTCATATTAAAGACGGGGGACTGGCAGAGGTGGTTTTTGACGAACCTTCAAGAGCTGTTACCCCGGGACAGGCAGTCGTTTTTTATAATGGTGATGAATGTCTTGGCGGAGGAACGATTGATAAAATTTATAAGGAACAAAAGCAGCTTGAATATGTAGGATGAGGACAGGAATGCTCGGGAACTTTTTCACTCTCGCTCTGATACGGAGAAGGAGAGTAAAGATTTTCCTGAAGCATTCTTTTTTCGTTTCGGTTCATATGAGTACCTATGTTATACTTTTTGCAGTATCCTGTTGCTAAAAACAGGCTTTAGCAAAGAGTTTTGTACGATTAAAGCTGGAAATTGAATCAACCACAGCAGGGAGATGAATCTTACATGAATTTAAATGAACTAGCCATAAAAAAATTGCAAGAAGGCGAATATCAGGAAGCCATAGAACTTTTAAATCAGGCGATTGAAGAGAAACCTGAAGATGAAACAGCTTATATAAATTTCGGCAATGTACTGGCGCAAATGAATGAAACGGAAAAAGCAGAACGCTTTTTTCAAAAAGCGATTATTTTAAACGAAGATGCAGGTCTGGCGTATTATTCTCTGGCAAATTTGTATTATAACGAAGAACGGTTTTCAGAGAGTGCCCGTCTCTATGAGAAAACACTTGAAAAAGGAGTAGAGGATTCCGACGTTTATTTTATGCTCGGAATGTCTCTTAAAAACGAGGAAAAAGTTAAGCTTTCGCTCCCTTATTTACAGCGTGCTGCAGAGCTTTCATCGGAGGATGCTGAGGCGCATTTCCAGTTTGGACTCGCACTCGCCCAGCTTGAACTTGGAGATGAAGCAATGAAGCAGCTACAGCATGCAGTAAAGCTTAATCCGCAGCATGCAGATGCTTTATACAATCTGGGAGTAGCGTATGCGGGCTTCAAGGAAGATGCAATAGAAGCCTTAAACTGTTTTGAGCAGGCGATAGCTGTTCAGCCGGATCATTATTTAGCTTTAAATGGCCGGGAAATTATGAGACAGGCTTTGGAGTCAAAAGGGTAAGAGCAGGGGGAACACCTGATGAGCAATGAGTCCATGGATTTATTTAATGAAGAAGAGCCGTATATCAAAGGCAGGCATATCGTGACCATATTTCATAATGAAGACAATATGTATTCTGTCGTACGCGTTCGAGTCGAAGAAACCAACACGTCAAATCAGGAAAAAGAAGCGGTTGTTACAGGTCATTTTCCTAAAATGCAGGAAGAGGACACCTATATTTTTCACGGTAAGTTTAAAGAACATCCCCGGTTTGGCCTGCAGTTTCTTGCGGATCGGTTTAAAAAGGATCTGCCTCAGACTAAACAGGGGATAGTCCATTATTTATCAAGCGATCTTTTCTCAGGCGTTGGAAAAAGAACAGCTGAAAAGATTGTGGATACACTGGGCGAAAAAGCCATTTCAAGAATTATGAATGATGAATCGGTGCTTCAGGAAGTCCCAAAGCTTTCTCAGGAAAAGGCAAAGCATATTTACGATGTCTTAATCGAGCACCAGGGTTTAGAGCGGATCATGGTTCACTTAAATGACTGGGGGTTTGGCCCTCAGCTGTCTATGAAGATTTATCAGCATTACCAGGAAGCTACTTTGGAAATTCTGCAAAAGAACCCCTATGAGCTTGTTTACCATATTGAGGGCGTAGGGTTTGGCAAGGCGGATGAACTGGGCAGACATTTAGGTTTATCCGGAAGCCATCCGGATCGAATAAAAGCAGCCTGTCTCTTTTGTCTTCAGCAGCTTTCAATGCAGGAAGGCCATGTTTATGCTCAATCAAAAGATCTGCTGATCAGAGTAAAGGAGCTCCTGCAGAAGCATCAGCCTGAACAAATAGAATACACGGATATTTCAAATCAGCTGATTGAATTGCATGAAGAAGGAAAGGTTATTGGGGAAGAGAAACGGATTTATCTACCTTCTCTTTATTTTTCTGAAAAAGGACTTGTTACCAATATAAACCGGCTTCTTTCTCATAAGGAATATGAAGATCAATTTCCGGAGTCTGAGTTTCTACTGGCGCTTGGCAGTCTGGAAGAACGGCTCGGGGTTTCGTATGCTGCTTCTCAAAAAGAAGCCATTCAAACCGCTCTGACTTCCTCCCTCATGATTTTAACAGGGGGGCCGGGGACGGGGAAAACGACCGTTATTAAGGGAATTGTTGAACTGTATTCAGAACTGCATGGCGTGTCTTTGGATGTGGATGCGTATGGGAGCGAAGAACCGTTTCCGATCGTTTTAGCTGCTCCTACCGGCCGCGCAGCTAAAAGAATGTCTGAATCAACCGGACTCAAGGCAATGACCATTCACCGGCTTTTAGGCTTTACAGGACAGGAAGATATGGAGGATGACGAAGAACGTCTGGTGCAGGGAAAGCTTCTTATTGTGGATGAGATGTCGATGGTGGATACTTGGCTAGCAAATCAGCTTTTACAGGCTGTTCCGGATACCATGCAGGTTATTATTGTAGGGGACCAGGATCAGCTGCCGTCTGTTGGCCCCGGCCAGGTTCTTCAGGACCTTATTCATTCAAAGCTTGTTCCTACTGTGCAATTGACTGATATATACAGGCAGGAAGAAGGGTCTTCCATAATAGAATTGGCTCATCAAATGAAAGAAGGAAAACTGCCGCAGGATTTAAGAAAGCAGCATGCTGATCGCTCATTCATTGCCTGCCACGCTTCTCAAATGGATGAGGTTGTGGGAAAAGTGGTGAAAAATGCCATTAAAAAGGGGTACACAGCTAAAGACATTCAGGTGCTTGCACCGATGTACAGAGGACCTGCCGGAATAGACAGGCTGAATAAAGTGCTCCAGGAATTAATGAACCCCAACCCTGACAAAACAAGAAAAGAACTGCAGTGGGGAGATATTGCATATCGAATCGGCGACAAAGTTCTTCAGCTTGTAAATCAGCCTGAAAGCCATGTCTTTAATGGAGACATGGGTGAAGTTATTTCTATTTTTTATGCGAAGGAAAATACTGAAAAGCAGGATATGGTGCTGGTTTCTTTTGATGGGGTGGAGGTCACGTACACCCGCCAGGATTTAAACCAGATCACCCATGCTTTTTGCTGCTCTATACATAAATCACAGGGCAGCGAGTTTCCTATTGTGATTCTGCCTGTGGTAAAAAGCTATTATCGTATGCTTCGAAGGAATTTGCTTTACACTGCCATTACGAGAAGCAAGAGATTTTTAATTATGTGCGGCGAAGAAGAAGCATTTCGTTTTGGAGTAGAGAGAAAAGATGACGCTGTCCGACTTACCACACTTCGCTCCAAACTGGCCGATGGAACACAAGATGCTCCTGCTGAAAAACCTCCGGGGCAAGGGATTGAAGAAGCGGATCCTATGGTCGGAATGCAAGGACTCTCCCCGTACGATTTTATGGAGGCTTAAGATTGCTTGGGGGAAAATGCAGATTAATTTACCAAATATTGAAAACAGTACAGAACTCAGCTTAATTAAGACAACTCAGCATAGGGAAAATGAATAAAAAAAACATATAAGGGCAACGATGGGGAGAAAAGATCCTAAAATTGGAGGCTTCTCATGAATTGTCCTTGCTGTAACCATCGTGACATTGGAAAAATTGGAACAAAGCATTATTATTGCAGACAATGCTGTATTGAATTTTTAGTTTATAGAGGCAAGCTTGTATTATATGAAATATCAGAAGATGGGTCGATTGAAAGTTTAAATGACCTATTTAATGAAGCGGAACTAATGAGCGAACAAAAATGGATTCACTTATAAAAAAGTGGCTGCCGCGCCTTATCCTGATCCTGTTCCTGCTGCTGTGCGGGTGGATTTTTTCATACTTATGGAAATACATACAACCGGTTTTTGCAGGAATCTGGCTTGCGGTCGTTCCGCTCTTATTAAGTATACTGTTTGCTTATCTTCTGCTTCCTCTAGTTCATTTTTTAATGCGTGCAAAATGCTCAAACAGACTTGCTGTATCGATCGTATTTGTTGTGCTGACTGCTGTTGCAGGAGCTTTATTTCAATGGTGGATACCAGCATTTGCAAGAGAATGGAATCACTTTCTCACTCATCTTCCGGATCTGCTTGACAAGGTATCTGACTGGAATCATGCGATAGCAGATTGGCTTTCATCCATGCCTCAGCCTGTCAGCATAAGAATACAGGATTTTATACATTCTATCCAGATGGCGATCGAACAGCGTGCAGAAGAACTGCTGGCAGGCATAAATCACTCATTAAAGTGGATAATAGCGCTTTCTCTTGTGCCATTTATGACATTTTATTTAGTAAAAGACCGTATAGTGATCAGAGATTATATTATGAACCATATACCTCAAGATAGAAAAAAGCAGGTAGTATCATTGGCAGCGGATCTTGATCAAAAGCTGGGTTCTTATATAAGGGGACAGCTGTGGCTTAGCGCAGCTGTGGCAGTGTTTTCTTTTGCAGTCTTGTATGCAATTAAGCTTCCGTATGCTCTTCCTTTAGGACTGCTGCTCGGGATATTTAATGTAATCCCTTACTTAGGGCCAATCATCGGCGCACTTCCCGCTTTGCTTGTAGCCAGCACCATATCGGGAAGTATGGTTATCTGGGTAATTGCTGCTGCATTTGGCATTCAAATGGTAGAAAGTCATCTTCTTGCTCCCTGGATTATGGGGAAAACCATTCATATTCATCCAGTCATGATCATGCTGCTGTTATTAATAGGCGGAGAACTCGGCGGCATGGCAGGCTTAATCGCTGTTGTGCCAGTGTATATGATTATTGGAATGATCATTCACTCGTTTAAGCAAAGAGAAAAAGAAGTACCGATTGACAAATGACGGCTTCCTTATCTATACTTTCTGTAGGAAAATAAGAGCAACTCGAAGATGGAACCAGTACATTACAACTTGTTGGATGGAAATTTCAGAGAAAATTCCCCCTGGCTGAAAGGGAATTTGCACGCATTGTAATGGAAAGCTAATCCGGAGTGCAGATAAACTCTGCCGTTCGCCGCGTTAAGGCGCTCAAAGTGATAAATGGTGCTGGATTTAGCAGTACGGTTTATAACCAGGGTGGTACCGCGAGTTTGCTCTCGTCCCTGCAGGGGATGAGGGCCTTTTTGTGTTTTCTGAAAATATATACATAGTTAAAAGGAGGAATTTAGATGCAAAAATGGTCAGGTGCAGAAATCAGACAAATGTTTTTGGATTTTTTTATGGAAAAGGGCCACGATATAGAGCCAAGCGCTTCTCTAGTCCCTCATGAAGATCCATCGTTGCTTTGGATTAACAGCGGAGTTGCAACACTGAAAAAATATTTTGATGGGAGGGTCATCCCTCAAAACCCGAGAATTGTAAACGCGCAAAAATCGATTCGTACCAATGATATTGAAAACGTAGGGAAAACAGCGCGGCATCACACATTCTTTGAAATGCTCGGGAATTTTTCAATCGGAGAATATTTTAAAGAAGAAGCAATTGAGTGGGCATGGGAATTTCTTACTTCATCAAAATGGATCGGGTTCGATGCAGAAAAGCTTTCTGTCACTGTTCACCCTGAAGATCATGAAGCCTATGATTTGTGGAAACAGAAAATAGGATTGCCGGAAGAAAGAATTATCCGCCTCGAAGGGAATTTCTGGGATATTGGAGAAGGACCAAGTGGACCGAATACGGAAATTTTCTTTGACAGGGGAGAAGCATTTGGAAATGATTTAAACGATCCAGAGTTGTACCCAGGTGGAGAAAATGACCGCTACCTTGAGATCTGGAATCTTGTTTTTTCACAATTTAACCATAACCCTGATCACACCTATACGCCGCTCCCGAAAAAAAATATTGATACGGGAATGGGACTTGAGCGGATGGCATGTGTAGTACAGGATGTGCCAACCAACTTCGAAACAGATTTGTTTATGCCAATCATCAAAGCAACCGAAAAAATTTCAGGACAGACTTATCAGCAGACAGAAGAAAAAGATGTCTCGTTTAAGGTAATTGCTGACCATGTCAGAACCGTATCCTTCGCTATTGGCGACGGCGCGCTCCCATCCAATGAGGGCAGAGGGTATGTGCTAAGAAGACTTCTTCGCCGCGCAGTCAGATACGCTAAACAAATAGGCATCGACCGTCCGTTCATGTATGAGCTGGTGCCGGTCGTAGGCGATATTATGATTGATTTTTATCCTGAAGTAAAAAAGAAAGAAGATTTTATTCAAAAAGTGATTAAAACGGAGGAAGAGCGATTTCATGAGACATTAAACGAGGGCCTCTCCATTCTCTCAGGTCTTATGAACAAAGCCAAGGAAGATGGATCCGGTGAAATCAGCGGCAAAGATGTTTTCAGACTTTATGATACGTTTGGATTCCCAGTAGAACTTACCGAAGAATATGCTGAGGAAAACGGTTTGCGGGTAGATTCAGACGGATTTGAAGAAGAAATGAATGCTCAGCGTTCAAGAGCCCGTGCAGCTCGCCAGGAAGGCGGCTCCATGCAGGTTCAGGGCGGCGTTCTCGGAGATATTAAAGTATCCAGCGAATTTGTCGGCTACCAGCGTCTGCTTCACGAATCCACTGTTGAGGTTATCATCAGCAGCCAGGAGATGACTGAATCAGCGAATGAAGGGGAGGAAGTTCAGCTGATTTTGGCAGAAACACCTTTCTATGCAGAAAGCGGAGGCCAGATTGGAGACAAAGGAACGATATCCAATGATCAGGTGCTGCTGCGAATAAAAGACGTAAAAAAAGCACCAAATGGACAGCATCTTCACACGGCTATTATTGAAAAAGGATCGCTTGCAAAAGGGGATCAGGTCCTGGCAGCAGTGGATCCAGCGTCAAGAACGGAAATCACTAAAAATCACACAGCAACTCATCTTCTTCATCAGGCATTAAAAGACGTGCTGGGTGATCATGTTAATCAGGCAGGGTCGCTCGTTCAGGAAGACCGGCTCCGATTTGATTTTTCTCATTTTGGACAAGTTCAGGCAGATGAGCTTAAACGAATTGAAGAAATTGTAAATGACAAAGTGTGGGGCAGCTTCTCTGTGGAAACCGCTGTAAAGTCCCTGGAAGAAGCAAAATCCATGGGTGCTATGGCGTTGTTTGGCGAAAAGTACGGCTCAGAGGTCCGTGTTGTCTCAATTGGTGATTACAGTCTCGAGCTTTGCGGCGGCTGCCATGTCAGCAATACTTCCTCCATCGGTCTATTCCGTATTGTTTCAGAGGGCGGCATAGGTGCAGGAACACGCCGTATTGAAGCGGTGACAGGCGAAGCAGCATACCGTCATATGAATGACCAGATTCAGGTGCTTCAGCAATCAGCTGCACTTGTGAAATCTAACCCTGTTGATCTGCCTGCAAGAATTTTAAGCATGCAAACGGAGCTTAAGGAGCTGCAAAGAGAAAATGATTCGCTTCATGCTAAAATGTCAAATATTGAAGCTAAAAGCATAATGGATCAGGTTATTTCTGTAGAAGGTATAACAGTGCTGGCTCAAAAAGTACAGGCTTCGGATGTAAATAGTTTGCGGACGATGGCGGATGATGTTAAAAATAAATTGGGCTCAGGAATTTTAGTACTGATTGCAGTTCAGGGTGAAAAAGTTCAAATTATTGCAGGCGTAACAAAAGATTTAATTGATCAGGGCTATCATGCCGGCAAGCTGGTTAAAGAAGTCGCTGCAATTTGTGAAGGCGGAGGAGGCGGCCGTCCTGATATGGCTCAGGCCGGCGGAAAGAACCCGTCGAAAGTGGATGAGGCTCTTCAATTCGTTCCTAAGTGGGTAAAATCCGTTTGATTCTCTTCTAAACTGGTGTACAATAAATACATGTTGAACAAAAGGAATAATTAGATATTCCGGAGTGAGGTGCTGAAGATGAGCTCATTTGATAAAACGATGCGATTTAATTTTGGGGATGATTCTGCAGACAAAGAAGTTCAGCGCGTGCTGATACAGGTCTTTGAAGCTCTCGAAGAAAAAGGATATAATCCCATCAACCAAATTGTAGGGTACCTTTTATCCGGCGACCCGGCTTACATTCCAAGACATCATGATGCACGAAACATTATCCGCAAGCTTGAAAGAGATGAAATTATTGAGGAGCTTGTGAAATTTTATTTACACCAGCACAAAGAGGAAAAATAATATGCGAATAATGGGACTCGATGTCGGCACAAAGACCGTGGGTGTAGCGATCAGTGATTCTTTTGGCTGGACCGCTCAGGGAATCGAAACCATAAAAATTGATGAGCGCGGCGGTCAGCTTGGTTTTAAGCGGATTAAGGAGCTTGTTGATGAGCATGAGGTTTCTTCTATAATCGTCGGCTTGCCAAAAAATATGAATAACACGATCGGTCCCCGTGGAGAAGCCTGCCAGCAGTTTGCAGAAAAACTGCATAAAAAGCTGCAGATTGAAGTAAAACTATGGGATGAACGATTAAGCACAATGGCAGCTGAAAGAGTACTGCTTGAAGCAGATGTCAGTCGTGCGAAAAGAAAAAAGGTCATTGATAAAATGGCTGCAGTGATGATACTACAAGGCTATTTAAACAGCCGGAAATGAAGAGGTGCTTATAATGGAACATGGAGAAAAACACATTACAGTAGTAGACGAACAAGGAAATGAAGTACTTTGTGAAGTACTGTTTACATTTGATTCAGATGAGTTTAAAAAGTCATATGTACTATACTTTCCGGTAGGAGAATCAGAAGAAGAAGAGATTGAAATTCACGCTTCTTCATTTGAACAGGACGACCAAAATGCAGAAGGCGAATTAAAGCCGATCGAAACAGAAGAAGAATGGGATATGATTGAAGAGATGCTTAATACATTTCTTGATGAAGAGGAAGAAGAGTAACACTTCCCTAACCTTTTAGACGAGATTGGGATAATACTAAAAACGTTTAAATCCAAGGTTGTAATCATAACTAGTAAGAGGTTAGCGGAAGGCGGCAATTCCAGCAGGGTACGAGGGCAAGTTGAGACTTTACAGGACAACGTACTGATAAAGCTCAAGCCCCGTTCCTGGAAAAAGCGTCCGGCTGAAGCGAAGAGAACCGGTCAACGAGGCTGAGACACTATTGTCCCAGCCTCGTTTTTTTTTATGCTCACAGGCAATTGTTGCCTGTGTATATTTTTGTTGTATAATAGACCTATTGAACAATATCAGCTTCTGTTTGTTGCTGTCTTATGTGGAGGGAAAGCGTTTGAATGACAATCGGTCAAAATACCAACAATGGATTCAAAACTTACAAGAACGGAAGAAGGAAGCCAGGCATGTGAGAAAAATTGTTTTTTTCTCAATGATCGTCGTGATTCTGCTTATTTTAGGCGCTGGCATTGGAGGCTATTCTTATATCTCCTCTGCTTTAGAACCCATGAATCCGGATAATAATACTCCGGTAACGGTTGAAATACCGATCGGATCATCAGTTGATACGATAACGGCAGCACTTGAAGAAAATAACATTGTAAAAGATGCCAGAGTGTATAAATACTATTTAAAATTTAATAATGAGTCTGAATTCCAGGCAGGTACTTATGAACTGACCCCTTCCATGACACTGTCAGAAATAACGGAAAGTCTCAAGACAGGAAAAGTTTATCATGAACCTCTTTTTTCCGTAACCGTGCCTGAAGGTCTCAGACTGGAGGAAATAGCATCAATTATAGAAGAAAATACGGATTATTCAGCAGATGAATTCATGGAAACAGCGACTGATTCCGAATTTATTGCTTCCCTTCAGGAGCAGTTCCCTGAATTAATTACGGATGAAGTGACTGCAGATTCTATCAGATATTCACTTGAAGGCTATCTTTATCCCGCTACTTATCCATTTTATGAAGACAATCCTGAATTAGAAGTCATCATTACACAAATGGTAGAGGGAACAAATGCTGCTTTTGCTCCTTATCTGGAATCGATTAATGATTTTTCTGCAGGTAATTTTACATCTGAAGGAGAAGACCCGAACGTCATGACGGTTCATAAAGCCCTGACTTTTGCTTCCCTGCTTGAAGAAGAAGCAACGGCTTCCACTGACAGGGAGATAATCGCGGGTATATTTTATAATCGTCTGGAAGACGGAATGCCGCTGCAGACAGATCCTACCGTTTTATATGCGCTCGGTGAGTGGAAAGATCAGGTTCTTTATGAGGATCTTGAAATAGATCACCCTTATAATACGTATCAGAATGCAGGACTTCCGCCAGGTCCGATTGCTGCACCGGGCATAGAATCCATTGAAGCAGCAATGAACCCTGAAAGTACAAATTATTACTATTTTCTGGCTGCTGCTGAAGATGGTGTGGTTTATTATTCAGAAACGCTTGAAGAGCATGAGGAAAAGGCGGAACAATATATTTACAGCGTAAATGAGGAAGAAGCTGACGAAACAGAAGAGTAGAAGTCTGCAGGAGGAAAGGTTATTCACTTTCCTCCTGTATTTGTGTTAAAATGGAACAAGTATTTTGAGGCGTACTTCAAATGTCGGCAAAAGTGGAAAGCATGCATAGGCTTTCTTCTTTTTATGTAGAGCGGCTGTTTTAAAAAGAACGCTTTTTTTTTGGGTATGGATGTATGTAAAGGCGGGGTTTAGTTGAATAAAAAAGTATATGAGTATATAGAAAAGTTCTACAAGGATCGCCCGGCATTTTTTACTAATATGGAAGAATACGCAGACGATCATGACGTGCCCATAATGGAACTGGACGGGATGGAAACCCTGCTTCAATGGCTCAGGTTTCAACAGCCGTTAAAAATTCTTGAAGTAGGTACAGCCATAGGCTATTCAGCTTTACGTATGGCGGATGCACTGCCGAATGTACACATCATTTCGATTGAGCGGGATAAAGAACGTCTGGATCAGGCAAATCAATTTATTAAGAAATTTGGTAAGGAACAGCAAATTACCACCTTGTACGGAGATGCACTGGAAATAAGAGAAGACGTTGCTTCATACGGACCATTTGATGCCATTTTTATAGATGCCGCAAAAAGCCAGTATGGACGTTTTTTTGAGCTATATACTCCGCTTCTAACTCAAAATGGAGCCGTTTATACAGATAATGTTTTGTTTAAAGGGTTGGTTGCAGAGGCTGAGCCTGAAGTAAGCAGAAATGTAAAACAGCTTCTTCGAAAAATTGACCGGTATAACCACTGGCTGATGGATAATAAAGATTTCGAAACAGTCATACTGCCTGTGGGCGACGGTCTGGCTATAAGTAAAAAGAGGTGAAAAAATGAAGAAACCGGAATTGCTTGTGACGCCTTTTTCAGTAAACCATCTGAAAGAGTTGTGCGAAGCTGGAGCGGACGCATTTGTAATCGGCGAGCAGCGATATGGACTGCGCCTCGCGGGTGAATTTTCAAGAGATGAATGCAGGCAGGGGATCTCCATTGCACACTCATATGGTAAAAAAGTGTATATAGCTGTCAACGCCATTTTTCATAATGATAAAGTGGATGAATTAAATGATTATTTAAGCTTCTGTCAAAAAGAGGGGGCAGACGCGGTTATATTTGGTGATCCCGCTGTCTTAATGGCAGCACGGGAATCCGCACCAAACCTTTCTCTGCACTGGAATACCGAAACAACGGCCACGAACTATTTCACCTGCAATTATTGGGGAGAAAAAGGGGCAAAGCGGGCAGTATTAGCCAGAGAGCTTTCTATGGATGCAATTGTTGAAATGAAAGAAAAATCAAAAGTTGAAATAGAAGTGCAGGTTCACGGGATGACCTGTATGTTTCAGTCCAAGCGGGCTTTGCTTGGCAATTACTTTCTTTATCAGGGCAAGTCTCTCGAAATTGAAAATCGTAAAGAAAGTAAAAATATGCTGCTTCATGATGTAGAACGAAGTAATAAGTATCCCATATTTGAAGATGAAAATGGCACACACATCATGAGCCCGAATGATATGTGCATCATTGATGAACTTTCTGAAATGATGGAAGCGGAAGTGGATTCATTTAAAATTGATGGTATTCTTCAAACGTCTGAATATGTAACATTGGTTACTTCGCTTTATCGAAAAGCCATCGATCTTTGTGCAGAAAATAATGAAATCTACGAAGAAAAAAAAGAGCAATGGCTTGAAGCAATTGAGCAAATTCAGCAGCCTCACCGTCCGCTTGACACGGGATTCTTCTTTAAAGAAACCGTTTATTAATATAGGAGGAAAAAAGATGGCGATCATGAAAAATGAAAAAATTTCAGCGATAAAGGATGGCAAACGCGTCATCGTAAAGAAACCTGAATTGCTTGCTCCTGCCGGAAATCTTGAAAAGCTTAAAATTGCTGTTCATTATGGTGCTGATGCTGTCTTTATAGGCGGGCAGGAATACGGCCTTCGTTCAAACGCTGGTAACTTTACGCTTGAAGAAATGACGGAAGGAGTCCAGTTTGCAAAACAGTACGGAGCAAAAATTTATGTAACAACCAATATTTTTGCCCATAATGAAAATGTAGACGGTTTGGAAGAGTATCTTCGCGGCATTGCTTCTGCTGGTGTAGCGGGTATTATTGTAGCCGATCCTTTAATTATTGAAACCTGCAAACGGGTCGCTCCAGGTGTGGAGGTTCATTTAAGCACTCAGCAATCCCTCTCAAACTGGAAAGCGGTTCAATTTTGGAAAGAAGAGGGCCTTCACCGGGTCGTTCTTGCAAGGGAAACAAGCGGCGATGAAATTCAGGAAATTAAAGAAAAAGTCGATATTGAGGTTGAAAGCTTTATTCACGGTGCGATGTGCATTGCTTACAGCGGCAGATGCGTATTGAGTAATCATATGACTGCCAGAGATTCTAATAGAGGCGGCTGCTGTCAATCCTGCCGTTGGGATTATGATCTATATGAAACGGAAGATGGACAGGAAAAAGCCCTTTATAACAACGATGATGCCTCGTTTGCAATGAGCCCGAAAGATCTTAAACTGATAGAATCCATTCCGAGAATGATTGAAATTGGAGTGGACAGTTTGAAAATTGAAGGCAGGATGAAATCTATTCACTATATTGCTACCGTAGCAAGTGTGTACCGTAAAGTGATTGATGCCTATTGTGAAGACCCGGAAAATTTCATAATTAAAAAAGAATGGCTGAATGAACTGGATAAATGTGCAAACCGTGAAACGGCTACAGCTTTCTTTGAAGGCGTACCAGGGCATGAAGAGCAGATGTTTGGTGAACACGGCAAGAAAACTAAATTTGACTTCGCCGGCTATGTCCTAGACTATAACGAAGAGTCTCAAACGGTTACGCTGCAGCAGAGAAACTATTTTAAACCAGGACAGGAAGTTGAATTTTTCGGACCGGATATGGAGAATTTTTCACAGAAAATCGATAAAATTTGGGATCTGAAGGGCAATGAACTTGAAGCAGCCCGTCACCCGCTGCAAATCATTCAATTTAAAGTTGAGCGACCTTTGCGTGCGCACAACATGATGCGAAAGGAGCTCGTTTAAGAACAATGAGAAATAAACCAGTTGTAATTGGTGTGGCCGGAGGATCTGGATCAGGTAAAACATCAGTAACTAAGTCAATATATGATTTCTTTCAAGGACATTCTATTGCGATGATTGAGCAGGATTACTATTATAAGGATCAAAGTGATATACCATATGAAGAACGTCTGGAAACAAATTATGATCATCCACTGGCATTTGATAACGACCTTTTAATTGAACATATTCAAACACTTCAGGAAAGGGAAGCGATTCAGAAGCCTGTGTACGACTACACGGTACACACAAGAGCCCACAGGACAATTCCAGTAGAGCCGAAAGATGTGATTATACTAGAAGGAATCCTTGTGCTGGAGGACGAAAGGCTTCGCAATCTGATGGATATAAAACTTTATGTTGATACAGACTCAGATCTACGTATCATCAGGAGGCTGCTGCGGGATATTAATGAAAGAGGCCGTACAATCGATTCTGTAGTTGACCAGTATATCAATGTTGTAAGACCTATGCACAATCAATTTATTGAACCAACGAAAAGATATGCTGATATTATCATACCGGAAGGCGGCCAAAATCATGTGGCCATCGATCTTATGGTAACGAAAATTCAAACGATTCTTGAACAAAAGTCAATTGTGTAATATGATAGCAAAGAATGTAAAGGGGATTCCACAATCATCCTCTTTTTTCACTTACTTCATAAAAGAGGTAATGAACACATAGCATGACAAAGAAGAAAAATTGGTTTTTATGCATTCAAAGGAGTGAAGGGTTTTGTCAAAAGAAAAAGTATTTCCTATGACCCAAGCTGGAAAAGAAAAGCTTGAACAGGAATTAGAGCAATTAAAGTCCGTAAAACGTAAAGAAGTAGTAGAGCGAATAAAAATCGCACGCAGCTTCGGGGACTTATCAGAGAACTCAGAATATGATTCAGCAAAAGAAGAGCAGGCATTCGTGGAAGGACGTATATCTACACTCGAAGCCATGATCCGCAATGCTAAAATTATTGAAGAAGACGGGTCAATGGATGGAGTGGTCACACTTGGCAAAACGGTTACCTTCGTTGAGATGCCAAACGGCGATGAAGAAGCGTATACCATTGTAGGAAGCGCAGAAGCGGACCCATTTGAAGGACGTATTTCAAACGACTCTCCAATTGCCAAGAGCCTTCTCGGCAAGGTTGTAGGAGATGAAGTGAAGGTTCAGACTCCAGGCGGAGATATGGACGTAAAAATTGTTTCAATTAAATAATTCCCCTTTCTTATACTCCGGATGAAGTACTTTACTTCTTCCGGAGTTTTTTTGAAACGTTTGACTTCACTAGTACGTCTAACTGGGTATACAGGTCTACTTTCCTGAATAGGGATCTATTTCACTTGCTTTTGTCATGTATAAGCATGATATGCTTGTCTAGATTCTTCTTTTTGGATAAACCATATACAGGAGTGATAAACAATGGCTAAGGGCAAAAATTCAAGATTACAATTTCAGGAGAAGAAGCGCAAAAGCAATCTTATCCTTAATTCTTCAATCGCAATCGTCGTGGGGTTGATTATTATAGTAGGTTCTTTTATATTCTTTAGCAGCGAGGATTCGAATCTTGCATCGGAAGAAGAAGAGCAGTCCATTGCAGAGCAGCATTTGCAGTCCGATCAATCGGATGAAGAACAAAGCGATTCTCAAGGTGAAAACCGTGATGAAGAAAATGAGGAAGACAGCTCATCTCAAAACGAAGATGGCGAACAATCGGATGAAGAAAGTGAAACAGCTTCAATAGAAGAAGCCGAAGAAAAGGCTGCGGAAGAAGAAAAAGCTGAGCAGGAAAAAGCAGAAGAAAAGGCTGAGCAAGAAGAAGCTAAGAAAGAAAAAAGAGAAGAAGAAGAGAAAGAAGAAAAACGTAAAGAAGAAGAACGAAAAGAAAAAGAAGAAGAGGCTGATTCAGATTCAGATGCAACTTCAACTGAGTCCAGTGATGATCCGCAGGTGGCAGAAGTCATAACAAACAAAAATTGGAAACCTATTGGAACTTCTCAGACAGGCGAACATGTTTCAGTCTATGAAGACGGAGTTGACTGGGATGAAAAAGTGGAAGCCATTTCGTATGCCACAGGAATTGGTGTCAATGATATGACCATCTGGCATATTGGCAACCATGAGGGGCACCCTCAAAAATCAGTAGGAACTGTTTCTGCTTCCGGCTCAGAAACTAAATACCGTGTTTACCTGGAATGGATCGATGGAAAAGGGTGGAAACCTGTGACAATGGAAAAGCTCGTTCCAGGAGCATGATAAAAAGCAGGGGAGTAAACCTACACTAGGCAGGGGATGTAGTAAAATTGTGCCTCCAGCCTTGCTAAAAGCGTACAATGAAAGCAAAGCAGACCGCTTAAAAAGCCTGAGACATAACATTGTCTCAGGCTCTGTTTTTGATTGCATGGTCTAAAAGCGTGGATAACCTCTATTTAGCTTTAAAATGCACGACGGCTGTATATATGATTCTCCCTTTGCCATCCAGCGCCACAGCGTGAGAAACAGAATGTACATGAAGCATAATGGCCTGATTCTGTTCAATTTTACCTTCGATTTTTCTTTCAAGCTCCTTCAAAACATACGCTTCAAAAAATTCTACTTTATCTTGAATAAGTTCGATTTGAAATGACATACACACTTTCCTCCCTGGAGCGATTCAATCTATTTATTTTATCACGTCCAGGGGACAATGGGTTTGAAAAATCGAGATTCCTATGGTAAAGTCAAGTCAGTTTTGATTATGATGTGAGATGAGGGAAAAAGATGAAAATCGGGATCATTGGTGCAATGGAAGAAGAGGTAGCTTTATTGCGTTCGAAAATACAGGAGCCTGAAACGGTTACCATTGCAAAAAGCGAATTTACCAGCGGAAAAATCAATAATACTGAAGTGGTACTGGTGAAAAGCGGAATTGGAAAAGTGAATGCTTCCATGACAACGACCATTTTACACGAACGGTATCAGCCTGACGTCATTATCAATACCGGTTCTGCCGGCGGTTTTGACCCTGCATTAAATGTTGGGGATATTGTCATCTCAACAGAAGTGCGCCATCATGATGTAGATGTTACTGCGTTTGGTTATGAGTATGGACAGGTTCCTAATCTTCCTGCTGCATTTAAAGCAAATCCATCACTTCAGGCACAAGCGGCAGAACATGCGGCATCGATAAACGGAATTCAAGTGGTAAAAGGATTAATCGCAACAGGCGATTCTTTTATGAATGATCCGGTAAAAGTCGAAGCACTTCGAAATAAGTTTTTTGATTTACAGGCTCTTGAAATGGAGGCAGCTTCCATTGCACAGGTAGCCTGCCAATATGAAACACCGTTTGTTATTATCCGTTCGCTTTCTGATATTGCCGGGAAAGAATCAGATCTATCGTTTGATCAATACCTGGAAAAAGCAGCCGTAAATTCTGCTAATCTCGTATTAGCAATAGTTGAGAACCTTTCACTTGAACATTTTCAAAAATAAATGATCAGGAATCATCAGTCAGCCGCTCTTCCTGAGAAAACTCGTGAAACAGTTTCATTAAGGCTCTTTTTTCAATTCTTGAAACGTAGCTTCTTGAAATGCCAAGTTCTTTGGCAATTTCACGCTGCGTTTTTTCTTCGAGTCCGTTTAACCCAAACCTTTGAGTAATGACATCTTTTTCTCTGGGATCTAAAGATTGAATAAACGTTCTCACTTTCTCCTGATTCATTTTATTGTGAATCAATTGATCCAGTTCATCATCTTCCCCTCGAAGGACATCTATAAGGCTTATGGCATTTCCGTCTTTATCTTCCCCGATCGGGTCATTCAAAGAAACATCTTTTTTTACTTTTTTTAACGATCTTAAAAACATAAGGATCTCATTTTCGATACATCTGGCAGCATACGTAGCCAGTTTTGTGCCTTTTTCAAAGGAATAGCTTTCAATCGCTTTTATGAGCCCGATTGTCCCGATTGAAATGAGATCTTCATTGGATTCTCCGGTGTTTTCAAATTTTTTCACGATATGGGCTACCAGACGGAGGTTATGCTCAATTAGTACTTTTCTTGCTTCATCATCGCCCTGCAGCGTTTTTTCGATCATTTGTTTTTCTTTTTCCTTAGAAAGAGGCTGTGGGAATGCATTTTGCTTAAAATAGCCCATGAGTGCGGTTCCGTCACCTATCGCCATTAGAAGTGCCAATAAGATACTGGACAAAATCTGACCCCCTTTCATGTCTTATAAAGACTATATGAAAGAAGGAGAAGAAACTTGCCAGTCCGAATGCAATCTGCAGTATGTCTTTTCCTATCGTGCACTTCTTATTCAAGTCCGTGACTTGCTTTTCTAAAATATTTTGCGGGTTTACACGAGAATATTAAAAAAAGCTTGGGACAAAAGTGTCCCAAGCTCTACGACCGGTTCTCTGCGCTTCAGGCGGACGCTTTCCGCATGGACGGGGGCTAGAGCCTTTCCAGGACGCTGCCCTGTAAAGTCTCAGCTTGCCGTCATCTCCTGCTGGAGTCGCCGCCTTCCGCTCCGCTCACTTCTTACTATTAATAATTACTGTCTCTTTTTTTATTTTTTTTGAGTTTTGTGCAAACCTCACTTACATTTTCTTAATTCGAAGAGGACTGACCATCAAAAGGGATAAAATAAAAATAATTGTGATAAGTGAAGCGGGACTGAGTAAAGGTGTCGCAAGAAAGCTTAATGCGAGAAGACACCCTGCTGCTGTGATTGGAAGCCCTTCAAAATACGGCGATGACTCTTTAGAATTGAATCTCGCCAGTCTGTACGCGCCGCATCCGATGTAAAAAACGGCTAGTACCATTCCGCTGACTCCATAATCGTATAAAAAAGAATGGTAAAGTAAGAGTGCTGGTGCTGCTCCAAACGACACAAGATCGCTCATCGAGTCAAGCTGTCGCCCCAATTCGGATTCAATTCCTAACCGTCTGGCTGCCATGCCGTCAAACCGGTCCATAAACGCAGCTATAAATATCAGAAGAGCTGCTAAAGAAAATTGACCGGAAGTGCTGTATAAAGCAGCGAATCCCCCCAGGACCAGATTAGAGAGAGTCAATGCATTTGCGGTCTGAGCTTTTGCTTTTTTAAAGGTGAAACCTATTACCTGCATTAATGACACGCGGGTCCTCCTCATAACCGTAATAATAGTAGTATTATTATTGTAACCTTTTTGTTAAGAATTGTTAAGACTATAATTAGTATGAAATGTGGAGGCAAAGGAGGTTGAGAAGGCTGATTTGCAGGAATTTTGTCCAAATAGCGAACAGAAAATATAAAATCTCTGAATTTTAATATCATATTTTCTTAAACATCAGAAAAAAGTTTACTTTATGAAATGCGAGGGACAGTGAGTGACAGGATTAGACATAAGCATTTTGTAGAGTTTCCACATTTCTGGAGAACCGTATTTGCCGACGTTTCAAGGGATAATCTTCTCTATATAATCTTCTCTTCTTTTCGTGGCAGATTCATGGTAAGATTCGACTGCACGCACTTCCAATCTATACTTGCTGCTCAACAATTCAAGTATAGTAGAATGGATGATGACGTGCATTTTGTGTGTTTGAATGTTATGAAAGAACAACTGACAGTTTTTGTGAAAAAAGAGTAGTCAATAAATGCTTGAAGCTTATGGGCGGGGAGTTATGCTGCCTGTAGTAAAGCCGGAACATGAGGTTTATTCACTAGTCCCAGACGAACAAATTCTTCGGAGAAAGCTTCTATATTCAGGAGAAAATAGTTATTGAGAAAAAAGCGGAAATACACGCGCGTAAAGTGTTCTCATGTGAAAAGAGGGCTGGGCTCGAATCGTCAATTTTTTTTTGTTAGAAGTGAAGGGAAATCAGGGCTTGAATAGTCTGGTTCTGCCAGAGTTGTTCTACAAAATATTTACCGTTAAATCAGGAAGCATCCGGCAGCAATGATTAAACAGGCGGGGGATCGCACGTTCCAATCAGCCCTGTGAGGGTTAAAGAGTTAATGTCATTGACCTTTTCTCAATTGCTTCCTGAATAAGTTTGATAAAGTCATCAGATAAATTAAGTCTTTTTGCTTCAGAAAGAGCTTCGATTAACAAATGCAATGGTAATTTATCCACAAGTATTACTCCTTTCAAATTAGCTGGTAATATTAGAGTAGCAGATCATTTTTGAAAGAACAAGCGTTCCTCTTATCCACAGCATACGGTGGATAAGCTGTGTAAAACATGTAGATATCTATGTTGTCTCCAATGGCTTCATAGGAATTTTAAGGAACAAGTTATCCACAATTTTTAAAACCGTCAGAATTTGTCGAACGATTCTTATCATTTCAACTAATTATGTGGGTTTTGATATCCTTATAAAGATACTGTATTATTAGTACTTAAAGCTAAAAGAGGTGAATCGAAATGATTAAATTATTTTTACCAAATGAATTTGTCGCAAGTGTGTTTGAAATTACTCCTCAAAAACTGAAAGAACAAGGTATAAAAGCAATCATTACAGATCTTGATAATACACTTGTCGAATGGGACAGAAAAAATGCGACACCAAAGCTTTTAGAATGGCTGGAGTCCATGCAGAAAAATGATATTCTCGTCACGATTGTTTCTAACAATAACCAGTTAAGAGTATCTGCATTTTCAGATCCAATCGGCGTTCCCTTTATTTATCATGCCAGAAAGCCAAGAGGCAAAGCTTTCAGACAGGCGATTAAGGATATGAATGTTAAGAAAGAAGAAACGGTTGTTATAGGGGATCAGCTTCTTACAGATGTGCTGGGCGGCAACAGAAATAAACTGTACACGATTTTAGTTGTACCCGTTGCGAAGACAGATGGTTTCTTCACCAGAATTAATAGAAGAGTTGAAAGAAGAATCCTGAAATTTTTTAAACGCAAGAATATGATTCAATGGGAGGACCCGAAGTGAGTGAATTAACGATTGACTGTATCGGCTGCGGCGTGGAGATACAAACAGAAAACAAAGAGGGCATAGGCTATGCTCCGCCTTCAAGTCTCGAAAAAGAACAGGTGATCTGCCAGCGCTGTTTCCGTTTAAAGCATTATAATGAAGTTCAGGATGTAGCTTTAACAGACGACGACTTTCTGAAAATATTAAACGGTCTCGGTCAGGTAGACGCACTTATCGTAAAAGTGGTAGATATTGTCGACTTTAACGGAAGCTTTTTACACGGACTCCATCGTTTTGTAGGGAAAAACCCGGTCCTGTTAATCGGAAATAAATCAGATATTCTTCCGCATTCGGCAAAACCGAATAAATTAATCAACTGGATGAAATATGAAGCAAAGCAGCATGGGTTAAAGCCGGTGGATGTATTGCTATGCAGTGCTGAAAAAGGCCACCATATAAAAGAGGCACTTGCCGCGATTGAACAGTACAGAAAAGGAAAAGATGTTTATATTGTTGGCTGCACCAATGTGGGCAAGTCTACATTTATAAACCGGATTATAAAGGAAGTTACAGGAGAAGAAGATGTTATTACGACTTCTCAATTTCCTGGGACGACTCTTGATATGATCGAAATTCCATTGGATGATGGACAGGCAATTATAGATACCCCGGGAATTATCAATAGAGATCAGATGGCTCATGTTATTAACAAGAAAGATCTTAAGCATGTTATGCCGCGAAAAGAAATGAAACCAAAAATCTTTCAATTAAATGAGGAGCAGACTCTTTTTGTAGGAGGACTGGCGAGGTTCGATTACCTCAGTGGAGGCAGAAAGTCGTTTACGTGCTATGTATCAAACGAACTGGAAATTCATCGAACAAAGCTGGAAAAAGCAGATGAACTCTATTCCAGGCATAGAGGAGAAATGCTCTCCCCGCCGCGTCCCGAAGATATTGAAAGCTTTCCGGAACTGGTGAGGCACGAATTCATGATTAAAGAAGAAAAAATGGACGTTGTTTTTTCTGGATTAGGCTGGATTACAATTAATGAAAAAGGGGCAAAAGTAGCTGCATACGCTCCTAAAGGAGTCAGCGTACTGGTTCGAAAATCACTTATTTAAAGTTAGGGGGAATAAAATGACGTCGCTGTATGGTGTGATCGGAAACCCGATCTCACATTCCAGATCACCACAAATGCATAATCGATGGTTTGCTGAGGCGGGCATCGATGGTCAATATTTCCCTTTTGATATCGAGCCGAGTCGTTTAGAAGAAGCAGTTAGAGGCATGAAAGCGCTGAATCTTGGGGGCTGGAATGTAACCATTCCTTTTAAAGAAGCCATTTTGCCGCTTCTTGACCAAGTTGATGATGATGCGATAAACATTGGCGCCGTCAATACGGTTCAGAACCGTAATGGCAAACTGATTGGCAGCAACACGGATGGCGCAGGTTTTGCAGCGTCCCTTTTAGAAAAAAGAACAGCAGAGGACATTAAACAATCCTCGATCCTGATTATTGGAGCCGGTGGAGCGGCAAAAGGGATCTATTATGCTCTCACCAAACTGAATCCGGCTAGTATTACAGTTTCTAATCGGACAGAAGAACGAGCTGTTTCTTTAATTCAGTCAATAAAAACCCCTGTAAAAGCTCAGGCTGTCTCAATTCAGGAGTGTGAGAAGTTACTTTCATCTTATGATATTGTGATTAATACGTCTTCAGTCGGCATGTTCCCACATACAGAAAGACTGCCTATTGAAATTTCGGGAATGAAAGATAATGCATTGGCGGCAGATATCATTTATAACCCGCTTGAAACAGCTTTTTTAAAGGAAGCAAGAAAACATAAGGCTGATACATTAAATGGTGTTGGGATGTTTGTTCAGCAGGGTGCCCTGGCGTTCAGTCAATGGACAGGTATAAAACCGGACACAGAAAAAGCGATCAGCAGGATAACAGAAGAATTAGGAGGAACATCATGTTAACTGGAAAACAAAAAAGATTTTTACGAGCAGAGGCGCACCATCTTTCCCCAATCTTTCAAGTTGGAAAAGGCGGCGTCAACGAAAATATGATTAAGCAAATAGGCGAAGCATTAGAAGCAAGAGAGCTGATTAAGGTAAGCATACTGCAAAATTGTGAGCAGGATAAAGACGAAGTCGCATCAGAGATTCATAAGGGAACAAAGGGTGAAATTGTTCAACAGATCGGCAATATTATTGTGGTCTACAAGGAATCCAAAGAAAATAAAAAATTGGAACTGCCAAAGGTGAAATAATGAAGCCGAAAAAAGTGGGACTGCTCGGAGGAACGTTTAACCCGCTGCATATCGGTCATATGATTATGGCAAATGAAGCCTATCATGAACTTGAACTGGATGAGGTCAGATTCATGCCAAGTGCTAAGCCTCCTCACAAACGCAGTGATCTGCAGGTGAAGGATACGCACAGAATCCGTATGATCGAGCTTGCTATTGAAAACATTGAGCATTTTAAATTGGAATTAATTGAATTCGAACGTTCAGGTTTATCCTATACGTATGATACAATAATACAGTTAAAGAAAGTAGAACCTGAAACTGAATTTACATTTTTGATTGGCGGGGATATGATCGACTACCTCCCCAAGTGGTACAGAATTGAAGATCTGCTTGATCTTGTCCGTTTTGCCGGTTTTATGCGCCCCGGTTATGCTGGAACTACAGACTATCCGGTGCTTATGCTTCAATCACCAATGATTGAACTTTCTTCTACACTGATCAGAAACAGGCTGAATCTTAATAAAGATGCTACTTTCTTACTTCCGCAAAAGGTTTATAACTATATAAACATGGAGGGATTATATGAATTGTAAAGAAGCGCTGGCTTATGTTAAAGAAATTCTGCCGGAAAGAAGATACGAACATACCCTGGGAGTCGTGGAAACAGCAAAATCTTTAGCTGAAAAACATGGAGAAGATGTTACTAAGGCAGAAATGGCTGCCATTTTGCATGATATTGCAAAACATCACAGCAGAGACGATATGAAGAAGATTATTGAGCAGGAAAATTTCGATTCGAGACTGCTGCTTTTTCATCATGAATTATGGCATGCGCCAGTTGGAGCTTACTTAGCTAAAGTAACGCTGAATATTGAATCGCAGGATGTATTAAATGCAATCCGCTATCATACGACCGGAAGAGCAAATATGAGTCTGCTTGAAAAAATCATCTATCTCGCTGATTATATTGAACCTGGAAGGAAATTCTCAGGGGTGGAAGAAGTGAGGGCACTCGCGCATGAAGATATGGAAAAAGCACTCAGAAAAGCAGTTAAACAATCCATCTTATTTTTATTACAAAAAAAACAGCGCATCTTTCCTGATACTTTAGAGTGTTACAACGACGTGATGTTACAAAAGGAGAAAGATAAATATGAACCAAACTGAACTATTAAAACTTGCTTATATAGCTGCTGATGACAAGCGGGCAGAAGATATTGTTGCATTAAACATGAAAGGGATCTCTCTTATTGCAGATTATTTCGTGATATGCCACGGTAATTCGGACAAGCAGGTTCAGGCAATTGCCAAAGAAGTAAAGGATCGCGCAGAGGAAGAAGGCTATGCGATCAAGCGGATGGAAGGCTATGACGAGGCAAGATGGGTGCTAGTGGATCTTGGTGATGTTGTGGTGCATGTTTTTCACAGAGAAGAGCGGGACTACTACAAACTTGAAAAGCTTTGGGGAGACGCTCCGTTAGAAGATCTGACGAGCAGCATAAACGGATGAGCTATGGCCGTTTTGCCCAAATCTACGATCAGTTAATGAGTGATATGCCCTATGATCAGTGGACGCGGTTCCTTTTGGAAAAGAAAGATCAGTTCAATATTCAAGGAAAACGATTGCTCGATGTGGGGTGTGGAACAGGGGAATGGACGCTTCAAATTGCTCAGCTTGGTTTTGAGGTTACCGGGATTGATCTTTCTGATTCCATGCTTGCTGTAGCTTCACATAAAGCACAGCAGTCCGGTGTTGAGATAGCACTTTATCAGCAGGATATGGCAGAAGCTGGAGGCTTTGAACCTTTTGATATAATTACGATTTTCTGCGATTCACTCAACTATCTTGAAACTGAAGAACAATTAAAAAAAACCATACAAAATATGACCAGCCTTTTAAATGATGGCGGTCTCCTGATTTTCGATGTTCATTCTCCCTATAAAATTCAGGAACTGTTTATTAATCAAACGTTTACGTACGACGACGGTGAAGTCGCTTATATTTGGAATTCTTTTGAAGGGGAACACCCTCTCAGTGTAGAACATGAATTATCTTTTTTTGTACTTGAAGATTCCAGCCAGGACAAGTATCTGCGCTTTGATGAATTTCATAAACAAAGGACTTATCCGGTTGACTACTATAAATCTTTGCTTGAAAATGCCGGCTTTAAGATTGAATCTGTAAATGCGGACTTTTCGACTTCACTCAGCCCTGCTGCTGCCAGTGAAAGGATATTTTTCACATGCAGAAAGCAGCGTTAAATTTGTCTTTCAATTCTTAAAGGGATTTTTCAGCTAGCTTACACAGCCATTTTTATTTAAAGAACCTGAAACATAAGTGTTTCAGGTTCTTTCGTCTGTTCAATGAGCTTCAATCGGACTCTTCTCAGCGACGGCCCAATGCAGGAGCTGGAGTCTTTGCATACATTACAATCACCTCATAGGGACGAAAAACACCTTATGCTCTAAAATTTTTAAAATTTATCCCTGACTAATATTATTTTATGCTGTTTTTTACAATTAATTATGAAATAATGGTCTTGCCCCTTTCTTTTTCTCCCTGCTACATTTCAGGGAGGTACTGTTAAATGCTCTGGCTTAAAAACAATATCCGCACGCTTCTTATCCTTATTCCAGTTTCACTTATTATCCTCATCTTAGTTAATCCTCTAAATCCTTCCTCAAACAATTCCGTACCCTCTCCACTACCTGCTAATGCCGATGCGCAGCCGTCTATGGTAAAAGACGAGACCGTACCAGCCGCAGAACCCTCATTAACCATAATCGTTGATGTTAAAGGTGCTGTTCATTCACCCGGCGTATATGAAGTGAAAGAAGGGGACAGGGTGACAGATGCATTAAAGCTTGCCGGCGGGGAAACCCGGGAAGCAGACATGAAGTTTGTTAATTTGTCTCAAAAGCTCCAGGATGAAATGGTTGTATACGTACCTGAAGCGGGAGAAGATGTCACTTCTGTTCCGGCTGCATCTGCTGCAGCAGTCACAGCAACGGGTGCAGGGGAGCAGCCGCAAAAAATTAATATAAACACAGCAGATGCTGCAGAACTGCAAACCATTACCGGAATCGGCCCTGCAAAAGCTGAAGCCATTCTCGCATACCGGGAAACAGAAGGAAACTTTGAATCCATAGAGGATATAAAAAACATTTCCGGCATCGGGGATAAAACATTTGATAAACTAAAAGAATCAATTGATGTAAAATAGGTATAAAAAATGTCATGGGAGATTAGAAAGGAGCATGTTAAATGGATCGAATATCGTGGGATCAATATTTTATGGCTCAAAGCCATTTGCTTGCACTCAGAAGCACGTGCACCAGGCTTGCAGTAGGTGCAACCATAGTCAGGCAGAAACGGATTATAGCGGGAGGTTATAACGGCTCAATTGCGGGAGGAACTCATTGTGCCGATGAGGGCTGTTATGTGATTGATGAGCACTGTGTAAGGACCATACATGCCGAAATGAATGCCCTGCTTCAATGTGCTAAATTCGGGGTTCCTACAGAAGGAGCTGAAATATATGTTACCCATTTTCCATGTCTGCAATGTTCTAAGGCCATTATCCAGTCAGGAATAAAGAAATTATATTACTCTGAAAATTACAAGAATCATCCATATGCGATTGAACTGTTTAATCAGGCAGATGTCGAAGTGAAGCAGGTAAAATTCAATGCTGAATCGCTTGAACCATTAGTTTCCCATACGGTTCCCGGATCGCAATAATGAAATGGACCATTCCGTGTGCGCTGATGGCTTTTCTGGGAGCTTCTCTAGCGCACTCTCCTCTTTTTGGAGCAATGCTCTTCCCCTTTTACATCCTCGCCTGGAAACGATATACGCCAGGACGCCTTCATCTTGCTGGATTTATAATTTGTGCTCTTCTATTTTTTTGTATCACCGCCGCCGAAATAAGGGGTCTCAAGACAACTTTAAGCGGTGAAGAAACTGACCTGCCGCTCCGTATCACAGAGCCGGTAATAGACAAAGGACAGACGGCAAGAGCACAGGCCATCACCTTGAACGGCGAACGACTGCAAATTAGCTTTATCCTTCCTTCCGAAATCACCCCTTCTGAACTTTCCGCACTTTCTCCAAGCTGGTGCACATGGAAAGGAACGTTAAAATCCCCTTCACCTGCAAGAAATCCCCATTTATTTAATTATCAAGCCTACTTAAAACAGCAAAATATTCACTGGACATTTCAAATTAAAGAGTTGAATCCTGCGGGACCATGCTATGAGGTCCTGCTGACGCCAAGAGAAAAAATCCGCTTTATGAGGCAAAGAGGCATCGAACATTTGCAAAAGATTTTCCCGCACGATTTGGCTCCTCTTGCAGAAGCGCTCATTTTTGGGTCAAGAGAAAATATGGATGAGGATTTGCTGGAAGCTTATCAGAAAATAGGAGTTATACATCTTTTGGCGATATCAGGCATGCATGTCGGCATGATGACAGCCATTATGTGGTGGTTATTGCTGCGTGCAGGGCTTACACGAGAAAAAGCAAGAGTCATTATTTTGATCGGTTTGCCGTTTTATGCACTTATAACAGGTGCTTCCCCACCAGTGATCAGAGCGGTCAGTATGGTTTTAATTGTCCTGCTGTTTTCTTTCTTTACTAGAAAAACGCCGCTGCTGCAAGCTTTGTCCGTCACATTTATTATTCAACTGGCCATTAATCCAATGAACCTGCTTCAGGTGGGATTTCAGTTAAGCTATGCCGTCAGTCTGACAATTCTTCTCAGTGCACCCCGGATTCTTGCAGCTGCTTCAAGTATGCTTTCCATCGTTAAAGTATCATTTGCAGCACAAATAGGCGCAATGCCAATTTTACTTTATCATTTTCATGAATTATCCATTGCTTCATTCATTGTAAATGTATTTTACATCCCCGTATTCACCGCCGTGTTATTGCCCATTCTCTTTTTTTTGTATTTGGTTTCTTTTGCAGTCCCTCAATTCGCATCCCTTGTGTTGCATTGGGCAGGGGAGGGTGTGGTTTTTCTGGATTTATTAACCCTTCATCTAGCTTCTCTGCCATTTGCTTCAATTGTTCTTGGGCAGCCTTCCCCGTATTTTATGTTTCTTTACATTTGCCTTACTCTTTTTTTCTTTTACAGAATAGAGATCAGTAATTCGGTCAAGCCTTTCATCTTTCTTATTCTGCTTTTAAGTATGGATTGGCTTTCAAGCCGTTTTAACCCAACAGGAACTGTTTTGTTTGTTGATGTTGGTCAGGGGGACAGTATATTGATCGATCTTCCTTGGGGACAGGGCACTTATTTAATTGATACGGGAGGAGCGGCACAGTTTGAAAATACAGATTTTTCTACAGGAAAAGACATTCTTTGGCCGGTTTTAAAAGGAAAAGGAATTACCTCGGTTGACACAATTATCCTTACACATGGAGACTGGGATCATATTGGAGGCACATCAGATTTGGCAGACTATATAGCAATTAATGAAGTGTGGATTACACCGGGCGCATATGAAAAAGATGAAGTGAAAGTATTGCTGGAAGATCTTCATAAACGGTCGATTGGAGTAGTAGAGAAAAAAGCCCATCAGTCATGGGAAAAAGGAGGAAATCAATTTGAAATTATCTATCCCGTCGATTCGGTCTATGAAGGCAACAACGATTCCCTTGTGCTATGGGCCTCGATTGGAGGATTAACCTGGTTTTTTGCAGGCGATCTGGAAACGCAGGGTGAATTAGACATCATCGACCTCTACTCTATACATGCAGATGTGTTAAAAGTGGGCCATCACGGAAGCAAAAGCTCAACAGCTGACGAATTTCTGGCGGAACTTGACCCTGAATTCGCAATTATTTCTGCAGGTGTAAATAATCGCTATAATCATCCGCACGATGAGGTCACTGAACGGCTGAAAGCCCGCCGTATAAAAGTGTTTGGCACCCACACTCACGGTGCAGTAGAATATCGATTCAGAGGAAAAAAGGGAACCTTTCAATGGGTTCTTCCATACGATGAAGAATAAAGACTATAACGATCCTGTATATTTTTTGCGCCTTTATTTTTAAAAAGGGACAATAAAAAAAGAGCCTGCAATAAGCCGGCCCTTTTTCACATAAAAATCAAGATCCTACAACTGAGATAATGGTTCCTACAGCGAATAGAACTGCAAAAAAGCCAAAAGATACAACGAACGCTACACCGGAGTCAATAAGATCGTTCCGTTTTGACTGGACATTATTTTCAAATTCGTTCATAAATACCCCTCCTATTTCTATTTTAGTATAGAGGATGCATAAAAAAAAATCCATACCCAGAAAAGTTTTTTCCTGTCCTGGTACCGTTTATCATAAATAGTTCATGTTTTTGAGGTGATAATAAGCTTAGGTGCTCCGCTTTAATCAGGATTTCCTAGGACCCTGAGGAAAGCGTTCAAATACCCGCTTACGCTGGTGGTCCAGCCTAAGCGGTTCCCTTTACATATGCTGCCTCTTGTCAAAAAGGCGAAAGTTTCTTACGATAGTAGCAGGCTGTTATGAAATGGAGCGTGCAGGATGATTGTAAAAGAATGGACCGCCATGAAGCAAAAAAGATTCGCTCCGGTTTATTTAGTATATGGAGATGAGCCTTTTTTAATAAAAGAAACGAAACAGGTACTGCTGAAACACTCCATTCTTGAAGAAGAAATGGATTTTAATTTTTCTTCCTATGATCTTGAGGACGGAGATACACTGAATCAGGCAATGGAAGACGCTGAAACATTTCCTTTTATGGGGGAAAGAAGGCTTGTTTTTATACATAACCCCTTGTTCTTAACTGCTGAAAAAAAGAAGGAAACAGCCGAGCACAATGTTGCTCCGCTTCAGTCCTATCTGAATTCTCCCGCCCCGTATACAATTTTAGTTTTTATTGCCCCCTACGATAAGTTGGACGAAAGGAAAAAAATCACCAAGCAGCTTAAAAAGGCTGCTACCGTCCTAGAAGCAAGAAAATTAAAAGAGGGCGATATTATTACCTGGGTCAAACAGCGGGCTGGCCAGGCAGGAGTGCAAATTGATGATCAGGCAGTAAGCAAGGTAATTGAGCTGGCGGGAACCAATTTATTTCTTCTTTCAGGTGAAATAGACAAACTCGCTTTATATGCGTATGAGTCAAGTCAAATTACGCTTGAAATGGTGGAAAAGCTGACGGCAAGATCGATTGAACAAAACGTATTCGAGCTTATTGATCGTGCGGTTCATAATAAAATTGACGAAGCACTCAGGCTTTATTGGGACTTATTGAAGCAAAAAGAAGAACCATTAAAAATTCTTGCCCTGCTGTCCGCACAATTCAGATTGATCTACCAGGTCAAATCATTGGGATCCAAAGGATATGGCCAGCAGCAGATTGCTTCACAGCTGAAAGTTCATCCCTTCAGAGTAAAGCTTGCCGCTAAGCATGCACAGGCATTTTCTGATGATCAGCTAACCGGGATTATGCTGTCACTTGCCCAATCAGATCTTGAAATGAAATCCTCAGGTCTAAACAAAGAAATGGTCATCGAGCTTTTTTTGACAAAAATTCAAACGCAGTAAAGTAACACAAAATAAAAAACCCTCATTTAAATTGAGGGTTTTTTGCTTGTAAAATTATGCGTTCGCTTTTTTCATTAGGCTCGCTTTTTTGCGGTCCGCGTTGTTTTTGTGGATCAAGCCTTTTTGTGCAGCTTTGTCCAGTTGTTTAACAGCGCTGGAAAGAAGTTCAGTTTTGTTCTCAGCGTTTTCGTTAGCAGCAGTTTCAAAACGTTTAACTGCTGTACGCATAGCTGATTTTTGCTGAATATTCTTTGCTTTACGTGCTTCACTTGTTTTCGTGCGCTTGATAGCAGATTTAATATTTGGCATTCATGTCACCTCCCAAATTGGATCGAGGTTCTATATGACTCGATTTAACAATTCAACACCCGCATTTGCGAGTACTAGTTCACTCGCTATGCGAATTACTAGTTTAGAACAATGTGTTACCTTTACATAAGAACAAGGGATATTTTATCAAATAGCAAGAAGAAATGCAATAGATGTAAAGAAAATTAGTCATGGGGGCAGCAAAAAGAGGAATAAAAAATAAATTGAAAATGCATGGATTGCTTTTACTCTGTGAATCCTATAAAAAAACGGAAGTAGGGATAACATGATTTCCATGCGTACAGATTTAGCGATAGAAGCCTTCGAAACCGCAGTTGAAGAACAGCTGGTTCAGGAGCCTTCAATTAAAGAAGGCATACAAATAACCGAAGACAAAATTGATCAGTTCACCGTCAGTAAAGTGATTATTGACAAGCATGCTGAAGAATTGCTTGGCAAAAAAGAAGGCCACTACTGGACACTTGAAGTTCCTCAGCTTAGAACCCAGGACGAAACACTTCAGCAGGCTGTGTCTGCTGCTTTTGAAAAAGTGATCCGCCAGTTTCTTCCGTTGTCGCAGATTTCTTCAGAAGCGCATATATTGATTGTTGGTCTTGGGAACTGGCAGGTGACCCCTGATTCACTCGGACCACTTGTGTGTGAGAATGTTTTTATTACAAATCATTTGTTTTTGCATGAACCTCACGCAGTTGAAAATGGCTTTCGAAAGGTATCCGCTATTGCACCTGGTGTAATGGGTTTAACCGGTATGGAAACGAGTGACATTATTCATGGAATTGTAGAAAAAATCAAACCGGAAGCGGTAATTGTTATTGATGCTTTAGCTGCCCGGGCAGTTGAGAGAATTCATGCCACGATTCAAATTTCTTCTACAGGTATTCAGCCAGGGGCGGGAGTAGGAAATAAGAGAAAAGAAATCAGTTTTCAAACACTTGGTATACCTGTAGTATCAATCGGAATTCCAACTGTAGTAGACGCCGTTACGATTACTCAGGATACCCTGAACTATTATCTGAAAACGCTTGGACAAAAAAGAAGACTGAAGGGAAATGCCTCAAATTCATTATCGGTTGGAGCTCTTCCCGGAACGAAAAAACTGACAGATGAGGACGAACCTTCAGAAGATGAAAAAAAATTCTATCTGGGGATGATGGGGGAATTGGAAGAAGAAGAAAAAAGACAGCTTCTCGAAGAAGTGCTGTCTCCACTTGGACATAACCTCATTGTTACACCTAAAGACACTGATCTGTTTATGGAACAGGCAGCAAATGTTATTGCCATGGCCATCAACAGCGCCCTTCATGAAAGTTTATCAAATGGCCATGGATCAACCTTTACGCATTAGAAGATAAAATTATAAATTTAAAGGGCTTTGGTACACTACAATACAAATTTAATCTGGAGTTTCTCACTCCAGGAGTTTAATTCCTTCATCGCATGGCATTATGGTATATAAAAATACATTGACATTTAAGCTTATGCGAAATTTAAAGGGTGCCACTAAAAGCTTAGTGGACCGGTCGAAGAGCCAGAGACTTTGTCTTAGGCTCTTTTCTTTATAAGCTCTCGTACCGTCCCTAATTCATCTTACAAAGCAGCTTTTCCCGGTTTCATAAAATTTTAAATTGACCTTAAATGTTGAGAATCTAAAAGATCGGTTCTTTCATTTCCCGACAGGCATAAAATTAAAAGAGTCTTTTATGCGAGGTGGGGAGAAACGATGAAAAAAACAAAAATGATCTTACTAGAACCCGTTTTATCTAAAACGGTCCATTCCATTGTCCGTACTACGTTGTTACTCTTGTCGCTGACGCTTACTGCAATCTCTATGCCTTATGTGCTGAATTGGTCTGATAATCATTCTAGCCAGTGGCAGGAAGGACTGCCGGAAAATTGGACAAAAGCGTTTGTTCAAATGGAAACCTCTTCTATAATAGAGGAAGGGCCAACAGAACTTGACATGTGGCTTAAAGATTTTTCTCTTGTGGTTTCTGATCCTTCAAGATGGCTAACCACAGAAGGAATGCTTATAAAAAATTCAACCGTTTCTGCTCAGTCGAGCCACGGTTCCAATTTCCCTGAGCCGTTTGAATCGGTTCCTCCTACGGATTGGTTTTTAAATGGCAAGGAAGAGGAGGCTCTTGAACCGGTGACAGAACTCCTGGAGAGTCCAGCAGCCTCTGTTATCGTTCCAAATAAAGTTCTTTTGTATTTCACACATTCAAGAGAGTCGTTTCTTCCCTATTTGCCGGATACAAAAGATCCTAACCTTGCTCACAACTCGAAGGTGAACATTACGCAAATGGGACCTTATTTAAAAACTGCCTTTGAAAAAAGAGGAGTAGGAACCGTTCTGGATCAAACTGATATTGTTGGAAATATAAAAAATAATGGGCTGGACTATTACGCCCATGCCTATGATGAATCCAGAAAAGTTGTGCAGACAGCAACTGCTTCGCTGCCCGGGTTAACTTATCTTATAGATGTGCATCGTGATTCTGCCCGTCATGATGTCACGGCACTTGAGCATGAAGGGAAAGTTTATGCGAGAGTCGCGTTTGTAGTGGGTGGAGAGCACGCAGAGAGTGATAAAAATTTAGCTTTGGCAAAAAAAGTTCATGCGAAAATGAACGAAATAATACCCGGAATTTCGAGGGATGTGTATTTAAAGGAAGGAGCAGGCACTAACGGCAAATTTAACCAGGACCTGTCTGCCAACTCCCTTTTACTTGAGCTTGGGGGTGTTGACAACACGTTCGAGGAAATGCAGCTCTCTGCAGATTTATTTGCTGAGGTTCTCTCAGGAATTGTTCTCGAAGCGGAAGCGGTCAGTCAGCCTTAGCTTTAACGAAAGCGTGCGTTGAAACGTTGCCATGAACCTGTTATACTGTATCCTAGCAGAATTGCGTCGAAAAAACAGGAGTGGACATGGAAATGAATCAAGAGCAACGATCAAACAGACAAAAGAACATCCGAAACTTTTCAATTATTGCCCATATAGATCATGGGAAATCAACTTTAGCAGACCGGATTTTAGAAAAAACAAAAGCCCTTACATCAAGAGAAATGAAGGCCCAGTTATTGGATTCAATGGACCTTGAACGTGAAAGGGGCATAACCATTAAGCTGAATGCTGTTCAGCTTAAGTATCAGGCAAAGGATGGACAGGAATATACATTCCATTTAATTGATACTCCGGGACATGTGGATTTTACCTATGAGGTTTCCCGGAGTCTTGCAGCATGCGAAGGAGCGATCCTCGTAGTGGATGCAGCCCAGGGAATAGAGGCTCAAACACTGGCCAACGTTTACCTGGCATTGGATAATGACCTGGAAATTCTGCCGGTTATAAATAAAATAGATCTTCCTGCAGCAGACCCTGAAAGAGTTCGCAAGGAAGTGGAAGATGTCATCGGTCTGGATGCGTCAGAGGCAGTCCTTGCTTCTGCCAAAGCAGGGATCGGCATCGAAGAAATTTTAGAACAGATTGTAGAAAAAGTGCCTGCTCCATCTGGAGATCCGGAAGCACCGCTAAAAGCACTGATATTCGACTCTTTATATGATCCTTACCGCGGAGTAGTTGCATACATAAGGATCGTTGAAGGAAAAGTTAAACCAGGTGACAAAATCCGCATGATGGCGACTGGAAAAGAATTTGAAGTCAACGATATCGGTGTGTTCACCCCAAAGGCTACTCCTCAGGAAGAACTGACGGTAGGCGATGTAGGCTATTTAACAGCAGCGATTAAAAATGTTGGAGATACACGGGTCGGTGATACAATCACTAGTGCAGTCAAACCTACTGCAGAGGCGCTTCCGGGCTACCGAAAGCTGAATCCGATGGTATATTGCGGTTTGTACCCAATCGACACTGCACGTTATGTAGATTTGCGCGAAGCACTTGAAAAGCTTGAATTAAATGACTCTGCTCTTCAATTTGAACCTGAAACCTCCCAGGCTCTGGGCTTTGGCTTTCGTTGCGGGTTTCTTGGTCTTCTTCACATGGAGATTATTCAGGAAAGAATTGAACGTGAGTTTAAAATTGATCTGATTACCACAGCTCCAAGCGTTATTTATGATGTTCATCTTGAAGATGGGACTCAGCTGATGGTGGATAATCCATCAATGATGCCTGAAGCCCAATCTGTTAACCATGTAGAAGAGCCTTATGTAAAAGCGACGATCATGGTTCCCAACGACTATGTTGGTGCAGTAATGGAGCTTTCTCAAGCAAAACGCGGAAATTTCATTGATATGCAGTATATGGACGATTCCCGCGTGAATGTCATTTATGAAATGCCGCTGGCTGAAATCGTGTATGACTTTTTCGATCAGCTGAAATCCGGTACAAAAGGCTACGCTTCTTTTGATTACGAGCTGATTGGCTATAAAGAATCTCAGCTTGTTAAAATGGATATCCTGTTAAATGCAGAAAAGGTCGATGCCCTAAGCTTCATCGTTCACAAAGATTTTGCATATGAACGGGGTAAAATAATCGTTGATAAATTAAAGGATTTAATTCCAAGACAGCAGTTTGAAGTTCCGATTCAAGCTGCGGTGGGTCAGAAAATTGTCGCGCGATCCACTATAAAAGCGATGAGAAAAAATGTACTTGCCAAGTGTTACGGCGGAGACATTTCCCGTAAACGAAAGCTTCTTGAAAAACAAAAAGCAGGTAAAAAACGAATGAAAATGGTAGGATCAGTTGAAGTGCCGCAGGAGGCATTTATGGCTGTTTTACAAATGGACGACTCAGAGAAATAAATGCAAGATAAATGAAACAAGCAAATGGGGAGAGTGCTTTGTAATGAAGCGATACTCATCCCCTTTTTGCATGAATAGAGGTGTAATCATGACAACAGCAGCTTATATTCATATCCCTTTTTGCCACCATATATGCCACTACTGTGATTTCAACAAGGTGTTTATGAAAAACCAGCCGGTGGATTTATACATTGAACGGCTTCTTGATGAAATGAGACTTCGTAAAGATGTGGACCAGCAGCCTCTTACAAGTATTTTTGTAGGCGGGGGGACTCCAACAGCGCTTGATCATATTCAGCTTGAACAGTTGTGCAAGGGAATTTCGGAAATTCTGCCTTTTAGTTCAACCATCGAATATACATTTGAAGCAAATCCTGGAGATCTATCGTTAGAAAAGATACAAGTGCTCCGGAAATATGGAGTAAACCGGTTAAGTTTTGGTGTACAATCTTATAATGATGAGTTGCTTCATAAGATCGGGCGCAATCATCGGGGCAAAGATGTGTACAGATCAATTACGGAAGCCCAGCAAGCCGGGTTTACAAATATCAGTATTGATTTAATATATGCACTGCCTACTCAAACACTTGATGATTTTGAAGAAACGCTTGATAAGGCGTTGGAGCTCGACCTTCCGCACTATTCAGGCTATTCATTAATTGTTGAACCTAAAACAGTCTTTTATAATCTCATGCGCAAAGGCAAGCTCCCTCTTCCTGGTGAAGAAACCGAAGCAGCCATGTATGAATTGCTTATGAAAAAAATGAGAGAAAAAGGATTGAATCAATACGAGATTTCCAACTTTTCTAAAGAGGGCTATGAAAGCCGGCACAATCTGGTCTATTGGAATAACGATGAATACTACGGATTTGGTGCGGGCGCCCACGGCTATGTTAATGGAACCAGGTACTCAAATATAGGTCCCGTATCAAAATATATGGAGGCGGTTAGCAGCAGAAGCCTTCCTACTTTAAATGAACAAAAAGTTCCCCTGCATGAAAAAATGGAAGAGGAAATGTTTCTGGGTTTGAGAAAAACAAACGGAGTATCAATCGCTAAATTTAGTGAAAGATATAATGAAGAGATACTGAATCGTTTTGACAAGGCAGTTGAGGATGCCCAAAATAAAGGTCTCCTGACAATTAAAAATGACCATTTAATGCTGACGCATAAGGGAAAGTTTTTAGGGAATGAAGTTTTTCAATCTTTTATAGGAATAATCGAAACGAACTAATTGACAGGTAAAGGCTGTTTTGATAAGTTAGTGTTAGATTTAGCACTCGTGTTAACAGAGTGCTAACAGGGGTGATGAACGATGCTAACGGATCGACAATTACTTATTTTGCAAGTGATCATTGATGACTTTATTCGTTCTGCTCAGCCTGTGGGCTCGAGAAGTCTATCGAAAAAGAATGAAATTCAATTCAGTTCGGCTACAGTTCGAAACGAGATGTCTGACTTGGAAGAAATGGGATTTATTGAAAAGACACATACTTCTTCAGGCAGAGTTCCTTCTGAGAAAGGATACCGTTTCTATGTTGACCATTTACTGTCGCCGCAAGCGCTGCAGCAGCAGGATATTTCGCAAATTCATTCGATTTTTGCGGAAAGAATATTTGAAATGGAAAATATTGTACAGCGGTCAGCAAAAATCCTATCCGAACTTACGAATTATACATCAATCGTATTAGGCCCCAACCAGCAGGAAAACAGGGTTAAGCAAATTCAAGTGGTTCCACTGTCTGAGGGCACTGCCATCGCAATCATTGTGACAGATACAGGCCATGTGGAAAGCCGTCGCTTTTCATTTCCAAAAGATTTGAAAGCGGAAGATATTGAGCAAATGGTGCGCCTGTTAAATGACCGTCTTGCCGGTACTCCTTTGATGGAGCTTCATGATCGTCTTTACAAAGAAATGGCCATCTTGCTTAAGCGTCACATTGCTAATTATGATTTAATGCTTCAGGCATTTGCGGAAATTATGAATGTTCCGGTTCATGACAAATTATTTTTCGGCGGCAAAATGAACATGATGAATCAGCCTGAATTCAGCGACATTGAAAAACTCAGACTGCTCATGGATATGATTGAACGAGAAGATAATTTATATAATTTAATCCGTCCGGCCGAGGGAATTGGCATACAAGTGAAGATAGGAAAAGAAAATGAAAATGCAGCAATGGAAAACTGCTCGTTAATCACGGCTACTTTTCCCATTGCGAGTGGTCAAAAAGGTTCTCTTGCTATATTAGGACCTACAAGAATGGAATATTCCAGAGTGATCAGCCTGCTGAATATGCTCAGTGGTGACTTATCAAAAGCTCTGTCCAATCTTTACGGCAAATCGCAGGAAAGGTAAGATCCTCTTGTTAAAAGAGGATAGGATATGATATAACGTGAGCGGAGCGGAAGGCAGCACTCCTGCAGGATATAGCGATTGCTTGAGCCTTTACAGGGTAAGGACATGAAAAGGCTCAGCGCCATCCCTGTGGAAAGTGTCCATCTGAAGCGAAGTGAACGGGTCTGAAGTTTAAGACACTTCTGACCCAGACTCCTAAAATCCGACGTTTAAAGCTCAAAGATAAGGGAATAGGTTGTTTGGCTAAGAAACACGAGTCATTTCAAGGAGGTGAAACAAATGTCAGAGAACGAACAAATCAAAAATCGCGAACACGCCGAAGATCAAACCCACGAAACAGAAGAGACGATTGAAACAGAAGTGTCTTCTGAGGAAGTGGTTGAAAGCGGAAGTGAAGAAGTTGAAATAGACTTCCAAGCTAAGGCTGAAGAAGCCGAAAACCGTTATTTACGTTTGCGTGCTGATTTTGACAATTACCGCCGCCGTATTCAAAAAGAAGAAGAAGCCAAGGAAAAGTATCGTGCACAAAGTCTGATCACGAATATTTTACCTGCTTTGGATAATTTTGAACGGGCGCTTACAATAGATTCATCCGATGATTCAACCGGTTCCCTGCTTAAGGGGATGCAAATGGTACATTCAAGTTTGCTTCAAGCATTAAAAGAAGAAGGACTTGAAGTCATTGAAGCGGTTGGACAGCCGTTTGACCCAAATCTCCATCAGGCTGTAATGCAGGTATCTGAAGAAGGTGTTGAGTCAAACACTGTAGTGGAAGAATTCCAAAAAGGATACCGGCTAAAAGACCGGGTAATCCGTCCATCAATGGTAAAAGTAAACGAATAATTTCGTTACATACTGATTAGGAGGTAATTTACGTTATGAGTAAAATTATTGGAATCGATTTAGGAACAACAAACTCTTGTGTCTCTATTTTAGAAGGCGGAGAGCCAAAAGTAATTGCAAATCCTGAGGGTAACCGCACTTCACCTTCTGTTGTGGCGTTTAAAAACGGCGAAAAGCAGGTAGGGGAAGTAGCCAAGCGCCAGGCTATTACGAATCCAAATACGATTATGTCAATTAAAAGACATATGGGTACAAATCACAAAGTAGAAGTTGAAGGAAAAGAATATTCTCCACAGGAAATTTCTGCAATGATCCTGCAATACATGAAATCATATGCTGAAAGCTATCTTGGAGAAGAAGTAACAAAAGCGGTTATCACAGTTCCTGCTTACTTCAACGATGCAGAACGTCAAGCTACAAAGGATGCAGGTAAAATTGCAGGCCTTGAAGTGGAGCGTATTATCAACGAGCCGACTGCAGCAGCACTTGCTTACGGGCTTGATAAAATGGACCAGGACCAGACGATCCTTGTTTACGATCTTGGCGGCGGAACATTTGACGTATCCCTGCTTGAACTTGGAGATGGTGTATTTGAAGTCCGTTCAACAGCTGGTGACAACCGTCTTGGAGGAGATGACTTTGATCAGGTCATCATCGATCACTTAGTTGCAGAATTCAAGAAAGATAACGGCATTGATCTTTCTAAAGATAAAATGGCTCTTCAGCGTTTGAAGGATGCAGCTGAAAAAGCAAAAAAAGACCTTTCAGGTGTTACATCTACTCAAATCTCACTGCCATTTATCACTGCCGGAGAAGCAGGACCACTTCACCTGGAACTGAATTTAACACGCGCTAAATTTGATGAACTTTCATCAAAACTAGTAGAACGTACAATGGGACCTACGCGTCAGGCAATTAAAGATGCTGGATTGTCTTCTTCTGAGATCGACAAAGTCATTCTTGTGGGCGGTTCAACACGAATTCCTGCAGTTCAGGAAGCAATTCGCAAAGAAACAGGAAAAGAGCCTTCTCAAGGTGTAAATCCTGATGAAGTTGTAGCGATGGGTGCTGCAATTCAGGGCGGAGTTCTTACAGGAGATGTAAAAGACGTTGTTCTTCTGGATGTAACCCCACTTTCTCTTGGAATTGAAACAATGGGCGGCGTTTCAACGAAGCTGATTGAACGGAATACAACGATTCCGACTTCTAAATCTCAAACATTCTCAACAGCTGCCGATAATCAAAACGCTGTAGATATTCACGTATTGCAGGGTGAACGCCCTATGGCAGCAGACAACAAAACGCTTGGACGTTTCCAGCTTGGGGACATTCCGCCAGCACCACGCGGCGTACCTCAAATCGAAGTAACATTTGACATTGATAAAAATGGTATTGTTAACGTAAGTGCTAAAGATCTTGGCACAGGTAAAGAACAAACCATCACGATTAAATCGTCAACCGGGTTATCTGATGAAGAGATCGAGCGTATGGTACAAGAAGCTGAAGAAAATGCCGATGCTGATAAGGCTCGCAAAGAAGAAGCTGAGGTACGAAACGAAGCTGATCAACTGGTCTTCCAAACAGATAAAACGCTTGCTGACCTTGGTGACAATGTTGACGAGGATGAGAAGAAAAAAGCAGAAGCAGCTCGCGACGAGTTGAAAGAAGCGATTGAGAAAAACGAATACGAAGAAATTAAAACGAAAAAAGAGTCTCTTCAGGAAATTATCCAGGCACTAACAATGAAAATGTATGAAGAAGCTGCAAAAAAAGCTGAAGCGGAGCAACAGGCTGCAGGCGGAGAAGCAGGATCTAAAGATGACGATGTTGTAGATGCAGATTTTGAAGAAGTAGACGAAGATAAAAAATAATTTATAGCCAGTATAGGGAAAAGTCAAAGCCGCAGTTTGCATGGCTTTGGCTTTTTTCTTGAAGCAAAAACCGAAGAATTGAAAAGGTGAATTATTAAAATATTCACACTTAAAGAGAAGCCATTGTACAGAAGAGCAGTGTAGTGATAAAATAACCTTCATGTAAAAGGACCCGGGAGTGTGCAGATGATGAGTAAACGAGATTTTTATGAAGTGCTTGGTGTTTCAGAAAGTGCTTCAAAAGAAGAAATTAAAAAAGCGTACAGACGCTTATCAAAAAAGTATCATCCGGACATTAATAAAGATGCAGATGCTGGTGATAAATTTAAAGAAATCAAAACAGCCTATGAAAACTTAAGTGATGATCAAAAGCGTGCTCACTATGATCAGTTTGGCCATACAGACCCTAATCAGGGCTTTGGCGGCGGTGGAGCAGGCTTTGAAGGCTTCGGTGGATTTGAGGACATTTTCAGTTCGTTTTTCGGCGGCGGTGGAAGACAGCGTGATCCAAATGCCCCAAGACAAGGGAATGATCTTCAGTATACAATGACGATTACTTTCAATGATGCAGTGTTTGGAAAAGAAACGGATATTGAAATCCCAAGGGAAGAAACCTGTGAGACATGTGATGGCAGCGGAGCAAAACCAGGCACAAAACCAGAAACATGCCAGCATTGTAAAGGAGCAGGTCAGCTTAACGTTGAACAGCAGACTCCGTTCGGAAGAATCGTGAATCGAAGAGTATGTCATTATTGTGAAGGTTCAGGAAAAATTGTTAAAGATAAATGTTCAACCTGCAGCGGCTCAGGTAAAGTGCAAAAACGCAAGAAAATACATGTTAAAATTCCTGCCGGCGTAGATGATGGCCAGCAAATGAGAGTAGGCGGACAGGGTGAACCGGGGATTAACGGTGGACCTGCAGGGGATTTATATGTGGTATTCAGAGTAAGAGCACATGAGATATTTGAACGTGAAGGCGACGATATTTACCTTGATATGCCCATTACATTTGCTCAAGCTGCATTAGGTGATGAACTTGAAGTCCCAACGATTCACGGCAAAGTGAAATGGAAACTGCCAGCAGGAACCCAGTCAGGCACAGCCTTCCGATTAAAAGGAAAAGGTGTAAAAAATGTACATGGATACGGTACAGGTGATCAGCATATACGCGTAAAAGTCATCACACCAAAAAAACTGACAGAAAAACAAAAGGATCTGCTGAGAGAATTTGCTGATATCAGTGGTGATGTTCCGGACGAACAGCATGATGGTTTTTTTGATAAAGTAAAGCGCGCATTCAAGGGTGAGTAAACTGGGAATGGAGTTGGTAGAATGAGATGGTCTGAAATAAGCATCCATACAACAAACGAAGCGATTGAGCCAATTTCGAATATTTTACATGAAGCTGGAGCCAGCGGAGTAGTGATTGAAGATCCGAGAGAACTTACAAAAGAACGAATGGACAGATTCGGTGAAATCTACCAGCTTGATCCCGAGGATTACCCCGACAAAGGCGTAGTTGTTAAAGCGTACGTATCCGTGAACAGTTTTCTGGCTGAAACGGTGGACGGTATTAAAACAGCAGTCAGCAATCTGGTTTCCTTTGATATTGACATTGGTGAAAATAAAGTGGAAATCAGTGAAGTAAACGAGGAAGAATGGGCTACTGCCTGGAAAAAATATTATAATCCGGTCAAGATCTCTTCCACTTTTACGATTGTCCCAACGTGGGAAGAGTATGAGCCGGTTTCAAGTGACGAATTAATTATAGAACTTGATCCGGGCATGGCTTTTGGCACCGGTACGCACCCTACGACGGTTATGTGTATCCAGGCGCTTGAACGGACAGTGAAAAAAGGCGACAGGGTTATTGATGTCGGCACAGGCTCCGGTGTCCTCTCAATTGCTTCAGCCCTTCTTGAAGCAGAACATATACGTGCACTGGATTTGGACGATGTAGCTGTTACTGCTGCAAGGCAGAATATTGAATTAAACAGTGTTTCCCACAAGGTGACTGTTACTCAGGGCAACCTGCTAAATGAACAAACTGAAGAAGCGGAAGTCATTGTGGCAAATATTTTAGCTGAAGTGATTCTCCTGTTTGCCGATGATGCTTTTAAACTTACAGCACCGGGTGGAACATTCATAACATCCGGTATTATCCAGGCTAAAAAACAGCTTGTAAAAGATAAACTTACCCAAGCAGGATTCATAATCGAGGAGGTCGTGACGATGGAGGACTGGGTAGCCATTATTGCTAAAAAACCATCTGAAATCGTGCGCGAAAACTGATTATGCAACGATATTTTGTCCAGGAGTTTCCCAATGAAGAAGGCCTGTTTACGATAAGTGGTGAGGATGCTCATCATATGGCCAATGTAATGAGAATGCAGGCGGACAGTGCATTTATTGCTGTATTTAAAAATAAAACGGCTGCTGCCTGCAGGATTGTCAAACTGGATAAATTGAAGGTGCTGTGTTGTGCAGAAAACTATTTAGAGCATTCACCGGAGCTGCCTGTCAATGTATCCATCGCTCACGGACTGCCAAAAGGCGATAAGTTTGAGCTGGTCATACAAAAGTCAACCGAACTTGGCGCCTATTCCTTGATTCCTTTTCTGGCAGCGCGTTCCATTGTAAAGTGGGATGAAAAAAAAGGCTCAAAAAAAGTAGATCGATGGAACAAAATTACGAAAGAGGCAGCTGAGCAGTCACATAGACTTCATTTGCCCCAGGTAGAAAAACCCCAACCCTTTAATGAATTGCTGAAAACTGCCGAGTCATTTGATTCAATCATTGTTGCTTACGAGGAACAGGCAAAGCAAGGGGATCTTTCTTCCTTTGCAAAAGCACTGGGTGCAGTTTCTCACGGACAGTCCATTTTAGTGGTAGTAGGTCCGGAAGGCGGGCTTTCTGAAAAGGAAGTGAACCAGCTTGAAGAAATTGGGGCTGTAAGCTGCGGGTTTGGACCGAGAATATTAAGAAGCGAGACGGCTCCGCTTTACGCGCTTGCGGCTATCTCGTATCAATTTGAGTTAATGAGGTGAAATAATGGCTACAGTTGCTTTTCATACACTAGGATGTAAAGTAAATCATTATGAAACAGAAGCCATCTGGCAGCTATTTAAATCCAATGGATATGATCGTGTGGAATATGATCATTCCTCGGATGTGTATGTAATTAATACATGTACTGTAACGAATACCGGCGATAAAAAGAGTCGTCAGGTGATTAGACGGGCCATCAGGAAAAACCCGGATGCGGTCATTTGTGTGACAGGTTGTTATGCACAGACCTCCCCTGCTGAAATTATGGCAATCCCAGGCGTAGATGTGGTAGTAGGTACGCAGGACCGTACGAAAATGCTCGAGTATATTGAGCAGTACAAAAATGAACGAAAGCCAATAAATGGTGTAACAAATATTATGAAAAACCGGGTTTACGAGGAGCTTGATGTTCCTGCTTTTACAGACCGGACGCGTGCTTCCCTGAAAATTCAGGAGGGCTGCAACAATTTCTGTACATTTTGCATTATCCCCTGGGCGCGGGGACTTATGCGGTCAAGAGATCCAAAAGAAGTTCTACACCAGGCTCAACAGCTAGTGGATGCAGGCTATAAAGAAATTGTTCTCACAGGCATTCACACAGGCGGGTACGGGGAAGACATGAAAGACTACAATCTTGCCATGCTGTTAACGGATCTTGAAAAGGAAGTTAAAGGGCTTAAAAGAATACGTATATCGTCGATTGAAGCAAGTCAGCTGACTGACGAAGTAATTGATGTGATTGATCGTTCCAATATGGTAGTCCGTCACCTTCATATTCCGCTTCAGTCCGGTTCCAACACAGTTTTAAAAAGAATGCGCCGAAAATATACAATGGAGTTTTTTGCAGAGAGACTGGAAAAGCTGAAAAAAGCGCTGCCGGGTCTGGCGGTTACTTCTGATGTCATTGTCGGTTTTCCTGGTGAAACGGAAGAAGAGTTTATGGAAACCTTTAATTTTATTAATGATCAGAAATTTTCAGAGCTGCATGTTTTTCCTTATTCCAAAAGAACAGGCACTCCTGCGGCGCGAATGGATGATCAGGTAGACGAAGAAGTAAAAAATGAGCGGGTTCACCGGTTGATTGAACTTTCAAATCAGCTTGCCAAAGAATATGCATCTCATTTTGAAAATGAAATCCTTGAAGTCATTCCGGAAGAACTATTTAAAGAAGCGTCAGAAGAAAATCTTTTTGTAGGATATACCGACAATTATCTGAAGGTTGTTTTTCCAGCAACGGAAGAGATGGTTGGCAAATTGGTTAAAGTTAAAATCAGTGAAGCAGGCTATCCTTACAATAAGGCTGAATTTGTACGTGTGATTGAGACAGATTCTCTGGTTATGAACTAGCTTGAAAATTGATTTGCTTTATAGGGAGGAGGCTCGAGCCTCCTCCCTGCAGTGCCGTTTCCTTGAAGTACGATGAATCGGTCAAAGAGCTTGAGACACATTTTCGTGTCCAGGCTCTTTTTTGTATTCAATCGATTCGTTCTGGCAATGTTTTCATTAATGGCTTATTCACATTTCAAATGGTATAATAGGTACGGACATCTAATCAAAGGAGACTGATTTTAATTATGAATATTGCAAAAATGATTGATCATACTTTGCTTAAACCGGAGGCAACGAAAGAACAGGTTACTGCACTTTGTGAAGAGGCAAGTGAATATGGATTTATGTCAGTTTGTGTAAATCCTTCATGGGTACGTTTATCAAGTGAAATTCTTCATAAAACAGATGTAAAAGTTTGTACAGTGATTGGTTTTCCACTAGGCGCTTCAGCAACAGAAACCAAAGCTTTTGAAACGAAGCAGGCAATAGAAGACGGAGCTTCTGAAGTTGACATGGTCATCAATATCGGTGCACTGAAAAGCGGCCAGTATGAAGCGGTACAGCAGGACATTCAAGCTGTGACAGCTGCTGCTAAAGGGAAAGCGCTGACTAAAGTAATTATAGAGACGTCTCTGCTTACAGACGAAGAAAAAGTTATCGCGTGTGAGCTTGCAGTCAAAGCTGGCGCCGATTTTGTTAAAACATCTACAGGGTTTTCAACAGGCGGCGCTACAATAGAAGACATTCAACTTATGAGAAAAACAGTGGGTCCTGATATTGGAGTCAAAGCTTCAGGCGGTGTGCGTTCAACGGAAGATGCCTCGAATATGGTCGAAGCCGGTGCAACACGGATCGGAGCAAGTTCAGGCGTTAAAATTCTCCAAGGATTAACGGCGGACAGCGATTACTAAAATTGTTACTGCTTCTGATATTTCTTAATTGGATTCCTTCGCTGTTTTGTATTAAATATGGTTGACCGAAACAACCCATTATATTATACTAGATAAGTACATGGGATATTGCCCGTGAATGCCAGTAAGTATCCCTATCTTACTGCATGCAATGAAGGATAGCTTTTGTTGTTCTCTTTGCTTGAACTTGTAAGTGTAGTGTGTTCGGAGGGAGGGAAAGAGAGATGTCAAGAACAGTTGTTCGCAAAAACGAATCGCTTGAAGATGCTCTTCGCCGCTTCAAAAAGACTACATCAAAGGCTGGTACTTTACAAGAGTTCAGAAAGCGTGAATTCTATGAAAAGCCAAGCGTGAAGCGTAAGAAAAAGTCTGAAGCAGCAAGAAAGCGTAAGTTCTAATTAAGAATAGAGGGTGCCGGTATTGAGTCTTCTTGAGCGTCTTAACAAGGACATGTTAACAGCGATGAAAAACAAAGAAAGAGATAATCTTTCCGTTATTCGTATGGTCAAAGCTTCTATGCAAAATGAGGGATATAAACTCGGACGGCAGGAACTGAGTGATGACGAAGCGTTAACTGTACTTTCTCGTGAATTAAAGCAGCGGAAAGACTCATACCAGGAGTTTAAAGCTGCAGGCCGAGAGGATCTCGCTGAAAAACTTGAATCCGAAATTGCATTAATTGAAACCTACATGCCGCAGCAGCTGACAGAAGAAGAGCTTGAGGCAGTCGTTCAGGAAACGATTACTGAAACAAACGCTTCTTCAAGAGCTGATATGGGCAAGGTTATGAGTGCCATTATGCCTAAAGTAAAAGGCAAGGCTGATGGAGGAAGAGTGAACGCTCTAGTCCTTAAACACTTATCATAAAAAAAGCTGATCACCTATTTGTGACATCAGTTTAACTAACAAGCCGTGATGGATAACCCATCACGGCTTGATTATTTTCCAGCTGTTGGTGCACAATGTAGGAGAGGCTTTTTTTATATTTTTTGAAACTTTTTATTGTCTCACTCGTATGTAAGATAAGCGACAGTATATTTAAGAAAGGAGGTTGAAAATGATTCGTAAAGGAACAGTCATTTTTCTTGCCGCTGCATTCTTTCTTTCACTATTTTTACCTTTTCAACCAGCTCAGGCAGCAGATGAGGTTGTGTACGTTGTCCCGCTGGAAAAAGAAGTGGAACGGGGGCTGGCCTCCTTTCTTGACCGTGCGATTACGGATGCTGAAGAAGCCGGTGCCGACGCTATTATATTTGACATAAATACACCAGGCGGAGCAGTCAATGCTGCTCAAGAAATTGCCAGAACGTTACGCGAGACAGAATTGAAGACGGTGGCATTTGTGAATGATGATGCCATTTCTGCAGGCGCTTTCATTGCGCTGTATGCCCAGGAAATCTACATGACTCCTGATGGAAAAATGGGGGCAGCAGCAGTCATTGATGCTGCAGGCAATATGGCAGATGAAAAAGCAAGAAGCTCATGGTTCTCTTCGATGACTAATGCAGCCCAATCAAAAGAAGGCCGGGATGTTCAAATTGCTCAGGCAATGGTGGATGAAACCATCGATCTGCCTGAATACAATGCTCCAGAAGGAAGACTGCTGACATTAACAGACGAGCAGGCGCTGGAGGCAGGCTATTCGAATGGAACTGTCAATGATCTTGAAGGCGTGCTTTCAAAAATTGGATTGGAAAATGCAGAGGTGCGCAGCATAGAGCCAAGTTTTCTGGAGAATGTGGCGCGCTTTATAACTAACCCGATTATTGTACCCATACTTCTTTCCATTGCAAGCATAGGATTAGTCGTTGAATTATATTCTCCTGGCTTCGGTGTAGCAGGTATAATGGGGTTGAGTGCCATGATGATGTTTTTCTTTGGCCACTTAGTAGCAGGTTTGGCAGGGTTTGAAGTGCTGATATTATTTTTAATTGGAATTGCATTAATCATTGCTGAATTTTTCGTCCCGGGCGGTATTCTGGGCATACTTGGATTAACTGCAATCGTTGCAAGTATCTTGCTATCCGGCGACAGCGTTGTGTATATGGGTATAGCCCTCTCCATTGCGTTGCTGGTGGCTGTAATCGGGATGGTGGTTATGGTGAAATTTCTCGGTAAAAATCTTCACGTATTAAAACGAATTATTTTAAGTGATTCAACGAATACCGAAAGCGGATATGTTTCCAATGTGAACAGACTTGAGCTTATTGGAAAAACAGGTGTAACAAGAACTCCACTTCGTCCTTCAGGGACGATTGTTATAGATGATGAACGTATCGACGCAGTGACCGAAGGCGGCTACATTGACAAAGAAAAGCAAGTCAAGGTAGTAAAAGTGGAAGGCTCGCGGATTGTTGTCCGGGAAGCAGAGTAAAAGGAGTGGATCAGTAAATGGGAACAGAAGCTATTATGTTGGTTGTCATTATCATTGCAGTTGTTATCGCGCTAAGCGTATTATTTACATTCGTGCCGGTAATGCTGTGGATTTCAGCCCTTGCGGCAGGAGTAAAGGTAAGCATCTTTACTTTAGTGGGGATGAGATTAAGACGGGTTATTCCGAATAGAGTCATTAATCCAATGATTAAAGCATCAAAAGCAGGTGTGGATGTCACGATTAATCAGCTTGAAAGCCATTACCTTGCGGGTGGTAACGTAGACCGGGTTGTAAACGCTCTGATCGCTGCTCAGCGTGCAAATATTGAGCTGGCGTTTGAACGTTGTGCTGCGATTGATCTTGCAGGCCGTGACGTGCTGCAGGCCGTACAGATGAGTGTAAATCCTAAAGTAATTGAAACGCCATTTATTGCCGGTGTGGCAATGGATGGAATTGAGGTAAAAGCCAAAGCCAGAATTACAGTTCGTGCAAACATTGAACGTCTGGTCGGGGGAGCTGGTGAAGACACTATTGTAGCCCGAGTTGGCGAGGGGATTGTCAGTACGATCGGTTCAAGCGATAATCACAAAAAAGTACTTGAGAATCCAGATTTGATTTCACAAACCGTTCTTGGAAAAGGTCTTGACTCGGGAACTGCGTTTGAAATTCTTTCGATTGATATTGCCGACGTTGACATCGGTAAAAATATCGGGGCAGAGCTTCAAACAGAGCAGGCAGAGGCTGATAAAAATATTGCTCAGGCAAAAGCAGAAGAACGCCGCGCGATGGCTGTTGCACAGGAACAGGAAATGCGAGCCCGCGTAGAAGAAATGAGAGCAAAAGTTGTGGAAGCAGAAGCAGAAGTTCCTTTAGCGATGGCTGAAGCACTGCGTGAAGGCAATATTGGTGTTATGGACTATATGAACATTAAAAATATTGATGCTGACACAGATATGCGTGACTCCATTGGCAAACTCTCAGGCGATAAAAAGGAAAAATAATCGAATGTCCGCATTATTCTGCTGACAAAAGATCCTATAGATCCTAAAAGGGAGGGTGCCTCCATGGAACTTATTATTATGGCAATTCTTGCTGGTATTGTCAGCTGGATCGGGAATCAAAAGAAAAAAGGAGAAGAGCAGCAAACGCAAACACAGCAGCGGCCTTCTTCTCAACAGCGTCAAAACCCGGCCGGACAGCAGACTGAATCACACCAAACTGCAGCTGAAGCGGAGCGTGAGCCCAGAAAAGACCGGGTTAAAAACGCCCGTGAAGCTTTTGATCGCAGGGCAAAAGATTTAGCTTCAGAATATCAGCGTCAAAGAAGTGATATCGAAGCAGCTAAACCTCAGCGAAATGAGAAAATTGAGACTCCTGCGGCTGATTTAACTGTCAGCATCGAACAGGCTCGACCCGGACGCGGCAGCAATCAAAAGAAGGCAGCTGCCACGGCTGCTGCACCAAAAGTTGAAGAACTGTCCATTAAAAATGGACTTAAAGAAAAAGATATTGTAAACGGTATTGTCCTGGCTGAAATTTTAGGACCGCCGAGAGCAAAAAATTCACATTCAAAGAGGCTGACTCGCTAAAATAGTTATGAGCCCCCTTTTCTTTTCATATAGATGAAAAGAGAGGGGGGCTTTTTTATGTCTAGGTGGCTGACACGTACGAAACATTGGATAGGCAGTACCCTTCAACTTCCTGATGATATACTGCTCGATCTGCCAAGAGTGACATGGATCGGTTCCTTTCTTCTGCATATTGAAAATCATAAAGGGTTATTGAAGGTAGAGCATCAGTGTATTGTTGTAAAAGTATTTGACGGACTTGTTGAAATCAATGGAGATTCTCTGCAAATACAATCTATGCTTCAAGATGAGATGACCATAAAAGGGAATGTGTCTGAAATTATTTATAACCGGCAGCAAGGTGGAGAAGGCGTATGAAACCAACATTACCTGGAACGATCGGTGTTACCGTAAAAGGAAAAGGATATCCAGTGGTGCTTCAAAGACTTCACCAGCAATCAGTTGTTCTTCATTCTATAACTTCATCTGGAGAAGAAGAAATTCATTTTTATATTTCCCTGCATGAGCTTTCTCATATCCGTAAAGCGGTCTTTAAAACAGGATGCAAGGTCAGCCTGAAAAAAGGAACGGGACTTGCTTATGAGCTTGAGAATGCATTTAAATTCCGTTCTTTTATTTTGTGGCTGTTGATTGCAATTGTGATTGTAATGGCAAGTACGAGATTTCTTTGGTCTGTTGAAATGCAGGGTGCCACTCCTGAAATAAGGCAGGAAGTCGAAATTGCTTTAAGAAAGCTGGGCTTTACACCTGGAACTTATAAACAGTCGCTCCCTCTGGAAAATCAACTATCACCCGTCCTGTACAAAGAGGTAGAACAACTTTCATGGATGGGGCTTGAGTGGCAGGGCACCAAGCTGATCGTTCATTTAAAAGAAAAAAAAGGAAGCACTCAAACTGAAAAATTTCCCCCTTCCCATATAGTTGCAGCAAAAAAAGGTACGATTCAATCGATGCAGATTGAGTCGGGACAAGCAGTTGAAAATGTAAATAGTGTAGTGAAAAAAGGACAGCTGATCGTATCAGGCCTTGTAGGAAGAGAAGAAGACAAGAAACCGGTTCCGTCCAAGGGAGTTGTCATGGCTGAAACATGGTATGAAGTAAATGTAACGGTTCCTGATAAGCTTGTAAGAGAAACGCTAACCGGTAATTATAAAAGAAAATGGTCGCTTCAATTGTTTAACTGGACAACCCCGCCTGTATCTTTTTCAAGAACCTCATTTGAGGAGGCAATTGAAGAAACAAAGATAGATGAAATCAAAGTAGCTGGTGTCCATCTCCCTGCCCAGAAAAAAACCATTCATATTTATGAAACGGAAAGGACGAATACAAAAGTTGACCGGGAGACTGCCAGAGAGGTAGCTCTGAAAGTGGCAAGAGAAGAAGTTTTATCGCTAATAGGAGGAAGTGGCAGTATTAAACAGGAAAAATTTTTGCATGAACAAATTGACAATGGTAAAGTAAAGTTAACCATCTATTTTCAAGCAATAGAGGACATAGCAAAAGTACAACCTTTTAGCGAGGAGACACGCGAATGACTGATGAACGTATCACGATCGATTTACCATTGGAAGACCCAAATGAAGCTGTTTCTTTGTTTGGCACATCCGATACACATTTAAAGACAATTGAAAATGAACTTGATGTTACTCTTCTTTCCCGTGGTGAAACCATACGAATAACCGGAGCGAAAGAGAAAACAGAACAAGCCCAGCAGGTGGTTAATCAATTATTGAGTGTGATCCGCAAAGGAATTCAAGTAAGTGAACGCGACGTGATTTATGCGACTCAAATGGCCTTAAGGGGTACAATAGAATATTTTGATGAAATTTATGATGAAGAAATCACTAAAAGTGTTAAAGGAAAATCCATTCGTGCAAAAACGATGGGGCAGCGGCAGTATGTAAAAGAAATTAAGAAAAACGATATGGTCTTCGGCATCGGACCAGCTGGTACAGGAAAAACGTATCTGGCTGTTGTTATGGCTGTAAATGCTTTAAAGAAAAATAATGTTCAGAGAATTATTCTCACAAGACCAGCGGTGGAAGCAGGTGAAAGTCTCGGTTTCCTTCCCGGAGATCTAAAAGAAAAAGTGGACCCGTACCTCAGACCTCTTTACGACGCGTTAAATGATGTATTGGGAGCGGACCATACTCAAAGGCTGATTGAAAGAGGAATAATTGAAATCGCACCTCTTGCTTATATGAGGGGGCGAACGCTGGATGATGCTTTTGTTATATTAGACGAAGCACAGAACACGACAAGAGCTCAAATGAAAATGTTTTTAACTCGACTTGGATTTGGTTCAAAAATGGTCATCACCGGTGACCAGAGTCAGGTGGATCTGCCAAAGGGTATGGAATCAGGCCTGGTAGCAGCACAAAAGATTTTAAAAAATGTTCAGGGCATATCTTTTAATTATCTTGAACAGGCCGATGTGGTCAGGCATCCACTTGTCGGAAAGATTATCGGAGCTTACGAGCAAAAAGAAGAGAAGTAAAAAGTCTGTCCTGCTTTTTTCCAAGCAGGACAGACTTTTCATTTTTATTGAAGATATTTCTGCTATACTTAATAAAGAATGGCATGATTTAGAAGTTTAAAAGGGTCCCTTAATTATACATAAAACGCTGTTAGAAGATTAAAACCGGGGAGCTTACTCGTTAAGAGGAGTGGGAAATATGGAATATTGGATCAGGAGAATACGCACTCTGCTAAGCTATCGATTGTTTAAGTGGCTTTTGCTTAGTATTGTAGCCTTGTTGACATTTGTTTTATTGTTCAGTCACGTCCGTATTGAAACGTACGATATCCGTTTATTTTCAGTTGCTGAGGAGACGATCCGATCACCGAAAACCATCGTTGATGTAAGACGTACAGAAATTGAACAGGAAAGGGCAGTTAACGAAATTTCAGAAGTTTACACATACCGGCCGGAAATACTTGATAACCGTACTTCTCTGATTTCCTCCATTTTTGATTTTGCAATGGAGTTTAATCCTTCAGGGGATGATGCTGAAGAACCTGAAAATACTGTTACGGTTACAAATGAAATGATGACAGACTTAAAGGAAGCGCTGTCTGAAGACGTATCCGAAAATGTAACAACGGCCATTGATGATTCAGTTTTTGAACAGCTCTTGTCCTCAAGTGACAGTGAACTGGAAAGGACTAAAGGCATTTTGGTATCTCAGCTTGAATCAACCATGTCGAATCCCATTACACAATCAGAAGTAAGCGGGACCAAAGATTCGCTTGAGGAGCGTCTTGCAGGACTGGCTATTCAAGATGATTTAAAAACAGCCTCCATTGAATTAGGCCGTTTTGCCGTAGTTGAAAACAATCTTTTTGATGAAGAGCAGACAGAAGCAAGGAAAGATCAGGCTAGGGAAGATGTGGAGCCGGTTCAAATACTGGAAGGGCAGGTAATCGTGCAGGAAGGGTATCTGATTGACAGAGATATTTACCGCCAGCTTGAAGCATTGGGGCTAACGACTAACGATGATACCATTGCTCCTTTTGCAGGCTTAATTCTGTTTTCGCTCCTGGTGTTTTTAGTTTTATACTTCCAGTTTTCCTCATGGAAGATTGAAGAAGAAAAAAAGCAAAACTATTTGACATTAGTCAGTATCATTTTTCTGCTGTCGCTTGGTTTAATGAAGGTGACAGAATTGGTCGGAGAACTGGATATTGCTCAAATTCAGTACCTATATCCCGCGGCTATGGCAGCGATGCTGATCAGGAGCATGATCAATACGAGGCTGGCTCTGGTCACCACTATACTGCTTGCAGCCTGTGGAAGCATAATTTTTAATGATAGCATTACCGGTTCAATCAATGTTGAAATTGCACTCTATTTTCTATTCAGCGGGCTTGCAGGGGTGTTATTTCTTTCTCATACAAAGCATCGTACGTATTTGCTTCGTGCAGGGATGTTTGTCGCCGTTGCCAATGTACTGGTGCTGCTGTCTATGGGTTTAATTGAAAACGCTCAGTACAGTTTGCTTGACTGGACACTTTACCTTATTTTTGCAACTGTGTCAGGAATACTGGCATCGATCCTGACCATTGGCCTGCTTCCATTATTTGAAGCTGGATTTGGCATCCTGTCGACGATGAAGCTGGTAGAGCTTTCAAATCCTAATCATCCGCTGCTGAAAAGAATTTTAACTGAGGCCCCAGGAACGTATCATCACAGTGTAATGGTAGCGAATCTTGCAGAGTCAGCCTGTGAAGCAATAGGAGCAAACGGCTTGCTTGCACGAGTAGGTTGTTACTATCATGATATTGGAAAAACTAAAAGGCCCCATTTCTTTATTGAGAACCAGATGAACATACAAAATCCTCATGACCGTTTGAGTCCTGAGGCCTCCAGAGATATCATTATTTCACATGCTTTGGATGGAGCTGAAATGCTTAGAAAGTGGAAGCTGCCAAAAGATTTTATAGACATAGCTGAGCAGCATCACGGCACGACGCTTTTAAAATATTTTTACTACAAGGCGAAAGAATCGGGTAATGAGGTTCGGGAAGAGGATTACCGCTACCCGGGACCAAAACCGCAAACGAGAGAGGCTGCCGTGATTTCTGTAGCTGATAGTGTTGAAGCTGCTGTGCGCTCGATGAAAGATCCTACTTCTGAAAAGATTAAAGGACTGGTACAATCGATCATCCAGGATCGTCTGCAGGACGGACAGTTTAACGAATGCGACCTGACTCTGAAAGAACTTGAAATCATTAAAACAGCTTTTTGTGAAACACTAAACGGGATCTTTCATTCAAGAATTGAATACCCTGAATTTGCAAAAAAACAGGAAAGGAAGAAGCAGGCATGACGTTGAATATTGATTTTTTTGATGAAACGGATTCTCTGGAAGAGAGAGATACTGCGTTAGTAGAAGATCTCCTTCTTTTTGCTTCTAAAAAAGAAGGAGTACAAAATGGTGAGTGTTCTGTTACTTTTGTCACCAATGATAAAATTCAGGAGATAAATAAAACTTACAGAGGAAAGGACAAACCTACTGATGTTATTTCCTTTGCAATGGAAGATGAAGCGGAAGGTGATCTGGCAGTAATTGGTGCAGATATTCCGCGAATGCTTGGAGATATCGTGATCTCTGTTCAAGTGGCAAAAGAACAGGCGGATGAATACGGGCATTCATTTTCACGTGAGCTGGGATTTTTGGCTTTACACGGTTTTTTGCATCTGCTCGGCTATGACCATATAAAAGAATCGGATGAAGCAGTTATGTTTGGCAGACAAAATGTTATTTTAGAGGAATTTGGCTTGGCGAGGTCTTAATATGAATCTTAAGCGGTTAGTATCCTCCTTTCGTTATGCCTGGGACGGAGTAAAAGATGTAGCAAAGCATGAGCAAAATTTCAAAATACATTTACTATCAGCTGGTGCAGTTGCTTTGGCTGGGTGGTACCTGCAGATTTCTGTCGTGGAATGGCTGTTTATTCTATTTGCTGTAACCGGTGTTTTAGCAATGGAATTAATGAACACTGCAGTTGAAAGAGCTGTGGATTTGATTACTTCAGATCCACACCCGCTCGCTAAAAAAGCAAAAGATGCTTCAGCAGCTGCAGTTTTTGTTTGTGCAGCTGGGGCAGGCGTTTCAGGTTCCATTATCTTTCTGCCGAAGATTTTCACCATTTTTTTTTAGTCCCTCTAATCGTTTCATAACTAAGAGCGCTTTTTTAGTTGAAAATATAGTACAATAAGAAATACTTCATGGGATCATTTGCATTCCACGCATGTAAGTGAAATGGAGAGAAAGTAGTTATCTTAAAGGAGAGCTGAAGAATGAACATAGAATTATTGGTGAATGAAGCAAAATCCGCCCGTGAAAAAGCGTATGTGCCATACTCGAAATTCAAGGTAGGAGCTGCGCTGCTTACTGAGGACGGAAAAATTCATCATGGATGCAACATTGAAAATGCCGCATACAGCATGTGCAATTGTGCAGAAAGAACAGCACTGTTTAAAGCGTATGCTGAAGGAGATCGTAAATTTAAAGCGATTGCGGTAGTAGCCGATACAAACCGGCCGGTTCCGCCTTGCGGTGCCTGCAGACAAGTTATTGCAGAATTATGCAGTCAGAATATGATGGTGTATTTAACAAATTTAAAAGGAGACGTTCAGGAACTGACGGTAGCAGAATTACTTCCTGGCGCTTTTTTACCGGAGGATTTAAATGGAGAAAGAAACTAAACACAAATCAGGATTTATATCCATTGTAGGACGCCCGAATGTTGGGAAATCTACATTTCTAAATCGAGTAATCGGGCAGAAGATTGCCATTATGAGTGATAAACCACAGACTACACGAAACAAGATACAAGGAGTTCTCACGACAAATGACAGCCAGATGATTTTTATAGATACTCCAGGTATACACAAACCCAAGCATAAGCTTGGTGACTTTATGATCAAAATGGCAACCAATACTTTTCGCGAAGTTGACCTGATTTTATTTATGGTGAATGTAGATGAAGGACTGGGCCGAGGTGACGAGTTCATCATGGATCTGTTAAAAGATGTAAAAACACCTGTCTTTCTTGTACTTAATAAAATAGATACCGTTCATCCCGATGAATTGCTGCCAATTATTGATCAGTACCGCTCCCGTCAAACCTTTCAGGAAGTGGTTCCCATCTCAGCTCTTGAAGGTCAGAATGTAGAAACGCTGCTTGAGCAAATTCAAGCGAATCTGCCGGAAGGACCGCAATATTATCCCGCAGACCAAATCACGGATCATCCCGAGCGATTTATCATTTCTGAATTAATTCGTGAAAAAGCTCTTCATTTAACTCGTGAAGAAGTTCCTCATTCCATTGCTGTTTCAATTGAAAAAATCAACAAGGAAGAAGGGAAAGAATTAATTAATGTAATGGCCACCATTATCGTTGAACGTGATTCTCAAAAGGGAATTGTCATCGGAAAACGGGGTGCGATGCTGAAGGAAATAGGACAGCGCGCACGGGAAGATATCGAAAATCTTCTTGGTTCAAAGGTTTATCTTGAACTTTGGGTGAAAGTTCAAAAAGACTGGAGAAATAAAGCCAGCAACTTAAGAGACTTTGGTTTTAAGGAAGATGATTATTAAAGCTGGATGCTGACTACAGGATTGGGAAATGTTACGAGCCATCAATCTATAGAATAAGTGGCAAACTAAAAACGTACTGACATTCATGGACAACATGAAAGGTGTGAAGCGTATGTTGGATTTTACGTGGGAAGTTTTTAGTCAAACCGGGAATGTAGAGCTTTATCTTTTGTTTAAAGAGATTGAAGGGCAAAATGATCGTCTGCCGGCAGAAGCCGCATCCCAGGTCGAATCAGAGTACTTATCCGGCACTCAGATCCAAATATAAAGTAATCATCGAACAGGAATAGCAGCAGGGAGGATTCTATATGCTCCAAAAATGTGAAGGTATTGTTGTTCGAACAAGTGATTATGGTGAATCTGATAAAATTGTGACCATTTATTCAAGAGAATTTGGCAAGTTCGCAGTGATGGCCAGAGGCGCAAAAAAAGCAAACAGCCGTCTTTCTTCTATTTCCCAGCTTTTCACTTATGCATATTTTTTATATCGCAAAGGAAATGGCATGGGAAGCCTGTCGCAAGGAGACCTTGTCGCTTCTCAAAGGGGAATAAAAGAAGATTTATTTAAATCGGCCTACGCTGCTTATATGGTGGAACTGCTGGATAAAGCAGTGGAAGACCGAAAGACAAATCCCTATTTATTTGAGCTGCTTGCGCAATCCTTATCTTTTCTTAATGAAGGATATGATGAAGAGGTAATTTGTTTAATTTTCGAAATGAAACTGCTGCCTGTTTTCGGTGTCCAGCCAGTGCTTGACAGATGTGCTCATTGCGGCGAAACGGAAGGTCATTTTTCCTTTTCCATAAGGGAAAATGGTTTGCTTTGTCATCGCTGCTGGTCTAATGATTCATATGCCTTGAAAATTACACCGCAAACAGTCCGTTTATTAAAGCTGTTTTATTTTCTTGACCTGAACCGTCTGGGATCCGTTTCTCTGCAGGACCAAACTAAGAAAGAACTTAGGCTTGTAATAAGAACTTATTATGATGAATACGTAGGCGTCTTTATAAAATCAAGATCATTTTTAGAGCAATTGGACCGAATGAAAACTGTTTTACATGGCGATAGCGAGGAAGAAGATAATAATAGCCAGACAAAATAAGTGATGAAATGAAAATAAATGAAGTAAAAACAGCCTGAGACATAATTTGTCTCAGGCTGTTTTAGTGGTACGCTGCACTTCACGAAGGCAATTATTGCGGGGGCTTGAAAAAGAGCCGATTTAGGCTTTTTTGAAGCACTCGCCTGCCTTTAAAATGCTGTAAATCAGTTAAAATTTAATTGCGTTTGCTAAATAGGCTTTAACTTCTGAGATCGGCATTCTGACCTGGTCCATTGTATCCCGATTTCTCACTGTTACTTGTTTGTCTTCTAGTGAATCAAAATCAAATGTAATGCAATATGGAGTGCCAATTTCGTCCTGACGGCGATATCGTTTGCCGATTGACTGAGACTCATCAAAATCCACCATAAAATCCTCAGCAAGTTCCTGCTGCACTTTGATTGCCTCAGAGCTTAGTTTTTTTGAAAGAGGCAATACAGCGGCTTTAAATGGCGCGAGAGCAGGATGAAAGCGGAGAACCGTCCGCTGATCATTGTTTTCAAGTTCTTCTGTTTCGTAGGCATCGCACAAAAAGGCAAGTGTCACCCTGTCAGCACCAAGAGAAGGTTCAATGCAATATGGAACATACCGCTCATTTGTCTGCTGGTCGAGGTATGTGAAATCTTCATTCGAATATTCCATGTGACGCTTTAAATCAAAGTCTGTCCGGTCAGCAATCCCCCATAATTCACCCCATCCAAACGGAAAGCGGTATTCGATATCGGTCGTTGCATTACTGTAATGAGACAGTTCATCTGAATCATGATCACGCAATCTCATGCTTTCTTCGTGCATGCCGAGGTTTAATAGCCAGTTTTTACAAAACTCCCGCCAGTATGCATGCCATTCAAGATCTTCACCAGGTTTACAGAAAAATTCGATTTCCATTTGTTCAAACTCACGGGTCCGGAAAGTGAAGTTTCCGGGAGTAATTTCATTTCGAAAGCTTTTACCAATTTGGCCGATGCCAAATGGCACACGCTTTCTCATGGTCCGTTGAACATTTTTAAAGTTGACAAAAATACCTTGAGCCGTTTCCGGGCGCAGAAAGATTTCATTGGTTGTTGCTTCTGTTACACCCTGGAAGGTTTTAAACATTAAATTAAATTGGCGGATCTCAGTGAAATCTTTACTCCCGCAATTTGGGCAGGATATGTCATGTTCTGTGATTAATTCCTCCATTTTTGAGAAAGGAAGTCCATCTACAATTAATTCCTCACCTTTTGCTTCAATCGCTTCTTCGATTAATTTATCAGCGCGGTGTCTGGCTTTGCAGCTTTTACAGTCGATCATAGGATCGTTAAAATTGCCAATATGACCGGAAGCTTCCCAGGTTTTTGGGTTCATTAGTATGGCGGCATCCAATCCTACATTGTAAGGAGATTCTTGTATAAACTTTTTCCACCAGGCTTTTTTAATATTATTTTTAAGCTCTACTCCAAGCGGCCCATAGTCCCATGTATTTGCAAGCCCTCCGTAAATTTCAGATCCCGGAAAAACAAATCCGCGATGTTTTGCTAATTGTACAATTTCGTCCATAGTAGACATTAACAGCACTCCTTTTATTTGATTTGCGAAAGTCCACATAAAAAATCCGTCCCTGGGCTAGTAAATAGCCCAGGGACGGATTTGACGTCCGCGGTTCCACCCTAGTTAATGCGATGTGCATTCACCTTCGTTTGATGCATTGCTCAGGATTGCCGCTTTCCCTGCTTTCCGGGCTCTCACCATCTCCGGTCGCTTCTTGTCAGCAGGTACTTATTGATCCTTCATCGCGCTAATATGTGTGTAATGTATATCTATCCTACCATGATTAATAACGATTCACAATATATTATATTCGCTCAAATCGAATCAGTTGCACTTCATTCTTATCCGTTTTAAAGTTGTAAAATAAATGCTTATTATATTATGGTGCAGTGATCGAAAAATAATCACTTATAGTATATAATATTAAGAATAAGTATGACTTAATGAACTGCTTTAAGGTGGTGACAATAATAGAACTTAATAAAAGACAGACAGAAATTCTGCAGATTGTTAAAGGAAACGGTCCGATAACAGGAGAACAAATAGCAGAAAGACTGCATTTAACCAGAGCAACTCTTCGTCCTGATTTAGCGATTTTAACAATGGCTGGGTTTCTGGATGCAAGACCCAGGGTAGGCTATTTTTATACTGGAAAATCAGGATCACAGCTGCTGACCGAAAATTTAAAAAAGCTGTATGTTAAAGATTATCAATCACTTCCGGTTGTCGTGCACGATAATCTATCGGTGTATGACGCTATATGCCATATGTTTTTAGAGGATGTCGGAACGTTATTCGTGGTCGATCAGCATGCATTGCTCGCAGGTGTACTTTCACGAAAAGATTTGCTTCGCGCAAGCATCGGCCAGCAGGATTTAACTAATTTGCCTGTAAATGTTATTATGACAAGGATGCCGAACGTGACATATTGTGAAAAAGACGACCTTTTGGTAAATGTGGCCACAAAGTTAATTGATAAGCAAATCGATTCTCTTCCGGTAGTCAGAAAAGTAGAGCAGGGATATGAAGTGTTTGGCAGGATTACAAAAACGAATATCACTAAAGCCTTTGTCAGTTTGTCAAAGGATGAGTCGTAGTCTATGGGTGGTGGAAAAATGAATGAAATTAATGTGTACGTGGTTTCTGATTCTGTAGGTGAAACAGCAGAGCTTGTCGCAAAGGCCTGTGTCAGTCAGTTCAGGCAATCAAGAAAATCAATAACAATAAAAAGATTTCCTTATGTAGAAGAAACCGCAAATGTGGATGAGGTCATTGCGCTTGCCAGGGATGATGAAGGCATTATCGTTTATACACTTGTTAGACCTGAGATACGCCATTATATTCAGGAGCAGATTCAGCTTTTTAATATAACCGCCCATGATGTAGTAGGGCCGATTATAACATCCCTTCAAACCGCAAGTGAAGAGATGCCTATTAACGAACCTGGAATGGTTCATGAACTCGATGAAGACTACTTTAAAAAAATCGAAGCGATTGAATTCGCAGTAAAGTACGACGACGGCAGGGACCCCAGGGGCATTTTAAAAGCGGATATTGTCCTTGTGGGAGTTTCAAGAACCTCCAAAACACCTTTGTCCCAATACCTTGCACATAAAAGACTGAAGGTGGCCAATGTTCCCTTAGTACCGGAAATTGAACCTCCTGCAGAGCTTTTTAAAGTCAATCCTTCCAAATGCTATGGATTGAAAATCCGCCCTGAGAAACTTAACTATATCAGGAAAGAAAGACTTATTGCATTGGGGTTAAATGATGACGCCACGTATGCCAAGATGGAAAGAATTCAGGAGGAAATGGATCATTTCGAAGCGATTGTAAAAAAAATTAATTGTCCTGTAATTGATGTGACAAATAAAGCAGTTGAAGAAACAGCTAATATTATCCTGAATGATATTTTTAATTAATGGGCTGTATGGTCTCAAGCTATTGAGGTCAATTGAAAAAAGACTTAATTGCCTAAGTTAAATGAGCAGAGCAGATACCGCCGCTTCAACAGGATTTCACAGCTTAAGCATCCGCCTGAAGCGCAGTGAATCGTTTAATGAGTCTGTGACATATATTGTCTCAGGCTTTTTCGTTTGGAGGGGACTGTTGAACCGGCTCCTCCGCATTTCATTCCTCTATATAAATACCTCCTCTGATTTAATTCAAAATAAAATGTTGGCGAAACTAAAGCAAATATACTATAATAAAAAATTGTGATAAAAATATTTTTTACTATTTATTTTTCTGAATAAAAGGAGTTCTATCTTTTATGTAGAATACCTTGTTCATGGAGATACAAAGAGATGATAGAATGGTTTTTATTGACGCCGATGCCTGCCCGAAAGAACTGAAAAAAATCATTGAAGAACAGGCACTTGCCTATGGTACAAGCTACCTTTTTGTAGCTTCTTTTCAGCACTTTAGCGCGGACGCAGATCAAAAAGTATGGACCTTCATTGATGAGGGAAAAGAAGCAGTGGATTTATATATTTTAAATCATGTTAAAAAAGGTGATCTGGTCATAACTCAGGACATTGGATTAGCTTCTTTAGTTCTTCCAAAGGGAGTTTATGCCTTATCAACCAGGGGAAAGCAGTATCAAGAAGACACAATTGATACAAGTTTGGCATTTCGCTATTTACATCAAATGGAACGCAAAAAAGGACGTTACGGGGGCGGTCCCAAAAAACTTTCAAGTGAAGATGTTAAAAATTTTTCAGACCGCCTCATAAATTATTTAGCGCGCCATGCAGGAAAAAATTGATTTATGGCGAAATGACTATTATCACACTAGACTAAATGGTGGTGTTTTTTGTGTCTGACAGAATTCCGGAAGAAATGGTCGAGGAGATACGAAAGAAAACGGATATTGTCGATGTGATCAGCGACTATGTACAGCTGAAGAAACAGGGGCGCAACTATTTTGGCCTATGTCCATTTCACGGCGAGAATTCACCCTCATTTTCTGTTTCTCCTGAAAAACAGATTTTTCACTGTTTCGGATGTGGTGCAGGAGGAAACGTCTACAGTTTTCTAATGGACCATGATGGTGTGTCATTTAAAGAAGCTGTGGCTGTAGCTGGATCTAAGATTGGTATGGACATCAGCTTGCAGCAGGATGAAACACCAAATGAAAAGGATGGTAATACAAAGCAGCTTTACAAGGACCAGCAAGATGCTCACGAGCTTCTCGCTAAATTTTATCACCATTTACTGATGAATACCGAAGAAGGTCAGCACGCATTAGAATACATGCTTCAACGAGGCTTCACAGAAGAGCAGCTTAAACAGTTTCGTATCGGCTGGGCTTTACCCAGCTGGGACTTTACTTCTGAACTGCTTAAAAAAAGAGGTTTTGACCTTTCTTCAATGGAGCAGGCAGGACTAATTATAAAGCGTGACAATGGATCTTACTTTGATCGATTCAGAGAGCGTATTATGTTTCCGGTAGAAAATGACCGTGGACAAATTGTAGCTTTTTCAGGAAGAATTATCAATTCTGATAAAAAAGATGAACCAAAATACTTGAATTCTCCGGAAACACCACTGTTTCAGAAAAATAAGATTTTGTTTAATTACCACAGGGCCAGAGGCGCCATCAGAAGAGAGCAGTCAGTTGTACTTTTTGAAGGATTTGCAGATGTAATTTCATCCAATGAATGGACCGCGAATGGTATCGCTACCATGGGTACTTCCCTTACAGTACAGCATATCGGACTGATCAAAAGACTGACTGGCCAGGTCATAATTTGCTATGATGGAGACAAAGCCGGGTACGAAGCAGCGTTTAAAGCAGCGAGGGAACTTGCCTCTTCAGGATTAAAAGTGAAAGTGGCACTGCTTCCAAACGGCATGGATCCGGATGATTATATTCAAAAAAAGGGCGGACAAGCTTTTAAACAGGAGATTATTGATTCAAGCGTTTCGGAAATGGCGTTTAAAATGCATTATTTTCGTTCAAAAAACAATTTATCTTCTGAAGACGGGCGTCTAACCTATATTAAGTCTGTTTTAAAGGAAATTGCTTCCTTGAAAGAGGCAATTGACAAAGAATTTTATATTAAGCAGCTGTCTGATGAATTTAATCTGTCGATTGAAGGCTTGTCGCAGCAAATGTTAAGCCTCATGCCGCAGGAGCAGACAGAAAAAGAGGTTCAACAGCCCAAGCCGTCCGGCGTCTTTCAGCGGAAATCAACACTTCTGCCTGCGTATCTTACAGCAGAAAGACATCTTATAGCTCATATGATGGCCAATGAAGATACAGCTTATACAGTTCAGAACCTTTTAAGCGGCAAAATGATGAATAAAGATGAGCATCAGGCGATCTTCACGTATCTGCTTGCTTATTACGAAAAAGGTCATCATTCTGATGCAGGAGCATTTGTTCATATGCTTCCTGACCGACATCTGCGGGCAATTGCCACAGAGATAAACATGATGGATGTTAACCCTGAAGTGGGAAGCGATGAATTGAATGATTATGTGGCAGAAGTGTTAAAATATCAAAAGTTGTTGAAGATAAAGGAAAAGCAAGTTGAAGAAAAAGAAGCAGAACGTAAAAATGATTTCAGAAAAGCTGCCGAAATCGGAATGGAAATTATTCAATTGCGGAAAGCTTTGAAAAGATAAAGTCGTGCAAGCTTGGAAGGAGGGGGACCAATGGCTGAAAAGTCAACACGTTCCAAACAATCAGAAACTGAAGTAATTACAATTGATGTCATAAAAGCCCAGCTGCTGGAAGCAGGTAAAAAAAATGGTGAAATTACCCTTGAGGATATCGCGGAGAAGTTAGCAAGTTTTGAACTTGACAGTGACCAGATGGATGAGTTTTATGAACAGCTGGGTGAACAGGGTGTAGAGGTTGTAAAAGAAGGCAACGAAGGTGACCCGAGTGTAACTGAACTGGGGAAAGAAGAAGAGGAAGAGTTTGACTTAAATGATTTAAGTGTTCCTCCCGGTGTTAAAATAAACGACCCGGTCCGTATGTATCTTAAAGAAATCGGCCGAGTGGATTTATTGTCAGCGCAGGAAGAGATTTCACTGGCAACCCGTATTGAACAAGGGGATGAAGAAGCCAAACGACGCCTGGCAGAAGCAAACCTAAGACTTGTTGTTAGTATTGCGAAACGATACGTCGGCCGTGGCATGCTCTTTTTGGATCTGATCCAGGAAGGCAATATGGGCCTGATTAAAGCCGTTGAAAAATTCGATCACAGTAAAGGGTTTAAATTCAGTACGTATGCTACCTGGTGGATCAGACAGGCGATCACACGTGCGATTGCAGACCAGGCCAGAACGATCCGGATTCCTGTTCACATGGTAGAAACGATTAATAAATTGATCCGTGTTCAGCGGCAGCTTTTGCAGGACCTAGGACGGGAGCCATCTCCAGAAGAAATTTCTGAAGAAATGGATCTCACACCTGAAAAAGTTAGAGAAATCCTTAAAATTGCCCAGGAGCCTGTATCACTTGAAACGCCAATAGGTGAAGAAGACGACTCCCATTTAGGGGACTTTATTGAAGATTCAGAAGCTCAATCTCCTTCTGAGCACGCTGCATATGAGCTCCTTAAAGAACAGCTGGAAGATGTACTGGATACATTAACAGACCGCGAGGAAAACGTACTCAGACTGCGATTTGGACTTGACGACGGCCGCACTCGCACTCTGGAGGAAGTTGGAAAGGTGTTTGGCGTAACACGCGAGCGTATTCGTCAAATCGAAGCAAAAGCGCTCAGAAAACTTCGTCATCCCAGCAGAAGCAAACGTCTTAAAGACTTTTTGGAATAGGCTAATCTGCCAATTCTCTTTGAAAAAAGAGGGTTGGCTTTTTTTATAAGATCTGACATAGGAGCGGTAATCATGAGAGAACAAAGAAAAGAAATCATCACAAATGAAATTTTGTACTGGAAAGCAAATAAGATGCTTCCTCCCCATTATTGTGATTATCTGCTCGCGTTGTACAATGAAGGGGAAGCGGTAAACGAGAACCCTCGCTCTTCAGAGCATCTTGCTGAACGGGCCTTTAATCGTTCTTCTTCAAATTTCTTTTCAATAATCATCATATGGCTGGCATTGATTTCTCTTGTTGTTTTCAATTTTACTGAGTTATCTATAATTTTGCAAACAGCGTTTTTATCGATTTTTGTCGTTTTTCTTCTCATTCAGGGATTGAAAAGGAAAACAAATAAGTGGGTAAGGCATATAGCTATTATTACGGCAGTTTTCATCCTTCTTCTTCAAAGCTTACAGACTTGGGAAAGTTATTTTTCAGACAACCTGCCCCTGCTGTTTTTTACTATTGGGATTCAATGTGTAGTCTGGATGGTTATGGGGTGGAAATATAAATTAAGCTATTTAAGTGCTGGAGGCTTTTTGGGAATGGCTGTACTAATGATTAGTATCTATCAATATAGTTAACTGTTTGAGATAAACTTGTAGAATAGGCTCATCTTCTCTTATAATAGAAATGAAAGCGGATACAACTAAGGGGGATGGATATGAATTTTGAACTTACTCAAGAACAGCAGATGATTCAGCGTACGATACGGGAATTTGCACAGGAAGTAGTAGCTCCCGGGGCACTGGAGCGGGACCGAACGAAGGCATTTCCAAAAGATGAGATGAAACAGCTTGGGGAACTGGGAATGATGGGGCTGCCGTTTTCAGAGGAGTACGGGGGTGCTGGAGCAGATACAACAAGCTTTGCAATCGTTACAGAAGAATTAAGCCGTGCTTGCGGATCAACAGGTATTACATATTCAGCTCATATCTCGCTGGGGGGAGCCCCTATCCATATGTTTGGCACCGACAAACAAAAAGAAGCCTATTTACCCCAGATTTGTTCTGGAGAATCACTTGGGGCATTTGGTTTAACAGAGCCTAATGCCGGATCAGACGCAGGAGGAACCCAGACGAGTGCTAAAGAAGACGGAACAGATTATATACTTAATGGAAATAAAAGCTATATTACAAATGCCAGCTGGGCAAAGTATCTCGCATTAACTGCCATTACCGGAACGAACAATGGACAAAAAGAAATCAGCGCCATTATTGTTCCAACGGATGCAGAAGGCTTTAAAGTAATTGATAATTATGAAAAAATGGGCTTGCATTCATCCAATACCACTGAACTTGTGTTAGAAGACGTTAAAGTTCCTCAGGAAAATCTTCTTGGAAAACGCGGTGAAGGTTTCAGACAGTTTTTAATAACATTGGATGGTGGAAGGATTGGAATTGCTGCTATGGCTGTAGGAATTGCACAGGCGGCATACGAGCGAGCGCTCAGTTACTCAAAAGAACGCCATCAATTTGGCCGTCCGATCTCGTCTTTTCAAGTAACACAATTTAAACTCGCTGATATGGCAATGAAAATCGAACTGGCAAGGACCATGACGTATAAAGCAGCGTGGCTTAAGGATCAGGGAAAGAAATTTACAAAAGAAGCTTCAATGGCGAAGCTGTATGCATCAGAAATTTGTATGGAGGTGTGTGACGAAGCTATACAAATTCATGGTGGCTACGGGTATATGAAAGAGTATCATGTAGAAAGATATTTAAGGGATGCAAAACTTCTTGAAATTGGAGAAGGAACATCTGAGGTCCAGAGAATGGTGATTTCAAGAGAAATCGGCTGTCAGTAAACGAGCTGGAAATAAACCCTTTTTTAAAAAAATGATTTTCTTTGTGTCTAAAATGCGACAAAAAGGGAAAAGTTGAGTATTGGGTCTTTCCGATTGTCGAATAGTAGAGTAAAATATGTAGTGTTCAAACTGCTTTCATATGAATGATTGCTACATAATTTTTTAAAAAAGGGAGGGTACTGTATGAATAAAAATCCTATTATACCATTTCTACTGATCATGGTACTTGGATTCGGCGTTGTGTTTTTTATGTCTATTCAAGGTCTGAATGAATCTGAAGAAGCAGCTGAAGAAGAAGGCGGCGGTGAAGAAGCAGGCGGGTCAGATTTTGATCCTGAAGCTCACTATCAATCCACCTGTATCGGCTGTCACGGTGAAAACTACGAAGGCGGAGCAGGTCCTGCTCTTGAAGGAGTCGGTGAGCGTCTGGAAGTAAGTGAAATTGCAGATATTATGCTGAACGGACAAGGTTCAATGCCTGGCGGCCAAGTGGATGAGGCAAATGCTGATGCTATGGCGGAATGGGTAGCTCAAATCGGTCTTGAAGAAGGCGGAGGAGAGGGCTCTGAAGAAGGCGGAGAAGAAGGCGCTGAAGAAGAAGGGTCTGAAGAAGAAGGATCTGAAGAAGAAGGCGGAGAAGAAGGTTCTGAGGAAGAAGGAGCTTAATCTCTCTTGACTTAAAAGATCTGATTTTCCAATTACGATTAAAGGGGCGGCCATAATAAATGGTGCGCCCTTTTATCTTTTTATACTGTGAAGAGGTGAAATAATGAATAGCAATCAGCTTTCTAAACGATTAACCGCAGTAGCATCTTTCGTCCCAAAAGGGTCTGTTACCGCAGACATTGGCTCTGATCATGCTTACCTGCCATGTTATTTAATACATAAAAAAATAGCGGTTTCCGCAATTGCAGGTGAAGTTGCTGAAGGTCCATTTCAGTCTGCCCTTAAACAAGTGGAGGACGATGGTCTAAAACAGGTAATCAATGTAAGAAAAGGAAGCGGTCTTTCTGTTTTAAACATTGGCGAAGTGGATGTCGTTACCATTGCAGGTATGGGCGGACCGCTAATTTCTCAAATACTGGAAGATGGAAAAAGTAAACTGCCCGGTGTACAGCGATTAATTCTTCAGCCCAATATTAGTGCTATTTCCATCAGGGACTGGCTGACCCGAAATCAATGGAAATTGATTGCCGAAGAAATTTTGGAGGAGGATGGCAAAGTATATGAGATTCTTGTGGCAGAACCATCGGAAAGGTTAATTGAGCTAACTTACGCAGACCGCCTCCTCGGCCCGTTTTTAGCAAAAGAAAATTCCGCTGTGTTTCAGCAAAAGTGGAATGAGGAATACAAGCAGTGGGAGCGGATCTTACGTCAGCTGACACAGGCGGAGCCATCCGAAATAATTGAAGCAAAGAAAGAAGAACTTAGAGAGAAAATGACGATTGTAAAGGAGGCATTGCGTTGAAAAAAGAAGCAAACGGATACCAGATAATTGAACTTTTTGAGCAGTTTTCACCTAAAAATCTTGCGATGGAAGGAGATCCTGGTGGTTTGCAGATCGGCAGACTGAATCAAAAGGTAAAAAAGGTGATGACAGCGCTTGATGTCCTGGAAGAAGTGGTGGACGAAGCAGTCAGAGAGGGTGTTAACCTGATTATCGCGCACCACCCAATCATTTACAGACCGCTTAAAACCATTCAAACTGATCTATCCTCAGGGCGGATCATCGCTAAGCTTATACAGCATGATATAGCGGTCTATGTGGCTCATACAAATCTGGATATAACAGATGGCGGTGTAAATGACTTGCTGGCTGAGCAGCTTAAGCTTTCAAATACTAAAGTTCTTGTCCCGACCACAGAAGATCGTTTGAAGAAAGTAGTTGTGTTTGCCCCGGAAAGCCACGCAGAACAAGTCAGGAAAGCAATGGCAGAGGCAGGAGCCGGTCAGGCGGGAGATTACTCTCACTGCAGTTTCACCTCTACTGGAACTGGACGCTTCATGCCGGCAGAAGGATCTGACCCCTTTATTGGATCAGTGAATGAACTGGAAGAAGTAAAAGAAACAAGAATTGAAACCATCCTGTTTGAATCAATAGAAAAAAAAGTTATACAGGCAATGCTGAAAGCCCACCCTTATGAAGAAGTGGCATATGATGTTTTTGAAGAATCAAGAAAAGGGCCTGAACGTGGGCTTGGCAGAGTTGGTACGCTGAATAAAAAGATGACGCTAAATGAGTTTACAGACTTTGTGAAAATCCAGTTTGATATCCCTGCCCTTAGATATGTAGGGGATCCTGCAACTTCTATTCAAAAGGTCGCTGTTCTTGGAGGAACCGGAAACAAATACATGAAAGCAGCAAAATTCAGCGGCGCCGATGTCTATGTTACGGGTGATGTGGATTATCATATTGCACATGATGCTGCCGCTCTGGGACTGTGTATTGTTGATCCTGGACATAATATAGAAAAAGTGATGAAAAATGGTACAGCAGAGGAAATGAAGAGACGATGTGAGGAAAAAGGATTCGATGTGGAATTTATCGCATCATCCATTCATACTGATCCTTTCTCTTTTAAATAAACAAATGAAATTGAAAAGGCTGCCAGATGGATAAGAAGTCCATCTGCCAGCCTGCTATATACTACTTTTTCATATCCTGCGTTTGTGCAGAATACGGCAATATTGTTATCGGTTTAGAAGGAGTCTTGATCCTAGGCAGTATCTTTGAAAGGGGCACTTTCTTTTCGTTCTGCCAGGTTGCTTTGTCATTTGGATCAAATTGATTAACGTAATTCATCACTTCTTTAACGATTGGGGTAGGTGTTGACGCACCTGCAGTAACCGCTACTGTTTGAGCACCCGTCAGCCATTCGGATTTTATCTCTGTGACATCAGCTACCCGGTAGGCTGGTGTACCTGCAATATCCTGTGAAACCTGTGCCAGCCGATTGGAGTTATTGCTCATAGGGTCGCCAACTACAATCAGAACATCTGCAGCCCCTGCCTGCTCAGCTACAGCTTCCTGTCTTACCTGTGTAGCCAGACAGATTTCTTTATGCTCCTCAGTCTGGGGGTACTTTTCCTTTACTTTTTCAATTACCTCAAGTACGTCCCATTGACTCATCGTCGTTTGATTCGTAACAATTATTTTTTCATTTGAAATGACGAGGGAGTCAACATCTGAAGGCGTTTCAATCAAATGGACAATGGATGGAGCCACGCCAACAGCACCTTCAGGCTCCGGGTGTCCTTTCTTGCCGATATAAACGACATCGTAGCCCTGCGATTCTTTTTCCCTGATCAAATCATGAGTCCTGGTCACATCGGGACAAGTTGCATCGATTGAAGTTAATCCTTTTTGTCTCGCGATCTCTCTTACTTCGGGAGAAACACCATGGGCAGTAAAAATAACGGTCCCTTTTTCTACTTTTTCCAGGATATCTTTCCTATTTTCACCGTCCAATGTAACGATGCCTTCTTCTTCAAATGCATCTGTAACATGCTTGTTATGCACGATCATTCCTAATATATAAATGGGTCTTGGCAGGGTTTTATCCATAGCGGCGTTTCTTGCGATCACCATAGCATCCACTACGCCGTAGCAGTAGCCTCGTGGTGTTATTTTAATTGTATTCATTAAAATCCTCCTACTTGAACGATCTGTATACGACCATTATAAAGGAGTTGCCCACTGCCTACAAATAATATTAGTCATTCTTACACATAGAGTTTGGGCACAGAGGTTTTCGGTTTTGCTGGCACCGGTTTATCCACGGCAGGCTCTAAAGATAGTTTCTCATCCTTTTCAATGAGCAGCAGACTGTCCTCTTTTTCAACGTCAGTTGAGAGATCTGTGTCATTTTCTTTATCTTCGCTATTGAGACTGCGATAGAGCTTCCACATAGCAGGAAAATTCCTAACAAGAGGTCCGTACTGCTGAATCATGGGAAGGGCCTGCTGCGCTGTTTGAATCATCTGCTGTGTACTGCCCACCCATTTTTGAATACTTGCCATCGAAAATGCACTTGTTGCTCCGCTGCCTGAACCAGATCCTCCAGACAGCAATGAAGCAATCCCCCTTGAAGAAGATTCTGGTGCATTTGAACCCGAATAAAAGGGGGTTATTGGGTTAGGAGAGGAGTTGCCTGCTCCCTGAAAAAGATTTCTCAGCCCCCCTTGGCTTTGCTGCTTTTGACGGCCGAAAGCTGAAAAAAGTCCTCTTTTTTGAGCAGGCTGCTGCCCTTGAGTAAAAGGAGATATTCCTCCGAAAGGAAAGCCGGATTGCCTGGAGTAATTTGAATTAAAAGGCTGATGCTGAGAGCGTAAACCAGCGGGCAGTTGAAACCCTGTATTTGAAATTTTTTGTCTCCGATTCATTATTTTCGCCTCGCTTTACATGGATGACTAATTCAGTATATGCAATTAGTAAGAAAGAGGAAGGGACGTCCATATATTCATTATCAAAAATCGTTTCTGGTGTTTTGGGATAAACTTGACTATAATAGAGTTTTGGACACATCCAAGATTCATTTGATCGAGGATAATGAAAAAGGAGTGATTGACAAATGTCACACGGTTTTACAAGATACGAATTTAACCCTTTTATAGATGATGCAATTAACGCTTTAGGTTTCCATGAACCAACACCTATTCAAGAGAAAATGATCCCTATGATTAAAAAGGGCCAAAGCGCAATTGGCCAATCACAGACTGGCACCGGAAAAACACATGCTTATCTGCTGCCCCTTCTTGATAAGATTGATCTTGAAAGAGAAGAAGTTCAGGTCGTTATTACTGCACCCACAAGAGAATTAGCTAAACAAATCCATCACGAAGCTGTAAAAATTACAGATCGCTTTAATCAATCGATTTCGAGCAAATGTTTTGTTGGTGGTACAGATAAACAACGCACCATCGATAAGCTTAAATCGCAGCCTCAGATAGTGGTAGGGACACCTGGAAGAATTAATGATCTTGTTAAGGAACAGGCTTTGTTTGTTCATACAGCTGGATCTATTGTCATTGATGAGGCAGATCTGATGCTTGAAATGGGATTTATCGAAGACGTAGACCAGATCGCGGCGAGAATGCCGGAAAATCTTCAAATACTTGTTTTCTCTGCGACGATCCCGGAGAAATTAAAACCTTTCCTGAAGAAATATATGGAAAACCCTCAATATGCCCATATTGAGCCGAAACAAATTCTTGCACAGAATATTGAATTTGTACTCGTTCCAAAAAAGAGTCGGAGTAAAATTGAAGTATTGCATGATGTGCTGCAATCGTTTAATCCATACTTGGCTATTGTGTTCACAAACACGAAAGCTAAGGCGGATGAAGTAGCAGATGCTTTACTTTCTAAAGGAATGAAGGTAGGAAGAGTCCACGGTGGACTGGCTGCCCGTGAACGGTCAAGAATGATGAAGCAGATCCGAGATCTTGAGTATCAATACATTATTGCGACTGATCTTGCAGCAAGAGGAATTGATATTCCAGGGGTCAGCCATGTGATTAATTTTGAACTGCCGACAGATCTGGACTTTTTTACACACCGCGTAGGGCGGACAGCTCGTGCAGGTCATTCTGGCGTTGCCGTTACACTGTATGAGCCGAGTGACGAGGATGCATTGAACCAGATTGAGAGAAAAGGAATCAGCTTCAAGCATCAGGAAGTGCGTAATGGCGAGTGGGTAGACCTGACGGAGCGTCATAAACGGACAAACCGTAAGAAAACAGAAAATGAAACAGATGCAAAAGCTAAATCACTTGTCAGAAAACCGAAAAAAGTAAAACCGGGATATAAAAAGAAAATGCAATTTAAGATGGACAAAATTAAAAAAAGAGAACGCCGCATTAAACGCCGCAACAACGATTAAATTATTTATCTGAAAGGAGATCGTCATGTTGAAAATCGGTTCCCACGTATCTATGGGCGGTAAAAAAATGCTGCTGGCTGCCAGCGAAGAAGCAGCATCTTACGGCTCTTCAACATTTATGATTTATACAGGCGCGCCTCAAAACACACGCCGGAAAGCCATTGAAGATCTAAATATTGAGGCAGGCGCAAAGCATATGAAAGAAAACGGCATCACTGATATTGTCGTTCACGCCCCTTACATTATTAATATCGGCAATACCTCAAAGCCTGAGACGTTTGAACTCGGAATCAACTTTCTTCGTTCTGAAACCGAGCGAACAGCCGCTCTGGGATCAAAACAAATTGTTCTCCATCCAGGTGCACATGTAGGAGCGGGGGAAGAAGCAGGCATTGCAAGAATTATTGAAGGCTTGAATGAAGTGATTACCAAAGACCAGGAAGTTCAGATTGCGCTTGAAACGATGGCGGGAAAAGGTTCTGAGTGCGGGAAGAGTTTTGAGGAAATTGCCAGAATCATTGATGGAGTAACTCATAATGAAAAGCTCTCCGTCTGTTTTGATACCTGCCATACCCATGATGCCGGCTACGATCTGGTTCATGATTTTGATGGAGTTTTAAATGAATTTGATAAAATGGTCGGTATTGACCGAATTAAGGTCGTCCATGTGAACGACAGTAAAAATGTCAGAGGCGCTGCCAAGGACCGCCATGAAAACATCGGCTTTGGGCATATCGGCTTTGACGCATTATCCTACATTGTTCATCATGAAGCCTTTAAAGATATTCCAAAGATCCTGGAAACTCCTTATGTCGGTGAAGATAAAAAAGATAAAAAACCTCCTTATAAATTCGAAATCAGCATGTTAAAAGAAAAAACGTTTAACCCTAAAGTACTCGAAGAAATTTTTAACCAATAAAAAATAAGCTGTGAGCTGAGACTCACAGCTTATTTTCATGCAGAAACGTTTGAACAATCGATTCCAACTTGCGTGAACGGGCAGTACCGAGTATCTCTTCGGTCCGTTTAAAAAGCATTGAGCGTTCTTTTTCATTGAAAAAATCAATTTTGTTCTGTTTTAAAAGACGTGCTAATATTTCACTTTCTCTATTTGTAAGTTTCAGATCAAAAGGAGCAGCATATCGTCTAAGCTCTTCAGCCGTGAGTTGATGCAGTTTTGTGTTTACAAATGTTTGCAGCCATTTCATATAATCGCCTCCTACCGTCACTGTATGCACAAGGCGCCTATAAGGTGAGAATAGAATCAAATCATTTACAAGCGGTGCGTTTTTGTGTATACTCAGTATTTGTAAATCGGAACGATTCTTGTTCGAAAGGGATGTTACTATGGAGTCATCCAATGTAATCGAGTTGAAAAATATACACTATCGCTATGATCGCGATCTGGTTCTGACAAATATTAATCTGGCTGTTCCTAAAGGTGCTTTTTTAGGAATTGTCGGACCCAATGGATCAGGGAAATCGACGATGCTAAAAATAATACTTGGTCTTCAAAAGCCAAGAAAAGGTTCTGTCGTGCTATTTGGACAGCAGCAATCTAAGTTTCGTGAGTGGGAAAGAATCGGCTACGTATCCCAAAAAGCGAATGCCTTTAATACAGGATTTCCTGCAACTGTTTATGAGGTGGTTGCAAGCGGGCTGACAAAAAAAGCGGGTTTATTCAGAATGATCGGGAACAAAAGAAGACCTCAAATTGAAAAAGCGATCCAGGCTGTCAGTATGGAGGAATTCATGGATCGCAATATTGGTGAATTATCCGGAGGACAGCAGCAAAGGGTGTTTATTGCACGTGCCATTGTAAGTGAACCCGATGTATTAATTCTGGATGAACCGACAGTTGGAGTAGATTCGAAAAATGTGCAGACATTTTATGATATGCTCGAGCGGCTGAATAAAGAGTTGTCTATTACATTAATGCTGGTTACACATGATATAGGCACGATTACAAACAAGGTTACGCACGTTGCCTGCTTGAACAATACGATGCATTTTCATGGAAGTACGGAGGATTTTGAACAGGTAAAAGACAATGAACTGTCACAGTTTTACGGACATGACGTTCAGCGTCTCCATCATGACCATGATCACTCCAATGAGGCACCGACCCTATGATTCAGGCGATATTTGAGTATGAGTTTTTACAGAATGCTTTTTTGACAGGTTTAATTATTGGTGTGATCGCCCCCTTGTTAGGCGCGTTTATTGTAGTAAGAAGACTGTCTTTGATCGCAGATGCCCTAAGTCATGTAACATTATCTGGCATTGCGGCAAGTTTATTTTTAAGTAAAACGTTTGTTGTTTTTAACGGTCTGAACCCGTTGTGGCTCGGAATGGGATTCTCTGTAGCAGGGTCTTTATTTATAGAGAGGCTCAGAACGGTTTATAAACATTACCAGGAGCTTGCCATACCGATCATTCTGTCCGGGGGAATTGGGATAGGTGTGATTTTTATTTCTCTGGCTGACGGATTTAATACGGACTTATTCAGCTATTTATTCGGAAGTGTCAGTGCAGTCAGCAGGAGTGATCTTTGGCTGATTCTTGCAATTGCTGTCACTGTAATTTCAGTCGTTATTTTATTATATAAAGAATTATTTTTGCTATCCTTTGATGAAGAGTACGGAAAAGCTTCCGGTTTATCCACCCGATTCCTTCATCTTGTCTTTATGATCATGGTGGCGCTTGTTATTGCGGCATCAATGAGGATTGTAGGCATTCTGCTTGTGTCCTCTTTAATGACACTTCCGGTAGCAGCTGCCATGAGGGTAGCCAGAGGCTTTAAGCAGACGATTTTCTTTTCCATAGCTTTTGGAGAAACAGCGGTTATCTTCGGGTTGTTCAGTGCTTTTTATCTTGATCTGGCGCCTGGTGGAACCATCGTTTTGTCCTCAATCCTGATTTTGTTGACAGCCATTGCTTTTAAAAAACTTCAGGCCATGAGAAAATAAGACAGGGGTGATCCACAAATGAATGTAACCTATGCAATGCAGCTTTTAAAAGATAAAGGTTATAAGCATACCGGCAAGCGGGAATTTATGCTTGAATATTTTGCTAAGCATGACAGATACATGACAGCTAGAGAAGTACTCGAAGCGATGAATCATGATTATAAAGGGTTGAGCTTTGACACGATCTACAGAAATCTTTCGCTGTTTGAAGAGCTCGGCATTTTGGAAGAAACAGAATTGTCCGGAGAGCGTCACTTTCGCTTTACATGCAAAAGCCACGAACATCATCATCACTTTATTTGCATGGACTGCGGAAAGACAAAGGAAATTCATACCTGTCCCATGATTGATTTAAGCGAAAATTTGAATGGTTATAATGTTTCGGGACATAAATTTGAAATTTATGGTACTTGTCCGGAATGTCAACAATAAAAAGAGCTTGGGACAAAAGTGTCTCAAGCTCTACGACCGGTTCACTTCGCTTCAGGCGGACGCTTTCCGCAGGGACGGCGCTGAGCCTTTTCAGGGCCTTGCCCTGTAAAGTCTCAGCTTGCCGTCACATCCTGGAGGAGTCGCCACCTTACGCTACGCTCACCTACTACTAATAATATATCCTCATTTTATAAACTTTTTTGAGTTTAGTCCCAGGCTTATTTATTTTTACGTTGTTTTAAGAAGCCAGTCGTTCACCCAGTTTTTTGCATCCAGCCAGTTATTTACCCGGATCACTCCCTGAGGTATAGGCTCCCGGTTATAAGGGGTATCAAACAGAATCACCGGAATATCGCATTCTTCATGAATCATGACCGCATTATCATGCTTGTCCTCAAAGAAAATATCCACGTTGAACTTCTGCGCAGTTTTTACTTTATCATGCGATCCAATCAACTCTATATGGTCGTATCGAATATTTTTTTCCAGAAACCAATTCATCGTTAAATCAATATGCTTATAACTTCTTGCGCTGATAAAAAATAATTCATGATCGTCCTTCCACTGCTCTAAAATTTCATCTGCATGCTGGACAACAGGAGACGAAGAATAAATGGCAGGCTCCGCTTTCAAAAACCATTTCGAAAAAGCATCCGGCGAAATATCAGGAAGCGCTTTGGTTAAATCATATTCTGTCAAATCATCCAGCGACAATGATTTGTCAAATGCTTCGTTAATATGCGGTATAAGGGAAGTAGGGCATGTTACAGTTCCGTCAATATCTATTCCAAATCGTTTAGTCATTCAACAAAACTCCTTTGCATTCATTCATTTATTGTAGCATAAATACTCCTGAAAAAATTCATCAATAGGAGAGACGACATTTGCTCATACTAAGACTGCCGAATGGGCAGGAATGGAGGTGACGTAAATGTATGAAGAAGAAAAAAATCAGACGGGTTTGGAAAAAGTTCATGAAAGAACTTCCTACAACCAGGAGATGGCCAGTGAACTGGCTCAAGTAAACGTTGGGCGAGAGCAGTCCTATGCGAATAACAATGAACCCTCTCGTGATGGAAAAATAGAAAATACAAACAAAGGAACATGGCTCGGGTTATCTTCCCTCATCGCTGGGATCATTGCTTTCTTTACCTCACCGGTGATATTTGGTTTAATTGCGATTGTCCTTGGTTTCATTGCACGAAAAGCGGGAAGCACCAAAGCGTCGGGCTGGGGTATTGGTCTTGGAACAGCAGCCGTGTTTTTCGGATTTTTAATTGCCCCTTTTTTCTAATAAAAATCGGACCGACAGCACACCGTCGAGTCCGATTGTTTAATCTATTCAAAATTCAGATGTAGGCTTTTTACGCATTTTAAGACAAAGCGGCAGCTTCAGCTTCTTCCCGCTGCTTTTTATAATGCTCTTCGGCCAATTTGTCAATTTCAATCTTTAATTCTTCAACCATCGTTTCTTCAGGTACTTTGCGAACCGTTTTTCCTTTCATGAAAAGGAGTCCCTCGCCGCGAGCACCAGCAATTCCTATATCTGCTTCCCGGGCTTCACCGGGTCCATTCACAGCGCAGCCTAGAACGGCAACTTTAATAGGGGCTTTTATAGTTGAAATATACTCTTCCACTTCATTCGCAATGGAAATTAAGTCGATTTCAATACGCCCGCATGTAGGACATGAAATGAGTGTGGCGGCATTTGACGCTAATCCAAAGGATTTAAGCAATTCGCGTGCTACTTTAACTTCTTCAACCGGGTCCGCACTGAGCGAGATCCGCAGTGTATTCCCGATACCTTTACTCAGTATAGCGCCAAGACCGGCAGCACTTTTAACTGTTCCTGCAAAGAGTGTACCTGATTCTGTGATGCCAAGGTGAAGTGGATAGTCAAATGCACGTGACGCTTTTTCATAGGCTTCTATTGCCAGATTGACGTCTGATGCTTTCATGGAAACTATAATATCATAAAAATCAAGATCTTCAAGAATTTTTATGTGATGCAGGGCGCTTTCCACCATGCCGTCTGCTGTTGGATAGCCATATTTCTCGACAATCTTCCGCTCCAGGCTTCCTGCGTTCACCCCAATCCGGATAGGGATGTTTTTAGCTTTGGCGGCCTTCACAACAGCTTCCACTTTTTCTCTTCTTCCTATATTGCCGGGATTAATCCGAATCTTGTCTGCTCCGCCTTCAATTGCTTTAAGGGCCAGCTTATAGTCAAAATGTATATCTACAACAAGAGGGATATTAATTTGTCTTTTAATATCAGCAATGGCATCTGCTGCACGTTCATCAGGACATGCGACTCTGACTACCTGGCAGCCTGCTTCTTCTAAACGATGTATTTCAGCTACTGTTGCTTCAACATCATGTGTTTTGGTTGTTGTCATACTTTGAATAAATAGTTCGTTGCTTCCGCCAATGGTCAGATCACCGACTTTGACTGGTCTTGTTTTTGAACGATGTATGATGTCACTCAAGTGTCATTCGCTCCCTTTTTGTATACTTGCTTTCCTATTGTAGCTGATTCTCTATTATTTTAACAGTCTTCAATTACGGATGACAAGAAATAGAGTGCAGACAGTTTCACTTTGCAATAGGAAGCAAATATTGTTCTCCAGCCACGATTTTATGTGGAGGCAATCCTCCGTTCAGCATTGTGAATTCCTGAGAGAGTGTGTCAATGTTAAAAGTCACCGGCAATATATCATGACGTTTCATCATACTGATAAGGGTATCCCCTGGCTTAGCCTCCGCCTCAATGCTTGTCATATCAATAGTTTCACTATCCAATTCATGAATAATTGTCCCTTGTGTAAAATCCGCATATCCAATATACATAATGAGCATGATCAACAAAGCGAAAATCATTTTTTTCATTTTATCACCCCATATCTTTCTACTGAAAGATATGGCTGAATGAATTTTATAGACCTTCTTTACAGCAAATTAATATTTATGCCATCAAAACTTTAAAAACTAATGAGAAAATAGACCCATATCATTTAGGGGGTTATTTGTATCATGAAGTTTAAACGAAACGGAAGAAAAGCAGCTGAACTTATTAAGAAAATTCCATTACCTAAAAGACGCGGCTTTTCTCTTAAAACCAGGCTCCTGGTCCCTTTGCTGGCAATTGTATTTACCTCTACGTCTATTATCGGTTATCAGAGCTATTCAGCATCTGTAGAGAGAACAACTGAGTTAGTCGAACAAAGACTGATGAGAGAAGTTACTTTATCTAATGAAATTATTCGCAATTCTATGCTTATGCATGTTGGAAATGAGGAGGCATTTATAAAGCAGGTTAATCAGGCAGCAGAGCAACAAAAAGCGAACCTCGGTCAGGACGAGTTATTTGCAGAAATTTTTCTCCTGCAGGAAGGGGAATCTTCCGGCTTGGGCCGAAAAGCTGCCAACTTTACGCTCTCTGCTGAGACAATACATGAAATTAAAGAAAAAAAGAAAGGAATTATTCACAAAAATGAAAATGGAAGGGATTATACATTTGCATTTTTTAATGTGCAGGAATTAAAAGGAGAGTATGTTATAGCAATTCCTCAGGAAAATTATCTGAGTCAGCAGCAGGAACTTGCAAAATCTATTCTTTTCCTGCTTCTGATTGCAATGATTATTACCTTTTTGCTGACCACCTGGATTGTTCACTCAATATCAAAGCCTATTCAGCTGCTTCAAAAAGATATGAAGGCAGTTAGAGAAGGATTTATCCAAAAGGATAGAGGTGAATTGAAAACATCAATACCAGAGATCATTTCTCTTAATGTAAGCTTTTCAGTTATGATGGATCATATTTCCCTGCTAATTAGTAATTTAAAAAGAACAAGCACGAATCTGTCATCAGTAGGAGGAGAACTAAAAAGCGCATCAGAAGAACTTGTGTTAAATAATGTTCCCATGAAGAAAAACGTCTCCCAGATGAAAAACGGGGCTGAATTAACATTTGAGCAATCAGGTTTAAGCCTGGATCATTTTAACCAGATGAATATCCATTTAACGAATATGATGAACCAAATGGAACAGTTGATTATTAATACGGAAAAAATGAAGAACTCGAGAAAAACTGGAGAACAGAGCATTGATCTTATAACAGGATCGATGACAGAATTCGTACAGAAACTGACTCCGTTTTCAGAAGTGATCCATGATATAGAACAGCAGTCCGAAGAAGTAAGTAAAGTTGTTGCGTTTATTAATGACATTGCTGAGAACACAAAGCTGCTGGCATTAAATGCTGCTATTGAAGCTGCAAGAGCAGGTGAAGCAGGATCAGGATTTGCTGTAGTAGCCAAAGAAGTAAGAACGCTTGCAGAAAAAGCAGCTGAGGCTACAGATTCTATTTCGGGTTCATTATTTAAAATGAAAAAAATGACTAGTCATGCTGTCGAACAATTCCATGAAATAGAAGAATTATCAATTTTAAAAGTCCGTGATGCTCATACGAAAAGAAAAGCATTTGATAAAATGATGGAGGAGATGAGCCTTGCTGAATCCGGACTGAATGAATTAAAAGAACATACTCAAACGGTTCAAAAAACAATGCCTGCAGTTAAAGAGGCAACAGAATCCGTTTCTGCAATTGCAAAATCGGCAAACTATAATGCAGAGCTGGTGGATGCTGAATTTGCCGCTCAGGAAACCAGAATGCTCGAAGCAGCAGAGCTGGGAAACCGGTTAGCTCAAATCTCTTCAGAACTTGATGAGTTAAGCAATTCTAATTTACTGCAGGAGGAAGGTCCTTCACGAGAGAATCCAAAGAAACGATTTAAATGGAACCGGCTAAAAAAAGCATCCTGAACGATACAGGATGCTTTCTTTTTTTTATGAGACGTTCTTTTTAACCGGTATTTCTTTAATGGAAAGGTAAATCATAATGGATGTTACTAACCAGTTAATTAAGCTGCCTGCCGGTATTGTGGAACCAATAAGTGAGAAAATGGTAAAAAACACAGTTGGCAAAGTGAGGCTATAAGCGGTAATGCGAAAGCTGTGGCGGTAGGATAATTTTCTCTCAAGAATTCTTGCGATAAACAAGCCTAATGCCGAAAATAGCAGAACTTTGATAAATAAGAAACCTGTAGAAATTACGTACATAACAAAAAAGATAAAAAAGTAAAGGATCCCCTTCGCTCCATCAAGAGACGATAGTAAATCCGTTAATCCATCTGTGCTGAAATTAATGCCCGTAAACATGGAATAAGGATACTGCTGAATTTGAGGACCGAAAGAAAAAACAGCTTCCTCCTGAAGAAGTGCTAACGTATTTGCTTCTCCAATTAAATCGTTCGCTTCAATCGTACCTGAGTCATCTACAATTACTGTTAAATCCGATCGAGTAACAGTAACTGGTTCTTCATTGGACGCATTAAGGCTGCCATCCTGAACCTCAAAAGAAGGAAGTTCATTTTGAAGTAATTGTTCCCCTTCATCAAATAACGTGCTGCCAAGCTGGGTTACTTGAATGATAACGGGAATTAAAGAAATAATAGCAAGGAAAAACAAAAAGAGAATCGTTTTGCCGATCCCCTGAAATCGAAATCTTGCAATATCCTTGGGAGAGTAAAGGCTTTTCCAGAATTGCTTAAACAAATTCATAACAGGATGTCCTCCTATATCTATTCTAAGTCCATTCTATATTTTAATCGTTCAACGCACGAATTCAAACATAAAAAGTTTGTGAACAATTTATAATTTTCAACTTTTTGTAACATAAATGTAATATTAGTCGGTCTTTATTAACCGATTGTAAATTTTATCGAAAAAGTGTTTACTTAAAGCATAAAAAGAATTAATAATTGTAGAGGGTTTTCAAGAAATTTGTCTAAATATGTTTAACAGGGGTTGAAATGATGGAAGTGAATTGGCAGGAAGTATTCTTTCAATTTATTGGAGGATTGGGTATCTTTCTCTTTGGTCTTAAATATATGGGAGATGGTTTGCAGAGATCTGCTGGGGACCGGCTAAGAGAAATTTTAGATCGATTTACGACAAATCCCTTTATGGGCGTACTTGCAGGTATTTTCGTAACAATCCTTCTGCAAACAAGTACTGGAACAACCGTTATTACGATTGGTCTTGTAAGTGCAGGATTTATGACCTTAAGACAAGCTATCGGTGTTATTATGGGTGCAAACATTGGTACAACCGTTACGGCTTTTATTATCGGAATTGATATTGGAGAATATGCACTGCCGATCGCGGCACTTGGTGCACTGCTCCTGTTTTTTATAAAAAATAATAAAGTAAATAATGCAGGCCAGGTTATTTTTGGTTTTGGTCTGCTATTTTACGGTCTTGAATTAATGAGCGGCGGGATGAAGCCGCTTCGTGAACTTCAAGCGTTTATTGATTTAACACAAAGTATGAGTGAAATACCGGTTCTTGGCGTTATAGTCGGTACGGTCTTTACAATGATTGTACAAAGTTCAAGTGCCACGATTGGCGTACTTCAAGGACTATATGCAGAGAATTTAATTTCTCTTGATGCAGCTATTCCGGTTCTTTTTGGGGATAATATCGGAACTACAATCACAGCAGTACTGGCTGCTATTGGAGCTTCTGTTGCTGCTAAGCGTGCAGCAGCAGTTCATGTACTTTTTAATATTATTGGTACAATTATCTTTATGCTCCTGCTGGCGCCTTTTACCTGGTTCATAACGTGGATCGATCAGTTCCTGCAATTGGAACCAGCGATGCAGATTGCATTTGCGCATGGTACCTTCAATGTAACCAATACAATAGTTCAATTTCCGTTTATCGCTTTACTGGCTGTTATAGTGACTAAGATTATTCCAGGAAAAGATGTTGTGGTTGAATTTAAACCAAAACACCTTGACCCTCACTTTATTGAACAGTCACCATCTATTGCGCTCGGTCAGGCAAAAGAAGAAGTACTGCGAATGGGATCATTTGCTGTACAAGGATTAAATGAATCGTTTGAATACCTGAAAACGAAGAACACGAAACATGCGGAGCTTGGCTACCAGATTGAGGACGCGATCAATAACTTAGATAATAAGATTACGGATTATCTGGTTCAGCTTTCAAGCGCTTCTTTATCTGCTGCTGAATCTGAAAGACATTCCAACTTAATGGACTCTGTTCGGGATATTGAACGAATAGGCGACCATTTTGAAAATATTATCGAATTAGTGGATTACCAGCAGTCTAATAAAGTTAAGATGACTGAAGAAGCCATGGAAGATTTAAGAGAAATGTTTACGCTGACCATTGACGCAGTATCAAGTTCCATTGAGGCACTCGATCAAAATGATCAGGCAATTGCACGAGATGTTGCTGAAAAAGAAGATCTTATTGATAAAATGGAACGCAAATTCAGAAAGAAACATATTTTACGACTGAATGAAGGTCAATGTTCAGGGCAGTCAGGAATTGTTTTTGTGGATATTGTTTCAAATCTTGAGAGAATCGGCGATCACGCTGTTAATATTGCTGAAGCTGTTTTAGGGCTAAGAAAATAAAAGTGTAGAGAGGGGAGCGGTTCAGCTCTTCTCTTTTTTTTATTCTTCGCTGAACTGAAGGCTACAGTAAGACAGTTAACATGCAGCTTTCAACTTGCTTCTGGTATATTAAATTGTAGAGAGGGGGAAACGCGTTGGAAATTATGTACTGGGTGTTGATTAGTCTGGTGTTCCTGATTGCGTTCATAGGATTAATTTATCCCATCATACCAAGTGTTATTTTTATCTTAGCAGGATTTCTTTTATATGGACTCTTTTTTTCGTTTGATCCGTTTAACTGGCTGTTTTGGACCATCCAGATTTTATTAGTCATTTTGCTTTTTGGTGCAGATTATGTTTCAAACTTATTTGGGGTTAAAAGATTTGGAGGTTCTTCTGCAGGTATTTGGGGAAGCACGATCGGTCTTTTAGTCGGTCCATTTGTTCTGCCACTGATCGGAATTATTGCTGGTCCATTTATAGGCGCTGTAGCCGGCGAATTGCTGGTGAATAGAACACCTTTTAAACAAGCAGTAAAAATTGGATTTGGATCTTTAATAGGATTCGTCACATCGGTTGTGACAAAAGGGGCTGTTCAATTATTTATGATCGTATATTTTTTATTTGCCGTCCTTTAATGATTAATCTTAGTTGTCTTGGGTAATTTAAAAGGGAAGGGCAAAAAGCAAAGCAAAAAAATTGAAGAATGATTCAGGATTTGATACGCTAAGTTCTGAAGTTAACGAATCATTTGATGATTCGACTAATTTACATAAGGAGGAATTTAATCATGGGTTATACATTACCAGAATTACCGTATTCGTATGATGCACTTGAACCACATTTCGACAAGGAAACCATGAATATTCACCACACGAAGCACCATAACACATATGTAACGAAATTAAACGATGCACTTGAAGGGCACAGTGACCTTCAGTCTAAAACAATTGACGAGCTGATGGCAGACTTGAACACCGTTCCGGACTCTGTACAAACAGCAGTTAGAAACAATGGCGGCGGACACGCCAACCACTCATTCTTCTGGAAGATTCTTTCTCCTAACGGTGGCGGAGAGCCTTCTGGGGAACTTGCAGCTGCAATTAACGAAAAGTTTGGCAGCTTTGAAAAATTTAAAGAAGAGTTCGCAGCAGCAGGAGCTGGACGCTTCGGATCTGGATGGGCTTGGCTAGTTGTAAATAATGGCCAGCTTGAAATTACAAGCACTCCTAATCAGGACTCTCCACTTACAGAAGGTAAAACACCTGTAGTAGGTCTTGATGTATGGGAGCACGCTTATTATTTGAAATATCAAAACAAGCGTCCTGACTACATTAACGCTTTCTGGAATGTAGTGGACTGGAACGCAGTTGAAAAACTATATGTAGCAGCAAGATAAAGAATAAAAAAACCCGCACATTTTTGTGCGGGTTTTTTGTCGTTTTAATGAAAAAAGTGCTAAACTGTAGAAGATGGTAAACAGATTCTATAAAATGAATATAATCAGGTTTATATATAGAAAGGAAGTATGCGGTTGAAAAAGGAAACAGCACGAACCAGAGAAAAAAAGCAAAAAAAGAATCACGTTTCATCACGGATGAACGTTCTTTTCTTTGCGGTTTTCTTAATGTTTTCCCTCTTGATTCTCCGGCTCGGCGTTCTGCAGATTGTTAATGGTGAAAATTACGTCAGGGAGCTTGAAAGAACGGAAGAGGTAGAAGTAAATACGAGTGTGCCACGGGGGAAAATCTTTGACCGGAATGGAAACATAGTAGTGGACAATCAGCCTGTGAATGCCATTACATACACAAAAAATCAGCAGACTTCTCAAGAAGAAATGACGATGGTGGCAAAAAGGCTAGCTGAACTAATCACCGTTGAGACAAAAAAGGTAACAACACGTGATAAACAGGATTATTGGGTGCGCGAAAACCCTGAGGCAGCAAAAGAAAAAATCACTGAAGAAGAACAAGTGTTGTTTGAGGGTGGCGAATTAAGTCAGGCTGAATATGATGAGTTGATAAGAGAGAGAATTACAGAAGATGAGCTGAATGCACTAACAGACTCAGAATTAGAAGTTCTGGCTATTTACCGCGAAATGCAGTCCGGATACAATCTTTCTCCTCAAATCATTAAAAATGAGGACGTAACAGATGAAGAGTTTGCTACTGTAAGTGAACATCTAAATACTCTGCCGGGCGTAAATACCACAGTGGATTGGAATCGTCAGTATGCATATGGCGATGTTTTCAGATCTGCTCTTGGAAGTGTGAAATCCATTCCTGAAGATAAGATAGATTACTATCTTGCAAGAGATTATACACGCAACGACAGAGTCGGAACGAGCTATTTGGAGCTTCAGTATGAAGATATTCTGCAGGGGCAGAAATCCAAGGTTAAAACGATAACCGACAAAGCCGGCAATGTCATTGACAGTCAGACAGTTCATGAAGGAGAACGTGGAAAAGATCTTGTGCTCTCAATAGATATGGAACTCCAAAAGGAAGTTGAAAAAATCGTAGGCGATTACGTTGAAAACCTCAAACGAGGAGGAGGCCGTCCAATTTTTGACCGTGCCTTTGTAGTGATGATGGAGCCTGATACGGGCGAAGTGCTTGCTATGGTCGGCCAGCAATTTGATGAAGAAGAAGACGAAATCATAGATTACAATATCGGCGCATTTACAAGTGCCTATGAAGCTGGTTCAAGTGTTAAGGGAGCTACGATCCTTTCTGGCTATCAGGATGAAGTGTCCTTTCCTTATAAAGGGTATGTGGATGAAGTTATCAATATAAAAGGATCTCCTCTGAAAGGCTCCTACTATGGCAATCGCGAGGCCTATCGTCAAATGACTGATTTGGAAGCGCTGGAAGTTTCTTCGAATGGATATATGTTCAAAGTGGCCATTGATATGGCTGGTGCCACGTATACTCCAAAGCAGCCTATTGATATTGGTAAATCATCGTTCACAAAATTCAGAAATTATTTTGGACAGTTTGGACTAGGTGTGGAAACTGGCATTGATATGCCTGGAGAAAATACCGGATTTCAAGCTAACAATGACTTTTTGCCAGGTAAGTACCTTGATTTGGCTATTGGACAGTTTGACACGTATACTGCGATGCAAATGGCTCAATACGTTTCTACTATTGCAAATGGCGGAAACCGTATTGCACCAAAAATTGTGAAACAAATCAGGGAGCCCAGCAAGGAAAATGATACACTAGGACCGCTGCTTCAGGAAATGAAACCGGACGTGCTGAATAAGCTCAATAATACACAGGAAGAAATCGATCACGTGAAGCGGGGCTTCTTCGCAAGTTTCAATGGAGCGAACGGTACAGGACAGGATTTAAAAGGAAACGGCTATGTCGCTGCAGGAAAAACCGGTACAGCAGAAGTTGTTTATTTTGGACCTAAGTATGTGGACAACTACCTGGGTGATCCTCCTTTAACTATCAACTCAACTCTAGTCGGCTATGCGCCTGCAGATAAACCGGAAGTTGCTTTTTCCGTTATGGTTCCTTGGCTGTACCCTAATGATGGAACAGAACGGCTGCGAGTAGACGCCAATGAAGATCTGGGAACCGCTATTCTCGAAAAATATTTTGAACTGAGAGAAAAACGGATGGAAGAAGGCGGAGCAGATGAAGCAGTTGAAATAGAACTTGCTGAAGAAGAAGCGAATGCCGGAAACTAATTATGTAAGAGTTCAAAAAGCCAGATCCTGTATGGGATCTGGCTTTTTGTAACCTTTTTTTCAGAAGATAAACCTAAAACTAATGTTAATTTACAAAAGCTTTACATTTGATTTATATCTACTTAATAGTCTCCTAGTATTGTATTACATGTAGGACAAACCAACCAACACTTTAGGAGGAATTACAGTATGAAAAGTTTTAAGTACTTGGCAATGACCACTATGCTGGGATCAGCAATATTCTTGGCTGCTTGCGGTGGAGAAGAAGATGAAGCGGCAAACGGTACAGACGGAGATGCTACTGACGCAGAAACTTCTGAAAATGAAGAATCTGCTTCTGATACTTCCGGTGAAGAGGGAGAACTTGAAGGTCAAGTACAAGGAGACGGATCCTCTACAGTAGCCCCGATCATGGAGGCAATTGTTGAAGAATATGCAGCAGCACAGCCTGGCGTTCAGGTTTCATCCGGAGTATCTGGAACTGGCGGAGGATTTGAAAAATTCATCGCTGGTGAAACTGCATTTTCAAATGCTTCTCGTCCAATTAAAGAAGAAGAAGCTTCTGCATTAGAAGAAGCAGGAATTGAGTATACAGAGGTAGAACTTGGATTTGACGGACTCTCTGTAGTTGTCAGCCAGGAAAACGACTGGGTAGATCACCTGACAGTTGAAGAATTAAAAGCTATGTGGGTAGAAGATGGTGAAGAAAAAACTTGGGCTGATATCCGTGAAGGATGGCCTGAAGAGCCAATCGAATACTACTCACCAGGTACAGACTCTGGAACGTATGACTATTGGAATGAAGTTATTTTAGAAGAGGACGACATTGTACGTTCAGCTACTCTTTCTGAGGATGATAACGTACTTGTACAAGGTGTACTAGGTTCTCCGAATGCAATTGGTTACTTTGGCTATGCGTACTATCTAGAAAATCAAGATACATTAAAAGTTGTTCCAATTGACAATGGTGAGGGACCTGTTGAACCAACGAATGAAACGATCGAATCTGGTGAATATGCACCATTATCACGTCCATTGTTTACTTATGTAAGCAACTCATCAATCAGTGAGAATCCTGCTGCCGCAGATTTTATCACTTTCGCAATTGAAAATGCTGGAGACCTTGCAGAAGCTGTAGGATATGTAAGAGCTCCACAAGAACTGTATGACGAAGATATGGAAACAATTGAATCTTTAAAATAAAATCAGGTTTGAGAAGAGGAGCGTGATATTCGCGCTTCTCATCTCATTGTGTCTTTTGGATATAGGAGGGTTTTCACATGTCGATGAAGGAATCAAATTCAACTTTGAATGTACAGGAATTGATTGCAAAAAATAGCAATCGGGGTCTCTTGTCATTTGTTGAAAAATTAATGCCCAAATTGTTATTAGCCATCGCCGTGGTTTCTGTCTTAACAACAGTAGGAATCCTGGCAACATTATTATTTGAAACCTATACTTTCTTTACCCGTGTGTCATTTTGGGAATTTATCACTGGGACCGAGTGGTATCCTTTTGCTAACTCGACTCCGACATATGGTATTCTCCCATTAATAGTAGGAACATTAAAAATTACGGGAATTGCTGTTTTAGTTGCAGTGCCAATCGGTATTGCCACTGCCATTTATTTGAGTGAATATGCGAGCTTTCGGGCAAGGAAAATTATCAAGCCGATTTTAGAAGTGCTTGCTGGTGTTCCAACCATCGTGTATGGCTTTTTCGCTTTAACATTCGTTACTCCGATTTTACGATCCATTTCCCCTGAGGTGAGCATTTTTAATGCGATTAGTCCTGGTATCGTAGTCGGAATTATGATCATTCCAATGATTGCCTCTCTTTCTGAAGATGCAATGAATTCAGTTCCTAATTCTATGAGGGACGGTGCGTATGCCCTCGGCTCCACAAAGCTTGAAGTAGCAATTAAGATTGTTCTTCCTGCAGCGATATCCGGTATCGTCGCTTCAACCGTTCTGGCAATTTCAAGAGCAATTGGCGAAACGATGATTGTAGCGGTGGCGGCAGGATCAACTCCAAGGTTTGATGGTGACCTCACAGGATCCATTCAGACTATGACCGCTTATATTGTTCAGGTATCTACAGGTGATGTAGGCTATGGGACAACTATTTACTACAGTATTTATGCTGTCGGATTTACGTTGTTCATTTTCACCCTCATCATGAATATGCTTGCACAATATATTTCCAAGCGCTTTAGAGAGGAGTATTAAGAATGAATTATATTGATCATGAATCCGTAGCGAATAAAACGAATAGCCGTTTATTAAAAAATAAAGTGTTAAAAGCTATATTTTTAGCAGCAACGATGTTTGGATTGATTGTACTGGCAATCCTGCTTTATCGCATTGTCACTCAAGGAAGTGAGTATCTCAGTCTCGAATTTTTCACTAGTTTCGCTTCTCGAATTCCGGAAAATTCAGGAATAAAGGCAGCTATTCTGGGATCGATTTATCTGATGCTTTTAGTAGCTCCAATTTCAATGTTTTTAGGTGTAGGAACGGCGGTTTACCTTGAAGAATACGCAAAGAAGAATAAATTTACAGATTTTATTCGGATCAATATATCCAATCTGGCTGGTGTTCCATCTGTAGTCTTTGGACTTCTTGGACTCACAATCTTTGCTCGTTTCTTTGGATTAGGTATATCCCTTATGGCAGCTGCTCTGACCATGAGCTTGTTGATTTTACCAATAATAATAGTGGCTTCCCAGGAAGCTGTACGATCAGTTCCCAAAGAACTTAGAGATGCATCATACGCGATGGGTGCTACAAAATGGCAAACAATTTTAAGAATAGTATTGCCAGCAGCGATTCCGGGGATATTAACAGGAAGCATTCTTGCTTTATCAAGAGCTATTGGCGAAACAGCACCGCTAGTAGTATTGGGAATCCCGACGATTTTAATGTTTACCCCAGATAGCATTATGAGTACGTTTACCGCATTGCCAATGCAAATCTTCGACTGGACGAAACGTCCACAGGTTGCATTCCATGATGTAGCGGCCGCGGGGATCATCGTATTGATGACGCTGCTTATCATTATGAATTCAATTGCTGTATTTATTCGTAATAAGTATCAGAAGAGATATTAATTATTAAAGAGGATGAAGGGAGCTTTTCCTATGACAACGACAGTGAAACCTAAAATTCAAGTTCCAGAAAAAGAAAAAGAATCTGCAAGCAGAGGTTCTGTTTACCAATCAAATCAACTTAACTTGTGGTATGACACTAATCATGCATTGAAAAATATTGATTTAGATATTAAAGAAAACGAAGTTACAGCTATTATCGGGCCTTCAGGATGTGGTAAATCCACATATATTAAAACACTCAACCGTATGACAGAAACGATTCCTTCCGTAAAAACATCAGGTGAAATCATTTATCGCGGCAAGAATATTCTCGAAAAAGGCTATAGGGTCGAGGAATTGCGGACCAAGGTTGGAATGGTCTTTCAAAAGCCTAACCCTTTTCCTAAGTCAATCTATGAGAATATTGCATATGGTCCGCGTATCCACGGAATAAAAAACAAAAAAATACTGGATCAAATTGTTGAAAAGAGCCTTCGAGGTGCAGCAATTTGGGATGAAGTAAAGGATCGTTTAAACGAAAATGCATACAGTCTTTCCGGCGGTCAGCAGCAAAGGATCTGTATCGCACGCTGTCTTGCAATTGAACCAGATGTAATTTTAATGGATGAGCCTACTTCAGCTCTCGATCCTATTTCAACTTTGAAGGTAGAAGAGCTTGTTCAAGAGCTTAAAAAAGAATACAGTATTATTATTGTTACTCATAATATGCAGCAAGCTGCCCGTATTTCAGATAAAACTGCATTCTTCTTAAATGGGGAAGTAATTGAATTTGATCAAACAGATAAAATCTTCTCCAACCCTTCTGATAAGCGGACGGAAGATTACATTTCTGGTCGTTTTGGATAATACAATCGGGTATTAAAAGAATTGGGGAGGAATTTAGATGTCTGTTAGAGAAAGATATGAAGCGGATCTTGAAGAATTGAACCGAAAGATCGTAGAATTGGGGACGTTTGCTCAAAAAGCATTGGACCGGTCATTAATAGCCCTTGAAAATCATGATATTGAAGATTCTCTGCTTATTATGGATGAAGATATTAAAGCAAACAGAATTGAAGAGGAGATTAATGACCAGGCTATTTTATTAATTGCAAAACAGCAGCCGGTAGCAACTGATTTAAGAAGAGTCATTGTAGCGATTAAAATTGCTGCTGACCTGGAAAGAATCGCTGACTTTGCAGTGAATATTGCTAAATCAACTATTCGAATCGGTGACGATCCTTTTGTTAAGCCGATTGAACATATCCATGAAATGCATCTTGAGACATCAAAAATGATTGCTCTTGTTCTCGAGGCCTTTATAGATGAGGATATCGTAAAAGCAAAGAAAATTGCCGACATGGATGATAAAGTCGATTCATTATATGGTCAGACGATTCAGGATCTGTTAAGCATTAGCGCCAACAAACCTGAAAAACTGTCTCAAATTACTCAGCTTTCATTTATTTGCAGGTATCTTGAAAGAGCAGCAGATCACGTAACGAATATATCAGAAAATATTTTTTACCTTGTTAAAGGTACGAGATATGAGCTGAATAAATAATAATAGCTTCATAATGAGTATTAACCCCTGACAGGCACCATTATCGTCAGGGGTTAACTTTTATTTATTGAGAATAATGCACCGCTCAATATGATCAAGTTTAAGACTTGTTTAACTGTGAACAACGAGGCTTAATTTTGTGTGATCAGTTACTGATAGGTGAGGCTTGGGTTCTATCGGCAAGGAAATATTTAGAATAAATCCTCCAAAAGGGAAGTAGACCTATCAAAGGTATTGGATTATTACTGAAAAGTTTAGAAATGAGGCAAAATATTTTAGCAAGAGTTGAGCGAAGCGAAACTGTTGATCAGGCTGGGACATAACTAAAAGAAGTATAAAAATGTTGCAGTATTTATTAATAGTATGAGGTGAGCGGAGCGGAAGGAGGCGACTCCAGCAGGATTTGACGGAGGCTTGAGGCTTCGCAGGGCAGGGCCCTAGAAGGCTCAAGCCTCCGTCCCTGCGGAAAGCGTCCGCCTGATGCGCAGGGAACCGGACAAGGAGCCTGAGACGCTATTGTCCCAGGCTCATATTAATAATATGAACTATACTATCTTGTAATTAAATCAGCAATTTCTTCTATTGAAAGAGACGAGTTGACATCATACTTACCGATTTGAATGTTTTCTGTTAATTCCTGATTGTTCAGGTACTCATCCAGTTTTGAAGCATCTTCGATAATATCAAATTCTTCAAGTTCCTGGCTAATCTCAGGAGAGGTCATCCCGGGCTCAATGGTTAAGATGAATCGTGTAGTGGCAGGTGGTGCATTGGATTCTCCAGAAGCTTCTTTTGATTTGCTAAGTTCAATCACTCTGTTTTCCCACTCTTTTATTTGAGCATTAAGAGAATCATGTTCCTCTTTAGTTAGCGTTACAGTATTTGCCGAATCTGCGTTGGAGGAAGCTGAAGTCTGCTGATCTTCATCAGCCAAGTATAGGCTCGCAGCAAACATGATAAAACCTCCTGTGAGCATTCCTGCAGCCAAAGCCCGTATGGTGCTTCGATCCATTTGTATTTCCTCACTTTCTTGATTGAATAATGGTTTGTACTTCTTCTTTTGGAAGAGAAGACAAGGTTACGATCTGATCAGTGGATACGCCTTGCTTATGTAAAGAAAGTACCTGATTGACAATGATTTCATTGATCGGTTTTTTTTGAACTGTTTTTGGAGATGACGGAGCTTTTTTTGATGGAACAAACTTTGTGTCGACCATCAGTTCCTCTTCAAGCACTTTAATTCTTTTTTTAAGCTGAGATATTTCCTGATAAAGGTTCATGGATAAATCTTCAAGTTCCTGTTCGTTTGATTTTGAACGGTCTTTCATAAAAAATGACAGTACAAGTAACAAAATGACAATACCCGCAACGATTAAAGCGGCTGTATGCATAGTTTCACCCCCATTAGAATACGTACAATATTGTAACATGAGGCTATTCATTCGTGTGATCAGTTTTAAAATATATATCATTATTTATCAACAATTAATTTTATGAATCGTGTTCTTCAGTATAGATTTTTTATTTCAATAGTGGTATTATTGAAAAGTCGTATGAAATCGAATAGCTAAAATAGCATTTGAATGTTTGGAGGGATAAGACATGCGTGTAAACATTACACTTGCTTGCACTGAGACTGGTGATCGTAATTACATCACTACGAAGAACAAGCGTAACAACCCAGATCGTATTGAACTTAAAAAATATAGTCCACGTTTGAAGAAAGTGACTCTTCACCGCGAGACTAAATAATGTTTTACAGCTGCCAGAAATGTTGTGTTCAACGTTTCTGGCATTTTTTAATTGTTTTGATGCATCTGGAAAAGGAGGAAGTTGATGAACAAGCATGAACTAAGAAAACAAATGAGTTTGATTTTGAAAAAAAATAGCGATGAATCCATACAAAGCCGTTCAAAAGGCATTCAAGAAAAACTTTATCAAACGAATGTGTGGAAACAATCAAAAAGCATTGGCATTACAATTTCTAGATTTCCTGAAGTCGATACCTATTCCATTATCAGACGTGCGTGGGAGGAAGGGAAAATGGTTTCTGTCCCAAAGTGTCAGCGTGTTGACAGAAGTATGAGTTTTTATAGAATTCAAAGCTTTACTGAAGTGGAACCTTCGTTTTTTGGACTGCTCGAACCGGTGAATTCACTTGAAAGCATCGCCTCGAGTCAAATCGATCTCATGATCGTACCTGGACTCGCTTATACTAAAAAAGGATATAGACTGGGTTACGGCGGCGGGTATTATGACCGGTATTTACAGAACTACAAAGGAGCAACCGTTTCTTTATGTTTTGATGAACAGCTAATTGAAAATGTACCGGTTGAACCGCATGATCAGCCTATTGAACTTGTCATCGGAGAGTCCTATGCTGCAGGGGAAGATCCCGGGTACAAGAATTGATCAGGAATTCTTTCTTTGCATCGCTTCCAGTCATTCGATATAGTTATAAGACCAATGGTTGCAGCGGAAAGAAGTGAGCTAATTGATTGAAAAAACATATAAAGAGTTTTGGCATGCAGCTTATTACTTGCTTATTGTTCAACAATACCGCCTCATCAGCCTTTCTCCGGACCACAATGAATTATGGTTTGAGAGTGGGGAAAGGAAAGACTCTGTAATAGTCAGGCTTTACTATTCCACCTCAATTCTTGCAACTAAAGAAAGTCTGGATGAATTTATTCAAGAAGATAAGTCTTCCTTGTTTGCTAAGTCAGAGGAGATAAGAAAACACGTAAAAAAACGAAAAATTACAATTGAAAACTGTTTATTTCTTCATTTCCCTGAGATTGAGAATGAAGAAAGGAATGCAGTAGAAAATATAGAGGAAACGAATGAACGGGTCACTGTTCGCACGACAACCGTAACTCTATTTACTGATAGTGTTTCGACATTTGATAATCGCCTGCAGTTTAAATCCAGCCCTGAAGAAGCTGATCTTGAGCAAGATATTATTGAACACGCTCACATGTACAAGAAAGCGGTTCAGGAGTATGTGGAAGAGCAGAAAAAAGAGGAGCAGGAGCTATTTAATGCCTCAAAGCCCTTTTGGAGCTATTTGTTTATAGCTGTTCATTTAATTGTCTTTTATCTATTGGAAAGAAACGGTGGAAGCACTAATACCCGGACGTTAATTGATTTTGGGGCTAAATATAACCCGCTGATTAACGAGGGGGAATGGTTTAGGCTCATCACACCGATGTTTCTTCATATTGGATTCCTGCATTTATTTATGAATACACTTGCTCTTTTTTACTTGGGACCGCTGATTGAAAGAATTTTTGGCGGGCGCCGCTTTCTTATAATATACATGACCGCCGGATTTACAGGTTCACTTATGAGCTATGTATTTTCCTTTACGATATCCGCAGGGGCAAGCGGAGCAATATTTGGGTGTTTTGGAGCGCTTCTTTACTTTGGACTGCGGCATACCAAGATTTTCTTCAGGACAATGGGAACGAACGTTTTAGTTGTTATCGGAATTAATCTTGCCTTTGGTTTCACCATTCCTGGTATAGATAATGCTGCTCACATAGGTGGATTAGCTGGAGGATTTCTCGCTGCCGGTTTTGTTGCACTTCCGAATGAAAAGAATTCAGCAAAAAAAGTTCTGTATTTTTTGACTGTCCTCATATGGGTTTCTCTTTCAGTTTATGCAGGGTTAAATGGATCATTTGTTCAAAAAGATCCAATGTCAGTTAATGCTCTTGCTCAGGAAAGTATAAAAAACGGAGAACTCGAGATGGCCTATAGTCATTTGTCCGCATTGGAGAAAAACGGAGAAGCTACACCCGAAACCTATTTCCTGCTGGCATTTATTCAATTACAAGAAGAGAACTATGAAGATGGGAGAGTCAATCTTGAAAAAGCAATAGATGACCGCGGCCATTTTCATGAGGCACACTACAATCTTGCACTGGTGTATTTGGAACTGGGTGACAGTGAAAAAGCATTAACTCATGCAGAGACAGCCTTATCCATTGAACCAGACCACGGACCCTATGAGGAGTTGGTTACTAGGTTAAAAGATGAACGCTGATCTCTTATAGCACCCTTTCGTGCATTGGTATTGAGGTTGTGGTTTTAATCGATTATACTTGTTGATGAGATCTTTGAACGGGGGACAGTTTTAAAATGGACCTGGCTACAATTTGGGATGTGCAGCAGCTATTAAAACGTTTTGGCATATTTGTTTACATAGGAGACCGTAAAACGAATTTAGAAATGATGGAAGTGGAAATAAAGGAGCTTTACCATTCCCAGCTCATTGACATTCAGGATTTCCAAAAAGCAGTCCTGCTTTTAAGAAATGAAATTCAACTTGAAAATAAATCTGGACGGACAGGTGATCGATAAAGATGGAAAAATTGATTATAGGTGTGGATATAGGCGGTACAACCGTAAAAATGGCATTAATACACGAAAGCGGAGAGATAATGGAAAAGTGGGTCATTTCCACCAATACTAAAAATAGAGGAATTCAAATTATTCCTGATATTGCTGCTGCGATAAAAAGCAAGTTAACGGAAAGGGCCATTGACCCTGCAAGCATTCTGGGAATCGGAGTAGGAGCTCCAGGACCTGTCAATATGCAGACTGGAATTTTATATACAGCAGTTAATATTGGCTGGGAAAAACCGGTTGCTTTACGTGATGAGCTTCAAGCCCTGACAGATCTGCCGGTTGTAATTGAAAATGATGCAAATGTGGCAGCGCTTGGAGAAATGTGGAAAGGTGCAGGAGATGGTGCAAGAGACGTGATTTGCGTTACATTAGGGACCGGTGTTGGCGGCGGTGTCATCGTCAATGGCGATATTGCCCATGGAATCAAAGGAGCGGCGGGAGAGATTGGCCATATTACGGCAGTGCCTGTGGATGGCTATTATTGTAACTGCGGTAAATATGGCTGTCTGGAAACGGTAGCATCTGCAACGGGGGTTATTCGTTTAGCAACTGACGAACTTAACCGGAATGATGAGCCATCTGTTTTACGAGATATCCTCCATGAAAATGGACGTCTGACGGCAAAATCAATTTTTGAAGCTGCTCAAAAAGAAGACCGAATTGCATTGAGAATTGTAGAAAAGTTGACTTTTTATCTGGGATTATCTTTAGCAAACCTTGGAAGCGCACTGAATCCTGAAAAAATTGTGATCGGCGGAGGCGTATCTCATGCAGGTGATACCCTGTTAAAGCCTTTAAGAGCCAAGTTTAAAGAATATGCATTTCCCACTGTTGCGGAATCAACGACGATTGAAGTAGCCACATTAGGCAATGATGCAGGCGTTATTGGTGCTGCCTGGCTGATTAAATATAAACACTAAGGCTGATGGTCTTTAAACTTATTCCCAATACTTTCTATAAGAAAACTATATTATAAGTACACGATACGGTATTGATCCAAGCTGCCATTCTTGAAATGGCAGCTTTTTTATGTATAATAAATACTTGTCGCGATGTGCCTGAGATGTGTCCTTTATTAAGGAAATATTAACGATTTTCTTTATAAGTGAAACTTTTAGAGGTTTAGGACGTCTATAAAGGTGGAAATGTAAATATGATCTTAAGGTTGTGTAAAGATTGATTTGCAATTATGAAGAAATAGAGGTATTATAATGACTTACCTGAAGTTATCATCCACATATTTGAAATTAATTGAAGAAAATACTAATTATGTACCGTTTGAGGAGGAAAGAGAATGAACAAAAAATGGTCAATGCCAAAGCTTTCTCTTGTCATTATAGCCATTGCGTTCTTATGGATTAAGACCTATGTGTCTTATTATGCAGCTTTTAGCATTCAAATCGATAACATGATGCAGGCAATAATACTATTTATTAACCCGTTAAGCTTTTTGCTTTTAATTTTTGGTGTAGCTTTATTTATTAAAAAAGAGAAAAATAGAAACATATACGTTATAGCGACTTCAACTATCTTAACACTTATTCTTTTTGCGAATATGGTGTTTTACCGTTTCTTTAACGACTTCATCACACTTCCTGTATTGTTCCAAACAAGCAACTTTGGTGACTTAGGCGGAAGTGCGCTTGAAAATGTTTACTGGACAGATGCCCTGTACTTTGTGGACATTCTGCTGCTTATTGCAATTGTAAAAATGAAGCCCGCTTTTATTGGTTTCAGAGAAACAACCAAGATTAACAGACGAGCTTATTTTCTTGTCGCAATCGCTACATTCTTCTTTAATTTGGGACTTGCTGAAACGGAACGCCCGCAATTGCTTACAAGAACATTTGACAGGGAAATGCTGGTAAAAAATATCGGAACATATAATTATCATTTATATGATATTTATCTGCAGTCCAAGCAGTCCGCACAGAGGGCTCTGGCAGACAGCAGCGAGCTCGTAGATGTGAATAATTATGTTGAAACGAAACAAACCAACTCTGATGATCAATTTCATGGGATTGCAGAAGGAAAGAATTTAATTGTTGTAAAACTGGAGTCTACCCAGAATTTTGTGATCAATAATGAAATGAATGGTGAGACCATTACACCATTTCTGAATTCTTTAACAGAGGATCAGGATACGATTTATATGGACAACTTTTACCACCAGACTGAACAAGGTAAAACGTCAGACTCTGAATTTCTATTGGATAATTCATTATATCCGCTCGGACGGGGAGCTGTTTTCTTTACTCATAGTGGAAATGAATTCCACACGTTGACAGACAGCTTAAATAATGAAGGGTATTTCACTTCAGCGATGCATGCTAATAACAAAAGTTTTTGGAACCGCGATATAGTTTATGAAAATTTTGGTTATGACCGTTATTATTCTCTTCCAGACTATACTGTGGGAGAAGGTCAGGCTGTAAACTGGGGTATGAAGGACATTCCTTTCTTTCAGCAGTCAGTCGAGCATATGAAAGAAATCGAACAGCCATTTTACGCAAAAATGCTGACCTTGACTAACCACCATCCATTTTATTTGGATGAAGAAGATAAGTTTATTGAAGAATATGATTCAAATTCAGGCACGTTAAACCGTTATTTCCAAACGGTTCGTTATACCGATGAAGCGATTAAAGAATTTTTTACTTCTTTAAAAGAATCGGGGCTGTATGAAGATTCCATCATTGTAATGTATGGAGATCATTATGGTATTTCAGAAAATCATAATGCCGCGATGAGTCAATATCTGGATAAGGAGATTACTCCATTTGAATCTACTCAGCTTCAAAGGGTGCCAATGTTTATTCATGTGCCAGGTTCAGATATCGGTTCGACAGACCATTCTCTTGCAGGGCAAATTGATTTGAAGCCAACGATTCAAAACCTGATGGGTATTGAATCAAATAATTCCATTCAATTTGGTCAAAATATTTTTTCTGAAGAAAATGATGACTTTGTTATCTTAAGAGATGGCAGGTTTATTACCGAAGACCTTGTGTATGCCGGCGAAACATGCTGGGATAAAGAAACGGGTGAAGAAACAGATATGGAAGCCTGTGCACCTTTCAAAGAACGAGCTGACGAAGAACTTGCCTACAATGATGAAATTATTTACGGTGACCTTCTTCGTTTCTACGATGCTGAAAACGGACGTTTAATTGAAGACGATACGTTAATTGAAGAATAACTTATCTGCTAAGATTTCGGGCTTCTCATTGTGAGAAGCCCGTTTTTTTGTTCTTCCAAGTGCTTAATTTCTATACATAGAATAAAGTTTAATAAGGGGGGAGATTATGGAGATCATTGTGCGTGCGGGGGATACCTTCAATTTGTATTCTCAGCTATTTTCAGTTCCGCTTGATTTAATCGTAGATTCGAATGCGGATACAGACCCTAATCTTTTAGCAATTGGCCAAACGGTGAAAATTCCGGGCTATAGCATTTGGCAATATACTGTACAGCCAGGAGATACTTTCTGGACCATTCATAATCGCTTTTCCATACCTTTACAAAGGCTCTTATTTGTCAATCCGTTGGTGCAGCCCCAAAACCTTAAGATTGGAAGCATCATACGTGTCCCGGTGCGCCTTGAAAATCAGCCGCTAATCCGTTCGAAAGAATATGCATTTGAAGAATTGGAACAGGATATAAACCAGTTAGAATCTGCCTATCCATTTATAACGGTGACGGAAATAGGAACTTCTGTAGAAGGCAAGTCCATATATATGATCAAGGTAGGAAAAGGATCGCGGCGGGTTCAATGGAATGCCTCCTTCCATGCAAATGAATGGATTACGTCACCTATTTTAATGTCACTTCTAAATGAGCATTTATGGCATTTAACAAATACAGAGTCCCCCACCCACAGCGAGAGAATTAAAACCTATAGTGAGTGTTCGCTTTATGTAATTGGCATGGTCAACCCTGATGGTGTGGATTTAGTTGTAAAAGGACCAACGGAAGCGAATGAAGAGTCTGTATTGGCTATAAATAACGGATCGGAAGATTTCTCAGGCTGGAAAGCAAATATAAATGGTGTAGATTTAAATGATCAATTTCCTGCAGGATGGGAACTGGAAAAAGAACGAACGAACGTTACTTCGCCTTCGCCCAGAGACTTCCCGGGGAACGCTCCTCTTGACCAGCCGGAATCTCAAGCAATGGCAGAATTAGCGAATCAGATTCCCTTCGATATGATGATTGCACTGCACACCCAGGGAGCTGAGTTTTATTGGGGATATGAAGGTCTTGAACCGGCGATATCCCAGCTTTATGCCTCCGTATTCAGTGAAATAAGCGGGTACAGGTCAGTTCGTTACGTAGATAGCCACGCAGGGTATAAAGACTGGTTTATTTTGGAGTTTAGAAAACCGGGATTTACCTTTGAACTGGGCAAGGGGGTCAATCCACTTCCGTTGGATCAGTTTTCTGACATTTACAGTGCAATGAATCCTGTCTTTATTCGAAGTATAAAAGGAATTACGTAAAATAAAAATCTAATGCGGGAAACTTTCACCTTTCGCATTCGTCCAGATAAGTATATGCTTATTAGAAAGACGAATGGATACGGATGCGAATAGGAGGAAGGATTGTGTGCAAAGAATAATATTAATTATAGGATTTGTCCTTTTAATCGTGTCTGGCTGCAGGGGTGAACCTGCAGAATCCCAGCTGTCTATAAAAAATAATTCTGATAATATAGGCAAGCAGGCGGCGCCGATTATTCTTCCAGCTAAAACCTTTTATAAGGTAGTGGACTGGGTTACTGACCAATCCTTTCTTTATGTTCAGCAGGAAGGATCACATGCAAGCATTAAATCCTACGATATTGATACAGGAAAAGTAAATACACTATCCTCAGTCGATGGAATCATCGTTAATGCTTCATTCAGTCCTGCAAAAAGATTTTTGCTCCTACATCTGGCAGTAGATAGTGAGACAGCAAAAGTTATTATTATGGATATGGAAAGCAGAGAACAACTATGGGAAAAGCAAATTCACTCCTATGACCTCACTTACGAATGGAATCCATTTAATGAATCACAGATTTTGTTCACTGTTTTTCAGGAAAATTGGGAATACAAAGTGTGGCTTGCTGATATCAGGAACAGCAGCTGGAAAGAAATAGAGAATCTTCCTCCTTTTTATAAATGGAAATCCAAAGATTCACTACTGTATCAAGAATGGGAAGAAAACCGCTCTGAATCTGCTTCTGCTTTAATGGAGCTCTTTATTGAAAATAGGGAAGAAAAACGTATAGATTCTGATGTTTTAGCATTTGATTTTCAGGATCCCTATTTGCTCACTGTTTATTTAAATAACGACAAGAATACGTATGATTATAGAATCAGTCAGTCGGAAGAAGAAATTGTACAATTTACCATGCCTGGATTTAAAGTATTTTCTGACTGGGTAATTCCCCAGCATGAGTTTATCCTTCATACCAACGAACTGGTTATGTTTAAACCCAATTCAAAAGGGGTATCAGAATTTGGAGAAAAAACATTTTCAATGGTTCGGATGAATCTCTCTACGGGCGAGGAAAATGTTATAAAGGAACTAGCTGATCACGCACCGCTAACCTGTTCACCTGAAGGTACATATTGCCTTACAGGGCACAAGCTCTCTTATGCAGTAAACTTGGAAAATGGAGAAACGAAACAGCTGATTATATATGAGGAGGAAATAGAATAAATGGCTATTATAGATATTACGGTAATACCAATCGGAACAGTCACTCCAAGTGTTAGCAGCTACGTAGCAAACATACAGAAAGTTTTAGCTAAATGGGCAGCAGAAGGTGAAATTACGTATGAGCTGACACCAATGAGCACGTTAATCGAAGGTGAATTATCCCTTTTATTTGAAGTAGTAAAAGAAATTCACGAATCTCCTTTTAATGAAGGAATTGAACGGGTTGCCACTAATATACGTATTGATGATAGAAGAGATCATAATGATCACTCCATGCAAAATAAGATGGCGTCGGTTCAACATCGAATGGAACAATAAGAAAAGAGTTGACTTTAAAAAGTCAACTCTTTTCTTATTGGCCCCAAACTCAGCCGTCATTCTCTTCAATTAAACTGGATAGCCATCATAAACAATTGTCATGATCGTGAACCATCCAAAAACGCCGAGTGTTGCCAGACCAAAAGCAATACCCATGATGTTTTTGCCTTTGAACGAAGAAAGCGTTCCAATTACAGCTAATATCGTGACTAACGCTAAAATGATTGTTAAGCCGTTCATTTCAATGCACTCCTTTCATTCAATTCACTCATTATAAGTATGATCGTTAATAGTGCTGCTTATATGCAAACTCTACTTATATTTTATATTTTTTTCTGAGCAATGTCGAGAACTAATCGTGACACTTTGATGATGATGTGTAAAATCAAGTCAATCTTTCATACATACATGATAAACTAACAGGGAGGTGATGAAAATGGAATGGATACAAATGCCTTTAGGCCCTCTTCAAACAAATGCTTATATTTTATATGGTAAAAATAACAGCTGTTTAATAGTAGATCCTGGAGAAGAGCCCGGCAAAGTTAAATCATTTATTGAGAAAAAGAAATTAAAACCTGCTGCCATCGTGCTGACTCACGCTCATTTCGATCATATAGGTGCAGTAGATGCTTTGCGAAACGAATACAAAATTCCTGTATATTTACATGAAAATGAACGTAAGTGGCTTGCAGACCCGCAGAAAAATGGATCTGCGCGTTTTGAAGAGATTCCATTAATTAAGGCTGAAGACCCTGATCGAACTTTTTCTGAAGAGGGTACTGTCACGATCGAACAATGGACGTTCCAGCTTTTGTTCACACCTGGCCATTCACCAGGAAGTGTAAGCCTGTACTTTAAAGAAGAGGAACTAGTCATTTCGGGTGATGCCCTATTTCAGGGAAGCATAGGCCGAACAGATTTAAGAGGCGGAGATCACCATCTTCTGCTAAAAAGCATTTATGAAAAACTCTTGATTCTTCCTGAAGATACATATGTGCTGTCCGGTCATGGTCCAGTGACCACGATCGGGAATGAGATGAACGCAAACCCATTTCTGCACGGTTTCTAAATAGAGCCAGAGATCTACAAAATAAGCCTCCAGCGAATATGCTGGAGGCTTATTTTGTATTAAAGCGGCCCGTTTAGCGGCATTTTGAAGGTTGTATAATAAGTAAAACCAGCAAAGAAAAGCGTTAAGTATACGAAGAAAACATAAACATACATACGTTCAGATAATTTCAAATACCCTAGTAGGATGAAAAATCCCGTCTGGGCAAGGAAAAGCAATGATGTCTTAGGCATATGTCCAACATAAAATAGTACAGAAAAAATTCCAGTCCAGAAGCCCATGACACGATACATCTTATCCATCCAAATCCCTCCTTTATACGAACAATCCATCGATCTTATTATATAGGATACCATATTGAAATGTAAATAACACATCACTTTGGATTGTGACAATCACGTGATTTTTAACAGGTATCCTATTACTGATCAGCTTTAAACCGGATGCTGCTAGTTTACCACGTTTATACAAGGATATTCAGGTTCCGCCATTTATTGCGTTATATGAAGCTTTGACATCCCAAAATAAGATAATAAATATTTTTATTATTTTTATGTAAAACAGGTGTACATCCTTTGTATAGGTGGTATACAATAATATCTATACAAATACGATACAAAAGTTATACTAAGGTTATACAAAAAAGAGGAGGAAACAACAATGAACCCAATTACATTTTATACGTACCCCAGTTGTACATCTTGCAGGAAAACAAAAAAGTGGCTTAAAGAAAATGGTGTCGAATTTAACGAGCGCCACCTATTTAGAGAAACTCCTTCCTACAATGAACTTCTTCAACTTCTTTCTCTTACTACAGAAGGCCTGGATGAAATATTGGCTACAAGAAGCCAATCGTTTAAGAATTTAACACAGGATGTTGAAGACCTTCCTTTATCTGATGTTGTAAAATTGATCATTGAAGATCCGAAATTACTTAAGAGACCGATTCTGACAGATGGCAGCAACATGATCGTAGGCTATAATCCGGAGGGTTTAAGAAGTTTGTCAAATAAGAAACAGGTACTTATGATGACTAGTTAGCGAAGGAGGGCTAAAGCCTTTCTTTTTTTTATGGGCTCTTTTTTCAATTTTACTGGTTAAAAACTCTCGGATTCTTTACCTTAAGATATTTTGAAAAAAATTATAGAATTATCTGAAAGGATCATGTATAGTGAAATGGAATCAAAATGAAAGGATGTGAAAAGATGACTTTTGGTACAGAGCGCTTTGCCGCTCATCTGCTAAAAGAAGCGTACACCAGAAATTGCTCCGATATTCATATAATTCCCAGAGGGGAGGAAACTGTCATTCACTTCAGGATTTTAGGAGAATTAGTCCTGTTTAAATCGCTATCTGCTTCAATGGGTGACCGGTTGATTTCTCATTTTAAATTTAAATCCTCTTTAGACATCGGGGACAAGCGAAGACCTCAAAGCGGATCTTTTACAGTACTGGTGAATGAAGAATTAATCGCACTCAGAATTTCAACCCTTCCAGCTTCCTCCTTCAAAGAAAGCCTTGTACTTCGGCTTCTTCCACAAACTTTCTCACTCCCAATTGAACGACTATCCCTTTTTTCAAAACCCGCCAAGCAGCTTTTATCTCTTGTAAGTTATTCCCACGGTTTAATTTTATTTACCGGACCAACCGGCAGCGGAAAAACCACTACTTTATACTCCCTCATCCAATATTGTGCAACCCATTTAAACCGCAACATCATCACCCTTGAAGACCCAATTGAAAGAGTACAGGACCATGTTTTACAAGTACAGATTAATGAACGGGCAGGTATCACGTATGCAACAGGCTTAAAAGCAGTATTGCGGCATGATCCTGATATTATCATTGTCGGTGAGATCAGAGATGCCGAAACTGCTCAAATAGCGGTTCGTGCAGCTTTAAGCGGGCATTTAGTTCTTTCCACCCTGCATGCGAAAAATGCACAAGGAGCCATTTATCGTATGCTTGACCTGGGAGCTAGTCTTGAGGAATTAAAGCAAACGCTTTTAGGAGTAACAGGCCAGCGGCTCGTAAAGCTTACTAAAACGATGCAGCCTCATAGACGGGCATCCATCCTCGAAATTATTACAGGAGCAGAACTTGCAGGCGTCATCAATCATTCAGCGCCTCTAAAAGAAAGAAGTACGATTAATAAATTGCTATTAAAAGGAGTGGCATTAGGATATGTCTCTGAGGAGGAGTATTTTCGGTGGAGGGAAGAAGAACCCGCTCATCATGTCCAAGCATCAAGGGCCGTTCCTTAAAAAATTGGCTGAACTCAAAGGAAACGGTTATCCGTTAGATCGTGCCATCGAATTTTTACTGTTGAATCAGCAAGTTAATTTATCAGCCGTTCATCACGAAGTTTTAAAGGATTTCTTAAACGGGCATTCTTTGAGTGATACGTTAAGAAAGCTGGGGTTTCCATCATTTGTATGTTTGCATTTATACTTTGCTGAGAGGTTTGGAAATGTTGAAGCCACTTTATCGGATACAGCCGTTCTTATGGAACATAAAAGAAAAGAAGCCAGGCGGCTGGCAAAGCTTTTACACTATCCTTTATTTTTATTTTGTTTGTTTCTGGTGATTTTAACTGTCCTAAACCTTTATTTACTCCCTCGATTTACCACACTTTATTCCTCTCTTGGACAGGCTTCAAATGGTCTGGTATCCGTCATATCTTCCTTGTTTAGTCAGCTTCCATATATCGTTGCAGGAGTGGCAGTACTGTGTCTGCTTTTTGGGGGATGGTGTTTTTATTATTTCAACACGAAAGATTCTCATGAAAAATGGACGGCATTGGCTGGTATTCCCTTGATTGGCTACTATGTTCAGCATTATCACAGCTATGTATTTTCAAGAGAAGCCTCCTACCTCTTGAAAGGAGGGATGTCATTTCAGGAAATGCTCAATGTGTTTATATCTCAGCCATACCGCAAACTTTATCATTATATGGGAGAATTTATTTCAGATGAGCTAAGCAGGGGTCAGTCTATGCACCAGACGCTTCTTCAGCTCCCTTATCTAACTGATGAATTAAAGAGTATAACAGAACATGGTGAGGAAAACGGCCAGCTGGAAGAAGAATGGCTTTTTTACAGCCGTTACTGTTTACATTCATTGGAAGAACGGACTGAAAAAATATTTTCTTTTATACAACCGTGCCTTTTTGGACTGCTAGGTTTGGCTATTATTGGGACTTATCTTGTCATTCTGCTGCCGCTCTTTCAAATTATGCAAACAATCTAGGAGGAAAAGATGAAAAAGATCATACTGAATGCACTGCAAAATAACCGGGGTTTTACTTTGATTGAAATGGTCATTGTTTTATTAGTTATTTCTGTATTACTTGTAGTGAGTTTACCTAATATTTCTTCTCAAAGCAGTTCCATAAACCGGAAAGGGTGTCAGGCTTTTCAGCAGATGGTCCAAGCGCAGGTAGAGTCTTATCGGTTAACGAATAATACGCTGCCTGCATCAATTGAAGCGCTGCAAGGGGATGGGTACTTAAGAGAAGATGAAACGACCTGCCCGGACGGGAGAACACTTGAAATTAAAAGTACAGGGGAAGTGACGATCGTTGAAGCTGCACAATAGAGGCTTCACGATGGTTGAACTGATGGTCGTATTGCTGCTGATGACTGTGCTCATTTCAGTGTGTGGATCTTTAGCATACAAATCGATCCAGGTAAAAGAAGAAAAACTGTTTAAAGAGCAGCTGTCTGAGGATTTGCATGATGCTCAGCTGACTGCATTAACAAGCGGAGAATATGTAAGCCTCTATTTTTATCCTCATTCCTCTTATTACTTTATTTTAAAAGGCTCAGGTGCTCAGGCAAAGTATCTTGCCAAAAGAGACTTGCCAGACTCTATTAAAATATTGGATACCACAACTCTCCCTGCATTTAAATTTTTACCCTCCGGCAGTACGGATACATTCGGTGCAATTCGTTTCTCTATTAACGGCGATCCTTACAGTGTTCACTATTTTCTCGGCAAAGGGAGGTTTTATATTGCTCAAGGGAGATAGAGGTTTTGCAGTATATGAAGCCATTGTTTCTTTGGGATGCATTGTCTTTCTTTGTACTGCCATCATCCCTGTATTATCACATTCTGTAATGAAAGTGGATGAGTCAAAAAGAATAGCTGCTTCCTGGGTTATCCTGACAGAACAATTACAAAGTATTCAGTTCACTGGGGGCTTCAAGGAAAGCATACAAAGAGACGGGATCGTTTATACAACGTTCTGGACAGACAATGAAAGGATTTGTGTAAGGTATGAAAATCGATCGTCTTCGTTATCTGAAACGTGTCTTCAATAAAGATAACGCGGGCTTTACTTTAGTGGAGGCTGTACTTTGCCTGGCCGTTCTTACCATTATTGCAGCGCTTATGCCTTTATTATATGTGAATCTTTATTCTGTAAATCATCAATTAGAAGAATCTGTTCATAAAGAATGGGACTTGTTCTCCATCCAATTTCGGAAGGAAGTCATGCTGCACGATGTTGAAAAGGTTGAAACAAGAAAACTGACGTTAAAAAGTAAGGAGGGGGACACGATTGTGTTCTCTTTCTATGGTTCTTTACTGAGGCGTCAGGTAAATGGAACCGGACACGAGGTATATTTAACGGCCATTAAAGATTTGTCGTTCTCGTCCTCAGACGGAATGATCGGACTGGAGGTAAAATTTATAAATGAAAAGCAAAGAGAAGGCAGGTTTATGGGCCATTATTGACGGTCAATCCGGCAGTCTCATGCTGCCTGCGATTCTTCTGTTCAGCACTGTTTTGTTTATAGGAGGAGGAATTTCAGCTACCTGCATTTCGCAAATAAGTCATTATGAAAAGATCAGCGGCTACTACAAGAAGGAAGCAATGCTTGAATTAAATAAGGTAAAAAGGATAAGATCAGTAGAAAGCAGGACGACTGCTCAAATTCGTTAAAGTGGGAATTGCATGCTTGCATGGAGGTTAAGGAATGAAAAAAAATCAGCATTTATTTTTAATTGGTTTTATGGGAGCTGGCAAATCAACAATCGGTGCTAAACTGGCTCAGAAAATGACAAGGGAATTCCTGGATCTGGACAAAAGAATTGAGATTGCTGAAGAAATGACGATTCCTGAACTATTTTCCTCAAAAGGTGAACGGTATTTTCGGGAAAAAGAATCTGAATATCTTAAAGAAATAAATGGGGATAAGGTTATTGCAACGGGAGGTGGAATTCTTTACTTTGAAGACACACTATCCTGGATGAAAGAAAATGGCACGATCGTCTATCTGCACGCACCATTTTCAGTTTTGCATGAACGCATAGCTCAGGATATAAACAGACCGGTTGCGGTTCGCAGTACGAAAGATCAGCTCGAAAAAATCTTTAATGAACGCCATACAAAATTCCAGCGTGCGGCTGAGATCAGTGTTTCGACTCATTGTGAAGTGGAAGAAACGATTTCGGACATTATGAAAAAGATAAAGCAGGAGTCTTAATTATTTCTTGCGTAAACGAGACCGCCAATTGGGTAGTCAAATCTGATTTTGGGTTCATAGAGAGCTGAAAGATGTTCATACTCTCTCAAATCTTTTTTTTCTTTAAGTTGATTTAAAAAAGGAATCATTTTATCCTTCAGCCCTTTTGCTTCAGCGATTTCGTTTGTAAACAATGTCTTCCCTGTACTGTCAAGCTCTGTCAGGCATTTTTGAATGGCTCTTTCAAATTGTACAATTGGGGACATTGTCACATGTCCGTCCGGAAGTGTGCCTTTTAATGACTTGTAGTCAAAAAGATTTTCCCCGGTTTTAATACTTCCTGTCGTTAAGGAGACCGCTGCTTCTCTCCAGTAAGAGGGAGCTCCTGGAGGATCCATTGTAAATAAACCCTGAATGATAATCCAAGGATAAAGCGGTGCGTAATGAGAGGACGCAGACTCTGCCGTTTCATATCCTTTAAACATTCGTGTTTCAAGGTGAGCGGCCTCTACCAGCTGCTTGAAAATCGGATTAAGCGGTGTCGCAATAATAGAATTTGGAGGAGTAGGGCTTCCGTCGTTTTTTAATATGGAAATGGTCATGGGTTCCCCGGCCTGATTAGTGGCGTCACGATAGTGCCAGTAAAAAGGCCGGTTCATAAACTTCCGGTCCAATTCTTCATTTAAATGAACCATAGATTGTGAAGGACCTTTTGTAACCTGAACGCCTTTGTAATCTAAAAACTCATGTACAAGCTCCCAATGAAGTGCATTAGACATTATGACTGCTCCTTTGCGGATGATAATTCATAAAAATGTTCCAGCTGGTTTAATTTCAATCTCATTTCTTTTTCAGAACGAGAGTGAAGTAAAGCGTCTTCAAGATATCGGTTAATTTCTTTTTTGGTAGTCGAAGACAATAAATCGTCGTGCTCGCCAATTATATATTGGAATAAAGAAACTTTTTCCTGCAATACATGCCAGATCCGTTCTTCAATCGTGTCCTTGTTTAGAAGATAGTATATTTCTACGTCGTCTTTTTGCCCAATTCTGTGAATACGTCCAATTCTTTGTTCCAGCTTCATCGGATTCCATGGAATATCTGCATGGATCATATATTTGCAAAATTGCAGATTTAATCCTTCAGAACCAGCTTCAGTCGCAATTAATACCTGCGCTTTTTCCCGGAATAAATCGGTCATCCACTGTTTTTTCCCCTTTTTAAAGCCCCCTCTGAAAGGGACTGAAGTAATATTGTGCTGCTTAAGAAACCAGCTTAAGTAGAGCTGGGTTGCTCTATATTGAGTGAAAACAATCACTTTTTCATCTGTATTTTGAATAAAGGCCAGAATTCGCTGAGCTTTTGCTGTAATCAGCTGATCTGGAGTAACGTCTAAATTAATTCCCAGCTGGCTGCTGATTTCTTTATTCTGTTCTCTGTTTAATGCTTTTAAAAGGGCAATGATTGAACTGCATCCTTGTTTAAGCAGGGTGATGTGAGAGAATGCATGCATATTCATTTCTTTTTGACTTCGATAGAATTGCTCAATAGAATTATACAATTCTTTTTCATAGGGAAGCTGTTCGATCCACTCTATATGAATAGAACGCTTTGTCCATGAAATATCGGTTTCTTTCCGCCGGGTTCGTATCATAAAATCATCCAGCTTCTTTTTAATGACTATTTTTTCTTTTTCATCTTTACAGCCTTCTCTATACTCCTGCAAGGATCCTAAAAGACCCGGCCTGAGGAGGGAAGATAAATGATAGAGGTCCTCTGATTTATTTTGAATTGGAGTTGCAGTTAAAAACAAACAGTAGCTCTTTGATAAAGAATGAATAAATTGATAGTTCAGCGTTTTTGGATTCGTTAATTTATGTGCTTCGTCCACAATGACCATATCATAGTGATGCTCTTCAATTTGTTCACGCAGCGGCGGGCGTTTCAACAAATCGATGGTTGCGATGGTTACAGGAGATGATCTCCATTCTTTTTTGCCTTTATGCACAATGCTGTTAATTCCAAAGTGAACAAATAATTCACTTTGCCATTGTCCTCCAAGTGAAGCGGGTACTAATATCAAAACAGACTTTACATGTCCGCGATACATATACTCCTTTAAAATTAATCCTGCTTCGATCGTTTTTCCTAATCCCACTTCATCTGCTAAAAGTGCTCTTCCACCCATTTCAAAAACAACCTTTTTAGCCGCATTCAGCTGATGAGGATGCAAAGTTAAATGATCAAGTTCTTTTAAGCAGCCAAGTGTTTTTTCCGGATAAAGGTATTCTTCTTTTCTTGTAGCCATAGAATGCATCAGTAAAGAAGAATGGAATGAATGCTGTGAAGAGTCGAGCCACGATAAAAAAGCCGTTGGCCAATTTGAATCCTGAAAATGAAGTGAGTGATTCATATTTATCAAACCTTTCAAGTGTGGTAATGAGGTAAAATCGCTTAAAAGCGAATCTTTTAAATTCTGAATAAAAAAACATTGCCTAAAAAACAAAATAAATGATAGGATAAAGGGGATTCATTAGAAAAAATAAAATAAAAACCGAACATTTCATTACAAAACTTTGTTTGTTGTTCATAGTATGCCCATAAGTTAAGAAAATATGAGCGAATGAAAGCAGGGGGAGAGATCCTTTTTATAAAGGACGCCGAAGGAGCAAGCATGTATGTGAATCTCTCAGGCAAAAAGACTCCTGCTGGACGCAACTCTGGAGAGTGTTTCGTAATGAAACCACCAAAGAGGACAGCCGAATTTTGGTAAACTTTCAGGTGAAAGGACAGGGATCCCTAAGATAAATGGGGATGCCCTGTCTTTTTTTGCATACACAACAGCAAACAATAACGGAGGGAGTAATTAAGTGACTGCATCACTGAAGAAAACACCTTTATTTGACCTTTATAAAGAGTCAGGCGGCAAAACCATTGATTTTGGAGGGTGGGCTTTGCCGGTTCAGTTCTCGAGTATCAAAAAAGAACATGAAGCGGTCAGAACGAAAGCTGGTTTATTTGATGTTTCTCATATGGGCGAAGTCGATGTGAGAGGGAAAGACAGTCTTCTGTACTTGCAAAAAATGATGACAAATGATTTATCAAAACTTAAAAACAATGAAGCGCTTTATACCGCAATGTGCTATGAAAATGGCGGAACTGTAGACGATTTACTGGTATACAAATTAAAGGATGAGCATTATCTTCTTGTCATAAATGCATCCAATATTGATAAAGATGTTGCCTGGCTCCAAAAACATGTAAATGAAGATGTTCAGGTTACTGATATTTCGCCAAAAATTGCCCAGCTCGCTATTCAAGGGCCAAAGGCTGAAGCCATATTGCAGCGTATGACAGAAACGAATTTGTCTCAAATCCCGTTCTTTCATTTTCAAAATGATGTTCACATTAAAGGGATTTCTGCCCTGGTTTCTCGAACAGGCTACACGGGTGAAGACGGCTTTGAACTCTATTGCCAGGCAGACCATGCTCCTGTTCTATGGAATGAAATTCTTGAAGAAGGCAAAAAAGAAGGACTTATTCCATGCGGGCTGGGAGCGAGGGATACACTTCGTTTTGAAGCCAAGCTCGCATTGTACGGTCAGGAGCTGACAGCTGAAATTACTCCTGTTGAAGCAGGCATTGGTTTTGCCGTGCGCCCTGAAAAGGAAACACCATTTATTGGCCAAAAAGTTTTAAGAGATCAAAAAGTAAATGGGGCACCTAGAAAATTAGTGGGCGTTGAAATGGTTGAACGAGGCATTCCCCGTCATGGCTATCCTGTGTTTTCCGGAGAAGAAGAAATTGGGTTTGTCACAACCGGAACGCAGTCACCTACTTTAAAAAAGAATATTGGCCATGTATTAATCAAAAAAGAACACGCTTCTATTGGAAATGAAGTGCTGGTTGAAATTAGAGGAAAAAAAGTAAAAGCTGAAATTGTAAAAACACCTTTTTACAAAAGAAAATAGGATTTTTAAAGGAGGCCAACTATGAATCACCGCTATTTGCCCATGACGGATCAGGACCAAAAAGAAATGCTTCAAGCAGTCGGCGTTGAAAATATAAACGATCTTTTTTCCGATATACCTGAAAAGGTTCGTTTTCAGGGAGATTTAAAGATAAAGCCAGCTAAATCTGAAACTGCCCTGACAAGAGAACTTTTAAATATGGCGGCAAAAAATGCCGATACAAAACAGTATATTTCATTTCTGGGTGCAGGCGTGTACGACCATTATTCTCCTGCGATTGTGGATCATGTAATTTCACGTTCGGAATTTTACACGGCCTATACCCCTTATCAGCCCGAAATATCACAAGGCGAACTGCAGGCGATTTTTGAATATCAGACCATGATCTGTGAGCTGACTGGTATGGAAGTGGCGAATTCTTCAATGTACGATGGTGGAACTTCTTTTGCAGAAGCGGCAATGCTGTCTGCAGGTCAGACAAGAAGGAAGAAAGTTCTCGTTTCTGAAGCCGTAAATCCAGAATCAAGAGCGGTACTGAAAACTTATGCAGCGGGACAGCATATTGAAGTGGTCACGGTCCCTCAGAAAAATGGTGTAACAGACCTCGAAAAATTAAAAGAAATGCTGACAGATGAAGTGGCAGCTGTAATGGTTCAGTATCCAAACTTTTTTGGTCAGATCGAACGTCTGGATGAAATTGAGGCCATTACCCATACTGAAAAAGCGATGTTTGTCGTGTCTTCCAATCCACTGTCCCTGGGTGCTTTGACGCCGCCAGGACAATTCGGAGCAGATATTGTTGTTGGTGATGCTCAGCCATTCGGCCTGCCTCAAGCATTTGGCGGACCTCATTGCGGCTATTTTGCCGTCACTAAAAAGCTAATGCGAAAAGTGCCAGGCCGCTTAGTAGGAGAAACGACAGACGATGGAGGACAAAGAGGATACGTTTTGACGCTGCAGGCAAGAGAGCAGCACATCAGACGGGATAAAGCAACGTCTAACATTTGCTCCAACCAGGCTCTTAATGCACTTGCAGCATCTGTTGCCATGACTGCACTTGGCAAAAGAGGAATTGAAGAAATTGCCCGGCAGAATTTTAAAAAAGCTCATTATGCAAAACAGCAGCTTACATCAGCCGGTATTCAGCTTGCTGAGGAAGGTTATACATTCAATGAGTTTGTCATTAAATTAAGCCGGCCGGTAAAAGAAATAAATGAAGCGCTTTTGCAAAAAGGAATTATTGCAGGATATGATTTAGGCAGAGACTATGAAAACCGTGAAAATCAGATGCTCGTTGCGGTAACAGAACAGCGCACGAAAGAAGATATTGATACTTTTGTAAAGGAGCTGATTCAGTATGCATAAAAAAGATCAGCCGCTTATTTTTGAATTATCAAAAGAAGGCAGAACCGGCTACAGCTTAACACCGCTTGATGTACCGGATGTAGACATTCAATCGCTGGCGCCACAGGGGTTTATCCGGGAAACCGCTCCGGAGCTGCCTGAAGTGGCAGAACTGGATATTATGCGGCACTATACCGCATTATCGAAGAGAAATCATGGAGTGGATTCCGGCTTTTATCCGCTAGGGTCCTGTACGATGAAATACAATCCGAAGGTAAATGAATCTGTAGCGAGGTACGCAGGATTTGCTCATATTCATCCATTGCAGGAAGCCTCCTCTGTTCAGGGGGCAATGGAATTAATGTATGACTTGCAGCAGCACCTGATTGAAATTACGGGAATGGATGAGGTAACTCTTCAACCGGCAGCAGGCGCTCACGGAGAATGGACCGGTTTGATGATGATCCGGGCTTTTCATGAAGCAAACGGCGACTTTAAACGAACAAAAGTCATTGTACCGGATTCAGCCCACGGAACCAATCCTGCTTCAGCAACAGTTGCAGGCTTTGATACTATTACAGTGAAGTCCGATGATCAAGGTCTGGTGGATCTTGAGGATTTAAAGCGGGTTGTTGGAGAGGACACGGCGGCACTTATGCTGACGAATCCGAATACGCTCGGATTGTTCGAAGAAAATATCCTGGAGATGGCTTCAATTATTCATGAAGCAGGCGGGAAGCTGTATTATGACGGTGCTAATCTAAATGCTGTGCTGTCCAAGGCGCGTCCTGGGGACATGGGCTTTGATGTAGTCCATTTAAACCTTCATAAAACGTTTACCGGTCCGCATGGCGGAGGCGGCCCCGGTTCAGGTCCAGTCGGAGTTAAGAAGGATTTAGTCCCTTACCTTCCTAAGCCGATCTTAGTTAAAAATGGAGATCGCTATGACTTTGACTATAACCGTCCTGATTCAATTGGCAGAGTGAAACCTTTTTACGGCAACTTTGGTATAAATGTTCGTGCCTACACATACATCCGTACTATGGGGCCGGATGGACTGAAGGCAGTAAGTGAGTATGCAGTCCTAAACGCTAATTACATGATGAGAAGACTTGCTCCACATTTTGATCTGCCATTTGATCGTCATTGCAAGCATGAGTTTGTATTGAGCGGGAAACGCCAGAAAAAGCTGGGTGTGCGAACGCTTGATATTGCAAAGCGCCTGCTTGATTTCGGATACCACCCTCCGACCATTTATTTTCCGTTAAATGTCGAAGAGTGTATGATGATCGAGCCGACCGAAACGGAATCTAAGGAAACACTTGACGCATTCATAGACGCAATGATTCAAATCGCCAAGGAAGTAGAAGATTCACCGGAAGTCGTTCAAAATGCTCCACATACAACGATTATCGGACGTCTGGATGAAACAAAAGCAGCACGTCAGCCTGTTCTTCGCTATATTAAAAAAGAAGCAGTCGAAGTGTAAGACCTTCTCACTAAAAAAAGATCCAAAGAGTAATCTTTGGATCTTTTTGCTGTCATTTTATAAAATAGTAGTGAGATAATCCTATTTAAGCGATCCTTATTTATAAACAGGAAATGATAAAGGAATTATTTCCGTTTAATTTTGCCTGTCCATTTTTTAAAACCGCCTTTAAGCTGATAAAGGTCCTTTACTCCTTTTTTGTGAAGAAGCTGTGCGGCGCGTCCGCTTCTCATGCCGTTTTGACAATAGAGGTAGACCGGCTTATCAGGACGTATTTCACCGATTCTCATTTTAAGCTGGGAGAGAGGGATGTTTCGTGCCCCCAATATATGGCCGCCATCGTATTCCCGCTGTTCCCGAATATCAATCAGCTGAGCCTTGCGATAGCCGCTCTTAAACTCTTCCTCTGTTAAGGGTTTTAAAATGCGTTTCTGACGAAAATATGTGTAAGTTGAGTATAGTATGATCGCAACTAATACACCAATTAAGACATAAAGTGATTCCAACTCTTTTGACCCCTTTCTATTTATAACACTCCTTTTATTATAGGGGGCATTTGCCAGAAGTTCAAAGAAAATTATCGTAAAACCGGGCTCTTTGAAAAAGTTTCTACTTCTGTTAGACTAAAATCGACATAATTTAAAAGAATTGAGAGATGTGTGATGGAAACTTGGAGATTTATCGATTCAGGAAACGCTTCGCCGGGCTTTAATATGGCGTTGGATGAAGCGCTGCTGGATTGGCACAGTGAAGGGAAGATCCCGCCAACTATTCGATTTTACGGATGGAATCCTGCAACTCTGTCAATTGGTTATTTTCAAAATGTAGAAAAAGAAATTAATCTGGATGAGGTTGCCAGACATGGCCTCGGATTTGTCAGACGGCCAACGGGTGGCAGAGGAGTCCTGCATGAGCATGAGCTGACCTATAGTGTAATTGTCAGCGAAGAGCATCCTGCTATGCCCCAAACAGTTACTGAAGCTTATCGGGTGATCTCCGAGGGGATTTTACATGGTTTTCGCGATCTGGGTCTGGATGCTTATTTTTCAGTACCTAAAACAGCGGATGAAAAAAATCAGCTTAAAAATCCTCGCAGCTCAGTTTGTTTTGATGCACCTTCCTGGTATGAATTAGTGGTTGAAGGAAAAAAAGTTGCGGGAAGTGCGCAAACGAGACAAAAGGGTGTAATTCTTCAGCATGGTTCAATCCTTCTCGATATTGATGAAGAAAAATTGTTCAGCCTGTTTCATTACTCAAATGAGCGCGTAAAAGAACGAATGCAGCAGGCATTTAAGAAAAAAGCCGTTGCGATTAACCAGATGGCGGACCGTCCAGTATCCCTTAAACAGGCGAAAAAAGCATTCCGTCAAGGATTTGAAAAAGGTCTATCGATAAAACTGGAAGAGTATTCATTAAACAAAGAAGAGCATGAATACGTCAATGAGATCATGACAAGACGGTATAACAATGACGAATGGAATTTTAAAAGATGATTTGATAAAAAATGCACGGCAGTCTTAAATAATAAAAAACGGGCAAGTTCGCTCGTTTTTTTTGTTTTTTTAAGAAGAATTTCAGCAAGAAAACTTTGTCGTAAAATGCAAGCCTTGAATTAGACCGAAATAAGGTGATTTACCCTAATTTACCTGCCAGACCTGCTGTTTTCTTTTAAATTCAGGTATTTTCCGATTTGACACTTATTTTTTAATTGACTGAAAAAACTATATATAGTATGAATGCAATTTTCTGGAGTACTATATGTTGTGTTTTCTTTCGAAAAAGAGTACACTACAATCAATCAATAACTTATGGAAGGGGATAGAAAGATGACCTCACTATCTACACAGCATACAGCACTAAATATAGAACAATTAAATCAGGATATTGCAAAATTCGACCCGGTTCACCCAATTACTCCGTATATGAAAATAACTCATAAAGGGGTTTCGCGTCTGGTTATGCTCGACCGTTATGCCTTTAAGGATACAGAAAAAAAATCACTTCGCACAGGTGATTTTGTTGTGCTCACAATTCGAGAAGATCCAAAATTTCCTGCCAGAGGATTAGGATACATACAAAGTATTAACTCCGAAAAAAGAGAAGCACATGTTTTAATTGAAGAAGAATTCAGAAACTCTCTGGATACACCAAAAGAAATCGAAACCGGCATCGTTGTCCGATCGCTGGATGTAATTGAAAAACCGCTTGAAATCTTTTATGAACAAATTGCCTTGCGAAATGCAACAGGACTTGCTTCAGTTGAAAAAACAGAAGAGGACCGCATAAAGTGGACAAAAGAGTTTTACAAAGAATTATCCAGTCTTCACTTTGTTCCAGCGGGAAGAGTTTTGTACGGGGCAGGGGCAAAAACGGATGTCACTTTCTTTAACTGCTATGTGATGCCATTTGTGAAAGATTCCAGAGAAGGCATCTCAGATCACCGGAAGCAGGTAATGGAAATCATGAGCCGCGGCGGCGGAGTTGGTACAAATGGCTCCACTCTCCGGCCAAGAAATACATTGGCGCGCGGGGTTAACGGAAAATCTTCCGGCTCAGTATCTTGGCTGGATGACATCGCTAAATTAACTCATTTAGTAGAGCAGGGAGGCTCCAGAAGAGGAGCTCAAATGATCATGCTGTCAGATTGGCATCCGGATATTGTTGAATTTATTATTTCTAAAATGCAAAATCCCCGCATCCTTCGCTTTCTTCTGGAGACAACTGAGGATGAGTTTATAAAAAAAATCGCCCAGGAAAAATTAAAGTTTACTCCTTTGACTGAACAGGAAGTTGGAATGTATCAGAGCATTGTAAACTATAAGGATATTCCTGGATTCGGCGGTTTTAATGAAAAAATTATCGAAGATGCGGAAGAAAAGCTCGCAACAGGCGGTACTTATTCTGTTCATAACCCTGAATTTCTGACAGGTGCGAATATTTCCATCTGTTTAACAGACGACTTTATGCAGGCAGTAGATAAGGATGAAGAGTATGCACTCAGATTTCCTGACGTGGAATCCTATTCAAAAGAACAAATGACTGCCTACAACGATTCCTGGCATGAGGTTGGAGATGTACGCAAATGGGAGGAAGCAGGAAATGCGGTCAGAACGTACCGCACAATTAAAGCGAAAGAGCTGTGGAATCTCATTAATATCTGTGCCACGTATTCTGCAGAGCCTGGTATTTTCTTCATTGACAACGCCAACGACATGACAAATGCCAAAAGCTACGGTCAGCAGGTCGTTGCAACAAACCCTTGCGGTGAACAGCCGCTTGCACCTTATTCAGTCTGCAACCTGGCAGCTGTGAACCTTGCTGAGTTTGCTGATAAAAAAGCCAGGAAGGTGCAATTTGACAAACTGAAGAAAACAGTCGAGATCGGCGTTCGAATGCAGGATAATGTTATTGATGCCACTCCTTATTTTCTTGAGGAAAATCAAACGCAGGCACTTGGGGAACGAAGAGTAGGTCTTGGTGTGATGGGATTAGCCGACCTGCTGATTTATTGCGAAAAAGAATATGGCTCAGAAGAAGGCAATAAGCTGGTAGATGAAATTTTTGAAACAATTGCTGTGACAGCTTACCGCACCTCTATTGAACTCGCTAAAGAGCGTGGGGCATTCCCATTTCTTGAAGGAGCATCATCAGAGGAGACAGCACGGTTAAGAAATGCATTCACAGAAACTGGCTTTATGAAGAAAATGCCTGAGAATATTAAAGAGGGAATACGCGAGTATGGCATACGAAACTCTCATCTGCTAACTGTTGCGCCAACAGGAAGCACGGGTACCATGGTTGGAGTTTCTACCGGGCTTGAGCCATATTTCTCATTTACCTATTACAGAAGCGGACGACTTGGCAAGTTCATTGAAGTAAAAGCAGATATTGTGCGTGAATACCTGGATCTTAATCCTTCTGCTTCTGAAAATAATCTGCCTGATTTCTTTGTTACAGCTATGGAGCTTGCTCCTGAAGCGCATGCCGATACGCAATGTGTGATTCAAAGATGGATCGACAGTTCTATTTCCAAAACGGTGAACGCTCCAAAGGGGTATGCCGTAGAGCAGGTAGAAAGTGTATATGAAAGATTGTACAAGGGCGGAGCAAAAGGCGGTACGGTTTATGTAGATGGAAGCCGTGATTCGCAGGTGCTCACGTTAAAAGCAGAAGAAAACAATATGAATGAATCAACTCAAAATACTAAGCAGAACGTTGTGCTTGTTGATACAATTCAGGACTTGCGGTCCACGAATGTCACGATCGGATCTGAACTGGGCAATACCTGTCCTGTCTGCCGCAAAGGAACGGTTAAAGAAATTGGCGGCTGCAACACTTGTACAAACTGTAATGCTCAATTAAAATGCGGTTTATAAAATAAACATGAAGTAGGGAAAATCTCAATAAAGGTTTAGATAATGAGGCAGTATGTTTAATTCATATAAGTAGAGCGGAGCGGAAGATGGCGACTCCCAGCAGGAAATGACGGATGCTTGAGACTTTACAGGGCAAGATCCTGAATAGGTTCAAGCTCCGTTCCTGCTGAAAGCGCCTGCCTAAAGCGCAGTAAACAGATCAATGAGCCTGAGACACTTTGTCTCAGGCTTCTTTTCATTGTTTCCTAAATCACTCATATAAATGAGGGTATGGAGGTGACGGGATGATCATTGATCTGGTTTTTTCCGGAGGAGGAGTCAAAGCGATTGCGTTTATAGGGGTCATTGAAGCGCTGGAGCAAAAAGGGGTTAGAGTGAGAAGGGTTGCCGGTACAAGTGCAGGTGCGGTAATCGGTTCTCTGGTAGCCGCCGGGTATACCTCAGCCGAAATAAAAAATATGCTGCCAGCCTTGTCACATCTATTTTTTAAAGAAAATAAACGAAATAAATGGCTGCCTTCGTGGGTAAAGTGGATCGAGCTTTATTGGAAGAAAGGGTTGTACTCAGGAGACGGACTTTTGGAATGGCTGGAACTAAAGCTTAACGATAAGGGCATTCAATCCTTCAATGACCTTCCTATGGGCTCATTCAAAATGGTTGCGTCAGATCTGACTTCCGGAAAAATGATAGTTTTACCGGATGATGCAGTTTATTATGACCGGGATCCTCTATCCCTTAAAATCGCAAAAGCAGTCAGAATGAGTGCTTCCCTTCCTTTCTTTTATCAGCCTGTAAAATGGACAAAGGGTAAGAATGTTCATTTAATTGTAGATGGAGGGGTATTGAGCAACTTTCCGATCTGGCTGCTTGAGGAAAAAGGTGCGGTCGCATCGATTCCGATCATCGGCTTTCAATTACAGGCTGCGAGTCAAAAGGAGCCTGCAAGAAAAATTAAAAATGTAATTGAATTATACTCTGCTTTATTTATTACGATGAAGGAAGCACATGATGCGAGACACCTGGAGCAGATTGACAGAAAAAATGTCTTAATTATCCCGGTGCCGGATTTATCTCCAGCGGATGCTTTTCTGACAACAAACGAAATGCACGCCCTGATAAAATCAGGACGTGCACATACACTTGATTATTTAAAAACACTTAATTTAAAGTGATATCTTTTTCTTTTTCTTTCCTTTTTTCCCTTCAATTACAGTCAGCTTAGGACCATCTAATCGGGATACAGAAGATTTTTTTAAAGGAATTGCTTTTTTAGAAGAAGGGTGTTTGCCGGTACTTTTAAGTTTCGATGCTGATACGGGGTTGCCGTAACGCTTTTTTGATTGCCGCGCCGCTTTTTTAAACGCCTGCTGATCTCCACGTCCAGGCTTACGGGCGGTCCACAAGCGGTAAAGTAGATAGATCACACCAATGATCACTGCGTAGGTTAATATTCTTGCGAATAAACTTGCCGGATCGGTAATAAGGGTATAAGCCAATCCGAAAATCGCTAAAGCAATTACACTGTAAAAAACGGCCATCCTAGCATTCACACTAGCCACCTCCCATAAAACAAACCTTTACTTTTTAGTTTAGACAAGTGCCGCTTTTTTTAAACCTGATTCTGACTCTTTCTCCAGTTCCATCATCCGGTTAAACGAGGCAATGGCCACTTCAACCTGATCATCTTTCGGTTCCTTTGTTGTCAGCAGCTGGAGCCACAGTCCCGGGTAGCCTAAAAACCTCAGTACTGGAATGGAGCGGACTTTATTCGTTAACTGAAGAACTTCAAAAGAAATTCCCAGTACGACCGGAATTAAGGCAATTCGATTGAGAATTCTTACAATCAGCGGATCATGCGGTACAAGCAAGTAAACAAACATACCTACGATAACAGTGAACAAAATGAAGCTTGAACCGCATCTGTAGTGAAGTCTGGATTGTGATTGAACATTTTCTACTGTCAGGGGAAGACCATTTTCAAAAGTATTAATTACTTTATGCTCTGCACCATGGTACTGAAACACTCTTTTAATCAAGGGGGTCATCGAAATAAAGTAAATATACAATAGAAGAAGGATCACTTTAAAAACACTTTCCAATATAACCTGGCCTGTTCGGCCTGAAATAACAAAGTCGAGTGAAGCGGCCAAAAACAGAGGAACTAATGTAAAAATAAATTTTCCAAAAAGGAAGGACAAAACACCAATTGCAGCAATGCCAAATATCATTTCAAGTTTGGAGGATTTCTGTTCTTTTTGCACCTTTTCGTCTTCTTCAGGCAAAACATCGAAACGCTCGCTTGAAAAATTCAGATGCTGCGTGCCATTGGCACTCGATTCAATTAAGGCAATGATTCCTCTTAAGAACGGAATTTTCTTCATTTTTTGAAAAGATGGTTTGGTTTTGCGTGGAAGATGAAAGTATTCAATCGTTTCGTCTTTTCGGCGTATTGCGGTAACCGTGTGATGACGGCCGCCAAACATGACACCCTCAACTACTGCCTGACCGCCATATGCCGGTTTTTTCTGATTACTCATTTACATGCACCAACCTACTGTTTTACATTCCTTCGTAAATAAAGGTATCTTTAGTTTACTAAAAAAAAGGCATTCCTACTAGATGAAAGAATTTTTATTCCATTCTGTCGGTTAAAAATGGACCTTCAATGGACATACTGAAAAGAAAAAAGGGTGAACGATGTATGTCCAATGTTGAATTGCCTACTATAAAACGAACTCCGCTCACAATTGCGATCGGTTTGACAGGCGGATTATTTTTCAGCTTATTTTATGAAGGATTCCTTTTCTTTCATTTTATTCCCAAAAATTCATTGATGCCTACATGGGAATTTTTGGCTCCGGCTTGGCAAGAAGGAATTGTACCCCACATATTATGGTGGGTGATGATCTGCATTCTCTCTATTATATGGGCATTGCTTTATCAATGGACCATCAAAAAATCGGATACCATGTGGCCGGGAATTTTTATAAATGTCATACTCTTTGCTGTTATTTTTCTCTTTTTCGGATGGTGGATGGATATGGGTCCTGATGTCACTGATCTAAAACACCATTCCATTATTTCATTTTGCTGCCTATTTATTTTACACGGTGCATTTGTCGGTTTTTCCATCTCCTACGATGAGCCTTATACAGAGGAAGAGGACAGCACCAAGTAGTGGGACAATTTGGATCATTATGATACACTTAGCTAGATGACATTGCAAAAAAGGTGGCTTCATAATGGCGTATTTATTGTTGAATGGACCCAATCTTAACCGGCTGGGTGTAAGGGAGCCGGATATTTATGGTTCTGCTGCTTTACATGATATCGAGAAAAAGCTGCAGCAAATCGCAGGAGAGAACCATACAGAACTGCAGGCGAAACAGTCCAATCATGAAGGGGAGCTGATTGATGCCATACATCTTGCAGCGGATGACGGGCTTGAGGGGATCATCTTTAATCCAGGGGCTTACTCCCATACCAGTTACGCACTTCGGGATGCAATCTCATCAGTAGATATACCCGTAATAGAAGTACATATATCCAACATTCACGAACGGGAAGCGTTTCGGCATACATCTGTTTTGTCTGCCGTTACCATCGGACAGATTGTAGGCTTGGGAGTCCTGGGTTATGAACTTGCATTCAGCGCCTTATTGAAACTAAACAAGGGGGAAGTAAAAGAATGAGTAAAGTAGAACAACTAAGAAAACAAATGCTTAAGCACGATCTTGATGGTTTAATGATCACAAGCTCATACAATCGAAAGTACATATCCAATTTTACCGGTTCAGCAGGAATCGCTGTTATTTCTCAGGAAGAAGCGGTGTTTATCACTGATTTCAGATACACTGAGCAGGCAGCGGATCAGGCAAAGGAATTTACAATCGTCCAGCATAAGGGCCCCATCCATCAGGAAGTAGCTTCTCAGGTGGAAAAGCTTGGTATAAAGCGTCTCGGATTTGAGCAGGATCACGTGGTATTCGGTACATTTAAGCAATATGAAGAAGCCGTACAGACCCAATTGGTGCCTGTATCCGGGGTCATTGAAAAGTTGCGCTTGATTAAGACAGATTCAGAGATTAAGATATTAAAGGAAGCAGCCGACATCGCGGATGCTGCATTCAAACATATCCTTGACTTTATACAGCCTGGAAAAACAGAACTTGAAGTATCGAATGAACTTGAGTTTTTTATGAGGAATGCTGGTGCGCAATCCTCTTCTTTTGATATTATTGTTGCTTCGGGTGAACGCTCTGCACTTCCACACGGGGTTGCAAGCGACAAGGTTATTCAAAGCGGGGAATTCATTACGATGGATTTCGGCGCTCTTCATAAAGGGTATGTTTCTGATATCACACGGACAGTTGCATTAGGACAGCCAAGTGACCAGCTGAAAGAAATTTATCAGGTAACACTTGATGCGCAGCTGCTTGCGATGGAGAAAATAAGACCCGGTTTAACTGGAAAAGAAGCGGATGCTATTGCCAGGGATTATATTTCCTCCAAGGGCTATGGTGAATATTTCGGTCATTCTCTCGGACATGGCATTGGATTGGAAGTACATGAAGGGCCGGGACTTTCCTCAAGATCAGACATAGAACTTCTTGAGAATATGGTTGTCACAGTGGAACCGGGTATCTACATCGCCGATCTAGGCGGTGTTCGAATAGAAGATGATACAGTTATTACAAAAAACGGAAATGAAACCTTGACTCACTCAACAAAGGATTTAATTATTTTATAGGGTCAAGTAATAGGAGGATTATGATGATTTCAGTTAATGATTTTAAAACAGGCTTGACGGTGGAAGTAGACAATTCAATTTGGAGAGTTATTGACTTTCAACATGTGAAACCGGGAAAAGGAGCGGCATTTGTCCGTTCTAAACTTCGCAATCTCCGGACGGGAGCTATTCAGGAAAAAACCTTCAGAGCGGGAGAAAAAGTAGCAAAAGCGCAAATAGATAATCGTAAAATGCAGTATCTGTATGCAAATGGCGATATGCATGTATTCATGGATAACGAAACCTATGATCAAATTGAAATCCCTGCCAGCCAAATTGAGTATGAACTGAAGTTTTTAAAAGAGAATATGGAAGTACAAATCATGATGTATCAAACGGAAACATTAGGTGTTGAACTGCCTAACACGGTTGAGTTAAAAGTAATAGCAACCGAGCCGGGGATCAAAGGGGACACATCGAGCGGAGGCTCCAAGCCTGCAACAGTCGAAACAGGACTGACTGTCAACGTGCCATTTTTTATTAATGAAGATGACGTGTTAATCATTAATACCACTGATTCCACATATGTATCTAGAGCTCAATAACAAATGATTTAAAGCTGCAGGGATTATTCCCTGCAGCTTTTTTATGAGGCTGAGACACTTTTGTCCCAGCGTTTTTTTTATGTCATAAAACATGAACTCAGCCAATAGGATAAACCACAATGATAAATTGCAAGGGTGTTGATGGAATGCATACGATTCTTTTTTTATTTCCGGAAAGACTGCAGCATTTACTGATTGAAAGCTTTACAGTTTCGCTAGCCGGAGTAGAAGAAATCAGAATCCGGATTGGACGGCCTGTGCAAATTGAAAGCCATCATGGAACGGTGGATTTAGACTACGTTCCATCACAAAACGACCGTCAGCATATTGCAGAAAAGATTTCTCAGCACTCCTTTTATTCTCTGGAAGAAGAAATGAAAAAGGGATATGTGACGATTGAAGGCGGCCATCGGGTTGGAATTGCCGGAAAAGTAACTCTTGAGGAGGGAAGAGTCAAAGCAATTCAATCGATTTCATCTTTTGCTATCCGGATTGCGTCTGAGCAGATCGGCTGTGCAGATCCTTTTATGGACGAGCTATGGGATCCTATTGCCAGGCGGTGGCAGCACTGCTTGCTTATCGGCCCTCCAAAAAGCGGGAAAACGACGCTGTTAAGGGATTTTGCAAGATATATTTCGCTCCATCATCAAGGGTGTGAAGATCGTTCAAAAAAAATTTCGATTGTCGATGAGAGATCTGAAATTGCTGCTTGTCACCATGGAGTTCCTCAGCTTACGTTCGGCACAAAAATAGATGTTTTAGATCGGTGCCCTAAATTAGAAGGGATGACCATGATGATCCGGTCAATGAGTCCTGAAGTTATGATTGTGGATGAAATAGGTCATGAACGTGATATTTATGCCATCATGGATGCGATGTATACAGGTGTATCGATGATTATGACCGCCCACGCCAATTCAATTGAAGAATTACAAAAACGGGCAATCATGGACAAGCTGTTAAAATCTGAAATTCATCATTATATTCACTGCAATCAAACAGGATATACCTTATTTAAAAACGGCAGAAAAATCATTTTTTCAGAAAGAAAACCATGACGATTCACTGGATAGGAGCACTTCTGATTGTTGCAGGATCCAGTCTTGAGGGTTTCAGAAGGTCCAATCAACTTCACAAAAGACAGCTTGCATTAGTCGAATTTGCCCAAGCCCTTACCTGGATGCAAAACGAAATTGTTAAAAGACAAACACCCATTTTGGAGATTATTCGTACACAAATGCAGCGCAAGGGTGAAGTTGCAGTGCTTTTTGGCTTATTCCAAGAGCAATTAACTAAAAATCAATCTCTTTTAAATGACGCTTGGACAAAAGCGGTGGATGCTTATAAGCCTGTATCAAATTTATTGCCTGAAGATCTGGAATGGCTGATGCGCATTGGAGAAGCGATCAAGCCATATGACCGTCAATCAATCGATAAGGAATTAAGCTTCATCATTGATATGCTAAGAAGCTGCCATCAGGAAGCGAGAAGCAGGGCTGTTCAAATGGGAAAAGTCTACAAAGCTTTAGGGGTAATGGGAGGCATTTTAATTGTTTTGCTTCTTAGTTAAAGATAGGAGCGATATCTATGGCAATAGACATTGATACGTTATTTAAAATCGCAGGAGTAGGACTAGTAGTTGCGCTTCTATACACAGTGTTAGACCAGGTTGGAAAAAAGGACTTTGCACAGTGGCTGGCTTTTGCGGGGTTTTTATATGTTCTCTTTATTGTACTTCAGGCGTTGGATTCTTTCTTTACCACTATTCGTTCCGTTTTTATGTTTTATGAATAGGAGAATCCGATGGATGAGCTGCTGAGAACAATCGGAATTTGTTTTTTAGCTGGTTTTATGTCGCTTATGTTAAAAGAGAAATCCCCAGCCATCTCGATGCTTTTATCCTTGTGCGCTGCTACCATGCTGTTGACCCAGTTATTTTTTTCCATTCAGCTGGTGCTTGGAATGGTGCAGCGCTTTTCAGCTTACTTGCCTCAAATGGATTTATATATATCGACACTCATTAAAGTTTTAATGATCGCCTTTATTTCAGAAACAAGTGCTCATCTTTTAAAGGGTGCCGGTCAGCAGCTGCTCGCAACCATCGTGGAGTGGACCGGGAAAATATTTATTCTAATGATTGCGCTGCCCATCTTTTATGAATTGCTTCAAAGAATGCTGACATTATTGCCCGGAGCACAATGAGAGGATGAACAGCTTCATGAGCGCTCAGCCTGGTATCAACCAACAAACAAATCCATCTCCAGATCTAAATGAACAAGTAAATGAACAAGTTAACGAGCAGGTAAATGAGCAGCTTGAAGGTCAGGATCATGAAGCATGGCTCGGGTTTTGGGATCAGCTGACCGGTGTTTACGGTGAATATTTACCCTCGCTTACAAAGCATGACCTGCTTGCCATTGTTTTTCAGCCGAAAAGCACCATCATGGAATGGTTTTCAGGTATTATGCGTTTTATTTTTCACGAGGTGGCAGAGCAGGCGCATATTATCTTTTGGCTTCTGTTGCTATTAGTGATTGGATCGATCCTGCAGACACTTCAGCAATCTTTTTCATCCAGTGGTGTAGCATCTGTCAGTTCAGTAGCAATGACAGGCCTGCTGCTCATGATTGTGATTGAAAGCGTCCAGATTTGTGTCACCTATGTAAATGAGACAATCGATCTGATGGCTGATTTTATGTATGCTCTATTACCCTTGTATATGGCCATGCTGACTTTGTCGGGCAGCATCACGACAGCGGCTGCTTCCCACCCGATTCTTCTTTTCATCGTTCAATTCAGCCATTACCTTATGCAATACTTTCTTGTTCCCTTGTTTGTATTGTCCATTCTTCTTGATATTGTAGACACCATTTCAATTTCTTTTAAGACGTCAAAAATGGCCGGCTTATGCAGGCAGGTGGGAATTTGGCTTTTAGGAGTCATTATCATGATCTATATGTCGATTTTTTCTGTTCAGGGAGTGACGACGTCTGTAGCAGATGGCGTGGGAGCCAAAACCGTTAAAACCATTGCAGGTCAGTTTATTCCATTCATTGGAAAGGTGGTAGCAGACACAACGGATCTCCTGCTTGCTTCATCTGTTCTGGCTAAAAACGCGGTTGGTCTGGCTGGTGCATTAGTTTTAGGGATCATGGTGCTTTTTCCAGCATTGAAAATACTTGTTATCGCATTTATGTACAGAATATGTGCGGTCGTTATGGAGCCTTTGGGCCACCCTGGAATGGTACAAGCTGTTGATGCTGTCAGCAAAGGACTCTTCCATCTCTGTGGAGCACTGGTGCTAGTATCCATTATGTTTTTGCTGGGAATTGTCGTGCTGATGATTGTCAGCAATATTCCCCTGATGATTCGATAAGGAGTGAAAAGTTATGGATGCCGTTTATCAATGGGTCATTAATCTATTGGTACTAGTGGTGCTGATGGCGTTATCAGATTTACTGATTCCTTCAAACTCCTGGAGGCCGTTTGTTCGACTGGCATTAGGGGGGCTCCTGCTCATTTTACTTTTAGAGCCGCTGTTTTATTTTTTTCGAAATGAGCAATCAATTGTCACAGTTCCCTTTTCACAAATTGAAGACAGCATCGCTGCTGAACAAGAAGAAGGTCAGGCAATGATTCATGACATGAATAACAAACATCAATCATACATATGGAGTGAGGTATCAGACAAGCTGGCAAAACAGGTCAATCCAATTGTTTTGGAGCAGTTTAATATCGAGCTTTCAAATGTGACTGTCTGGCCGAATGATTCGTCAATAGAAGAATTCAAGGGGGAGGTAGAGGTAGAGTTGAACAGTTTGTCACAAATTACTTCTGATAATGAACAGGAATTGCTGTTGCTGCTGGCCCAGGAATGGGGAGTGCCGGTGGAATCCATTACATTAACGCATATAGGGGAGTGAAACTGTGGCAGATAAAAAGGGATGGGACAAGCTGAGGGATTGGATTGCTTCCTCCAGAGATCCGACGTCAAATAGAAAATTCCAGCTGGTCATGATCTTAATCGTAGCAGGCGCATTAATGATGCTGCTTCAGGGGACGAAACCTCCTGAACAGGAGCTTCCTTCCAACCCGGCTGACATTGTCAGTGAAAATGCAGCTTCAAGTGACGAATCCATAAGAAACATGGAAAAGGACCTTGAAAAACAACTTGGAGATATTTTGAAAAAAGCACTTGGAACAAACGAAGTAAATGTGATGGTCAATTTGGCCACAAGTGAACGAAAAATATATGAAAAAAACGAAACGCTTCAGCAGGATCAATCTACTGACCAGAGGGAGAATGAACAATCTTCCATGGATCGGCGCTCATCCACACGAGAACTTGTTCTCGGGAATCAAGGGCAAAATGGAGATCCAATTTTAAGTTATGTAGAAAAGCCAACTGTTCTGGGTGTCATGATCGTGGCAGAAGGAGCAGATCACATAAAGGTGAAAAAATGGATAATTGAATCAGTTGCCCGTGTGCTGGATATCTCCACACACCGTGTGGCAGTTGTTTCAACCCAACAGAAGGAGTCGTGACGAATAATGCTGAAAAAACAAACGGTATGGCTGTTAACAATGGTTAGTTTAGTCGTAGTCCTGTCTGTATACTATGTGACTTCCCCAAGAGACCAGGCTTCTCCGGTTATGCCGGATGATACAGCGGATATGGTCCTTGGAGAAGATGGAGAAGAATGGGTAATTGAAGATGATGTAGATGTATCAGCCCAAGAAGTGGAGGATGAGATGTTTGAGGTGCTTCGCATGGAAGTGCAGGATCAGCGAAATGCTCTTAAAGATCAATTGAGAACGAAAGTCGCATCAAATGAATTTTCCGCTGACGAGAAAAACGAAGCTTTTACAGAAATGGCTGATTTGACAAATCTTGAAACAAAAGAAGCGATGATTGAAACGATGATCAAAGGCCTCGGCTATGAGGATGCGCTTGTCCGGTCTGAAGAGGACCGAGTCATTATTTCCGTAAAATCACCTGACAATAGTCACTCAAAAGAAGCTGCCAATGAATTAATTCAATTAGGCAGAAAAGAACTTGGAGAGTCAAAAATGGTTTATGTAGAGTTTCAGCCAGGAGAATAAAAAAGGTTCTGAAACTAGCGCAAGTTGGCTAGTTTCTTTTTTATTTTTTGTTCTGTAAATTTTATTGTTGATCTTAACTAAAAAAATGAGCCTGGAACAAAACGTGTCTCAGGCTCGCTGACCGGTTCACTTCACTTCAGGTGGACGCTTTCCGCAGGGACGGCGCTGAGCCTTTTCAGGGCGAAGCCCAGTAAAGTCTCAGCTTGCCGTCATATCCTGCCGGAGTCGCCACCTTCCGTTCCGTTCACCTCTTGCTATTTATAAATACTACTTCGTTTTTAAACTTTTTTAACATTTGTCCCCATCTCAGAAATTATTCAACGTTTTCCCGGCTCTTTTGGTTGTAATTAAATTGTTTAATGTAAGACTTAATTATGTAGTATACAGACCCTAAAATTAACACTACAAAAGCTAAAAAACGTAATGTCATCAAAAATCCCCCGATGGCAGTTTGCAGAACATTATTCAAGATAACGGTCGCAAACGTAAAAAAAACAGCAAAAATCAAAAAAGTTTATTGTTCATCTTTTACAGCCTAATTTTCTTACTAATACAAAACCTATATAAAGGCTGATAATTGTTTACTGTGGCATTTTAAAAGTTATGCTACTTAACTGAGCGTACACCTTATTTTGTGTGCTCAGTTGAATAATAAAATAATGATTATCTTGAACTTAGCTAACCTAAGATTATTATAGGTAAGGGTAGCGTATTTGCCAAATCTGAAAATTTGTTTGGATTGGCAGCGAGGGCATGTGTATCCTTGCTTATTCTTACATTAAGGAATACTTGTAGCCTTTGCTTCTTCGTCAGATTTAATTGTTGGATCTCTCTAAGCATATCTATCGCTCTCACTATCCTCACCAGCCTTTAGGTGATACCTAAAATTTAAAATAAATGTTGGTTTAAATCAACTATCAACATTTACTTTTACCACAGCCTTAATTTTAGAAGAAAGTTCCTTTCACGCGAATGATCCATCCTGACCTAAGAGCATCTTTGTATGATACAATGGCAACAGTGTAAGCCATTTCACCTGTATGTGACTTTTTTTCAGGTGGCTGTTGAATTTAAACAATAAATTAACGTATGATATTAGCAGCTGCTACTAATTTATTATTAAAGGCCAAGGAGTGTCCACTATGTTAAAAGTACAAGAAATCAGAGAACTTATTAAATTAATTGATCAATCTACAATTGATGAATTTACGTATGAAAATGATGGAGAAAAAATTAAATTAAGAAAACAGGTGCAGTCTGCTAAGCAGCAGCCGGCAGCTGAAACAGCAACAGAGCAAGTGAAGACTGCGCCAGTTGAATCTGCTCCCTCTGCACCTGCAGAAAAGGCAGTCTCTGAAACTGAAACCAAGCAGACCACAGAAGCTCCTTCTTCAGAAGGCGCTATCGAAATCAAATCCCCAATGGTAGGCACCTTTTATCAATCATCTTCGCCTGATGCAGAGCCATTTGTAAAAGTCGGCACAAAAGTGAACGAAGATTCTACGGTTTGCATTGTAGAAGCGATGAAACTATTTAATGAAATCGAAGCAGAAGTTAAAGGGGAAATTGTTGAGATCTTAGTTAAAGACGGCCAGCTTGTTGAATATGGCCAACCACTTTTTCTTGTGAAGGAATAGTTAGGAGCGAATACGAATGATCAAAAAAATATTAATTGCTAACCGAGGAGAAATTGCTGTACGGATTATTCGTGCCTGTCATGAAATGAATATTGAAACAGTGGCGATTTATTCTGAAGCAGATAAAGAAGCCCTGCATGTTCAAATGGCAGATGAAGCAATCTGTATAGGACCTAAAACCTCCAAAGAAAGTTACCTTAATTTCACCAATGTCATTAGCGCTGCAAAGCTTACCGGCACTGACGCTATTCACCCGGGATATGGGTTTCTCGCAGAAAATAGTGATTTTGCAGAGCTTTGCCGTGAATGCAATATTATTTTTATCGGACCGAGTCCTGAAGCCATTTCTAAAATGGGAACGAAGGATGTAGCCAGAGAAACGATGCGCAAAGCAGGAGTACCAATCGTTCCGGGTTCAAAAGGAATTATAAAAAGCGAGGAGGAAGCAATTGATCTCGCTAATGACATGGGATATCCGGTCATTATTAAAGCAACTGCAGGCGGCGGAGGGAAAGGCATCCGTGTAGCGCGCAGTGAATCCGATCTTCTAAAAGGAATTAAAGTCACCCAGCAGGAGGCTGAAACAGCTTTCGGCAATCCGGGAGTCTACATAGAAAAGTTTATAGAGGACTTCAGACATGTTGAGATTCAGGTAATGGCTGATAACCATGGCTCGGTTATTCATTTGGGAGAAAGAGACTGCACGATTCAGCGCAGACTGCAAAAACTGCTCGAGGAAACCCCGTCTCCTGCTCTTGATCAGGGAATCAGATCACAAATGGGAGAAGCTGCGGTAAAAGCAGCGCAGGCTGTAAAGTATACAGGAGCAGGTACAGTAGAGTTTATTTATTCTCCTAAAGAACAATCCTTTTACTTTATGGAAATGAACACACGCATCCAGGTTGAGCATCCGGTTACTGAAATGGTTACAGGTGTGGATCTTATAAAAGAACAAATCCGCGTAGCATCGGGAGAAGCGTTAAGTTTAACCCAGGAAGATGTAACGTTCTCAGGGTGGTCAATCGAATGCAGAATAAACGCTGAAAATCCCGAAAAGAACTTTATGCCATCAGCAGGTAAAATAGAAATGTATCTGCCGCCGGGAGGTCTGGGTGTACGAATTGATTCTGCTGCATATCCTGGTTATATAATCCCTCCTTATTACGATTCGATGATTGCAAAAGTGATTACACATGGGGCAACAAGAGAAGAAGCAATCGCGAAGATGAAACGGGCGCTTGATGAATTTGTTATCGAAGGTGTTCATACAACCATCCCGTTCCATATGCGTTTGCTTGATCACGAAACGTTTGCAGGTGGAGATTTCAACACGAAATTTTTAGAAACCTATGATATTATGGCAAAAAAGGACTAAAATAGGAGGTCGATTACATGGCTGAGAATCAACCGCAGCTTTTACAAATGAACAGCTTAGAGCATAACCAGCTTGGGAAAATTGAGATCGCTCCTGAAGTGATTGAAGTCATTGCCGGCATTGCCGCATCAGAAGTTGAAGGCATTGCGCAAATGAGAGGGAATTTTGCGTCAGGTGTTGTAGAAAGGCTTGGCAAAAAAAATCATGGCAAAGGTGTCAAGGTTGAACTGGGAGAAGAAGGCATTGTGGTAGATGTTTACTGCACCATTAAATTTGGTGTGTCTATTCCATCGGTTGCTCAAAAAATCCAGGACAATATACGGCAGACACTTAAAAACATGACTGCCCTTTTAGCGGAGGAAGTAAATATTCACGTTGTGGGCATTCAATTCGAGTCTCAAAAGATTGATCAGGATGAAAACGAAGAAGAATAACGGATAAACAGGTGCATAGTGAATATGCGCCTGTTTTTTCATTTTTACGAAAATAAAAAATCAGGAAAGTTCCGTTATGCGGTGCGGTTATTTTATGCTATGATCTTTTTATGACATGGAATCATACGTAATTAGTGAAGGAGTTTATGAAGCAATGAAAAGAAGAACGGCTCGGGAAAAAGCACTACAGGCCCTCTTTCAAATGGACATGAATGAGATGGAGCCACTTGAGGCTATTGAAAATGTATTAGAAAATGAAAAACAGGATGACTATCTTGAATCATTAGTGGTTGGAGTCAATGAACATAAAGAAAAAATTGACAGCATGATTCAGGACCATCTTCAGCACTGGAAGTTAGAGCGCTTGGCACGGGTAGACCGGAATATTCTTCGTGTAGCACTTTATGAATTACTATATAAAAATGAAGATGTGCCTCATAATGTTGTTTTAAATGAAGCGGTAGAAATATCCAAGCGTTTCGGCGATGACAAATCAAGTAAATTCGTGAATGGGGTTCTATCTAAGATCTTAGGTACATTGCATTCACGGGATTAATCTCACGGGGAGGCAATTTCAATGTCTGCATCAATCATTGATGGTAAAAAAATATCTCAGCATATGCGTGAAAAAATCGAGAATAAAGTGATGACCCTAAAAAATTCCGGTGTTACTCCAGGACTGGCTGTCGTCTTGGTAGGAGATAATCAAGCGTCTAAAACGTATGTCTCCATGAAACAAAAAGCATGCGAAAAACACAGCATTTATTCTACTTTAATCAGGCTGGATGAAGAGATTTCAGAGCAGGGACTTTTAGATAAAGTAATCGAATTAAATAACGATTCTGCCATACATGGCATATTGGTTCAGCTGCCTCTCCCTTCTCATATCGACGAAACGAAAGTCATCGAGACTATTGATCCTTCGAAAGATGTTGACGGGTTTCATCCCATTAATGCCGGGCGATTAATGACAGGGGGAGATGGCTTTGTACCCTGCACGCCTTATGGAATTATAGAAATGCTTAAATATGAAAACATCGAACTGGCAGGAGCGCACGCTGTAATCGTGGGAAGAAGCAATATCGTAGGAAAACCGATGGGACAATTGCTGTTAAAGGAACATGCTACAGTTACATACTGTCATTCCAAAACCAAAGATCTTGCCTGCCATACTAAACAGGCCGATATTATCATTGCTGCAGTTGGAATTAGAGAACTGATTACAAAAGAGCATATAAAAGAGGGAGCGGTCGTCATTGATGTTGGAATGAACCGTGATGACGAAGGTAAACTTTGCGGAGATGTTGACTTTCAAGGCTGTTCTTCAAAGGCTCAGGCAATTACACCTGTACCAGGCGGTGTAGGTCCTATGACCATAACTATGCTGCTCGCAAATACCGTTAAGTCAGCGGAAAAGCATTCACTTTAACTCAGTCATGCAACTTCCTTTAGGAGCCGGCCATCTGCTGCCGGCTCCTTTGCTGTGGTGAGATGATTAGAATAGCGGTAAAAAATAGATCAGGAATGCAGGGTGCGCGGCAAATGGAACATCTAAAATATTTAGCACACTGCCTTGAGCTAAGTCTGGTGGAGAGCCTGGTTTAAATTGTTGAAATAACAGTCCTCGTTTAGGTAAGCTAAAATAAGAAGGGAAGTGAAAATCGAATGACCGAAAGAAAATATCTCACTGTGAATGCATTAACGAAGTACATAAAAAGAAAATTTGATGCAGACCCTCACCTGACTAATCTGCATATACAGGGAGAAATCTCCAATTTTAAGCGTCATTCAAGCGGGCATTGTTATTTTACCTTGAAGGATGATAAAGCGAGAATTCTTTCTGTGATGTTTTCTGCTAACAGCAGCAAATTGAAATTCACCCCTGAAAATGGCATGATGGTGCTTATTACAGCGGACGCCTCCGTTTATGAAGCATCCGGTCAATATCAGTTATATGTAAAATCCATGCAGCCTGAAGGCGTTGGAGCTCTTTTTTTAGCGTATGAGCAATTAAAGGAAAAGCTCGCAAAAGAAGGTTTATTTGATCTTTCACATAAAAGGCCTCTGCCGTTATACCCGAAGATAATCGGCGTCGTCACTTCTCCAACAGGTGCTGTCATTCGGGATATCATCACCACTATACAGCGTAGATACCCCATAGCAAAGCTAAAGTTATTTCCAGCTTCTGTTCAAGGCGATAAAGCATCAGGCAGTATAGTAAAAGCAATGGATTTAGCCCAAAAAGATCCCTCTCTCGAATTGCTTATTGTTGGGAGAGGGGGCGGGTCCATTGAAGAACTATGGCCCTTTAATGAAGAAGCAGTCGCAAGGAAAATCGCGAATTTCCCGATCCCGGTGATTTCGGCTGTGGGGCATGAAACCGATACGACGATCGCTGACTTTGCAGCTGATTACCGTGCTCCAACCCCAACAGCAGCAGCAGAGATGGCAGTGCCTCATATTGAAGAGGTGCGTGAACGGCTGATGACAAAGCAAATGAGGAATATGAGAGCGATGAATGAACTGGTGAAACACAAAAAACATCAGCTAAGCATCCTTACAGGGTCCATAATTTTCAAAAAACCGGAAAGACTTTACCAGCAGCAGATGGAACGGCTCGACAGGCTCATGCTTCAAATGAAAAGAGAAGTATACAAGCTTTCAGAATCCCGCTTTGAAACACTTAAAGGGTTAAATCACCGACTTGAACGCATGCACCCAAATCAAATGATTTCGGTTCAAAAAGAACGTCTAAAGTCACATGATCGCTTAATATCCTATCGCATGAATGAAATCCTTAAACAAAAATCATCTCAGTTTAATGGTGCTCTAGGAACTTTGCAGGCGCTTAGTCCTCTGGGAGTTATGAAACGCGGATACAGTTTGGTATATGATAAAGAAGATAAATTAATTAAAGATGATTCAGCTATTGCAAGCGGGCAGGAAATCCGTGTTTCGCTGGTTTCTAAAGATTTATTATGCACTGTTAAAGAAATCAAGGAGCGTGACGTGAAATGACAGCAAAAAAACAACTGACATTTGAAGAAGCAATGAATGAACTTGAAACGATTGTATCAAAGCTGGAAGAAGGAGATGTGCCTCTAGAAGAAGCTTTAACCATTTATCAAAAAGGCATGGACCTATCTAAACTATGCCATGATAAGCTTCAGCACGCAGAAAAACAAATGGCAACCGTTATGACAGAAGATGGTGAAAAGCCTCTTGACCTGGAGACAGGAGAAGACCCGGTATGACGACTTTTGAATCCTTTGTGGAACAGTACAAAAAAGAGATCGAGCGTGAACTGGCTGCAGCAATGCATCAGTCAGGTGCTCCTGATTCGTTAAAAAAAGCAATGGCCTATTCACTTGATGCAGGGGGCAAACGCATCCGCCCGATTCTTGTTCTAGCCACCATCCATGCATTTGGTGAAGAATGTGAAAAAGGACTGCAAACAGCTGCTGCGTTAGAAATGGTTCATACGTATTCTCTCATCCATGATGATCTTCCAAGCATGGATGATGATGATTTAAGAAGGGGTAAGCCCACTAACCATATTGTGTTTGGTGAAGCACTTGCGATTCTTGCCGGTGATGCCTTATTGACACAAAGTTTTTCTCTCATTACTGCAAGCAGAATTTCTTCCGAACAAAAAGTAAGGCTGATTAGCGAACTTTCAAGATGTTCAGGTCCAGAAGGGATGGTTGGAGGACAGGTAGCAGACATTGAAGGGGAAAATAAAAAACTTTCAATCAGCGAGCTTGAATCTATCCATTTCAGAAAAACAGGCAGGCTGCTGCAATTTGCAGTGCTCGCTGGAGGTATAATCAGCGGTGCGACAGAATCTCAGCTTCGCCATCTTGAACAATTTGCCATGCATATAGGTCTTGCGTTTCAGATCCGCGATGATATCCTCGACGTTGAAGGAACGGAAGAAGAGATTGGAAAGCCGGTAGGAAGCGATGAATCGAGAAATAAAAGCACATATCCCGCGTTGCTTGGAATGGATGGAGCAAAGGAAAAGCTGGACTATCACATAGAAGAGGCAAAAAACAGATTAGAACTGCTTCAGTTTGAAAAGAGTCTTCTGCTCTCTATTACAGACATGATCGCTGCACGCAGCTCATAAGCTTCCCGCTAAAAAAAATCTATAATTTATGTTACACTAATGGTTAATTGGGTGGTGCAGTATTCTAGTCGGTCTTCCGATTCCGAAGGTGGGCCTAAAAATCCACTAAAGGGCACATCGATGAAGTTCCTGGTCTTGGCTTGAGGCGCCCAGCTTTGGGCTTTTTCTGGGAGTAAGGTCTGCGGGCGATCCACAATGGCATGTGGGCGATGACCCGCAGACCGCGGAGGCTTTCGTTTTTTCAGCTGGCATTAGCGTATGCAAAAAAACGATTGTGTGAACCTGCGGGAGTGATGACAATCAACCGCAGTGTAGCCTGCCATGAGTGGAGAGTGAGGGGATTGCGGTTATAAGGAACACATTAGTTGGCCATTAATATGTTCTTTTCCGTCCGCATGAAATCATCTCTGCAAAAGAGGATAAGGGATCAGGTGAAAGGCTGCCGAGGAAATCTCCTAGACTGTCCGAAAAGCATGATTGAAGGATTACAGTGCGGACTAAGTGGCAATCCAGTCCGGCATATGGTGACATAGCTGATATCAATTTAAAGGGAAACCGCCAGTATGGCGACAGCTGGTATTGATTTGGGAAAACCTACTGGACCTAAGCCGTAATTTTAACTTCAATCATGACCCCCATTTTTTACTTAGATTAGTGAGGTACCTTAAATGAAAAATTTTTTACATAAAACACTAAAATGGAGTATAAGTATAGCCGTTATCACAGCTGTGTTAGCGGCTATTTTTTCGCTTGCATCCACAAGTGTTCTAAATCAGGTAAACTGGACCATTGGATTGGTTGTTGTTCTCGCCATTGTCATTATCGGAGTGTTTTTTGATATGCTGGGCATTGCCGCAGCTGCAGCGGATGAGAAGCCTTTCCATGCAATGGCTGCCAATAAAGTATATGGTGCTCGCCATTCGATACGTATTGTTCGCAATGCGGACCGGTTTGCGAGCTTTTGTAATGATGTAATCGGAGACATCGCGGGTATAATAAGCGGAGCAGCTGCGACAATCGTTATTATTCAGCTTGCAACTGAATTCCAAATGAATTCCGGGTCTTTACTTGAAAACAGTTTAAATATTGGTCTGACCTCTGTAATCGCTGCACTGACTGTAGGCGGCAAAGCAATCGGCAAGTCAGTTGCCATCGAATTTTCGCGAAATATTATATTTCAGGTCGGCAAAACCCTACAATTTGTTGAGGAAAAGCTACATATTGTTATAATAAAAGATACAAAGAAAATCAAATCGAAAAATCAGCAGGATAATTAACCTGGATGAAAGTGAGTGATCCCGATGGATGTTACAAAAATTAAGGATCCGTCCCTGTTAAAAAATATGGGGAAAGAAGAACTTGAAAAACTGAGTGAAGACATTCGGCATTTTTTAATCGAGAATTTATCACTAACTGGAGGTCATATAGGACCGAATCTTGGTGTGGTGGAACTCACGCTGGCCCTTCACAAGCACTTTGACTCTCCTACCGATAAATTGCTGTGGGATGTCGGTCATCAGTCGTATGTTCATAAGATATTAACAGGAAGAGGAAGCCAATTTGGCTCCCTTCGACAATTCAAAGGACTTTGCGGCTTTCCCAAAATGGTTGAAAGCGAGCATGACGTCTGGGAAACAGGACACAGCTCCACTTCTTTATCAGCTGCAATGGGGATGGCGATTGCGCGGGATATTAAAGGAGATTCAAATTACGTCGTTCCAATCATCGGTGATGGCGCATTAACGGGCGGTATGGCCTTAGAAGCGCTAAATCATATTGGACATGAAAAAAAGGACCTTACCGTTATTTTAAACGATAACGAAATGTCTATTGCTCCAAATGTAGGAGCGCTGCATAGTGTACTTGGAAGGCTGCGTACAGCTGGAAAATATAATTGGGCAAAAGATGAATTGGAATATCTCCTTAAAAAGATACCGGCAGTCGGCGGAAAGCTTGCTACAACAGCTGAGCGCGTTAAAGACAGTTTAAAATATCTACTTGTATCAGGAGTGTTTTTCGAAGAGCTGGGCTTTACTTACCTTGGACCGGTAGACGGTCATAATTTTGAAGAATTGGAAGAGAATATTCAATATGCTAAGAAAACAAAAGGGCCCGTTCTTCTTCACGTTATAACCAAAAAAGGTAAAGGGTTTAATCCGGCAGAAACGGATACCGTTGGGACCTGGCATGGGACAGGCCCTTACAAAATTGATACAGGCGATTTAATTAAATCGAAGAATCTTGCTCCTGCCTGGAGTTCTTTAGTGAGTGAAACAGTGAGAAGGTTGGCTAGAGAGGACGAACGGATTGTGGCAGTAACGCCAGCCATGCCGGTTGGATCAAAACTAGAAGGTTTTGCCAGTGAATTTCCTGACAGAATGTTTGATGTAGGAATTGCTGAACAGCATGCAACTACACTATCTGCTGGACTTGCCACTCAGAATATGAAGCCGTTTCTGGCAATTTATTCAACATTCCTTCAGCGGGCCTATGATCAGGTAGTGCATGATATCTGCAGACAAAACCTGAATGTCTTTATTGGCATTGACCGTTCAGGATTAGTCGGCGCAGATGGTGAAACACATCAGGGTGTTTTTGATATCGCTTTTCTAAGACATCTCCCAAATATGGTTGTGATGATGCCGAAGGATGAAAATGAAGGGCAGCATATGGTGAACACCGCAATCGATTATAATGGCGGCCCTATTGCCATGAGATATCCAAGAGGCAATGGACTTGGAGTGAAAATGGATAAAGAGCTTAAAACCATTCCAATTGGCAGCTGGGAAGTCCTGAGCCCTGGTACTGATGCTGTCATCCTTACGTTTGGCACAACCATTCCTCTAGCTAAGAGTGCAGCAGAAAAACTTGCAAAAAAAGGCATATCAGCAAGAGTTGTAAATGCACGGTTTATTAAGCCTCTTGATGAAGCCATGCTGAAAGACTTATTTGCTGAAGGCCTGCCCATCCTGACTATAGAGGAAGCAGTTCTGCAAGGCGGATTTGGCAGTGCAGTCATAGAATTTGCTCACGATCATGGCGCAGAACATGTACGAATCGAACGAATGGGAATTCCCGATCAGTTTATTGAACACGGCAGTGTAGATAAATTATTAGAAGAAATTAATCTTACGGATGACAGAGCGGTAGAAGTTATTCAAACGCTTGCTCCAGTTAAACAGCAAAGGGCGTAATCATGAAAGTACAAAAGCAGCGAATCGATATTATGCTGGTTGATCAGGGACTGGCAGAAACACGTGAAAAAGCAAAAAGATCCATTATGGCCGGGATTGTCTATGCAAATGAAGTACGGCTGGACAAACCAGGAGAGAAAATTCCTGAAGATACGGTCCTAACGATCAAAGGCAACGTCCTTCCCTATGTCAGCAGGGGGGGACTTAAGCTTGAAAAAGCGCTTCAGTACTTTTCTATCGATGTAAAAGATAAGAAGATGATTGATGTAGGCTCATCTACAGGCGGTTTTACAGACTGCGCTCTCCAAAATGGGGCAGCCATGTCTTATGCTGTTGATGTAGGGAGCAATCAGCTTGCCTGGAAACTTCGTCAGGATGAACGTGTCGTGGTGATGGAAAAAACTAATTTTCGTTATCTAACTCCGGAGGCATTAATAAAAGGGGCACCTGATTTTGCATCCATTGACGTCTCCTTTATTTCTTTAAGGATCATATTACCGGTTCTTAAAACCTTGCTTATGAACGAAAGTGATATTATTGCCCTTGTTAAACCGCAATTTGAAGCAGGACGGGAGCAAGTAGGCAAAAAGGGAATCGTTAGAGAGTCAGGCATCCATGTAGAAGTCTTAAGCCGTATTATTGATTTTGCCGTTGCAGAAGGATATGAAATTGCCGGTGCAACGCATTCGCCAATTACCGGTGGTGATGGAAATATTGAATTTCTGCTTCATTTAAAATGGACGGGACACTCCGGGCTCAGCCAACTGCCTGAAGTTAATGTAAAGGGCATTGTAAAAGAGGCGCATAATGAATTTAAAGCAGTAAAATAAAGAGCCGTCTGAAACCGAATCCTTAACAGCTAGTTAAGGAATGGTTTCAGCCGGCTTTTTTTAAAAAAGTACAGTGGCTTTCCTGCTTTTAATGTACAAATTTCCTTATATACGTTAGGATAAACGTATATAGAAGTATAAATATTCATTATGAAACCTGGAGTGAAAAAAATGATTAATAAAGGCCAGCGTCACATTAAAATAAGAGAAATCATTGTCAACAATGATATTGAAACACAAGATGAGTTAGTAGACCAGCTTAAAAACGCAGGGTTTCCAGTCACCCAGGCAACTATTTCCAGAGACATCAAAGAGCTTCATCTGGTAAAAGTCCCATTAATTGACGGCCGTTACAAATACAGCCTTCCGGCAGATCAGCGATTTAACCCCCTGCAAAAATTGAAGCGCACACTAACAGATGCCTTTGTACGCATAGATGGAGCAGGGCATCTTCTTGTAATGAAAACACTGCCCGGGAATGCAAACGCTATCGGCGCGTTAATTGATAACCTGGACTGGGATGAAATAATGGGCACAATCTGCGGAGATGATACGTGTTTAATTATCTGTAAACGGGAAGAGGATACTTCCATCATTTCTCAGCGATTTATCGATATGCTTTAGTAGATTGAGGTGAAGAGACATGCTACAGGAACTATCTATACGTAATTTTGCCATTATTGACGAACTTTCTTTATCTCTTGAAGAAGGATTGACCGTCCTAACCGGAGAGACTGGGGCAGGAAAATCCATTATTATTGATGCGGTTCAATTGCTCGTCGGGGGTAGAGGATCATCAGAGTTTGTTCGTCACGGTGAGAAGAAAGCGGAAATTGAAGGGATTTTTATTATCCATGATGATCATCCCTGCTACGGGAAATGTGAGGAGCTTGGAATAGACATTGAAGACGGAATGGTCCTGTTAAAGAGGGATATATCGCAGTCCGGAAAAAGCGCGTGCAGAGTAAATGGAAAGCTTGTCACGATTGCGCTGTTAAGAGAAGTAGGATCAACCCTCATTGATGTACATGGTCAGCATGAAAGTCAGGAGCTTATGGATGAAACGAAGCATTTGCTTCTTCTTGATCAGTTCGGAAGTCAGGATATTACACCTGCTAAATCTGCTTATTTTGAACTGTTTGAGGAATATGAACAAGTGCAGAGACAAATCCGTGCTTTGACTGAGGATGAACAGCAAATGGCCCATCGTCTTGACTTGATCCAATTTCAATTTAATGAAATTGAGGAAGCAGAACTTCAGCTGGGGGAAGATGAGCAGTTAACGGAAGAGAAAATCCGTCTGGCAAATTTTGAGCGTTTATTCAGCTCTCTGCAAACCGCATACAATGCGCTGCAGGGAGACCAGAAAGGTCTTGACTGGATTGGACTTTCCATGTCTAATCTTGAACAATCAGCTGAAATAGATTCTGCACTTGGTAAAACAAGTGAAAGTGTGGCCAACAGCTTTTATTTGCTCGAAGAAGCAGCTCAATCTATACGCCAGCAGCTTGATTCGCTTGAATTTGATCCGGACAGACTGCAGGTTATTGAAGATCGATTAAATGAAATTAATCAGCTGAAGCGAAAGTACGGCTCATCGATTGAGGAGATTGTTCATTTCGCTGCAGCAATTGAGGAAGAAATTGAATCCATTACAAATCGCGATTCCACCATTAAAGAACTTGAATTAAAAAGGGCTTCAATTATAGAAGACCTTCAATTAGAAGCGGATCATTTAACAGCTGTCAGACAGCAATGGGCAAACAATCTTACAGATGAAATTCACGATCAGCTCCAGGCATTGCATATGAACAAAGCGATCTTTGAAGTGCGGTTTCACCAATCATCGGTTCGTAACGCTAAAAAATTCCATTTTAAAAAAGATGGAGTGGATACAGTTGAATTTTTTATTTCCACAAACCCCGGTGAGCCTTTAAAGCCGTTGACAAAAGTAGCTTCCGGCGGTGAAATTTCCAGAATCATGCTGGCGCTGAAGACCATTTTTTCCAAGCACCAGGGGATTACTTCTATCATATTTGATGAAGTGGATACCGGTGTCAGCGGCAGGGTTGCTCAGGCAATTGCAGAAAAAATTTATGCAGTATCGGTTCATTCACAGGTGCTGTGCATTTCGCATCTTCCCCAAGTCGCTGCAATTAGCGACAGACATCTGTTTATATCAAAAGAAGTTAAAAATGACAGGACCATCACTCATGTAGAGCCACTCGAGAAACAGGACCGGGTTTTGGAAATCAGCAGAATGATTTCAGGAGTTGAAATTACAGATCTTACGCTCAGTCATGCAAAAGAATTGCTGGACCTTGCACACTCCATAAAGAAAACTGCGGTATCTTGATGCCAGTTTATCCAGTCATTTTCAGACATAATGAAGGAATCATGCAAGAGCCTATTTCATTATGCAAAGTCATCCATTTACGGATGGCTTTTTATTTTTTTGTATGTGATAATTCCCCTCGATTTCGCTCACATTAAGAAAGTACTCGGCAGTCTAGAAGGGGGGAAAAGATTTGAGAATTAATAAAGTATTGATGATATTGAGCATAAATATGTTTTTGTTGTTCCCTTCAATGGACGAATCGATACACGCTTCTTCTGTAAAATTAATTCCTGGCGGACAATCGATTGGGATTTCCCTGGAAACAAACGGGGTTATGATCGTCGGGTTTCATTCAGTAAATGATTCATCGATTGAAGACACGCCAGCGACAAAAGCAGGACTTGAAGTAGGGGACACGTTAAGGAAGATAAATGGAGTATCGGTATCCACAGCAGCCGATCTGTCACAGGTTCTTTCCCAGCAAACAAAAACAAAGAAAAATATTCAGCTTGAAATTGAACGGGACGGAAAAGTAAAAAAAATATCAGTAGAGCCTACTTTTAATGAGGATGGTATTCCTCAATTGGGATTGTATGTCCGGCATCACACTCAAGGCATCGGGACCGTATCGTATATTGACCCTCAAACCGGACAATTTGGCGCTTTAGGTCACGTTGTAGCCGATGCAGAAACGAAACGGGCAGTTGATATGAGAAAAGGGACCGTTATGCAAACTCATATTGACGGCATCCAAAAAGGAATCTCCGGAAAGCCTGGAGGTAAAATTGCAATATTTTCCACCAATGACCCGATATTGGGATCAGTTTCACGAAATTCTCAGTATGGAATATTTGGTAACCTCCAGGATGTCCCTGCACATGAACTTTTTAAAAGCCCGCTTTCTGTAGCCAAACAGTCCGAAATTAAAGAAGGAAAGGCTGAAATGCTGACTGTTCTCAGGGATAACACAATCGAACGTTTTTCCATTGAAATAGTTCGAGCTAAAACGCAGGCACCTGGTGGAATTACAGGTATGCTGGTTAGGATCACAGATGAGAAGCTTATTGAAAAAACGGGAGGCATTATTCAAGGAATGAGCGGAAGTCCGATTATTCAAAATGGCAAACTCGTCGGAGCTGTTACCCATGTGCTAGTTCATGATCCTACATCCGGATATGCCCTTACCATTGAAGAAATGATTAAACAAAGCGGCCAATCCTCTTTGCAAAAAAAGGCATCCTAGTTCCCGGTTCTAGGACAGTCCGAATTTGATATTAACCAACAACAGGCGAACTACGCCTGTTTTTTATTTTTTTAAAAAGTAAAACTATTTCAAAAGCACTAAATTAAATGCGTTTTCATTTTATGCCCAAAATGATCTGGTGATTTTTTTATTCCCGTGGTACACTACTTTACATAGATTGATTCGACAGAATGTCTAAAATTGTTGAAATATATCAAAAAAGAGAGTATTTGTGAGGAAAGATAAGATATACAATGATTTTTTAAAAAAAATTTTCAACTGAGAGGGTTTCTGATCTGGGATGTCGAATGGTTTGTAGGGAAGATTAATTCGAATGAGGAGGATTTACAAAGTGGATAAAATCAGAGTGTGCATTGTAGATGATAATAGAGAACTGGTGGCGACATTAGAGCAATATATATCGAATCAGACTGATATGGAAGTAGTGGCAACTGCTTATAATGGACAGGATTGTTTAGAGGTTTTAAACGAGACCGAGGTCGACGTCTGCCTGTTAGATATTATCATGCCTCACATTGATGGTCTGAATGTCCTTGAGCGTATGCGTCAGATGGAGCTTCCGAAACACCCTCATGTCATCATGCTGACTGCTTTCGGACAAGAAGATGTGACGACAAAAGCGGTTGAGCTTGGTGCAGCTTATTTTATCCTTAAACCTTTTGATATGGAAAACCTTGTTCAGAATATTCGTCAGGTGCGCGGCAAAAATGTACAATCACATGCCAGCAGCACGCGCAGAGTTCCAAGGGAAACAGCCTCCAAACCGAAAAATTTAGATGCGAGCATTACAGGTATCATCCATGAAATTGGCGTTCCTGCCCACATTAAGGGATATATGTACCTGCGTGAGGCGATTTCTATGGTATATCACGACATTGAGCTGCTGGGCTCCATTACAAAAGTTCTTTACCCGGATATCGGAAAGAAATTTAATACAACTGCTTCACGTGTAGAACGCGCTATTCGGCATGCCATTGAGGTGGCATGGAACAGAGGCAATGTGGATGCAATTTCTAATCTGTTTGGCTACACCGTCTCCGTCGCTAAATCCAAGCCAACGAATTCAGAATTCATCGCCATGGTGGCAGATAAGCTGAGACTTGAGCATAAAGCGAGTTAATGCCCGAGGATGAAAAAAACTGCATAGCAATACGATGCGCCTTTAGTAACTGACGATATGTCCGTTCAGAGGCGTTTTTTTTATTCCTAAATCTTTTGCAGAGGAAGTGGGAGTAAGATCAGGAACCTCAAAATATATTGAATGGACGAAGAGTATATGGAGGAGGCTGACATGAAGATCATTAGCTCAAAACGAACAGGTATTCCCAGGCTGGCATGGTGTTTAATAAAAGAGATTAATGAACCGATAATTAAATTGCTGCACGGCTCAGATGTAGAAGCAGAGGATGAATTCTTTATTGAAGGAGTGTGGGATGGGGAGTATGTAAAAAAAGAAATACATACTGCCCACGCGCTTATGGGAAGCGGTGGATGCATTCATGACAATAAATTGATCGTCTGCTGCCCCTCTCATACTTCTGAGGGGCTCTATTCCTTAAAAGCAGATAACGGTTCATTGTATATATCCAATTCCATTCCGTTTATTCTGACTCAGTCTAATCATTTTCTCGATCCCGATTATCCTGATTATGAAAGTGATATGTTAAGCATTTCGGATGGACTTGATTCCTATAAAAAATCCATACCTTTAATCGGAAATCAATTATCGATTCATTACTTCTGCAATTTATTGATCAATCAGCAGGGAGATATCGAGGTCCGGAAAAAAATTCGGACGAAAGATTTTATGAATTATGAGGATTATTACACCACGCTGCTCGACACATTAAAAAAAATATCAGACAATGCAAGTGATGGTGAAAGAACTTCAATAAAGTATAAGCCTATTGTATTTTGTTCTACGGGGTACGACTCCACTGCTTGTGCAGCGCTTGGCAGGAAGATAGGCTGCAGTGAGGCAGTTGTATATGAAAGTAAAAGATCGTACAAAAAAGACAGTGGAAAAGCAATTGTTGAAAGATTAGGGTACGAAAAAGTTGTGGAAAAACATGAACTGGACTATTTGCACTACAGCACTGCACATGAATTTGTTTCATCGGGTGAGCTGGGTACATCTATATTTTTTGCTTCCTCAGAAGCCGAATTAGCAGGTAAATTTCTTTTAAGCGGATCTCATGGAGACGTGATTTGGAATAAAAAACTTCCTGCTTCTGATGATATAAAGCGGTCATTTTATCCGGACACCGCAAAAAAAGAATTCAGACTGCGAGTTGGATTTATAAATGTACTAGTTCCTTTTTTTAACGTGCAAAGCTTTGCCAGCATTAACTGTATTTCTAATTCAGAAGAAATGCAGCCATGGTCTCTGTCAAATAGTTATGATCGTCCAATTCCCAGAAGAATTGCAGAAAATGCAGGAGTTCCAAGAGAATGGTTTGGAACTAAGAAACATGGCGGAGCTGGCAGTAATTTAAGGTTTGCGAATCTTTGGCATTTAAAGAAGGTAATGTCTTATGAAAGCTTTAGCTCATTCTACGCATTTTACCTCAAAACTAAGCGGTTGAGATTGAAATGCTTTAAAAGACATATTCCATATTTATTGTACTGTGCAAATATAGTTTTGGAGGCAAAAGGCATCGGAGTACTTGAAAGAATGCTTAAAATCAGCAACTGGGACCGAAAGCTGAAATGCAGTCCGTGGGCACCTTCCTATTTATTTTTGTGGGGAACAGATGAGCTGAGAAAAATGTATAAAGCAAATCAGTTAAGGGACAATTCAGCTCTTTTGGTCTAACGGCCGGTTTCAAATAGAGGGAATTGATGATCGGAATGAGAGTTTTTTTGTCGTATGAGGGTAATGACATAGAATAAGGATTTAAATGGAGTGTGGTAGAATGAGTCAGATCTTTGCTCATCGCGGAGCTTCCGGACTTTACCCGGAAAACACGATGAAAGCATTTAAAGAAGCCGAAAAATCAGGCTGCGATGGTATTGAGCTTGATGTACAGCGTACAAAAGACGGTCATTTGGTGGTCATCCATGATGAAACCGTAAATCGTACTACTAACGGAAAAGGCATTGTAGAATCTTTAACATTGAAGCAGATACGTGCACTGGATGCCTCGTATAATAAAAAGAAATGGTATTCAAATAATAAAGTTCCTACCCTCGACGAAGTCTTGGAATGGCTAGGTGGGAATTCGCTCCTATGCAACATTGAATTGAAAAATGATAAAGTGGATTATAAGGGAATGGAAGAAGAAGTCTTGCAAAAAATTGCAGATTATAATCTTGACAGCAGAATCATTTACTCTTCATTTAATATACAATCTATTATCAGACTCAGAGAGCTGGATGCTTCGGCCTCTATTGCGCCCATTTATTCAAAAAAAGGAGTTAATCCTTCTCTGCTCGCTTCATCCCTTACAGCAAATGCAATACATGCCAACCACCGTGTCATGACACCTGCGCTGATGAACGCCTGCCAGCGAATGAATATACCTGTGCGATTATATACCTTAAATGACCCTGCAAAGCTTAAAATATGGATGAATGCAGGTCTTGGAGGTGTGATAACGGATTTTCCTGACCGGGCAGTAAAAGTAAGGGATTCCCTGCATAGAAAAGACAAGTAACAATATTTCCATACAGTGAATCGGCGGGGGATAAGTAAGTTTTTCAATCCTCCAGATATGCATCAAGCAGTAAATTCAAAAACGCCAGGAGAGTAGTCTCCTGGCGTTTTTTTCATTCAAGTACTAAAGATTTACATCATGTACTTTCTCACTGTAAGATCAGCCGTTATTTTCTCTTAAACCGTTCCTGTACCTTATTATTTCTTCGGTCACGGTGCAGCAAAAAACCGCCAATAAAGCTCAATCCGGCAGCAAACATGACAAACCCCACTGTAAATTGGAGCCATAGTGCGGGCAGCCAGGAAGCCTGAACGCCAAAAAACATATCCCTCATTAACTTAATCCCGTAAGCAGCAATTACTCCTGGAATTAACAGTATAATTAGTGCGATTATTCGTGACATCTCTCATACTCCTTGCAAGTTTCTACATAAAACTATGGCGCCTTGAAAAATGATTGTCAAGGAAAAGGCTTTCATGTACAATAAAGTAGTTGCAAGAAGTTGCGTTACATATTAGAGGGGATGAAGAAAATTGCAAAACGTGCTGATAGTAGGAGCAGGGCGAGGTGGAACGGCTTTATTACGGGTGATGGCAGAGTCAGATGCTTTTCAGGTGTACGCAGTGGTAGATCCCAACCCCCATGCGCCTGGACTTGCATTAGCACAGTCACTGCATATAAAAACTGGTAAAGAATGGAAGGAGCATTTGTCCCACGAGACGGATATTATTATAGACGTTACAGGCGATGCACAAACATTCATTGATCTTAGAAATGCACGTTCTACTCACACGGTGCTGGTCCCCGGAAGTGTAGCATCTCTAATTTACCAGCTCCTCACTGAAAAAGAATCTCTCATAGAACGAATGGAAAATGACTCATTTATCAGAGACCTGATTGTGAATTCAACCCATGATGGAATGATTGGCATCGACTTCAGCCATCGAATTATTCTCTTTAACGACCAGGCTTCTGCCATGGTCGGGGTTCCAAAAGAAAAAGCTATGGGAGAAGTGATCTATCAGGTCATTCCTATGAGCGGGCTGCCAAGGATTATAGAAACCGGCAGGACAGAAAATAATCAGGAGCTCATTCTTGATAATGGCCTGAAAGTGGTTACGACAAGAATTCCAATGATCAATGACAGCGGAGAGATTATAGGTGCCTTTGCTGTGTTTAAAGACATTACGGAAGTGGTCAATCTTGCAGAAGAGATGACGAATTTAAGAGAAATTCAAACGATGCTTGAAGCCATTATTCAATCGAGTGATGAAGCCATTTCCGTTGTGGACGAGCACGGGCGGGGGCTGCTGATCAATCCGGCTTATACCCGTTTAACAGGGCTTAGCGAATCTGAAGTCATTAACCAGCCTGCTACAACAGACATTTCAGAAGGCGAAAGCATGCATATGCAGGTCTTGAAAACAAGAAGACCTGTCCGCGGGGCAAACATGAGAGTGGGTCCAAACAAAAAAGAAGTAGTGGTAAACGTTGCACCTGTCATCGTGAATGGCCAGCTTAAAGGAAGTGTTGGCGTCATTCACGATATGTCTGAAATACAGTCTCTGACTTCTGAGCTTGACAGAGCAAGACGTATTATTCGGACACTGGAAGCAAAATATACCTTTGATGACATAGTTGGAAAATCAGATGATATACAGTTAGTAATTGAACAGGCAAGGGTAGCGTCGAATACATCTACTACTGTACTTGTCAGAGGCGAAGCGGGTACAGGAAAAGAGCTTTTTGCTCATGCGATTCACAACGCCAGCAAGAGAAGGTATTATTCTTTTTTGAAAGTCAATTGTGCATCTATGCCTACAGCTTTTCTAAAAGAAGCGCTGTTCGGCAGTGAAGAAAAAGATCCATCAAGCGGCGATCTTATTGTGAAAACGGGACTACTGGAACAAGCTGGAGAAGGAAGTATTTTTTTAGATGAAATTGGGGAATTGAGCATCGGAACGCAGGAAGCTCTTTTAAAGGCGCTTCAGACAAAAACAATTTCCAGGATGAATAGCGAAAACGCCGTTTCGTTAAAGGCCAGAATTATTGCTGCGACTAACCACAACCTGGAACGGGCGATTGCAGAGGGGAAGTTTCTCGAAGAGCTCTATTACTATTTAACAAAGCTTCCGATTCAGCTTCCTTCTTTGCGAAATCATAAAATGGATATCCCGCAGCTATGCGAACGGCTGGTACAAAATTTAAATCAGGCATTCGGCAGGCATGTAAAAGGGGTATCCGCCGCTGCAATTAAACAACTGATGGACTATACGTGGCCCGGGAATGTCAGGGAGCTTGAAAATGTCTTAAGCAGAGCCATGATTTTTATGCATCATCAGGAGACGATGATTGAAACTAAGCATCTGATCCCTCTGCACACAAGTCATGTTCAGCAGACTAAAACAGACGAGCATAAAGGAACCCTTGCGGAACAGCTCGAACAGCTTGAAAAACAAATAATTGAACAGACTTTAGTCAAGTATAAAGGAAATAAAACGGCTGCCTCAAAAGAATTGGATATATCCATTCGCAACTTGTATTACAAAATTGAAAAATACGAGGTTGAAGTAGAAAAGGGAGGCTAAGATGGAAACCTTTAATAAATTAATAGAAGACGCCGGCAGAAAAACTGAAGTGACTGTTGCCGTTGTTAAAGCGGAAGATCATGAAGTGCTTAAAGCTGTTGAAATGGCAACGGAACTGGAACTTGCTAATTTTATTTTAATTGGCGATGAGAAAAAAATAGATGATCTTATTGCCCAAAACTATCCGTCACTTCTTCAAAACGGACGGGTTGTTACACGTCATGCCGGAGATGCTTTGACCGCAGCTGAAAAAGGAGTTCAAGCTGTGAAAGATGGCGAAGCGGCTGTTTTGATGAAAGGCCATATTGAAACGGCACCTCTGCTAAAAGCGGTTTTGCATAAGGAAAAAGGAATGAGAACTGGAAACGTGCTTTCCCATGTCGCTCTTTTTGAAGTACCTGCAATTGAAAGAAGTATTTTTGTGACGGATGCAGCTATGAATGTAGCACCGGATCTTCAGCAGAAGGTTCAAATTGTTTCCAATGCAGTAAGCGTCGCGCATAAGCTGGGTGTGTCAAAGCCAAAAGTCGCTCCTCTAGCAGCTGTTGAAGTAATTAACCCGTCAATGCAGGCTACATTGGATGCCGCTGCATTAACTCAAATGAATAGAAGAGGTCAAATCACCGGCTGCATCGTGGATGGTCCGCTGGCCCTTGATAATGCTATATCAATGGATGCAGCAAAGCAGAAAAAAATCGGCGGCGAGGTGGCAGGCCAGGCAGATATTCTGCTCGTGTCTTCTATAGAAGCAGGTAATGTTCTTTATAAATCTTTAATGTACTTTGGGAACAGCCAGGTTGGAGCGATCATTGCAGGTGCAAAAGCACCAATTGTTCTTACTTCCCGTTCAGATTCGGCTCAAAGCAAACTGAATTCACTGGCAATGGCAATTTGTTCAGCTACTTAATACCAACACCCCTTAGGAGGAATTACAAATGGAACTATTTACTTATATGGAACAATACGATTATGAGCAACTTGTTTTTTGTCAGGACAAAACATCCGGCTTAAAAGCTATCATTGCAATTCATGATACGACACTTGGGCCTGCATTAGGCGGCACGAGAATGTGGACTTATGATAATGAAGCGGCTGCTATTGAAGATGCACTTCGTCTAGCTAAGGGAATGACGTATAAAAATGCTGCTGCAGGCTTGAATCTTGGCGGCGGAAAAACGGTCATTATAGGTGATCCATTAAAAGATAAAAATGAAGAAATGTTTCGTGCTTTCGGAAGATATATACAGGGTCTTGCAGGACGCTATATTACGGCTGAAGATGTAGGAACGACTGTTACCGATATGGATTTAATTCATGAAGAAACCGATTATGTAACAGGTATTTCCCCTGCATTTGGATCGTCTGGCAACCCTTCACCAGTTACGGCATACGGGGTCTACCGTGGAATTAAAGCTGCAGCAATGGAAGCCTTTGGTGATGACTCTCTTGAAGGGAAAACCATTGCCGTACAAGGTGTGGGGAATGTAGCATTTACTTTATGCCGCCACCTTCATGAAGAAGGGGCAAAGTTAATCGTTACAGATATTAATAAAGCTGCTGTCATGCGGGCTGTAGAAGAGTTTGGAGCTAAAGCAGTTGAGCCGAACGAGATTTACGGGGTAGAATGTGATATTTTCACTCCTTGTGCTCTGGGCGCTGTAATTAACGATGACACGCTTGAGGTATTGAAAGCAAAAGTAGTGGCGGGTGCAGCGAACAATCAATTGAAAGAGACGCGTCATGGCGATATTTTGCATGAGCGTGGAATCGTCTACGCACCGGATTATGTCATTAATGCCGGGGGAGTTATCAATGTGGCAGATGAGTTATATGGCTACAACCGTGAACGTGCAATGAAAAATGTAGAGAAAATTTACGATAATGTAGCAAAAGTGTTTGAAATCGCAAAACGCGATCATGTCCCAAGCTATGTTGCTGCTGACAGAATGGCGGAGGAGCGCATTTCAAGAATGAGCAAATCAAGAAGCCAGTTTTTACAGCAGGGACACCATATTTTAAGCCGCAGATAATAAGAGTTTTAGACTTATGCCTAAATGAACCACCACATAAGTCTGTTAGATTGGAGGAAATATCGTGCAGGAAACTCAATACCGTATTTTAGTCATTAACCCTGGCTCTACTTCTACAAAAATAGGGGTATTTGATGGAGAAACCGCTGTGCTTGAAAAAACAATTCGACATGAAACTGTTCAAATCGAAGCATACTCAAAAATTATCGATCAATATGAATTCAGAAAGATGACGATATTAGAAGCGCTGGATGAGGAAGGCATCAACATTTCGAAATTAAATGCAGTATGTGGAAGAGGCGGTCTGCTTCGCCCGATTGAAGGGGGCACATACGCAGTTAACGATGAAATGCTGAAGGATCTGCGAGCAGGATATTCAGGACAGCATGCTTCAAATTTAGGCGGAATTATTGCCTACGAAATTGCTTCAGGCCTTAATGTTCCAGCTTATATTGTGGATCCTGTAGTCGTGGATGAGCTTGAAGATATTGCCCGTGTTTCAGGATTTTCACTGATCGAGAGAAAGAGTATTTTTCATGCACTGAATCAAAAAGCGGTGGCACGTCGTGTAGCAAAAGAGCTTGGCAGGAAATATGAGCAATCAACATTTCTTGTGACACATATGGGTGGCGGAATCACAGTAGGCGTTCATAAAAACGGGCGTGTGATTGATGTAAATAACGGACTGCACGGGGATGGGCCTTTCAGTCCTGAGAGAGCAGGAACAGTTCCGGCTGGCGACCTGGTTGAGCTGTGCTTCTCAGGAGACTACTATCGTGAAGAAATAATGAAAAAGCTGGTAGGTCAAGGTGGACTAGTAGGCTATCTTGGTACGAACGATGCTGTTCAAGTTGAAAAAATGATCAGCAAAGGCAATGAAGAAGCCAAAAAAGTTTATCATGCGATGGCCTATCAGGTAGCAAAAGAAATTGGCGGAGCAGGTGCAGTCGTTGCAGGAAAAGTGGATGCCATTATTCTTACAGGCGGGCTGGCTTACGGCAAAGACTTTGTAAATGCGATAAGGGAAAAAATTGACTGGATTGCGGATGTAATTGTTCAGCCTGGTGAAAATGAACTTCAGGCTCTTGCTGAAGGTGCGTTAAGAGTTCTTAGAGAAGAGGAAGAAGCAAAAGAATATCCAAATGCTTTGCGGAAGGTACGTAATTAATTAGGAGGTTCATATATGTCCAGAGAATATGATCTTGTCATTTTAGGCGGTGGAACCGGTGGATACGTTGCAGCAATCCGCGCTTCCCAGCTGGGTCTGACTACTGCAATCGTTGAAAAAGGGAAAATAGGCGGCACCTGTCTCCATAGAGGCTGTATTCCAAGTAAAGCTTTGCTTAGAAGCGCAGAAGTATTTGCAACTGCAAAGCATGCAGATCAGTTTGGAGTACTGACAGGGGAGGTGTCACTGGATTTTAATAAAGTTCAGGAACGTAAACAGGGAATCGTAGACCAGCTTCATAAGGGTGTACAGCATCTGATGAAACAAGGGAAAATTGATGTTTATGATGGGTTTGGCCGCATTTTAGGCCCTTCCATTTTTTCTCCTATGCCGGGTACCGTTTCAGTTGAAATGACGGACGGAACGGAAAACGAAATGCTTATCCCAAAAAATGTCATCATCGCTACGGGGTCAAGACCCAAATCACTTCCCGGTCTTGAGCTTGACGGCAATCAGATCCTGAGCTCTGATCAGACTCTCGAGCTTGAACAGCTGCCTTCGTCCATCATAATTGTCGGCGGCGGAGTTATTGGCATAGAGTGGGCTTCTATGATGAATGATTTCGGGGTAGAGGTAACCGTACTGGAATATGCTGACCGCATCATTCCTACAGAAGATCGGGACGTCTCATCTGAAATGCTGAAGCTTTTAAAGAAAAAAGGCATCAAAATTATAACAGGTGCTAAGGTCGATGCTGAAAGTGCATTGACGAAATCTGGCGAAGTATCGATTCAGGCAGAAGTGAATGGAAAAGTTGAATCCTATACAGCGGAAAAAATGCTGGTCTCGGTTGGCCGGCAGGCAAATGTTGAAGGAATCGGCTTGGAAAATACGGATATTCAGCTTGAAAATGGCTTTATAGCTGTAAATAAAGCGCTTCAAACCAAAGAGTCCCATATTTATGGCATTGGTGACGTAATCGGCGGTCTTCAGCTTGCTCATGTTGCTTCTCATGAAGGAATTCATGCAGTGGAGCATATCGCGAATATGGAGGTTTCACCAATTGATTATTCACTGGTGTCTAAATGTATTTATTCAAGCCCTGAGGCTGCAAGTGTCGGTCTGACTGAACAGGAAGCAAAAGATCAGGGATTTGATGTGAAAATCGGAAAATTTCCTTTTAAAGCGATTGGAAAAGCACTGGTATTCGGTGAATCAGACGGATTTGTTAAGATGATTGCAGACTCTAAAACCAACGATTTGCTCGGCGTACATATGATTGGTCCTCACGTAACAGATATGATATCAGAGGCAGGACTTGCCCGTGTGCTCGATGCAACACCGTGGGAAGTGGGGCAGACTATCCACCCTCATCCTACGCTGAGCGAAGCTATAGGTGAAGCAGCGCTGGCAGTTGATGGAAAAGCAATCCATTCTTAAACAGCTAAGGATATAAAGGGAGGTTTTAAACGATGAGTAAAAATCGACATGAAGAGCTGGGTCTTTCAAATGAAGAGGTAATAAAGATATATGAAACCATGCTGATGGCCAGAAGAATAGATGAGCGGATGTGGCTTTTAAACCGTTCGGGTAAAATTCCATTTGTTATTTCGTGCCAGGGTCAGGAAGCTGCACAGGTTGGCGCTTCTTTTGCCTTGGATACGGAAAAGGATTATGCCCTGCCTTACTATCGTGATATGGGGGTAGTTCTGCACTTTGGCATGACAGCCCGTGAGTTGATGCTCTCTGGTTTTGCAAAAGCAGAGGATCCAAACTCAGGCGGACGACAAATGCCGGGACATTTTGGCCAAAAGAAAAACCGGATCGTAACAGGTTCCTCTCCTGTCACAACGCAAGTGCCTCATGCAGTCGGCCTTGCTTTAGCCGGGAAGATGGAAAAGAAAGATCTGGTAACCTTTGTAACCTTCGGTGAGGGCTCTTCCAACCAGGGGGATTTTCATGAGGGAGCAAACTTTGCAGGGGTACATAAACTGCCGGTTATTTTTATGTGCGAAAACAATAAATACGCGATCTCTGTTCCAATAGAAAAGCAGCTGGCATGTGAAAATGTATCTGACCGGGCGATTGGCTATGGCATGCCGGGTGTTACTGTAGATGGCAATGACCCGCTTGAAGTGTACCGAGTGGTAAAAGAAGCAGCAGAACGAGCGCGCCGCGGAGAAGGTCCTACACTTGTTGAAACGGTATCCTATCGTTTAACCGCTCATTCCTCTGATGATGATGACAGAGCATACCGTTCACCTGATGAAGTAGCAAAAGCTAAATCACTGGATCCTATCATCACATTTGGCGCGTATTTAAAAGAAGCCGGAGTAATGGATGATCAAAAGGAAAAAGAGATTAATGACCGGATCATGAAAGAAGTGAATGAAGCAACAGACTATGCAGAAAAGGCACCGTATGCAGAACCTGAGTCAGCTTTGAAATACGTGTATGCGGAAGAAAACTAAGGGAGGAACAAACCGATGCCGGTAATGTCTTATATTGACGCTGTTACATTAGCAATGAAAGAGGAAATGGAACGCGATGAGCGAGTGTTTGTTCTTGGAGAGGACGTTGGAAAAAAAGGCGGCGTATTCAAGGCAACACATGGTCTTTATGATCAATTTGGGGAAGACAGGGTGATCGATACGCCTCTTGCTGAATCAGCTATAGCTGGTGTTGGAATCGGTGCTGCTATGTATGGAATGAGGCCGATAGCAGAAATGCAGTTCGCAGACTTCATTATGCCGGCTATTAACCAGATCATTTCAGAAGCAGCAAAAATCAGATACCGCTCTAATAATGACTGGAGCTGTCCAATGGTAATTCGTGCACCTTATGGGGGAGGCGTTCACGGCGCGCTGTACCACTCACAGTCTGTCGAAGCTATTTTTGCCAACCAGCCGGGTCTGAAAATTGTTATGCCATCCACACCCTACGATGTAAAAGGGCTGTTAAAAGCGGCGATCCGGGATGAGGATCCTGTGCTGTTTTTCGAACATAAGCGTGCTTACCGCCTGATTAAAGGAGAAGTTCCTGAAGAGGATTATACGCTTGAAATTGGAAAAGCAGATGTAAAAAGAAAGGGAGAAGACATCACTGTTATTACGTACGGGTTATGTGTTCACTTTGCCCTTCAGGCAGCTGAACGATTGGCTCAGGACGGCTATGATGCTCATATTCTTGATCTTAGAACCGTGTATCCTCTGGATAAGGAAGCGATTATTGAAGCAGCTTCTAAAACAGGAAAAGTACTGCTCTTAACCGAGGATACAAAAGAAGGCAGTATCATGGGTGAGGTTGCGGCTATTATTGCTGAAAACTGTTTGTTTGACCTTGATGCTCCGATTATGAGACTTTCCGGTCCTGATGTTCCGGCTATGCCTTATGCACCTACAATGGAAAAATATTTTATGGTGAATCCTGACAAAGTTGAAAAAGCAATGAAGGAATTAGCAGAATATTAATGAAGAATTAAGGAGGGCGTACGCGTGGCAGTTGAAAAAATGACGATGCCTCAGCTTGGAGAATCGGTTACAGAGGGCACAATTGAAAAATGGCTGGTTTCTCCGGGGGATCATGTAAATAAATACGATCCAATTGCAGAGGTTAATACTGATAAAGTAAATGCTGAAGTACCTTCATCTTATACAGGAATAATGAAAGAGCTTCTTGCAGAGGAAGGTCAGACACTTGAAGTAGGGGAAGAAATCTGCACAATTGATGTAGAGGGAGAAGAGGGTTCAGAAAAACCGGCTGCAGACGAAGAAGAAGCGGCTAAAGAAACATCTTCACCTGATTCAGGGAATTCAAAACCAACTCAATCAAAGAATTCCTCTTCATCTGTTCGTTACTCTCCTGCTGTTTTGCGTTTATCTCAAGAGCATAATATAGATCTAACCCAAGTAACGGGTTCAGGCAAAGAAGGCCGAATAACGCGAAAAGACCTGCAAAAGCTGATTGACAGCGGAGACATTCCTCAGCCGAACGGAGCTCAAGACAGTGAGAAAAAAGAAAATAAACCTGCCCAAACGGTAGAAAAATCTCCTGAGCCTGCTGCAGCGCCAAAGAAAAACGCTCAGCCAGCGATTGCTTCTTCCGCTGGGGACATTGAAATCCCTGTAACTGGAGTACGCAAAGCGATTGCAGCCAATATGCTCAAAAGCAAGCATGAAGCTCCTCACGCCTGGACCATGATGGAAGTGGATGTTACTAACTTAGTTGCATACCGGGATGCAATGAAAGCTGAATTTAAAAGTAAAGAAGGATTTAATTTAACGTATTTCGCCTTCTTTGTGAAAGCTATTGCACAAGCTTTAAAGGAATTCCCGCAAATGAACAGTATGTGGGCAGGAGACAAAATTATTCAGAAGAAGGACATCAATATATCAATTGCCGTGGCAACAGACGATGCCCTATTCGTTCCTGTGATTAAGCATGCTGATGAGAAAACGATAAAAGGGATCGGCAGAGAGATTAATGAACTCGCTCAAAAAGTCCGCGCAGGCAAATTAAAATCGGAAGAAATGCAAGGCGGTACTTTTACCGTAAATAATACAGGTTCCTTTGGGTCTGTTCAGTCTATGGGCATCATCAATCACCCGCAGGCAGCTATTTTACAAGTAGAATCTATTGTAAAAAGACCAGTGGTAATGGACCATGGTATGATTGGAGTACGCGATATGGTAAATCTGTGCTTATCTCTCGATCACCGTGTGCTGGATGGACTGGTTTGCGGACGATTCCTGCAAAGGGTAAAAGAAATACTCGAAACTATTTCTAAAGACAATACGTCAGTATACTAAAAACATGATGAACACTTAAGTGTTCTAAAAGCCGGCTATCATATTAGATGCCGGTTTTTTCTATTATTTTGATACGCAGTGCAGAGTTGCGCCTATCGATAATTATTCTTTCAAACCGCGCCGCTTTATACTAGAATGAGTATATACCAATCTGAAAACGATTACATATATATAAAGGAGGGAAGCTGCTGGGCAGCGCTACGATGCGAGAACATGTGCAGTTTGAAAAATATTCCGTTTCACAATGGCAGCAACTCGTGGAATCAACGTTAAAGGGACGCTCGCTTAAGGATTTGCAGACAGAAACATATGAAGGCTTGACCCTTGAACCCCTTTACACTGAACGTCCGGAAAGTAATGGGTTTCATCCTTCACGCGGCTGGAAATTAAACAGCACATGGTATACCGCCCAACAAGTCTGGGCTAAAACACCGGAAGAAGCCTATAAAGCCGTTCAAAACGAGCTGAGGAATGGTTCTGAAGTGATCGCTTTAAAAGAAGATGAGGAAGGGGAATGGTCCACAAAACAACTTAAGGAGTTATTTTCTCTTCAGGAAAAACCTCATCTTTTTATTCTGGATAGCGCGCTTAGAAAAAAATGGCTGCCTTCGTTAATAGCATTAAAAGATTCATGTCCTGTAAAAGGAGTATTCGGCAATGATTTTATTTCCGGTGAAGCTCAATTGGGACGTCTGGTAAATGAGCAGTTTTTAACTCAGTGGGTTGACGAGATTAACGAGCTTTCCCATGCCCAGCCTTCTTTGAAATCGATCGTGGTTTCAACTGTACCTTATCACCATTCCGGCGCCTCAGCTGTTCAGGAATTGGCTGCAGCCCTGTCTGAATCATCCTGGATTATTAATCATTTGGCTCAGGAAGGCTGGAAAGTGGAAGACATTGTTGGAAAAATGCATATACAATTTGCAGCGGGATCTACATTTTTTCTGGAAATAGCTAAAATTAGAGCGTTTCGTGCCCTTTGGAGCCATTTTGCAGAGTGCTATCAGGTTGGCGATCTGCCCGTTTCGGTTGGAAGTCAAAGCTCTCCTTTAACTAAGACTATTCAGGATCCCCAGGTCAATATTCTGCGGGCAGGCAATGAAGCATTCGCTGCTGCACTTGGCGGAGTAAATTACCAGCACGTTGAACCCTATGACTCGTTAAATGGCATTCCCTCATCACTGGCAGTAAGAGTTGCCAGAAATATTCAGCTGCTCCTGAAGGAAGAAACATTTTTAACTGGGATCACTGACCCTGGCGGCGGCTCCTATTACATTGAAAGCATGACCAAACAGCTGGCTGAAAAAGCCTGGACGTTTTTTCTTGAAATTGAGGAATTAGGCGGTGTGCAGGATGCCTTAAGTGAAGGCTTTATTCAAAACAAAATCAACGAAGTGTGGGAACAAAGAGTGACGGATACAGCAGTCAGAAAAGCCACAATCGTTGGAACAAACAGATACGCTCCTGTAAACAAATTAAGTACAGAGCCGCAAAATAAAACAGAGCAAGGAGGAGAAGCAATCAAACCCCTCCAAAAACATAGATTAAGTGAGCAGTGGGAGACACTGTTATTCAGTCTGCAGAGCGAAACATTAGCAGAGAGCATAAGGCCCGTCGAGATCGTCTGCTTAGGTGAAGTGAAAGAGCATAAAGAAAGAATGGATTTTGTTACAGGCATTCTTAATACAGTTGGCTTGCCCTATCAAATGACAACCGATTTAAAGGGGTCTCCTGTTCAGATTATCTGCGGTACAGACGAAGCCTACACACTCGAAGTTGACCGGCTTCTGTCTGAAAAAAAATTAAATCAATCCATTTATATTGCCGGAAAATTGCTGCCTGAACAAATAGACAAGTGGAAAAATTCAGGACTAACAGACTCGATATGTGAGGGCAAAAACATCATTTCATTTTTAAAGAAGGTTGTAAAACAGCTTAAAGAGGTGAGTTCAGATGAAACCAATCTTTAGCCAGCATCCATTCCAGTGGGAATCTTTAAAAGAAACTTCTATTCCTAAAGGGACTCCAGTAGAAACGAATGAAGAAATCCCTTTAAAAAATGTCTATAATCAAAATGACTTAGCATCCTTGCAACATCTTAATGATTTACCCGGACTTGCCCCATTTACCCGCGGCCCCTATCCGAGTATGTACGTAAACCGGCCATGGACTGTAAGGCAATATGCAGGCTTTTCAACTGCAGAAGAAAGCAACAGCTTTTACAGAAGAAACCTTGAGATGGGTCAAAAAGGCCTTTCTGTCGCTTTTGATCTCGCTACGCACAGAGGCTATGACTCTGATCACTCACGGGTGGCAGGGGACGTGGGAAAAGCAGGGGTGGCGATTGACTCTGTAGAAGACATGAAGATTTTATTTGATGGGATCCCGCTCGATAAGATGTCTGTGTCTATGACGATGAATGGCGCAGTATTGCCCATTCTTGCTTTTTATATTGTAGCTGCCGAAGAACAGGGAGTTTCACCTGAAAAGCTCTCAGGTACCATTCAAAATGACATATTAAAAGAATATATGGTAAGAAATACATATATCTATCCCCCTGAAGTATCCATGAAGATTATAGCTGATATATTTTCATTTACCGCTTCCCGCATGCCAAGATTCAACTCGATTTCCATTTCAGGCTATCATATGCAGGAAGCAGGTGCACCAGCTGATTTAGAGCTTGCTTACACACTTGCTGATGGACTGGAGTATGTTAAAACCGGATTAAAAGCCGGCATCAGCATAGATGAGTTTGCACCCCGTCTTTCTTTTTTCTGGGGAATAGGAATGAATTATTTTATGGAAGTAGCAAAAATGAGAGCAGCCAGAAGAATGTGGGCAGTGCTGATGAAAGAATTTCAACCGCAGAATAAGAAATCACTGGCGCTGAGAACCCATTCCCAAACCTCCGGCTGGTCGCTGACTGAACAGGACCCTTATAACAATGTAATGCGAACGCTTATAGAAGCCCATGCAGCTGTTATGGGGCATACTCAATCACTTCATACCAATGCACTTGATGAAGCGATTGCACTGCCAACTGATTTTTCAGCGAGAATTGCTAGGAATACACAGCTATTTTTACAGGAAGAAGCAGGATTGACTCCTGTTATAGATCCATGGGGCGGTTCCTATTATGTTGAAAAGCTGACAGATCAGCTAATGGAAAAGGCATGGAAGCATATTGATGAGATAGAAGAACTAGGAGGCATGACAAAGGCAATTGAAACCGGTCTGCCCAAAATGAAAATCGAAGAGGCGGCAGCTAAGCGGCAGGCAAAAATCGATTCAGGCAAAGAGTCTATTATCGGTGTGAACAAATACCGTCTAAAACAGGAAGATCAAATTGACATTTTATCAATCGATAATGAATCTGTTCGAAATAACCAGATTAAGCGCCTGAATGAATTAAAAAGTACAAGGAACAACCAGGAAGTACAAAATAGATTAGATCATTTAGCAAAAGCGGCTGAAAGCGGCAAGGAAAATCTTTTGGAAATCGCGGTTCATGCAGCAAGAGCGAGAGCCACCCTTGGAGAAATTTCAAAAGCGGTTGAACATGTAAAAGGTCGGCATCGTGCAGTCATTCGTTCAATTAGCGGAGTATACAGCCAGACGTATTCTGAAGGAGGGAATAACATTCAGCACGTAAAGGACATGGCAGATGAATTTCTGGAAGCAGAAGGAAGACGCCCACGGATCTTAATCGCAAAAATGGGACAGGACGGACATGACAGGGGAGCAAAAGTAATTGCTACTGCTTTTGCAGATCTTGGATTTGATGTGGATATTGGGCCGCTGTTTCAAACGCCTGAAGAAACGGCCGCCCAGGCGGTGGAAAATGATGTCCATGTTATAGGAGTCAGTTCACTTGCGGCAGGTCATAAAACATTATTGCCGCAACTAATGAAAGCGCTTAAAAAATGGGGTAAAGAAGATATTATTGTCGTCCTCGGCGGTGTCATTCCTTCTCAGGACTATCCATTTCTGCTGCAAAATGGAGCAACAGCTATTTTTGGGCCGGGAACGGTTATACCTGTTGCGGCAGAAAAAGTGATAGAAGAAATTTACAAGCGTCTTGGCTATGAGGAAGTGGAACAACATGAGTGATGCACAGGATCAGGAGACGACGTCAGGAAAGAAAAAACGTGTGTTCAGAAAAAAAAAGTCATCCCGGATGCAGGTGGATGATCTTATAGAAAAGCTCCGTAGTAGAGATCGAAAAGCGCTGGCACAGAGCATCACATTGGTTGAAAGCCGTTCGCCTGATCATCGCAGTCAGGCTGCAGAACTCATTCAGCGGGTTCTGCCATTTACTGGTGAAAGTATCCGGATTGGCATTACGGGTGTACCCGGCGCAGGAAAAAGCACATGGATTGAAGCGCTGGGAAAAAAACTCATTAATAAAGACTTTGCGATTGCCATACTTGCCGTTGATCCGAGCTCCACTTTATCAGGCGGAAGCATCCTGGGAGATAAAACGAGAATGGAACAGCTTGCTCATGAACCGGATGTATTCATTAGACCGTCTCCAGCAGCAGGTACACTCGGCGGCGTTCATAGAATGACTCGTGAAACGATTCTATTATGTGAAGCAGCAGGGTATGATGTGATTATTATAGAAACAGTAGGGGTCGGTCAAAGTGAAAGTACAGTCAGGGGAATGGTGGACTTTTTTATGCTGCTTGCTTTGACCGGAGGCGGAGACGAACTGCAGGGCATGAAAAAAGGGATTTTGGAACTGGTCGATGCCATTGTCATCAATAAAGCAGATGGTGATAATGTAATAAAAGCCGAGCAGGCAAAAGGGGACTACCGTCAACTCCTTCATTTTCTGCAGCCAGCGACTGAAGGTTGGAAAACGCCGTCTTTTACATCTTCAGCGATCACTGGAGCAGGAATTGATGATATATGGAAGGCCATTGTGCAATTTAAAAAAGAAACGCAGGAAAACGGAATGTTTGAAAGACGGAGGTCTTCACAGGCAATTGAGTGGATGAACCAAATGATGGTCGACAGGCTAATGAATGAGTTTATGGAAAAAGAGGGAAGAAAAGAGCAGCTTGAACAGTTAAAACAGCAGGTGCGTTCAAAAAGAATCTCTCCTGCAGATGCAATAGAGCAGCTTTTTTCCAAATAAAAAAGGGATGACCTCTAAAAGAAGCCATCCAATCATCTAGGGAGTTTTGGGGTTAAAGCTAGATTCTTTTTAAGTTTACCCAGGTTTTTGACTCACAAACCTTTTTTAAATGAAAAATTCAATTAGTTGCTTCAGTCTTAAATTTCTACTATTATAAATAGGCAGATACCTTTTTAAAAGGAGAGAACGTATTATGAGCATGGATTTTAATATTTTTATGAATGACGTTGTACGTCAGGCGCGGGAAGAAATTGAATCGGCAGGGTACACGCAGCTGACAACTCCTGAAGAAGTGGAAGCAGCTATCGAAGAAAAAGGAACAACACTTGTGATGGTAAATTCAGTTTGTGGCTGTGCCGGGGGTATTGCAAGACCGGCAGCTGCACATTCTATTCATTATGATAAACGTCCAGACAGACTCGTTACCGTTTTTGCAGGACAGGATAAAGAAGCAACTGCAAAGGCACGGAGTTATTTTGAAGGATACCCGCCATCTTCACCATCATTTGCACTCTTAAAAGATGGAAAAATCTTATCAATGGTAGAGCGTCACGAAATTGAAGGACATGATCCTATGTCCGTTATTACACATCTTCAGGGATTATTTGAAGTACACTGTGAGGAAATTTAAATAAGCGTAAAAAACGTATGCAAACGCATACGTTTTTTATATTGAATTATATAATCACATTTAAAAACTAGCAGCTATACATGTTTGACCGGAAAGGAATACGTATATGATTAAAGTAGAGGGATTAAATAAACAGTTTGGCGATCACCATGTATTATCGAGTATACATACTGCTGTAAACGCAGGAGAGGCTGCAGTTGTGATTGGCCCTTCAGGCTCAGGTAAATCAACGCTCCTAAGGTGTATGAATCTGCTTGAAACGCCTTCTTCCGGATCCATCCTAATTAACGGAAACGATATAACCGCCAAAGGGTTTAATCCACTGAAACTCAGAGCAGAGGCAGGCATGGTTTTTCAGCACTTTCACTTATTTCCTCATATGACTGCACTGGAAAATGTTGCGTATGGACCAAGAAAGGTGAAAAAAATAAAAAAACCGGAAGCTGAGCGAAAAGCGCTGGAGCTATTAAAAAAAGTAGGATTAAGTGAAAAAGCAAAAGAGTATCCAAACCGGCTGTCAGGCGGCCAGAAGCAGCGTGTTGCCATAGCCAGAGCCCTTGCAATGGAGCCTTCCCTGCTGCTTTTTGATGAACCTACATCTGCCCTTGATCCTGAAATGGTAAAGGAAGTTCTGGATGTAATTAAAGCACTCTCCGTCACGGGTATAACCATGGTGATCGTGACACATGAGATGGGATTTGCGAAAGAAGTAGGGGACAGGATACTTTTTATGGATGAAGGGAAATTGATTGAAGAAGGAAAACCTGCTGACTTTTTTTCTGCTCCATCAAGTGACAGGGCAAGAACTTTCCTGCAAAAAGTACTTTAATGTCCTTCTTGCAAGGAAGCTAAATTACGGCGATAGGGCTGAATGAAGGGAGGAAGGAAATGCTTAAAATCGGTTACCGCACATTAAAGACCGCAATTGGAACAGCTATTGCCATCATGATTGCACAGTTTTTAGATTTGAATAATTTTGCTTCAGCCGGTATTATAGCCATCCTGTGTATTCAAAGCACAAAAAGAAAATCAGTAGATGCTTCATGGAGCCGGTTTGCCGCCTGCATGCTGGCAATGGTTTTTTCAGCTGTTTTTTTTGAAGCACTAGGCTACCACCCCATCGTGATTGGTCTAATGCTGCTGCTTTTCATACCGGTTACAGTGTCGCTGAATATAAAAGAGGGAATCGTAACAAGCAGTGTAATCATCCTGCATATTTTTATGGACGGCCGGGTGACACTTGCTTCTCTCCTAAATGAGTTTCTCTTAATCATTATAGGGATTGGCATTGCCTTGATTATGAATTTATATATGCCAAGTGTTGATGCGAAGCTGGTAAAATTTCAGCAGAAAATAGAAGCCAACTTTCACACAATATTTTTGCAAATGGCGGCCTATTTAAAAGATGAAAATTCGGAATGGAGCGGGAGGGAGATTACCTCTACAGACCAGATGATTAAAGAAGCAAAAACACTGGCTTTCCAGGATGTAGAAAATCATTTTTTACGAAATGAAAATCATTATTATCTTTATTTCTCAATGAGACAAAAGCAATTTGAACTGATTGAGAGAATGCTCCCGCTCATCTCTTCGCTCTCCTCCTCGGTGGAACAGCGTGAAATGATTGGGGATTTTGTAGAGGACTTGAGTGAACATATTCACCCGGGGAATACAGCGATTTTATATTTGAAGAAATTATATGATATGAAAATTCGCTTTGAGGATATGGAGATGCCTAAAAATCGTGAGGAGTTTGAAACGAGAGCTGCTCTGTATCAATTTATTCGTGAAATGGAAGAATATTTGCAATTAAAGCAGTCTTTTAGAGGAATCCCGTCTAAAAAGATGAATAAACAGTTTGTATGAGTTACTCACACAAACTGTTTTTATTTTGAGCTTTGAAAGAAGATAAATTTTGACTTTTTCACTGTGATTCAGGCGGAATTTTCAATATGAAGCGTGCTGAGACTTTCGATGGCTTTGTCGTGTAATCTTCCGATCAACCGTCCCATCCTTCTTTATTCACCACCCTGCGTTTGATGCTTTTTTATACTTTTTCGTTAGATCCCATCGTCGTTTTTAATTTGCTCTTTAAACATAGTCATTAAGAAGTGTTTATCCCGGGCTATGTGATTCTTCATCATCAGAGAAGCCTGCTCCGAATCCCTGTCTATCAAAACTTCAGCTATATTAATATGCTGATCGGCAATTTCTTTTCTCCGTTGAAAATGATTCATATTCATTCTCCTGTAGACAAAGGTCAGCGTTCTTAAATCATCAAGCTGTTTTACAAGCCTTTTATTTTGACTTGAGCGAATAATTAAATCGTGGAACAAACTATTCAGTTCAATTAATCGATTCATGTCTTCCTCACGGCTTGAAGCGACATACTGCAGAGAAATGACGGCTGTATCGAGAATTTCTTTCAGCTCTTTTTTTTCAGCTTTTTCTGCACAAAGAGAGACAGCAAGTGATTCCAGAACTTCTCTGCATTGATAGATTTGTTCCACATCTTCGATACTCGGGGAGTAAACAAAGAGCATGGATTGTTCATTCTGAGTAATCAGACCTTCCTGTTCAAGTATCCGTATCGCTTCTCTTACGGGACTTCTGCTCACAGAGAATTCCCTTGCCAATTGTGCTTCAAAAAGACGTTGATTTGGATTATATTCTCCTTTAATAATCCGTTCTTTTAAGAGAGAATAGACTTGTTCATGGATCGTTTTATATTTTTTAATTGGATTATCCATTGTAACTCCACCTTTATACATGCTGTAAAGGAAAACAATGAGAATATTGTCGGGATTTTAAAATTATTATTGACGTACTTGTTTTGACTTTGTATTCTTTAACATATACCTGTCGACAGTCGACAGTATTTATTTCATTATATATGTAAGCGCTTTAAAAATAAAGGGGGTAATCTTTTGTCCTATCAGACTTTATCAGATTCACTTTGGCGTGCACACAGAAAAACGAAGAATCTATTATTTTTTTCATTAAGCGGAGAGGGAAATGTAAATGAAGATCCTTCAGAATCAAAAATAAAAAATGGGAACAAACAGCCTTCACAAAATGAACCCAGTTATACAACTCCTCAGCGGACAGGGTTAATTTTGGGGCCGCTTTTATTTTTACTCACCGTCCTGTTTTTTCAACCTGAAACGCTCTCCCATGGAGGAGTAATGGTGCTTGCCACCACATTATGGGTAGCGACGTGGTGGATTACAGAAGCCATCCCCATACCGGCAGCTTCATTACTTCCTATTGTTCTTCTGCCAGTGACGGGGGCTCTTGAAGGTTCTGCTGTTACAGCAAGCTATGGAGATCCGATCGTATTTTTATTTCTGGGCGGCTTTATGATTGCTTTAGCAATGGAAAGATGGGATCTGCATAAGAGAATTGCTTTAAATATTATCTCAGTAGTAGGCACATCCACCTCCAATATTATCCTTGGATTCATGATTGCAACAGGTTTCTTGTCCATGTGGGTTTCAAACACAGCTGCAGTCATGATGATGGTGCCTATTGCAACTGCGATTACCTATCAGGTCTCGCAAAGCTTAAAAAATTCTGATAGGGATTATTCAGGTGAAGAGGAGAAATTCTCAAAAGCACTGCTGTTCGCTGTCGGATACGCAGGGACAATTGGGGGGCTCGGCACCCTTATCGGAACACCGCCCAATCTTCTGCTTGCGGGCATCGTAAGTGAACTGTATGATATCCAGATATCTTTTGCCATGTGGCTGTTATTTGCTGCTCCGGTCGTGATCATTCTGCTGTTCTGTTCATGGCTATACTTAACGAGAGTGGCGCACCCGATAAAACTGAAGCAATTGCCGGGAGGAAAAGAGCTGATCCAATCGGAAAAAAAGAAACTTGGCCACACATCGTACGAGGAAAAAATGGTAGCAGCCGTTTTTGTTTTTGCTGCTTTTATGTGGATTACCCGTTCATTTCTATGGGAAAATGAAAACTTTTTTGTTATTCCTGGCATCAACGATACCATGATCGCTATAACAGCGGGGATTCTCCTGTTTTTAATTCCTGCAAAATCAGGGAGCGGAAAGCTGCTTGACTGGTCTGTAGCGAAAGACATACCATGGGGAATTTTACTTTTGTTTGGAGGCGGCTTGGCAATTGCAGCAGGTTTCAGGGAAACAGGGCTGGCAAGCTGGATTGGTGAACAGCTGACTGTTCTTGAAGGTGTAAGCTTTATTTTGATGATTGTTATTACTGCAGCGCTGGTTCTTTTCCTTACTGAAATCACATCAAATACAGCAACAGCGACGATGATACTTCCTGTTTTAGCATCATTGGCGGTCGCAATTAATGTGCATCCTTACGCGTTAATGGTGCCAGCAGCAATGGCTGCAAATTGTGCGTTTATGCTTCCGGTCGGGACACCTCCTAATGCCATTATTTTTGCTACAGGGAAGCTCAAAATCATTGAAATGGTTAAAAATGGATTTTGGGTCAATATAGCGTGTGTCATTTTTATTACAACTGCGGTGTATTTTTATCTGCCAATTATCTTTGATATCGATCTTACAGTATTTCCGGACAGCTTTAGATAAACGGGGGGATTCAAATGTCTACTATAACCATCGCTTGCCTGCCTGGAGATGGAATCGGGCTTGAAGTAATGGCTTCTGCAAAAGAAGTTATACAAACATGGGCCCAAACTCAGAATGAGTGTAAGATTGAAATGCAGGATTTTTATTGGGGATCTGATCATTATGTTAAAACCGGCAGGATGATGCCTGAAGATGCGATCAGCAAGCTGAAAGCCTTTGATGCGGTATTTTTAGGAGCAGTAGGAAATCCGGCGCTTGTACCCGACCATATATCATTATGGGGAATGTTAATTAAAATTAGACGTGAATTAGAGCTTTCACTGAACATCCGGCCTGCACGGGTGATCGACGGAATTCAATCTCCTTTACGATCTCCTGGAAACTTTGATTTTGTTGTCGTGCGGGAAAACAGCGAGGGAGAATACAGTGAATCCGGTGGAGTGATCCATAATGGCAAGGATGAAATTGCCGTACAGAATGCAATCTTTACAAGAAAGGCAACTGAACGGACCATCCGCTATGCTTTTGAACTTGCCAAAAAAAGAAATTCAAAGGTGACGAGCGCCACCAAATCAAATGGCATTGTTCATTCCATGCCCTTCTGGGATCGGGTGTTTCAGGAGATTGCAGCTGATTATCCCGATGTTGAAACAGAATCTGTGCATATAGATGCCCTGGCTGCATTTTTAGTTACAAAACCCCAAACCTTTGATGTCATTGTCGCTTCTAATTTGTTTGGAGATATTTTGACAGATATCGGAGGAGCAGTGATGGGGAGCATCGGCATTGCACCTTCGGCTAATTTAAATACTGAAGGCAGATTTCCATCAATGTTTGAACCGGTTCATGGTTCAGCTCCTGATATAGCAGGACAGGAAAAAGCGAACCCAATTGGGCAAGTATGGACAGCAGCCATGATGCTTGATCATTTGGGCTATCCAAAAGGGGCGGAATCAATCATTCAGGCAATTAATGAAGTGACACGACAGGAAATTAAAACTGCTGACGTCGGGGGCTCCTATTCAACAAAAGAAGTGACTCAGGCAATCTGTCATCATCTTCAATCTTTTCACTTGAAAAATAGAGAGGGAAAAACAAGATAAAAAAGAGAGCCTGGGACAAAAGTGTCTCAAGCTCTACGTCCGGTTCACTTCGCTTCAGGAGGACGCTTTCCGCAGGGACGGCGCTGAGCCCTCCTCAAGGCTTTGCCTTGAGGGGTCTCAGCTTGCCGTCATGTCCTGCAGGAGTCGCCACCTTCCGCTCCGCTCACCTAATACTCTTAATAATTAAATCCTCATTTTTAAAACTTTTTTGAGTTTCGTGCCTGCATCTCTTTAAACCAGTTTACTGCATTTTATCCTTAACAAGTGGTTAACAATTGAGTCTTATAATACCATTGATAATCCTATCGCCAGAGTGGATGCCAGCATGGCAAAGATCATTAAATAAACAACAATTTTTCTAAATGTACGATTACGCAAGAAGCTCTCCCCTTATTTGTAGGCATTGTACTTCTATTCTATCTTCACTTCAGAAAAACTGCAAGCAGGTAGTCAATAGATAAAGATATCGGTACAATAAGTGGAGAGCAGAAAAACGCAGGAGGGAAAGACATGAAAAAAGTAGATCATCTCGGGATTGCTGTGCAGTCAATTAAAGAATCGCTTCCTTTTTACACCGAAATGTTAGCGCTTACTTTTATAAGGGAAGAAATAATCACAAATCAGGGAGTAAAAGTGGCATTTATTGATGCAGGCAACGTCAAGCTAGAACTTCTTGAGCCGCTGACGGGGGAGTCGCCTATTGCAAAATTTTTATCGAAAAAAGGAGAGGGCATTCATCATATCGCTTTTGAAGTGGAGGGAATTGAAAATAGAATAGATGAGCTTAAGGAAAAAGGGCTGACCTTTATCTCAGATAAGCCCAAAAAGGGAGCTGGAGGAGCTGATGTAGCTTTTCTGCATCCAAAGCAAGCGCATGGCGTTCTTTTTGAAGTATGCGAGCACACAAGAGAAAAGGGAGAGTCGAATCATGAGTGATATGTTTGAAAAAATAAATGAGCTTTACGACAGAAGAAGAGAGATTGAATTAGGAGGAGGAGATGAACGGATTGCCCGCCAGCATGACAAAGGAAAATTGACAGCGAGAGAGCGAATTGACCTTCTAGTGGATGAAGGAACGTTCATGGAACTGAATCCGTTCATTGAGCACCGGTCAGCTGATTTCGGCATGGCAGGAATTAAAGGCCACGGAGATGGTGTTGTCACCGGTTATGGAAAAGTAAACGGACGACCGATTTATTTGTTTTCACAGGATTTCACCGTGTTTGGCGGGGCGCTTGGTGAAATGCATGCTGAAAAAATTGCAAATGTGATGGATCTTGCTGCAAAAAATGGTGCACCTTTTATTGGGTTAAATGATTCCGGCGGTGCCCGTATTCAGGAGGGCGTCGTTTCTTTGGACGGCTACGGCCATATCTTTTACCGGAACGCAGTTTATTCAGGCGTGGTGCCGCAAATTTCTGTAATTATGGGACCTTGTGCGGGCGGTGCCGTTTATTCACCGGCAATCACTGATTTTGTTTTTATGGTCGACAAAACGAGCCAAATGTTTATTACAGGTCCTAAAGTAATTGAAACTGTAACGGGTGAAAAGATTTCCTCTGAAGACCTTGGAGGTTCCAAAATACATAATACGATCAGCGGAAATGCTCATTTCAGAGCTCAAACTGAAAAAGAAACACTCGAACAGGTAAGAAAACTGCTAAGCTATCTTCCACAATCAAATGAAGAAAAGCCGCCGAGAGAGGCTGCTGCATCCACGTCAGATGACAGACCGGATCTTGCTGATTCTATTCCATTCGATCCGGTCCGTCCTTATGATGTACGGACGGTCATTGAACAAGTAGCAGATGAAGATTCATTTATGGAAATTCAAAAAGAGTTTGCACGAAACATTGTGATTGGGCTTGCGCGTATTAAAGGGGAAGTAGTCGGCCTCGTCTGTAATCAGCCAAAGGTAATGGCAGGCGGGCTGGATATAGACTCGAGCGACAAAGCATCAAGATTTATCCGATTTTGCGATTCCTTTAATATTCCCATTATCACCTTTGAAGATGTAACCGGCTTTTTCCCTGGCATCAAGCAGGAGCATGGCGGCATCATCAGGCACGGCGCTAAAATCCTTTACGCCTACTCAGAAGCAACCGTGCCAAAATTGACTGTGATTCTGCGAAAAGCTTACGGAGGAGCTTACGTTGCGTTAAACAGTAAATCAATTGGAGCGGATTTGGTTTTTGCCTGGCCCAATGCTGAAATCGCCGTAATGGGTCCGCAGGGCGCAGCAAATATTATATTCGCAAAAGAAATAGCACAAAGTGAAAATCCTGAGGAGACAAGAGCGAAGAAAATTGAAGAATACAGGGAAAAATTCGCAAATCCATTTGTCGCGGCAGCCAGGGGGATGGTTGATGATGTAATTGATCCCCGTGAAACGAGAATCAAATTAATTCAATCGCTTGAAATGCTCAGAAATAAAAAGGAAGATCGCCCTAAAAAGAAGCACGGAAATATTCCTCTTTGAGAGCAAGGCTTTGTGAAACACCGCATTTCACGGTATACTAGGCACCGTGAATACATAATTGGAGGGAATAGTATGATTAATGAGAAAAGATTGCTGGATGAATTTTTAGAGCTTGTTCAAGTGGATTCAGAAACAAAGTATGAAGCGGAAATTGCAGAGGTTTTAAAAAAGAAATTCAGTGACCTAGGAGTACATGTGGCGGAAGACAGCAGCATGAGTGAAACCGGCCACGGAGCTAATAATTTGATTTGCACACTGGAAGGAACGAAACAAGGAGCAGATCCGATCTATTTTACTTCCCATATGGATACTGTGACTCCAGGAAAAGGAATTAAGCCGGTTGTAAAAGACGGATATGTTCATTCTGACGGAACCACGATTCTGGGTGCTGACGATAAAGCCGGCATCGCAGCAATGATTGAGCTGGTTCATCAGCTTAAAGAAAACCAGGTTTCCCACGGCACGATCCAATTTATTATTACAGCAGGAGAGGAATCGGGCCTTGTGGGAGCTAAAGCCCTTGATCCTTCTTATGTAAAAGCGAAATACGGATTTGCTGTAGACAGTGACGGAGATGTTGGAGGCATCATTGTGGCAGCCCCAACGCAAGCGAAAGTAAGAGCTGTGATTCACGGTAAAACAGCGCATGCGGGAGTTGCCCCTGAAAAAGGAGTATCTGCTATTACGATTGCCTCTAAAGCAATTGCCTCCATGCCGCTTGGACGCATTGATGAAGAAACAACAGCGAATATTGGACGCTTTGAGGGAGGCAGTGCAACAAATATCGTTTGCGACAGAGTTGATATTTTGGCAGAAGCACGGTCTTTAGTTCCAGAGAAAATGGAAGCTCAGGCAGATAAAATGAAAGAGGCGTTTGAAAACGCAGCAAGTGAAATGGGCGGCAAGGCAGAAGTTGAAATCGAAATCATGTATCCAGGCTTTAAATTTGAAGAACAGGACGAAGTGGTTCAAATTGCTTTAGCAGCAGTCGAGGCAATTGGCAGAACCTCATCTTTATTGACCAGCGGAGGCGGCAGTGATGCCAATGTAATCGCCGGTATGGGTGTGCCGACAGTAAACTTAGCTGTCGGATATGAAGAGATTCACACGAAAAATGAAAAAATGCCGATTAAAGAGTTGAATAAATTAACTGAACTCCTGGTTTCAATTGTAAAAGAAGTTTCAAATCGCTAATTTGCAAAAAAAGTAATCCTTCTCTTCACAAGAATATGGTACATTAGACTTATCTATTTTAAGGTGAAGGGAAGTTTACACATGAATGACAGTCAAAAATATGTAGTATTTGCAAGTGGCAATGAAGAATATGCGATTAAAATTGAATCCATACTTTCCATTGAGAAAGACGAAAATCGCACCCCTCTTCCGCATCTGCCATCGTATATGATCGGAATTACAAGTGTGCGGGGGGATCTCCTTCCGGTTCTAGACTTTGAAAAAATTCTGGGCCAGCCTGAAGGAAATGAATCACCTCAAGCAAAAATTCTTGTATTAAAAACGGATAATCTGCTGCTGGCATTACGAGTGAAAGAAGCGAGCGAGATTCTCGATCTGCCTGCTGCTTCTATAAAAGAATTGGGTCTTATCGCCTATTCCGAAGCTAACTATTTTACAGGAATCGCACAAGCCGGGGATCGTCTAATCACGGTTGTGGATCCGGGGGCTATGGCTCACAGTTTGGAAGGCATTAAAGAAATATTCGATTATATGGTTGAGTATAAAGACCAAATGAGCACACGCCAATAAATGTAATTGGATTGCGGTAGATCCCTGAGTGAGCATGGAACCGGTTAAAGAGCCAGAGACGTTTTTTTGTCTCAGGCTCTTTTTATTCATGATAACGATTCATTATGGATCCTATTTTATACCTATATATTGTTCTGCTTTGATAAATTAAGATCCATTTCTGCAGCTTTATTAAAGAATGGCGAGAACGCCCCAACTTAACGCGACCGGTCTTGGGTAGGAAGGGTTGCTAAGTGTATTTTATATCCGGTTCTTCTTCATTTAAGATTAAAAAAGATTGTTGTACAATAAGGTGAAGGGGGTGCCGGTATGAAAAAAAGGGGAAAAATCATTTTGCATGTTGATATGAACAGTTTTTATGCATCTGTTGAAGCAGCGCATGATCCTTCTTTAAAAGGAAAACCCCTTGCCATTGCAGGCAACCCGGAAGAAAGAAAAGGAATTGTAGTGACATGCAGCTATGAAGCAAGGTCGTATGGCGTGAAAACGACAATGCCGCTCTGGGAAGCAAAAAAGCTTTGCCCTTCTTTAATTGTAATGAGACCTAACTTTGATCGTTACAGAGAAGCTTCTAAGGCGATGTTTGCCATCCTTCGTTCTTACACAGAACTCGTGGAGCCTGTATCTATCGATGAAGGGTATATGGATATGTCTGAACTGATTGATCACGACCCGATCGAGATCATACAAACCATTCAGGATCGAATACTGCGGGAACTGGATCTGCCATGCAGCATTGGTGTTGCGCCAAGTAAGTTTTTAGCTAAGATGGCTTCTGATATGAAAAAACCGCTCGGTATTACTGTCCTCCGAAAAAGAGATGTGCCCCTCATTATGTGGCCAATGGACGTCCGTGCCATGCATGGAATTGGTGAAAAAACAGCCCAAAAGCTATACGGCATCGGAGTGAAGACCATTGGAGATCTTGCGAATGGAGAAGAACTTCAGCTGAAAGCGCTGCTTGGTATAAACGGTAAAAGATTAAAAGACAGGGCAAATGGATTGGATGAAAGAAAAGTAGATCCGGAAAGCGTATATGATTTTAAAAGCGTAGGCAATTCTACGACACTGCCAACGGATGTATCAAATCAATCTGAACTGATTTCGGTCTTATTTAAACTTTCCCAAAAGGTGAGTCAGCGGCTTAAAGCGAAAGGAATGCTCTGCTACAGTCTGTCTGTTATGATCCGCTTTAAAGATCGCAAAACCATTACCCGAAGCTGCACGCTGAATAGTCCGATCGATCATGAGGATGATCTGCTTGCTGCTGTTAAATCCCTGTTTTTGTCTCACTGGGATGGAACATCGATCAGGCTGCTTGGTGTAACAGGTCAGGAACTTGTGGAGAGAAGACAGGCTGTCAAGCAGCTGGATCTGTTTTCATATGAAGAAGATGCAAGGCATGAACCTGTAGATAAAGTATTGGAAGAAATTAAAAAAAGGTATGGCACTGGTAAATTAAGCCGGGGGATTATACTTAAAAAAAATAATTACTTTCCTGCTGCAGAAACGAGCTTCAGTAAAGATTTTTTAAAGGATCATGAATAAAGGCATTTTTTTCGCCTTTAGCTGAAATAGTGTTACAATAGTGATTGATTATTTGGATGCTTGTAAAAGCAATACATCTTGCAATAGAAAGGACGTTAAACATGTCAAAACAACAAATTGGTGTAGTGGGTCTTGCAGTTATGGGGAAAAACCTTGCCTGGAATATTGAAAGCAGAGGATTTTCAGTAGCTGTGTATAACCGTTCATCCTCCAAAGTGGATGATATGATTTCAGAATCTCAAGGAAAACAGATATACGGTACATACAGCCTTGAGGATTTTGTTGAATCACTTGAGTCACCAAGAAAAATTTTATTGATGGTAAAAGCGGGTGCTGCTACGGACGCTACAATCAACAGCTTGCTGCCTTTGCTTGATAAAGGTGATATTTTAATAGATGGAGGAAACACGTTCTATAAAGATACGATCCGCCGCAACCAGGAATTAAGCGAACATGGTGTTCATTTTATTGGAACTGGCGTTTCCGGTGGAGAAGAGGGTGCGTTGACCGGTCCTTCTATTATGCCTGGAGGTCAAAAAGAGGCATACGATTTAGTGGCTCCTATTTTTGAACAGATTTCAGCTAAAGTAAATGGTGAAGCCTGCAGCACATATATAGGACCAGACGGCGCGGGTCATTACGTGAAAATGGTTCATAACGGCATAGAATACGCTGATATGCAGCTGATTGCTGAATCTTATTTCCTTATGAAAAATGTTCTGGGTCTTTCCGCGGAAGATCTGCACGAAGTTTTTGCAGATTGGAATAAAGGAGAACTGGACAGTTATTTAATCGAGATTACTGCCGACATTTTCAGGAAAAAGGATGAAGAAACCGGAAAGCCAATGGTCGATGTAATTTTGGATAAAGCAGGTCAGAAAGGAACAGGCAAATGGACAAGCCAAAGCGCTCTTGACCTTGGAACGCCGCTGCCTATTATTACTGAATCTGTTTTTGCCCGTTTTATTTCAGCCATAAAAGAAGAGAGGGTTCATGCAAGCAAAGTGCTTAGCGGCCCTGCAGCAGTTGCTCCGCAAAAAGATAAAAAAGAAGTAATTGAAGCCATCCGCCGTGCGCTTTATATGTCTAAAATTGCTTCCTATGCCCAAGGCTTCGCTCAAATGAAAGCCGCATCAGAGGAGTACAACTGGGATCTTAAATTTGGAGATATTGCCATGATTTTCAGAGGGGGCTGCATTATTCGTGCTCAATTCCTTCAAAAAATCAAAGAGGCCTATGACCGTGAACCGGGATTAACGAACTTAATGCTGGATGAATATTTTAAAGAGATTGTTGAATCTTATCAGTCTGCTTTGCGTGAAGTTATTTCCCTTGCCGTTCAAAACGGAGTTCCTGTCCCAGGATTCTCTACGGCATTGGCATACTATGACAGCTACCGCACTGAAACTCTGCCTGCGAACCTGATTCAGGCTCAGCGTGACTACTTTGGTGCCCACACGTATCAGCGTGTAGATAAAGAAGGTACTTTCCACACAGAGTGGATGGAATAATAAGCTCAGGATCAGACCTCTTCCACAGGAAAGAGGTCTTTTTCCCAAGGAGATGATGATATGACATTTTTGTCAAGAGTGTACGGTGCCTTTATGGGTTTTGCGGGAATTATGCATTTTAAAAAACCAAAGATGTTTATGAGAATCGTTCCGCCCTTTCTGCCATTTAAAAAAATGCTTGTAATCGTTTCAGGCATTGCAGAAGTTTTGATCGGCTTTTTACTCGTTATAAACAAAGGGTCTAGGATAGCTGGCAAAATGCTGACCTGGCTTTTATTGGCTGTATGGCCGGCCAACGTCTATATGGCTATTCAAAACAAACCATTGAAAAAGGGACAAAAGCCCATGCCTGTGCTGCTTTGGTTAAGAGTACTGCTTCAGTGGCCAATGATTCAATGGGCAAGAAAAATAGGTAATAAATAGTATTTTTATAGTATGTGATTTAAAAATGAGCCTGAGACATATATATGTCTCAGGCTCACTTTTTTTCTGCGCTCGGGCGGGAAGCATACTGCAGCGAAGGCGCTGAGACTTTCCAGGAACTAGCCTGTAAAGTCTCAAGCAACCGTTTCAGTTGTGTCCCAACTTCTTTTTTTCACTCCAAAGCTATTTGTTGTCGAGTTCTCCAACAGACCACCATTCGTATCCATCATCTTCCAGCAATTTAAAGCTTTTATCCGGTCCCATTGAACCAGGTGCGTAATTAGGGAATGATTCTTCTTTTGTAGACTCCCAATGATCTGAAATCTTGTCTACAAAACTCCACGATCTCCGCACTTCATCCCAGTGAGTGAAGTTTGTGGCATCTCCCATAATACAGTCATAAAGAAGCTTTTCATAAGCTTCAGGTGTATTGATGCCGTCCACGCTGCTGGCTGAATAACTAAGCTTAACAGGCTTAGTATTCACGCCCTCACTTGTTTTCTTAGCATTTAAATGCAGCGTTACGCCTTCATCAGGCTGAATGTGAATTACCAGCAGATTAGGGTCGAGCGAGTGTTCCTTATTGTAGTATAGGTTCATTGGAATATCCTTAAATTGAACGACGATTTTCGTGGATTTAACTGCCATTCTTTTTCCTGTGCGAATAAAAAATGGAACGCCTGCCCATCTGAAATTGTCAATTAATACTTTGCCTGCAACAAAGGTTTCTGTATTGGATGATGAATCCACGTTTTCTCCATCACGGTACCCATCTACCGGTTCATGATCTACTTTGCCTCTGCCGTACTGCCCCCGTACAAAATAATCATCAACTTCTTTGCCTTCTACCGGACGCATTGCACGAAGCACACGGACTTTTTCACTTCTGATCTCATCGGTGCTCAGGCTGATTGGCGGCTCCATGGCAAGGAGGGCAACCATTTGAAGCATATGATTTTGCACCATATCCCTTAAAGCACCGCTGGTCTCGTAATATCTGCCCCGCTCTTCCACGCCGAGTGTTTCGGATGAAGTAATCTGGATATTTGATATAAACCGGTTATTCCATAACGGCTCAAAAATAGCATTTGCAAAACGGATGACTTCAATATTTTGCACCATTTCCTTGCCAAGATAGTGGTCAATCCGGTAAATCTGCTCTTCAGAAAATGACTGACGGATTTGTTTATTCAAAGCTGATGCTGACGGCAGGTCATGACCAAATGGCTTTTCGATGACCAGGCGGCAGAATCCGTTCGTATCTGTCAGCCCATCCTGCTTCAGATGATCTGTTATGGTGCCAAAAAATTCCGGTGCCATAGCAAGATAAAAAATCCGGTTTCCGTCCAGTGCAAAGGTCTCATCAAGCTGATCTGCGAGCGTTTTTAATTGTATGTAAGAGTCGGAGTCAGAAACATCATGAGATTGATAAAAACTGTGCTCAATAAACGTTTCGATATGCTCTTTTGAGTGGGAAGAGGCTTCAAGCGATTCCCGCACATGCTCTTTAAAGCGGTCATGCGACCATTCTCTTCTGCCGACGCCAAGCAATGCGAACCTGTTTGACAAGCTTCCTTTTAAATACAGCTGATAAAGAGATGGAAACAGTTTTCGTTTGGCAAGGTCGCCTGTTGCACCAAAAATCATAATTAATGTAGGTTGTGTTTTTTCTTGTGTCACGTTCAGGACCTCACTTTTATAGTTATCATACTTAATTCAGCTAATCAAACTGCAAAAATTACAATATCTAAATTGTATAGATGGAGGCTTGGATATGCAACCGTTTTGCAATGAGCGTGATCAATTAATCGTCATTTACCAATAAATAACTAAATAAATTATAATTTTATTATGTAAACTTATAAACGCTTCACAGAAAAATCAAACTTATGGTATGATATTGCTCGAACGGAGGTGCAGCATGCAATTATTATTTTTAGGAACTGGAGCAGGGGTTCCTGCGAAGCATCGAAATGTGTCTGCCATTGCATTAAAACGGTTAAATAAAAAAGGAGCCATATGGCTTTTTGATTGCGGAGAAGCGACCCAGCATCAAATTTTACATACAGTGATAAAACCAAGGCGGATTGAAAAAATTTTTATTACACATCTGCATGGTGATCACCTTTTCGGTTTGCCCGGATTTCTGTCCAGCCGGTCCTTTCAGGGTGGAGAAGACCCGCTGACAGTTTACGGTCCTAAAGGAATCAAGTCATTTATTGAAACATCTCTGCAAGTCAGTTCAACTCATTTGAAGTACCAGATAGATATTGTTGAAGTGCATGATGGCATGATTATTGAGGATGATGAGACTCAAATAGAAGTGGGGGAACTTGATCATGCAATTCAATCATTCGGCTACCGCATTTCAGAAAAAGACCGTCCCGGGGAATTGCAGGCTGATCGATTGATCGATCTTGGCATACACCCAGGTCCGATTTATAAAAAACTGAAAGAAAAACAGGTTGTCGAATGGAACGGAATGAAACTCAATGGATCCGATTTTCTTGGTGAGGATAAAAAGGGGCTTATTGTAACCATTCTTGGGGACACCCGATTGTGCAGACGTTCGATAGAGCTGGCAAAAGATGCGAATCTTTTAGTGCACGAAGCAACGTTTGAACGCTCAAGTGAGAAGATGGCCCAAGATTATTATCATTCAACAACGGCACAAGCAGCCTTAGTTGCACAAGAAGCTGGTGCTGATGAATTGTGGATTACCCACATCAGTTCCCGCTATGCTGAAGAGGACTGTGAAAGACTGGCAGAAGAGGCAAAAGCCATTTTTCCAAACAGCCATCTTGCTCATGATTTTAGTGAAACCTCCATCATTACACGTAAAAACACCTGAAGCCGCATTAAAGGCAGCTCCAGGTGTTTTATTAGTTATTCCAGCCTCGTTCATATTGTACCGGCGAATTGATTTCAGTTTTTAACTCTTTTGCGGCAGTTCTCGGCCAATAGGGGTCACGGAGCAGTTCACGTGCAAGAAAAATAAGGTCGGCTCTCTCGTTTTGAAGAATTTCTTCTGCTTGAATTCCGCTTGTAATCAGGCCGACAGCCCCAACGGGAATCCCGGCACCATGACGAATGGTTTCTGCCATTTTTACCTGGTAACCAGGGTACACCTGAATTCTCGCGGGTACCACAGCACCTGAACTGACATCGATTAAATCCACACCCTGTTCTTTCATCCACTCTGCATAGGGAATATAGTCTTCAGCAGATAAACCCCGTTCATCCCAGTCACTGGCTGATACACGGACAAGTAATGGACCAGTCCACACCTCTTTAACTGCATGAATAATCTCTTTTAAAAAGCGATATTGATTTTCCTTAGATCCACCATACTGATCCTTTCTATGGTTGGATAACGGTGATAAAAATTCATTAATCAAATAGCCATGTGCAGCATGAATTTCGATGATGTCAAATCCAGCTTCAGCCGCTCTTCTTGCGCCTTGCTTAAAAGCTTCCACCGTCTCCTGAATATCCTCAATCGACATTTCAACAGGCGTTTTCATTTGATCATTAAAAGGAAGGCTGCTTGGTGCGATACTGTCGCCGTCAGCCATGGATTTTCTCCCGGCGTGAGCAATTTGAATCGCGGTTTTTGAACCAAGCTCCTTGATAAGAGAAACTAGCTCCTTCAGACCCTCAACATGATCATCGCTCCATATGCCAAGATCTTCATTGGAGATTCTTCCCTGTGGGGTAACTGCTGAAGCTTCGAGCATAATCAGTCCGACCTGCCCTGCTGCCCGGCTGCTGTAATGTATTTTATGCCAGTTTTCAACTTTTCCATCCTGATTATGGCTCGAATACATACACATCGGCGCCATGACGATTCGATTTTTTAATGTTACATCTTTGATTGTATAAGGTGAAAATAGAGCGGTTGTCATTTTTCTGCCTCCTGCACTGTTTAGAGTTCCTAAATAGTATACCAATCAGGAATAGCAGAACCAAAAGATTAGCTTTTTTTCAGCTGTTTTTTGATTTCCTTAAGCGGATAAGTAGTGCCTCTCCATTTAATACCGCCTCTAATCATGGTAAGAAAAACTGCTCTGCTTATCGCATAGATAAACAGGAGAACGGAAAGTGGAAACAACGCCACTGTCCAGGGTGAGAATAAAGTGAGTTTTTTTATAATCGCCAGGCTTATCGCTGCCAGTAAAAGGATCGTTAAAATGCTCATCATTCGAACAGGAAGCGCACTGTGAAATAAAGTGATGAACGGAAGAAATTGTGATACAAACACACCTGTGACTGCCGCAGCAGCAAGCAGGTAGCTGTAATGAAGACCAGCAAAAGTATTTTTCTCCAATCCGCGGATCGCTTCTTTAAGGGAAGGGTACCATTCAACATGGAGGAGGGACAGACCCGTCACCAGCCGCTGTTTGAGCCCATGTTTTTTTACAAGCATCCCCAGCTGTAAATCATCATCCGGGCGCATCCGGATTTTCTGATGGCCGTCTATTTCCTGATACGCTTTCCGGCTAAGCATATTAAAGGCCCCGATTCCCATACCTGTTTTTTTATGATCCTGATTTGCAGACCATGGACGCTTAAAATAGGAAAAACCAAATAGGAAAAAAGAAATAAATCCTTGTAATACAAAAGTTTTTGCCACCAAGTTTGGTGAAATAGTTAAATGATGAAGTGCATTCCTTGAAAAAAATGCAACTGCTTTCGCAAGCAGATCCGGCTCATATCGGACATCAGCATCGGTAAAAACCAGCAGATTCCCTGCAGACTTTCTGGCTCCTGTGTGAAGAGCGTGATTTTTGCCAAGCCAGCCTTCAGGTAGCTTTTTAATATGCACAACATGAATCCTTGAATCATGCCGTGCAAGCTTTTCCATTATTTTTCCGGTTCCATCTGTTGAACGGTCATTCACCAGAATCCATTCCACAGGCTGATACGTTTGTTCTAACTGGGAGCGGATGCTTTTTTCAATTGTATGTTCTTCATTTCTTGCGGCTATAATGAAGCTCACCATTCCTGCTGAAACCGTTGGTGATTCATTTGAGAGGTCCTGCAGCTGAGAAAGCCCCTTAAATGTATCAATCGCAACAAAAAGCCAGAAAAGCGTAATAAGACTTAGTAAGATAAACATCGCGATTTCTTCCTTTTTAATTAATGGTACCGGAATAAAAGACCGGCTTGCAAATGTAAGTGCTTAATCAGCCTGTTCGAATAAAGTGCGCAGCCTTCCTGAATGTTCTGTGGCTTCTTTGATACAGGCTTTAAATGCTTCTTTTACATGATGTTTTTCAAGCTCCCTGATTCCAGCTTCTGTAGTTCCACCTTCACTGGTTATAGCTTTTCTGAGATGTGAAGGGGACTGATTTGTCATTGTCAGCATTTTAGAAGCCCCTTGAAGTGTCTGAAGAATAAACGGTTTAGCTTCTTCCTGCGTAAGTCCCAATTCAACTGCAGCCTGTTCCATTGCTTCGACTACATAATAAATGTAAGCAGGCCCGCTTCCGGATAAGCCCGTCACAAGATCAAGCCTGCTTTCTTCCACGATGGTAACGGTGCCGACAGCAGAAAAAACAGACATAGCCAGCCCCTGCTGTCTTGGAGATACATGAGTATTAAAAGCCAGACCGGTGGCTGATTGTTGAATGGAAGCGGAAGTGTTAGGCATAGCTCTTGCAATTGGAACGGAATAGGTAAGCCGTTCTGAAATAAACTCAATCGATAATCCTGCAAGAACCGAAATAATCAGCTGATCCTGGGTGACGTAAGAGCGAATACTTTCTAGAGCTGCTTTGGCATCTTTCGGTTTCATTGCCAGTATGATGACTTCTGCGCCTTTCATTATTTCACCCAGATCATAGCTGATATTAACCCGGTACAAATCTTTTATTTTTTGAAGACGTGCAAAGTCAGAGCGGTTTGTTACCCAAAGATTAATATCTTTTAAATTTGGTGCTTGAATCATCCCCTGAATCAGTGATTCTGCCATTGAACCAGCTCCTAGAAAAACAACTTTCATGTTCATTCCTCCCTGTATTTTACTTTCCAATCTACAATTTAAGGCAGCTCCAAATGATTTGTTACCCCCATTTAAAGCAATGTACGTTAGTACAAAAAAGTAATAAAGCTAATAATTTTTTTAGATAAGTAATTATCACGCTTTTCGAAATACAAAAAAGCCCATTCATCCCCTATGAAAGGACGAAAGAGCTGCTTCCGTGGTACCACCTTAGTTTGCCGGATCTAAAAAATCCGGCACTCTCCAATTCCCGTAACGAGGGAGAACGGACAGGTTTTCCTGTCACTCAAAGGCAGGTTCGATAATGTGATAAACGTCGAAGTTTTTCAGCCTGTGAACTTCGGTCTCTTTCGTTTCAGCACGATCTACTAGTCCTTGTCATTGCATTGGCAGATGAATTGATTATATGTGATTATGCGCACCTTCGATCTCTCTGTCAAGCATTTTTACGAAGAAGATGACTTTTTATAAAATAAGGGATAAACTAGAGAGGAAGTGAATGACTATTCATTAATTTAGGGAGGCACCAGATGACCATTTTTAACCATGAGATTGCTCAGTTAACCATCCCTACTCCGTTTGCTGTAGGAGATGTTCATGTATATGTAGTAAAAGGGGAGTGCATAACTTTAGTGGATACAGGACCCAAGACAAAGGCGGCCTGGGAAGAAGTCCAAAGACAGCTCTCGGGAATTGGTCTTGTGGCTGATGATATTGAGCAGATTGTCCTGACGCATCATCACCCCGATCACGCGGGTTTAATTGAGAAGTTTCCGCAGGCAGAGATTATTGGATCCAAGCAGGGAGAGCGGTTTTTAGTTCGTGATGAAAACTTTCTTACCCTTCATGATTCTTTTTACAATGATTTTTTCCGGTCGATGGGGCTCCCCGACTCCTATTTAGTACTGATTGAAAAAATGAAGGAACCGCTGCTCACACTGGGAAACAGAGGACTGGATAGCGCAGTATCAGAAGGGGACGTGCTGAAGGGTTTACCTGATTGGACCATTATTGAGACACCTGGTCATTCTCAGGGGCACATCTCTTTATATAGAGAAAATGATGGATTGTTAATCGGAGGGGATGTATTGCTTGCTAAAGTCTCATCCAACCCCTTAATCGAACCTCCGTTTGCTCCTTTTGAAAAAAGGCCATTCCCTCAGCTGCAATATAATGAATCGCTAAAACGACTTCAAATGATGAAACTTTCTGCCGTGCTTCCGGGTCATGGTCCACTGGTGACAGATGCTGCTTCGCTGATTTCTCACAGACTGAAAAAACAGCATGAACGCGCTATGTATGTGAAAGGGCTCCTGCTGCTTAAAGAGCTGACAGCATTTGAAATCTGCAGCCAATTGTTTCCTTCAGTTTACCGCATGCAACTGGGGTTAACACTCTCTGAAACGATGGGGCAAATTGATTACTTAATGGCAATTGGGGAAATAGAAACAGTAGATCGCCGGGGGGATGCGTTTCTTTACCGGGCGTTGACGAAAATTAAGGAGCCAGTCTAAATGAACAGCAAATTGGAAGGTAAAAAGATCGTAATCACGGGTGCATCGAGCGGACTTGGAGGTGAAATTGCCAAAAAATGCGCTGAGCAGGGAGCCATCCTTTTTTTGGTGGGAAGAAATAAAGAAAGGCTCGAAGAGATTGTACAGGAAACATCTTTGCTCGGAGCCCCTGAAGTTCAGGCTTTCGAATTAGATCTGAAGGAAACAGAAAACATACAAAATCTTGTTGAAGCAATGGATCAGCAAGCTGGAGAAATCGATGTATTAATCAATAACGCAGGGTTTGGCCTTTTTGAGAAGCTTGAGCAAACCGCAAATGAAACCGTACGGGACATGTTTAATGTCAACGTTCTTTCCTTAATTGTACTGACTAAATCCATTCTTCCATTAATGAAGCGGGGGGGCGAGGGGCATATTATTAATATCGCTTCTCAGGCAGGTAAACTTGCCACACCTAAATCAAGCATTTATTCTGCCACCAAGTTTGCTGTAATCGGTTTTTCAAACAGCCTCCGAATGGAATTGGCAGATGAGAATATAAAAGTAACCGTCATAAATCCCGGGCCAATCAATACTTCCTTTTTTGATCAGGCAGATTCGTCAGGTACATATGCCCAAAGTGTCAAGCGCTGGATGCTTGACCCTGAAAAAGTTGCAGCTAAAACCGTCAGCTGTATTTATACAAATAAGAGGGAAATTAATATGCCGGTATGGATGAATGTCTTGTCTGTCATCCATACCTTATTTCCTTCTATAGTGGAAACAGTCGGCAAAAAAGGTTTTCATTCTAAGTAAAGATGCAAACTACTCGTCGAGAATTTTTTCAGCACGAACACAGGATTCAAACTTCCCTTTGTGAGACGCATCGCAAAACGGCATATTACGGGATAAACCACATCTGCAAAGCGAAAACACTTTTTTTGTTTGATACAGATTTCCTTCTGCATCGATGAGTTCAACATCTCCGGTCACTTTTAATGATCCATTATCCATCACTTTTATTTGGGCTTTTTCCATTCATCAAACCTCCCTATTATTTATGCGTTTTCATTTAAATCATGAAGCAAAATAGCTTGAAAAGCAAGTTGCTCTTAAAGTGGCCGCACAGGTGATATACTAAAAAAACAGGAGGGATCAACGATGAAAATTGAAATAACAGAAAGAGCTGCTGAAAAGATTCGTGAAAAGATGATAAATAAAAATGGTTTTGTAAAATTAAAATATGATACGGAAGGAACCGGATGTGTGATGAATGGGGTGCCGGTGCTTTGGTATGTGGATGAGCCGGAAGAAGGGGATGTTTCGATTGAAACGAATTTCTTTCCAATCCTTGTGGAAAAACCCAAGATGGTTTTTTACGATAAAGAATTAAAGATTGACTATTCGGAAGGCTCAAAAATGTTCCAGCTCAAGAGTCCCGGGCAGACCATTAACGGGCGAATGGGCTTTAAAAATCAATCATCCTTAACTTGAAAGCTTGTTTAAAGCTTGAAATAAAAAACGTAAATGAAGAGCTTGGGACAAAAGTGTCTCAAGCTCTTTGACCGGTTCGGCTGCGCTTCAGGCGGACGCTTTCCGCAGGGACGGCGCTGAGCCTTTTCAGGGCCTTGCCCTGTAAAGTCTCAGCTTGTCGTCATATCCTGCAGGAGTCGCCACCTTCCGCTCCGCTCACCTATTACTAGTAAAAAATATATCCTCTTTTTTAAAACTTTTTTGGGTTTTGTCCCAAGCTCTTTTTTCCGGTTCGCTGCATGTAAGCTGACACTTCTTGCAGAGACATAAGCTTGACCCTCCCAAAAACCCGGCTAATACTCATTCTCCCCATCCACCCCTCAAGAGAAGCTGTTTCCCTATCTCCTTAAACACGTTCAATTTTTATACTATCTCAGAGATATTCCTACAAACCATTTTCGGTCAGAAAATCATCTATGCACCTGCTGTATTCTTCTTCATTAGCTACATAGGACTGAGCGTGGTCCCCATTTTCAGCAATAAAAAGCTTTTTAGGACCTCTTTTCATTTCATACAGCTGTTCTGTCATATGAGAGGGAATAAATCCATCATTTTTACTGTGAATAAACAGGACCGGTTTTTTTATGTTGGCAGCGGCATCTTTAGGAGAAACAGATTGGATGCTGTAGCCGTCTCTGAGTCTGATGAAAAAAGCGGCCAGCGAAATAGCAAGCCTGGGTGAGCCAATCACTTCTCTATCTTTTTGAATCATATAAGCCAGCTGTTCTCTGAAATCGGAGAATGGGCAGTCCGCAATATAAAAATCGGCACGGTCTTCTACAGATCCTGCATAAAGCAGCGCGGTAGCTGCTCCCATGGACTCGCCATGAATGCCGAAAATAACATCTTCCCCTTCCCGTTGGATTAATGTATCTACGACGGCTTTTAAATCAAGCTTTTCATAAAATCCGAAGCTTGTCGTTCTTCCCCCGGACTCTCCATGCCGCCTGTGATCAAAAATGACAGCATTAAATCCTTTTGACAAAAAAAGGTTCATGTATTTAATAGAATTAACTTTATTTTCAGTTACGCCATGGCAAAAAATAACATATCTTTTTGAAGGGTGAGGATGGACGACAATGGTTTTAATTTGATAGCCGTGAGGAGATTGAATCCAAATTTCTTCTTTAGGGAGAGAATCATATTCCTTTAGAATAAGGCGCTTAGCAGAGACCTCCCGCTCAAAAATGACAGTATCTTCTTTTATCGCCATATACATAATGCGGTTTGATAAATAGAAGCCAAGCCCTGCAGTTAATGCTCCGGCTGCTCCGGCAACTGCACTGCCAATCAATAGTGCCCTCTTTTTCATCCGATCACCTCAAACGCTGTATTTTCATAAATGCTGAGAAGGCCGCCTTACATATTCAACTTCCTTTTTCAATCGTACTGCTAATATAATACCCGCTCTGAAAGGGCCTTGATACATAAGGCTTTATGATTGAGATCGCTTCTACAAGGATGTCGGGATTAATGCCGGTTTGAATCCCCATGTTCTGCAGCATGTAGACTACGTCTTCTGTAGCTACGTTGCCGCTTGCTCCCGGTGCAAATGGACAGCCTCCCAGGCCCCCGGTTGAACTGTCAAAACGATCAACCCCTGCAAGCAGTGCTGCATAGATATTGGCCAGTGCCATTTTTTTTGTGTCGTGAAAATGAGCAGTCAATAGAATTTCAGGAAGCCCGCTTTTCAACAGGGAAAAAAGTTCAAAGGCTTCTTTCGGTGTTGCCCTTCCGATTGTATCAGCTACACTTAGCTCATCTACTCCCGCTTCAGCGAATTTACGGCACAAATCCAGTGTGCTCGCTGGTTCAATTTGTCCTTCATATGGACAGTAGAAAGAGGTGGAGATACAAGCTCTGACAAAGATTCCTTTCGTTTTCAAGTTTTTTATTTGAGGGATAAGGTCTTCCATCGCCTCTTTTGTCGATTTATTTATATTCTTCTGATTGAAGGTAGAACTGACTCCGAGAAAAACGGCAATTGATTTTGCTCCGGAAGACAGTGCAGCCTCAATTCCTTTTTTATTTGGTGCGAGAACAATGGTCCCTTTTTGATTTCCCGTTTTATTCATTATTTCCTTTGAATCCATCATTTGAGGAACCCACTTAGGTGATACAAAAGAAGTTACCTCCATTTCTTTAAAACCTGCAGACCATAAATGCCGGATAAATGCCAACTTCGTGTCCGTCGGCACAAATTGCGCTTCATTTTGCAGACCATCACGTGGGCCCACTTCAATTAAAGTAACAGACTCAGGCAGCTTCATTTTATGTCCCCCTTGGTTAATCGGTACTAAATTTATCGTAACAGAAAGTTTTATAGCGAAAAAGAAGGAATTAAAGCGTTTTCATAGAAACCTTTATAAGGAGATTCTATTTAAGGAGGGTGCTGCATGTCAAGAGAAGCAGTGATTGTAAGTGCAACAAGAACCGCAATAGGAACCTTTAACGGAGCGCTTAAAGATGTGAGTGCTGTAACACTTGGAGCAATTGTGATAAAAGAAGCAATATCAAGAGCGGGAATTCAGCCTGAACAAGTAAACGAAGTGATCATGGGCAATGTTTTGCAGGCCGGACTGGGCCAAAATCCTGCACGACAGGCAGCGATTGAGGGGGGACTGCCGGACCATGTTTCTGCCATGACCATCAACAAAGTATGCGGATCCGGTTTGAAATCAGTGCATCTGGCTGCTCAAGCTATTTTTTCGGGGGATGCGGATATTATTGTGGCAGGTGGCATGGAAAATATGAGCAGAGCCCCCTACTTGATTGAGAATGGAAGAGAAGGCTTTAAAATGGGAGATCAAACAATCAAAGACAGCATGATTAAAGACGGCCTTTGGTGTGCTTTTAATGATTATCATATGGGTCAAACAGCTGAAAATTTATGCGACCGTTACTCAGTAAGCAGAGACGAACAAGATGAATTTGCTGCAGCAAGCCAGCAGAAAGCAGCAGATGCGATTCAGAGCGGAAGGTTTGAAGATGAGATTACAGCTGTCAGTATTCCTCAGAAAAAAGGAGATCCGATTCTTTTTAACGTGGATGAGTATCCCCGTAAAGGAACGACAAAAGAATCACTTGGCAAGCTTCGTCCGGCATTTAAAAAAGATGGAACTGTAACAGCTGGCAATTCATCGGGTATCAATGACGGGGCAGCAGCTGTTGTGGTAATGGCAAAAGAAACAGCAGAAAGGCTCGGACTCGCTCCGCTTGTAAGCATTGTAGCGAATGCAAGTTCTGGAGTAGATCCTGCAGTTATGGGTCTTGGTCCGGTTGAAGCAGTAAACAAAGCTCTTCAAAAAGCTTCACTTTCATTGCAGGATATTGAACTGATCGAAGCAAATGAAGCGTTTGCCGCTCAGTCATTGGCGGTCGATCGGGAACTTTCATTTAATAAAGAAATTTTAAATGTAAATGGCGGTGCCATCGCTCTCGGACATCCAATCGGAGCAAGCGGCGCAAGGGTTTTAGTTACATTGATTCACGAAATGATCAAACGTGATGCGAAATCAGGTCTTGCTGCTTTATGCATAGGCGGGGGACAGGGAGTGGCGACTGTTGTATCGAGACCCCAGTCAAAGGAGGAATTTCATTGAAAACGATCTATGAAACTGCAAACGAAGCAGCACTGCACGTAAAAGACGGGGACACCATCATGGTTGGGGGATTTGGTTTGTGCGGAATCCCTGAAAATTTAATTCTCGCTTTGCGCGACAGCGGAGTGAAGGATTTGACAGTAATTTCAAATAACTGTGGGGTGGATGACTGGGGTTTAGGACTCCTGCTTCACAACAAGCAAATCAAAAAAATGATCGGCTCCTATGTAGGTGAAAATAAAGAATTTGAACGTCAGGTTCTTTCAGGGGAGCTTGAGGTTGAACTGGTTCCACAGGGAACGCTTGCTGAAAAAATCCGGGCAGGCGGCGCTGGAATTCCAGCTTTTTATACACCAGCTGGCGTCGGAACACCTGTTGCAGAAGGGAAAGAAACAAGAATATTTAATGGGAAAGAGTATGTGCTTGAAGAGGCGCTAGCGGCGGATGTGAGCTTTGTCAGGGCATGGAAAGGTGATCGCATGGGTAATTTAATTTACCGGAAAACCGCGAGAAACTTCAATCCAATGATGGCTGCTGCAGGGAAAATCACAGTAGCTGAAGTAGAGGAGCTTTTGGATAAAGGAGTATTTGATCCAAATGAAGTACATACCCCAAGTATTTATATCCAATATCTATTCCAGGGAAATCAGGAAAAGAGAATAGAAAGAAGAACGATTACTAACAAATGAAATGAATACAATACGAGGGGGCAGCATGTATGGATAAAGCAAAAATCCGGGAGACGATAGCAAAAAGAGCTCAAAAGGAGATTAATGACGGGGACTATGTGAATTTAGGAATCGGGATGCCTACGCTGGTCGCAAATCATTTATCTCCCCAAAAAGAAGTTGTACTGCAATCGGAAAACGGGCTGCTCGGCATCGGTCGTTATCCTACGGAAGAAGAGGTGGATGCCGATCTTATCAATGCTGGAAAAGAAACAGTGACAGCGGTTAGCGGAGCATCTTATTTTGACAGTGCCGAATCCTTTGGAATGATCCGGGGAGGGCATGTAGATATTGCCATATTAGGGGGAATGGAAGTATCAGAAAAAGGAGATCTGGCAAACTGGATGATTCCGGGCAAAATGATTAAAGGAATGGGCGGTGCTATGGATCTTGTGCACGGCGCCAGAAAAATAATTGTCATAATGGATCATGTTAACCGTGAAGGACAGTCGAAAATTTTAAGAACCTGTTCTCTTCCTTTAACAGGGAAGAATGTGGTGGATCGAATTATTACTGAGCGCGCGGTTATAGATGTTACAGACAATGGATTACGATTGACTGAAGTTGCTAAGGGTTATACGATTGAAGAAGTTGTGCAAACCACTGAGCCTGAACTGGATGTTTCAGGTGAAATTAAATTAGATGCATTTTAACTTAAACAGCTCAAAGTAAAGGGGGAGCGGAATGAAGCGAAAAGGGAAAGCAAGTGAGCGTGAAGACCGTACTCCAACACTGAAAGACTCCTTAAACGTGGAAATGCTCTCAAAGCTGAAAGAGACAAAGAAAAATCTGGTCAATCTTGAAGCAGAGAGAGAACAGGAAAAAAAGAGGGAACAAGAAAAAGCACGTCTTCTCAGGGAACAAAGCAAGTCATTTGAAGAATTACTCGAAGAAAGTCCACAAAATTGGCAGGATTACAAAAAGTAGAAAAAGAGGCTCAGCGCCGTCCCTGCGGAAAGCGTCCGTCTAAAACGTAGCGAACCGGAAAATGAGCTTGAGACACTTTTGTCCCAAGCTCATTTTTTATTTCTTTTTACAAACGATGTTCCGTATAGCCCTTATTGTTTGTTATTTCTTTGAGCAGTTCATATTCAGCTTCTGTAAGCGGATCTGCAGCTATGGCTTCAATATTGGATCTGACCTGATCTGGAGAACTGGCACCTGCAATGATAGATGCCACTAGAGGATTAGCAGCATTAAATTTTAATGCGACTTCGTTCATTGACCGGCTGTCTCTAAATTTTTGATGCAGCGTGTCAAGAGTGTACTCCAATGCTTCATATGTATAATGAAGATATCCATCCTCTTTTATTTTTTCACTGGCTTTTGACAGCATTTTTTCACTCAGCAACCCCTTTGCCAGAGGTCCTCTTGTAATGGCTGACACAGAATGCTCATTTAAAATCGGAAAAGCCTGTTCTTCAGGACGGCGGTCAAGCAAACTGTATTGCATCATATTTGAAACCATTCCTGATTTTTCAGCATATTCTTTTATTACATTCGGCCGAATAGAGGAAATGCCGTATTCTTTTATATAGCCTTGAGATTTTAACTGTTCAAATGCTTCAATGGTTTCATCTATTGGATCTTCCAATGTACCGCCATGCAGCTGGTATAGGTCGATATAGTCCACCTCAAGCCTCTTTAAACTGTTTTTCACCTGTTCGGTTATATATTTTTTGGAAGGATCCCATGTCCAGTCATCGCTTCCTTCCTCCCAGCGATTTCCAACTTTTGAGGCAATCACAACCTCGTCTCTAACGTTTTTTAACGCTTTCCCTACCAGTTTTTCATTTACCCCGAAATCATAGAGATCAGCGGTGTCAAAGTATGTAATCCCGCCGTCAAGGGCTGCTTCTATGATAGACTGGGCTTTATAATCATCCTGGCCAATCGACATGCAGCCAAGCCCTAAAATGGAACTTTCAAGCTGTGATGAACCGATTTTTCTTTTCTCCACTTTAACCAACTCCTCATTTTGTCTTACTATAGTATATACTCCTTCTCATACGTCTCTAAACAAGATTGAAACAGCCGAATAAGGGTAATTAAGCAAAAGCAAACTGTTATTGAGTTGATACTGCTTATGCTGTACATTACCAGGTCTAAATGGTTTCATTAAAAAGGATAGTTCATTTACTAGGAGGGAAATAATGAAAAAATTTGAAGAAAAAACGATCGAAAAACAAGTGATGTACGAAGGGAAAATTATAAATCTGCAAGTAGAAAAAGTTGAATTGCCTAATGGCAAGGAGTCTTCGAGAGAAATTATAAAACATCCTGGTGCAGTCTGTGTGATTGCCGTTACGGATGAAGGAAAGCTGGTAATGGTCGAACAGTACAGAAAAGCACTTGAACGCTCTATATTAGAAATTCCCGCAGGCAAGCTTGAGCAGGGTGAGGAGCCGATCATTACTGCAGCTAGAGAGCTTGAAGAAGAAACAGGCTATGGCAGTGAGCAGCTGGTTCACTTGATTTCTTTTTATACTTCACCAGGATTTGCAGATGAACTAGTTCATGTATTTGTTGCGAAAAATCTTTATAAAATTGAGAATGCAAGAGGTGCAGATGAAGATGAATTTGTGGAACTCGAGGAAATTACACTCGAAGAGGCAGAGCGCTATGTGAATGAGCAAAGAATTTTTGATGCAAAAACAGCCTATGCCGTTCAATATCTTCGATTACAGCAGACGCTTGAGGAGGCAAAGCGAGTTTAAAATATGTACGAAAATGTTATTCATGTTCCGTGAGACCCCATCATACAATGAGGAGAATTTATCCTTTTGGGGGGCATAACATGAAAAAATCCATTGCACGTTCCATACTGAACCATATCCAGCAGCATGCATCCCTTTATATTTTTGTCATGGCACTTTTAGGAGGAGGCGTCGTTACAGGCGCACTGCTCGTCAACCGGCTGCCTGAAGAACAGCTTCAAAGTCTGCTTCTCCCATTTCTTTCTTTTGAATCTGATGGCAAACTTGAGGCACTTTCTTTGTTAAGTGAGCAGGTTCGAGGATATATGTTAATCGATATCGCTTTAATAACGATTATTTGGTGTACGGGTTTTATGCTCATTGGCATCCCGGCAGCATGGCTAATCGTATTTTTAAAAGGAATGATGTTTGGATTCACTACAGGGTTGTTTATATCAGAGTTCGGGTGGGAAGGGCTGTGGATTTCTGTCGGCGTGGTGCTGCCTCATAATCTGCTGCTGATCCCGGTATATGTGATCATTTGTGTTCATGCAATTAAAATCACTCTCCACTTATGGAGGCGTGTTTTGACCAGACAGTCGTTCTCACCTGCTTTCCGCACAGCAAGCTTAAACTATACGGTTTTGTTTGGCTGCCTGCTTGTGTTTGTTTGCATTGGAGGCCTGATAGAAGCCTTTGTGCCGCCGTATTGGATGAAATGGTTTCATCCTGTAAGTTAAATGAAATTATTATTATATGATAATGTTTACAATTACTTTATTGGAATGATTATTGTTTGCAATCATCCCTCCTTTTGATATAATGTTGTTGACAGGCGAGGGAGGGCAAAAAATGGAAAGCAGAATTGACCGAATCAAAAAACAACTGCATTCAGCCAGCTACAAATTGACTCCTCAGCGTGAAGCCACTGTAAGAGTACTTCTTGAAAATGAGGCTGATCACTTAAGTGCTGAAGATGTTTACCTCCTCGTAAAGGAAAAAGCACCTGAAATAGGCCTTGCTACCGTTTATCGTACACTTGAATTGCTGACTGAACTCAAAGTAGTCGATAAAATAAATTTTGGAGACGGCGTATCACGTTACGATCTTAGAAAAGAAGGGGCAACTCACTTTCATCACCACCTTATTTGTATAGAATGCGGTTCTGTTGATGAAATTCAGGAAGACTTGCTTGAGGATGTAGAAGACATAGTTGAAAGAGACTGGAAGTTTAAAATAAAAGATCACCGCCTTACCTTTCATGGGATTTGTTACAGGTGTCAGGAATTGTCGGACGATGACAGCTCATCGAATAAAAGCTAAAACCATGCAGAATAGCATGGTTTTTTGCATGTGAATTTTTCTTTTACTTTCATTTAAAACAGATGACTTTAAAATGAAAGCGTACTACAATAGATTCATAGGAATGAACAGGGGTGGCAGGGATGAAGGATCAGCTTCTTGACTTTATACAGTTTATGATCGTAGAAAAGGGCCTGTCTGAAAATACAGTCCAGTCGTATGAGAGAGATTTAAAAAACTACCTGAATTACATTGAAAAAGTGGAACAAATCGAGTCAATATGTGATGTGAAAAGAACACATATACTTCAATTTTTTTCTCATCTAAAGTCTCAAGGGAAGTCTGCCAAAACGATTGCCAGGCATACTTCTTCTATTCGTTCCTTTCATCATTTTCTCATAAGAAATAGAAGATGTGATGGGGATCCAACTGAACATCTCGACACACCTAAATCAGAAAAAACGCTGCCAAAAGTTCTGAACATTGAAGAAGTGGAACAGCTTTTGCAGGCTGCGGATTTATCAAAAGCCAGCGGGTACCGGGATCGTGCCATGATGGAGGTCTTATACGCCACTGGAATGCGCGTAAGTGAACTGACAGGATTACAGCTTGATGATGTCAATCTTGATATGGGATTTATTCGCTGTATAGGAAAAGGCAATAAAGAACGAATCATTCCCGTGGGCAAAACAGCCACAGAAATACTCGAAGTGTATATAAGACAATCCAGAGGCAAGTTTGTCCGTACTTCAACGACCGCTTTATTTCTTAACCAAAAAGGGAATTCTTTAACGAGACAGGGGTTCTGGAAAATTTTAAAGGCTCTTGCAATGAAAGCGAATATTCAAAAAGAATTAACTCCGCATACGTTAAGGCACTCGTTTGCAACTCATTTAATTGAAAATGGTGCGGATCTCAGAGCAGTACAGGAAATGCTTGGCCACGCGGATATTTCCACCACGCAAATCTACACCCACGTTTCCACTAAAAGAATAAGGGAGGTCTACGCTAAGTTTCACCCGAGAGCTTAAATCTCGGTGTAATTTAAGTTGTCAGACTTCAGACCATTCTCTTGTTTAAAATGATCAATTAAAGGTAGAATAAGGACGTATAAATGAGGAGGATAAGGAATAATGACAAATAATAGATATAAAAGAATCCATTTAGTTGTAATGGATTCAGTCGGAATCGGAGAAGCACCTGATGCTAAGGAATATCATGATGAAGGCTCAAACACCTTGGGTCATATCGCTGAACATATGAATGGATTACAAATGCCGAATATGGCAAAGCTCGGTCTTTCAAACATCGAAGAAATTCAAGGGATTGAAAAAGCGGCAGCTCCAAAAGCCTTTTATACAAAAATGGCAGAAGCCTCTGTCGGAAAAGATACCATGACTGGCCATTGGGAGCTTATGGGGCTGAATATTAAAACACCATTTAAAGTCTATCCTGAAGGGTTCCCGGATGAATTGATTGCACTGCTTGAAGAAAAAACAGGCAGAAAAGTAATTGGAAATAAGCCGGCAAGCGGTACTGCCATTTTGGATGAGCTGGGAGAAGAACATATGCGTAGCGGAGCACTCATTGTGTATACATCTGCAGATCCAGTTCTTCAAATTGCTGCTCACGAAGACATCATTCCCATTGATGAACTCTACCGCATTTGTGAAATAGCAAGAGAGCTTACGCTGGATGAGAAATATTTAGTTGGACGTATTATCGCGCGTCCTTTTATAGGGGAACCTGGACAATTTAAAAGGACCTCCAACCGTCATGATTATGCTCTCAAGCCATTTGAGCGAACCGTAATGAATGAATTAAAAGATGAGAATCTTGACGTGATTGCTATTGGTAAAATATCCGATATTTTCAACGGTGAAGGGGTAACAGAATCTATCAGAACCACTGATAATATGGATGGAATGGATAAGTTTATTGACACGTTTGATAAAGAATTTACCGGCCTCAGCTTTTTAAATCTTGTAGACTTTGATGCACTTTATGGTCATAGACGGGATCCTGCAGGGTATGGAAAAGCACTTGAAGACTTTGATGCGCGGCTGCCAGAGGTTTTTGAAAAAATGACAGAGGACGATCTTCTTATTTTAACTGCAGACCATGGGAACGATCCTGTTCATGAAGGCACAGACCATACACGTGAATTTGTTCCTTTGCTTGTCTACACGACAAGAAAAGAACACGGAAAAAATCTTGAGCTCCTTGATACCTTTGCAGATGTGGGAGCCACTATTGCTGACAATTTCAATGTGAAAAAACCTGTCTATGGAAAAAGCTTTTTAACGGACCTAAACTAAAACAAGCGATGAAAAGAGGTACAGGAAAATGAGAATGGTAGATCTAATTGAAAAAAAGAGGGACGGCAAGCCGTTAAGCACGGAAGAAATTCAGTTTGTAGTAAATGGCTACACGACAGGAGAAATCCCTGATTATCAGGTAAGTGCGCTGCTAATGGCAATTTACTTCCAGGGTATGACTGAACAGGAACGTGCAGATTTAACCCTGTCAATGGTCGAATCCGGTGACCAGATTGATCTATCCGCTATTGAGGGAATAAAAGTAGACAAGCACTCCACAGGCGGTGTAGGCGACACAACTACTTTGATACTTGGTCCTCTTGTGGCAGCTGCAGATGTTCCTGTAGCGAAGATGAGCGGCAGAGGTCTTGGTCATACGGGAGGAACAATCGATAAACTTGAGGCAGTTCCCGGATTCAACGTGGAATTAACAAGTGAAGAGTTTACGAAGCTTGTCAATGAAATCAAGGTCGCTGTAATGGGACAAAGCGGTAATCTAACTCCTGCCGATAAAAAACTGTATTCGTTGCGGGATGTGACCGCAACTGTCAACAGCATTCCGCTCATTGCTTCTTCCATTATGAGTAAAAAAATTGCGGCAGGAGCAGATGCAATCGTTTTAGATGTAAAAACAGGAGCAGGGGCATTTATGAAGGATGAAGAACAGGCTCGTGAGCTTGCTCAAGCGATGGTCCGCATCGGAAATAATGTAGGGCGTAAAACGATGGCCGTCATTTCAGATATGAGCCAGCCTCTTGGTCTTGCTATCGGAAATGCATTGGAAATTAAAGAAGCAATAGATACATTAAAAGGGGAAGGACCTGAGGATCTGACTGAGCTTTGTTTAGTGCTCGGCAGTTATATGGTCTACCTGGCAGAAAAAGCATCGTCTTTGCAGGAAGCGCGTGAAAAGTTAGAAGAAGCGATTGCGAACGGCAAAGCACTGGAACGCTTCAAGGAATTTTTAGCAGGTCAAGGCGGGGATGCAAGTGTTGTAGACGATCCTTCAAAATTGCCGCAGGCTGAACATAAAATCGAGCTTTCTTCAAAAGAGAGCGGAACAGTGTATGAAATCGTAGCAGACGACGTGGGTACTGCAGCCATGTGGCTTGGAGCAGGTAGAGCCACGAAGGATTCACAGATTGACCTGGCTGTAGGCTTAATGCTCAATAAAAAGGTCGGGGATGATGTTCAAGCTGGTGAAACGCTGGTGACCATTTATGCGAATGATCTTTCACAGCTGGAAAAAGTGAAAGAAAAGCTTTTGGAAAGTATAAAGGTATCCAAAGATAAAGTGGATGCTCCCACTTTAATTGTTGGTCAAATTACTGGAGAAGAATAAGAAGCAAGATTAAATTAAAATTAGATAAAACATATTTTGATCATTCGACTTTTCAAGTAAAGTAAAAATATAAGGTAAAACATAGTTATTAGTATAAGGTGAGCGGAGCAGAAAGCGACGACTCCTTGCAGGATATGACGGCAAGCTGAGACTTTCAGGGCAACGCTCTGAAAAAGGCTTAAGCACCTGTCCCTGAAGGAAGCGTTCGCCTGAAGCGCAGTGAACCGATTGCAGAGCTTGAGACACTTTGTCTCAGGCTTTTTTTGTGCAGTTAAGACTAGGGCACACTTTTGCACAACAAAAAAACTAAATGCAGAAGGAATAATTCCAGCTCTTACTCCCCCACATGCACTCAACGAATAAAGATCTAAATGTTTTTTACATTAAGTTACATCCATTGCGTATAAAAACGGCTCACAAGGAAAAAATAAACAAAAAGAATTTGAAAGGTGTGAGCCATCGTGAAAAACCTGATTCAAACAACCTTAAGCATATTGTTAGTGTTTTCAATCTTTCCGTCTATGAGCACACAGGCGAACGAAGAAACAAAATTACCTTTGGACGAAGTGAAATCAGCGATTTTAATTGACCAGCATACAGGCATGATCGTACTGGATAAAAACAGCAACGAATCACTTTCTCCTGCGTCCATGACAAAAATTGCAACGATGCTGTTAATCATGGAAGCCATTGACGAGAAAAAAATAACGTGGGAAGACAAAGTTAAAACAAGCGAGCATGCAGCTTCCATGGGTGGATCTCAAATTTTCCTGAAGGCTGGAGAAGAAATGACCGTAAGAGATATGGTAAAGGGAATAGCAGTGGCATCAGCTAATGATGCTTCCGTAGCCATGGCTGAACATCTGGCAGGTTCTGAGAAAGATTTTGTCCGGTTAATGAATGACAAGGTTAAAGAGCTTGGCTTAAAAAATACGGTTTTTCACAATCCAACCGGATTGCCGGCTGATGGCCACGTCAGTTCAGCTTATGATATGGCTCAACTTGCAAAAGAGCTGCTTAAACATGAAGAAATTATCGAATTTACCGGTACCTATGAAGATTACTTGAGAAAAGACAGCGAAGATCCATTTTGGCTGGTGAATACAAATAAACTGGTGCGTTTTTATGAAGGGGCAGATGGCTTAAAAACAGGTTTTACTAAAGAAGCGATGTACTGTTTAACAGCTACAGCACAAAAGAAAGACATGCGTTTTATAGCGGTTGTTTTTGGTGCACCAACCTCAAAAGCGCGAAATGAGGTTGTGAGCTCGATGCTGGACTTTGGTTTTTCTCAGTACAAAAGCAAAACTCTCTCTAAACAAGGAGACAAAGTCGTGAAAATACGAGTGGAGAAAGGTTCTCCATTTATGATGTCGGGTGTATTGAGCGAACCGTTAAAATGGCTGTCTCCACTCCAGGGTTCAGAACAGCAGGTGAAAAAAAATATAAAGATTGAAAGTGAATTAACTGCTCCAGTTAAAAAAGGAGAGAAAATTGGGGAAATGTCCTTAATTGTGGATGGAAAAGAGCTCTCTTCAGTACCGATAGTGGCAGAAAGCGACAGTGTGAAAGCTTCATGGGGAGAATTGCTTGTCAGATCCATGAATGAAATGGCCAGATAAGGAAAAGCAGTCGAATAAACACTAGTTTCTTCTTTTATTGTCATCATGCAGGAATAAAGAAAAACGATCATGAATACTCCCTTTGTATGAAAAAAAGGAGGGAGTCAGATGGCTTTTACTGTTCAGGCTGAGATAAAAAAGAATGTGCTTTTGCTTCGTATGCAGGGAGAGCTTGATCATCACGCAACTGAAAAAATCAGAGAAGAATTGCTGAATCTAATGGAAGAGCACGACATAACTCATCTTGTACTGAACCTTGAAGAGCTGGAGTTTATGGATAGTTCTGGACTCGGTCTTATGCTCGGAAGATATAAGCATCTTCAAAAAAAGAACGGAAGCATGATTATCTGTGCTATATCAGAACCGGTTAAGCGGCTTTTTGAAATGTCGGGATTATTTCGCATCATGATTATTGAGTCCTCTGAAGATCAGGCATTAATGAGATTGGGGGTGGCGTAATGAATAATGAAGCGGTGTTTAAATTCCGGTCTATTAGTGAAAATGAAGCGTTTGCGCGCATGGTGGTCGCCTCTTTTATTGCACCATATGATCCAACTATAGGGGAATTAACAGATTTAAAAACGGTTGTGTCTGAAGCCGTGACGAATGCCATTATTCACGGCTATGACGGGAAAAATGATCAGTGGGTGTATATGACACTGTTGATGGAAGAGAATGTCTTAACCATAGAAGTAAGGGATGAAGGCATTGGAATGAGTGATATAGAAGAAGCCATGCAGCCTCTTTACACGACAAAGCCTGAAATGGAACGGTCCGGTATGGGATTTACGATTATGGAGCATTTTATGGATGCGGTTGAAGTGACGTCTGTTTCCACACAAGGAACGACGATTCGAATGAGCAAACATTTAGCCTCTGTCCAGGCTGAGTGTCATTAGGTGCTCATATGAGTGCGAAAACGACGACGAGCCATGAAACGGTCAGGGAATGGATCCGGTTAAGCCAGGCGGGTGATCAGGAAGCAAGAAGCCGTATGGTCGAAACAAATGTCCGGTTAGTCTGGTCGGTGGTCCAGCGCTTTTTAAACCGTGGGCATGACCCTGATGACTTGTTTCAGATAGGATCAATTGGGTTGCTGAAGGCAGTGGATAAATTTGACCTTAGCTACAGCGTAAAGTTTTCGACCTATGCAGTTCCGATGATTATCGGGGAGATACAACGGTTTTTACGAGATGACGGGGCGATTAAAGTCAGCCGGTCTGTAAAAGAGCTGGCGATCAAAGTGAGGCGGGCCAGAGAAAAACTGAGCAGTCAGTACGGCAGACTTCCCACGTTGTCAGAGATTGCAGAGGAGCTTGAAGTAACAGTAGATGATATCGTGTTGTCGCAGGAAGCATCCAAATCCCCTGCTTCTATCCATGAAACGGTTTATGAAAATGAGGGGGACCCGATAACGCTTCTCGATCAGATGGCCTCTAAAGATGAAGAGCAGTGGTTTCAGCAGCTCGCGTTAAAAGAAGCGCTGCTGACGCTTGAAAAACGTGACAGAGTGATTATTTTCCTTCGGTATTACAAAGACTATACCCAGTCAGAAGTAGCCGATAAGCTTGGAATTTCGCAAGTGCAGGTATCAAGAATCGAAAAAAGGGTTTTGCAGTCCATCAGAGAATGGATGGATGACGTAAAAGAAGCATGAGTACAAGAGAAAGGAGGAAGAGAGCATGACTCAAACTGTGTATATAAGGCTGAGGCGAAAAATTAACATTCAAAAAGGAAAACCGATTTTTGTTAAAGATGTAGCAGACATTCAGGCACCTCATATTAAAATGGATCGTTTTTTAAAATTGAAAGTAGTGGAAACAGATGTGAGTTCATCTGAAACTTACGTACTGATCGATCAGTTGGATATGATTGAGCTGATCCGAAAACATATGCCGAGTGCAGAAATTGAACTTCTCGGCGCATCTGCAACGCTTGTAGAATTAAGGAATGTTGAAAAAAAGGGTTCTCTTCCTCTTTTTCTTTTTGTTTGGAGTCTATTATTTGTTGGAGCAGGACTGACGATTATGTACTTTCATGAAGACGTCAGCATGAAGGAAACACAGATCACGATGGTCCAGATGATGACCGGCCAAAGACTCGAGCACCCTTTTTGGTTCCAGATACCTTATTCGTTCGGTCTTGGCATCGGGATGATTTTATTTTTTAATCATATTTTCCAGAAAAAATTTAATGAAGAACCAAGTCCTCTTGATGTCGAAGTGTATAACTATGAGCAATCACTGGAAGATTATATTGTAGACCAGGAAAGAAAGAAAGCAGCGCAATATGACCATTAATCTTTTGGTTATTTTTGTCGGCCTTGCTTCTGGGCTCGCTGTAGGCGGTGGATTTGTCGCTTTTTTAAGTGTTCTTGGAATTGTTCCGCGGCTTATCCAATTGACAAAAAATAAAAATAACTTAAGGTCCCTCGAATGGGCAGTCATATTAGGCGCGCTGACAGGACTTGCAGGCAGCTTGTATGAAGTGAAAACTCTTTACGGGTTTATATTTGTCCCATACGTAGGTTTGCTGGCAGGGGCTTTTATTGGAATGCTGGCAGCGGCTCTAACAGAAGTGCTCGATGTTATTCCTTTAGTAACAAGAAGGCTTGGCATGACAGCAAAGCTGCAGTCCATCATGTTTGCGATTGTGTTAGGAAAGGTTTCAGGTTCATTATTTTACTGGCTGTTTTTTATTCCATATCATAAAGGAGATTAGCTATGCAGTCCCTACCTTTAAAAGCAGGACAATTAGATGAAATATTAACTTCACGAGCCGGATTAGGTGAGAGCTTCGACTTTATGGTAAGAAAGTTTGTCGTTTCAGGCACTCCTGTTCATCTTTATGCGGTCAATGGACTATGTGATACATTATTTATCATGCAGCTTCTTGAGGAAGTTGTGGAAATTGACGTTCCGAAAAATGAGCGCTCCCATATTTCTTCGCTTGTACATAATCGTTTAATTCATCAATCAGTTGAAACTGTTGATACCGTGGACGATTTAATCCGCCAGGTTTTTTCAGGTCTGATTGCAATTAAGGTTGAAGGGGACAGGCATGCCTATGTTGTGGATGTACGGAGTTATCCGGGCAGACAGCCAGAAGAGCCTGATACAGAAAAAGTCGTCAGGGGATCCCGTGATGGATTTGTTGAAAATATCATTGTGAATACAGCACTGACGAGAAGACGCATACGTGATGAGAGAATACGCTTTGATATGATGGAAGTTGGACAAAGGTCCAAAGCGGATGTGGCGGTAGGATACATTAAGGACTTGGCGAATCAGGACTTAGTCGATGCAATAAAAAAAGAACTGAAAGCCATCGATGTAGACGGACTGACCATGACAGATAAATCACTGGAAGAATATATCGTTAAACAGGGATTCAACCCATATCCACTAGTCAGGTTTACTGAAAGGGCCGATATTGCATCCACTCATCTGCTTGAGGGGCATGTTTGTATTTATGTCGATACATCACCAAGCGTCATGATAACGCCGACTACTTATTTTCACCATGTGCAGCATGCGGAAGAATTCCGCCAGTCCCCAGCTGTAGGTACATTTATAAGATGGATTCGTCTCATGGGAATTATATCGTCCCTGATCCTTTTGCCTTTGTGGTATTTGCTTGCAATTGACCCTGATCTCAGACCGGAATCGCTGGCCTTTCTTGGCATGAAAGAAGATACGAATGTACCGCTGATTCTTCAGCTTCTAATAGCGGATATAGGAATTGAATTTTTACGAATAGCTGCTATTCATACTCCTACACCGCTGTCAACGGCCATGGGTTTAATTGCTGCCGTTCTGATCGGGCAAATTGCAATTGATGTGGGATTGTTTGTACCAGAGGTCATTTTATACGTAGCGATTGCCGCTATTGGTACATTCGCTACCCCGAGCTATGAGCTGAGTGTCGCAAATAAGATGGTAAGGGTTTCTCTGCTGCTTCTTGTCTGGATCTTTCACATAGACGGTCTGGTTATTGGGCTGACAATTTATATTTTATATTTAATGAATACTAAATCTTTTTCTACACCTTATCTCTGGCCTCTTGCCCCATTCAGACCCAAGGCCATGCTTAGAATAATCATGAGGCTTCCAATGACCAGCGCCATGCTGAGACCTATGATTGTCAAAACGAAAGACCGTGTAAGACAAAAGCCTACAGGAGAATGAAATTGATTTATAATGCATGGTTATGGTACAGTTCAACTAATTAGTAAAGGATATTTTGTCCAGAAAGAAAGGAACTGTATTATGCATTATTACGGCACATCCAGCACAAATGAAAAAGACCATTTAACAATTGGAGGGGTAGACGCCATCGAACTTGCTAAGGAGTATGGCACCCCTCTTTATGTGTATGATATTGCGCTTATTCGTGAGCGCGCTAGAGGATTCAAACAAACCTTTGACGATTTAGGGGTAACATCTCAGGTGGCTTATGCAAGCAAGGCTTTTTCATCTATTGCAATGATTCAAATTATTGAAGAAGAAGGTCTAAGTTTAGATGTAGTTTCAGGAGGAGAGCTTTTCACAGCCATCCAGGCAGGCTTTAATCCGGACCAAATTCATTTTCATGGCAATAATAAAAGTAAAGATGAAATAGAAATGGCCATTGAGTACGGTGTTGGTTGTTTTGTTGTGGATAATTTTCTTGAACTGGAAATGCTAGCTGAAGTTTGCCGATCCAAGAAAACTCAAGCTTCCATTCTGCTAAGAGTAACTCCAGGTATCGAAGCGCATACCCATGATTATATTTTGACAGGGCAGGAGGATTCGAAATTTGGATTTGATCTTCAAAATGGTCAGGCAGAAGAAGCGTTAAAGCAGGCTTTGGAAAAAAGTGAACTAAAGGTTCTCGGGCTGCACTGCCATATTGGATCGCAGATTTTTGAAACAACAGGATTTAAAAAAGCTGCGCAGAAGATGATTGAAAAACTTGCTTCCTGGAAAGACAAATACAATTATGCATCTCAGGTGCTGAATTTGGGCGGCGGGTTTGGAATCCGTTATACGAAAGAAGATACTCCGATCGCTCCATCTGATTATGTTCAGGATATAATAACTGAAGTAAAAGGATTGATGAAAAGTGCGTCTCTTTCCATGCCTGAGATTTGGATTGAGCCTGGCCGTTCTCTCGTAGGTGATGCAGGTACAACACTATACACAGTAGGTTCATCCAAAGTTGTACCGGACATCAGAAAATATCTGGCGGTTGATGGCGGTATGAGTGATAACATAAGACCTGCATTATACGATGCAAGGTACGAAGCTGTAATTGCAAACCGTCCTGAAGCCGACTTTGAAGAAACCGTAGCTGTTGCAGGGAAATGCTGTGAATCAGGAGATATGCTGATCTGGGATCTTCCGATTGCCAAGGCACAGCCCGGTGATGTTTTAGCTGTTTTCTGCACAGGAGCATATGGATACGCGATGGCAAATAATTACAACAGAATCCCTAGACCGGCAGTAGTGTTTGTAGAGAATGGAAAGGCTTCACTCGTTATAAAAAGAGAATCTTACGCTGATTTAGTCCGGCAGGATCTGCCACTCTATGCACATAAATAAGCGTCTACTATTAATCTATGGACGCTTATGATGTAAGGGAGTGATGAAGTTGAAATCAAAAAATGGCTTGCTGTTTGGATTATTAGTAGCGGGTGGAATTGTTTGGGGGATTATTTATTGGGCGTTTATCGTTTAGAGGATTCGTGTCTATAGTTGAATTACCTCTCTTTTTTTAGTATGATTAAGTACGGTTGCAGAGGAAGTGCGGATCCCTGCTTGTAATGAATGAACACTATCACGACCACAATGAGGGGTAACTATGCTAATCAGATACAAAAAATCCTTTGAAAAGATTGCCATGGGCTTAATGTCCTTTATGCCAACGGAAAAGGATATTAAACAATTGCAGTTATCGATGAAAATGTATGAAGAAGATAAGGCGAATCGGCTTTTTTTATGGAAAGAAGAAGATATAATAGGCTTAGTCGGCATAAAAGCGGATGAGGAAAAAATTCTTGTTCAGCATATATCAGTCAGTCCTTCCCACCGAAATGAAGGGATTGGCAAAAAGATGATTTCAACACTGCGTGAAATGCACCCGGACAAGCGATTTGAGAGTACTGACTACACAGAGCGGTTTCTATCAAAGTGTATGGGTGAAGAAACTGAATAGATGGCCATAGCAATAGAAGTGACTGTTTAAACACAAAACGGGGCTGGAACAAAACTCATATAAGCTTAAATAATGAGTAAGAATATATCTATAGTATGAGGTCAGCGGAGTTGAAGGGTTGCTTGAGACTTAACAGGGTAAAGTCCTTAAAGGGATCAAGCCTCCGTTCTTGAGGAAAACGTACGATTGAAGAGCAGCGAACCGGGCAAAGAGCTTAAGACACTTTTTTCCCCTCAGGCTCATAAAAGGTCAGCATCTTATTCAGATGCTGACCTTTTTTTTCGTTTTATTAGTTCCCTTTCTCTTAAAAGGATTACATCCTGCCGATCTCTAAGTCTGTGTCGATCGGTTATCATTTGATTGCTTAGATCACTTTCTTTCCCCCACTGAAATCCTTTTTCACTACTTCTGAGCAGACACATTTGATTTAATTTTTGATCTGTTATAGGCAGCTGCAAGCTTGTATAGGGAGTGTGAGCTTGAATAGCAGCTTTTAGTTCCTGCAATTGCTCCATAAAAAAGCGGCTGTCGACTCCAAACGTCTTGAGGTCTTCACTATGAAGCCTGAATTTCTCAAGTGCTTTATTAATCATTCTCCCGGCTCCAGAAAAATTACTTCTTCTCTGATGGTATAGGGCAACAGCCAGCTGAATCCAGCCAACCCAAATCGAATCTCTTTCCATAGGTGTATTTTCTTTCCAATACTCTTCAAGTATTTCATGGCATTCAAAATAGTCCCGATCACCATGGAAATGCACCAGATAGTCAATATAGGATTGAGGATATTGATGAATCATCCTTACACCTCCAATCTTCCTACCATAGTAGCACATAAGATCAAGAATCAAAAAGATTTAAGCAAAATACCAAATAGTGATCAGGATCGCTACAGTCATCCCCGCGAGATCTGCGAGTAAACCGATGGTAAGCGCTCGTCCCATCTTTTTAATGCCCACCGCGCCAAAATATACGGTTAATACATAAAGAGTTGTATCTGTGCTTCCCTGAATGATAGCTGCCGCTCTTGAAATAAAATGTTCCGTCCCGTATGTAGCGGTTAAGTCTGCAACCATGCCAAGAGATGCTGATCCTGAAATGGGTCTTATAAACAAAAGAGGCAGTAAATCAGGCGGAATCGAAAGCCAGATCAAAACGGGTGAAAGCGCCTGATTCATCGCATCCAGAAAGCCCGAAGCCCTTAATATATTAATCGCTACAAGCATCCCTAGTAAAAATGGAAGAAGTGAAACGGATAACCGGATGCCTTCTTTGCCTCCTTCAGTGAAGGCTCCGTAAGCATCTGTTTTTTTTATAAGAGCATAAAGAAGGATTACACCTACCAAAACCGGGAGAAAAAAGGTGGATATTGCTGCTATGGTATTCATTATCTCCTCCTACGGCTGCGTTTCACTGTGAAAATATAAAATAACCGGTCTAATGTTATCGCAATGACACAGGAAAAGCAGGTTGCTAAAAAAGCGGGTACAACGATGTCCATTGGATCAGGTGCTCCATGCGTCATTCGCAAAGAAATAACAGTGGTGGGGAATAAAGTAAGAGCAGCGGTATTCAGACATAAAAATGTAATCATTGATCTTGTTGGCACTGCAGGATCAGGGTTATTTGCCTGCAGAGCGGTCATGGCTTTTAACCCGAAAGGTGTAGCTGCATTGCCAAGACCAAAAAAATTAGCTGTCATATTTGACATAATGAATCCGAGTGCAGGATCTTTAGGAGAAAGTTCAGGGAACAGTTTTAATAGAATGGGTCTTGAAAAGGCAGTCAGCTTATCCAATAGTCCGGACTGTTTAGCAATTTCCATCATGCCCAGCCAGAAAGTAAAGACCGCAATAAACCCAATCACCAGCTGAACAGCTTGAGTTGAAGCATCAAACATGGCTGTATTGACTTTTGATGTAGTGCCATTCACTACACTATAAATAAGACCGACCACAATCATTCCTATCCAAATTAAATTAACCATCTGTGATCACTGCCAAAAAATCACCTTCTCGAGAAATTTGTCCCAATTTGAAAAAAAGGAGGCACGTGTTTCCCTTATCAGCTCCTGTTCATGAATTACCTCATCTTTCAGTTTTACAGTTACAACCGGGGGAGACGTTCTGCTGTATGGAATTTTCCCTTCGATTGTTACGAGCGGTTTTTCTTTTTCTGTCAAAGGATATTCAAAGGGTTCTACAAGTGAATAAAATTCATTTTTATTTTGACCGGGAAAAGGGGGGAGGGTGTCAGGGTGAAGAATGGCCGTTTTTTTATAGTTCGCAAATCCGTATTCAAACAGATTCATGTGATCATTCCAATCATTTGATGCCCGGATCGTGACGACAATCAGCGTCATGCCATCTCTTTTTGCTGTGGTTACAAGGGTACGTCCAGCTTGTTTAGTAAAACCGGTTTTCCCTCCTGTGGCGTGCGGATACATTCCTGTAATAAGCCGATGTTTATTATTCCAGACAGGTGAAGGATCAAGGGATTCAGCTTTATGGCTTTTCGTTCCAAAGATTTCGGCAAATAAGTCATCTTTCATTGCTTCCTTTGTCAGCAAAGCCATATCGTAGGATGAGGAATAGTGTTCGTTGTCAAGATCTAATCCGTGCGGGTTTGTAAAATGAGAGTTCTTCATCCCGATTTTTTTTGCTTCTTCATTCATCAGCTTTGAAAAGTCTTCAACACTTCCGCTGATATGTTCTGCAATTGCGACTGCCGAATCATTCCCTGAGCGAAGCAGCAGTCCATAGACAAGGTCAGAAAGAGAGACCTTTTGCCCTGCTTTTAGATACAGGCTTGATCCTTCCGTAACCGAAGCTTCGGGACTGATTTTTACTAAGGATGACGGGTCGCCATGCTTTATAGCTAAATGTGCAGTCATGATTTTAGTTATGCTTGCGATCTTTTGCTCCCTGTGTGCATTTTTCTCAAATAGAACACGTCCGCTTTCTGCTTCTATCAGGATGGCCTGATCCGCTGAAGCAGAAGGTGCGGGTGCAGCCTTAGCACTGAATGCGATGGACGGATAACAAAAAACAAAAATCAGGAGTAATTTGCCAATAAGCTTCACTTTTTTCACCATCCAACATTAATGTATAGAATAGCGTATGTGGAAACTTGTCCTTCATGACAAAAAAGAGACTGCGGCAAGATCAACTGAAAGATAAGGTGATTTTTCATACATCCAGGAATAAGAAACTTCAAGCTGTTTAAATAGAACGCACACTCGATAAACTGAATAAAAAAAGAATGTTTTCAGAACAATGAATCAAGATTCATTCATTCCGAAAAACATTCTTTTATGAAGTGTCTTACAGTATACCGATTTACTTATTCTTTATCCTCTAATGCCTCTTCTCCTAAGCTGTTTTGCAGAGACCTGAAAAATAAATCAGTTTCTTCATCACCATCTGCTCCATCTAAATCCTCTGTCAGTGGAGGGAGCTGTGACAGATCATTTAAGCCGAAATAATCTAAAAATTCATGTGTAGTACCATAAAGAATCGCTCGTCCCGCACCCTCAGCACGGCCGGCATCTTTAATCAGCCCTTTTGAAACGAGTGTCTGCAGAGGTCTGTCCGTTTTTACCCCCCTGATTTCCTCAATGCTCATTCTGGTAATAGGCTGTCTGTAAGCTACAATGGCTAGTGTTTCAAGAGCTGCTTGTGACAGTGTGGAGGTTGCCGGACTTTCAACGAGTTTTTTTATGTAGGGTGTCATCTCTCTTTTGGTAGCCAATTGATAAGTGCCCGCTAATTCTACAAGATGAATGCCCCGGTTATGTTGCTCAGAATAAGACTCTTTTAATGTATTGATCTCGATTTCCGCTTCCTGCATGGAAATATCCAGGACAGCGGACAATTGGGAGATGCTTAACCCTTCATCGCCGGCAGCGAAAAGAAGACTTTCAATGACAGCGTCAAATTTACGGTTGTGCAACTAAGTTCACTCCTTCAAATGCTTCCACTAAAATATCTGAAAAATTACCTTCCTGTTTAATCGTAATTTCATTCCGTTTCATAAGCTCCAGCACCGCTAAAAAAGAAACAACCATATGCGGTTTCTCGGTGACAGGAAACATTTCATGAAACAATGAGGGTGCTCTGCGGCTTCTTAAATCTGATAAAATTTCTTCCATTCTTTTTTCAATCGAAACCTCCTGTCTGGAGATTCTCGCTGACATGGGCTTCTTTAATTTTTTTCTTCTTAATAATTTATTAAAGGCACCCAGCAAATCATGAAGATCAATCTGCATATCCTCAAGCGAATCTTGTTTTTGTGCTTCAAATTGAGAAAGATCAACCGGAGCTTTCGTGTAAAAGCTTCCGCGTTCCTGTTCTTTTTCCTTTAATTCAGCGGCTGCTTGCTTGTATTTTCTGTATTCAATTAATCTTTCCACTAGTTCATCACGTGGATCCTCTTCTTCAAAGGCTTCTTCATCTTGTTCCCATGATTCCTCATGTTTAGGAAGAAGCATCCTGCTTTTAATAGCCAGCAGTGTGGAAGCCATCACAAGATATTCACTCGCAAGATTTAATTCAAGCACCTTCATGGCACGAATATAGAGCATGTATTGTTCAGAAATGTCCGCCATCGGGATATCATAAATATCAATTTCAAGCCCTTGAATAAGATGAAGCAATAAGTCCAGCGGACCTTCAAAAGCATCTACTTTTACGCTGTATTCCATTTTAACCACCATTTCCTTTAATCTTCTTCACTTTAGTATAAAACATCCCAGAGGAGGTTCCAATAGGAGAAAACCGTCAATTACCCTGTTTAAATAGACAGAGAGTTTGCTTTTAAGACGTTATGTGCCATAATGCACTAAGGACGACAACAAGTAAAATGAGGTGCACGAATGGAACGTTTACAAAAAGTAATTGCTCACGCGGGAATCGCGTCACGCAGAAAAGCAGAAGACATGATTTCATCTGGAAAAGTTAAAGTTAACGGCAAAGTCATTACTGAACTTGGCACAAGGGTTACTCCTTCAGATGTGATAGAAGTTGAAGGAATAAAAATTGAACGTGAAAATAAAGTTTATTTTCTCTTATATAAACCAACAGGTGTCATTTCGGCTGTAAGTGATGATAAGAATCGGAAAGTAGTTACAGATTTTCTTCCTTATGTAGATGAGCGCATTTATCCTGTTGGAAGACTTGACTATGACACATCGGGTCTTTTGCTTCTGACGAATGATGGAGAGTTTGCTAATTTGCTGACTCACCCAAAGTACGAAGTGCATAAAACGTATATTGCACGAGTAAAAGGTCTTGTGTCAAGAGAATCCCTTCGAAAGCTTGAAAAGGGTGTAAAGCTTGAAGATGGAATGACAGCACCTGCTAAGGCCAAGGTGGTTTCAGCAGACAAAGCTAAAAACAAGACCATTGTGGAACTAACCATCCATGAAGGGAGAAATCGTCAGGTGAGAAGAATGTTTGACGCAATCGGCCACCCGGTTCAAAAGCTGAAACGGGAACGTTATGCTTTTCTCCATCTAGGCGGATTAAGCACGGGGGATTCCAGAGAATTAACTCCGCACGAAGTTAAACAGCTGCGGGCTCTGGCAGAAAGCGGCACTAAATAATGACCGGCTGAAACTGCAATCCTTCATTAGGATTGTGGTTTTATCTTGTATTTAGGGTCAATACTGACTATATAAGACTAGTTTTCACAGTTCATTCAAATACTGATCCCTTAAGCTCCTTAAACAAGTGCTATAATGGCAAGGAATCTATCCGAGCTTTTAAAATGAACTAAGCTGTATCAGGAGGTCTAACATTGAGCAAACGCAAAAAAAAACGCCTGCTTATCAGGGTGTCCATTTTGTCAGTATTAATCGCAGCAGTTGTTTATACCCTGTACTCTACTTTAACAGATGATGAAAGAATGCTGGTAAAGGCAGGAGACGCCGCGCCGGACTTTGAACTGACAGATCTTAACGGGGAAACTCATCGTCTCTCTGATTATAAAGGTCAGGGAGTATTTCTGAATTTTTGGGGCACGTGGTGTAAACCGTGTGAAAAAGAGATGCCATATATGGAAAATCAGTATCAGGAGTATAAAGATGAAGGCGTTCAGATTCTTGCCGTTAATGTGGGTGAATCAGAATTTCAGGTTGCCAATTTTGCAAATGAGTATAACTTATCTTTTCCTGTAGTCCGCGATGCCCAAAAAGATGTCATGTACGCCTATTCAATCGGACCGCTGCCGACAACCCTGCTAGTGAACCCGGAGGGCGAGGTAGTGAAGGTAATCAAGGGTGAAATGACAGAAGAAATGGTAGCTGATTACATGGAAATGATTAAGCCATAAGGTAAGGGGTCTTACGCATGAATGAAATAACCTGCAAGTGCGGTCACGTGAATCCGGAAGGAACAGAGCTATGCTTATCATGTGGGCGCGCTTTATCAGAAAGTGCAGAAAACAGAAAAACAGCAGATGTAATGCGATATGAAGGCATGGCAAGAAGGTCTCAGACGTACAACCTTTCTATAATAGATAAAATATGGAATTTTTTCTCCTCAGTTAAGGTAGGAGTATGGCTGATTGTCATTACATTAATTGCATCTTCGCTGGGAACGATTTTCCCTCAAGCATTGTTTATTCCGAATGGAACAGAAAATGTTTACTACGAGGAACGATATGGAATAGCCGGAAAAATCTATTACGTGCTCGGTTTCCACGATTTGTACAGTTCGTGGTGGTATCTTCTATTGATAGGGGCTATTGGTACATCTATTATTATCGCAAGTCTTGACCGAGTTATTCCTCTTTATAAAGCATTGAAGCATCAGCGTATTAACCGTCATGAATCGTTTATGAAAAGACAGAGGGTTTTTTCCAGCTACTCAATAGAGTCGCCTGAAAAATCGATCGCACAAATAAAAGAACGGCTTTTAAAAAAGCGCTATCGCATTCGTGAAGAAGAAGGTCACCTGCTGGCTGAAAAAGGAAGATTTGCACGATGGGGTCCTTATATTAATCACATTGGTCTGATCATCTTTTTAATCGGCGGAATGCTGCGTTTTGTTCCCGGGATGTATGTGGATGAAAATATGTGGATCCGCGAAGGTGAAACGATGGCTATTCCCGGAACAGGACAGGAATACTTTCTGAAAAGCGATGGGTTTACAGTCGAGACATACCAGCAGGGAGAAGATTCCGAAGTATTTAATAATACGATAGAGCGTGAAGGTGCGATTGCAAAAAACTATCAGACCGATGCTCATCTATTTAAAAGAGAAGAAGGCAGTATTGCCGGACAGCAGGGAGAACTGGTTGAAATTCAGCAGGGGGCAATTCAAGTTAATCAGCCTTTTAAATTTGATCAGTTTGCTCTTTATCAAGTTGACTTCCGGCAGGACGAGTACTCTTCCATGAGTTTTAATCTGACAGAGAAAGCTTCAGAGGAATCGGTCGGATCCTTTACGATACAATTTGACAACCCGGAAAAAGTGTATGAACTGGATAATGGCTACAGTGTTGAGCTTACTGAGTATTATCCTGACTTCTCCGGATTTGAAGATGGTGAACCACAGTCTGTTTCACCGATTCCAAATAACCCTGCATTTTTGGTCAGATTGTTTTCACCTGAAAATCCCGATGGTGAAGTAGCTTTTATCGGCATCCAGCGTAACCTGGAACCACTTGGTGAAAATGATTATGCTTTGGAATTTGCGGGAGTTGAGACAAGAGATGTCTCCGGCTTAACCGTTCGGAAAGACTTGACGCTTTGGATCTTAGGTCTTGGCGGAGCAGTCTTTATGATTGGGGTTGTGCAGGGGGCTTATTGGAATCATAGAAGATTGTGGCTGAAAAAGACGGCGGATGGAAGACTTTTGGCTGCTGGCCACACTAACAAAAACTGGTTTGGGTTCCGGAAAGATCTCGAGTATGCATTCGAAACGACCGGTTTGGATAAGCCGAAAGACCACCAGGAAGAGAACCTGAATAAAAAGGAATCCGCTGACGCAAAGGAGGAAAATAACCGTGACTCAACTAGTTAGTATTAGCAGTACCTTGCTTTACGCAGCGTTCGTGCTGTATTTAATCGCTACTGTTTTTTTCGCAGGCTCGATTAAATCAAAAAAGCATACCAATCAGACAGGGAAAAATAAATGGGCAACCATTGCCATTATCATAACGATTGCCGGATTCGTTTCACAGCTCGGCTATTTTATTACAAGATGGATTGCAGCCGGACATGCCCCGTTAAGTAATTTATTTGAATTTATCACCTTTTTTGGCATGATGCTTGTTGCAGCCTTCATCATCATTTATTTCATTTACCGCACGCATGTTTTAGGGGTTTTCGCACTGCCAATTGCGCTTCTCGTTATAGCGTATTCAAGCATGTTTCCCCGGGATGTATCTCCTTTAATTCCGGCACTGCAGAGTGACTGGCTGGCTATACATGTTTCTACAGTTGCTGCGGGTGAAGCGATTCTTGCAGTAAGCTTTGTTGCAGGGTTAATCTATCTATTAAAAGATGTGGATTTAACCAAGAGAGGGAAACAGAGATTTTGGCTGGAGGCCGTTTTATTTACTTTAGTGATCGTTGTTGGATTTATTGTGTCAACGACTGCAGGATCCATTGCAGGTTATGAAACAGAATTCTCCTATGTAAATCCTGAAGAGCAAACAGAAACCGCACAGTTTGCATTGCCTGCTCTTGTTGTTCCGCATCAGGCGGAGCTGCTGACAGAGGGACAGTTTGCCACCTCATTGGAAATGCCGTCTATTGTCAATGCAAGCAGACTGAATACAGTGTTATGGTCCATTCTTACAGGTACAGCACTTTACTTAATACTGCGGTTGGTAACAAGAAAAAGTATTTCCGCTTTGCTTCAGCCGCTCGTTAAACGTGTAAACTTAAATCTAATGGACGAAATAGGCTACCGTTCAATTCTTATTGGATTTCCCGTATTTACTTTAGGCGGTCTTGTTTTCGCTATGATTTGGGCACAAATCGCCTGGACGCGATTCTGGGGCTGGGACCCTAAAGAGGTATGGGCCTTAATTACCTGGCTTTTTTATGCCGCATTCCTTCATCTGAGATTATCAAAAGGCTGGGAAGGAAACCGTTCTGCTTGGCTTGCTGTTATAGGTTTTGCTATTATTATGTTTAATCTGGTTGCAGTTAATTTAATCATTGCCGGTTTGCATTCCTACGCGTAAAACATATGCCCTCACTTGATGTGAGGGCTCTATTTAAATAACCGGACAACGTCATAAGGAGGCAACAAAATGAGTGAAATGGGCCATATTCTAGTTGTGGATGATGAAGAGAGAATCAGACGTCTTTTAAAAATGTATCTTGAGCGCGAAGGCTATTCAATCGTTGAAGCAGAGGACGGGGACCAGGCACTTTCTCTTGCCCTTGAAGAAAACTTTGATTGCATTTTACTTGATTTAATGATGCCGGGCAAAGACGGCATCCAGGTATGCAGCGAACTAAGAGAAGTGAAAGCGACACCGGTGATTATGCTGACAGCCAAGGGAGAAGAGGGAAACCGTGTACAGGGTTTTGAGGTTGGAACAGACGACTATATTGTTAAACCATTCAGCCCAAGGGAAGTAGTGCTCAGAGTGAAAGCATTGCTGCGCAGATCTTCTACTACAAACTATCTTCAAACGGATACAAAAGCGAAAGACATGATTGCCTACCCGCACCTCGTCATCGATAATGATGCGCATCGCGTCACGGCTGATGGACATGAAGTAACACTTACGCCTAAAGAGTATGAGTTGTTGCTGTTTCTTGCGAAGAGTCCCGACAAAGTATACGACAGAGAGCAATTATTAAAAGAAGTATGGCACTACGAATTTTTTGGCGATCTTAGAACAGTGGATACCCATGTTAAGCGTTTGCGTGAAAAATTAAACAGGGTGTCTGAACAGGCCGGAAAAATGATCGTTACTGTGTGGGGAGTAGGATATAAATTCGAGGTACTTGATGAATGAGAATATGGAGAAGTGTAGTTGGCAAGCTTTGGATGACAATTCTATTGCTTGTCTGCTTTGTCCTGTTCATTTTAACCATATTACTGCTGGAATTCTTTCAAAATTACCATGTGGAAGAAGTTGAGCAGTCTTTACAGTTTGAAGCCCAGAAAATATCCAGGATTTTAGAAGATCACAGTGATATGGATCTCAGCCTTCAAATTATTTCTGAGATTGTAGATGAGCCTGTTTATGCGCTGGTCACAATCGATAATGTCGGTACATTTGCTTCAGGGGGAAATACGGAATATCAGCAGGATGTTAGAAATCTCATTGAAGAAAACAGGGTTTTTACTGCTGTAACTGAGCAGCAGAAATCTGTTCAGCAGGAGCTTTCATTGCAGTCGGATACTTCCTCAAACCGGTATGACAATGTCATCATCACAGGTGTACCATTTACATTTACAGATGGAAGCACTGGTGCTGTTTACGTTTATCAATCGCTGGAAGCCATTCAGCAGACCACTGAGCAAACGACCAGAATCATTGTTCTTGCTGCAGGTATTGCTATTATTCTTACAACAATCTTTGCTTTTTTTCTTTCCACCAGAATCACCGCTCCCCTAAGAAGAATGAGAGAAGGAGCTTTTGAAGTAGCGAGAGGCAAGTTTGATACGAAGGTTCCCATTCTTACTCAGGATGAAATTGGAGAGCTCGCCACCGCTTTTAATCAAATGGGCAGACAGCTTAAGCACCATCTGGATGCATTGAGTCAGGAAAAAGAGCAGCTGTCGAGTATTTTAAGTTCTATGGCAGATGGAGTCATTACATTTAACAGGGATGGCACTATTTTAATTTCCAACCCGCCAGCGGACCGTTTTCTGCAATATTGGTATCAGGAGCAGGAATCAGGCAGAAATGAAGCGCTTCCTCCACAGCTCCAGGAACTTCTTGAGCGCGTGATGGAAACGGATGAAGAACAGGTGGGGGAAGTGTCCATTTTAGGAAGAACATTTGTGACGATTCTCAGTCCTCTCTACAGCGGGAATGCAGTTCGCGGTGCGGTAGCGGTTATACGGGATATGACAGAGGAAAGAGGACTTGAGAAACTGCGTAAAGATTTTATTGCCAATGTATCTCACGAACTCCGGACGCCAATTTCAATGCTCCAGGGTTACAGCGAAGCGATCGTGGACGATATTCCACAGTCAGATGAAGAGAAGAAGGAAATCGCCAGAATCATTTATGATGAATCTCTAAGAATGGGACGCCTCGTAAATGAACTTCTTGATCTTGCCAGGATCGAAGCAGGTCATATTACCCTGCGCTACGAAACACTTCCCGTACTTCCTTTTATGGAGCGAATTATAAATAAATTTAATGTAGGTTCAAAAGAAAAAGATATTAAGCTGACGATTGATTCTGAACTTTCCAAGGAAGAGGAATGGAGTTTTGATCCGGACCGAATGGAACAAGTACTAACCAATCTATTAGACAATGCTCTTCGTCATACTCATGACGGAGGACTCATTCAGCTTGCTTTAACCACAGATTCCCGCAGTTTAGTCATTGAAGTAAGCGACTCTGGGATCGGAATTCCGGAAGAGGATCTGCCTTATATTTTTGAACGCTTTTATAAAGCGGATAAGGCAAGGACGCGTGGACGTGCTGGTACAGGCCTTGGGCTGGCCATTGTAAAAAACCTGATTGAAGCACATAATGGATCAATCGAAGTAGAAAGCAACCTGAATCAGGGAACAACGTTCAGGTTTCGTTTACCTTACAAGCAGCTGTAAAAAAGATTAAGATTCACAGCAAGATAGCTAAGAGAAAAATCCTTTGCGTGGAAACAAAATGCAGAGGATTTTTTTTAGGTCACTTCTTCTTTCAGAGAACTCTTCAGGCAATATCAGGTCGGTATCTAGGGTGACTTGAAAACCATTTAACATATTTTAGAGCTTTCAATCACTGTCTGGCAGTCTATCCCAATTTATCTGTTTAATCGTTTGCACTTATAGTACACTAGATGTGAAACTTTTTACTTGTTTATACGACTAATGAATTGAACGGGGAGGAGACTGATATGGACTCCGTTTTTAAACGATTATATACGGATTATCAGCAGGATGTTTTTCAATTCTTAATCTATCTAGTGAAAAATAGAGATATAGCAGAAGATCTTATGCAGGAGGTCTTTATTCGCGTAATGAAATCCTACGAAGGCTTTCAGGGGAAGAGTTCTGAAAAAACCTGGCTGTTTTCCATTGCAAAAAACGTAGCCATTGATCATTTCAGAAAGCAGTCGACCATAAAAAAAAGAATCATGAGCAGCTTTGACTGGTCTAAAAAAGAGCAAGCTGCTGATTCCCTCTTACCATCTGAGATAGCTGAATTAAATGAAAGTATGAGAGAGTTGTATGCATGTCTTGATCAATGCACGACCGACCAGAGGATGGTGGTCATTATGCGGTACATTCAAGAGTTGAGTATAGCTGAAACGGCACAGATTTTAGGATGGACAGAAGGAAAAGTGAAGACTACACAGCATCGTGCTATTAAAAGCCTGAGAGATAAAATGTCAAAAAGAGAGGGGGAAGAAGGCAGTGAGCGGTTCAAAGTGGAATGACAAGGAAATTGAAAAGATGTTGAATAAAATGCCTGTTATTAAAAACAGGCAATCTGGCCAAGTAATGTATGAAAAAATTAAAGGAAATGAACGTAAGAAGGATAAAAAGCGGGCAGGCTGGATTCCTGTTGCAGCCAGTTTAGCTGCTTTACTGCTTCTACTTCTTTTAATCCCTCCGTTCTTTGCCACTAATGAGCAGTTTAATCTTTCTTCTGGCAATGAAGGGGCTGATTCTGCCGCTGATGGGTCCGCTGAGGAGCAGACAGAAAATTTTTCAGCGAACTCGATTGAAGAAGAACAAAAGGACTTCAGTCTTGATGAAAGAGCTGCAGAAGAACACGCCAGCTCTCCGGATCAGGACCGGGAAGAAGAATTTGCTGACGATGGTGCCACTGGGAGCGAAAATACTGAATCTGATTCTCACGTTAAGCCAGAGAGTGAGGAAGAGCAGTCAGATGAAAATCAAGATGCAGCGGTTCAAACTCCTGCTGACGAAGATCCTTCTCAAAAAACTTCATTATTTACTGCGGAAGCGGCCGGGCACACTTATTTAAAAACAGCTTTGGTAACTGAGGAAGGGTACGTCATTCCTTTCACCTTTCTCCTGCCGGATAAAGAAAATGAGGACAATGCTGTTAACTTGTATAACAGATGGGCAAATGAAATTGATGAAGAAGGAATGGGGTTTATTAACTACCATCCTGTAGCAAATCATTTATCAGTAACAGAGCAAAACGGCATCAATGGTGTGATTGATCAGAACAATGAATACACACAGGACTCTTTTTCTCCTGACTTAATGGAACTGGTGTTGAAGCAAACGTTTGGAAGCGGTAATTACACTGGATTTACTTTTGTTAATGAAGAAGGTGACAAGGTCAATTTAGATGAGGAAATGGAACTCGAAATTTCTTTGAGCAATGATAATAAAGGCTATTATTTATTCAGAAATGAGCGCAGTTCCCAAGTTTATTTTGCTCAGTCTGAAAAATCTTTTGCGACTATTGAAGATGCTTTTACAGAAATGCAGCAGGTTACTCCTAATGAAGATTATCTGACAGCTCTGCCTGAAGAACTGTCAATCCAAACGGTTCAGGAGAACGAGCTATTAACCGTAACACCAAGTGAACAGATTAATGCGTATTCTGTTGAAGAAAAGAAACGGTTTATTGAAGCAGTCCTTCTGACGGCTGAATCATTTGGCATACAAGAGGTAATGTTTGAAAATATAGAAGACTTTAATGAGCTTGGGTTTGATCTTGAAAAACCACTCACAGTTCCAGCTGGCCCCAATATGTATATGATGAAATAAAAAATGCGAAAACCATGGGTTTTCGCATTTTTTCTATGATCTATTCGAACTTAAGTGCATCTCCATTAAATGGCTCATCAGCAACTTTAATCGAATCAGTAGGACAGCCTTCAAAAGCGTCCAGCATGTCGTCAAACAAAACATCCGGCACTTCCACTGTACCCTCATTGTCATCGAGTGTGACAAAAGCGATCCCTTCGTCATCATAATCATAAATATCTGGAGCGGCAGCCCCACATGCGCCGCAAGCTATGCATGTATCTTTGTCAACAATTGTATATTTCGCCAATTAAATTCCCTCCTAATTCAGTAAATCCTCTGAAAACAAGAAAAAAGTATCATGTATCATTCTAAACATGTCATTGAAGTTTTTCAATAGAAAGATGTTTATTCTTAGCTCTGATTCACCATTATACTTAAATTTTACCCGATTCGACAAAAAGAAAACGGACAATGATCGACAAAAACATGGTAAAATGAAGCAATGACTTCTTGAAAGGAGAGCTTCTATGACATATCTGGATGCGATCTTATTAGTCTGTTTTCGATTGTTTAATGGAGATCGAAGCCGTTCTGCAATCTTTCATTTAGTATCCGGAAAAAAAACCTCTCAAACCATTCAAGACGGTCATTTGTATGGAGCCCAGGATTTTTTTCAAATCTTCCCGGACATAACCAGAGAAACGTTTGATCTAAGCTGTGCCCGGCTGGCACACAGTAATTACTTACTACAGCTGGATGAACAAAGATGGAATGTGTCAAAAGAAGGGGAAAACGCGCTCAAAGACTATTTTAATTCTCATCATTTTCCAAATCATTTAAAAGGCTGGCTGTACCATGATCGTGCAGCGGTTTTTTGGAAGAGACTGCTGCTGCTAACGCAGTCGCTGTCTAATTATGCTTACAGAGAAAATCGCTTTTACCCTGTTCAGCGCGATCCGGAAGTTCAGCATTGGGTCAAATCGGTGTTTTTAAAATGGGGAAATGATAGAAATAATTATACTAATAGATTATTTTTAGAACTTACTGACCTATGTTCGGAAGAAAAGTTTCCTGACCACCCTGATTTTATCATTCAGCAAATGACCGGTTATCAGCTTATTGGAATGACTGCGAACCAGTTAGCCGGCTATTTCTCCATCGATATTTGGGAAGTACATATTCGATTTTTAAACAGTCTTCATTTTATTTTCAATGAAATTCAGAATCAGAATAAGTATCCCATTCTCTACTCGATGCAGGAAGATCTTACACAAAAGGAATTTGTCCTGACCGTTTCCTCTGAAAAAACGCTGATTTACATTAATCAAGCGTACTCTGTTGAACAAATTGCTCGTATTCGTAATTTAAAGAAGAGCACGATTGAGGATCATATTATCGAAATTACCCTGATGATTCATTCTTTTTCAATAGACCGTTATGTGCATCATAGTATGCAGGAGGAAATCTGGCAGGCTGCTGCTCAATTAAATAATAAAAGGATAAAAGAAATAAAAGAAATGGTGCCCGATGCAAGCTTTTTCCAAATCAGGCTGGTTCTCGTATCAAAAGGAAGGATGGAAAGCAAATGGAAGATACCTTATTTAAACACTTTGGGTTCAGGTCTTTCAGAGATGGTCAAAAAGAAATAGTCGAGAGCATTATGGCAGGAAAGGATACAGTAGCTATGCTGCCTACAGGCTCAGGTAAATCTTTGTGCTATCAGTTTCCGTCTTATCTTACTCAATCACAGGTCCTTATCGTATCCCCTTTACTTTCCCTTATGCAGGATCAGGTTGAACAAATAAAATTCAGAGGGGAAAAGAAAGTAATAGCACTTAATTCCTTTTTAGCTTTTAAAGAAAGAAAACGGGCACTTAAAAATCTCCGTTACTACAGGTTTATTTTTATTTCACCCGAAATGCTGAATCTCCCGGAAATGAAAGAAGCGTTATCATCCTGCAGGATTAATCTGTTCGTAGTGGATGAAGCGCATTGCATTTCACAATGGGGACCTGATTTCAGGCCTGATTACCTTACTCTTGGAAAAATAAAAGAAGATTTAGGAAATCCGGTGACACTTGCATTAACTGCAACCGCTACAGTCAAAATCCGGGCGGACATCTGTCAAATTTTAAATATGGACAATCCTAATGAATGGATTTATTCAGTCAACCGTCCCAATATTGCTTTGAGGGTCGATCAGCTTTCCACTTTTAAAGAAAAAGTTCTGAAATTAAAGGGCTATATAGAATCGCTTGCATCACCAGGCATTGTCTACTTTTCAAGTAAAAAATTGGCTGATGAACTTGCAAGCGAGATGAATCAAACAACTTCCAAAAAAATTTCAAGCTATCATGCAGGGCTTGAGCAGGACCAGCGAATTCTTATTCAGCAGCAGTTTATTACAGACCAGCTTGACTGGATTTTTGCTACAAGTGCTTTTGGAATGGGTGTTAACAAAGAGAATATCCGGACTGTTATCCATTTTCATCTGCCCTCGAGCATGGAAGCATTTGTTCAGGAAATTGGCAGAGCCGGCCGTGACGGTAATAAAAGTTTGTCAATCCTGTTATACTTATCTAAGGATGAACAAATTACGACAAATTTACTGGAACTTGAAAGACCATCCATACGTCAAATAAGTGAGTTTGAAAAAATGTATAATACATCCTCTGATCTCAAGAAGATTGAAGAACAAATAGGATTATCAGAAGTTCAAAACAGAGTTTTACATTATTACGCTAAAAAAGACAGTTTGAAAAAAAATTGGGTTAACCATGTTGATCAACAGATTTCAACTCGAATTTTAGAAAAGAAAAGTAAAATGATTCAAATGACTGAATATGTGACTGCAGATGTCTGCAGGAGACAGAAAATTACTCAGTGTTTTGATGAAGATCAGCCGGTGCCCCAGCTGCTTTGCTGTGATCATTGCGGTTTTGCTCTTGATCCATTTAAAGACAATCAGGAATCTTTAAATACACATTTGACCTGGCAGGAGCGGCTGTCAACAATCTTTAAGGAGAGTGAAAATGTCCGGTCAACAAAAAACACTTGATCGTATTTCGCATAAGCAGCTGCTGGCTTCTGTTGTTGGAACTCAGCTTTTCTTTTTAACAGCTGCTTTTTTACTCGGAAGCTTCTTATTTAAAAATGATCCCATTTTGATTGGGATAGCAGACCTTTCACCTTCTATCATCCTGATTGGTCTTACAGCAGGGCTGCTTATCGTTTTAGCAGACATCTGGCTGATGAAAACCCTTCCCGGTCATTACTATGATGATGGCGGAATCAATGAGAAATTGTTTTCAAATGCAAGTACTGCTCAGCTTTTTTGGCTGGCAGTGATAGTGGCGCTGTCAGAGGAACTGTTGTTTAGAGGAATTATTCAAACAAACACAAATTGGTTTTTTGCCAGCTTACTTTTTGCCATTGTTCATTTTCGCTATTTAAATCATTGGTATCTTACCCTGAATATTGTGATTCTCAGTTTGATCATTGGGGGAATATATGAGTGGACGAATAATATTTGGTCAACCATCTGTCTTCATTTTATTGTTAATTTATTTTTAGGACTGTATATTCAGCAATCTGCAAAACATAAAAAAAGAAAAGAAGGGGAATTACATGAAACGAGATCCTTATCGTGATCAGGCAAATAAAACACGACAGGAAATTAGTGCAGTGGATCAACATAATCACTCGGAAATAGATGGCGGAGCTGAGACCTCAAGGCTGTCGCTGCACGGGAAGAAAAGAGAAGAGAAAGCTGCACAAAAAAAACCTTTTCCACTCATAAGGGTGCTGGTTGGCTTGTTCGTACTTCTTCCCGTTACCGTTGCCATCCTATCTTTAACATTTAATAGTTCGGAAAGTGGAGTTACAAACGCAACAATGGACCGGGATAACACAGTTCAAGTTGAGCGTGCACAGGGCACGCAGGAAAATCAGAATGCTCAGGCTGAAGACCCATCTCCATCATCTGTAACTGCGGCTGAGGAGGATGAAGAAGAGGAAGCAGCCGAAGAAACTCAGCCAAGTGCGGAAACCTCTCAGGCAGGCAATGAGAGCGAAAGCAGTGAAGCGCAGGAAGAGGATACAAGCGAAACGACAGAAACAGTTCAAGAGCCTAAGGATGAAACTGTAGAAGAACCTGTGGAAGAACAAGCGGAGCCTGCTGCTGAACCTGAAGAGGAAACAACCTCTTCTGCTACTCACACAGTTCAGTCAAGCGAAACGTTATACCGTATTTCCGTTAACTATTTTGGAAGCGGTGACTGGGTTGAAAAAATCAAAGAACTTAATGGTCTCAGCAGCAATGAAATTTCAGAAGGACAGGTTTTGAAAATTCCCGCTCAATAATTTATTGGTCGAGTTTATGATAAAAAGAAGGACTTAATTAGAATTAAAGCGAAGAAAGTACTATAAATTAAAAGAGGTGAAGTCAATGTTTGTTAAAAGTGCAATGGTACCTGAAAGTAAATGCTTTACAGTTCAATCAGCTGACACAATTGAAAAAGTAATCACACTTCTAGAAGAGCACGGGATTGACGGGGTTCCGGTTTTAAATGGATCTCAATACGAGGGAATAGCCACTAGGTATCATATTTATAAAGCTTTTTTTGAATCCGGAAGATCCCGGCAGGAATTTAACACTTCTTTTACTGCACTGGATGTGGCAACGCATCAGGATACATATTTAAAAGGGGACGAAATCTTTGAGACCACTCTATTTGAATTAAATGACTTTCCTTTATTATCTGTGGTAGACGAAGCAGGTGACTTTAAAGGCATTGTCACGCGATATGATGTTTTCAACCAGTTTCAGAGTGCTTTTGGAATGCATAGAAAAGGGATCAGGATTGCGTTTACTTCCGTTGAAACAGAGGGAAGAATCTCACGTCTGGCAGATATTATCCAGCAATTCCACGAATCCGTCATTTCTCTTGTAACGTTTGATGAAACGGATAAGCTGGTGAGAAGAATTGTATTAAAAATCGAAAAAAAGGATAATATAGATCGTTTTCTTAAAAAATTAGAGAAATCCGGCTTCAGAATTTTAGATATTAAAGAAGACTAAGGAACGTGAATTTGACTTGTAAATGCATGTTTTTATAGATCACGGAAGCTTGGTATTTTGATCGTGTAAGCCACTAAAAAGTCTTAATTCCCTGTCTTTGGAGGAAAGCGTATCCCTTTAAGCGCAGCGAAACGATCTGAGAGGCTGGGACAAAACTCAAAAAATTTTAAAAAAGAAGATATATTTATTAATAGTGATAGGTGAGCGGAGCGGAAGGTGGCGCTCCAGCAGGACATGACGGTTGCTTGAGACCCCGAAAAGCAAAGCCTGAGGAGGGCTCAGCGCCGTCCCTGCGGAACGCGTCCGCCTGAAGCGCAGTGAACCGGTCGTAGAGCTTGAGACACTTTTGTCTCAAGCTCCTATTATGTTTAGCTTTAGAAAGTTGATCACCAAGACAAAATGTTAGCAGCTGTTATCCAGGCCTCCTCATCTTAACGAGATGCAGGCTTTTTTAGAATGGAGGAATTTATTAGTGAAATATATGGCAGTGACCCTTTTGTCCTTCCTGCTAATGGCTGGCTGGATGGTGAAAAGAGCATTTGAAAATAATGTTAACTATACAAAAATTGAATTAGATCACTACAAGTCAGAAAGAGAATTTTCATTTTTTTTTATTTCCGATATTCATCGGAGAATCCTTGACCTTAATTGGATCAAGACAATACCATCAGCCGACGCAGTCATCATAGGCGGAGATTTAATTGAGAAAGGCGTTCCTTTTTCAAGAGTGGAGAAAAATATTCAACTACTATCAAAGCTCGGACCGGTTTATTTTGTTTACGGAAATAATGATGAAGAGGTTGATTTGAAAAAGCTGAATCAGTTATTGCGTGCAAATAATGTTACAATCCTTGAAAATAAAGCAATTAAGCTGCAAATTGAAAACGATCATGGCCTATGGATTGCGGGTGTTGGTGATATCAGTTATCAAAAAGACGATGTACAGAAAACACTCCAAATGGTTCATACATCAGATCCGATTGTTTTAGTAAGTCATGAACCAGTGGTTATCGATAAGCTGGCCCATGTGAATAAAAGAATTGATTTAGTTTTAAGCGGTCATACCCACGGAGGACAAATACGCCTATTTGGAGCAGGTCCATATGAAAACGGCTCCCTGAAGAAAGTAAATTCAACCTATCAGCTGATTAGTAATGGCTTTGGAACGACATTTATTCCTTTGCGGCTGGGTGCTAAATCTGAAACTCATCATATATCTCTAGCCCCAAAAAACGGAAGCGTTGTATAAAACCTATACAAAGTTTACACAAAATTAATTGAGAGATATAATTTGGAAGAACGATCATAGCCGCAGGAGGGCAAATGTAATGAATAATGAAGAAGGCAAGTACAATATTAAAGCTGTCTCCACAATGGTCGGTATACAGCCAGGCACAATGCGTGCGTGGGAAAGAAGATATAAAATCATCGAGCCTGTGCGAAATGATTCCGGTCACAGACTTTATACAGATGAACACGTGAAAAAGTTAAAGTGGCTGGTTCAAAAAATCAACTCAGGGTTCACCATCAGCCAGGCAGTTACACTGCTTGAAAAACAGGATGTTAAACAGCCTAAGGAAACATTGGAAGGTCCTAAAGACAGAATCATAAATTTCCAGGATGATTTGGTTGCAGCCCTGTTAAATTTTGAAGAAAATAAGGCTCATGATTTAATAAATCAGGCTTTTTCACTTTATACAATAGATAAAGTACTTATTGACATTTTAGGCACTGTTCTTATCAGAATTGGAGAGCAGTGGGAGACTGGACAGATCACTACGGCTCATGAGCATTTTGCCACTTCCATTCTCCGCTCCAGAATTGGAATTCTGATGCACTCATTTCCGCACAATGAGCTTCTGCCAAAGGTTGTAGCCGTGTGCGCACCGGGAGAATGGCATGAACTGGGGTTATTAATCTTTACCTTGTATGTCCGAAGAAAAGGGTTTGAAGTCATTTATCTTGGTGCAAGCATAAAAAAAGGCGATATTGAGGTTGTTCTTGATACAGTAAATCCTAAATTTCTGTTTCTTTCATGTACACTTCAGGAAAACCTTGAGGCTGCGTTTGAATTAATCAACAGACTTTCTGCTAATCGACCGGAATTATTTGTGGGTATTGGAGGCCATGCTGTTGATTTTCTGTCTCAAAAAGACCAGCTGACATACGAAAACCACCTCGTTGGCAGGTCAAAAGAAGAATGGGACAACTGGCTTTCTACAAAAATTCACTTGTAGCCATGGATTCATTCTTCCATTCATTCATTTAAATCAAGATCATTGAAATGCTTTTCAAAATCCCCTATCATAAATAAAGATATGGGGTTTTTTCTATAAGATCGTACCATGGGCAGGAGTGACGCATAATGGAGCATAGGGAAGTCATTATTGTTGGGGGAGGCCCGTGCGGCCTGGCCGCTTCAATTGCATTGCATAAAAAGGGCATTGATGCGCTTATCATTGAAAAGGGTAATATTGTGAATACCATTTATCATTACCCGACACATCAAACGTTTTTTTCATCCAGTGAAAAACTCGCAATCGGCGAAGTGCCTTTTATAATTGAGGATCATAAACCAAAAAGAAACCAGGCTCTCGTATATTACAGAGAAGTAGTGAAGCAAATGGATCTTCCGGTTAACCGTTTTGAAGAAGTAAAGTCGATTGAAAAAACGGACGGGAAATTCCTCGTAACTACTGCAAAGCAGTCCTACACGGCTGAACATATTGTGATTGCAACCGGTTATTATGATCACCCGAATGAGCTTAAGGTGCCTGGAGCAAAACTGTCTAAAGTTCACCACTATTTTAAAGAGGCGCATCCTTACTTCGATATGGACGTAGCTATTATCGGGGGAAAAAATTCGGCTGTTGATGCTGCCATCGAACTTGAAAAAGCGGGAGCGAGAGTTTCGGTATTTTATAGAGGGAGTGACTACTCTCCCAGCATAAAACCGTGGATATTGCCGCAGTTCGAAGGGTTGATCAAAAATCAATCTGTGGACATGCATTTTGATGCATCGGTCACCAGGATCAATGAAAAATCGATTGAATACTCGAAAAATGGAGAACTGTTCTCTGTTAAGAATGACTTTGTTTTTGCAATGATCGGATATCACCCGGATCATGCCTTTTTGAAAAACATAGGCGTACGGATAGATGAATGCTCCGGCAGGCCCATTTATCACCCGGAAACGATGGAAACAAACGTCGAGGGCATTTATATTGCCGGTGTAATTGCTGCTGGAAATAATGCAAATGAAATTTTTATTGAAAATGGCCGTTTTCATGGAGAACAAATAGCGGATGCGGTCACCGCAAAGAAATAATATTAAGAGGCCGGGGTTAAAACTAAAAATTGTTTTAAAAAAACGAGGCAGTATTTATAAATAATAAGAGGTGAACGCAGCAGAAGGCGGCGGCCCAATCAGGATTTGACGGCAAGCTGAGACATTATAGGGCGACGCCCTAAAAAGCTCGGTGCTGTCCCTGCAGAAAGTATCCACATGAAGCGCAGCGAACCGGTCAAAGAGCTTGAGACATTTTGTCCCAAGCTCTTCTTTATTTAAACATATTGGAGATAAACTGATGATCACTGGAATGTGCTAATCCAATCATTAATTTAATTCGTGCTTTTTGACCGTTTAAACCATTTGAAAAAATGACGCCCATTTCCTTTAAGTGTCTGCCGCCGCCTTCATATCCGTATACATCCTGAGCAATGCCGTTAAAACATCTGGAAACGAGCACGATAGGGATGTTTTTCTTGATCAAACTCTGGATTCCTTCTACCGTGCCAGGTGGTAAATTCCCTTGTCCCAGTGCTTCTATTACTACCCCGTCAAATCCCAAATCCGACAAACTTGTAAACAGCCGTGAATCCATTCCTGCATATGCTTTAATGATGACTACTTTTTTTGATGGCTCCTGTAAAGAATATTTAAGATCAAGTTTTGGAGTGTGGTGAAAAACGACACCTCCTTTTGTTACGATCCCTATAGGACCATATTGAGGACTTTGAAAGGTGGATACGTTGCTGGCATGTGTTTTCGTTACATTTACAGCCGTATGGATTTCATCATTTAACACGACCAGGACACCTTTTCCGTATGCCTCATCACAACAGGCTGTACGGATAGAACTGATCAAATTGTAAAGGCCGTCGGATCCGATTTCATTTGAAGATCTCATTGCACCTGTTAAAACTACAGGGATGGAAAGACGCAATGTCAAATCGAGGAAATAAGCAGTTTCTTCAAGTGTATCTGTGCCATGTGTGATAACCACTCCCTCAATCCCTGAATCAAGGTAGTATTTTTCAATAAGCTTCTTGATCTGAAGCATGTGCTCCGGTGTGATATGTGGAGAAGGAAGTGTAAAAGGCGACTCCACAATCAGATTTGCGTAGTCACTAACTTGTGCAGATTGTTCTGCTATTGGATTTTCTTTCCCTGGTATAACAGCTCCCGTCTGATCCTGCGCCATAGAAATGGTTCCGCCTGTGTGTATGAGTAAAATAAGTTTTTTTGCCATTTCCTGTCCCTCCAAGCCCTTTTCACTATGTAAAACACGTCTTCTACATGATACGATGAGTAAAACAGATTGAAAAGAGGCACTTTTATGTTTGCCATTATCTCAGCCGCGATTGCACCCGGTCTGGCTCTTTTAAGTTACTTTTATTTAAAAGACCAATATGACACAGAGCCTATACGAACTGTGTTCCGGGCCTTTATTTTGGGTATATCTATCACATTTCCGATTATGTTTGTTCAGTATGTTATTGAAACTGAGCAGATTTTTTCGTCGGCTTTGCTCAAATCCGTTATATCTTATGGTTTATTAGAAGAATTTTTTAAATGGTTTATTTTATATTTTTTTATTTTTCATCTTATTGAATTTGATGAGCCATATGATGGCATCGTCTACGGAGCAGCAGTTTCTTTAGGCTTTGCAACGCTTGAAAATGTCCTTTTTCTTGCTGTAAATGGACTTGAAACAGCGTTTGGCAGAGCGCTGCTCCCTGTATCGAGTCATGCATTATTTGGTGTAGTTATGGGGTTTTATATTGGTAAAGCTAAATTTTCTTCACCCCCTGCAAGGAAAAAAATATTGTGTTTATCAATCGTCATTCCAGTAGCCTTACATAGTTTTTATGATTTTATTTTATTAAGTTTCCACAACTGGATCTATTTCATTATCCCTTTCATGCTTTTTTTATGGTGGCTGGGTCTTTGGAAAGTAAAAAAAGCACACATCTTAACTCATCTTCACCATAAACAGTTTAAAATATAAAGCTGGCTCTTTTGATAAAAAAGGAGCCGGCTTTTTGTTTTATGTATAGCAGACAAATGAATCGCTAAAACTAACTTCGATCAATTACTCTTTTAGAACGGAGGCAGTGTATGAGAAGGTGTGGATTGTTAATCGTGTGTTTGTTATTTTTTCAGGGTATTTTCCAAAGTGCTGAGAGCAGCGCGTTCAGCGGGCAAACGATACAGCGGGGGGCTTTTGGAGATGATGTCATTGAACTTCAGGCAAGACTTCAATATATAGGCTACTATGAAGGGCAGATTGATGGTGATTTCGGCTGGGGCACTTATTGGGCCTTGAGAAACTTTCAGCAGGACTATGGGCTGGATATTGACGGGCTTGCAGGAGAAACCACTCGAACGAAACTTGTAAATAACACAGACTACGATGAAAACTTTGTTCGTTCAAATATTGAAAAAGGAAATCGCTTTACATACTACGGCGGTGTTCCTCTTGATCAGCAGGTGAAAAAGGAAGAATCAGCACCAAAAAAAGCTCCAAAATATCCATCCGGATACTCTGAAAATGATATTCAGCTCATGGCAAATGCTGTATACGGAGAAGCCAGAGGTGAGCCTTATATAGGCCAGGTGGCGGTAGCAGCTGTTATCTTAAACCGGATTGAAGACGAGGAATTTCCGAATACGGTATCCGGGGTAATTTTTGAACCACTCGCATTCACGGCAGTAGCAGATGGACAAATATGGCTTGAACCGAATGAGCAGGCTAAAGAAGCTGTTATAGATGCCATTAATGGATGGGATCCATCTGAGAATGCGCTCTATTATTTTAATCCTGATACAGCTACAAGCGGCTGGATCTGGACAAGACCGCAAATAAAAAAAATAGGTGAGCATATTTTCTGCCTATAACATGGGGAGTGAGTTCCAATGATGAAAAAAACATTACTCTTTTCACTGATCTTCATCGGTATCTTCTCTGCTGTCACATGGGGAGCGTATCAAAAGCAGGAGAAAGACGTGTTAAGAAGCCATATGGAAAATGAGTACCAGAGAGCATTTCATGAGATAAATTATCAGATGGATTTGCTGCATGACCAGATTGGTTCTGCACTGGCAATGAACGCGGGAAAGAATTTGACACCTGCGCTTACAGAAGTATGGAGATTAACCTCTTTAATACATGCAGATATCGGCCAGCTTCCACTAGGATTGCTTCCTTTTAATGAAATGGAGGGTTTCCTTACGAGCATCGGAAATTTCAGTTATCAAACGGCTGTCAGAGATCTGAATTCTTCTCCTATGACCGATGAAGAATATGAAAAACTTGAAACATTATACAGCCAGTCTGAACAACTGCAAAATGAGTTGAGAGGAATACAGGAAAAAGTACTTGCGGATAACCTGGAATGGCTGGAGCTCGAGAGCCTGCTTGCTTCAGGAGACGAAATAAAAAATAATTCAGTGATTGATGGGTTCAAAAAAGTGGATAAGTCAGTAAAGGGTTACGCGATTGAAACGTTTGTGATGACAGAGCAGGAAACTGCAGAGATCAGAAAAAAACAACTGACACATATTAAAGGTGAGGACCTGACAGAAGAAGAAGCTGTTAAAAAAGTAAAAGATTTCACTTCAGTCAAAAAAGATCAGGATATGCAAGTCTCAAAAAGTTTAGATGGGGCTGACTATCCATTTTACTCTGTATCCTGGGAAACGGAGAACGGAAATCAGTCGAATATGGACGTGACAGTTAAAGGCGGATATCCTTTATACTATCTGAATAATCGCAAGGTAGGAAAAGAAACCTTAAGTTTATATGATGCAGGAGAAAAAGCAGCAAAATTTTTAAAAGAACAAGGGTTTGAGGACGTAGTTCTCGAAAACAGCCGTCAGGATAATGGGATAGCCATGCTGACTTTCATCCGCCTGATTGAGCCGGAACAAGTGTATGTAATCTCAGATTCCATTCACATTAAAGTGGCTTTGGATAATGGGGACATTATCGGATTTTTAGGTATGGATTATCTTCAAAATGGGGAGGAACGTGATGTTGTAGAACCAAGCATCTCTGAAGAAGAAGCAATCGAACTCCTCCATTCAAAGTTCACTGTACAGGAATCAAGGCTTGCGATTATCAGAAACGAAATGGGTGAGGAAGTCCTCTGCAGAGAATTTATCGGAACTCTTGGAGAAGACACATATCGAATTTTTATTAATGGAGAAACGGGCCAGGAAGAAAAAGTCGAAAAACTGTAAATTCATTATTCAACAAAATAAAATATTGGAACTGCTTTCAAATCGTGGCATAATAGAAATCAGAAATGAAAGAATACGATTGGAAGTGCTTAGGGATGCTGACTATTGGAATGCCATTGACGCTTGAGCCTTTAAACAACCGGAACAACGACGAATATAGAAGCAAGGTTGTTGAAATGTCTGACACATTTATATATATCGATTATCCTGTGAATGCAGTTACTGATAAAACAACTTTTCTGGTTAACGGCACTCGTCTGAAAGTCACTTTTACTTTTGACAACCGTGATACGTTTACCTTTGAGACCGAGGTAAAAGGGAGAGTAAAAGGAGAAATTCCGATGATCTCATTGGTTTTTCCGGAAGCTGAGGCTGTTTTTAAAATTCAGCGCAGGCAATACGTTCGTGTTGAAGCAGCTGTCGACCTGGCAGTAAAAAAGAATGATCAGTATTATCATTTTATCAGCGTGGATTTAAGTGCAGGCGGGCTTTCATTTATTCTCCGGCAAAGAGCGGTTTTTGAGAAAGATGAAGAGATGGATCTTTTTCTTGTGCTGCCGATGAAGAGTGGAGAAAATCAATATGTAAAAGTAAGAGGTAAATTTATCAGGACGAAGGACAGACATGGAGCTCAGATTGCTTCTGTTAATTTTATTGATGCAACTGCCATGCAGCAGCAGCAGATTATGCGCTATACATTCGAGCGTCAGCTTTCAATGAAACAAAAGGATCATGTGATGTGAATTTCCTCTAAAGTTAAACAGTGAGGGGTTGGGAAAAACTCCTTTGTGTAAAAATCAGGTGAAACTTATCAATAGTATGAAGAGAGCGAGAGGCGGCATCGCCTATCAGGAGAAATGGATACCGTAGCCTTTGCGGGTCAATGCCCTGGGAGACTCAGGCAGCGTACCTGCGGCAAGCATCATCCCAAAAGCGCAGCGAAACGGTCAAAGAGCGTGAGACACCTTGTCTCAGGCTCTTTTTCAGTATTATAAATTAAATTAAATAGCTGATCATTGCTGGTACAAGAATAAGGTAGAATAAGGTCAAAACTCATTTTCGACACGAATTATGGTACAATATTTTTGAATAAGGAAATGAAGGAGAATGTTTGGTGAAAGAGAAAAGAAACAACATTAGGATTGCGCTCGACGGTCCTGCGGCAGCAGGGAAAAGCACCATCGCTAAAAGGTTGGCAGAAAAACTCGGCTTTATTTATATAGATACCGGTGCGATGTACAGAACGCTGACTTACAAAGCAATTCAGCAGAACATAGATGTGGAGAATGAGGAGGAATTAACTAAACTGCTATTGAATACACATATAGAACTCATTCCCGGCGAAACTGGACAAAGAGTGTTTCTTGATGGACAGGAAGTTACGGAAAAAATCCGCTCAAACGAAGTTACCAGCCAAGTATCAATGACAGCAAAGCATAAATCTGTTCGCGCAGAAATGGTTAGAAGGCAGCAAAAGCTTGTTGAAGACGGCGGAATCGTAATGGATGGCAGAGATATCGGAACACATGTTATTCCCGACGCAGAAGTAAAAGTTTTTATGGTTGCATCAGTTGAGGAACGTGCCCGCAGGAGGTTTGAGGATCATAAAAATCATGGGATCAAATCAAGTCTGGAAGGGTTGCAAAAAGAAATAGCAGAACGGGATCATCTGGATTCAACCAGAGCAGAATCGCCGTTGCGAAAAGCACAAGATGCAGTTGAACTCGATACTACTTCCATGAAAATTGACGAGGTAGTGGAAACAATTATGCATCTGGTTAATACACGCGGAGGTTTAGTATGAATTTATATCATTTTGCAAGATCATTGGTGAAAACGGTTTTAACACCCATTTACCGTTTTAAAGTAATTGGAAGAGAAAATTTCCCCAAAGAAGGTGGGGTGCTGTTGTGTGCCAACCACATCAAGCTTCTTGATCCTCCTGTTGTGGGTGTTACGGCACCAAGACCTGTTTCTTTTATGGCAAAGGAAGAATTGTTTCGAATGCCCGTATTAAAAAGGCTCCTGCCCAATTTAAGAGCGTTCCCGGTGAAGCGCGGTATGAGTGATCGGGAGGCATTACGAAAAGGTTTATCAATTTTAAAAGAAAATAATGTTATAGGACTGTTCCCAGAGGGTACACGTAGTATAGACGGGGAATTAAAAAAAGGACTCGCAGGCGCAGGATTTTTTGCTCTACGCTCCCAGGCGGCAGTGGTGCCATGTGCAATTATCGGCCCCTATAAGAGGTTTCGAAGATTAAAAGTCGTCTATGGCAAGCCGGTTCCGATGGAAGATTTAAGAAGTCGAAGAGCTTCAGCAGAAGAAGCAACTGAAGTAATTATGAGCCATATTCAGCAGCTCATAAATGATCATCGCTAAAAGTTCCCGCTTGACAAACTGATCAGTTTATTAGAAGTTAGTAGTATATTCTGAATTTTAATTATAATGTGATAACATTCACATTAAATACTATTTCAGTAGTCATGGATTAAGGAGGAGTACATATGGCAGAAGACATGAATCATATCGAAGTAAACTCTCTCGAGGTGGGAGACCGTGTGACCGGTACCGTAACGAAAGTGGAGGAAAAACAGGTTCTTGTTGATGTCAAGGACAGTAAAGTGGATGGGATTATCCCGATCAGTGAACTGTCGAGCCTCCATGTGGAAAAGGCTTCCGATGTAGTGAAAGAAGGAGACGACCTTGATCTGGTCGTCACTAAAGTAGAAGATGAACTGCTTGTTCTTTCGAAAAGAAAGGTAGAAGCCGAAAAAGCCTGGGATGAAATGAAGCGCCGCTATGAGGCTGAAGAAGTTTTTGATGCAGAAGTCAAAGATGTTGTCAAAGGCGGGCTTGTGGTTGACCTTGGCGTAAGAGGGTTTGTTCCCGCGTCTTTAGTTGAAGATTTTTATGTTGAGGATTTTGAGGATTACAGAGGCAGAAGCCTGGCATTTAAAATTGTTGAACTCGATGAAGAAAAAAATAGACTGATCCTTTCTCACCGTGCAGTCGTGGAGGGTGAAAAAGCCGAAAAGAAAAAAGCTTTGCTTGAAAATATTAAGTCAGGTGATGTTTTAGACGGCACGGTTCAGCGGATCACTGATTTTGGAGCATTCGTTGATATTGGCGGAGTAGATGGACTGGTTCATATTTCCCAGCTTTCCCATCAGCACGTAGAAAAGCCTTCTGATGTAGTGGAGGAAGGCCAGGAGGTTCAGGTGAAAGTTCTTTCTGTAGACCGTGACAATGAGAGAATTTCACTGTCAATTAAAGAAACGCTGCCAGGACCCTGGTCGGATATAGAAGAAAAAGCTCCAAAAGGTTCAACACTTGAAGGCAGAGTACGCCGGCTCGTATCGTACGGTGCCTTTGTAGAGGTTTTTCCAGGAGTGGAGGGCCTTGTCCATATTTCACAAATATCTCATCAGCATATCGGGACCCCGCATGAAGTTCTAGATGAAGGTCAGGATGTTAAAGTGAAAGTCCTGGATGTTAATGTGAGCGATCAGCGTCTTTCTCTTTCCATTAAAGAACTAGAAGAAAATAAAAATGAATATAAGAAAGAACAATCTTTTGATCTGCCGGAGGAATCTAAAGGATTTCAGCTCGGTGAAATGATCGGGGATAAATTAAAAAATTTAAAAAATAATTCATAATAAAGGTGAGAGTTTTGAGCAGAGCAGATAGAAAAATAGACCATATTAATTATGCGCTGTCTACAGCTGTTTTTAAGGGATCAGGCTTTGAAGATGTTAAATTTGTGCATCAAAGTCTTCCCGATAGTGCTGTAGATGATATCTCACTTCAAACCAAGATGGGCGAGCTTACTTTGAGTTCGCCTTTTTTTATTAATGCCATGACTGGTGGTGGCGGAGAGCAGACGAAAACCCTGAATGAACGTTTTGCTATTGCTGCGCGGGAGACTGGATTAATGCTGTCAGTTGGTTCTCAAATGGCAGCAGTTAAAGAGCCTGGTGAGAGAGATACGTATACGATCACAAGAAAAGTTAATCCCAACGGAATGATTGCAGGAAATCTTGGAAGCGAGGCGACACTTGAACAGGCCAAGTACGCAGTGGATATGATTGAAGCCAATGCTCTGCAAATCCATTTAAACGTTGTACAGGAGCTAGCAATGCCTGAAGGGGACAGATCTTTCACAGGAGCATTAAAGCGCATTGAAGCGATTGTGAGTGGGATTAATGTGCCGGTGATTGTGAAGGAAACGGGATTTGGCATGAGCAAAGAAACAGCCCGCAAATTAAAAGAAGCGGGTGTTTCTGTAATTGATGTAGGCGGTTATGGGGGCACAAACTTTTCAAAAATTGAAAATCACCGCCAAAACCGACAGTTGACGTTTTTTAACGATTGGGGCATCCCGACAGTTCCATCCATAGTGGAAGCAGGAGAAACATTTTCATCTGTCATTGCTTCAGGCGGAATAAGTCAGAGCATTGATGTTATTAAATCTTTAAGCCTCGGAGCTAGTGCTGCAGGTATGGCAGGAACATTTTTAAAGATTTTGACTGAGAATGGAACTGAAGGATTAATTGAAGAAATTAATGCCATGAAAATGGAGCAGAAAATTCTTATGACAGCACTGGGTGCAAAAAACGTGGAAGATTTACGAAAGCTGCCTCTTATAATAAGCGGTCAGTCCTATCATTGGCTTCACTTGCGGGAACTGCAGCCTGAAAGATTTGCCAGGAGATAGTATAATATAAACTTGGTGCAAAAAAGGTTAAAATGAGGCAGAATATATCATTTGTATGAAGTGGACGGAAAGGAAAGCGGCAGCTCCTGCAAGTTAGGGCTTGACCCTCTGCAGGGGGGATCCTGTAATGGCTCAATCCCGCTTCTGTACAAAACGTCTGCGTGAAGCACAGTGAACCGGTCATCGAGCCTGAGACAACCTTGTCCCAGGCTCTTTTTAAATGGCTTTCAATCTAATCAGGCAGGCATTCATGAAATCGGATTGTCTTTATGTTGATTTATTGGTACAATTATGCGAGTCATTTTAGAAAAGGCAGAACCAACTTGCTGTCTTTTTACGGTAGTGTTATGTGGAAACGAACGGTTTGATATACTATAGATAAGTTGGATATAAGAAAGGGTGAACGTCATGGCAAAGCCAGTCGTTGCAATAGTAGGTCGTCCGAATGTTGGGAAGTCCACTATTTTTAACAGGATTGTAGGAGAAAGAATTTCTATTGTAGAAGATATCCCCGGGATTACAAGGGATCGAATTTATAGCTCGGCAGAATGGTTGACGCATGATTTTAATATTATTGACACAGGCGGAATTGAAATTGGAGATGAACCATTTCTTGAACAAATCCGTCAACAGGCGGAAATTGCGATCGATGAAGCTGATGTAATTATATTTATGACAAATGGGCGAGAAGGAGTTACGTCGGCTGATGAGCAGGTGGCAAAAATTCTGTACCGTTCAAGCAAACCCGTTGTTCTAGCGGTAAATAAAGTGGATAACCCTGATATGAAAGGTCAGATTTATGACTTTTATTCCCTTGGCTTTGGGGAGCCATATCCTATATCCGGTTCTCATGGTCTGGGATTGGGCGACATGCTTGATGCTGTGGCTGCCAGCTTTAATCCTCAGGAAGAAACACAATATGGCGAGGAAGTTATTAAGTTCTCCCTTATTGGAAGACCAAATGTTGGTAAATCTTCACTTGTGAATTCCTTACTGGGTGAAGACCGAGTCATTGTATCCAACATAGCAGGAACGACAAGAGATGCAATTGATTCCCCTTATAAATACGATGGACAGGAATATGTCATTATTGACACAGCCGGTATGCGGAAAAAGGGTAAGGTATATGAAACAACTGAAAAATACAGCGTACTGAGAGCTCTTAGAGCAATAGAGCGTTCAGATGTTGTACTGGTGGTCCTCGATGCTGAAGAAGGCATTATTGAGCAGGATAAAAAAATTGCAGGCTATGCACATGATGCGGGACGTGCTGTCATTATTGTAGTAAACAAATGGGATGCAATAGAAAAAGATGAAAAAACAATGGATCGATTTGAAAAAAAGATACGGGATCATTTTCAATTTTTAGATTACGCACCGGTTGTTTTTCTTTCTGCTATAACTAAAAAACGGATCCATACACTTCTTCCAGTCATAAACATGGCAAGTGAAAATCATGCGATGCGTGTGCAGTCAAGTGTATTAAATGAAGTCGTGATGGATGCCGTTGCAATGAACCCGACACCAACGGACCATGGTAAACGTCTGAAAATCTTCTATGCGACTCAGGTAGCAGTAAAACCGCCTACATTTGTGGTCTTTGTAAATGAGCCTGAATTGATGCATTTTTCTTATGAACGATTCTTGGAAAACCGTATTCGGGAAGCCTTTGGGTTTGAAGGAACACCAATCCGTTTAATCGCCAGAGCGAGAAAGTAACGTTGCTTTTAAATAAGGGAGGAGCCCAATTATGGTGAAATCAAGGCGAGTTGCAGTACTAGGTGCGGGAAGCTGGGGAACAGCTTTAGCCCTTGTTCTGGGAGACAATGCTCATGAAGTAAGGCTGTGGACGCATAATCCGTCTCAGTCAGATTTGATCAACCAGACAAGAAAGAATGACCGGTATCTTCCGGATACGATTCTTCCAGATGCCATTACCGCTTATTCAGATCTGTCTGCGGCCATTAAGGGAACAGACTGTATTATTTTTGCTGTACCAACCAAAGCGATTCGAGAAGTTGCTCATAAAGTAGAAGAAGTGAATCAGGGTCCTAAGACAATCGTTCACGTTAGTAAAGGAATTGAACCGGATACACACCTGCGCATCTCTCAGATCCTCGATGAACTGTTATCTTCTGAAACCATGAAAGATCTCGTGGTTTTATCAGGACCGAGTCATGCTGAAGAAGTGGTGAAAAGACACCCGACAACCGTGACTTCTTCTTCACATAATTTAGATGCTGCTCAGTATGTTCAGGATTTATTTATGAATCAGCACTTTAGAGTGTATACAAATTCAGACGTCGTCGGTGTTGAAATTGGAGGAGCGCTTAAGAATATTATCGCGCTGGCAGCAGGGATAACAGATGGACTTGGATATGGAGATAATGCAAAGGCAGCTCTGATAACTAGAGGGCTTGCGGAAATAGCAAGATTAGGAACTACTCTTGGGGCCAATCCGTTAACTTTCTCAGGACTCACGGGGATTGGGGATTTAATTGTTACGTGTACAAGTGTTCACTCGAGAAACTGGCGGGCAGGAAATATGCTCGGAAGAGGCAAAAAACTTGATGAAGTGCTGGATGAAATGGGGATGGTTGTAGAAGGCGTCCGAACGACTAAAGCAGCCTACCAATTGGCGCATAAGCATGAAGTTTCAATGCCGATTACCCAGGCATTGCATCGCGTGTTATTTAATAATGTAGAGCCTAAAGAAGCAGTGGATCAGCTCATGTCCAGAATGAAAACGCATGAAATGGAAGACTTAGTTGATATATTGGGCGAACAGCAGGAAACTGAGGGGAAATGACTCTCAGTTTTTCTTTTGAAGATTATGAACGTTTTAAGAAAAATTGCCCTTCTCAGGCAGTTTACTGTTTTATCTATGCTATAATTCTGATCAAATGACTGTTTTATAGCTGTGTAGCACAGCTGAAGGAGTGAAATGAATGTCTGCCTTGACTAAAATGTGGATTTCTTTTGGATCCATGGGCTTTATGTTTTTTTCAATTATCACCATCTATTTCAGCCGGTATAAACTATCCAATAAGTTTTTAAAATTTTTTACGGCTCTTATTGCATATGTTCTGATGATTCTGGCTGGATTGATTATGATTTTTGTTGTTTTCAGCGGTCCTACTTTATAGAGCCATTAAGAAGGAGAGTGCTTCATGAAAAAGGGTGTACTAACAGCATCCATTTTTCTTGTCTTTTTGCTTCAGGGATGTATGTATCCTTCTCAGCAAAAGTCTGAGAATGAAATTCCATATGAAGATCAGATTCAGAATGTGCAAGAAGCTGTGGATAGGTTTCAAGAAGATTCTGGCGGATTGCTGCCTATAAAAACATTGGAAGAAGATACACCGATTTATCAAAAGTATTTAATTGATTTTTCCAAGATCAAACCAAGATATATGGATCAGCTGCCGGGCAATGCATATGAAAATGGAGGTGTCTTTCAATATCTTCTTTTAGATGTGGAGGAAGATCCTACTGTTCATATTTTTGATTTGCGTATTGCTGAAGAAATCAGATCCCTTCAAATCAAAATTCAAGCCAATCGCGGAATCCCATTTGAAGCTTCGCTTGGCGGGAAATATTATTCCATAAATTTTGAAAAACTCGGATACAAAGAGGATCCTATGGTTCTAAGTCCATTTACCAATAAGGAGCTTCCCATCATTGCGGATGGAGACGGAACGATCTATGTGGATTATCTGACCGATCTTTATCAGGTTGTTCAGGAAAACGAGCTTCAGCTTGATACAATGGAATTTGCCGATGTGAGAGAAATTCTTCATGAAGAATCCTCATTTGTGCCGGCCTATTCTCCTGAATATGAGGTTAACGAAGAAAACGAAATAACGTATTCCTCTTCTTAAAAAAAGAGCTGATTTTCATTCGAATGAAAAATCCGAATGAAAATCAGCTCTTTTTTGTTCTTAAATATGCATGTCCTAAATACACTAATTATGCGAAGAACGTTCGAAAAGAGGGGGCGCTTTAATGGAGAAACAAAATGTGTTCGAACATATAGCTGAACGTACTGGCGGAGATATCTATATAGGTGTAGTTGGAGCTGTGCGTACTGGTAAATCTACATTTATAAAGAAAATGATGGAATTGGCTGTAATCCCTCATATGACAAATGAGGCGGAAAGAAACAGGGCTCAGGATGAATTGCCTCAAAGTGCAGCAGGCAGAACCATTATGACAACTGAACCAAAGTTTGTTCCAAACCAGGCAGTGCGCATACAGGTTGTCGACGGTCTTGAAGTAAATATCAGGCTCGTCGATTGTGTAGGCTATACGATTCCGGGTGCGAAGGGCCATGAGGATGAGTACGGCCCTCGCATGGTACACACACCCTGGTATGAGGAACCTATTCCTTTTCACGAAGCAGCTGAGGTTGGAACCAGAAAGGTTATACAGGACCATTCAACCATTGGGGTGCTGATGACAACGGATGGCACTATAGGTGAAATCCCAAGAGAAAGCTATGTGGAAGCAGAGGAGAGAATTGTTGCTGAATTAAAAGAAGTAGGAAAACCTTTTATCATGGTACTGAACAGCGCTCGGCCGCACCAGTCAGAAACGGACCATCTGCGCAAAGAGCTTCAGGTAAAATATGATATACCTGTTATCGCACTCAGTGTGGAAAGTATGAGAGAATCTGATGTATTGATGATCTTAAGAGAAGCATTATATGAATTCCCTGTGCTTGAGGTGAATGTGAATCTGCCAAGCTGGGTCATGGTTCTGGATGAAAGGCACTGGCTTCGTGAACATTTTCAGGAAGCTGTGACAGAGGTCATACATGATATTAAACGTTTAAGGGATGTAGACCGGGTTGTCAGGCAGTTTGAGGAATTTGAACATGTTCAGGAGGCGAATTTAGCCGGAATGAATATGGGGCAGGGAGTTGCCAGTATAGATCTTCGTGCTGCAGATCATTTATTTGAAGACATACTGCATGAAATGATCGGTGAAAAGGTTTCAACAAAAGATCATTTTTTAGAATTAATTCAGGATTATTCACATGCTAAAAAAGAATATGATCAATTTGCCGATGCGCTAAAAATGGTAAGGCAGACCGGGTACGGCATCGCTGCACCTGTACTTTCAGATATGAGCCTTGATGAGCCGGAAATCATTCGTCAGGGAGCCAGATTTGGGGTAAGGCTGAAAGCAGTTGCTCCTTCTATCCACATGATTAAAGTAGATGTGGAATCTGAGTTCTCTCCGATAATTGGTACCGAAAAACAAAGTGAGGAGCTTGTACACTATTTAATGCAGGATTTTGAAGATGATCCTCTGTCCATTTGGAGCTCGGATATATTCGGCAGAAGCTTAAGCTCTATTGTTCGGGAAGGTATTCAGTCTAAGCTTGCGATCATGCCGGAAAATGCGCGTTACAAGCTGAAAGAAACGCTTGAAAGAGTCATAAACGAAGGCTCTGGCGGTATGATTGCAATAATTCTATAGCCAGATTTAACCTGTGTTTGTATTATTGGAGACTTTACTTAACCTATAATAAAGTGTATCAGTTTGCTAAATTTGATTTATAATCATCCTAAACCTGAAGACAGCCCCTAAAAAGGCTGTCTTTGCGCGTTTTTACACAGAATTCCTCCCGCCATGAAGAGATTCCCATTAAATATTCATTTATTCTTGCTTATGTTTTTTTTATATGATAATCTTTTAACAGAATTGATCTTAAAACATTGATTCTATGGGCTTTACCGGGATTCTTTTATAGAATTACGTATGTATTAGTTGAAAAATGTTAATAAATGCAATAAAACTTGCCCATGTACGATTTCCATTGGGAGGAGGTGATTGGTGTGAACAAGACAGAACTTATCAACGCAGTAGCAGAATCAGCTGAACTTTCTAAGAAAGATGCAACAAAAGCTGTAGATGCTGTATTCGATTCAGTTCAAGACGCTCTTTCAAAGGGAGACAAAGTACAATTAATCGGCTTTGGTAACTTTGAAGTACGTGAGCGTGCTGCTCGTAAAGGACGCAACCCTCAAACTGGTCAAGAAATCGAGATTGCAGCAAGTAAAGTTCCTGCATTCAAACCAGGTAAAGCGCTTAAGGATGCTGTAAAATAAGTACATACCTTTCGCGTAAGATGAAGCCGCACATTATGTGCGGCTTTTTTAGTAGAAAGAGAAAATTGAGAAACTATATGCATTCGGAATAAGGTGAGCGCGCGATAAAGCGCGGCTCCTGCAGAAACAAGTTCAGAGCCAAAAGGGCCCTCCTGCTGAAAGCCCCTAATTCAAAGCGAAGTGCACCGTATAAAGACGTTTAAAGTATGGGACGCAGTTTTGCTCCAGGAAAATTTAGCAGAAAGGCATAAACAAGATTCTTTCTGCTGAGGGGATTTCATTTGATGGCTGCACTACAGGTTAAACGCCGGTCTGAAGAGAATGGGAAATTAAGAGCTTCACTTTGCGCATTTTATCCCGGTTATGCTAATATGAAGAGTGTTCAGCATCATGTGCATCATAAGTAGGAGGATCTGAAGATGGATCAAAATAACAAAGATTATTCAGTTATGACAGTTAAGGAAAACAAAAATAGAGTGAATCGGCCTCAAATAGAAGCAGCGATTCGAATGCTTCTTGAAGCGGTTGGTGAAGACCCAAATAGAGAAGGCTTGATTGATACACCTAAAAGAGTAGCAAAAATGTATGAAGAATTATTTGAAGGTCTCCATAAAGATCCAAGAGAGTACTTTAAAACTGTTTTTAATGAAGATCATGAAGAACTCGTTTTTGTTAAGGATATCCCATTTTATTCAATGTGTGAGCATCATCTCATTCCTTTTTTCGGAAAGGCACACGTTGCTTATCTTCCCAAAGAAGGAAGAGTAACAGGTTTAAGTAAATTAGCCCGTGCAGTTGAAACGACCGCGCGTAAACCACAGCTACAGGAGCGCATAACCTCAACAGTAGCTGACTCAATCATGGAAATGCTCTCTCCGCACGGAGCAATGGTGATTGTAGAGGCAGAGCATATGTGCATGACCATGCGTGGAGTTAAAAAGCCGGGAGCTATGACCATTACTACAGCTGCCAGAGGCGTTTTTGAAGACGATGCAATCAGACGCAACGAGGTACTGGCTCTCATGAAAAATACTTAATCCTGTTTAAAGGATAAGGAGAGATTAACTATGTCATCTGAAAAAGATTTTATAACAATAAAAGCACTCGAGGATGGTGTGAATGTCATTGGCCTGACAAGAGGTACTGATACGAAGTTTCATCATTCAGAAAAACTTGATCAAGGAGAAGTAATGATCGCCCAATTTACGGAACATACTTCTGCCGTCAAAATCAGGGGCAAAGCTTCTATCCTGACCTCACATGGTGAAGTGCTCAGTGAGACAAAAAAATAACTGCGAATCTTTTATGAGAAATCAGGTCGGCACAGAGAACATTCTCTGGCTGACTTTTCCTGTTATTAAGGAGAAAATGCTCCTTTATTTTAATTGTTCAAGCAGCTTGGGCATTAGCACCCGTGAGAATGGTTGTGATATAATAAAAATATCGCCTAAATCGTTCTTGTTTAGAAAAAAATATAGAACAAATGCTTACATACATATCTTGAATCTAAATAATTGAAAGCAGTACAAGCAGGCAGAATGGAAGCGGGGAGAAAGAGATGAACACACAAATAAACAGCCGCTGGATGGAAGAAACCCTTCAGTATATCAATAAACAACTTCATCATTCGTACCTCCATAATGCTATAGGAGCTCCCGAGATAGACGAAAAAAGACTGTCGCTGCTCCTTCTACCTTTCCAACTAACGGGTTCGTACTCTGAGCTGGATAAATCCTATGTGTCTACTGCCATGCTGATTCAAACGGCGCTTGACACTCATGAAAAAGTTTCGATCAATGAGTCCGATTCATTAAAACAGCGCCAGCTTACCGTACTTGCCGGCGACTTTTACAGCGGATTGTATTATCGTATTCTGGCTCAGATTCCCGATATCCCTCTTATCAGAAGGATTGCTCATGCCATTCAGGAAATCAATGAGCATAAAATTGATATTACATCTAAAAAAATTAATAAAATTGAAGATATTCTAATCAGCTTAACGAAAATAGAAAGTGCCATTATTACTCAGGTTTTTGCGCACAGAGGATTTGAAAAATACATTACCCTTGCTGAAGACTTGCTTGTATTAAACAGGCTCACACGGGAAAAAGATCAATTCTTATCTGGTGAGCATTCTATTTTGTTTCATCAGTTAGCTAAATTTTCATCCACTGTTCCTCCTGTGTATCCAAAAAAAGACTTCGATACGCACGATCACCTTTTAACTCAGAAGAAAAACCTGATCGCTTCAAAAATAAATGAGCTGGGTATCCCTTTCGATTCACTAAAGGGAAGTGTGTTTATCCCTTTTTTTGAATCGGCAGTGCAGTCAAAAATTTACGTAGAGGAAGGGTATTAATGCAGCCTTCGAAAGAACAGAGAGTTCACAATGTTTTTGAAAAAATACATGGTCAATACGATAAAATGAATTCTGTCATCTCCTTTCAGCAGCATGTGAAATGGCGGAATTATACAATGAAAAAAATGAATGTCCAAAAGGGCTCAACAGCATTGGATGTATGCTGTGGAACCGCTGACTGGACCATTTCATTAGCTGAAGAAACGGGAATTGAAGGCAAAGTTACGGGTCTGGATTTCAGTAAAAATATGCTTAAGGTTGGTCACGAAAAGGTACAGCCTTATCCGCAAATTACTTTAGTGCATGGAAACGCAATGGAACTTCCATACGAAGATCATTCATTTGATTACGTAACGATCGGGTTTGGACTTAGAAATGTACCCGATTATCTTCAGGTGCTCAAAGAAATGAACCGTGTACTGAAGCCAGGTGGAATGGCTGTGTGCTTAGAAACCTCACAGCCGACAATGCCGGTTTTTAAACAGGGATACTATTTGTACTTCAGATTCATTATGCCGCTGTTTGGAAAAATTTTCGCTAAAAGCTTTCAGGAATACTCATGGCTTCAGGAATCCGCCAAAGATTTCCCGGGAATGCAGGAGCTTGCTCAATTGTTCCAGGAAGCAGGCTTTGGATCGATCGAATACAAAGGGTTTAGTGGTGGAGCGGCAGCCATGCATATAGGATACAAAAAAGCATAAGCCGTGAAAAAAAGACAGCTAGGGTGAAATTGTATGAAACTCAAAATGCTGTATTCGTTCTTGAAGACGGATATTGATGAAATAGAAAAAGAATTAAATTTAGCGATTGAATCCGATACAGCCCTGCTAAAGGATGCATCCCTGCATCTTCTTCAGGCTGGAGGAAAGCGGATCCGGCCTGTATTTGTCCTGCTGTCAGCTAAAACGGGTGAATATGATATACACGTAATTAAAAATGTGGCAGTAGCACTTGAACTTATACATATGGCGTCATTAGTTCATGACGATGTCATTGATGACGCTGAACTAAGAAGAGGAAGAACCACCATTAAAGCTCAGTGGGATAATCAGGTAGCCATGTACACGGGTGATTATATGTTTGCCCGGGCATTGGATTACATGACCATTATAGAAGAGCCTGTTGCCCATCGGATCCTCTCCCATGCAATTGTAGAGCTTTGCATTGGAGAAATTGCCCAAATAGAAGATAAATATCGATTTGATCAGAATTTACGCGACTACTTAAGAAGAATCAAAAGAAAAACAGCTTTATTAATTGCAGTCAGCTGTCAATTAGGAGCAGTTGCAGGAAAGGTGCCTGAAGAAGTTCATACCCGTCTGTATCGCTTTGGGTACTATGTGGGGATGGCGTATCAGATAACAGATGATATTCTAGATTTCACCTCATCAGAAGAAGAATTGGGTAAACCGGCTGGCGGCGACTTAATGCAGGGAAACATCACCCTGCCGGTCCTGTATGCACTTGACAACAAACAAGTGGCTCCAAAGATTATGAGCGTGCAGGAAAACACTCAGAAAGAAGAAATGACTCATTTAATTGATGAGATTCTGTCTACAGATGCGATTCAAAAATCTGCTCATCTCAGTCAGCTCTACCTTAAAAAGGCACTGAAAGAATTAGATGCACTGCCTCCGTCCAAAGCAAAAAAATCATTAAGGGATATTGCTCTGTTTATAGGAAAAAGAAAGTATTAAATTGGAATGAAAACGTTGCCAAAAAAGATGTGTAATGGTACTCTTTTAGAGGGTCACTTATGACTCACCATACATAATTGGGGGAATGGAACGTGGAGAAAACGTTTTTAATGGTTAAGCCGGACGGAGTACAAAGAGGGTTAATCGGAGAAATTGTAAATCGCTTTGAAAAAAAGGGGTTTAAACTATCAGCAGCAAAGCTAATGGTTATTTCTGAAGATCTTGCCAAAGAGCATTACGGAGAGCATTCAGAGCGTCCGTTTTTTGGAGAGCTTGTGGATTTTATTACTTCCGGACCTGTTTTTGCAATGATTTGGGAAGGCGAAGAGGTTGTTAAAACTGCTCGGCATATGATGGGCTCCACTAAGCCAAGTGAGGCTGCACCAGGTACCATTCGAGGAGATTTGGGCTTGACTGTAGGTAAAAATATCATTCACGGTTCTGATTCCCTTGAGAGTGCAGAACGGGAAATTGATTTATTTTTTGGGACCTCTACGGAAGTTTCCTATGAAAAACCAATCGAACAATGGATTTACTAAAAGCGCCTGTCAGGGTGCTTTTTTATTTTAGCTAATTCAGCTGGCAGTCATGAAGACAAATCCCATTTTTATAAAAGGATTGCCATAGTGCCGGTGTGTTTCTATAATTTAATTATGAGCTGCAGTAAATAAAGATGGGAGTTTACATATGTCAAAAGATTATTATGACTTTATTGAGGCAGTAGATAGAAAAACGGGTATAAATTTATCTCTCTATAAAGAAGCGCAAATGAAAAGAAGACTCACTTCTCTTTATGAAAAAAAAGGCTATACATCGTTTACGGAATTTTACAGCTCGCTCCACCAAAATGAAAACCTGCTCAAAGAATTTTTAGACAGAATAACCATTAATGTTTCTGAGTTTTATCGAAATGTAAAGAGATGGGAAGTACTGGAGCAAAAAATACTGCCGGATTTACTAAAAGAAAAACATAAGATTAAAATATGGAGTGCCGCCTGCTCAACAGGTGAAGAACCATATTCACTGGCCATGATGATGCTGAACCTTCTTCCAGCCTCCTCATTTACCATCATCGCTACTGATCTCGATGCGTCCGCAATTGAAAAGGCCCAGATTGGGCTTTATTCAGAACGATCACTAGCGGAAATTCCCAAGAATATGAAACGCAGGCATTTTATCCATCAGGGTGCTTATTACAAAATTTCTGATGATATTAAAAGCTGTGTAACGTTTAAACAGCAGAATTTACTCAAAGACCGGTTTGAATCTCAATTTGACTTAATTGTCTGCAGAAATGTTATGATCTATTTTACAGAGGATGCGAAAGATTTGCTGTATCATAAATTTAGCGGGGCGCTTGGAAAAAATGGCATATTATTTGTAGGCAGTACAGAGCAGATCTTCAACGCTTCCAAATATGGTTTAGTTTCAGCGGATACGTTTTTTTACAGGAAAACAATTTAACTAAAAGATCTTGAAACCTAAAACCGAAGGTAGTAAGACAGACGCTGCGTCATCCACAGCACTTTATATTCCGGACAGGCAGAACTTACGGCCTGTCTTTCAATTTATAGATTCTTGATTTTCTGCTGCTTATTCAGCCTTTGAAGGGGAGTATAGGGATGAATGGCCAGTTAAATGCAGAAATTCAAAAGATCCTGTTATTGACTACATATAGCTTAAAAAGTATGATATAGTGTATCAAAATTGCTTTAGCGAGTTGAAGGGAGAAAGTGAAATGAGATATTTAACCGCAGGAGAATCACATGGACCCCAATTAACAACAATTATTGAAGGGCTGCCGGCAGGCTTGCTGCTGGCTTCAGAAGATATAAATAAACATCTGGCAAGAAGGCAAAAGGGCTATGGACGCGGAAGGAGAATGCAGATTGAGACAGATCAGGCACAAATCCAAAGCGGTGTGCGGCATGGCAGGACACTGGGTTCTCCCATAGCACTAGTAGTAGAAAACAAAGACTGGAAACATTGGACAAAAATTATGGGCGCAGAATCATTGACTGAGCATGAAGAGGATGAAGTAAAAAGGAAAGTAACCCGACCGCGTCCAGGGCATGCCGATTTAAATGGCGGCATGAAATATGGCCACAGAGATATGCGAAATGTTTTGGAACGCTCCTCTGCAAGGGAAACCACAGTCAGGGTAGCAGCAGGCGCCGTTGCACAGAAGCTTCTTGAGGAACTGGACATCAAACTTTCATGTCATGTAAAGGAAATTGGCGGCATCTCCGCAAATACGGAAAATGTTCATTCAGTTGAAGAAATTCGTCAGCGCGCAGAAAGCAGTGAAGTCCGCTGTGTGGATCCCGATGCTTCAGAAAAAATGAAAGAAGCTATTGATCAGGCAAAGAAGAAGGGCGATACTATCGGTGGTGTTGTTGAAGTCGTGATAGAGGGAATGCCTGCCGGAGTAGGAAGCTATGTCCACTATGATCGAAAGCTTGATGCTAAAATAGCAGCTGCCATTATGAGCATTAACGCTTTTAAAGGAGTTGAATTTGGCATGGGATTTAAAATGGCAAAGCATTTTGGAAGCCAGGTTCATGATGAAATTGCGTGGTCTGAGGAAAATGGGTACACAAGAAAAACAAACAATCTCGGAGGTTTTGAAGGCGGAATGACAACAGGCATGCCAATTGTTGTTAGAGGCGTTATGAAGCCCATTCCGACGTTATATAAACCACTTGAAAGTGTGGACATAGAAACGAAGGAGCCCTTTACAGCGAGCATTGAACGATCAGATAGCTGTGCGGTCCCTGCAGCGGCGGTTGTTGCTGAAGCGGTTGTTGCGTGGGAAGTCGCATCAGCTTTAGTTGAACAGTTTGAAAGTGACCGTATGGATCACTTTAGTAAATCAGTCAGTCAGTACCGTGACTACACAAAGGGATTTTAAATGGAAACGTTAACGGTTAAAACGGATCATTCTTCCTATCCTGTTTTTTTGGGCAATGGTGCAATTAAGAAGCTAAGCGGCTATGTGTCTCAATTAAAGCCAGCCGTAACGTCAGTCCTGCTGATCGCAGATGAAGTTGTGTATACCCTGCATCAGAACTATATTACAGAACAATTGCCACCTCACGTTAAAGTATCAACGTTTATTACTCCCCCGGGAGAAAAGGCAAAATCGTTTGAAGTTTATCAGAATGCGATTGGCTTCGCTCTTCAAGAGGGACTGGATAGACATTCACTTATAATAGCCTGTGGAGGAGGAGCTACAGGAGATGTAGCGGGATTTACAGCGGCTACTTATATGCGGGGGATTCGCTTTATCCAGCTTCCTACCACTATCCTGGCTCACGATAGTGCCGTAGGGGGAAAGGTGGCCATAAACCATCCTTTAGGAAAGAATATGGCAGGCAGCTTTCACCAGCCAGCAGCTGTTATTTATGACAGTCACTTTTTGGAATCTCTGCCGGTCAGGGAAGTCAGATCAGGGTTTGCGGAAGTGATTAAGCATGCCATGATTGCTGACCCGCGCTGGCTTCAGGAATTAATGACTGAATTAAACACTCTGGATAATTTGGACCATCATCTGCTGATTGATTCGTTAAAAAAAGGAATTGAAATCAAATCATCGATCGTCGAAAAAGATGAAAAAGAGCTGGGAATCAGAGCATTTTTAAATTTCGGTCATACATATGGTCATGCATTAGAAGCTTGGGCCGGTTATGGGAAGTGGAGCCACGGGGAATCTATTATGGTGGGAATGATCTATTCCTTATATTTAAGCAGAAAATACAAAAATCTTGCCTTTGATATCCCTGAATTTATTCAATGGATTAAAAAATTAGGCTATGCAGCGGCACCCCCTGAAGAAGCTGAATTTGATTCCCTGCTTCAACTTATGTTAAAAGATAAAAAAACAATTGACAGTGAAATTCGATTTGTTTTACTTGAGGATATAGGAAAGCCGGTGTTGCAGAAAATAGAAATCCGTGAATTGGCAGAAGCGGATCGACTGATTCGAAGCACTAAAGGAGAGATAGAATGATTAGAGGAATACGAGGAGCAACAACGATAACAGCAGACCAGGAAGGATACGTTCTTGCTGCATCCCAAAAGCTGTTAGAAGAAATGATAGAGAAAAATAAGGTGGATCCGGAAACTGTGGCATCTGTCTTCATCTCTGTTACTCCGGATATTTCATCAGCTTTTCCGGCTAAAGCGATTCGGCAGTTTGAAAACTGGCGTCATGTTCCTGTTATGTGCATGCAGGAGATCCCTGTTAAAGATGCTTTACCTTTTTGTGTAAGAGTGATGATGCATGTAAACACAGCAAAACCGCAAAAGGAGATCCACCATATCTACCAGGAAAATGCCGTTAAATTAAGACCGGATCTGACAATGAATAATGGATCGTAAACAATAGCTCATTCATTATAAACCTACTATATAAATAGATTGGATGATGTACATGAATATTAAAGCGCAGATCACAAATTTAGTTCCTTACAAACCAGGAAAACCATCAGATGAGGTAAAAAAAGAATTCGGACTAAGTGAAATTGTAAAACTTGCTTCCAATGAAAATCCCTTTGGCTGTTCACCAAAGGTAAATGAATGGTTTAAGGAAAATGGAGTAAATCATGCTATTTACCCGGATGGCTACGCAACTAATTTACGTGATTCTCTTGCTAACAAATATTCCCTTTCTCCCGAACAATTCATTTTGGGGAATGGATCAGATGAAATTATTCAAATCATTTCCCGTGCGATGCTCGAGACCGGAAAAAATACCATTATGCCTGCACCGAGTTTTCCGCAGTATAAACACAACGCCATTATTGAAGGTGCTGAAGCCATCGAAATTCCACTAATAAACGGTGCGCATGATCTTCAAAAAATGGCAGAGGCAATTAACGAACAAACAGCCATTGTCTGGGTATGCAGCCCTAACAATCCCACCGGAAAATATATAAATAAACAGGAGTTAATTTCGTTTTTGGATCTTGTTCCAAAGCATGTACTAATTGTGCTTGATGAAGCCTATCATGAATATGCAGTCGCGGATGATTATTATGATGCCGTTTCACTGCTCGAGTCTTATCCGAATCTTTTAGTAACCAGAACGTTTTCCAAAGCATATGGGCTTGCAGGATTCAGGGTAGGATACGGAATGGCTTCTCCTGCCATCATCCGGGCAATTGAACCTGTACGAGAACCTTTTAACACAAATGTATTAGGACAGACCGCTGCTCAAATCGCTTTAGAAGATGAATCGTTTTTGAAAAACTGCCGGGAACAGAACCGTTTAGGTTTAGAGCAGTACTATCAATTTTGTGAAGAAGCGGGACTATCCTATTTTCCGTCGCAGGGCAATTTTATTTTAATTGATTTTAAACGTGATGGAGATCTTCTTTTTCAAGAGCTGATGAAAAAAGGCTACATAGTCCGCAGCGGCCAGGCTTTAGGATACCCGACAGCTCTAAGAATCACCATTGGTTCAAAGGAGCAAAACGAAAAAATTATAAGCGTCCTGAAAGAAATTCTTAAAAGCTGATCTACATGCCATATGAACAAATAAGCACGTAAGGTACATGATTATAATTATAGAAAAAAAGTTCATAGCGCTAAAGTAAGGTGTGGTTATATGGAAGGAACGGTTGTAATTATTGGCTTGGGTTTAATTGGAGGTTCTATTGGTTTATCAATTTTACAGGAGAACCCCCGTGCACATGTTATTGGCTACGATTTAAACCGAAAGGAAATCCGTCTTGCTAAAGCGATGAATGCCATATCAGAAAAAGGCTCAGATTTACAGCGGGATGTAGAAAAAGCAGATTTGGTTTTCTTATGCACACCGGTGTTTCAAACTGAAAAATTGATTGATGAAATTTCTTCTTGGCAGTTAAAGCAAAATGCAATCATAACGGATGTAGGCAGTACTAAAAATAGAATTATGCATAAGGCGGGTCTGCTTGCTGAAAAGGGGTACTCGTTTATTGGAGGACACCCCATGGCCGGTTCTCATAAAAGCGGAGTTGCAGCATCGAAGGTATTATTGTTTGAAAATGCATTTTATTTATTGACACCTGGCAGCTGTGCGACTGAGTACCAGGTGGAGCAATTAAAAAAATGGCTTGCTGGAACCAGAGCGAAGTTTTTGGTCGTAGATCCGATGGAGCATGATGAAATTACTGGAATCGTCAGCCACTTTCCTCATATAGTAGCCAGTTCTCTTGTTCATCAGGTAAAAAAAGTTCATACCAGGCAGCCGCTGGTTTCCAGACTTGCAGCAGGCGGATTTCGGGACTTGTCAAGAATCGCCTCCTCTGACCCTGTTATGTGGCGGGATATCACAATGCATAATACAGGCGTACTTAAGAGTCTTCTGGAGGGCTGGCAGAAAGAAATGCAAAAAGTAGTTGAACTTCTGGATGAGGAAGACTCTGAAGCCATGTACCTATATTTTAAAGAAGCTAAAAACTTCAGAGATGATATGCCCATTCTTCAAAAAGGAGCCATCCCTTCATTTTATGACCTTTTTGTAGATATCCCTGACTATCCAGGCATCATTCATGAAATAACCGGCCATTTGGCAAAAGAAGCAATCAGTATTGTCAATATTAGAATAATGGAAACAAGAGAAGACATATACGGTGTACTTGCTATCAGCTTTCAAACGGAAGAAGACCGTAAAAAAGGTGAAATATGCTTAAGGTCTGCTACACCTTATGAGGTTTTTATAGTGTAATGAAAGGAGCTTTCTGATGATCCATTCTCTTTTTTTTCAAAACCCTGTATTAAAAGGCTCCATCAAAGTACCGGGTGATAAATCTATTTCTCACCGCTCCATCATGTTCGGAGCATTAGCTCATGGAAAAACGACAGTCACAGGCTTTTTAAAAGGAGACGACTGTTTAAGCACAATCAAGTGCTTTCGAAGCATGGGAGTGCAGATTGATGAGAAGGATGATGAAATTGTTATACATGGTGTGGGGTTTCAAGGACTTGAAGAGCCGAAAGACGTGCTTGATGTTGGGAATTCAGGCACAACTACCCGACTCTTACTTGGAATTTTAGCAGGGCTTCCATTTCATTCTGTTGTCATAGGAGATGACTCCATCGCTACACGTCCTATGCGCCGTGTAACAGACCCTCTTAAGCAGATGGGTGCGAATATTGACGGGAGGGAAAATGGCCAGTATACTCCTATTTCAATTAGAGGAGGAAAGCTTTCCCCGATTGAATTTGTTATGCCGCTTGCAAGTGCGCAATTAAAATCAGCCATCATCTTTGCAGGGCTCCAGGCGGAGGGCGCCACAACAATTATCGAACCCGAAAAAACAAGAGATCATACTGAACGGATGATCAAGCATTTTGGCGGGTCCATAAAACGTGAGCATAATCGTTTAACGATCGAAGGCGGACAGCAGTTCAAAGGCCAGACGGTACAGGTTCCGGGGGATATTTCCTCAGCAGCTTTTTTTCTGGCAGCGGGTGCGGCAGTTAAAGGCAGTGAGCTGATGCTTACCGATGTAGGTGTCAATCCTACACGGGATGGAATGATTGATGTGCTGATTAAGATGGGAGCAGACTTGACGATCCACACTGAAGAAGAAAAAGCAGAGCCAGTAGCAAACCTTTTAATAAAAAGCAGCCAGCTAAAGGCGATTGATATAGGGGGATCGATCATACCTAAACTGATTGATGAAATCCCGATTATTGCTTTACTTGCTACCCAGGCAAATGGGACAACCACCATTAGAAACGCTGAAGAATTGAAAGTAAAAGAAACGAATCGCATCGATGCTGTCGTTCAGGAATTAAAAAAACTTGGGGCAGACATAGAGGCAACTGAAGATGGAATGAAAATTCATGGACCGGCACCTCTTCATGGAGGAAGAGTCAGTTCCAGAGGGGATCACCGTATTGGCATGATGCTTGCCGTAGCTTCTTTGCTGACAGGTGAAGAAGTTCAGATCGAAAACTTTGAAGCGATCAGTGTATCCTATCCTGACTTTTTATCTCATTTGGAGACCATTACAAATAATCAGTGAACGGTGTCGAGCGGCATCGTTTACTTTTTTTTATTTTTAAAAGGATATTCATTATGTTTTGACGAATTATCTTTTTAAGTGATTTCCAAAGGGTATAATTTGCTAATTGGCTGGATTTTTCTTAGGATATAAAATAGATTTAAGAGAAGGAAATGAGGGACCAAAGCGTGAATGCATCAAATCGAATGATCCAATCATTGCACGACGGCAAATTAGAACAGGGATTAAAAGAATTTTCGGAGGTAAAAAAAACAGGCACTGATGATGAAAAATTTGAGCTCGCTGAAGAACTTTTTCAACTTGGCTTTCTGGAACAGGCGAAGGAATTATTTGAGCTCCTTATTGAAAGTTATCCAGATGAAGCGGAGCTGAAAATTCTGCTCGCAGAAACATTAGTTGAAATGGATCAGGCTGAAGAAGCATTGCTGCAGCTTGATAATATAAATAGCAATGATGAGTTTTATCCAAGATCATTGCTCCTTGCTGCTGATCTTTATCAAATGCAGGGTCTGTTCGAGGTAAGTGAAAGAAAATTGAAGCAGGCTGTGCAAAAGCTGCCTGATGAACCGGTTATTCAGTTTGCACTCGCTGAACTATATAATGAGCAGGGACGCTTTTTAGAAGCAATCAGACATTACAAAGAAGTGCTCAATCACGACATTAAAGAAATAGCAGGAGTTCATATTCAGCAGCGGCTGGGCGAATGCTACAGCGCAGGCGGTGCTTTTGAGGAAGCACTTCCTTATTACGAAAAAGCTCTTGAAGACAGCAGAGAAATCAATACACTCTTTGGATATGGGTTTACAGCTTTTCAGGCTTCACATCATAGAACCTCCATAGAAATTTTATCTGAGGTTATTGAAATTGACCCTGAGTACCATTCAGCCTATCTTCTTCTTGCCAAAGCCTATGAGCATGAGGAACAGCTTGAAGAAGCGTTGGAGTCAGCTGAAAATGGATTAAAGGCCGATCCTTTTAACAAAGAACTTTATTTATATACTGGAAAATTATACTTGAAAGAAGGAAATGAACGTAACGCTGAGTCCAATCTCCGACAGGCGATCGCCCTTGATCCCAACTTTTTAGAAGCCGCTCTTTTATTAAACAGGCTACTTATAAAACAGGAAAAAGCAGAAGACATTCTGGAAGTGATCAATGTTGTTGAAAGCGCCGGGGAAAGCGACCCTCAATTTCACTGGGATGCTGCAAAGGCATTTGAGTGGCTTGAAGAATTTGAGAAAGCATCTGATGAATATACCCAAGCATATGTGGTATATAATGATCATATAGATTTTCTTGAGGATTATGGATTGTTTCTTTTAGAAGAAAGCAGGCTGTCAGAAGCCAGGGAAATCTTTCTGAAGCTTGCTAAAAAGGATCCTACAAATGAAGATTGGCAGCAAACACTTGAGCGTCTGGAGCAGATGTAAATACCTGTCGTCATACTGATTAAAGGGTAAAGGGGGGGATCGCATGGCCGCACCAGTTTCAGTACACGAAAAAAAAGATTTTATAAGATGGTTCTTAAATCATTACCAGCTTAAAAGAAGAGAGTCTGTGTGGATATTAAATTACCTAATGAGTCACGATGAATTAATGGAAAATCTGCATTTTGTCGAGGAAGCCCAATATTGCCCGAGAGGAATCGTTATGTCAACTCAATGTGTAGATGACGTAGCATTCCGGTTTTATAAAGGCAATATCATGACTACGGATGCTGAAAAATCGTTTCATGATATACGCCTTCATCGGGAAGAAGATATTTTTATCCAGCTTAATTTCCATGCTTCCCATGCTACTCATCAGTATGCGGCAGTCATGGAGGAGAATCCTTTTATGCCGAAATATTTGCGTATTACGGAAAAAGACAGAATTGTCGCCGAACAGTTCTTAAAGGAAAGCATTGTCACATTTAAAAGACAAAAGCTGCTCGATGAGATAGACCGCGCATTGGATGCTCAGGACCATGAAACATTTACAAAACTGACTGAAGAATTAAAGAATGTTACACTTTTATAAATAACTTTTTAGTGGTTGGGCAAAACTCAAAAAAGTTTTAATAATGAGTACTTTTTTATCAATTGTATGAGTTTAGCTGAGCTGAAGGCGGCGACTCTTTGAGGGATATGAACGGCACAAGCCGCCGTCCCTGTGGAAAGAGTCCGCTTGAAGTGCAGCTGACAGGTCAGAGAGCTTGAGACACTTTTGTCCCAGGCTCTTTTTTTTATGGTAAACTACAAAAGATAAAGAAATGGGGGTAAATTTGCAATGTTATGGAATGCTAAAGAAATCGGTTTATATTTAAAAGAAAAAGCCTATATTGATACTGTTATTGTTCCAATACTTCCAATCAGTTTTACGGACCGGACCAAACAGGAAGCTGAACAGGCAGAGTTTATTACACTGCTGACAAATCTCCTGGAAAAACAGTTTAAAGGAAGAATGCTTCTGGTTCCTCCTTTTACTTATATAAGCGGAAAAGGTAAAGGGGAGACCGAAAAACTTCAGGAATGGATTGAAGAATTCAAGGAGAATCAATTTGAACATGTATTTTGCCTGACTTCAGATATAGAGTGGAAAGAATTTGAACAAGATCTCGGCGGGAATTTGATTTGGATGCCTTCTATTCCGCTTGAACATATGGAGGAGAAATACAAAAGAAAAATCATTGATGATCAAGTAAATCAATTGGTAAAATTAATTGTGCAAAAGTGGCAAACAAATTAACGTTCAAAAAAACTTCACATTGTCCAATTGAAAAGGGTCAACGCAATATTGACCTTGATAATATATTGATATATCATGAATATGTCCTAGTTATATATTTGTGCGAAATATGTCCGGACGGACTGACCTGAAGATAGAGGGGGGAAAATAATGAGTAACCAACGTGTTTCACGTCGTCAATTTTTAAATTATACACTTACGGGTGTAGGCGGTTTCATGGCGGCAGGAATGCTCATGCCGATGGTGCGGTTTGCTATCGATCCAGTTCTTACTGCTGAAGCAGGAGGGGACTTTATTACAACCGGCACGTCTGAAGATGAATTATCAGAGACGCCGATTCGTGTTGATTTCACTTTTGAACAAGTTGATGCATGGTATACTTCTGATGTTACACAAACAGCTTGGGTGTACCTTGATGAAGCGGGAGAAATTGTGGCACTTAGCCCTACATGCAAGCATTTGGGATGTACGGTAAGCTGGGAAGGAAGAGAGAGCGATCCAAATCGTTTCTTCTGTCCATGCCATAACGGTTTATATGAAAAAAATGGTAAGAATGTACCGGGAACGCCGCCAACGGCTCCTCTGGATCAGTTTGAAGCCAGAGTAGGCGATGATGGGATTTTACAGCTCGGACAGGTTGTACCAAACAAGATTGTATAGTAAAGGGGGCGTAATTGGTGCTTAATAAGATTTATGATTGGGTCGACGAACGATTGGATATTACACCAATGTGGCGTGATATCGCGGACCATGAAGTGCCTGAGCACGTAAACCCTGCTCATCACTTTTCTGCGTTTGTGTACTGTTTCGGCGGTCTTACATTCTTTGTAACTGTCATCCAAATCCTGTCCGGTATGTTTTTAACAATGTACTATGTTCCGGATATTGAAAATGCATGGAGATCCGTTTATTATCTTCAAAATGAAGTAGCCTTTGGTGTTATTGTGCGTGGTATGCATCACTGGGGAGCCAGTTTGGTAATCGTTATGCTATTTCTTCATACCTTACGGGTATTTTTTACCGGGGCATATAAAAAGCCTCGTGAATTGAATTGGGTTGTTGGTGTACTTATTTTCTTCGTTATGCTTGGACTTGGTTTCACTGGATACCTGCTTCCATGGGATATGAAAGCATTATTCGCTACAAAAGTAGGAATCGAGATTGCAGCAGCTACTCCATTCATTGGAGAACAGATCAGAACGCTTCTTGCTGGTGATCCAACCATTTTAGGTGCTCAAACCTTAACACGTTTCTTCGCGATTCATGTGTTTTTCTTGCCTGGAGCTCTTCTTGGACTCATGGCAGCTCACTTTATCATGATTCGTAAACAAGGTATTTCGGGACCACTTTAAATTTGAGTTGCTCATCCATTTAGAGAAATAAAGGAGGGAAAAGCTATGCATCGCGGAAAAGGGATGAAATTTGTAGGTGATTCACGAGTACCTGCAAATCGTAAACCGAATATTCCGAAGGACTATTCGGAATTCCCGGGTAAAACGGAAGCTTTCTGGCCAAACTTTTTACTTAAGGAATGGCTGGTAGGTGCAGTATTTTTAATTGGATACCTTTCTTTAACAGTGGCGCATGAGCCGCCTTTAGAGAAAATTGCAGATCCGACGGATGCTGGATATACGCCGTTGCCTGACTGGTACTTCTTATTTTTATATCAATTACTTAAGTATGATTTTGCATCTGGTCCTTACAATGTGATCGGAGCATTTGTTATTCCGGGTATTGCATTTGGAGCACTGCTGCTGGCGCCATTTATCGATAGAGGACCTGAACGCCGTCCGGGTAAACGCCCGCTGGCGACCAGCTTTATGCTGCTTGGTGTGGCTGCAACCATTTTCCTTACATGGGAATCTGTTGCTTACCATGACTGGGAAAAGCAGCGTTCACAAGGTGAAATTGTTGCCGAGGTGGAAGTAGATACTGAAGCTGCAGGTTATGCAATCTATGAGGAACAGGGATGTATAAGCTGTCATGGTGATAATTTAGAGGGCGGTTCTGCTGCTCCTTCACTTGCAGGGGCAGGATTAGAAGCTGAGGAAATTGCAGATATTGCTGTAAATGGAATTGGTAATATGCCTGCAGATCTTTTCCAGGGAACTGATGAAGAATTGGAAGAACTTGCAGCATTTGTTGAAGAAGTTTCAGCTGAATAATCAAGATTAAAAAAGAGCCGGTGCTGACTGGCTCTTTTTTTTGAAAGTGAGGATGTGAGGTCCATGAAAGAACTTCTTTATGCATGGTTGACGAACAGGACTTTTTTAATCATATTATTTACCGTGAATTTACTGGGGACTCTCTATGGCTATTACTGGTACGAGTATCAGTTAATGAACACAGAACCGATCTTTTTGCTTTTTGTTCCTGATAGTCCTACGGCGAGCTTATTTTTTACGGTTGTTATTGGTTTTTTTCTTTTAGGTAAAAGGTGTAAAATAATGGAGGCTCTAGCTCTGGTTACCCTATTTAAATATGGGATCTGGGCTGTTGTCATGAATATCTTAACGGGACAGGTAACAGGAACCATTTCTCTGCAGGCCTGGATGCTCATTTTTTCTCATGGGGCTATGGCTTTGCAAGGAATCCTATATGCGCCATTTTATCGTTTTTCGTGGTGGCATTTGGCTTTAGCAGCTATTTGGACTTTACATAATGATGTTATAGATTATGTTTTTGGTCAGTATCCCGTTTATTCGAGCTTGGATCAATTTGTTATGGAGATTGGCTACTTCACTTTTTGGCTCAGTATTGCCTCAATTGGACTGGCTTATTGGCTGGTGATTTATAAAAAAAGTGCAAAGCGTAACTTGATGAATTACTCTTCTTAAAGACTTTCCTTCTGCATAGTTTAATGCAGGGGGGATGGTCATGAAGAGAGGTTGGGCTATATGTATACTAATTATTTTGTTTGCTGGAGTTCCCTTACAAACCACTTATGCTGAAACAGAATTTAATGAAATTTTTCAATATATATCGAGCAAAGATTACGAAGAGGGTGTATTACGTTTAAATGACTGGTATCTTACCCTTTCAAATGAACAAAGAGAACCTCTTGAAGAGCATTATTCAAAGTTGATTTCTGTGCTTTCTTCGAATAATTTGATGCATAAGGATAAATTAATTCAGTTATGGTCATTCCTCTCTGCTGCTGAATATATTACCGAAGACAGGGTTTACTATTTAAGATACTTGAATGGGTATTTTCATACTCTGGCTGATAACGGAGGTAATACCGGAACGGTTGAGGACATGAATAAAGTGTATGATGCGATGCTTCCAGTTTTGCACATGATGGCTGAAAATAATGACATGGAAGCGATAAAAGAGGCTTCGGTTTCTGAAGAAGATCTGGTCATGGCTGCTGCGATTCAGCCAGGGAATTCTGTACCACCCTTTCAAATATGGTATGAAGATCATTTAGCAGGGTCAAACTTAGTACTGGTATCTACGGTTACAGGCGGAGTACTGATTTCTGCTTTAACGTACGCTTCATGGCGAAAATATGTCGGAGAAAAAAGAAGAAAACGAATACGGAATCATTCTGATTGACAATAAATCTATGGGAAAGGTAAAATTTAATCAAACATACTTCTTGGAGGGACCCTATGGATTTTCTAATTTATTTTGCCGTTATTTTGCTTGTGCCTTTATGGGCAAATAGACGCGTTAAAACAACGTATAAAAAATATTCAAAAATTGCGACGACTGCCAATATGACAGGGGCAGAAGTAGCCAGAAGGATTCTTGAAGACAATAACATTTACGATGTGACTGTCAAACCCGGCAGAGGATTTTTAAGCGACCATTACAACCCAAGTTCAAAAGAAATTGTATTATCACCTGATAATTATCACAAAATGTCAGTTGCAGGGGCTGCTGTAGCAGCGCATGAAGTAGGACATGCCATACAGCATGCTGAAGGGTACGCTTTCCTGAAGTTCCGCTCTGCTTTAGCTCCGGTTGCAAGTTTGGGTTCTAACTTGTCGATCTTTTTAATCATTGGCGGGGCAATTTTACAGCTGACAGGACTTTATCTCGTAGGTATTCTGTTTTTTACAGCAGCAGTTCTGTTTCAATTTGTTACTCTTCCGGTAGAGTTTGATGCCTCTTCCCGCGCGATGAACCAGATGGTAAGCAGCGGGATTATCCGAAATGAGGAAGAGCCTCACGCGAAAAAAGTATTAAATGCTGCCGCGTTGACGTATGTAGCTGCGGCATTAATTGCATTGCTTGAATTAATGCGGTTTATTTTCATGTTTTTGGGAATGAATGGCGAAGAATAACACCCTGGCCCTATCTATGAGCCAGTATAGCTTATGTATGTTAGGTGCTGAGCGGAAGGTTATGCAGGAGATATCGGTATCCAAAGATCTAAACAAGGTCCCCGAAGGCTTCTGCCCCCCTCTTTTAAAAAGCATCTGACTGAAGTAAAGTAAACCGGTCAAGAGCCTGAGACATCATTGTCTCAGGCTCTTGCTTGTTATCGGCTCCAATTGATTTTGCCTTCATTGCTACTCCAACGGACGTTTATTTTCATCTAAGGTAAAACCTTCCCCTAAAACATCGTGCACGTCTGTTACAGAAACAAATGCATGTGGATCGATGGACGTAATGATGTTTTTTAAGCGCACAATTTCATTTCTGCCCACAACGCAATAAAGTACAGACCTGGACTCTTTCGAATAATGGCCGGTTCCTGTCAGCACGGTAACGCCTCTGTCCATTTCCAGTGTAATACGATCTGCTATTTCGTTTTGAGCTGGGGAGATGATCATAGCTCCTTTTGCTGCATAAGCACCCTCCTGCATAAAGTCAATGACTCTGGCGCCAACAAATACGGCTACTAAAGTGTACATGGCCTCCCGGTAATTTAAATACGTGACAAGTGAGAGAAGGATGACGACTGCATCAAATAAGAACATGGTCCTTCCCATACTCCATCCGCTGTACTTATTAGCAAGCCGTGCAATAATATCAACTCCGCCTGTCGTTCCGCCATATCGAAAAATAATGCCAAGTCCGACACCTATAAACGCTCCTGCAAATAAGGCCGCTAAAAACAAATCATCTGATAAAGGAATGGAGAACTGAAATCTGTAGAATACTTCCAGGAACACTGATACACTTATTGTGCCAAGGATGGTGTACAAAAAAGCTTTTCTGCCAAGGAGCCGCCATCCAATAATAAATATGGGAATATTAAGGAGTAAATTCGTTATAGAAGGTTTTATATCGAAAATAAAGTATAATAAAAGCGTAATTCCAGTAAAACCACCTTCAGCCAGGTTGTTTTGAATGTTAAAATGAACGATACCGAAGCTGAAAATGGATGAACCAAGTAAAATAAACAAACAATTTTTCATTCTTAACCCAAATGGCATAAACATCTCCCCTTTGCTGTACATACGAAGCAATTATAGTCAAAACAATGAGGGAAAGCAATCTGATATTGGAGGGAAATCATGCAAAAAGATAAGACACTTAAAGATATCCAGCAGGAAGTGGATCAATACATAGGTCAATTTAAAGAAGGATACTTCAGTCCTTTATCAATGATGGCAAGAATGACAGAGGAGCTTGGGGAGTTAGCAAGAGAAGTCAATCATCATTACGGTGAAAAACTTAAAAAAACAACTGAAGATGAAAGCACCATTGAAGAAGAGCTTGGTGATCTCCTTTTTGTCATTACGTGTTTTGCAAACCAGCAAAATATCAGCCTGGAAAAAGCACATACCCGGGTAATGACTAAGTTTAAAACAAGAGATAAAGACCGCTGGACGCGTATTGAAGGGAAGGGACAATAATGGCAGCTAAAATAAAGGTTGTAATAGCAGGACCCAGAGGAAGAATGGGTCGGGAAGCAGTAAAAATGGTTTCAGAACAAGACGGAATGCAGCTTGTTTCGGTTATTGATTACAAGAATACCGGCAAAAGCCTGAACGAGCTTGAAGGGTTTACCTATCTTCACGATACTGTTTCTGTCTACAGTGATCTGAACCAGTGTTTTGACGAGAAGTCCCCTGATGTTTTAATTGACCTTACAACACCTGAAACCGGATATGCTCATACAAAAACCGCATTGATGCATAATGTGCGCCCTGTAGTCGGTACCACCGGGTTTACGAGCGGACAATTGGATGAGCTGACAGATCTTGCAGAGGAAAGAAACATTGGTGTTATTATTGCCCCAAACTTTGCTATTGGAGCAGTATTAATGATGAAGTTTTCTCAAATGGCAGCTAAATATTTTGAAGATGTAGAAATCATCGAAATGCATCACGATCAAAAACTGGATGCACCATCCGGGACCGGAATTAAAACGGCACAAATGATCAAGGAAAATCGTGAACCTAAAAAGCAGGGCCATCCATCTGAGGAAGAAACCATTCCAGGTGCCAGGGGAGCGGATATTGATGGAATGAAAATTCACAGTGTACGCCTTCCTGGTCTCATTGCACATCAGCAGGTTCTGTTTGGCAGTGAGGGGCAGCTTTTGACCATTCGCCATGATTCCCATGATCGTGCTTCTTTCATGTCCGGTGTCCGTATTTGCGTAGAAACGGTTATGAATTTAGGCACACTTGTCTATGGTTTGGAAAATATCTTAGATTAATAAGAAAATGGAGGGGTATCTGTGAAAATTGCTCTAATTGCACATGATAAGAAAAAAGAAGAGCTGCTGGACTTTGTCAGCAGACACAAAGATGTTTTCAGTCAGCACGATCTATTTGCAACCGGAACCACCGGGTTAAAAGTCAACGAGAGGACAGGACTTTCGATTCATTGTTTTAAGTCAGGGCCGCTTGGAGGGGATCAGGAGATTGGAGCTAAGATTGCCAATCAGCAGCTTGATGCAGTGTTTTTCTTTCGCGACCCTCTTACTGCCCAGCCGCATGAACCCGATGTATCTGCTTTAATCAGACTTGGAGATGTGTATCGCATTCCGATGGCAACAAATATCGGCATGGCTCAGATTCTCGTTAAGGCGATAAAGGAAAACGAATTTTAAAAGGTGGTTTAAACATGATAGAGCCAGTAGATATTCTGGCAATCGGTGCTCATGCCGATGACATTGAAATAGGGATGGGCGGGACGATTGCCAAATGGGCTTCACGCAAAAAGAAAATTGTTTTATGTGACTTAACTGCCGGAGAACTTTCCTCAAATGGAAGTGTTGGTATCCGCAAAAAGGAGGCGGAAGAAGCAGCAGGTGTTTTGGGTGTCATGGAGAGAATAAATCTCGGAATTCCTGATCGCGGCATACAAAATTCTCAAGAGCAAATAAAAGCCGTGGTAGATGTGATAAGGAAATATCAGCCTAAAATAATCTTCGCACCTTATTTTGAAGACAGGCATCCCGATCACGGAAATGCTTCGTCTCTTGTAAAAGAAGCCGCGTTTTCAGCAGGGATCCGAAAATTCAATCCGGACGCTGCGCCAATATGTAAAGCACCGGTTTATTATTATATGATTAATGGCATACATACCCCTGATTTTGCTGCTGATATATCGGCAGAAATTGAAAAGAAGAAAACGGCACTTGCTGCATATAAAAGCCAATTTCAACCCGCAGGAGGAGTCAGTACGCCTTTAACAGAAGGCTATGTAGACTCTGTAATAGCGAGAGATCTATTGACGGGAAAGCAGGCCGGATGTTTATACGCAGAGGGTTTCATGACGGACCATCTAATCTTACTGGATCATGACTTATTAGGAGAATTTTAAATGAAGTTAAAAATAGGGATTACTTGTTACCCGACTGTTGGAGGGTCGGGAATTGTCGCGACTGAACTTGGGAAGCTCCTAGCTGAAAAAGGGCATGAAATACACTTTATTACATCGAGCATTCCATTCAGGTTAAATAAAATGTACTCAAATATATTCTTTCATCAGGTAGAGGTAAATCATTATTCCGTTTTTCAATATCCGCCTTATGATATTGCACTTGCTAATAAAATGTCTGAAATTATAAAAAGAGAAGGGCTGGACATTCTCCATGTCCACTATGCAATCCCACATGCAGTGTGTGCCATCTTAGGGAAGCAAATGGCAAAGTCATCGGTTGGAATCGTGACGACTCTCCATGGCACTGATATAACGGTTTTAGGGTTTGATCCGTCTCTAACCGATGCGATCCGTTTTGGGATTGAAGAATCAGACCGGGTGACTACTGTGTCACATGCTTTAGCAAAGCAGACCCATGAACTCATATCTCCTGACAAAAAACTGGATGTTATTCATAATTTTATTGATGAGAGAGTCTATCGTAAAGTTCCTGCCCAGGAATTGAGGAAGGAATATGGTATTTCGCCAGATGAGAAAGTGATTATTCATGTTTCAAACTTCAGAGCCGTTAAACGGGTTGAAGATGTTATTCAGTCATTTGCTCAAATCAGAAAAAGAAGACCTGCAAAATTATTGCTTGTGGGGGATGGACCGGAAATGTCTGTGATTTGCAAAAAAGTGAATCAGCTTGAAATAAAAGAACATGTACTCTTTTTAGGAAAAAAAGAAAATGTAGAAGAATTATATTCATTAAGTGATCTTATGCTTCTTTTGTCTGAAAAAGAAAGTTTTGGTTTAGTGGCATTAGAGGCGATGGCATGTGGTGTTCCTTGTATAGGTACCAATGTAGGCGGTATTCCGGAAGTTATCAGCGACGGTGTCAACGGCTTTATATGCGAAGTAGGCGACATAGAAAATATTGTAGCGAAAGCAGAAGAATTACTCGGGGATGATGAAAAATATCAAAAATTCTCGATATCCTGTATGAATACAGTAAATGAGCAATTTCACTCCACAAAAATTGTGAAGGAGTACGAAGAAATATATGCAAAAGTTCTTCAGGAAAAGGTGACCTTATGAGTCATTCAGATCCTTTTAAAGAAGCCGCTCCTGTGTTGGAGAAAATCCAAAGAGGAGGGTATGAAGCTTATTTTGTAGGGGGCTGTGTCAGGGATTATTTACTGAAAAGGCCGGTTGCAGATGTTGACATCGCTACTTCTGCGACACCGCAGGAAATAAAAGCTCTTTTCAAAAATACCGTGGATGTAGGCATTGAACATGGAACTGTCATGATCATTGAACATGGTAAAGGATACGAGATTACAACGTACCGTTCAGAAACCTTGTACTCTGATTTCAGGAGACCTGATGGCGTGCAGTTTGTCCGCTCATTAAAAGAAGACTTGAAAAGAAGAGACTTTACGATAAACGCCATGGCCATGACAGTAGACTATGAAGTAACGGATTTATACGGAGGCAGGCACGACCTTGAAAACGGATTAATAAGGACGGTAGGAGCATCAGAAGAGCGTTTTAGTGAAGACGCCTTGAGGATGCTAAGAGGGGCGCGTTTTGCTTCTCAATTATCCTTTGTAATAGAAGAAAAGACACTGGGCTCAATGAATGAGCTTTCTCCGCTGCTTCAGCATATTGCCGTTGAAAGAAAAAGAATGGAAATGGACAAGCTTCTCATGGGAAAGAATTGGACAACAGGGCTCGAATATATGGTAAAGGCTCAATTTCTACCTTATTTGCCTCATTTTCCGGTAACAGAAGAAGAAATCAACGATTTTAGACAAATGGCCGTACAGCATTTGTCTGCCAATCAGAGATGGGCATTAATTATGCTGAAACTCGAACAAAGCGAATGTGAATCAGCATTGAAAAACTGGCGGCTTTCAAAAAAGCGAATGAATTATATAAAAGACATGATTGAGCTCTATTACCAAAGAATGAATCATTATTGGTCTTTTATGGAGGTTTATGCTTGGGGAAAAGAACGCGTCATTCAGGCAGACCGGTTATATGCAGCTGTAAATCAATTACAGAGTGATGAACAGAACATCGGGAAGCTTTGGGAAGCTTTGCCTATTTACAGCCAAAAGGATCTTGTGGTTAATGGCAAAGACCTGATTGCCTGGTCAGACCGCACTGCGGGACCATGGATGGGCAGCTTGTTTTCAGACATAGAAAAAGCAATTTTGGAAGGCCGTCTGGATAACAGTAAGTCTGAAATTAAAAAGTGGGTGAAAGAATGGCATCAAAAATAAGAGAGTCACTGCTTGCTTCTTTATCTGCCCATCAGGACGAATATCTTTCGGGAGAAAGGCTGGCTAAAGAAGCTGGATGCTCAAGAACAGCCATATGGAAGCATATAGAAGAATTAAGGAAAGACGGGATCACAATTGATTCTAAAAGAAAAAAGGGCTATAAATTGATTCAATCCAATCAACAGGATACTGTTACTGAAACCGATATCCTGCTCGGCCTTCAAACGAAGAGATTGGGAAGAAGCATTTATTATTATGAATCGGTTGACTCGACTCAGAAAATAGCTCACAAACTTGCTCAGGAACAGGCGCCAGAGGGTACACTGGTCATTGCTGAAGAGCAGACATCCGGAAGAGGAAGAATGTCACGCTCCTGGCACTCTCCAAAAGGGACCGGCATTTGGATGAGTCTGTTATTAAGACCTGTGCTGCCTCCTCAAAAAGCTCCTCAATTCACCCTGCTGACTGCAGTAGCGGTTGTGCAGGCGATTGAAGATGTGTGTGATGTCAATGTGGAAATTAAATGGCCAAATGATCTTTTAGTCAATAACCGCAAGATCACAGGAATCTTAACGGAACTGCAGGCCGACAGTGAACAAATTCATTCCCTTATTATTGGAATTGGAATGAATATTAATCAGCAGCAGGAAGATTTTCCGAAAGAATTACATGAATTAGCTACCTCCCTTGCTATGGAAACAGGCAGCGAGGTATCAAGGTCAGCAATTGTTCAGCGGATCATGCACCATTTGGAAAAATATTATTTGTTATATATGGACAAAGGGTTTGCTCCAATTAAACTTTTATGGGAAAGCTATGCTATCTCAATCGGCAGGCACATTACTGCAAGAACAATTAACGGCGTTCTAACAGGTATTGCCTGTGGAATTACGGAAGAGGGAATTCTTTTGCTTGAGGATGATCAGGGAGTGACACATTCTATATATTCCGCTGACATTGAGATAAACGCTAAAAATCGCTAAAATGCTTGAAAATCTGCTATACTAAATATGGGCAGTATCTGATGAACTGCACCTTTAACGGCAATCTAAAATCCAATAATAATTCTGCCTTGATCCAGTAGTGACAGGGACAGAGGATTGAAACCATGAATTGTTCTTACATCCTTCTGTCTATTCAGAAGGATTTTTTTCGGACCATTATTCATGTTTCTGTACCTCTGAATAAGAGGAGGAAAGATAATGAAAACCACGACTGATTTTATGAAAATGAAAGAAAAGAACGAGAAGGTGACGATGGTCACAGCGTATGATTACCCTGCCGCTAAGGCTGCCGAGCAGGCAGGAATTGACATGATCCTGGTCGGCGACTCACTGGGGATGGTTGTTTTAGGATATGATTCAACAGTTCCGGTAACGCTTGAGGACATGATTCATCACACAAAAGCAGTCAAAAGAGGGGCGCCCAACACATTTATTGTAGTGGACATGCCTTTTATGACCTACCATTTGTCAACCCAGGAGACGTTGAAGAATGCTGCCCGGCTGCTTCAGGAAACTGGAGCTGATGCTGTGAAAGTTGAAGGCGCAAATAATGTGATTCCGATGATCCGCTCGTTAACCGAAGCGGGAGTGCCGGTAATGGCACATCTCGGTTTAACGCCTCAAAGTGCCGGGGTATTAGGAGGATTTAAAGTTCAAGCGAAAACGGCTGAACAGGGCCTTAAATTAACTCAGGATGCAATTGAGTGCGAGCAGGCAGGAGCGTTTGCTGTTGTGCTTGAATGCATCCCCCAGCAGATAACAGAGCAGGTTACCGGCCGGCTTTCCATTCCGACCATCGGCATCGGAGCAGGAGTGCAGGCGGATGGACAGGTACTTGTATACCATGATTTAATTGGGTATGGAGATTATAAATTAGCTAAGTTTGTAAAACAATATACGAATGTGTACGCTTCAATTGAAGAAGCGTTGAGCCAATATAATAACGAAGTGAAAAGAGGAGAATTCCCTGCACAGGAACACTCTTTTAACATGAAAGAAGAGGAACGGACAGCACTTTATGGAGGCAGGAACCAGTGATTATCTTAACTTCCGCAAAGCAAATGATTGAATTCGCCCGAAATGAATGTAAACTGGATAAAACGATTGGATTTGTTCCAACCATGGGCTTTTTACACGAAGGTCATCTTTCTTTAGTTAAAAGATCCCTTTCTGAATGTGATACAACAGTTATGAGTATTTTTGTTAACCCGCTCCAGTTTGGTCCAAACGAGGATTTTGATAAATATCCACGTGACCTTGAAAGGGACACAATATTAGCCCGTCAAAGCGGGGTGGATGTATTATTCATTCCGGAAGCAAAAGAAATATATCCTTCTTCACTTTCCATTTCCATGAAGGCGAAGCAAAGGACAGACGTTATGTGCGGTGCATCCAGGCCGGGACATTTTGATGGCGTAATTACCGTGCTTACGATTCTTTTTCATCTGGTGCAGCCTGACCGGGCATATTTCGGTCAAAAAGATGCTCAGCAGGCAGCGGTCGTTCAAGGTTTGGCAGATTCACTGATGTTTCCATTAGAAATAGTTCCTGTGGAAACGGTCAGAGAAGAGGATGGACTGGCAAAAAGTTCACGAAATGTTTATTTAACTGACGATGAGAGAAATGAAGCATCCATCCTCTACCAGGCATTAATGAAAGGCAAAATACAGCTGCCTGCTCTTGGTATTGAGGGAACAGTTAAAGAAATGACAGAGATGATCAATTCCTCTTCAAGCGGGCAAATTGATTATATAGAAATTCTTCAATTCCCTGATTTAACGCCGGTAGAGAAACTAAGAGGAAAAATCATTATTGCACTTGCCGTTCAATTCGAGAAAGCAAGGCTGATTGATAACGTTATTTTTACATTGGAGGAGGAGTAATCATGTTTCGTACAATGATGAGCGGTAAAATTCATCGTGCACGCGTCACAGAAGCGAATTTAAACTATGTAGGCAGCATTACGATAGATGAAGACATCATGGATGCTGTCGGCATACTGCCAAATGAGAAAGTACAGATCGTGAATAATAACAATGGGGCACGCTTTGAAACCTATACGATTAAAGGAAAAAGAGGAAGCGGAGTTATGTGCGTGAACGGCGCTGCAGCCAGGCTCGTACAGGAAGGCGATGTCATAATCGTGATTTCATACAAACTTGTACCCGATGAACAAGCTGTAAATCACAATCCTAAAGTGGCAATTATGAATGAGCATAATGATATTGTGGACATGATTGCCCATGAACCGGAAGCGACAATCATGTCTTGAATCTGATTTTTTAATTTGCAAAGGTTGTGACGGCAATGTGGAAAAACAAAATGGCTGTTGTGGACATAGAAACAACAGGAAATGCTCCAAAAAAAGGTGATCGCATTATGCAAATTGCGATCGTACTGATTGAGGATAATAAGATTGTTGATGAGTATTCATCCTATGTTAATCCTCAGCAGCCCATTCCGCCGTTTATCGTTGAGTTGACAGGGATTACGGATAAGCAGGTAAAAGATGCGCCGCTTTTTGCTCAAATAGCGCCTGAAATTCTCAAAAGGATGGAAGGCGCCGTATTTGTGGCGCATAACGTTCAGTTTGACCTCCCTTTTCTACAGGCTGAACTTGAATCTGCGGGCTTTAGCGGCAGCTGGCATGGTTCACTATTAGATACGGTAGAACTGGCAAGAATACTTCTTCCGACAACGGACAGCTTTAAACTTTCCGATTTAACCGGCCAGTTTCAGCTATCACATGACAGGCCGCATCAGGCAGACAGCGATGCTCTGGCCACAGCACATATATTGCTGTATTTTATCCGAAAACTGCATTCTCTTCCACTGGTAACACTAGAAAGACTCGAACTGTTAAGTGTGTATTTAAAGAGCCATATCGCAGAATTGTTTAAAAGTGTCACAGAAGATAAAAGAAAAAATATTCAGGACCTCCCTGCTGATATAGAAGTTTTCAGGGGAATTGCCATCAGAAAAAAAACAAAAGAACAAACAGATGACCTTCATCCTCTTTCTCTAGAAGAACCTGAAAAAGTTCTGCAGAATTATGTAGACTTTTATGAAAAACGCGAGTCGCAGCTGTCTATGATTGAAAAGGTTGCTGAAGCTATGGAAAACCGTTCAAAAATAGCGATTGAAGCCGGGACAGGTGTAGGCAAGACAATGGGGTATTTGCTTCCCGCAGCAGCCTATGCTTTAAAAGGCATGAAAACGGTTATTAGCACTCAAACTGTTCAGCTGCAGGAGCAAATATTATTAAAAGATGCCAACATATTTAAAAAAATCACCGGCGGCCGTTTACATTTCGCTTTATTGAAAGGGAGAAGCCACTATCTCCATTTGTTGAAATTCGAGCAGGCTTTAGCAGAAGAAGAGTCTCAATATGATGTAGTTCTGACAAAAATGCAAATACTCACCTGGCTTACGGAAACAGTCAATGGAGATGTGGATGAGCTGAATCTAACGAGTGGAGGCAGGCTTTTCTGGAACAGGATCCGCCACGCAGGATGGTTTTTAGGCGAAGACAAGGACCCATGGAAAGAAAAAGATTTCTATTTAAATGCGCTGCAAAAAGCAAATGACGCACAGATTATTATCACAAACCATTCAATGCTTGTTCAGGATACCCAGCGGACCAGGCCATTAATTCCTTCTTATCAGAATCTTATTATTGACGAGGCTCATCATTTTGAGGATGCCTGCAGAAGACAGTGGGGGAAGCAGCTGGATTATATTCAATTAAAATACACGATCGGTCAGCTTGGTCATGATACTCAAGACCTTTTAGCCGGCAGATTGGGGGCTATTCTTAAGATCAGCTCGGAGCAAAAAGCCAGTCCGCTAACAGAAGACATGGTCTCTGAAATAAGCACAGAGGCTGACGCGGCTTTTTATCAGCTGGGGGCTTTGCTGAAATCTTCCATACAGAAGAAAAAAGGCCAGCAAAAATATTTGCTTTCATTAGAAGACGGAATCAGGGAAAATGAAGGATGGAGACAGGTTCAATATGCCTTCGAGCGGCTTCTGTCGAACATGAAAAAAGTCGATCGTGTCATCCAGCATAACTTGGAGATTGTGAAAAAAAGCAAAACAAATATATCGGATTCAAAAAAAGCAGTTATTGAAGAAATACACTCTTTTTTATTGGAATGGAATGATTGGATCCAGTCTATTCGGCTCTTTTTTATCACGAATGACTCTTCTTCAATCAGCTGGCTGGAGGGGGATTTACGCTCTCTTCCCGGAAGCCTTTCACTTGTTTCAAGAAAAGTGCAGGTGCAAAAAGAAATCAGCCAGCATTTCTTTTCAGGCGATCAAGCTATCATTTTAACAAGCGCAACTCTCACGATCGATGGAAAATTCGATTACTTTTTAAAGGGTCTAAGAGGAGATCAGTTAAATGTAGAATGCAGTATTTATCCATCGCCATTTGATTACAATAAAGCAGTAAGGCTGATGGTGCCGAAAGATCTTCCGGATATTAAAATGGTTACCCATGATGAATATGTGGAGATGGTAACGGATCATTTAATAGCCATAGGTCAGGCAACAAAAGGAAGAATGCTGGTTCTTTTTACTTCTCATGAAATGCTCAGGCATACATATGAACTTATAAAAGACAGTGGTCTAATGGAAGATTTCATCTTAATGGCCCAAGGAATTACAAGCGGCAGCAGAACGAAATTGACAAGGAATTTTCAGCGTTTTGACAAGGCGATTTTATTTGGCACCAGCAGTTTTTGGGAAGGGATTGATATTCCAGGGGAAGATCTATCCTGCCTGGTCATGGTAAGACTGCCGTTTTCTCCTCCAGACGAGCCGTTGACAAAAGCATTGTGGAACGATGCAAAAGAAAAAGGGGGAAATCCATTTAAAGAAGTTTCTTTGCCAAAAGCAATTATCCGATTCCGACAGGGATTTGGCAGATTGATTCGTCACGAACATGACCGTGGCCTTATTGTTGTATTTGACCGCCGGCTGATTACAACTTCGTACGGAAAGTACTTTTTATCTTCCATTCCGTCGCTGCCAGTAGAAGAACGAGGGCTGGATTCAATTGTGAAAGAAATTGAAGAGTGGCTGTAAAAGATAAAAATTCGTCGAAAACTGTTATACTAAGTACAGAAATCCAACCTTTGAAAGTGAGCGATTCATATGGAAAGTAAAATTGAAGTACTGTCCACTGTTACGATTCAAAAAACCCCTGATCTATACAAGGTTGTTGATTCATTAAACCGTACGTTGAAAGACAGAGACTTAATGTTTGGTTTAGCATTAGACAAAGAAAATGAAGAAAAAGCTGTTTTTACAATTTATCGTACATAAAAGAGGGATTAGATGAAAAAATGGATGGTTTTGGTCCCTGCAGGGCTGATCCTGATCATTCTTGCGTTTTCTATTACGGTCTATAGTGTTGCCAGAGGGCCGCTGAAAGATTCAATCGATCAAGCAGAGGCAAGGGCGGGTGACGGGCTGCAGCTCAGTTCAATTGAAGAGTCCTATCAGTACAACAGCACGAAGACATATACTGTTTTTGTGGGTACAAATGAAAACCAGGAAAAAACGATCGTATTCGTACCTGAAGATAATGAAGAAGAAATTGTAACAAGGCAGATGAACGAAGGAATTTCTGAGGATGAAGCAATCGCCATGCTCAATGAAGAAGATGCTCCTTCAAAAATTTTGTCGTCAAAACTCGGACTTGAATCAGAAGGACCCGTATGGGAAATTATTTATCAGGATGAAGAAGAAACGTTAAATTACTACTATGTACTGTTTGACAGCGGTGAATGGTGGAGGACGATACGGAACCTTTAAGGAGTGAAACGGATATGAAAAATATACTGGCAGACAGAGTAAAAGCCTTAACGCCATCCACAACCCTGGCGATTACGGCAAAAGCAAAGGAATTAAAAGCTGAAGGCAAAGATGTAATTGGCTTAGGTGCAGGTGAGCCTGATTACAATACTCCTGATCATATTATTGAAGCAGCTTATGAGTCGATGAAAGCCGGTCAAACGAAATATACACCCGCTGCAGGGATGGCAGAATTAAAAAAAGCAATTATTGATAAATTTACACGTGATCAGCACATCACTTATTCTCCTGCTGAAGTTTTTGTAGGAAGCGGAGCTAAACATGTACTTTACTGCCTTCTTCAGGCTATTTTAAACCCGGATGATGAAGTCATCATTCCGACGCCTTACTGGGTAAGCTATCCTGAACAAGTTAAACTTGCAGATGGCAGACCAGTGTATATCGAAGGAAAAGAAGAGAACCAGTACAAAATCACACCAGATCAGCTTAGTTCAGCAATTTCTGATAAAACGAAAGCGATTATTATTAATTCTCCAAGCAACCCAACCGGTATGATTTATTCTAAATCAGAGCTAGAAGCAATTGCTGAGGTTTGCGCAGATCAAAATATTTTAATAATCTCAGATGAAATTTATGAAAAGTTAACGTATGAAGGACAGAGACACGTTTCGGTCGCTTCGATCTCAGAAACATTCAAACAGCAATCCATCATTGTTAACGGTGTCTCAAAATCCCACTCTATGACGGGGTGGAGAATAGGGTATGCGGCCGGAGAAGAATCCATAATAAAAGCTATGACCAATTTAGCCAGTCATTCCACTTCAAATCCAACAACTACTGCCCAATTTGGAGCGCTTGCTGCTTATCAGGGGACGCAGGAACCAGTGGAAGAAATGAGGAAAGCATTTGAAAACCGGTTAAATAAAGTTTTTTCTTCATTGCAGGATATTCCAGGTTTCAGATGCATTAAGCCGCAGGGGGCTTTCTACCTTTTTCCTAATGTTAAAGAGGCAGCCCTTGCATGCGGATTTGAAACAGTGGATGAATTTGTGGCTGATCTTCTTGAGAAAGCCAATGTTGCTGTAATTCCGGGTTCAGGCTTTGGAGCAGACGATAATATCCGATTGTCATATGCCACTGATCTTTCTTCTCTAGAAGAAGCAATAAGACGGATTCATGTTTATGTGAACGAGCAATCTCAGTCGGGGAATTGAATCTCAACTAAATCAACGGTATAATTATGTGCGTATCAATTTATGGTAACGAAAAATGAATGCAGCGGTTTTTTTGGAGGGAAAATAGTGAAAACAACTATCAGTCAGGTAGGTCAGCACGTTGGACAGCAAGTGACCATCGGAGCATGGCTTGGAAATAAACGTTCAAGTGGTAAAATTGCTTTCCTGCAATTGCGGGACGGTTCAGGATTTATTCAAGGTGTTGTTGTAAAAAGTGAAGTTGGCGAAGAAATTTTTCAAAAAGCAAAAGGGATGACTCAGGAATCATCCGTTTATGTAACAGGAGTAGTAAAGGAAGATGAACGTTCGCCGTTCGGTTTTGAACTAGAAGTACAGGACCTGTCAGTTATAAGCGAATCGGTGGATTACCCGATCACTCCTAAAGAACATGGCACGGAATTTCTGATGGATCACCGCCATTTATGGCTCCGATCAAACCGGCAGCATGCCGTTATGAAAATCAGAAACGAGATTATTAGAGCCACCTATGAGTTTTTTAATACGAATGGCTTTGTAAAAGTCGATCCGCCTATTTTGACCGGAAGCGCTCCGGAAGGAACATCTGAATTGTTTCATACAAAATATTTTGACGAAGATGCCTATCTTTCTCAAAGCGGACAGCTGTACATGGAAGCAGCTGCGATGGCCCTTGGAAAAGTGTTTTCGTTCGGCCCGACATTTAGAGCTGAAAAGTCAAAAACACGCCGTCATTTAATTGAATTCTGGATGATTGAGCCTGAGATGGCCTTCTACGAATTTGATGATAATCTTGTTGTTCAGGAAGAATACGTTTCTTTTATCATTCAATCTGTGCTTAAAAACTGCAAATTGGAACTGACTCGGCTGGGAAGAGATACAAGCAAGCTTGAAGCAATTCAGGCGCCTTTCCCTAGAGTGCATTATGATGATGCAATTAAGTTTCTTCATGAAAAAGGTTTCACGGATATTGCATGGGGCGATGATCTGGGAGCACCGCATGAAACGGCAATAGCAGAAAGCTACGAAAAACCGGTTTTCATTACACATTATCCTACTGCGATTAAGCCATTTTACATGCAGCCTGATCCACAGAGAGAAGATGTAGTCCTGTGCGCTGACTTGATTGCACCAGAAGGCTACGGAGAAATTATTGGAGGATCTGAGCGTATACATGATCTTGAACTGCTTAAAACGCGTCTTGATGAGCACCAGCTCGATCCTGAGGCCTATAAATGGTACACAGAGCTAAGACAATATGGTTCAGTTCCTCATTCAGGGTTTGGATTAGGACTGGAACGAACTGTTGCATGGATCAGCGGAGTGGAGCATGTAAGAGAATCAATCCCATTCCCTAGACTGCTAAACCGTCTTTATCCATAAAAGCAAGGTAGACCGAACGCGCTTTTACATAGCGGTTCGGTCATTTTTTACCAGAAAGGAGGGCTTGCTGTGAGCCATTTAAGTTCTTGGCAGCAATGGATACAGGATGGAAATATTTCAATTCCTTCCATTCTTTTAAAGCAATACAGCTCACTTGGAATTAATGAAGAAGAATGCATGCTTTTGCTCCACATTCATTCTTTTATTGAAAAAGGGCAATCCTTTCCCACTCCTGACGAGCTTGCAGAGCGTATGACCCTGTCTTCACCCGAGTGTTTTTTTACAATCCAGGGTCTCCTCAAAAAAGGACTTCTTGAAATCAGTGAATCGTCTGTTCAGGATGTGAGAGAAGAAAGTTATTCATTAATGCCTTTATGGAATACACTAATGAATAAGCTTGAAAAGGAAAATCAAAGAGAAAAAATAGAAACGACAATGCAATCACAAACGGATCTATATACTTTGTTTGAACAGGAGTTTGGCAGACCGCTGTCTCCGCTTGAATGTGAAACACTTGCTATGTGGATTGATAAAGATCATCAATCAACAAGTCTTATAAAAGCAGCTCTTCGGGAAGCGGTTATTTCAAATAAGTTAAATTTCCGTTATATTGACCGGATCTTATTTGAATGGAAGAAACAGGGGATTGAAACGGTTGAGCAAGCCAGAAAACAAAGTGAAAAATTTCGCCAGCCTAAAAAACATGAGCCTGTTCATGAGGGAGAACCAACAAAAAAAGTACCGTTTTATAATTGGCTCGAAAAGTAATGATGGAGGTAGGATATGCTCACGAAGGCTAGCATAAGCTATTGTCTGAATGAAATGGAGAAGTTGTTTCCGGATGCTCATTGTGAACTCAGACACGAAAATGCGTTTGAATTAACTATTGCTGTATTATTGTCGGCACAGTGTACAGATGCTCTGGTAAACAAAGTAACGCTTAATTTATTTAAAAAATACAAAACGCCTGAGGACTATCTGGCTGTTCCACTGGAAGAACTGGAGCAGGATATTCGCTCAATAGGACTTTACAGAAACAAGGCGAAACATATTCGAAACTTATGTCAACGGCTTCTTGAACATTATAATGGACAAATTCCATCTGATCATGCTGAACTGGTTACGCTTCCTGGAGTAGGAAGAAAAACAGCGAATGTGGTAGTTTCTGTTGCCTTCGGCAAACCGGCTATTGCAGTGGATACCCATGTGGAAAGAGTGTCTAAAAGGCTCGGAATTTGCAGATGGAAAGACTCTGTGACGGAAGTTGAAAATACATTGATGAGAAAAATTCCTGAAAATGAGTGGTCTGCCACACACCACCGTCTGATCTTTTTTGGCAGATATCACTGCAAAGCGCAATCTCCCAAATGCGATCAATGTCCGCTTTTATCCCTCTGCAGAGAAGGGAAAAAGCGTATGAAGGGGAAAATAACAAGTGAACAATAGATTTAAATTGCCTGAGAGATATAAAAATGATTTATTTTTTAAGGAAGATGAGATAGAGCTGCCTGATTTAATGCCGAAGGGAGAACTGTTTACGCCTTATTTCCAGCCGGAATTCAGGTCTCAGCAGCAAAATCAGAGGCCTCCCTGGGAGGAAATTGATTACTGGCTTCCGATATTGAAGGCTGAGTGGGACGTATTAAACGATAGTCTCATAGCTGGATATGAGACGAAATCCTCTGCTGTCCTTCAGGATATGATCAAAGGCTTTTCCCTTTTCTTTATGATGCTTTACTGGTCAAACGGGAAGCCGGTAGAGGTAAGCAGCTGGAAAACATCCAGTCAGCAGCTTGACATTACATGCTTAAATTTAATCGAACGCTTAAATTTCGTAATTAATAATGCAGATTCTTATTTTGCCAGGATTCAATTAAATGAGTTAATCTTAGAAATCTACAAGAAAAGCATGAAACATTCAGCGATAAACGCTCTTAAGAAAAAGAAGTAAGAGAATAATAAGACCATGCATTTTAAATAAAAGCACGCAGCCAGGAACCCGGCTGCGTGCTTTTTTCTTTATTCAGGTGTATTTTCAGTGTTATTTTGATTAGATTGATCTTCTTCGTCCTGGGCTGAATCATCAGGTGTTTGCTCATCTGGCGGAGTATCTTCATCCGTTTCTCCAGGTTCTTCTTCGGTTACACCATCTTCTTCATTTTCTTGACCATCTTCCTGTTCAGTTCCTTCATCTTGATTTTCTTCGTTGTTTTCTTCATCGCCTGAGTCTTCAGGCTGTTCTTCTTCTGTTTCCTCTGGAGGAGTTTCCTGATCCTCTGGTTCTTCTTCAATTTCTTCTTCAGGCTCTTCTTCATCTTCTTCACGCTGGCCAATATCGATGCTGACGGTTGCTTCACCGCTTCTCTGGGAGTCTGCAATTGCTATTACACTAAAGGTATAGCTCGAACCAGGCTCTACTTGCTGGACTGTGAGAGCTGTGTCTCCAGTCGTTGTAAGTATTTGTGATTCCCCGCCATTAATACTGTAGCTTACTTCGAATTCCACTGCACGGTCATCGTCTTCATCTTGTGAGTGATTCCAGCTCAGCTGAATTGTCCCAGCTTCTTCATCATAGTCTGCCTGGAGGTTTGCAGGTGATTCCAGGTCGGGAACAACGAATTCTTCTGATACAGCAGTAGGTTCAGTACCGCGTATAAACAACTCTGTTGTCTTTTGGTTGTTAGGAGTGTATTCACTCGCCAGCTGAGGCGGATTTGTTCCTTTTTCAATTTCTACTTCTACAACTGTATCCGGCTTTGGAAAATCAGGTGTGTCCACGCCTTCGTGAACCGACTGCATAACAGCCTTAAAAATTTCCTGTGATGCCTGACGCTCCTGAGGCAGCAGATAATTCGTGTTTGTAGGATATCCCAGCCAAACAGCAGTTGTATACTGAGTTGAATATCCAGCAAACCATGAATCCGGTGATCCCTCAGGGGGGATATTATATTCATTACGGGTATTTTCAGGGTAGTTTGTTGTCCCTGATTTACCTGCAAGAGGAAGACCGGGTACTTTTGCTAACGGCCCGGTTCCATAAGGCTCTAAAACGTCTTTAAGCATATCTGTAATCATATAAGCCGTAGAATCCTTCATAACAACATCCGATTCAGGTTCAAGATCAATCGATGATCCGTCCCTAAATTCTATTGAAGTGACTAAATGAGGCTCATTGTATACGCCATTGTTGCCAAAAGCAGCGTATGCGCCAGCCATATTCAAAGTATTGGTTCCGGTACCTGAGCCAATTGCGGCGCTCTCGCATAACACGTCTCCACAATTTGGATCAAAGCTGAATCCCATACTACTTAAAAAGTCAGTAGCAAATTTCGGGCCAGCTTCGTTATAAGCTTTAATTGCGGTGATGTTTCTTGAGTCATATAAAGCTTCTCTCATTGTGATAGGTCCGGAAAATTGACCATCGTAATTGCCGGGCTCATAACCTTCACTAAATGTAGTTGGTTCGTCTACAATGATCTGAGCTGTGGACCATTCCAGCTGCTCAATAGCAGGCGCATAGTCAAGAAGAGGTTTAATTGTCGATCCTACTTCCTGAACGTTGTCCACAGCATAGTTGTAGCCCCGCTGAACTTCCTGGCCGAAGTTTCTTCCTCCTCCAATGGCACGCACTGCTCCGGTTTTTGTATCAAGGACCGTTATACCAGCCTGTGAACGTTCACCATTCATATCATCAGGAAAATTGATAACATCGTTGTTTAATACATTTTCCACCTGACTTTGTGCTTCAGGGTCAAGGGTAGTATAAATTTTCAGCCCATCCTCAAATGGATTAAAATCCCCTTCAGCTTCCACTTCGTCAATCACTGCGTCTATAAACGCATCATTGCCGGAGTCAGTTCCAGCTAATTTTTTTCTTTCATCTTCTGTGCGTTCAACAATTCCATCCATAATATCTTCATTTAAAGCCTGCTGCATATCTTCTTCAGAGATTTTACCGTGGTTATGCATTTGACGTAAAACAATATCGCGTCTTTCTTTTGCAAGATCCGGGTTCGTATAGGGATTATAAGCATTCGGCCGCTGAGGGATGCCTGCGAGCAATGCTGCCTGATGAAGCTCCAGTTCATCCAGCTCGGCGTTATAATAATAATCAGAAGCCGTTCTTATCCCGTAAACAAGATCAGAGTAATAGATTTTATTTACGTACATCTCAAAAATTTCTTCTTTGCTGTATTTCTGCTCCAGCTGAAATGCGAGCCAGGCTTCCTGTGCTTTTCTTTCAAGAGACTTTTCTGGTGTAAGAACAGACTGTTTAATTACCTGCTGGGTAAGTGTACTGGCTCCTTCAGCACCAAAGCCTTCCGTAATATTTGCTAGTACGGCTCCTGCCAGACGAATGGCATCCACACCCATATGATCATAAAATCGAACATCCTCAATGGAAAGGACTGCATTTTCCACGAGAGGAGGAATGTCATCATAAGCGACAAGTTCACGATTCTCAGCACCAATCCTGCCGATTACATTCTTGTCCATATCCAGAATTTCTGTAGTAACCGGATCAATAAAATCTTCTTCGTTCAACTCAGGTGCTGTAGCAGCGTAGTAGGCGAATAAAGCTCCTCCGCCAATCAAGCCCGCCAGACCAATAAGGAAAACAGTCAATAAAATCCTCTTAAAGATCGACTTCTTGCCCTTTTTTGTCTTTTTATTTTTAGCAGAGGCTTTTTGAGCCTTTCTTTTTTCTTCTCTTGATGAGTAATCTGCCATTTTGCCGTTCCTCTCTTTCAACAATTCCTGTCATCTGTTTTATCGCACAGATGATCAATAATTTTAAGGTAATCAATTCTTGGTTGCAAGCTTAATGCTATTTTATGCCCGTCCTCCATGATTTCATTTTTAGTCATGGATTTACGGCCCCCTTTTTTCATCCGGTCCCAATATTTTTGAAGGGCGGAGTAGGGGAGTAAAAAAATTTCCTCGGAAGATGAAAATCGAATGATAACAAAAGCAATCCCATTATGCTGTACAACCTGGTGCATATGAGCAAGCTGGTGCTCGTGAAAATTTTGTAACGGAAAAGAATTTTTGTTCCGTGTTTCCTTTGCTTCAAAATCAATGTAATGCCCTTTGTAAACGCCATTGTAATCGGTAGTGGATGCCTGCTTAAAATAAGCCTCTTTGATCACTGCAGCACTTCGTTTAGGATAGTCTACCTGAACAATTTGCACCGGAGTGGGCTTTTTATGAATGACAGCTTTACCTGCAGCAAGATAAAACTGATTTGTTTCATTTATATCCTCCTCTAGAGTCATTCCCCTTTTTCCATAGGATATAGCCTGCTGATTCATTTTTTTAAAACCGGGCTTTGTCTTTTCCTTAGGAGAAGTAAATTTTTTGCCGTTTGGATAATGAAAAGTCATTTTTAACACCTCTCCTGACCATCATAACAGAAACAAATAAACCGGGCATGTCCTAATCCATGCAGCCTGACGGAAAACCCGCTTGAAACCAGCTTCTTCTTGAAACTCCATATAGTAGACGTATCCAGAAACAAAAGGTTTCATTTCCCATTAAAAAGTTGTCTGATACAATAAGAAATAATCACTGTTGCAGAGGAGGTCTTCATATGAAATACGATGATTTACAACATAAAACTCTTGAGCTGCTTGAAATTGTTGATTCAGCTCAGAAGGAGTATGACAATAGAAGAAATACAGATCTCAAAGGAGATTTTTATACCGAAGTAAAGCCGTTCGCAGACCGGGCTCATTCTTTGTCTAAAGAGTGGGGGACGGATGCGGATCAATTTTTGCGCAGTCATCCTCAAAAAAATCTTCATCCAAATCAAATTAAAGCGACTGTTGAAAATGTTGAGCTGTTATCGGTGCAGTGTTTTTTCCCTGCAACAAGCTATAATCGATTCAAAAGTTACATCCAATCGAGCTTTTATGTCATTGAGCAGGTTAATGATATTTTAAAAGATTTTGAATCACCCAAATAGCAGGCGGAGAATAAGCTATGGAAAAGGGTGGTTAGCCATGTATAGAGCCTATTATCAGCGGTATCCTGTTCATCCTCCCATTCCAGGAAGCTTCCCGGTGCCATACGGAAGGCCGGTAATGCCTTCATCAGGTCAGCTGTATCCTGCTCACCCAAGCTGGGGATACAGCCAGCAGCCTTTGCCGATACAAAGACCGGTCAGTATGCCATTGCAGCCTCAACAGACCGCTGTCCCTGTGCCTCAACAGCCATTCCAGCCTGAAGCTTATCTACAGGATCCTTATAACCCATATGCACAGCAGCAGCAAAAAACGCAGTCATCCTGGTTTGAAATCTTTAAAACTGAAAAGGGTCATGTTGACGTTAATAAAGTTATGTCAACTGCAGGACAGATGATGAGTACGGCGCAGCAGTTTGGCTCGCTGGTGAAAGGGATCGGATCTATTTTTCCCAAAGTTTAAAAGCCCGCCAGTTGAAATTCAGCTGGCGGTTATCTAGTTTAAAAAGAAAGGGATACCCGTTTCCGTTGCGGGAAAGAATGTATGTTCGATATAATAGACAAATGAGGTGATGGAATGAGGAAAAAATCTTTAACGGACCTGGTTGATTATTTTAAAACAGACCAGGACATTCAGCAGCAGGTTGTTAAATGGCATACAATTGAGCCCGTTGAGGCAGTGTATACCAAAATTCCGCAGTCAGTGCATCCAAAATTGGTACAGGCTCTGCAGTCTAGAGGGATAGGGGAATTGTACAGTCATCAGGAAGAGGCTTATAGAAATGTAATGGAAGGACATTCCGTTACAGCGATCACACCTACCGCGTCCGGAAAAACCTTATGCTACAATCTTCCGGTCGTGCAAACCATTATAGAAAACCCTTCTGCTAGAGCCCTTTACCTATTTCCAACCAAAGCACTTGCCCAGGATCAGAAAACCGAATTAAATGAGTGGCTCGACTTAGCTGATGCTTCGATTAATTGCTATACGTATGACGGAGATACGCCTGCCTCTATCCGGCAGAAAGTCAGAAAAGCAGGCCAAATTGTGATAACGAATCCCGATATGCTGCACTCAGCCATTCTTCCTCACCATACCAAATGGGTTTCCCTGTTTGAGAACCTGCATTATATCGTACTCGATGAACTTCATATATACCGGGGTGTTTTTGGCAGCCATGTGGCCAATGTAATTCGCCGGCTTAAAAGAATTTGTGAATTTTACGGCAGCTCTCCTCAATTTATCTGTACTTCTGCAACCATTGCCAACCCAAAAGAATTAGCTGAGAGACTGACAGGGCAACAGATGAAATTAATCAGCAAAAATGGTGCTCCTTCAGCCAGAAAGCATTTTGTTTTTTATAATCCTCCAATCGTGAACCAGCAGCTGAATATAAGAAGAAGCGCTACATTGGAAGTGAGGAAGCTGGCAGGCATCCTGCTGAAGCAAAAGATTCAAACGATTATCTTTGCTAAAAGTCGTGTCAGAGTGGAAATCATTCTTTCCTATCTGCAGGAACTGGTCATCAATGAACTGGGTCCCAAGTCGATTCAGGGATATCGCGGAGGGTATTTGCCGACGCAAAGAAGAGAAATTGAGAAAGGCTTAAGAAATGGAGATATCTATGGGGTGGTCAGTACAAACGCGCTGGAACTCGGGGTGGACATTGGCCAGCTGCAGGCCTGCATCATGACCGGCTACCCTGGAACCATCGCGAGTGCCTGGCAGCAGTCCGGCCGAGCGGGAAGAAGGCAGGGAGAAGCTCTCATAGTAATGGTTGCGAGTTCAAGTCCGCTTGATCAATATGTCATTAAACATCCTGAATACTTTTTGGAAACCTCTCCTGAAACAGCCCGGATTAATCCTGATAATCTGGTGATTCTCCTTGATCATTTAAAATGTGCGGCATTTGAACTGCCATTTACATCAGAAGAATCTTTTGGTGAGCATGATCTGGAGGAGCTGCTTGATTATCTGGTTGAAGAGAGAGTGCTGCATCGGTCCGGAAGCAAGTGGTACTGGATGAATGATGCGTTCCCTGCCCACAATATCAGCCTTCGCTCAGCTTCTCAGGAAAACGTGATTATAATTGATCAGTCTGAACGGGCACACTCAAAAGTTATTGGAGAGATGGACCGGTTCAGCGCTATGACCCTCCTGCATGATGAAGCCATTTATCTTCACCAGGGCATTCAGTTCCAGGTCGAATTCCTCGATTGGGAAGAAAAAAAAGCGTATGTGCGTGAAGTCGATATCGATTATTTTACAGATGCTAATCTGGCTGTTACATTATCTGTATTGGAAGAGGACAAGTCTAAGAACACAGAGCATGCTATTGTATCGTACGGAGATGTTTCGGTAAGAGCAATGGCAACGATCTTCAAAAAAATTAAGTTCGACACTCACGAAAATATTGGATCAGGACCGATTCATCTTCCTGAAGAAGAGCTCCATACAAGTTCAACATGGTTCACTTTAAAAGCCGAATTGCATGAATTATCAGAAGACCGCATTGAACAGGGATTAATAGGCGCGGCACATGCTATGCAGGCAATCATACCGCTGCACGTTATGTGTGATCCTCAGGACATTCAGATTGTTCCTCAGGTGAAGGCCACTCATAATCAACTGCCTACTTTGTTTGTTTATGACCGGTATCCCGGCGGCATTGGATTAAGTGAAAAAGTATTTGATATTGGCTCATCCATTTTAAAAGAAGCTTCTCAAATGATACAGCAATGCCACTGCCCAGCCGGATGTCCATCATGCATCGGAACGGATCCGCAGGGCATTGCAGCAAAAGAAGATACGATCAAGCTCATTAACTTGTTTTTTAATGCTATAGAAGGTGAAACTCATGAGTCTCAAGAATAAGCTGAAACGGATGAAAACCCATCTTTCCGACAAAGAGAAAGAGCCGGAAAAACATTTGAAAAATGCTGTGAGTGAAGTGGATGATGAGGCAATTCCCTATAAGGAAATATGGGAAGAAAATGACGTAAGTCCATTTTGGGCAGATCAGGAATACTGTCTTATTCGGGAAGTGCGTTATCCCTTAACTTTCAAGCAGGGCAGATATGAACTTGGGGAGTGCTTCAAAGCTGTAGAAGCCTGGAATAACAGTGACTATAAACACCCTCTTTCAGCAAAAAGGCATTCACTGAAGGATCTGTTTTTCTTTGATACAGAAACAACAGGTCTGCGTGGAGTAGGCAGCACGATTTTTATGCTGGGCTATGCACAATTCACAGATTCTGAAGTAATTCTTAAACAGCATGTTTTAACTCATCCGGGCTATGAAGTGCCGCTTTATTTGAGTTTTTTGGAGAATGTGGATTATTCAACACTCGTAACGTATAACGGAAAATCCTTTGACTGGCCGCAGGTTAAAAGCCGCCATACTCTCATACGGGATCATGTGCCGAAACTGCCTGAAACCGGCCATTTTGATTTATACCATGCTTCCCGCCGTTTATGGAAGCATAAAATGGAATCGGTCAAGCTTACAGATGTGGAAAAGCACATCTTAAAATTTGAGAGGCAGGATGATTTGCCCGGTTATTTAGCTCCTGCAATTTATTTTGATTTTGTGGAGAGAAAACACCCTGAAGGAATCATTAAAGTACTCGATCACAACGAAAAAGATATATTATCATTGATTTCCCTTTACACTCACATTACCTTTCAGTTGCTAGGGCAGGATCAAGAACAGACAAGTTATGAAAAAGTGGAAGCAGGCAAATGGTATAAAGCTGCAGGTGATCATGCAGCATCCCGATTACTTCTCGAACAGGCTTATTCCGAGGATTTGCAAAATTATGCTGCAGCACATTCACTGGCTTTCTCCTTAAAGAAAAAAGGGGAGATCCATGAGGCCGCAGTGCTCTGGATGAAAGTATGTGAAAATGGAAGTCCAAGAGAAAAAAGAGAATCAGCCATTGAGCTTGCAAAATATTATGAACACCATGAAAAGAATACTGATTATGCTATTCAATATACACAAAAAGCGAGAGAGTCATTAATTGATGATGAAACGATAAAGTCGTCTGTAATGAAAAATGAAATGACAAAAATCCATCATAGACTGCAGCGATTAAACAGGAAATAAGCGAAAGCAGAGGAGGAAATATTAAATATTTCCTTCTAATCATTTCCCGGGGAAGCGCATGATTCCCATAGTTTCGCTAAAATCCTCTTTATACAGGACGACAAATTAGTCAATCTTTTTTCCCTGCTCGACATATTTATAGTCTGTTTTCAGGAAAAGTTCACAAAACGTTCAATTTAATTTGAATCATATCCGGTTGAGTCAACGTCTAAACAATTGTAATATAAATGTATAGAACTTAATGGGGTTGAAATTATGAGAAGATTCATTTTAGTTTTGTTTTTCTTGCTTATTGGAGTCACAGCTTTTGTATTTTCTACAATTGGGGATCAGCTGACAACTTTACAATAAATGAGCGTTTCGCATAGGTCAAACCCTCCTTTCCTTCATACTCTATAGAAACGAAGGTTATTTAACGATAACCAGGGAAGGGGGAGCAAACGTGCATTGTAGAAGAAGAATTTGTCCGCCGATCGTACACCCAACTATGTGCTGTACGAATCATTCGACGGAAATCATTGAAGTTCCACATATCCACCCGATTCAAATTACAAATGTAAATCATCAGATCTATCAGCATAAGCACTATTTCCCGCAGACAATGAATGCAGAACAAACCGTAGCTAATCAGCAATTTATGTGCAACAGACCTTTCTAAAGGGATATAAGATTTTTGAACCATTGGCGGCTGGCTTTTAAACCAGTCGCTTTTACCGTTCATCATTTTATGCTAAGGGTGTGAACAGTGATGAAAATCTTAACAGTATCAGGATACAAATCGCATGAGATCGGAATTTATAAACAATCGGATCCTGCTGTGAAAATTATAAAAAAAGCCATCAGACAGCATATTGAAGCGAAAGTGGATGAAGGACTCGAATGGGTGCTGGTGTCTGGGCAGCTTGGGGTCGAAATGTGGGCTGCAGAAGTTGTCATTGAGCTTAGAGACCATTTCCCTGAATTAAAGCTCGCCATCCTTACTGCTTTTGAAAAGCATGAGGATAAATGGAATGAAAATAATCAGGAGATGTATCAGCAGATTGTGCTTGAAGCAGACTTTGTAGATGCAATATCTAAAAAGCCCTATGAAAATCCACAGCAGCTAAAAAACAAAAATCTGTTTCATCTTTCCAAGTCGGATGGCCTGCTGATAATCTATGATGAAGAGAAAGAAGGATCCCCTAAATTTTTATGGGAAATGGCTCGTGATTGGAGTGAAAACAACGAATATAATGTGACTCAAATTAATTTTCAGGACCTCCAATGGCTGGTGGAGGAAGATCAATTGGATAAAGATTCATCGATTGTCGATTGACATTTGCGTTTCTTTTTGAAAAAATGAATAAAGTGGAATAGATAGCAGAGGTGAGAGATAAATGAAAGAAAACATTGCTCAGCTTACAGCAAAGGAAATACTTGAGCGTGAATTTAAAACAGCTATGAGAGGCTATAAACCTGAAGAAGTGGATGCTTTTCTGGATCAGATTATTAAAGACTACGAAGCTTTTCATGAAAGAATTGAAGCGCTCGAAAACGAAAATAATCGTCTAAAGCAGCAAAGCTCAGAAACACCTAAGCGTTCAGCTGTCCAGCATCAGGCACCGAACACGGGAACCACCAATTTCGATATATTAAAAAGGCTTTCGAACCTTGAAAAAGAAGTATTCGGCAGAAAGCTTTACGAAGACCAATAAGATACATAAATAACGGATGCACGTGTATTTGCCAAAACAGCTTGCAGTCCGTTTTTTTTTCGTGTATAATTAAATCTTGGCGAATCGATCATGATGTTCGGGCAATTGCTGTAGCGCAAGCTATAGAGGAAAGTCCATGCTCACACGGTGCTGAGATGCCCGTAGTGTTCGTGCCTCGCGAAAAAATAAGCGGGGGCATTCCGGTCAGACCGGTTTGACGGCAGAGAGGATACCTAAGTTCTATTGAATATGGTATGCATCTCTTGAAAGTGCCACAGTGACGTAGTTTCATTAGAAATGATGAAAGTGGAACGAGGTAAACCCCACGAGTGAGAAACTCAAACTATGGTAGGGGCACTTTCCCTGAGGAAATGAACAAAGGGAAGGATCAGCTTATTTGCTGATAGATAGATGATTGCCACCTGTGTACGAGCGCTTTTGCGTGCTTGAAGTACAAGGCAACAAAACATGGCTTACAGATCATCATGATTGGTTGCACCAAATTAAGGCGAGTAACCTAAGAACGTTCAAGGGCATGACCATTCATTTACAGGATGCGGGTCTGTCCTTTTTTTATTGATATGCAATCCTCCGCACACTGCTTGCGGACCTGATAAATTAAGCTCGTAATGGAAGTATATAAATAGAGGGTGACAATATGACCACGTATAAATTAATCGCTACAGCAGCTATGGGTCTTGAGGCTGTAGTAGCTAAAGAAGTACAGAAACTGGGATACAAAACTACAGTAGAAAACGGCAAGATTATGTATGAAGGGGACGAAGAAGCCATCGTCCGTTCAAATCTGTGGCTGAGGACAGCGGACAGAGTAAAAATTGTGATGGGAGAATTTAAGGTTTATTCATTTGATCAGCTGTTTGAACAAACTAAAGCTCTTCCGTGGGATAAACTTCTGCCGGTTGATGCTGCATTTCCCGTATCTGGAAAATCAATTAAATCACAGTTGTACAGTGTACCGGATTGCCAGGCCATTGTTAAAAAAGCGATTGTTGAAAAATTAAAATCTTCCTATAAGCGTATGAGTTTTTTGGATGAATCTGGACCTACCTTTAAAATAGAGGTTGCGATTCGCAATGATACAGCTACATTAACCATTGATACAAGCGGAGCAGGTCTTCATAAACGGGGGTACCGGGTCGGACAGGGAGAAGCGCCGCTAAAGGAAACAATGGCTGCAGCCCTTGTTCAGCTGACCAATTGGAGGCCTGACCGTCCTTTTCATGATCCTTTTTGCGGCTCCGGCACCATTGCAATAGAAGCCGCATTAATCGGGCAGAATATTGCACCTGGATTTAACCGGGATTTTATCTCTGAAGAATGGCCTATCATTCCAAAGGATTTATGGGATAAAGTACGTCTTGAAGCTGAATCACAAGCAAATTATGATCAGCAGCTGGAAATTTACGCGACAGACATTGACCACAGCATGGTGGAAATTGCAAAAGAAAATGCAATTGAAGCAGGTCTTGGAGACCTTATTCAATTTAAACAAATGCAGGTGAGAGATTTTACTGCTTCTAAGGATTACGGTGTAATTGTTGGGAATCCTCCTTATGGTGAACGAATCGGTGAGGAAGAAGCGGTTGAAACGATGTACAGAGAAATGGGAGAAGCATTTGAAAAATACCCGACATGGTCCAAGTACATCATTACCTCACACCCTTCTTTTGAACACCTGTACGGAAAGCCTGCAACCAAAAAACGAAAACTGTTCAACGGTTTTATCCGGACAGATTACTATCAGTACTGGGGCACAAGACCACCAAGAAAAGAGTCGTAATTAATAGAATTACCGGGACTGACATGCTGAAGAATTGCATGTCTTTCTTGCTGTTTTAATGATGTGAACGGAACAGAAAGGGGACCGCGAAGTTGAAGACAAAATCATTGCCTTTTCCACTGACTAGTGATCAATCTTTTTATGAGGCCTTAGGAGACTGGATTGGGGACGTATTTTACGATATTTTGCCCGAAAAAGGTCTTGAGTTAAGGGACGAACAAATCTTTATGGCTTTTCAGCTCGAGCAGGCATTTAAAAAGAAATCAATCATGTTTGCAGAAGCAGGTGTTGGCACAGGAAAAACATTAGCGTACCTGCTTTATGCCATCCCTTATGCAAGATACACCGGCAAGCCGGCGATCATTGCGTGCTCTGATGAAACATTGATAGAGCAGCTGGTAAAAAAAACAGGGGATATCCACAAGCTGGAGGAACTTCTCGGGCTAACAGTAGATGTCAGACTTGCCAAGTCAAGAGAGCAGTATTTGTGTTTGAAAAAATTAGATAAAACGACTTCAAAAAGCGACGATGAAGAACTTGATGAAGTGTATGAGCAAATACCAGACTTCGTTTACGGCAAAGGCTCTATGAACTCTTTTTACCCTTATGGTGATCGTAAGGAATTTCCATACCTGGATGACGATCAATGGAAGCAGATCAACTGGGATTCCCTGCAGGATTGTTTATCCTGTGATGTACGCCACCGATGCGGTCAGACCTTAAATCGTGAGCATTACCGTTCAGCAGGTGATTTAATTATTTGTTCCCATGACTTTTATATGGAACATATCTGGACGAAGGATGCCAGAAAAAGAGAAGGCCAATTGCCTCTTCTTCCTGAAGCAAGCGCTGTGGTGTTTGATGAAGGACATCTGTTGGAATTTGCCGCTCAAAAAGCATTAACTTACCGGACTTCTCTTTCCAATTTATCTATCATTCTGGATAAACTGACAAGCAATGATATCCGGGAAAAAACGTTGTATTTAATTGATCGCATCGTAGAGCAGCATGACGAGTGGTTTGCATCCATCAGCAAGCACGCAGATCATGAAAGTTTATCAGAACGCCGTGCTATACACAGACATGAAGAAGTATTAACCAACTCCAGAAAGCTTAAAGGAAGTATAGATCAGCTTCTTGAAGAGCTTGTTTTTGAATCTGAACTGTATGTGATTGATGAGTATGATTTGAAGATCGTAGAAGAATATTTAGAGCTGGTTTTATTTTCACTTAAATTATTACTGGATGATGATGGTGCCATTATATGGCTTGAAGAAGCGGCAGATGATGAAACGCTCGTCATTATGCCGAGGCTGGTCGAGGATATATTGCGTGAAGAAGTATTTACAAAGAAAATTCCTACCATTTTTTCATCTGCAACCCTTTCAGTCAAAGAGAATTTTTCCTATCTTGCAAATAGTCTGGGTATTGATCAATATGACTCTTTCAGTGTATCGTCGCCCTTCGATTACTCAAATACAATGAATGTAAATATTCATCTTGTTGATGAATTTGAAAAAGGCGAAAAGCAAACAAAGCTGCTTGAAAGTCATCCGCACGGGAGTTTACTCCTATTTAACACGAAAGAGGATCAGGAGCTTTACCGCTACGGTTACGCGCATGATTTAGGAGAGGAACCCTCCCTGTATTATGAAGGTGATGAAGAGATCAGCACTCTGGTAGAAAAATTTCAACATGACCATTCGAGTATTCTGTCTTCTTATCATCTTTGGGAAGGGCTTGATATTCCCGGCGACAGCCTTAGTCAAGTGATTATAGATTCGCTTCCATTTCCTCCGCAGGATCCGGTATTCGAAGCGAAAAGAAATCATTCATCAGACCCTGTTAACGAAGTGGATCTTCCGTATATGCTGCTCAGACTGCAGCAGGGCATCGGCCGGTTAATCAGAACGTCATCAGATGCAGGGGAGGTTCACTTGTTCCTCAGTGATGAAGATCAAAAATGGCTGCATGAAATTGAACAAATACTTCCGGTTAAGCCGCTAATCATTAAAGGTTAATGAAGCAGCGTGCGTTTAAAATTAAAAGATGATCATCACTTGAGGCTGGGAAAACTCAAAAATTTTAAAAATTATTGATAGTAATAGGTGAGCGGAGCGGAAGGTGGCGACTCCTGCAGGATATGACGGCAAGCTGAGACTTTATAGGGCAATGCCCTGAATTGGCTCAGCGACGTCCCTGCGGGAAAGCGTCCGCCTGAAGCAAAGTGAACCGATCGTAGAGCTTGAGACACTTTTGTCCCAGGCTCTTTTTTGTTTTAAGTTGCACATGGTCATTGATCGCCATTCGGACTTGAGCAAATGTTTCCCTTCAATTCTGAAAAATGTGATAAAATGATCCGGTACGAAAGAAAAAGGGGGAAGACGATGGAAACGAAAAAGATGGAAAAAGAGTTTCTTACATATGTAAATAAAATGCAGGCTTACGAAGAAGCCTTGGGATTGATTTTCTGGGATCTGAGGACAGGTGCTCCAAAAAAAGCTGTAGATCAGCGCTCGCAGGTTATAGGCACCTTATCCGGAGAATTATTTGATTTAACCACTTCAGATGAAATGGCTTCTTTTGTAGCAGGTCTCTCTTCACATAAGGATCAGTTAAGTGAAATTACAGTGAAAACCTTAGAGGAATGCCAGCAGGAATATGAACGTAATAAAAAGATTCCTGGGGACGAATTTAGAGAATATGTGATTCTTCAATCGAAAGCGGAAAGTGTGTGGGAAGAAGCCAGGGAAAAATCTGATTTTTCGTTATTCAAGCCTTATTTAGAAAAACTGGTTAAAGCGAACAGAAGGTTTGTACAGTACTGGGGATATGAAGGAAATCCGTATAATACGCTTTTGGACCGGTTTGAACCCGGAGTAACAGTCGATATTCTCGATCGTGTTTTCGCACAGGTCAGAGAGGCAGTGGTGCCTCTTGTAAAGAAAATTCAGGATTCACCAAATAAGCCGGAGACCGCTTTTATTTTTAATCATTTTCCAAAGCATGATCAAAAGCAATTCAGTTTAAAAATGCTTGAAGAACTTGGCTATGATTTTGAGGCAGGCCGGCTTGATGAAGCGGTGCATCCTTTTGCCACAGGGTTAAATCCGGGGGATGTCAGAGTGACAACCAGATACGATGAAGGTGATTTCAGGAGCGCCATTTTTGGAACGATACACGAATGCGGTCACGCCTTATACGAGCAGAACATCAGCGAAGAGTTAATTGGCACTCCTTTATGCAGCGGCACATCGATGGGCATTCATGAATCTCAATCATTGTTTTTTGAAAACTTTATAGGGAGACAAGAGGCATTTTGGAGCCGTTATTATGATTTACTAAAAGAATATTCCAATGGACAGTTTGAACAGATTCCCCTACATGAATTTGTCCGGTCCATTAATGAATCAAAGCCTTCTCTCATTCGTGTGGATGCAGATGAATTAACCTATACATTACATATTATGATCAGATATGAAATTGAAAAAGGACTGATCAACGGTGACATAGAAGTGGAAAACCTTCCGGAAATATGGAATGCAAAGTATAAGGAATATTTGGGCGTGGTACCTCAAAATGATGCAGAAGGAGTTCTTCAGGATGTACACTGGTCAGGCGGAGCGTTCGGATACTTTCCATCCTACGCACTGGGATATATGTATGCAGCTCAGTTTAAGCAAGCGATGCAAAAAGATCTCCCGGAGTTTGACGAACTGCTTTCTCAAGGAAATATAAAACCGATTAAAGAATGGATGACCACGCATGTTCACCGCTACGGCAAGATGAAAAAACCTTTGGAAATTATTAACGAGACAACCGGTGAGGGACTTAACGCGCAATATTTAATTGATTATCTTACTGATAAATACTCCAGAATTTATTCTTTATAAATGAAAGGAGATTCACGATGGAACTACCTTCTTTTGCTTTGACCGGTAACACTGCAATAGTGACCGGAGCCGGGAGAGGAATCGGCAAAGCCCTGGCAGTAGGACTGGCTGAAGCTGGTGCAGAAGTAATTCTGCTTTCCCGTACTGAAGAAGAATTAAAAGAAACAGCCCGCCGGATCAATGATAGGGGCGGCGAAGCGTATTATCTTACTGTAGACGTAACAGATCGCGAACAAATTCGTGAAGCAATAGAGCAAATTAAGAAAAAAAGCGGAAAAATTGATATTCTCATTAACAATGCGGGGATGAATATCCGTTCAAAAGCGGAGGATGTTACAGATTCTGAATGGGAAACGATAATGGACACGAATCTTAAATCTGCTTTTATGATGTCTCAGGAAGTGGGAAAAGTGATGAAAGAACAGGGGACCGGAGGAAGTATTTTATCGGTCTCTTCTGTTGCGGGACAAACAGCATTGCGAACCGGAGTTGCATATGGCGCATCCAAAGCTGCTTTGATTCAAATGACGAAAATTTTAGCATTTGAATGGGGAAAAGATGGAATACGGGTCAATTCCATTGGTCCTTGGTATTTTGATACACCCTTAACAGAAAAGCTATTATCTGATGAGGAATATTTGAGAGATATTCTTGCTGTAACACCCTTAAACAGAGTAGGACAGCTGAAAGAATTGATTGGTCCGGCTGTCTTTTTTGTCTCCGAAGCGGGAAGTTATGTGACCGGTCAAACCCTGTTCGTTGATGGCGGAATGACCATACACGGCTTTTAAGAACTGTCGTACATGATTGCTGTTTTCATTAACTAAATATGAGCAAAAGCCAACCTTCATCGATTGGCTTTTGCTCATGTTGATTTTTATTCATCTTGTATAGCTACTAATATAGAAAACTCACCTACTGTATCAATAGAAAAGGGGAGAAGGATTGCTTTAGTAAAGCCATATAGTTTTGTTTTTCCGCTCATGACAGTAGGAGGGGTAATGTCGAGTTCAGCTCCAGTGCTTGAAATCGATGTGGCAAGAGTGCCCGCAATCATATTACCGAATTCACCTATAAAAGAAAGCAGCATGTCGCCTTCAAGCATCATTCCAAACATTCGGCTTCCTAATGCACTAAAATCTTCTTCTTCACCATCAATCAGAATGCGCCCCCGTACTTCACCGGTCATACCGATCATAACTCCGACTTTTTGCTGCTCGTATGGGTGATCAATCATAATTGGCTTTTTTATGACCACGGGAAGAGGAATGACGGATTTTAAAGAATGAATCGTTTCATTCAATGTATTTGTGACTGCTTTGGTCGCGATCATGTAGCACCTCCGGATGTTATATGGTTATATTATACCATGACAATTGATCTACTTGTCTATAAAATTTTTTGATTTTATTTTTTCTTGTTTAATTTAAAAGCCGATAAAGTAGAGGTTATTCTTAAAGAAATAAACACGGATTTACTGTACATAGGATTTGATGCAGAAATTTAGTACACTATAAACAAATAGTATAAAGAGAAGAATGGAAGCGGTATAAATGGAAGAAAAAAATGATATTTTAAATCAGTTAGCCCAATTCTGGTTACTATGTACGAATCATCAGGATGATATTACTGCTCAAAAGACGAAACGTTTAGCTCACAAGCTATATAATAATGAATTGGTTGTGGGGTTTTGTGGTCATTTTTCTGCAGGAAAATCGGCGATGATCAATTCACTTATGGGAGAAAACCTTCTTCCATCAAGTCCTATTCCTACAAGCGCGAATCTGGTGGCGATTCATACAGGAGAATCAAAAAATGTAATCCTGACTTTGCTTGATGAAAAGAAAATTCAGCTCATGCCCCCTTTAGATGAGTCATCTATTCTGAAGCTTGGCAGGAACGGGCAGGATATTAAAAGGATTGATATCTATAGAGAGCATTCATCCGTTCCTCAGGGTGTGACAGTTTTAGATACTCCTGGAATAGATTCAGTGGATGATCTTCATAAACAAGCGACCGATTCAGCTATACATATTGCTGATCTGATCTTTTACGTTATGGATTATAACCATGTTCAATCACAGCTGAATTTTGACTGGATCCGGAGTATGTCTGCCTATCGACCGGTTCATGCCATCGTGAATCAAATCGACAAACATAATGAAGAAGAGCTTTCATTTGAAACCTATAAAAAACTAAATGAAGAGGCGTTTAGAGCAGGAGGGGCTTATCCTCATGCATTTTATTACACCTCTTTAAAAGAACACAGCCACCCCTTTAATCAGTTAAGCAATATACGAACAGAAATTGATAAAATAATCGAAAACAAAGACAAAATGATGATCCGCACTGCAGCATCCTCACTCGAATTGCTAAAGAGGGAGCATGAGTCATTTTTAACAGATCAGCTTGATCAAATGATGGATACATATGAGGATTTTTTATCGTTAAAAAAACCGGGAAGCCGGGAAGAAATACTGGAAGCTGAAAAAGAATTTAAAAATAAAGATCAGGTATTTACGATTGATGACTGGGAACACAAATTTAATAAAAAGAGAGATCAGGTAATTCAATCAGCTTATTTAATGCCCTCTGATGTCAGAGAAAAAGCAGGGCGGTATTTAGAAGCCAACGAACAGTCATTTAAAATGGGGCTTTTCTTTTCATCGAAGAAAACAGCAGAAGAAAAAGCGAGACGGGAAAAAGATTTTGTCCATCTTTTAAACAAGACGGTCGTTCAACAGCTTGACTGGCATTTAAAAAACATCTGCCATTCATTTTTAAAAGATGCAGGCATAAAAGACCGGGAGATTGAGGAAGATATCGAGCTGCTAAGTTTTAAAATAGATGCCTCGTTTGTTCACAGCAGAATAAAACCGGGTGCAGAAATAAATGGTGAAGCACTTCTGAATTATTGCAGCGATTTATCTGATCATATTCAAAAACAGGCGAAACAGAGGATTGAGGAAATAAAGAAAAAGATTCTTCAAAGACATTCTGATGAGATAGAGAATAATTTAGGTGGATCCGAATCGAAATCGACGGTTATTCTTCAAAAGGCAAATGCTCTTAGAACGATTATAAAAATAGAAGATCAGCTTAAACGCCTTAAGACACTTCAACCGTCTCAGGAGAGCGGGAAGATTGCATCATGGATAAATGAATGGGAAATGGAAAGGAACAACATGACTCAGGTTTCTGACTTAAATACGTTTCAGGAGACTTCAGATGAAAAATCGACTATCAATCAATCATCCGAAGAAAAGCGTACAGATGAGGCACCTGACGAGGCTCGTGTTCTCCACAATCTTGAGGTTACAGCAAAAGAAATTGCAGATCTAAAAGGGTTCAACAGACAGCATGAGCATCTTTTAACCAGTATGGATAAGATCCAAAACAAAGATTTTACAATTGCTCTTTTTGGAGCATTCAGTGCGGGTAAATCATCATTTGCCAACGCTTTGCTTGGAAGTAAAGCACTTCCTGTCTCACCTAATCCAACGACGGCGTCTATTAATCGAATTAAACCTGCATCAGCGTCTTTTCCAAATGGGACGGTTAAAGTCTATTTTAAAAAGGAAAGGGATTTGCTTGAAGATCTGCAGCTTATCTTCCGCGAACTTGAAATGAATCCGCAAAGCCTTGAGCAAGCATATGAAAAAGTACCGGAAGCATGTGAGAAAAAAGAAACCAGTATGGATGCGAAAATAAACTTTCTTAAAGCTTTTCATTCGGGCTGGCCGCATTTAAAAAATCATCTTAATTCAGAACTTCAGGTTGATCAATCTCAATTTGAAGACTATGTAGCCAAGGAAGAACAATCCTGCTTTGTCGAAGCAATCGATTATTATCTGGAATCCGCCATTTCTGATAAAGGAGTCACGATTGTTGATACACCAGGAGCTGATTCTATAAACGCACGGCATACCGATGTTTCTTTTGAATATATCCGCCGTGCAGACGCAGTGCTGTTCGTCACGTATTATAATCATGCTTTTGCCAGAGCAGACAGAGAATTTCTTATTCAGCTTGGAAGAGTTAAAGATAGCTTTGAGCTTGATAAGATGTTTTTCATTGTTAATGCCGTCGATCTTGCGGAAACAGAGGAAGAAAAAGATCAGGTCATAACGTATATGAAAAATCAGCTGATAAATTTCGGCATACGGCATCCACGTATTTTTGGCGTTTCCAGTCAGCAGGCAATCAGCAGCAGACCATCCGAAACAAAGAAGTCAGGAATTGATGCATTTAATCAATCATTTCACTCTTTTTTAGAGGATGATTTATTAGGGATGGCTGTAAAAACCGCTCAGGTAAACACAGGGAAAACGGTTCTTCAACTTGAAAAACTAATTGAAAATGCTGAACAGGACTCGATTCAAAAGGAGCTTAAAATAGATCAGCTTAAACAGGCAAAAGAAAAAATTGCAGAACAATTTGGCCAGCCTGAATTAAATGGCGTTCATTCCCGCATTAATCAGGAGCTGGATGAATTATTTATCTACATGGAGCAGCGTGTGTTTTTTCGATTTACTGATTTTTTCAAGGAATCTTTTCATCCGACTTTATTTGTTGATTATGCGGCTTCAAAGGCGCTGAACAAAGCAATGAGTTCACTTTTAAATAGCCTGGGCTATGATTTTTCTCAGGAATTAAAGGTAGTGAATCACAGGATAGCTCAATATATTCAAAGACAATTAAAAGAACAGCTGGAACTGGAGTGGAGCACAGTTGAGACCATTTTGCCAGATGAGTTAAAGCCTTCTTTGAAGATAGAGGATATGGAGCTTCTATCATTTTCTCCGATGTTTACCGAATTTGAACCATCAGATTTTAAAAAAGAACTCTCAGCATTTAAAAACACGAAACTGTTCTTTGAAAAAAATCAAAAGCAAATCATCAGAGAGCTTTTAGAAGAACGATTAAAAAGAGAAGGGAAAAAGCTCTTATCTGATCAAAAAGCAAGAATAGAGAATTGGATAGACCTTCATCTTTCCGCCGCCGGAAAAGAACTGTATACTAGATGGAGAGAAGATCTTTTCGAGCAAATAGAAGGTCAGCTGAGCGGGTATCAATCTCAGGAAGTGATGGAGGAATGGAAAAAGTCATTAGAGGCTATCCATAAAAGGAGTTTCGTTATATGAGCAGGGATTTTCATGCTTGTGCCACCTGTGTGCATTTTGAAGCTTTAAAATTAGAAAGTGGAATGAGCTACCGCTGCAGCCGGCTCGGTTTTGAAACAAGGCCGGATTATAAGTTTAACTGCTGGGAACCAAAATCCCATATAAAAAAATTAATAGATAAACAAGGGGGGTAACGATCATGGCTTTTACTGTGACAGCAGCATGGCTGATGGACAATTTGGAGGACAATATAGTGCTAGCAGATTGCAGATTTTCTTTGTCAGAACCAGATTCCGGATGGGAACAATACCGCGAAGGTCATCTTCCTGGTGCGGTTTACTTTCATTTGAACAATGATTTATCCGGTCTTCCTCAAAAACATGGGGGGCGCCACCCTCTCCCTTCAAAAGAAGCATTTTTAAAAACGGCGGAGCGTGCCGGTATCTCTAATCACTCCACCGTTGTCGTCTACGATGGAGGAGAAGGCGCTTTTGCAGCCCGGCTATGGTGGCTTTTGCGCTATTATGGTCTGGAAAATGTCTTTATTTTAAATGGAGGCTTTAAAGAATGGATGGCGCAGGGACTCCCTCTGTCCACTGAGGTCCCGTCTCCTGCAGCCGGAACATTTTCTTTAAATGTAAAAGAAGAATGGCAGACAGATATAGAGGAAATTAAACAAATCGTAAAAGGTCAGTCCACTTCCATCTTAATCGATTCGCGTTCCTATGACCGGTATATTGGTCAAAATGAACCAATTGACAGAGTTGCAGGCCATATTCCCGGAGCGATACACAGAGATTGGATGGATAGTCTTCATGAAGGTTTTTTTCTGAAGGATACTGAACAGGCAAACCGCTTTTCAGATTGGGAAAAAGACCGGCCGATTGTTGTCTATTGCGGAAGCGGAGTAACAGCTGTCCCCAATTTTATTGCCCTGAAGCAGGCGGGCTTTGAAAACGTAAAACTATACCCTGGAAGTTATAGTGACTGGGTTTCCTACGACGACAATGAAATTGAATTGGGAGATTCAACTCATTTTAAAAAGTAAGTGTGAAAGGAGCAAGGCATGCATCAAAAACATATTCTTTTAATCGATGGAATGGCATTACTGTTTCGATCTTTTTTTGCTACGGCAATTTCCAATCAATTTATGATCAACCGTCATGGCAATCCGACAAATGCAATTCAAGGGTTTTTAAGGCATTCACTGACAGCAATCGAGCAGGTTCAGCCCACTCATGTAACCGTCTGCTGGGACATGGGGCAGCAAACCTTCCGAAACGAGGTCTATGAACAATATAAAGCTAATCGGCAGGCTGCTCCAATTGAATTGATTCCACAATTCGATTTGGTTAAAGAAATTGCAGCCCACTTTTCATTTGCAAATATCGGCGTGTCCGGTTATGAAGCAGATGACTGCATTGGGACCATTGCACAACAGGCTGATGAAGAAACAAAAATCAGCATTGTCAGCGGGGATAAAGACCTTCTCCAGCTATTAAATGATCATGTCGAAGTGTGGCTGGTCAAAAAAGGGTACGGAGAATACAGCCGTTTTACGCATTCAAGATTCACAGATGAATACGGCATTACACCCTCTCAGTTTATTGACGTTAAAGGACTCATGGGAGATTCGAGCGACGGATACCCTGGTGTGAAAGGGATTGGAGAGAAAACGGCTTTTAAATTAATTCGGGATCATCAATCCATTGACGGCATCATTGAAAATCTTCATTTGCTCACTCCATCTCAACAGAAAAAAATCGAGATGGATATGGACATGCTCCATCTTTCCAGAAAACTTGCAGCGATTCACTGCGAGGTTCCTCTCCCTGACATCATTTACAATAAATGGACGGGCGTTCCTGGTGCTGTTCATGAAGTAATTGATTTACATGAGCTGAAAACGGTCCGGCGCTTTTTGGACAGCTACAGCTCTTTTGCAGGAAGTCAGGCATGACCTCACTGGAGAACTTTCTGGCTGACTTGCATACGAAAGGATTTAAATTGGATGATGATGCAATAAAATTTATTTACTTCGGGAAAAAATACACAGATGCCGCTGATTCAAACGTGCAGGCTGCGATTGAAGTAACATTGAAACTGCAGCACCGTTTTGATTCAGGATTTTATATGTCGGTGCTGGAGGAAATTACGCAATCGAATCTTACTTCCCGCAATAAAATAGAGGATCATTTCAGAAAAAAAGGAATTTCAATTTAAGTAAAATCCCTCCGCGGCTAAAAAGAGCGGAGGGATTTTATTCGTTGAGAAAGATGGCTTTTCTTGCTAGCTCATCTGCTACTTTATTTTCTTTGCTTGGGATCCACTTTATAAAAAATAAAGGGAATTGATCTGTAAGATCCGTGATTTTTTTTAGATAATGAGCATACTGTTTGTTTCGTATAAACTGCTTTTCAACGGCACCGATGACAGCCTGTGAATCTGATTTACATGAAATAATATGATCTTTCAGGGGAAGGCATAAGGTCAGGCCATGAATTAAGGCTTCAAACTCTGCTTCATGATTGGATAATTCACCAAGGGGAATCGAGTGCCTTTGAGAGTTTTGGCCATTTTTTATAAAAACGCCTGCACCGCTTTTACCCGGGCTGCCGGCACTTGCCCCGTCTATAAATAACTCAATCAAGTGGAACCCTCCTTTATTTACTTATTATAGCCTTACTTGCATAGGGGAACAATATCGGAGTAGAATGAAGGAATAGCGAGTGTCAGGAAAGGAGACGATTATGGAGATCAAGCTTCATTTTGACTACAAGCACCCGACCCTTCCTTCCGTTGCTTTTTCATCTGACTGGATTCATGAAGATGTCTCACTTAAAATGATCCAGGATTTAGAAAAAACAGGGAGAATGAAAGAACTGAAAATTGAAGACGACATGGGTCAGACGTGGACCCTGAAAGAGTATAAAAAACTTCTGACTAAAGAAGAGGATCAAATCAAAGATGTTCAGCTTTATTTTGATGGAAGTTTTAATCCTGTCAGTCAAATGGCGGGTACTGGAATCGTTCTTACTTACACAGAAGGCAAAAAGAAATTCAGAATGCGTGAGAACCTGCTTCTGAGCCATTTACATTCCAATAACGAATCAGAATATGCTGCCCTATACAGAGGCATTCAGCTGTGCGCTGAGCTTGGAGTTACTCATCAGAGAATTAAGCTTTTTGGTGATTCCCTGGTGGTGATCAATCAGCTTAACGGCGAGTGGCCGTGCTATGAAAAAGAATTAAACAAATGGATGGATAAAATAGAGGCTTTAATGGCAAAGTTAGCCGTTCAGCCAGATTTTACTGCGATCAGAAGAAACGATAATAAAGAAGCGGACAAATTGGCTGCCCAGGCTCTCGAGGGATCCGTCATCAAAAGCAAAACCGAGATATAATCTTTTGAAAGGAGCTGAATGGATTGGAAAGAAAAAAGGTAATTGATGAAGTGGATGAGCTGTTTGTAACCTACTGCAAGGACTGTTTAGTAAAAAAACAGCTCCGAATAGAAAGAGGCAAAACAAGGGCACACCGCTTTTGTATACAGGAGTGCACCATAGGTGAGAAAATTATGCGTTATGGCAAGCACCTTTCCTGAAAGTGCGGGTCAAAGCTGTACTGCCGTCAGATCAATATACGTTTATTACAAAATTCATATATGCCTGAAAAAAAAGCTGACGAACGATTCGTCAGCTTTTTAACATATAAGATGGAATTATAGCTTAACCACATTAGCTGCTTGAGGACCCCGGTTGCCTTCTACTATGTCGAATGATACTTCCTGACCTTCTTCAAGTGACTTGTAGCCATCACCCTGGACAGCTGTAAAGTGCACAAAAACATCTTCCCCGCCTTCAATTTCAAGAAAACCGTATCCCTTTTCGTTATTGAACCACTTTACTTTGCCATTCTGCATGTAACATCCTCCTAATACTAAGAAGCACAGCACCGTGCCCAAGCCCTTTTTTTATCATGTTCCCGCTGAGCCTAAATCGCCCGACTATACATGATACGTATACTATACATCAAAAGGAAAAGCAGCGTCAAGAAACGATTGAATTTTCAATTAATTAATTCGGTTGACAATAGCTGATAAATAAATTAAAGTTGCCTTAAGGAAACATTTATAACTAAGGTGAATACTTTGGTGTATGAACAATATAATCTTATTAACTTTATCAGCAGGAGGAGTTTTCAAAATGAAAAAACAAAGTGCGGCTATGGGTTTGATGCTTATTGGGGGATTACTGACAGCCTGTGGTGATCAAGAACAACAAGCGGATGAAAGTCCGGTTAAGGTAGTGGCCACAACCTCTCAAATTGGTGACTCTGTTTCCGAAATAGGAGGGGATCTTGTGGAAGTGACGTCATTAATGGGGCCTGGAGTTGACCCTCATTCCTACCAGGCCACTCAAAATGACATCAATGCACTGCAGGAAGCAGACATCGTTTTTTACAACGGGCTTCATTTAGAGGGGAAAATGGATGAAATTTTTGAGCAGATATCAGGTTCAAAGCCTGTTCTTGCACTGGGTGAAGCTGTAGAAGAAGAAAACCTGCTGACTGATGCGGATAATCCCGAAGTAGTGGATCCACATATTTGGTTTGATGTTCCTTTATGGAAAGAAGCATTAGAAAGTGCCACATCAGAGCTTATTGAACTGCTGCCTGAAGATGAAGAAGTGCTGGAGGATCAAAAAAATGCCTACTTTGAGGAGTTGGACAGTCTGATTGAAGAGTCAGAGAATCTAATGGGAAGCATTGACGAAGAAAAAAGAGTGCTGGTAACGGCTCATGATGCTTTCGGGTACTTTGGAAGGATGCATGACCTGGAAGTCATCGGTTTGCAAGGCTTAAGCACCGAAGACGAAGTTGGAATAAATGAAATTCAGCAAACGGTTAATCTTCTTACAGAACGTGAAATCCCATCTGTTTTTGTGGAAAGCAGCATTAGTGACCGCTCTATTCAAGCTGTTATTCAAGGGGCTGAGCAGTCAGGACATAAAGTGAGCCTTGGTGGAGAATTGTATTCAGATGCAATGGGTGAAGAAGAAACAGAAGAAGGCACCTATATTGGAATGTATCTTCATAACGCAAAAACAATTTCAAAAGCTTTGCAAGAGGATGGTGAATAAAGTGACTGCCCTTTCTGTTAAAAATTTATCATCTGCTTATCAAAAGAAAGTTGTTTTGGACTCACTTACCTTTTCGATAGAAGAAGGAACACTTACCGGGGTTGTGGGACCCAATGGTGCAGGCAAGTCTACTATGATTAAAGCGATTCTTGGACTTCAGCCCCGTATGACAGGCTCTATCGAATTTTTTAATGGCAAAGAAAAAAAATTAACAAATCGACTTGGATATGTTCCGCAGCGCGGAGCAGTAGACTGGGATTTCCCTACAAATGTTCTAGACGTTGTAACCATGGGTTTGTACGGACAGATCGGTTGGTTTCACTATCCAGGAAAAAAACATCGAAAGCTTGCGATTGAAGCGCTTGAAAAAGTGAACATGGCTGAGTATGCCAACAGGCAGATCAGTCAGCTGTCAGGCGGTCAGCAGCAAAGAGTATTTTTAGCAAGAGCGCTTGTTCAGGATGCAGATCTGTATTTCATGGATGAACCTTTTGCGGGCGTCGATGCAAAGACCGAAAAAACCATCATTTCTGTTTTAAAGGAACTCAAAAGCAAAGGAAAAACCGTGCTGGTTGTTCATCATGACCTCCAGACTGTCCCTGCTTATTTTGATCATGTTCTCCTGTTAAATAAACAGTTGATTGCCTATGGTCCGACTGAAGAGACTTTTACAAAAACATCTTTGAAAAAAACATATGGAGGAGAAATCCATTGGATGGGAAGTGATCAGATTGCTGAGTCTCTTTGAAAGCAGTAATTTTCAATGGGTTTTTATTTCCACCATTCTTCTTGGGATGGCGGCGGGTATGGTTGGAGTCATGTCCAACTTACGGCAGCAGGGGCTGATGAGTGATGCGATTTCCCATGCAGCTCTTCCTGGTGTCATTCTGGCTTTTTTGCTTACGGGCGAAAAACAGCTGCCTGTGCTGATTATTGGGGCAGGAATAAGCGGATTGATTGCTGCTTTTTTTATATACGGGATTGAACAAAGCACACGAATCAAACGAGACGCTGCAATGGGGATTATCCTGTCCGTATTCTTTGGGGGAGGGATTATGCTTCTCTCCATTGCCAACCGGTCAGGCGGGGGCCAAAGCGGACTTGACAGCTTTATTTTCGGGCAGGCTGCATCAATGGTCAGGTCTGACACCTATGTGATGGGCGGGCTTGCACTTCTAGTCATGCTGTTAATTTTTGTATTTTTTAAGCAGTGGAAAGTCGTCTTATTTGATCCTCAGCATGCCAATATGATGGGGATTAATGCTCACCTGTTTTCAAGCTTATATACATTTTTACTTGTTCTTGTTATTGTAATCGTCATCCAGGCTGTGGGAGTTATCCTTATGGCTGCTCTTTTAATCATCCCCGCTTTAAGTGCAAGGTACTGGACGCATTCATTGCTTATCCTGTTTTTACTTTCAGGTTTTTTCGGTGGATTTGCGGGAGCTGCTGGAACGCTTATCAGCTCTTCGGAAAGCAATCTGCCTACAGGACCTTTTATTGTGGTTACATCATCAGGGATCTTTATTCTCTCGCTGTTTTTTGGAGCAGAAAAAGGGTTGTTCCATTTAAAGCGGTATATTAATAAAACTGCACTGCAGTCTGACGGAACGAGTGGAGGGGATGAAAAATGAGTTATACAGCATGGATCCTCCTTACAGGCTCTCTAGTGGGAATCAGCTGCGGTCTTGTTGGGGTATTACTAATTTTAAGAAAGATGGCAATGATGGCAGATGCAATCAGCCACACGGTTTTATTAGGGATTGTATCCGCTTATTTAATTTCTTCCTCACTCGATGGGGGAAGCATGCTGATTGGGGCAATGCTCGCAGGATTACTGACGGCGTGGCTGGTTCAATGGTTTGAGTCAACCGGCATACACAGTGATGCAGCAATTGGAGTTGTCTTTACCACCCTCTTTGCAATTGGCGTGATTTTAATTTCGACCTCGGTAGGGAATGTTCACTTGGATGTTAATCATGCCTTAATGGGTGAAATCTCTTTTATCCCATGGAATACGGTTCATCTTCCTGTAATCGGTCAAATCCCTCAGGCGACTCTATTGTTAATGATCATAACAATTATCGTCATTGCAGTGATTGCATTATTTTATAAAGAGTGGAAAGTGACAACCTTTGATCCTGCTCTTGCAGCCAGTCTGGGAATTCCTGTGCTGCTGATGCACTACGTATTTATGACACTTGTTTCTGTCACAACCGTTGCGGCTTTTGATGCAGTTGGGGCAATAATGGTTGTTGCCATGCTTATTACCCCTGCAGCTGCGGCGAATTTATGGACGGATAAGCTGCTGACGATGTTGATCATCAGTGCTGTAATTGGAGCAGCATCAAGCTGTGCGGGATATGGAATTGCCATTTGGCTGAATACATCGATATCAGGTTCAATGGCTTTTGCTACTGGAATCCTGTTTGTTTTCAGTTATTTATTTAGTCCGCGTCACGGTCAATTAGCGAAATGGTTTCACAAACCTGGCGAAATTTAATGGAACGAGTTGTGTCCACACCTCCCTTATAGTAAACTTTTTAATGATCACGTCTTTTTTTGCTGGAGATGAATGAGGAGGAACCCCACATGCCAACGCCAAGCATGGAGGATTATATTGAACAAATCTATTTATTAATTGATAACAAGGGATACGCCCGTGTTTCAGATATAGCTGATGCATTATCTGTCCATCCTTCCTCGGTCACCAAAATGGTACAAAAACTGGATAAAGATGAATATTTAGTTTATGAAAAGTACAGAGGACTGGTATTGACTAAAAAAGGAACGAAAATTGGCAAGCGCCTTGTCTACAGACACGAGCTTCTTGAACAATTCTTACAGATCATCGGAGTTAAGGATGAAAATATCTATATTGACGTAGAAGGAATTGAGCATCACCTCAGCTGGAATTCAATTGACAGAATCGGTGATTTAGTGCAAATGTTTGAAAACCGCCCTGAGCTGATTGAAGAATTAAGAAGTCTTCAGGAAAAAGAAGAACTTTAACAGAGCCTCCCAGACCCGGGAGGTTTTTTAACATTTTCTTAAAAGGAGTGATAGATATGAATGAACGCTGGAAAGAGCAGTCACGGATTCAATGGGATGAAAAAGCGGAGGAGTGGCACAAAAAATCCTTCACGATGTGGACGCAGGGCAGCAGAAAATCTGTTCTTCCTGCAGTTCAAGAATTTTTGTCTCAAGGATCATCCATACTGGATATCGGGTGCGGTGATGGCGTTGGTTCCAGGCTGCTGGGAGATAGCGGATATGAGGTGACCGGCATTGATCCTTCGAAAGAAATGATTCAATATGCAAACCATCAAAATTCACATACGAAGGTTCGATATCTGGAAGGCAGGGTTGAAGATATTAAGTTTAAACATGGGTCTTTTGACGGCGCCATGTGTATCAATTCATTGGAGTGGATGGAAAACCCGTATGAAGCGTTAAAAACCATTCATTCGCTTCTTTCTGAAAAAGGCAAAATTTTTATCGCCATTTTAGGGCCGACAGCTGCACCCCGCGCAAACAGTTTTAATCGGCTGATTGATGGTCATTCTATATGTAACACGATGATGCCGTGGGAATTTCAAGGGATTGCTGCTCAATTGAATTGGACTTATCTTGATGAAGTTCACGTATACAAAAATGAAGCCATTCATGTAAATAAAGAGGGTTTGAGCAAGCAATTAAAGCAGAGTTTAACGTTTTTCACTCTTTTTATTTATGAAAAGTAAAAATAGAATGAAAGCTGCCGTTGCGTACGGTTTTAAAAAAGCATAGCTTAAATAGACAGAAGTAATCCAATGTTTAGCAGCTACTTAAAACAGTGCCATTTCTATTCGTGATATGATGATAAAAGTACATATATGATGGAGGGTTACCATGACAATAAACAAAACAGTTCCGTCTGATATTGAAATTGCCCAGCGTTCAAAGATGCAGCCGATTATCCAAGTTGCAAATCAAATTGGCTTAAACGATGAAGATCTTGAGTTATATGGAAAATTCAAGGCTAAAATCGGTTTTGATGCGATACGGCGTGTCCAAACAGCTAAAGAGGGAAAGTTAATCCTGGTTACTTCGATTAACCCGACCCCTGCCGGAGAAGGAAAATCTACGGTGACAGTCGGACTGGGAGATGCGTTGAAAAAACTTGGCAAAAACACAATGATAGCAATGCGGGAGCCCTCATTAGGCCCGGTTATGGGAGTCAAAGGAGGAGCTACCGGCGGAGGCTATGCCCAGGTTCTTCCGATGGAGGATATTAATCTTCATTTTACCGGCGACATTCATGCCATTACCTCTGCCAATAATGCGCTTGCTGCGTTTATAGACAACCATATTCACCAGGGAAATGAGTTGAATATCGATCCGAGAAGAATTATCTGGAAACGTGTTATGGATATTAATGACCGTGCTTTAAGAAATATCATAGTGGGTCTCGGGGGCGCCGTACAGGGTGTGCCAAGAGAAGATGGCTTTGATATCACGGTTGCTTCAGAAATTATGGCCATCCTCTGTTTAGCAGCTGACCTGGAAGATCTTAAGAAAAGACTTTCCTTAATTGTCGTGGGCTACACCTATGACAAAGAGCCTGTAACCGTCGGGAATCTTCGTGTGGAAGGTGCATTGACACTTCTGTTAAAGGATGCGTTAAAACCGAATCTTGTACAAACAATAGAGCAGACACCTGCACTTGTTCATGGTGGGCCGTTTGCAAATATCGCTCATGGCTGCAACTCTGTGATGGCAACAAAAACTGCACTTAAGCTCGCGGATTATGTGGTAACTGAGGCAGGTTTTGGAGCGGATTTAGGAGCAGAAAAATTTCTTAACATAAAAACAAAAGCAATCGAAAAAACCCCGGATGCGGTTGTCATTGTCGCCACAATTCGAGCTTTGAAAATGCATGGAGGCATGGAAAAAAAGAATTTGACGGTCGAAAATACGCAAGCTCTTGAAGATGGGCTGGCTAACTTAAAAAAACATATTGAAACCATCCAATCATTTAATTTGCCTTTTGTAGTCGCGATCAACCGCTTTCACACAGACACAGCAGAGGAAATTGAACTTCTTTCAAACTGGTGCAATATGCATCAGGTCCCATACGGATTAACTGAAGTGTGGGGGAAAGGAAGCGAAGGAGGAAAAGAGCTTGCTGGAGAAGTATTAAAAGCGATGGAATCCAGCCAATCCTTTACCCCTATTTATTCTTTAAGTGATTCCCTAAAAGAAAAAATGAATACAATTGCCGTCAATGTTTACGGGGCAAAAGGAGTTGTTTTTTCTTCAAAAGCAGAAAAGCAAATCCAGCAATTTGAGAAATTCGGCTGGGGATCACTCCCGGTATGTATGGCTAAAACCCAATATTCACTTTCAGACGATGCGGCATTGCTCGGCAGACCAGAAGATTTCACCATAACGATCAGGGATCTTATCCCCAAAATTGGTGCAGGTTTTATTGTTGCTCTTACAGGCAATGTCATGACGATGCCCGGTCTTCCGAAAGAACCCGCCGCACTTAAGATGGATGTTGACAAAGACGGCAGGGCAGAAGGACTCTTTTAAACACACAAAAAAGTGCGGGTAACCATTCGTATGGTAAGATGGAACAAATCGATTAAAAGAAGGTGTTCCGGTTGTTTGATCCGACCGCATTTGATAATTTGAAAACAGTATTGGAAGGCACGATTTATGACCGTGATCTTGATGGCACTATTACGATCACAAATCGTGCTGACTTAATTGATATAGCTTCACTTAACAGGGCTTATGCAATCACATTTTATTCTGTTGAAAATTCGATAGAGGCTGAAATGAGCTTAAAAGCAGATTTAAAAAAACTGGCTGTTGAGCTGCTTCCTGGTGATCATGGAGATCATGAAAAATTTGCAGGGGCGGTGATCTCCATTACCTATCGCAAAAAGGGAACATCCTGGAGTTCGCAGGAGCTGGAGATATTCAAGGGGCAGTGGGGGCAGGAAAGATGCTGCGAGCTTAGGACAATTTCGTCTAATCGAATGGACCCAATATGTGAAATGACAATAGAGTTCGACAGGACGATTACAGAGGATATGCTGAGAGATGTAGAGGAAATGGTGTATTATACCATTGAGACAACAGACTTGCTCAGCACAGGGAAAAAACGATGAAACTATTGCCTGAACATATAGCTGCGGCAGAAAACTGCATCCGGCCCTTTTTTGAGCGCGATCACTCCGGACATGACTGGGATCATATCCAGCGTGTCAGGAGGACGGCTCTTTTTCTATGTAAAGAGGAAGGATGCTCAGATGAACTGACAGTAGACTTAATTGCTCTTTTACATGACGTGGGGGATGACAAGCTTTATTCTTCACAAGAAGAGGCTCAATCAGCACTTCAGTCTGTTTTGCAGCAAATACAATTAGATGACGAATATTTAAAATTTATTTTAGAGGCTGTTCAATGCATTTCGTATAGCGGAGGGTGTACTCAGAAACAGATTCCCATAGAAGCCGCTATTGTTCGCGACGCTGACCGTCTTGATGCGATGGGAGCAATCGGAATTGCAAGGGCGTTTACGTATGGTGGTGCGATCGGTTCAAGGTTTCATGACGAGAAAATCCAGGTAAGACATGAGATGACCAAAGAAGCGTATCGAACAGAAAAATCGACGGTCATCAATCATTTTCACGAAAAATTACTGAAATTAAAAGATCTGATGCTGACAGATTCCGGTAAAAAAGCAGCCAATCATCGACATAAGTATATGGAAGAGTTCGTTAAACAGTTTTTAAAGGAATGGGGGGATCCGCATGAAACAGCTGACAGCGGAAAACATTGAAAAAACATATGGAGAGAAAACGTTATTTCGTGATCTGTCATTTGTAGTGTCAGAGAATGAAAAGATCGGTCTTATAGGTATTAATGGTACAGGTAAATCCAGTCTAATGCGTTTAATCGCAGGAATCGACGGGGCTGACAGCGGATCATTTAAGCACCCAAATGACTACCGCATCCAGTATTTACCCCAGGAACCGGATTTAGCAGAAGGGCTCACCGTGTTGAATGCTGTTTTCGAAAGTAATGCTCCTGTCATTCAGCAAATGAGAGAATACGAAGAAATTATGGACGAGTATGAAAAGAATCCTCAATCAGATGAGCTGCAGCGGCGTGTTTTAAAGGCACAGGAGGGAATGGATAAAGCAGATGCATGGGATGCAAATTCACAGGCAAAAATTATCCTTTCAAAATTAGGTGTCCACGATATAGGTGCAGTTGTAGGTACTTTATCAGGTGGCCAGAAAAAAAGAGTGGCACTTGCTAAAGTTCTGATTGAGACACCTGATCTGCTGCTTCTGGATGAACCGACCAACCATCTTGACTATGAGGCCATCCTTTGGCTGGAGGAATTCTTACGAAAATACTCGGGTTCTGTCATTATCGTTTCTCATGACCGGTATTTCTTGGATCAGGTCTCCACAAGAATGATTGAAATAGATCAGGGAAGAGCTTTTTCGTATAAAGGAAATTACCAGTCCTTTATCGAAGCCAAGGCGCAAAGAGAAGAAGAAGAACAGCAGTCTATGCAGAAAATGAAGAGCTTATACCGCAATGAATTGGCTTGGATGAGAAAAGGCGCTAAAGCAAGGACGACAAAGCAAAAAGCCAGAATCCAGCGATTTGAAACCATCGAGCAGGAAGTTGGGACCAGCTCAAATAACGATCAATTATCCATGGGGATGACTTCAAGCAGGTTAGGGAAGAGTGTCATAGAACTGCAGAACATTTCAAAAGGATTTAATGAAAGAACGTTATTTCAAGACGTAAATCTGCTCGTTCAAAGAACCTCAAGAATCGGAATTATCGGGAAGAACGGCACGGGAAAATCTACATTGCTGAACATTATTGCTAAAAGACTTGAGCCTGACCAGGGAACGGTGGATATTGGACAAACGGTCAAGCTGGCTTATTTCTCACAGGAAATCGCTGGTATGGATGGCAGCCAAAGAATGATTGAGTATATACGGGAAGGCGCAGAAGTCATTCAAACAGAAGAAGGCAGTGCGTCGGCTGCTCAAATGCTGGAGCGCTTTTTGTTTCCTCTTTCCACTCACGGAACTCCGATCTACAAACTGTCAGGCGGTGAAAAAAGAAGATTGTATCTTCTGCGTTTGTTAATGGAAAGGCCAAATGTGCTGCTGCTCGATGAACCAACAAACGATCTGGATACAGAGACTCTAACCGTTTTGGAACAATTTATTGAGGAGTTCCAGGGGGCAGTTATCACAGTATCCCATGATCGGTACTTTCTGGACAAAGTAGCTGAACATTTACTGGTGCTTAAGCCAGAGGGTAAAGTGGAACTTATACAGATGGATTATTCTTCTTATCTTAAACGGGAAATGGAAAACGTGAAAGCAAAAGCAGAACCCATAAAAATAGAAGGTAAAGAGCCTAAAAAAAAGAAAAAGCTGTCTTACCTTGAAAAAAAAGAATGGGAAGAAATAGATAGTAAAATCGCTCAGGCAGAAGAGAAGATTGAATCGCTTGATCAGGAGATGCAGACAATAGGCAGTGATTTTGACAAAGCGGAACGCATTATGGCAGAACAGCAAAAAACCAATGAGGAACTTGAACAGCTGATCGAACGCTGGGACTACTTGTCTGAGTTTGCAGAATGAGGCGATCTTTTCGAAAGAAAGAAATGAGTATGTTACACTATCAAAAAAGACTTATGGAAGGAGCGGTTGTATGAAAATCGTTTCAATAGAGCCTACTCCCAGTCCAAATACAATGAAAGTTATTGTAGATGAGGCATTGGCTGGAGGAAAAAGCAATAATTACAAGAAAGACGAAGCAGAAAGTGCTCCTGAAAAAATTAAAAACCTGCTGTTGATTGATGGGGTGAAAGGAATTTATCATGTAGCTGATTTTCTTGCGGTAGAACGCCACCCGAAAATGGACTGGCAGGAAATTCTCCCGAAAGTACGTGAAGTTTTTGGTGAAGTACGTGAGGAACAGGAAAATGAGACAAAAGTCAATGAGCATTTTGGAGAAGTGCAGGTTCAGGTATTGCAGTTCAAAGGAATCCCTATTCAAATTAAGCTAACGGATGGCAATGAAGAAAAAAGGTATGCAATGCCGGACTATTTTACAACAGCTATGGCAGATGCTCAGCTAGATGGGGACAACGTGGTCCTTCTCAGAAAATGGAAGGATTACGGTGTAAGATACGGAGATTTTGATCAGATTGCAAAAGACATAATGGACGAATTATTAGCCTCTTATCCTTCAAGCAGAGTGCAGGGAATCGTAACGGCTGCAAAAGAAGCGGATATCAGGGAAGAGAGAGCTAAAAGAGAGTTAAAGCCTGTAACGGTTGACATGTACCTTGCTGCAGACACTTGGCAGGAAAGGTACCAGCTTCTTGAGCAGATGCCAGAGCCGACTCTTGACGACCTGCCGCTTCTTAACACGGCGCTTGATGATGAGAAGCCTTCTGTAAGAAGGCTGGCAGTTGTTTATTTGGGAATGATTGAAGACGAACGTGTCCTTCCTTCACTTTATAAAGCATTATCAGATCGGACTGTTACAGTAAGAAGAACTGCCGGTGACTGTTTATCGGATCTTGGCTTTCCTGCAGCTGAAGAAGCAATGATGGAAGCGCTGAGGGATAAAAACAAGCTTGTACGCTGGAGAGCTGCCATGTTTTTATATGAAGCCGGAACAATGAATTCACTCCCTGCGCTAAAAGAAGCAAAGGATGATCCTGAATTTGAAGTGAAACTTCAAGTACTCATGGCGATTGAACGGATCGAAGGTGGAGAAGAAGCAAAGGGATCTGTCTGGAAGCAAATGACAGCTGCAAGACAACAAGGATTATAGGAGGAATTATCACATGTCTATGGCTTACGAAGAATATATGAAACAGCTGGTAAAGCCTATGCGCCAGGAATTGACTCAGGCGGGCTTTAAAGAGCTTACAAATGAAGAAGAAGTCCAGTCTTTCATGCAGGACGTCTCAGGAACATCTCTTGTCGTGATTAACTCTGTATGCGGATGTGCAGCCGGTCTTGCGAGACCTGCTGTTACTCAGGCGCTCATCACCCATGAAAAGGAGCCTGATCATCTGGTTACGGTTTTTGCCGGCCAGGATAAAGAAGCGACTCAAAAGATGCGGAGCTACATGACTGATTTCGAGGCTTCTTCTCCATCAATCGCACTGCTTAAAGATCAAAAAGTGGTGCATTTTATTCCAAGAGAAGAAATTGAAGATCACGCAGTGGAAGATATCGTATCGAATTTAAAAGGCGCAATGGACCTTCATTGCTGAGTCTGCATCAATTTTGCAGCAGGTATAGAAAGCTGTCCATGTTTTATAGTTTTCTCTAAATGAAAATAGATGTAAAAAAGGTGCCTTATAAGGTGCCTTTTTTATGCAGATAGAAGAAGGTGTGCACAAAATGATTGTCACTGCTGCAGGAAAAGCAGGTCAAAGCCAAATTAAAATGGCTGAGGAAGCAGCAAAAGAGCTGGGCGCGGAGTACAAAGAACGAAATAAAAAATCAATATCTTTTTTAATTGAGACCTATGGCAAACCGGTACTTGTGATCGGGAGCAGCAGATACGAGTATTACGAACAGGGAAATGAACCATTTTTCTTTCATCCAAATTCAAGCGCTTTTCGTTTAAAGCGATTGATGAACGGTGAAAACGATCCGTTCATCAATGCTGCCGGACTGCAAAAAGGAAATTCATTTTTAGACTGTACACTTGGTCTTGGAGCGGACTCTATAGTGGCATCCTACATTACCGGAGAGGAAGGCAGTGTTACCGGAATTGAAAAAAATCCAATGATAGGTTATCTGGTGCGGCAAGGTCTCACACATTGGCATACACCGAATCCTCAGCTTGAAAAATCTATGAAAAGAATTAATGTGCATATTGCTGATCATCTAAGTTATTTAAAAACGCTTAAAGACCGGTCAGTGGATGTGATTTATTTTGATCCTATGTTCTCATCCTCCATTTCAGAGTCATCCGGAATAGAACCATTAAGGCGATATGCAGAATATGATGAGGAATCGTTACTCGAGTCTATTGAAGTAGCGAAAAGAGCAGCAAAAAAAAGAGTCGTGTTTAAAGACCATTATTCATCACCGCGATTTGAGACGTTTGGCTTTAAGGTTGACGTAAGACCCTCATCTAAACAGCAGTACGGAATTATAAATGTAGAATAACAGCAAACATAATGCAGTAAAAAGACCATTTGGGCACGCGAAATGCTCAAATGGTCTTAAACACGCTATAATGTTGAATTGATTGGGTTATTTAAACGTTACTCAGCAAATTGCAAATAAACAAAATATGCAAGCATTAACAAGAACCCAGTGCCAATCAATATACTTTCCATGGTGTTCCCTCCCTACCATTTAGCAATAAGTCAATTTCATAACGAAAATTAAGAATTAATGAAACCTTTAGCGGATCTCTTCGTAATCAAGTATAATGTATTTATGAGTAAAGAGACAAGAAGGGATTTGCTAATAATGCCGAACTGGTTAAAAAAATCACTCGTTGTACTTATTTCAATTCTTACTTTTGGCATGGTCACGCCACAGGATCTGCTTGCTGACCAGCCTAAAAATGACAGCCAGTCCCCAAAAACATTTTCTTCTATGGAATCTGACACGGTTGTTGCAGAAACCGTTATTACGGTTTCCTCAAAAGAAGAACTCATTGAAAATTTAATGGATGATGCTCAAAAAATAACAAGTGAAAAATTAGGTCAACGCGTTATGCCAAGGATTGAGAGAGAATTTCAGAGCCAGGTGCTTCCTGAAATGGAAAAAGTGATTTCTTCTTTAGTTCATGAATATACACCATCAGAATATCATCATTTAATTATTTCCCCCGCTATAGGAAAAGGGGATGGTGAGCGGATTTTCCATATAATGGATGAACAAACAAGGGAAGATGTTTTATGCTTTCATGTTAGAAGAGATCAGCCTCCTCTAGAAGGATTTACGTTTAATTTCCATTATCATACCCAGAAAGATCATTTTGAATCTCATAACATGCTTTCATCTATTTATTGGGGAAAAGATACTCCGCCCAAATTTGGATCAAAACTATTGCACTAAAGCTTGCCCAATAGGCTGCCCGAACGTAAATCGATTGATTTCGTTCGGGCTTTTCCTTTTATAAAAGTACACAGTTGCAATTTCTGCTTTGATATCTGTTTATTTTTTCTTTATACTTACGTTGATAAGAATGTCAGGAGGTCTTCAAATGCGTCAATATTTAGATTTATTACATAATGTTTTAGAAAACGGGACAGTAAAGGATGATCGAACAGGCACAGGCACCATCAGTTCATTTGGTCATCAGATGAAGTTTGACCTGTCTGAAGGCTTCCCGATGGTCACCACAAAAAAGGTCCCATTTGGTTTAATTAAAAGTGAGCTTCTTTGGTTTTTAAAAGGGGACACAAATATTCGTTATCTTCTAAAGCATAATAATCATATTTGGGATGAATGGGCATTTAAAAAATGGGTGGAGAGCAGTGAATACCGGGGACCTGATATGACGAATTTTGGTTTGCGGATTCATCAGGATGAGTCATTTAAACCCGTGTATGAAGAACAAATGAAGTTCTTTACGAACGCTATTTTGGAGGATGATGACTTCGCTGAAAAATACGGGGATCTTGGCAGTGTCTATGGTAAGCAGTGGAGAGAATGGAAAAAGTCAACAGGTGAAACAATCGATCAAATAAAGGAAGTCATCCACTCGATTAAACATAATCCGGATTCAAGAAGGCATATCGTGACTGCCTGGAATCCTGAAGATGTTCCTGCGATGGCGCTTCCGCCATGCCACACTCTTTTTCAGTTTTATGTAGCAGAAGGGAAGCTGTCATGCCAGCTTTATCAGCGAAGCGGTGATTTATTTTTAGGGATCCCCTTTAATGTTGCAAGCTATTCTTTATTGACGTGTCTTATTGCAAATGAATGCGGTTTGGAGCCTGGTACATTTGTTCACACAATTGGGGATGCCCATATTTACTCTAATCACATCTCACAGGTAAAAGAACAGTTAAGCAGAAATCCCAAGGATCTCCCGCAGCTTGAATTTGACCTGAATAAGAATCTATTTTCACTGGAGCCGGATGACATTAAATTAAAGGGGTACGAGCCGCACCCCGCCATTAAAGCTCCAGTGGCAGTATAAAGGAGAGACGCCGAATGATTTCTATCATCGCAGCACATGCAAACAACCGGATAATCGGTCACGAAATGGACATGCCCTGGCATCTCCCTAATGACCTGGCTTACTTTAAAAAACAGACGACAGGCAAAACGCTGTTAATGGGCAGAAAAACATTTGAATCCATGAATGGACCTTTAAAAAACAGAACGAATATTGTTATTACGGGAAATAAAGAGTGGTCACATGAAGGAGCCATTACGGTTCATTCCATTGAAGAAGGACTGGACCTGCTCCGCAAAACAGAGGAAGAAACCTTTATAATCGGAGGGGGCTTTGTTTATAAAAGCACAATTGATTTTGCCGACAGATTATATATTACAGTTATTGATCTTGAAACAGAAGGGGATACCACGTTTCCGGACTATTCGTCAAACGAGTGGGAAGAAGTTTCCTCGGTGCCTGGAGTAAAGGACGAAAAAAATCCCTATGATTATACGTTTAAAATTTATGACCGCATTCATAAAAAAAACAGCTGAAGATTTTTCAGCTGTTTTTATACGTATAAAATCACACAAAAATACATAAATGCGCTTCCCGCAATAACAAACAAATGCCAGATGGCGTGGTTGTAAGGAAGCTTTCTCCATATATAAAAGATGGCTCCGATCGAATAAAACAGTCCGCCCGCAAATAACAGGGCAAAGCCTGAGAATGTCAGCTGATGGTACAGTGGAACGATGGCAATCATAATCAGCCAGCCCATTAGAATATAAAATAATGTGGCAATGATCTGATATCTGTCTACAAAATAACATTTGAATACAATACCTGCTGCGGCCAGACCCCACACGATTCCAAATATTGTCCAGCCGAGAGGATCTCTTAAAGACACAAGCATAAATGGTGTATAAGTTCCAGCAATCAGGAGATACACTGCTGAATGATCCAGAATAGCGAAAAGTTTTTTTAGTTTTCCCTCTTTTACACTATGCAGCAACGTTGAAAACAGGAAAAGGATAATCATTGAAGCGCCAAATATGGAAAAGCTGACAATATGCCATGCCGTTCCTTTTTCTACAGCAAACAGAATTAAAAAAACGAGAGCGGGAATACTCAGCAGCAGCCCGATTCCATGTGTTATTGCATTAGCCAGTTCTTCTTTCGAGTCTTTATAGTCAAACGTATCCATATATTCAGCTCCCTGGTCTCAATCTTGCAAATTTATGATTCAAGTTACTCTTAATTTTATCGGGTCAAATAGCTTTATGCAATTTAATAAGATCACACCCTTTTGGTGAAACGCTTTCATTATGACCGGGAAGCTTCTTTAGCCGGTGGGGCTGTTCGGTTATATGATCCTTATATGACACTTGTCATAACTTTTTTACTCATAACTGTTCTTCCTGTAAATTGTCCTTTAAGTTATTGTATAATGGGGAACAGGAAATGGATGAATAGGATGTGTATAAAATGAACAAAGTGAAAATTGTTACAGATTCAACCGTTGATCTTAAAGAAGAAATAGTAGAAAAGTATAATATAACAATTGTTCCTTTAACACTGTCAATTGATGGCAGATCTTATGTGGACCGGGTAGAAATAACTCCCCAGGAATTTTTAGACAAGATGAGAGTGTCAAAGGAACTTCCTAAAAGTTCTCAGCCGTCCGCTGGCGCTTTTAAAGAAATGTATGATGAATTAGGTTCGGATGGCAGCAGTATTATTTCCATTCATATGACTGGGAATATGAGCGGAACGGTAAGATCAGCTCTTACAGCAAAAGATTTAACAGAAGCGGATGTATCCGTAGTAGATTCAAGGTTTATCTCAAAAGCACTTTCATTTCAGGTGGTCGAAGCTGCAATAATGGCCCAGGAAGGTGCATCAAAAAATGCAATATTGGACAGAGTGTCTCAAATTAGAGATTCCACCCATTTGTTTGTGGTGGTTGATACGCTTGAGAATCTGGTTAAAGGCGGCAGAATAGGAAAAGGACGAGCAATGATTGGTTCATTGTTGAATATTAAGCCGATTGCATCCCTGGCAAATGGAGAATATACACCGGTGTCCAAAGCCAGAAGCCATTCTCAGGTTGTCAAATACCTGGTCAATGAATTTAAAAAAGATGTTGAAGGCAAAACAATCAAAGCGGTGGGGATTGTTCATGCCAATGGATTAATGCTTGCCCAATCATTAAAAGAAAAAATCGTAACCGAGTGCAATTTTGAGAATGTCTCGATTGAAGAAACGACACCGGTAATTTCCACTCATACAGGTGAAGGCGCAATTGGATTTATGTACCAGGCTGAATAAATGATTCGCCTTCCGTTTCCGCGGAAGGCTTCTCTTTATTTTAGTCCCTGAAGTGTTTATTTTTAAGCTAAAGCACCCGGGCTTCGCTTTCATGTTTATCATGGACTGCAAGTGATATAATAAGGGTATAGGAAGTGAAAGAAGGTGGGAAATTTGATGAAAAAATCAGTCAGGTTTGGCGCCGTTGCGTTGTCATCTATTTTCCTGGCCTCCTGTATCGGCGGCAATTCAACTGAACAGGCGGAACGAAACTTCACCATGGAAAATAAACCATTGCCTGATTCGTCATTTATTCCTAAAGAGGTGAATGTAGTATCTGTCGGGGACTCCCTCACCGAAGGAGTTGGTGACAGTACAGGTCTTGGCGGCTACGTTCCCATATTGGAAAAAAACATGGAAATGCAAGATGAATTCAGCGATGTTGAAATTATAAATTTTGGTAAAAGAGGAAATCGGTCAGACCAATTGTTAAAACGGTTGAAAGAAGAAGAGCCTATTCGAACTTCTATTATGGAAGCAGACTCAGTGATCGTTACAATTGGGGGAAACGATGTGATGAAGGTATTCAGGTCTAATTTTCCTTCTTTATCCTATGGTGACTTCTCTGCGGCTCTAGTCCAATATGAGGATAGACTAACAAATATATTCAGTGAGGTAAGATCTGTAAATCCTGATGCCTCTATTGTTCTCATGGGAATATATAACCCTTTTTTCGTTCTTTCTGCAGATATACAGGAGATGGAACTGATTGTAGAGGAGTGGAACAACTCAGCTAAAGCGATTGCCGGTCAATGGGATAATACTTCCTTTGTGGAAGTTTCGGATCTGTTTGCCTCTTCTCAGGAGAACTTATTGCATACCGATTATTTTCATCCCAATGATATCGGTTACTCATTGATTGCTGAACGCATTGAAGAGGCATTGACAGGAATCTTATTACAAGCAGAAGAGTAGAAAGTGGGATGGTATGAAGAATAAATGGAAAGTATCTTTTTTACTTTTAGCAGCGGTTGTTTTACTTGGTTTAATTTATATACTTTATCTGTTATTTCAGCCGGTGGAACAAAGATTGCCGGCAGATGCAGCCCCGGCTCTTCCGCCGGAATCTCAGGCTGAGTTTAATGTAACAACTACGAAAGAAGATTTAACAATTGTTGCCAATCGATTTCTTGAAGAAGAGTTAAATGGGCAGATTGACTTCTCCGTCGCTCTGGATGATTTAGTGGCGCTGCAAGGGTCATTGCCGGTATTTAATTCCCAAATCGACTTTTTAATGACGTTTGATGCACAAGCGATGGAAAATGGCAATTTGCTGCTGACTCAGGAGAGCCTATCTCTGGGTGCGATCGATTTGCCTGTTTCGAATGTGCTGAAATTTATAGAAGACTCTTATGAGTTTCCTGAATGGGTAGACGTTCAGCCGAATGATCAGGAGATCATCATCCAGGTAACTGAAATTGATGTAGCGGCAGGTCTTAATGTAAAAACAAATCAATTTAACTTACGAGATAATGATATTTCATTTTCAATCTATGTTCCGCGCTAAGGGGGAGAAAGAAATTGGACAATCAACAGTATAAGAAAGCAACATTTGCAGGCGGATGCTTCTGGTGTATGGTTAAGCCTTTTGATGAACAACCGGGGATCATTCGTATCACGTCCGGCTATACAGGAGGTACGAAAGAAAACCCTACCTATCAGGAAGTTTGCAGTGAAACAACCGGTCACCGGGAAGCTGTTCAAATTATTTATGATCCTGCGCTTTTTCCATATGAAAAACTGGTAGATCTCTTCTGGACCCAAATCGATCCCACTGACGCAGGCGGTCAATTTTTTGACAGAGGTGAATCGTATAAAACCGCCATTTACTATCATGATGAAGAGCAGAAAAAAATCGCGCTGTCTTCAAGGCAGGAGCTTGAAGACAGTGCACGCTATAATGCACCTATTGTAACAGATATATTTGAAGCTAAGCCTTTTTATGAAGCGGAGAAAGAGCATCAGGACTATTATAAAAAACATCCCATCCGTTACAATGCCTATCATCAGGGGTCGGGCAGAGCGGGCTTTATAAAAAAATACAATCAAAGGAGTCTTGAAAATGACTAAGGACTTTGATAAATCTAAATTAACGAAAATGCAATATGACGTGACACAAAATAATGGGACGGAGCCTCCTTTTAGAAATGATTACTGGGATGAATTCAAGGACGGAATTTATGTTGATATCGTGTCCGGTAAGCCACTTTTCAGTTCCACTGATAAGTACGATGCAGGATGCGGCTGGCCAAGCTTTACAAAACCTATAACGGATGCAGAAGTTCTTGAAAAAAAAGATACAAGTCACTTTATGATTCGAACCGAGGTGCGAGGCAGTTCTTCAGATTCTCATCTGGGACACGTATTTAATGATGGTCCTGGACCTGATGGATTAAGATACTGCATAAATTCAGCTGCATTGCGTTTTATTCCAAAAGAAGATTTAGAAAAAGAAGGCTATGCCGTTTATACAAAATTGTTTGACTAAAATCATTTATTTAGGTAAGTTAACAGTTCTAATGTTTTGTATTACACTTAATTGTCTATATCAAGAGTAGGAGAGTGATTAGTATGTTAAAAAAATTATTTGGCAAAAAAGAAGAAGCACCATCTGAAATTTCTGTATATGCACCGATTAATGGGAAATTATTAACGCTTGATGAAGTTCCCGATCCTGTTTTTTCTCAAAAAATGATGGGTGACGGCATTGCGATCGAGCCTGCTGATGGTAAAGTAGTCTCCCCAATTGATGGAGAAGTGGTTCAGGTATTTCCAACGAAGCATGCAATAGGATTAAAAGCTAAAAATGGAGCGGAAATCTTAATCCATATCGGGCTTGAAACAGTTTCGATGGAAGGAAAAGGATTTGAAACTCATGTTGCTGAAGGATCTAAAGTAAATGTTGGCGACCCGCTCGTTACTTTTGATCTTGAATTGGTTGCTGAAAAAGCGAAAAGCACCATTACACCCATTATTCTCACAAATGGAGACGATCTTGGTTCTATATCCAAGAAAACGCTGCAGACTACAACAGCAGGAAAAGACGTTGTAATGGACATACCTACAAAATCATAATTGCTGCAAAAAGCTGGGACGCTTTACTTTGTCCCAGCTTTTTTAGTTTTTCTGCTGTTATGCAAAAAGGATATAGTTAAAAACCGCCGGCAAAGACAAAAGCGGTTCTATTTTCAAGTTGATTAATTCATCAAGCCTTTTGTTTTTTAAGCAGCTGAATTATACTAATGAATCAGATGACGTTTGAATTCAATGCCTGATCCAGCGCATTGACTCAGAATCAAAAGGTTATCATTCTGTCTTACAGGGTAGAAATCAATAAAAATACAATGAATCAAAAATACAAACTGACGGGAAGAGGAGAATAAAATGAACCGATCTTTTTACCATTTTGCTATGAAATACAGAGAGCCTCAGCCTATATCTGATCAAAGTAAATTGGCAAATGCAATGTATGATGATTTGGATTTCCCAAAAATGTCCGAAGACTATCACGAATTGAGCAATTATATCGAACTTACAGAAATTTACAACGATAAAATTTCGATTTTTGATCAAATGTGGGAAGAGTATAAAATTGAGATAAAGCTGGAATTGGGCTAGCTGCTTACTTAGTAGCAACTCCGAATACAGAAAAGAAAGGAGGAAAAGATCTTTGTCACTATTTAATAAGGCCTTGGCTTCTATCGGGATAGGTTCGGTAAAAATTGACAGCAGACTTTCTAAACCTTCTTTTCGTATTGGAGAAAGGGTTGATGGGAAGGTACTGATCAAAGGGGGATCTGTAGAACAGGAGATCGATGCAATTTACTTATGTCTGATGACTGACTATTTAAGAAACTCCAACAACAAGGCATATAAAGATCAGACGGTTATAAAAAGAGTAAAGGTTTCAGAACCTTTTACTGTACTTGAAAACGAAATTATTGAAATTCCTTTCAGTTTTGTTTTGCCGCTGCTGACACCGATCACTGCAAGTGGAACAAGCATCTGGGTTAAAACAGAAGCAGGGATTAAAAATGCTAAAGATCCCACTGACAGGGACCTAATCACCATTAAACCATCTCTATTGTTAACTGACATGATGCAGGCTGTACTCTCATTAGGCTTTACTCTCGATTATTCCAGATGCCATGAAGCCCCTGAGAGATATAAGAAAACACAGCAATATATTCAATGTTTTTACTTTAAGCCTCTTGAGGGAAAATGGAAGGATATAGAGAATATCGAAATTGTATTTTTTGCTGAATCAGAGGACACGTATGATCTTTTTATAGAAGTTAATAATAAAGTGAACGACAGTGTGAAGAAGGAACTTTATTTACATTCTGAGTCGATCTTTTATATAAAGATCAGACAAGAAAGAGTTCATGAAATTCCTAATAAAATCCTGCAGCTTATGAAGCAGTCGCATCAGCTTGATTAATAGTTGAAATCAATTTAAAAAAACGCTACAATTGGTTAGCTGGAAAAGGAATTTAAGGAGGAAACAAACATGAGCATCCATATTGGAGCTAAAAAAGGTGAGATAGCTGAAACGGTATTATTGCCGGGAGATCCACTACGTGCAAAATACATAGCTGAAACTTTTTTGGAAGATGTAACCTGCTATAATGAAGTGCGCAATATGTTCGGGTACACTGGAACATATAAAGGAAAACGAATCTCTGTACAAGGTACAGGAATGGGCGTTCCTTCCATTTCAATTTACGCTAATGAATTAATTGAGCAGTATGATGTGCAAAATTTAATCCGTGTAGGAACATGCGGAGCTATTCAAAAGGACGTAAAAGTTCGCGACGTCATTCTCGCTATGACTGCTTCAACAGATTCAAATATGAATCAGCGCACTTTCAACGGAGTTGATTATGCACCAGCTGCAAACTTTAACCTGTTGAAAAATGCGTATGATGCCGGTACTGAAAAGGGCTTGAATTTAAAAGTTGGAAATGTTTTCACCGCAGATATTTTTTACGATGATAATGCCGAGCATGAAAAATGGGCAAAGTATGGCATCTTAGCTGTTGAAATGGAAACATCTGCTCTTTATACGCTTGCTGCTAAGTATGACCGTAAAGCGTTGTCCGTATTAACCGTCAGCGACCACATTTTAACAGGGGAAGCAACTTCTTCAGAAGAACGTCAGCTAACCTTTAATGACATGATCGTTGTAGCTTTAGACGCGGCAATTGCTGAATAGGATTTTACCGTTCAGCCAGGTGAAAAGGTTGACTGCATTGGCAGTCAGCCTTTTATTTTCTATTAGAGAAGCAAGTAAGAGTCAATAGGCTTTTACTTACAGTTTGAAAACTGATAAGATATAAGAGATTATTGATAAAGGTATTGCTGAATGAGAAAGTGGTGATTCGATGGATAAAGATCCAAATGAGCAACAGCAAAGCAATGATAATAATGAAGTTCAGAAAGAACAGAAGGTTAATTCCTCTAAGTTTGTTAATATTAAAAAATTTAATTTTGTTATGCTGCTTTTTTTCACTGTATTAGCGACTGCAGGCATTTCAATCTTCGCTCTTTCATTCGGCGATGAAAAGGCTGTAACAGTGGGCGTTCCTGAGCGTCCTGAATTTACTAAGCTTTACGATGCATATGATTCTATTAATAATGAGTATTTTATGGATATTGAAGAGGACGCTCTGGTAAATGGAGCAATTAATGGGATGCTGGAAGCGCTTGATGATCCCTACTCTGATTATATGAATCAGCAGGAAGCAGCTCAGTTTAACGAAAATATTTCCTCCAGTTTTCAAGGAATTGGTGCAGAAATTCAATCATTAAACGACGTTATAACAGTTGTTTCTCCTATTAAAGGATCACCTGCAGAAGAAGCCGGGATTCTCCCTAACGATCAAATCCTGGCTGTTGATGGTGAAAGCATTCAGGGAATGAGCGCAAACGAAGCCGTCCTGCTGATCCGGGGTGAAAAGGGCACCGAAGTCACTCTTTCCATTCAGCGTCCTGGCATGCAGGAAACGATGGAGATCAGCATTACAAGAGATGACATTCCGATTGATACTGTTTACTACGAGATGGACGAAAATAATATTGGACTTATCCAATTAACGAGTTTTTCTGAGAATACGTATGAAGAGCTGACAGCAGCCATTGAGGACCTTGAAGGCCAAGGGATGGAAGCGATGGTGCTGGATATGCGTCAAAATCCGGGGGGATTACTCCCACAAGCTATATCCATTGCTAACCTATTTGTACCTGAAGGTGAAACCATTGTTCAGATCGAAGAGAAAAATGGAGAAAAGCAGGTCATTGAGGCACAGGCAGGAGAAAAGATTGATCTTCCTACTTCCGTTATCATTGATGAAGGAAGTGCGAGTGCTTCAGAGATCGTAGCAGCTGCTTTAAATGAAACTGCTGGAATTCCTTTATTTGGCCAGACTTCTTTTGGAAAAGGAACAGTTCAGACTGCTGAAGAGTTCAGCGATCAATCCAATATGAAGATTACAACAGCAAGATGGCTTACACCAGAAGGAAACTGGATTCATGAAGATGGGATTGAACCAACGACTGAAGTGAGTCTGCCAGACTATGCTTTTCTTCCATTTTTGGAAGTTGATATAGAACTGGAAGAGTCTATGCTTTCAGAGCAGGTTAAAACAGCAGAAGAGATGCTGCAGGCGGTAGGATATGATCCAGGTAATATTGATGGACTGTTTGACGAAGATACTGTATCAGCAGTTGAATCTTTCCAAGAAGAAAATGACCTGGAGGTAACGGGCACCATCAATAATGATACAGCCAACCTCTTAATTACAGCGTTACGTGAAGAACTTGAAGAAAACGATCCTCAAGTAGAAGAAGCCAGCGAGTATTTAATTGAAGAAGCTGATATCAATCCAGAAGAAGCTGAGGAAGAAACAGAAGAAGATGCTGCCTAATTCAACACAGCTGCTTGTTTTTTCTAAAACTTTTTGAATTTAAAACTAGCGCATCAAATGCGCTAGTTTTTTTACATCACTTTTTGAAAAGGAGCGAACACAATGTCTCATAATAAAAAGTCAGTTTATTTAATCTCTGGCTTTCTCGGAAGCGGCAAAACCAGTTTATTAAAGCAGTTGATTAAGATACATAAAGAAGATCAGCTTACACCTGCCATCCTCATGAACGAAATCGGAAGTGTTTCGATTGATTCAAATGAAGTGGACGACGAACTGCCTTTGGCAGAACTTCTTGACGGATGCATTTGCTGTACGATTCAAGATAAGCTCGAATCCCAGCTGCAGGAATTATTGTTCAACCAGAAATTTGATTCAATCATTATTGAAACAACTGGAGCTGCTCATCCCGTACAGGTTATTGATGCAGTTATGTCACCGCTATTTGCGAATGCTTTTGATTTCAAAGGAATCATTACGGTTGTAGATGCGCTGCAATGGACAAAGAAGGGAGAATATTCCCCGCAAGTTCGGCAGCTGATGCGAGAACAAATTAAACACGCTTCTTTACTTCTGCTAAATAAAATTGATCTTGTCAGTGAAATGAGTCAGGGGCTCATTGTAAATGAGCTGCAGTCAATTAATTCAACAAGCAAACTGCTCATGACAAAACAATCAAAAATCTCCCGCCAGGCACTCGACCATATGCTGCCTGTTTCGTTTGATGAGGTGAAGAAGGTTAGGGTGAAAAAGGAGTTATCTATTCAGGCCATCGTACATACCTTTAAAGGAGAAATTAATCAGGAGGATTTTGAAGAGTGGATTCGAACTGTTGAAGGCACAGTTTATCGAATGAAAGGATATGTGCCATTTTCACACCATAAATATCCTATGCTGTTTCAATATTCTTATGGCATGCCACTCTATTTCCCGGAAGACATGTCAATGCCCAAAAATCTCGTCATCATAGGGGAAGAGCTCGATGAACCTGAACTAACAGCACGGCTCAGAAGTATGGAGTCCTGAAGGAGAGGTGATTAAGATGAAGCCATCATCCGAACAACTGCTGGAAGCATACGAGTCTCTTTGGAATAACAGGATCTTAGATCGAAATTCACCTGCACGCGAAATCACTTCTGCAGCTATAATACGTGAACTGAAAGATGAACTTACCCACCCAAGAGTCAGAGTGAAACCTGAACAAAAGTTTTATCAGGCAATTGAAAGAATTGTTTATTCAGCACTAAGCAGAGATGAAAAAGTTGCTTTGATTCAATTATATGCAGTCATTTTAAACGACATCAAAGAGTAGTTGATGTTACATTACTGACATATTTGTTACGAATAATAGCTTTTTTAAAACCTGTCAATAGGTAATTTAAAGTAATATTTAGAGTGAATTCTAAAAAAAACCGTCTAACCCTAATTTCATCTTATTTTAGAATAAAAAGGTAAACTCTTATAAATCAAGGAGTTTATCTTTTTTGTTTTACATAATCTACTAATCTGCTGCAATCAAACTCCTATACAACTAAATTTCCGATTTTAACCACAAATATTACAAAAAAAGAATGATAGGATGAAATTGTCGAAAAGACAACAACGCTAAAGGAGGAAGTTCACATGAAAGGTAAATCACTTATTATTTCAGGAGCTGCAGCAATTGCACTTCTAGTATCACCGGCGGCTTCTCAGGCATCCAGTGCGGATGTTCAACAAACACCTCAAAAGCATCAAAATATAGAAGTTCTAACAAAGCTGGTTTCTCAAAACCTGCAATCTGGAAATCTTCGGGATTTTTCAAGTCAAATTGACTGGGAAAAAATTAATACTGAACTACAAAAATATAATATTTCGCTAAATGAATTTAATGGAGCTCCGGCTCAAGCGGATCAGCCCGCTAAAGAAGAGGCAGCCAAAAAAGAAGCTCCTGCTGCTCCTGCTCCAGAAAAGCAAACTGAAGCACCAAAAGCTCAGCAGCCTGCAGAGCAGGAAGCACCACAAGAGGCAGCTCCAGCACCAGCACAGCCAGCTGAAGAACAACCAGCTGCTGAAGTTCAGGATGATGGACAAGCTGACCAGCAGGAAGCCTCACCAGTTTCTGATTTTGAACAGCAGGTCGTTGATTTGACAAATGCTGAGCGCAGCAAAGAGGGTCTGCCTGCACTTGAGCTGGATACAGAACTAAGCAAAGTGGCAGACGATAAGTCACTGGATATGCAGCAAAACCAATATTTCTCTCACACAAGCCCAACACATGGTTCACCATTTGACATGATGAAAGCATACGGCATTGAATACAGCAGTGCCGGAGAAAATATTGCGATGGGTCAGCGTTCACCTGAAGAAGTCGTTCAAGCGTGGATGAATAGTGAAGGTCACCGTAAAAACATTATGAGTTCTTCTTTCACTCATATCGGAGTTGGCCATGTTGAAGAAGGCAACTACTGGACTCAAATGTTTATCAGCAAATAAGTAAGTTAACAGAGCATAACGGGGAGAGGCGGTCCATATTGGACCGCCTCTTTTTAACTTGCTTTTTTCTTGTTTATTAAGCTCGACAGCCGAGTCTCCTCGTGTTTTCTTAATCGTGAGTAATTCTCCATATGCTTGATTGTGCTGATCATCCATACAGCAAATACGCAGATTAGCGGAATCAGCGGATAGTCAAATAGTATTGTCAAAATAAAAAATGCTGCATACATAACCGTTACACCGATTACAAGATAATCAGTCGCAAACGTCACAATAAGAAGTAAAGAAATAGAAATAAGTGCAATTCGCCAGTCCAATACGAATAAAACCCCAACAATGGATGCTGTTCCTTTCCCGCCTTGAAATTTCATTTGGAAAGGGAAGATATGTCCGAGTACGACAAATACTGCATTAACAAATAATAAAGATAAGAAAATTTCGTAAGTTTCTACATTTGAATACAACTGCCGGATAAGTAAAACGGAACCAATTGCTTTTCCAATATCGATCAAAGCAACCAGTATCCCAAACTTCCAGCCTAAGACGATCGTGGCATTTGATGCACCGGAATTTTTTACTCCGCTTTCCTTTAAATCTGTTTTTTTCAAAAACCCAGCAACCTGTGATCCATGGAAACAACCGATTAAATAGCCCATGGATGCTGCAATAATCCAATCCATACGCAACCTCCTCCTTCCCATTATTTAGTAAGAGACCTAAATTTGCAACGCAATTTTGCATGAAATGGATAAATATTCTCCATACTATGGCTAACGAAGGTCAGGAGGTGTTGTGAGTGGATCAGGATAAAAATTATTTGAAAATACCGGAACAAAAAATTAATGAATATGAAAATACACAAAACTTATTTGAGGACTTATCTTTTTTCCTTGGCAACACTGAGGATTTTTCTAAACGGCCTCTTTCCTATGATGATGGGGAAGCGATCTGTATGTATATGAGCACACTCCTTGACGGGGAAAAGCTTGAGAAGTCAATTGAATGGTTTCAACGCTCTATATGGGAAGTGGGGGAGATTACCACTACACTAAACATACAAAGCATTTCACCCGATGAAACCATCAATCAGGTTGGTTTACGTCTTGTAAAAGGGCAGGCACTTATTTGGGTGAAGAAAGAAAATGGATGGGAAGGTGTCTCCATCGACAGTCCCATTGATCATTACCGTGCCATTCAGGAGCCGAAAAATGAACAGATCGTCCGAGGGTCTCATGCCGGTTTTAATGAGAGCCTGCTTACTAATATTCATCAAATACGGACAAAAATCCGTTCCCAGCACTTAGTTATCCGCTACCTTACAATCGGAAAGGAAGCCAATACCACCTGTGTTTTGATTTACTTAAACAATGTCGTAAATCACATGAACGTAGAAGAATACATTATGAGGCTACAGGCTGTGGATAGTGATATTGCGTTTAGTATCGGGTATCTTGAAGAATTCATTGAAGATGACAGCTGGTCGCCGTTTCCTCAGTTTTTGAATACAGAGAGGCCTGACCGTGTAGTTGCAAATATTAGTGAAGGCAGAATTGCCATGATGATCGAAGGTTCTCCCACTGCTTTAGTCGCGCCCATGAATTTCTTTGCTTTTTATCAGTCTCCTGATGATTATAATGGCCGTTTTCTAGTCGGGTCATTTTATCGTCTGTTGAGGTTGGGCAGTTTTTTGATCGCTCTATTGCTGCCGGCATTTTACATCGCCATTATCAGCTTTCATTTCGAAGTGATTCCGGATGAACTGGCGCTCCCTGCGAAAAGAGCGGTGGAGGGGATTCCTTATTCACCGCTGATCGAGGCGCTTATTTTAGAATTAACCATTGAACTGATCAGGGAAGCGGGGATAAGGCTTCCGAACCCCATCGGCCAGACTATTGGTATTGTTGGAGGACTTGTCATCGGAGATGCGGTAGTTAACGCAGGGCTTATCTCCAATTTAATGATCATCGTTGTTGCGCTAACAGCGATTTCTTCCTTTGTCGTTCCTTCTGTGGAGATGAATACTACTGTGAGGATTCTGCGCTTTCCTTTTATGATTCTTGCTTCTATGTTTGGATTTTTTGGCATTGCCATAATGGGAACAGTCCTGATTATTCATTTAATCAAACTTGAATCATTACGGTCGCCATATCTTTCTCCGATTGCTCCTTTTCATTTAAAGGGAGCTAAGGATATGTTTATCCGTCTGCCTTCTTATTTGCAGAATACCCGATCAGCAGATGCGAACCCGGTAAACAAAAGAAGACAGGGCTATAGCAGGTGGTGGAAAAATGAACGCGAAAAATGAAATCACAGGCTGGCAGCTCTTTTTTCTTATTGTGCAAACTCAAGTCGGCGTTGGCATTTTGTCAATGCCAAGTGATATTGGAAAGGTAGCGAAACAGGATGCCTGGATTTCAATGGTGCTGGCAGGAGTTTTAGTGCAAATTATTATATTATTGTACATTTTTCTGCTGTCCCGGTTTCCGGAAGATACGTACTTTGGAATCGTCAATTTTTGTTTTGGGTCTATACTTGGAAAGATCATCATGAGTACGTATTTACTCTATTTTATTGGTGTATTGGTGGCCTCTTTGACCAACTTTCACCATATCATCGCTACGTGGATATTCACCGATACACCTAAATGGGTAATTATGCTGCTATTCTCTATTCCGGCGGTTTATATGGCCAGAGAAAATATCGTCCTGATTGCCAGGTTTAAAATGCTGATTTCCTTTATGCTCCCCATTTTAATTTTTGTGCTGGGCTGGGTATATATTCAGCCTCAGTTCTTATACTTGCTGCCGATAGGAGGCTCAGGTTTGAATGCAATTATAGCTGGAATCAAGCCAGCCATTTTTGCATTAATGGGATTTGAAGCATTTTTGTTTTTTGCTTTTTATGTGAAAACAGACCGAAAAAAAGAGCTGAGAAAAGGGGCGCTTGCCACCGCATTTGTGACAACGTTTTACGTTTTCACCATTATCACCACACAAGTTTTCTTTTATATTAAAGAAATTATCGTTGTGCCTTATCCGGTTCTTTATATCATGAAAGCTTTAAAATTTACCATCCTTGAAAGAATTGATTTAGTCTTTATTACTGTATGGATGGTGATTGCGTTATCTTCGTTTATCAGCTTTTTATTTATTGCCGGGAATACAATGGAGCAATTATTGTCCAAACAAAAGCATACAAAAATGGTGTATTTTATTATGGTGATGGCATTTTTGGGGGCACTCATACCAACTTCGATGCTTGAAATGAAAGAATTTATGGAAGTACTGCTTCCCGGTTCTCTTATATTCACTGTCGCAATACCAATCCTCACCATGATCATTTCTCTATTTAAAAAATCATCTCAAAAGGAGAAATCAGCATGAAAAAAACATTCCTGATCCTTTTATGCAGTGCTTCCATTTTGCTTTCTTCCTGCTGGGATGAACGTCTTTTGAAGGATTTGCAGCTCGTTTATACAGTCGGATATGATGTTGGTGAAAACGGAGAGGTTGATGTTACTTCTGTGGTGCCGCCTATCGATCCTTCAAATAAAAATGGAACAGCTACTTTTAAAACGGGACATACCTTACGAGATGCAAGATACAATGCTGATTTAAACGTATCAGAGCATATTGACTACAGTAAGCTTCAAGTTATGCTACTGGGCGATGAATTAGCTAGACAGGACATTTACTCGTTTTTAGATGTTCTCTACCGAAATTCACGCAATAATTTAAATGGACGGGTGGGCGTTGTGGATGGGTCTGCTTCTGATTTACTCTTTCAGCCTGTTACCTCACAAAAAAGCACATCGGAATATTATTCAGGTATTATTGAAAGTGCTGAGTTAATCAGTGTTTTGCCGCCCGTCAGCCTTCAAACGGCCTGCACTCTCATTTTTGATCCGGGAGGAGATTTATATCTCCCTTATCTCACTTATAATGAAGAGCTTCAGCGGGCGGAGGTAGAAGGCCTGGCTTTATTTAATCAGAAAAAATTCACTGGAGAGATTTTAACCCCACAGCTAAGTACGCTTTTTACATTGCTAATAAACAGGCAGGGAGACATCGTCCGTTTTACAAGGAAATATACCGAAGATGAGACCCCGGAAATTGCTAACTATATGACCATAGAGCTTCATAATTCAGATGTATCCATTAAAGTAAAAGGGGACCAGCAGCTAACTACCCATATCTCAGCAAAAATTCTAATAAACATTGTTGAATATTCGCCAAATCATATTATGGCAGAAAATAAAATTCCGGATATTGAAAAATGGTGGGAAAAAGAACTGGAAAAAGATTCTGAAGAAATGATTCAGATAATGAAAAAGGCAAAATCTGATGCTTTGGGCATCGGCAGAAGAGTTTCCGCTTTCCACCCTGAACAATGGGATGAGAAAACATGGAAGGATACGTATGTGGAGATGCCTTTTGAAGTTGATTTTGAAGTGGAAGTTGTCGGAACAGGAATTATTGATTGATTCAAAAAAAAGCTCATGAAACCCTGGAAATTGGGTTTCATGAGCTTTTTACATTCCGGTGCGCAAACTTCTTTTCTGTATTAAAATGAGCCTGATGGTCAGTGTAATGGCACCTGCGGTCAGTCCCGCAATCAGGCCTACCCAGTAGCCGAAGTATTCCAGACTCGTAAAATTTGCCATCAGGTATCCACTTGGCAGACCAATTACCCAATAGGAAATCATGGTCATGATCAGTGAGACATTGACATCTTTATAGCCTCTCAGCACCCCTTGAACAGGAGCCTGGATGGCATCGGAAAGCTGAAATAAAACAGCGAAAAACAGGAATTGAACAGTTAAATCAATCACTTGAGGGTCTTTCACATACATGGAAGCGACAGGCTCTCTGAAAAAGAAAACAATAATGCCTAAAATGGAAGAAATCGTAACAGCAGTTCCGACTCCCATCCAGCCATATTGCTTTGCGTCCTTCATTCTGTTTGCCCCGACTTCAAAGCCCACGACAATGGTCAGCGCCATGGCAATACTGAGCGGGATCATATATAAAAAGGAAGAGAAATTAATGGCTGCCTGATGAGCGGCGATTACTTCTGTAGAGTAATTACTCATAAACAAAGTAACCGCAGAAAAAATACTTGTTTCAAAGAATATGGAAAAGCCAATTGGAACCCCTATGATCAGGATTTCTTTCCATTTTGAAAAATTTAAACGGTACAGCCTGCTGAATATTTCATACTTTTTAAAGGGCCGATTCCGATGAATGATGAAAATTGAAATCAGGGCAATCAGCCAATAGGTGAGGGCTGATGCAACGCCCGCTCCGATACCCCCAAGTGCAGGAAACCCAAGCTTCCCAAAAATCAGCACATAGTTAAACAGCACATTTAAAGGTAAAGAAAGCAAGGTAATAAACATTGAAACCCTCGTTAGGCCGAGTGCATCGATAAAGGATCGCAGCACATTATAAACAAACAAAGGAATAATGCCAAAAGCTAATGCTGTTAAGTAATAAAAGGCGATCCTTCGCACTTCAGGATCAATATTCATGGCGTTTAATATGGCCGGCAGGGCAAATATTCCGATCACCACGATCGCGGCAGCCATTAGTATCGCCACATAGATGCCCTGAATAACCGACATGGGAACGTCTTTTTCTTTTTTTGCACCTACAAGCTGTGCTACGATTGGAGTAACAGACAGCAATATGCCGGATAGGCCGGTGAAAACAGGCATCCATAAAGAAGAACCGATCGCCACTCCGGCTAAATCATTTGTGGAAAACTGTCCTGACATAATGGTATCGAAAAAATTCATCGCGAACAGCCCCAGCTGGGTGACGAGAATGGGAACCAGGATGATAGAAAGCTGCTTGACTTTCCCCCGGGTTGAAAATGTTTGTTCCATGTTATCACTGCTCTCTGTTAAAGTTGTCTCAAATTCTAAAACAGTAGCATTATATCACAAAAATGATTAAAAAGTTCAATTAGCGTATTAAAAGCTGGAGGTCGTTGGAGCATGGAATGGGTTTGGAGAATTTTTTTAGTTTGGTATGGTTTTGGCATTATTTTAGTCGGATTTGATCTGCTTCCGCCCTTTTTAGAATGGGCAAATGCTGTGTTTCTTTATTTAGCCGGCGGATTGGCCGTCATCTATGCAGTAAAAACGCTCGGGAAGGGACCCGGCTTGCTTTTTTCAGCTGCCATTATGGCCTTTACGATGTGGGCTGAATCTCTCGGTGTAAAATATGGCTGGGTGTTTGGTGCTTATCATTATGAGAAAGATTTTGGCATTCAGGTGTTTGGCGTGCCCTTAACCATTGGATTTGCATGGGTAATGGTCATCTTTACTTCAATGGCGATTGTGCGCCCATGGCTTGAGCACTCATTTTCGCTCGTACGAATGCTTCTGTATGCTGTGATCACTTCTTCACTTGCGGTTGGTATGGATTTAATTATCGATCCGGTTGCATTTGTAGTAAAAGAATACTGGGTATGGGAAAACACCGGTCCTTACTACGGAATTCCGAATCAAAACTTTATCGGATGGTTTTCCGTGTCGTTTGGAATTCAGATTTTATTATACATATGGCTGACCGTTAAAAAAGGCAAATCAGACTCCTTATGGAGCAATCGGATGAAATGGCTCTACGCCATGATGATTGCGATGTTTGTTGTAACCTCACTTGTGGCAGGGCTTTATTTGGCTGTCGGTGTAACGCTTGCTGCCATAGCAGTTACATTGAGTGCAGCGTATGCGGGAGGGAGGCTGGTTTTTCGTGAATAAACCTGCAAAGTCTCCCCGCTCTGAAAAGCTGCTGGTCAATTTTTTGCATTTTCAATTAAAGAAGCATTTTTATCGAATCTACCTTGACGACTGCCGCGGTGATCTTCCTGCTGGTCCAAAGCTTTATAGCATGAACCATTCAAGCTGGTGGGATGGCTTGCTCATTTTTTATTTAAATAAAGAGGTGTTGAAGGAAGATGCTTACGCTTTAATGAGCAAGAAAGGGCTGGAGGAATTCAAATTTTTTGGCAGAATCGGGGCTTTTGGAGTTGATCCTGCGTCACCTAAGGATTTACTCCGCTCTTTAACGGTCGCTTCGACCTTATTGAAGGAGAAAAAAAGCGTCTGGATTTTTCCTCAGGGAAAAGAAGAACATATTGAAAAAAGACCGTTTACGTACATGAATGGGCCGGCCTATTTGCATGATAAAGCTGATGATATCACGATTATTCCGGTCGCCTCTTATTACACATTCAGGCATGATCAGCGTCCGGAATTATTTATCCGCATTGGCAGCCCATTGAAAAATGAAGATTTAAAGTCCATGAACAGAAAGCAAAAAACTGAGTATATGCGCGTGATGCATGAAAAATTGGTGGACAGCGTCAAGAAAGACTTAATTGAAGATCGAACCGAGCCGTATCAATTGATTAAAAAAGGGAGCAGAACATCAAGCGAATGGCTGCAGTGGATGAAAAGCCCCTTAAACAAGAGGCGCCAGACATGATAATGCTGCTGATTATTTTGCTCATCCTGTTTGTGATCCTTACGCTGGTCAATGTTTTCACCATGCCGGTGTTTAAAAAAACCTCTCATACGAAGAGTGGCAAGGTGTCTATTTTAATTCCAATGAGAAACGAGGAAAAAAATGTAGAGGGTCTGATCACGTCTGTTAAAAAAATTCAGTATCCATCTATTGAAGTCGTCATTCTTAATGATCAATCAACCGACAGGACGCAGGAGCTGCTCAATCAGCATACAAAAGGAGATTCCCGTTTTACCGTGATCTCAGGAAGCTCCCTGCCAGAGGGCTGGGTTGGCAAGGTTCATGCCTGCGAGCAGTTAAGCAAAAAAGGACGTGGAGATTACTTGCTCTTCCTGGATGCAGATGTCAGAGTCAAACCCGACGTGATTCATCAATCCTTGCATATTATGGAAAAGAATGATGCCCGGTTGGTGACCGGTTTTCCAAGATTTCCGGTTACGCCGTTCCTTGGAAAACTGCTTGTACCTTTGCAGCATTTTTTTATTTTTTTTCATCTGCCCAATCTAGTCGCCAATAAAACGACTTATCCCGCTTTCACGGCAGCACATGGGGCTTTTATGTTTTTTGAGCGAAAGGCTTATGAGGCAATCGGCGGCCACCGTGCAGTAAAGAGCTCCCTTATTGAAGACATCCAGATTACACGGGAACTGAAAAAAAGCGGATATAAAGCGATTTTGGCAAACGTGGCGCCCTCTGTTACCTGTTTTATGTATGATACAAATAAAGAAGTGTGGAACGGATTTTTAAAGAATATTTATGTGGGCCTTGGCAGATCTCCGTTTACCGCAATGCTTGTGAGCTTATTTTATCTTGTCTTTTATTTTGCGCCCTTGCTGCTGGCTGTGGCTTTCTTGTGGACAAGAGATTGGACGTGGCTGCTCCCGCTTTTATTGGTTTTCATTCAAACAGCGATTATTGACAGGGTGACAAAGCAAACCGTACTGCATTTTCTTTTAATGCCGATATCCTCAGTGGCGCTTACCGTGCTGCTGTGGTCCTCTATGCTAAGATCGCTAACGCAAAAAGGCTATGAGTGGAAAGGAAGAACCTATAAATGAAGAAAGTCATTATTATTGGGGCAGGACTCGGTGGACTTGCCTGCGGAATTCAGCTCCAGCATGCCGGCTTTGATGTAACGATTATTGAAAAAAATGGACATGCCGGCGGGAAGATGATGCCGGTAAAAATAGGAGACTATTCCTTTGATTTTGGACCGAACACCATCACGATGCCTGGAGTGTTTAAGAGGGTATTTTCCAATGTTGGGGAATCAATGGAGGACTATCTGGAATTAATCCGCCTCGACCATCACACCAAAAATGTTTTTCGTTCAGGGGACTCATTTATTCAATCCATTGATCCTCATTTTGTCATCAGCCAGCTCGCAATGCTTGATCCATATGGAGCGAAAAATTATTGGGGCTACTTAAAGGAAGTGAACAGACTTTATGGGCAGGCGGAGTCCGGCTTTTTTCACCGTTCATTCCACAGCTGGCTAGATTATTTATCACCCGGATTAACCAAAGCGTTCTTTTCTGTGAGACCTCTTGAAACCATGGCTCATTTTCATAAACGGTTTTTTTCCAGCCCGGACATACTTCAGGTATTTAACCGCTACGCCACGTACATAGGGTCTTCTCCTTATAAAAGTCCGGCCACATTTTCTTTAATCGGACACTTGGAAATGAACGAAGGCGTATTTACCGTAAAAGGGGGAAACACCAAAATTGCGGATGCATTTTCACAGGTTTTTAAAAAGCTTGGAGGCACTTTGCATCTGAATGAAGAAGTAAGTCAGATTGTCATTGAAAAACAAAGGGCATCCGGGGTTCAGCTTAAAAATGGTACAAAAATTAAAGGAGAGACGGTCATTATTAATGGTGATTTTATTACCGCTACGAAACAGTTAATTAAAGAAAAAGACCGGCCATCCTTTTCAACTAAAAAGCTTGATGCCTATGAGCCTTCGATTTCCGCTTTTGTCATCCTTGCCGGATTAAAGACTTTTCAAAAAGACATTCATCACCATCATGTTTTCTTTCCGGAGGATTACCGCAAGGAATTTCAGGATATTTTCACCCATCAAAAACTGCCAGATGATCCAACCATATATATTTCCCATAGTGCATATACTGACCGTGGCATCTCCAAAGGCAGCAACCTATTTATCCTGGTGAATGCACCGGCTGTTCAAATGCAAAGTGAAGAGGCAGTCACTCACTATAAGGAAGCCATTTACAGCCGGCTCGAAGAACAGGGAATTCCGATCCGAAGCGAGATTGAAGCAGAAAAAATCTACACCCCCGATTCCATTGCTCATTTATTCCATGCTTATAAGGGGGCTTTGTACGGAGTTTCTTCTCATAAGAAAAAAGATGCTTTTTTAAGACCCCGCAACGCAAGCAAGGATACAGCCGGTCTATTTTATGTCGGGGGAACGACTCACCCAGGAGGCGGGTCTCCAATGGTAACGTTAAGTGGGCTGAATGTCGCAAAAGAAATCATAGATCAGCATAAGAAGAAAGATTCAGATCGGACAAAATCAAAGAAAAGCACGAATAGTTGAGTGAATATGTGTATAATAGTCTAGTAAACAATTCATGATTGGAGTAAGACTATGACAAAGCGAGTACTATTTACAGGCGGAGGTTCTGCAGGGCATGTTTCCGTTAATGTGGCCTTAATACCCCGTTTCAAAGAAAAGGGCTGGACGATCAGCTATATCGGTTCGCATAATGGGATTGAAAAAGATATGATTACGAGCCAGTTTCCGGATGTTCCGTACCACGGGATCGCCAGCGGAAAATTACGACGATATTTTTCCATTAAAAATTTCACAGATCCATTTCGTGTCCTGGCAGGAGTTATGCAGGCATACCGTGTATTGAAAAAAGAAAATCCAGACGTTATCTTCTCAAAAGGCGGATTTGTTTCTGTGCCGGTGCTGCTTGCAGCAAAAATGGCGAAAATTCCGGTAGCCATTCACGAATCAGATGTAACACCGGGACTAGCCAACAAATTAGCTGTTCCGTTTGCTACAAAAATCTATACCACCTTTAAAGAAACGCTTCAGTTTATGCCTGCTGACCGTACTGTATGTGCAGGCGCCATTATTCGTGAAGAATTATTCACCGGATCAAGAAAAATAGGGGAAGAGCTGACAAAGCTGCACGCTTCAAAGCCTGTTTTATTGATCATGGGCGGCAGCTTAGGCGCTCAGGGCATCAATAAAGTGGTCCGCGATTCACTGGATTCCTTGCTTGAACATTTTTCTGTTATTCATTTATGCGGAAAAGGAAATATTATACAAACGGATAAAGAAGGATACGTGCAATACGAGTTTGTTACGACAGAGCTGCCCCATCTTCTGGAAATAACAGATCTTGTGGTGTCCCGTGCAGGATCTAATTCTATTTTTGAATTTTTGGCTTTGAAAAAACCAATGCTGCTGATTCCTTTATCAAAAGAGTCCAGCAGGGGAGATCAGATTTTAAATGCCAACGCGTTCGTCCAGCAGGGATTTGCCTTGAAGCTTGAGGAACAGGATCTATCACAGGAGTGCTTTTTAACAACTGTGCGTCAGCTCCGGGACCAGCAGTGGACCATGGTCGAAAAAATGGAGGAAGCCCCGCCATCATACACAATTGATCAAATGACAGATGAAATTGCCCTGCTATCCAAAACAAATAAAGGCTGAGGCGCCATTCACATCTATAAAAAGGCTTAATGCCGGAAAACCTTCCATTCCTACGGAAGGTTTTCCGGCATTTTTTCTTGATCTGCACCACGATTCTTTTCCCCAGCTCAGAACATTGATGCGTTTTAGGGGGCAGAGAGAGGGGTAGACAGTTTAGTATTGCAATAAACAGAAGGGATTGAAGAAACATGAAAAATAAAAAAAACGTATTAGTAATCGGAGCAAACGGAACTACAGGTAAGATTGTGATTGATAAATTAGCCAGCAGCAGTGCTTACTACGCAAAAGGAATGGTGCGGAAGGAAGAGCAGAAGGAAACAATGGAAACCCTTGGGGCGCTTCCTGTCCTGGGCAACCTTGAAGAAGACTTCAGCGATGCATTTAAAGAGGTGGATATCGTCATCTTTGCAGCCGGATCCGGCGGAAATACAGGAGCGGATAAAACGAAGTCGATCGATGAGGAAGGGGCCATCAAGGCGGTTGATTTAGCCAAAGAGCATGGCGTTGAAAAATTCATTATGCTTTCTGCAATTGGTGCAGGCAAGCCGTCAGAACTTGATCTTGATGAAGCAATGGAAGTGTATTATGACGCTAAACATAATGCAGACGCACATCTGGAAAAAAGCGGACTGACATATACAATTATCAGACCCGGTCTGCTTACAGATGATGAAGCAACAGGGAAGATTCGTGCAAGCGAAAGACTGCAGAACCGAGAAGGCGAGATTACCCGTGCTGATGTGGCAGAAGTGCTCGTTCAGGCAATCGAACTGGATAATCTGAACAACAAAGCGATTGAAATTCTAAATGAACAAACAGAAATTAAAACCTCTCTGATACGATTGTAAAAGAAGAAATAATCCACGTGCGCAGCACGTGGATTTTGTTATGCTTCAAGAGCTTCTTCTTCCTGTATACTATCGTGCTGACGCATCATATGGAAGGTGTAAAGATCTTTCGATATTTCAAACAAATTATATACATCTTCAGCTGCATTTAGCTGATCGTAGATATGCTTTTTTGTCTCATTTGCCAGGACTACATAAGGGAGCTTTAAAGCAGCATTTTGGGATCTGAAGTTTACTTTTCTTATGCGCATATAAATGGTATCGATGCCCAGTTCATAGAAAAGCTCCTGAAAAAATGCTTCCTTTGCAGGCTGGTTATAGCCTTTTCCGTGATAGGGCTGGCCAAGCCATGTACCGAGAAAACCGGCACCGTCTTTTACATCAAATAAATTGATGGTTCCAATAGGGGAGCCCCATTCATCCACAATGGTTCTTGAAATCATTTCTCCCCGATCTTCCGCTTCAAGCGTCTGTTTGGTCAGGAAAAACAGTTCATCCGCTGATTGAGCTTTTTGACGCACAAAAGGGAAGACGTCTGGATGCACCATCAACTCGAAAAGCGCGTGGCTTTCGTGGATGTCTCGTTTTTTGATCATGGTTTACCCCTCCATAAAAGGGCAGTATCCTAGCAGGAACTGTGATACTCACCCTCGAAATTTTTCATAACGTTCATAAAAAATTTCGGGGTGGGAATCGAACCCACTAGAACCAGTCAAAAACCTGGTGGCGCACCATTTGCCTTCCCTCCATTAAAGACTCTCAAAACAGTCCCATGGCATCATTGTATTAAAACTACCAGTAGTTTGTTCTACATATTCGCATTTAAATCATACAAAAAAAATCTTGTTTTGAAAATAGTTTTTTATAACTTTTTTTGTATGGATTTTGTAAATAGTTTATTCGCTCTGATAGACCATCATTCCTTTAATCATTGTAAAGGACGGCTTTGCCATAAAGTGAAATGGATGGTGGCTCCAAAGCACTAAATCCGCTTCTTTTCCCGGCTCAATACTCCCCACTGTCTTATCGATGCCCAGGTTTCGTGCGGGTCCCATTGTGATGGCTTCAAGCGCTTTTTCAATCGACAATCCCTCTCTTACTGCGATAGCAGCACAGACATTTAAGTATTGAATAGGGGTGTATGGATGATCGGTCGTAATGGAGATATCGATGCCTTCATCTGCAAGCTGATGATAGGTTTTCCAGGATTTATTTTTAAGTTCCACTTTTGATTTGCGGGTAAATGTCGGCCCAATACATACTTTGCTGTTTGAACGCTTCAGCTCTTCAATAATCAGATGGCCTTCTGTGCAATGCTCGATTCGTAAATCAAGACCGAACTCTTCAGCAAAACGGATGGCTGAAACGATATCATCTGCACGGTGGGCATGAATACGCACCGGGATCTCCCGGTTTAACGCTTTTTTTATAGGAGAAAGACGTAAATCTTCAGGGGTGCTGCAATGCTTCGCATGATAAAATGCTTCCCGCAGCATGCCCATAATGCCCATCCGGGTAATCGAATCGTTGTTGCCGTTGGAGTGCATCCGTTTAGGATTTTCTCCCAGCGCAAGCTTTAGTCCGGATGCCTCGTTTACAATCATAGATTGAATGGTTTTCCCATATGTTTTAATAACTGCACTGACACCGCCGATTACATTGGCACTGCCCGGCAGAACATTCACCGTTGTAATGCCGTGTGCGATCGCATTGCGAAACCCTTCATCCAAAGGATAAATGCCGTCAATTGCTCGGATGTGAGGCGTCATAGGCTCAATGGATTCATTGGCATCATTGCCGGCCCAGCCGGTTCCTTCATCGTAAAGTCCCAAATGGGTATGCACGTCAATCATTCCTGGGATCAGATGCTGCCCGGAGCAGTCATAAATCGTGCAATTTTCCGGAGGATGAATCTTCTCACTTACCTCTTTAATGATTCCGTTCTCGATCAATACATCTCCATATTCAATCATAGGAGCTGTTATAGGATAAATTAAGGCGTTTTTCAACAGGATTGTGCTCATCGTACCCTCTCACTTTGTCTCATATTTTAAAACAGATTCTGGTCTATTGTCTTTGTTATAGCGTATGTAAAAAAAGCCCGGCCGCCTCAGCGTTTGTTCCACTTTCATTTCTCAAATTTACGTAGAAAACACGGGTGAAAATAAAGAGCAGAAGGGGAAAGATGTGGTTAAAAAAAGCGCAGCAGTTCTTATCGGAAGTCTTTTCCTCAGTTTTGGCGTAAATGCTTTTCTTGTCCCTTATCAGCTGCTTGATGGCGGAATGATTGGACTTGCTTTAATTCTACATTATTTTTGGGATATACAGGCGGGATTATCCATGATTTTTTTAAGTGCACCGTTATTTATTTATGCCTGGTTTAAAAAACGGACTTATTTTTACAACAGTCTGCATGGATTGCTGGTTTCGTCTCTGTTAATTGACTGGCTTTCTCCGCTCAGATACTGGTTTGATCTTTCGCTGCCGCTCAGTGCGATACTTGGCGGCCTGTTTATAGGGGCGGGGATTGGCATCATGCTGAGACATGAAACCAGTACAGGCGGAACCGATTTGCTTGCTCAGATGATTGCTGCGGTTGTGAAGCTTAACGTTGGGGTAGTAATCTTTATTGTGGATGGGTTCGTTGTACTGCTTGGGTACAGAATCGTGGGGATTGAAAGCTTTCTTTATTCCTGCCTTGTCATCTGCCTGGTGGGCCTGACGACGTCATGGATGGTACGGGATACATAATAAAGAGTCTGAGACAAAAGTGTCTCAGACTCCTTGACCGGTTCACTGCGCTTCAGGTGGACGCTTTCCGCAGGGACGGCGCTGAGCCTTCTTGGGCCCTGCCCTGCGAAGTCTCAAGCAACCGTCATATCCTGCAGTCGCCACCTTTCGCTCCGCTCACCTCATACTATTAATAGATACTACATCATTTTTATACTTCTTTTAGTTCTGTCCCAGCGCCTACAGATTGCCATTAAAAATTATATTCCTCTACAATTTTCTTAGTAATCAGCTTGTATCCTTTGTCATTCGGATGAAGCTTATCACTAAAATATTCAGTGGATTTTTCTTCAAATAATCCATTCGTTGAAATAAATTTTAATTGTTCTTCTTCAGAAGTCACCTTTACCGTCGTACGATTCCAATCCTTTACAATTTCATTAAGCTCCTCTATGTCCGGATAGGGATTATAAAGGCCGAGCATTAAAATAGGGACGTTTTGATTTTCGGACCGGATAATGCTCAAAATTTCTTTTATATTGGATTCATAATCCTTTTGACCACGCTCAATGGCAGACAGATTAAGTTCTGTTAAATCCCCGCCGTTGCTTTCAATCAGATCATTTGTGCCAATAAAGATGATCACGTATTCTGCTTTTTTTATTCTTTTACGAATACTTTCGTCCTTGATTTGCTCGAGAAGACCGTCAGACTGCTGCCCGGGAATACCATAATTATGAACGGTGACCGTATGATGCTGATCTTCGGTCAATAAATTCTCCAGGTTGTCTGCATACCCCTGTCCCTGATCACCTACGCCTCTCGTGAGTGAATCTCCCAAGGCAACCAGCTCCTGATGCTCAACCGGCTGCTTTTCACTCTTCAGCACTCCAGACAGAATGGATCCGGCAATAATTACAGCAAATAAAAGAAAACCAACTACAATTGCTTTTTTCATACAAACCTCCGCATGGATAAAGCCCCGCAATAAAAGCGGGGCTTTATTGTTCACTTTTTTGATCGTTGTTCATTTACCCACCAGTCAATATGATTCATATCAAATGAATACATGCCTTTAACCGGGTTTTGATGAGGAATTATTTTTTTATGGATTAGAGTGCGAATCTTCTCATCAGAAAGGGGGTAGTTTTTTGATGCAAGATACTCAATTAATTTCTCAATTCCATATAGTTTACTCATCTCATCACCTCCCACCCAGCTCTCCTTATTTAATAAAGAAAGCTAAGCGCCAGGTACAAGATGAATGGCATTCTTTTTTATACCCCGCTTTTCACATAAGTAGTCGTGGGTATTTTTTACAGATAAAAAGCGCCTTCTTCCTCAAGCAAAATATGGCAGGACTGGCTGAAAGATTTAAGGACAAAAAAAGATTATTTTTTATATAGTGGTTTATTTTACGAACATTTGTTCTATAATACAGTATAGGGAAAAGACAAAGAGTACAAAAAGGCAGAAAAAGAAAGGGGGAGCTTGAAATGAACCGTGACAGGGGAGATCTTAAATGGCAGTCTGCAATGATACTGCCTGAATTTGCTCAATTATTAAGCGAAGCAAAAGAAGAGTACAAACAGGTTCCAAAGCCGATTTTAGATGAACAGCAGGTCGAAGAAAACGAACAAAGCATCCTCGCAGCGATGGAATATAATTTTTTCTCTGAATTTAAAATTTTTCATAACAAAGCCATTACGCAAATAAGAGGGTATGTCCACTTCATTGACTACCACAACAGACATTACCGGATTTACGATGAGAAGCACAAGGAACACATTATTTCATTTAACAATCTTCTTAGTGTAATGAATCTGGATGAAATTATTCCTCTTTAAGAAAAGGTGAAGAAGATGGATTATTCAATATATCCCAAACGTGTTTATGCCTGTGTTGACATGAAATCATTTTATGCAAGCTGTGCAGCCGTGGAAATGAAGCTCGATCCTTTAACATGCTATCTGGCGGTTGTAGGAAACACCGAAGCATCCGGAAGCGTGGTGCTCGCGGCTTCTCCTATGCTGAAGAAGGACTTTAATATAAAAACGGGCTCGAGGCATTATGAAATTCCGCGCAATGCAGGGATTCATATTGTGAACCCAAACATGCGTCACTTTATGCAGATGTCTGTTGAAATCACAAAATTATACTGGCGGTACGTGCCGCCGGAATTCGTCCACACCTATTCCGTAGATGAATCTTTTTTGCGGCTGGATAAAGTGGAAAGCCTGTGGGGAAGCCCGGAAAAAATAGCTCACATGATTCAAAACGATATGATGAAGGAGTATGGGCTCTACTGTACGATCGGCATTGGACCAAATCCTTTAATGAGCAAACTCGCACTCGATTTGGAAAGTAAAAAAGCACCCAGCGGCATAGCGCGTTGGGAATACAGCGATGTTCAATCCAAGCTTTGGCCGGTGCGGCCGCTTTCCGAAATGTGGGGCATCGGCAGACGGGTTGAAAAACGGTTAAACCGCATGGGAATCTTTACAATTGGAGAACTGGCCAATCACCGCCTCGACGCTCTGGAAAAAGAATTTGGGATTTTGGGCAATCAGTTATATTATCATGCCTGGGGAGTCGACCTCAGTGACTTGTCGGGTGCATCCGTCACGCAAAAGCAAGTTCAGGTCAGCTATGGGAAAAGCCAGATTTTAATGAGGGATTATAAAGATCCAACAGAAGTGAAGCATGTCATATTAGAAATGTGCGAGGATGTGGCAAAGCGGGCGAGGGACGCCAAAAAAGCAGGAAGAACCATCTCACTCGGCATCGGCTACAGCAAGGATGAGGGCGGGGGAGGCTTTTCACGGGAAAAGAGTATAGAAGTTCCCACCAATATTACACAGGAAATTTACGCTGTGTGCCTGCTTTTATTCGACGAGTTTTATGAAAAGGACCGGACTGTCAGACAAATCAGCATTACGCTGTCTAAAATTGTGTCCGATTCGAACATGCAGCTGGACTTATTTAATGAGAAAAAAGCAAAACAGATTCAGCTCGGATACGTAATGGATTCCATCCGAAACAAATATGGATCAAAAGCGCTTCTGCGCGCTGTATCGTATACACCTGCCGGAACAGCCGTTCATCGATCCACCCTGATCGGCGGCCATAAAGCATAGCAGTAAAAAGAAAAAGCGGCATCTCGTTCGATTTGAACGAGATGCCGCTTTTTTTCGTATGAGTTCCTGTCATTTTTATCTTGTTTTGCCCGCATGTGACTGCCGTTCAAGCAGGTGCGGAAACAACAACCGGGTTTGCGATGGAAGATCCGGCTGTTTAAAACGATCCTTCAGCAGCTTCATTGCTTCTTTTGCCATCTCTGACAAATCGACCTGCATCGTTGTAATTGCTGGATCAAGCATCGTGCTGTATGCGGTATCGTCAAAGCCGACTACGGTCACTTGATCGGGTACGGCAATGTTGTGTTTAAGAAGGTAATTTGTAAGGATCATGGCTGTACGGTCATTTGAACAGACGAAGGCATCAGGCAGATGATTCAGATCAATAGTAACATCCTGTTCCCAATTCAGTTTAACGTGATCAATAGAAGAGGGAAGGAGATCAGCCTGATCCAGGCTGCTTAAAAAACCGAAGAAACGATCTTTCATACTGCGGGTTTCATTCGTATCAGTCACAAAGATAAGGTTGCGATGGTTTTGTTCGATCAACCAGGATGTCATCTGGTAGGATGCACGGTAGTTTTCGGTTTCAACAGAGTCAATAGACAGGGAGGAGACGGAGAAATCAATCAGCACAATGGCTGGAATATTTTTTTTAATCGCTTGAACATACGATACGGGCAGTTCACCAATAATGAAGCAGCCATCCCAATGCTGTGAATCAAAAGGGAGAGTAGTTGAATGAATCATGTCCGAAGTAACAAGATAAAGCTCATGCTGGTACTGATCAGTTAAATTAATTTTTTTCGTGATCTCTCCATATAAATTCGGATAGGAAAAATCTTTTTGGCCAAAAGAGTGCTCGTGCATCACGATCATTATTTTTTTATTTTCAAGCTCTTCCGGCACTGGAATATTTACGGAAAGGGGATAGCCTAATTTTTGAGCAAGCTGAGTGGCATTCTGACGCAATGTGTCACTCACACCACTTTTGCCGTTAAGTGCTTTTGATATGGCCACTTTCGAAACACCGAGTTCATTTGCCAGTGTTTGAAGGGTAATTTTTTCGTTCTTCATTTGTTTCACCGCGCAATCTGAATATATTATTTTAATTAACAATACCACTTTTTAGTTTATAAAGTAAATTAAAAAAGTTTACAAAAAACACGTTAGTTAACAAAAGGTTAACAGATTAATAGTTTTAACTAACGAGTTAACAAAATAAATCATATTAATTAATTTTAGTAAACCTTAGTTAATTATTAATCAGTTTAGATTTAAGGATGATTAACATTTAAGTTAAAGCGTAGAGATTCTCCGTATTCCTACTTGGGATAACTAAAACATCTGAAAGAGCGGAAAGGATAAAAATTTTCAAAGAAGCATGTAAAACCAGGAAGAGAGCATATAGATGAATAAGCCCTATTCATCACAAAATATTTAAAGGAAGAGAGAGGATTGTCAATGCCGACAGAAGTGCTGATGTTTGCTTCCATCCTGTCACCGGTCATCCTGGGATTAATTGAAGTAGTTAAACGGCTGGTACGCATACCGAAAAAGTACATACCGCTTCTTTCACTGGCAGTTGGGCTTTTGATCGGTTTATTGTCCGCTTCACTAACAGAACTCGATCTAACGCTGAGACTATGGGCTGGGGGAATAGCCGGCCTCAGTGCCACCGGTTTATTTGAAATGGGAAGTAAAAGCCCGGGTAAAACAAGAGGAAGGACTGCCAAAAAATAATACAATTTACCGGGTAAAAGAAGCAATGCAAAGAAACGGGTTCACAATTTGTGAATCCGTCTTTTTTTGTTAACTTATTCATTTTAAATACTGTCCGCCTGGAACTTTTTTGTATTATGATAGTAGAGGAAGGATAAATCGTGCAAGTAGACGAATAAAAGAGCCTCTGACGGGATTCGAACCCGCACTCCTTTCGTAAGCATAGACAAGGGGGAACACGCTTCCCTACGGAATTTCACCAACGGGAATTTCACCCGTCTCAGCTCATTTGCTTTTCTGTGCTTCTGAAACCCTTGCCTTGCGACCCGCGGCTACAATGTTTTACGGCGCTCTTCCCTTCTTGAGCTACAGAGGCGAGATGTACTTTATTATACAGATTAAATATGTACGTTGGGAAGCTGCTAAAAAGTATATTCTTTTAAGAAGTCGCTGTTAGGAGGCGTTACATGCGCAATGAGGAAAGTATGATTTGCACTGCACTTGAAGCATATGGAGAAGATTCGAAAAGGTTAAACGGGTATAAAAAACTGCCTGAAAATTTTCATGGAGATCACCATTATCAAATTCAGTTAGAAAATAAAACATTTTCTGCGAGATTCATAGGCTTGAAACGCTATGATCATGCCGCATTTGGGGAATTGACGGATAATGTTCTTACAGAACAGATGAGGTTTTGTGATTTTTTAAACGAAAACGAGATCCCCTTTATGCGCCGCAAACCACCAGTTGATGGAAATCCGTACATTCATGTGAACTGGAAAGATTCTGCTTACCGGTTTCTCCTTTTCGAATGGATGGAAGGGAGGCATATCACTCATTGTACCGAAGAAGTCGCTTATAAAATGGGGAAGATGGTACGCCGATATCATGAAATAACTTGTACATACAGTGCATCTTTGCCTAAGGTTTCCCACATCGATGGATATGAAAAATTTATTAAAATGATTAGAACGGCAATGACTGATTCCACCATTGATGTCCAGGAAAGATCTATGCTTCACACCTATTTACAAGCAGCTGAACATCATATAAAGCGGTCAGCTGCCACAAATTTTGATTTCATTATGCAGTCCGATCTAAATCCGCTCAATATTCTATGGGACGAAACAGATGCCCTAACCGGAATCATTGATTTTGAACATATTGGCTATACAGACAGAATAGAAGGGCTGGCGTGGCTTATAAAGTGGTACGCACGGCCGTATGGAATAGGAAGTAATGCGGAGTCTCCGAAACTTGCTCAAAGCCTATTAAAAGGCTATGGGGCTGAGGATTTTCTGAATAAAGAAAATTTAGTGCGGCTGCAGTCCCTGGTTTGGTTATCGGGTTGTATGAATTGGGGATTTACGGTAAAAACATTGGACCTATTAAAGGAACACGATGGAAGAGGTCAAATGGAATTGAACGGGCATTTGATCAAGTATCAAGAACGGGGAGAAAAACTAAAGTCTCTCGTTATACAGTAAAATATTTTGTTAGGGCATGGCTAACATATGCCGTTCCGGGTAAAAAATTTATCATAAAATATTAAATATTACGAGTGGAGGTGTTGGAATGTACTGGGAAACGCTGCCTGCTTGGTTTTGGACAATCTACTACTTGATCTTCTCATTGACTTTTATATTTGCTGCAATTTGTCTTTATAAAAAGAGAATGATCATACATTCGCTAATAGCTGTACTATTTATTATTACCATCCCTATCGTTGGATTTATAAATAGCAGCACTTCAGATAGACCTCTTGATATGAATGAACTTGAATTTTGGTTTGAACAATTACAACAGGGAGAAATTTGGGCGATCTATTCATTACTCGGTTATATATTTTTGGTTTTCTGGTGGATATTTTTATTAACTAGAAGATTTGATAAACCAGGAGTGAAATAATTTACTATAAACCTGTTGTTAACATATTAAAGTATTTAAATTATTTACCTAAGGAGACGTAAAAATGTCAAAACCTATTTCATTTAGCATTATTGGCGGTTCCAGTTTCAGGGCGGGCTATTACTTAAGAATCGCACGTGAGCTTCCTGAAAGATTTAAGGCGGCAGGCATGGTGGTGCGTGACGTACAAAAAGCAGCAGCCCTGGAGGAAAAATGGGGAGTTGCTGCTTATCCTAATGTAAACGAGCTTTTAAAAAAAGAGCAGCCGGATTTTATCGTGATTTCTGTAAGCGCTTCCGTATGCGCGGGGTATTTGCTTCAACTAGCAGACCTGGGCATACCGGTATTAACAGAAACTCCTCCCGGGTCGAGCTTGCCTGAATTACGGATGCTGTATAAAAAACTTAATGTAAAAAAAGCGAAAGTGCAGGTAGCCGAACAATATCATCTTCACCCAACAAATGTCGCACGACTTGCTGTTATCAATTCCGGAATGCTTGGAGAGGTAACCGAAGCAACTATTTCAATCTCACATTTGTATCATGGGGCAAGCCTGATGAGAAAAATGCTTGGTCTGCATTTTGAAAATGCTGAAATAAGAGCCATGCGCTTTCATTCTCCACTTACTGCAGGACCTAATCGCAGCGGGAAGCCGGAGGAAGAAAGAGTGATTTCTGCTGAACGTGATCTGGCCTGGGTGTCATTTGGCAGCAAGCTTGGCATTTATGACTTTACAAAAGATCAGCACCGCTCTTGGATCCGTTCAAACCATTTATCAGTTAGAGGTACGAAGGGAGAATTATTTGATGACCGGCTGGTATTTCTGCAGCATTTTGATTGTCCTATGTCTGTGGACTTGAAGCGAATCAATAAAGGAGAGCAGGAAAATGCAGAGGGTTATTTTTTGGAAGGGATCACAGCAGGAGAAAGATGGGTGTATCAAAATCCGTTTGCACCAGCCAGATTATATGATGATGAGATCGCCATCGCATCCTGCCTGGGAAAAATGGCAGACTACATTTCCGGCGGACAAGGCTTTTACAGCTTTGCTGAGGCAGCGCAGGATTTTTATCTGGGCTCAATGATTGAAAAAGCTATAGCAACGGGAGAAACCATCCAAACCGAACGGCAGCCTTGGGCAGAAGAAGAGCAATAAACCACCTCTCTGGCTGAGGCATCTAGAAGGAGAACCAGATGAAATTAAAAATCTTTTTAGTACTAACAGGGGTACTTTTTATCTATATTTCAATAAATAACGATCTAGTAAAAGAAACGATATATCAATATGAAATGGATAGGCGTTACGAGATTACAGAGTTAAATCTAATGATGAAAGGTATTTCTACAAAGTATAATTTTGAAAATATAGAAATCGATTTGTATTATGAGCTAATAGATCAACCTCCGGTAAAAGAGAGTATGAACGAAGTTGTTAGACTTGCTAATGTAGTTATAACAATAGATAACCGTGTGCAAAGTATTCTGGAAAGATCTGCAGTAAAAACTTTTGATATTAATGATAAGGAAGAAAATCTCAATCAGTATGACCCTTTTATAAGCTACTGGCTTATATATGATAAAGAAAAAAAAGACCGTTCGTTTGCGGTTGTTTTAAATACCACAAAAAACAACTATTATATGTTAGTGCCAAAAGAAGAGCAATCATTTCAAATGGTCACGATAAATAAAAATGGGAATGTAGAAACAGAAGATTACACCTGGGAATCGAGATCTAAATTACAAGGGATGCTGGTTCCTTTCTCAAGTTACTCAGGAACTACTGGTTACTATACAGATTCCCTGAATTCTTACCCATCTGGTTTTGACATCATCTCTACTTTGACCTTTCCCATCCTGTCATTTTTAATTGGATTAGTGTTCTTAATTTGCTTCGTTGCTCTGGTTGTAGATGATTATAAAGCAAAGAGGAGTGGTTCTTAATTCTTCTTCATAAATGATTTTGTTTTTACAAAACTCTACTAATTTCAAGTTTAAGTGCTAAATAGATCTGGTTGCTGCAGCTAAATGACAATAATTCAGGTGAGGATCTATTCAAAAAAGGATCGGAAAACTAGAAAGGATGGTTCAAATTACAAAATAAAAACCGGCTGGGAGGCCGGAAATGAATATTTTTATGGCTCAAGCATAGGCATAAGAACTAAACAACGGCTCGCTGGCCTAATTCCTGGTCAATGAGTATAAGAGCAGACGGATTGTTTTGTGCAAGATTTAAGCGGTCTACAATGGTTAAGGCTTGTGCTTCTTCATCAATTTGTTCAATTAAAAAGTCTTGAAGGAATGCAGCGGTTTGCTGGTCCAGTTGAGTGGAAAATTCTACTGCTTGCCGGTAGGCATTCGTGACATACCTTTCATGCTCCAGCACAGCGGTAAAGGTTTCAGAAGGGGATCCGAAGTTTGTCGGTTGAGCGGGAATGGTTTGAATTTCTACTGTTCCTCCGCGATCAGTTACGTATTTAATAAGTTTTAGTAAGTGAGTGCGTTCTTCTGCGGATTGAAAATTTAACCAGCTGGACATTCCTGTGAAATTTTTTGAAGCCATATAAGCAGACATTGCAAGGTACAAAGTGGTCGATAAATGTTCAATGCTAATAAGGTTATTTAGCAGTTTTTGAATTTGCTCATTTAACAAAATGCAAAACCTTTTAATTAATCATAATGCTAATTATATTGGTTAAAAAATCCTTTTATTCCGACCTGCAGATTAACTAAAACGACAATTGAAAGAAAGAGTTAGGGAACCGGCAGAGCTTTTCAGAACAGCAGATAGGTGTTTTCTTATTATCGTTAAAATGCATAAGTGAAAAAGAACTGAAAAGATATTGTTTGGACATAAAAATGGTAAAAAGAAACCTGTACATACAGAAAGCCCTGTCGATCTCTTTTAAGCTGCTTCTACATATTTTTGCTTTGTTGAAGAAGCTTGGATACACCAGTACGTTCCCAATCTTCTACAGTTTGATAAGCTTCCTCAGGTGAGTACCCTTTTCCAACAAGAACACCCATTAGGATGAATTCCTGAAGAATATGCGTAGCATTTATTCCTCTTTTAACATCCTCCAGCCCCTCGTTCACTAAAAACTGAGTATGCTGAACCCATTCATCCGGAGTTTTTCCAGATATAACCGTATTCTGTCCATGACTTTCCTCAGCGGCCTCGGCGTCCGCTTTTGTAGGATGAACCGTACCAAAAGGATGGTTGGGAGGAGCATAAATTGAATAAAGTTTTAAAGGTGTGCTGCCTGTATTTGTGAGATTATGCCAGGTGCCGGCAGGAATGAAAATAGCAAAATCGTCGGAAACATTTTGCCTAAATGTTAAGTTGTTTTTTTCATTGCCCATTTGCACCATTCCCTGCCCCTGTTCAAGACGCAGGAATTGATCAACATTCGGATGAATTTCTAAACCGATATCCTCTCCGGGGTTGAGACTCATTAACGTCACTTGTAAGTGCTGACCTGTCCACAATGCAGTACGGAACGTATTGTTCTGCTTTGTTGTCTCGTTAATATTTATAACAAATGGATTGGGCCCATAATCTTTTAATGCATTACGCCAATAATCGTTTGAAGAAGAATAAGAAGGATAGCTGTTTGCATAGTTCATTCCGTAAGGATTATTCCCGTAGCTGTAACGGACATCGTAGGTATAATTTGGTGTATCCGTGTATGAGTAATATGACTTCGGAACATTAGACATTGTATTCAATCCCTTCACAGTTAATAAAATTATCCTATGCACTGTTTGTGGGATATGTACGTAATGCGGTAATTATGCTGCAGCTTTTATTAATATTAGAAATTACTCACTCAGCACGAAGAAAGAGGCTGGAAGAAAGCGAGTGAAATTAAAGATTATTGACATGGATAAGGATGCTTGATGATCTGTCCAAGAAAAGAGGAAGATCAATGATTGAATATGAGATTCTAGGGGAACCGGTCGCACAAGGAAGACCGAGAGCTTCAACTGTAAATGGATATGTTCAGATGATCGATCCAACGAAATCAAGAAATTACAAAGAGTATGTAAGACTGGTAGCTTCTCAATATGCTCTTTCTGAGCCTTTAGAAGGTCCTTTGAAGATCAGGGTGAACGTTTATCGGCCATTGTTGAAAAACTTCAGTAAAAAGAAAGCTGCAGCTGCAGAAGCTGGTTTGCTCCGGCCGACGACAAAGCCCGATATCGATAATCTGGTTAAGGGAGTTAAAGACGCATGCAACAAAGTCTTATGGCGTGATGATAGTCAGGTAGTGGAGTTGAAGGCTTCTAAATTTTATAGTTCAAGGCCTAGAGTGGAGATCAGGGTAGAAATGCTTATAACTTAAACAAATGATTTGAGGATAAAATTATTCTCTTTCCCAGGCACCCCAGCGATGGTATTACTGAAGATTAAAATAGTAAGTGTAATGTTGATTACTTGGACTATTACCTGGAAGCCTTTAAGACTTGTAAACAGTTCTCTCATAATAACCACTCCCTTTTTTTCGATTTTCGCTGGGGTATCATCTCTGACTTCTGCCTGCGACACCTCCGGGAGCGGAGCCTGGGAAAAAGAATAATTACCTTGCTATACTCCAAATTCAATTAAATGTCAATAATAGCTACCACAAAAAGCCTAAGGAAAGTTCCCCGGCTCTTCTAAGAATTAGATACTTATATTATAGCATAGGGGGATTTCATATGAGAATGAAAGAATTAAAAATAGATGGAAATGGTTCCCTTAGTATTGATACAATGGAACTAGATGGACATGCGGTGATAATCGATTCAGGGAAAGCGAAATTAATCAAGTTACATGATCATGGTGAAGCGAAAATTATTACTCATCAAGGGAAAGTTAAGAGGGTGAGGTTTGAGGAAGGAGAGGAGTTTTAATGCCAAACAGACCTTGGAAAAATGATGAATTAGTTGAGGTGTTTTTCGATACAGAAGATACCAGTAAAAGAAAGTATAGATACTTATTAAAATGCACATGGAATGATCAGTCTAATCGGGTTACCTTCGTTATGCTTAATCCAAGTGTAGCTGATTTAGATACATGCGACCCTACTCTTGATAGATGCTCTATGTATGCTCGCAGCTGGGGTTATGGGGGTTTTTCAGTTGTTAATTTATTTGCATTAATAGCTAAAAACCCTGAGGATTTAAAGCTTGAAGCAGATCCAATTGGACCTGAAAATGATAGCTTTATCATTCAATCGATCGAGGAGTCTGATAAAGTAATTTTTGCTTGGGGTGAAAAAGACTGCAAAATTTTGAATCGGAATAAGCAGATTATCACTATGCTTAAGGACTACCAACCCTACTGTATTAAGAAAACAAAACATGGAAATCACCCGAGACACCCCCTGTATTTAAAAAGTGAATTAACTCCAATTATTTATTAACATCATAGTCTTGAAGAGGTGAAGTGTAATGAATCTATCTGAAATGATTGAATTTGTTTTAAATAATTATGACCGTAGTAACTAATCATTAAGAGAATTTTCAGAAGCAAAAAATTTTATAAATAATAAGATCCCAGCATTGATCACTGAAAAATTAGAGGCAAATCCTTTTAAATATCGTATATACGGTAGCACAGGAAATGGACAATTGACATTTACACCATGGGTTTCTATTATCGACAAATCTCTTTGTGATGGAGGTAGTACGCAAAAAGGAATATATCCGGTTTTCTTATTTAAAAAAGACATGACTGGCGTCTATTTATCATTGAATATGGGGAACACCTTTTTTAGTAATCCTAATCTCCTTAATAAAAAAGGTGTTACAAAAAACAAAAGATTAATATTGTTAGAAATAAATTAAGACAAAATTTAAAGATTAATCCCTTTGATTTTGATGAAGTTGAACATCTTGGCGAAGCATCTGATAAATACTGTACAGATGCAAGTATCGCAGCACTCTACTACAAAAAAGGTGCTGTTCCGAATGAAACCAAAATAATTGAAGATTTACAAATATTAATTGCTATGCAGGAGCCTTTAAAGACTCTAAAAGAAGATAATTCATTTGAAGTATTTATTAACAGAATAGCAACTGGATCGATTAATCTGCCTCCAGATGACTTAGATCCTGAATTTTTAGAAAGAGTTGATTTAGCACAACCGGCTAAAGAAGATGACGATCATCCTGCTCCAAAAGGGAATAGGGCTGCCTTGACAAGAGCAAGCAGATATTTAGGTAAGTCGAGCGTTACAAAAAGAGCATTAATTAAAGCAAATTATCTCTGTGAGTACGATTCCTCACATATCACCTTCATTAATGAAACTTCCGGGCAAAACTATGTTGAAGGTCATCACCTTATTCCATTGTCTTTCGAAGATAATTTTGAGCACTCGATAGATATATCACAAAATATCGTAGCTCTATGTCCAAACTGTCATAGAAAAATACATAATGCTAGTTTTACTGTAAAAAGTGAAATGATTGAGAAGTTTTTGTCGGATCGCATAGAGATTTTAAAGAAAAGGAGTGTCGTTGTTCTTCAAGAAGATTTAATAGGGTACTATAATTGATTAGAAAATTAGGAGTGAATAAAAATTTATAAAGTATTTACTTATATTGTGGTTAATGTCTATGTTCTACTTATCGGTATTGTAATGGCTGAAGAACGCGATTCTGGATATTTTGAATTAATAGCAGCAATAATCATAGTACTCATTGGATTAAATATATTTTTAATTTTTTTAGAGAAATTCTTAGATTATATAATGATAAAAAGTTCACGATATTTTGAAACGAAAAATAAGAAAAATACTAATTTACTTGAGTGGTCAGGACAAACAGATATTTGGATTAAAACTTTTAATGATATTTCTAAAATTAAAAATTTTGAGAAGAATGATATACACTTAAACTATATTGTAATCAAAAGAATTATAAAAAGAAGGTATCCTACAAAATTAGAACTCAACTCATTGAAAAATTATTTAAGTATCAAAGTGAAAAGCCCGCTATTAAGTGCACTTAATACTTCTACTCAAACAATATTTTTAGCACTTATTACCTCCTCTTTAATAGCATTCTTTACTACAATAAGTAATTCTAGTGAGTTTAAATATATCTATTTAATATTGTTTATTATATTCTGGTTTGCATTATTATCTGCTTTAAAATTCATAAGTATACAAATATCAAAATATGAATTATTGCTTTTATTAGTTAGTGAAACTATAGATGAGTATAATGATTAAAATTTTACAAAGGGGATGCTTTAATTTGGAAAATTGGGAAGCTTATTTTTATCAACCTAAACCAATAGAAGAGTTAATAGATTCAGCAGTGATAGTAATTGATACAAACGTTTTATTAGCAGCATATCAGTGGAGAGAACTAACAGTTAAAGAAGTGACTAGAGCTCTTGAAAATCTAGCTGAAGAAGGTAGACTTAAAGTTCCTGAACATGTTCTTTACGAATTTGCTAAAAATAGGCCTCGAGAAATTATGTATAGAATAAATGATGTAGAGGAAGCTATTTCCAGATTACAAAGTCCAAAGAAAATTAAAGAAATGGTACCGATATTAGAAGGAAAAGACTCCTTTAAAAAAACTGAAGAACTGAGTAAGAGTTATGTAAATTCATTAAACGAGTACAAAGAATCCCTTAAAGGATTAAGAGATGACTTAAAAGATTTATTTGAAAATGATCCATATTTAAATGCGGTAAAAAAAATTGTATCAAAATCCTATTTACCCAATAGTGAAAGCAAGTCAATAGAAGATCTCACGAAAATAGCAAATGAAAGATATAAACTAAAAGTACCTCCTGGATATAAAGATAGTTCTAAAGATGATAACAATGCAGGAGACTTTATTATTTGGCATTCTATTTTGTCTTTAAAGAACGATGTAATTTTTGTTAGTGGAGATAAAAAAGAAGATTGGGTTTATTATGATAAAAAAGGTAACCCGGTTAACGCTAGGAGAGAATTAATTGAAGAATTTGTGATTGCAAATCCTGGTCTAAACTTCACACATATATCACCAAAAGATTTTATTACACTAATGAATCCGAATATAAGTGATGAGATTAAATCAGATCTCTCGATTCAATCGAGTGATTCAAATTATTCTAGCATGATTGGTGTAAACGATATTGAAATATTTTATCAGAAAATATATAGCTTATTTAATAAGATTGAACAATCGATTAATCTTATGAATGAGAAATCTAATGGCTTTCCTGAGGAACTATTAAATGAATATCAGATATTAAGCAAAAATTTTAATATTTTATTAGAATATAAAGAAGTATTTGGAGAAGAAGATTATTTGAAAAAACTATGGGAAATCAAAAATAGTTTATCAGCTCTTATGATTAGAATTAATATTGTCTTGAGAAAAAATAATTATTAATGTGATTCTACCAGCCAACTGGAGGACGCAGATTGAGAGCTTAGAGCTCTTAGTTTGTGTCCTTTTTTTCTATTTTAGAGGAGGAATATAAATGGAGACCTGGAATGAAAAGCTTATAAATGAATACAACATTGGAAAAAGACAACTGAAACATTACCGTGATTCAATAGATATGAATAATCCTATTAATGAAAATGAACACCGGATTGTTTCAGAAATGATTTCAGATATGAATTTTTCTCTCGAATGGATGCGTAAGGGAAGGCGACCAGGGAACAGGAGAGGGATTGATCATCGATCTGTGTATCAACGAACGGCATTATTAGATATGGATTTGTTTCCTTCGATTGATTTGAAGCCAAAGCAAGTTTATTTAAAGGAAGAGCAGCGTCGGCAGCTGATCGATATTCTTTTGGATTTCTCTTATAGAGAAAGGGAGTGTTATTTGTTGCATATGGCTCAGGGTTTGAGTTACGCAGATATAGCGGATGAACTGAACTTAAAACGGCGAACCGTGCAACAGTATGTTGAAAGAGCTAAAGAGAAAGTGGACAAGAAGTTGGGCAGAACAGGTTAATATTCTATTCACCTCAGCCGATGTTAAATATGTAAATAAATCAGTTGAGGTGAAGTTATGGATTATAATTTTAGTGATTTGTCCCCCACGTTTAATGAGCTGGCAATAAACTTAGCTATTATTTTATTTATCCCTTTTATTCTCGTGATGATTTTGAAATTCGTATTGCTGAAAATGAGAATACCAAACAATATCGCTTCGACTCTCTCTTCTCTTTGCTTTTTAGTTGGGGCATATTACATGTTTGATATGGTATTTTAATGGAGCACTCAAATCGAGTGCTTTTAATTTTGTCGATTTATGACGTGCAAAAGACGTACTTTTCCCACCTAGTATAGAGAAGTCTTTTCTTGATCGTTATATTTTTCCGGGAGGGTATATCATGGAGATTAAGAGTATTAGTATTAACAGCATTTTCCCTGCAGCTTATAACCCCAGAGTAGAGTTAACTGCTAATGATAGTGAATACATAAAACTAAAACAATCTATTGAAACATTCGGCTATATAGACCCACTTATATGGAACCAACAAACAGGAAATCTAGTAGGTGGCCACCAGCGTTTTAAAATCCTAAAAGACGCCGGTTATACTGAAGTCGATGTTTCGGTTGTGAACCTGGATTTAGAGAATGAAAAGCTGCTTAATATTGCACTAAACAAAATAAGCGGTGATTGGGACGAAGAAAAACTGGTCCAGCTGCTTTAAGAATTAAGCGAAAGTGATTCAGGAATAGAACTAACAGGTTTTGATAGTGATGATCTGGCTGAACTGATTGAAGGATTACCCAATAACACTGAGATTGAAGCCAATGTTGAAGAAGATGACTTTGATGTTGAAAGTGCTATTAAAGATATTAAAGAACCTGAAACGAAGTACGGTGATGTTTGGTAGCTTGGTAAGCATATCTTAGTTTGTGGAGACGCTACGAAAAGAGAAGACTTACAAAAGCTGATGAGTGAGCAAAAAGCTGATTTAGTGATTACGGATACTCCTTACAATGTAGCTGTGAAAAGCACATCCAAGAAACTAACCGAAGATGGCCGAGAAAAGATCATGAATGATGATATGAGCGGAGAAGCGTTTGACGAATTTCTTGATAAGGTATTTGAGAATTATGCACGCTTAATGAATGAGGAATCAGCAATATACGTATTCCACGGTTCTTCTTATCAGCGCGAATTTGAAAATGCTATGAACGCTCATAACATCCTGGTCCGGTCCCAATGTATTTGGGTTAAGAATTTTGCTTCCTTTGGATGGTCACAATATCGCTGGCAACATGAACCGGTATTCTATGCGTACAAAAGAGGTAAAACACCTTGCTGGTATGGTGATCGAAAGCAATCAACCGTTTGGAGGGCTGGTTTACTTGAAGAGGTACCTGAACCTTCATCAGTGTGGGAGATCGGAAGAGGGAACGTGAATGATTACGTTCATCCTACCCAAAAGCCTTTAGAGCTTATCGCCATACCATTAAAAAACAGCAGTAAGAAAAATGATATTGTAGTTGATTTGTTCGGGGGTAGCGGTTCTACCTTAATGGCCTGTGAACAAACAACAAGAGAATGCCGGACCATGGAATTGGATCCGGTTTTTTGTGATGTCATTAAAAAACGTTACTATGAATTTACAGGCGTTGAGCCGGTATTGTTAACAAACTAAAAAAGAGAAAGGTGCGCTAACACCTTCCTCTCCCAGCGCCGATTACCCGACAGAGATAGCGAGCGACCGTGCACGGTTTTGTGAAAAGTCGCTATCTCACTTTCAATTATAGATGAGAGGTCGGGTGAAAGGTAATGAAAAAAGAGAATATATGTTCCCCTGATAATGAAAGCCTGCAGCACGAGATTGATTCAGTACTAAATGTGCTGCAGTCGAAGGAGCGTTATCGAAAGATTATAAATGCAGGAATTGCCCGTTGGGTAAAAGACTTTCAAGATGGACGCATTGAGATAAAGACGGTTGAGGATTTGAAGAAGCTGATTGAGATTGATTTAGCCCTTCAGAAAGAGGAAGACTGAAATCAAACTCAACACGAACAGTCTGTGGAGGTGGCGGTGAATGTAAATGGCTAGACCAAGGGATCCACGAAGAAGCGAAGCAAAGAATATGTGGCTTGAACATAATGGTGATCTAAAATTAGTAGATCTTGCTGAGAAGGTTGGAGTCACCAGTAGCACGATTCGTAAATGGAAAGCTACCGATAAATGGGATGATGAATTGAAAGGGAGCGCTCCTAAATCTAAAAGGAGCGCTCTTAATCGTTCGAACCATTTGAAAGGAAACCAACATGCTGCAGGTAATGCCGGGGGAGCACCGATTAAGAATCAAAATGCTAAGGGCAATCAAGGCGGTTCAGCTCCTGCCGGCAATAAGAATGCAGTGCGTTCTGGTGAGTATGAAACGATCATGTGGGATTACTTAGATGAAGATGAAAAAGAACTGTTTGAGATGATCCCTGTGGATCCGGTTGAACAGATCGATGCTACGATTCGAGAGCTCACTATCAGACAAAGAAGAATGATGAAGCGTATAAAGAAGGTTGAAGATGGTTTGACCGAGCGCCAGCGTCGTGTACTGCAGCAATTAAACAAAACGAAAGATGTACATGTGATTGAGCGTGATGGGGTCGAAGTAAGAGTACCTGTAAAAACAGATGCTCTAATTGTGGTTGAAATTGAAGAGACTGAGATGAGAGCCATTGATGATATCTTAAATATAGAAGAAGCTTTGACTCGTGTGACTGATAATTTGATTAAAGCAATTAAACAAAAACATGAAATGGAACTGAAGAATATCTATATACCTGGTAAGCATGAGCAGTTGCATCTTTCCAATGAGCGCTTGAAGCAAGAAATTGAAACGATTAAGAGAGAGAATGAAGGAACTGCAACGGATGATTGGGTCGGTGCTCTAAAAGAAGTAGCTGCAAGGCGTAAAAGCGTAAGAGTCGGTGACGGCAATTACAACTAAACCGTATAACGTCCTGATAGACCTGATAGAAGTATATTGGGATGATCCGGTGGCATTTGCTGAAGACATTCTTCAGTTTAATCCGGACGAGTGGCAGCGTAATGTCTTAAACGATTTGGCCAACAATCCTTTTGTAAGTGTCCGATCTGGCCAGGGAGTCGGGAAAACTGGACTAGAAGCGATGTCTGTTCTCTGGTACCTTTGTTGCAGACCGAACCCCAAAATCGTATGTACTGCACCTACCCGGCAGCAGTTGAATGATGTGCTTTGGGCAGAGATCGCCAAGTGGATGGAATCCTCTATGGTCAAGAACTTCCTTAAGTGGACGAAGACCAAAGTTTATATGATGGGTAATGAAGAGCGGTGGTTTGCTACAGCCAGGACCGCCACGAAGCCTGAGAACATGCAAGGCTTTCATGAAGAGTACATGCTCTTTGTGGTGGATGAAGCGTCTGGTGTAGCCGACAACATCATGGAAGCGATTCTCTGTACATTATCTGGAGCTGAAAACAAATTATTGATGTGTGGTAACCCTACTCGAACGAGTGGGGTTTTTTATGATTCTCATCATAAAGACAGGCAGGATTATAAAACACACAAGGTCAGTAGTTGGGATTCGCCGAGGGCAAGTAAGGAAAATATTGAACGTCTTATTAGGAAATATGGAAAGGACTCAGATGCCGTCAGGATTCGTGTATACGGCGAGTTTCCTAAATCGAACCTGATGTATTCATTCCTTTGGAAATGCCGGAGACCGCTGCAGAGACGAAGGTTGAGCTTCGTAGCAGAACCTTGCATCTAGGGGTGGATATCGCACGCTATGGAGATGATGAAACAGTCATAGCACCACGCATGGGAGGGAAGTTGTTTGAGCTCCAGGGCTACCATAAGCAGGACACTACTCAAACAACAGGCTATGTCATTCAGACGGCTAGAAATTATCACAGCCTCTATCCTTTCATCAATGAAGTTGTCGTGAAGTTAGATGATGATGGTGTGGGTGGCGGTGTTACGAATCAGCTTGAGGAATTATTAAGGACTGAAATGTTTCCGTTTGAACTTCGTATATTACCGATTGGAAACGGTCGGACTGCAATTTATGAAGAACATTATGAGAACCGCGGTACTGAAATATGGGCAAGTGTTCGGGACCAGCTGCAGGAGAATCTTTCACAATATGTGCAAGGCGCATCTCCAACCGTTGAGTTTCCGAATGATGAAAAGCTGATCTCTCAATTAACCACCCGTAAATATCGAATGTCGGGTAAGGGCCGTATCGTTCTCGAAAGAAAAGAGGACATGAAAAAACGGGGCCTTGCTTCTCCCGATAGAGCAGATGCTGTTGCATTAGCTTTTGCTACAGAAAAAGAAATGCACTGGTCAACGGATCGTCCGGCAGGCTGGTAGAAAGAGGTGAGACAATGACAATCATTTATGAAAACAATCCATTCCCACCAGAGCCATTTGGTTCTGAACTTGATTATATGGAGTTCTTCCGTGATCTATATGAAGGGAATCATGCTGAGATATTTCCCCGGGCGAAGACCATTGGGAATGAAACAAGTATCGATAAAGCGGCGATTAATCGTGCTAAATACCGTTACTTGCGAGACTTGAAGAAGAAGCATGCAGAAAAAAATGCAGTGAATCACTATGTCGTGATCAATTTCGCCTCAGCAATTGCAGAATTGCCGGCCGATCTGATTAACCGGTCACTAGGAAATATCTCAGCTGATGAAGAAGACAGCAAAGAGTATTTGGAGTTTATCTCCCAGATCGCTAAGACATCTAAAGTCAAAAGCAATTTATGGTCCGCCATTGTCCAACAACAAGTAGATGGAGCAATAGCTTATCGCATTCGGAGAAATAAGCGAAGAGGTACCTGGTTTGAATGGCTGCTTGCTGACCTCTACTTTGAACATGATGATGAATTCGGAGCTGATATTGCCTGGACGGAAGATCGTGAAGATGAAACGTTCTTACGGGTTGAGAGACAGCGGTTGGTTGACGGTGGTCTTGAATTAACACAACACGTATTTGAGATGAAAGGGAGTAGCATAAAGTACGAGAAAGATTTTAGGGAATATGCCTCCCTATATGGGATTTTAGAAGAACCTTCTCTACTCGTTTCTGATCTAGATGAGCTGATGTGTGGAATTGTAACCAATGATGAAACACTTCGGCACACTCGCGGCCGTTCAGGTCTGAGAAATATTGTAGAGATGCAGGAAGAAATCAACTGGACCATTACTCGTGATTCCGTGGTATTTGAAAAGCATGGGAAGCCTAAGCTGGCGATTCCTCGTCAGTTGTGGGACAGTGTGGCGAATAAAAATAATCAAAATTACGGTGGTCGCTTTGTTCGTAACGCGGACCTGGAGGTAGTCAGCTATGACGAGAGCAAAGGAGCTATTCCCATGTACATTACCTGGAACGCACAGACCGAACAATCATTCAAACATGTGGCCAGGTTGATAGATTACATTATGGCCACTTCCAAAACTGCTGCGACTGCAGTGGGCTTAGGTTCAGCAGGAGGCACACTTTCTGCTAAAGCAATTCTTTATGAGTGGATTCAATCTGTTATAAAAGCAGAAGCCATTCGAGATAAGTTTGATGAAACGTTGAAAGATGCTTTGAGGAAATGTGTTCTTTTAGAAAATGCCATTAGTGCATCAGATTACGAAGCAAAAGACCCGGTGATTGAATGGAAAGACATGCTACCTAAAGCAGAAGCGGAAACCGGTGAGGAAGAATCGAAGAAGTACGCCGACGGTGTTCAATCCCTAGAAACTACTGTAAGAAATATTCATCCTGATTGGTCAGAGAAAGCCATTGCTGAAGAAGTAGAAAAGATTCAAAACGAAAAAGCTGTTGATACACTTAATCCTACATTTACTCAACCACCTCGAACAACGATTGGTGATGATGAGCAATGAATGAGGATATTGAAAAACTTGTAGCCATGTACGAGCAGTCCAGCATGGACATAATTGGTGTGATTCAATCAATTAGTGGAGGACTAACAAAGCGCCGGCAGTTGGAGCTCCTTAAGCAAATCGGTGTGATCATCTCCATAACTCAAGGTGATGCAACTGGGATCATCTTGGAGATTATAGAAGCTGCTTATAAAGAAGGTTCCAATGAGGCGACTGAAGAACTTCGTGCTCAAGGGGTTAAAAACATTGAAGCTTCTTTTAAAGCTGGCATTCATCGAGAAGCCGTTCAGAATATCGCAGACGATATGTTCTACACGGTTTTAGAGGCTTCAGATAATATGAGTCAAGATGCTAAGGATCGTCTTGAAATGATCACTACAAAAGCCAATCAACGTTCATTAATTGAAGGGCAGACCAGACGAGAAGCAACTAAGAAAGCAGTGGCTGAAGCGACTGCTAAGGGGATCACAGGTGCCATTTATAAGAACGGTGCTAAGGTGCCAGTAGAAAAGTATCTGGCCAACACTATTCAGTATTATCAACGCAGGGCTCATGTAGATGGCTCGATCAACCGCATGACTGAAAACAATAAGGATCTCCTTTACGTGAACAGTGTCGGCATTACTTGTTCATTATGTGCCCAGTACCAGGGCAGGGTCTATTCCATTAGTGGAAAGGATTCGAGGTTCCCGCCTTTGACGAACCGTCCTCCTTATCATGGTCACTGTGTGCACAGCGCTTATCTATGGAGTGAAGAATTTCAAGATCCCAAAGACATTGCTGACATGCTGCAAACTTCTAACCGACCATTTGAAGACAATCGATCGGAAGCAAAAATACGAAAATATGATGAGATGCAGCGAAAAGCATCGAGGAAAAATGAAACTCGCAAGCAATGGATTCGTTATAAATCTCGTATGCCTGATCTACCAGATTTAAAAACTTTTGGGAGCCAGAAGGCAAGGAACACCAAGAAATATAAAAAATGGCAGCAAAATTTTCAATTGTTTGGTTTAATTATAAAGGAAGGAGGTTGAAGGTTAAGCCGTAACGTATCTAGTCTTTACTTATTGTGCTAAATGAAAAGGAGAATTATTACCATCTCATAGATATATCTGAGTGATGATTCATTAAACATAACAATTAATTATTGAAAGGAGCATGAAATGAAAATTATTTCATGGAATATAAAGTGGGAAAATAAGTGCGAAAATAAAAATTCAAATAGAATTGAAGAAAATGAAAAAAGAGTAAAAGTAGCTAATAATATTATAGAAGATTTTAGGCCAGATATACTTTCATTGCTAGAAGCAGGTCTTTCAGAATGTCCTGAAATTAGAGGGTATCATAAAGTAATGCTTGATAGAAAACATATGTTTAGAACCTATAGAAATGGTATTGTCTTATACATTAATAATGAATATAAATATGAAATATGTAAGGAGGTTTTAAAAGAATTTATAGATAACAAAATGGCGTGTTTTTTACCAGTAAAAATACAAAAAGGTAAAGAATCTTTTAATAGCTTTTTTGTATGGACCACAACTAGAAACGGAAAAGAAGCAAATGAACCTTATGGATATAATAGATTTAATGAAATACTAACTTCAGGTAAGTTCAAAAAAACTTTGGAATTTATAGATGGCAATAAAAATGATGTAATCATAATAGGTGATTTCAATTTGGTGTCTAATCATAGAGATGAAAACAAACAGAAAAAATGGTTAGAAATTAAAAGTGGTTTTGAAACAATAGGCTTACAATGGGTAGAAAATAATATAAGTACATATTATAAGGTAATAAATGACCACTGTTTTATCAGTGATCGACTAAGAAAAAAACTTATCTTGGAAGTTGGAGATAATAAGATTGGTAATATTATTTCTGATCATAATATTATTAACGTACAAATACAAAATAAAATACTTCAACCATAGTTTGTATAAGTAAACAATAAAACTAACTCGTTTGGAGGTATAACAGAGAACCTTCCCAAAACTTCTTGAGTTACTAGGTTAACTAATGAGGATTTTTAAATAGATGAATTATACTTACACAAAAATGGATCTTTAGATTGTTCTTCTTCAACTAAGAGTGTCTTTAATCCACTGAGAACATGAAATTTAATAAAAGCTTGGGGTTATCTTGGGCTTTCTCGAGCACTCAATATGAGTGCTTTTTATTATGCCCCAAAATGGTGTGATCTACTATCTCGCAACTATGCGCTAAATAGCAGCCCAGAACTTGCTTATGGCTTTAAAAGCTGAGAAGGAAACTATGGTCATACTGACGACCTAAAACAGGAGGAACAATGAAACTTTATCTTTTAATCTCATCATTTATCAAATCTATATTTACCAAGCAGCAAACGAAAGAGAACAAATCAAAACGCTATTTGCCTTTGGATATTCAATTCTTTGCTGACACACCTGGAGATCCACCAGCGGATCCTCCGGCTGATCCACCTATTGAAGATAAGCCGTTTGCTACGTTTCACAGTAAGGATGATCTTGATAAGCGTATTAATCGTGCTGAAAAAGCTGGAAAGAAAGCTCTTGCTCAGGAGTTTGGTTTTAATTCCATTGAAGCAATGCAAGCCGCATTAAAGAAGAATGACAAAAGCACTGACAAGAAGCCTGGCGAAGATCCAAAGAACGTTGATATCGATGCGCTTGTGGAAGAGAAGTTAAAAGGGGATCGTGAGAAGACATTCAAACGATTGTTAAATGCTGAGGTAAAACTAGCCGCAAAGGAACTCGACTTTGCTGATTATGAAGATGCTCTGGCTCTGGCAGATTTAACCGAAGTAAAAGAGAACGACAAGGGTGATCTTGAAGGTGTTGAGGAAGCATTGAAAGCTCTTGCTGAAAAGAAACCTCATCTGTTGAAGACAAAGGGTGGATCCGGAAGCTTCGGGGCTGATGCTGGCGGTAATCGTAAGCAAACAGACAAAGAACGCCTGGAGCAAATCAAGAAAGAGGCACAAGCTCGAAGTGCTTCAGTAACAGTTGCGAATGATCCCTGGAAACGATAAATCAATTTGAATAGGAGGAATGAAACATGAATTTACAACCACGACAAACATTTGTTGTAGAAGGTGATGCAGAAATCCTAGCAAGCTATGAAGTGGTTCGGGAAGTAGTGAATGGAATTACGATTGATTCAGCTGCTGTCATTTCCGTAAACGGAAAGAAAATCATTCTGAAAGGAATGCCTTTGGCCAAGCTAACAAATGGCAAATATGTACCCTATGATCCTGCAGGTGAAAATGGTTCACAGAATCCTACAGTTTTACTAAAAAGAACGGTAGATGTGACAGATGGTGACCATGTTGTAGGTGGCTATGAAGTGGCGAAAGTTATTTCAGAGCGTATTCCAATTACGGTTGATGATGCTCTCCGTGAGAAAATGCCTAACATTACATTTGCTTAAAAATACAAACTTGAAAACAGAAAGGATGGTTTAAATGCCACCAGAATTATTGAATCTTGAACAGGCTCTTTCAGCACCCGAGCTACTAACTTATTCTAACAATCTAGTAACACCAAACAACTACCTTGCCGAGTTATTTTCCCCACCGCAGGAAACATCTGAGCTAACAGTTGATGTGATCCGAGAGGGTTCACGTCTGCCGGTAATGGCGCAAATTGCGGAGCTTGGAACACAAGTGGCATATGGAAGCAGAGAAGGAATGACAGGGCAGCGAATTTCGATTCCGAAAATTCAGCGCGGCCGTTCCATGGACGAAAAATACGTCCGTCTCCTACTTCAAAATGGCCTACGCTCAAATGAGTTTGCTGAAATTCGTCGTACTCAATTAGATGATGCTGCTTATGCTGTCTCATAGAGCTTGTGCATACATAAAGTGGAGTTCAGCAATAATATTGCCTGAGTACTAGAAGTTATTAAAAGAGAAGTTCGTGATGAGTTTGAAAAAAATAGAAACCGGAATTAGACGATCAAAACTTGTTAGAGATCCAACATACAATTAAATGGCAAATGATTTTGATTCATTGTTGGAAATCGAATGCTTTTATGAAGGGCGTACGAGGACGGTTAGGGTCAAATATTGTTTATTGAAAATCATAAAAAGAATTATCGATTTGAAAGTTAGAGGGTGAGACGTATGTATTTAAATTATATGATCTTGTGGAAGTAAAAGTGCTATAGAACTAAATACTATTTTGAAGCTTTAAAGACCAAATTCAGATAGTAAGGTTATATATATAATATAACCTTACCGCAATGGTCTTCCCACACTACTTAATAGTTAAATGTAAATAAATTAGTATAACTGAATCAATTTTTCTTCTTTTATCGAACTTTAAATAACTACAAAAAAATATAAAAAATAATGTATAAATAGTGTTCTTATGAAGACATAACTTTATTATAATATTGCCTACTTAGGTAAAGACTTAATTAATTACTTTAGAAAATATTCATATTGCTGTCCTGCAATTTTAGAACTAATACTTGACTCATTATTATTCAACGCTCTAGAAACCGGTAATGGAACAGACATATTTTCAAATTCCTTCATCTCTAAAATTATTTTAGAATTAGTTACAATTTCAATATTAATACTATAGGCAAAAAAACAAGTTTGTTCATTATTTATTATATAGCCTTTACTTTTTATGCTTTTGCACATTTTAATTTTGTCGAATAATCCTTTAGTTGCCTGATTGCTAGGTACGTCTAAGATAAAAGATTCCTTAATAAATTGATTTTTTTTTGGTCTTATATGGATGAGGTGGCTATCCTGTTCGTGCTTTAAGGTAAATATTATATTAATGTCGAGTAATCTAATTTCTTGATGAACAATAAAATTAATGTTGTTGTCTTTCAATTCCAATGTTAGATAAGGGTTAACAAGCTTAATAAGATTTTGGCTTGTCGGAAAAGAGCTGTTCTCTTTGATGTAATTGACCATTGAATCTAAATTAAAGAAGTTTATATCAGTTTTGTTTAAATCGTTAAACCTTTCAAATAGTTTAGGAAGGTAAACAAAAACCACTAATAATAAACATAATGAAATGAATATAATTATCTTATCAAAGTTGTTATTAGTATTTAAAACAAACATCAAACCCGAAAGGATCCAGGGGATACTGAGTATAAAGAGAGCAGATTTAAAAAAATGCATTGAATGATTATATAGCTTTTGATTTTGCATTAGTTTTTGTATGTTGTTTAAATTTGATGCAATTTTCAAAGGTTTGTTGAGAGGGTTCTCATTTAAGAGAGTAACCGTTTCTTGAAATAATCGATCTATTGTTTGAAAGACTTTCTCATTATAAAATGTGAAAATTATTGTGATTAATGTTATTAATGTAACAATTATGGACGAAGTCCAAGATAAAAATTCAACAATGTCGTTATCTATATTTTTTATTGAATTAACCACTGTATCGTATAGGTTAAATATACTTTCTTGGAAATTTTTAATATTTTTCATTAAAGACCTCGATAACTTTAATTATGGTTTTAAACATATTAAGGGCTTGTTTTGGACTAAGATTTATTAACATCGAATAGGTTATAAGGCCGTTTGTGTATATTTTTATTAAAAAATCTTCGTTTTGATTATTTAATATTAGGGTAAGACCGAAGGCTTCATTTGTCTCAACAAGCCTTACGTTTGGTATTGAAACTAACTTTTTTGTAACAGGTAAAGGGAGTTTAAATAATTGGGCATTCGCATCATGCCCCAGGATGTGTTTAACAATTTTTTTGAAGTGTAAATAATTTTGTACAGTAGATGTAAAAAAAATAAATATATTTTCTATTTGTATAAAACTAACAATGTTAATCTTTCCATTCATAAAAGATTCAGCCCAATGTATTTCACCGAACCCATGATTTACATTACGTTTTATTGATAAGGAGTAGAATTTATTTTCATCTTCAAAAGACGTATTTTTTATTAAATCAATACACTTGGTATCAATTGAAACAATTATAGCGCTATTTGAAAATAACATATAAATCCCAACTCCTTTTATTATTATTTTATGTCATATTTATCGTCAAAATACCGAGTAATAATACCCAGTGTATCGGCATCCTCGATTAATGCATTCAAATCCTCTTTTACTGTACTTAAAAACTTAGTCAGAAGAACGCCAGAAGTTGTAACATTTTGCAAATTCTCCTTCAATAAAATTTCAGCTTCGTTAATTGTGTTAATATTCGTTATAGAAGCATTAATTGCTTGGTAAATATCAACAGCTACTTGTAGAAGAAGAGACTCATCCATATCGTTGTCAGCAAAAGTTAACTTTAGTATACTTTTGAAATCAACGGTTAAATTAACTACAATAGCGTTATCTGCGTTTTCAACTTGTTTATTTAGTTTATAAAGAGAAACACTAAATTTTGTTATTTTATCTCCTCGATAAATTCTTTCTATTACATCTCCATCTTTAAATAAATTGCTACCACCAAGTTTGGCATTTTTAACAAAAGGAGCCTTCTCGTTATTAAACGTTATAGAGCTCACGCTTTGAACCTTAAAACCAATTTCAGAAAATTTTTTGTAAATTAAATGTAATGCAAGCAATGTCAGTTTCGAAAATTCACTGTCTTTAAAGCTTTTAGCTTTATTTTGAATGTAGACGTGTTTACTGTTTAAACCTTCAATATTTTCTTCTATAAATTCTACTAATTTGGAATATAATTTATTATAACCGGATTTTGAAGAGATACATATTTTTTCTTTCAAAAGATAGCTCATTTCGATGGTTCCTGAACTAAGTTCTCTTTCTCTTTCCTGTGTAAAATTATTGATATACCAATCTGTATATCTAATTCTAATTTTTACATTTTGGCCTATTTCATCGGCAACAGGTGTTTCTAATATTTCAAAATCAAAAGAATCGTAACTTTTTGTACCATTAAAAACTTCTGTCAATAATTCATGTAATTCACTGACGGTTAGATCTGTAGTTAGTTGAGTGAATAAATATGGTTCTCCTAGTGAATATCTATCATTCAAAATCAAAAGAATATCACTAATGATTTCTTCCCCATTTTCAGGATTATCATTTATTAACTGAATGATTTGGAGTAAATATTGTTGGCTTGTAAGGTTACCTGTAATGTCCAAGTCGTGTTGAGAACTTAAGTATTCATCAATAGCATTTAATCTTTTTGAATGATTTCTTTCTTTCATTTTCTGGGTGTAAAGCTGTTGAAGTTGTTCAATTTGCATAAAATCTACCCCTTTGTATGTGTTATTTGAGGAAATTTATCCTTTGCTTTAATATACCATAATAGTCATTTTATTGTTTTAAGATCATGAGAATATAAATTATAACTCTGTAGTGATACTGCCAATGTTATAAAGTTTAATTGACGAAATTCTAACTTGCCGATAAGAGCTAAAGGAATTATCTATAGGAAAGGCTATCTTGTAGAATTATACTGATACTTTGTATTAAATAATTTGTTGAAGTAGTTGTTGACGGATTGTTGACGAAACTTACAATTGTTGACGAGAACAGATAATACTCCACAGGTAAGACAGAGACAAAAACCTTTACAAGACAACGTTTCATAGGACATAATGAGAGTACAATTGAATCAGTGTTCCTTCGGGGCAGGGTGTAATTCCCTACCGGCGGTGATGGACAGCTGTTGTGTCCTTAGTCCGTGACCCGGCGATGCCGGTGGATTTGGTGAAACTCCAAAGCCGACAGTGATAGTCTGGATGAGAGAAGGAAATATACTCGGGCCGTTTACATATTCGGCGCCCGTTTATTTAGCGATGTTTTAAAAGCCCCTTTTGTAAAAAAGGGGCTTTTTTGGCTTAATTCTTCCGATGAGGATGATTTGATGGATGAAAAATGGATGAAATTAGCGATTGAAATGGCAAGAAGTACGATGGGCCAAACCTCTCCAAATCCTGCTGTGGGGGCTGTTGTAGTCAATCATGGCCGTGCTGTTGGCATGGGGGCTCATTTAAAACCTGGGGAAGGTCATGCAGAGGTGCATGCATTGAAGCAGGCAGGCGATCAGGCAGCAGGCGGTACCATTTACGTGACGCTTGAGCCGTGCTCACACTATGGCAAAACCCCGCCTTGTGCGGATTTGATTATTGAAAAGAAACTGGCGAGGGTGGTTGTGGCATCTGTTGATCCGAACCCTCTTGTCGCAGGCAAGGGACTCAAAAAGCTGGAAGAAGCCGGACTCGAAGTGACTGTCGGTGTCCTAAAAGAAGAAGCGCTTCAATTAAATGAATTCTTCTTTCATCACACTACCGCTCAACGACCGTTTGTGACGCTGAAAGCTGCGATGACTCTTGATGGCAAGATTGCGACAAGCTCCGGCAGCAGTAAATGGATTACGTCTGAGGAAGCGCGTGAAGACGTTCATCTGGACCGTCATCTGCATGATGCGATTTTGGTGGGTGCAAATACGGTAAAACAGGATAATCCTTCATTAACTGCGAGGCTTCGCGGCGAGGCAATTTCCCCTGTACGTATTGTGCTGGATACTTTATTATCCATTCCGGAAGCTTCTGCTGTGTTAACAGATGAAGCTTCTCCAACCTGGGTCATATGCGGAAGTGATGCTTCTGAGGAAAAAGAACGACTTTTCGCAAAGGCCCCTCATGTCAGAGTAATCAGAATGAGCGGGGAAACGATCGAACTGCCTGAGCTATTAACAGTGCTGGGCAAAGAAAAAATCCTTTCGTTATATGTAGAAGGCGGCGCGAAGGTTCATGGTGCATTTTTGGATCAAAAAGCAGTCGATCGGATTGTCATGTATATTGCACCGAAAATTATCGGATCAAGCAGCGCTTTTTCTGTATTTAACGGAAAAGGTGTGGAGGCGATGAGTGAGGCTGTCGGTCTTACCATTAAAGATGTAAAGACAATTGGGCAGGATATAAAAATAACAGCTGCATTATCTTAAGAAAGGGTGAGAGGCATTGTTCACAGGGATTGTGGAAGAAGTTGGGGCAGTGGTCTCCATCAACAGAGGCCGAGAGTCCATGGTGCTTTCCATTGATGGACCGAAAGTGGTTAGCGATGTTCACCTGGGTGACAGCATTTCTGTAAACGGGGTTTGTTTAACGGTAACCGGTTTTTCCAAAAACACATTTACAGTGGATGTCATGCCGGAAACGGTCAAGGCATCGACGATTCATCAGTTAAAGGTCGGCTCGAAAGTGAATTTAGAGCGTGCGATGTCTGCGAACGGCAGATTTGGCGGACATTTTGTATCAGGTCATATTGACGGCACTGGGACCATTCGTTCCACTCAGCAGAAGGAAAATGCGATTTACATTTATATTGAAATGGACCCTTCTTTAATGCCCTACTTTATTATGAAGGGATCCGTTTCTGTGGATGGCACATCCTTAACCATTTTTGATGTGGAGGAATCGGCGATTATGATTTCCCTCATACCACAAACGGTAGAAGAATCGGTGCTCGGTAAAAAAAGAGTGGGAGACCTCGTGAATATTGAATGTGATATGATTGCGAAATATATTCACCGATTTGTTCAGCCTGCAGCGTCTGCTAAGAAAAAAGGGGTAGACGAAGCATTTTTGCAAAAATACGGATTTATGAATTAGGGAGGCTGTCTGTATGTTCGATCGTATTGAAGAAGCAATTGAGGATTTAAAAGCAGGTAAAGTGGTGATCGTGGTCGATGATGAAGACCGGGAAAATGAAGGTGACTTTATCGCGCTGTCTGAAAATGTGACGGCAGAAACTATAAATTTTATGATTACAGAAGGCCGCGGCCTGGTGTGTGTTCCAATTACTGAGGAGCGTGCAAAAGAGCTTCAGCTGAAGCCGATGACAGATACCAATACCGATTCTCACGGCACCGCTTTTACAGTGAGTGTGGATCATGTTAAAACGACTACCGGGATCAGTGCACCGGAACGCGCTTTAACTGTAAGAGAACTGATCAAGCCAGAAGCCAAAGCCGCTGATTTTAACCGCCCTGGTCATATTTTTCCTTTAGTAGCGAAGCCGGGTGGTGTACTGAAGCGTGCAGGCCATACAGAGGCAGCTGTTGATCTAGCCGTTTTATCAGGTGCAAAGCCTTCCGGTGTTATCTGTGAAATCATTAAAGAGGACGGTACTATGGCTCGTGTGCCGCAGCTTAAAGAAATCGCTGATAAATTTAATTTAAAGATGATTACGATTCAGGACCTGATTGCCTACCGCAGAAATAAAGAAAAGCTGATTCAGCGTGAAGTGGAAGTACAGATGCCTACTGAATACGGGGAGTTTAGAGCTGTCGCTTATACGGAAACATTAACAGGCCAGGAGCATGTCGCGCTTGTAAAGGGCGATATTTCATCAGTGGATCCCGTGCTCGTGCGTGTACATTCAGAGTGCCTGACGGGTGATGTGTTTGGTTCGAATCGCTGCGACTGCGGCCCTCAGCTTCATGCGGCACTTTCTCAAATTGAAAAAGAAGGAAATGGAATCCTGCTTTATATGAGGCAGGAAGGGCGAGGAATTGGTCTCATTAATAAGCTCAAAGCTTATAAGCTGCAGGAAGAAGGACTCGACACGGTCGAAGCAAATCAGAAGCTTGGGTTTGCGGCAGACCTGCGCGATTACGGGATTGGCGCACAAATCCTAAAGGATCTTGGAGTAACCAATATGAGAATCCTGACCAACAATCCAAGAAAAATTGCGGGTGTAAAAGGCTACGGCTTAAAGGTAGTGGAGCGTGTGGCGATTCAGATGCCGACAAAGGAACAGAATGCTAAATACATGGAAACAAAAAAATCAAAGCTTGGACACATGCTTAAATTCTAGGAGGAATCATTCATGAAAAACGTTTATGAAGGACATTTAATCGGAACAGATCTCAAAGTGGCAATCGTAGTAGGCCGCTTCAACGAATTTATCACAAGCAAATTGCTTGGAGGAGCAGAGGATGCGCTTCGCCGTCACGGAGTGAAAGAAGAAGACGTTTCAGTTGCATGGGTGCCGGGTGTTTTTGAAATTCCTGTTGCTGCTCAGAAATTAGCGAAGTCAGGCAAGTATGATGCAGTGATCACGCTTGGCACAGTTATTCGCGGCGCAACCCCTCATTTTGAATACGTCAGCGGAGAAGTGGCAAAAGGTGTAGCCAATATTGCCCTTAATGAAGGACTTCCGGTTATATTCGGCGTACTTACAACAGATACAATCGAGCAGGCGATTGAACGCGCAGGAACGAAGGCCGGGAATAAAGGCTGGGAAGCAGCAACTGCAGCAATTGAAATGGCGAGCCTCTTTAAAAGCATGGACGTTTAAATTTTTCACGTGATCATTTGGTCAATCATTTAGTTTTATACTAAAAAGAGGTCGATTCCCATACCTGAAAAAAGGTGAAAATGAGCATTATCTATTAACAGTATGAGGTGAGCGGAGCGGAAGGTGGCGACTCCTGCAGGATATGACGGCAAGCTGAGACTACCCAGGGCAAGGGCCTGGAGAGCTCAGCGCCGTCCCTGCGGAAACATACTAACATTAGTAGCACAAACCAAGGCCATGGTTTGTGCTACTATTTTTTTGTAGAAGTGAAGAGAAGTCGCGCGGACGCTTGGATCTTAGAATCCGAATGAGGAAACCGACTCCCTTCACACCCTTATGCGAATCAGCTTAGTATGTTGGATCCTCGAGACCGTGTAAAAGAAAGTGGAATCAATAAGGCACTGTGATGGGCTTCTATAGAAAAGAACGAGGAGGATCTACATGCAACACGTGATTGCTTTTGATGTCAGTATGGGAACAAGCGCAATGGTGATGTACGATCGGTTTCAACAATGTGTGTTTGAGGGGGAACTGAAACATACTCAAGGTGGTTTTGGTTGGTTAAAGAAAAAGATTGAGGAGGTAACGGAACACGATGGGCAGTTTCCGGAAATCGTATTTGAAGCGACAGGGGTTTATTCAAACGGACTGGAGGAATTCCTGAAGGCACAAGGGTACCCTTACTGTAAGCTCAATCCCTTAGAGGCTAAGCTTCAAATGGCTTCTATGCGAAGACATAAAACGGATATCAGTGACGCTCACGAACTGGCGAAGTCCCATTATAGAATGAACCGCCCAAAAACGTACGTTCAAGAAGACTATTATGCCCAAATGCGTTCTCTTGGGCGCTACTATGAAGAGATCGACAAAGAGATTACGCAGAACAGTAACCGCTTGCATGGCTCTCTGCAGTTAAGTTTTTCATTACTGGAACAATCATTCTCCAGAAGCTCTGACCTCTTTTTAAATCTCGTACAATTCTTTCCGCATCCTGACTGTTTAGACGGCCTATCCGAGGAGGAGCTTCGTCGTCGGGTAAGACAGGCCACACGGAAGAATATGTCGGTTCAGCAAGTAGATGAAAAGGTGATCACCCTCCTTAAAGCCAGTAAGGGCTCTTACCCGTCTATTACATCGGGAGATGTACGCTGTCAACACATCAAGAACTATGCCAGAAGGATCTTAGAACTGCAGGTTCAAAAGAAAGAAGTCATTCAGCAGATGGTCGAGCTGTCGAAAGATCGAGTAGAGTACCAGGTGTTCCTCTCCTTTCCGGGAGTAGGTGAAAACACGGCCGTTCGGATTATTGGTGAGTTGGGTGATATCAGCCGCTTTCAGAAAGCAAAACAAATCAATGCGTATGCAGGAATCGATATCCACCGCTCTCAGTCAGGTAAGCATGAGAAGCCGGATACCCTCAATAAGAGAGGGAATAGAAGGCTGCGAAAGATTCTCTATTTTATGGTGATGTCCATGATTTCCTTGCGGAAAAAAACACAAAATACACTGGTCGATCATTATGATCGATTAAAAAAGCAACCCAATGGAAAGGTCCATAAGGTTGCGGTCATTGCGTGTATGAATAAGTTTATAAGAGTTTCCTTCCACCTTATTCAACACGGACTCCTGTATCAATACGAACCGGCCAAAGTGTCGTAACAGGATAGTTCTTAGTATAGCACACCGGCCCCTGTCAAAAAAATGAAAGTGGCAGGTTTATTTGATGTATACATTTTTAAGCTAATCACTTTCACGATCACCGGTTTAGAATATATTTTTGAAAAAAGCTTGACTGGAGGTAAGAAAGCGTCCGCCTGAAGCGCAGCGAACCGGTCAAAGAGGTTGAGACAATTTTTTGTCCAGCCTCTTTATTTTGTTTCAGCTTAAAAAAGTAATGACAATTTCTTTTGCGGGCAGTATAATAACAGTTTGTGGCTGGCCTTGTAATGAGGTTGAGCGGGTAGGGAGAGGGCGCTTGCAAAGGCAGGCAATTATATGAAAGTGATAGGAGATTTTTTTGGTTTAACCACTCATCAGACTTCTTTTAAACAGGAAGTGATGGCTGGGGTAGTAGGATTTTTTACGATCGTGTACATTATCGCGGTCAATGCATTAATTTTATCGCAATCGGGAATGCCGTTTGAGGGTGCTGTCATAGCAACGATTATGACGTGTGCTTTAGGCTGTTTTTTAATGGCCTTTATCGGAAATGCTCCCATTATACTGGTTCCAGGCATGGGCATCAACGCTATGTTCACGTACACGCTGGTTCAGGCGATGGGCTTTACCTGGCAGGAAGCACTCGGCATTGTGGCGATGTCAGGAGTATTATTTATTATTGTGGCTTTTACAAGGCTGTCGGGCATTTTAAATGACGCCATTCCTCAATCGTTAAAAGATGCGATCACCGTTGGGTTGGGCTTTTTTCTTCTGCTGATCGGTCTCGAAAAAGGCGGTCTTGTGGTTCAGGGCGAAAATTCATTGATTGCCATAGGGGATTTTGCTCAGCCTGCAGCACTCGCGACCATTTTGACGCTGCTTGTGGCATTCATTCTTTTTGTGAAAAATGTTCCGGGTCATTTTTTATGGACTATTTTATTTGGTACAGTCCTTTCATTTATAATGGGAATCAAGCCATCGAATGCGAGTGGTTCCGTATCGTGGGATTCACTGATCTGGTTTGAATTATCATTTGAAAGATGGCTTGAAATTCCTTTTTGGGTCGGTATTTTTTCACTGACCATGGTGCTGGTTTTTGAAAACATCGGCTTGATACATGGCCACGCCAGTTTCATTAAAAGACCTGAGACGTACAGCCCGGCTTTGAAGGCAAATGCGTTATCCGCTTTTAGTTCAGGTTTCTTAGGCACCAGCCCGACGGTTTCCACTGTAGAGTCTACAGCTGCCATGGCAGCAGGAGGAAGAACCGGCCTGACTTCTTTAACGATCGGTGTATTATTTCTTGCCTCAACTTTGTTCATTCCTTATATGGGGTATATACCGGATCATGCTGTCGCACCGATCTTAATGATTATTGGCATCTTAATGATTCAGCATATGCGTCATATGAATATGGAGGACTTTACTGAATCTATCCCTGCAATTATGCTGATTGTCATGATTCCATTTACTTTCAGTATTGCAGACGGCATTGCCATTGGATTTATATTATATCCATTTATGAAATTCATCATGGGAAGAGCGAAGGAAGTATCCATTCCGCTATACAGTATTGCGGCATTATTCCTGCTTTATTTTGTTCTTCATTATCTTCCGTTTATATAAACGTTCGTTAAGAGCGAAAAGCCGCCGGCAGGTCCGTTTAAGGACTCGCCGGCGGCTTTTTAAATTTTTTATTCTGCTCTTAAAAGATTCAAGCCAGTTCATATAAAAATCTTTTTTGAGGCTTTATATACCGTTTTAATTCGGATCCTAATTTTCCTCTTAGATTTTTATGGGCTACCGCTGCTGCAATGTCTCCTGGCTTCGGATAAATGCCTATGTGATTCAGCTCCACCCGAATGACGCCTTCAAAATAATCCATCTTTTCGTGATCCAATATTCTGGTTTTTACGTATATTAAGTAACGGTCGCTTTCTATTTTTTCTACCTTGTGAATATCAAAATAAAATTTAAATTCTTCAAACATGTCCTCACCTCAATTTGTCATTGGCTTCTTTAGTAGCAGTATATCAATCTTGCGAAAAAAATGAGAATATGGCAACCTTATATCAAACTACGAAAGCGAGAGGAAACAGGATGAAAATTTCAGTGATCAAAAGTCATGGATCAAAAAATGATTTTATTATTATAGATGAACAGGAACGTCTAGTGTTAAATGATGATCAGCGTGCTTCTCTGGCGGTTCATTTATGCGACCGCAGCAATTCCATTGGAGGGGATGGGATCCTTTACATAACAGAAAGCGACACTGCACAGGCGAAAATGCGTGTATTTAACTCAGATGGCTCTGAAGCATCCATGTGCGGTAACGGACTGCGCTGCGCTGCGCGATATATCGCTGAACGGGACGGAGTGCAGAAGTTTAAAGTGGAAACGATGAAGGCTGACCTGACAGTGGAAAAGGTTGAATCTCTTTACGAGGATATCCCTACCTATGCGGTTGAGATCTCTCCTATCCTCATTCATCTTGATTCACTTCCCCTTCAGCTTGATCAGGAAACATTATTTAATCAAGTTGTACCCGAGTGGCATGAGACACTCCGTTTTTCGGCTTTAGCCGTACCAAACCCTCACTTGATTACGCAGGTTACAGAAGAAGAACTGCTCAGCGGGCTGCAGCAGGAGCTGGCTCAATCATTAAATTCTCCTAATCAGTGGTTTACAGACGGGGTTAATGTAAGCTTTGTAGTACCACTTGAACCCAATCAAATTTTTGTGCGCACCTATGAAAGAGGGGTTGGATTTACGAACGCCTGCGGAACAGCAATGTCTTCTTCAAGTTTGATTCAGGTTATGCTGGAACAGGGAGAAGCAGGTATTCCCATTGATGTCTACAATGATGGGGGCCGTGTAAAATGCGTCATTCATAAAAAAGAGGATCTGTTTCACCATATTGATTTAATTGGAAATGCGACGTTCACGGATGAATATACACTTGAGTTCAGTGATAACGAGATCATTCCTGCAGTTCAGCATGTAAAAAGCACTGGAGAGGAACTGATCTATCAAAGAATGGCAGAGGCTTCAAGGGAATTCGTAACAGGGCATTTGCCAGGCTTAAATAAATAAACCAAAAAAACGGAGGGGAAGGAGTGGGGATCGTGTTTTCACCAACGGATTATAATCCATTTACTCTTTTCTCTTTTAGTCATATTGCCATGCTTTTCATATTCGGGCTGATTTTTATTGCTTCGGTCCAGCTGTTCAGCAAAAACCTAACGCAGAAAAACCATAAAGTGATCGTTTGGAGCTTGACAGCCATCCTGCTTTTATCGGAATTAACCTATCAGATTTGGTCCCTTTCTGTCGGAATTTGGGATGCGAGATATTTTATTCCGATTCAGTTATGTTCCTTCAGTACGTTTTTTGGAATGTATTTATTATTCAGGAAAAGCACCTATATTTTTTATTTCTTCTTTTATGTTGCATTTTTCCCGCCGGTTTTTGCGTTATTAACACCGGACTTGGTATATGGGTTTCCACATTACTTCTATTGGAAATTTTTCTTCCAGCATATTGCGATTCCCGTTACGGCCATTTATCTGCTTTACAGAGATCATACAAAACTGCCTGTCCGGTCGATGTTTATCGCCTTTCTCGCTTTAAATGCGGTAGCGATTCCTATTGGTTTTGTAAACAGCCTGCTGGATGCAAATTATTTTTTTCTGGCTGGACCGCCTGTTTCGGATACGGCTCTTTCACTATTCGGTGAAGGATGGGTGTACATTTTACAGCTGGAAGCAGTCGCCCTGATCTTTTTCTTTCTAACTTTTTTGATAGGAAAAGGGCTGTTAAAAAAGAAAACAAACGCGTTACGTTAAAATGGCAGGTTGATGGTTGACATTTAATTTGGTTCGTACTAATATAATAAACAATCAAAATATTTTAACGCGATGAAGAAGAGAAGTACCATAATCCTCTTTTTTAAGAGAGCTGGTGGGTGGTGCAAACCAGTAAAAGAATTTATGGGAATGGACTTTGGAGTATCTGGCTGAAACCATTTGGAGGTAGGCACAGACGGTTCACAACCGATAGCAGTGGCAGGAGAGCGAAAGAGTTGCTTCCTGCAATGAGTGGGTTTCTATTGAAATCAACAAAGGTGGTATCACGGGTCTTCCCGTCCTTTTTTACAGGACGGGGAGGCCCGTTTTTTATTACAAGAATATGTGACTTCAGTGATTGGAAAAAGTAGCACAATAGTGGCTGACTAAGAGAGCCTGCGGCTGGTGGAAGCAGGAGAGCGGATTGTGTGAATGGGTCCAGGAGAGCTGTTTTGAAGAAAAGTAAAAACAGACGGTTCATCCCCGTTAAAAGGTGCTTAAGTGAGAGCGGATTTCTGCTCTAACGTGAGGTGGTACCGCGGGTAGTTCCCGTCCTCCGTGCAGACTTTTCTGCGCGGAGTTTTTTATTTATTCTAAGTTAAGAGGTGGAAAAGTTGAGAAAAGAAGAGATGAGCAGAGTCAGAAGAAAAGTAGTAAACGGGGATTCCTTAACCCCCATCACGATCTTTCAAAGTGTGAAAGGAAAGAAGAAATGCCTGCTCGAGAGTTCGTTAAAGCATGAAGAAACGGGCAGATATTCGTTTATAGCCGTTAATCCGTATGCTGAAATCATCGGAAAAGATAACCAAGCGGTCATTCACGATTATTTAGCAGACAGTATTGAAACGAAAACCGGAAAACCTCTTCAAATAATAGAGCAATATTTAAAAAATCAGCAAATTATTCCTCCAGACAATCATCCGTTTGCAGGCGGTGCGATTGGCTATATTGGCTACGATGCCATCAGGATGTATGAGGATATCGGCAGTATGCCAAGCGATGAATTGCAGATGCCGGATATTCATTTAATGTTGTATGACACCATGATTATGTATGATCATAAGCGCTATGAGGTAACGATTACGGTTTTAAATCCTCAGAATCACTTTACGGAAGAACAGCTTGATGACAAGCTTGATACGATTGCAGCACAGCTGACAGATTATCATAATGTCCAGACCGGACTCGATCCGCTCTCGATCCTGACGTATCAGTCTAATGTTGAGAAGCAGAAGTATATGGATGCGGTTCAAAGCGCAAAAGAGCATATTAAAGAAGGAGATATTTTCCAGATCGTCTTATCACAAAGGCTAAGTGCTGAATTTACCGGTTCTGCTTTTTCTTTTTATCGTAAACTGAGGCAGGATAATCCTTCTCCTTATATGTTTTTTATAGAGTTTGAAGATTATACAGTGCTAGGGGCTTCACCGGAAAGCTTAATAAAGGTAGCTGGCAGAGACGTTACAACCAACCCGATTGCCGGGACCCGGAAAAGAGGAAAATCAAAACAGGAAGATCAGCTTCTTGAAAAAGATCTGCTGAGTGATGAAAAAGAGCTGGCTGAGCACCGGATGCTGGTCGATCTTGGGCGTAATGATCTTGGCAAGGTATGCAAAATCGGAACCGTTCAACTGACAAAATATATGACGATTGAAAAATATCAGCATGTGATGCACATTGTGTCAGAGGTTAAAGGGCAATTGACCGAAAGCATGACCGGGCTTGAAGCGCTTGTTTCAACATTGCCTGCGGGGACTGTCTCGGGAGCCCCGAAAATCAGAGCCATGCAGCTGATAAATGAATATGAACCGGCTAAACGAGGTGTTTATGCAGGAGCTGTCGGGTATGTCGGGTTTGACGGCAATCTTGATTTTGCTCTTGCCATCCGGACTATGGTGATTAAAGAAAAGATCGCCTACGTACAGGCGGGAGCAGGTGTCGTGTATGATTCGGTTCCTGAAATGGAATATGAGGAAACCTTAAACAAAGCCCGCTCGCTACTGGAGGTTACATCATGATCCTTTTAATCGATAATTATGATTCGTTTACGTATAATTTGTATCAATATCTTGGTGAGATTGATGACGTGAAGGTGGTCAGAAATGATCAGATTACACTGGAAGACATCCGTGAGCTGCGCCCTTCGTTAATTGTAATTTCACCCGGTCCGGGTCACCCTGATAATGCAGGAATTTGCATCGAGATGATTCAGAAGATTGGGTCAATGACTCCGATATTGGGAGTATGCCTGGGTCATCAAGCGATTGGAACTGCATTTGGTGCGACAGTTGAAAAAACGCCGAATGTTATGCACGGAAAGGTATCGAGGATAGCCCATCAGGCACCGGAGCTATTTGGTCAAAGGAATGAGGTAGAAGTAATGCGTTATCACTCCTTGATTGTAAATCGTTCCACGCTGCCACAAGAGCTGGAAGAAATTGCGACTTCAACAGATGATAATGTCATTATGGCCTTAAGGCATCGGGAATTCCCTATACTTGGATTACAGTTTCATCCGGAATCCATCGGAACGGCTGACGGCATGAATCTCATAAAGCAGGCAGTCCATTCATTAGTTGAGTAGGAAAAAAGAGAGAACAGACGAGAAGAGACAGGAGAGTGGAGTAAAATGAAAAAAGCACTTTTAACCGTTCAGCAGGGACTTCATTTGACAGAAGAAGAGATGATCACAGCGAGCGAAGCCATGTTTGATGAGAAGACAGACAACGAGACGATTAAAGCGTTTCTGCTTGCATTGAAGGAAAAGGGAGAAACAGCAGATGAAATCGTAGGGCTTGTGAAGGTCGTCAGAAAACATGCGATGCAAATAGATTCACCGCTTCAAAATGTCATGGATAATTGCGGCACAGGAGGAGACGGTTCACAGAGCTTTAATATCTCAACCTGCTCGGCTTTCGTTATTGCAGGTGCTGATGTTCCGATTGCCAAACATGGAAACCGAAGCATATCGAGCAAAACAGGAAGTGCAGATGTACTGGAACATTTGGGTGTCAGACTCGATTTTACAGCTGACGAAGTAAGAGAGCTGCTTGAAAAAAATAAAATTGCCTTTTTGTTTGCCCCTCATGTACATCCGGGCATTCGAAAAGTAATGACTGCAAGAAAAGAGCTTGGGGTTCCAACCATCTTCAATTTAATTGGCCCGCTGACAAATCCGGTAGAGCTGGGTACTCAGCTGGTGGGAATTTACAGACGTGATATGCTTCATACAATGGCAGAAGCGCTTATCCGCCTTGGCAGAAGTAAAGGAGTTGTGATCAGCGGAGCCGGTCATATGGATGAAGCGTCGCTTGCAGGAGAAAACCATTTAGCTGTCGTAGAAAATGGCAGTATACGAAGCGTTGTTATAAGCCCGGAAGATGTAGGGCTGAAAGTTGTACCTAACGAAAAAATACGGGGAGGCGGACCTCTTGATAACGCCGTCATTCTACAATCGGTTTTATCGGGTGAGGAATCCGTTTACCGTGAGACGGTGCTGCTGAATGCAGGAATTGCGCTGTTTGCCCACGGTTCTGCTGCAACCATTGAAATGGGAATTGAACAAGCAAAAAAAAGCATCGATTCTCAATCTGCCTTAAATCGGTTGAAAGAATTAGTCTATTACAGCAATCAAAAGGAGCTGGCACAATGAGCAACACCATTTTGGATAAGATTCTCCTTTATAAAGCAAAAGAAGTCGAAGGCATTAAGAATGATCCAGCTTTAAAGCTGAACAAAAGACTGGATAAACCATCTGTTGTCAGACTCGAGGATGCGCTGAATCAGCGCAGTCACCTGGGTGTAATCGCTGAAATCAAACGTGCTTCCCCTTCTAAGGGGTTGATCAATGGCTCTATTGATCCTGTAAAACAGGCAAAGCTTTACGAATCTCATGGAGCCTCTGCGATTTCCGTATTGACGGATGAGGAATTTTTCCAGGGGTCAATGGAAGATCTGACAAATGTGGCAGCATCCGTTTCAATACCTGTATTGTGCAAGGATTTTATTATTGACGAAGTTCAGATCAGACGGGCGAAAGAAGCAGGAGCGTCCATCATATTGCTTATCGCAGCAGCACTAGACCAGAAAACACTGCTTGATTTATATCGCAAAGCGGTTCAAATGGAACTGGAAGTACTGGTGGAAGTTCATGATGAAGAAGAACTTGGCCGTGCACTTGAAGTGGGCGCTTCGTTAATTGGAGTAAATAACCGGAATCTTAAAACGTTTGAAGTAGATTTAGAGATCAGTAGAAAGTTAGCCGCGAAAATGCCTTTACAAGAGGTGCACTTTATCAGTGAGAGCGGTATTCTATCCCCGCATGAAGCCCAGCAGGCGGCAGACTTTGGCGCAAGCGGCGTTCTCGTTGGAGAGGTATTGATGAAGTCAAGTAATGCTGGAGACCTTCTAACATCGCTGCAGGTACCCTTAGCAGGTGAGAGAGAATGAAAGTCAAACTATGCGGGATACAAAAAACCAATCATTTAGAAGCGGCAGCAGAAGCCGGAGCCGATTACATTGGCTTGATGTTTGCAGAAAGCAAAAGAAAAATATCGGTTGAGAGAGCAGAGGAATTGGCTGCAGTTGGGCCGCCGCATATTAAACGGGTCGGTGTATTCGTTAATCCATCCCAAAACGAAATAGATGAAGCAGTTCAAAAAGCAAATCTTGATATTATCCAGCTTCACGGTGATGAGAGCCCGGAGTTTTGCAAAAATCAAAAGAAGCCCGTTATGAAGGCGTTCAGTATTACTTCTGCAGATGATTTTGAAAGAATGAAAGACTATGACGTCGACTATTACCTGGTTGATGCACCGGGAACGGAATATAGAGGGGGAAGCGGCAAGCGTTTTGACTGGTCCCTCATTCCTGAAGACAGTCTGCCCGGGAAGCTGGTGCTTGCGGGAGGACTGACGCCTGACAATGTGTATGAAGCTGTACAACAAGTGCAGCCTTATGCAGTGGATGTATCAAGCGGAGTGGAAATAAACGGAGAAAAAGACATAAATAAAATGATCGCTTTTATTAAAGAAGCAAAAAGGAGTGCGGCGCAATGACGACCTATATTCAACCAGATCAAAACGGACAATTCGGACAATTTGGGGGCCGGTTTGTTCCGGAAACCTTAATGCAGGCAGTACTGGAACTGCAGGAAGCCTATGAAGAAGCACAGAAGGATCCTGCATTTCACGAGCTGTTGGAGCACTATTTAAAAGATTATATTGGCAGAGAGAACCCCTTGTATTTTGCAGAAAACCTCACAAAGCATACAGGCGGGGCAAAAATATATTTAAAACGAGAAGATTTAAATCATACCGGCGCCCATAAAATTAACAACACCATCGGTCAGTCGCTTCTTGCAGTGAGGATGGGCAAGAAAAAAATTGTAGCAGAAACCGGTGCGGGACAACACGGTGTGGCAACAGCTACTGTTTGTGCCCTGCTGAATCTTGACTGTGTCATTTTTATGGGAGAAGAAGACATCAGAAGACAGCAGCTGAACGTATTTCGTATGGAGCTTCTTGGGGCAAAAGTCATTAGTGTGACACACGGAAGCGGTACATTAAAAGATGCGGTCAATGAGGCGATGAGATATTGGGTCAGCAACGTGGAAGATACGCATTATATTATTGGATCGGTCCTCGGCCCACATCCTTTTCCGCAAATGGTCCGGGATTTTCAAAGTGTAATAGGAAAAGAGACGAAACAGCAAATCCTGGACAAAGAGCAGCGTTTACCGGATACCATTGTTGCATGCATCGGTGGAGGAAGCAACGCAATGGGCATGTTCTATCCTTTTATAGAGGATGAAGAAGTAAAACTTGTGGGGGTTGAAGCTGCAGGAAGCGGGATTCAGACTGGCAAGCATGCAGCGACACTGACAGCAGGTGAAGTAGGCATCCTTCATGGATCCTTAATGTACTTGCTGCAAAATGAGGACGGTCAAATTCAGGAAGCGCACTCGATCTCTGCTGGCCTTGACTATCCAGGGGTAGGTCCTGAACACAGCTTTCTGCATGAAACAAAACGCGTTCAATATACCTCTGTTACAGATGATGAAGCACTTGATGCTCTTCAGCTGATGTGCAGAAAGGAAGGAATTATTCCAGCACTGGAAACGGCACATGCCATTCATCACGCGGTAGAACTGGCAAAAAATTCACCGAAAGAAGAAATCATTGTCATTTGTTTGTCCGGACGCGGAGACAAGGACGTTATGACGGTTAAAAGTGCATTGGAGGAACGCCAAAATGGGTAAAAAACAGCTGCAGCAAGCAATCGAAAAAGTTGTAGAAAGAGGAAACAAAGCGTTTATCCCGTATATAATGGCAGGGGACCCTGATCTGAGCCATTTAAAAGAACAGCTGCTATTTCTTGAAAAAGCCGGTGCAACGGCAGTGGAGCTTGGCATCCCATTTTCAGATCCAGTAGCAGATGGTCCGACTATTCAGGATGCAGGACAAAGGGCGCTTGAAGGGGGAGCAACCGTAAAGAAACTGATGGAAACTCTTGCATCATTCAGAGAAGAAGTTTCCATTCCAATCGTCTTAATGACCTATATTAATCCTCTATTTAAATACGGATTGTCCCATTTTTTCAAGGACTGTCAGACAGCCGGTGTAGATGGAATCATTATTCCGGATGTACCTTTAGAACAGCGGCCGTTAATTGAAGAACATATGAACCAAACCGACCTGGCTTTAATTCAGCTCGTGACACTAACGAGCCCGGACCACCGGATTGAGCGTCTTGCTAAAGCTTCAGAAGGATTCTTATACGCTGTAACGGTAACGGGCATCACTGGAGCCAGATCAGCCGTCAGCGAGAACCTGGAAAGCTTTATCTATTCCTTAAAAAAACATAGCAGCGTGCCGGTTATGGCAGGGTTTGGAATCTCCACTCCTGAGCAGGTCAAAGAAATTTCGTCACTGGGGGACGGCGTTATAGTCGGAAGCCGGATTGTCGACCTATTGCATCAGGGCAAAAGAGAAGAAATTACTCAGTTGATTGAAGCAGCTGTTGGAACCCCTGCTTCCCGTTAATAGATCACCAGGCTGTCTGTTTTTACAGACGGCCTGGTTTTCGTTTTGCATGCAGCAGGTAAAGAAAGGTATAGTCTGCATTATGAAAAAGAGTGTTCTATACTGATAAGTGAAAGTGAAAAACAAATCCCATTGTCATTTCTTACAAAAGAATGTTTAAGGAGTGGATAGTATGACATTAACCCCTACTCAAATTCAGGAGAGATTATCTACTTTACTAAATTGGGAAATGAATGATGAGGGAGAAATTCAAAAGACCTTCTCTTTTCAATCGTTTCAGGACGGTCTGCATTTTTTGAATGAAGCAGCGGGAGAAGTGGACCGCAGAGGGTACAGTCCCGCCCTGAGTATTTCAGGAGAAAAGGTGAGGGTGCAAATCAACAGCCAAGGGGAAGAAGGATGGACTGAAAATCATTTTGGGCTGGCGCATGCAATAGAACGCCTATATCCTGATATTTCTGATTTTTAAGGAGCCGACTGAATATGGAGAGAACCGTACTGGTAGTAGAAGATGAAAAAAATTTAGCCCGATTTATTGAATTGGAACTGAAGCATGAAGGTTATTCTGTTGACGTTTCTTTAGACGGGAGAGAAGGGCTGACTCTTGCTCTTGAGAAAACGTTTGATATTATTTTACTGGATTTAATGCTGCCTTCATTAAATGGAATGGAGGTCTGCAGGAGAATTCGGCAGGTGAAAAAAACTCCGGTCATCATGATTACAGCAAAAGACGGGGTGATGGACAGGGTCTCAGGTCTTGACAGCGGGGCGGATGACTATATTGTGAAACCATTCGCGATTGAAGAGCTTCTCGCAAGGATGAGGGCCCTTACCAGGAGAACCACAGAAACAGACTCAAGCGATTCAGCCACTATTTTGGAATTTCGTGAACTGAGAGTGGATGTGGATTCTTATCGTGTGACAAGAGACAACCACGAAATCACCCTGACCAAAAAGGAATTTGATTTGCTTCATATGCTGATTGAAAATAAAAATATCGTCTTAACCCGGGATCGGATTCTTGAACGGGTATGGGGGTACGATTCAGAAGTGGAAACAAATGTAGTGGATGTTTACATCCGTCATCTTAGGCATAAGATCGATTCCAAAGAAGGTCCGAGCTACATTCAAACGATTCGAGGAGCAGGGTATGTGATGAGAGAATGAGTAAGCTTAAAGCATTCTGGAACCGGTTATCCCTCCGCTGGAAATGGACGATAGCAGGGGCGGCAACCATTTTTGTCACCTTCAGCATCTTCAGCCTTATTTTAATTACTGCGATGAGTCAATGGATGCTGCAGGAAGAAGAAAACTCAGTGAATTCAATTTTAAATGACTTATCTCAATTTTATGAGAGCCGTGGTCCCAGAGTTACGACAGATGATGTGTATGAAAGCCGTGACTTGCTGGAGCAGATTTATGAAAAAGGCCAGACGATCCGCTTATACAATCAGGATGGCTTTGAACTGTTTGTGATTCAAAGCGAAGAACGCGTTTCAAGTGTACCATTTGAACCTGTTCAGACAAGAAGGATTGAAAAAGGAGATGCAGGTCAGCAGGAAGTCTTAATTGGAAGATCGCCCATTCGATCCCAGCAGTTTAATGGCTACGTGGAAGTTATTCATCCCCTAAGTCAGCTGCAATCCATGCAGGCCTACATGATTCTTTTATCGATCGTACTCGGATTAGGTTCCCTATTTATAAGCGGAATTGTTGCTTACCTCTTATCCGGGCGGTTAATTGCACCTGTGGTTTCCCTGGGGCGCGCGATGAAAAAAACGCAGAATGAGGGCTTCCAAAAACAAATGGAGCTTCCAGATGTGCAGGATGAAATTGGCGGGCTGGTTGAAATTTTTAATGGTATGATGGATGAACTGGAGTCCACCTTTACGAAGCAGCGTCAGTTTGTTGAAGATGCATCACATGAATTGCGAACACCCATTCAAATTATTGAGGGTCATCTTTCACTTATAAACCGCTGGGGAAAGCACGATCCTGAAGTTCTGGAAGAATCACTGGGCATTTCGATTCAGGAGCTGGACCGGATTAAAAGGCTGGTGAATGAATTGCTGCTGTTATCAAAGGCAGACAGAGAAGTTGGCTATATTCAGGACGCAAGAGCATTTCCAAATGAAGTCATTCAAAGTGTGGTTAAAAGAATTAATGGCATCTATTCTTCCAGACAGATTTTTATAGATCAGGCGGATATTAAGCACGCAGGTAAAATAGATCCGCTGCACCTTGAGCAAGTTTTAATTATCTTAATTGAAAATGCGATCAAATATTCTCCTGAGAACGAACCTGTCACAGTCCGGGCAACAACTGATAGAGGGTATTGCGTTATTTCTGTCGAAGATAATGGACCTGGTATAGCACCGGAGCATATACCAAATATTTTTGACCGGTTTTACCGTGTAGACAAAGCCCGGAGCAGAAATGAAGGGGGAAATGGGCTTGGTTTATCCATTGCCAAGAAACTTCTGGATCTATATCAGGGGGAGCTGACTGTAAAAAGCAAAGTGAATGAAGGGACCAGCATGATCATCAGGATCCCGTTTGCAGATTAATCAATGGAGTCAATAGGAAGCTCCATTTCAAATTGATGGGCGATTTTAGGCAGTTTGATTTCAAGCGTCCCATCCTTGGCTTCTGCTGTCGCTCCTTTTCTGGATATGGGTTCGGGGAGTGTGATTTTTATAACAGGCTCATCCGGGATGTGAACAAGGACCTGAGTAAGGCTGTGATGCACTTTTATTTCATTCAGTGAATGATTTTTAATAGAAATATGAATAAAAAGATAATGAAATGATTCAAATAGGGTATAGGATGATTGAGGGACCGATGGTTGAAAAGATGGATCAGTTGGCTTTTGCTGATTTTCAAAGGATTGCTGCATGTATTTTTGAAGCCATTCCTGCCAGTCATTTGGTGAGTTGGTTTTTGGGAATAATGATTGCCAAAAGTCCATTTTCTCACCCCCTTACATAGTGATATATGCTTTGTTCCTAAAAATGATACCCGGATTTCTTGTCACGGCATTTATTCTTAGCCAAAAAACGAGCAAAGATGAATACTGAATAGTTATTCAACACCCTCATTTCAGCTTTTATTTTTTGAAAAAAAAGTGGGAAAGGCTTTAACTCGTTCCTTTACAGTGATAAAATGTTTCTGTAAGCGTTTTAGAACCATGTAATTACTATTTTTACATAGCATTAGCATCGATCTAAATAGAAGTGCTGATGTCCAACATGTTGGAGGTTTTCATAATGAGAAAACAGTCGGAACAACAGGATTTAAATCATTTAAACTTTTCCGGTCCTAACCTGGGCTATATGATGGAGATGTATGATCTGTATCTGGAAGATCCAGCTCAGCTGGATGAAGAGCTGCAGGCCTATTTTAAAGAAAATGGATCTCCTGCTTCTTTAAAAGAGGGACACTCTTCCTCTACAGCTATCGAAGGAACAGACTACAGCAAGGTTATTGCAGCTGTACAGCTTGCCGATGCCATCAGAACGTATGGTCATCTGGCAGCAGATATCAATCCTTTGAATGACAGAGAAAAGGACACAAACAGAATTGAATTGGATTCGTATAATTTAACTAAAGAAGATCTTGAAAAGATCCCTGAAAACATTTTGATAACCAACTCAGTTCCAGAGGTAACAACCGGATATGAAGCGATTCAGTATTTAAAAAAGATGTATACCAAATCGATAGCGTTTGAATATGCCCATGTGCACAATAAAGAAGAAAAAGCATGGCTGAAAAACTACATTGAGTCAGGCAAACTCGATGAGACCATTAATAGTGAAAAGAAAGAAGCCCTTTTAAACAGGCTGATACAGGTAGAGGGTTTTGAAAACTTTGTTCACAAAACATTTGTAGGACAAAAGAGATTTTCAATCGAAGGACTCGATGCCATGGTTCCTCTGCTTGATGAAATCATTCAGGCGGCTGTTGAAAAAGGAGCCGAATCCATTAATATCGGCATGGCGCACAGGGGGCGTTTAAACGTTCTGGCGCATGTCCTTGAAAAACCATATGAAATGATATTTGCAGAATTCCAGCACTCACCAAGCAAGGATCTGATTCCTTCTGAAGGATCAATTGGCATTACATACGGGTGGACTGGAGATGTGAAATACCATTTAGGTGCAGATCGGAATGTGAAAAAAGAAAATTCGGTTAAAACACGCATTACATTAGCCAATAACCCAAGTCATTTGGAAGTAGTAAGTCCAATTGTTGCCGGCTACACACGTGCAGCTCAGGAGGACCGGAGCAATCCAGGGTACCCTGAACTAAAGAAGGAATCCTCACTCGCGATCATGATTCACGGAGATGCAGCGTTTCCCGGTCAGGGCATCGTAGCGGAAACGTTAAATATGAGTCAGCTGAGAGGATACCATACTGGCGGTTCTATACATGTTATTGCAAATAATATGATAGGATTCACAACTGAATCCTTTGACTCCCGTTCAACGCAATATGCATCTGATACAGCAAAAGGATTTGAAGTACCGATTGTCCATGTCAATGCGGATGACCCTGAAGCGTGTCTGGCAGCAGCCATGATGGCTTATGAATACCGCTCAAAATTCGGCAAGGATTTTGTGATTGACTTAATAGGCTACCGCCGTTTTGGCCACAACGAAATGGACGAGCCTATGGTTACAAATCCAAAAATGTACACGATTGTCAATAAGCATGATAATGTCAGGAAAATATATGAAAAGCAATTGATTGATGAAGGTTTATTAAATGCCGATCAGGCTTCAAACATGCGCGAATCGAATCAGGAACAGCTTCAAAAAGCGTATGATTCAGTTCCTAAAAGCGAAAAAGATCCGGACGCAGAAATGGACCCTCCGGAAAAAGTAGTAAGTCCACTCGATGAAATTACTACATCCGTCGGTATTGATCAATTGCGGAAATTAAATGAAGACCTTCTTAATTGGAAAGATTTCAACGTATTTAAAAAGCTTGAAAAAATTCTGAAGCGAAGACAGGATCCTTTCACTAAAGAAGGAAAAATAGACTGGGCGCATGCTGAAACACTTGCATTTGGTGCGATATTACAGGACGGCGTCCCGATCCGCTTAACCGGTCAGGATTCCCAGCGTGGAACGTTCGCTCACCGTCATCTTGTCCTGCATGATGAAAAGACAGGAGAGGAACTGACTCCGCTGCACCATATTGATGGAGCTAAAGCTTCATTTGTTGTGTATAACAGTCCGCTGACTGAAGCAGCAGTGGTGGGATACGAATATGGATACAATGTTTTATCTCCTGAAACATTGGTGCTGTGGGAAGCACAATATGGCGACTTTGCTAATATGGCACAGGTCATGTTCGATCAGTTTGTTTCTTCCAGCCGTGCAAAATGGGGTCAGAAATCAGGTTTGGTGATGCTGCTCCCTCATGGCTATGAAGGACAGGGGCCTGAGCATTCATCCGCGAGAATGGAACGGTTTTTAACACTGGCAGCTGAAAATAACTGGACGGTTGCGAACCTGACGAGTTCAGCCCAATATTTCCATATCCTGCGCAGGCAGGCAGCCATATTAAAACGTGAAGAAATAAGGCCGCTGGTGATTATGACACCGAAAAGTCTTCTTCGTCACCCGCAGGTTTCAAGAGAAGTAAATGAATTTACAGAAGGAACGTTCCAACCGCTTATTGAGCACGATCAATATGGACAGAACCATGACAAAGTGGAACGTCTTGTCTTTTCTGCAGGTAAAATCGGCATCGATTTAATTGAAAAAGCAGCGAAGGAAGAAAATAATGACTGGCTGCATTTAATCCGCATCGAAGAAATATATCCTTTCCCGATGGAAAATGTGAAAGAGATTATTTCCAGATATCCAAACCTTAAGGAGATTAAATGGGTCCAGGAAGAACCGAAAAACATGGGAGCATGGACATTTATTGAACCACGTTTGATAAAATCTGCCCCGGAACATATTTCTGTTGAATATATCGGCCGCAGAAGAAGAAGCAGCCCAGCTGAAGGGGATCCGACGGTTCATAAAAAAGAACAAAATCGAATTTTAACAAATGCTGTAACAAAGAACTAGATCGATCTAACAGAGGAGGAAGCCGCAGTGGCAGAAATTAAAGTACCGGAATTAGCAGAATCGATTACAGAAGGAACCATTGCCCAGTGGCTCAAGCAGCCGGGGGACCAAGTTGAAAAAGGCGAATACATTGTAGAATTGGAAACAGATAAGGTAAATGTTGAAGTTATTTCAGAAGAAGCAGGTGTCATTAAAGAACATAAAGCTGATGAAGGGGAGACTGTTGAAGTAGGTCAGGTCATTGCGATCGTAGAAGCGGGCGATGGATCATCTTCAGGTGACACTGAATCAGAAAAAGAAAAAGAAGAAGAATCAGAATCCAAATCCGAGGAGAAATCTTCTGAGCAGCCAAAAGAAGAAAAAGGTGAAGAAGTGCAGGAAGAAGCTTCTGATGAAATTGAAGAAGTTCCTCATAACCAAAAGAAAGAGCGCACCATTGCTTCGCCAGCAGCCAGAAAGCTTGCAAGAGAAAAAGGAATTGACCTATCCCAGGTTTCCACAGTAGACCCTATGGGACGCGTGAGAAAACAGGACGTGGAATCACATTCCTCCAAGCCGGCGGAAAGCAAAAAACCAGAGAAAAGCTCCGGTTCTGCCAAGCCTGCCCAGGAAACGAAAAAAGCAGACACAAAACCTGTCGTGCGTGAAAAAATGTCCAGACGCCGTCAAACGATTGCGAATCGTCTCGTTGAGGTACAGCAGACAGCCGCAATGCTTACCACTTTTAACGAAATTGATATGACTCATGTAATGGATCTGCGCAAACGCAAGAAAGATAAATTTTTTGATACACATGATGTACGTTTAGGCTTCATGTCCTTCTTCACTAAGGCAGTGGTTGCTGCACTGAAAAAGTATCCATATGTGAATGCAGAGATTGACGGCGATGAAGTCGTACTCAAAAAATATTATGATGTAGGCGTTGCAGTTTCTACTGACGACGGTCTGGTGGTTCCAATTGTGAGAGATTGCGACCGCAAGAACTTTGCAGAAATTGAAGGGGAGATTGTTGAGCTTGCAACAAAAGCAAAAAACAAAAAGCTTCAATTGAGCGACTTACAGGGTGGTTCATTTACTATTACAAATGGTGGTGTATTTGGTTCTCTATTATCAACGCCAATTTTAAATGGTCCTCAGGTTGGGATCCTTGGAATGCACACGATTCAGCTGCGTCCAGTGGCCATCGATGCTGAGAAAATGGAAAACCGTCCAATGATGTATATTGCCCTGTCATATGACCACAGAATTATTGATGGCAAAGAAGCCGTAAGCTTCCTTGCAATGGTTAAAAACTTATTAGAAAACCCTGAAGATTTATTGCTTGAAGGATAATGAATTAAATAAGCAGCGATGATAAAAAAAGCTGGCAGATGCCAGCTTTTTTATTATCCATTTTTACATTAAAAAAACACGAAGTCTTTTTCAGACTTCGTGTTATGTAGAATATTTTATCTTTTGCTGCGGCCAGCGTGAATCCCTCTTTTTTTAATTTCCTTGCGCAATATGTTCTGAGTATCTTGTTCTCCGTGTTTTTCAGCGTCTCGATAAGCGGCCATTAATTGTTCGTTACTTAGGATTTTCACTGCACATCGACCTCCTTCAAGTAATTATGGAATATTCTAATTATTCCATTAAAGACAGTATAGCAGGTTGAAAGAGAGCGGTCCAACAAAAAATCAGCTGTTACAAAAATGTATTATTGGCTGCCCCTATCGTAATGGTATGCGAAAAGAATATAATTAGATATAATGAAGCATATTCGACTGGCTAATTTGCTGCACAGAAAGGGAAAAAGAATGGATACAGTATTTTTTGATGAATTAACAGAGCGTTTTGGCTATTGGAGTATGTTTCTATTCAGCTGGCTATTATTTTTTGGCCTTCCACTGCCAAATGAACTTGCAGCTTCTTTTTCCGGCATGATCACCGTTCAGCAATCCTATAACCCGTTTATTGCCTTTATCTCAACTTATCTTGGATTGATATCAAGTGCGAGTGCTGCTTACGGAATTGGAAGATTATTTGGATCAAAAATTGAAAATAAGATACGCAGGTCAAGATTTGCATCCAGATGGGAGAAAAGTATAGAATTTTTAAGCCGGTACGGCAGCTGGGCAATTGCTTTTAGTTTTTTTATTCCAGGTGTCAGGTGGGGAATGCCTTACGCAGTTGGGATTTCAAAGCATCCTTTTTGGAAGTTTTGTTTATTTGCTTTTCCGGCAGCGTTTGTCTGGACCATGATCTACTTTCAAATCGGCAGGGCTTTTCCTCTCGTCTACCCGGATATTCTGAATAATCTACGCTATATCATTCCGATTCTTGCCATTGCATTAGTGGCGGCAGGCATCATATTGCAGCGCAGAAAAGGAAAGCAAAAGCAAAGAACCGCTAACAATCTGAAGAGACGGGGGTGAGAAAATGAGGTTTCATGTTGATGTAATTAAGGGAGCAGCATCTTATTATGAGCTTGGTGTGCTTGAGGCATCTAAATTCATCCAGACTCCATTATATCAATCTCATATGAAGCGCAGAACAACGTCCATTCGAAAATACGATACAAACCTCAAAGAAGCAAAAGAGTTCTACGAGACGTTTTCACCCGGTCTTTGGGAGGAACTTGAGGGAGTGGCCTCTGTTCTTAAATGGCCGCTGGAGGACGTTTTTCATGAATACAGCGGTTATCAGCAGGACTGGGACAAATCAGGCTGCACCGTATTAATGAAAAATGGTTTTTTTGCGCGGAATTACGACTACCATCCAAAAACCTATGAAGGAAGACTGCTGTTATGGGAGCCAAAAGAGGGGTATGCTTCTATTGGGACAAGCGGCAGAATGATCGGGCGCATAGACGGCATGAATGAAAAGGGGCTGGTCGTAGGCTATCATCTGGTTAATCGCAGAAATCCGGCAAAAGGGTTTATCTGTGCCACAATTGCGCGATTTATTCTTGATTCCTGTGCTTCCGTTCAGGAAGCTGTTCAAATGCTGCAGCAAATCCCCCACAGGCATGCCTTCAACTATTCTCTATATGATGCCGCTGGTCAATCCGCAGTGGTTGAAGCTTCCGGCAGAGGAACAGCCGTCAGAGAGTCTGTACATGCCTGCACCAATCATTTTCAAACAGAAGCGTTAACAGGAGAAAACCGGTATCAGATCACAGAATCAATGGACCGGCTTTCAATGACCGCAATGCATTCAGATAAGATTTCAACTCCTCTCAAAGCCTTTGATTTCTTTAACAAACCAGAGCATGGGATCTTTAAACGAAATTATGGGAGCTGGTCAGGAACGATTCACACGGCTGTTTACGTGCCTGAAACATTAACGATGCTGTTTGGGCTGGGAGAGAATGCAAAACCAGTTACGATCCCCTTCGGAGAATGGCTAAAGGATAAACGTTTTCCGGTAACCAAAATTTTTGGCAATATAAACACAAATGAACTGTTTGAGCATCAATAATTGCATGTGCAGTTGAATCTGTACAGCACTCACGCTATACTCAATACTAATAAAGGAGTGAGATACATGATACATAAGGATTGGAACACGACAAGCCCACAGGCAAAAGTGGAATGTGTGAGTGATCAGGCAGCAAAGTACGTGGTAAACAACGTATTAACAGTAGGGAAAACGTATCCTGTTCAAAATGAAACAGAGGAATTTTTATTTATTATCGATAACTCTGGAAAAGTGGGAGGATTTTACAAAGATTACTTTAAAAAAATTTAGTCTAACGAAACTCCAGTTTATTTAACGAAACTGGAGTTTTGCTTCTTTTCTTTTAAAATTTTAACTATTATAATTAATGAATAACTAGCTTTGATTATTTTAATAATAACAAAGCAAATCGAAGTAAAAAGGGGAGTGGCAAATGTTTAATGAAAGAATAGCGTTAAAGCTGAGATTGGAGCAAATGGCAGATTCTGAAGAACGAATTCTTCAGGAATTCAGAAAGGAAAGACAGGCGATCATGGAAAGACTTCGTGAACTTGACCTATCCCAAGGAGAGCCGCAAGAGTTTAATCTGCATGAAACATCTGATATTGAGCCTTACACTTCATCTGATGAATCAATATTTCTTCCTCACCCTACTACAAAAAGAATTCCTAAAACGAAAAAAATTGGAAAATCTAGACAAATGCACGAAGCTGCATTTAAAATTTTACGAGAGCGCCTGCAGCCTGTTAAAGGAACAGAAATTCAGGAATATATTTTAAGTGAAACGGGTTTTAAAGTAGCGAATATGACTACGTTTATGAAGACGATTCAGCGAAAAGACAAACAGGTCAGGAAACTCGACAGGGGGCTTTACATATTTGAGAAAGAATCTTAATAAGTAAAACCCCTAAATCTTTAAGAATTTAGGGGTTTTTTAGGTTCGAAGCTTATTTTGACTTTTTGTTTTGTTCCTGAAGCATTCTCTTTATTTCTTCTAATTCTTTTTGAACCTGAACTAACTTCACTTCCTCAGGGGACGGTTTTTCAGCCTGGTTTGCCTCTTCAACATTGGTTACCACCACGCCAACAAATAAGTTAAAGATCACAAATGTACCAATTAAAATAAACGTAACAAAAAACCACCAGGAAGTAGGATCTTCCGCTAAAATAGGCCTCATAACTCCGCTCGCCCAGGATTCAAGTGTAACAACCTGAAAAAGACTAAGCAGACTCGCATGTAGAGTCCCAAAGTATTCAGGTGAAATGGTTTGAAATAAAGTGGTTCCGATAATACCGTAAATATAAAAGAAAATACCGAGCAGCAGCATGATGGTTCCCATAGAAGGGATCGTCATCAACAGCGCATTCACCATTTTTCTCAGAGAAGGGATAATGGAAATGGCCCGCAGGACACGGAGAACTCTTAGTATTCGCAGTACGGTTACATAATGGCCGCCCACAAATAAATGGCCGCTTGCGACGATAATAAAGTCAAAAATATTCCACGGTTCTTTAAAGAAGGATTTCAGCGATGCACTTCCAATTAATCGAATGATAATTTCAAAAGTAAACAGCCATAGCAGCAGCTGGTCCAGGAATACAAACCAATCCATATGCCGGTTATAAATAGAAGGATAGGTTTCTAACCCAATTAAAATCGCATTAAAGATAATAAGTGTAATAATAACCATCGTAAATTTAGGGTGTTCAGCAAGCGCTGCACACCTCATCCTAAAAGCTGTCATTCTATCTTTCTCTCTCCTCTCAAGCCATTCAAATTCTATTTTACGTGAAAGAGCAGTACCTGTCACTCTTGAACACTAAAAGCAAACACTATGCAGAAAAACGGTTAGAGTTGCGAACTTCAAATGCGTCAAGTTAGAATGAAGAATATCTACATCAAACTAGTAAGCGAGGATGAATTTATTTATGAAAATTGACAATATGCCAGATTCTCTAAGACCAATTATTAAGTCCAGGATTCAAAAAACCTATTCGGCAGAAGATAGGCAAAGAATTGGGCAAGGGGGCTATTCGTCTGATGATTCTTCCATAATGGAGGATGCTGTGATCAGTCTTGCTTTAAATAAGAATGTTCTCTTGAAAGGACCTACGGGATCCGGTAAGACTAAACTGGCTGAATCGATAAGTGAACTTTTTCATCAGCCTATGTACAGCATTAACTGTTCAATTGATCTGGATGCTGAAGCGATGCTTGGCTATAAAACGATCGAACAAATAGATGGAAAATCTTCTATTTCTTTTGTTGAAGGGCCCGTTATTCAAGCGATGAAAAAAGGACAGCTATTATATATTGATGAAATTAATATGGCAAAACCTGAAACGCTTCCTATTTTAAATGGTGTACTGGATTACAGACGCACGATAACGAATCCATTTACAAATGAAATCATTAAGGCTGTAGAGGGTTTTGGGGTAATTGCTGCAATCAATGAAGGCTATATTGGAACAGTTCCCTTAAATGAAGCGTTAAAAAATCGCTTTATCGTGATTGATGTACCATATATTCAAGGGGAAACCCTATTTAACGTGATCCAAACACAGAGTGGATTAAAAGACAATTCCATGATTTCTCAGTTTGTTCAACTGTCTGAGGATTTACTTGCTCAAGTTCAAAATGGACAAGTAGCAGAAGAAGCTGCTTCGATTCGTGCGCTTTTGGATACATGCGATTTGTCAGTCTTTGTTCCCCCGCTGCGTGCGATTCAACGAGGGATAATAGATAAGGTGGAGGACGAGAGAGAGAAGGCAGCCATTAAAAACGCAGCAGAGACCATCTTTGAGTAAGGGAGATCAATATGCAGCGATTTATTCAATTTAATGATGAAAACATAAATTCATTCCAGTTAATGGAGTTAATTGATCTTGCTAAAACGTTAACTAAATCTCAGGATATGGAAGTTGAATATGGACCGTTAAATTATCTGGATATTCCTCATCAGAAAATTATTGTGAGCCATTTCTGGGATCATAGAAAGAAAGAAGAGGAATGGCTCGGTTTGACGTCTGATATTTACCTAAGAGCGGTTGGAACCAATCGCTTTTCAGATGTAAAAGCGATAAACGAGTACCTCTTCCGAGTAAAAAAAAGCCCCATCGTTTCTTTTGCTAAGCAGCTATTTATGATGATTGAAGACGCAAGAATTGAAGAAGAAGTAAAAAAAATAAGACCGGGCACTAAACGTTCTTTTGCAATGAGGAGGACCATCTACACCCGATATTTCCGCTCTCAGTTAAATGTTCATCTCGTAAAAGGTGTCTCTGCGGATGCACTGCTCAATTTTCTTTATATTCTTTTACATGCCCAATCTCCAATCGATGAGTGGCCCTCCATTCAGCCTGAGATATCTCTTGCCCAGCCCTTTATACAGCAGCAGATTCAACGCTCTTTTGAAGCAAAGTCCACCCAGCAATCGGCTGCCATCAGCTATGAGCTTTGCAGCCTTCTCGAGGAGATTCTTCCGAAAGATATGCTGAATGAATATTTCCATCTTCCTGAAAAAATCATGCAGGAATGGGAGCAGCTCACATATGATCATCTAAAACGGCGGGATCCCCTGATCAATGATGACCAGCAGGAAGAAGACGCAACAGGGGAAGAGGAAGTCATGGAAGAGGAATTTAAAACCTGGCACCGTGAATCGTCTGATAAAGGGGAGTCGTTTCTTCAATTTGATCTTGATCAGGGAACCAAAACGAATATTAAAGGAAATGAGGCCAGAGAAGGTGACGATGGGGACCAGGCACTTGGAATGGTGCAGGGAACCAGTAAAAAAGCAGCTAGGGAAGATTTTGAAGGCGAAGTGAACGAAGAAGCAAGATCAGAAGAAAAGGGAGGCGGAGATCCATATGGCAAAGAAAACCGGTATGCATTTGCTGTATTTGAAAATGCTTCACCCGTCCAATTAAATGACCAGCAGCTGTACGATCTTTACAAAAAAGAAGTATACCATCTTCACAAAAAACTTCAAAAAATTATAGAAAAAACTTTGGATCATAAAAGAAACCAGCCTCGGGGCAGCCTGGCATTTGGCCGGCTAAGCAAACAGCTTATTCCCTTTTTTATAGAAGAACAGCCAAAAGTATTTTATAAAAAAGATGAAGAGTCTCCAAAAATTGACGCAACCTTTACACTGCTCCTGGATTGTTCTGCTTCTATGCAGGACAAAATGGATGAAACAAAAAAAGGACTTGTACTGTTTCACGAAGTGTTAAAATCGGTCCGGGTGCCACACGAAATTGTCGGCTTTTGGGAAGATACCGATCGAACAAGTGAATTCAGTCAGCCAAACCATTTAAAGACCGTCATCTCGTATGACCAGTCCATTTGGACAAATGCCAGTGCATCCATTATGCAGCTTAAACCTGAAGAAGATAACCGGGATGGTTTTGCGATCCGGCATATGACGGAAAGATTAGTAAAACGAAATGAACAAAATCGCTTTTTACTTGTATTTTCAGATGGAGAGCCGGCAGCCATGGATTATGAGCAAAATGGAATTGTAGACACCCACGAAGCCGTCCTTAATGCTCGTAAGCAAGGCCTTGAGGTGATAAATGTATTTCTATCGAAAGAGGAGATACAGGAGTCACAAAAAGAGGTGATTCAAAACATGTACGGAAAATACAGTTTGTTTATATCAAACATTGATGAATTACCTGATATATTATTTCCTCTGTTAAAAAGACTCTTATACAAGAGTATATAGGACCGAAACAAATTCAGCCTGAAGGTGTAAGTTGAAATCCTGCCCCGGTGCCTTCCAAAGCCCTGTTGTTTTGTCTACAATAAAAAGACAAAACAATAGGAGCTGATTAAATGTTCGAATTAATGACCGTATACTGACAGGCAAGAAGAGAAGAATTGAATTGTTATAACTTGCACGTGAATCGAAGCTACTGGAAATCGTTAAAGAGACGGCTTTTATAATAAATTCTTTTAATGAAAGAGAAAGCACCCCGCCTTTAAAAGGAGAGGTGCTTTTTTAATGTTTGTTATCCGTTTTTCGTACCGCGCATTTGCAGCAGCTGCTGTTTTAGATCAGATTCCATTGCTTGAATCTCGGTTTCAGCAAGCCGTCGTTTTTCACGGCCTTCCTGCTGAATACGCAAGGTTTCTTCAAGTGTGGATACCAGGTTGGCTTGAGTGGTTTTCAATGTTTCAATGTCCACGATTCCCCGCTCATTTTCTTTAGCTGTCTCAATGCTGTTCGTTTTTAGCATCTCTGAATTCTTTAACAGCAAATCATTTGTCGTTTTTGTCACTTGCTTTTGCGCTTCAACCGCCCGTTGTTGACGGAAGAGGGTGAGGGCAATGGCAATTTGGTTTTTCCATAATGGTATTGCGGTTAAAATGGATGCTTGTATTTTCTCGGCTAATGCCTGGTTTATATTTTGGATCATTCTGATCTGAGGCGCACTTTGAATCGTAATTTGACGGCTCAGTTGCAAATCATGAAGTCTTTTCTCAAGGCGGTCCATAAATTGCATCATGTCATTGACTTCCTGATATGCCATCTGATCATCACTTTGTTCGGCTTTTTTGCGTAATTCCGGAATCGTTTTTTGCTCAAGTTCATCCCGTTTAATCTCAGCTGCAGCAATGTAGATGTTCAAGGCATGGAAATAATCCTTATTCTGCTGGTACAGCTGCTCAAGCATCTGTATGTCGTCGATTAGTGATTTTTTGGAATGGTCAAGCTTCACACTAATACGATCGACCTGTGCACCAAGTTTTTGGTATTTGGAAAGTACTTCATTTACAGACCGGCTGACACGATTAAAGAGTTTTGAAATCATTCCTTTTTTTTGATCTGACAGCTCGTCCGGATCTATTTGCTCTAATCGATCCATAAGCTCTTTTAAAATATCTCCAATCGGTCCAACATCTTTTCGCTGTACATGGTCAAGCATAGAATGTGAAAAATTTGACAGTTTGGATTGAGCGGCGGTTCCGTATTGCAGAATCGACTGGTGATCAGTTGGATCAATTTGCTGTGCTATTTGCCTTGCCTGCTCCTGATCACGCTCCGGTATGATATCCATAAGTTTTTTATTAGGAGCGTCTGCTTCTTTATCAGAAGACAGCTCCGTCAGCTCATTTTCTCCAAATGGATTTGCCAGAAGATCCTCCAATCCCTGATTTCTTTCTTCTACTTTTACTGATTGACGATTTTGTTCCATTATTCAATCCCCTCTCTGGATTGCTGACCGCGCTTAAGGCTAATCTGAGCAAGATCAAGCTCTACCCGTAATGTGTCTATATCATTTGTTAATACATTCATTAGATCTTCTTCCAATGAGGAATTCAGGTCCAGCAATGTTTTTCTTGTATCTTCAAGAGATGTCAACACTTCTTTATTTTTTATAGGCTGGACAGCAAGTGTTGTATATTTGTCTGTGAGCTCAACCGCTGAGTCCAGATGATAGAAGAAAAACCTTTCAGCTAAATAAAAACGCTTCGGATCCTTTTTCACAACGGCGAATATTTTACGGGACAATTTTGTTAAGTCATTAAACTGTCTCATTGCCGATAAGGAACGTATTTGAAACATTCTGCCCTGTAAACGGGATAGTTTCTTTTGAGCGTCTTTTAAATTCTGCTGAATATACTGATATTCCTGCGCACTTAGGTTGTATGAGCGTAAAATGGACCGGTGCTGAAACCATTTAATAAGATAAAACGGAATAACACCTCCTGCTATCGCAATCAAAATGGAATAAAAAAATTGTATATTAAAAATGTAATAAGCGGTAATCCATGTCAGTAAAAACAGGGGAAGGGCAATTCCGGCTCTAGCCAAGAAATATAAAAACTCTCTCATATTTATCTACTCCTTATGTTGGCTTATAGTTTATATACGAGCGGACAAACCATTTAGTTTCAAAAAAGATAAATCGAGTCATAACTTCTTTTATATATTGTCTCTGATTGCTGAAATGATAGCAAGTAAGGCACATTAAAATATCCTTTATAGACATAAAAGACTAGATAAAACGGAAAAATTGCCATTTATTATAGCTTTTTTGTACTACATAAGTATATAATAGGTACGAATAACCAAATTATAATAATTAAAGGTCAGTTTTATAGGAAGAGAGGCATATATATGACAGTGAAAAACCACTCGCCGGAAGCACTAGCAGAAATTTATCGACTATTTGGAGACAAAACAAGGTTACTCATGGCAAAAAAATTATCTGAGGAAGAATGGACGGTTTCCCAATTTGTAGATTTATTTATGATCAGCCAGCCGCTTGTCAGTCAGCACATTAAAAAATTGAAAGATGCTGAACTGATTGCAGAACAGAGAGCTGGAAAGAGGATTTTATACCGCCTCGACCCCAAATCCGCCAGATATCCGTTGATCATCCGGTTAATAGAACCAATTACTGAAGAATCCACCGGCAAAAAAGAAGTTTGATCCAGTGATCGTAAACTTCTTGTTTACGGTCGGCTTATCCAACTTGCTAAATTCAACAGGTTAAACAACGCCTGGAACATAAGAAATTAAAGCAAATTCTTTTATTTTTAACGGGATCTCTTATACACTAATAGTAGCATTGATTAAGAGGTGATCGGCGTGTGGAATATCATACAAACGAAAAGTGACGCAGAACCCTGGTGGTTTTTAGAGGGCTGGGAAGAAGATATTTTGCAGCAATGGACATTTTCAGATAAAGAGGATGCATTTCATTTTTTTAAACAGAAGATCGTAGAAATGGTTGATTTATATCCTTATGTAAAAGTAAAAAGGGGAACCCAGATTGCTTTTTGGGATGAAAAAGAGCTTTTATTTTGTGATTCCTGCGACGATGATTTACAGCTTTATCATGGATTTTTAATCTTCTATGACAATGAACCATACATTTCCAATAGTATGACTTCAGCTGACAAGGTGTTTTTTGAACAGCTGATCCCTGAAAAGTAAAAGAGCTGAAGCGGCTAATCCGCTTCGGCTCTTTTGTTATACCATGTGATTTTTGTTCATCTTATTTTCATTATACCTCTTGCGAATCGTGATAAACCGGTACGCGTTTACGATAATCGTTTTCCCTACAGCATAGGTTGGAACTGCCATGATCAGTCCGAGCAGTCCGCCAAAGCTTCCGGCAACCAAAAGGATAAAGATAATGGTCAATGGGTGAATGGCGAGCTTTCTACCCATTACCTGAGGAGAAATTAAATTACTTTCAATTTGCTGAACAACGATAATCGCCACAACAACCAGCAGGGCTTTTAATGGAGAATCAAGGAACCCGACAATCACTGCTGGTATTGTGCCAATGAATGGACCGATAAAAGGAATAACATTTGTCAGCATGGCTACGATTGCAAGGACAAGTGAGTATTCAAGCCCTAAAATTAAATAGGCAATGTACAATAAAACCCCAATAAACATACTGACAATAATTTGTCCCTGAATATAAGAACTCAAAGCAATATCCATATCTTCAAGTACTTTTCTGCCTTCAGGACGAAACTCCTCGGGTGTAAAGCGCAAAAATTGATCGGGCAGCTTTTGTCCGTCCTTCAGCATATAAAATAATACAAAAGGGATCGTAACAATTACAATCGCTATGCTGGTTAAAATCCCTAGCAGAGATACAATATTTGATCCAATCGAATCAACGGCACCCTGCAAATAATCAGCCGCGCTACTGGCGATTTCCTGATATGAAATATCCTGGCTTTCCTGAAGGCTTTTAAACCATTCGGATTGCTGAAGATTAACAAGCATGGAAGTAAGTTCTTCAAAAATGGATGGTATATTATCTACCAATGAATTAAACTGCTCTGATAATGGAGGTCCAGCTATGAACACAAGCCCGGTAATAATTCCGATTCCGATTAAATAAATTAGCAGGATCGACAGCGCCCGTGGCAGGTACTTTGAAACCAGTGCTACAATCGGACGCAGCAGGTAGTAAAGGACGCCGGCAATAGCAATAGGAGCAAAAAGAGTTGTTACAATGATCGTAATTGGAGTAAATATAAAGCTGACTAAATCCATTAAATAGATGATAATAAGAATGGTAATGAGGCCGAAGCCTAATCGAAACCACTTTGACTTTGCTAACTCCGACAAAAATATCCCTCCGTATGTATGCATATGATTGATATTATCATACATGACTCACTCTATTTTTGCTATTTTTTTCTTATTACATTCTGAAACTATTAATTCAATCTGTCGTATTAAGAAGAGAGGAGTGAGATAATTGATTAAATTTTGGTCGAGATTACGCTTTATATTTACTTTAAGGAAGTCACTTCCATTTGCTAAAGAATACTTTACATCAAGGGATGTACCTGTTTTGAAAAAAATACTGCCGGTCTTTATTTTCTTAGTGTACGCAGTTATTCCTATTGATTTTGTTCCTGATTACCTGATTGTTTTAGGTATCCTGGACGATACGGCGGTCGCTGCTTACCTCTTTCAGCTTATGGTTAAAATGGCGCCTCCGCATTTGGCAGCAAAGTATCAATTGCTTAAAGAAAAATAGTAGTCAGATAATATGGAAAAATTCCTCACAATACATTTGACATTTAAAATGAACGATGTATAATAAGGATAACAAGTCAATAGCAAAAATACCTGCAAGTTACAGATTCACATATTACAAAAAGTGATCGGAACGCACGGTACTTTTCGTAATATGTGAATTTTCTTATGGGTAAGTTTGCATATTGTCAATTAATATTTTGGAGGTTTTTCATTATGAAAACTGGTACAGTAAAATGGTTTAACGCAGAAAAAGGTTTCGGCTTCATCGAAGTTGAAGGAGAAAACGACGTATTCGTACACTTCTCTGCAATCACAGGAGAAGGCTTCAAATCACTTGACGAAGGCCAACAGGTTGAGTTTGAAGTGGTTGAAGGTAACCGTGGACCACAAGCAGCTAACGTTGTAAAACTGTAATTGTTTATATAAAAAAGCCATCCGGGCAACCGGGTGGCTTTTTTCATGCCGTCTAACCGGACGCCTAAGTTGATAGAAGTGCAGGCAAGGCTTGTGCCCAAGCACCTTGATCCCAAATTGAATACAATACGTCAAAAGGGGTGAAGAGCATGTCCAATCAACCAAAAAAGAAAGCTGAAGAAGTCAAAGAAGAAGTTAAAGAAGAAAGAGTGCATCCATTCGACTCTTTTTGGAAATTTCATAAAGATAGAGAAGAAAATAAAGCAGAAGAAAAAGAGGCAGATGAGAACGAAGAAAAGAAGAGACCATTCTGGTGGTAAGATTGACTTTTTGCTTTTACGAGCAATTTAAAAATTCATCGTCGGCTGACGATGAATTTTTTTATCCGGTCTGAGACAGCTCATAATTTTTCAGCTTCGGGTCTAATGCGAAATTGCCAAATGGAATAAAAGCAACGATAAAAGAAAGGATGGGCCAGTACCATTTCCATCTTGTTTTCAGCGTTACATAGGCAATGACTAAACAATAAATTACGAACAAAAAGCCATGAATAGATCCCACCAGCGTGACCGCTTCAGGAAAGCCAAACCAGTATTTAAGCGGCATTGCGAGTCCAACTAAAATTAATAAAGAAACTCCTTCAAAGTATCCCATGAACCGCAGTCTTCCAATCGGTGTTTTTAACATATCAATTCCTCCTGATGCCTTACAATCGCTGCTATCAGTTTATCAGAAAGAGAGGGGAATCTGGATCAAATTCACGAGATTGACAAAAAATTGTCCAGTCCCAATCTTTAAGTTCGAACAATTCAGATTTAATGCGCAGGCGATAGGGTATGTGTATACATATAAAGGTGATCTAAGTGCAAAGGGGATGAGGAAATGACAAATGAAATACAAACAGAAAAACATGAAAACTTTTATTATTCACTTAGAGAAAAGATAAACAGGTGGCTCGAACAGAAAACAGGTAAAAATCATAAGTATGCCAAATATCTGCTTTTTGCTCCTGATATATTTTATCTACTAATACAGGTGGTGAAAGATCCGCGAGTGGCAAAAAAAGATAAAGCCCTGACGCTTGGGGCGATCGGCTATTTCATTTTGCCCATCGATGTCATTCCTGAAGGTGTAATCGGACCTGGAGGCTACATTGATGACATTATCGTGGCTTCGTTCGTGCTGCAGACGATTGTAAATCATCTTTCTCCTGACATTATCCGGGAGCACTGGGCTGGAGATGAGGACGGGCTCAATGTAGTAAATAAAATTGCCGGATTGTCACAAAAAGTGATGGGAAAGGGAGTCGTTCCAAAAATCATCAGCAAGTTCACCAAATAACACGATGCAAAAAGCCCCTGCTTCCAAGCAGGGGCTTTCGTCTTTGTAATTAAGATACACTTGTTTTATTCCACTCAAGAAACTCATCATAAGACAATTGCTTGTCAGTAATCTTGCCGTCTTTTATATCAATGATGCGATTTGCAATCGTTTGAACAAACTGGTGGTCATGAGAAGCAAAAATCATCGCACCTTTATAATTAATCAATCCGTTATTTAAAGCGGTAATGGACTCTAAATCAAGGTGATTGGTCGGTTCATCCAACAACAGTACATTTGCCTGCTTTAACATCATGCGTGACAACATGCAGCGAACTTTTTCTCCACCGGAAAGAACACTTGGTTTTTTTCGTACTTCTTCACCGGAGAAAAGCATTCTGCCAAGGAATCCACGCAGGAACGTTTCACTTTGATCATTAGGTGAATACTGACGAAGCCAATCAACAAGATCAGATTCATTCCCTGCAAAGTATTCGCCGTTGTCATGAGGGAAATAGGCTTGAGAGGTCGTAACACCCCATTTAAAGCTTCCACTGTCCGGCTCCATTTCGCCCATTAAAATTTTCATGAGCGTAGTCTTCGCAATTTCATCTGTTCCGACTAAAGCGATTTTGTCTTCTTTGTTCATAGTAAAAGAGATGTTATCTAATACTTTTACACCATCAATTGTTTTGGATAAATCTTTAACTTGCAGGACATCATTGCCTATTTCACGCTCAGTCTCAAAATTAACAAATGGATATTTACGGGATGATGGTTTAATATCATCCAGTGAAATTTTTTCAAGCGATTTTTTACGGGAAGTCGCCTGTTTGGATTTTGAGGCATTGGCGCTAAATCGAGCAACGAAAGCCTGAAGTTCTTTAATTTTTTCTTCTTTTTTCTTGTTTTGGTCATGCATCATCTTTTGAGCAAGCTGACTTGACTCATACCAGAAATCATAGTTTCCGACATAAACCTGAATTTTACTGAAATCAAGATCCGCTATATGCGTACAAACGGTATTTAAAAAGTGTCTGTCGTGGGATACGACAATAACGGTATTTTCAAAATTAATAAGGAAGTCTTCGAGCCATTGAATCGCTTGAATATCAAGTCCGTTTGTCGGCTCATCTAAAAGAAGGACATCCGGCTTTCCAAAAAGAGCTTGAGCAAGCAAAACTTTTACCTTTTCTGAGCCTGTCAATTCAGACATTTTTTTGGTAAACATGTCTTCACGGATTCCAAGGCCCTGTAAAAGGATCGCAGCTTCGGATTCTGCTTCCCAGCCGTTCATCTCTGCAAATTCGCCTTCAAGCTCTGCAGCCTTTATGCCGTCTTCATCAGAGAAATCCTCTTTCATGTAAATCGCATTTTTTTCCTGCATTACTTCAAACAGCCGTGCATGGCCCATCAAAACAACATTGAGCACTTCATGCTCCTCATACTCAAAGTGATTCTGCTTAAGAACCGCAAGCCGTTCATTGGCGCCCATTGATACATTACCGGTTTGCGCTTCAATTTCTCCTGATAAGATCTTCAGAAAAGTAGATTTTCCTGCACCATTTGCTCCGATCAAGCCGTAGCAATTACCCGGATTAAACTTAATATTTACATCTTCAAACAGCTTCCGGTCGCCAAACCGCAAGCTGACATCTGTTACTTGAATCATTTCAATTCCCTCCATAACACATACGTATCGTTGAATTATATCATTAATACTTGATTTTTGCTTAACATTTACATGAATTTTAAAGAGAAACGTGATATCTTGAAATAAAGTATTTTAAATTTGAAACAATAAATATTTATTCTTATACTTGTATAGGGAAGATGTAAAAATACTTAAAAGAAGGGAATGGAGAGGTATGAAGCATATATACAAAAAAGGAGCACCATCTAAACCAACGCTTCTAATGCTGCATGGTACAGGAGGAACAGAGCAGGACTTGCTTGGACTTGCTGATTTCATTGATCCTGAAGCAGGCATTTTAAGTGTCCGGGGGAATGTATCCGAAAATGGCATGCCAAGATTTTTCAAGCGCCTGGCAGAAGGTGTGTTTGATTTAGAGGATCTGGCAATACGAACAGAAGAATTAAAACAATTTTTAGATGATGCTGCAAAAGAACATGAATTTGACAGGGAAAATGTCATTGCGATCGGGTATTCAAACGGTGCAAATATTGCTGGAAGCCTGATTTTTCATTATCAAGATATTGTTAAAGCAGCCATTTTGCATCACCCAATGGTACCGATTCGGGATAAAAAGCTTCCAGATCTAAATGGATTAAATGTTTTGATTACAGCAGGTGATAATGATCCGATATGTCCACCCGAAGAAACCAACGATCTCAAGCAATTACTCGAAAATGCAGGGGCGCAGACAGAAGTATTCTGGCATCATAACGGACATCAGTTAACACAGGAAGAAGCGGCAAAAGCAAAGCAGTGGTATGAAGAATTAACGAAATAACAAGCAGGGGTCATTTTACAGACCCCTGTTTTTTTGCTGTTTTTTTATCATTAGTGTATGAGGTATGAGATCGCTTAATGGCTGCTCTAACAGCAATAAAAGCGTGGTTAACGGTCATACCAAAACACTTTATTAATCCTTATAGCTTTCTTCGAGTTCGTCCACGAGTTCTCCCACATATTGAATCGCTTCTTTGAGAGGCTTATCTGAAGTCATATCTACGCCTGCATACTTTAAAAGGTCAACCGGAGTTTTTGTTCCACCTGCTTTCAGGACTTCTATCCAGCGTTTCACCGCGGACTCTCCTTCTTCTTCAATGAGCTTTGAAACAGCTGTTGAAGCAGTCAGTCCGGCACTATAGGTGTATGGATAAAGCTCCATATAATAATGGGGCTGTCTCATCCACGTTAAAGCAGCATCATCGTCTATCTCTACCGCATCTCCCCAGAAAGAAGATAAAAGGTCCTTTTTTTCTCTCGAAAGAACGGATGCGTTTATCGGTTTTCCTTCATCAGCCAGTGCGTAAACCCGCCGCTGCAATTCTCCCTCCAGGAGGTGGGTGACAAAATTATGGTAGTAGGTGCCTAAAAATTGAAGTATCACCCACCGTTTCATACGCGGATCCTCAGTTGTTCTAAGTAAATGCTTTCCTAGAAGCAATTCATTCATCGTAGACGGAGCCTCGATAAAGTATCTGGAGGGACGGGTATTCATGTAGCTTTGATTGTGACCTGCCAGATAAAAGTGACCTGCGTGACCCAGCTCATGTGTTAAAACAAAAGCACCCCGCATGGTATCTGTCCAGGTCATCAGTATGTAGGGGTGGACATTATACGGGCTCGAGCAAAAAGCACCAGTTGATTTACCAATATTATCTGCAAGGTCAATCCATTGTTCCGTAAGTCCTTTATTCATGATCTTTAAATATTCAGGTCCCATGACCTCCAGAGATTCCATAATAATCTTTCCTGCATTTTCATAGGATGTAGGAGGCTCAAAGTCCGGATCCAGCGGCGCTTTTAAATCTGCAAACGTCATTTTGTCTAAACCAAGCACCCGCTTACGAAGTTTTGCCAGCTTTCTCATATGCGGAGCAAGCTCAGCTTGAATAATGGTCAGCTGATTTAAGTACATTTCTTTAGATACTTGCTGGGAATGCAGCAGCATGTCTGTCACGGATTCAAAGCCTCTAAGTTTAGCCAGGGTCGATTGCTTAGTTACTTCCGCTGCAAATGTGGAAGCAAACGTATGCTGGTAGCGCTTAAGGGTTTTTGAAAAGGATGCGTACGCTTTTCTTCTAATTTCAGGATGTTTAGAAAATTCATAGCGGTCTTCATAAAGAGCAAAAGAGAGAGGAAGTGCTTCTCCGCTATCAAGTAAAATATTTTCAAACGTCATATCTGATGTCTTACTTCGCTGGTAGATCGTATAAGGACTGCCAAGGACCTGACCTAACGCCGCAAGAGCTTCTTCCGTTTGAGGAGAGAGAAGGTACGGCTTCCACGAAAGAATATCCTCAATCATGGTTTTAAAACGGCTTATTGAACCTTCATCTGAAATAAGCTGCCTCAAATCATGTTCAGGCAGCTGGGATAGTTCAGTTGAGATAAAAGAGGTTTTTTTATTGATTTCTGCCATCTCAGTTCCTATCCTTGAGGCATTGATCTGGTTCTCTTCGCTCGTTCCATCAGCAGCATACAGTAGATTCGCCCATGTGGAAACGCGCACGAGCTGAATAATTAGGGTTTCATACTGTTCAAGACATTGTTCAATTTGAGTTTTTCCTTTATGTAACGTGCCTTTGAAGTCACTAAGCTTTTCAGTCTGCAGTCTAAGCGCCTCCAGGCTTTCTTCCCACTGCTCTTTTGAAGTAAACAAATCCGATAGGTTCCAGCTAAGTGCATCAGGAACCTCTTTTCTGGTCAAACGTCCTGGTACTGACTTTAAAGTCGTCACATCAACCATCCTTTCCTTTATTTAGGGTTACTAAATAGTATACAGAATAGTTAGACGATTGAATACTGCTTTACGAAAATGCCTATTTTATCACTTGCGAACATATGGTCGTTTTATTATCCTAAGGGAGGAAAACGTGGTAAAATAAAGGAAACAAAGAATCTTTTGGAGGGATGGAGGAAATAGAGTGAGTAAAAATAATCCGAAAAAGTTTGCATTAAATATGAGTGCTTCCCAGTTTACGAAATTTTACATACTTCATCTTTTGTCCATCCAGCATTCAGGCATGATCAGCGAGCACTTTAAAGCAGAATTCCGTAAAATAGGCGGGAATTGGGAGCCTGCGCCAAGTACGCTTCTTGATGCTTTGCATGATATGACAGATGAAGGACTGCTTCACCGCACGGATGACTATAAATCTCATGAGAAAAAACGGCAGAAAGTGTATTGGTACCGGTTGACGGATAAGGGCAAAGATGAATTCGGACTGATGAAAAAGCAGTTTTTACCGTTGTTTGAAGAACAGAAACGGATTATCGAAAATATCTTAAAAACGGTCTATTAACAAAGAGGCAAACGACCTGGTCGTTTGCCTCTTTGTTAAGATATTAAAGCAAGGAGTGGGAGGGGAAAAGAGCCAGCTCGCCGACTCTTTCAGCTGCTTCAATGAGCAAATCTGTGTCCTGTACTAAAGCAATTCTCACATACCCTTCTCCTGTTGGACCAAAAGCGTGCCCTGGGGTTACAACGACATGTGCTTCGTCCATAAGCGTTTGGCAAAACTCCATAGAAGTCATGTTTTGCGGGACCGGAGCCCAGACAAACATGCCGCCTTCAGGAGCAGGAATCTCCCAGCCGAATGAGCGGGTGGTGGCGAGGAACATGTCTCTTCGATGCTGATAAATGGCCCGGGCTTCTTCAGCGTACCAGTCACCTTCAGTCAGCGCTCTGGCTGCAGCAAGCTGTATAGGCTTGAAAACCCCGTAGTCGAGATTAGACTTCATTTGACAGATTGACTGAATGACAGACGGGTTTCCTGCAACATAGCCTACGCGGCACCCGGCCATATTAAAGCTTTTAGAAAGTGAATTTGTTTCCACCCCAACCTCTAAAGCCCCTGGAGTTGAAAGAAAACTCATAGGTTTTTTCCCATCGTAATAAAGCTCCCCATACGCAAAATCATGAACAATTAAAATTTGATGTTTTTTAGCAAATTGGACTGCTTTTTCATAAAAAGCAGACGTTGCCTGAACAGGAACTGGATTTCCCGGAAAGTTTAAAATCATTAATGACGTCTGATTTGCGATGTGGGCTGGAATAGCCTCTAAATCAGGAAGAAAATGATTTTCCTTTTTCAGCGGCATATAGTACGGTTTTGCTTCTGCCATTGAAATCCCTGTTTCATAGGCAGTGTATCCAGGATCCGGAACCAGTACATAATCATCCGGGTTGCAAAAAACCATTGGAATATGAACCAATGCATCTTGTGATCCCATTGACAGCATGACTTCCGTTTGAGGATCAAGCGTTACGCTGTGCTGTCTGCTGTAGTAGGCTGCGACCGCCTGATCGAATTCATTAATACCGGTTAAGGTATACCCGTATTGATCTACTGCTCTTGACATATCCGATATCGTTTCACGAATGAAATCGGGAGGAGCCAGGTCAGGGCTTCCGATGCTGAGGTCAATCATTTGTGCTCCTTCACTGATCTTTAGATGTTTATAGGCGGATAATTCACTGAAGATAAGTGTTTTAAATCCGTCCATTCTTTTTGCATGTGGAAACTCCATCCGTTCATTCCCTCTTTTCTATGTAAGTATGATCCTGCTTAAAATCAATCTTCAACATTGTACCAAAAAGTGAGACAATAGAAAATATTGAAGTCTTTATCCGCCTAAAGGAGATGATTACCATCAACTATTGGAACGAAAGCCAGCGCAAATCCATGAATCTGATTGTATATGAAAACAATTTCGCCCTTATTCAGGAAAAAAGAGAGCTGTCTGCCGGTACCCCGGAATGGATCATGCTTTCGAATCTGCCGTTGACGATGGACGAATCAAGTCTAAGAATAACAGGTATCCACGTGAAGGAATGGAGATTTCGACAGTCAGAAGGGATTACAAAAGAAACAATATTACGCGCATTAGAAGGAGGTCAAATCCTGTTTAAGCAAACAGATGAAAAGCAAAAAAGCTTCAAACTAATTGCATCTTCACCTGACTTTATAATAGAAGATCCTGTCACAAAAGAAGTCCTGGTGAATCCTTCAGGACAGCTCTCTGTAGAACGTGTGCCGGAAGAAGTTCGGGAAGATCCGGTGGTGACACTTCGGGTGGAGCCTTCATCTCATTCCACAGAGGTGGCGCTTGGCTACTTACTCGATCATTTATCATGGTCTGCTGTTTATATCGGGGTGTTGGAAAATGGAATCCTGCATATAAAAGGTACGCTTCAATTTATTAATCGGACCGGACAAAGCTTTACAGAGGTTTCACTGCAGGCAATGGCGGGCGAAACAAACCGCATTGTTTCAGACAACTCGACTGAACCTTCAGTCATGATGCTAAAGGAAAGCTCTGAGTACAGTCAGGTTACTGAAGAGGGAGAGGGCGATCTGCACCTTTATACGATCCCTTTTTTAGTGTCTCTTCCTGATCGTCAGTCCACGATGATTCCTTTTGTGCAAGCAGATGCGGCTTATCGGTTATTTTATGCCGTTACCTCTTCTGATGATCATCCATCCACAGTAGTTGAATGGACACATATGAGTGATACTCCTCTGTCAAAAGGGAAAATAACATTTTATTATGGATCTGGCGGGCGGGAGTACTTTGCAGGAGAAGATAGGATGTCTTTTACACCAAAAGGCAAAGAGGTCCAATCTGTTTTAGGCAGAGCTGTTGATATTGACAGTGAACATGAAGTTATAAGAAGCTATCTCAGCGGGGAAGATACAGTCGAAGATCATGTATATAGAATCACAAGCAGAAAAGATACACCGGCTGAAGTGATTATTTCACATGCAATCTACGGCAGGATGTGGGAATTAATTGATGCTTCCGCCGACATCCTTGCGAAAACAGCAAATGAACTTCAATTGCGCGTAACCGTTCAACCGGATGAGACCAAAATTGTTACCTTTTCCATAAAAATCATCAAGCAGAAAAGAAGAAGTTAATATCAGACTTTTATCAGGAGATGTACATTTAGCAGTGTTCATGGTAGATTAAACAACAATGAATCGTAACAGGAGGAACTAGTTTATGTATGATCAAGAAGAATCACTAGCTGGCACTGTCCAGCGTTTAACTGTAGATCGTGAAGCACCTTTTGGGTTTTATTTGATTAGAGGGGAAGATGAGTATCCGTTAAATGAGTCAGAAGTCACAGGAGAGCTGACTATTGGGGAGGCGTACGATTTCTTTTTGTATGCAGACCGAAGAGGACGGGTTGTTGCTTCGATGAACATTCCTGAAATTCGTAAAGGGTCCTATGGATGGGCAAAAGTGATAAAAGTGAATGACAGGGACGGCGCTGCACTTGATATTGGCATTTCCCGTGAAGTGACGGCCGTAGCCATGGATCTTCCTGCAGCGAAACATGTCTGGCCAAAAGCGGGAGATTATTTATATGTTACGCTTCGCACAGATCGTGCCGGAAATATGTTTGCGCGCCTTGCAACAGAAGAAGTTGTCCAGGTTCTTTCCAACCGGGCTGACCCTGAACTTCATAATAAGGAGTTAAAAGCACGCCCTTACCGGTTACTGCGCGTCGGTACATTCCTTCTTACAGAGGAAGGATATCTTTGCTTTGTTCATGAGAGTGAACGATATGAAGAGCCGCGTTTAGGAGAAGACGTGTCAGTGCGTATTATTGGCGTCAAAGAAGACGGTACACTCAATGGCTCTCTTATCCCAAGAAAACAGGACAAGATGCTTGATGATGCTGAGATTGTCTACGAATATCTTCAAGAACATGGCGGGACTATGTCATTTGGCGACAAAAGCGAGCCTGAACTTATATATGAAACATTTGGAATGAGTAAAGGCGCGTTTAAAAGAGCACTGGGCCGGCTTTACAAGGAAAAGAAGATCATACAGCAGGATGGAAGCACGTCTCTTACAGAATAGCAGACAGAAAAGGCGGGCAGCAGCTTGCTTTTTTTGCATGTAAATTTATAAACTCTAGAATACATAAATAGGAAGGAGAAACCATCATGAATATTGAATTGAATAGTCAGCAGTATAAAAAATTGATTCAGGCCCTCTATTTGGGTGATCTCGTCCTTCATTCCATGAAAGAAACAGAAGAGGGTCAGGATGAGGAGTTTATGAAGACAGAACAATACATGCTTTCATTTGCAAAAGAAGCGGGAATGGGAGAGTACGTGGAATACGATGAAAGCCTTCAGCAATATTTCCCGACCCCCGCAATGGAACAGGAATTCGATCAGGGAATGAGAACCTATGAACAGGAAATCCTTCCGGATCAGCTTGCTGCTGTACTAGCCAGAAATGAACTGGAAGAAAAAATAGCAAAAAATGAGCTGAATCAAGACGAAGCGATTGAATTACTGTTCACGCTTGAAGAAAAATATCTGGACGAAATTAATCAAAAAGGCTTTAAAAACTTACATCTTAAATAACAGGAGGCAGGATATGCGTTTTCAACCGGCGATGATTGCAGTAAATGTTATTTTTGCTCTATTAACCGGATTTTGGGCAATTCAAAACGTGGTTAGAGAGGAATACGCCATGGCTGCATTGCTGGGAATTATTTGTTTAATCAATGCATTTATATCTGTCAGGCGTTATCAGATCGCAAAGCTGTACGATAAGGAACAGCAAAAATAACAACCCACTCCCGAGGATGGGATATGATGTTAAAGATTAGAAATTGATTCAGTATTCACTTTAAATTATGAGCTGAGAGGAATTGAAGGTTGAGACTCCCTGCAGGATATGGAAGCACGAGTCCGCTTAAAGCGAATGAACCGGTAAGCGAGCATGAGACACTTTTGTCTTATGCTCGCTTTTTCTTTTTAAAGGTTGGGCTGCTGGACAAGTTCCCATTTAGGCTATGGGTCAATATCTTAACTGTAAAGGTTTAAAGAGGGTGATTTAATTGGGAAGACCTATCAAACACACAGATAGAGATGTGGATTATTTAGCCAGACTGATGCTGTCAGAAGCCATAGGAGAAGGTCCACAGGGAATGAATATGGTTGGAACAGTAGTAGCCAATCGTGTTGAAGCAGACTGTGCACCAGACTTTAAAAATCTGCGGAATATCAGACACGCGATTTATCAAACGATACCAGGCACTGGGATTCCTCATTTTGAACCAGTCCTGAACGGAACCTTGTATACGCAGCGTCCCGACGAAAGTGACCTGCAACGGGCAAGAGACTTGCTTCAAGGGTACAGAGATCCCCGTGCAAGGGAAAGTTTATGGTTTTTTAATCCAAGTCCCGGCAGTAAATTCCGGGCGCCATGCACCGAAACCATGCCGCGATCACCCATGACACAGTTTGAATTTGCTTACAGGAATCATTGTTTCTATGTTGGCGTGCCAGGCTATTGTCCAGAATTTTACCGATAAAATGAAAAGGGAGCTGATTTAGATATGAATTATGGGAATTATAATTATCCTCAGGGATCGATGATGGGAACTCAAGGCATGCAAAATACAGGAGGATTTCCATTAAATACGCCCTCAGGACCATCTTATTCGGTACCCGTAATGCCTATAGGTACAGGTCAGCAATTTCCAACAGGAGTAATAGAAGAATCATTTATCGAGAATATTCTGCGTTTTAATAAAGGTAAGATCGGCACGTTTTATTATACGTATCAGGGAAACAGCAAATGGAACGCGATGATTTACCGCGGGCGTGTAGAAACAGCTGGGCGGGACCATATCATTATTAGTGATCCGGAAAGCGGAAAAAGGTATTTGCTGCTAATGGCAAATCTTGACTGGGTGGAATTTGAAGAACGCATTAATTATCCACATATGGAAATTACGCCGGCACAGCAGGCATCACTGGACACTTCAGAGTAAACAAATAAAGGATAACCAAAAAATTTATCTTGTAGGCGAAAGAAAAGTTTGCTTGAGTCTGCAAGGTATTTACATAAGCAAAGTGGCTTGCAAAGAATTTATTCGCTTTAAATTGCCATGAAATTTAATACCTTAAAAGCGAAACACACAAAAGTTTAATTTTTATTAAAATAGAGTCTAATGTAGAAATGAGTATGGATTACTATAATTTTAAATCTTTCATCTCAATATTATAAGTATTCTAAGGTTATGAGACAGAAATAATGAAATTTAATTAACTTCCTATAATATATATTATGTAAACTAAAAAATAAAAACGATTTAATACTCATTTTTAAACTCCCCTTGTCACCTTACTATACGTTCCAATACATTTGAAGTTACATTTCTTTAATTTATTTTAAATCCCACACTCTTAGTTTGCCGTTAAATTTAAACAGCCATTTAGATCATTTGAAAATAACTAATCTTTTGGTTGAAATTAACCACTAGTTTAGACTTCATAAATCTTAGAAGCTGAAGTTGCTGGATGAGTTTTCAACCTGAAGAATTATCTTTATATAATTAGTTTTCTATTGTTGACATATTCTGAATTATCATTTAAGTTTAGTACAATCATACATAGCAAGAAATTTTTTATGTTGGACTTGCCCCATCAATTGGCAAACCAATCATAATTATTTTCAGTTCTTTATATATATAACTCATACAGCTTCTTCAAGGACGAAGCAAAGTGCGAGTTAATTTTTAGCTTTTAAAACCTATTATTCTAATCGGAATAATATATTATTTAGGAGGATTTTAATGAATATTTTTTGGTTTTTACCTACAGCCGGTGATAGCAGATATTTAGGCACAACTGTCGGGAAACGTGAAGTTACGATTGATTACCTTCAGCAGGTTGCGCAAGCGGTGGACCGGTTAGGATTTGATGGTGCACTGCTGCCTACTGGTAGAGAATGTGAAGATTCATGGGTGGTTGCATCAAGTTTGATTCCCCTTACCGAGCGTATGAAATTCTTAGTTGCGATTCGTCCAGGGCTAACGTCCCCTGCTATCTCTGCAAGGATGGCCGCAACGTTTGATCGCATTTCAGGTGGACGAGTTCTTTTAAATATTGTTCAGGGTGGAAATCCTGTAGAACTTGCTGGCGAGGGTCTGCATTTATCTCATAGTGACAGATATAAATTAACGAATGAATTTTTAACAGTCTGGAGAAAGCTTTATCTTGAAGAATCTGTACAATTTAAAGGGGATTACCTGGATATCAGGGATGGAAAATTAGGACACGAACCTGTTCAAAAACCGCACCCTCCCCTTTATCTTGGCGGCACTTCAGAGTCTGCCTATGAGGTGGCATCAGAGCATGTCGATTATTATTTAACTTGGGGAGAACCCGTTGAAATTGTAAAAGAACGAATTCAACGTGTAAGAAAGCTTGCAGAGGAAAAAGGCAGGAAAGTAAAATTCGGGATACGTTTTCACGTGATTGTAAGGGAAACGGAAGAAGAAGCCTGGAAAGCAGCAAATAATTTGATTAAGTATGTAGACGATGAAGTGATTGAAAAGACTCGTGAGAAATTTAAAGTGTTTGACTCATCTGCTCAAACGACGATGACTCAAACATCCCTTTCGAACAAAGACTCGCTTGAAATCCGCCCGGGCATATGGGCAGGCATCGGCCTGGCACGTGAAGGAGCTGGGACAGCGTTTGTTGGAGATCCCCATCAGGTTGCTGAAAACATGAGAAAATATGAAGAAATAGGAATTGATACGTTCATTCTTTCAGGCTACCCGCATCTTGAAGAGGCGTATAATGTAGCAGAACTATTGTTTCCTGTTTTAAACAAGCAAAAATAATCACAAAAATAGCTTGCAGCAATCATCTTTTGCCGCAAGCTTTTTTCCATCAATTAAATGAAATGTTAATTACCATAACCTCTGCTCTGCTTCCTATCCGAATCGGCGGTCCCCAAGTGCCAAAACCGGAAGATACAAAAGAATGGAGATTTCCCTTCTGCAGATAACCCCAATCATTTTCATAAAGCATATCTGTAATTAGATTAGCAGGAGCTGCCTGTCCTTTATGGGTGTGTCCGGAAAGAAGAACATCCACCCCTCCTTTCATCGCCTCTTCAATTTCTACAGGCTGATGATCAAGCATGATAATCGGAAGGGTTTCATCTAATCCATCCACTAATTCATCAACTGACAAACGTTCAGGATCTGTCAGATCTTTTCTCCCACTTAAATAAAAAGAATCTTCAATGAGCTCTGACTCATCAAGTAGCATTCTGATTTCAATATCTTCCATTTCCTCTATTATTTCATCCAGATCGTCCCCGTAATACTCATGATTGCCCAAAACAGCAAAAACGCCAAGCGGCGCGGTAAGTTTACCAAGTTCACTGCCCATTTCCTGCTTAACAAACGGAGCCAGATTATCATCAATAATATCACCGGGAATTAAAATAATATCAGGCTGAATGCTTTCAGAAAGCTTTGTAAGACGTTTCAGGTGATTGATCCCTACAATGGGTCCCAAATGCAGATCTGACACCATTAAAACCTGAAGCTCACGGTAAGGAGAAGGCTTTTGTATTTGAATCTCATATGTTCTAGTAATTGGACTCCATGCGTTATAGCTGCCATATAGAAAGATAAAGAGATATACTCCTATTACTGTGATTCCGGTCCAATAGATAAACATATCATTTTTCTGTTTTTTGAAGAACCAGACAACAAGATTGGCAGCGGGCAGAAGAAGCAGACTGTAGCCAATTACAATAAACCAATAGGCTCCTGCTAATTCAAAATAATATGATGAAGTGCCTCTGCCGATCAAATAAGAGAAAGTAAGTACTAGAATCAGCAGGCCGTACCATCTTTTTTTAATAGGAATCTTTGCTGCTTCAAGCCATTTCCACCCGTTATGAGCTATATAGTAAGAGAGCAGACCATATAAGAAAATAGAAAGTCCGATGGTTAAAAGTTGAGAAACGGTCATTTACTTTTCCCTTTCCTCAGTTGAAATGAGTTTAATTTGCCATGCTCTCAATATATTGCTGCTCTTCTTCAGTACTTAATATCCCCGTTGCTTCTCCTACAGTGCCGTCCTGCATTCTCCAAATTTTATTGTGTTCTTTATCAATTTTGGAGAAATCTCCTTCTTTCCAATTTGAAAGAATTTCCCGATAAACAGCTTTATTTTCCGTTGTAATTTTCGTAGACTTATCGAGTCCTTCTAAAAGCCACTCAATTCTCTTTGGATGTATTTCATAAAAGCCCCATTTTTTACTTGCTTTTATTTTCTGATGAGTCATGCCGTGGATGTATTCCTGGTAATGATAGTCATCCAACTCATCCTGACTTACCTTCTTTTTAAAAGGATTTAATCCCTCTTTTTCGTACTGCTCTAAGTCCTCATCCGTTATTGTTCCGGCAGCAGCTGCTCTGGATTCTTCAGTAAATTCCTCTTCTTTTTCATCAGAATCGCCAGCTGCAGCAGAAGGTGGATCTTCGGCTTCGCCCTGTTCATTCTCAGATTTTTGAAGTTGATCTCCTTTGTCAAGCCATTCATAGGAACTCCAAGCAATTAAACCTGCTGCAATCAGTCCGCTTAAAACAATTAAAACAACTTTTCTTGACAAAGATCAGCACCTCTTTCAACTATTCGCTCTTTATTCATCGTACATAAACTTCTATGTGTTATCAACCAGTATTTTCATGAAGTGGCATCGATACCCTTCCTGAGAGCAGAAGAAATGGATAGTAAAAAGGGAAGAAAAAATGGCGATTTAATCATAAAATTGATATAAAAGCGCGTTTTGCTGCTTCTTAATGTTGTTTAATAAAAGTTCTTTTTACAATGCGTACATTATCTGGCATATCTCCCTGAAAACAAACATACAATTTATTAATAAGCTGCGAATCATGACGATGCAGGAAACAGACAGAAACATATTGTAGAAACTTTTGTTGTTTCGTTCATGAATAATCAAGGTAAAGAACTAGTAATAATTATAACCAAAAGGAGGAAATAAAAATGAAAATAAAAGTGAAAAGCTGGAGAATGCTAAGTGCTCAGGACAAGCTGTTTATTTTGGAAGCTGTAAGTCACAGATCTCAAACAAAAAATCAATTAAAGACCGTTTCCTAATATAATTCCATCCCTTCAACCAGTGCATTGGTATCGTTCATTACTTCAGCGAGTTGGTCTTCCGCATTCGTTATTTGTACCTTTAGGTCTTCACACGTCTGCTCTGCCTGATGAAGGACGTTCTTTAAATTATCCATGGTTTTATTGATTCTTGAATGAACCGTCCATTCAGAAAAGAGATCATCAAAAAAGTAATCTGCGAACGTGAGGAACGATCCCCTATCAATTCTAAGGTCATCCGAAAATACATTATCTATATCCTGCAGCTCCGTTTCAAACCGTTGCAATTCCAACTGCGCTTTATGGATGGCGTCTTCTGAGTCGTCCAGTCTGCTGTGCTTCATGGCTGTAGCAATCAACCCTCCGCCAAGAAACGTATCCCAAGTCGACATATCCTTAGCAGATTGCATATGTTTGAAAGCATTTTCAAGTGCAAGCAAAGCTTTTTCTCCTGCTGTCAACGCTTCATTCATTTCAATAACCAGCGTATCTAAATCTCTTCTTAAAATCTGTAGAGAATCCAATTGCTGGCGCTGAGTTTGCGTGTGCGATCGAAGCCAGTTTTCTTTTTTCTCCATAAGAAGGTCCCACTCCTGGTCCAATCCCGTCCAAATAGGATTTTGAAGTTTCTTTACTACCGCCTCATAGTCCTTCTGCACATCACGAACCATTTTATCCCCTTCATTACACTTTAGTTCTGCCTCAGCAGCTTGAGCGAGTTCCCGTTTCCGCATTTGTTCTTTTTTCCCGGTCACTTCTCGAAATAAGTTGATAAACGAAAATTGGTCAAGATCATGGACATCCTGCTGTTCTTTCGTAAACAATTGATATGCTTGGTCTCTTTTTCTTTTCTGGTTATGTAATTCTTCTTCAAGGATATTTTTTCTTCTTATGAGTTTATTTCTGGCAGCTATTTCTCCTTGCAAAGCAATCTGTTCTTCCACTAACTGATTCCACATATCCATCCCTCCTACCCGTTTATACGTCTATAAAAGGTAAAAGTTTCAAAAAAGCCCAACACTCTCTTCGCTGAGTGTTGGGCTGGAATTTAATGACGCAGCAGCTGCATCTTATTTTGCATCTCCTGAATTTGAAGCCTTTTTCTTTGAAGTGTATCTTCCTGTTCTTCATTTGCTGATTTCATAAGCTTTTCAAGATCCATAAAAGCCTGCTCAAGCTGAAGCTGTGCCTGCGTGTACTCTTCATCATTCCAATGTTCCTGTAAAGATGCCTTATCATATTCCGTTTGTGCAGTTAAAATTGCTTCCTCACAATGATCCAGACAATGCTGTACAGAATCTCTTGTTGCCATGTATACTCTCTCCCTTATTTTAAGATGTTAAATAGTATGCTCAAAAGTATATTAATTAATAGTCAGCTCCTGTAATTTTCTGTCTAATTCCTGCTTTGTCAGATTATAGGCTTGCCACTTGTCAGATTGAGTTTGGAGCCTCTCTTCTTTTATTTCCTGCAATAAGTTCTCAAGTCCCTCAAGTTCCGAATTGAGCTCATGCAATTCAATCAGTCCTAATTTACCGGTGTCAGACATTTCGTTAAGATAATACAAGTCGATTTTTCCGGTTAATTTATATCGTTCCAAATTTCTATCAACCACGATGCTATCAATGTTAATGATATTTATACTACAATAGAAAATCAGGGAGGAAAGAAAATAAAAATGAAGCAAGGATAAACGCTGAAGCCATACTTTTATAATCGTGTAAATAATAATAACAAAGAGAAAAATGATAAAGGTGTGAACCAGAATTCTAGTGAAGGTAAAACCGTACGCCTGTTCATATAGATGCAACCGCATAAATGCAGAAATCAATATAAGTAAACTGCTCCCCAGCAGAATACTAAGCAGGATTTGAATGATTTTCTTATAGAATGTATGGTCCTGTTTTACAAAATGAAGGATGAAAACAGTAACAGTAAGATTGATCATGGTAATCGTTACAAGTTCAAAAAAACCACGTCGCGCATACTCTGCGTATGTGAAACCCTCTGCGAGATCACCATTAAAAAAGTACGCGAACTGAATTACCAGATAAAAAAGATAGACGAGGTTCAATAGAACGAGCAGCGTCATGACAATGATTTGATCAAATGCTTTTATTTGGTCCGGATTGTTTGAAGTCAAAGATTCTGTATAAACAAACGCAGCTTGGAAAACCCCATAAAATAAACATCCGAACAGCAGAATGAGCAAAATATCCTGTAAAGTATTTACTGAAAGCAGAGTAAACCACGAAGGGATTTGAGTCAGTATAGTTGTAAAGTAAAGATCTGATGACATTAACAACACAATCACAATGAAAAGAAGCGGAATGGACAACAACAGGCCATAGAAAACTTTTGACCATACCTTTCTTTTTTGCTCATCTATATTTCGACTGAATAAGCGGGTACAATACATGAATAAAAGCACGATTTGATTAACAGACACTCTCAATTTCTTTAGCCCGAACCGAATGATTGTATGCGGAATAAAAAAGCTGGAGGTGTTTTTAGGTTGTATGCTTAACAGGTAATGTAAAAACATAAAGGCAGGTATAACTAGAAAATTGAGCAAATAAAAAATCATTTGATCATATAAAAAATAGTTTAAGGACAGAACCAGGATACAAAGCAATAAGAAGTTCCCCATACGTCTGTTGTATAAAGGAATACTCCTGAGAATGATAAAGAAGATAGTATAAAACAAAATGATAAAAATAACATATGAAATGCCTGCTTTTGGGACGAAAATTAGTTTATCTAACACAAACCCTAAAAAAAGACTACAGATTAAGATCCACCATTGGTTTAAAGTAATGGTACTATTCAACATATTTCCCCCTTTTAAAATACATAGTAATTCTATGTATATAAGCATAGAAAATCTAGGTATAAAGATAAATAATAGGCCCCTTAGACAGAGGCTCTTCTTCCCCATTTATAGCTTAAATAACTAATTGGATACAGGATAATCGTAAAAGCAATGCAGCTTAAAATAAACTCATGAGACAATAAGGGAGCAAACCAATCCTGAGGGATAATTTCAAAGACAACCAGCAGCATCAACGTGATATTGGGAACCAATGAAAAGATAAACGTTTTTCTAAGAAGTGAATGGCCTTTATATCCAAACCCTTTCCCTATTTCATAACCAAGAAGAGCCCAGAAAAACAAGTAGATCACGCTGATAAAAACAGGTATGCTGGTTAAAATGATCCAGATATTTTGAACCCATGACCACTCATACATATTATAAAATAAGGTTAACAATCCTCCCCCCAGAAAAATTAAAATGTTGTAGCTGATAAACAGCCATTTCATATTATCCGGAGTAACAGATTTTTCCTCCAGCCATAACCGTGCGATTTCTTGTGGATCTCCTAATCGTTCTGTTATATCCCTATTACTGACTTCTTCAATTTCGTCTTTTGTAAATTGTAATTCTGCGATCATTTCTTCCAGATGGATTTCATACTCTTCAAGGATCGATTCTCTATTAGGATGACGCCGAAGCTCATTGTCCAGCTTGGTAAGATATTCAATCTTCAGCTGGTCCATTCTTAGCTCTCCCCATCACTTTATTAATGACACCTACGAACTTTACCCATTCATCTGTTTTTTCTTGAAGAAGTTTTTTACCTGGTTCTGTAATTCGATAATATTTACGGGCAGCACCTTTCGGTTGTTCCTGCCAATAAAATTCAATATACCCCTGCTTTTCTAATTTATGAAGAGCAGGATACATCGTCCCTTCCTTCATACTTATATCCTGGTCACTTCTTGCTTCCAATTCTTTAACTAATTCATATCCGTACATATCTCTCTCTATGAGCAGCTGAAGCATCAGCAATGACGTACTCCCTTTCACTAACTCCCGATTGAACATATAATCACCTACCTAGATATTTTATGTATATCGTTATTCTACTTATTTTAGAATGAAAAAGCAAACCTCTTTAAATTAAAATTTTCACATCAATGTTTAAAATGCATCAGTCTGATCAAACTAAACCAGGAGGTGAAGGACATGTCAAAAAAACAAGAAAATAATAAGCAGTCAGAAACCACACAGCCAAAACCGATGAGCGGTTCTCATAAAGTTAAAAACCAAAACCATTCAAGGCAAAATAAAAACAGCGGTCATGATATGTAAAAAAAAGCTCTGATCTCAAAGATCAGAGCTTTCAATGTTTATTTTTTCATGTTTGAAGGGAGATTTTTCCCATAAAAAATTTCATCCATTTCAATTTTTAAACGATGGGTAATGTCCTTAATTTCTTCATCCCCAAGTTTATCTTTTTTATAGCCGAAAAGATAATTATTAAGGTCAAAATCCTTCAGTTTGCATTTTGTATGGAAAATATTCTGTGGATACACATTTACATCGATCATATCATATTCTTCTTTAATTTCTTCAGGAATAAAATTTTGAATTGAGTTTATATCATGATCAATAAATAATTTATGACCATCTACGTCTCTTGTAAATCCTCTAACCCGGTAATCCATTGTCATTATATCCGTATCGAAAGAGTGAATCAGATAATTTAGTGCCTTTAAAGGAGAAATTTCTCCGCATGTGGAGACATCTATATCGGCCCGAAACGTGCTAATGCCCTCGTGCGGGTGATATTCGGGATAGGTGTGCACCGTAATATGGCTTTTATCGAGCTGTAAAGTTGCAATGGACGGCAGCGGTCCTGGAGATTCATCAAAATGATCTGTTGGCACTTCCACTATCGGTCCTTCTGATACTAAAATCGTTACACTTGCACCCTGCGGTACATAATCCTGCTTGGCAATATTTAAAACATGAGCACCAATTATGTCCGCTACATTAGTTAAAATTTTAGTCAAACGGTCAGCATTGTACTGCTCATCAATGTATTCAATATAAGCTTCTCTTTCCTCTTTGGATTTTGTATAACATATATCGTACATATTAAAACTTAATGACTTAGTTAAATTATTGAATTCGTGTAATTGAATTCTTTTTTCCTGCGAAAGTTTCATTGCCAAAACTCCTTCATGTATTACGGGTTTATAGTTTATCTTACCCTTTCAACTTATCACTAAACGATGCTTACTTATGATTTTATGCGTTCTATCATATCATTTATTTCACCTGTTGCCCAATTTATAAAAAAATTAAAGAGGCTGGGACAATTCCGTCCCAGCCTCTCGCAGACCGTTTTACTGTGAGTTAAACAGACTTAACTTTCCTGTGAACCTTTATACTATGAAGGCTAAAGCGAACGTGCTATCTTAATGGAGCTGCCAATTTTTTCGCCGGTCGTCCTTATAATAGTCGTCCGTTATGTTTCAGCTTTTATTTCATTATTACATTCAAGTTATTAATATTTTTTATTCGGAGTTACTACTAAGTAAAAGTTTAGTACCTCAAAAGATGTAATGCTACCCTGGGTTTTGTTTTTAAAAATGACACCACTTGATTTGATCTTAATAAATCAACTCCAGCAAGATTTACTGTTCAGTTATCACTGAAAATAGATAATTTTCAGTGATGTTATGAATGTATTTTTGCTCAACAGATCATTTTGTATTTGGAGTTGCTACTAAGTATAAAATGTTGATGTCTACTTCGCAAAGGATGAAAGAAATTTAACCCGGTCTCCCATTGGCGGAACCGCATCATCAATCAAGTTGATCTCGATCAATTTAGGTCCATCCAGCTTTACTAATTCATCTATCGCTGCAGAATCAATATCCTCCAGTGATGAAATGGTGTGAAATGGAATGTTTATTGCTTCTACGATCGCCGAAATTGAGGTGTATGATTGTGAAAATCGGTTATGAACACGTTTATATTGCAACGAATGACCGTGATGCACCATACCAAGACGCGAATTGTTAATAACGATAAACGTAATAGGCAAGTTGTATTCTTTAGCAGTCAGGATCTCCATCCCGTGCATGAAAAAGCAGCCATCCCCTGTGATACAGGCAACGGTCCGATCCCGTTCAGCAAACGCCATGCCGATACTAGACCCAATCCCGGTGCCCATTGAGCCATAGTGAACATTTATATCAAAGGATTTAGGACTTAGCACTTTCATATAGTGAATGACATAAGACATAAATTCCCCAATGTCTACTGCATACTTTGTATCACTTGGCATCATTGATTGGATTAAAGGCAAAACCGTTTTTGTATCATAATGCAGCTCTTCAGCTGATTGGATATCCTCTGTTAGATTAAATGAGACCGGTTGTGATTCCGGCTGCAATTGCAGCAGCTGTTTTACTGTTTTGCGGCAGTCTCCTGTAACAGGATGATCAATCACATATTTTCTGGTAAAAACGGAAGGATCCCGATCTATTTGTACAACCGTTCTTCCTTCTGTGAGTTGATCCTGATAATTGCTTGTTGCCGTTTCACCGAGGCTCGATCCAATAATAAATAAAATATCATGGTCGCCATGATGAACTAAATCCACAGCAGCTGAATGTCCTGCAAAGCCGTATACTCCTTTATGGAGCGGGTGATTCATTGGAATAAGACCTTTTGCCTGAGGAGTTGTTACAAATGGCCATTTCAAGGCTTCTGCAAGCTCAATTACTTCCTCGGTGCATTCTCTAGCGCCGTTGCCGATAAACAGAACTCCCTTTTTGTTTAAAATTAAGTCTGATAAGGATTTAATCTCTTCAAACGGTGCTTCATGAGGAACATATACAGGAAAATCAGGAAGGGTCACGTCATCCGCCGTTTGTAATTGAACATCTATCGGAAGAGCAAGATGAACGGGGCCCGGCACTCCTTCAAAAGCAATTGAAACCGCCTTATGTAATTCTTCAACCAAATTAGAACTCTCCGTTACCGTTGCACTGTATTTAGTCACTTGCTTGAATACTGGAGAGGCATTTAATTCCTGTGAAGCATTCCAACCGAGAGTTGAGAGCGGAACAGATCCTGTTAAAATAAGAAGAGGAATCTGCTCGCGTGCGGCATTAGCCGCTCCTGTGACCAAATTCATGGCACCTGGGCCGCTGCACCCGACTACTACGCCAAGCTTACCCGAATATTTTGCATAAGCAGCCGCCATAAAAGAAGCCGCTCCCTCATGCTTTGCAACTACCGGAGTAATCTGCGGCTTTTCGTAAAGCTCATCAAATATAGCATTCACCGACCCTGCCGGAATCCCGAAAAGATAGTCCACATTCCCTTTAATTAAAAAGTCAATAATATGTCCTGCAGTCTTCACTTTGTCATCCTCTTTTCCTGGTTTATTCCATTTAGTAAAAGATGTGAAATCTGATCTGAAGGAATCGGTCTGCTGAAATAATACCCCTGCATTAAATGACAGCCGCCTTCCATAAGCAGATTTACTTGTTCTTCCGTTTCGACTCCTTCAGCTATTACGTCATAGTTCAATTGCTGAGCTAAGTAAATAATTGTAGAATTCAAGGCAGCGATATGAGGCTCATGTGTCATATTTTCCACAAAGGAACGATCTATTTTTATTGCATCAATCGGAAAGTCTTTTAAATAGCGCAGGGAACAATAGCCTGTACCGAAATCGTCAAGAGAAAGCTTCAAACCAAGCTTTTTTAGATCCTGTAATTTGCTGACATGCTGAGATTGAATCAGTGTATGTTCCGTTAATTCAATTTCGAGACAGGCCGGATCCATCCCGGTTTCAGCCAAAATTGATTGAATGGTTTCCACTATTCGCGGATGCTGGATTTGTCTCATGGAAAAATTAACAGCCATGTTTAAGTTGTAGCCCTTATCGGTCCAAATTTTATGCTGGGCAGCTGCTTTTCTCAGAACCCATTCTCCCAATTTTAAAATCATTCCTGTTTCTTCTGCGATTGGAATAAACTTATCCGGTGCTATCATCCCCCATTCAGGATGATGCCATCTAAGCAGTGCTTCGACTCCAATAATCGTCTGATCTGCATAATCTATTTTGGGCTGATAATGAACATCAAGCTCATCCCGTTCAAGTGCAGCATGAAGCGCATTCAATAAATTGGACCGCTCAATATTTTGTTCCATCAGCAGCCGTGTAAAGTAGTGAAATGTCCCTCCCTGTTCTTTTGCTACATACATGGCTGTGTCGGCGTTGCGAATCAAATCGTCTTCGTCACTTGCGTCATCAGGAAAAATACTGATGCCTATACTGGCGTTGGTAAACAGCTCATGTCCGTTGATTCTGAATGGCTCGTCCAATGCCTTAATAAATTGAGAACCGATCATGCCCAGTTCATCCGTCCGGCTTACTTCTTCAACGAGAATAATGAACTCATCTCCTCCAAGCCTGGCGACGGTTACCCTCTGGTTAATGAGGGAGCGAAAACGTTCTGCCACCTCATATAAAACGAGGTCACCGATTTTGTGGCCTAGAGAATCATTGATTAACTTAAAGCGATCCAGGTCTAGAAAAAGCACTCCTATTTTTGAGCCGCTGTTTCTGCATTTAAGAATTGCTTTTTTCATTTTCTGCACCAGATAACTCCGGTTTGGAAGATGAGTAAGTAGGTCATAATAGGCCTGATGATGAATTTTTCTTTCCATTTCCCTGCGGTCGGTTACATCGCGAAAGGTAACAACTGCCCCGCTTTGCACCCCATTGTTTTGAATAGGCATGGACACATATTCCACGTCAATAATATCTCCACTTTTTCTGGCAAACTTTTCTTCAATCGAATGCGTTTTAATTCCATCTCTCAGAGACTGAAGGATAGGCGAGCTTTGATTTGTATACCGCTCATCTTCCTTGCTGAAATGGGAGATGACCTCATCCTGCAGGCGGCCAACCATCTCATTGACCTCCCAATCAAGGAGAGAGGCAGCGATCGGATTGCAAAATGTAATGACGCCAAATTCATTCAGACCATAAATTCCTTCACCAGCAGAGTTTAAAATGGATTCATTTTTTTTGCCGAGCAGGCGCAAATCATCATTCATTTGCTCCAGAATTTCGTTTTTTTCCTGAAGTTCATACGTTCTTTCGTCTATTATTTCTTCAAGCTGATCTAAGTGGAGCAGATTATCCAGTACACTCGCTGTTGCATCTGCAATGGATTCAGCAAGCTGCTGTTCTGAATTCGAGTAGGTTATTGGCCCTGAAAAATCAACAACGACAAGCGTTCCAAGAACCTCACCTCTTGAAATAATGGGGATCGCATACATCGCTTTAAAGCCAAACGTAGCCACGGCTGTCGGATCTGGTCTTGGATCTATTGTGACATCGGGAATTAAAACCGGTTTTTTAGTTTGAACTACCTCTTTAAATACAGGGTCAGTAATAAAATCCAATTTCATTTCTTCATGTGTTTTTTTCCAATCCTCTTCCTGCCAATGACTCTCAGAGCTTAATTTTTCAGGAAGAGGCGATTTAGATTTAAAGTCTCTTAAATGCGCCGCAACATTTTTGTTATTTAGTGCCCGTCCGATATAAATAAAACTCGTATCGAGGACTTCCTGAATTGTTGTACATCCTGCAAGCGATTTGGTGGCATCAAGAAGCAGCTGTTTATCCTGAACTAATTTCCGGGAGTTATCGAGCAGCTCTGCATTACGGATCGCAACCGCTGCCATAAGAACATAGGATTCAAGCGCTTCAATTTCTTCCTCAGTCAGGTGCAGGGGAGATTGATAATCAAAAAGAAAAACGAGCCCATACAGAGACTCCTCGAAGTAAATAGGCATCCCAAAAAGAGATTTTATTTTAAACAGCTCAATCGGTCTCGGGTCCGGCCGATTATCATTTGAAGTATCCGGTATATAGATCGCTTTTTTGGTATCTACTATTTCCTGTGCTAATCGGTCATGCTCAAGGTCAATAATCATTTTATCAAGCGTAATGCCGTTAAAGTGGTCCGGTTTTCCAACAAATCCTTGAAAACGGGATTTATCCAACGGTAAATAAATTCCAACTGAATCACACCGGACAATTTCCTCCGAAATGGCTTTTACCACCTGTTTGAGAACCGAGCGTTTATCTAATTCTGTATGGATCATTTTTGTAATTTCTGCTAAACGTGAATAACGGTCCGGATTCATCAGAATCACACCTTTCTGCTATAGCATTACTATCGGCATGAATATACAATTTATTAGTTTGTTTACACTATTTTTACATATAACACGGCAAATAAACTCAACTATATTATGATTCTATCGTACTATTCTATTCTTTTCGACAATTTCCCTTCTTTTTGAAACATATATTTAATAGACAACTCATAAGATTAAAATCTATATCGTTTTTTTCATAAAAAAGCCTTCATGAATCATTCATTCACGAAGGTTTTTCAGATCTTGTGTCAAAATTCTCTATTATACAGGGGAAGAAACCATTTTACTCCTTTTTTGTTAAAAGGAAGACATTTCATGTCCAGTATCAGATGACTGATGTATCCGACCGCACAGGCCATTGCAATGCCGCTGATTGCCATTCGGTTCTCAAGCTGATACGCAATAAAAATGAAGACGGCTGCCCCTGCCAGCGAATGGGTAGGTCCTCTATGCGGAACAAACGATGCCCCGGCTGTGAAAAGACCAAATAAGATTAACCAGTATTCATTCCCCAGCCATCCCGTTCCAATCAACGTAATGCCAGATAACAAAACCATAAAACGCTGATTGATCAAATACCTTGGAAGGAGAATAAGCAGGAGAGCAGCGCCGACTCCGAGTATACGGACTATGCCGGATAAAATAATCAAGCTGTATGTACCGAGTAAAACGCCTAAACAGGCAAGGGCAAACCACAGCCACTTTCTGTGAAGGGAAATCCGGTTTGAAAGTTTCCCATTTGTGTCCAGGTCAGGTGCGAGAGAAGAAACACTGCCAAGCAGTATCAACAGACCAGTAGCTGCAGGAGCTGCTTCCTGCCAGACTGCTACGCCCAATCCCGCTCCAGCGCCAACGATTGCATGCGAGGTCCCCTTCATGTATTCATCATCCTTTTCTATCTATTCCGCTAAGCACTCCACTCATTATACCGAACATACGATCGGATAGCCAGAAAAGTTGAGAAATACAGTAAGATTACTTAATCGTAATTACATCTTTATCTTCAGGGTCTACCCCGTTATGTACAAGCAGCTTTGTTTGAATATACGTTTGAATGACAGAAGAGGATCGCGGATGTTTGTCAGATAAAAGCATGGTAAACGGGATTTCCTTTTTCTCATTTGCTTTAATTTCCGTTACATCCTTTAATACAACTTGTTTTAGCTCTTCATCGTAATAAGAAAAATCACTGTCGCTTCTTACTTCATTATCGTGAAAGACGAAGAGAGTTAATTGAATCCCCGCTATTTGCTGGTCCCCCTGTCCACCCTTAACCGTTACCAATCCATTAACGGCATCGCCTGGTGAAAAAGTACTGGGATTAATGGTTGTTCGCACTTCCGCCCCTTCAAAACCAATTGAAGAAAAAAACTTTTCAAACATGTGAACACCTCCTTTTATTCATGATAACAATTTTTATAGCTCGATCCCATACAAAGCCGCCACTCTTAGCAAAAATACGCTTAATACTTTGGTTATTCCACTTTTATTGATAATTCACAACCGTTATTGCTTAGTGTATATCAATTTAACTAATCAATTCCGTATTCGATCATGTAATCAGTATAAATTTATTGAGTCATACTATACCCAGCGTTAAAATATTTTATAGTAAAATAATTTTTTCTTTTTTTATTTCTGTAGGATTAAATTTAATTCTGTAAGGGTAGATTACAATTAGGCGCTTTTAAAACAAAAAGGAGGTGTTCATGTTGAAAATACTTTGGTGGCTAATTGTTATATTAATTATCGTATGGTTAGCTGGATTTTTATTAGACATAGCAGGCGGTATTATTCATATCTTAATTGTAATTGCTATTATCCTGATTATATACAATCTAATTACAGGCAGGAAAAAATTATAGCAAAAAAGAGCGTGCCCTATATATCCGGGCGCGCTCTTTTACTTAATTGAGAAATTCCTGCAAGGCTTCGTTATTTTCTTCCCAGTACAGCTCTAACACGGAACCGACACCAGGATAGGAGGCATTTGAATATCCATTTTCAATGGGAATCGTCAGCCTGTCCAGATCGGCACCGCCGCTTAAAATAATTCTGCTCATTAATTCAATTTGCTTAGCATTGCTCATATTTGTTTGAATATACGGCTGAGCTACTCCTAAAAGCTTTGGTGTTTTCGTCACCCCGCTTAAACTCATTGCGTGGTCCTTAACAGCCTCAATAACCTGCTGCTGCCTGTTCACTCTTCCAAAATCCCCTTCTGCATCTGCTCGGAACCGGGCATAGCCTAGAAGTTCTTTCCCATTCAGCTTTTGCTGTCCTTCTTCAAGACTGACGCCGATTTTTTCAGACATTGCTTTTTCCACGTCGATTTCAATTCCATCCGGTGCCAGTGCATCCACCATATCCTCAAATGCAACAAAATCAATCATCATATAATGTTCAACGTCGATATTGAAGTTTTCTTTAATCGTTTGACGCAGAAGTTCCGGGCCTCCCAGATAAAAGGCTGTATTTAATTTATAGCTTTGATAACCAGGTATATCGACATAAATATCACGCATAAGAGACACAAGCTTCACTTGATCCGTTTCGCCGTCCCACTGAGCAATCATCATCGTGTCTGAGCGGGATTGTTCTTCACCTCTGCTGTCTACACCGATGAGAAGCACATTTACTTTGCCGCTATCTGATTTTACACCTTCAAATTCCTGTTCAAACTCCAGATCTAGTCCTTGTGCATCCTTTGACATCTGAGTGCCCAGCCAATATTGTGTAAGAGAGAAAATAAGGATAAAAATTGAAAATAGAATAATAAGAGCAAAAAATACTCTCCCTTTTTTCATCTTCTTTTTTCTTCGCTGCTGTCTTGTTTCCATAATGCCTCCTGAATAAATGTACGTCATGTAACCTAAGTTCTTCAATCATATGACGAATCAAGAACTTAATTTGTTACACTTTACAATCCTTTTTAAAAGTTTGCAAGCTTTTTTCGATCAGATTAGTAGTCTCCTCCGCCTTCACGGTGGTAGAATATGTAGTACGCTTTAAAGAATGAGGAGGCAAAATGCATGTCTAAAATAGAAAAAGCAACATTCGCCGGAGGATGCTTCTGGTGTATGGTTAAACCATTTGATCAATTTGAAGGAATCAACTCCATTCGCTCAGGATACACGGGTGGTACAGTCGATCATCCAACCTATGAACAAGTGAAAAGTGGAGATACCGGCCATATGGAAGCAGTGGAAATCACATTTAATCCGGCCGTTTTTCCTTATGAAAAGTTACTGGAAATATACTGGCAGCAAGTTGATCCGACTGATGATGAAGGACAATTTCAAGATCGGGGCCCCTCATACCGTGCAGCCATTTTTTATCATAACGAAGAACAAATGCAAATAGCCGATCGTTCAAAAGTGGCTCTTATTGATAGCGGCAAATATAAAAAACCGATTGTAACTCCAATCCTTCCTGCAGGTCCGTTTTGGGAAGCGGAAGACTATCATCAGGACTTTTATAAGAAAAACCCGGAAGAATACAAAGCTGACCGCGAGCAATCGGGAAGAGATGAATTTTTATCCAAACACTGGCCTGAATAACAAAAGGTTCGCACCACTCCCGGTGCGAACCTTTTTTCTTTACTGCCAAACCTGCATAATCAACCAGTCGAAAACGATCCACAAACCAAATAGGAAAAGCGTCAAAAAAATAAATAGAAGGATAACATTTCTTTTCTCATGTTCCCGCTTCAGCTGCCAGTATAAGAGGCAGACAGACAAAACGATAATCACGATCCCCGTATATAAAGCCATCCCAGCTCTCTCCATTCAGTCATTAGACGGGTTCAGACACCTCTTTTATTGCCCCATACGTATGTATGAAGCTGAGGCAGCACTCTAACCCGGTTTAACGTTTCTCTTTTCATAACACAATCAATCAGCCATTCATATTTTGATATCAAATCAGAAACAAGTCTCGTGTCGTTTGTCTCTGTTACTTGTTCATTTCCGGTTTGAATGTAAAAAGGAACCAAAGGGTAACGCTTATGAAGCATCTCAGCAAAGTCCAGGTCCTTTTCATCAAAAACCACTACCTTTAACGAATAAACAGAAGATGGACGGTCTTTCAAACGCTCCAAAATATCATCGAGAATTCCCAGATTAGGCTTCATCTTCGAGCTTGGCGGTTTCGGAGAAATCGTCAGGTCATCAATAGACAGAAACCAGTCCTGCCAGATGCTTCCCTGTGTCTCAAGCGCCACATCGATGCCTTTTTCCTGCAAAGCCTTTACTAAAACCCCCATATGTTTAATTAAAGCAGGGTTCCCCCCGGAAATGGTAACGTGAGAAAAGGCATTCCCTCCTGTTTTAAAAAGCTCTTCTAAAATAGAAGAAGGACTCATCTGCCTGATTTCATCTTTAGCAGAACCGTCCCACGTAAATGCTGAGTCACACCATGCACAGCTGTAGTCACAGCCGGCTGTACGAATAAACATCGTTTTTTGGCCGATCACCATGCCCTCTCCCTGAACCGTAGGGCCGAAAATCTCAAGTACAGGTATTTTTTTCTCTGTCGTTTGAAGCATGTTACACCCTCCCTGACTTAGGACGATAAATAACATAGCTCGTTGGTGTTTCACGCAGATAAATTTGCAGGCAAACAGGCTTGTTTGCTGTTTGATCAAGATGCTCCTGAATAATTTCATGCATGACTCTTGCTACGACCTCTGTTGTAGGAAAGGTATTTGCGCTTTCTGCCGGAAAGCGGTCATCTTCATTTAAAACTCCATGGTCAAACCGGTCATGCAGCAAGTTTTTTATCGTTTTAAAATTCACAAGAAATCCTGAATCATCCAGCTCATCTCCTGCTATGGTCACGTTGGCAAAGTAGGTGTGTCCGTGAACGTTTTGGCATTTGCCTGCTCCTTCATGCGGGATGGAATGAGCCGCAGCGAAATGAAGATCCTTGTTTAATTCATAGGAATATGAATGGTTTGGGGAGGGATATATTTGTTGTATCACGTCGTTTTCGCCTCCTTTTTCTCCAGGAATTCATTCATCCCCTTATTTCTTAGTCTGCAGGCAGGACACTCCCCGCAGCCGGTTCCCATCAGCCCGTTGTAGCAGGTTAGCGTATGCTCTTTAATGTAGTCAAATGCCTGCAATTCATCCGCAAGCTCCCACGTTTGTGCCTTGTCGAGCCACATAAGAGGAGTATGAAGAACAAAATCCTCTTCCATCGATAAATTGATGGTTACATTTAAAGACTTCATAAAAACATCACGACAATCAGGGTAGCCGCTAAAATCCGTTTCGCATACCCCTGTAATTAAATGCCGTGCCCCAATTTGCTTTGCCAGCACCGCAGCAAAAGACATAAAAAGAAGATTTCTTCCGGGCACGAAAGTAGAAGGCAGCTCCCCTTCTTTCTCTTCTATCGGCTGATCCGTCCGGGTTAAAGCAGAAGGAGCAAGCTGATTAAGGAGACTCATATCCAGAACATGATGACGGACATCCAATTCCTCTGTAATCTGTCTGGCTACTTCAATTTCCTTATGATGCCGCTGCCCATATTCAAAAGTAACCGCCTCGACATGGGCAAATTGTTTTAAAGCCCAAAATAAACAAGTTGTACTATCCTGACCTCCGCTGAAAACAACCAGCGCTTTTTGATTTTTATCCATAAAAAAACCTCCTCTTCTATTGATAGAAGAAAGAGTGCTCACGAAAAAGACAAGTACTGACCCTCAGCTCTTTGTCCCTAGTTTTTTATAGAGGGATGGTCGCGAACCTCTTTTTTATCCAATATCATTTTGTATTATAGCACAGGTACGTACCTATTTGAAATTGGGGATATGAAGATCATATAAAAACAGCCGCTCCTGAACAGGACAGGAACGGCTGCTTCAAATTAAAATTTACGCGGATTAGGAATCACTTCAAGCAGTCGTGAACCTTCTTCCATTTTGCTTCCGCAGATTGGACAAGTTGGAGAACCTTCCCCGTGACTTGAAAAATTAGATCTCATCCACCCTTTGCATTCATCAGATGAGCATTCCCAAACTGGAGTTTCTTCTTTAACCACTTCTTCTGTTGGCTTACGCTGAAACATAGTTTTGTCTCCCTTCAAGAACCATTGTCCATTAATCCAGATTGCTCAAAAAAATAAATCACTCAATGATAAAGCTGTGAATAATCTCAAGCTTCATATTAAGTGAAAGAAAATTTGATATACGAGTAGTACTTAACACTATTTTACTTTATCGATACTTTTTTGTCAACTGTGATAAAACTGATCTACGTCCACAGGAAATAAGGACAGATGATCCATCTGCCCCTTAATCTCAGGATGTTCGTTTAAAACTGATTAGTTTTATCAGAAGACTGCTCCTGCTTTTCATTAAAATACTGAACAGATGTCTGCGCACCCTCTTCCTGCATCTTTTCATCTTCAAGATCATAAGATCCGGTTGCTTTAGGCGCCTGACTTTCCTGATCATTCATAGACTGCTTCGCCTGATCAATCAGCTGGTTAATTTTTTCTTTAGTATCGTTAAAAGCAACGGTTGCTTTTTCACGATTATCCTTATTTTTAAAATAAGCGTAGCCTGCTGCGCCGAGGCCGAGTAATGCATAGCGTTTCATGCCCATTTAAAACCCTCCTATTTATTCATAGTATTTCTATTTCCTTAATTCTTATTAGATAAACCTTTTGTTGTAAACGATTTATTATTATCACGAATCATATATACGTTTAATGTGGGAATCATTGGGAATACATAAAAAAAGGAGGTTTTACGATGTCTAAAAATAAGCATAACCGCACTTCAAATAAATATGATCAACCTGATAGCCTGAACAGTGAAAAAGAAAGCATCCTGGATAAATTTGAGGATGAACAGATGACGGATCCCATTCCAATGGAGGATCAAAAACAAGATATGAAAGACGAGAAAAATAAACACCGCACGAAATCTTCTTCTTCAAGTGAAAAATCCCATCCCTGATCACGCTAAAAAGCGTCTGCATAAAAAACTCATTTTATGATAAAATAGGGATGAACGCACCAGACTTCATGGAGGTGGATAAGATGGCCCGATCTGATCATGAAGAGCTCGAAAAAACTGGCAGAAGCCATTCTCAAAAAATCAAGGCACATCAGCTTCTCGGATCAGGAATGAAAGAGGATGAAGTTCAAGAGCTTGCTGAACACCGTGAAGATGGATGGGAATATGTAGATGATCCTTAAAAATTATTGACTTTAATCACATAAGTCCCTGCATGATTGCAGGGACTTTTTTTGTTCTGTCTTTTTTTGATTATCTGAGGATTAACTTGTCACGAATGTTCCACCATTGATGTGGATGGTTTGACCAGTCATATAGCTCGAGTCGTCTGATGCGAGCAAAACATAAGCGGGTGCTAGTTCTGCCGGTTGACCCGGTCTCTCCATTGGGGCATCCACACCGAATTTTTCTACTTTGTCTGCTTCAAATGTGGAGGGGATCAGCGGCGTCCAAATAGGACCAGGCGCAACTGAGTTTACCCGTATTTTTCTGCTTACTAGTGATTTTGAAAGAGAGCGGGTAAATGTAGCAATAGCCCCTTTTGTTGCTGAGTAGTCAATTAGTGTTTCATTGCCTGCATAAGCAGTTACAGAACCCGTATTGATAATCGTGCTTCCTTCTTTTAAATGGGGCAGTGCAGCCTTCACTAAATGAAACATAGAAAAAATATTGGTTTTAAATGTTTTTTCAAGCTGCTCAGTTGAGATTTCCTCAATAGACTGCTGAGGATGCTGTTCTGCAGCATTATTCACCAGAATATGAAGGGAGCCTAATTCATTTACAGTGTTTTGCACAGCAAGCTTGCAGAATTCCTCATTTCCAACATCTCCTGAAAGCAAAAGACATTTGCCTCCGTATTGCAGGATTTCTTCTTTAGTCATTTTAGCATCTTCATGTTCTTCTAAATAGATAATGGCAACATCTGCCCCTTCTTTTGCATAGGCAATGGCCGCTGCTTTGCCGATTCCGCTGTCTCCTCCTGTAACAAGGGCTACTTTACCCTGTAATTTACCTGAACCTTTATAATCCGGATCATTGTGAATCGGCTCGGGATTCATTTGATTTGTTTCCCCGGGCTGCTGATTCTGATGCTGAGCCGGCTGGCCGCCTTTTTGCTGATTTGTAAACTCCATTACAATCTCTCCTTTGTATAAGATGATTTATTATTTCCGTGTTTGATAAAATAAATAACTCCATGCTGTTTATTCGAGTTCATTTTCGACATCTAATTGCCGATAAATGAAAGAATAGTTATTACTTCCCTTTATAGACAAACAAAAAACCACCTTGTTTTGAGGTGGTTACACATTTTCCTTTAAATAAACAGGAGCAATTGAACATCCTGTTTTAGAAATGGCTGAATTAATAAAGGAATAATCCCGGAAAGAGTCTTTAAGTTTGCTTGAGAGCGATTCTAAATCTTCTTTATTGCTGAATATTATGATTGCGGGTCCTGCTCCACTTACCGTTGTAGCATAGGCTCCAAGCATGCCCGCTTCTTTTCGAATCTGATGAAAGGAATCAATCGATTTTGCCCGATAAGGCTCATGATACTCATCTTTTTCCATCATTTTGCCTGCAGTCTTCCAATCCTTATTCATGATTGCAGCAATCATCAGGTTTGCAGCTGCACTTGTCCGGATTGCTGACGAATGTGAAATTTCATCTGGAATTATTTTACGGGAGTCAGCAGTGATCATTTCATGAGAAGGAACTAATAGGAGTACACTGACTTCAGAAGTATCCAGCTTTAGGGTTGAAAATTCATCTTTTGTATATCTGCTGACAGTTACTCCTCCAAGTACAGCTGCAGATACATTATCAGGGTGTCCTTCTATATCACAAGCCAGCTTTATTTTCTCAGAATCTGATAAAGATAAAGACATCAGAAAATCCCCGATCGCGATGGCTGTCACGATAGCTGCTGCACTGCTTCCCATCCCTTTGGATAATGGGATTTGAGATATGACAGAAAGAGAAGCAGGCGGTGCTTGCCTATTAAATTGCTTCTCCATTTTTCTGATTGTAGACAAGATTAAATTGCGCTCATCTGTAGGAAGACACCCGTGGCTCTCCTCCTCATATTGAATATTCCATTCTAAAGAGGGGGTCACCACCGTGTATTGATACAAGTTTAAGGCTGCTCCGATTGAATCAAATCCAGGTCCTAAATTGGCTGTAGTAGCTGGGACTCGAACCTGAAATGGAGTAAATGTCATACTTTTACTCCTCCCTTCAGCTCCGCCCGCAATTCATTTATATTGGCTCTAATTTTAACCGGCTCGAGATCAGAGGATTGTATAGCTGTCTCAGGATCTTTCAAGCCGTTTCCTGTCAATACAGCCACAACCGTACTGCCTTTCTCTATCAAACCAGCCTCTACCTTCTTTTTCAATCCGGCTATTGAAGCGCAGGATGCTGGTTCAGCAAAGATCCCTTCTTTTTTAGCTAGAAGCTGGTAGGCTTTAAGAATTTCTTCATCAGATACTGCTAAAATATCACCTGCAGATTCTTTTAATGCGTTCAAAGCCAGTTTCCAGCTGGCGGGATGCCCTATTCGAATAGCAGTAGCCACGGTTTCAGGCTGCTCCACGATACGGTTCAGGACAATAGGTGCTGCTCCCTCTGCCTGGACTCCTAATAATACAGGCCGGCTTCCCCCGTGTTTATCCTGGTATTCTGTGAACCCTTTCCAATAAGCAGAGATGTTTCCTGCATTCCCCACAGGAAGCGCCAGCAGGTCAGGGACTTTGCCAAGCTGGCTTAGAACCTCAAATGCTGCCGTTTTTTGTCCTTCGAGACGAAATGGATTCACGGAGTTTACTAGAGTAATATCTTCTTCCTCACTTATTCTTCTAACAAGTGTCAGAGCTTCATCAAAATTGCCGTCAATTGAAACAATATCCGCCCCGTACATCCGTGCTTGGGCAAGTTTTCCAAGAGCGATTCGTCCATCCGGTATGACGACAATTGTCCTCAGTCCCGCTCTTGCCCCGTATGCTGCTGCAGAAGCAGAAGTATTTCCAGTCGATGCGCATATGATTGCTTTGCTTCCTTCCTCCTTTGCTTTTGCAACGGCCATTACCATCCCACGGTCTTTAAAAGAACCTGTTGGATTCGCTCCTTCAAGTTTCACGTGAAGATCGATCCCCCACTCTTTGGATAAGTGAATCAGAGGCACTAGGGGTGTGTTGCCTTCTAAAAGGCTCACATTTGGCGTAGACGGAGTAACGGGAAGCCACTCTTCGAATTCTTTTATCAGTCCCTGCCACATCATCTTTCACCGCCTTCTACACGGTAATTGGATATAATTTGTTTCACTGATGATGTAGCGTTCAGTTCATTTATGATCTCTGTTTGATTCTTTCTCGATAACGAATGGGTAATCAGAATTACCTCAGCTTCCCCTTCTTTTTCACCCGGTCGTTGAATGATAGAGCCAAGACTCGCGTGATGCTTGCTGTAAATGGATGTTAATTCAGAAAAAACGCCAATCTCATCTTTGACAAGCAAGCGGTGAAAAAATTGGGCACTTTGCTGATCTTCTCCTTTTAAATGCCTCGAATTCATAGGGTTATGACTTCGTTTCCCTCCAACTCCAAGCAATAGATTTCTGCATGCAGCAAGGATATCTGATACGACCGAAGTGGCAGTAGGCATTGATCCTGCACCTGGTCCATAGAACATTGTTTCCCCGACAGCATCTCCATATATATAGACCGCATTGTATTCATTTCTGACAGACGACAAAGGATGAGAAGATGCCAAAAAGACCGGTTCAACTGAGACATCAATTCCATCCTGGTCTCTATGAGCAAACCCAAGCATTTTCACGCTGTATCCAAATTGTTCAGCAAGCTCGAGATCTTCCGTGCTGATAGCAGTCATGCCTTCAACTGAGACGTCTTCAAGATGAACTTCCATCGAAAAAGCAAGTGTTGCCAGGATCGCCATTTTTCTGGCAGCATCCAATCCTTCCACATCTGATGTTGGATCGCTTTCAGCAAAACCCAGTTCCTGTGCTTTTTTCAGCGCTTCATTATAGGACCATTTTTCTTCCTTCATTTTTGTGAGAATGTAATTGGTTGTTCCGTTCACAATTCCCATGATCCCTGAAATTCTGTCTGATGCCAGGCCGTCTTCAAGGGTACGGATAATCGGAATTCCTCCTGCTACGCTCGCTTCATAATACAAATCACAGCTGTTTTCATGAGCCAGACGCAAGAGCGAATGACCATGCAGAGCCATTAAGTCTTTATTGGCAGTGATGACGGGTTTGCCTGCTGTTAAAGCTTCTTCAATTGCCTCTCTTGCTTCCTCTATTCCTCCCATCACTTCTACCACTACATCGATAGAAGAATCCCGAATGACATCCGAAACATTTGAGCAAAGCACTCCTTCGTCTACATAAGTACCACGTTCTTTTTCCATATCCCGCACAACGATTTTTCCTATCTTAACCTTTACCCCAAGGCGTTGTGTCAGTTCCTTCTCATTGTCACGGATCATAGTAGCAACACCGCTGCCTACCGTACCAAATCCCAGCATACCAATTGTCAGATCTTTTTTCGTCATAAGGCACCTGCTTCCACCTACCGCATGTATTTATACGAAGGACATTTGTTTTTATTATACGGACAATTATATCGATTCAAAGAACGTGTGACAACCCAAAAAAGAGAACTTTTTTTAAAAATAACTCGTGCCAGTACTGTAATCGTTTACATTAAAAACTTAGTTGGTTAGTCTGCTATTGATTTACTGGTTGGGAGTGAATGCAACAAGTGTTAGAATAGGGGCATTTTGAACAAAAGAAATTCTGCGGATCGCTTTTTTGTTTTTCCCATGATCCAGTACCAGCAGAAAAAAATCATTACTCGTTTTTTCATACCCCACACCGGTAACCCAGTGATAGCGGTAGGTATATTTTTTAGACATCCATTTGAAAGAAGACCATTGATCAAATTTTATGGCTGCAGGACGATTATGATTTATTTCCTGCATATATAGGTCAACGAATTTTGTTTTTCTAGCTTTTTTGGTAAAACCAAACCCTCTCATTGTTTTCATCAACTTCCGGGCAGATAAGCCGAACCACCCCGCTTTAGAATGGATATACCATTTTTTCAGCCATTGATCATCTGATTCTGAATGAGGGTAATGGTAATTCAGTATTGTGGCCAATGAGGTGGGACCACAGGCTGAATTTTTACCTCTTTGAGACAAAGGAACATCATACTGTGAAAAACCTTTTACGTTCTGAATGATCTTTTTTGATTCCATGTTAAACCTGCTTTCTCTTTTGAATATTTTTATAGCGCCATTGATTTCATTGTGGGAAAATATAAGCATGAATGAAAGAAAGGTGTGTTTTCTTGACGAAGGCTGTAAATTTTTTTGGAACCCTCATCCTATTGCTTCTTGCGAATGGGGCTCTCGCTTTTGGACTAAAAACTGCATTTATTGATGTATCTGTAATGATAGGAATTGCTTCGATTGTATTTGTACGAATGTTTACTTCCCCAAGCAATTGGGCGAGAGCAAACCGCTCCGTCTTCTCAAGCAGTATGGAGACTGTTCAGCTTGATAAAAAAGAAAACCTTGTTGAACCCCGCATCATTCTTTACGCATGCTATGCTTTTACTTTCGTTTTTTTAATTGTGGTTATCGTAACATATTTTAACTACTTTATTTCCTGAATTATTTGTCTTTTTAAATCGAATCTAAGAAAGAGTTCGCACATAACTGAAAAAAAGTTTAATTTAATCAGTTTATGTTTGGAAGACAGCGTCTCAGATGCCAGCGGGCTGATTCTTGTCAGAGCTAAAACACAGAGAAGGCTTCAGTCCCTTTTCTGCGAAAAACATCCGCCTGAAACGCGGTGAACCGGTGAGAATATTATAAATATTTTTATACCTGACTCGTTTTGTTTAATCCGGCCAGACTAATGGGTAAAGAGTAGTTTAGCTGCAGGTTTACATGTAATCAATTTGTATTTTTATCCTTGAAAGTATTTGAACCGACCGCAGCAAAAACTACATATTTACTGGAGGCTGTTTATGACTAAAAGAAACCGCATTCGAAATGGCAAGCTACTTCCTTTATCAAAAAAGAAAAATGATGTATCCACACAAACAGATCAACCCCAAAAAAAGATGGACCCGCTTCCTTTTAAAGGCAGCATTGCAGAAAGCCATAATAAGATTAAGTCCATCATCGGTGCTCTAGATCGGACTGAAATAAAAACAGATGAAACCGATTATATACATGCTGTCGTAAAAAGCAGAGTATTTAAATTCAAAGACGACGTGGAATTTCTGTTTGATGACCAGACAAATTTGGTTCATTTCCGCTCTGCATCCCGCACAGGAGAGTATGACTTTGGTGTAAACCGAAAGAGAATGACAACTATTTCTGAGCAGTACAGGGAGGAGAATTAATATGGAAAGATATCAAGTAGCCGTTATTGGAGGAGGCTCTGCAGGCATGACAGCTGCTGCAGGAGCGGCGAGCATGGGAGCAAAAACAGCCCTGATCGAAAAAAAAGATTCTCTTGGAGGAGACTGCCTTCATTATGGCTGTGTTCCGTCAAAATCTCTGATTGATGCAGCAGCCCGAGTTGATACGATCAAATCTCAAAATTTCGGCTTTAGTGTATCAGGTGAACTGGACTTTAATCTTGTAAAAGAGCATGTTAAATCAGCTCAGAGCGTCATACAGGAAATTGATGGCACTGAGCGCTTCACAGACCTCGGAGTAGATGTTTATTTTGGAGGAGCGGCGTTTTTATCACCTCATGAAATTAAAATTGGACATACTGATGTGATTTACGCAGAAAAAATCATTATCGCAACGGGCTCCTCACCAGTCATTCCTCCTATTGAAGGAATCGGAGACATTTCTTATGTAACGAACGAAACCATTTTTGATTTAGAAAAGCTGCCACAACACCTGGGAATTATCGGCGGTGGTACAGTAGGTGTGGAAATGGCTCAGGCTTTCGCTAAATTAGGTTCAAAAGTCACTATCGTAGAAGGATCAGATCAGCTTTTTTCTAAAGAAGATCAGGATATATCTACTTTTATGTATAACGTATTGAAAGAAGAAATAGACATCGAACTGAATACAACGGTGGTAAAGACGGAATCCGATCGCGGCAGTATCAAACTTCATTTATCTCATCGCAGTGGAAAAGAAGATATAGTAACAGTAGACACGCTTCTTGTTGCAGCCGGAAGAAAACCGAGCTTAGCTTCACTCGATCTTGCTAAAGCAGGTGTAGCCGTGAAAAATGGTTTTGTTGAAGTAGACAAGGCGTTTACCTCTTCCCAGCCGCATATTTTTGCTGTTGGAGATGTGATCGAAACCCTTCCTTTTACACACGCTGCAGGTGAAGAAGCTAAAACGGTGATACCAAATGTATTGTTTGGCGTAAAGCGCGGTCTGGATCATGAACATACTCCATGGGTTACCTTTACTTCGCCAGAGGTATTTCATGTAGGAAAAACAGAACAGCAGCTTCAGTCCGAAAAAGCAGATTACCGCACGTACCGCGCTCATCTTGATGAAGTGGATCGTTTTATCACTTCCCATGAGACAAGGGGATTCGTGAAAATTCTTACGGATAAAAAAGGAAGGATCCTAGGTGCTCATGCAGCTGGAAAAGAAGCAGGTGAATGGATGCAGATTGCTGTGTTTGCGATGAAAAACAAACATAAAATCGGCAGTCTATCCAGAATGGTTTATTCGTATCCTACAAAAGCCGGCGCACTTCAAAAAACGGCTGATCTTTACTGGAGAGAGAAATTATTTGAAGGACCGCTTCCAAAACTGACAAAAAAATTTCTTGATCTTAAGTACAAAATCACTTCCAGAAACGATCACCAACCTAAACAGGAAGAACTTCCGGTGAAGAACACATAATGCATTAGAACTTAATGAAAGACACAAGAAAAAGGCAGCGTCTCCGCTGCCTTTTCGTATGCAAAATAAATCTGTGCTGATTACCTTACTTGTCCGTTGCCGCTCATTACATATTTAATTGTGGTTAACGCAGGAAGTCCCATAGGTCCTCTTGCGTGCAGCTTTTGAGTGGAGATGCCGATCTCGGCGCCAAAACCAAGTGCGCTTCCGTCTGTAAAGCGAGTAGAAGCATTATGATAAACGGCAGCTGCGTCCACTAACCCTTTAAAGCGGGCTGCAGTATCGTCATTTTCAGTAACAATCGCTTCGGAATGCTTTGTGCCATAGCGGTCTATATGTGCAATGGCATCATCTGCATCTTTAACAATTTTCACTGCAACGTCCAGACTTAAAAATTCATTTTCCCAGTGTTCTTCCTGAGCTGGCAATGCTCCAGGGATAAGTTGAACAGCTGCTTCATCGCCATACACACCTATACCGGCTTCTTTCAGAGCATGAATAATTTTATCCTGATGCCGCTCCATAAATTCTTCATGCAGAATCAGTGTTTCAGCGGCATTGCAAACTGCCGGGCGATCTGTTTTTGCATTTATAAAAATAGAAATCGCTTTTTCAACGTCTGCATCTTTGTCTAAATAAATATGACAATTTCCTACACCTGTTTCAAGCACAGGTACAGTGGCATTATTTACTACCGCCTGAATAAGTTTGCCGCCTCCTCTTGGAATCAGCACATCAATATGCTCTTTCATCGTAAACAGCTCCTGAGTGGCCGACCGGTCGGTGCTGTCAATAAACTGAACAGCATCAGGCGAAATTTTCGTTGAAACAAGCGCTTCTTTCATTACCTTTACAATCGCTCTATTGGAATGAATGGCAGTTGAACCGCCTTTGAGCACAATTGAATTGCCCGATTTAAGCGCGAGACCTGTGGCATCAGCTGTAACATTCGGACGAGCTTCGTAAATCATTCCGATAACGCCAAGCGGCACCCGAACTGTTTGTACATTCAGTCCATTTTCAAGCGTCCATTCAGATACTACTTCACCGGAAGGATCCTCAAGACCGGCTACCTGGCGCAGTCCTTCAGAAAAATCTTTCACCCGCTCTTCGGTTAAGGATAAGCGGTCCATATAAGCCGCATCAAAATTATTTTGACGGCCGTTCTCCAAATCTTTTTCATTGGCTTCTAAAATTTCCTCGGCATGTTCTTCTAAAGCCTTTGCTATCCAGAAAAGGGCCTCATTTTTATCCTGTGTAGAGAGCAGCCCCAATTCCTTTGAAGCTTTTTGAGCTAATGCTGCCTGTTCTTTCACATTTACTGGTTCCATTGCTGTTGTCATCAAACCCACTCCTTATGTGTTTTATGCAGTTCAGCTATGATTAGACTCCAATCGGGATGGCAACTTCAAGTTCGCAGACAAAGGAGTCACTATGCATAGCCGCTTCTTTTTTATCTGACGCTTCATCTTGTTCAAGCTGAAATGCTTCAAGATCCCGGGAAGAATAATTTACAACCCCTAAACCTAATTTGTTTTTATTTAAGTCAAGAATTCGTACGACAGATCCTTTTTTAAAATGACCGCTTATCTGATAAATTTGACTCGGAAGAAGACTTCCTTTTTCATTTACTATTGCTTCCTTTGCTTCTTCTTCGATCAGAATTTCTCCCTCAGGTCCGGAATTAAATGCGATCCATTGTCTGTAATGATCGAGATTTTGCTCAGGCTGAGCTACAGAAAAATACGTTCCTCTTGCATCTTCATTTACTGCATCCACTAAAATATTTTTCACTCCAGCTTTTCCTAGGAAAGAAGGGATACCGGATGCCATCGAAATTTTAAATGCATCAATTTTGGATCTCATTCCGCCAGTTCCTACTGCAGAACCAGGCTCTCCTGCCATGTCTTCTATTTCAGGAGTAATTTCCGAAACTTCCTTCAGCAGCGATGCAGAAGGTGTTTTTCTCGGATCAGCATCATAAAGCCCATCGATATCAGACAAAATAATTAACTGGTCGGATGCTACTAGGCCAGCTACTTTCGCGGAAAGCGTATCATTATCGCCAAATCGCAAACGATCTGTTGTAACTGTGTCATTCTCATTTACAATGGGTACAATTCCGCGCTCCAGCAAGACATTAATCGTATTTCGAACATTGTTATACCTTGTCTCATCGGAAAAATCACTGCGAGTAATTAATATTTGAGAAGCAGCATATCCGTGGGAAGAAAAAAGTTCAGAATACGTTTCAATGAGTCTGCCCTGCCCTACCGCAGCTGCAGCTTGCTTTTCAGGCAAAGAGTCAGGACGGTTTACAAATCCAAGAGTCCTGTAGCCTGCAGCTACTGCTCCAGAAGAAACCAACACAACCTCGTGTCCTTCATCCTTCAACTCCGCTACCTGATCAGTAATTCTTTCGATTTTTCGTCTGCTGATATCCCCGGATAAACTTGTTAATGAACTGCTTCCGATTTTAATGACTACTCTTTTTTGATTGTCCGATGTCATACTATCACTCCTTAAAAAATTTCAAATTACGTTTATATTTAAACAAAATTTATATTTTTAATTTAGACTGAAACAGGTGTTTTTTGAAGATCTTTTGAAATTTCTATCGAACGGTTCATCGCGCCTTCAATTGCAGCCTTTATCGCTGCTCCACCGCCTGAATCAGCAAGTGCATCAAGACCCGCAGCAGTTGTGCCATTTGGGGAAGTAACATTATGTCTTAATTCAGCTGGCGTTTCATCCCGTTCCATCACCATTTTTGCTGCGCCTAAAATAGTCTGAGCTCCAATTTTTCTGGCGAGCTCTACATCCATACCGTGTTCAAAAGCTGTTTTTTCAATATGCTCCATTAAATAGTAGAAATAAGCAGGACCGCTCCCTGCGATTCCAGTGAATAGATCCATTTCATCTTCTTCAATAAGGTAAACCTGACCGATGCAGGTTAATAGGCTTTGAGCCAATTTTATATTTTTCATTGTGACATGCTCACCAGGAGAAATAGCAGTTGCTGATTCCTGAAGCATGCTTGAGGTATTCGGCATCACCCTGATCACCTGCTGTCCGGCCTGCAGATGCTGCTGCATGAACTCAGTTGAGATTCCTGCAAGTACGCTCATGACAACTTGATCCGGTGTAATTTCATACTTTATACGATTCAATGAAGCTTCTGCATCTTTGGGTTTCATTGCTAAGAAAATAACATCAAAAGAAGATAGCTGCACTTTGTCCCGTTTAATTCCTTGTACACCATATCGGTTATGCAGCTCCAGAAGCCTTTCTTCATTTCCTCTGTTAGTTACTGTAATCTGGTGAGCCTCAAGCAATCCTGTTTGGACAATACCTGAAACCATTGCTTCTGCCATGTTTCCTGCTCCGATAAAAGCTACTCGTAAATTCGTTGACATCGCTTATCCATCTCCTTTAGCAAAAAAATGTTCTCTATTTGTTCGCTCAATTTTTATCACGCTAGTTATCGTAACATCTGGGTGATGGACATCAAGGGTAAAATGAAAAGTAGTGAGATAGAAAGGGATATGGGCAGTGAAAGCGCTATCCTGGGTGTTTATTTTAGGATAAAGCCAAAATATACCGTAATAGAGCCTGAGATTGGATTATATGACGAAATGATTATTGCATGGATTTCACAAATGTTGATATATCAAGGTTTCAAAGATTTAAAACATGGAAGACATGCTTGAATGTGAATCGCATCTTAAAAAAGGATATTTGAATTTGGTTGAATAGAAGAAAAGTATTTAGAGAACTGAGGCATTCTTACCTATAGTGTAGGGGTACAATTTCTTTTTGAATGAAAAAAGCACATGCCTTAAATACAGTAAAACGCAGAAAAGCCTGAGACACATTTGTCCCAGGCCCATTCCTATCACGATTCCGCCATTGATAAATTAAATTTCGTTTTTAAATCATCTATTAATTTAGAATGATACTCTGGGGATACAGTCCCCTTTGAACCACGAATGATTTCTGTTGCATAGTGGATAGGCGGAGCACATTCTTTTACAGGATCAAGAACGATAAAGGTCAGAGACTTTTCATAAAGTCTGCCATTTACCATGACATCAATAATAGCCGGACGGTACGTACCGTTATAAACCCCCTCTCTCATAAACAGGTATTCAACCGCTTCTTTGTTTACCTGATAAAGCACGCCTTCCCCCTGCTTACCCGTTTCGATCAGGTTGGCCCTGCCTCCGTCATGAACAGATAGCGAATAATTCATTTCAAGCCGGTCGGTTAATCCACCGCCAATCTTATTTGTAAACAGATGATCGACATCTGCGAGTTTAAATCGTTCATTATCCATACACGAACCATAGGCAAAATAGGTGTGATCATCTCTTTCTATTTCCAAATGTACAAGCCAGTCTCCATAGGTTAATGGAAATAATCCAACTGCCTGTTCTTCTGAATTAATAAATGTTACGCACTCAATTTCACCCAATATGTCTGTCATTACGGTCACAGTGGACTGCTGATAAAGTGTCTGGTCTTTTGAATCAGAATACTTGAGGTTTTTAATTTCATTAAGCTTTTCGTTTGATATTTTATATACTTCTCCATAAACTCTTTTTGGTCCTTTTTGAATGAAATATGGAAAGCCCTTTTCAGAGTCATATAAATTCCCTTTTGACCAGGCTTGAGAAGCAATTAATTCTTCATTTTTTATTAGTTGATGATTGCTGCCATGTTTTCTTAACGTTCCGTAAACAAATAGATACATAAGACGCTCCTTTGAATTTTTCATCAATCCTGAATCTTTCCAATGGCAGGATGCCTCAATATAAAATATATGCAGGCAATGTGCTGGCAAGTAAGACAACGTACAAACGTTCGTGTTATACTGATCACAGGTGATGAATATGAATTTAGTTCGATGGACTTTTGCAGGGAGAGGGAAAATTCGTGCCTATTTTGACGATTTTCCGGCCTCCACTGTTGTTCTCTCAAAAATAAGATCCTATTATTTTATCAGACATGTAAAGTGGGATGAAACAGATCCAATTGTTGATAAAAACGCTTTAACTCAAATGGAAATGATTATTAACAGGGAAATGGAGACCCTTGACGCCTATAATCAAAGGCGAAATAAATAAAGTACTCCCATATCTTTTCCGATATAGTTACAATATAGAAACACGAGCCGGAATACAAGCCGGATTTTATTACGATGGGGCAGGAGATAGTATGAGACCGAAAATAAATGTATCATTCAAAATTGGAGTATCCATTAGTATTTTGTCACTTGCTGTTTTTAGCTCACCAGCAAAAGCTGAGATTTCAACACCGCAAGTTTATGTAGCCCTTGGGGATTCTGTTGCTGCGGGAGCCACGCCATATGAATCACTGGACGCAGGCTATGCGGATATTATTGCGGATACACTTGCCCAAAACGGATTACTGGCTGCCTTTTCAAAAGATTTTGCAGTACCCGGCTTTGCGGTAAGCGATATTCACGAGCTCCTCGATGAAGAAGAAATCAGGCAGACAGTCAGCCAGGCCTCCCTCATTACACTTTCAGCAGGTGCTAATAATATCCTTGGTCTTGTCAGGCAGGATGCAGCCGGCCGTACAGTAATCTATGATCAGCTCACAGCAAATTATACGTTGAACCAGATGAGGATACAATACGGAGACCTTTTAGATGAAATTCAAGACATTAATCCGGAAGCCTCTATTTATGCTATGGGATATTATTTTCCATACCCTCATGTCCTTGAAGCGCAGCAGGAGGGAGTAAGAAAAATGCTCGACCTTGTTAATAGGATTATCGAAAATGAAGCATCTAAAAGAAATATTGAATTTGTGGATGCAGGAGCAGATTTTGACGAGTTTGGGATGGAGTATCTGCCTAATCCTGTAGACGTCCACCCTAACCAGCAGGGATATTTGTCCATGGCTAACTCTTTTTTTTCAGTCGCTGAACCAGCTCTGAAAGCTGCAAACGGGAATATTCCGCCAAATCCAGGCATGTCTCCCTTCCTGGAAAGCCTGATGCCGCCTGAACAGACTGAAGAAGAAACAGCCGGGGACCAGAGTGAAGAATCTATCCAGGATGGATCAGAAGAGGAAGAAGAAGTTCCTCAAAACGGAGCACCTGATCCTTCTGGAGATGGAACAGTAGATACTCCTACTACTACGGAAGAGCCGACTGTCCAAATCAATCAGCTCATTTCACCTGTTCTTGCCAGCACATTACAACACTTTTCTGTTCTAAAGAGCTGATAAAAGTAAAAAACCGCCAGGATCAAAATGTCCTGACGGTTTTTCTTATTTTTCGACCGGTCCATCGTCCCAGCATTCAGTATTTTTCAATCCTGATATACTGTTTTTATAAAACACTGGATCAATTCCCTGTTTCCTCTGTTTTTGATAATCAGATAAAACCTTAAAGGCGATTGGAGAAAGGAGACTAATGGCAATTAAGTTAATTAGAGCCATTGTCGCCATCGATACATCGGCTAAATTCCAAACAACACTAAATGATTGAACCGATCCGAAGTATACCATCCCCATGACGATAATTCGGTAGATATTTAAAAACAGCGGGCTGTTTTTAATAAATTCTATGTTAGTCTGACCGTAATAATAATTGCCTACAATGGAGGAGAAAGCGAACAAAAAGATTGCCACACTGACAAAGATCGAAGCCCAATCTCCTACATGAAATGCAAGTGCGTCCTGAGTTAACTGGATGCCGTCATTTCCATTTAAGTATTCACCTGACATAATGATAATTAATGCGGTTGCGGTACAAATGATTAAGGTGTCGACAAATACTCCAAGAGTCTGAATCAGACCCTGCTTGGCTGGATGTGTAACAGACGCTGTTGCAGCTGCATTTGGCGCACTACCCATACCAGCTTCATTGGAAAATAGACCCCGTTTAATCCCATTCATTATCGCTGCTCCAATCCCGCCAGATACAACTTCTGTGAAACCGAAAGCATTGCTGAAAATAATTCCAAACATTTCAGGAACCAAATTCAAATTAGTCACAAGAACGTACAAAGCAAGGAAAATATAGAGAACGGCCATAACTGGCACCACGGTACTTGTCACAGCTGCCACTCTATTTACACCGCCGAATATTACCAAACCGGTTAGAGCCACTAAAACTAGTCCGATAATCGTCCTGTTCCACCCAAATGAACCTTCTAATGCAAACGAGATCGTATTCGATTGAACGGAATTAAATACCAATCCAAAAGTAATTGAAATGATGACGGCAAAGATGATGCCCATCCATCTTGCGTTAAGTCCTTTTTCCATATAATAAGCAGGTCCGCCGCGGAACCCGTCCTTGTCCTTAATTTTATAAACCTGTGCTAATGTAGATTCTACAAAAGCAGAAGCTGCCCCTACCAAGGCAATCACCCACATCCAAAAAACGGCGCCCGGCCCACCGAGTGAAATGGCTGTTGCCACTCCAGCGAGGTTTCCTGTACCGACACGGGATGCGGTTGAGATGGTAAATGCCTTAAAAGAAGAAATTCCTCTTCTTCCTTCAGAAGAAATGGTGGATTTTTCAAATAACAGCTTTCCCATATCCCCCAGCCGTGTAAACTGTAAAAATCCGCTTTTAACTGTAAAATAAAGCCCGCAGCCTAATAAAACAATAATTAGTATGTAATCCCATAAAAATCCGTTCAACGCTGAAGCTGCATTGTTTAATCCGTCTACAAACTGTAAAGGCATTTGCTTCAAATAAATCACTCCTTATAAAATTTACCTGCATTTCTAAAATGAAAAATGGAAGAAAGCGGTTCCTTCTTCCATTCCCCAAGCTTTTAAGTTTAAACGCCGGTGCCCTGAATTTGTGCCCAGGCAGCTGTTATTTTCCCTACTTCTGACTCATCTAACACAAACGAACCGTTTGAATACCGGTCATTTACCCGGTAAGAAGAGCCTCTGACTACTGTCCTGTGTCCTTCTGCAGTCTCAATCACAAACTCCTCAGAATCTGAATCAATAGTGAAGATTTGGATGACACGGTGAGGATTTTTTTTCAATTCCTTCAGCATGAGTAAGCCTCGGTTTGCACGTGTGGCCATTTCAAATTCACTAAGCTTCATCTTTTTAACAGCCCCACGCTGCGTAACCATAAGAAGTTGATCCCTTTCGCTGACCTTCAGCCCTCTTACAACATGATCGTCCTCTTTGAGATTAATCGCCTTTACTCCTGCTGCCCGCTGGCCGACAGGCGTAACGTCCTTCTCATTAAATCTGAGACCATAACCGAGAGAAGTGGCAATAAACACTTCACTCGTGCCATCCGTATGCAGAACATCCAGCAGTTCATCATCTATTTTTACATTTAAGGCAACAAATGTTCTGGAAAAACGCTGCGCTTGATAAAGAGCGAAGCTGGATTTTTTAATCATTCCATTTTTCGTGATAAAGATAAGAAACTCATTATCATTCCATTCTTTAACATGCATCGCTTTAATGATTTGCTCATCTCTATCTAAATTTACAATACTTGCAATGTGCTGGCCGAGGTCTTTCCACCGTATATCCGGCAGCTGGTGAATAGGGGCATAAATATAATTTCCTTTGCTGGTAAACAGCAGCAGGGTTTCTTTTGTGTTTGCCTCTATTTTAGTCAGCAGACGGTCCGTATCCTTCATGGCAAAATCCAGTCCGTTCGATGCCGAATAAGACCTTTGAGATGTTCTTTTAATATAGCCGTCTTTCGTAACCGTTACAATTACATCCTCACTTGCAACCAGCACTTCCATATTGATCTTAATCTCAGCGATTTGATCTTCAATAACCGATCTTCGTTCATCAACATACTGCTTTTGAATCCCTTTGAGTTCTTTTTTAATCACTGCACTTAATTTTTTTTCGCTCGCTAAGATAGCTGTCAACTCTTCAATCAGCTTCTCAAGTTCAGCTGCTTCTTTTTGCAAGGCCGTAATATCCGTATTGGTCAAGCGGTAAAGCTGCAAGGAAACAATGGCTTCAGATTGAGGTTCAGTGAACTCAAATTGGGATTGAAGATTTATTTTTGCATCCTTTTTATCCTTTGAGCCGCGAATTGTTTTTATCACTTCATCTAGAATTGAAAGAGCTTTAATCAATCCTTCTACAATATGCTCTCTGCTTTTGGCCCGCTTTAAATCGAATTGGGTTCTTTTCGTTACAACTTCCTTCTGATGATCGATATAAGCGTCTAAAAGCTGAGCAAGCCCCATCAATACGGGACGTTTATTATGGATCGCAACCATATTAAAGTTATAATGAACCTGCAAATCAGTATTCTTATATAGAAAATTCAAGACTCCATCTGAATCTGCTTCTTTTTTAAGTTCAATCACAATCCGGAGGCCTGTGCGATCGGTTTCGTCTCTAACTTCTGAGATGCCTTCAACTTTTCTGTCTGCCCGGAATTCGTCCATTTTCTTCACAAGATTTGCTTTATTTACTTCAAACGGTATTTCAGTGATGACTAGCTGCTGGCGTCCTCCTCTGAGGTCTTCAACACTTACCTTTCCCCGAATGACAATTTTACCTTTTCCTTTTTCATACGCATTTTTTATACCGTCTACTCCCTGTATGATACCTCCGGTTGGAAAATCCGGACCTTTTAATACAGTCATCAGTTCATCTACAGTACATGCAGGCTTATCCATACGCATAATGGCAGCATCAATGACTTCACTTAAATGATGAGGCGGTATTTCTGTAGCGTAGCCTGCGGATATTCCCGTTGAGCCGTTAACAAGCAAATTAGGATAGCGGGAAGGCAGGACAGTGGGTTCTACTGAAGTATCGTCAAAATTCGATATATGTTCGACTGTCTCTTTTTCGATATCACGAAGAAGTTCTCCGGCAATCGCAGAAAGTCTGGCTTCTGTGTAACGCATCGCAGCAGCCGGGTCACCATCTACGCTTCCGTTATTCCCATGCATTTCAACCAGCATATTGCGGACCTTCCAGCTTTGACTCATCCTCACCATTGCTTCATAAACAGAAGAATCGCCGTGAGGATGATAATTTCCGATTACATTACCTACCGTCTTGGCAGACTTTCTGAAGCCTTTTTCCTGTGTGTTTCCTTCAAAATGCATCGCATAAAGGATACGTCTCTGAACAGGCTTCAACCCGTCTCTTGCATCCGGGAGAGCCCGTTCCTGAATAATGTATTTACTGTATCTTCCAAATCGATCTCCCAGTACTTCTTCAAGTGGAAGGTCCTGAAACCGTTCTGTTGCTGTCATAATGTTTTAGTCCTCCTCTGAAACCATGATCTGATCGTTCTCTAAGATGTTTTGTGTGTCCTCCATGCCAAACGCAACGTTTGACTCTATCCATTTACGCCTCGGCTCTACTTTGTCACCCATTAAAGTCGTTACTCGGCGTTCAGCTCGGGCACCATCATCAATTTTGACACGGATCAATGTACGGGTTTCAGGGTTCATCGTTGTTTCCCATAGCTGGGAGGCATTCATTTCTCCAAGACCTTTATAGCGCTGCAGAATGTACCCCTTCCCCACTTTCTTCACTGCATCTCCGAGTTCATTATCCGTCCAGGCATATTCAATCACTTCTTTTTTTCCAGTGCCCTTGCTTACTTTATACAAGGGTGGAAGTGCAATATACACTCTGCCTGCTTCAATCATCGGCTTCATGTAGCGATAAAAAAACGTTAAAAGCAGGACTTGAATATGAGCACCATCTGTATCAGCATCTGTCATAATTACGATTTTGTCGTATTGAATATCATCAACTTCAAAATCAGCGCCTACTCCGGCACCGATAGCATGAATAATTGTATTTATTTCTTCATTCTTAAAAATATCAGCAAGCTTCGCCTTTTCCGTATTAATAACCTTACCTCTTAAAGGCAGCACCGCCTGAAACTTTCTATCCCGTCCCTGCTTTGCTGATCCGCCGGCAGAATCCCCTTCGACTAAATAAAGCTCATTTCGCGCAGCATTCCTTGATTGGGCAGGAGTCAGTTTACCAGACAGAATGGTATCTGATTTTTTCCGTTTCTTTCCGTTTCGCGCATCTTCTCTTGCTCTTCTTGCTGCTTCTCTCGCCTGCTGAGCTCTGATCGCTTTTTTAATAAGCAGGGTGCTGATTTCGGGATTTTCTTCAAGAAAATAAAGAAGCTGGTTGGCTACAACGCTGTCAACAGAAGACCTTGCCTCTGTTGTACCCAGTTTACCTTTTGTTTGTCCCTCAAATTGAAGAATCCCCTCAGGAATTCGAACTGAAATAATAGCAGCAAATCCTTCTCTGATATCAGCACCTTCAAGATTTTTATCTTTTTCCTTTAATAAGCTGATTTTTTTTGCATATTCATTTATAACTCTCGTCATCGCTGCTTTTGCTCCAGCTTCATGAGTTCCGCCATCTTTCGTGCGAACATTATTCACAAAAGACAAAATGGTTTCAGAGTATCCATCATTAAATTGAAAAGCAAAATCAACCTCAATGCCTTCATTTTCACCTTCAAAGGAAACCACTGGGTGAAGAACATCTTTTTCTTCATTTAAGTAAGTTACAAATGCTTCAATACCGGTTTCGAATTGAAAAAGATCTTTTTTATCATTGCGCTCATCTATGATCTCTATTTTAAATCCTTTTAAAAGAAATGCGCTTTCCCGCAGTCTTTCACACAAGGTGTCATAATTAAAATGTGTGGCACTGAAAATAGATGTATCCGGTTTAAAATGAATCAGTGTTCCGGTTTGTTTTGTTTTGCCCTTTTTTTCGAGGGCGGTAACAGGTTTTCCACCATTTTCAAATCTCATTTCATGGATCATTCCATCACGATGAATCGTAACGGTCAGCCATTCGGACAAAGCATTTACAACTGAAGCACCTACTCCATGCAAGCCTCCGCTTGTTTTATAGCCGCCCTGGCCAAATTTGCCTCCCGCATGCAGGATCGTAAAAATAACCTCTGGCGTGGGTTTTCCTGAGCGGTGTATACCCGTTGGCATACCCCGTCCAAAATCCCTTACAGAAACGCTGTCATCTTTATGAAGAATGATTTGAATCGCATCGCCATATCCTCCAAGCGCTTCATCCACTGAATTATCTACTATTTCATAAACTAAATGATGAAGTCCACGCGAATCCGTAGATCCGATATACATCCCCGGCCGTTTTCTTACCGCCTCTAATCCCTCAAGTACCTGAATGGCATCTTCGTTGTATTCGATCGTTGCTTTCTTAGCCACGGACATTCCCCTTCCAAATTACACAAACACTTGTTCGTTTTTTTACATTGTATCATAACATTCATATTTCACCATCATATTCTATACCTAGATTATGATGGATTTCAATGGTACTTAAACAATTTCAAACAGATTAATTCCTCCAGCACCCGGACTCTACGTTACTAGATCATAGCATTTTATTGCCCGTACAGGGAATAAATCGTTCAATGATCGTTATTTATCTTAGTAGAAAAATTTTAAAAAAGAAAATTGCTGATGACTGAAATCCATTTCTAATGCGGAAGAATATGAAAAAATTATCCTCCAACTCATTATTTTTAAATAAAAAAAGAGCCTGGGACAATAGTGTCTCAAGCTCTACGACAGGTTCACTTCTTTTCAGGTGGACGCTTTCCTCAGGGACGGGGCTTGAGCCTTTTCAGGGCCTTACCCTGTAAAAGCTCAGATTGCCGTCATATCCTGCTGGAGTCGCCACCTTCCGCTCTGTTCTCCTCCTATTCTTACTAAATATTTCCTCATTCTATAAACTGTGTAAGTTTTGTCAGAATCAATTTTTCAATGCGCTATCTGGTCATGGCATGTTCAACTTTAATACATCTGTCCATAATGACTGTTCTGCCTTTTGAATCCAGTAAGTTAAAAATCGCTTCGTCTGCTACGCCAAGCTGCGACCAGAATACCGGAATATCTGTCTTCAGAAATTCATCTGCAATGTCTTTTAAGAATTCAGAACGTCTGAAGATATTTACGATATCCACCTTCCCTTCTATTTCGTCAAGGGAAGAAACAGCTTTTACACCAAGTGCCTCCTTAATGGTAGGATTTACAGGGATAATTTCGTATCCCGCCCGCTGCATCGCCTGGCTGACACTGTATGAGGTTCTCGCCGGATTATCACTGAGACCGATAACGGCGATTCTTTTAGCTCCGTTTAGTATTTCTCCAATTTCTTTTGTGGAGGGGTTTTTAATCATATGAACACGTCCTTTTTGAATTTTATTCTAAAAGACCTTTGGATTCTAAAAATTCCTGTGCAACATTAGCAGCAGTATCACCATCAATATCTACCTTTGCATTCATTTCCTGCATATCTTCTTCAGAAATCTGTCCTGCCAACTCACCCATAAGACCTTCTAATTCAGGGTAAGCTTCCAATACGTCCTGACGCACAACCGGTACAGCGTCGTATTTAGGGAAAAAGCCAAGATCGTCTTCTGTCGTCTGTAAATTGAATCTTTCAATACGCCCATCCGTTGTAAACGCTGGTATCACATCAACCTGACCATCTTGAACAGCCTGGTACATGAGATTTGCATCGAGGCTTTCAGTTGCAGAAAATTCAAAGCCGTATGCTTGTGATAAAGCCTCATACCCATCTCCCTGGCGCTCGTAAAAGGCATGAGGCGCACCAAAGGATAACTGATCAGAGATCTCAGCAAGGTCTGAATAGGTTGATGCTTCGAAATCTGCACCCTCTGCAAAAGCCATCGTATAGTCATTAGCAAAACCAAGCGACTCAAGCCAGGTAATATTATACTCTTCTTCATACCCTTCTCTGACTCGCTCTAGAATACTGTCGCTTGATTCGCCTTCTTCTGCCTGCATGCCAAGTACAGCTTCAAGGCCTGTCCCGGTGTATTCCACGTACATATCGATATCTCCGTTTTCAAGCGCCGGCTGAAGAACACTTACTTCGCCAAGTCCATCATTCACCGTTACTTCGTAGTCTGAATGATGCTCAATATACTGCTGCAGGATGCTTGGAAGAATGTATTGTTCAGTAAATGCCTTTCCTGATATGATAATCGGTTCGCTTGAATCTCTTTCTGAATTTCCTTCGTCAGAACCGCATGCCGCAAGAAGCAGGGATGCCGTTAAAGTCGTTACCAGTACTGAGTTTGCTCGTTTCATCATAATACCTCACTTTATTATTGGAATTTAACACAGGTTATTTCAGTTTAACTCCCTTTGGAGTTGTATACTTTTCAAGCAATTTTAAAATAAAATCAAACGACAGCGCAAGCAGTGCAACCGGTATGGCTCCTGCCAGTACAAGTTCATTGTTATAAGATTGAAGACCCCGCCATATTACATCGCCCAGTCCACCAGCGCCTACAAAAGTAGCCAGTGTAGCGATTCCCACTGTTAGTACCGTGGCCGTTCTGATTCCCGCCATTAAAAAAGGGAGTGAAAGCGGAAGCTCAATCTTAAAAAGGATCTGTGTGCCGGTCATTCCCATACCGTGACCTGCCTCTATTACAGCCTGATCCACACCGGTAATGCCGGTATATGTATTTCTTAGTATAGGCAGTAATGCATAAATAATAAGTGCTATAAGAGCAGTTTCAAAGCCTATCCCAAGGATGGGCACTAAAAATCCAAATAAAGCAAGACTTGGAATCGTTTGAAATACAGCCGTAATTCCAATGTAAAACTCCGCCACCCTCTGATGCCTCGATATAAAGATGCCGAGCGGCACAGAGATTAGAATGGCGATGACTATTGCTGAGAAAGATAAATATAAATGTTCAATCGCGCCTTCAATAATAATATCCTGTCTTTGAATCACAACATCCCAGAAATCCGAAATAAACTGCATATCAGGCTCCTCTCTCTATGCCGGCTAATTTGCTTAATAAACGATCTTTGTAAATTACACCAAGCATTGTTTCATCTTGGATGACCTGCAATGCCTGAGCGTTTTGATCAACCATCATCTCAGCAGCTTCTTTTAAATCAGCTTCTGCGTGAATAGCCGGCATCTCTGTTGAATCCTCCGGGGACTTATCCATGATCTCTGTCACCTTGGTTGTATAGGGGCTGAAAGTATTAAGAGCGGACTGAATCCTTTCTTCTCCAATAAATGAGCGGACAAAGTCATTTGCCGGCTGCCTGAGTAATTCATCAGGTGTGGCAATTTGCTCGATTGAACCGTCCTTCATCACGACGATCTCATCTGCCACTTTAAGCGCTTCATCCATATCGTGTGTTACAAAAACAATCGTTTTTCTTATGGATTTCTGTAAGTCTTTAAGTTCAGCCTGAAGCTGTTCGCGGCTGATCGGATCCAATGCACTGAATGGTTCATCCATTAAGATAATGGGAGGCTCCCCTGCAAGCGCTCTTACAACGCCAACCCTCTGCTGCTGTCCTCCGCTCAGTTCAAGTGGATATTTTTTCTTAAAAACGGACGGCTCAAGCCCGACTAGACTTAATAATTCATCAACCCGCTTAAGGTATTCCTGTTTTTTAATTCCTTTTAGTTTAGGAATCAGCGCGACATTATCCTCTATTGTCATATGAGGAAACAACCCGATGCGCTGGATAACATAGCCGATATCTCTTCTAAGATCCACATCTTTACGGTCAGCAATATTTTTACCGTTTATGGAAATGGTTCCTGAGGAAGGATGAATCAGCTTATTGATCATTTTCATCGTGGTGGTTTTGCCGCAGCCGCTTGGCCCAATGAGTGCAACGAGCTTGCCTTCCTCGATATGTAAATCTATTCCCTTAATGGCTTCTGTGCCATCAGCAAATGTTTTCTTAACGTTTTCAAACGTGATCATTTATTCACCATCCTTTTAAAGTTTTACTAATTATAAATTCCCTAAGGCTTATGGCTTAAACCTCTAAAAAAACATTTGGCAGCTTATTCTTCTGATGCGTTTTTAAACGTCCTCATATGCCATTGCTCTATTAGAACTGCAGTCACGGTACCCGTTATAAGTCCATTAGATAAAATAGAACTCATTGCAACAGGCAGATCCGTATAGGCTGAGGATGGAACGAACATTAGACCGACTCCGACGAGCCAGGAAATGCCTACAACGGAAAGTCCCTTTTCAACATTCTTTTCTTTTTGCCACTCAAGAAATGCAAGGCGAATCATATTCGTGAAGATAACAAATGTCACGGCAAATGCTACAGCAGCCGGTATTTGAGCCATAGCATTTGTAATCAAAGGAATAAAGCTCACTCCAGCCACAAGTAGACACCCTATCCAGAACGGGGTTCTTCCAGGTGTTTTTGTAGCCACTACATATCCCGCAGCACCCGCTATAGGAACTGGGCCAATTGCTGACGCCGCTCCGCTGAAAAGCGTGTTAAAACCAGCAGCATACCCTGCCTCTTTGTAGCGTGATGCAGGTTTTTCCTGAAAATGTTCTGCCAGAGCTGATTCCATCACTCTAATGGATGCCACCATATTTGCTGTGAGAAGGAATGTAATAAAGACTGCAGTAACAAAGACCCCACTCTCCAGTATGGGTGGTCCGAACGCAAAAAATTCAGGGAGTGCTATGATTGATTCATCGCGGGATGCAGTAAAGGATGCTTCACCAAGTAAAATAAAGAGCAGCCACCCTGCAGCAATCGAAAGAATAATTGAATAGCGCTGGATCCATCCGGCTTTGTGTTTATTCAGCCAAAAAGCGATCACGATGGTAATGACGGAACCAATCAAGACTAAACTGTTTATTTTTCCTTCTTCATTTGGCAGACCAACCATTCCGTTTAAAAACGAACCGCTTAATTGAAATATCAGCAGCATCAAATATGTAAAAGTAACAACCGGCGTAAACAGAGCGGTAATTTTATTAATAATTCCAGTTGCTGATAATAGGATAAACATAACCCCGCTGATAAGAAGGCCCGATTGCAAGACCTGAAGCGTTTCATAAGGTGTTGTGTAAATGACCCCGACAAAAGTGGCATATATTGAAAAAACACCCCACCATAATCCTGCTGGTCCTTCACTAATCGGAAGTCTATGTCCTAAAAACACCTGAATGACTCCTGCAGCACCAAGCACGAGTAGTGTTCTTTGAATAAATCCTGCAGTCTGTGCAGGATCCAGCTGAAACACAGCCGCAATTGCGATCGGCGCTGCTATCGAGGAAGCAATCATAAAAATAAACCATTGAAGAGAACTTATAGCCAATTTCATTATCCTGTACCCCTTTTATCTGCTAAGTCATATGTTTCTATGCATCTTTCAAATTCTAATACCATTGACGAATAAAAACCACCTTATTCACCGATTTCATGATAAAATAATTGTATCTACATAATAAAGGAGCAATTTTATGATTGCAGCAGCAATACTTTTACTTTCCTACATAATTGGCTCGATCCCCTCCGGACTTTGGATCGGCAAACTTTTTCATAATAAGGATATCAGGAACTACGGAAGCGGAAACTTAGGAGCTACAAATACGTTCCGCGTTCTTGGAATTAAAGCAGGAATCGTGGTTACCGTAATGGATATCTTGAAAGGAACAGCTGCAGTCCTGATCGCATACGCGCTTGGACATGAAAGCTTAATGCTTGTGGCAGGAGTTGTATCTGTCATTGGACATATGTTTCCTATATTCGCGAACTTCAGAGGCGGAAAAGCCGTAGCAACCTCCTCCGGCGTCATACTGGGCTACGAACCGCTATTATTCGTTCTGGTTGTGCTCTGCTTTCTCATTGTATTATATCTATCAAAATATGTATCTCTCTCATCAATGGCTGCAGGTGTTTTTGCAGTACTGTATTGTATATTTTTCGCTGATGATCCTGCTTTGCTCATCATTGTTACATTGATGGCTGGTTTTGTGATCATTCGTCACAAAAGCAATATTTCAAGAATTAAAAACAAAACAGAACCTAAGATCAACTGGATGTCCAGAAAATAACGCTATGTCAGGCATCGTCAGCTTAAATACAACAGGCAGCCTTTTATTCATTTTTGAATAGAAAGCTGCCTGTTTAATGTAATTCATTTAGTGCACAGGTAAAAAGAGCGGGCCCAGGAAGATAAGCAGCAGAGAAACGATGCCAAGCGTGCATGTCAGTCCTAGATAAAGACTGAATTTCTTTTTCTTAACGATTAAGAGGCTGAAGTAAACAGCCGCAGTGAATAAAATAAATAATGCCGCTTCCATTTGATACTTTGTCTCTAATTGAATAAATGTCTGTAAAAGAAGACCGCCAAAGATCGCGGCTCCAATCCATAGTAAAAGTTTCTTTTCCATAAGTTCTCCTCTCAAGTCTCATGTTTGTCTTTATTTCCTCATTTCTATTATAATAAAACCAGCTCAGTTAATAAAGGAGGACGAAAACGGCATGGATATCCAACTTTCAAAAGCAGCAGTTAAATGGTTTCAAGATGAAATGATGGTTAAAGAAGGGGATCACGTTCGTTTTTTCGTTCGGTACGGCGGATCAAGCCCGATTCAGGACGGATTTTCACTTGGCGTCAGCAAGGATGACCCGATCGAAGCTGTCGTGACAACAGAAGAAGAAGGCATTACATTTTATGTTGAAGAAAAAGATGTCTGGTACTTTGACGGACATAATCTTGAAGTAGAGTACAGTGAACAATCAGATGGTCCGGCATACGATTACAACAAAAATTAACTAAAAGAGTGACGGCTTGGATAAGCTGTCACTCTTTTATTAGCTTGAAACGGGACAGATGGTCGCTGAGTCCCTCGGATTTTAATATATGTATTTGAGTGCTCCCAAGCAGATCAAAATGAGAATATCCATCATTACGTACGTGAATCCACTCTTTTTTTAATTTATAGTTCTCCCCCCATAAAGCCAGCTGATCCAGGTTTTTGGCTCCTGCTTTTGTCACCGTGTGGTATTGTGGATATCTATCGTCAAGCCAATAATGTGTTAAAAAAGCGATTTCACCCCTATCGATTGCATTTTTCCAATCCTTTAATGCTTCTTTATCTATACCAAAAGCCATATGTATCACCCCTACCCATTAATTGAATGAGGTTCCTTTTTTTTATATTTTTCGCAGGCTTCATGCCAGGCAGGAAAAAGTTTTCTGACTGATACGGGCCTGAAATTCTCTTTTCGAACACATACATGTTTTGATAATCCCGTTGCAGCTATTTGCCCCACTTCATTCGTGATTTCATAGGCATAATGTGTACGCAAGCCATCGTAGTGCTCTATCCAGGTCTTAATAATTGCTTTGTTCCCATACCGGATTGGGATTTTATAAGAAACCTGTATATCCATAACAGGGGCAAGAATTCCTTCATCTTCCATTTCTGAATACCGAAAACCCATTGACTCAATTAGAGAGGTTCTTCCAATCTCCATCCAGATAAGATAATTTGCATGGTAGACGACCCCCATCTGATCTGTTTCGGCATATCGTACCTCGATTTCTTTATCAGCTATTTTCATTCTTTATTGCTCAGCCCCTTCATTTCTTTTTCTTAGTTTACCATACAACATCTGACCAGATAAAATGAAAAAGCACTCTATCCGGCTGGACAGAATGCAGCAACATTATCTTCTTTTTTCCCATGCCAGCCATCTTTTCTCAAGACGATCTTCAATCAAATCCATTTTTATTGGATCTTTTTGAATTTCAGAACGATTTTCAGCCATAAGCTCCTGCAGGGTTTTACCCTTTACTCTCATTCATCAACACCTCCTAATTGTAGTATCTCACAGACCTGAACATTTTAAACATAAAAAAGTAAAAATTTCGACAATTTTAAACAAGCATGCTGATCCCTGTAAGACCGGACTTAGGACGTCATCTGGAGGACGGGTTTTAAGACCTTCCATAAAACAGCAGAAACCTGGGACAAGAGTGTTAGACCGACATTTTTGCAAGGTTTGAGCAAAGCCTATTCAGTAACATGCCATGTAAAATTTCAGATTGGTTAAATCCTTGAGAGAGTTGGCATTTTCCTCTCCGCTCACTTCTTACTTGCACCAATAATGTGAACTTTCATGCACGGGAACCGAATTAAATAAAGAATGCCTCCATGAATAAATATTCATGGAGGCATTCCTTTTAGCTTAAACTAATTAGCCCAATTGATGCTAATCCTGCACTACTGATGTGCGGGATGAAACATCGGTATTAAACAGACAATTTATCGCGCAGTACCATTCTGAGGATACCGCCATGTCTGAAATAATCGACTTCAACATCAGAGTCAAATCGAACTAATACATCAAATTCTGTTACTTTTCCGTCTTCATTTTTAGCTGTGACAGTTAAAATATCACGAGGCTTTACCTGATCTGTAATGTTTACAGAAATTTCCTCACGGCCTGTCAGCCCTAGTGTTTCAGCGTTTTCGCCTTTTTTGAATTGCAAAGGTAAAACGCCCATAAATACAAGGTTGGAACGGTGAATTCGCTCGTAGCTTTCAGCAATAACCGTTTTAATTCCCAGCAGATTTGTTCCTTTTGCTGCCCAGTCACGGGATGATCCCATTCCATAATCTTTACCTGCAAGAACTGCAAGGCCTGTTCCGTCCTGTTGATATTTCATGCAGGCATCATATATTGCCATGGTTTCACCTGTCGGCCAATAGGTTGTATAACCGCCTTCTGTTCCAGGAGCTACCTGATTGCGTATACGGATATTAGCAAATGTACCGCGCATCATTACTTCGTGGTTGCCTCGTCTTGAACCATATGAATTAAAGTCCCGGATGGCTACACCATTTTCTCTCAAGTATAATCCTGCCGGAGTGTCCTTGCCAATTGCACCTGCCGGAGAAATATGATCCGTTGTAACGGAATCGCCGAATTTTCCTACCACACGCAGCCCATTTAATCCTTCAATGCTCGACGGTTTTTCAGTCAGTCCTTCAAAAAATGGAGGATTTTGAATATACGTAGAGTCATCTGAGAATGTATAAAGAGCATCTTCACTTGTTTGAATCTCATTCCAGCGCTCATTGTTGTCAAACACCCGCTTGTACTCCTCGCGGAAAAGCTCAGGTGTTACTGTTTGCTTAACAATTTCATTTACTTCTTCTGTCGTTGGCCAGATGTCTTTCAAGAAAACATCATTACCGTTCTGATCTTTTCCAATCGCATCTTTTTGAAGGTCAATATCAACCGTTCCAGCCAGAGCATACGCCACAACAAGAGGCGGGGAAGCAAGATAGTTTGCACGAACAAGCGGATGAATACGACCTTCAAAATTCCGGTTTCCGGATAAAACAGAAGAAACAAGCAGATCACTTTCTGAAATCGTTTTTTCGATTTCAGGCAGTAAAGGTCCGGAATTTCCGATACAGGTTGTACAGCCATAACCAACAAGATCAAATCCTAAATTTGCCAGAGGATCCAGCAGATTTGCATCACGCAGATAGCCTGACACAACTTTTGATCCTGGGGCTAAAGAAGTTTTTACATAGGCAGGCACCTGCATGCCAAGCTCTACAGCTTTTTGCGCAACTAATCCTGCACCAAGCATAACGTATGGGTTTGAAGTATTCGTACAGCTTGTAATGGCAGCAATTCCAATAGCACCTGTTTTCATCGGTACAACATCACCATTATCAAACTCCACTACCGCTTCTTTATCTACTTCCGCTTTATCCAGTCCAAATCCTTGAACTCCTTCAGGAGCGGTTAATGCTTTATGAAATTCTTTTTTCATAGCAGATAACGGAATTAAATCCTGTGGACGCTTAGGGCCAGACAGATTAGGTTCTATTTTCGACAGATCCAGCTCTACTACGTCTGTGTATGTCGGGTCTTCATTATCTGTAGTAAAGAACATATCGTTTTTCGTTAAATATTCTTCTACGAGTTTAATATCTGATTCTTCTCTGCCAGTCAGACGCATATATTCAAGTGATTCTTTGTCAACCGGGAAAAATCCGCAAGTTGCACCATACTCAGGAGCCATGTTTGCAATAGTAGCACGATCAGCAAGAGGAAGAACAGCAACCCCTTCACCAAAAAATTCAACAAATTTTCCGACGACTCCTTTTTTACGAAGCACTTGAGTCACTTTCAGCGCCAGGTCAGTAGCAGTAGCTCCCTGTGGAAGAGCTCCTGTCAAGCGGACACCAATAACTTGAGGGATTGGAAAATAGGATGGCTGGCCAAGCATTCCTGCTTCTGCCTCGATTCCTCCAACACCCCATCCAAGTACTCCGATGCCGTTGATCATTGTAGTATGTGAATCTGTTCCTACTAGTGTGTCAGGGAATGCTACTGTCTCGCCCTCAGCATTTGTAACATTCATCACAACATTTGCTAAATATTCAAGGTTCACCTGGTGAACAATACCAGTTGCAGGCGGAACGGCACGGTAATTATTAAACGCTTTTTGAGCCCAGCTCAGGAATTGGTAGCGCTCAGCATTCCGTTCAAATTCAAGATCCATATTCACCTGCAGGGAATCAGCTGTACCGTACTTATCTACCTGAACAGAGTGGTCAATTACCAGATCTACCGGAATTTCAGGATTAATTTTGTCAGGTGAACCGCCCATTTTAGACATAGCATCTCTTAATGAAGCCAGATCCACAACTGCCGGAACTCCTGTAAAATCCTGTAGAATAACACGTGAAGGCTTGAACGGCACTTCAGAATCTTTCACTTCTTTTGAACCCCAATTTGCAAGGTTTTTGATATGGTCTTCTTTAATCACTCTTCCATCATACTGTCTTAAAACAGACTCTAGCAAAACGCGAATGGAATATGGAAGTTTTGATATTTTCGTTAAACCCTTTTCTTCCAATGATTTAAGTTCGTAGTAATGGTAGCGTTTACCTTCAAGATCAAAGGATTTTTTTGATCCAAAAACGTCCTGGTTAGTCATTGAATTTCCCCCTCATATTAATAGTCATTTATCCTTGTATGTAAACTACAAGCGCACAATACTATCTTAATACACTGTTTGCGATAAGTAAATATCAATAAAGTTATGTGCAGTGATAAGCTCAGCTTATTGTATTTCCTGAAAACAATAATATGGACGATTTATCCCTTGATTAAGAATACTTCTCAATTAGACTGTTTATATTGCTTCCTTTTAATAGTATTTTAGAATAGCAAAAGATTCTGTTCCTCCAGTTCGGCGCCTATCTCAATCAGCAGGTCTTCATTTCCTTTCGATGCCATGATCTGAATGCCGATTGGTCGGTCATCATTCGTTTTACCTGTTGGCAGACTGATAGCAGGCTGACCAGTTAAATTCGCCAGCTGTGTAAAAGGAGAATAAGTTAACGCAGGTTCAAACATTTCATAGATTAACAGCTGCTGCTCTGCTGCCTTCATTTGGGAGACTTTTAACAATTCCTGAATTCTGGTGAATGTTGGAGTAAGTTCTCCTACTTCAGGCGCTCCAAAAGAAGTAGCAGGGGTCAAGTACAAATCGTATCGACGATGAAAGCTTTCCATTCTCTCTGCGGCAGAATCCCACGCCGAAAGACTTGCTGAGAACTCGCCTGCGCCTGTTTTAAGACCCGCTTCAGCCATAACCCAGGATTCAATTTCCATATCATCACTAGTAAGTGCACGCCCAAGTGATTTTTCAAGAGAAAATCTTAAAGCAGCCATTTCACCTGAATTCATTAAATAGTACTGCTGCATAAGTTCTTTTCCATTCAGATCTGGTGCCGCTTCTTCAACGTGATGCCCTTGCATCTCAAGCAATTTTGCCAACTCTTTGACTGCAGACACGGCTTCTTCACTAACGGGTGTTCCCACTGGAGAAACCGTATTAAAGGCGACTGTCAATTTTTTGCTTTTACGCTGTGTAAGAACATTCACATAGCCTTTTTCATATAGAGGCGTATGAAAGGCTGCTTCTTTTTGATACGTTTGCAGTGAATCCAGCAAGCCTGCAGTGTCTCTGATGGATTTTGTTACGGCAAAATCAATGGCTGCTCCCTGCCACTGTCTGCCGCTTCCTGGTCCTACTGCGATTCTCCCTCTCGTAGGCTTTAATCCAATTAAACCGCAAAATGAAGCCGGTATTCGTATGGATCCGCCTCCATCACTTGCTGCCGCAACAGGAACCATTCCTGAGGCAACACTCGCTGCCGCTCCGCCGCTTGAACCTCCCGGTGAATATTGAGGATTATGCGGATTTCGTGCAGCTCCATGCAATTGCGGTTCGGTAATATTTTTTAAACCGAATTCAGGTGCGTTCGTATGGCCGAGTATGATAAATCCTGCTTCTATCAGGGAGGAAACGAAATGGCTGGTTACTTGTGCCTTGTTAGCAGCAAGCAGACGGGACCCTGCAGTGACAGGTTCTCCTTTTAAGCTATGAGAAATATCTTTCAGCAATAGCGGCACACCCGAAAACGGCTTATTCCGGTCTGCGTGTTGAGCTTCTGATACAGCCTTCTCATATCTTTTATTAACTACAGCATTTAAGCGGCCATTTTCGGATTCGATCCTGTTAATAGACTCAGTTACTGCCTCAAGTGCAGAAATTTCTTTATTTTTAATTCGTCTGGCAATACCCGTCGCATCCCAATGATCATCTAAATATGACATTTCACGCTTCTCCCTTCTGCATTTTTAGTTTTTAGGTGCTCTGAATCCTGCTTTTTCTGCTTCAGCAGGCGTACAAAACCATTTCTCCGCTATAGTTTGAGTATAATACCTTGAGCTCTCGTCGTGGTATATTTTCCCTCCATTAGAATTTATATTCCCTTTAATCGTACATCCGGGTTTTGTTTGAGTTTCTTTTTCAGAAGTTTCAATTGAATGAGGATCAAATCCGTCATCTGCAGCATAATTTTCAATCGACCAAATTCCTGCCTCTTCTTCTCTCGCCTGAGACTGGACTTTCTTAAATCGGTCTGCATATTTAATATCAGGAGGATAAACTGCTACTCTTGCCAGACCTTGCCTAATTAATTCTTCATTAAATAAAGTGTCATCAATCCAAACATAAGCAAGCACTCTGCCATACCGGTCCCGGTCACTTATATCCATTTCCAGTTTAACAAATTTTCCTAATAGTGATTCTTCTGTATAAGCCGTTGCTGCTTTACCAAACGGCTGGACGCCAAGCTGAGGATGCTTCGTTTCGGGCGTGTCAATTAATAAAAGCCGGATTCGTTCTTCTGCTCCGCTGCTCATTCGCACATCAATGGTGTCTCCATCCACGATGTTTATAACCTGAGCATTTATATAAGGATCATCCTGATCAGCTGTACAACCAGCCAGAAGGAGTAAAAAACAGATTAGTATCATTTTTTTCATAGACAATGCCTTTCTGTTTTCAATTCAATTGATCCTCGTATTGATTAAAGTAATATAACACGTCTTCTACGTACTCATCACTTTGATTATAGGTGAAAATCGCACGTTCCAGATCACCATCTGCTGCCCCATTTTTTGAAAGATAATGAGCTGCACTGTAAACAGCATCTTCTATATCCCATGGGTCCGCTATGCCATCTCCGTTGCCATCCGTTCCATAGCCCCCATATTGTTCGATTACTGCAGGATCCTTCATTTCGTCAGCCGGAATATCTCCTTCCCCAAGGCCTTCACACGTTGGGTGGCTCCAGCCCACAAATGTACAAGGCATAAATTGCATATGGCCTTCAGCCCCTACTGGAGATACCATCGTTTCCATTGTAGAAAATCTTGTTTCCACCCGGTGATGAGCAGCAAGCAGCGTCCATGGTACACCGTACTCCTCTTCTGCACGCTGATAGATTTCAATATATTCCGGGGGCACCTCTAATTCAACAGGCGCACCAGCCTTTTCAAGCCAATCAGCCGTCTTTCCTATGATTCCATCATTTTGGGCAACCATATATACAGAGATGGCAAGCAGCGTGATGAAAATGGCAATAACAGCACCTGCAACTTTAATTACTTTTCTCAGATTAGTATAGTTTGATTTTTTCTTCTTTTTCATGAATAAACTCCTTTAAACAGTAACTAAGCTTAATTGTAGCTTATATCCATCAATCTAAACAGATTAATGATTGAACAAATAAAAAAATCCATCCTGTTTTGCAGGATGGATTTAATGTTTATTTCGATTGAGTTGATTTTGGTTTTTTCTTAGGTGTAATCATTAATCCTAAGTCTTTTCTTTCCTGATTTAATGATTTATAGGTTGACATCATCATCAAAATCATAACGAAGGAAAATGGAAAGGCAGCTATTATTAACGCATTCTGAAGCGCCTGTAAACCATTAGCTGACAATAAAATGACCGCTACAGTCGACTGTGCGAGACCCCATGTTAATTTGACACTGTTTGAAGGAGTCAAGGATCCATAAGTAGTCTGCATACCAAGAACAAATGTTGCAGAGTCGGCTGAAGTAATAAAGAATGTGCTGATTAATACAATTGCGATTACTGAAAGCAAGGTGCCAAGCTGGTACTCATTAAATACAGCAAATAACAGTTCTTCAGGTGCAAGATTTGTTAAATCAATTCCCATGCGCTGTACATTAATCGAACTTGCACCAAACACCGCAAACCAGAAAAAGCTGACGAGTGATGGCAGAAGGAGCACTCCGGCCATGAATTCACGAATGGTCCGGCCTCTTGATACACGGGCGATGAAGATTCCAACAAATGGTGACCATGAAATCCACCATGCCCAGTAAAAGATCGTCCAGCCATTGATCCATTCTCGATTTCCTGCGTCAAGCGGCGCAATTCTAAAGCTCATTTCAAGCAGATTTTGTGCATATGAACCTAATGAATTCGTAAATAAGTTCAAAATCAACATCGTTGGTCCAATGATAAGCATAATAACAAGCAGAGTAACCGCAAGAATCATATTTGTATTTGATAAATACCGGATCCCTTTAGAGATCCCTGTCCAGGCGGAAATCATAAATAAGACCGTTACAACGGCAATAATGCCTGTCTGTACCCAAAAGTCAATTTGAAGTCCAAACAAATAATTAAGACCGCCATTAATCTGAATGGCCCCAAATCCAAGTGTAGTGGCAACCCCGACTACTGTTGCGAATACTGCCAGGACATCTACCAGCGTACCTAGTCCGCCTCTCATTTTTTCTCCGAATAGCGGCACCAGCGTTGCTGAAATCAGACCAGGCTCACCTTTTCTGAATTTAAAATAAGCCAGGGATAATGCAACAACTGCGTAAATTGCCCAAGCATGCAGACCCCAATGGAAAAATGTATACTGCATCGAGTCTTTTAAAGCCTCATCACTTCCTGCTTCTGCAAGCGGCGGGCTTGAAGCAAAGTGCAGCAATGGCTCACTTGCCCCCCAAAAGACTAAACCGATTCCCATACCGGCACTGAACAGCATCGCAAACCATGACCCTGTAGAGTATTCAGGTCTTTCATCCGGCTTACCCAAGCGGATTTGCCCTATAGGTGTAATCGCAAGGATAAAGCAGAAAATCACCATCACCGTTACTAAAATTAGATAATACCAGCCAAAGCTGGAAGATATGAAGCCTTGAACATTAGCAGTTACCTGTTCAAAACTGGACGGTGCTGCGATGGCATATATCGTAGCAGCCAGTACAATAGATATCGTAATCCAAAATACTTTCGAAACGCTTTTCATCTTGTTCCCCTCTCTAAACTTTTTTTATTGGCAATCATTATCATTGCCTTTAATTAAGAATAAAAAACACGAGGATAACCGTACCATGATTAAAGTTTTAATTCAAACATGAAATGTACATAGAAAAAGCTAATTTAGATAAAAAGACGTGTGGAAAATCCGTTAAAGATTACTCGGAATTTCCATTTTTCTTTATTGCCGGTACATTTGGGACTTCAGGAACAATTGGTATATCTACTTTACTGCTTTGCTTTTCCTCCATGGCATCCTCAATTGTTTGTTCTCCGCTTACATTCTCTTGAAACGTACGTTCTTCCACAACTTCAGATTCCGGCTTTTTCTCATTCTCAGCTCTAAGATCATTGGAAGGAATCTTGTTTACATCCTCATTCAAATCTGGTTTTTCTTCATTAATTTCCATCTGATTGTTTTTATTTTCAGCAGGCAGGTCCTCATTGTACTCCTCTGTAACATTTTTTTCTTCATTATTATTGTTTGAAGGATTGGAAAACAATATAAGGACCACTACCCCGATCAAACTCGACATAATGACTAAGGACATACCGGAAAGTAAAAACCATTCTTTTTTTTTCATGCTTCTCCTTACTTTTTAATAAGTAGTCAAACCCAGCACCTTTTGAATAAAATAAATGCCTCTTTGCCAAAACGATAATGTAGTCTGATACTCTTCTATACCCACCGTATATTGGCCCTCTTCATTATTCCACATACCTCTAAAGTAGCGGGAAACTTCCTCCATGACGGCAGTATCATTGGGTCCTTCAATCACAATATTATTTTCAAGATTGTAATCAACGAGATTTCTTTTAGTGAAATTTGTAGAACCGCTGATAATAGAAGATCGTTCAGACGATTTCACCATCATCATTTTCGGATGAAATTGTTCTTCTTTCACGTCATACCATTTAATCTGGATAAATCCATTTGAATCTTCAACGAGTTCATTTACTACAGGCCGATTGGGAAGTCCTGTTTTTTTATTGCCAAAAGCTGTTTCATTAGGATCAAGAATTAAGTATACCTGAGCTCCCCTTTCAGAAGCTGCAATAAGCTCGTTCAGGACTTCTCTTTCAGATAAATAAAACATCGCCATCCATATCTGATCTCCATCCTTCGCTTTCTTAAGCTTAGACAGTATTTCATGCCATGTTTTGCCTTCAGTGGTGTATTTAACTTCAAGATCCCCTTTTTCCTGTTCTGACCCATCAAATTCGGGGAGGGTCACATTTGAGTTCCCAAGATCAATCACTGCCTGTTCTGCAAGAAGCATATCCTGAATTATGGGTCCATTTACTTCAAAGGCTACATTGCTGTGAAATCCGGATTCGTTATGCGCATTGGCAGATAAAATCATGGCACCCTGGTCGGTGATGACGGCTTTTCTGTGATTGGCTTTTACATTTGCCATCATTAAGTAGGACCTGGCCGTCATTTTAGGACCATCTTCTACAAAACCGTTTGGGAGCCAGCCTGTTCCCTTTTGCCCGAACCATTGAATGCCCATACGCCAAAATGCTGAATACAATGGAGTAGGGTCCCTTAAAGGATCTAAATTCGTTGTGACAACATCAATACCCGCTTCCTCAAGAGGCTTAAGCCATTCATTTTCATAGGAATAATAGCCGGTATTCACCGGGTCTGTAATCACAACCATCGGCATATCAGGGTTTTGTTCTCTTTTTTCAAGCAGCTGATTTGTCAGATTTCCGCTAAGATCAGGATAGCCCTTGTCTTTACTCACTTTACCATCAAATAAAAACATATCGATTACAACAAAGTCCTGAGCTGCATTAATAAGCTGGCCTACACGTTCAAAAATTTCCTGATCATGTACGGTCTCCCCGTTCTGTGTAAACGTTAAATCGCGGTAAAAAGCAACTTCATCCGTCTTATATGTCTCGCTTTCATATGAAACACCTTCCGGCAGAGGCTTATACTGGTGGTAGCTTAAAATGACAAAAAATAACGCAATAAATATCCCGGCATAAATTCTTTTTTTCTTGCTCCAATGTCGCTTCTTCTTTGCCAAAAAGACTCCTCCAGGACTTCTATATTCTATTTAAAATCATTGTAGCCTTTTCGACAAAAAATGACAAGGACGAATGTCCTACTCATTTGCGACGGCTTTTAAATCTGACACAATTTCATCGATGGGCACATCACTTATACCATCATAGTTTTTCACGACAGTTCCTTCTTTATCCACTAAATAAAAGCTGGTGCCATGAATCACCTGGTCTGATTCAGGATCATCAGCAACAATGGCTTGAAAGGATTCCATAGCAAATTCTGTGATTTCTTCCTGGGTATACCCTGTAAGAAAATCCCACTTATTCTCATTTAAAGAATAGGAAGACATAAATTCCTGAAGCGCTTCCGGCGAGTCATTTTCAGGGTCCACACTGAAAGAAAGAATGCGATAGTCCTCTATCCCTTCGGCTTCTATGGCCTGCTGAATCTCCGTCATGTTAAAAGTCATAGGGGGACATACTGTTTCGCAATTCGTAAAAATAAAATTCACAAGGGCGGGAGTTCCCTTAATATCGCTTAATTCAACAGTTTCATTTTGCTGATTTTGATAGGAAAACGCACCTAAATCTCTTTCCATATTTCCTTCAAATCCTCCTGAACATGCGCTCAAGAGGATACTCATTACTAATGTTCCAATGATCCAACTCTTATTTTTCACTAAAACCATCCTTCCATAAAGTCAGCCGTTTATGCCTTATTTAATCCTACAGAAATAATATAAGCGGCACAACGACTGACCACTAAGAGCAGTGGTAGATTTTGTGACAGATCAGGAAGTGAAAATAAAGCGGGTAGTACTCCCGGTCTTTGTCTGTTCTACTTCAAGTCTCGCTTCTATTCTCTCTTTTAGTTCCGGAACATGAGAAATAATCCCCACCAGCCTGCCGCTGCTTTGAATATCCATTAAAGATTCAATCGCCTGGTCAAGTGACTCAGGGTCCAGTGTGCCAAACCCTTCGTCTATAAACATGGTTTCAAGCGATACCCCTCCAGCATGAGCCTGCACGACGTCTGCAAGACCTAAGGCAAGCGAAAGTGATGCTTTAAACGCTTCCCCTCCTGAAAGTGTTTTGACATGCCTATGCTGGCCTGTATATTGATCAAAAACCAGCAATTCAAGCCCGCCCTGCGCGTTGCCTTTTGACCTGTCTTCTTTTCGCAGCAGCTGATACCTTCCTGAAGTCATTCGGCTGAGTCTCTCATTGGCGACCGATAAAATGTCTTCTAAGTAAAAAGCCAGCACGTAGCGTTCAAAGGTTATGCGCAAATGATTTTTTCCATTCGCCATATCAGATAAATGTCCAACCAGCTCATACTCTTTTTCCATCTGAGCGGTCTCTTTTTTATTTTCATTGATCTGCTTTAAAATCTTTTCATGACGTTCAATAAAAAATGACTTTTCTTTTTGTTCTTTTTCCGCCATCTCTATTTCCTGATCCACTTGATGTATTTTATCATCAAGTCTGGCTACAGCTGGTTTTTCCTTATTTTCCAGTTCCTTTTTACGCATACTTAGCTGCTGCTCTGTAAAATACAGGTCTTTTTCAAACGTATTGAGCGTGTTTTCCAAATCGATCATAGAGTGATTGTCCATCAGACAATTTTCTGCTTCTTTTTCGTTGCTGAAAGTCGTCTCTGCTAATCGCATTTCCCATTTTTTTCTGGCTGCTTGCATTCTTTCCGTTTCCATTTGAAGTTCTTCTTCTGATTGTTTTTTTCGATTTATATACGTCTGACATTCTTCTTTTAATTCAGTTACAGTGGTTTCCGCTTGAACCAGGCTTTGCTCGAACAAAGTAATTGAAGTGCTAAGATGCTCTATATTCTTTAAATAGCGGGACTCATCCAGATATTCTTCAGGAATATCCTGATTCAGCCGTTTAAAGTCACCCTGCATTTCACTCCATTTATCCCGTTTCTCCTGGATACTTTCGTTCAATGCCGTAACCTTATTATTGATATGTTCAAGATCCACAATTAATTTTGCTTTTTCTTCTTCAAGCGACCGCTCAGAATTTTGTTTTAATTTTAGTTCCTGTATTCGGTTTTCTGACGTCCGAATGCTGTTATTCAGCCAGGTGGAAAGTTCAAGCAGCGAAGACCATTCAAAGTCAATTTTTTGCTCTTTAAGCTCTGAAAGCAGCTCTTTTTTTTCGTCGTTTACTTCAGCCATTCTTTTTTTTATTTGTGCGATTTCAATTTCATTGCGTTCTTTTTGCGTCAGGATTTTCTGTAACTCTTCTTCCCAGTAGGTGAGATTGTTTTCTGATACATTTTCTTTCTCTTCTTTTACAGGGTCCGGGTGATGCTCTGATCCGCAGACAGGACAAGGAGTTCCGTTTTCCAGATGCTTTGCTAAATGGAAAGCCTGAGAAGAATAAAATAATTCGCTGATCTCTTTCTTTTTTTGAACTGTGATTTCCGTTTGCTGTATTACTTTTTCCTGAGCACTTTGCAGCTCGTGACCCTTTTTTTCAAGCTGATTAAAGAGGTCACTCAGCTTTAAGGCTCTTTTTGTATTTTGAAGGGAGTATTGCAGCTGTTGAAGAAGCTGCTTTTCCTCAGATGTTTTTACTCTTTCCCGGCTTAACACCTGCAGACGCTCATCCGTTCTTGTTTTCTTTGCTTCAAATTCTTCAGCTGATTGAATAAGACTTTCCAGGACTGTTTTTTGTTTGACCCCTTCCTCTTTCAGCGTGTTCAAAGAGGCTTTTATCAAGGAACGTTCTTTAATTTTCTCTCCAAGCTCCTTTATTTTACGAAGCTGCTGCTTTTCATGATCATTTTCATCTTTTTTTGACTGAATCTCTTCAAGCTTCATTAATTGCTTTTTTAATTTCTCTTCAGAAAGGGATAAAGATTCCTTATAAGAAGAGATGCTTTGCTCGCGCAGTTCAATTGCGTTTCTTTTTTCTTTCAAATCGAGAAACAGCGGCCAGATTGTTTCAGCTTTCTTTGCGTTTTCAAGCTTCTCCCTTTTACCATTCATATCTTTCTTCTGCTCAATGAGAGTTGTTTGTTTAAGCTGCATTTCTTCATATTGATTAAAGGCATCCAGCAGATAAATAGCAACTTGTTTTTCCTGTAAAAGAGCATCTCTATTTTTTTTATAACTGATTATTGATTTTTCCAGAATTTCTTTTTCTTTATTCTGAGTTGCTACTAAGTTCTTGGCTAGTTCAATAATCTGTTGCTCAGGGATTGGTTCATTTAAAAGAAGCTGTTTTAATTCGGCACTATCAAGCGGATCGAGTTCGCCAAAGTATTTTAATCTCTCATGAACCGACTGGCTGACTTTTATGCGCAATTCTCCCGCTTCCGCTTTTAGTTTTTCCTGGAATGCCGTATAAATCTCAGTATGAAACAGCCTTTGCAAAATCCTTTCTTTATCTTTGCTGTCTGATACAAGGAGTTTCCTGAACTCCCCTTGGGGAATCATAAGAATCTGTTTAAATTGACCAAAATCAAGCTGCATAATTTCTTTGATTTTTTCATCTGCTTCCCTGACATTTCCCGCAAGAAGTTTTTCTGCATTATTTTCATACACATATAATTCTGCTTTGCTGTTAATGGTTGTGAAACCATCCCCTCTGGCTTTTTTTCGATCCTGCTGAGGTGAACGGATCATTTTATACATTTTATTTTTTAATTCGAACCAAAGCGTAACCTCTGTTAAAAGAGAGTCTTCAGCAAATTGACTGCGTAAATCTGTTCCGCTTCTTTCTTCGCCGCTTGTTTTGCCATATATCGCAAAAGCAATGCCATCAAATATAGTGGTTTTACCTGATCCTGTTTTTCCCGAAATCAAAAACATCGTTCTGTTTTCCAGCTCATTGAAGTCAACTGTTTCTACTTTTGCATAAGGACCAAACGCCTGCATGGACAGTTTAACCGGCTTCATTGGGAGACCTCCTTACTCTTAACTTCATCCATGATGGACGCTGCTTTTTCCTGTTTATCAATAGACCATTGAGACGAAGTCATATCGTCATAAAAACGTTTAAACAGCTCAATTCCCTCTTCCTTCCTTGATTGAATCATGGAAATGTTTTTTACATTGGATTTGTCTCTTATCGCAGCTTTGCGCTCAAGGTGAAGAATATTTGGATAAACCTGTTTAAGCTGATTCATCGGGTCGATTAAACCACCTTCGTCGTGCAGCGTAACTTTTAAATAATCATCACGATTTTGAGTTTCATAGAATTCCGCATCCAACAAATAGGATAAATAGCCTTCGATCTCTCTCATATCTCTTTTCGGTTTCAATATTTCCTCTTTTACAGATACATCGCTATCATTTATCTCGACTATTTTCACTACTTTTCTTTGCCTGGCTTCAGAAAATGAGTACTTCATCAATGAGCCTGCATAGTGTATAGAGTCGTGCCGGATTGCATCAGGACTGTGCAGATGGCCAAGCGCAGTATAATGAAATGATTCGAAAAGCTCACTTCCCACGCATCCTGAACCCCCTACCGATAAAGTTCTTTCCGAATCGGTTGTCTTTCCCCCCAGTACGAAAGCATGTCCGACGAAAACATTTGGAACAGTTGAATCTATGTTTTTATTAATATGTTCCACTATGACTTTCATAGCCTCGTGATGAGATGTAATCGAAGGATTTTTATACATTTCACGAATGGGGCCCGGCTCTGTAAATGGAACCAGATGGAAATGAACCCCTTTTATATTTATTGTCTGAGAAGCTTTTTCCCATTTTCCTTTGACAAATAGTCCAGAGTGCCGGTACCAGCTGGATCCAAATGACAGTCTGTCACCGCTGTCGTGATTTCCTGAAATTGCAACAATTGGTACACCAAGCTCTACATTTATCGTATAAAGAGTATTATTTAGCAATTTAACGGCTTCAGTCGGTGGAACGGATCGATCATATAAATCTCCCGCAATTACTAAAGCATCAGGCTTTTCTTTCTGTATAAGCTGTATGAGATCTTTCAAAACATATTCTTGATCCTCTGTCATGTAAACGCCATGAACGAGTTTGCCTAAATGCCAATCAGCTGTATGAATAAATTTCATTTATGAACGCCTCATTTCTTAGTCATAACTTCCATTATACCAAATTCAATTCTTTACTTCTAATCACTCTTTTTATGGAAGATGTGTTAACATCGAAAATAAATTAAACTTTCCGCTTTAGTAGATAGATTTTTTATAAGCTTGTCCGCATAAAAATTCATACTTTAGGCGGATGTATTATTTATAATATTCTGATAATATTACATTACACTTGAAAGGAGGGACGCTGCATGCGTAAAGTTGAAAATGATTTTATTAAAGAAATGGAACAAAAGGTGGATGATTATGTCACGGTGACGGCGGACGACCAAAACTTTTATAACATTCGTCGCGAGAATTTACATCAGCTCGTTTCCCTCGGTTACAGACAAATTAAATAAATCCTGCCGTAAATGGTAAGTCAGCTGCAGATTAAAGAGGACTCAGACAAAGAATCTGAGTCCTTCCTTATTTTCCTCAGCGAATCAATCTTGATGTCAGCCTCATTGTCCCTTATAATAAGGTATAATGGATCTTATATTGAGGTGAAGCATGATGCTTGACGGATGGTTTTTATGGTTTATATTGTTCTGGATCGTTGTTCTCATCAGTTTATTTGCGATAGGTGGATTTTTTATGTTTAGAAAGTTCCTTAAGAGAATGCCTAAACAGGATGGTAAATCCGATTTGGACTGGGAAGAGCATTATGTAAAACAAACCATTCATTTGTGGGGCAGAAATGAACTCGCCCTGCTTGAGGATTTAGTAAGCCCTGTACCGGAATTATTCAGGGACGTAGCTAAGCAAAAAATAGCAGGTAAAATAGGTGAACTTGCTTTAAAAGAAAAAGCAAAAAAAATCGATCTTGACCTTGTGATACGAGGCTATATTATCGCTACTCCTAAACGTGATCATAAGTTTCTGCGCAAAAAAATGTCTGATTTAAATATTGATTTACATTCTTATGAAGATTTATTTGCCTAAAATGAATTATTCGCATAAAAAAAAACAATCTCATTTTGAGATTGTTTTTTTTTATGCGAATTGAGAAGCTTCTTTTGCTGCTGACCCTGTCAGCTTTCGATACTGAAAATACATCGCAACTCTCCAGGGTACGATCATTCCAAAAGCCAATACCCAAAACATTCCGCTTAAAGCGCCAAGATCGATCGTTGAACTAAGCAGCACTTTCAAAATTACTCTCAGAACCAACAGGCCTATAAGTATAAAGGGAAAGGCTTTAGAAGGCTTTAAGAAAATCCCCTTTTCCTGTACCTCAAACTTAGATGTTTTAATCAGTACAATAGAAAAAATCATCCCGACAAGTAATGCCTCAATAAATTCAATGGGTGTCAAGCGAAAAAAAGGAAACAGAAACATCAGTGCACCAGTACTCATAAATAATGGAGGCAAAATGATCTTTTTAGCTGACACAGGACGTTTCGCTGCTTTCATACGTACCATCAGGACAAGTGAGCCCATTAGGACGGCGACAACGGTTGACCAAAATACAGGCATGCAGACTCCACCTTTTAACCTTAATACACTTATTATATAAGAGATAATGGCTTTTGTAAAAATCATTTAAAAATAAAACCGATTCATAAAGAATCGGTTCGCTTTCATCCGTTCATTTCTCAGCTGTTTAAAGTATTCAGGATGATTTCATCACTCTGTTTAAAGAATCAATTACTCTGCTGCCATCAAAAGGTTTAACAATAAAATCTTTAGCTCCGGCTTCAATGGCCTCAATGACCATCTTTTGCTGGCCCATCGCTGAACACATAACCACCTTAGCTTCCGGAAACTCTGATAAAATCTTCTTTGCTGCTGTTAAACCATCCATTACCGGCATGGTTATATCCATTGTAACAAGATCCGGACGCAGCAAACGGTATTGAGCAATTGCTTCTTCACCGTTTTCCGCTTCCCCTATTACGTTATAATTTGATTGGCTGAGCATATTACTTAACGTCATTCTCATGAATTTAGCGTCATCAACAATTAATACATTTCCCATCTGCCTCACCCTTATATATGGAGTATACTCATACTATACTCCTGATACTAAAGTCCTGCAACTAAAAAGAGTGTAAATTTTACTAGAAACCTTGAAAATCACCAAAAAATGGAGACAGCAGTTTAATTATATATGTCAGACCGTCAAAGAACAAAACGATTCCCATTATAATCATAATCCATCCACCAGCAATTGTAATTTTTCTGCTATTCTGCTTAATCCATTGCATTTTCCCCAGAAAGAAAGAAAGGATGAAAAAAGGAAGGGCAAATCCTAAAAAGTAAGCCAGCATATACAGCATAGCTGATTCAGGATTTGTAGCCGCCAAAGCAGCTACTGCCGCTAAGATAGGTCCCATACAGGGCGTCCATCCTGCTGCAAAAGCCAAACCGATTAAAGAAGAACCTAAATATCCAGCCGGCCTGTTTTTAAATTCAAATCTTCTTTCTTTCATCATGAATTGCGGAGTTATCAATCCGACAATCATCAATCCAAAAAAGACAATTAATATAGAGCCTATTTGCCGGATTGGATTTTGATAAATGACAAAAAATTCATAAAACCAGGATGAGGTAAATCCGATTGCTATAAACACAAGAGAAAACCCTAAAAGGAAAAATAAAGTATGCAGCATGCTGCGTTTTTGCATCATCCCATTTTCCTCTGATAACTCCCGAACAGACATTCCGGTTATGTAAGATAAAAATGCTGGATATAAAGGCAGCACGCAAGGTGAAATGAAACTTAGAAATCCTGCTGCAAATGCAATGAATATATTTAAATCAGTCAATTTAAAACCCCCTGCTGCTTTTTCATAAGTACTGCGTCTCAATAAGTTTATCACTCCTACCTCTTCATTAGTACAAAGGGAGTTCCAAACTTTTTGTGACATCTCACATAAAGCCTTACGATCTTTCACCAACTAACCATAATAAATGGGGTGAACAAATAAAAAACCATCATTTTCATCTGAATTACATATAAAATAAAGCTTTACAGTATATTTGCTTTGAAATCTGGCTATAACTTTTGTATAATAGACTACAAGTTACAGCAATTACAAAAAATGTATGGGTTAGAATCAGGAAACTCATCGAAAGGACAACCTATATGGCTGACCAGTACAGACTGCTCAATCAAATTGAAAAGAAAAGACAAGTACTGATCAATGCAGTGGCCAAAGAAGGTCTTAACTCCTCATTAGCAGTTCAATATTCTCAGGAACTCGATGATTTACTTAACCATTACGATCGCTTGTTTACGCAAAACGTTCACCATTCTCCTGGATCACTTGCTCAGGCCTGAAGTTAAATTCAATTGAAAAAGCAATCAGCGAAACGTTTACGCTGATTGTTTTTTAATTTTGTTTCCATATTTTTATTATGTAAAGAAATATCCTATAAAAAAGCACTTCCCTATTGGAAGTGCTTCCTCTTATTTAGACTGCTGCTTATTCATCGCACTCATCATTTGGTTAATTTTCTTTTGCGATGGTTTTTGTCCCATCTGCATCATCATCATTCGAAGCATTTGCTCATTAATTGGCGGATTTTTCTTAAGATACGTCATCATATACTTACGTGCGATGAAGAATCCAAGCGCAACACCTGCTAGCAAAGCCACGACAATTAAAACAATCGCAAGCCATAATTCCATCTTTCATTTCCTCCTATCAGTTCTCTCTATAAAAGTGTACAAGATCATAGTCGATTATACAATGATTTCTTTCTACTTCCTAGATATATTGAACCTATTTTCTTTTCCATCCCTCTTTGTTTTACAAGTAGATAGAAAAAGCTGAAGACATTTGTCTCCAGCTCTTGTTCTTAGGATTCAAGCAGTGACTTGACTCTTGTAACCACGTTTTCAACGCTGAAACCATACTCTTTTAAAACGGTTGCTCCAGGTGCAGATGCGCCAAATGTAGAGATTCCTAATACATCTCCTTCATCCCCGGTGTATCGTTCCCAGCCCAGTGGTGCAGCCATTTCAATTCCAAGACGTTTTTTCACGTTTTTCGGAAGAACAGATTCTTTATACTCTTTAGATTGCTTTTCAAATCGATCCCACGAAGGCATCGAAACGACAGCTACATCAATGTTTTCTTTTTGAAGAGCTTGCTGCGCTTCATAAGCTAGCGTTACTTCAGAACCTGAAGCCAATAACAGCGCATCAGCTGTTTCTTTCTGAGCTGCAGATACTACATAGGCACCTTTTTTCACGCCTTCGTATGCTTTATCTGCTGTGGCAGGCAAGGTCTTTAGATTTTGACGAGTTAATACAAGAACAGTTGGGTGGTCAGTCGCTTCAATTGACAACCTCCAAGCTGCTGCGGTTTCATTTCCATCTGCCGGGCGCACCACCGATAGATTCGGCATTGCACGAAGCGATGGCAGCTGTTCTACCGGTTCATGAGTCGGACCATCTTCACCGACTGCAATGCTGTCATGAGTGAATACGTACGTTACTGGCACACCCATCAAAGCAGACAAGCGAATTGCCGGTCTTACATAATCACTGAATACGAAGAACGTTCCTCCATAAACATGCAAACCGCCGTGCAGAGCCATGCCATTTAAAGCTGCCCCCATAGCAAATTCCCGAACACCAAACCAGATATTACGTCCATCAGGTGTTTCAGCTGTAAAATCTTTCTCTTCTTTCATCATCGTATTATTAGAACCTGCAAGGTCTGCTGATCCTCCAAACAATGTCGGAAGAGATTTAGCAAGAGCATTTACTGTTTCACCTGATGAAGCACGGCTGGCTATACTCTTACCTTCTTCAAAAACAGGCAGCGAATCCTCCCAGCCCTCAGGAAGCTTCCCGTCTAATGCGTCACTTAATTCTGTAGCAAGTTCAGGATATGCCTGTTTGTATGCAGCAAACCGATCATTCCATTTTTTTTCTGCTTTTTCCCCATTTTGACCAACCAACTCGTCAAAGCGCTCATACACTTCATTTGGCACATGGAATGCTTCTTCATATAACCATTCATACGCTTTTTTAACCAGTGCTGTCTCGTCCGTTCCAAGTGGAGCACCGTGAACTTTCGATGACCCGGCTCTGTTTGGAGATCCGAAACCAATTACAGTCTTAATCTCAATCATCGTCGGACGGGAAGAATCAGCTTTCCCTTGTTCAATCGCATCAGCTACATTGCCGACATCATTTCCATCGTCTACCCGGATATACTGCCAATTGTAAGATTCAAAGCGTTTTTTAACACTCTCAGAGAAAGAACGGTCAAGATCTCCATCAAGTGAAATATCATTTGAATCATAAAGTACAATAAGCTTATCAAGTTTAAGATGACCTGCTAAAGAAGCAGACTCAGATGAGATGCCTTCCATCAAATCTCCATCACCACATAAAGCATATGTATAATGGTCGACAACATTATGGTCCTCTTTGTTAAATTTCCCGGCAAGATGTTTTTCAGCCATTGCCATACCTACTGCCATTCCCAAACCTTGCCCCAGAGGTCCTGTTGTTGCCTCTACCCCTTTGGTATGTTTATATTCAGGATGGCCTGGAGTTTTAGATCCCCACTGGCGGAAGTTTTTAATTTCTTCCATTGGAAGATCATAGCCTGAAAGGTGAAGAAGACTGTATAAAAGCATAGAACCATGACCAGCAGAAAGAACAAAGCGGTCTCTGTTGAACCAGTCAGGGTTTTTTGGATTATGATTCATAAATCGAGTCCATAGAGTGTATGCAAAAGGGGCAGCTCCCATAGGCAGACCGGGGTGTCCGGAATTTGCCTGATCAATTGCATCAATAGAAATTGTTCGAATTGTGTTAATAGCTAAATCATCCATTTTGGTAAACATCAACAACATCCCTTTCATATCTTCATATATGATCTCTATTGTACGCAAAATTTTCGAGATGTACAAACATCTTACTATGCATTTTCAAAAAAAGGAGAAAACTTTGCTCTGAATCGTACCTCCTGCGATTTAAACAGTATAGCCGTAAGGTATAATTTGAAGACTAACCGAAAATTCTATACAAAAAAACTTACAGCCGGTTTTTGCCTGCTGTAAGTCTTTTAATTTAGTCAATACCTTCATAAATTTGGCGGCATTAAATTAGAAATTCATATTTAATGCAATCTTTTTTTATTCTTCAAGTCCTTTACTTTCTGAGGGGTTACATCTTTGCCTTCAGGATCGATAACCTTTACGTTCTCAATGGTATCCTTCATTGTTCCTCTGAAAGCTTTAAGGTACTCTTGACGTAATTCCTTTTGCTCAGCTAATTCTTTTTCGGACAAAGAATCCTTTTTTGCTTTGTTCGATAAAAAATTAATACGGTCCAACTTTTCTTTAGGTAACATTACTGCCATCCTTTCGCTCTGTAGATCAAATTATTTCAATCTTACATAAAAGTGAAAGGATTATCAAGAATCCTGTTTTATTCTTCCGCTTCCTTTAATGAAATCAGCTCTCTGTACCTTCGATGCACAGTCGCTTTTGAAACATCATGCCCAAGTCCCCTCAAAGTAGCAGCTATATCATGAAAAGTAAGCCCGTTTTTTCTTAATCGGACAATTTCTTCTACAGGAACAGGTATTTTATCCCGGCCATCTTTGTTACCACGATTTTTAAGGTTTTTTTCCGGACGAAATCCTTTTTCAACTGCCCGCTTCATCCCCCTTTTAATCTTAAGATTGTGAAGCTTTCTCTGGTGTTCCTCGACCATACTGACAATCTGCAAAATCATCGTATCAGACTCAGATAGCTGAAGCTCTCCATCATGACTGACAGAATAAATGGTAACTCCTTCTTTTATTAAGGTGTGGATAAGAGCAATTTTCGCATTCCCTCTCCCTATCCGGGTTTCATCCTGTATAAGAAGACCAGTAATATCCTGCTGTTTGATTAACTCAAGTAAATAAAATACTCCATCTCTTTCAAGATCGTAGCCGCTGGCTTGTTCCTTAATGGTCTCAATTATCTCAAAACCGTTTCTTTGAGCAAGCGATGCAAGCTCTTCTTCCTGACGGTTCAATGAGGTCTCCTGTGATTCTTTTTCAGTGCTCACACGGCAGTACACAATGACTTTCATTTCGTAAATCCCCTTTAATACAACGAATTATTAGTCCTCTGATGCGAGTTGAATACCATCTTCAGTGTAATAATCTTCAGATTGTACAGGAAGCACAAGTGTGTCCCCTTCTTTTATAAGATGTGAAGAAAGTTTATTTTCTGAAGTCACCCATTCAATAAATTCCTTTTCTGATAATGAAAGGCTGTTACCGTATTCCTGTGAAAGCCCCCATAATGTATCTCCCTGCTGTACTTTTATTTCAACCAGGCTGCTGTCCTGATTATCCTCAGCTGAAAATGTTAAGTAAAGACCAAAAATAAAGGATAAAACAATAAATAAAATAACGAAAGAATATTTTTCTATCAGTTTCGACATTGTTCTGCCTCCCAGACCGAATATTTGTTCGTATTTGTTGTTTTTAGTATAAACCGAACATTTGTACGGGTCAAGTTAAAAATTCGAACTTATGTTTGTATTTTTATAAAAATCATGATATAATATAGGTAAGAATTGGATAATGAAAAGAGGGACGGCTGTATGAAAAAACTATCAAAAAGACAATTGGACATACTCGACTTTATAAAAAGAGAAGTTAAAGACAAGGGATATCCACCCTCCGTCCGTGAAATCGGACTGGCAGTTGGACTTGCATCAAGTTCAACCGTCCATGGCCATCTTGCCCGACTGGAAAATAAAGGTCTGATAAGAAGAGATCCTACTAAACCAAGAGCAATTGAAGTAATGAATTTAGATGAAGATACGATTCCAACGCAGCGCGTGGTAAACGTTCCTCTCGTCGGTAAAGTTACTGCCGGTTCGCCGATTACAGCAATCGAAAATGTCGAAGAATATTTCCCGCTGCCCGAGCGGCTTGCTGCAAATGAAGAAGCAGTTTTTATGCTTGAAATCATGGGGGACTCTATGATTGAAGCAGGTATCTTGAACGGTGATTACGTTATCGTTAAACAGCAGCAATCCGCAAACAATGGCGAAATAGTCGTTGCAATGACCGATGAAGAAGAAGCTACAGTGAAACGGTTTTTTAAAGAGCAGAATCATGTCCGTCTTCAGCCGGAAAATTCATCAATGGCTCCGATTATACTAAATTCAGTCAGCATTTTAGGAAAAGTAATCGGGGTATACAGACAGGTTCACTGATATTCTAAAACCGGGTAAATTTCCGGTTTTTTTCTTTTTCAAGCTTATGAAGCTTGTCCTTTATCTATGCATTTAATTCTACATATACTTATCTATGGAGGTTATTAAAGGTGAATTTCACAGCGCTGGATTTTGAAACTGCCAATCGAAGCCGCAGCAGTGTATGTTCTGTAGGGGTTGTAGAGGTTACGAATGGCATTATTACAAATGAATATTATTCTTTGATAAATCCTGTACAGAGGTTTGATTCAATCAATTGCAGCATACACGGTATATATGAAAAAGATGTTCAATCTGCTCCTACTTTCTCAGAATATTGGCCAGCTTTAAAGGAGCAGCTTGAAAACAAAGTGGTTATTGCGCACAATGCCAGCTTTGATATGGGTGTCCTTCGGGCAAGCCTGGACGCTATGTATGGCAGCTACCCAACAATTGACTATGGATGTTCTTATATACTCGCTAAAAAAGCATTTCCTTCCCTTCATAGCTACAGGCTGTCTTCCATTGCAGACATGCTTAACATTCCACTGAAGCATCACCAGGCACTCGATGATGCACGTGCTTCAGCAAAAATAGTTTTAGAAATAGGCAGCCGTGAGGAAGTTACAACCATTGAAGAACTCCACAATAAAATGGGCGTAACATCAGGCAGGATTTATCCAGGGGGTTACAGAGCAGCATCCGGAGCCAGAAAGAGAGTATCAACTAAACGCTCGTCATTTTACAGATAAACATTTTTTTATATTATAAGTTTATTTCATCGGATTTACGTGTAAACAATTACCATAGGGTGATACGAGGAGGATTTCTTATGCGTACGCTTTTCGCAGAAGCAAGACGTAAGTTTGCACAGGATGCTGTCAGTCAGGAGCGCAATAAAGATCTGAAAAGCAAAGCCAAAACTTCCCGCCCAAAATTCAGGAGTAAAGCCTAATTCACAGAATTAATTTAATGAACCACCCTATGGAATCCTCTTTGTGACCTCAGTGTCGGAAAGGGGATTTTTATGGATTAATAATCAATTTTTAAAAAAGTCTGAATGTACAAAAACCCCCTTAAGCCTGAGCTTAAGGGGGTTTTTTGTGAAATTAGTACATTTCTAAATACTGCTCCCGCTCCCATGGGTGCACTTGCGTACGGAACATATCCCATTCGATCTCTTTCGCTTCAACGAAGTGCTCGAAAATGTGTCCGCCAAGAGCGTTGATGATGACTTCATCTTTTTTAAGTTCTTCCAGAGCAGCGAATAATGTACCTGGAAGGTCTTTGATTCCTGCTTCTTCTCTCTCATCTTTGTCCATCACATAGATGTTGCGGTCAATCGCATTTGGTGGTGTAAGCTGATTTTTGATGCCATCAAGGCCGGCACTTAATAAAACAGCCATAGCAAGATAAGGGTTTGCTGCAGGGTCAACTGAACGTACTTCAACACGTGTGCTTAATCCGCGGGATGCAGGGATCCGGATCAAAGGGCTGCGGTTACGTGCAGACCATGCAATATAGCAAGGGGCTTCGTAGCCTGGTACTAGACGCTTGTATGAGTTAACTGTAGGATTTGTTACTGCTGTAAATGCGGATGCGTGTTTTAGCGTTCCAGCCATAAATTGACGGGCTGTATCACTAAGCTGCAGCGCTCCATTTTCGTCAAAGAAAGAATTCACACCTTCTTTAAACAATGACATGTTACAGTGCATTCCTGATCCGTTTACTCCAAACAATGGTTTTGGCATAAACGTTGCATGCAGACCGTGCTTTCTGGCAATCGTCTTAACAACCAATTTAAACGTCTGAATATCGTCGCAGGCAGAGATGGCATCTGCATATTTAAAATCAATTTCATGCTGCCCAGGAGCTACTTCATGGTGAGAAGCTTCAATTTCGTAGCCCATTGCCTCAAGCTCGATTACGATATCACGGCGGCAGTTTTCGCCAAGGTCAGTTGGTGCAAGGTCAAAATATCCACCTTTATCATTCAGTTCCAATGTAGGATTTCCGTTTACATCAAGCTTAAAAAGGAAGAATTCAGGCTCAGGCCCCAGGTTGAAATCAGTGAATCCAAGCTCTTCCATTTCCTTAAGGACGCGCTTCAGGTTATTACGCGGGTCTCCTTCAAATGGGGTTCCATCTGGATTATATATATCACAAATCAGACGGGCAACTTTTCCGTCACCAGCTGTCCATGGAAATACTACCCATGTATCAAGGTCTGGATAAAGATTCATATCAGACTCTTCAATACGAACAAATCCTTCAATTGATGAACCATCAAACATCATTTTATTGTCTAACGCTTTTTCGAGCTGGCTTACAGGAATTTCAACATTTTTAATTGTACCGAGGATGTCAGTAAATTGAAGGCGGATAAAATTTACGTTTTGTTCTTTCGCTAATCGAAGAATGTCTTCACGTGAAAATTTACTCATTGGTTAAATTCCTCCTGTTTTATGTAATTGATATGGCTATCGGAAAAAGCGTGACAGATCGCCTGCGCGAAGACTTGATCGGCTGATTTTTCCTGGACTGAGCATTTCTTTTTTAAGTAATGTTCTCAATTCATCATCAGTCAATTCCGGTTTTTTCGCTACGGTATCCCTTTCAGCTGGTTCCTTTTGACTTACAGCAAGAATTTTTTTTATTCCTGCCATATTGATGCCTTGTTCTAATAGATCTTTTATTTCTAAAAGTCTATCAATGTCGTTTAGCGAAAATAATCGGCGATTCCCTTCTGTTCGAGCGGGCGCAATGAGCTCGTGCTCTTCATAGTAACGAATCTGGCGAGCTGATAAGTCCGCTAACTGCATCACAATGCCAATTGGAAATAATGGCATCGTCCGTCGAATTTCACTGCCTCCCATTAGTTAATCCCCTTTCGTTTCCCTATCGACAAGTCAATCTTATCGCATGGAATAAAAGGTGTCAATAACATGTTAGGTTTTCTTACATCAAAATCTCCTTTTTTTAAGAACACTTCTTACATTCCCCACTTTTCTTTTTTTATGCATTAAAATGATTAATTATTATTTTTAATTTAAATGAGCCTGGGACAAAAGTGTCTCAAGCCCTACGACCGGTTCACTGCGCTTCAGGCGGACGCTTTCCGCAGGGACGGCGCTGAGCCCTCCTCAAGGCTTTGCCTTGCGGGGTCTCAGCTTGCCGTCATATCCTGCAGGAGTCGCCACCTTCCGCTCCGCTCACCTACTACTAGTAATAAATAGATCCTCATTTTTTAAACTTCTTGAGTTTTGTCCCAGCCTCTTCAAGAGCTACTTTTACCTGCTATCATTTCTAAGTAATGTTTTTGCCCCCCCCATCTTATTGAAAATGGGGATCCGGGAGCCACTCCTCTTATTATTTCTAAATAAATTCAATCATAGATTTGTCTTTAGATTGCTTTCTTTTAAACAACCGTCGGCTAAAAGCATGAATGAATGATTATTAACCGAGTTTAATCGACCCTTTTTCATAAATTTCATCTAAAGCAGAAGTTATGGCAATTTTGACATGTTCATAGGTTAGACCGCCTTGAATATACGCAGCATAAGGAGGTCTTAGGGGCCCATCTGCAGATAATTCGATACTTGCGCCCTGGATGAATGTCCCTGCAGCCATAATGACATCGTCTGCATAGCCGGGCATATAGCTTGGGTAGGGGGTGAAATGTGCATTGACCGGTGAAGCTGCTTGAATAGCTTGACAAAATGCAATCATCCGGTCCCTGTCCCCAAATTCCACTGCCTGAATTAAATCAGTTCTTGGCTCTGACCAGTGAGGGACCGTTTTCATTCCTGCCTCTTCCAGTAAAGCTGAAGTGAAGACAGCACCTTTGAGGGCTTGAGAAACGACGTGCGGCGCCATAAAAAAGCCCTGATACATCTCCTGGAGGGAATACAAACTGGCTCCAGCTTCCGCCCCAATTCCCGGTGAGGTCATCCGGTAGGAGCATTTCGTAACAAGATCCTCCCGCCCAACGATGTAGCCCCCTGTTTTGGCTATTCCTCCACCAGGATTTTTGATTAACGATCCTGCCATAAGATCAGCACCGACGTGAGCAGGTTCACGCTCTTCCACAAATTCTCCATAACAATTATCAACGAAAGCGATAATAGAAGGGTAATGGCTCTTTATTTGTTCAATCATTGATTTGATCTCTTCTATACGGAAGGAAGGCCGCATTGCATAGCCTTTTGAACGCTGAATACCAATCATTTTCGTCGCAGGATTAATCGCTTCAAGGATCTTATCCAAATTTATGGAGCCGTCTTCTTGCAGATCTACATGATTATACCCTATATTAAATTCTATTAGTGACCCGTTCCCGCTGCCTCTTAACCCCACAATTTCTTCAAGAGTGTCGTAAGGCTTTCCTGTAATATAAAGCAATTCATCACCAGGCCGCAAAACACCGAAGAGGGCAATAGAAATAGCGTGTGTACCTGATATAATTTGGGGTCTTACCAAACCTGCCTCAGCTCCAAACACCTTCGCATAAACCTGTTCAAGACGCTCTCTTCCCTGATCATCATATCCATACCCGGTTGAAGGGGTAAAATGACTGTCGCTTATTTGATACTCCTTGAAGGCAGACAGTACTCGATATTGATTTTCTTCTGCTGTGCTTTCAAACTGCCTGTGAATCGCTGCAATCTTTTGTACTGCTCTATTAATAAGAGGGGTTAGTTCCTCTTGATTTTTCAGATAAGATGTCATTTCATACTCCTCTAAGTTAATAACTGTTGGCTCGCTTACTCAACGATCTCTCAAATTGTGCTCTTTTAATAGACCTTCAATAGGTGAATGCTTTGGAATAAACCCTGACAGTTTGTATTCTTCTTTATCTTCTTCAAAGGTCAGTTCTTTAATAACCGCTTCCCTTTTGAACTTCGCAAGGAGGCCGCCTTCATTTGATGAAAGATTCATTTCAAAAGGGATCATTAATTCGATCATCGCCTCTTCAATTTTCTCTTTCAGCTTTTCTATATCGTTCAAATCCAAAGCTGAAATCAGCATCCAGTTTTGATTTGGAGAAGCCGTGAATTGATTCCAAACTTCATCTTTTTTATTGTAAACCGTCATTGTTGGAATATGATCCATCTTCAGTTCTTTAAAGAGCTTATGAACTGTTTTTTCATGTTCAACATAGTCCGGATGGGAAGCATCCACTATATGAAGCAGCATATCTGCTTCATTTACTTCCTCAAGTGTAGATCGAAAAGAAGCAATCAGTGTAGTCGGCAGATCCTGAATGAAACCAACCGTGTCAGTCATGAGAACGGAATAGCCGCTTGGCAGCAGCAGCTTTCGCGTCATCGGATCAAGCGTTGCAAAAAGCTGATTTTCTTCAAAAGAATCCGCTTCAGCAAGACGGTTGAATAAGGTGGATTTGCCGGCATTGGTGTACCCCACCAGAGCAATTTGAAATACGTTATTTTTTCTCCTGCGTTCCCTGTACTGTTCGCGGTGTTTAACCACTTGATTTAATTGTCTTTTCACTTCCGCAATTTCATTTCTTATATGTCTGCGGTCCGTTTCCAGTTTTGTTTCTCCGGGTCCTCTGGTACCAATTCCTCCCCCGAGTCTGGAGAGTTCAATGCCTTGGCCTCCCAGCCTTGGCAGCATATATTCAAGCTGAGCCAGCTGCACCTGAAGCTTTCCTTCTCTTGATCTTGCTCTTTGGGCAAAAATATCTAAAATAAGCTGAGTTCTATCGATAATTCTGGCACTTAGCACTTTTGACAAGTTTCGATTTTGGCTGGGGGAAAGTTCACTATTAAATATTATGACATCAGGCTCAAACTCTTCTTCTAACGCCTGAAGTTCTTCCACCTTTCCCTTGCCTATATAAGTACCAGAATGAATCCGGTCCCTGTTCTGTGTCAGAATGGAAATCACTTCGCCCTTCGCTGTTTCAGTCAGTGCTTGTAATTCCTGCAGGGACTGTTGAATATGTCTGTCACTTTGGTTAAGCTGCACCCCTACTAATATTGCTCTTTCTTTACTATAGTTTTGATCTGTCAATTACATCCCCGCTTTCATCTCAATCTTATTTATCTTACCATAAGTACGGCTGTCTGCTCTTTTTTTCAATCGATTGGGTAAGAGCCTTTTAGCGTATTCCCTAAACTAATCCCATCCATTTATAATTCCCAAATAAATAAAAGAAAAAACGTTTAATTTCAGCTTGAACATGGTACAATCGTGAAGGTTTTATTTGTATTAGAAAGGCCGGGTGAAAACGATGACCTGGGAAGTATTAAGTATAATAGGCACTGTGGCATTTGCTATTTCAGGTGCGATCATTGCTATGGAAGAAGAGTATGATATTTTAGGGGTTTATATATTAGGAATTGTAACTGCTTTTGGAGGAGGAGCTATTCGGAATTTGCTGATTGGAGTGCCTGTCTCTGCTTTATGGGAGCAGGGGGTGTTTTTTCAAATTGCCTTGCTGTCCATCACTGCTGTATTCCTATTTCCAAATAACTTGCTGAAACATTGGAGACGATGGGGGAATTTCTTTGATGCGATGGGTCTTTCTGCTTTTGCGATTCAGGGAGCCCTTTATGCTGTTGAGATGGGACATCCACTTAGCGCTGTGATCGTTGCCGCTGTTTTAACCGGAAGCGGAGGCGGCATAGTCAGGGACCTGCTGGCGGGAAGAAAACCGCTTGTCCTAAGATCTGAAATTTATGCCGTATGGGCAATTTTGGCTGGGGGAGTTGTAGGACTCGGCATCGCAACTGATCCCTGGCATTTATATGCTCTTTTCACTGCTACAACTTCGTTAAGAGTGTTCTCCTATCTTTACAACTGGAGACTACCCTTTAGAAAACTTCACGCTATAAGTGATCACTAACTTCTTTTTACGGATTGAAGCTGCAATATAAGGCAACGAGCTGAAACCTGCACATGCTGATGTGCAGGTTTTTCTATTCTTTCTCTTTTAATGCGACCATGACATCCTTTTCTGTCACCATCATTAAGTCCTGTCTGGTAAAGCTTTGATTTTTTAGAAGCCTAACTGCTTGTGCCCTTATAATGGATTCAATGGTGTTTCTAATAAATCTCCCATTGTCTTTAACAGTAGACTGCTGACTTGATGATGTTTTTTTTATATACATTCCCACTCGGTCTGCTGCTGCTCCGGTTAAAACAAATTCTTTTTCTCTGCAAAATTTTTTCGCGATCTCCATTAGTTCATCTACTGTATAGTCCGGGAACGTAACTACATGTGGAAATCTTCCACGCAAACCGGGATTTAATCTGAGAAAATTGTCCATTTCTGCACCGTAACCGGCTAGAATGAGGATAAAATCATCTTTTTTATCTTCCATATGCTTAACGAGTGTATCTATAGCTTCCCGTCCAAAATCTTTTTCCCCTCCTCTTGCCAATGAATAAGCTTCATCAACAAAAAGAATGCCCCCCATTGATTTCTTTACTAATTCCCTCGTTTTATTCGCGGTGTGGCCGATGTATTCACCTACAAGATCCGCTCGTTCTACTTCAATCAAGTGACCTTTTGATAAAATATTCAGTTCACATAGCTGCTTAGCCATGATCCTGGCAACGGTGGTTTTCCCGGTTCCCGGATTTCCCCTGAATAGCATATGAAGAGCATGATGGTCAGATTTCAGTCCCAGTTCTTTTCTTTTCTGGTTCACAATGCTCCACGCTACGATATGCTTAATCATTTCCTTTACTTCCTCCAAACCGACAAGCTGGGAAAATTCTTTTTCTATGTTTGCCCAGATAGGATGAAGCGGAGGATCAATCGGTTTTTCGGTCGTCCTTTCAGCTTCTGACTGAATAATCAATTTTATTTGATTTTTTCTCTCACTGCTGATCTGGCGGGTCACTCTGTTCACCCCACTCTTTAACCCATTCTTCTTCACTATATGTTTGTACTCTTTAAAAAAGAGCAAAGAAAAAAGTGCTCCTTTAGGAACACTTACTTTTCTGTTTCTGCAGTTTGGATTTTTACTGACTTGGAAGGAACAAATGTAGAAATTGCATGCTTATAAACGAGCTGCTGTTTTCCATCGGATTCTAGCAGAACAGTAAAATTGTCAAACGCTTTTACCTGGCCGCGAATTTGAAATCCGTTTAAAAGAAATACCGTTACAAAAGCAGCGTCTTTTCGAAGCTGATTAAGGATTTGATCCTGAATATTTATGGCCTGTTTCATCAAAAGCCTCCTCCACTGGTCTCTAGTATCTAGTATTCTCTATGTACGCCTATTTTCCTGCTAAAAACCGCATAATCTTCTCTTTTTTTTCATCAGCCTGTTCCGTAAGATCAAACCAGTCAATGTCCATTTTGTTACGAAACCATGTGAGCTGCCTTTTGGCGTACCTTCTTGAATTCTGCTTTAAAAGGTCAACTGCCTGATCTAAGTTAATTTCTCCATCCAGGTAGCTGTATAATTCTTTATAACCGATCGCCTGAACGGATTGGACGCCGCGTATTCCAGCCTGGTGTAATTCTTTTACTTCTTCGATCAGCCCGGCTTTCAGCATCTTATCAACCCGGTCATTGATCCGCTCATATAACCGTTCTCTTTCCATCGTCAAACCAATAATTGAGTGATTGTAAAGCGGCTGCACTTTTTGATCTGCTTTCCATTCCGCAGGCGTTTTCCCTGTCGTATAAATAATCTCGAGCGCTCTAATGACTCTGCGCTCATTATTTGGATGAATATCTTCAGCAGATGCAGGGTCCAGCTTCTTTAACTTTTCATATAAAGATAAAATTCCATTTATAGATGCATCTTTTTCAAGGTTGTTTCTAATTTCTATGTTTTTGCCTTCACTTGAAAATTGATAATCAAACAAAACAGACTGAATATACAGTCCGGTTCCCCCTACGATAACAGGGCGTTTGCCTCTTGAAGAAATCTCTTCAATTTTTTGTCTGACCAGCCGCTGAAATTCAGCAGCTGAAAAAGATTCGTCAGGCTCTTTGAAATCCAATAAGTGATGTGGAATGCCTTGCATTTCCTCCCTGGTGATTTTAGCAGTACCGATCGATAGTTTTTTATAGATCTGCATTGAGTCACCATTGATGATTTCCCCGTCGAATTCTTTAGCTGCTGCTATACTCAGCTCTGTTTTCCCCACTGCGGTAGGTCCAACGATTGCAATTACATTGAGATTCTTATCCATCTGCTACCCATCTTTCACTTATAAATGCTGTATTGTCATAAGCATGATTCAATGAACCATTTTAGTTTCCCCAGCTCTCTACTTTGGTTAAGATATCTTGAAATATCACCATGCGATTTGTTTCTTTCAATAATTCATGTCTTCCTTCATCGTACAACTTTACCTCAACGTCTTCAACACCTGCTTTTTGAAGCTGCCTGGCAACTGAAAAAACTCCTTTGCCATCATTCCCCACCGGATCTACTGCACCGCTGATTAAGAAAACCCGAACAGAAGGTGACATCTTTTTAAGCTCACTTTTCCGGTGAATCAAGGTTAATCCGTTAAATAAGTCGACGTAAAATTTATGAGAGCAGGTAAATCCGCACAGCGGGTCTTCCTGATAGCGCTCCACTTCCGTATGATCCCTGCTCAGCCAATCAAGATCTGTTTTACAGGGACTAAAACGGTTATTATATGAACCAAATGTTAACTTCGTCAATATATTTCCAGGAGATGCTGGAGAAGTCAGGAAAGAAGCAGCCGCTGCAATCCCCTTACCCACTTCTCCCATTACCCCGCTTGGGCCTGCAGTTCCAATCAAAACAACGCCTTTGGTTAAAGATGGAAAGATCTGAATACTTCTTCTTACAACAAATGACCCCATACTGTGCCCAATTATAAACACCGGGAGAGAGAATTCCTGATTGATCCATGCATTCACATCTTTTACATCATGAACGAGCCGTAAAAATCCATCGCCGTCACCAAGATACCCCAATTTTCCGTTTCGGGAAGCCGTTTTTCCATGGCCCCTTTGATCATGACCGATTACATGATAGCCGTTTTGGTTCAGAAACCGGGCGAATTCATCATATCGTGAAATATGTTCCACCATACCGTGGACCAGCTGAACAACACCCTTAATCTGTTCTGAATCAGTCATCCACTTTTTCAAATACACTTCAATACCATCAGATGTTCGAAAGTAAGACCCTTCCAACCAAAAGCACCCCCGTCTAGGATTTTGCAGATAGATTAAACGGAATGATCGCATCATGAATGTCTTTTTCAAGCTCAGCCTGATAAGCATGATACGTTTCATCATCCCATTTTAATAAGTTTTTCATAAGCTGCATAACAGGTTCCTGATACATTTTCACCCAATCTATATCAAAATACAACCTGCCAGTTCTTCTGATAAAGAAATCCACCGGTTTAACGGTCATCTCTTCTTGAATAGCATAGACCACTTCAGCATAAACTGCCGGTGTCATCGGTGCATCAAAATTCATTCCGCTTGCAGCATGAGCAAGAGAAAATAACTTATCAACATTTGTGCCGTAAAAAGCTGCAAGCTGTTTTCCTTCTTCTCTAGTTAATCCGTATTGAACTGCTTCTTCTGCTTTATTTTTAACAAAGGCGGTATAATTTTTTGAGCCTCCAAAATCAGCACCTGATAATGGAAGATTAACGGTTATACATTTTCCGAACTGTTTTCCAGTTTCTTTGTGCAGCCTTTTTGAAACAAGATCTACTACATGCTCTGACATTTTGCGGTATCCGGTTAATTTACCTCCTGCAATTGAAATAAGGCCGCTGTCATGCTCCCATACTTCATCTTTTCTGGATATTTCAGAAGGGTCTTTCCCTTCAACATAAATGAGCGGCCGTACTCCAGCCCAGCTGCTTTCCACGTCTTCTGCAGAAACATTTACTTCAGGAAACATGTAATGAATGGCGTCCAGTATATATGAACGGTCTTCTTCTGTCATCTTAGGATTCGCAGTATCTTTGGAATTATCATAAAATGTATCAGTTGTTCCTACATAAGCTTTGCCATTTCGGGGAATCGCAAACATCATTCTGCCATCCGGCGTGTCAAAATAAATCGCTTGCTTTAAAGGAAACACCGATTGGTCCAGTACAAGATGGACTCCTTTTGTTAATTTCAGCTGTTTCGCATTTTTGGAATAATCTTTATCCCGCACATCATCTACCCAAGGCCCTGCTGCATTTACTGTTTTTCTCCCTTTAATGGTAAAGGCTTTTCCAGAAACTTGATCAATTGCTTCAATGCCGGTAATTTTTTTATTATCGTAAATAAATCGGTCTGCTTTCACATAATTGATGAAATCCACGCCATATTCAGCAGCTTTTTTAATAATTTCGAGCGTAAGCCTTGCATCATCCGTACGATATTCTACGTAATATCCGCCGCCTTTAAGACCGTCTTTTCTAATCAGCGGCTCTTTTTTTGTGGTTTCATTCGCACTCAGCATCTTTCTGCGTTCCTGCTTTTTTACTCCAGCAAGATAATCATAAACCCGAAGGCCAACAGATGTACTGAATTTCCCGAAGGTCCCCCCTTTATGAATTGGCAGAAGCATCCATTCAGGCGTTGTAACGTGAGCTGCGTTTTCATACACAATCTCACGCTCTTTCCCAACCTCTGCAACTAATTTAACTTCAAACTGTTTTAGGTAACGAAGGCCGCCGTGCACAAGCTTTGTAGATCTGCTTGAAGTTCCTCCAGCGAAATCTTGCATTTCAATTACAGCTACTTTCATTCCCCTTGAAGCAGCATCTAAAGCTATTCCTGCACCCGTGATTCCTCCGCCAATAACGATCACATCATACAAATCCCTGCTTAATTTTACTAATTGATCTTCTCTATTTACACTTGAAAAATTTGTCATTATATATATCCTCCTTAAATTTCCTGATTGCAGTATGAATTACCCAGTGAATAGAAAAAGAGAGACCCAAAATCATTATGAACAGTTTTATTCATAATGAATTCAGGCCTCTCTACATCTCTACCCAATTATTAACTTGTTTACACTATACCATAAGCAGTTTTTATTTAAAAGCCATAGCTGCTTTAACTGCTTTTTGCCAGCCGGCGTAAAGCTCTTCACTCTGCTCATTTTCAAGATCGGGATCAAAATCCTTTTCGATTTTCCACATATCATCGATTTCTTTTCTGCTTCCCCAATAGCCTACTGCCAGTCCGGCAAGATAAGCTGCTCCAAGCGCTGTCGTTTCACTAATTACAGGACGCTCAACCGGAACGCGAAGCATGTCGCTTTGGAACTGCATCAGGAAGTCATTTTTAACCATTCCGCCATCGACACGGAGCCTGTTAAGTTTAATGCCGGAATCTTTCTCCATTGCATCAAGTACATCTTTAGTCTGATAAGCAAGAGATTCAAGAGTGGCACGAATAAAATGTTCTTTGGAAGTTCCTCTTGTTAAACCAAATACTGCTCCTCTTACATCACTGTCCCAATAAGGTGTACCCAGCCCAACAAAGGCAGGAACGACATACACTCCTTCTGTTGATTCTACACGACTTGCGTAATCCTCACTCGCAGGGGCTGTTTTCAACATCCTCATTCCATCTCGCAGCCATTGAACCGCGGACCCCGCTACAAAAATACTGCCTTCGAGGGCGTACTCTACTTTGCCGTCTATTCCCCAAGCAAGCGTCGTCAATAATCCATGTTCAGAAACAACCGCTTTTTCACCCGTGTTCATCAGCATAAAGCATCCTGTGCCGTAAGTGTTTTTTGCCATACCTTCTTCATAACAGGCCTGTCCAAAAAGTGCTGCCTGCTGATCTCCTGCTGCTCCGGCAATCGGGATTTCTTCTCCAAAAAAGTGATAGCCGACTGTCTTTCCATAAACTTCTGATGAAGGTTTTACTTCAGGCAGCATAGATGCTGGCACTCCAAGAATTTCTAAAAGTTCATCGTCCCATTTTAAATCATAAATATTATACATAAGTGTTCGTGAAGCATTGGAGTAATCGGTTACATGGGCCTCTCCTCCGGAAAGTTTCCAGATCAGCCATGTGTCAATCGTTCCAAACATCAGCTGTCCATTTTCCGCCTTTTCTCTTGCCCCATCTACATGATCGAGAATCCATTTAACTTTAGTTCCTGAAAAATATGGATCAATCAGCAATCCGGTCTTATCTCTGAATGTATCATTCAACCCTTTTTGCTTTAGTTCTTCACAGATTTCTGCGGTCTGACGGGATTGCCATACGATTGCATTATGTACTGGTACACCAGTATCCTTATCCCACACTACCGCCGTTTCACGCTGATTTGTAATACCGATCGCTTCAATTTGTTTAGCAGAAACGCCAGATTCTGACAATACAGATGCTATTACCGATAGCACTGAACCCCAGATTTCATTGGCATTGTGCTCTACCCAGCCCGGTTTAGGAAAAATCTGCTGAAATTCCTTTTGCGCGATTTTAACTATTTCACCTTTTTTGTTGAATAAAATGGCTCTTGAGCTAGTCGTTCCTTGATCCAGCGATAAAATGTACGTCTCCATTTTCTGAGTCCCCCTTAGCAGATAACTGCTCATTTTTTTCACTTTGCGTTTCTTTCTTATCAACTAGCAAAGCTAGCAACAAACAACCAATGGTAACAAGTAAAACAATCCATAGCCAAATTGTGTGTTCACCTGTAAAAATGGTTTTATAAAACACACCGGCCAAAGAGCCTCCTAAAACCGGGCCTAATACAGGCACCCATGAATACCCCCAGTTGGAATTTCCTTTTCCTGAAATCGGAAGGAAAAAGTGAGCAATTCTTGGCCCCAAATCTCTCGCCGGGTTGATTGCATATCCGGTGGTTCCACCTAATGAAAGGCCTATTGCTACAATCAGCATTCCGACGATAAAAGGGTTTAGTCCTTCTGTGAACTCATTTGCTCCAATTGATAGAATCCCAAGAACAAGAATAAATGTCCCAATGACTTCACTAAGCAAATTAGAGAAAAAATGCGGAATGGCAGGACCGGTAGAAAAAACACCAAGCTTTGTTTCCGGCTCTTCTGTGACCTTCCAGTGAGGAAGAAAATGAAGCCATATGATCACAGCACCGATGATTGCTCCAATCATTTGAGCAATAATATAAGCCGGGACGCCAGACCATTCAAAATCCCCGTTAAATGCAAGACCAAGCGTCACCGCTGGATTTAAATGCCCTCCGCTAAACTGTCCTACTGCATAAACAGCCATAGCCACTCCAAGACCCCAGCCGAATGCAACCACAATCCAACCGCCGTCAAATGCAAGAGATTTTTTCAGGTTTACATTGGCCACAACCCCTGCTCCAAAAACGATGAGTATTGCAGTACCTATCATTTCAGCAATAAATGTACTCATATTATTCCTCCAGTTGATAGATTTGAAACGGGAAAAATAAAGAGACTCACAGACTTTTTCCTTTGCAGGTGTAAAAGTACATGTGAGTCTCTTCGTCTCTTCACGCATCATTAACTTGTCTACACCTTAACAAGTTTTGAAAACGCTGTCAACAACTTTTATAGTAAACTACTTAGAAAAATAGTCCCATAATTGCTGAGAAGAAGTGGTTATGGCACATGCTCCAGCAGATATTGCCTGTTCAACTTCAAGAGGTGTATCGATCAGACCTCCCGCAATGATAGGCTTTCCGGTTTTCTCTCTTATTCTCTCAATTACTTTCGGCACCACCCCTGGAAGAAGTTCAATATAATCAGGATCTGTTTTTTGAATCAGCTGAACACTTCTTAAAAGAGCATTGGAATCGATTACAAATGTTCGCTGAATGGCCTTTACATTTAACTGGCGCGCTTTTTTAATTACATTGCTCCTTGTTGAAATAATGCCATAAGGTTTGATTGTCTGGCAGATAAATTCGCAGGCATACTCATCATTTGCCAGACCTTGTATTAAATCCATATGTAAAAACATTTCTTTTCCCTCTGAACGGGCATAATCAAATACACTTTTCAACATATTGACATGCAAATCCAAAAACACTCCATAGCGGAAGGAAAATTTGAGCATTTTATCAAAGTCCTTCATAGACCGGATAGCCGGTAAAATCTGCTGCCCCTCAAAAGGCATAATTTTTCCTCCTCCAGGATCACTTTTTTCATTGCAAAAGTGATCAGTTAAGCAATTTTAAAAGTGGGTTAATTTACAGAAATATCGTCCTTCAGTTAAAAAGCGGCTTTAGAGAACCGCATCATAAATATTCATTTTTGTGATCCGGCTTTATGGAGCGGACAATTGAAGATATTCCCAGTATTATTAATACAAAGAATGAAACGATGGATAAAATTAAAAACGCTGAAGTAAAACGATTAACATGACTGGAGGCAGCATAATAAACAGCAGTAGAAGAAACGGCCAGAAAAATGAACAAAACAGTTAGCTTTCTAATCATTCCTGCAGTGAATAGCATGAACTGCCCCCTCTATTAATATTCAGTTTGTATATTATTTACCCAATATATGAATAGTATAAGCATGTCATTACTTGTTTTATTGTAAAGAAGCCGCCTCTTTTACCAGGAAAACGCAAAGAAAACAAAGGCATCTCAGCCTTTTGCATCCGGAACTGTCTACTGTCCCATACATTGAGTGATTTCCCGCCTTTTACATAACCCGCTTAAACATTTTTTCCATTTCATAGGTGGAATAATGAATGATAATGGGCCTTCCGTGCGGACAAGTAAAAGGATCTTCTGTTTTTCTTAAATCCGTCAGCAGCTGCTGCATATCTTCTCTCCGCAAGTAATGGTTGGCTTTGATAGACCCTTTGCAGCTCATAAGTATGGCCGCTTCTTCTCTCAGTTTCCCGACATCAACTTTTTTCATTTGAAGGAGCTCATCTATCATTTCTTCAATAATGTTCTTCTCATCTCCAGTCGGAAACCATGTAGGATATCCTCTGACAATAAAGCCGTTGCCGCCGAATTCTTCAAGAAACACTCCGACAGCTTCCAAATCTTGTTTGTATTCCTGTATTTTTATGCGCTCATCTGTTGAAAACTCCAAAACTAAAGGAACTAACAAATCCTGAAGCTCTGATTGTACAATACCAACTTTCTTCTTAAAATATTCATATTTGATTCTTTCCTGTGCAGCGTGTTGATCAATGATAAACAAACCTTCTTCATTCTGTGCCAAAATATATGTTCCGTGCATTTGGCCGATCGGGTCAAGATGCGGAACCCTCGGTTTCATTTGTTGATCTTTTTGCGGTAACTCATTTAAATGTGTTGCGGGTATCTCTTTTTCAGCTGTATCCTGTTTAATGTCATGTTCAGGAGCAACTGATTCAGCACTTGAAATTACGGGCTGTGATTCCCTGATTCGGTCTTCTGTCATCGTATCCCGCTGACTGCTTTCATCAGGCAAAGGACGCTCATAACTCCTGTCTGGCAGCTGCTGGGAAGGTTCGTGAAAGGAAAAAGCCGTTTGCTCAGAAGATGGGATCTTTTTCTTTGGTTTATCAGATTCACCACTTGGAATAAGTGACTTCGTTTGAAAAAGTTTTTTTAATGTGTCCGTTATAAGCTGAATCAGTTCAGCTTCTTTGCTGAATCGCACTTCCTGCTTGGAGGGATGAACATTTACATCCACAAGCAGTGGATCCATTTTAATTGAAAGCAAAACAATTGGAAAACGGCCGATCGGCAAAAGGGTATGATAGCCTGCTTGAATGGCGCGAGTTATCGCATAATTACGGATAAAACGTCCATTAACAAGAATGGAAATGTAATTTCTGGAAGCACGTGTGATTTCAGGTAGAGCGGCATACCCGCTTACCTGGAAATCAAGAGATTCACTTTCAAAAGTAAGCATTTTTTTGGCTATATTCATTCCATATATTGCGGCAATAACCTGCCTGACATCGCCTTTGCCGTTCGTTTGAAGTAGCGTTTTACCGTTATGGCGCAATCTGAAGGAAATTTCGGGATGTGATAACGCGATTCGATTCACTATATCTGTCACATTACCGAGTTCTGTGTGTACGGTTTTTAAATATTTTAATCTTGCCGGTGTATTATAAAACAGTTCTGAGACCAAAATATCCGTACCCTGTCTGGAAGAAGCCGGCATTTGTTCAATTACTTCTCCGCCTTGCATTTTAATGAACGTCCCCATGCCTCCTGTAGACGTATTGATTTCAATTTTAGAGACAGATGAAATACTTGGCAGAGCTTCTCCTCTAAAACCAAGCGTACGAATTCGAAATAAGTCATGTTCATTTTTAATCTTACTCGTGGCATGCCGGGAAAAAGCAAGGAGCACTTCGTCATTATCGATGCCCGCTCCATTATCCCTAATGCGGATCGAAGACAAACCAGCTTCTTCAAGATCCAGTTCAATTATTGTTGCTTTTGCATCCACAGCATTTTCAACGAGTTCTTTTACTACTGATGCCGGACGTTCCACTACTTCTCCAGCTGCTATTTTATTGGCAAGTGCTTCATCCAGCTGACGTATGTTCCCCATTAGCTTTCAGCCTCCTTTACAGCCGATCTATTTTTCCACTAAGTTTTTAGCAACTTTTTGCACACGATAAAGTTCATTCAAGGCCTCAAGCGGCGTCATTTCGAGTACGTTTAACTTTAAAATCTCGTGCTGCACACTATTTATTTTTTTGCCTTTTTTGTTTTTTGGCTCTTTGAATAATGACAGCTGTCCTATTTCCTGCTCTTCCTTGATTACCGTTTCCTTTTTTGGATTAGGGACGGCTTCAAACCCTGCAAGCAGTTCATTCGCCCGGTTTATGAGTGTATCCGGAAGATCAGCTAATTGAGCTACATGAATACCGTAACTTTTATCTGCTGGACCTTGTTTTATTTTATGCAAAAAGACAACATGTCCATCTTGTTCTGCAGCTGCAACATGAACATTCGTCAGGCTGTGCAGTTGATGGGATAAATCCACCAGTTCATGATAATGGGTGGAAAACAGCGTTTTGGCACCTATATGATTATGGACATGTTCAATAATGGCCTGAGCCAGCGCCATGCCATCATACGTCGAAGTCCCGCGTCCGATTTCATCGAACAATATTAAGCTGTCCTGTGTTGCGTTGGCAATGGCATGCTGCGCTTCAAGCATCTCTACCATAAAAGTACTTTGTCCTGAAACAAGATCATCTGCTGCACCAATCCTGGTAAAGATCCGGTCAAAAATAGGCAGATTTGCTTGAGCAGCAGGTACATAGCAGCCAATCTGAGCAAGTATTGCTGTCAGTGCAACCTGACGCATGTATGTGCTCTTACCTGACATATTAGGTCCCGTGATTAACAGCATTTCACAATCCGGATTCATTTCGCAGTCATTTGGAACATATTCCTGGGCATCCATTACTTTTTCCACAACGGGATGTCTGCCGTCAATAATGTCAATTTTTCTTTCAGTATTAAAAGATGGCCTCACATAGTGTCTATTTTCACTGATTGTAGCAAAGCATTGCAATACATCAAGACGGCTAATTTCAAGTGCAAGCTTCTGAAGTCTTGGAATCTCTTTTTTTACAGTCTCTCTAATTTCGAGAAACAACCTATATTCCAGCTCTATCGAACGCTCCTGCGCCTGAAGAATAAGCTCTTCTTTTTCTTTTAATTCTGGTGTAATGAATCTCTCTGCATTCGTTAACGTTTGTCTTCGTTCATACATACCGTCCTGCAAAGCTCCCAAATTAGCTTTTGTAATTTCAATATAGTAGCCAAAAATCCGGTTATAGCCGATTTTCAATGAACGTATACCAGTTTTTTTCCGTTCTTTCTGCTCCAATTCAGCAATCCAGGTCTTACCGTTTCTGCTTGCATCACGAAATTGATCCAGATCGTCATTAAAACCGTCTTTAATAAAGTTGCCTTCTTTTATCGTAAGCGGCGGCTGTTCCATAATGGAAGACTCCAGGATCGCTAAAAGCTCTGTACAAGGATCCAGTGTCTGAGCTAACTCTACACTTTCTGCATGATCCATTTCGCGGAGCGTTTCTTTAATTACCGGAACCTGCTGCAGGGATTTCTTTAACTGCACAAGGTCTCTGGGACTTACATTGCCAAAAGCTACTCTTCCTGCAAGACGTTCAAGATCATACACTTCTTTTAAAGATTCTCTCAGCGATTCTCTTTCAAAATAGGAATCCATCAGTCCCTGAACGATCGATAACCGTTCATTTATCTGTTTAGTTTTTACCAGCGGCCGGTCAATCCATCGCCTTAGCATCCTTGCCCCCATAGCTGTCATGGTTTCATCAAGCAGCCATACAAGGGAACCTTTTTTGCCGTTGCCCCTGATCGTCTCCGAAAGCTCGAGATTTCGTTTTGAATTTGGATCCATTCTTAAATATGAATCAATCTGGTACGAGGAGGCAGCCTGCAGATGATCAAGTGAACGCTTTTGCGTTGATGATACATAATGAAGCAGGCGGCACATACTTATAACCAGCTTTTCCTGTTTTAGTTCTTTTAGAACGGAATCAAAAGAAGCTTCTCTATGACAGCTTTCCATACTAGATAATGAATGGATATTTCTCTCTTTGAGGCCTTTTTCTATTAAGGGATCTTCGTCAGGAGCTAAAACCACTTCTCTCGGTTTAATATTAACTAACTCATTAACCGCTTCTATTGCCGTTTCAATCATCGTAACTTTTGATTCACCCGTTGTAAGATCAAGATAGGCAATGCTGAACGACCCATCTTTAAACCCGGTTATTGCAGCAAGATAGTGATTTTCCTTTTCAAGCAAACTCTTTGATTCCATAACGGTACCCGGCGTAATCATCTGGACGATTTCCCTCTTGACCACTCCTTTGGTTAGTTTTGGATCTTCGGTCTGCTCACAAATCGCTACTTTAAACCCTTTTTCAATTAACTGTTCTATGTACCCTGAAGCTGAATGATGGGGTACTCCGCACATTGGAATCTTTTCTTCAACTCCACCATCACGGGCTGTCAGCGTAATTTCAAGTTCTCTCGCCGCACGCAGGGCATCATCAAAGAACATCTCGTAAAAATCTCCAAGACGAAAAAATAAAAAGGCATCCGGTACTTCTGCCTTTATTTTAAGATATTGCTGAATCATTGGTGTGTAAGTTTTCATATGTGAATGGTCTCTCCGATCTCTTCAAATATCATGCTATCAGTATAGCATATCCAGCCATTTAAACTCATCCCGCCAATTTATGAAAGGGTAATCTGCAAATTAAACAGGAGGAGATTTAATGACTGCTTTGGCGAACCAAAACGAAAAAAAAGATATTCCTATGCCAATAAGCAATATAATAACGGCAAATAAACCGAAGTCGAGAGAAAATAATGTGATTACCATAAAGCCTGATAAAAGACCAAGCAATACCGTTAACAATGGCTGCAGCATGGGAGCAATTTTAAATTGAACCGAATAATGAATCAGCACCAGCACTGCAAATGAAATAATAAAGAATGCTGCAATAAAAAGGAACATACTGCTTTTTAACATAATAATTTCTCCTTCCATATACGTTATATGTATCACTTAAACGCCAGGTGAAAACCTGAAGAAAAGAACGCCATTAGGAATTTAAAAGAGCTGGGAACAAAACTTTAGCCAGTTTAGCTGGACTATAGCGGACTCTTTGGTCAGTAAAGGAGCTGAACCTTTTTTGACAAACCTCTGTAAAGCTTCAGCCTTCCGTTACCTCCTGCACGGAGTTACCAACTTCTCCTCCTCTCACCTCATACGATTAATGATTAATGAATACTACCTCATTTTGAATTTTGTCCCATTCTTCTTTACAAAATAAAAAAAATCAGGTGATAGCTCACCTGATTTAGTGCCTTTTTGAATCTTCAAAACCTAAGAAATCTGTTTTGATTTCATCGATCTCGTCATCGTCAATATCATGGTCCCAATCATCTTCCATGCCGTCACGGTGGAAAATGACACACATTTTTGTTTCCCCTACGCATTCAACCACTATTTCCCGTTCAACTTGTACGATAACCTTACTTCCACAATCCGAGATAGAGGCTTCAAGGCAATTCGGCTGTTGCAGAACTCGTGCGATAATTTCATTGTCGTCATAATAATCCGGATCTCTGTATTTCAGCTTGATCGTATCTTTATACGAGACGTTCTCAATGACTACTGAGGTTTTGGTGTTGTCGTGATGCGAATACCAGACGTTAACATCAAATGTGCCGTAGACCTCAACCTTTTTCCCCACTTTTTTGGCTTCATATTTATGGTTGATGATCCAACAGCCTAAAATACTTGTTGGACGATGGGGCGGGTGAATGGTGTGATGGGATTGCGTGAATTTTCGGCCCTTGGCCACGACGGACTTTGTAATAATTTCTCTGTACTCCGACATTCATGCGGCCTCCTTTCATTTCCTTTTATCCTATGCTGAAAGTTGAGGAGATGTGCGAAAACCTATAATTTTTAGAAAAAACTTGTTTGCTTTCGTTTGGAGAGCATGGTAAAAGTAATTAAAAAATATAGAGAAGAAATGAGATACAGCACGCATGTAAGGGTAAATACCCACGCATATCCCCAATAGCTGCCATAAATAAGAATGATGCCAGTGGATACAGGCCCCATTGTCGCCCACCCGAGATTAAAGACCATTTGATTAATGGAATTTGCCAATCCTCTAAATTCATCCCCGACCATTTCCATCATTAAAGAAGTCTGAATCGGATTTCCTGCATTCATCAAAGCCTGCCTGAATAAAAAGCCGAGTGAAGCCACTACCAGTGATTCTGTAAAAGCCGTAAGCAATAAAAAGGGAAGTGACAGCAGCTGCAGGATTACCAGCGCTTTAATTTCCCCAATTTTTTTTACCACCAATGGTCCAATTAAAATGGCAATGGCAGTCATTGCCTGTCCGCCCGAAATAATTAATCCTATGTAAGAAGGAGACGCAAGAAAACGATCTGCAAAATACAAATTTAAATACGGGATAACCAGACCTGATCCAAATCCGATTAAAAGCTGGGCAACGGCAAATAAAGCAATGAGCTTAAAATTATCTCGTTTCGCTTTTTTCCTTATTGATAATTCACCTGCTGAATGGATGACCATTTGTTTTTCAGCAGGAAGCTCAATCATTTTTAATAATGGAAAAATAGCTGCTGTGAAAAATACTCCCCCTGCAAACAGCGACCATCTCACACTGCTTAGAGAGCTCCAATTTAGCACAAGATGAAAAAGATCAGTTAATCCACCTCCAATCAAACTGCCTGCTACTTGTGAAGCCGTCATGATTGAAAAGTGAATACTGAACAAATGCACCCGCTCACTTTTAGTGGAATTTTCAGCCAGCCAGGGGATACCTGACACCTGTATAAAAGCCGTGAAAAGCCCTGTAGCAAAAGCGCCCCATACCAGAAAATCCTCCACTTGCGCAAAACTTCTGAAAAACAATGTTCCAGCCGTGATAAATGTTCCGGCTATCATGATGTTTTTCCTGCCAATCCGGTCACTTAATAGTCCTGCAGGGAGTAATACCAGAGCAGTAGCAAGGGACATCGCGGAAATAATTTTCCCATTTACTGCATCATCATAACCCAATTCCCTTATGTAAAAATTATAAATTACCATAAACATGCCTAAACCAATTTGCAAAAAAACCGTTGCGAGTAAAAACATTTTAACATTTGAATGATAGCTGCGTACTTTTAATGCTTCATTTTTTATCCAATTCATATCTGCTGCTCCAGCCTTATTTATTTCGCACCCCTAAATAGTTTACCTTATTTTTCAGCTTAGTCAGCCCTTTTTTCTCGATTTTTTAAAATTTACATTTAATCACTGTTTATTGATTATAAACACCTTAGTTTGAGCGCAGCTTTTGAGGGACACACAGCATTCGCTTGGATTACCTTCTGAACTTTGCCCCTAATAAATCAACTTATAAATGAACATAAATAAAGAGTGTCTTATGAAAAATATTCATTAAGACACTCTTTATATTTTTTCTTCGTTTCTATTTCTATTTACTCATTAAAACCCTGAACAGCTTTTTCATCAACATGAGCATCAGTCGTACCCAAAACCTTCAATGCTTCCTGCGTTTCTTCGGCTGCGACTTTAAATTCAAGAATATGTGTAAAGCCTTGTGAGGACTGATTATCATCATTCTGATGATTCCTCGACACCATGCCTGCGTTTGCAGCGTTTCCTCCTGCTGACGATAGGTTAAATGCAGGTACGATGAATAAGCGGTCATTATCATCGTCAGGGATTGCATCTACTCTTGAATCACTGATGTTCAATCTTTGAAGTTTCATCAGTGCCGTTTCAGCGTCATTTTCACTTTTAAAATAAGCTTGTAAATGATTTAGCATCTCTTCATCTTCCTTCCAGCTTTTATTTCTATATTAAATACCCTATACAAGCTTTTTAAAACGCTTACTAAGTTGATTAGCTTTATTTAATTTGCAGCTGCAAACACATTTGATCAGCGGACCTCCAGCAGCACACCATGTCTTATAGGTTATTTTAAAAGAATCCCAGCTTCTTCGGGCTGTAGCTCACGAGCATATTTTTCGTTTGCTGATAATGATCGAGCATCATCTTGTGATTTTCTCTGCCGATCCCTGACATTTTATATCCTCCAAACGCAGCGTGAGCAGGATACTGGTGATAGCAGTTCGTCCAGACCCGACCTGCTTGAATCCCTCTGCCGAATCGGTAGGCTGTATTAATATTGCGTGTCCAGATGCCGGATCCAAGGCCATAGAGAGTATCATTTGCTATTTCCATCGCCTCTTCCTCTGTTTTAAAGGTAGTTACGGATAAAACCGGGCCAAATATTTCTTCTTGGAAGACTCTCATTTTGTTATTCCCTTTAAAAATAGTCGGCTGAATATAATACCCCTCAGCATTTTCACCTTCCTGCCTGTTTATGTCACCGCCAACAAGCACCTCTGCGCCTTCATCCTTTCCAATTTGCAGATACGACTGTATCTTCTCCATTTGTTCCCTGGAGGCCTGAGCGCCCATCATTGAATTGGGATCGAGAGGACTTCCCGTATTAATCTGTTTAACACGCTCAATTACTTTTTCCATAAAACGATCAAATATATCCTCATGAATCAAGGCTCTTGATGGACATGTACATACTTCACCCTGGTTCAAGGCAAACATCAACAGACCTTCTACAGCTTTATCAGCAAATTCATCATCTTCTTCTAGAATATCCTTAAAGAAAATATTTGGAGACTTGCCTCCAAGTTCTAGTGTAACGGGTATAAGATTTTCTGAAGCATACTCCATAATCATTTTTCCGGTAGTTGTTTCACCAGTAAACGCAATTTTAGCAATTCGTTTACTCGATGCCAGCGGTTTTCCCGCTTCTAAACCGAATCCATTTACAATATTGACTACTCCCGGAGGCAGTAAATCACCGACCAGTTCCATCAGCAATAGGATGGAAGCAGGAGTTTGTTCTGCGGGCTTCAGCACCACACAGTTTCCTGCAGCCAGCGCCGGCGCTAGTTTCCACACTGCCATTAAGATCGGAAAATTCCATGGAATAATTTGTCCTACTACTCCAAGCGGCTCATGGAAATGATAAGCAACCGTATCCTCATCAATCTCCCCAATGCTTCCCTCCTGCGCACGAATTACACCGGCAAAATAGCGAAAATGATCAATAGCCAACGGAATATCAGCATTTAGCGTTTCCCTCACTGCTTTTCCATTCTCCCAGGTTTCAGCCACAGCAAGCATCTCTAGGTTTTCTTCCATTCTGTCAGCGATTTTGTTTAAAATAACTGAGCGTTCTGTTACCGATGTTTTCCCCCATGAATGCTTCGCAGCATGAGCAGCATCTAATGCTTTTTCAATATCTTCTTCTGTGGATCTTGCTACTTGAGTAAACGCTCTACCGTTTACAGGAGATGGGTTTTCAAAGTATTCGCCTTTGACCGGCGCCACCCATTCCCCGCCTATGTAATTATCATACTTCTCTTTAAATTGAACGATTGAACCTTCAGTATTTGGATTTGCATAAGTCATTTTGCCATCTCCTTTTTATTTTTAATAACTATCTTGAACTCCTTTCATTTTTGTAAACGTTTTCATTTAGAGGTAAATTGTATAATCTGTTCTATTCCATTTGTATCAAACTATCAAATCATTGTCAATTTTCAGAAAATTAAATTCCTATCTTACTAGCATTTATGATATTTTTAGAAACGCAGAAGTATAAATACATAGTAAAAAGGCTGAGACATACGCGTCTCAGCCTTTTATAGCGGTCTGAAAGTCAATTCAGATTATGAACAGCTGGTTCCCCCGCGGCGCACTTGAGCACCTGTTTCACCTTTTAAGATATCTCCGCCTGTTTGACGTATAATTTCATCAGTTACAGAGTTGGATACCGTGTTTGCAACCATTTGCAAGAGCTCATTTACTTCGATTTGAGACTGCTTAAATTCCTGAACGATCGGAATCTCATCAATTTCTGTTTCGATTTTATCAATTTTGGCCTCAATCATTTTTAAAGCTTCGTGCTTGCCATAGTGCTGAAAGTTCACTGCCTGCTTTTGAAGACTTTTCAAACTTGCAATTTTTTCTCTTATTTTTTGATTTTCCTGAATTTGCGCTTCAGCCCGTTTAAAGAAATCAACTTCTTCAGTGGCGGTAATCATTTTTGCAAGATCTTTTGCTTTTGCGATAATTTCTTTTTTTGAGTAATGCTGTTCCATTATACATTCACCTCAGCCGGCTTAACCATTTCTACCAATTCACCATTAAGGCTCCAGGTTTTGGCATCCGTTATTTTTACTTTTACTAATTGTCCAACTACCTCTTTTGGTGCAACGAAGTTCACAAGTTTGCTTGTTCGTGTATATCCTGAAAGCACATCAGGATTTTTTCTGCTTTCCCCTTCAACCAATACTTCCATTACTTGTCCTTCAAGCTTCTTAAGTGCCGCGTTGGACATTTCATTTACCAGATTGTTTAGGCGCTGAAGACGCTCCTTTTTCACTTCCATTGGAACATTGTCTTCCATTTTAGCAGCGGGTGTTCCCTCCCTAGGAGAATAGATATAAGTGAAGGCTGTTTCAAATCCAACTTCCTTATACAACGTAAGGGTTTCCTCAAACTGCTCTTCTGTTTCATTTGGAAATCCTACAATGATATCGGTCGTTAGTACAGCATTGGGAATCGCTGCACGAATCTTACCGACAAGGTTAATAAAATGCTCCCGTGTATATTTTCTGGCCATTAGCTTTAAGATCTGGGAAGAACCGTGCTGCACCGGCAAATGAATATGTTCAACTAAATTGCCGCCCTTAGCTAATACTTCAATCAGATAATCATCAAAATCACGGGGATGGCTCGTTGTAAAACGGATTCTTGGAATATCAATTTTTCTTAGTTCATCCATTAACTGGCCGAGGCCATATGTCATATCTTCGAAATCTTTCCCGTAAGCATTTACGTTTTGACCAAGCAGTGTAATTTCCTGATACCCCTGTGAGGCTAAATGGCGCACTTCCTGAATGATATCCTCCGGACGTCTGCTGCGCTCTTTCCCGCGGGTGTAAGGCACGATACAATACGTACAAAATTTATCACAGCCATACATAATGTTGACCCAGCCTTTGATGGCGCCTTTGCGCACTCGTGGAAGGTTCTCAATAACGTCCCCCTCTTTAGACCAGACTTCAACAACCATTTCTTTACTCATATATGCTTCGTTTAAAATGTTAGGCAGACGATGAATATTATGTGTCCCGAAGATGATGTCTATATGCTGATGTGTTTTTAAAATTTTGTTAACTACTGACTCTTCCTGAGACATACATCCGCATACGCCGATGATCAAGTCGGGACGTTCGAGCTTTAACGGTTTTAAATGTCCAATTTCTCCGAAAACCTTATTTTCAGCATTTTCCCTGATAGCACATGTGTTCAGTAAGATTACATCTGCATCAGCAGTTGAATCGGTAAGTTCGTAGCCTAATTGCTCAAAGATGCCTGCCATAACTTCCGTATCATGTTCGTTCATCTGACATCCATATGTGCGGATATAAAATTTGCGTCCTTTTCCCATTCCCTGGAATTCAGGATCGATTTTAAAATCTTTATGATAACTTACTTCTTCTTTTCCACGTTTTTTTGCATCCTTCAAAGATGGCGGGCTGTAGACTGTTTGAAAATATTGACTATAGTCTTTTTCTTGCTTGCCCTTGGCAGGTGTTACGGAGGCCTGTTGCCCTGCAAGACGCTGCTCTTCGTTCATGAGAAAATCCCCTTTCTATCAAAACCACATACAAATCATCACGCGCTGCTTAATTGTGATGAAAATGCTGTAAATCACACGTCCCTTTAGTATAAAGGGTCTTTACATCAGATACAATAGAGACGGTGCTTTTGTCGAAATTTCGTCTTTTCTTTTCGCTCTATTGACTAAAAGAGAATAGCTTAAAATAATATTTTAACAAGGCCGTGCAATTTTATTAGTATGAGATGGATGGAGCTGAAGGGGGAGGTCATTGGAGAAGATGACACTCGCATTTAACCAAAAAGAACAGTCAAAGAACCTGAGACATAATTTGTCTCAGGCTCTTTTCCTAACCATTCATATCAAGGCACCGCCAGCTCAATTATCGGCCAGATAAAACGGATTTCCCCTTTTTACCTTGGCTCGATGATAAGTTTCATGGCGGTCCGGTCTTCCCCATCAATTTTAATGTCTGTAAAAGCCGGAATACAAATTAAATCCACTCCACCTGGAGCAACGAATCCTCTGGCAATGGCGACTGCTTTTACTGCTTGATTCAGCGCACCTGCTCCTATTGCTTGTACCTCCACCACACCCCGTTCACGCAGCACACCAGCCAGTGCTCCTGCGACGGAGTTTGGGTTCGATCGTGATGACACCTTCAGGACGTCCATTGTGTACCTCCTCATTAACATCAACTACCACACCATGGATGTGATGATTTCCATTAACTATATTCACAAAGTGTCATCACTATGCTCTTTGAGTAAGGACTTCTCTAATTCTTACTCAAATGGATGATCGTCATTAATCAGGATTCGGTCGATGGAATTCGCTTTTCCACTTTTTCGATCCAGAGTGATTAGACACCCGCTCAGTATCGTCCGCCCGGTCTTCGGAACTTCAAAGCGGGTAGGGAGGGTCGTGAGGAAGCGTTTAAGGACCGCTTCTTTTTCCATTCCAAGCACAGCATCATACGGGCCAGTCATGCCCACATCTGAAAGATAAGCAGTACCTGAAGGCAATACACGGTTATCTGCTGTCTGAACATGTGTATGAGTACCTACCACAGCAGAAACCTTTCCATCCAAAAACCAGCCCATGGCCTGTTTCTCACTGGTGGCTTCAGCATGAAAGTCCACAAAAATGTAAGGAGTGTGTCGTCTCGCTTCATCCACCAGTCTTTTAACTGCAGGAAAAGGATCATCTACAGGATTCATGAATGTGCGGCCAAGCAGATTAATTACAGCAACTTCGGCGCTTCCAGCTGAAATCATCTGCATGCCTTTACCAGGAGCCCCTGAAGGATAATTTGCAGGTCTGATAAGATTTTGGGTCTGGTCAATAAATTGAAAAATTTCGCGATTATCCCAGGTATGATTGCCCATTGTAATCGCGTCTCCTCCTGCTGCTTCAAGCTGCCTGTATATTTTTTCAGTGATTCCTCTTCCCGATGCTGCATTTTCTCCATTTACAATGGTGCAATCCGGCTGGTATTTTTCTTTTAGTTTTGGTAAAAACTCCTCCACCATTTCCCTTCCAGGCGAACCCATGACATCCCCAATAAATAAAATTTTCATATATAATACCTCTTCCTGATGCTTTTTATAGTGAATTAATTAACTCTTATAAACAAATAGAAAGGCAATGTGAGCGAATCACATTGCCTTTTTTAGCTATTTTGCGTATTCTACTGCCCGTGTTTCGCGAATTACTGTAACTTTTATGTGGCCTGGATAATTTAACTCTTCTTCGATTCTCTTTCGAATATCTCGAGCGAGTCGATGAGCAGTAAGATCATCAATTTGTTCAGGCTTCACCATAATCCGGATTTCACGGCCGGCCTGGATTGCAAAGGATTTTTCAACTCCATCATAGGATTCTGAAATTTCCTCCAAACGCTCAAGGCGGCGAATGTAATTTTCCAGCGTTTCGCTTCTGGCTCCCGGCCGAGCAGCGGATAACGCATCTGCAGCAGCTACCAGCACTGCTATAACAGAAGTGGCTTCATGGTCACCGTGGTGAGAAGCAATACTGTTGATGACAACTGGATGCTCTTTGTATTTAGTGGCAAGTTCAACACCGATTTCCACGTGGCTGCCTTCAACCTCATGGTCAATCGCTTTACCAATATCGTGCAGAAGTCCGGCACGTCTGGCAAGTGTTTCATCTTCTCCCAATTCAGCAGCCAGCAAGCCTGAAAGGTAGGCGACTTCTGTAGAGTGCTTTAATACATTTTGTCCATAACTTGTACGGTAACGAAGTCTGCCCAGAATTTTAATTAAATCCGGATGCAGCCCATGAGCACCTACATCGAAAGTTGTCTGCTCACCAATTTCCCTGATATGCTCATCTACTTCTCTTCTTGCTTTGTCCACCATCTCTTCAATTCTGGCAGGGTGAATACGTCCATCCTGCACAAGCTTTTCAAGAGCGATTCTTGCAGTTTCCCGTCTGATAGGATCAAAGCCGGAAAGAATGACTGCTTCAGGTGTGTCGTCAATAATTAAGTCAATTCCGGTTAATGTTTCTAGCGTGCGAATATTTCTTCCTTCTCTACCAATGATTCGACCTTTCATCTCATCATTCGGCAAATTCACGACAGAAACGGTTGTCTCTGCAACGTGATCAGCTGCACAGCGCTGAATGGCTAATGATAGAAGCTCCCGGGCCTTTTTCTCTGATTCTTCTTTGGCACGGTTTTCCTGTTCTTTAACCATAATTGCAATGTCCTGAGCCAGTTCTTTTTCCACCTGGTCAAGAATGATGCTTTTCGCTTCTTCACGCGTTAAGCTTGAAATCCGCTCAAGCTCATGCTCCTGCTTTTGAACCATCTCATCCACTTTGCTTTCCATTTCTTCAATATGTTGTTGTCGTTCGTGCAAGGATTGATCCTTGCGCTCGAGTAATGATTCGCGTTTGTTCAGCGAATCATCTTTACGGTCGAGATTTTCTTCTCTCTGCATCAAACGATTTTCCTGCTTTTGCAATTCGTTTCTTCGCTCACGAAGTTCTGCTTCAATCTCAGAACGAAGCTGATGATTTTCATCTTTCGCTTCAAGCAGTGCTTCTTTCTTTAATGCTTCTGCTTCACGTCTTCCATTTTCAATAATTTGTTCTACAGAGCCTTTAGCACCACCGATTTTCGCATCCATCATGAATTTGTGAATCAAATAACCAACAATCACACCGACGATAATGCTAAGCAAAATGGAGATGATAGTAAATAATTCCATCGTGTTCACCTCCCCTTGCTATTCAAATGTTTCTGATCCTGCCTTTTGTCGGCTAGTATAAAGTACTATACAAGGCCAGGCAATTTACGTATCAATCGAAAAAATTTGTAAGATATACAATGTTAATTTTAAGTCTGTGAATTTTTCTTGTCAAGGGGATGAGCCAATTATACACATCCCATTCCAATATATTGATAAAAAAAGACAAAGAGATTATTCTCTTTGCCCTTAATTATACTCTTATTCTGTATCATCAAGCAGGTTAAAATCTGCCTCTTCCTCAGCAGGAGGAGCATTGCGATCTACGTCCATACCGTGATGCCCTCGGATCTTGAGCATGATTTCCTGACGCAGTTCTGGATTCTCTTTTAAGAATTGCTTTGAATTTTCGCGGCCTTGACCAAGTCGGTCTCCATTATACGAATACCATGAACCGCTTTTTTGGATAATATCAACATCCGACCCGAGATCCACAATTTCTCCTTCGCGGGAAATTCCCTCTCCATACATAATATCAACTTCCGCTATGCGGAAAGGCGGCGCGACTTTATTCTTAACAATCTTAATCCGGGTTTTATTCCCCACCATTTCATTACCCTGCTTAAGAGTTTCAGCTCTTCGAACATCAAGGCGAATGGAAGAATAGAATTTTAACGCACGGCCCCCTGGTGTTGTCTCAGGGCTGCCAAACATAACGCCTACCTTTTCACGAATCTGATTGATGAAAATGGCAATCGTGTTTGATTTGCTGATGGCGCCAGACAGCTTTCGAAGAGCCTGAGACATAAGTCTTGCCTGAAGACCAACATGGGAATCTCCCATCTCTCCTTCAATTTCCGCTTTAGGGACAAGGGCAGCAACAGAGTCGACTACTACGATTTCGACTGCACCGCTTCGTACAAGGGCTTCAGCAATTTCAAGAGCCTGCTCGCCCGTATCCGGCTGCGATAATAGCAGCTCATCTATGTTAACTCCAAGCTTGCTTGCATAAACAGGATCAAGCGCATGCTCGGCATCAATAAACGCAGCCTGGCCGCCTTTAGACTGCACCTCTGCAATCGCATGAAGGGCAACAGTCGTCTTACCTGAGCTTTCAGGGCCATAAATTTCAATAACACGGCCTCTGGGATAACCGCCCACTCCAAGCGCTGCGTCGAGCGCAATGGAGCCGCTGGAGACTGTGGATAAATTTCTGTCTGTCTTTTCACCCAGTTTCATTATAGAGCCTTTTCCAAACTGCTTTTCTATTTGTTTCAGTGCCATATCGAGCGCTGCCTGACGATCACTCACAAAAATTCCTCCTTTTATCTAAGATGTCTTTATGTTTTAAATGACATCTCATAACCTAACTCTACTATACTCTTTTTCAATCTATATAACAAGCAAAAAGCGAACATTTATTCGCTTTTTTTAAAGAGGAATATTAAGATATTTTCTTAATTTCCAACAGGTATTGTCTTGATTTGAGGAAAAAAAAGCTGGATACTTTGCTATTTTATTTTTTTAAATCTTAAAGATTAGATCAAGCTGCTGACATTTAAAAACGGAGTGGTTTTGTGCAGTGCCGGTAAGTTAGATCAATAATGCAGAGTTATTTTCCCCTTTGGATTAGGCAAAAAACTTATAATAGTTCTTCAGCATTTTGTTGCTCAAGCAGCTGGATAATGTAGAACAGTCCATACTTTACTGCCCGCAGCCGAATATAGTTTCTATCTCCCTGAAGCTTCAATTGCACCGCCTGCACCGGTTGATCTTTAAAAGCAATACCGATCCATACTGTACCGGGCGGGCTGCCTTCAAGTGAATCCGGTCCGGCAGAGCCGGTAAAAGAAATGCCTATATCTGCATTCAGCTGGCGTTTGGCACCTTCAGCCATTTCAATGGCGCATGCTTCACTAACAGCACCTTCTTCTGACAGCGTCTTTTCGGAAACTCGGGCTAAATTTACTTTCACATCATTTGAGTAGCTGACAATTCCGCCTTTTAGTATAGAGCTTGCGCCAGGCTGACTACCTACTTGCGAGGAAAACAGTCCTGCTGTCAGACTCTCTGCAGAGGCTATGGTGAGCTTGAAAGAAGATAAAAGCTGGCAGGCTTTCTGAAGAAGCGTCTCGTTATTTCTGCCATACATAAATTGGCCGACGATCGAGTTTATTTCTGCCTCTGCTTCATCAAGCATCTTTTCCGCTTCTGTAATTTGTGAATGCTTTGCAGTGATCCTTAGCGTTACTTCCCCGTCAGAAGCAAGGGGAGCAATGGTTGGGTTAATCTGTTTGTTAATCAGATGATCAATCTTTGTCTCCAATTCAGCCTCTCCAATCCCAAAATATCTGAGAACACGGGATTTCATAGGCTTTACTTCCCCAAGCTTTAAAAGTTCAGGGATAACAGACGATTGAAACATGGGTTTCATTTCACGGGGAGGTCCAGGCAATAAAACAAAGACTGACCGCTCAGAATGAATCATCATGCCAGGCGCCATTCCATGATGATTCATTAATACATTGCTTCCTTCAACTACAAGTGCCTGCTTTTGATTGTTTTCTGTCATTTCCCTGTTGGCATTTTTAAAATAGCTTTCAATATAAAAAAGTGACTCCTCGTGCATGACCAGTTTTCTGCCCAGATGAAGAGCAACGGTTTCTTTAGTCAGATCGTCTTTTGTCGGCCCCAGTCCGCCGGTGAGAATAATTAAATCTGCGCGGTCTTCAGCAGCAGAAATCTCTTCAAGGAGCCGCGATTGATTATCGCCGATCACACTATGCCTGTAAACATCCACTCCTGCTTCAGCAAGCTGGTTAGAGATAAACTGTGCATTTGTATTGGCTATTTGTCCAAGAAGCAATTCAGAGCCTACTGCAATAATTTCAGCGTTCATATCGTGAACTCTCCTTATTTGGAATGTCGGAAAGCATCCCAGTTTTTAACAAAATAATCCACTCCAGACCAAACAGTAAAAACAGCTGCAATATAAAGAGAAATTATATCAAATGGAATGTTTACAAGTTCGAATACGATGTTGTGTAGAAGAAGTGATGAAACTGCAATGATTTGCATCCACATTTTAATCTTCCCAAGCATCGCAGCCGCATGAACTTCCCCGCTGCCTGCAAGAACGAGCCTTAAACCGGTAATGGCAAACTCTCGGCTTATTATAATAATAACGATCCAGGATGGTGCCAGCTGCAATTCAACAAGAATAACTAAAGCAGCAGACACTAAAAGCTTGTCCGCCAAAGGATCTAAAAATTTCCCCAGATTAGTAACCATATTATATTTCCGTGCATAGTAGCCGTCGACCCAGTCCGTGGAAGCAGCAAAAATAAAAATCATTCCTCCGATAAAGTGATGAACCGGTATTTCAGCACCGAGCAGTTGAAGCGTTCCCCAATTGAAATCAACCAGCATAATGATCATAAATAAAGGAATTAATAAAATTCTTGAAATCGTAATCTTATTGGGTATATTCATTTTCTTTCCTCCCTGAAACAAATTGATTCTTTTATTAGCAAAAAAATAGCCATCAATTCTGATGACTATTTTCCTTTCGCTTAAAATGAGCAAGATTACCGCTTTTAGTTTTCCACTTCAATAGCTATATTTTGAGGATTTACATCAGTAGAAAGTCCAAATTCAACAAGCTCTCCATTGATTTTTACTTCTGTACCCGATGTGCTGCCAACACGAATGCGGAACCAGTCGTATTCAGAAGCATCAAAAGACAATTCATTGTCCGTTTGAGTCATCTGCTTGCTGATCAATTCATTCTGATCTTCATCTGTAATACCCACCCAGGAGGAAGAAGAAGACTCAATTGTTACCTCTATTTCTTCGGTTCCGGAAACTTGATAGGTTGTGGTTTGAGCATCTGTTCCCCCACTTTCTATCGACAGTTCATCAGCAGGTTCTGCAGGTTCTTCTGCAGATTCTTCCTCTGATGCAGATTCCTCAGCTTCTTCAGCAGGCTGCTCTTCATCGCCTTCTTCTTCTGCTGCAGGAGAAACTTCCTCCTGCTGTTCTATACCCACACTTTCTTCTGTTCCATTGCCTGCATCTGGATCATTATCTTCAGACATTAGTTGAACCGCGAGAAAATAAACAACCGCTAAAATGCCTACAATAAAAATGACAGTAATAAATGTGGGCAGAAAACTGAACATTCTGGATGAACCGGATGTTCCTTTACGAGTCTGCGCCCTTGATAAATGAGAGGGAATCTGATCTTCATGGTTAGAGGGGATCTCATTTGCGAATTCCTCAAAAAGCTCATCAGGCTGCAAGTCTACTGCTTCAGCATATTGTTTAATAAATGCCCGAACATAAAAAGAGCCCGGCATCATTGTATAATTGCCTTCCTCAATGCCCTGTAGATATCTTTTTTGAATCTTTGTTAACGATTGCACTTCATCTAAGCTTAAGCCTTTTCCTTCGCGGGCTTCTTTTAATCGATTTCCTAATTCAGTCAATGTTTACACCTGCCAATACTTAAAAATCAAAATCACCAAAATCAGAACCGCCGAACATATTATTTTTAGGCACCATTTCATATGTAATTTCTTCATCCGGATGATGACGGAGTTCAATGATATAATCAAAGTCATCCAGGGAATACTCTGTGTTCTCTACAAATACATCAGGGTGTTCAATCACTTTCACAGCCGGCATTCTCATAATTTCACGGACAAGCTGCCAATGTTTTTCACTGGCTTGTCTTGTGGAAACAACGCCATCGAGAATAAACAAGTTATTTTCATTATATTCGTCTTGAATAAGTTGATTACGGATCGTCTGCTTCAGCAGCGTCGAGGAAACAAACAGCCATTTTTTGTTGGCACACACACTTGCCGCTACTATGGATTCTGTTTTTCCTACTCTGGGCATACCTCTTATACCAATTAATTTATGACCTTCCTGCTTATAGAGCTCTGCCATAAAATCCACCAGTAAACCAAGCTCATCCCGTATAAAGCGAAACGTTTTTTTATCATCAGCATCCCGTTGAATATAGCGTCCATGTCGTACTGCTAAACGGTCACGCAGTTTCGGCTCACGCAGTTTTGTCATTTGAATTGTATCCATAGTACTTAGAATGGATTCAAGTCTTGCTATCTGCTCATCACTTCGCGCTAAAAGAAGCATACCACGTCTTCCTTCATCCACGCCATTAATTGTAATAATATTTATCTCCAGCATACCGAGAAGGGAAGAAATGTCACCAAGCAAGCCGGGCCTGTTTTTTTGGATCTCGTATTCAAGATACCATTCTTTTCTCTGCATGTGATCATCCCCTTCTAAAAAACGACTTTTTTCGATCTTTCAATATAACTTTAATAATAAAGCATTTAACAGCAATAGAAAAGAGAAACAAAAGGAACTATTGAAAAAAGTATCATGAATAGAAGACCAGGCAGGCACAGTTATGCTGTAAGATTAGATAACCAAACTTATTTATATAAAGATGATACCAATATCGTCAACGCCAATAAGCTTGAGACCTATTCGTCCCAGGCTATTTAAACGGCTCCTTCCGCTACGCTGATCGCAGCCGCCCTCATTTAAATAAAAAAAGAGAGGATTTCCTCTCTTTTTCAATCAAAGCATTCTTAATGAGTTTCACTTTGGCTTGTTAAACGGACCATTAAATTAGCAATAACGTGTTGTTCCTCTGTATTTGCTACAGACCACAAATCTGCAAGAACACGTTCCTGCTCATTTTTAGGATCCACGTTCTTTGCTAAGTAATCACCAATTTGAAATGCAACTTCCGACATTTTGCCCTTTTCCATACCGCCTTGCTGGGCATGAACAACTTTGTCGCCCAAAAATGATTTCCATTGCTGCCAGTTTTCAAGAACAGACATGATATTTCCTCCTTTTTTTATCATCCTCAAATTGCATGGAGACCCAGTAGAATATATCTCCATACCCTTCTTAGTATGCTAAAGAAAGCAGGGCTTATACATTTTCATTAGGCGTGCCAGCCGCCATTAACCGAAAGCACCTGAGAAGTAATGTAGGATGAATCCTTTCCAAGCAGAAAAGATACAGCTCCTGCAACTTCTTCGGGAGCAGCCATTCTTCCGGCAGGAATGCTATCTGTGATCGCGTTCCTGTCAAATTCATCATAGTGGCGGGTCATTGAGGTTTCGACTGCTCCAGGGGCGACAGCATTTACGCTGATCTGTGAAAGTGCCAGTTCTTTTCCCAGCGCCTTTACAAATGCAATCTGCGCGCCTTTAACAGCAGAATAGATGACTTCGTTTGAAGCACCGGTCTGCCCCCAGATAGAGGAAATAAACACGATGCTCCCACTATGACCTTTTCGCATGGATGGCAAAAATGACCTGATGATGCGGGCAGGCTGAAAAACATGACTGGACCAGAGTTCATCCATCACATTATCCGGAGTATTTTCAAGAAGTCCTTCATACCCGCCTCCTCCTGCATGAACAATGGCATCTAATGTCTTTATTGAATCAATAAGAGAATTTGTGCTATCTGTAGTACAAAGATCAGCCTGAACTGGAATGATGGAGGAGCTGCTCATGCTTTTCTTTAAAGAAAGAACGGCATCTTTATTTTTATTATAATGAGCGTAAACCAGCCAGCCCTCTTCAACCAGTCTTTTTGCTACCGCTGAACCAATTCCGCCGCTTGCCCCCAGTACGAGTACTTTCTTACTCAACCGCCTCTTCTTCTTTCGGCAGAATATAAAAGCTTGTAATATGTTCAGGCTGTGCCAAGTCTGACAGTGCCAATGCGATATCTTCTTTTGTCAGGGTTTCAAGCGTAGGAACGGCATCAAATAAATCCATCTCATTAAACGTATAGCGTGTAAATTGATTTGCAATAAATTCAGGGGAATTTAACGACCGTAAAAACCCGCCAATATTTTTCTTTTTTACTGATTCAATTTGTTCTTCTGTTATAGACGATTGCTCTGCCTCTTCTATTAATATGGCCTTCACCGTCTCAGAAAGCTTATCTGGATCTCTCGTGCTGCCTCCCAGCAAAGCAAAACCGTAGCCGAGCTCCTGGGAAAAATCAAATGTAAAACTGTCATCAATCAGACCTTCTTCATACAGCTTTGTATAATGTTTGGACGTTTTGCCAAACAAAACATCAAGTGCCGTATTTACTGCCAGTTCCCTGCGCAATAGTTCATTGCCTTTCAGGTTCACATTTGAAGCTTTGAGTCCAATCATACATTTAGGCACTTGAACATCCATATTTAATTGATGATGTTTTTTTGCAACACTTGACGGTTCATCCTCAAAATGTCTTTTGATCGGTGCCTGAGGTTCAAACTCTCTTCTTTTTTGAGAATTTTTGACCTGCTCAATAATTTCTTCGGGGTTCACTGAGCCGACAATAAAGAGAACCATATTCGAAGGGTGGTAAAAGGTGTTATAGCATTGATACAAATGATCTTTTGTAATATCTGTAATGGAGTCAATCGTTCCTGCAATATCCACCCGGACAGGATGAACATGATACATATTTTGAATGGTTCCAAAATAAAGACGCCAGTCAGCGTTATCATCATACATAGTAATTTCCTGCCCAATAATACCTTTTTCCTTCTCTACAGTTTCTTCAGTAAAATACGGAGACTGTACAAAGTCAATCAGTGTATCGAGATTTTCGCTTACGTTAGACGTGCTTGAAAACAAATAAGCAGTCCGCGTAAAGGATGTGAAGGCATTCGCAGAAGCTCCATTTTCACTAAATTTCTGGAAGACGTCTCCATCTTCTTTTTCGAACATCTTATGCTCAAGAAAATGCGCAATTCCATCAGGTACTTTTGTAAACTCCTTTTCCCCAAGTGGAATAAACTGGTCATCAATCGAACCGTACTTTGTTGTAAACGTTGCGTACGTTTTACTGAATTCGGGTTTAGGAAGAATATAAACAGAAAGACCGTTTTCAAGTTCTTCAAAAAACAACTCCTCCTGAAGCTGGTCAAAAATCTTTTTTTGCATTTACGCCTCCTCCTTTCCCGTTAAAATATATGTGGTATCGAGTTTTACTTTTTGAGATACAGCGACGATGTCATCTTTTGTAACTTTGTCTACTTTTTCAAACCACTCGTTAATGGTAAAAATACTGCCTGAAACGTCACCCTGATAAAGAACCTCTATAATTCCTCGGGCTGAATCAAGCGTTTCGAGCATCTGATTTTTCATTACGGCCCGGGTTTGGTTCAGTTCTTTAGAAGAAATATCCCCCTTTTGAATGGCCTTGAGCTGCTCCAGAATAATTTCAGCTGCTCTGTCTATTTTGCCGGGATCAACACCTGACATGATTAAAATTAAACCTTTATGACTTTCCATTCGGCTTGCTGCATAATAAGCAAGGCTTTCTTTTTCCCGAACATTAATAAACAACTTTGAATGAGGGAAACCACCGAGGATTCCGTTCATCATAACCAGTGGGATATACTCTTTTTCTCCATAATGGGTTTCTGTTCGGAAGCCCATATTTAGTTTACCTTGCTTAATGGATTGCTTTTCCACTATTCTCTTTGGTTTTTCTTTTGGGCTGAAGTTTGCCGCTTCTCCAGCAATGGAATCTCTTTGGGCAAAAGACAGATATTTTTCACATAGATCTTCGATTTCTTTTTCATTTATATCTCCAACTATATAGAAATCAACAGTGTCTTCATTCATCATTTTCTTATATACACTGAAAAGCTTTTCAGAGGTAATAGCATCCACCTCTTCTACCGATCCATGTGGATGCAGCGCAAAGGGCTCCCCTTTACACATTTCTTCGATTAACCGCTGTGAGGCATACCTCATTTTATCGTCTCTTGCAGCTTCTAAACGCTGTTTTAAGGATCGTTTCTCCTGATCCACGATTTTGGCACTAAACGCACCATTCTCGATTAGTGGATTAAAAAGCATTTCTGCCAAAACGTTGAAAGCTTCCTCTGTTAAAGGAGAAGAATCCTTTAAAAACTGTTCATTGGCAATATCGACTGAAAAACTGATAATGTGCGATTCGCCTTTTTTACTCACATCGACTTGTGCATTGGCTCCATATAAATTGTCAAGATATGTTCTAAAGGAAGCTGTTGTCGGCCATTTTTGTGTGCCGCTTTGTAAAATATAAGGCAGCAGCGCTCTTGCAGTAACATCGTTCTTTTGCAGCGGTGCCCGAAACTTAATGACCAATTGATTGGTTTTAAATTGTTTGGTCTTGATAGTGTGAATGGAAATGCCTTGTTTTTTTATTGTTTTAGGTTCAATTCTCATAATTTCGCTCCTTTTAGCAGATATCCTTTCCTGCCGCCATATCTTAGTATTTATATTCTATTGTAACACTATACATTCTAATGAATGTCATGGACAAGCTGGAAGAATTTAAAACATTTAATTTTTTTCTATTATCAGAAAAATCATCTGTTTATTCAATTATTTAAAGAGGAAATATAATCCGTCAGCATAGTAATACAAGCAAAAAAAAGAGGCGGGACAAGTGCGTCACGCCTCTTCAAAAAATTTGAGATTACTTTTTATACGACCTTATAAATCAAGCGGTTATCTTTTTCCTTTGATATAAGAAGTACCAATTGCTTTTGGTGCGTCAGCCCGTCCGATAAAACCTGCCAGCGCAAGAATGGTCAGAACGTATGGAGCCGACAGCAGGATCCAGTTAGGTACATCTGCAAGCAGAGGAAAACTAGACCCGATGATCGCAAGACTTTGGGCCAGTCCAAAGAAAAGAGCTGCGCCCATAGCACCTACCGGATGCCACTTACCAAAAATAACAGCAGCAAGGGCGATAAATCCTTGTCCTGTAATCGTTGATGCGCTGAAGTCCTGCGTAATCGTCTGGGCATAGACCCCTCCGCCTAAACCGCCTAACACACCGGATATAACAACAGCCAGATAACGCATTTTATATACATTTATCCCCATCGTATCCGCAGCTAATGGATGCTCCCCAACAGAGCGCAGCCGCAGTCCGAAAGGAGTTTTAAATAGTACATACCAGGCAATAAAAGCCACAATAATCGCTAAATACGACGTTACATAGTTATTGAACAAGATTGGACCAATGACTGGAATATCATAAAGCAGAGGGATTTTTTGATAGTATAAAGGTTCAGGAATTTTGTCGGTCTGACCTGCCCCATACCAGGCTTTTACTAAATACACGCCAAGTCCCAATGCTAAAAAGTTTATGGCTACCCCGCTCACAACATGATCCGCCCGGAATGTGATGGAGGCTACTGCATGAATCAGTGAAAACAATCCGCCAATTCCCATTGCAACGAGCAGCGCAACCCATGGTGTGGATGCTCCAAACGCAGAAGCAAACGTGATGTTAAAGACAACCGCTGAAAAAGCACCGATGACCATTAAGCCTTCTAGTCCGATGTTTACTACTCCCGAACGCTCTGAAAACACACCGCCAAGCGCTGTAAATATTAGCGGGGCTGAAGCAAACAGCATGGATTTTACCAATATTTCAATAGCTGAGAGGATATCCATTATTGAGCCCCTTTCTTAAAGCGCTGCAGCAAGTATGCAATAATATAGCTTGAAGCAACGAAGAAAATAATAATCGCGATAACAATCTCTACAAGTTCAGTCGGAACTCCGGATTCAAGCGGCATAATGAGAGCTCCCTGTTTTAAAATTCCAAATAAAGCAGCTGCCAGTACAACTCCAATTGCAATATTGCCTCCTAAAAGCGCTACTGCAATTCCGTCAAACCCTACACCAGAGAACGCTCCGTGAATAAATCCGTACCCGAATGTTCCAAGGCCTTCCATTGCTCCACCCAGGCCTGCAAAAGCCCCGGAAATAACCATGGAAAGAACAATATTGCGATTTACATTCATGCCGGCATATTCTGAAGCATTTTGATTAAAACCAACTGAACGTAATTCAAATCCTGTGGATGTTTTTTCTAAAATGATAAAATAAATAATAGCTCCCGCAAGTGCAATGAATATTCCGTAATGCATTGTAGAAAATTCAGTAAGCGCTTCAAAGAACGGTGATTTTAATGAAGCTGACTCCGGAACACGATCTGTTGTATTCTGTTCATCTGAAATAACGTAACGTACAAGATAGTTTACTAGATGAAGAGCGATGTAGTTCATCATAATGGTAACAATAACTTCATGCACACGAAGACGCGCTTTCAGGATACCCGGTACAAATGCCCACAAAGCTCCTGCTATTGCTCCAGCAGCTACCGCCAATGGCAGATGGATAATTTTCGGCAGATCAAACGCCAATCCTACCCACACAGAAGCAATCCATCCTACCAGAAGCTGGCCTTCAACACCTATATTAAATAAACCGGTTCTGAAAGCAAAGGCTACTGCTAATCCAGCAAAAATATATGGGGTAATTTGCCTGATCGTTTCCCCGATGTAAAAAGCATCACCCAATGAGCCTTTTAAAAGTGCTGCATAGCCCTCAATCGGATTGTAACCGGATGCTATCATGACAACAGCGCCAATTAACAGTCCCAGCGCCACTGAAATGACCGGAATTAAAATTGTTTGGGCACGACTAAACATCCTTGTTCTCACCTGCTTCCTTTTTCTTAGAGCCCGCCATCAATAAGCCAAGTTCCTGCTCAGATGTTTCTTTTGGATCGACGGTTGCAATAATATTCCCTTCATAAATGACAGCAATTTTATCACTTACATTCATAATTTCTTCGAGTTCAAATGATAATAATAGGACGGCTTTTCCTTTGTCCCTCTGGTCAATTAGGCGTTGGTGAATAAATTCAATTGCGCCCACATCCAGTCCTCTAGTCGGCTGGGCTGCAATCAGCAGGTCCGGATTTCGGTCTATTTCGCGGCCGATAATTGCTTTTTGCTGGTTGCCCCCAGATAAAGCTCTCGCCTGAGTGTATTCAGAAGGAGTTCTAACATCAAATTCCTTAATCAGTTTTTTTGCCTGTTTATTAATCTCTTTATTATTGAGCATACTCATTTTAGAGTAAGGCTGCTGGTAGTACGTCTGCAGAACCATGTTATCTCCAATTGGAAAATCAAGCACCAGACCATGTTTATGTCTATCCTGAGGAATATGACCTACTCCTGCTTCAGTGATTTTTCTTGTTTTAAGTGATGATAGTTCTTTGCCGTTTAATTTGATGGAACCTGAAGCAATTTTTCTTAAACCAGTGATCGCTTCAATGAGTTCAGACTGCCCGTTTCCATCTACTCCTGCAATCCCGACGATCTCACCGGACCGAACAGATAGATCAAGATCTTTAACTGCTTTAACTCCTCGTAAGTCTTTTACATTCAACCCTTTAATGTCAAGAACCACATCTTTTGGCACCGCTGTCGTTTTTTCTGTAGTGAAAACGACTTCCCTGCCTACCATTAAACTGGCAAGCTGAGTCGGCGTAGACCCTTCAACATCCAATGTGTCGATGCCAACTCCCTTACGGATGACTGTCACCCTGTCACAAACTGCAATAATTTCCTTCAGCTTATGGGTAATTAAAATAATTGACTTTCCTTCTGCAATCAGAGTTTTAAAAATTTGCATCAACTCTTTTATTTCCTGTGGAGTTAAGACAGCAGTCGGTTCATCAAATATAAGAATTTCAGCACCGCGATAGAGTGTTTTTAATATTTCAGCTCTTTGCTGCATACCTACTGAAATGTCTGCAATTTTTGCTTTTGGATCAACACTCAGACCATATCGGTCAGAAATTTCCTGAACCTCTTTTTCAGCTTTTTTCATGTCTATGGTCAGGCCTTTTTTAGGTTCAGAACCAAGCACGATATTTTCGGTAACTGTAAAGGTGTCAACTAGCATAAAATGCTGATGCACCATTCCAATTCCTAAATCATTCGCTATATTCGGGCTTGTTATATTAACTTTTTCACCTTTCACTTTGATCTCGCCTTTTTCAGGCTGATAAAGGCCAAAAAGCACATTCATTAATGTAGATTTACCGGCTCCATTTTCCCCAAGCAACGCATGTATTTCCCCTTTTCTTAATTGAAGCGTGATATTATCGTTCGCAACAATTCCCGGGAACTCTTTGCGGATGTTCAGCATTTCAATAACATAATCCACCCGTACCCACTCCTTTTTATACCTTTACACTCAGTTGTCAGTTGATTGATGTCTGACATCCCGAGGCAAAAGACGCTATAAAAATACTAAATGAAAACAAGATATCCCATCCGGTTTTCAGTTAAAATTTTTACCTTTTTTAGATTTCATTCGAAAAAAAAAGGAATTTCAGACCGGAAAACCGGTCTTCCATTCCTATATTATTTTCACATTACTGAAGAGTAGATGGCACTTCAATTTCACCATCAAGAATTTGCTGCTGATAGCTCTCAATTTCATCTAAAATCTCTTGAGATAAGTTATCTTGAGTTTCAGCAATAGAGATTCCATCTTCTTCTATTCCATATTCAATAACTTCTCCGCCAGGGAAATCCCCGTCCATTGCGCGCTTAGAAATATCCTGCACGGCAATATCAACGCGTTTTACCATTGATGTTAGCGTGACGTTTAGTTCTTCACCATCAGCAGTAAGTACTCCTTCTGCGGACTGGTCACGGTCAACACCGATTACCCATACCTGACGATCAGGATCCTGTTGTTTCAGGTTTTTCGCTTCTGTAAATACGCCATTTCCAGTTCCGCCTGCAGCATGATAAATCACGTCTGCTCCTGCACCATACATCGCTGCAGCCATCTGCTGGCCGCGTGAAGCATTATTAAAATCTCCAGCGAACTGGATATCTACTTCAGCGTCAGGATTAACTGCTTCTACACCAGCTTGGAATCCTGCAGCAAATTTATTAATAAGGTCAGATTCCACGCCGCCCACAAATCCGATTTTATCAGATTCTGTTGTAAGACCGGCCGCTACTCCAACCAGGAATGATCCTTCATGTTCTTTAAACGTAATGGAAGCAACGTTGTCGCCTTCAGCTACTGAATCTACTATTGCAAAGTTTGTGTCTGACTGCTGAGCTGCTACTTGTTCGATGGCTTCTGTTAGCAGAAAACCGATTCCAAAAACGACATCAAAGTCATTACGGGCAGCAGTATTAATATTCGTTACGTAATCAGCGTCATTATTCGATTGGAAGTAATTGTATCCGTCCGTGCCTTCTTCAAGACCATTTTCTTCACCAAATGCCTGCAAACCTTCCCAGGCTGACTGGTTAAATGATTTGTCATCAACTCCGCCAGTATCCGTTACCATTGACACTGTAAAATCGCCTGCTGCCTCTGTACCGCCTGCATTTGATTCGCCTGAAGTATCTTCGCTGTCATCTGCACCGCATGCCCCAAGAACCGTACCTGCTGCTAGAACCATTGATAGTGCCAAACCAAATTTACGCTTTTTCACTTACCGTTACCCCCTAGATGATTTTTCGTGTATTAGTAGGAATGCTGAATGCATTATACACGCTTACGAACGACGTGAAAGTTGAACCTGTCTGCTCTAAAATAATTTAAAGAATACAGGATCGGTTCATCCTTATCGTCAAAGTGAAGCTGTTTTAAAACGAGAAGTGCTGTTTCAGGCTCACATTCGAGAATTGGAGATATTTTTTCATGATATCCCACAGGCTCAATGTGAGTAACAGCGTGCGAAATAAAATGATCTCCGTTTTCCTCTAACAAAGAAAACATCGAACCGTCTTTGTGGGTAAAGGACGAAGGCATTAAAGCTGCCGGCACTTTATCCACGCAGTAAACGACCGGATCACCATTCGCAGTTCTTACTCGTTCGATTACAGTCATCTCTTCTTCAGCCGTTTTTAAAAAACGGGACCGGTCTTCATCTGTCGGACTCTGATTGGTCGAGCTTAAGAAAATTGTACCGGGTTCCATTCCTGCCATTTTAATCATATCCGTCACACTGTATAACTGCTCAATACCGGAAGTGAAAAGCGGCTTGGCATTCACAAATGTGCCTACTCCGTGGCGGCGTATGATTCGGTTCTCTTCTTCCAGGATGCGCAGTGCTTCTCTTAACGTCGCACGGCTGATTCCCAGCTTCCGAGAAAGTTCAAATTCAGAAGGAAGACGTTCTTTTTCTTTATACACTCCCTTATCGATGTCTCTTTTCAGACGATCGATCACCTGGAGATAAAGGTGCCTATTATCTGTTTTAATCGTCATAAATGGAACCACCACCAAACTCTTTTAAGACATCAGACATCTGATGTATTTCATTCCTACTAATCGAAAATACTATAACACTTTTCGAAATGAAAAGGAATAGCTTTGTAGATTTTTGTCGTTAAATATTTCGATTTAATTACAGTAATATTAATAAATCATCAATTTATGTCATTTTTTAAGCAATTAAGCCCTTTCAAAATCCATTTTATTCAAATTTAATGATGAATTGACTTTACATATAATTCATAATTCAAAATAGTAAGCGATACCAATAGTATAACTCATTTGTTGATAACTCCTTTAAAGGTCAGACATCAAATGTCATTATTCAAAAAAAAAGCTTAAGACAAGGTGTCTTAAGCTCTTTGACCGGTTCACTGCGCTTCAGGCGGACGCTTTCCGCAGGGACGGCGCTGAGCCTTTCCAGGGCCTTGCCCTGTAAAGGCTCAGCTTGCCGTCTAATCCTGCTGGAGTCGCCACCTTCCGCTCAGCTCACCTCATACTAATAATACTAATCTGCCTTATTCTGCACCATACAAGTTGTGTTTGATCATGATCTGTTTTAATATGTGATCTACCTTTGCTAAACTGAACTATTTTATTAACGTATATGATTAATTAAAAGGCTGTTTAAATTCATTTTCTATTCTTTTTCATACCTAATAGCTAATAGCTAATAGCTAATAATGAGTATGTTATACCTGACTGCTGTCTTCAGTATGTTTTGAAACCAGAACGGTCCGGGGCTTACTGCCTTCATATGGACCAACGATTCCACGCTGTTCCATGGCATCTATCAGTCTTGCTGCTCTAGTGTAGCCGACGCGAAACCTTCTTTGAAGCATGGAAACGGAAGCTGTCTGCATGTCTACAATGAGCGCTACTGCTTCATCAAACAACTCATCTTCTACGTCGTTTACTGCAGTTTCAGGAACATCATCCGGAATCATCTCATCCTGGTACTGTGCTTTTTGCTGTTCAATGACAAAATTCACAACATCCTCAACCTCCTGATCACTCAAGAAAGCTCCCTGAACGCGTACAGGCTTATTTGCACCAATCGGCATAAAGAGCATGTCACCACGACCAAGCAGTTTTTCAGCACCACCGGAATCTAATATTGTTCGAGAATCAATTTGAGAAGAAACGGCAAATGCAATTCTTGATGGGATGTTGGCTTTGATGACGCCTGTTATAACATCTACAGAAGGCCGCTGCGTGGCAATAATCAAATGGATACCTGCAGCACGTGCCATCTGTGCCAGTCTTGTGATTGCATCTTCCACGTCATTTGATGCAACCATCATCAAATCTGCAAGCTCATCTACAATAACAACAATATAAGGCAGCTGTGGCTGCTTTTCTTCATTGTTGTCATTAAACTTTCGCACATGTTCGTTGTATCCTTCTATATTTCTCGTTCCAGTATGAGAAAATAAATCATATCTTCTTTCCATCTCACTAACGACTTTTTTCAAAGCCTGAGAAGCTTTTTTAGGATCTGTTACAACAGGTGCGAGTAAATGCGGAACTCCATTGTATACATTGAGCTCTACCATTTTCGGATCAATCATCATCAGTTTTACTTCATGTGGTTTGGTTCTCATTAAAATAGAAATGATGATCCCATTAATGCAAACACTTTTTCCGCTTCCTGTCGCACCTGCTACAAGAAGATGAGGCATTTTATTGAGTTCAGCCACTACAGCCTCCCCGGTAATATCCCTTCCGAGTCCAATCAACAGTTTTGCAGCATCACGATCTTTTCCCTGTGCTTCTAATACTTCACGTAAAGAAACCATTGCCACTTCAGAATTCGGTACTTCAATCCCTATGGCTGACTTCCCGGGAATCGGCGCCTCTATACGTATATCTTTTGCTGCTAAAGCAAGAGCCAAATCATCATTTAAGTTAACAATTTTACTTACCTTCACACCTACATCAGGATGAACCTCATATTTAGTTACTGCCGGTCCAAGGTGAACCTGTGTAACCTTAGCCCTTACACCAAAGCTCTGAAACGTTTTTTCAAGCTTGGAGGCGTTCCGCTGAATAGCTTTGTACTCATTGCTTTGATCTGCATGAGGCGGGACGGAAAGCAAGTCCATACTTGGAAGAATATAATCTTTATTTTCAATTTCAGCAACGCCTGCTGCGGCGGTGGCTAATTTTTCAATATCAATTTCCTCATCTGTTTGTTCAGGCTCCGGTTCAGCTTTGACTTGCTGATTCTTGGTTTGTTCAGGCAGTGCAACTTTTTCAGAAAAGCTTGAAATTAAAGGTTCAAATGAATCTTCATCTCTAGGAAGAATAACTTGTTCCTCATGATCTGTTTCAAGGGGATCCTCTTTTCTTTTTTCAGGTGTTTTCCCGCTTCTCCTGGCAATTTGTTCCGCCTTTTTTTGTTCCTTCTTCTGGTTTCTTTTTTCAGTAAGATCCGTTTGAATCGACTGCCACATTTCTTTGCCCCAGTTGAAAAGGAACCCGCCAGCCGATTTAATAACAGCCCCGAGCGATCGGTTTGACATCATAATAAGGCCTGCGATTAAAATAGCTATTGCCGCAATTTTTGCTCCTGTGGATGCAAACAGATAATGGAAAACTGCATAAAGCAGAGCCCCTGTCATTCCTGCACCGACATTGGTCGTTTCGCTTTTAATCAATTCCTCATGTGTTTCTTTAAACGCACTGAAGGACTGCAATAACCCCTCCTCAGCGAGCTGATCAAAAAACAGTACATGGGCAAAAAGAAAAATGCTCGCGAGCACCAGTAAGATCCCGGTAGTAATTCTGTGCGTCAAATCCGGCACTGTACGATAAATCATTAAATAAAAAGAAAAAGCTATTATGGAAACCGGCAGCAGAAGCTGAAAATTACCCAGTAGATAAGTAGATGCAGCAGTTAGCAATCTGCCTACAGGTCCAAGTTGAAAAATAGTAATTAATGAGAGCGCAATCAACCCGACCCCCATCAATTCATAGGCCAGAGGGGTCGTTTTCTTTTTGTTTTTCTGCCCTTTAGAAGATGTCCGTTTTTGCTTAGTGGACGGTTTCGGCTTTGTGGCCGCCATATTATCACCTGCTGTCTATAAATTGAAAAAGAAAGCAGACAATGATGCCTGCCTGCTTTTCTTGGTCTTTGAAGATGTTTACGTCTGTCTTCACGTATTAAACTTCCATGATAATCGGAAGAATCATTGGTCTTCTTTTTGTTTTCGTATACAAAAGATGATTTAATGAATCGCGGATTTCCTGCTTGATGCTAGACCAGTCAAAGGTGCGGTTCTCAACATTTTTCTCAACGATGTTTCGCACGAGCGAAGTAGATTCATCCATTAGTTTTTCAGATTCTCGCACATAAACAAATCCTCGGGAGATTACCTCAGGACCTGCAGCAATGGATTTGGTTTTCCTGTTGAGTGTGACTACTACAAGCAAAACCCCGTCTTGTGACAGCAATCTGCGGTCACGAAGTACAATATTGCCTACATCGCCGACTCCTTTGCCGTCAATCAGCACATTGCCAGTTTGGACCCTGCCGCTCATTTTCATTTTGCCGCCAGTGTATTCTACAATATCACCCTTGTCAGCAATAAAAATGTTCGATCTTGGGACGCTTGTTTCCTCAGCAATTCTTGCATGCGTAATCAAATGTCTGTATTCACCCTGAATCGGCACAAAATATCTTGGTTTCATTAAATTAATCATCATTTTCAAATCTTCCTGGCTGCCATGCCCGGAAACATGTACATTTTTGCTTGCTGTTAAAACATTGGCGCCCGCTCGTGCCAATTCATTAACAGAACGATACAAAAAGACTTCCATGCCTGGAGAAGGTGTAAATGTAATTAAGACAGTATCGCCTTCCTGTATGTTTACCACTTCATGTGTCTGATTCGCCATGCTTTGCATGACTTTAAACGGCTCATCATGGGTGCCTGAAAGAATGATAACAATTTCATCATCCTGATACTCGTTAATCTGGTTTGGTTCAATTCGGGTTTCATCATCATATGTCAGGAACTCGAGACGGGAAGCTACGTTTACTACTTTTTCAACTGCTTCGCCAATCACAGCCACTTTTCTTCCGGCTTTTTTGGCAACATCAAAAACCTGCTGAATACGAATCAGGTTAGACGCATAACATGTAACAATAATTCTTCCTTTTGCTTTGTTAAAGCTGGACGAAACATGATTTTCCACGACTGATTCAGAAATCGTATGTCCCGGTCTTTCAGCTTCTGTACTGTCGGATAAAAGAGCAAACACTCCCTTTTCACCAAGCTTAGCCATTTTCCCAATATTTGAAGCATATCCGCCTTTTGCAGACTGATCAAATTTAAATTCACCTGTGTGAACGATTGCTCCTTCAGATGTATGAATGGCAATTCCCAGGGAATCAGGGATACTGTGTGTAGTTTGAAAGAAAGTAACATTTACCGTGTCAAACTTCATATTACTTTTTTCATGCACAACAAAAAACTTGACTCTTTCTTTAAATCCATATTCATTGAGCCCTGCTTTTGCAAGTGCAACAGTGAGTTTTGATCCATATACCGGCGCCTTTACTTTTTCAAGCAGGTAGGGCAGAGAACCGATCGCATCGTCATGCCCGTGCGTTAGAAAGATCGCTTTTACTCTTTCTTTGTTGGATTCAAGATAATTAAAATCCGGAATCACGATATCAATGCCGTACATCTCTTCTTCAGGGAACATCAGTCCTGAATCTATAATGAACAGGTCATCATCTACTTCAATTACATACATATTTTTACCGATTTCGCCTACTCCACCCAGTGGAATAATTCTTATCTTTTCATTTATTACTTTAGACAATCCCATTTCCTCCTAAATCTCTTTTTCCCGTTCTTTCAACAGTTGTGTTCATTATACTCGATCCTTACCAAACTGTACACGTTATTTGTCAGTGTTTACGTTCCGCTGTCTTTTTAATCTCCTGCTATGTATAAAGAAAAACATCTGAGGGGATTTGACCACCCTCAGATGAGTTGGATTATTTTAATAAATTTACTTGATTATGAAATTTTTCTACCGCAGTTCTCAATTGTTCTTTTTCGCTTGAAGAAAGAGGAACTAAAGGAAGCCTTAAGCCTCCGCAGGATATACCTTTATCCTCTAAAGCCACTTTAACCGGTGCAGGGTTGGGCTGGGCAAAAAGAGATCGTATCAGCGGAAGAAGCTGCTGATGAAGAATGGCTGCTTCCTGCAAACGGCCTTCAGTAAACGCCTTTACCATTTTTTGCATTTCATTTCCTGCAATATGAGAAGCGACTGAAACTACCCCGTGCCCTCCGACAGCAAGAAGCGGAAGAGTTAACCCGTCATCCCCGCTGTATACGAGAAAGTCTTTTTCAGTTTTTGATAAAATTTCTGTCATTTGATCGATATCACCGCTCGCTTCTTTTACCGATGTGATATTCTCGATTTTAGATAATCGAACGATTGTCTCAGGCAGGATATTCACAGCTGATCTTCCTGGAATATTATAAATCATAACAGGAACGTCTACAGCGTTTGCAACAGCTGCAAAGTGCTGATAAAGTCCTTCCTGGCTTGGCTTGCTGTAATAAGGCGCTACAAGCATAATCGCATCTGCTCCTGCCCGCACCGCTTTTATCGACAGATCAATCGAACCTTGTGTATTATTGCTGCCGGTTCCGGCAATAACCGGAACTCTTCCATCTGCTATAGCGGCGGTGTATTCAAATAAACTGATTTTTTCATCATTTGATAAAGTAGGTGACTCCCCCGTTGTTCCTCCAACGACCAATGATTCAGAGCCGTTTTCTATAAGGTAGTTGATTAATGCAGCTGTTCGTTCAAAATCAATAGTTCCATCCTTTCCAAAAGGGGTAACCATTGCGGTGGAAACACGACCGAAATCCATTTTTTTCACTCCTGTAAGCTTTTAGTACGTGCTGGTTTTGAGTTTGTATTAAATATAAACTGCTCATGTAATTTTTTTTGGGCATGATCTGCGTATTTTTCGTCAACTAGTACCCAGAATGTCATGTGACTGTCTGCCGTTTGAAGGATTCTGATTTTTTCTTTTGCAAGCGTTGTGACGATTGTAGAAGTGATGCCGGGTTTTCCTTTCATCCCTTCACCAATTAACGCAATTTTAGCTACGTGATCAATCACCTCAGGATGAAATCCCTCGTTCTCCAGAAGCGCTTGAACATATTGAACATTCTGAGATTCAATGGTAAACCGGACTTCATGGGGGTGGATGGAGATTAAATCCACACTGATCTCCTGTTGTGCAACGAGCTGAAAGATCCGATCGTAGTCGAATGCAGAGACCCTGATTTGAGCTAAGTTTTTTATGGCGGATATAGATTGTATATCCCGGCTCATATGGTGAACGGATTGTTTTCCAACCCATGTGCCGTTTTCCCCTATAAGCGGACCTACCCACATTGGAATTTTGTAGCGTTTTGCCCATTCCACTGCATTTGGATGGATGACTTTTGCTCCCTGATAAGCGATATGACTGGCTTCGTCATAGGAAATATACTGAAGAGTGGAAGGATCATCCACAACTGTAGGATCTCCGCTCATCACTCCTTCAACATCCGTATAAATATAAACTGCATCTGCTTTCACACTGCATGCAAGAGCTGAAGCCGTGGTGTCGCTTCCGCCTCTTCCAAGTGTGGAAATACGGCCGTTTTGGGTAATGCCCTGAAATCCTGTGACAACCACCACATCGACGTCTTTAAATGCATGATAAAAAGGATCTCCGCTTACTTTATTTATTGTAGCATGCCTGTAATTATTGTCGGTAATAATTTGAGCTTCTCTGCCTGTCATGATTTGCGACGGGATTCCTTTAGAGGCCAAATCATGCGAAAATACAGCAGCAGATATAACCTCACCGCATGATAAAAGCAATGATTGCTGCTCTGGAGGAATTAGTATCTTCTTATTCTCAGAGATTAGCGAAAGCAGCGTGTCAGTTGAATAGGGATCTCCCATACGGCCTTGCGCCGAGACGACTACAATTGATTTGAGACCCTTTTCGACGGCTTTTTCAACATGACTTACAGCTGCTGCTCTTAACCCTTTGGAAGTTAATGAACTTCCTCCAAATTTCTGAACGACAATATTCAATGCAGAACTCCTCGCTTTCCTGCAGCGTGAGGAGATTTTAGGTTAAACGAGTTTTAGCTTAACTAAGCTTTCAGCAATTTGTACGGAATTCCACGCTGCGCCTTTAAGTAAATTATCTGATACGATCCACATATGAAAGCCGTTATCTTCATCCAGATCTTTCCGCACGCGCCCTACAAACACTTCGAGCTTGCCTGCTGCCGTACTTGGCATTGGGTAGAGCTGTTCATCAGGAGAATCCTGAAGGACTATGCCTGGCGCCTGCTTTAAAAGCTGCTGAATATCCGCTGCCGTTTTGCCGCTTTCATCAACTTCAATGTAAACTGATTCAGAGTGTCCTGTTTCAACCGGCAGACGCACACATGTAGCAGAAACTTTAAGACTAGGCATATGCATGATTTTTTTTGTTTCATTAATCATTTTCATTTCCTCAAATGTAAAGCCGTTCTCCTCAAAGTTATCTATTTGGGGAACTGCATTAAATGCTATCGGATAATGACGGTCTGCTCCTTTAACAGGGAGGATTCTGGCTTCTGGTTCACCGCCGTCTAAAATGGTTCGTGATTGTTCCTTCATTTCATCAATTGCATTAATTCCAGCTCCTGAAACCGCCTGGTAAGTGGAAACGACAACCTTTTTCAAACCCAGGGCCTGCCGAATCGGTTCTAAAGCAGCGACCATCTGGATTGTTGAACAATTAGGATTAGCTATAATCCCTTTATGCTGAGCAAGATCGGCTTCATTTACTTCAGGTACAACAAGCGGCACTCCTTCTTCCATTCGAAATGCACTGGTATTGTCGATAACAATAGCACCATGTTTTACTGCAGCAGGCGCAAGATCTTTAGATACGCTTCCTCCTGCAGAAAACAATGCGATATCCACTCCGCTGAATTTTTCGGGAGCTGCTTCCTGTATTATAATTTCCTCACCTTTGAATGTAAGTGACTGACCTGCTGACCTGGCAGAGGATAGTAATGTTAATTTTTCTATTGGAAATTGGCGCTGCTCTAAAATAGCCAGCATCTGTGTGCCAACTGCTCCTGTTGCTCCGACGACTGCTACATGATATCCCTGTACTTTCACGTTGAATCCCTCCTGCTTACATCCATTGACGCATTAGACAGATAAAGCGTAAATGTGTAATTTCGTAGAATACATTGTATCACTTTCTGTCTAATATTCTCAATCTCTTTTATTCGGCAGATCTCACTTTTAACACCGGCTGCATCTGTTTTCCCTCTATAGCAGCTAAAATAGTTTCAGATATATCCTCCATATGAGCAACTAATGAATTAGGTTTATTAACCGGATCGTCCTGGCCGTAGGGCACAAAATAAATATTTTTCGTTGCCATCAATTTCATAATATTAACCCCGTTTAGCCCTAAACCATCATTTGTTGATATCCCTATAACAACAGGCTTTCCATTACGCAATGTAGCTTTTGCAGCCATCAAAACCGGAGAATCTGTTAATGCATTTGCAAGCTTGCTCAGTGAATTTCCTGTTAAAGGGGCAATCACCATGCAGTCTACCGGAATTTTGGGTCCCATAGGCTCTGCATCTACAATAGTCCGGATGCTTTTACACTGGGTCACTTCTTCAATTCTTTTAATCCATTCTTCCCCTTCACCAAATCGGGTATTTGTCTGCTGCATGGTCATACTTACCACAGGCTGAACTTCAGCACCCAGTGCCACAAGCTTCTCTATTTGGGGGAAAACCTCATGATACGTACAATGCGAACCAGTTAAACCAAATCCAATTCTTTTTCCTTTAAAGGTCATGATTGTCCTCCTAATGTAAGACTTTTATTTGGAACTTATCCGTTCAATAATAGAGGAAGCCAGAATGAGACCTGCTGTTTTTGGTGCGATAATTCCTGGTAGACTTGGCGCATCGATATATCGCAAGCCCAGTGATTCTGCTGTTTTGGAACTGATTGCTTTTGGTCCTGATGCTAATTCTATGACGAGGCAGTGATGGGAAACCTGATTTAAAACATCCTCGGAAAATACAGTATCTGACGGTATGGTATTGATCCATGCATCGAGTGTGCCCATTCTGCTGTGAATCATATCCAAATCAACGGGCTCAATACTCATTTCACTCATTCTTGCTTTTTCAGAACTGCTGGTCGTTCCTCCAAGAACAGAAGCGCCAAGCGATTTTAAACGACTCGCTATGGTCATGCCAATCCGCCCAAATCCTGTCACAAGAATGGTTGAACCATGGATGGTGTGATCGGTGTGCTGTAGAAGCAGCCATAGAACTCCTTCTGCAGTTGGGATGGAATTTAAAATGGCAATCTGGTCTTCGTCCATTAAGTAAACAACCGGCTTTTCAAGCTGCTCAAGCCAAACTGTGGGAATGCCTGAAAACAGCAGGCATGAAGTTTTCAGCCTTTTAAAACATTCAATGTCTAAGGTAACGGGTTTACTTGAAAACGAAGAGCGGACAGCACCTTCTTCTCCCACACCACTTACGGGAAAAACAATGGCATCCAGCTCTTCATACGGTAATTCATGACTATCCATTTTGGTAAATCCGGGTTCTGTTAATGCCAGTTGATCAAAGCCGACTACATACAGGTTCGCCCCACACAACTGACAATGGTGAGCGATCTCCTTTTGTCTTGCATCTCCACCAACAATAGCTATATTGCAGCCATATAAGCTTGACGTATTTGTCATCCAGCTCACTCATTTCACTGTTCTTCTTTCTGTTCTATTGTATGTAACACTCCTTTCGACTGTGACGACCCATCTGTTTCCTCCTGATCAATCAAAATCATTTCTTCACCAATAGTTTTAATGTACTTCCACGGAATCGCCAGTTCTTTAGGTGATTTAGAAAATGCTGTCCATCTTCCAACAGGTACAACTACAGCTTCAACCGCACCTGTCACAGGATTAAATTCCACATCTGTTTCCCCTAGAATGCCCATTCTCTCGGCCCGCTGAATATGAATGATTTCCTTGCCGCTAAGTTCGCTTAGTTTCATTTTTTCCACACTCCTTTATCGTCATTGTATGAAAAAAAAACCCTAAGATGAGCAATCATCTCAGGGTCATTATTTGACTTATTAAATTTTACATCATGCAAAGGATTTAGGCTTGATTTCATTAGGTGAAACAAGCGACACTGCAAAGTTATCAGTTAAAACTTTTTCTGCAATGGTTTTAACAGAATCTAATGTTACTCCGTCAATCCGTTCAATGACTTCATCCATTGTTCGGTGATAGCCGAGCATTAATTCATTTTTACCGTTTCTGCTCATTCTTGCATTCGTACTTTCAAGTCCAAGCATTAAATTACCTTTAAGCTGCTCTTTAGCATAAAGCAATTCCTTTGGGGTCATTCCTTTATCTTTAAAAGTGGCTAAAGCAGACTGAATCGTTTCGTAAAGTGAATCCAGCTGCTCCGCTCCGGTTCCTGCATAAACCGTCAGCATTCCGCTGTCTTTATGAGCAGAATGGTAGGAAAAAACGGAATAAGCCAGACCCCGCTCTTCTCTTACTTCCTGAAACAACCGCGAAGACATGCTTCCGCCAAGAACATTATTCATCACGATAAGACTGTAGCTGTCTTTGTGTCCAAGCGGCAGCCCGTTAAAACCAAAGCATAGATGAGCCTGCTCTGTATCCTTTTTCTTCATTAATTGCTGATCGTAAAAAACAGGAACTTCAAGGTCTTCTTTTCCTGAAGAAACGTTCTTATAGTTGCCAAACAAATCTTCAACTTCTTTAATGAAAGATTCGTCCACGTTTCCTGCAACAGAAACAACTACCTGATCTGGAGAATACATCTTATCTACGTACTGGTTCAGCTTTTCTCTGTCAAACGACCGGATTGTATTCTCCGTACCCAGAATCGGATAGCCTAAAGGATGTTTTTGATACACCGCTTCCCCTAATAAATCGTGAACAATGTCATCAGGAGTATCTTCATACATCTTAATTTCTTCAAGCACTACATTTTTTTCTTTTTCAAGCTCTGTTTCGTCAAAAGCAGAATTAAAGAACATATCTCCTAAAACGTTTAATGCATGTGATGCGTGGTTATCCATGACTTTAGCGTAATAGCATGTATACTCCTTGGACGTAAACGCATTGACTTGTCCACCTATACTATCAAATGCCTCAGCAATTTGCCTGGCAGTCCGTTCTTTCGTTCCTTTAAAAAGCATATGCTCTAAGAAATGAGAGATTCCATTGTTCTCTTCATTTTCATATCGGGACCCGGCTCCTATCCAGACTCCAACTGCAACTGAGCGTACAGTAGGAATTTGTTCCAGCACAATGCGCAGGCCGTTTGGGCACGTATGGCGAGTAATCATAAAAACATCTCCTATTGTAAAATACGGTGCCGCTTTAATAGAGCGGCGACGTTAAAAAACCTACCTTCCATATTACTATGTTTGGATTGGAATTTCATTGTTTTTGTATTATAATCAGCAATTTTATCGGATTTATGGTAAAAAAACCGATTAAAGGTTCATCCCTTAATCGGTTATAAAGAGTATTTAATTACTTTCTTTCGCTTTTTCTTCTTTTTCACGCTTTTCCTTGATAACCGCTTTGTGGGATAGGTTTACACGGCCCTGGTTATCGATTTCAGTTACTTTAACTTCTAATTGATCGCCGAGTGAAATCACATCTTCAACTTTGTTTGTACGTGCTTCCTGCAGTTCAGAAATATGCACAAGTCCATCTTTTCCGCTGAAAATTTCAACGAACGCACCGAATTTTTCAATCCGCTTTACTTTTCCAAGATAAACTTGACCAACTACAGCTTCCCGTACCATATTCTCGATAATTTCTTTCGCTTTCGCGTTTTTCGATGAATCAGTAGAAGAAATAAAGACGGTTCCGTCTTGTTCAATATCAATTTTAACGCCGGTCTCTTCAATTATTTTGTTAATATGCTTGCCGCTAGGTCCTATGACATCACGGATTTTATCCGGATTAATCGTAAGCTGAATAATTTTAGGAGCGTAGTCAGAAAGCTCAGATCTCGGTTCCTTGATGGTCGCAACCATCGATTCTAAAATATGAAGTCTTCCTTCTTTTGCCTGCAAAAGGGCTTCCTCCAAAATCTCACGGGTCAGTCCGTCGATTTTAATATCCATTTGAAGGGCAGTTACACCTTTTGCTGTTCCTGCAACTTTGAAGTCCATATCTCCAAGATGATCTTCCATTCCCTGAATATCTGTCAGGATGGTGTAGTCTTCACCTGATTTAACGAGTCCCATCGCAATACCTGCTACTGGTGCTTTTAAAGGAACACCGGCATCCATCATGGCAAGCGTACTTGCACAAATACTCGCTTGTGAAGTAGATCCATTTGACTCAAGCACTTCGGATACAAGACGGATAGTATAAGGGAAATCTTTTTCGTCCGGCAGAACTTTTTCGAGTGCGCGCTCGCCCAGTGCACCGTGACCAATTTCCCGGCGTCCTGGTCCTCTGATTGGTCCGGTTTCACCCACGCTGAATAATGGGAAATTATAATGATGCATAAAACGCTTGGATTCTTCTATTCCCAAGCCGTCTATAATCTGAACATCTCCAAGAGCTCCCAGAGTCGCAATGCTCAGAGCCTGCGTCTGGCCTCGTGTAAATAATCCGGAACCATGTGTTCTAGGCAAAACGCCTACTTCTGAAGACAGGGCACGTATCTGTTCCGGATTTCTTCCGTCCGGCCGGATTTTATCCTGTGTAATCTGACGGCGCACTTCTTCTTTTACCATCTTATCCAAAGCTTTTTTCACTTCTTTGATTACAGCTTCGTCCGCTTCTTCTTCCTCATAAAGAGCAAGAATTTCGTTTTTAACTGCTGAGATGGCTTCATCGCGAGCCTGTTTTTCCTGCGTTTGAACGGCTTCAGCCATTTTACTTGCTGCTTCCTGTTCTACACGTGAAACAACTTCTTCATCAAGGCTTGCTAAAACGATTTCCCGTTTTTCTTTTCCAGCCGCTGCTACAATTTCTTCCTGGAACTTAATCAGACGCTTAATTTCTTCGTGGCCGAACATAATCGCTTCAAGCATCGTTTCTTCTGGAATTTCATAGGCTCCAGCTTCTACCATATTAATCGCATCTTTTGTTCCTGCAACAATAAGCTCCATTAAGCTTTCGTTTTGCTGTTCGATCGTTGGATTGATGATAAACTCATCATCAATTAACCCAACCATTACACCTGCAATCGGTCCGCCAAAAGGAATATCTGAAACACATAAAGCCAGTGATGATCCAAACATGGCAGCCATTTCCGAAGAACAATTCTGCTCTACACTCATGACCATGCTCATAATTTGAACATCATTGCGGAAGCCATCCGGGAAAAGCGGGCGGATCGGACGGTCAATTAAACGGCTTGTAAGAACAGCACGTTCACTTGGACGGCCTTCCCGTTTAATAAAACCTCCCGGAATTTTACCCACGGAATACATCCGCTCTTCATAATTTACTGTTAAAGGAAAGAAGTCTAATGGTTTAGGTTCTTTTGATCCTGTTGCTGTACTTAAAACGACCGTATCGCCATATCTTATAAGTGCTGCTCCACTTGCCTGTTTTGCCAATTGCCCAACTTCAACTGTCAGCTGACGGCCGGCCCAGTCCATGGAGAATACTTGTTTTTCTTGTTCCATTATTTAACCCCTTTCTTTTATCACATAGAAACTTGCCTTATAAAAGCCTTCATGTTCAATACTTCCGGCATGCAGAAGCGAACAACAGCATTACCACTATGTAGAATTTAAATGATCATATGATCTTATTCAAGATTTTAAATACCATTTTTTTTGCTAATAAAAAAGCGGGACAAGTCCCGCTTTTCTGCATTCATTCTTATCGGCGCAGTCCAAGCTTGTTAATTAGTTCACGGTAACGAGAAACCTCGTTAGTACGCAAATAAGTTAAAAGATTACGACGGCGTCCTACCATTTTCAACAGTCCACGACGTGAGTGGTGGTCTTTTTTGTGAGTACGAAGATGTTCATTTAGGTTGTTGATTTCTTCAGTCAGGATCGCGATTTGAACATCAGCTGAACCTGTATCTCCTTCATGTGTACGGTACTCTTGAATCAATTCATTCTTGCGTTCTTGTGTAATAGCCATTTTTATAGCCTCCTGTAAAATAGTTTAATCCCCAATTACCGAGCAATCGTTGGAGTGATCGAGTTGCCAAGCAACGGTTCATGTTCATGCCTGTTAAATATACCATAAAAGACATGTACCTGCAAGTTTCGCGTTAAGGGGATTTAAAATAGGCAACGGCATCCTGTTTATCTTTTTCAATTTGAAAAACAAGCTCTTCAATCCCGTTGAATTTCCGCTCACTTCTTATTCTTACATGCCATTCAACCATAACTTTTTCACCGTAGATGCTTTCATTATAGTTAAATAAATGAACTTCAACCGAAAGTGCTTTGTGGTCGGGATCATTAAATGTAGGCTTATACCCAACATTGCATACACCTTCAAACCATTCATCATGAACAAAAAGGCGTACTGCATAGACACCTGTTGCCGGAATGAGCCCCTGATGACTGACTTGGATATTGGCAGTAGGAAAACCGATTTTTCTTCCTCTTTTATCCCCGTGAACCACAACGCCTTCTACAGTGTAAAAATAGCCCAGCAGCTGCCTGGCTTCATCTACTTTTCCTTCATGCAGGGTTTTGCGGATGCGTGTTGAACTGACTTTTTCTTCGCGGTCTTTCATTTCACCTACTGTAGTGGAGGTGAATGTCTGACGGGAATGAAAAGGCAGAGTTTCCATCGTTCCTCTTCCGAATTTGCCATATGTATAATCAAATCCTGCCGTTACATGGGTTACATTAAGGTCAATCAGGTACCTGTCAACAAACTGCTGAGGCTCAAGGTTTGCAAAGTTTGATGTGAAGCGGACGATAAATGCGTAGTCAAGCCCCATTTGTTTAAAGAGAGCAATCTTTCTGTCCAGAGAAGTTAAGTAGTCAATTTCTTTTTTTTCTGTACTCAGAACTACTGACGGGTGAGGATCAAACGTCATAACGCCGCTTTTCAGCCCGTTCTTCTTCGCGTAATCTATCGCTGTTTGAATGACTTTCTGGTGACCTAAATGCACACCGTCAAAAAAGCCGAGAGCAAGAGAAAGTCCCGGGAGATCCTCTTTTTTTATCGAATGGGGATGATGCAGAGTAATTACTTCCATTGTCGATTCCTTTCTCAATCGATCCAAAGCACTTTTACAGGTTTAATAAGTCCTTCTTTGGATGGATGAAGATGATAAATAGCGACTGCCTTATCTTCAGCATATAATACGACCGGTTCATCCTGTGATCCGCTCCAGTCAGGCGGTGTTGGCAGTACAGATCCATTTTTAACTCTACTTGCAACTTTATCACTAATAAAGTATTTCTTCAATTGACAAAGACCTGTCTCCAGCGGGTGCAATACTGCTTTCATTGAAACAGGATCAGAAGCAAGCTGTTCTAATTGAGATAGGGTAACACAATCATCCGGTGCAAACGATGCGGACCTGGTGCGTGTCAATGCTGACATATGAGCAGGGTAGCCGAGTAATTCTCCAATCATGACAGCAAGTGTCCGAATATAAGTTCCTTTCCCGCAATCAATATCTATAGTAAAGGTGAATCTTCCGTTTTGATGAGTCAGGGAATTTTTATCAAGTCTAATATCATAAATGCTGACGATTCTAGAGGGTCTCTCCACTTCAATTCCCTTTCTTGCATATTCATATAGCCGCTTCCCATTTACCTTCACTGCTGAGTACATAGGAGGGGTTTGCCGAACTTCTCCTGTGAGCTGACTGAGTACCTCTTCTAGTGTTTCTTCGCTTATTTCATCTTCTACCGTTTTGGTTTCTACCGCTTCCCCCTGTGCATCTTCCGTTGTCGTCGATAAACCGAGAACGACTTGAGCACGATAGGATTTACCTGAATCCGTTATATATTCAGCAATCTTCGTTGCTCTCCCTAAACATATCGGAAGGACTCCATCTACTTCAGGATCAAGGGTTCCTGTATGACCGACCTTTTTCATACGGAGAATTTTTCTCACTTTAAACACACAATCATGTGAAGTCATTCCAGACTCTTTCCAAATTGCCAGTATACCGTCCATAGTTCCATTCCTTTCATCGTCATACAAACCTAGTATGAAATACAAAAAGAGCAGCAGACCATGTTGAAGCGAATAAAACGCCTCTCCTTTAAAGGATAGTCTGCTGCTTCTTATTATTGTTCTCTTTCTTTTAAATCACGGATCAATGATTCGATACGGTTTCCTGTATCAATGGACTCGTCAAATTCAAACAGGAGCTCAGGGGTTTTACGCAAACGGATACGCTGCCCGATTTCAGACCGTATAAACCCTTTTGCTTTCGCAAGTCCTCTTAAGGTGTTTTCACGCTGCTCTTCATCTCCAAGTACAGTTATATAAACTGTTGCCTGCTGAAGATCACCTGTGACCTCAACATCTGTTACCGTAACGAAACCAATTCTGGGATCCTTCATTTTTCGGCCAATAATATCGCCGAGTTCTTTTTTCATTTGTTCACCGACGCGATTCGATCGTAAAGACATTGGTGCATCACCTCTCATTTAAATGGTCGGTATCCATTTACATGAAGTCGATAGCAATCGAGACAGCCTCCCATTCAGGAAAAGATTCCATCAATTTTAAAGCTCGATGAATTTCTCTTTCCGCTGCATCTTTTGAGGAGGCTACTGCAACTAACTCAATCGTTGTTCTTTGCCACACATCTTGATGGTCGACTTCAGCAATAGATATATTGTACTGCCTTTTTACTCTGGAAAGCACACGCTGCAGTACGGCTCTTTTTTCTTTTAAAGAATGGGAATGATCAATTTTAAACTCGCATTCCGCATAAGCGATCATTAGCGTTTGATTTCCTGCATGATAAACGCTTCAAAAATGTCGCCTTCTTTAACGTCATTGAACCCTTTTACTGTAATTCCGCATTCATAGCCTTTTGCGACTTCTTTTGCGTCGTCTTTGAAGCGCTTCAAGGTATCTAATTCACCCTCGAATACAACAACGCCATCACGAAGAAGACGTACGCCGCTGTCTCTGGTGATCTTCCCATCAATAACGTAGCTGCCTGCTATCGTTCCGACTTTGGACACTTTAAATGTCTGACGGACTTCAGCCTGGCCAATTACTTTTTCTTCGAATTCAGGATCAAGCAATCCTTCCATCGCTGACTCAATTTCTTCAATTACTTTATAAATAATACGGTGCAGGCGCACATCCACCTGCTCGGCATCTGCAGCACGCTTGGCATTTGCATCAGGCCGAACGTTGAAGCCGATCACAATGGCGTTTGAAGCGGCAGCAAGAGTAATATCAGATTCTGTAATTGCTCCAACTGCAGTGTGGATGATTTTAATATTAACACCTTCAACACTGATCTTAAGAAGTGATGCTGCTACGGCTTCTACTGAACCCTGAACATCGCCTTTAACAATTACATTAAGATCTTTCATTTCTCCCTGTTTCATCTGTTCAAATAGATTGTCAAGACTTACTCTTGTTTTTTCGCCGCGCTGTGCCTGAAGTGCTTGCTGAGCACGCGTTTCACCGATTGAACGAGCTGTTTTTTCATCCTCGAATACAACAAACCGGTCGCCCGCTTGAGGTACATCGTTTAATCCCGTGATCTCTACAGGAGTCGATGGACCTGCTGATTTTACACGGCGCCCTAAGTCGTTAACCATTGCACGTACACGTCCAAATGTATAGCCTACAACAATCGGGTCGCCTACATTTAATGTACCATCCTGAACAAGTAAAGTGGCTACAGATCCACGTCCTTTATCCAGCTCTGCTTCAATAACAGTTCCTAAAGCACGGCGTTTAGGATTTGCTTTATATTCTTCAACCTCGCCTACAAGGAGAATCATCTCTAATAGGTTGTCTATTCCGTCTCCGTTTAATGCAGAAACCGGAACAAAAATGGTATCGCCTCCCCAAGCTTCTGGAACAAGTCCATGTTCTGTCAGCTCCTGCATAACGCGATCTGGATTAGCTGAAGGTTTATCCATTTTGTTTACAGCAATGATAATTGGAACTTCGGCTGCTTTGGCGTGATTAATTGCTTCCACTGTCTGAGGCATCACACCATCATCCGCAGCTACAACAAGGATTGTGATATCTGTTACTTTAGCTCCACGCGCCCGCATAGTAGTGAATGCGGCGTGTCCAGGTGTATCAAGAAAAGTAATTTTCTTGTCATTCACTTCTACCTGATAGGCTCCGATATGCTGAGTAATACCGCCTGCTTCGCCTTCAGTTACTTTTGTTTTGCGGATTGAATCAAGAAGAGTTGTTTTTCCGTGGTCAACGTGACCCATGATCGTAACAACAGATGGACGCTCAATTTGATCAGCTTCGTTTTGTTCTTCTTCAAAATACGTTTCAAGATCTGTAGAGTCGATCAGAATTTCTTCTTCGACCTCAACACCATAGTCAGCACAAATTAATTCAATGCCGTCTTTGTCAAGCTCCTGATTTACCGTTGCCATCGTTCCAAGCATAAACAGTTTTTTAACGATTTCAGATGGTTCGCGGTGAAGTTTCTTTGCCAGCTCAGCAACTGTCAAAGATTCAACGAATGTAATTTTTTCAGGAAGTTCTTTTTGTTTAACCGGCGCAGGCTGGAAAGGCGTCTTCGACTTTTGATTGCGGTTTTTCCCGCCGCGTCCGCCTTGGTTAATTCCGCGCTGGTTTGAATTGCGGCCTTTTCCACCCTGGTTTTGTCCGCCTCTATTTCCCTGAGCTCCCTGATTTTGAGGGCCTCTGTTTGCGTTATTTCCCTGAGCGGGTTTACCGCCCTGGCTTTGCCCTGACTGAGGACGGCTTTGGGACTTGCCTTCCTGTTTTACTGATTTTGTTTCCTGTTTGGGTGCAGTTGAATTTCCTTTATTATAAGAAGCATCCAATTTCGTGATCGCCTCTCCTTCTAATGTCGCCATATGATTTTTTACTTCAATATTCATGGTCTTTAATAGGTCAATGACTTCTTTACTGGTGACATTTTGTTTTTTTGCATATTCATATACACGTATTTTACTCATTCGTTCACCCCCGTTAAGATTCATCGAGCAGTGTGATCAGCTTTTTGGCAAATCCGGGATCAAGTACCGCAATTGTTACCCTGGCTTCTTTGCCAATTAAGTGACCAAGCGTGTAACGGTCGTTTACCCTTCTTAAAGGGATTCCATAATGCAGGCTTTTATCCGTAATTTTTTTCGCTGTATTTTCAGAAGCATCTTCTGCAAGTAAAACAAGCTTTGCTTTGCCATTCCTGACTTCTTTTATGACAAGTTCTTCTCCTGATATCACTTTTCCTGCCCGAGTTGCAAGACCGAGCAGAGACATCCATTTAGGCTGGCTCATTTTGGCTGGTCCGCTTCCACTTGTGCAAGCAGTTCATCATATATAGAATCATCTACTTTTGCCTGTAAGTGGCTTGCTAGTATATTTTTCTTGCGTGCTTTTAAAATCGCATCCTTATCTTTGGAAAGATAAGCACCACGACCTGATTTTTTTCCTGTTAAATCAATGGAGACATCGCCTTCTTTTGTTCTGACGATCCTGACCATTTCCTTTTTCTGCTTCATCTCATTTGTAGCGATACATTTCCGTAATGGAATCTTTCTTTTGGGCTGCATGTTTTTTCGCTCCCTTTATTCGATATCATCATCCGAATAAGTATAGGATTGATCCATCTCTTCTTCGGTAAACAAAGGCTGGTCGTCACGTGGGTATATACCCAGTTCACGCGCATCTGTTTCACTTTTAATATCGATCTTCCAGCCCGTCAGTTTTGCTGCTAACCGCGCGTTTTGCCCACGCTTCCCAATTGCAAGTGACAATTGGTAATCAGGAACAACAACTGTGGTGGCCTTGTCTTCCTCTTTAACCTGAACATCCACTACTTTAGACGGGCTCAATGCATTCGCCACAAAAATTGTAGGATCTTCAGACCACTCAACGATATCAATTTTTTCACCTTTCAGCTCATTCACGATAGCCTGTACACGGGTTCCTTTTGAACCTACACAGGCACCTACTGCGTCCACTTCCTCGTTGTCAGAGTGAACTGAAATTTTGGAACGGTCTCCTGCTTCACGGGAAACAGATTTAATTTCTACTGTTCCATCAAAAATTTCAGGCACTTCAACCTCGAAAAGTCTTTTGAGCAGACCCGGATGTGTTCGTGAAACAAAAATCTGAGGACCCTTTGTTGTCCGTTCGACTTTTGTAATATAAACCTTTATCCGGTCGTGAGGCTTATAGGATTCGTTTGGCATTTGCTCATTTAAAGGCAGAAGCGCCTCTATTTTGCCAAGAGCCACATAAATAAAGCGGTGATCCTGACGCTGAACAATCCCGGTCATAATGTCATCTTCCCGGTCAACAAATTCTGTGTAAATAATTCCGCGTTCTGCTTCCCTTACCCGCTGAGTAACTACCTGCTTTGCTGTTTGAGCCGCAATACGCCCAAAATTACGCGGTGTTACCTCAAGTTCAACAATATCGCCAACTTCAAACGCGGGATCTTTTTCGTGGGCATCTTCCAGAGATATTTCAAGACGTGAATCAAATACCTCATCCACTACTTCTTTTCTGGCAAAAACCCTCATAGACCCGTTGTCGAGATTGAGATCCACACGCACATTTTGTGCCTGATTAAAATTCCGCTTATACGCTGAAACCAAAGCAGCTTCAATCGCATCAATCAATACTTCTCGATCGATTCCTTTTTCTTTTTCGAGAAAAATCAAAGCATCCAATAATTCCGTACTCATTAATTTGTCATCTCCCTTCAAGCCCCGTGCACCATGTTCAATTAAGAAAAAGAGACTGCCAGTCTGGCTTTAGCCACTTTTTCTTTTGGAATTGTCATCGTTTTTTTTCTTGTTTTGATTGTAACTGCGATTTCAAGTGTGATCCCATCATATGAGGTTAAAACGCCTTCGATTTCCTTCATGCCATCAACCGGTTCATATGTTTTAACAAACACATTTTTGCCGACTGCTTTTTGAAAATCTTTTTCCTTTTTTAAAGGTCGTTCTGCTCCCGGAGAAGAAACTTCCAAAAAATAGTTCTGCTGAATTGGATCCAGCTCATCTAATTTTTCACTCAGGCGCTCACTAACTTGCCCGCATTCTTCAATATCCACACCATTTTCTTTGTCAATATAAACCCTTAAAAACCAATTAGAACCTTCTTTAACAAACTCAACATCAACAAGTTCTAGGTTCATATCATTTAGAATTGGGGTGGTTAATTGCTCTACGAGTTCAATAATTTTACTCATCCGTTTCCTCCATTATTCTTTGAAAAATGTCTGAAACAACACAAAAGAGCGGGCGGCACCCACTCTTTCGACGTCAGAGTTATCAGTAGTATTTCCAACAGTATAATACCATATATTGCGTTATGATGCAAATGGATCAGAAAAGAGAAAGCTGGTTCTGATCCGGCAATCCTTCAAGACATCCCTGTGAATCCAGAAACTCAATAATCGTTTTTGAGACCTTACCTCTTTTTTGCAGATCTTCTTTTGATAAAAATTCTCCATTTTTTCTTGCCTGGACAATGTTTATTGCAGCATTTGTTCCAAGGCCCGGTATCGCATTAAAAGGAGGGATCAGTGAATCCCCTTCTATAATAAAATCCTTCGCATCTGATTTGTATAAATCAACCTGCTTAAATGAGTATCCTCTTTCACACATTTCGAGGCTCAGTTCAAGGACGGTCAGCAGGTTCTTTTCTTTAGTAGATGCATCAAGTCCTTTAGCATTAATTTCTTCCATTCTTGACTTGATGATCTGCGAGCCTGCCGCCATAGCTTCTAAATCAAAATCTTCTGCCCGCACTGTAAAATATGCAGCGTAGTACAGAATTGGATGATGAACTTTAAAGTAGGCTATTCTTACTGCCATTAATACGTACGCAGCAGCGTGGGCTTTTGGGAACATATATTTGATTTTTTTACAGGAGTCAATATACCACTCAGGTACATTGTTTTTTTTCATTTCTTCTTCCCACTCCGGAGTCAGTCCTTTTCCTTTTCTCACAAATTCCATGATTTTAAAGGCAAGTGACGGTTCCAGCCCCTTATAGATTAAATAAACCATAATATCATCCCGGCACCCTATTACATCCGAAAGCTCACAAATGCCGTTATGAATCAGTTCCTGAGCGTTCCCCAGCCATACATCGGTTCCATGGGAAAGACCTGATATCTGAACCAGCTCTGAAAACGTAGTCGGCTTTGTATCCTCAAGCATTTGACGGACAAAACGGGTTCCAAACTCGGGTATGCCATAAGTTCCGGTTTTACACATGATCTGATCCTGCGTCACGCCTAATGATTCAGTTCCGCTGAAGATTTTCATTACTTCCGGGTCATCTGTCGGTATGGTTTTTGGATCAATGCCGGATAAGTCCTGCAGCATCCGGATAACCGTCGGGTCATCATGACCCAGAATGTCAAGCTTAAGCAAATTATCATGTATGGAATGAAAATCAAAGTGAGTTGTTTTCCACTCTGAAGTGCTGTCATTAGCCGGGAACTGAATAGGAGTGAAATCGTAAATATCCATATAGTCCGGTACGACGATGATACCGCCGGGATGCTGGCCGGTGGTTCGTTTTACTCCTGTACACCCTTGAGCCAGCCGCTCCACTTCAGCTCCCCTGTAGTGCAGATTACGATCACCTGCATAGCCTTTCACATAACCAAAAGCGGTCTTATCTGCAACTGTGCCGATTGTTCCGGCACGATATACATAGTCTTCTCCAAAAAGATCCTTGGTGTAATTATGCGCTACAGGCTGATATTCGCCGCTGAAGTTTAAATCAATATCCGGTACTTTATCGCCTTTAAAGCCAAGAAATGTTTCAAACGGGATATCCTGGCCATCTTTAGTAAATGGAATCTCACAATCCGGACAATTTTTATCTTCAAGGTCAAAACCTGAGCTGACAGACCCATCATCGAAGAACTCAGATTTTTTGCAGGAAGGACAGACATAATGCGGCGGCAGTGGATTTACTTCAGTTATTTCCGTCATCGTTGCGACAAAAGAAGATCCGACAGAGCCCCTGGAACCTACAAGATATCCATCAATTAATGATTTTTTAACGAGTTTATGTGAGATAAGATAAATAACGGCGAATCCATGCCCGATAATACTCTTAAGTTCTTTTTCAAGCCGGGCTTCCACAATCTCCGGAAGTACTTCACCGTAGATGCTGTGAGCCATAGAATAACTCATACTTCTCATTTCATCATCGGCGCCGTCAATCTTTGGAGTAAATAAATCATCTTTAATCGGCTTAAGATCCTCAATCATATCTGCTATTTTATTTGAATTTGTGACAACAAGCTCTTTTGCTTTTTCTTCACCAAGGAATTTAAATTCTTCGAGCATTTCATTTGTCGTTCTAAAATGAACATCCGGCAGTTCATGTCTGTTTAAAGGATTCGCACCTCCCATGGAGGAAATCAGAATCTTCCTGTATACCTTATCGTCCGGATCTAAATAGTGAACATTTCCGGTGGCCACTGCAGGAATATTCAGCTTATCTGCCATAGCGGCTATTTTTTTTATAATCTCTTCCAGATTATTCTCATCTCTGATTAATTCCATCTCAATTAAGTGCGCGTACGCTGGCTTGGGATGCAGTTCAATATAATCGTAAAACGCAGCCATATCTTCAACTTCTTCGGAAGATTTCTGCATCATTCCTTCAAAAACCTCGCCTTTGTCGCAGCCGGAACCAATAAGTAATCCTTCCCGGTGCTTTTGCAAAACGGAGCGCGGGATTCTTGGCACCCGGTAAAAGTAGTTTAAATGAGATATAGAGATAAGTTTGAACAGATTTTTAAGACCTGCCTGCGAGGTGGCTAAAAGCGTTACGTGGTTGGGTCTTGCACGTTTAAACGCTTCACCAACGCCCATATAGTCATTTAATTGATTATGATTGTAAATCTCTTTTTCCTGTGCCTTCTTAAGCATCTTTATTAATATATATCCGGTTGCTTCAGCATCATAAATCGCTCTATGGTGCTGAGTTAGATCTACCTCAAACTTTTTTGCCAATGTGTTGAGGCGGTGATTCTTCATTTCAGGGTGCAGAAATCGAGCCAGTTCAAGCGTATCAATAACGGGGTTTGGCGCTTTTCCAAGACCAATTCTGCGGTAGCCCACATTTAGAAACCCCATATCAAATGACGCATTATGTGCGACAAGGATATCGTTTTCTGCCCACTCATGAAAATCCTTCAGTACATCCTCAATTTCGGGAGCGTTTCGAACCATATCATCTGTAATCCCTGTTAAATTAATCGTAGTTGCTGAAAGAGGGTGATGAGGGTTAGCGAATCGTTCAAATTTATCGATGATTTCTCCGCCTTTTATTTTTACAGCTGCAAGCTCGATTATTTTATCGTACACTGCAGATAAACCTGTCGTCTCAACGTCAAACACAATGTAGCTCGCATCCTCTAGTTGACGGTCTGAGACGTTATAGGCGATCGGCACGCCATCATCCACCAGGTTTGCTTCTACTCCATATAAAATCTTTATGTCATTTTTCTGACCTGCAGCATACGCTTCAGGAAATGATTGTGCAACAGCATGATCCGTTATCGCAACGGCTTTATGCCCCCACTTCTTGGCTTGGGCAACGAGCGATGACACAGAGGATACAGCATCCATCTGGCTCATTGGAGTATGAAGATGAAGCTCCACTCTCTTTTCATTTTCAGGGGCTGAATCTTTGCGAAGATCCGGCTGAATCTCCATAACGTCCTGTGCAATCATGACGAGGTCCCGAACAAATGTGTCATTTTGTATCGAGCCTTTCGCTCTGACCCACATTCCTTTTTTCACAGAATTCATGATTGCTGCATCTTCTTTATCCCGGGAAAACATTTTTACCAGGATAGAATCTGTGTAGTCTGTAACTTTAAATGTCAGCAGAGATCTGCCGCTTCTCAGTTCTTTAACTTCAGCATCAAAGATTAATCCCTGAATCGCTATTTTCCGTTCCTCATCCTGTATGGTTTGTATTTCCACCGGTTCGTCAGGCTTAATGGAATAGCCAATCGAAACAGGACCGCTTGGTGCATCGCTTTGTTTTGAATCCTCCATCTTCTGCATTTCCACTATCGCTTGCTTTGCCCATTCTTCCTCTTCTTTTTTCTTTGATTCGACAAAAGCGTCATACTCAGCTGTTGACTGATTTTCACTTACTTCCGTCTGTAATGTGAGAGCTGGAAAACCCCATTTTGAAAAAGCAGAACATAGCAATTCAGCGTATTTATTTTTAATCTGCATGCCTTCGGTTTCATTCGATACTTTTACAAGCAGGCGATTCCCATTGATGACTGGCAGCTGATTGTTTAATAGAGAAAGCAAAGGAGGTGCAATTCCTTGAAGTTCTTTTAAGCAAGTACTCCAGTAATCCGTTATTTTTTCTTCAGAAAAGGTATTTGAAACAGTCATCACCGTAAAATCCACCTGGGCAATGTGCTGGAAGGACTGTGAGAGTCTCATTGAAAATTCATTCATAACCCCGCATGGAACAATATCATTAAACTGAAAATGAAAATGCCATTTTTTACTGTTCTTATGGACAGACAAGCGGGTAATTTCTCCATCTTCAAGGAATTTCATATACTCATCGCCGGTCATGTTAAGCTGTGTTAAAAGCAGCCTGAATTTTTCTTTTTTGGTTAGTTCTGCAGATTGATTCATATTTCCCCCTAATCAGACATAAAGGCTGGCACATTCGCGCCAGCCTTCCGTCATCTTTCCAACCTTAAATATTAGACAGCTGTCGGAAAATATCTTGTAATTTGTCAGTCAGTTCTTCTTTTTGAACTTCGTAGGTTTCTCCGGACCTCCGGATTTTCACTTCCACAATTCCTTCAGAAGCTCTTTTTCCTACTGTAATCCTTACAGGAAGGCCGATCAAGTCAGAATCCGTAAACTTAACACCTGCCCGTTCAACACGGTCATCAAGCAATACCTGATATCGGTAATCAGTAAGCAATTTGTAAAGCTCGTCTGCTACTTGTGATTGAACTTCATCCTTCATATTAATAGCAATAACATGAAGATCATACGGTGCGATATTTACTGGCCAAGTTAAACCGTTCTCATCATTAAATTGTTCAGCGATTGCTGCAAGTGTTCTTGAGACACCTATGCCGTAGCAGCCCATGATCATCGGTTTGGAACGTCCGTTCTCATCCAGGATATTAGCGCCCATTGACTCGCTGTATACAGTCCCAAGCTTAAAGACATGTCCCACTTCTATTCCTTTTGCAAATTGAATACTGCCTTTTCCATCAGGAGAAGGATCACCTTTAAGAATAAATCGCAGGTCTTCAAACAAACTGACTTCAAAATCCCGGCCCAGTTGAGCAAACTTAAAGTGAACGCCTTCTTCGTTAGCTCCAATGATCAGGTCTCCCATTGACTTCACGGCGTTGTCTGCAAGAATCTTCACATGCCCAGATACTCCTGCCGGACCTATTGAACCTGAATTGGCATTAAGATGTTTTACTGTTTCTTCACGAGTGGCCATTTCCACTACACGGGCCCCTAGAGCTCTTTTAACTTTAATATCGTTTACCTCATGATCGCCTCGCACCAGGACAAGAACTGGTTCTTCATCCGCTATAAAGAGGACGGACTTCACGATATCTTCAGCCTGAACCTGAAGGTAATCTGCAACATCAGCAATTGTCTTCTGATCCGGCGTTTCAACGCGCTCCATCTTATTGCCGCTGTGGCGACGCTCTTCATATTGAGTCGCAACTGCAGCCATTTCAAGGTTCGCTGCATATTCTGAGGAGTCGGAAAATGCGATTGTATCTTCTCCGATATCAGATAACACCATGAACTCATGATTATCTTTTCCGCCAATGGCACCTGAATCAGCTTGTACAGCTCTGAAATTAAGTCCGCAGCGTCTGAAAATATTTGAATAAGCCCGCATCAGGTCTTCATAGGACTCATCTAGACTCTCCTGGCTGCTGTGAAAAGAATAAGCATCTTTCATCAGAAATTCTCTTCCGCGCAGCAGTCCAAATCTTGGTCGTTTTTCATCTCTGAATTTTGATTGGATCTGGTAGAGCGTAAGCGGAAGCTTTTTATAGGAGCTGATTTCATCGCGCAGCAAGCTTGTAATAATTTCTTCGTGCGTTGCACCCAGTGCAAAAGCACGGTTGTGACGGTCCGTCATCCTCATCAATTCAGGGCCATAGGTTCCCCATCTTCCGGACATTTCCCAAAGTTCAGCAGGCTGAAGGGCGGGCATTAAAATTTCAACGCCGCCCACTGCATTCATTTCATCTCTGACGATTGCTTCAACTTTTTGAAGCACTTTTTTTCCAAGGGGCAAAAAAGAATAAATGCCGCTTGCATTTTGACGGATAAACCCCGCTCGTAAAAGCAGCTGATGGCTTTTAATATCCGCATCAGCCGGAACTTCACGGAGCGTTGGAATTAGTGTTTGACTTTGCTTCATTTTTTCACACCTCTATTTTCTACTGTAAAAAGAATCGTTGAATATCATTCCAAGTTACGACAATCATTAATAGCATAAGTAATGCAAAGCCGACAAAATGAACCATACCTTCTTTATGGCGGTCAACCGGCTTTCCTCGAAGGGCCTCTACTCCGAAAAACAGGAGTCGCCCTCCATCAAGAGCAGGCAGGGGCAGAAGATTCATGATTCCCAAGTTGATGCTTAAGATCGCACCCCAATGCATTAAATTATAAATGCCGGTTTGAGCGACAATCTCGGTGGATTTATAAATTCCAACCGGTCCGGAGAGAGCATCAATTGTGAATTGGCCCGTAATCAATTTTCCAAGGGCATCAAAGATCATAACAGTAAAAAAGTACGTTTGTTCTCCTCCGAAAACGACTGCCTGAACCAGTGAAGGTGAGCTTTCGATCGGACCATAAACACCTATTCTGCCGATATCGCTTCCCTCAGCGACTTCAACCGCGTCTGGTGTAACCTGAAAGGACATGGCATCTCCATCGCGCAGAATGTCCATCGTCACTTCTGTATTTGGATTTTTTTCGATTATTGCTGTTAAATCAGACCACTCAGCAACAGACTGCCCGTTGATCCCCTCAATCCGGTCACCTTCCTGCAAGCCTGCTTCAGCAGCGGCTCCATCCTCAACCAATTCGCCAAGAAGCGGCTCCTGTGTAGGAACACCCTGAAGAAAACCGATGATCATGAAAACGATAAATGCAAGTACAAAGTTCATTAAAGGACCGGCAAAAATTGTGATCGCACGGTTTCCAAGAGATTTGGAATTAAACTGTCTGTTCCACGGGGCAATTTGAGACTCTGCACCGTCTTCTACAAAAACAGCATCTTTCGCTATTGTAAATGTTTGAAGGGTTTCTTCCCCTTCCTCATACCCTTTAATAAAAAGCTCGCGTTCAATATCGGCTTCAGCTACCTCTACAACACGCAGATTAGGATAGCGGTCTTTATTGTTAATGACCATTTTTTGGACAGTTTCATCTTGGTTTAATAGAAGTCCGACACGAAAACCAGGCTTAAGATCAACCATTTCAGGATCTTCTCCTGCCATTCTGACGTACCCTCCTATTGGGAGAAGGCGAATGGTGTACTGAGTTTCATTACGTTTAAAAGCCAGCACTTTCGGCCCCATGCCGATGGCGAACTCCCGGCACAGTATGCCTGCCCGCTTTGCAAAAACAAAATGGCCGAGTTCATGGAAAAATACCAGTGCGCCAAATATAATAATAAATGCGATGACCGTATTCATCGTCACAACCACCTTTTTTTATAATTACTGCCTCAAATCCTTATCTTATTGTAGCACGTTCAAAATCAGCGGGGTAGCTTTCCTAGCGGTAATTAGAAAGAATTCGTGAACGTATCTCCCTGTCTATATCAAGAATAGTTTCAAGATCTGGAGAGAGAATCACTTCGTGACCGTTCATTGCCTTCTCGATTACTTCTTCAATTTGCAGAAAGCTGATTTTCCCATTGATAAAAAGTGAAACAGCCGCTTCGTTTGCCGCATTCATCACCGCTGGAAGCGATCCGCCTGATTTTCCTGCTTCATACGCCAGAGCCAGACAGCGGTATCGTTCAAAATTCATTTTTTCAAAATGAAGTTTTCCTGCATCCTCAAGTCTCAAGCGCTGAGGGTTCTTCATCTCCAGCCGGTCTGGATAGGTTAAGGCGTATTGGATAGGAACTCTCATGTCGGGAGATCCAAGCTGAGCCATTACAGAACTGTCCTGAAATTCAACCATGGAATGAATAATGCTTTCCCTGTGCAGAAGAACATCAATTTTGTCATAGGGCAGATCAAAAAGCCAATGTGCTTCTATTACTTCAAGACCTTTATTCATCATGGTAGCTGAATCGATCGTGATTTTTGCACCCATAGACCAGTTGGGATGATGTAACGCATCCTCCAGGGAAACTTCTTTTAATTGCTCTCTGGTTTTATCTCTGAAGCTGCCTCCGGATGCGGTAATAATCAGCCGGTCAATATTTTTTCTGCTTTCCCCCTGAAGTGCTTGAAAGATTGCAGAGTGCTCACTGTCAACAGGAAGCATCATGACATCATGTTTCTTTACTGCATTCATTACAATTCCACCTGCAGTAACCAGTGTTTCTTTATTTGCTATGGCAATTGTTTTTTTTGCTTCAATTGCTTTTAGTGTCGGCTCCAGGCCCACACTTCCCAGTACAGCGTTGACCAGTATGTCCGTTTGCTGATGAGTGGCAGTTTCAATTAAACCATCCATTCCCCACAGCACTTTCGCAGATACATCTGTTTGTAAAGATACAGCATCTTCTTTATGCTGAACCGAAATTAAATCCGGACTAAACTCTTTTGCCAGCTTGCGTGCCATATCAATATTTTTACCGACTGAAAAAGCTGTGAGCTTAAAGCTGTCGGGATGCTCACGGATAACATCAATTGTCTGCGTTCCAATTGACCCTGAGGCGCCCATTAAACTTATTTTTTTCAAAAAAGATCCCCCTGACTAAATTAGTTGCAGAATTTTCATGAGTGGCAGAACAAATAGCAGGCTGTCAAAACGGTCCAGCAGGCCGCCGTGGCCAGGCAGTATCCGTCCTGAGTCTTTTACACCGTAGTGCCTTTTTAAGGCGGATTCTACCAGGTCCCCGATTTGTCCCATTGCAGATAAAATGACAGTAGCAAACATCAAATACCATATGTTAACTTCCAATGGAGCAAGAATTAAAAAGATCCAGGCTGCTGCGATTGCAGACAGGATTCCGCCGATGAAACCCTCTACTGTTTTATTTGGACTAATATCCGGCCACAGCTTTCTTTTTCCTATAGCCTTCCCTATAAAATACGCGCCTGAATCAGTCGTCCAGATGATGAGTAGAGCAAAAATCACCCATAATATATCTGCTTCTCTTGCCACCAGGAAATAGTAAAAACCAATTCCAACATACAGCATTGCAAATATAGAAAAAGCAGCATCATCGAATGTGAATCTGTTTTTCTTCATCACCGTGTAAACCAAAAGCAGGAGCACCGATAATAGAGCTGACTCTATTTTAGTGTAGTCGAGCTGGTTTAAAATATCATAATAATCATTAGGCAGAAGAAAAATCCATAATGTAGCTGTTGAGATGACACCCGGAATAGACAGGACATCAATGGATCTCATTTTTAATATCTCATAAAGAGCAATCGACGCAATAACATATGTACCTAGTGTAAAAATTAAACCGCCTGCCCAAACAATCGGAATAAAAAGCGCCGCCGCAATTATCCCGGTAATTAACCTTTGCTTCATTTAAGATTCCTCGCTTTTTAATCCACCATATCTTCTTGAACGCTTTTGAAAGCCTTCGATCGCTTCAATTAAGTGTGCGTCGCTGAAATCCGGCCACAAAACATCTGTAAACCAAAACTCTGCATAAGCTAACTGCCATAGCATAAAGTTGCTTAATCGAATTTCCCCGCTTGTACGAATCAGGAGATCCGGATCATTTAAATGGCTTGTCATTAAGTGCGATGAAAAAATGGCATCATCAATTTCGTGTACATGAAGTTTACCTTCCTGCACTTGTTCAGCTAATGATTTAACGGCATTGAGTATTTCTGATCGGCTCCCATAATTTAGAGCAAAATTAAGAACCATGCCATTATTCTGTTCTGTTGCCTTCACTGCTTTTTCAACAGCTTTAAGGGTATGGGCGGGGATTTGAGACCGTTCTCCCATCATCCTTACCTGTACATTTTCCTCTATCAATTCAGGCAGGAAAGTCCCCAGGAACTCTTCCGGCAGCTTCATTAAATAATCCACCTCTAATTTAGGGCGAATCCAGTTTTCTGTTGAAAATGCATAAAGGGTTAATGCCTGAACTCCCATTCTGCTCGCAAGCCGGGTGATGGGTCGGACTGCCTTCATGCCTTCATGATGACCGGCAACTCTTGGCATCGCGCGTTTATTTGCCCACCTTCCGTTTCCATCCATGATAATAGCAATATGATTCGGCATCTGATATTTCATACATTCAATAATGCGATCATCAAGGGTGTCCGGCTCTTTCGTGGACTTCCATAATTTCATTTTATCGAGCATTGTACATCCCCCATACCGTGATTGAATTACAACATGCTTTTCCTATCATATCAAATTTTCCTGCAGAAATGTCCACTCTGCCAAAAAACATGAGAAGGATTCCTTACTATTTTACTACCAGCCAGGTTTCAGTGCAAAAATGAAGAAAACCCCCTAACAGGTAGAGGGTCTTTCTGTGTATTACACTATTAATCTACAGCCAATGTTGGCTATAAAAAATTATACATCCATAATCTCTTTTTCTTTCGCTTTAGCCAGTTCATCGATTTTCTCAATATGCTGATTTGTCATATCTTGAACATCTTCACTGTAGCCGCGCAGATCATCCTCTGTAATATCGCCGGTTTTCTCACTTTTCTTAAGATCGTCGTTTGCATCGCGGCGGATGTTGCGGATGGCAACTTTAGCATCCTCTGCTTCACGTTTTACCTGTTTTGCCAGGTCTCGGCGGCGCTCTTCTGTTAAGGCAGGAATTGTAATTCGAATTAAGGATCCATCATTTGAAGGATTTAATCCTAAATCAGATTTTTGAATCGCTTTTTCGATTTCACCTAATGAAGTTTTATCATATGGAGTAATCTGCAAAAGACGTGCTTCAGGTACGGTAATAGAAGCCAGCTGGTTTACAGGCGTAGGAGCTCCATAATAATCTACTGTGATTTTGTCTAATAAAGATGCGCTCGCGCGGCCTGCACGAATGGATGCCAATTCGCGGGAAAAGGCTTGTACAGCTTTTTCCATTTTTTCTTTTGTCTGCGAAATCGTTTGTGTAGTCATTAGTTTTTCCCCCTTACGATAGTACCGATTGGTTCTCCCAATGCAGCTCGTTTAATATTTCCATTCTCCATTATTGAGAATACTATGAGTGGGATATCATTGTCCATACATAATGATGATGCCGTTGAATCCATAACTGCCAAACCATCTTTTAAAACATCAAGGAATGAAAGCTCTTGATATTTCACAGCAGCAGCATCCAGTTTAGGATCAGCCGAGTATACTCCGTCCACATTGTTCTTCGCCATTAGAATCACTTCAGCTTCGATTTCTGCCGCCCGCAATGCTGCGGTGGTATCGGTAGAGAAATAGGGATTTCCTGTACCCGCCGCAAAGATCACAACGCGTTTTTTTTCAAGATGTCGAATGGCTTTCCTTCTAATATAGGGTTCAGCTACCTGCCGCATTTCAATAGATGATTGAACTCGTGTTTGAATTCCTAAATTCTCAAGACTGTCCTGCAGAGCAAGAGAATTCATGACAGTTGCCAACATGCCCATGTAATCAGCTGAAGCACGGTCCATGCCCATTTCACTGCCGATTTTGCCTCTCCAGATGTTTCCCCCGCCTACTACAACGGCTACTTCCACCCCGAGATCAGCCAATTCCTTCACTTGTTCAGCGACTGATTTAATGATTGGAGGATGAATTCCAAAACCTGTGTCACCGGCTAAGGCTTCACCGCTTAATTTCAATACCACCCGATTGTATCTTGATTTACTCATAGGATCCTCCCTCATAGTTCATTTTCTCCAAAAAAGAGGGAACACAAAGTGTCCCCCATTGCTGCACCTATTAAAGATGCATCTATTATTTTTTAACCTGGCTCATTACTTCGTCAGCAAAGTTGTCTTGACGCTTCTCAATGCCTTCGCCAACTTCATAACGAACGAAATCAGTTAAAGTTGCATTTTTTGTTTCAAGGAACTGGCGTACTTTTTGATCAGGATCTTTTACGAAAGGCTGATCCAGAATGCAGATTTCCTCAAAATATTTACCTAGACGTCCTTCAACCATTTTCGCTACGATATTTTCAGGCTTACCTTCTTCAAGAGCCTGCTTTGTAAGAACTTCACGTTCTCTATCAGCTTCTTCTTGTGAAACCTGATCGCGTGAAACGTATTTAGGATTTAGGGCAGCGGCATGCATAGCTACATCTTTAGCAGCCTGGGCATCTGTTGTTCCTTCAAGAACAGCAAGAACACCAATTCTTCCGCCCATGTGCAGATACTCGCCAAATGATGCGTTATCGTCTTTAGTACGGATAGCAAAACGGCGAAGAGTGATCTTTTCCCCGATTTTACCCATTGCGCCTGTAATATGATCGTTGACTGTTGAACCATTATCCATTGATGATGCAAGAGCATCTTCAAGGGTTGCAGGCTCAGTTGCAAGAAGGTGGTGTGCAAGTTCTTTAACAAGCACCTGGAATCCTTCATTTTTAGCTACAAAGTCTGTTTCAGCGTTTACTTCGATAATTACCGCTTTGTTGCCTTCGCTCATAATGAATGTTGAGCCTTCAGCTGCAATACGATCCGCTTTCTTCGCCGCTTTGGCAATTCCTTTTTCACGAAGAAAATCAATTGCCTGGTCCATGTCACCGTTTGTTTCCTGTAATGCTTTTTTGCAGTCCATCATGCCTGCTCCAGTTTTTTCACGAAGTTCTTTTACCATTTGTGCTGTAATTGCCACAGAAATTCCTCCTTATATACAATGCAAATTTATTATTGCTTTAAAAAAGGTGATAAGGGACGATCCCGCTTATCACCTTTTAATTTATGCATTACTCAGCAGCTACTGCTTCTTCTTCCTCTTCTTCTACCTGTTTTGATTCAAGAATCGCATCAGCCATTTTTGAAGTAAGAAGCTTAACAGCGCGAATTGCATCATCATTTGCCGGAATTACATAATCAATTTCGTCCGGATCACAGTTTGTATCAACGATTCCAACGATTGGAATATTCAACTTGCGTGCTTCTGCAACTGCAATACGTTCTTTGCGTGGATCAATAATGAATAATGCATCAGGAAGCTTTTGCATATCTCTGATTCCACCTAAGAATTTCACAAGACGATCATATTCTTTTTTAAGCTGAACAACTTCTTTTTTAGGAAGAACTTCAAATGTACCGTCTTCTTCCATTTTTTCGATTTTCTTCAACCGGTTAATACGAAGTTGAATGGTACCAAAGTTTGTTAGCGTTCCGCCCAACCAGCGCTGGTTGATGTAGTGCATTCCCGCACGGCCGGCTTCATCGCGCACAGACTCCTGTGCTTGTTTTTTAGTTCCTACAAATAGAACTGTTCCGCCATCAGCTGAAACTTCTTTCACGAATCTGTAAGCTTCTTCTACTTTTTTAACCGTCTTTTGAAGGTCAATAATGTAGATGCCGTTACGCTCCGTGAAAATATATTTTTTCATTTTTGGGTTCCAACGGCGAGTTTGGTGGCCGAAGTGAACACCTGCTTCAAGCAGTTGTTTCATTGAAATTACTGACATAGTGTTTTTTCCTCCTTGTGGTTTGTTCTCCTCCGCCCCGATCCTTTTTAGTACGAAAACTATCATTTCTGACAGCACCAATCGCTAAATCACGAAGCGTGTGTAATAACACCGTTAATTACTATAACACATTGACGAACCTGCTTCAACATTTAATTCGATTTTTTACGGAACTTCAGCAGCAATTCTATTTCGGTTTGTCCCTTATGCAGCTTTTTAGCAATTTGGGCAGGTGAAAGACCTTCTTTAGAGAGCCTGAATACTTTCTGCTCAAACGACTCCTCAATTGCATCCCTCTGTTCGTTTCGTTCGGGCTTTTTCTTGTACTGGTTAGCTGCAAGGGATCTCGATGCTTTCCTGATGGGATCAGGCAGAGAATCTATTGCTTGATTATCATCTATCAAGGGTTCCTGAGAAATGAAAGGTGGATTTTTTTCCGTTTTTTTCAGCTGCGGCGATTTTTGTATCTGCTCAAAACTTGAAAGAAACTGTGCATTGTCTTCCTTCAGTTCCTGCAAATAGCTTGTGAATGTTTCTTCAAATTCATTTAACGTCTTTTTATGTTTTTCTTCCTGATACATTAATTTATTTTGTCTCATGAATAATAAATAAATTGATAAAAATGCAATCAAGTTAAATAGTATTGATAAGATCAGCAGAAAAATGATCATTTAAACTCCTTTTTTCACCTTAATAGTACAGAGCCTGGGACAACATTGTCTTAGATAGTTTGAACGGTTCATTTCACTTCAGGTGGACATTTTCCAAAAGGACGGTGCTTAAACCTTTTTCCAGCCCTTGAGTTGTAAAGGCCCAGCTCGCCATCACCTTCTGCTCTACTCACCTTATACTACAGCTGGGTCTGTGTCATTTTTATTAATTTAAGTTTTCTCCCAGCCTTAATGCAGCCTTTACCGCTGCTTGTTTCATCCAGTGCAGATAGTTCGCTTTGGAATCAGAATGAAGTAAATTCGGAAGAAAGCAGTTTTCTCAGCTTAAATAAACACTTTGAATGAATCTGTGAAATTCTTGAAGTAGAAAGGCTCATGACTTCACCAATCTCTGTCAAAGTCAGTTCTTCTGTGTAAAACAGGCTGAGCACCATCTGTTCCTTGGGGTTTAACTGACCGATCAAGGAAGAAAGATCATCTATTAACTCGTTTTTTACAATTTGCTCTTCCGGCATAAGCCCTTTTGAGTCTTTTATTGCAAACCTTGGAGATTCAGAATCCTCAAAATCTGTGGATTGTTCATCCATAGAAAGTACGTTGGCGAAAAGATGCTCCTGAGTTATCTGATAGATTTCTGTTACATCCATCCCAAGTGCCTCTGCAATTTCTTCCGGCTCAGCGTTCCTCAAATTCTTTTGTTCTAATTCTTCAATCTTAGCTTCCACTTTTTTCGCTTTTTCTCTAACAGACCTTGGAAGCCAGTCTTCTTTTCGCAGGCCGTCAATAATTGCACCCCTGATTCGAAACGAAGCATACGTGTCGAATTTAAGCTCTCTCCCAGGATCAAATTTTTGAAGTGCATCGAGCAGTCCCATTAATCCTAGACTCTTTATATCGTCCTTTGAGACATTTTTAGGCAGACCGCTGCTGATTCGCTGAACGTGATACTGTACAAGGGGCATATACTTTTGAACAAGCATGTCTCCAGCATGAGCATCTCTGGAAGAAGCCCATAATTTCCAATAGTGCTTTTCTTGATTCACAGTTGAATGACTCATGGCACTCCTCTTTTAAACGTGTATTTATATTCAAAATTAATTATATCAAAAAATGGTCTTTTTGTGGTGGTTATAGATGGAAAACAAGAAAAAAACATGAAAAAAGAACAACCAGCTTTTCCGTTCTTTTTTCATGTCATATAATACAGTTTCCCAGCTTCATGTTGCGAATGTGCAACTCGCAGGTGGAGGGGTCAAATTCAATGGTTCTTCCGCTGCTTCCGCCCACATCTTCACCGGTAATAGGAATCTGAAACATCTCGAGGTGCTGCCGAACTGCTTCGATATTTCTGGGTCCAATCCGCATCGTATCTTCCGTACTTTCATATTGAAACATTTGGGAACCGCCGGCGATTTTAGCTCTCAAGCGGGCGGGGGGATATCCAAGAAGCCTAATCAGTTCTATGATTCCAGTGTCTGCAAATTTACCGGGATTGTAAATTGGCGACCTGGAAAGAGAAGAGTCAGGAAGCATAATGTGCAGCAGGCCCGCGGACTTTTGATACGGGTGGTATAATACGACTGCCACACAGGATCCCAGACCGGCGGTTTTAATTTTATCCGGTGCAGCTGCGACCTTTACATCACCAATGCCCACTTTTATGACCTGATGCTTTGCACTAATCATGGTATTCAGCTTTCTGATTTAAAAAGAGTCGTTCAAAGGAATCCGGGTCCGGTAAAACAAAAAATTGCGCCTGAAGGGAAAATGCTCCTTCAATACCGGGGGATGAAAGAACCGTATCAATCACAACGGCACGGTCACCTGACTGCGAAACACTGAGCAGCCCCTGGCTTATGATAGCTCCGGCCATGTCGATGCATAATGAAGGGACGGTAGGGAATAAATGGATGCCTGTGAACTCTGACAACGCGGACAAATAAGAACCTGAAAGAATGTTCCCCAGCTCCCGGAGCGCTGAAAGTTTCATGTCTGTAAGAGGAAGCGTGTTGATGCAAAAAGAGGGATCGTTCGTCATTACTTTTGCATACGCCTCTGCCTGAGAAAGTGAAAGAATCAAAAACATACTGCCTTTCATCTCTCCTTCAATTCTAAGAAAAATTCCTGCCACTTCTTTTTCCGGGCCCCCTGCAAGGTCTATCATTTCATCAAAGGAAACCATTTTTACTGAAGGTATTTTCATTTCTATGGCTTCCCCGACTATCTTAGACAGCGCCGTAGCAGCATTTCCCGCTCCTATATTTCCCGCCTCTTTTAATAGATCAATTTGATAGGAAGTCATATTCTGCTCAAAATTCATTGGTTATTATCTAATACAACTTCCATCTTCAACATAATCAGAAGTCTGCGGTCAAGTTTTGCTACCCCGTTGATGAAATCAGCTTCAACACTGCCCGTGACAGCTGGCTGTGGTTCAATTGAACTCAAAGGTACATCTAATACATCGTTTGCAGAGTCAACGATTAACCCTACTTCTTTTTGATCCAGCTTAACAATAATTATACGCGTATGAACATCATACTTGCTTTCCGCTAGTGAAAAGCGTTCCCGCAGATCAATAATAGGCGTGACAACCCCCCGCAGGTTTATAACTCCTTTAATATATGAAGAAACCTTTGGGACTCTGGTAATATGCAATACTTTTTCAATAGATCTTACATTTTCTACTGGAATAGCATATTCCTTATCCATTAATTTAAAGACGATCACTTTGATATCCAGCATAGCTGCTTCTGTCACCATTTAAAACTCCCTCCTTTAACAGGATTCAATTCAATTTACATCATTTAATTAAAGAATTGCAGTCAATAATCAAGGCAACCTGACCATCACCGAGTATCGTTGCGCCTGAAATTGCGAATACTTCTCCCATGTAATTCCCGAGCGATTTTAAAACGACTTCCTGCTGCCCGATAAATGAATCAACTACTAAGCCGGCCATTTTATCCCCTTTACGAACAATAATGACTGAATGCACACGATCTTCACGGCCGTGTCCCGGGACGTTGAATACTTCATTTAAAAATACGAGAGGGACGACTTTTCCCCTAAAGTCTATTACTCTCTGATTATGGGCATGTAATATATCTTCATCCTTAATAATTGCCGTTTCGATAATCGATGACAAAGGAACAGCGTATTTTTCACTTTCCATTTCAACGAGCATAACGGAAATAATGGAAAGTGTCAGAGGCAGCTGAACAGAAAACAGAGATCCATGTCCTGGGTTTGAATTAATTGTAATGGTGCCGCCGAGAGACTCAATGGTTGTTTTCACTACGTCGAGTCCAACTCCACGCCCTGATATATCAGAGATGGTGTCGGCAGTAGAAAACCCAGATGCCATTAGTAATTCATATACTTGCTGATCAGACAATGTTTTTGAATGTTCTTCTGTTATAATGCCATTTGATATGGCTTTTTGCAGAACTTTTTCCTTACTGATGCCCGCACCGTCATCTTCAATTTCAATAAAGACATGATTTCCGCTGTGATAAGCTCTTAGTTCAATTGTGCCCTCTTCAGGCTTGCCATATTTCAATCGGACATCTGGCGTCTCAATGCCATGATCCATCGCATTACGCAAAAGATGTACAAGAGGGTCTCCAATTTCATCTATAACAGTACGGTCAAGTTCGGTATCTTCACCTTTAACATTTAGGGAAATTTTCTTATTTAAGTCTCTCGCAAGCTGTCGGACCATTCGTGGAAACCTGTTAAAGACTGTTTCCACAGGCACCATTCGCATAGTAAGAATAATGGATTGAAGATCACCGGATATTCTCGACATCCGTTCGACCGTTTCATTTAATTCCCCATGGTTTAGTTCTTTTGAAATTTGCTCTAATCTCCCTCTGTCAATAACCAGTTCCTCAAATAAATTCATTAAAATATCCAGACGTTCAATGTTGACCCTGATTGTTTTACCCGAGACAGGTTTTTTTACAGATTCATTTTCCTGAACAATTGTGTTTTTTTCCGTTTTAGTGATTGGCTTTTCAATCACCTCGACTGCTGCAGCTGTTTCCTGTACTGCACTAAGGGAGGAATGCAAAGTGAGCGGAGCTGCCTCGCTGAATTCAATTTCTGAGACTTTGCACACACTTTCTCTTATGTAGTCCATTGATTCTCTAGTTAATAGGGTGACGAAAAATTCCTGATCAAAACGCTCTTCTTCCAGCTGATCAACTGATGGAGAGGATTTTACAATATCCCCTATTTTTTCGAGCACTTCAAAAACCATGTATACTCTTGCAGCTTTTAATAAACAATCTTCTCTTAGTCTTACCTTAATTTCATAAGCAATAAAGCCCTGTTCCATCGATTCTTCAATGACCGTTCTTTCATATTCATCATATTGAAGGTGCGAAGGGCTGGCTTCTTTTTCAATCGCATTGTTTACGTCGTCGGTTAATACAGGGTTATCTGCAAATTCTTTTCCATGCTCAATCATTTCTAATTTTTGAATGACATGAGAGACATCTCTTTTTCCATTTCCGCCTCCTGCAATGGATGTGATCATTTCTTCCAGATCATCAATAGCCAAAAACACAACATCCAGAATGGCGGCAGAAACAGATAAATTGCCATTGCGTATTAGATCAAGTACATTTTCCATGTTATGAGTCAGATTGGCTAAGTCTTCGTAGCCCATTGTTGCTGACATTCCTTTTAATGTATGAGCGGAACGGAAAATTTCATTTACTATTTTTAAATCGTGAGGGTTTTTTTCCAATTCAAGTAATTGCGTATTACAATTTTGAAGATGGTCTTTGCTTTCTTCTATAAAAACTTCGAGGTATTGATTTAATTCCATCCTGCACTCACCCTTCATCGTTAACATATTCAACAATTTTTTTTGCAATCATTGGCAATGGACATACTGCGTTGACAAGTCCCGTAGCAACAGCGGCTTTTGGCATTCCGTGAACGATACACGTTTCTTGGGATTCAGCGATGACACCAGCCAGCCCTTTATGAGTTAATTGTACCAGACCTTTAGACCCATCTGTACCCATTCCTGTCATAATTACAACTATTTTTTTTACTTTTTTTAATTCAGCCGCTGTTTCAAGCATGACATCCACAGATGGGCGATGTCCTGCCCTCGGATGCTCTTGGGTAAGAACAATTTTAATCGTGGAGTATGACTGGTCAAACGTAAGATGATATCCGCCTGGCGCTAAATAGACAGTGTCATTTTGCAATGTATCCCCCTGTTCAGCTTCTTTTACATGCAAGGGGGAGATAGTATTTAACCTGCTCGCGAGAGATCTTGTAAAGCCTGCAGGCATATGCTGCACAATAACTACAGGGGCACCGAGGTCCTTTGGAAGATGAGAAACTACTTTTTGAAGGGCTCTGGGACCTCCGGTTGATGTGCCGATTAAAACAACCTTTTGACACCCTGCAACAGGAAGTTCCGCTTCCGGCTCCATGTTTGCTTTATTGTTTGTTTTGATTTCATTTTCAATCGTTGGATAGAAGGAGGTATGTTCAATACTGTTCTCTGTTCCAGCTGAATCTTGTTTTCTGGGAACAGACCCAGCTGCTGCATAAACTTTTTCAATCAGTTCGCTCTTTACTTTATGAAGATCCAGTGAAATAGTCCCGGAAGGTTTTGAAATAAAATCTACTGCTCCGTAGTCCATCGCTGAAAGAGTATCTTCTGCTCCGTCTTTAGTTGAGCTCGACAGCATGATGACGGGGAGCGGACGATCTTCCATTATTTTCTTTAATGCTTCCAATCCATTTAACACCGGCATTTGAACATCCATTGTTATCACATCAGGCTGCAGCAGTTTAACTTTGATCAGCGCATCTTCACCGTTTCGGGCAGTGCCCACTACGGTTATATTTTTTTCTTCCCGAAGAAATTCCTGAATTAGTTTTCTCATAAACGCTGAATCATCAACTACCAGAACTTTAATCATGTCCGTTAATCTCAAATTATTCACCTCACCGCTTTGAAAATAGTTTTGCAAGTCGCTGTACAAAGCGATTCGGTGCAGCTTGAACTTCTTGACCCTCATCCATATATAGACTAACGATCTTTTTCATTTGTTTACTCGCTGCAGTTGCTGGATATTCAGTTACAAATGGCACCTGGTTTGTTACAGATTTTCTTACGTTCGGATCTTCAGGTATACTTCCAAGAAATTTAACTTCCTTATGCAGAAATCTTTCCATAGCCAATTTAAGCCTGTCCATTGCAAGTTTACCTTCTTTTGAATCCATAACACGATTGCATAGAATAGAGAAATTTTTTTCAGCATTTTTCATGTAAATAAATTTCATCATTGAATATGCATCCATAATGGAGGTCGGTTCGGGGGTGGTAACCACAATGACATCATCTGCTGCCATAATCATTTCCAAGCCGTTAACACTTGCACCGGCACCCATATCAAAAAGCAGGTAGTCATAATTTTTTTGAAGAAGCTCAAACCCATCTAAAAATCGTTGAATTTCAATATCGTGCCATTCCACAAGCTGGTTTAACCCAGATCCTCCGGAAATAAATGAGAGATTGCCAGGACCTTTTTGAACAATATCCAGAATACTGCCGCTTCCCTGCAGGTAATGCAGGATGGATTGATCCGGCTGCTGGCCCAATAGAATATGAACATTCCCCATGCCTATATCCATGTCCATCAAAAGAACCCGGTTTCCAAGAGAAGAAAGTTCCATGGAAAAATTCAGGGAAAAGTTGGACTTTCCAACCCCGCCCTTTCCACTGACAACAGCGATTGTTTTTGCTGTAGGCTCATTCCTTATCATCATTTGGTTTCGCAATGTTTGTGCCTGATCCATTAGTGCTTCCCGCTTTCTTCGAGAAGATTTAGAAAATGCTCAGTGGATGCTTCCTTTATATCTTCAGGAACAGCCTGCCCTGTTGTAATAAAAGCTGCCCCTTTCTTATTTTGGGTCATAATCTGAATCACAGCGCCCGGAGCAGTACTTTCATCTTGCTTAGTAAAGATAAAATGACTAATATCCACGTCTTTAAACTGCTCGATGACCGCCTGCATATCTTTTCTTCTTGCAGTCATTGAAAGAACTAAAAAGGATTGCATATTAACACTGAAATTCAGCACATTTTTTAAATCCTCCACATAGTGTTTCTCTCTGTAGTTTCTTCCTGCAGTGTCAATAAAAATATGATCAAACTGTTCAAATTTTACAACAGCCTGTTCAAAATCACTGCGATTATACACGACTTCTATCGGAACATTCAGCAGTTGTGCATAGGTTTTAAGCTGCTCGATAGCTCCGATCCGGTAGGTATCTGTCGTGATAAAGGCAATTTTTCTTTTTTGTTCAACTACGAGTTTGGCAGCCATTTTAGCAATAGTGGTCGTTTTTCCAACCCCTGTCGGACCCACTACATTGATGAATTTTCGGTCTGTGTCTATTCCTTTATGTACAAGACCTTTCATTTTTTTCTTAAAAAAAGCAAGACTGTGAGAATGAACGTCTTCAGCTTTTCCATCCTCTTTCCATTTTTCAAAGACAAACTGACCAAGCTCTAAAAGCCAATGTTCATCAAAGTCAAGTTCTTTGTAACGTTTCAGTTCTTCCTGAATCACTGGAGGGAAATGATGAAAGGCAGTCTGTGTCTGCGGCTGAAAACGGGATAGAATTTCTTTGATTTCGTTAAAATCAGCTTTGTAATTTTCTTCAGATTCCTTTAAATGGTTCATTGCAGGAAGAAGAGCTGGCGGCTCTGTCAGATCGTCGGTCCCAGCCGTTACCTCTATTCTTTTCTTCTTAAACAGCCCTAAAAACCCGCCTGTATAAACTGCTTTTGAATTCAAGATTACCGCATCATCGCCAAACTCTGATCTTACTTTTTTCATGGCTTCCTGCATGGAATCAGCCATAATTTTCTTCACTTTCATTCCACATTCACCACCCCTACACTTTGAACTTCAACATTCGACTCCAATTCGTTATAGGACAAGATTGGTATTTGAGGAAAATACCTCTCTGTTAGCTGTCTGATATACATTCGCACAGCGGGTGAAGAAAGTATAATCGGCGTTTGCTCAGACATGGAAACATGTTCAATCTGACTGGCCATCGCTTCAAGAACCCGCTGGGATTCACCAGGATCAAGAGAAAGATAATTCCCATGCTCGGCTTGCTGGATGCTGTCAGCCACCAGTTTTTCCACCCTGCCTGATAGTGTAATAACTTTCAGACTTTCCCCGGGAATTGAGAACTGGTTTGTAATTTGCCTTGCAAGCGCCTGTCTTGTATACTCTGTCAAAACATCTGTATCTGTTGTCAGTTTTGCATAGTCTGCGAGAGTTTCAAAAATAATAGGAAGATTTCTAATTGAGACATTTTCCTTTAAAAGCTTCGCAAGAACTTTTTGCACTTCCCCAATGGTTAATGGAGAAGGAGTAACTTCCTCCACCAAAATAGGATACGTTTCTTTTAAATGGTCAATCAGCTGTTTAGTTTCCTGACGGCCAAGTAAATCATACGCATTTCCTTTTATAACTTCTGTTACATGGGTAGAAACGACTGATGGCGGATCTACAACTGTGTACCCAAGCATTTCAGCCTGATCTTTAACCGTTTCGTCGATCCATTTTGCCGGCAGCCCAAATGACGGTTCAATCGTATCGATGCCTTCTATTGAATCATCATCCCCTGGACTCATTGCCAAATAATGATCCAGCAGGAGTTCGCCTTTTGCCACTTCATTGCCTTTTATTTTCAAGCGGTACTCATTGGGTTGAAGCTGAATATTATCGCGAATTCGAACGACTGGTATGACAAGACCCAGCTCAAGTGCAAGCTGTCTTCTGATCATGACGATTCTGTCAAGCAAATCTCCACCCTGTCCTGTATCGGCTAAAGGAATAAGACCATATCCAAATTCAAACTCAATTTGATCCACATTCAGCAGGCTCACAACGCTCTCTGGACTCTTTAATTCGTCTGAGGCCACTTCTTCTTCTGCTGAGTGAATCACATTTTCTTCTTTTTTTGCAGCTTTCGACAGTATAAAGCCTCCGCCGATCAGTACGGCTGCAATCGGTAACGTAAGGATATCGTTAATTGGGGTAAACAGACCCAGAAGAGCAATGGTTATGCCAGCTACATACATAATCGGACCAAATGCAAATAATTGATTGGTAATATCCTGACCTAAATTCCCATCAGAAGCTGCACGCGTTACGACAATACCTGTTGCTGTTGATATCAAAAGTGCAGGAATCTGACTTACAATTCCATCGCCAACAGTCAGCAATGTGAATTGACCGGCTGAATCTCCCAGGGACATGCCCATTTGAACAATCCCAATGATCATTCCAAAAAGAATATTGATCATAACAATGATAATTCCGGCTATTGCATCTCCTTTTACGAACTTTGTCGCTCCGTCCATCGCACCATAAAAGTCCGCTTCACGCCCGACTTTCTCTCTTCTTTCCCGGGCGTCCGTTTCAGAAATCATCCCGGCGTTTAAATCCGCATCTATGCTCATTTGTTTCCCGGGCATCGCATCAAGGGTAAAACGGGCAGCTACTTCAGATACCCGTTCCGCCCCTTTAGTTATCACGACAAACTGAATAATAATTAAGATAATGAACACCACAAGACCAACTAAAATATTTCCGCCTGTTACAAATGTTCCAAATGTTTCAACTACCCCGCCTGCTTCTCCTCTGCTTAAAATGGCACGGGTCGTTGAAATATTTAACCCGAGACGAAAAAGAGTCAGTAATAGAATCAGTGATGGAAATATAGAGAATTCAAGCGGTTCTTTCATGTTCATCGATGTTAAAAGTACAATAAGGCCTAATGCTATATTAATAATAATCAGTACACTTAACATCCATGATGGCAGCGGAATCACGAGCATAGCAATAATCATGATGACACTTGCAAGAACCGTTAAATCTTTACCTGACATGCCTTGAACCCCTAACTGTGCATTACACTTTATTTTTTATGCGGTATACATAAGCAAGAATCTCAGCCACTGCTTTAAAAAATTCTTCAGGAATTGGATCACCAATTTCCGCCTGATCAAACAGCGCTCGGGCAAGCGGCCGGTTTTCCACTGCCAGTACGTCGTTTTCTTTCGCAACAAGCTTGATTTTCTGTGCGATAAAATCGACTCCTTTTGCTACTACTACCGGTGCATCAGAGACGCCGTCTTTATATGTCAACACAATGGCATAGTGAGTGGGATTTGTAATGACCACGTCTGCGTTTGGAATCTCAGACATCATTCTTTTCATCGCCATTTCCCGCTGTCTTTGTTTAATTTTCGATTTAATAAGCGGGTCACCTTCCGTGTTTTTATATTCATCTTTAAGATCCTGCTTGGACATTCGTATGTTTTTCTCGAAATCATATTTTTGGTACATATAGTCAAGTACTGCCAGCAGCAGTAAAAGTACTGAAGCGTACAGGCCCATTTGCACCGTCAATTTGCCTGCTGTTAATAATGTGGTTTCCACAGACTTCAGGGATAACGCAAGTACGTGCTCGATTGAAAACCATATAACTAAAAAAGTAGTCATTCCAATTAAAGAAATTTTCAAAATTGATTTTGCTAACTCCACAAGTGCTCTTGCTGAAAAAATTCGTTTCAGGCCCTTGATAGGATCAAGTTTGGACAATTGAGGTTTAAGAGGATCAGTGGCAATTAAAAAACCAACCTGAACATAATTTCCGATAATTCCTGCCAGAGCTGCCACGCCCATGATCGGCAAAACGATCCAGGCTACTTCCGTGAGCATTTCTGTGTATACGATCATTGCTGTATCCATCGTAACCGGCCTTAAAATATAGTCCCTCAAAGGCATAGTTACTAATGATAAAATACGGTCCCAGAACATGCCTCCTGCAAAATACAAAAAAAGAAACACGCCAACTAATATGACCGCGGTGGTTACATCCTGACTTTTTGCCACCTGACCTTTTTTTCTTGAATCCATCCTTTTTTTAGGTGAAGCTTTTTCTGTTTTTTCACCGGCAAAAAATTGAAGGTCCAAAGGGATCCACTTCATTTAAACAAATCCCCCTCCTATAATCGTCATAATATCGCGCATCACAACAAACAATAAATCAAATAATCGCTGAATAACCTGAAATGTTACACCCATTGTGACGATAAGAATAATAAAGGCAACTGTAATTTTTATAGGAAAACCAATCACAAAGATATTAAATTGCGGTGACGTTCTCGCCACAATGCCGAGTGCCACATCAACAAGAAAGAGTGTTGCGACAACGGGAGAAGCAATTTGAAACGCGATAATAAAAGCTGCTGCGAAAGCCTTAATAATAAACTCAGGGGCAGCCGGATTTTCAAAACCAAGACCCATCTGGTCAATTGGGATAAATTGATAACTGTAAAAAATACCATCAAGAATTAAATGATGACCATCCAAATAAAGAAGAAGAAGCAAGGCAATCGTATATAAATACTGACCCATTAAAGGGCTTTGTGCACCTGTTTGAGGATCAATGACATTTGCCATAGCAAATCCCATTTGAAAATCGATGAAACCTCCCGCAATTTGAATGGCTGATAAAACGATATAAGCGATTAAACCAATAAATAATCCTACCACCGCTTCTTTCAGTATAAGCAGAATATATTCACCGTTAATTTCAAATGGCTCAACATCAATTGTGTAGTACATCATCCAGGATAAAATCAGCGCAAATCCCAGACGGTGCATCGGAGGAATAGTCCGATGTGAAAATAAAGGCATAACAACAAAAAAAGCAGATACCCGCACAAGCAGCAAAAGCAGGATGGTTAGTCTGGGATATAACTCTTCCATTTACCCGATATACCTTGTAAGATTAGAAAAAATATCAGCTGCATACGTGACAATCTGCGTAAGCATCCATGGACCAAAAAAAATCAACGCGACCATCACCGCAATAATTTTCGGAATAAATGCCAATGTCTGCTCCTGGATCTGCGTAGTTGCCTGAAAAATACTCACCAGCAATCCTACTACCAGTGCAACAAGCATTAAAGGAAGACTGATCATCAGCGTCATGTATACGCCTCTTTCAGCGATTGAAATTACCATTTCACCATTCATAGATAAAGCTCACCTGCCTAAAAGCTCTGCAGCAACGACTGCATTACAAGATACCAACCATCCACTAAAATAAATAACAGAATTTTAAAAGGCAAAGAAATCATAACCGGAGGCAGCATCATCATTCCCATCGACATCAGGACGGAAGCTACAACCATATCAATTACCAGAAAAGGAATAAAAATCATAAAGCCCATTTGAAATGCCGTTTTAATTTCACTTAAAGCAAACGCAGGAACCATCACAGTCAGAGGGATCTCCTGAATGGTTTCAGGCCGCTCGGCTTCTGTATAACTTAAAAACAACTCTAAATCTTTTTGTCTTGTATGCTTGCTCATAAATTCTTTAAACGGAACTGATGCTTCTTCATATGCTGTATCCAGATCAATTTCTTCATTAAATAATGGGGTTAATGCCCGTTCGTTTACCTCACTCAGTACCGGTGCCATAATAAAAAAAGTTAAGAAGAGAGCCAGGCCGATTATTACCTGATTAGGCGGCATTTGCTGTGTTGCCAGAGATGTCCTGACAAATGACAGCACAATCACGATTCTTGTGAAAGCCGTCATTAAAATTAAAATACCCGGTGCTAGAGACAGCACTGTTAATAAAAGAAGCAGCCGTACCGAAGTTGCCACGTCATCCGGAGGACTATCGTTAAAAATCTGAACAAATTCATCCATCTTTATGATCCTCCTTGCCGTTAACGCGGTTAAACACCTTTTTACGATCTTCTTTCTGCTGATTCAACTGCTTTGATAAAAGAGATTGAAAACTATGAGTTCCTTCATTGTAAGGATTATTTTTATTCTTTAATGAGCGTAGAATCAGTTTTGCCAAAGGACTGCGCTCTTCTTTTTGTTCTTCTTGTGAGGAGTAGTAATGTTCCAGCCGGCTGACTTCTTCTGGATCAGTAACTTCTTTAATAAGATTTACCTCTTCTCCCACACCGAGAACGTAATAGTTTCCGGCTATTTTCACAATTTGAACAGATCGGTTCCCTCCAAGACCTGTCCCGCCCATGTTTTGAATCAGCATGGACTGCTGAAAGTTCCTCGTTTTACTATTCACGAACTTCAGCAGTGCATAGAGCAAAACCAGGACAAAAGCAAGCGCTGCGATTAATTTCACATAGGTAAGCCAGGTGACCGGATCACCGCCAGATGGTTCTTCTGCTGCAGGTGGCGGCTGATTTTGACTGTCTTCACTATTGCCACCTGGAAAATAGTCATCGACCATCGTTCCGCCATAAACGGTTCCTTCTTCCCATCCAGCGAAAAATGTCAGAATAAGAGAAAGAGTAATTAAGATTTTTTTTACATGCATGTTCATCAACCTATCGCTTTTTGAATAGCCTCTATAACCCGATCTGCCTGAAATGGTTTAACGATAAAATCCTTTGCCCCGGCCTGAATCGCGTCGATTACCATCGCCTGCTGACCCATCGCAGAGCACATAATTACTTTTGCCGAACCATCAATTTTTTTAATTTCTTTTAAGGCTGTGATACCGTCCATCTCTGGCATGGTGATATCCATCGTAACAAGATCTGGTGATGTCTCTTTAAATTTTTCTATCGCCTGTGCTCCATCAGCCGCTTCTCCTACCACTTCAAAGCCATTTTTAGACAAAATATCCTTAATCATCATTCTCATAAATGCTGCATCATCCACAATTAAAATTCTTTTTCCCATCATTCCAACCTCCAAGTGTTATTTCAATTTAGTTAAGCGATCTTTTTGACTGACAATATCAGTCAGACGGACACCGAAATTCTCATCAATGACAACAACTTCACCCTGTGCAATAAGCCGGTTGTTGACGAGTATATCTACAGGCTCACCGGCAAGCTTATCCAGTTCGATAATAGACCCGGATGTTAAATCCAAGATGTCTCTGACAGACCTTTTTGTTCTGCCGAGTTCGACTGTAACTTGAAGGGGGATATCCATCAGTAAATTTAAATTTCTTGATTCTCCAGAGCTTAGACCCGGTGAGTCAAAAGATGAAAATTCTGCGGGCTGAACATTTACAGGCTGGCTGATAGCTCTGTCCCGGTTTAACTGGATTCCCTCATTTTCACTATCAGGCACATCTGAAGGTGTTGAATAAGCTGGAACACTGGAAAGCTGCGGGCGCTCCATTCTATCCTGATCAGCCTGCTGTGGTGCTTCTGCCAGTGCAGAGACAGCCGTTTCAGCCGCTGCTTCTGAACCTGACATTAAACGCTCAATAAGCGATTGGCCAAACTCGAGAGGAACAAGCTGCATAATGCTGGAATCTATCAGCGAACCTACTTTCAAGTGAAAAGAGATCTGGATAAGAAGCTCTGCGTTAGGCAGATTATCCATTCCCTTGTTTGCTGTTAAATCCATTAAATCGATGCTTGGCGGAGAAATATCCACTTTATTGTTAAAGATGGTAGACATCGATGTAGCTGCTGAACCCATCATTTGGTTCATCGCTTCCTGAACAGCACTGAGTTGTATTTCGTCTAACTCTTGAGAAGCTGTGATGCCATTTCCTCCAAGCATGAGATCTGCGATGACTGCTGCATCACTTTGCTTGATGACCAGCAGATTGGTTCCTTTCAATCCTTCTGTATATTGAACATTAATGGCAACAGAAGGGTGGGGGAACGACTGGGAAATTTCAGAAGCTTTAACAACCTTTACAGTAGGAGTTGTGATATCAACTTTTTGATTTAATAATGCAGAAAGGGCCGTTGCTGAACTTCCAAATGAAATATTTCCAATCTCACCTAAAGCATCTATTGCCATTTCATCTAAATAATCTTCGGTTACTATATGTGAACCAGGTGTTCCCCGGTGCTCTTCATTGTCATCAGATGTGCCTCTTAAAAGCGCATCAATTTCATCTTGGGAGAGCATATCATCACTCATCATCGTCCTCTCCTCCTTTCAATTCATCTATAATTTGAATGGCCAGTTTCTTGCCTACTTTTCCAGGCTGTCCAGTGAATTTAGGCTTGCCTCCAATGCTCACTTCAACCGGCTCATCAAACCTGTGATTCAGTTCCAGAACATCTCCTACTTCCAGCATCAGGAATTCTTCCACTGCCACCATTGATGAGCCAAGCGCTGCTGAAATGATGAGATCAGCTTTTTTGATCCTTTTTTCAAGCTGATCCATTTCTTCTGGTTTGCTTTCCTTTTTATTGGATTGCATCCAATGCTTTACTGAAAGATTTGGCATAATCGGCTCCAGAACAACGTGGGGAAGACAGATATTGATCATTCCGCTCGTCTCTCCAACGATGGTATTTAAGGAAATAACAACGACGGTTTCGTTTGGTGAAATCACCTGCAGAAATTGCGGGTTAACTTCAAAATCAGTTAAAATTGGATCAATTTCAGCTATTGTCGCCCATGCTTCTCTTAAGCTGTCAAACGCTTTTTCAAACATATTCGACATAATCTTTGTTTCGATTTCTGTAAGATTTTCAACCTTGCTCATGCTTGAACCATGACCGCCCATAATACGGTCCATCATGGCATATGCAATATTCGGGTTGATTTCCATTAAGATTTTTCCGTCCAGCGGGGGGACTTCATACACGTTCAAGATCGTCATCTTAGGAACCGAACGGATAAATTCTTCATATGGAATCTGATCAACGGAAGCCACATTAATTTGCACAAATGTTCTTAGCTGTGCAGAAAAAAATGTTGTCAGCAGTCTGGCAAAATTATCATGTATCCGGGTAAGACTGCGAATTTGATCTTTGGAAAATCGCAGCGCCCTTTTAAAATCATAAACTTTAATTTTCTTTTCCTGTTCTTCCTTGCGAATCTCCTCAGCTGACATTTCACCAGTTGAAATAGCTGATAATAAAGCATCAATTTCATTTTGCGAGAGTATATCTCCAGCCACTTAATCTCACCTCAACTCTCAGACTAGCTCTCTACTGAACAACGATCGACGTTGTGTAGATCTGTACGATTTCTCCTTCTTGCATCAAGGCATCTACGCGTTCTTTAACCGTTTTTTCAAAAGCTTCTTTCCCGGCTCTTCCTTCCAGGTTTGCACGGGTCATTTCTGATAACTCATCAATAATAATGTCCTTTACCATAAAGTCTCTTTGCTCGAGTTCTTCAGCAGCCTCAGGGCTGTCCGTTTGCATGGTCATGGAAATTCTGGCAAAGTTATTATTTGCAATACTGGTCGTCACTTCCGGAATTTCTACAGATGCACTGACAATTTCTTCAATGGTAGGTTCCGGCTCTTCAGCCTGTGCATTTCCAGCAGACAGCTGTTTGGAAACCACATAGACAATGACTCCTGCAAGTGAAATGGAAACCATGATGATCAACATGGTAAGAAGAAGTTTATTTTTCATCATTTTCATCTTCTCCTTTTAAATGAACCAGGTTAAGTGCATGTATCGACTGATAAAACGAACGCACTTCTTCTTTTACATAGACCATGGAATCTTTCACAATGAATTTTTTACCGTTTGTCAGGGTGATGGTCGTGTCAGGAAAAGACTCAATTGTCTCAATATAAATAGCATTTATCATAAATGATTTGCCATTCAGCCGTGTTACATTAATCATATGTTCAGGACTGAAGAATCCCTTCCTCAGCCCTCTCACCTCCTAGTGCCCATTATCTTTTCAGATTTACAAGCTCCTCTAAAATCTGATCAGACGTAGTAATAATTCTGGTGTTCGCCTGAAAGCCTCTTTGCGCTGAAATCATTTCGGTGAATTCTTCTGACAGGTCCACGTTGGACATTTCAAGCGTACCTGATGAAATGGTGCTTCCTACTGTTTCTACATCTCCAATATTGGCAACGCCTGAGTTAACAGATTCCTGAAACAAATTATTTCCTACTTTTACAAGACCGGATGGATTATTGAAGTTTGCGAGGCTCAGTTCAGCCATCGGTGTTACGACACCATTTGAATAGACGCCGCTGATCAGACCCGCATTACTGACGCTGAAGCTTTCTAGAGATCCTGATAGATTTCCATTTGCCAGAACCTGTGTAGTAATTTCTCCAGGATTGTTTGTAAGCCCTTCAATCACAGGAGGAGCAGCTAAAGCAAAATCCACTGCTTCAGGCGGTGTTCCTCTTTCTACACGGAGATTCTGAGGCGCAGTTTCCCATTCCGGGATTCCTTGCGCATTAAATTGAATGACTCCAGTGGTTTCTTTAATATCTGATTCCATGGAATTGTTTCTGAATGCAACATTCCATCTGTCAGTATTAGGTGCATTTGCAGGAGTCATTTCAACTTCAAGCACATGCTCAAGCCCCTGATCATCGACCACCTTCATTTGCTGGGAGAAGCTGAAATCCGGGTCAGCTACATTATTAGGAAGGTTTCCAGATAAAGATATTTCATTAGTGGTTTGTGCAGGTAGTACCGCGCCACTGTTGATGCTGATATCACTCAGCACGCCATCTTGAAATTGCTGCACCCGGTAGCCATCGCCTGTCACCATGGTTCCGCTTTGATCAAGGTAAAAGTTTCCTCCGCGTGTAAACAGATTTTGTCCGCCGGGCCCCTGAACAACAAAGAATCCGTCGCCGTTTACAGCAAGGTCGAGTGCTCTCCCGGTTGATTGAAGGGAGGCCTGCGTCTGTACGCTGTCAATTGTTGCGGTTACTGAGCCAAGTCCGACTTGAAGTGAGTTTTTACCCCCTCGTCCGTCTCCTGCTCCAGAAGCTCCCTGAATCGTTTGATTCATCGCTTCCTGAAAAGTTACACGGCCTTTTTTAAACCCATAGGTATTAACGTTTGCTATATTGTTACCAATTACATCGAGCTTGGTTTGAAAGTTTTTAAGTCCGGCAATACCTGAATACATTGAACGTATCATGATTTTCTCCCTTCGATTAAAAACTGCATCTATCAGTCAGCAGCTTTTTTAGGCTCCTTATCAGGTCCGCCTAGTCATTTAATATAATAGTTCCGTCAATATCGGTGAAAATATGTTCTTTGATATCCTGTGCTCCCATTGCTGTGATAACTGTCCCATTTTTGATGCTCACAATCAGTGCGGCTTGATCCAGTAAAACTAAAGAGTCTTTTATTCCTTTAGATTTAGCCTCAGTCACCTTTTCTTCGACTTTCTTCCACTGAGAATCTGTGATGGTGATCCTTCTTTCTGAGAGTCTGTCATTCGCATGTTTACTAATCTTAAGACTGTTAGTCTGTGTAATCGCACCATTAAGTTCCTCAGAAAAGCTCTTGCCGTTTGAGTTGACTGGTTTTTTATCTTTAACGGTTATCGGTGGCAATGGAATAGGATTAAATCGTATCTTTTCCATCAGCAACAAATCCTTATTGGCTTATTTGAGTGAGTTGGTCAGCCTTTATTTTTTTTTCGTTCTCTGTGTGCAGCCAAATAGCTCCATCTTTAACGGACACAGATAAAACCTTGCTTGCCGCTTCTTTTTCATTTTCATCAATCCACGTTACATTTTTCCCAATGAACATGCTTGCCTGTTGGAGAGTGTTGTTCTCGCCAGCTTGTTTCACTTCTGAAATATTCCCCGGATTTAATAGGGTTCCGTCTGTCAGCTCAAATTCAACTGCTCCCCCTTTAAATCGAACCGTTTCAACTGTCCCTCTGCCTGTTGTAGAAATCTGCTCATCATTTTCTTCAGTGAGTTTGTCCCATTTTACTTCTTTTCCTACAAATTCATTGTATTGAATCAGCTGAGTCTGCTCCTGCATTGAAGCAAATTTCTCAAATGATTCACTCATGTTTGTCATTTGTTCCAGGGTTGAAAAACTGGCCATCTGAGCAATGAATTCCTTGTCCTCCATAGGCTGTGTTGGATCCTGATTGGAGAGCTGGGCAATCAGCAGTTTTAAAAACTGGTCCTTTCCCATGGAATCCTGTTTTGTTTCCGTGGTCTTTTGATTCAGTGAAGATAAAAATAAATCTTTATTAACTGAATTTACGTTCAATATTTTACACCTCGATATTCATAAAAATTTGATGAAAGTCCTGCTTATCTTCTCCATCATCCTCTTCACTCTCAGAGTTCTGCTTGTGATCAGAACCTGGGTGCTGTTTTGAAGAGCTGTCTGTTTCACGGTCGGTACGCTGATCACTCTGTGTAAGGATAATTTCAATTTTGTCTATTTGAATATTTTGATTCGTTAATGCCTGTCTCAGCTGCTGTATTTGCGAGTCCATCATATCCTTAGCCAGATTGGTAGAGGTCATGACCCTCGCAGCAAGTACACCGGACTTTTGAATTAATTCAATTCTAAGTGTGCCTAAATGTTCCGGTTGAAGACGGATTAATAGTTTTTCTGTTCCGTTTGTTTTACCGAACTTTGCTTTGTCCATAACTTCAGCAAATTGTTTTATTAAGGATTCCGCCGGCTGGGACGCTTTAATTTCGAGTGGAGCATTCCATTTAGCAAGTCCTGATTCAGTCTGAAGCTGCTGAATAGATACTGCTGATGCTTCCGGTTTTTCGGCTATATCTGCAGGATCACTCTGCTGCATTTGGACTTTATTCGAGATTGTACTGGCTGCGAAGGCAATTGCTGCTCCATATTCCACTTTGCTGACAGGTATCTTTATCTCTCTCTTTTCAGATTGCAGGGTTCTTAGCATCCCCTCAATCTTTTCTAATGTCTGAAAGAGTTCATCAGCTATCGGACTCGCAGCTGCCGGGCTGTCTGACTGCTTCGCAGCATGCGTCAGCTGTTTAATTGCATGCAGCATCTGAGCAGATGAAGGATCTGGCACTTTCAGCTGAATACTTTTTTCTAGCTTTTCTAGTTGATTTTGCAAGAAAAAAAGTGATTCCGCAGAACTTGCTTTTCCTTTAGGAAGAGCAGTTTCTTTTAATAGTTCATTCAGTTTCTGCTCATTGCCGTTAAAGAAATGCAGAAGAGCGTCTTTTAATGGGAGATCCATCCATTCCTCAGGGGAAAGTGTGGTTTTATTAACGATTAAAGATCCATCTTCTGTAACTGGCTTTCCATTTTCAAAGACCGGCTCTTGCTGCTGAATGATTGAAAATAGCTCCTGTAATAAAAATTCATTATTTTCTCCTGCGGTTTCGTTCCGATTATTCATATGAAGATCAGGACTCTGACCGGCCGGAGAAGATAACAGAGCGAGAATCGATCCAAACCCGCTCGAAGCAGATAAAGCTTTCTCTGGCTGCTTGTTTTCTTCACTTAATGAAATTTTCATCAGCGGATTAATCATCATGCGTTTAGTTCACCCCCTTTCAGGGTAAAATTTTATGGTGAGTCGATGCCCAGCAGGCCTGCATACTTTGCAGCTTCTTCAGGAGGCATTTCTTCAAAGATTGAAGCCACTGCATCTGCAGGCAGCTGAGAAAGAATGACGACAGCTTCCCCTTCATCCATGTTCAGCAAAACAGGAGCTGCGGTTTTTCCCTTCATTTCTTCAAAAACAGAAACCATCTCATTGCTTTCACTTTGTTTAGCTCCCTGTTCACTGCGAAGACTTTCCATTTCCTGAAGTAGTACATCCTGCTCTTCAGCAAGTTTTTCATTTTCACTGGTTTGTGTTTCCAGCTTGTTTTCAAGTTCAGCAATACTTCCTTCTTTTTCTTTTAATTGAGATTCCAAGGAAGCTATCTGTTGGCTATCTTCAATAGTACCGCTCTCCTGTTCAGCCTTTTTATCAGTCAGGAAAGGGATTTCAATACCCGCTTCCTCCGCTTCTTTAATCGGATTTATGTCCAGTAAGGTTAATACGATTACACTTGCAAAGACCAGAAATACTGCCGGTACTAAAAAAATTAACAGGAAAACCTGAAATTTACCCGGCGATTTTGCTTCTTCTGAATCTTTCTTCCCTGCTTTTTTACTCACTTGCATCACCTGCTTCTTTGCTTCATGAACTGAATCATCGAAAGCTCATTCATAAGTTGATTATCCAGTTCACTTTGTTTAGCCATGAAGAGCTGCCGATCTTTGTCTTTTATTTTTTCATATTTACGAACTTCGATATTTCGATCTGCTACACGCTGCTCGTGCCATTGCATGGTCGATCTGGCTTCCACCACAAGCTTCTGCTGATAACGAATGCTTTTTTCAATATTCGTCAGAAATTGCTGGCCGTGCCGCAAAGACTGAACAGCAATCCCGTTTTGAATTTTACTTGTTTGATCTTCTATCATTCTTTCTTTCTTCTTAAGCAAAAGATAGAGCTGCTGAGCAACCCCTTCAAAGGATTCAACCGATTCACGATAACGGTCTTCTGCTTCCTTTTTTTCTCTCTCTCTTACAGTTAGAACACGGTCGAAGCGAAACTGATGCACCACTTACTACCACTCACCTTTTTGGGATAGATTAACCAGTTGTTTTACGCTGGTGCTGAATTCAACTTTTTCATCATAGGCCTGCTTTAAAAGTTTTTTTATGGAAGGAATGGCTTGAATAGCATCGTCTATTTCTTTTGACGATCCTTTCTTGTATGCGCCTATATTGATTAAATCTTCCGCTTCCTCATAGGTGCTCATTAAATGCCTTATTTGTTCAGCTGCAAGTAAATGAGGTTTATCTGCCAAATGATTCATCAGCCTGCTCACACTTTTTAAAACATTAATAGCAGGATACTGACCCCGGTTTGCTATTGCCCTGTCCAGCACAATATGTCCATCTAAAATTCCTCTGACCGTATCCGAAATGGGTTCATTCAAATCATCACCATCTACCAATACGGTATAAAAAGCAGTAATACTTCCATATTCATTCGTTCCCGTACGTTCCAGGAGCTTTGGCAGCAAACCAAATACAGATGGCGTGTATCCTTTGGTTGCAGGAGGTTCTCCAATTGCAAGACCGATTTCTCTCTGAGCCATAGCCACTCTTGTCACAGAGTCCATCATCAGCATAACGTTTAAGCCTTTATCACGAAAAAACTCTGCAATGGCTGTAGCTGTAAAAGCTCCCTTTATTCTCATGAGGGCGGGCTGATCACTGGTCGCAGCTACAATAATGCTTTTTTTAGCTCCTTCAGGTCCAAGATCCCGTTCAATAAACTCTCTTACTTCACGTCCGCGCTCACCTATTAGCGCAATGATATTAATATCAGCTTCTGTGTTCCTGGCTACCATTCCAAGAAGTGTGCTTTTTCCAACACCGCTTCCTGCAAAAATACCGATTCTCTGCCCTTTTCCAACAGTGAGCATCCCGTCAATTGCCCTTACCCCCACCTGCATTACTTCATCAATCGGAGGTCTTGTTAAAGGATTAGGCGGATCTTTTTCAGTTGTGACGGTCTTCATTCCGTAGGGCAGCGGACTGTGATCAATAGGGTGGCCCATCGGATCAATTACCTTCCCTATAAGTGCATCTCCAACTTTAATTTCAAGGGGGCGTCCAGTTGCCTCTACTATGCTTCCGGGTGCGATGTCATGCACATGCGTAAAAGGCATCAGCACAACAATCCCTTCCCTGAAACCCACTACCTCAGCTTTTATTTTAATTTTTTTTCTTTTACTGCTCGATTGCACGTGGATGTAGCATACCTCTCCGATTGAGCTCTCAGGTCCTTGTGATTCAATCATTAACCCAATAACCTGTTTTACTTTTCCATAATGTCGTAAAGTTGGAATAGAGGCGACGTGTTGGATCAGATCTCCAGCTTTCATAACTCTTCCTCACTCAGTAGCTGGGATAATTTAAGCTTTAATTGAGTCAGCTGTGAATCAATACTTAAATCAATTCTGCCCTGGGTTGTTTCTATAAAGCACTGATTTGGTTCAAGCTCATCTTCTGGATAAATGGATAATTGAACGTCAATTGGAAATACGGCAATTAATTCTTCTCGATTTTTATGAAGCAAAGCATATTGAGGCACCGCCGTATAAATCTTCACTTCTTTCATTTCCCTGACTTCTTTTATAGCTTTTTTAACAATTTGGAGAAATCGTTCTGGCTCTTGCTCAAGCGTCTGAGCTAAAATTTTCTCCGCAGTCCCAATAGCCAATTGCAGGATAACTTGTTCATTCCGTTCTGCCTGCTCATGAAGTGCTTCTTTTGCGGAAGAGACGATTTCCTTCGCTTCTTCAAGAGAGTGAAAAAGGTCTGTGTACCCTTTTTCCCTGCCTTCCTCATACCCCTGTCCAAAAGCTTTTTCATAAGCTTCCTGCTGAATGGATCTTTTTTCTTCTTCCCAGTTGTTTTTTTCATTCATTACATCTGTGAGAAGTGAATCTGCTTTCTGTTTAGCATTGCTTTTAAGATCAAATGCGTATTGTTTGGCTTTTTCCACAATTCTGACCGATTCCAATTGAGCCTGCTCCACTGTCCAGGCAAGTGTATTCTGCTGGTCTGAATTTCCATTAATGACCGGTCTAAAAGGAATGGCTCTGGCGTTATCGGAAGACGAATGGACAATTTGCGACTTGATCACTCTAGACAATAACGTCATCTCCTCCACCGCGTGCTACGATAATCTCTCCTGCTTCTTCAAGACGTCTTATAATGGCAACAATTCTTGATTGAGCTTCTTCTACATCACGAAGTCTGACAGGTCCCATGAACTCCATTTCTTCTTTGAAGTTCTCAGCCATCCGCTGTGACATATTTTTAAACAATACTTCTTTAACCTCATCTGTTGAAACTTTCATAGAAAGTAGAAGATCCTCATTTTCACAATCACGAATGACCCTCTGAATAGAACGGTTATCAAGCGTGACAATGTCTTCGAAAACAAACATTCGTTTCTTAATTTCTTCTGCCAGTTCAGGGTCCTGGATCTCGAGAGAATCCAGAATAGTCTTTTCAGTTGCTCGATCTACGCCATTCAGCACCTCAACCACAGATTCTATACCGCCGGTTTCTGTATGATCCTGCTGAACAGTTGATGAAAGCTTTCTTTCGAGCACTGATTCAATTTCACTTATAATTTCCGGGCTGGTGCTGTCCATCACAGCAATTCTTTTTGCAATATCAGCCTGGACATCCTGAGGAAGAGCTGACAGAATCTGCCCTGCCTGCTGAGGGTTCAGATAAGACAGGATCAGCGCGATCGTCTGAGGATGTTCATTTTGAATAAAATTGAATATCTGCATAGGATCAGCTCTTTTAGCAAAATCAAACGGTCTTACCTGAAGCGAAGATGTCAGACGGTTTATGACTGCGTTTGCCTGATCAGGTCCCAGTGCTTTTTCCAAAATTGTTTTTGCATAGCCAATTCCGCCTTGCGAAATATAATCCTGAGCTAATGCGATATTATGGAATTCTTCAAGCACCTCGTCCTTTGCTTCTGATTCCACTTTTTTTACTCCGGAGATCTCCAGTGTCAGCCTTTCAATTTCTTCCTCATTTAAATGTTTATAAACAGATGATGCGACATCAGGTCCAAGAGAAATAAGCAAAATTGCAGCTTTCTGTTTTCCTGATAATCCTTTTTCTTTTCTGGCCATAAACGGCTCACTCCTAATCCTCAGCGATCCAGGACCTTAACAGTTTTGCAAAGTCTTCTGGCTTTTCCCGCGCCATTTTTTCTAGTTGTTTACGCCGGAGCGTACCTTCTGTTTCTTTTTCATTATTCACATCAGGCACGTCCAGTTTCTCTTTTTGTTCAACAATAATTTCTTCTTCAGCTTCTTCGGCTGCTTCTGATTTTCTTCTCGCTCTGATCATCGCGATAACCAGAATTCCTATAACCAGGATCAACAGCCCTGCAACAAGATACCCCCACCATGGAATGACTGGCGTGTTAACCGGCTCTTCGGCTGTCATTATGCCGTTAAATGGTTGTACAGAAACCAGAACTTTTTCTGCTATATCCGCATCTGTTAGGTCCGCTGAGAATTCATTGTCTATAGAAGTTCTTATAATGGTCTCAAGCATTGTTTCAATGTCGTCTACCCTTTCCTGAGGCAGGGAGGCGGGATCATCCGGATCGGGCGGTTCTACCATAACCTGAAAACCAATATCTCTGACTTTATAAGGGCTTTCAACAATATTTCGGCGAATGCGGTTTACTTCGTTATTTATCGTTTCTTCCACTCTTTCAAAGTCCCCGCTGCCGTTCGCTCCTTCTACAAAACCGGTTAGATTATCCCCGGGATCTCCGCCTTCTGTAACCCCGCCAGCTTCCCCGGCAGTGCCTTCAAAGGTTTCAGAAATTCTTTGTGCGCTGATTTCAATTCCTTCCATATTTTCTTCATCGACCGGCGTCACCAAATTTTCTTCCCGGTTTTCCTGATCAAAATCAATATCAGTGGAAATGGAAACCACTACTTTGTTCTGACCCATTAATGTGCCGAGCATCATCTGAACCTGACGTTGCAAATCGCGTTCGATCGTTTGTTTAATTGACATCTGATCCGACACATTTACGCCTGCAAAAGAAGAGTCTGAATTTTTTTGATCATAATACTCAAAAAACTGGTTCATGATGACGATATTTTCAGTAGGAAGACTTGGAACACTTTTTGATACAAGCAGGTACAATGAATTAATTTGCCCTTCATCAAATTGATAACCCGGTTTTGTGTTCAATACAATTGATGCTGATGCCGATTCAGCTGTATCATCCAAAAATACACCTTTTTCAGGCATCGTGATCATTACCTGAGCGTTTTGAACTCCTTCAATCCCCTTCATTAACTCAGCAAGCTCCGTTTGCATCGCATCTAGCTTCAAAACATTAAATTCGTTATCGGTCATGCCGAAACCCGCGTTTTCACTGAAAAATGAATAATCGATGTTCCCGCTTTGAGGGATCCCCTCCGCAGCGAGTTCAACCATTAAGGTTTCCACCTGTTCTTCGGGCACTAAGATTGCCGTACCGCCTTCAGTAATTTCAGATGGAATACCTCTTCCATCCAAATTTTCCTTGATCATGCCAGTCTCTGATGGCGTCAGGTTGCTGTATAGGGGTACGAGAACATTTCTTGCAGATAGTAATGAAATAATAAGGATGGAGATAATTAAAATTGCAGCGATTACAGCCCCTATAATTAATTGTTTCTTGGGCCGATCAGCAAAAAATGCTTTCGTTTTCATTGTCATTTGTTGAAATGATTCGTTCATCACAATCCTCCGGTCTTTCGGTTAAATGCAAAGCCATAAGAATTGAGGCACTCCTAAACAGGCATTCTCATAATTTCTTGATAAGCTTCAACCGCTTTGTTTCGAACTTGCATTGTCAGAGATAATGAAATGGATGCTTTTTGTGAAGCAATCATCACATCATGCAATTCTACTTTCTCTCCTTTAATTAATTTATTTGTCATATCGTCGCTGTTAATTTGCGCATTGTTTACTTCATTAATGGAATCTTTCAGCATACCCGCAAAGTTTTGCTGGGCGTCATATGGTGAGATTCTTTGTGTGGTCCTTGGCTGGGAAATTGGAGAAATGGTCTCCATCCCTGCTGGAGAAATTGATTGAAGAGGCAATTTATTCATCCTTTCTTATGATTTGCCTATTTGCAAGGCTCTCATCATCATAGCTTTATTGGCATTAAACACCGTAACATTTCCTTCATAAGAGCGTGTAGCCGACATTAAATCAACCATTTCACGTAGCGGATCAACATTCGACATTTCCACATACCCTTCTTCATCAGCGTCAGGGTGTTCAGGGTCATACAGGAGCTCTCCCTGTGAATTGTCTTCTCTAATAGCAGATACTGTTACTCCATTGCCTGGGGAGCTTTCTGTTCCCATAGCTTTAGAGAGGTGGGAAGAAAATCCTCCGCTCTTTGGTTCAAGCATTACCGTCTTTCTTTTATATGGCTGCCATTCCCCGTTCTCAAAAGTTGCCCGTGTCGTGTCCACATTTGCCATATTGGATGAGATAACATCCATCCGAAGCCGTTGTGCTGTAAGAGCTGAAGCCGTGATATTCATGGATTGAAACATTGATTACTGACCTCCTCTGATTACAGTATTCAGGCTGCCAAATTTCCCGCTGATTCTCTCAATTAACGCATCATGATAGATTTGGTTTGTTGCAAGGTCTGCCATTTCTTTGTCCATGTCGACACCGTTCCCGTTTTGTCTATAAGAGTAATTCCTTAATTGAATATTTACAGATCCTTTCGACGGTACAAGATCGAAATGGCGGGGATCGTCTGTTTTACTTTTCGAAGATGACAAATTTATTTCATTTTGTAACATCGTTTTAAAATTCACGTCTTTAGACTTATAACCTGGGGTATCAACATTTGCGACGTTTTCTGCAATGACTTTTTGCTTAACAGATGAGTAAGCTAGTCCATGTTCTAATTGGTTGATTGTTCCTGAAAATAAATTCAACTTTTACCCTCATTTCCTATTATGACAAAGATCGACGGAATATCTTACAACATAATTAAACACTTATACATCATTTTACTGATTAGTGATCTGTCCGTCTATAGAATATGGGAAAGTAATTATAGTCTAAAAGAACCAATTTTTAAAAAAGTTACTTTTAGGCTAGTTTAGATTCAATATCGTTGTTTTATTAAAAAATCATTGAAATATTCCTTTGATCATAGGTTATTTTGTTATTTACGACATATTATCGTAATTTTTTTGCCAGAAATAACCTTACCATATGCTTCCCAGGGATTCCATATACTCTAATGAATCTTCACAAATTTATTACAATCACGTTAACTAGTTTTAAAGGATTGTTTTTTACGTATACCAAATACCTTTTAAAAATTATTGTTTTTGTTTTAAGTGGGACAGGAACACCTGTTTAACATAAATACTCTACTCAAACGCGAGTACATATAGTTTTATCTCAGGTCAGGTCGAAAACAGAAGCTGGGAAATTACTATTTAGTAAATGAGGCAGTGTGTTTCATTAGCGTGAGGTGAAAGGGATGAGGTGAAAGCTGAGGCTTGGGTGTGGCTACACTACTTTTCTATCCTTCTTTTCCTAAAGAGGACGCTTTAAAAGCAGAAAAGCGGCCAAAGAACCTGAGACGTATTTGCCCGCGTATATGAAAAAAACTTAGCCGCATAGCAGCTAAGTTAATTAAAATTTTTTTAGTTATTTTTAATATTATCAAGCTCAAGAAGGAATTTATCGTTTAGAACTTTAATATACGTTCCTTTCATACCTAGAGAACGTGATTCAATTACTCCAGCACTTTCCAGCTTGCGCAGTGCATTTACAATGACGGATCTTGTAATACCGACACGATCCGCTATTTTAGAAGCGACCAATAAGCCTTCGTTGCCATCTAGTTCTTCAAAAATATGCTCAATTGCTTCAAGTTCACTGTAAGACAGGGAACTGATCGCCATTTGAACAACAGCTTTACTCCGCGCTTCAACTTCAATTTCGTCCGCTTTTTCACGAAGAATTTCCATACCAACTACAGTTGCGCCGTATTCACCCAGGATTAAATCATCGTCTTCAAACGCCTGTTCTACACGGGCAAGAATTAATGTACCCAGTCTTTCTCCTCCGCCTATAAATGGCACGATCGTTGTCAAACCATTTTGAAAAAGATCTTTGTTTTCGACTGGAAATGCCGTATATTCACTGTTCACGTCAAGATTTGGGGAAGTTTCTGTTATATTGAATAAGTTTTTCGTGTACTCTTCCGGAAATTGACGGTCTTCAAGCATTTGTTTCATACGCTCATTTTCAATTTGCTGATTGATTGCAAATCCGAGTAATTTTCCTTTTCTGCTTAAAATAAACACATTTGCTTCAATTACGTCTGATAATGTTTCTGCCATCTCTTTAAAATTAACAGGTTTACCTGCCGATTTTTGCAGCATAGCATTAATCTGTCTTGTTTTGCCTAGTAAATTCATTTGTATCAATTCCTCCTGTATTCTAATAAATCAAATAATTATTCTCATCTTTCCCTAATAGGGTTAATTCAAACCCTACAAAATAAACTGGCTTAGGTCTTTATCCTTTGCAATCGTATCAAGTTTATCATCGACATACCCTGGAGTGATTGTAACAGTACCGATAGAAATATCCGACGCTTCAAAAGATAAATCTTCCAGAAGCTTCTCCATAATGGTGTGAAGACGTCTCGCGCCAATATTATCTGTATCCTGGTTAACCTGATAAGCGATCTCCGCCAGCCTTACTGTAGCTTCATGTGTAAATTCAACTTCTATGCCTTCAGTTGCGAGCAATGCAACGTATTGTTTAATAAGAGCATGATCAGGTTCTACAAGTATGCGGACAAAATCCTCTACTGTCAGCTTTTGTAATTCTACACGAATTGGAAAGCGCCCCTGTAGTTCAGGGATAAGATCAGAAGGCTTTGCCGTATGAAAAGCGCCTGCCGCAATAAATAATACGTGGTCTGTTTTCACTGGACCGTATTTTGTATTGACTGTGGACCCTTCGACTATCGGAAGAATATCTCTCTGCACACCTTCTCTCGATACATCTGCAGAGCTTGTACCTGATGATTTAGAAGCAATTTTATCAATTTCATCAACAAAAATAATCCCCATCTGCTCAGCCCGGTACAACGCATCCTGCGTAACTTCGTCCATATCAATCAATTTTGCCGCTTCATCGTGCGTCAGAACTTTTCTGGCATCTCTTACTTTTAATTTTCGCTTTTTCTTTTTCTTAGGCATTAAATTGCTTAGAGCATCCTGCATATTCATGCCCATCTGCTCCATGCCTGACCCTTGAAGCATATCAAACATTGAAGACATTTGCTGTTCATCCACTTCAATGGTGACTGTTTCTTCTTCAAGTTCACCAGCCTTTAACTGGCGTGCTATCTCTTTTCGGCGGTCTTTTATAGTTGATTCTTCTTCTTTTTGTTCATCTGCTGATTCGTTAGCCCCATCCCCATTTCCGCCAAACATCATTTCAAATGGATTTTTAAAGGATTGCGACTTTTTAGCAGATGGTACAAGCAATTTTACTAAACGCTGGTTTGCCTGCTCTTCAGCTTTTCCCTGAACAGAAACAATTTTTTCTTCTTTTACAATCCGTACGGAGGTTTCCATAAGATCACGAACCATCGATTCTACATCACGCCCGACATATCCTACTTCTGTAAACTTTGTCGCTTCAATTTTAATAAAAGGCGCACCGACCAGCTTTGCGATCCGCCTCGCGATTTCTGTTTTCCCTACACCAGTCGGACCCATCATCAGAATGTTTTTAGGGATAATTTCCTCACGCAGTGAATCGTCAAGCAGATTTCTTCTGTATCGGTTTCTTAAAGCTACTGCCACAGCACGCTTTGCATCTTTTTGCCCTACAATATACTGGTCAAGTCGTTCCACTATTTGTTTTGGAGTCAATTCAGTTTTTTTTGTCATCATATCGCTCCTTTACAATTCTTCAACAACAATATTTGTATTTGTATACACGCAAATATCCGCTGCGACATGCAGTGCAGCATCGGCTATCTCCTTCGCAGTCAAATGATCGCCTGCGTGGAGTTTAAGCGCTCTTCCTGCCGATAGTGCATAATTGCCTCCGGAGCCAATTGCAAGCACGCCATCATCAGGTTCAATCACTTCTCCTGTACCTGATACCAGCAGCAGTCCTTCTTGATCCATCACAATCAGCATTGCTTCCAATCTTCTGAGAACTTTATCACTTCTCCATTGTTTGGCAACTTCCACCGCTGCTCTTTGGAGGTTCCCGTTGTATTCCTGCAGCTTTCCTTCAAACATCTCAAACAATGTAAATGCATCTGCTACTGAACCTGCAAACCCGGCAATCACCTGGCCATTAAATAGCTTCCTTACTTTTCTTGCAGTGTGCTTCATCACGACTGCATTTCCAAAAGTCACCTGACCATCACCTGCCATTGCAGACTGTCCCTTATGCTGAACAGCAAAAATCGTTGTCGCATGAAATTGGTCCATTATCGTCGGCCTCCTAATCATCGCTTATATGTAATCAAGCCCGTGGATGAAATGATTGATACGTTTTTCTTAAGTGTTCTTTTGTAACATGAGTATAAAGCTGGGTTGATGAAAGATGGGCATGCCCCAAAAGTTCCTGAACTGTTCTAAGATCTGCACCGTTATTCAGTAAATGAGTTGCAAAGGTATGTCTCAGCATATGAGGGTGAATGGACGCTGTGAGCGTCGTTTTATTCATCAGCGCCGTGAGAACGTAGCGTATCCCCCTGGCTGTTAAAGGAGCTCCCCGGTGATTAATAAACAGGGAAGAAGATGTGCCATTATTTAATAATTGGGATCTGCCTTCTTCAATATAGCGTTTAATCGCATTTCCGGCAAAATCACCAAAAGGCACATACCGCTCTTTTCTGCCCTTCCCTTTTACAAGGAGGGTCCCCATCGTTAAATCCAAATCCTGCAGGAGAATTGATGTGCATTCACTTACCCGTATTCCTGTAGCATACAGCAGTTCAAGAATCGCTTTGTTTCTTAAATCCAGCGGTTTCTCCCCGTCACAGGCTGAAAAAAGCTGCTCCATTTCATTTTCATAAAAAAAATGAGGCAGCCTCCCCTCTTTTTTGGGGTGCAGTACATAGGACATTGGGTTAATTTTCTGTTTTTCTTCGCGCTGCAGATAAGAGAAAAAACTGCGCAGACTTGATATTTTTCTGGATACAGACGCTCTTGAGTACTTTTCCTTGTGCAGCTGCATTAGAAAAAGCTTGGAATGAATTTCGTCCACTTCTTCCAGTGCATCCACACCTTCTTTTGCAAGAAAGAGAAAAAAGCTGTCTAAATCGTGAATATAGTGTTCAATTGTTAGAGAAGAATAATTTTTTTCAGTTTGTAAATACTGAATAAATTGCTGTTTGGGTTCCAAAAATGCAGAATTCAATTAGATCACCTCGCAAAAGCCTCTAAATTCTAACACGAATCAGAGGCAGTAGCAATAAATTTTACACTTTTTTCACAAAGTTCTGAATTGTTTCTAATGCTCGTTCAGCATGCTTTTCAGCACGTTCTTTCTTGCTTTTTACCTTTTCTTCCAAATCAGGAAACAGTCCGAAATTAGCATTCATCGGCTGAAAGTTCTTCGTATTCGCCTGCGTAATATAGCGCGCCATGCTTCCCATTGCAGTTTGTGCCGGAAACAAGACCGGTTCTTCCCCCAATGCAAGTTTAGCTGCGTTAATGCCTGCGATTAAACCGCTGGCAGCGGATTCAACATATCCTTCCACACCGGTCATCTGACCCGCAAAAAACAGATCTTTGCGCTCTTTAAATTGGTAAGTGGACTCAAGAACCTTCGGAGAATTTATGAAAGTATTGCGATGCATAACTCCGTACCTTACAATTTCTGCATTTTCCAAACCCGGAATTAACCGAATTACTTCCTTCTGAGGGCCCCATTTTAAATGTGTCTGAAAACCAACAATATTATATAAAGTGCCTGCTGCATCGTCCTGTCTTAATTGAACGACAGCGTAAGGTCTTTTCCCTGTTTTTGGATCCTCAAGGCCTACAGGTTTCATTGGTCCGAATAATAGTGTTTTCCGGCCTCTTTCTGCCATCACTTCCACCGGCATACAGCCTTCAAAATAGATTTCTTTTTCAAACTCTTTAAGTGGCACTACTTCTGCTGCGATAAGTGCATCGTAGAATCTATTGAATTCTTCTTCAGTCATCGGGCAGTTTAAGTAAGCTGCCTCCCCTTTATCATACCTCGATTTTAAATACACCTTGTCCATATCAATGCTGTCTTTTTCAAGGATTGGTGCAGCTGCATCGTAAAAATACAGATATTCTTCTCCAGTCAGCGCCTTCAGTTGCCCTGCGAGACCTTCAGTTGTAAGCGGGCCCGTTGCAATTATAGTGATTCCTTGAGGTATCTCTGTAATTTCCTCTGAAAAGACTTTAACATTAGGATGCTCTTTTACCTTTGATGTAACATGACTGGCAAATTCATGCCTGTCTACAGCGAGAGCTCCGCCTGCAGGAACTGCACATGCATCGGCTGATCCGATAATAACGGAATTAAAAGCTCTCATTTCCTCTTTCAGCACCCCTACGGCATTTGTCAGGTTGTTTGCTCTCAAAGAGTTGCTGCATACGAGTTCAGCGAATTTATCTGTATGGTGAGCCGCGGTTTGTCTTACAGGCCTCATCTCATATAAATTCACCTGAATACCGCGCTCTGCGATCTGCCAGGCTGCTTCACTTCCTGCAAGTCCTGCGCCGACTACGTTTACTGCTGTTGCTGCTGTCATTTACTACGTCCTCCCTATTGGTTATCCAGTTATCATTATTCTACCATAAGAATGAAACAAGAGCCTGACAGCCGAAGCCGTCAAGACCCTTTTTCTTATTGCTGGTGTTCTTCCTTGTAGTCGCAATTTGAACACTGTATTTGGTTGCCTTTTTTCAGTTTTTTCTCAATCAGCATTTCATTGCATTTTGGACAGGACCGGTCGATCGGCTTATCCCACGATAAAAATTCGCAGGATGGATAACGGTCGCAGCCATAAAATATTCTTTTCTTCTTGCTTTTGCGTTCAATGACATTTCCTTCTTTACAGACCGGACATTTTACACCGATTTCTTTAACGATTGGTTTTGTGTTGCGGCAATCAGGGAAATTGCTGCACGCCATAAATTTTCCATAACGGCCCATCTTAATAACCATTGGGTTATTGCATTCTTCACAATCTTCCCCTGCATACTCATCTTTTATTTCAATTTTCTCCATCTCTTTTTCAGCTTTATCAAGATGAACTTCAAAATCCTTGTAAAAATCGTCTATAATTTTAACCCAGCGAATCTGGCCGTCTTCTACGCTGTCCAGATCTTTCTCCATTTTTGCTGTAAACTCAACGTCAATGATTTCAGGGAAAAACTCAACAATTAATTCAAGTACGATTTCTCCAAGTTCTGTCGGAATAAATCGTTTGTTATCAAGCGAAACATATCCGCGTTTTTGAATCGTATCCAGAGTCGGGGCATAGGTTGAAGGCCTTCCTATTCCCAATTCTTCAAGCATTTTAACAAGTCTTGCTTCAGTGTAGCGGGGTGGAGGCTGTGTAAAATGCTGTTTCGGGTCGATGTTTTCAGACTTGGCTGTTTCCCCTTCTTTTAAATCTGGAAGAAAATTTTCTTTTTCATCGCTTTGGTCGTCATTTCCTTCAATATAAACTTTCATAAAACCGGGAAACTTAACTTTTGAGCCGGTGGCGCGAAATTGAACTTCTCCATTCATTAAGTCCACACTCATTGTATCCATTACAGCAGAAGCCATTTGGCTTGCTATAAAACGTTCCCAGATTAGTCTGTACAGTCTGTGCTGGTCTCTGCTTAAAAATGGTTTAACAGATGAAGGTGTGCGCATCGCGCTTGTAGGACGGATCGCTTCATGCGCATCCTGAGTTTTGCCCGATTTGGCTTTTTCCTTCTGCGGCGACTGCTGTACAAATTTTTCGCCATATTCAGATTGAATGACTTCAATCGCCTCCTGCTTTGCAACATCAGAAATTCGCACGGAATCTGTTCTCATGTAGGTAATTAAACCGACAGTACCTTCTTTTTTCCCTAATTCTATTCCTTCATAAAGCTGCTGAGCAAGCATCATCGTTTTTCTGGCGCGGAAATTAAGCTTCCGGGCGGCTTCCTGCTGCAATGAAGATGTGATAAAGGAAGGAGAGGGATTTCGCTTGCGCTCTTTTTTTGTCACGTTGGATATTGAAAAATCCTCTTCTTTTATCTGATCGATAATCTGCTTAACGTCTTCTTCTGTTTCAAGCTTTTTTTTCTTCCCGTTTAATCCGTAAAAGCTGGCCTGAAATGTTTCTTTACCTTTAGTAAAGGCAGCATCAATGGTCCAGTATTCTTCCGGTTGGAAATTTTTGATTTCGTTCTCTCTGTCTATAATTAGCCGGACAGCAACGGACTGCACTCTTCCTGCACTCAGGCCTTTTTTAACCTTTTTCCAAAGGATCGGGCTGATGTTATAACCAACCAGACGGTCAAGAATACGTCGTGCCTGCTGAGCATCCACACGGTCCATATCTATTTTCCTTGGATGCTTAAATGACTCTTTTATTGCATCTTTCGTTATTTCATTGAAGACCACACGGCACTCTGAGTCCAGGTCCAGATCCAGACTGTGTGCCAAATGCCAGGCAATTGCTTCACCTTCGCGATCCGGATCGGCTGCGAGATAAACTTTTTTTGCTTTCTTGGCTGCGCTTTTCAATTCTTTTAAAACGGGTCCTTTTCCTCGTATCGTTATATATTTGGGCTCAAAGCTGTCTTTAACATCCACGCCCATCTGACTTTTTGGCAAGTCTCTCACATGCCCCATAGATGCGCGCACCTTATATTTCTTTCCTAAATACCGCTCGATTGTTTTTGCTTTAGCGGGTGATTCCACAATTACTAAAAAATCTGCCATTCATAATCCTCCCCAGAGGTTTTCTCTTCATTATTATTTATGTGTAACTATATGTGCTGTACTCATTTTTTGTCAATATAATTCGATTTTCAATCTCATTTCTGAATCTTTAGCAAAGCCTGTAATAACCTACCTGTAACCGTTTTCTCCAGAAATAATCTGCACCACTTTCTTCTTATGTGAAAGAAAGCGTCTGAAGCACAATGTAAACTAAATTTTTTTAAAAAGCAACTATTTTCATACAATTGAACAGGAAATTACGTTATTTGCCACCCGTTTAAAATATCTGCCGCTTCCGTGACAGGTGCAGCTCCCTGTTTAATCAAGTGATTTGTTCCAATTGATAATTCATGAAAAATAGGACCTGGTACAGCAAAAACATCTCTGCCTTCTTCCAGTGCTCTGTCAACCGTGATTAATGAACCGCTTTTCAATGCAGCTTGTGTAACTAATATACCTTTTGAGAGTCCTGAAATGATTCTGTTTCTCATTGGAAAAAAATGCTTTTGAGGTTTGAGGTAAGGAGGATACTCAGTGATAAGGAGCTGCTTGGAGATCATTTGAGAGTATAAAAACATATGTGAAGGAGGATAAATGTGATCAAAACCACATCCTAAGACGCCAATTGAGTGACCTTCAAGACTGAGCGTATGAGCAGCACCGTCAGCACCCAAGGCCATTCCGCTTATAATACAAAAATTTCGGTCAATGAGCGGCGGGAGAATCTTTTTCAAGCAGAGGTGAGTATAGCTGTCTGCTTTCCTTGATCCTACTATCCCAATTGTTTCGGTTAATGTTAATTTTTCTGCGTTCCCTTTAAGATACAACACAGCTGGAGGATCATATATTTCTTTTAATCGTTCAGGATAGTCATCATCCAGAATGGTTAAGATCTTTAGGTTTTTTTCCATACATAATTGATGTTCGTCAAAAATGATTTGTTTTGATAAATAGGACTGAAAGCTGTTTTTTTGTTTTGGAGTCAGGTTTAAGGATAGGGGGTAAGAGTGCAAATTATCCGTTTTTAAAGAAATAAGGGAGTCTTCTCTAAGCCATTTTAAAAGCTGGCGGTTTGAGAGGATGTGGCTGTAGTGAAGATAAATGAGTCTGCTTCTTGTGAGATTCACCAATATTCCTCCATGCTCTATTTATTTTAAACTGATCCATAAACAAATAGCCCCTGATGAGAGACAGGGACTATTTGATTTGTCATGGATTATGGACTGCTATTTAACTGATTCGATCAGTGGGTTTTACACTGATCAAACAAATTCTGTTCTTTTAAGACATTAATTAATGTTTCTCCCATTACAGAAGGAGTAGCAGCAACTTGAATGCCGCATTCATTCATTACTTTAATTTTTTCTTCTGCTGTGCCTTTACCGCCGGAAATAATCGCGCCGGCATGACCCATCCGTTTGCCTGGAGGTGCAGTTGCTCCACCAATGAAACCGACAACCGGTTTTTTCATATTCGCTTTAACCCATTCAGCAGCTTCTTCTTCAGCTGTACCGCCGATTTCACCGATCATGATGACAGCATATGTATCATCGTCCTGATTAAAGGCTTCAAGAGCGTCAATAAAGTTTGTGCCGTTGACAGGGTCTCCGCCGATTCCTACAGCTGTTGATTGACCAATTCCAGCTTGTGAAAGCTGATGAACTGCTTCATAAGTCAGTGTTCCAGATCGTGAAACAACCCCGACATGTCCCTTGGTATGGATGTATCCAGGCATAATTCCGATCTTACATTCGTCAGGCGTAATAACACCAGGACAGTTAGGACCGACTAAACGGGTCTTTTTCCCTTCCATATACCTTTTCACTTTTACCATGTCAATGACCGGTATATGTTCAGTAATGCAAATTGCCATATCAAGTTCAGCGTCAACTGCTTCTAAAATCGCATCCGCAGCAAAAGGAGCGGGTACGTAGATTACTGAAACGTTGGCGCCTGTTGCTTTAACAGCTGCTTCAACTGTATCAAATACCGGTACACCTTCTGCTTCTGTACCGCCTTTTCCCGGCGTTACACCTGCAACAATTTTCGTGCCGTACTCAAGCATCTGCTTGGTGTGGAAAAGGGCAGTTGAACCCGTGATTCCTTGAACTAAGACTTTTGTATTCTTATCAATAAAAACACTCATTTATGCTCCCTGCCTTTCTTAGCCTACTAATTCCACGATTTTTTGTGCGCCATCAGCCATTGTCTCAGCTGCTACAATATCCAACCCTGATTCATTCAGGATTTTTTTGCCTAATTCCACGTTGGTACCCTCTAAACGTACGACAAGCGGAACTTTGAGCTCAACCTGCTTTGCAGCTTCAACCACACCTTCAGCAATGATGTCGCATTTCATAATTCCGCCAAAGATGTTAACAAAGATTCCTTTTACAGCGGTATCAGAAAGAATGATTTTAAATGCTTCTGTCACTTTTTCCGCTGTAGCACCGCCCCCAACATCAAGGAAGTTTGCCGGGTCTCCCCCGTAATGCTTAATAATGTCCATTGTCGCCATCGCAAGGCCCGCACCATTAACCATACAGCCAATATCGCCATCAAGTGAAATATAGCTCAGGTCGTATTTAGATGCTTCAATTTCCTTTGGATCTTCTTCATCAAGATCGCGGAACTCCATAACATCTTTTTGACGGTATAAAGCGTTTGCATCGAAATTCAGTTTTGCATCCAGCGCCATTACATTACCGTCACCAGTCGTAACAAGCGGGTTGATTTCAGCAATCGAACAATCTTTTTCCACGAACATTTTATAAAGGCCGAGCATGAATTTAACTGTTTTGTTGACTAATTCTTTTGGAATATTAATATTAAATGCTACGCGGCGAGCCTGAAAAGCGGTTAATCCAATAACAGGATCGATTGTTTCACGGAAGATCTTTTCAGGAGTCGCTTCTGCAACCTCTTCAATTTCTGTTCCGCCTTCTTCAGATGCCATCAGCGTAATGCGGGAAGTTGCGCGATCAAGTACCAGTCCGATATAGTACTCACTCTTGATATCACAGCCTTCTTCAATGAGAATACGCTTAATTTCTTTGCCTTCGGGTCCTGTTTGATGTGTAACAAGCGTTTTACCGAGCAATTCTTTAGAATATGTACGCACATCATCTAAGTTTTTAGCTATTTTTACGCCGCCTGCCTTGCCTCTTCCTCCGGCGTGAATCTGTGCTTTAACCACTGTCACAGCAGAGCCTAATTCTTTAGCTGCATCTACCGCTTCTTTCGGTGTAAATGCAACAAATCCGCGTGGAACGGATACCCCATATTTCCTGAGGAGTTCCTTGCCTTGATACTCATGGATATTCATGTTCCATCCTCCTATCAAACTCTTTTGAAAATAGACTGCGCTTTCATTGTAATAAATGACAGAGCAGGTGTCTACCATTTATGACAAACTAGTGAAAAAACCGACAACCTGTGCTTTTTAAAGGTATTCAATTAATCGATGCGATTCGTTTATTTTTCAGTTTCTGTCTGATCAAGTCTGTATATAAACGCGAACACTTCTGCTACAGCCTGATATAAATCATCTGGAATTGATTCGTTTACCTCCAGCTGACTGAGGAGTTCAACTAATGCAGGGTCTTCCTGAATCGGCACATTATGTTCACGCGCTTTTTCAATAATGTTTTCAGCTGTTAAGCCTTTTCCTTTACCCGTGACCACAGGCGCAGCACTCAGCTCCTGGTTATAAGTAAGAGCTACCGCCTGTTTTCTTTTGTAGACTGGTTTCTTTTTCATATTCTGATATCTACTCCTGAAGAAAAAGTATTCATTTGCGCTGCCGCCGGATCCAGAGGCGGTGGTGAAGCCTGCTTTGAAGACAAAAATTTAATATGTGAAAGCTGATAATCAGCCTTTTCCAATTGCGATTTTAAAAAAGGCTTTAAAGATTCACCGAGCTTCTGCAACCCTTCTTTATGCGTATATACATCTATTGAAATTATTCTTTTTTGAACGGTCATATCAATAACGGTTTCTTTTAAGTTTTCCAGATTTATATAAAATAAAATTCTTGAGTGATCCGCATCGAGCTTTCCGTTTTTTTGCTTTTTTCCAGTCCACTGCATCGTCAAGTCCAGCAGCTTTTCTTTCATGTAAACGGGAAGCTGAAAAAAAATGTGTGATGTGTTTCCTGATTCGGAGGATAGGAGCTGCTGGCCGTTAAATTTATTAATTAGCAGCTGCACTGTTTCTTTAGCAGATAGTGATAAATTAGGATCTTTTAACAGCATCGTTAATTGCGGCTTTAGACCTTCTGAAATCTGTTCGATCGATTGCGGGGAACCGGTCAGCCTGCTTTCATAATCGATGCCGAGTACTGAAAAAATCCCCCTGAACATCTCTGTCAGCTGCCGCCCTGATGGCAAAGAATTAAAGGCTTTTTCTGCTTCACTTGATACAGACAGAATGAGATCGTGAACTTCTTTTACAGCAGGGCTCTGCCTATTTGAATGTAAAAGAGCAGGGTTTAATAAGCGATCTTTTGGAGTTAAGTGAAGCTCTTCAAAAATAAACGTTTTGCCTGCAAAGGGATTTTTTTGAGAAGATTCATGCATCGCCTGAATTTCTATCATTCGTTCAAAGAGCTGTTTAGATAGAGTTTTCACCGTTTCATCTGAGCTGTTTTTCACAAATGAAACCAACTCCTCTGCCCTTTCACTGACGCGGCCCTCTGACTTCAGTAAAGCGGATCGCTGGACTGCTTCTTCAGTGAGGCTTAGGAAAAGTCCCTTACTATCTTTCTGAACTTCTCTTCCGCTCATATAAGCCTCTCTAAGGCCCTCTGACCAATCCGATAGGTTTACCGACCAGGGCAGAACTTCAAGCTGTTTTAGGGTGTGCAGAGCGGTTTCACGAACGTGTGAGGCGGTTGAGGGATCAGTTAATAATCCGAAAAGTTTTGCCGTCATTTGCTGGGATATAAAATACTGTGAAGGATTTTGAATTTTTTTCAGCGTATGTATGACCTGGGAAGCTGCAGCAGACTTTTCACTGGAAAGTGATTCAACTAAGCGTGATAAATCGGCCTGCAGGTTTTGTTCGGTTCCCTGCATTCCTCTTTGATAGGAATGAAATACCGCATCAGTAAACGGCTGTTTTTTTAAAAACATCAGGTTGATAATGGAACGTGCCTGTTCCTTGTTAATGGATGCAGCAGTCCAGTCAGTTGCTTTAGCTTGCTGTTCCCTGCTTAACGGAAGCGGGTCTTTCAGGAATTCAGCTGATACACCCCTATTTTCCTTTAAAAAATCCAAACGGGGGGGCCTCATGGTCTGGTCGGTTCTGTTTATCTTGTCAGCGCCTGCTTTTTCGCTGATTGGTTTTAACTCAATTTCGTCTTCGTTTACCGAAACCTGATACAGTCCTTTACTCCCTTCTCTCATCTCTTTGGAAACGTTCACTGTTACATGCTGGCTGCCGATTTTCATAATGGCTTTTTGTTCAGAAACTTTTTTCTCAACCAGCCCAAGTACCAATTGTCCGTGTTTTAATGTTTGAGGTTTTTGAGAATACATACGGGAGAGGTTATATTCACTTTTTGCACCGGCTTTATTATGCTCCATCTCTTCACCTCTTTACTTATTTAAGGACTTAACCGGGGCAAACGACATTCTATGCTCTGCGCAGGGACCGTGAGTCTGCAGCCCTTTTAAATGTTCTTTTGTTCCGTATCCTGCGTTTTTTTCAAATTTATAATAAGGATACGATTGTGCAAGTTCCCCCATATACCGGTCTCTAGTAACTTTTGCCACTATGGACGCCGCAGCTATAGAAATGCTTCTGGAATCGCCTTTAATAATGGACTTCTGAGGGATTTCAGTTTCAATAGCCATCGCGTCAATGAGCAGCATCTCCGGCACCATCCCTAAATCGTTAACAGCTCTGTTCATTGCCAGTTTAGTTGCCTGGTAAATGTTCACATCATCTATTTCTTGTGCCTCTGAAAATCCGATGCCAATCGCTGTTGCCTGGTGGTGAATTTCTTTATATAAATACTCTTTTTTTACATCGGTTAGTTTTTTTGAATCATCCAGTCCAGGGAGGTAAAAGCCTTCCGGCAAAACCACAGCTGCTGCTACTACTGGTCCTGCAAGAGGTCCTCTTCCCACTTCATCGATACCAGCGATACTTTCATACCTTTTTAATCTCGCTTCTTTTTCAAACACTTGCATTTGTGTAAATTTTTTGTGAAGTTCCTTCTTCTTTTCCATCCTTAAGTAGAATGACTTTAAAAGCTTTATGACTCCTTTTCGCGAATCTTCCTTCCACTCATTGAGCCTTACATCATCATCTGTTTCCAATGAATTTAGGATTCTTTCAATTTCCTTAATTGACTGATTCATTCCATTATCCATCCTTATCTTGTTTATCGGTTATGTAAGAAAAAATTAAAGACCCCGCTGCTGCAGGGTCCAAGGCATTAAAACTACTTTTACGATCTGCAAATAAGTGATTCTTTGAACTGTTTAATTACTGTCCGCTGATTCAGACTGCTCTAAAAGATCCAGATCGAATGTTATGGGTCCGAATTGTACATTTCTGATATCCCTTACGATGACGTCAGCTGTCTTGTCAAAGTCGATCAATCCGCCTCCTGAAAGGCAGCCCCTTCTTTTGCCTATTGCTTCAAATAATTGAACAAGATCCTCAGGGATGTCTTCAATCTCATAACGTTTTTTTAATCGGTCAGGATAATATGTTTCCATAAACCTTAAACCATATGTTGCAATATCCTGCAGGTTGAGCAGCGTATCTTTAATCGCTCCTGTCAATGCTAGGCGGTAGCCAACTTCAGGATCTTCAAATTTAGGCCATAAGATCCCTGGAGTATCAAGAAGCTCCATTTCTTTTCCTACTTTAATCCATTGCTGCGCTTTTGTAACACCGGGGCGATTGCCAGTTTGTGCAATGTTTTTCTTCACAAGACGATTTATAAGCGTTGATTTCCCTACGTTTGGAATTCCAACTATCATGGCCCGGACTGCTCTTGGCCGAATGCCCCTGGATTCCATGCGGCTCCATTTTTCCTTCAATATTTCCATTGTGACTTTATGGATAGACTGGAGCCCCACTCCTTTATCTGAATTAATAGCAAGAGCACGTATCCCTCTTTGTTCAAAATAGGAGATCCATTGTTTCGTTCGGACAGGATCAGCCATGTCTGCTTTGTTAATTAAGATCAGCCGGGGTTTCTGATTAATAATTTCATCAATCATCGGATTTCTGGAGGAAACAGGGATCCGTGCGTCTACCAGCTCAAAAATAATATCCACAAGCTTTAATTTTTCAGTTACTTGCCGTCTTGCTTTTGCCATATGGCCCGGAAACCATTGTATTGTCATACTAACACTCCTGACTCGTTGTCATCAGTCTTCTGTTTTATTTATCAAATACTATACCTATTTTGAAATTGATTCTGTATAGAGTTTTTTCCTGAAGCATCTTGATTTAATTTTTTTCACTTTCGTTTACCATACCCATGTCATTCAATGGCCAAAAAACAATGTTCGTGGTTCCCATAACTTCATCCATCTCTACAGTTCCGATATGTCTGCTGTCCTTGCTGTATCGTCTATTATCTCCCAGAACAAAAATTTCCCCCGGCGGGACTTTTTGTTCTCCAGTCAATTCCTCTAATGTGAAGTCTCCAGTTAAGATCTCCCCATTAAGTTCACGTTTATAATTCTCAAGAAATGGTTCGTCTATGGGTTCCTCATTAATATAAAGCTGATCATTTTTATAGACTATTTCGTCACCAGGTAAACCAATGACTCTCTTTATATAATCAGAGTTTTCAGTTGTATGAAAAACGATCACGTCAAAACGGGATGGCTGAGAAATTGAATAGCTGAATTTGTTTACAATCATTCGATTTCCGTCATGCAGCGTCGGCATCATAGAAAGACCTTCTACAACAATTGGGGTAAATAAAAAGAAGCGAATTACACCAGCAACGGCAACTGCAATCAGCAACGCTTTTGCCCATTCCCACCACTCATTTTTTCCGTTCAACGTTCACCCTCCGTACTTATAATAATCTAAATCCTGCTTTTATATTGTAGCATAATTGAGAAAATGAATCTGATGCAATTATGCTTTTAATCATGAGACTCAAAAAAAAAAGAAGCTCGCAAAAGCAAGCTCCTTTTTAAAAAACCATTATCGAATTTCTTTAATGCGGGCCGCTTTACCACGCAGATTGCGTAGGTAGTAAAGTTTCGCACGGCGAACTTTACCGCGACGCACAACCTCAAGCTGGGCAATTTTAGGCGTGTGTACCGGGAATGTACGCTCAACACCTACGCCGTAAGAGATCTTACGAACTGTAAATGTTTCACTGACACCACCACCACGGCGTTTAATCACAACACCCTCATACACCTGAATACGCTCACGGGTTCCCTCAACAACCTTAACGTGTACTTTAACAGTATCACCAGGCTTAAATGACGGAAGATCCGAACGCAGCTGCTCTTGAGTAATTTCTTGAATTAAGTTATGCATCGATTTCAACTCCTTCCAACAGATGCTCTTGCCTCTATTGCGTTTGCAGCGGAACACCGTTTTCAATGGCCTGTTTACTTCAGTAAACTTGGCACAAAATCTATAATACCACAGTGAGGATATTCAATCAACATTCTTTTTATCTTTTTCAAAATGATGAAGCCATTCCTGCTGCTGTGAATCCAAATTGATTTCTTTAAGCAAATCAGGTCTCCGTTCCCAGGTTCTTCTTAGGGATTCCTTCTTTCGCCACTCTTCTATATTCGCGTGATTTCCTGAGGTTAAAACTGCAGGGACTTCAAGACCTCTGTAAGCAGCAGGACGTGTATAATGAGGGTGTTCAAGAAGGCCGCTTGAAAACGAATCTTTTGCTGCAGACTCTGCATTTCCAAGCACTTCCGGAAGAAGACGGACAATGCTGTCGATCGCGACCATGGCACCGAGCTCTCCTCCTGTCAAAACAAAGTCTCCTATTGAAATTTCGTCCGTTACGAGATGCTCACGGATCCGCTCATCATACCCCTCATAATGACCACATATAAAAACCAGATGCGATTCAGTCGAAAGTTCTTCCGCTTTCCTCTGGGTAAATCTTTCTCCCTGAGGACACATCAGGATCACTCTTGGTTTTTCAGTATTGGATGTTGTAATGGCGTCGACTGCTTCAAAAACAGGTTCCGGTTTAAGGACCATTCCTGCTCCTCCGCCATAAGGGTAGTCATCAACAGATTTTTGCTTATGAGGGGAGAATTCTCTGAAATCAATCACATTGAAACTCACAGCTTCTTTTTCCTGCGCCTTTTTTAAGATCGACTCTCCGAAAACACCTTCAAACATTGCCGGAAACAGAGACAATACATCTATCTTCATTCCAGCAAACCCTCCATAACGGTTATAATAACTTGCTTGGAAGAGACATCAACTTTTTTTACGACGGATTCGATATAAGGGATTAACAGTTCTTTTCCCTCATGAGTCTGAACCACCCACACATCATTGGCTCCAGGTGACAGAATCTCTTTTATGACGCCAAGTTCTACCTGTTCGTCTGTCCATACATGGCAGCCCACAATCTCGTGATAGTAAAATTCATTTTCATCCAGTGAGGTTAATTGGTCCTCAGAGATTTTCAGCATACCTTCTTTAAAAGGCTCGACTTCATTCACATTATCAAAGCCTTCAAATGTGAGGAGATCAAAGTTTTTATGCTTTCTGTGTGACTTAATGATCAGTTCTTTTGCATCCTGCTGCCCATCTTTAAACAAAAAAAGAACGTTTCCAGGCACATAGCGCTCATCCGGGAAGTCCGTTCTGGAAATGACACGCACTTCACCGCGTATGCCATGCGTATTAACAATTTTACCTACATTAAACCATGTTGTCATTTTACCACCTCTGCCGTATCTCTTTCACCATGCCGTCCTCAAGAACAATGACCGGCTTTTGTTCAGGATGCCATATACTGCCCTCATGCAGTTCAACGACGGTGTCTGTTTCCATCAAAGTATACTCTGTTCCAAGCGGTGTTTCTTCAATTGATTTTAACTGAGTATTTATCGAGCGGACAAGCTGCTTTCTTTTATTAATTTCCTGCTGAATTTTTTGTTTAACGGCTTCTGAAGATTGTTCAAATTGTTTTTCAAGCTTTTTTTGCTGAAAAACAAGCTGGTCCATTTCTTTTTCCGCCCGTTTAATTTTTTCATTTAATGTTTGTTTGAGTCGGGATTTAGATGAGTTTGTCATTATTTCCTTTATAATCGTTTTTTGTGTAACTTGCATGATTATTTTCCCCCTAACAAATCTCTATATGGAAAAAGGGAGGACGGAGCCTCCCTTTTATTGATCCACTATTTCAATGACGGTTCGCTTTTGCTGATGTGCAGGCACACCAGCAAAAGCGACTGTACGTATAGCTTTCGCAACTCTGCCTTGCTTGCCAATGACTTTTCCCATATCGTTCTTGTGAACGAAGAGCCTGAAGGTGATCAAACGGTCTGTTTCATCTTTTTCAATCCTTACCGACTCCGGGTGAGCTACAAGTGGCTTGACAATCGTTTCGATAAGCTCTTTCATACAGTCTCTTACTTGCCGTGCTTAGCGTTATGGAATTTTTCCATAATGCCTTCATTTGATAATAGGTTGCGTACTGTATCAGACGGCTTAGCACCGTTGTTCATCCACTTAAGAATCAAGTCTTCTTTAAGGTCAACGATTGCTGGGTTTGCAACCGGGTTGTACGTTCCAACTGTTTCAATGAAACGTCCATCACGTGGTGAACGAGAATCTGCTACTACGATACGATAGAATGGGTTTTTGTTAGCTCCCATACGCTTTAAACGAATTTTTACTGCCATTTTAATTGCACCTCCGAATAGTTTCACACAAGATAGTATAATATCAAGGGTTTGTTTCTTTGTAAAGTCTTTTTTCTTAACACACTAATTTTTTTATAAAAAAAGTGATTATTGCATAAACGGAAAGTTAAAACCGCCGCGTTTTTTCCCTTTTTGCTGGGAGTTGGTCATCTGCTTCATCATTTTTTTCATATCTTCAAATTGTTTTAGAAGGCGGTTTACTTCCTGGATCGTTCTTCCGCTTCCTTTAGCAATCCGTTTTCTGCGGCTGGCGTTAATGACTTCGGGCTGTTCTTTTTCCTTCATTGTCATGGATTTAATAATGGCTTCCACGTGCCCGAGCTGCTTTTCATCAACCTGAAGATTGTCAATGCCCTTCATCTTGTTGGCTCCGGGAATCATCTTGATTAATTCATCAAGCGGACCCATTTGCTTTACCTGCCCCAGCTGCTCTAAAAAGTCGTCAAGCGTAAACGAAGCCGTTCGGAGTTTTTTCTCCATTTCTTTTGCTTTTTCTTCGTCTACATTTGTCTGTGCTTTTTCAATCAGGGACAGCATATCGCCCATTCCAAGAATTCTTGAAGCCATACGTTCGGGGTGAAATGCCTCTAAAGCATCCATCTTTTCCCCCATACCAACAAATTTAATCGGTTTTTCGGTTACAGAACGGATGGATAATGCAGCACCGCCTCGCGTATCTCCATCAAGCTTGGTTAAAACAACACCTGTTACACCAAGTGCGTCGTCAAAATTCTTCGCAACATTAACCGCATCCTGACCGGTCATTGCATCAACCACAAGAAAAATTTCTTCTGGTGATGACAGTTCTTTAATCTGCTTTAATTCATCCATAAGGTCTTCATCAATATGAAGTCTGCCCGCAGTATCAATCAAAACATAGTCCTGATGTTCTTCTTTGGCTTTGGCTATGCCCGCCTTCGCAATTTCAACCGGACTCACCTGATCCCCCATCGAAAAGACAGGAAGATCCAGCTGTTTCCCAATCGTTTCAAGCTGTTTAATAGCAGCTGGTCGATAAATGTCAGCAGCTACGAGCAAAGGTTTACGATTATGTTTTTTTCGCAAAAGGCTGGCCAATTTTCCAGCAGTCGTTGTTTTACCTGCCCCTTGAAGCCCGACCATCATAATAACGGTTGGCGGCCTTTTCGCCACAGCAATATGGCTTTGCTCTCCGCCCATAAGTTCCGTTAACTCGTCCTTAACCACTTTAATTACCTGCTGTCCAGGTGTCAGGCTTTGCATTACTTCCTGACCTACTGCCCGCTCACTGACTTTTTTTACAAAGGTTTTTACAACCTTAAAGTTAACATCAGCCTCCAAAAGTGCGAGACGGACTTCTCTCATCATTTCTTTGACATCCGCTTCATTTACTTTTCCTTTTCCGCGGATTTTCTGTATGGAGCCCTGCAGCCGGTCGGCTAATCCTTCAAATGCCATTATCGTGCCGCCCCCTATTCCAGTTTCTCGAGTGAATCAACAATCGAAAGCAAAGTAGATGTATCTGCCGGTTTTTCTCCTGCAGCTTCCCGTAATTGATCGATCATTTTTGCTCGTTTTTGAAATTTTTCAAAAAGCAGAAGCTTGGACTCATATTCCTCGAGCATTGCTTCTGTCCTCCGAATATTATCATAGACAGCCTGTCTGCTCACGTCATATTCATCTGCGATTTCTCCAAGAGAGTAGTCATCGAGATAATAAAGGGACATATAACTGCGCTGCTTTGCTGTTAACAACATCTGATAAAAATCAAATAAAAAATTTACACGGGTCGTTTTAGCAAGCATCCTTCGCCCTCCCTTTGTTAAGTGAAAAGCCTTTACACTAAAATCATACCGACTCTATTCCTCTGTGTCAAGTACTGGACAGGCAAATCATTTACACGTCTGAGTGATCCTGTTCATCCTCGATTAAATCTGCAAATAATCCATAAACGTATTTTTCAGCATCAAAAGGCTGCAAGTCATCCATTTTTTCTCCCAGACCCACAAATTTAACTGGTATGCCAAGCTCCTGCTTGATGGCAAGAACGATACCCCCTTTTGCAGTACCATCAAGCTTGGTCAGTACAATTCCGGAAACGTTTGTTGCTTCCTTAAATATTTTTGCCTGTGTTAATGCGTTTTGACCGGTTGTTGCATCTAGTGCCAGGAGCACTTCATGGGGCGCACCTGGAATCTCCCGCTCAATTACTTTTTTCACTTTTTCTAATTCCTTCATAAGATTCACTTTGTTTTGAAGTCTTCCTGCTGTATCACAAATTAAGACATCCGCTTTTTTTGCTTTTGCTGACTGAACAGCATCATACATCACAGCTGCCGGATCTGACCCTTCTCCGTGCTTAACCACATCTACTCCCACACGGTTTCCCCAAACTTCAAGCTGTTCAATGGCGCCTGCACGGAATGTATCACCGGCTGCGAGCATAACTTTTTTACCGTCCTCTTTAAATTGGTGAGCAAGTTTTCCGATTGTAGTCGTTTTTCCTACTCCATTTACGCCTACAAATAAGATGACAGTCAGGTCCTCTTCCTGAAGGTGAAGCAGAGCATCCGTATCTTGGTCTTCTCCCTGATAAATTTCCACCAGCTTTTGTGAAATAACTCCACGGATATCCTTCGTATCTTTAATATTTTGTCTGCGTACTTCCATTTTCAGTTCTTCGATCAGCTTAACAACTGTTTCAAATCCTACGTCAGCCTGGAATAAGATTTCTTCAAGTTCTTCAAAGAAATCCTCGTCAACCGTTCTGTATCTGGCTACCAGATCATTCATTTTTGTTGTGAAATTATCCCGTGTTTTGGTAAGACCTTCACGGAATTTATCTGACATATTATCCTGTGACTGAGTTAGCTTATCTTTAATTTTTTTAAAGAAGCTCATTATTTTCTCTCCTTTTTAGGAAAATGATTTAACTGGATTCTGTTCTTCAAGTCGGACAGAAACTAATTTGGATACTCCGGATTCCTGCATCGTAACGCCATAAAGAACATCTGCACCCTCCATCGTCCCTTTGCGGTGAGTAATGACGATAAATTGCGACTGCTCACTGAAGCGGTGGAGATATTGACTGAACCGGTGTACATTCGCTTCATCCAGGGCTGCTTCGACTTCATCAAGTATGCAAAACGGCACAGGACGAACTTTTAATATCGCAAATAATAGGGCGATGGCTGTCAATGCTCTTTCTCCTCCGGACATTAAGCCAAGATTTTGAAGTTTTTTCCCAGGCGGCTGTGCGACAATGTCGACCCCTGAGTGGAGCAGGTCGTTCGGATCTGTTAATTTCAGTTCCGCTCGCCCTCCTCCAAATAATTCCTTAAATACCTCGGAAAAATGACCTTTCACTTGATTAAAGGTTTGTCCAAACCGGCGCGCCATTTCTTCGTCCATTTCTTCAATTATTTCCTGTAAATTTCTTTTTGCCTCTAATAAGTCCTCCTGCTGTTCAAGGAGAAATTCATATCGCTCTGATATTCTGTCATACTCATCTATCGCACCAAGATTAACATTCCCAAGCTCATCTATGGACATTTTGATCAATTTGACCTGTCTTCTGGCATCATCAGCAGACAATGTCATCTGATAAAGCTCTTTTGCTGCGGCAAACGTAAGCTCATACTCCTCTTGAAGTCGATTTAAGCGTGAGTCGATTTCCACTTCAAGCCGGTTGATGCGAATTACTTCATCCTTCAGTCCATCTTGCAGCCCTTTTAGCCCTCTGGAAAATTCTTTTAACGAACGTGTGACCTGTTCCATTTCTTCCTTCAGGAATGTACGCGTTTGCTTCGTCTTGTCAATCAGCGACAGAATTTCTTCTCTCTTCTGCTGCTTTAAGTCGATCGTTCGCTTTAATGTTTCGGATTGATCCTCGCCGTTTGTAGCTTCGTCTGCAATCCAGAGCATGTCTTCTTTCAAAGATGTGCTTCGTTTTTTCAATTGATTGAGAGCTGTTTTGAGCCCATCTTTTTCACGGATGATTTGCTGCTGCTGTTCCCTTGATACAGCCAGATCCGATTTTGAAGCAGACAATTTTTGAGTAATGTCTTCTTTTGACGTGCGCTGTCTATCTTTTTTCTCCGTTAATTCTTTCATGGAGTCTGTCAATAAGGATAGGGTCTCTTCGATCGTAACCAGTCTGATGTTTAAAGTCTTTTTCTTCTCCTTCATTTCATCTGTATAATCTTTAAACTCTCCCATTTCAAGGTCATACATGGAAAGCTCCCTGTCGGATCTTTCCAGAAACACTTCTGTTTCTCTGAGACTCGACTTTAATTCGGACTCTTTTATTCTTAAAGACTCGCCTTTTGTTCTTAAAAGCTCAATTTGGTGATCTTTTTCACTTAATTGGCTCTTTGTTTCTTTAAGTTTCATCTCTAACCGGGCTGCTGTCTCTTCCATAGCAGGTATTTGATCTGTTAGTTCATCCAGCTCATTTTTACGGGATAAGATCGATGCGCCTTTTTTGGATTGAGCTCCGCCAGTCATAGAACCTCCAGGGTTTACGACATCGCCTTCAATTGTGACGAAGCGGAACCGATGCTGAAGTTTGGCAGCAAGCTCGTTTGCACCTTTAAGATCTTTCACAATTAAGACCGTTCCAAGCAGGTTTTCAACAACCAGCGAGTACTTGCTGTCGGACGTTACAAGAGAGGAAGCTACTCCGATAAAGCTGCCGTGCGTTTTAAGAACGTCTGCCTGATGAGAGGCAATTGATTTTGATTTAATTACCGATAATGGAAGAAAGGTCGCACGTCCAAAGCGGTTTTGTTTTAAATACTGAATAGCTGCTCTTGCGTTTTTTTCATCTGTTGTCACAATACTTTGCATTGAACCGCCTAATGCTGTTTCAATAGCCAATTCATGTTGTTTGTCTACGGAAATGATTTCTGCAACTGCTCCTTCAATTCCGTGGAGTTTATTTTTTCGTGCTTTCAGGATTTCTTTTACACCTTGAAAAAACCCTGAAAAGTCACCTTCCATGGTCTCAAGCATATTTTTTCTTGACTTGGCTTCACTAACATATTGATAGGCTTTATAAAGATTTTTTTCCATCTCTTCATACTCTTTTGCGAATCGGCTGCGAACTTCATGTGTTTTTTTAAACTGATCACGTGTTTGCTGTATTTCATCAGCGACTTCTGAGATCCTCTTCGCAGTCGTTTCTCTTTGCTGAAGTTTATCCTTTCTTTCGCTGATAAAATGAGCATTTTGATCATGCAATTTGCTGGCTCGTTTTGCCTGCTGTTCAAGCTGCTGATCAGCATAGCTAAGTTCATTATTAATTGATGTTTTTTCATTCAATGCATCGAAGTATTCGTCTTTCACGTTCTCAAGCTGTTCTTCAATATTTATTTCCAGGCTGTCAGCAGAAGCTTGAAGGATGTCGACCTCTTTTTGAAGTTCTGCTGTTCTTATAGCGCATTTTTCAGCTCTATTTTCATTTTCAGCCAGGGATCGTTTAGTCTGCTTGATTTGCTCATTTAATTCCTCAAGCGTTTTTTTCATCTGTTCTTCATTTTGGGCAGTATTTTTTTTCCTTTCCAGGAGTACCTGCCTTCGGCCTTCGAGCTGCTCTGCTTCCTCGGTGATCGTCAACAATGTTTTTTGATATTCATCAAGCTCCGAGTCGTACTTTGCAAGCAGCAATCGTTTAGAAGAGAGAATTTCTTCCTGTTCCTTTATCTTTGCTTCTTTCTGCTCTTCCTGCGCCTGAATGTTTTTGTAATTCCCTTTGCTTCTTTCCCACTCTTCATTCATAGATTCTATATCATGTACAAAAAGGGCTACCTCTGTTTGTTTAAGTTCCTCTTTTTTTTCCAGAAATTCTTTTGCAAGTGACGCCTGTACCTTAAGAGGTTCCACCTGCCCTTCCAATTCGTGTAATATATCCTGGACACGGTACAGATTTTCCTGCGTTTCGATTAAACGAATGTCTGCTTTTTTCCTGCGATTTTTATATTTTAGAACGCCTGCTGCCTCTTCAATAATTACTCTGCGCTCGTCTGGCTTGCTGTTTAAAATTTGTTCAACTCTGCCCTGCCCGATGATGGAAAATGCCTCTTTTCCTAAACCGGAATCAATGAATAAATCAATGATATCTTTCAAACGGCACGGCTGTTTATTCAATAAATATTCACTGTCTCCAGAGCGGTAAACTCTCCGGGTTACGCTCACTTCTGCATACTCAAGAGGCAACGCCTGGTCCTCGTTATCGAGTGTCAGCGTCACCTCAGCAAGATTTACAGGTTTTCTTGAATCACTTCCTGCAAAAATAATATCTTCCATTTTTCCTCCGCGCAATGATTTCGCGGACTGCTCCCCTAAAACCCAGCGTATAGCATCTGTAATATTGCTTTTTCCACTGCCATTCGGTCCGACTACGGCAGTTACGCCGGGAACAAAGTCTATCGATATTTTCTCTGCAAACGATTTAAATCCAACAATGTCCAGTCTTTTTAAAAACATTATGTGTTCACCTGCTGCTCGTCCGGCTTATTTTTTAGGTATTCCAGTGCTTTTTGAGCTGCATGCTGCTCGGCTTCTTTTTTCGATCGGCCTGAACCAGTACCCAGCTCTTTTTCCCCAAGAAGAACTCGGGAAATAAATTCACGGTTATGGGCAGGCCCTTTTTCTTTTAATATTTCATAACTTAATGCTCCAGAGTGGTGACGCTGAATAAACTCCTGAAGCTGGCTTTTATAATCCATCACATGCGAAAAAGCACCTGTATTTACTTTAGGAAAGACCACTTTCTCCAATATCATCTTAACCGGTTCTAATCCCTGATCCAGATAAAGGGCGCCTATAAATGCTTCGAACACATCAGCAAGCAGTGCGGGTCTCATTCTGCCGCCTGTCTGTTCCTCCCCTTTTCCAAGCAGGATTAATTCGCCAAAGTTAAGTTCATTAGCAAATATGACAAGAGAGGGCTCACATACAATAGCTGCTCGAAGCTTTGTCATTTCCCCTTCGCTCATTGCAGGAAATCGCTCGAATAAATAATGAGAAACGGTTAATTCAAGTACAGCGTCTCCCAAAAACTCCAAGCGTTCATTATCCTCATAGGGCTTCCTTCGATGCTCATTCACATAAGATGAATGTGTAAATGCTTTCATTAGGAGTTTAAAATCATTAAATTTAATATCATGCTGCTGCTGAAAGGTTTTAAAACGCGCTTCTGATTTTTTCACAGCAGTCAGATCTTTTCTCGTTTTATTCATGGGACTTCACCTTGCCATTTCTGTCTCAATAATTTAATGGGTAACAAGATAAAACAAAACTTGGCATGATTTCTCATGCCAAGTTTTCTATCAAATAGCCGAAACACGATCATCTTGGCGGGATGATTTCATTACATTTAGATTTTTTCCTGTATGTAATTGACTGCATCACCAACTGTACCGATCTTTTCTGCATCTTCATCAGAGATAACCATATCAAATTCATCTTCAAGCTCCATTACCAATTCTACTACATCAAGTGAATCAGCACCAAGATCTTCTTTAAATGAAGCTTCAAGCTTAACTTCAGATTCATCAACGCCTAAGCGGTCAACGATAATTTTTGTTACACGATCCATAACTTCTGCCATGTTCGTCACCTCCCTTCAATCATTATAGTTGAAAACAGGCGGTAAATAAACTCCTGCTTTTTTAAATTTACATGACCATTCCGCCATCTACATGTAATGTTTGACCTGTGATATATGAGGCGTCGTCACTGCTCAAAAACAAGACTACTTTTGCAATATCTGAAGGACTGCCAAAACGTGCAAGAGGGATTTGCTTTTTCATTTCAACTTGAATATCTTCAGTCAGTTTATCAGTCATGTCCGTTTCAATAAAGCCAGGGGCTACAGCATTTACCGTAATGCCTCTTGAGGACAGCTCTTTAGCAGTGCTTTTCGTCAAACCAATCACACCAGCTTTTGAAGCTACATAATTCGATTGACCCGGGTTGCCCATGACGCCTACGATCGAGGATATGTTTATAATTCTGCCGCTGCGCTGTTTCATCATGCTTCTTGTGACAGCTTTGGTTGTTAGGAAGACGCCTTTTAAATTGATATTGATAACCTCATCCCACTCGTCATCTTTCATTCGCATCAATAAATTGTCTCTTGTTACTCCTGCATTGTTGACCAGAATATCAATTGAGCCAAAATGAGATAACGTTTCCTTTATCATATTTTGGACCTGATCGGCCTCCCCAACATTTGCCTGGATAACAAAAGCTTTTCTGCCAAGCTCTGATATTTCTGCGGCAACCTGTTCTGCTCTATCTTTGCTGCCGCTAAAATTAATGGCAACATCTGCGCCGTTTCTTGCAAGTTCAAGCGCAATTTCTTTTCCAATGCCTCTTGAAGCACCTGTTACAAGCGCTGTTTTGCCTTCTAGCTTCATTTATTGTACCTCCTTTAAAGCGTTTAATGCGGTTTGCAATGTTTCTTCATCATATACCGGAAAGGTCTTAGCGCGTCTATCCACTTTTTTTACAAGTCCCGATAACACCTTCCCCGGACCAACCTCAATAAAGGTATCCACTCCAAGGCTGATCAGCTTATTGATCGTATCTTCCCATAATACCGGGGAGTAAAGTTGAGCAACTAATAATTTCTTTATTTTATCTCCGTCAAGCTCAACGTCAGCTGTTACATTTGCAATGACCGGGATCGTCGCATTCTGGACTGACACAGAGGAAATCACTTCCTCAAACTCTTTAGCTGCCGGTTTCATCAGGCTCGAATGAAAAGGACCGCTGACCTGAAGAGGCAGACATCTCTTTGCTCCTCTTTCTTTTGCAAGAAGTGAAGCCTTTTCAACACCCGCACTTGAACCGGAAATAACGATCTGGCCAGGGCAGTTTAAGTTTGCAAGCTGAACCGGGTCCCCCTGTTCAGAGATGAGGTCGGTAATACTTTTTAAGTCTTCCCGGTCCATGCCAAGGACTGCTGCCATTTTTCCTTCTCCATTCGGCACGGCCTGCTCCATTAATTCTCCGCGTTTTCTCACAGTTACAACAGCATCCTCAAAGCTCATGGAACCTGAAGCAACTAAAGCGGAGTATTCCCCAAGGCTGTGTCCTGCTAAAAAATCAGCATGAATATTATGTTCTCTAAGGACATTCATAATCGCCGCACTTGCAGTTAGCAAGGCCGGCTGGGCATTGACTGTTTTCGTTAATTCTTCCTGCGGTCCTTCAAACATTAAACCTGACAGGCTCTCATTCAATTGTTCATCTGCTTTCATATAAATATTCTTTGCTGAATCATATAAATCTGCAATTTCACGTCCCATGCCAACAGCCTGTGACCCTTGGCCAGGGAATAAGTAAGCAACTTTTGCCATATGCATCCTGCTCCTTTACTTTGTTTTTATTGCTTCAGAAATTAGCTGGCCGACATGTTCTTCAGCCATGCTGTTAGCCTGCTTAACAGCATTATAAATCGCATGTTCATTTGATGACCCGTGTGCTTTGATTACCGGGGCATTCAAGCCAAACAAAGCTGCTCCGCCATATTCAGTGTAATCCATTTTGCTTTTAAGCCCGCGTAAATCATTTTGCACAAGGCCAGCTGCAAGCTTGGATTTCAATGAAGAGGAGAATGTTTCTTTTAACATTCCAAAGATCGCCTGCGCAGTACCTTCCAGTGTTTTAAGTACCATATTGCCTGTAAACCCATCTGTTACGACAACATCTGCAGCTCCATTAAGCAGGTCTCTGGATTCTACATTTCCAATAAAATTCAACCCAGATTCTTTAAGCAGGAGGTAAGTTGCTTTAGTCAGTTCGTTTCCTTTTCCTTCTTCAGTTCCTATATTTAAAAGCCCCACTGTTGGATTGGAAATGCCTCTGACCTTTTCTGCATAGATGCTTCCCATCATGGCATATTGAAGCAGATGCTCAGGTTTGGCATCAGCATTTGCCCCTAAATCAAGCATCACAAATCCTCTGCCGTCCATAGTCGGAAGCGTAGGGGCAAGAGCTGGTCTTTCGATCCCGCTTATTCGGCCCACAACAAAAAGCCCCGCTGCCATTAAAGCCCCGGTATTTCCGGCTGATACACATGCCTGGGCCTGTCCGTCTTTAACCGCCTGTGCCATTAAAACCATTGAAGCTTCTTTTTTTCTTCGAACTGCTCTTACCGGCTCATCCGTACTTAATATTTTTTCTTTAGTATGTATAACTTCAATATTCTGCTTATCGGTCAGATGTGCATTAATGGCTTCACTGTCGCCATATAATTTTATGTGAATGGAAGGATTTTCTTTTACTGCTTTCATTACACCGAGAACGACCTCTTTTGGCGCGTGGTCGCCGCCCATTGCATCAACTGCTATTTTCATTTCAATTCTCCTCCCCTAATTGAGATGTGGAGCGATACATTTCAAATTCTCCTTTGAACACCAGCGTTTTGTCTACATAAGACATCACTTCCACAGTGGTTCTATGCATATCTCTATGGCTCACCTTCGCTTTTGCTACTACCCTGTCGCCCATTTGTACAGGCTTGCTGAAAAGCAGATTGGCCCTAGCTGTCAGGGCAAGCTCATCATTGATTAAAGCAACAGCAAGAGAGTTGGCCTGAGCAAAAAGGTGATGTCCCCTTGTAATCTGATTGCGCTGAAAAACATGTTCTTCTTTCACATCAAAAATTGAGATTCCGCTTTTATCGAGTTCTATATCAATCACTTCACCAATCACTTCATCAATCGGCAGAGAACGCACCTCATCTTCAAATGTTTGTTCTGCTACTGATTTTATCCGCTCCCGGAGTTCAGGTATTGATAATTCCATCCGGTCAAGACGGATTGTCTGAACGCTTACGCCGAACCGTTTTGCCAGATCATCATCTGTTACAAAAGGATTATCTGTGATTGTCTGATGTAAAGTGAGCTGACGCTCTTTTTTAGATAACTTCATTCCAACACCGCCCGCTACTAGCACTAGGTACTAATAGGAGTATATAAATAAAACAGACAGAATGCAACTGCATTCTGTCTAATCAAGTTTACTGCCGCTCAATATACCATCCTCCACGAGAATCGCTTTTAGCAGTTCGAATCGCTGTTCATTCCAGAATTCACGGCTTTCAATCAGCTTGTGGGCATCGTCCCTCGCAATTTCCAATGCCCTGTAATCGTGAACCATATCCGCTACTTTAAATTCGGGAAGGCCGCTTTGTTTTCTCCCGAAAAAATCCCCCGGACCTCTTAATTCAAGGTCCTTTTCACTTAATACGAAACCATCATTAGTTTCAGTCATGATTTTCATCCGTTCTTTTCCCACTTCGTTCTTAGGGTCTGCTAGGAGGATGCAGTAAGATTGATCGCTGCCTCTCCCAACTCTGCCTCTCAACTGATGAAGCTGCGATAAACCAAACCGTTCCGCATCATAGATCACCATTAAAGATGCATTAGGTACATTAACGCCTACTTCTACAACCGTGGTTGAAACCAGTACATGAAATTGATTTTCACTAAATGCTTTCATGACCCGTTCTTTTTCGTCAGCATGCAGTCTGCCATGCATAAGCCCTACTGAATATCTGTCAAAAAAATATTGCTCAAGCTGCACATGAACATCTATCGCATTTTGCACATCCAGTTTTTCAGATTCTTCTATAAGGGGACAAATGACATAAACCTGCCGGCCGTTAGAAAGCTCTTTTTCCATAAAAACCAGAATACGATCGAGCATATTTTCTTTTGCCCAATAGGTTTGAATCGGTTTTCTGCCAGCTGGCATCTCATCAATGATCGATACATCCATTTCACCAAACACTGTAATGGCAAGCGTTCTCGGAATAGGAGTTGCCGTCATAAATAAAACATCAGGGTTTTCTCCTTTTTCACGCAAAACCCTTCGCTGGTTTACTCCAAACCGATGCTGCTCGTCTGTGATCACAAGACCTAAGTGCTTAAAATCCACCTCATCCTGTATCAGGGCGTGCGTACCTATTAATATATCAATTTCCCCTGCAGCCAACTTTTCCAAAAGAAGCGTCCTGCGTTTTCCTTTCACCGAACTAGTAAGGAGGGCAACGGTTACTCCGATCGGCTGAAATAATTCATTTAATGATTCCGCGTGCTGCTCTGCCAAAATTTCAGTAGGGACCATTAATGCTCCCTGATAGCCGGCTGTAATAACAGCAAGGAGGGAAATCGCAGCCACCACAGTCTTCCCGGACCCCACATCTCCCTGGAGAAGACGGTTCATGCGGTGTGGGGATTTAAGATCTTTAAGGATTTCTTTTAGCACTCTTTTTTGGGCATTTGTTAATGGAAAGGGCAGTCTTGAAATAAAAGCCGTCAGATCATCTTTGATGTAGTCGATTGAGATGCCTTTTGACTGCTCTCTTTCTACCTTTCTTAAAGCCTGCATCTTTAACTGAAAAAGAAAGAATTCCTCGTAAACAAACCGCCTTCTTGCTTGTTTCATCGTTTCAGTATCGGTTGGAAAGTGCATTCCTTCCAATGCCTCTCGTCTCCCGGGCAATTTATATTTAGCTATCAATTCCTCAGGAATCGGGTCAGCTATTGAATCCGCACACCTGGCAAGCGCCTGATGAATTAATTTTTTCAATGTACGATTTGTCATCAAACCTTTTAGCGGATAAACAGGTGAAAACTCTTCTTCCCCCTGCTGAGGACCGATTTTATAAGTTTGAGCCGTAATCATCTGCCGGTGTCTGTCCCATTTTCCGGTGACTGTCAAAATGTCCTGAACGTTCAGCTTTTTCTTAAGATAAGGCTGATTAAAAAATGTCACCTTTATGCTATGTGGACCGCTTAGAAGCCTGAGTGTCAGTCTGGATTTTTTTTTACCGAAAAACTGGAGGGAAGGCTCACTATGAACCCGGCCTTCCACTGTTACTCTCTCTTCGTGCGCTGCCTCTGTTAAATCCTTCATCCTGAAGTCATCATACCGGTAAGGCAGATAATTGATTAAGTCATTTATTGTATGAATTCCCATGTCACGAAGCTGTTGAGCGGTTTCTTCCCCCACTCCGTTTAGAGATAAAACTGATTCCTTCAAACCGTTTAATCCTTTTTATTAAGAGCGAAACCGAATATTTTCGCTTCCAGTTCTCTTCCCGTTGGGGTAGCCGCGAGACCGCCCTGCGCTGTTTCTCTGAGTGCTACAGGCATCGTCTGACCAATTTTATACATGGCATCAATGACTTCATCACACGGGATGCGGCTTGTTATTCCAGCCAGCGACATGTCTGCTGCCACCATAGCATTGGCTGCCCCCATAGCATTTCTCTTTACACATGGGACCTCGACTAACCCTGCAACAGGATCACATACCAATCCGAGCATGTTTTTCAGCGTAATCGCCATTGCTTCGGCACATTGAGCAGGTGATCCGCCAGCCATTTCAACAATTGCGGCGGCAGCCATACCAGAAGCAGACCCCACTTCCGCCTGACACCCTCCGGCTGCTCCTGAAATAGAAGCATTATTAGCAACCACAAAACCGAACGCGCCTGAAGTAAATAAAAAGCGGATTTTTTCTTCTCTGGTCGGATTCAATTTTCTTTGAACCGCAAATAAAGTACCAGGAACCACACCAGCCGATCCCGCAGTTGGGGTGGCACAGATCGTTCCCATAGCTGCATTTACCTCATTCGTAGCTACCGCTTTGCTTACCGCGTCTAGCAGCAGATCACCGCTTAGCGACTTTCCGCCTGCAATGTACTTCTGCAGCAGGACAGCATCTCCGCCAGTTAATCCCGAATGAGATTTTACTCCTTGCAATCCTTTTTCTACCGCTTCTTCCATAACTGACAAGTTCCGCTCCATTTGAGCAAGAACTTCTTCCCTTGAACGGTTTGTTACGCTCATTTCCTGTTCAATCATGATATCAGATATTTTTTTGTTGCTTGTTTCGGCTAATTCTACTAGTTCTGCAACATTACGAAACATCTTATCCCATCCTCTATTTTTTGTAAGCGTTATCAAACCCTTACATTGCGAATTTAACTTACGATTCTTGTGACCTGTGTGACTTCTGGAAGCTTTTTTAATTCATTAATGACCTCTTCGTTTACGTTCTGATCAACTTCAATGGTCATTAACGCCATTTTTCCAACATCCTTCCGGGATACATCCATGTGACCGATGTTGATCTTATGGCTTGCCAGCAGGTTGGAGACAGCAGCGATTGCGCCGAACCGGTCGTCATGGACAACTAAAATTGCAGGATGGTGACCTGTAAGCTTCAATTCAAATCCATTTAATTCAATGATTTCAATTTTACCACCGCCGATGGAGATTCCGACCAGTTCCATTTCACCATTTTTATCTCCCAGGCTAATCCTTGCCGTGTTCGGATGGTCTGTGACCGCTTCTTCTTCACGTATTTTGATGCGGATTTTTTTCTCTTTTGCATGATCAAATGCTTGAATAATTCTTTCATCATCCGTTTCAAAATTCATAATTCCGCCAATCATTGCTACATCCGTGCCATGACCTCTGAATGTTTTGGCAAACGATCCGTAAAAGGAAATAGTTGCCCATTCCGGTTCTCTGCCGAAAAGCTCTCTGGCCATTTTGCCAATTCTGGCAGCACCTGCTGTATGAGAAGATGAAGGGCCAATCATAATGGGGCCAATAATATCAAATACACTTTTGTACTTCATGCAATTTTCACACCTTCACAGTCATTTTGCACTTTCTTCCCTTATATAGAAAATAGAAGGGTTGAATACCCTTCTATTTTCTCTCTTTAAGCAATTGATTTCAATTCATTTCATTATTCAATTGCAAATATATATGAATAGAGAGGCTGCTTTCCATTATGAATTTCAATTTCAAGTTCAGGGTATTCGTCCTCAATAAACGCAGTAATTTCATTCACTTCGTCCTCTGAAGCATCCTCCCCATGCAGGATCGTAAGAATTTCTGCCTCTTCATCAATCATATGTGAAAGGAGTTTTTTTGCAGATTGCAGTCTGGTTTTATCACTTACTACAATTTTGCCTTCAGAAATCCCCATATGATCATCTTTTTGGATCGTAATGCCATCGATGGATGTATCACGAACGGCAAACGTTACCTGACCCGTTTTCACATGCTGCAATGCTTCTTTCATACCTTCAAAATTGTCGCTGATTTCTGCAGTAGGGTTAAAGGCTAAAATGGCAGACATGCCTTGCGGAACTGTTTTGGAAGGAACGACTACCGCTTCCATTTCAACGACTTGGGCTGCCTGTTCAGCCGCCATGATAATATTTTTATTATTAGGCAGAATAATGACTTTTTCAGCATTTGCTTCTTGAATAGCTCTGACAATGTCCTCGGTGCTTGGATTCATCGTCTGACCGCCTTCAATCACATTAGTCGCACCTATGCTCCTGAATAATTCAGCAATGCCCTCTCCCATAGAAACCGTAATAATTGCATAAGGTTTTTTTTCATCAGAGACTTCATTTTTCTGAGGAGCTCTATAATCTGATCCAACAAGTTCAGTATGCTGCTCCCGCATATTTTCAATTTTCATTTTAATTAAACTGCCGTACCGCTGACCGTATGAAAGAGCTGTACCCGGTTCTTCAGTATGAATATGGACCTTAGCCATTTCATCATCTGATATAACGAGCAGTGAATCACCCAGCTCACTTAATTCATTTCGAAACCGTGTTTCATCGAATGGATGCTGAGATGTTTTTTCTTTTTCAAGCTTTACCATAAACTCTGTACAATATCCGAACTCGATGTCTTCTGTGTTCATAAAACCCTGCACGCCAATATGATGCTCGGCGCTTACAAGCTCGTCCATAGAAGGAGTGACAGGAGCATCCTCAATTGTTTCACCCTTTAGTTCCGCCAGGAATCCTTCATAAACATGTACGAGTCCCTGACCGCCGCTGTCTACGACGCCAACTTCCTTTAAAACAGGTAAAAGATCAGGCGTGCGCTTCAATGATGCTTTTGCTTCTTTAACAATCTCTTCCATAAGAAGAACGAAATTATCTTCATTTTTAGACACCTGCACTGCCTTTTTAGCTGCATCTTTTGCTACAGTGAGAATGGTGCCTTCAACCGGTTTCATTACCGCTTTATATGCAGACCCGACTCCATCATTCAGCGCTTCTGCAAATTCAACCGTGCTTAACACTTTTTTACCTTCAACGGTTTTTCCAAAACCTCTAAAAAGCTGCGACAGGATTACACCTGAGTTTCCACGCGCGCCCATCAGCAGCCCTTTGGAAAGAGCTGAAGATACTTTGCCCAAGTGATCTGAAACATTAGCCTGAACTTCCTTCGAGCCTGATGTCATTGATAAATTCATATTCGTTCCTGTGTCGCCATCAGGTACAGGAAAAACATTTAATGCATCCACTGTATCTGCATTGTTGGACAAATTCGTTGCTCCCTGAAAAATCATTTTGGCAAACTGCCTGCCATTTAACTCATTAATAACCACAAAGCTTTCCTCCTCATTACGGGTTCGTTACACGAACTCCCTGAACATATATATTGACGGACTCAACAGAAAGGCCAACAGTTTTGTCCAATGTGTATTTAACAGTTGATTGCACATTGTGAGCAACTTCTGAAATTTTAGTTCCATAGCTTACTACGATGTACATATCAATAAATACCTTATCGTTTTCCTGACGAACGATCACGCCACGAGTAAAATTTTCACGACGCAAGATATCTGTCAAACCGTCTCTGATCTGGTGCTTGGACGCCATGCCTACTATCCCGAAGCATTCAATTGCTGCTCCACCGGCAACCATTGCAATGACTTCGTTTGAGATATCAATCTGTCCAAACTTTGTTGTTAATTCAATAGACATATCTTGCTCCCCCTTTGGATACTGTCTTGGCTAAAGACATTTTACTATACAATCTCTTTATTTAAAAGCTAAACTGGCAAAGAGCTTGACATTATAGGTTTTCTGTTGATTTTTCTCTTCGACAGAGCCGGATAAAAGGTTGGATAATGATCAATATCAAATTAGTTTACATAATAAAATTATACAATATTGACTCATTGTTTCTTCCCTCCTGCTTCAGTCAACGTTGATGTAAAGGAAAAAAACTTGATAGAGTGTTAATTTCTATTGCATATTGAAAACAGGTATGGTAAATTAGTTAAGGTGTGATTGACTAAGTGAAAGATTGAAACAAATGTTTTCAGCTTCATTTGTGAGGAGGGGAATTAAATGGCGAAACAGTGTGTTGTTACTGGTCGTAAGACTCGTTCAGGCAACGCTCGCTCCCACGCTATGAACGCTAACAAGCGTACATGGGGCGCTAACCTTCAAAAAGTTCGTATTCTTGTTGACGGTAAGCCTAAGCGCGTATGGGTTTCTGCACGAGCATTGAAATCTGGTAAAGTAGAGCGCGTATAATATTGAAATTAACATAATAAGAAGGGGAGCTGACTAGTCAGCTCCCCTTCTTATTTGTTTAAACCTGCTTTTTAAAAGCTCCGAGCATTGCTTTTACAATTCCACCAAGCACTCTGGGTAATTTTATGCTGTAAAATCGCAAGTGGATCTCCTCCATTCCGATGATGCATCAAGTGTTGTCCTTGCTTCTTATCATCATAAGTATGCCGGATTGAAACGAAATAGACGCGGATGGTGCAATAAATTCATTGCTGATTGTCAGGGTCGTCCCCATTTTTACATTGTGATCGGTCAAAGGGTACTTAACTCTTGTTAACGTGAGTTTTTCTACTTCCTGTGTAATGGGTATGAATGAAAGATAGCGGTATGCCGTATCGTTCCTAATTTCATATTCACCCTTCTCATAAACCGCGATCCGATTCTGCTCGTCCAGAATCTCAACAGGATGCGAATGTTTTAACACCGGGTGAGAGACAAGCAGCTGAAGGTTTCCCATAAAATGGTCCAGTCTCCCTCCGGTAACACCTATCAAGCGAATGGGCTGCGATTGCTGTAGAGCCCATTTTAAAGCCATTTCTAAATCAGTCTCATTTTTTTCTGGTTCTGCTGTTTCAATTGTTGGGACAAATGAAACAATCCGTTCATACTCCTCCTTTGATACAGAGTCAAAATCTCCAAACGCTCTTTCTACTGAAGCACCTGCTTTTATCAGCTTGTCAGTTCCACGATCTACTCCAATCCATCTGGCTTCCTCTTGCTTCAGGCTGACTAGCCACTGATGATCGATCGGACCCCCGCCAACAAGATAAATCATGTTCTCACCTTCCATCTATATGATCTGATTTCACGCTATATTCGTGGTTGTACCTGCATTAAATGAATGACCTCACTTCATTTTGAAGTGAGGTCATTCATTTACTCCTTAGAAGCTTTTTTCAACAGCTTAATGGCTAATTCGCGATCCTTTTCTCCAAACACTGCAGATCCTGCAACCATTACCTCTGCCCCTGCATCTTTACATGTTTTAATTGTATCCTTGTTCACTCCGCCGTCTACTTGAATTAAAAAGCTGTAGCCTTCTTCTTTTTTCAGCTGTGCCAGTTCCCTTACCTTTTCAAGCGCTGACGGAATAAAGGCCTGTCCTCCAAAGCCGGGATTCACCGTCATAACAAGAACAAGATCAAGGTCGCCTAAAACATGCTTAATGGCATGAATGGGTGTATGCGGGTTTATAACTGCTCCTGCTTTTACCCCTTTTCCACGGATGAGCTGAATGGCTCTGTGCAAATGATGTGTAGCTTCTGCATGAACAGAGATGTAATCTGCTCCTGCATTTGCAAATTGTTCAATATAATTTTCAGGCTGGACCACCATCAAATGAACATCTAAAATCAGGGAAGTGACCGGGCGAATGGCATTCACTACCAAAGACCCCATCGTAATATTCGGAACAAACTGGCCATCCATGACATCGATATGAATCCAGTCTGCTCCTCCATTCTCAACTTCCTTTATTTCTTCTCCCAGCTTCGAAAAATCAGCTGATAAAATAGATGGAGCAATTTTGACCATGTTAATACCTCGGCTTTCTTGATTTAATTTCCTCATAAAATTGCTGATAATGGTGATAGCGGTACTCCGGAATATTCTTTTCCTCTACTGCAGATTTCACCGCACATTTTGGTTCATTCATATGAAGACACCCTCTGAATTTGCACTGTTCTCCATAATGGACCATTTCAGGGAAGCAAAAAGGCAGTTCCTCAAGTTCAAGTTCACTAAACTCGAGTGCACTGAATCCGGGTGTGTCTGCAACCAGTCCTGTTCCGATAGATAGAAGCTCTACATGCCGGGTTGTATGCTTGCCTCTCCCAAGGGAAGAAGAAATCTGATCCGTTTTTATATCAAGATCAGGTCTCAACGCATTTAAAATGGATGATTTTCCTACGCCGGATTGTCCAGCAAATACAGATATTTTATCTTCAAGATAAGGAATGAGGGTATCGAGACCATCTTCCCATTTTGCAGATGAGCGCAATACAATATAACCGATATTTTCATATTCCTTTGCATACTGCTCGATTTCTTTCGTTTGATCGCTGGATAAAAGATCCATTTTTGATATACAGATGATCGGCGTGATCTGGTGACTTTCAACCAGTACTAAAAAGCGGTCCAGCAATGACGTACTGAAGCTGGGTTCTATAGCAGAAAAAACCAGAACGGCCTGATCTACGTTGGCAATGGGAGGACGAACAAGTTCATTTTTTCTTTTTTCTATTTCTGTTACGTAGCCTTCCTGATCATTTTCCGCCTGATATGTCACATAATCTCCAACTAATGGTGTGATCTTTTGCTTGCGGAAGACCCCCCTGCCGCGGCATTGAACCACTCTGTCCTCATCTTTTACATAATAAAAGCCGCTAAGAGCTTTCATAATTTTTCCATCCGGCATTCGATCTCTCCTTATACGATTTAGTTGTTTGAATCGTATGGTATTTCTTTTTCTATGATGGTTTCGCCATCCCGTTCAACTCGGTAGGCTCCCGTCTCTCCAGGCCCAATTAATAATTCAAGACTTCTTTCGACTGTCTCAGTAATGGTAAATTCTTCGATAGGTTCATCCATCGTCCGGTTTGAGTCTTTTACGAATATTCTGATCGTCTGCGGTTTTGGGTCACCCGGAACTTCTGGAGGATCTTCTCCTTCTCCCGGATCAGATTCTTCTGGTTCCTCAGGTTCTTCAGGTTCTTCTGGTTCTTTATATTCAATAGTCAACGGCACAAATATCTCTTTTGGCGGCAGGGGCTCCACTCCGAGTGAGATCACAACATTAATTGAACTGCCGACTGCAAGAGAGGTTCCCTCCGATGGGTCCTGTGATAGTACCGATCCTTCTGCCTGTTCAGAGGAATATTCTTCTCTGGTGGTGTTTACAACCAATCCGGTTCGAGATTCAAAATCCTCTATTTCCTGAGGTGATTTCCCGATTAAATTTTCTACTACTGCAGTCTCTTCCCCCAAACTGATTGTCAACTGCAGCTCGGTTTCACTAGGAATTATTTCATTCCCTTTTCCAGGAGTCTGGTCAATTATTGTACCTTCGGACGAAGCATCATATTGTTCTTCTATAGTAACTTCTTCAAAACCCATTTCCTCAATTAAATCTTGAATATCCTCATAGATTCTACCTGTGTAATCATCCATTTCGACTTCGGACTTTCCGCTGCTTACTACGACATTAATTTCTTCACCCTCATCAACCGATCTGGTCGCCTTTGGAGAAGTTCTGATAATGACATCTTCCGGTACATCTTCGCTTGATTGGTACTCAATTTCACCGAGCAGAAGCCCTGCTTCTTCCAGAATCTCTTCTCCCTCATTAAGCGGTTCTCCTACAATGTTGGGTACTTCTATACGGGCTGGGCCAAATACACCAAGGGCAGCCATCGTTGCTGTACCTGCAGAGAGAAGCAGCAGAACAAGGACAAGAATCCAGGGCCATTTCTTTCTTTTTTTCTTTTGTTTCACCTGGGGCTCTTCTGTTTTTGGCATGATCTTTGTTTTATTTTGATCTTTATGAACTTTAGTATCTACTGCTTCAGTAAATGACCGCTCATTGCGAATAATTGGTATTGCTCTTGTTGCGTCATTATCCGGCTCAACCATAAATTTGGGCTCATGAAAACGATCTTCATCAAGTACAGATTTTAGATCCTCATGCATCTCATCCACGGTTGAATAGCGATAGAAAGAATCTTTTGTCGTAGATTTTAAAATGACATTTTCCACACTCTGCGGCAAATTAGGTGTCAGTTTTGAAGGAGGCGGAATTTCAGATTGCAAATGCTTTAATGCGATTGAAACCGCAGATTCTCCTTCAAATGGCAAGCGTCCCGTAATCAGCTCGAACATGACAATCCCTAAAGAATAAATATCTGATTTTTTGGTTGCAATACCGCCTCTTGCCTGTTCGGGGGATAGATAATGAACCGTCCCCATTACGGAATTGGTTTGGGTAATTGAAGTTGCACTTAAAGCCATTGCAATTCCAAAGTCGGTGATCTTAATATCGCCATTATGATCTACTAGTATATTTTGAGGTTTGATGTCTCTGTGAATGATGCCGTTATGATGCGCATGTGAAATAGCAGAAGTCAGCTGAGACATAATTTTAATCGCATCATACATTGGTACTGGTGAGTGATGCTGAATATATTCTTTTAACGTCATCCCCTCTACATACTCCATAACGAGATAGTATTGATCATCTTCGTCCCCCACATCATACATGCTTACGATATTGGGGTGCGTTAAACTTGTGGCAGATTGCGCTTCACGCTGAAATCTTTTCATTGAATCATTTTCATTCACGTAATCCAGCCGCAGTACTTTTACTGCCACATCTCTATCCAAAATCATGTCATGTGCGAGAAATACGTTTGCCATTCCGCCGCCGCCGATGGATCGAAGAATTTTATAACGACCGTTTAATCTTTTTCCGATCATCATTTTTTGTCCTCGCTTTCTTCGGAGACAATGTACTCAACTGCAGCGATGGTGATATTATCTTCACCGCCGTTATCATTGGCAATATCAACCATTTTTGAAGCGCGCTCATTAAGTGAAATTGCCTGAGTAATCGTATCAGCTAATATAATTTCATCGAGCTTATTCGATAATCCATCCGAGCATAATAAAATAATATTTCCATCATCAATTGTGATGGTGGATATACTCGGCTTTACAAGACCGTCTGACCCCAGTGATTTTAAAAGCAAATTTTTTCTCGGGTGATGCTCTGCATCCTGTTTTGTAATTTCACCTGATTGAACAAGCGCATTCACGAAGGAATGATCTTCTGTTACCTGACGTATTTTTCTTGCTTGTGAAATTATGTACCCTCTGCTGTCTCCTACATTTCCAATTGTGACAAATTCATCGGTACAAATTGCAGCTACAATTGTAGTTCCCATTCCTTCACAATCTTTATTGGCCTTTGCATAAAGATGTAAATTTTCATTTATGTTTTCAATACTTGACTGAAGCCATCTTTCAGCATCTACGGGCTTTATAATGGCAGGACTGTCCATCCATAGTTCATGAATTTTATTAACTGCCATTTTACTGGCAACGTCTCCTGCTCTGTGTCCTCCCATGCCATCTGCTACGACGGCCAGCAAATGTCCTTGCGGGTGTAAATAAATACCCCCCGCATCTTCATTTAAACGACGTACTTTTCCTTGATCGCTAATGAAAGCAGACTGCACGTTTTGTCACCTCATTTGTAGTCTTGCAAATTAAGCTGTACTTCTCCACACTGAGAACAGCTGGATTACACACCTTACCTGACTTCTAATAAAATTTGGGCGGTGGAATACAGCTTCTAACGGATTATTGCTCTAATATATCAGCCGGTGGTTCGAGGCAGCTTCGATTTACTGCCTTTTCTTTTCAAAACAGGCAATGAAAAAGCCGTCACCATTAAAATCCTGAGGGAAAACCTGCAGAATATCATCTTGTATCAACGGCTTTACGTGATCCGGAAGATTCTCCATTGCAGTCAGCTCCATTTCAGGATGTTCACCTAGAAAATGTGCAACCATGTCACTATTTTCAGCATGATCGACTGTACAGGTACTGTAAACAAGTCTTCCGCCCGGTTTTACCATATCAACTGCAGCTGCTAGTAAAGATTTCTGTACAACGGTTAATCCTTCAAGGTCTTTTTCAGATTTAGCATATTTAATATCCGGTTTTCTTCTTACTACTCCCAAGCCGCTGCAGGGTGCATCAACTAACACGCGGTCAAACGAACCCGGCTTAAATTTTCTTCCAGCCTCCCGGGCATCAAGGGCAGCGCCTTCAATACACTCAATCCCCAAACGGTTGGCGTTGTCATCTATCAGCTTAATTTTATGAGGATGGAGATCCATCGCAATAATCTGTCCTTCATTTTTCATTTTCTGAGCAAGATGAGTTGTTTTGCCCCCCGGTGCTGCACACATATCAAGGATTGTTTCACCTGGCTGAGGATTTAAAGCATAAGCAACAAGCATGGAGCTTTCATCCTGAATGGTCAGCATACCGGATTTATAGGCGTTTGTATGAGCAATATTTCCCCTCGTGATTGAGATCCCTTCCGGAATGATGCTGCTTGCCTGTGCTTCAATTCCTTCTTCATTTAACTGCTCTAATATGGATTCCCTCGTGGTTTTTAATGTATTGACACGTGCAGTTTGAACAGGTGCAAGCAGATTCTTTTCACACATGGCTTTTGTTTTTTCCATTCCATATTGTTTGTGCCAGCGCGCTGCAAGCCAGTATGGGTGACTTGTTTCAATTGACAGACGCTCGATCGGATCCTTGATCTTGTTCAGAGAAGGCGCGCCTTCCCGCTGAATCGATCTGAGTATGCCGTTTACCAGTCCGGCAACTCCCTTATGACCTCTTTTTTTTGCAATCTCCACTGCCTCATGAATGGCTGCTCTTTCAGGCACCCGGTCTAAATAAAGCATTTGATATAAGCTCAAGCGCAGTAAATTTCTTACCCAGTTTTCAATCTTTTTTTTAACAAAAGGCGCCAGGAAATAATCCAGTGTCAGTTTACGCTGAAGGGTTCCGTATGTCAGTTCTGTTAAAAGACCTGTATCCGGGCCTTTAATAGAAAACTTCTTAATGGCATGATTGAGCAGCAAGTTGCTGTAGGATTGATTTTTATCAATTTGTTCTAATATTTCCAGTGCCGCTTCTCTCGCTGTTGTGTTACTCATTTTGTTTTCCCACTCTTTCCCCTATTTCCATGTCAGACCCTGCACCTCTTAAAAAGTCTGCAGCCCTCATTTTCTTTTTTCCAAAAGGCTGAAGCTCAGTAATTAATAAAGCTGCACCATCACCGGTGGAAATAATTGGGCCATTGGATGTCTTATCCAGTATAACACCTGGGTCTTCATCATGTTTTATTTCTATTTTTTCAGCCTTCAAAATTTTCATGGTTTTATCCCGGTAGAGAGTATAAGCTACAGGCCATGGGTACAGACCGCGAATTTGGTTATAAATTTCTGTTTGAGAACGGCTCCAGTCAATCTGTTCTTCTTCCCGTTTAATATTCCATGCAAAAGTCGCTTCCTCGTGATTTTGTTCTATCCGCTCAGCAGATTGCTCAGCGATCAACGGAAGTGTCCGGGAAAGCAGGTCTGCACCTGCTTTGCTTAACTTATCATGCAATGTAGCTACGTCATCCTGCTCTGTTATTTCCACTTTTACCTGGCTGATGATGTCACCGGCATCAAGTTTTTCTGCCATATACATGATCGTAATACCCGTTTCTTTTTTTCCCTGCATGATTGCATGGTGAATCGGTGCTCCACCCCTCAGCTCAGGCAGGAGAGATGCATGTACGTTTATACAGCCAAGCTTAGGGGCTGTAAGTAATTCAGGCGGCAGCAGCTGGCCGAATGCAGCCGTTACAATAATATCAGGCTCTAACGATATAATCCTTTGAAGTTCTTCAGATCCCTTCAATTTTTCCGGCTGAATGACCGGTATATTCCGGCTTAATGCTTCCACCTTTACAGGCGGCGGTGTCAGTATTTTTTTTCTGCCTGAAGGGCGATCCGGCTGTGTGACCACTGCAATAACATCCATTTTATCTTCGATTAGCTGCTCAAGAATGGGAACTGAAAAATCGGGAGTACCCATAAAGATCACTTTCATCATTCTTCTTCCCACCCTTCCATTTCTTCCTCGCTGATGTAACGGATGACTTTTGAAGTAAACAGAACTCCGTATAAATGATCTACTTCATGCTGAATGGCTCTTGCCATATAGCCTTCTGCTTCAAGCTCATACCATTCTCCCTGTCGGTTCTGCGCTTTTAAGTTAATTTTATCCGCCCGTTCCACTTCACCGTATAGGCCAGGAAAGCTAAGGCAGCCTTCCACGTCAATATCACTGCCGGTAGTATGTGTGATTACTGGATTAATCATTTCAAGCGTTCCTTCATCGTCATCAAGATCCACGATGGCAGCTTTTTTGCATACTCCCACCTGCGGAGCAGCTATACCAACTCCATCGCTGTGAATCATCGTTTCATAAAGATTATCCAGCAGCAGATAAAGATCCTCTGTAAATTCGGTAACCGTTTCGCATTCCTTCTCCAGACGATTATCCGGATGCTTAACTATATCTAAAATTGACAAATCAATATCCTCCTTGACGACTTTCCTCACATCATGATGTATGGCTGCACATCTATATGAATCATTACAGAATCTTTTTTAGCCGATTGATAATCATTTAAAATCGCTTTCAGTAATGGTTTTAAGCCTTCTTCTTTTTTGTATTTTATCAAACATTGATAACGATATCTATTTTGTATTCTGGCGATTGGTGAAGCAACGGGTCCCAAAATAACGGCCTGAGATGATAATTTTTGCTTTAATAGCTGGCTGATTTCTTCACTTACGGAAACGACTTTTAACACATTTTCGTGACTGATTGTAATAAGCGCCATAAAATAAAAAGGGGGGTATTGACCTAATTTTCTCATCGTCATTTCCTGGTTATAAAACAGCTCAAATTGCTGTGTTTTTGCCAAATCGATGGAAAAATGCTCAGGCGTGTAGGTTTGGATGACGACCTCTCCTTCTTTTTCATGTCTGCCTGCACGTCCGCTCACTTGAGTTAGAAGCTGAAAGGTTTTTTCTGCAGAACGAAAATCAGGCAAATGAAGCATGGTATCTGCACTGAGAACACCTACGAGCGTAATATTTGGAAAATCAAGACCTTTAGCAATCATCTGGGTGCCAAGCAGAATGTCCGCCTGACCTTCACCAAAAGCAGTCAGGAGCTTTTCATGCGAGCCTTTGCGTGTAGTCGTATCGACGTCCATCCGGATGACTCTTGCATGGGGGACTAATTTAGTTAATTCTTCTTCGACTTTTTGAGTGCCTGTTCCAAAATACCGGATATGTTCACTTTGACATTCCGGACAAGTAGAGGGAACATGCGCCTCTTCTCCGCAATAATGACATTTCATTTTTTCAGAATTCCGGTGATAAGTCATCGATACTTCACAATGGGGGCATTGCATGACATATCCGCAGTCTCTGCACATGATAAAAGAAGAGTGGCCCCGCCGGTTTAAAAATAAAACGGTTTGTTCCTTTTTCTCCAGGCGTTTCTGCAGCTGTTCCAATAACTCACGGGAAAACATGGAACGATTTCCTTCTCTTAACTCTTCTCTCATATCGATTATAGAGACTCTGGGCATTGCCTGGTTATTCATTCGTTTAGACAATGTCAGCAGCTTGTAATTTCCCTTCTGTGCTCTCGCAAAGCTTTCGAGCGAAGGTGTAGCACTGCCCAAAATAACAGGGCAGTCATGACGCTTCGCTCTTTCAATTGCCACATCCCTTGCATGATATCGAGGGGCGTCCTCCTGCTTATAACTTGATTCATGCTCTTCATCAATTATGATAACGCCAAGTTTTTCAAAAGGGGCAAACACAGCCGACCTCGCTCCAACAACCACGTTGACTTCTTTTCGGTGAATCTTTCGCCATTCATCATACTTTTCTCCAACCGATAAACCGCTGTGCATCACAGCTACCTGTTCACCGAATCTCCCTTTAAATCGTTCCACCATCTGAGGTGTCAGAGAAATCTCAGGCACAAGCATAATCGCCTGCCGCTTTTGACTGAGCACTTTTTCTATCGTCTGAAGATAAATTTCAGTTTTCCCGCTGCCAGTGACGCCATGTAATAAAAAAGTATCATGGCTGTACTGCTCTACAGATTCTAAAATTGGTTTAATAGACGCACTTTGCTGATCGGTTAACTGAAAGGAAACAGAACGTTCAAATGACCGGTGCTCAAAAGGATCACGATACACTTCCTGATAAGATTCAGTAAGATACCCCTTGTTCAGCATCGTTTTAATGGTTGAATCAGACACCTTTGCTTCGGCTTTAGCTTCAGTAACACTTTTAACATTTTCCTGACTGGCTAATAGATAACTCAACACATTTTTTTGCTTTTGGGCTGAAGTTGAAAGTGATTCCAGTAATTGTTCGCTTTCTTCCTTCGATTTAGCAAGGGAAATTACGCGAATTTTTTTAAAGTTGGTTTTACTTTTCACTTTATACCGTAAATCCATTTTACCGTCAGCTACCAGTTCCTGAAGGATTTTAAGCAGTCCATTTGCAACAGCGTCTTTCCATGGCAGACAGCCCTCTCTATTTAATAAAGAAGACACCGCCTCCGGAAGAGCTTCTTTGTTTGCTAGAGGTTGAAAAATTTTTTCATACTTTGCTTTCATAGCAGCTGGAAGCATGACCTGCATAGCGGATATCCGAAAGCATAAGGTCTCTTCTGAAAGCCAATAAGATAGTGACATTAATTCATCATTCAAAACCGGCACAATATCCAGTACTTCTTCAATTTCTTTTAAATTGCTAAAAGAAGACTTCTCTTGAAAATCAATCACAAACCCCTGTATTTTCCTAGGGCCGAACGGAACAACCACCCTCATGCCTGTTTTTATTATTCCCTGCAGGTGATCAGGCACTTTGTAATCAAATGGCCGGTCCGTCTGTTTTGCGGGTACATCTACAATGACCGAGGCAATCATTCAGTATCAATCCTTTTAGACGGTGTATTCATCAGGCCGATTTCAACGAAAAGTTTTTCAGCAACCTGGTGCTTTGACAGAAGGGGGAGTTCTTTCTTTTCTCCATTTTTAAAATAAAGGGTCACGATATTTGTATCACCGCTAAAGCCTGCGCCCTCTTGTTTAATATTATTCGCTACAATAATATCTGCATTTTTAGATTGCAGTTTTTTCTTTGCATTATACTCAACATGGTCTGTTTCTGCAGCGAATCCTACCAGAATTTGATGTTTTTTTTGCTGACCTAATAATTTTAGAATATCTTCTGTTCGTTCAAAATCCAGAGACATCGGCCCCTCTGATTTTTTCATTTTTTCATCATATCGCATAGCCGGCCGGTAATCTGCCACCGCTGCACTTTTAATCACGATATCTGCAGATGAAAAGTGCTCCATGACTGCCTGTTTCATCTCTTCAGCGGTTTCTATTGAGATCACTTCTGCTCCTTCAGGTTCTTTCAAGGCCACCGGTCCTGAGATAAGAGTCACTTTTGCCCCAAGCTCAACAGCTGTTTGGGCGATCGCGTATCCCATTTTACCCGTTGAATGGTTGGTAAAAAAACGGACAGGATCAACATGTTCCCTTGTTGGTCCTGCTGTAATTAATACATGCTTCCCTGACAAACTTCCTTTATCGTGCTGGAATTTTTTTCTAATTAATTCAACGATTTTTTCCGGTTCTTCAAGTCTGCCTTTTCCGACGTAGCCGCATGCTAAAAAGCCCTCAGACGGTTCAATGAACCGGTATCCATAGGAATAAAGGGTGGCAATATTATTTTTCACAGCCGGATGGTCGTACATATGAACATTCATGGCTGGAGCTATCCACACTGGAGCCGTTGCTGCCAATAGGGTAGTTGAAACCATATCATCAGCAATTCCGTTGGCGAGTTTCCCTATTGCATTTGCAGTAGCTGGTGCGATTACAATTAAATCTGCCCAATCCGCCAAATCAATATGAGCTATTTTTTTTGAATCTTTTTCGTCAAATGTATCATAGTAGACATCATTGCGTGACATAACCTGAAATGTCAGAGGGGTCACGAATTCCATTGCACTTTTCGTCAGGATTATTTTTACATTGAAATCCGACTGACTTAATTTGCTCGTCAGCGCAACTGCCTTATAAACTGCAATTCCTCCGGTTACACAGAGCAGGATATTTTTTTTCATGGATCACATCTCCCTTGATCATCAATCATTACTTTTTATTATGAAGGAAGTTCGCCTATTTTTCACTTAAATACTTACTGATCATTTGCTCCTCTGTTGAAAATAGCTGTAAAAAAAGAAAAAATAACAACCCGGAGGCTGTTATTTTTCATCTTCATATTCAATCCCTGCAACAGGCTGCTTCATCAGCAGATGCCCTGCCGCTATCTCTTCAAGCGCCTGCCCGACAAATTTAATGGAATGATAAGAGGCAAGGGTTCCCTTATCCCCTTTCTCCTGCATATTTCTGGCACGTTTTGCTGCCACACTTACAAGAGAATACTTTGAATCAATATTTTTTCTAAGAGAATCAGACGATGGATATAACATATTATTCAACCTCCAGCATTTTTTTATAGCGTGCTTCTACTCGATCCCGCCGCAGATGTTCAGCAAGAACAATTGCATGAATTCGTTCACACGCCAATTCAACATGGTCATTTTCAACAACATAGTCATACAAATTCATCATTTCAAGTTCTTTTCTTGCTTTTTCCACCCGGCTTGCAATGATATCGCTGCTTTCTGTGCCCCGGTGAACGAGTCTGCTTTGAAGTTCGGACAAACTAGGAGGAGCAAGAAAAATAAAAAGTCCTTCCGGAAACTTTTCTCTGATTTGACGTGCGCCCTGCACTTCTATCTCCAAAAAGACATCTCTGCCTTTATTGATAGTTTCTCTCACATAATCAACTGGCGTGCCATAATAATTCCCCACATATTCAGCAAACTCCAGCAATTTATCTTGCTCAATCAGTGCTTCAAACTCGCTTCTGGTTTTAAAAAAATAGTCCGTCCCATTCACTTCGCCTTCCCTGGGAAGACGGGTGGTCATGGAAATGGAATATTCATACGTCGTTTTCGGGTCAGAAAACAACTCTTTTCTGACGGTCCCTTTTCCTACACCAGATGGACCTGACAGCACGATCAGCAATCCTTTTTCATTCATTATCATTACCCTTCTTCCTGACCGTCATCTTTATCAGTAAAACGTGAGGCAACAGTTTCCGGCTGAACTGCTACTAAAATCACATGATCACTGTCCATAATCATAACTGCTCTTGTTCTTCTTCCATATGTAGCATCTATTAATGTTCCACGCTCTCTTGCATCCTGAACCAGGCGCTTAACAGGAGCCGATTCCGGAGAAATAATTGTAATGATCCTGTTTGCGGATACAATATTCCCAAACCCGATATTAATTAACTTTATAGACATTGTGACTCCCCTTTTGCGTACCAATCAGTTTATTCGATATTCTGTATTTGCTCTCTAATTTTTTCAAGTGAAGATTTCATTTCCACAACGAGGGAAACTAATGCCGCGTCATTTGCCTTAGAACCAATTGTATTAACTTCCCTGTTCATTTCCTGGGTGAGAAAATCAAGTTTTCTTCCAACGGCTCCGTCGAAAGACAGTGCATTTTGAAATTGATTCAGATGACTGGTAAGCCGGACAAATTCTTCTGTAACATCTGTTTTTTCTGCAAAAACAGCCACTTCTGTCAGCAGCCTGTTTTCATCAATCTGTCCATCTGCAAACTCTTTTATTCTTTTTTCGAGTCTGGTGTGGTATTTGGATACTATAGCCGGATTGAGGCCTGCAGCTTTATCCGTACACAATTTAAAAGAATGCAAATGATGAAGAATGTCTTTTTCAAGTTCTTTTCCTTCAGCAGTTCTCATAGATTGCAAAGAATCAAGAGCCTGTTTTAAAGCTGTTTCGACAACCGGCTCAACTTCATCACGGTTTATATGTGCTTCTTTTATTGATACAAGATCAGGATTTTCAAGAAAATAAGAGATCGGTACTTCCTGTCTAAGATTATACCGGTCTTTAAGCTGATTTGCATACTTAAAATAAGCATCTGCCAGATCCCAGTCAATGGACAATGACCGGTCCGCAGCACCCGAACCTGCAAGAGAGATAAATACATCCACTTTTCCCCTGTTAATCGTTTGACCAATTAAACGCTTGGCATATTCTTCAAGGTATACGTGCTCTCTAGGCACACGGATCGCGCATTCTAAATATCGATGATTGACAGATTTAATTTCTACCGTCACGCTGAGATCGTTAACCTTAGCTGTTCCGGTGCCAAATCCGGTCATACTGACTACCATAGGTCGATCTCACCTTCATTCTGTGTATTTTATCGAGTGATCGTCCATTCATCAGCCCATTATAGCACATTTTACACGTGAAACGTAAAAAAATGATAAGATGAAAAAAGAATGCTTTGAAATGAGGGAACACAATGTCATTTGACGGACTATTTACTAGAGCTATGACAAATGAATTAAAGGAAACGATCAGCGGAGGGCGAATAAGCAAAATTCACCAGCCGTTTAAAAATGAACTACTATTCGTGATACGTGCACAAGGAAAAAACCATAAACTGCTTATTTCAGCACATCCAACCTACTCAAGAGTTCAATTAACGAAAGAACAAAGCGATAACCCAAGTGAACCTCCTATGTTTTGCATGCTTTTAAGAAAGCATCTTGAAGGAGCGATTATCGAATCCATTTATCAAAAAGATATGGAGCGAATTCTTGTTCTTGAAGTAAAAGGACGAAATGAGATCGGAGACATCTCTTATAAGCAGCTGGTCATTGAAATTATGGGCAGACATTCAAACATTACACTCGTGGATAAAGAACGCTCTATGATTCTTGACAGCATTAAGCATCTTTCCCCTGCAGTAAACCGGGTAAGAACCATTATGCCGGGCTCTCCCTTTGAGTGGCCGCCTGAGCAGGACAAACTTGACCCATTTAAAGCAGACAAAGATCAGTTAATCAAAAGCATTGACTGGAACGCAGGAAAGCTGGATGGGCAGCTCGTCCGGATCTTTGCAGGACTGTCACCGCTGTTTGCAAAAGAAGTAGTCGCGCGTGCCGGCCTTTCAACAAAAGAAGCCATATGGGATGCTTTTGCTGATTTAATAAATAAACTTCAAAATCATCTGTATGAACCGTCCTTCATGCAAAATAAAGATAAGGATTTTTACTATCTTTTTCCACTTCAACAATACCCTGAAGCGAAGAAAACTTCTTTTCAATCCTTAAGTGAAATGCTTGACCGGTATTACTTCGGCAAAGCAGAACGTGACCGGGTCAAACAACAGGGCCACGATCTGGAACGGTTTATCCGTAATGAAAAAGACAAAAACACTGCTAAGATCAAAAAGCTTGAAAAAACGCTTCAACAGGCTTCAAAAGGCGATCAGTTTCAATTGCAGGGAGAACTTTTAACCGCCAATCTTTTTGCTGTGAAAAAAGGAATGAAAGAAATCACTGTACAAAACTATTACAGTGAAAATAACGAAGAAATTGTGATTCCTCTTGACCCTAGAAAAACGCCTTCAGAAAATGCACAACGTTTTTTTACCAAATATCAAAAAGCGAAAAATGCTTTAATTATTGTAGAAGAGCAAATTAATAAAGCAGAGCAGGAAGTTCATTACTTTGATCAACTGCTTCAGCAGCTTGAAGCTGCTTCAACGTCTGATATTGAAGAAATCCGCGAGGAATTAAGTGAAGAAGGCTACTTAAAAGCCAAACATAAAAAGAAGAAAACAAAACCGGCTAAACCAAAGCTCGAAGAATATTCTTCCTCTGAAGGATTACTCATCCTTGTCGGGAAAAATAATAAACAAAATGACTTTTTAACAAATCGTGCCGCAGCAAGGGATGATGTTTGGTTTCATACAAAAGATATACCAGGGTCCCACGTAGTCATTAAAGATCCCAATCCATCGAAAGAATCCATCATTGAAGCAGCAAGCATCGCAGCTTATTTCAGTAAAGCAAGATCCTCAAGCTCCGTGCCGGTGGACTTTACGAAAATCAGGCATGTAAAAAAGCCAAGCGGTGCAAAACCAGGTTATGTGATCTATGATCATCAGGAGACCGTTTTTGTCACCCCTACAGAAGAACTGATCTTGAAGTTAAAGAAAAATTGATTCAGTAAAAACCAAAACATAATTATTTTAAAAAAGCATGGGACAAAAGTGTCTCATGCTCTTTAATCGGTTCACTGTACTTTATTGGCACATGGCCGAGATGGGGATCAGGCTTTCAGGCCCTGCCCGTGAAAGGCTTGAGCATCTGTCATTTCTGCAGGAGCCCCTGCTTCCACTCATGATATATTATTAAACAGTTGACTGCCATGCAGTTAAATACTCAAGATCCTCTTTTTTTACATATCCGAGTTCTGCTGCTTTTTTTATCAGCGTTTCATAGTCCGTCAATGATTGCTGTCGGATACCCGCCTCTTTAAACGCATGTTTTCCTTTTGAAAGACCGTATGTAAAAATGGATGCAACCCCAAGCACCTCACATCCAGCCTCCTGTAATGCGAGTGCTGCTTCCAGACTGCTTCCGCCAGTTGATATTAAATCCTCAATGATGACAACTTTCTGCCCTTTGGTGACAAGCCCTTCTATCTGATTGCCTTTTCCATGTTTTTTGGCAGAGGAGCGGACATAGCACATCGGAAGATCGAGCAAATCACTGACCCATGCGGCATGCGGTATTCCTGCTGTTGCTGTTCCTGCTATGACTTCTGCTTCTGCATAATGATTTTTAATCAGCTCCGCCAATCCGCTGGCGATCTCTTTTCGGACTGAAGGGTATGACATTGTCAGCCGGTTATCGCAGTAAATAGGCGACTGAATTCCAGATGACCATGTGAAAGGTTTTTCAGGTCTTAAGAATACAGCTTCAATCCTAAGCAGACTTTCAGCTATTTGATTTTTCATAGAAAGCTCCCTCCCATTCATTTTTAACTGAATAATACGCCCGTACCGGATCGCTGCTTTGGGTAATCGAGCGTCCTACAACGATGGCACTTGAACCTTTTTCAAACGCTGTTTTTGGAGTGGCGGTTCTTACCTGATCATGTGCGTGGTCACCCTGCATCCGGATCCCTGGCGTAACTCTTAAGAATTGGCTTCCTGTTTTTGCTTTAATCAAACCTGCCTCTTGAGCAGAACATACTACTCCATCCAATCCGCTGATTCGGGCAAGATCAGCATAGTGCAGGACAGATTCTTCGAGCGTCAGCGCACTTTTTTGCTCGTTCTCAACCATTTGAGGGGAAGCGGAGGTAAGCTGCGTAACGGCAATCAGCTTTGGGCGATTCCCATGTGAGGATCCAGCCGTTAATCCTTCAAGCGCCTCTTCCATCATTTTTCTTCCGCCGGCAGCGTGTACATTGATCATGTCGATCCCTAGTGATGAAAGGCCCTGCATTGCTTTTCTTACAGTTGTTGGTATATCGTAAAGCTTTAAATCAAGAAAAATTTTATGATTTCTTTTATTTAGTAAATCAAAGACTGCAGGCCCATTTTGTAAATAAAGCTCCATGCCCACTTTTACGTATAAAGGTTCATTAAATAAGGATAAAAACTGATCAACTTCCCCCATTCCAGGAAAATCAAGAGCGATGATAGGCTGCTTCTCCAATATCCTTCCAGCTCCTTCCTCTTAAATCGTGGATATGTTCAATCTCCCATTCCTCAAGAATGTTATTGAGATTCTTAATGATTTCCGGGCAGACAAGAGGATCCACAAAGTTCGCAGTGCCTACAGCTACAGCACTAGCTCCTGCAGATATAAAATCTATGACATCCATTTCATCTGAAACTCCCCCCATTGCTATGATTGGAAGAGTTGTTTTCTGACTTACTTCATAAACCATTCTAAGGGCAACTGGTTTTATAGCAGGTCCGGAAAGTCCCCCGGTTTTATTTGCAATCACGGGTTTTCCGGTGCGGCTGTCGAGTCTCATTCCAAGGAGTGTATTAATCATGGAAAGTCCATCGGCGCCGCCTTCTTCCACTGCATATGCCATTTCTGTAATGCTGCTGACGTTTGGAGATAGTTTTATATAAACCGGGACAGAGGAAACCCTCTTTACCTTTTCTGTCAGTTCTCTTGCTGTGTCTGGATGTGTTCCAAATGCAATCCCGCCTTCTTTAACATTCGGACATGAGATATTGATTTCAAGAGCATGAACATTCGGAGCTTTTGAGATGGCTTCTGCCACTTGCTCATAATCTTCAATTGTTGATCCGGCTACGTTTGCGATCACAGGTACATCATATTGTTCGAGCCATTTTAATTCATGCTGTAAAACATGGTCAAGACCGGGGTTTTGCAATCCGATCGCGTTTAACATCCCAGAGGATGTCTCTGCTACCCTAGGGGTCGGATTGCCAAAGCGTACTTCTCTCGTCGTAGCTTTTACCATAATCGCGCCAAGAAGGCTGAGGTCATAAAATTGACTGTATTCTTTTCCAAAACCGAAGCACCCGGAAGCGGGCATGACCGGATTTTTCAATGTTAAACCTGGAAGTTCAACTTGAAGCCTGCTCATATTACTACCTCCCCGCTTTTGAATACAGGACCGTCACTGCAAACTTTTTTGTACTTAAGTCCGCTTTCATCCCCTGCAACATGGCATACACAGGCCAGACAGGCACCGATTCCGCATCCCATCCGCTGCTCCATGGAAATAAACCCGTTAATCGTTTCATATTTCGATTCTACTGCTTTTAGCATAGGCGAGGGTCCGCATGTAAAATAAGCATCCGGCTGAATAGACAGCTGCTCAGCCACATCCGTTACAAACCCCTTAACACCATGTGTTCCATCTGCAGTAGCGATATGAGTTTCACCAAGTTTTTCAAACTCATTTTTGTAAAACATGTCACTTTCTGTTTGAAAGCCAAGAATATGAGTCACGTGAACACCTTTGTGAACCAGTCGTTTGGACAGTTCATAAAGCGGGGGAACCCCTATTCCGCCTCCAATTAACAGCGCTTGTTCCCCTTCTTTCAGATAATCGTCAGGAAAGCCGTTGCCTAACGGTCCAAGCACATGGACAACTGCTCCCGGTGCCCGTTCCGATAAAACTTTGGTGCCGTTCCCGGAAACTCTGTAGAGCATAGTAAATTGGTTCATTTCCTGATTAATCGAACAAATGCTTATTGGACGTCTTAATAAAGGATCGTTCCCGGACGTGACCTTAAGATGGACAAACTGTCCTGGAGAAGTCATTTTTTTTGTTAACTCACCCTCAAGAACAAGCTCAAATATATTCGCTGCTATTTCCTGATGAGAGACAATTTTCATATTTTCCTGGCCAATCATACTTTCACCATCTCTTTTTTGGGAGCACCCATTGGATCCATGATAAAATTCATGGATTCAAACACTTTCAGCATGGCTTCTGCTGTATCCAGAGAAGTCAGGCACGGGATGCTGTTCTCCACAGACTCTCTTCGAATACGGAATCCGTCTCTTGCCGGCTGTTTCCCTTTTGTTAAAGTATTTATAACCAGTTGAATCTCCCCGGTTTGTATGAAATCCAAAAGGGTTTTTTCTCCCTGACCAATTTTATTTACGATTTCATAAGGAATTTTAAGCTCGTCGAAAATAGCAGCGGTTCCTTCTGTGGCCAGAATTTTATAGCCCAGTGCATGAAAACGGCCAGCAAGATTTGCTGCTTCCTGCTTATCTTTATCTGCTACGGTCAACAGGACAGAACCATGGTTTTTCATACTCATTCCAGCTGCGACTAACCCTTTATATAAAGCTTTTTCCAGCGTAGCGTCTTTTCCCATTACCTCTCCGGTTGATTTCATCTCAGGCCCGAGTGTAATATCGACTCTTCTCAGTTTGGCAAAGGAGAATACCGGTACCTTTACAAATACTCCGGGTCCCGGCTGAACCAAACCTGTGCCATACCCAAGCGAAGGAAGTGCAGCTCCAAGGATTGCTTTAGTCGCCAGATTCGCCATCGGAATGCCTGTGATCTTACTTAGAAACGGAACCGTTCTGCTTGATCTCGGATTAACTTCAAGTACATAGATTTCCCCTTTTGAAATCACATACTGGATATTGATCAGCCCTTTAATATTCAGACCTTTAGCCAGCTTTTCCGTGTAGTCTGCAAGCTGATGGATTTGATGATCTGAAAGGGACTGCGGAGGATAGACCGCAATGGAGTCGCCTGAATGAACTCCTGCCCGTTCAATATGTTCCATGATGCCTGGAATTAAAACATGTTCTCCGTCAGATATTGCATCTACTTCAATTTCTTTGCCTGTAAGGTAGCGGTCGATTAACACAGGATGCTCCCGGCTGGCTTTCACTGCGCTGGTCATATATTGCTGCAGTTCTTCTTTGTGATACACAATTTCCATCGCTCTGCCTCCAAGAACATAAGAGGGTCTTACCAGCACGGGATAGCCGATTGATTCTGCAATAATCAATGCCTGTTCAGCAGAGGCAGCTGTTTTTCCTTCCGGCTGTGGTATGCCTAGTTTTGTTAATGTTTCTTCAAATTTATCTCTGCTTTCCGCTCTGTCAAGGTCCTCAAGACTCGTTCCAAGTATTTTCACCCCGCGTTTGACAAGACCTTCGGCAAGATTTATGGCAGTTTGTCCTCCGAATTGAACCACTACTCCATCAGGCTGTTCCAGGTCGACAATATGCATCACATCTTCAAGAGTTAGCGGTTCAAAATACAGCTTATCGGAGATGGAAAAATCAGTTGAGACTGTTTCCGGATTATTATTAATTATAATCGCTTCATACCCGGCTTCTTTAATAGCCCACACTGAGTGGACGGTTGCGTAATCAAATTCAACTCCCTGACCAATTCTGATTGGTCCGGAGCCAAGAACGATCACTTTTCTGCGATTACTTACAACGGACTCATTTTCTTCTTCATAGGTTCCGTAGAAGTAAGGGGTTTCCGACTCAAATTCAGCAGCACATGTGTCTACCATTTTATAAACAGGGATAATATTTTTCTCTTTTCTTCTGTCATAGACATCCTGCTCGGAGCAGCCCCACAAAGCAGCGATTGTTTTATCAGAAAAGCCCATCCGCTTGGCTTTCCATAAAACTTCATCTGTCTGGCTGTCCGTGATCACTTCTTCAAACTGTATGATATTTTGCATTTTATTGAGGAAATAAAGATCGATTTTACTCCAATCATGGATGGTTTCGACTGAAACGCCTCTTCTTAATGCTTCACCTACGTAAAAAAGTCTTTCATCTCCTGCTTTTCGTATCCTTCTTTCAATCCACTCATCTGTTAAAGCATCACCCTGGTCAAGCTCTAAATGATACACGTCATTTTCAAGGGAACGGACTGCTTTTAACAGCGACTCTTCTATGGTTCGCCCTATCGCCATGATTTCGCCTGTGGCTTTCATTTGAGTCCCCAGATTTCGTTTGGCAGATTCAAATTTATCAAAAGGCCATCTAGGAATTTTTGTTACAACATAGTCAAGAGCAGGCTCAAAGCATGCATATGAAGTTCCTGTTACCGGGTTCAGCATTTCATCCAGTGAGAGCCCAACGGCAATTTTAGCTGCGAGTTTAGCAATCGGATAACCGGTCGCTTTTGAAGCCAGTGCCGACGAACGGCTGACTCTCGGATTTACTTCGATAATATAATACTGGTAGCTGTCAGGATCGATGGCTAATTGGACATTACAGCCGCCCTCAATCCCAAGCTCTCTGATGATCTTTAAGGAACAGTTTCTAAGCATTTGATATTCCCGGTCACTTAATGTCTGCGAGGGTGCTACCACTATAGAATCCCCTGTATGGATGCCTACAGGATCTATATTTTCCATATTGCACACCACAATGGCATGGTCATTGGCATCTCTCATTACCTCGTATTCTATTTCTTTGAAACCGGCAATGCTTTTTTCAAGCAGACATTGAGTAACAGGGCTGTACTTTAATCCCGATGAAACAATTTCCTTCAATTCACTTTCATTGTGACAGATACCGCCTCCTGTACCTCCAAGTGTAAATGCAGGACGGACAATGACAGGGTAGCCGATTCTTTCCACAAATAATTTTGCTTCTTCAAATGTATGAATAATATCGCTTTCGGGAACCGGTTCACCCAGTTCATTCATTAAGGTTCTGAAAAGATCGCGGTCTTCAGCCTGCTGAATCGCTGACAGCTTAGTCCCTAATATCTCCACATTATTTTCTTCCAGGACACCTGACTGGGATAATTCAACTGCCAGGTTTAATGCGGTTTGACCTCCCAATGTAGGAAGAAGCGCATCCGGTCGTTCTTTTCGGATGATTTGACTGATAAATTCCACAGTGAGCGGCTCCATATAAACTTTATCTGCAATTTCTGTATCTGTCATAATAGTAGCAGGATTCGAGTTTACTAAAATGACTCTGTATCCTTCTTCCCGCAGCGCCAGACAGGCTTGAGTACCTGCATAATCAAATTCTGCCGCCTGTCCGATAATAATAGGGCCTGAGCCGATAACCAGAATGGTTTTAATGTCTGTTCGTTTAGGCATGAATGGCTTCCTCCTCCGTAAACTGTTCCATCATCGTCATAAATTGATCAAATAATTCGTTTGCATCATCAGGTCCTGGTGAGGCTTCAGGATGATACTGCACGGAAAATGCAGGTGCTGTTTTATGCTGCAGCCCCTCTACCGTTCCATCGTTTAATGCGGTATGAGTAATTTCTAGAAAAGTGCCGTGAAGTGATGCCGGATCCACTGTATACCCATGATTTTGAGCTGTTATATGAACCGTGTTCGTGTGAAGGTTTTTTACCGGGTGATTCGAGCCTCGATGACCGAACTTCAGTTTAAATGTATCTCCTCCGCAGGCAAGCGCGAATAACTGATGGCCAAGGCAGATCCCAAACACCGGCACTTTCCCAAGCAGATCGCGAACCATCTCGATGGATTCCGGGACATCTTTTGGATCGCCGGGTCCATTTGACAGCATGACGCCATCCGGGTGAAGCGACAAAATTTTATTGACTGAAGTATTGTAAGGTACGACGATGACGTCGCAATCCCGCCGGTTCAGTTCTCGTAAAATCCCGTGCTTCATACCGAAATCAACCAGCACGACTCTTTTTCCTCTACCTGGACTCGGGTACGGGCTGGGAGTCGATACTTTTTTTACCTGATCTCTTGGAAGCACCGTTTCCCGCAGATTTGTTATGACTTCATCCACGTCCACTTCCATAGAAGTTAATTTCCCTTTTAAAGTTCCGTGCTTTCTGATTAAACGAGTCAGCTTTCTAGTATCAATTCCTGAAAGCCCCGGGATGTTCTTTTCAATCAATAACTCATCAATGGTTGATTCACTGCGAAAGTTGGAAGGTAGATCAGTTGCTTCACGAACGATTAAAGCTTTGATTGAAGGCTGAATGGACTCAAAATCATCCCGGTTGATCCCGTAATTTCCGATTAACGGGTAGGTTAGCGTCACCATTTGTCCGCAGTATGAAGGATCAGATAAAATTTCCTGATAGCCTGTCATTCCCGTGTTAAAAACGACTTCTCCAACTGTCTCCTCTGCGCTTCCAAACCCTTCTCCTGTAAAGATCGTGCCATCTTCCAAAATTAATTGCCTTTTCATTGTGCATTCTCCTCCCAGACGATCCGGCCGCCAACGATCGTCGTCACTGGCCATCCTATTGTTTTTAATCCATTGAAAGGTGTATTTTTCCCCTTAGACAAAAATTCATTTGAATCAATTACTTTTTCCATTTCCAAGTCAATCAGCACCAGATCGGCATCATTCCCTGTCTCTATTTTTCCAGATGGAAGATTAAATGTCTGAGCCGGTTTAATTGTCAGCCAATCCACGAGCTGAGCAAGCGTCCATCTCTCCGTTTTTACAAAGCGGGTGTGCAGCAGTGTAAAAGCCGTTTCAAGACCTACAATGCCAAATGGGGCAAGCTGCATGCCTTCCGCTTTTTCCTCCATCGAATGAGGGGCATGGTCAGTTGCAATGAAATCAATTGTTCCGTCTTCCAATCCTTCTAAAAGGGCTTTTTGATCTTCCATGGAGCGCAGCGGCGGATTCATTTTAAACATTGCATCCTGCTCTGTAATATCCTGCTCATTTAACAGCAGATGATGAGGAGTCACTTCTGCTGTAACTCGAATCCCGGCATTTTTCGCATCGCGAATGACTCTGACCGATTCTTTTGTGGATACATGACAGACGTGGTAATGGCAGCCCGCTGCTTCTGCTAGAAGTACATCCCGTGCAATTTGAACAGATTCACATACAGATGGTATCCCTGGAAGGCCCAGCGCTCTGGATCTTTCTCCTTCATGCATGCAGCCTCCGTGAATAAGTGTATTTTCTTCACAGTGGGCAACAATGGCTTTATTTACTGATGCAGCTTTTTTCATCGCCTCAAGCATCATGTCTGCATTTTGCACCCCCACGCCATCATCCGTAAAAGCGAACACACCAAGGTCAGCCAGCGCACTCATATCTACTAATTCTTTTCCGGTCTGACGTTCTGTTATCGAAGCATAGGGCAGCACTTTCACCACTGCTGATTCTTGAATTCGTTGAAATAAATCCTCTACAAGCTCCACCCGGTCCGGTACAGGACGTGTATTTGGCATCGAACAGATCGTTGTAAATCCTCCGCGTGATGCAGATTGTGTGCCTGTTTGAATCGTTTCTTTATGCTCACCGCCTGGTTCTCTTAAATGAACATGTACATCTACAAAGCCTGGAGCTAAAAACAACCCCTTTGCATCCATGACGTCCTCCCCCATTTCAGACAGAACGGTTTGAATATCACGGATCTTTCCGTTTTTAATCCTTACATCCACGGTTTCCTTCAGGTTTTCTTCTATGTAGACATTTTTAATTAACAAATTCATGTTTTAGTTCCTCCCTTTTTTGTAATACAAATTGAAGCATCGCCATTCGGACAAATACACCATTTGTCATTTGCTTAAAGATTCTTGACCGCTCGCATTCAACTATCTCGTCCGCTATTTCGACTCCTCTATTCACGGGTGCAGGATGCATAATAATGCTTTTTGCTGGCATTCTCTTTACTCTTTCGTCTGTTAATCCATATAAAGCATGGTACTCATCCTTTTCAAAAGACACACCGAACGTATGTCTTTCATGCTGCACTCTTAACATCATCAAAACATCACTTGTCTCCACTGCCTGATCAAAATCGATATAATTTCCCGCTCCCAGAAGCTCTTCATCCATCCATTCCTTCGGTCCTGAAAACTGGACAATGGCTCCAAGCCTTCGCAATGCTGAGGCGTTGGACCTTGCCACTCTGCTGTGCCTAATATCGCCCACAATGGTAACGGCAAGTCCCTCGAATGAAGAAAATTCCTGCTGAATGGTCATCAAATCGAGCAGACACTGAGAAGGATGATGACCCATTCCGTCGCCGCCGTTTATAATGGAGAGCTTAACCCTGCCTTCCAGCTGATCAAAATACCTGTCTTCTCCATGGCGGATCACTGCGACATCTACCCCAATGGCTTCGAGTGTTTTTACCGTATCGTAAAGTGATTCTCCTTTTTGAATGGAGGCGGTTTGAGCATCAAAAGATAGAACATCGAGACCCAGTTTTTTTTGTGCCATTTCAAAGCTGCTTTTCGTTCTAGTACTGTTTTCAAAAAATAAGTTCGCTGCATAACAGGGAGCCGTTATTTTTGTAATGGAATGCTGATAATTCTCTGCATGACGCAAGATCTGAAGAATTTCTTCATTGGTTAAATCGTCCATTGTTAAAATATGCATGGTTTCTTCCTCCTCATTAAAAAACACCTTCTGAGAGAAGCCTCAAAAGGTGTTAAAAGATAGACTGAGCCTCATGGCTGCAGCTTATCTTCCCTTTTGAAAGCCTCTCTGGACTTTAATTAAAAAGGTTACTTATGCAATTTCTTTTTCTTCATTAAAAAGCGTTTCTTCTTCTTTCTTGCGGCCGGGAAGAACCAGGTTTAACAAAATGCCGACGATCGCGGCAAGTGCCATGCCGGGAAGAGTGAAGGTCGGGGTGAACTCAAGGAATGCCCCTCCGACTCCAATAATCATGATTACGGATGCTATGATTAGATTTCTTTTATATGAAAAATCCACTTTCGCTTCTATCAGCATTCTCAGACCGCTTGAAGCAATTATACCGAACAACAGGATCGATACGCCTCCCATTACAGCGGTCGGGATCGAGCTGATGAGAGCAGATATTTTCCCCACAAATCCAAAGGAAATCGCAAGTACTGCCGCTCCTCCTATAACAAAAACACTGTACACTCGGGTTATTGCAAGTACTCCAATGTTTTCACCATACGTTGTATTGGGAGGTCCTCCTATCAATGAAGCAATAATCGTTGCCACCCCATCTCCAAGAATGGAGCGATGGAGACCAGGCTTCTCCAAAAAATTTCTTCCGACAACTTTACTGACAACCATTTGATGGCCAGTGTGTTCGGACAGGGTAACGACTGCGATCGGTACCATCAAGGCAAGAGCACCAAGAGAAAAGTTTGGAGTATAATCCACAAATGGCATTAAAAAGTCCGGCATCGCAAACCATTTTGCATCAAGTACGGGCTGGAAATCGACCAGACCTGCAAACAGCCCCGCAATATATCCGCCTGTAATACCGATTAAAATCGGAATCAGTCCAAAGAATTTTTTAAAATAGATGGAACCGATGATCGTAATAGCCAGGGTGATCAAGGCAACTGTGATGTGCCTAATGCTATAAACAAAATCAAGCGGATTTTGAGCAAGCGGATTTTCATACATTGCCATGTTTACCGCTGTTCCGGCAAGACCAAGTCCAATTACGATTATGACTGGTCCCACCACTACCGGAGGCAGGATCCTGGTCAGCCAGTTAATGCCGAATTTATAAATAAGAAGTGAAACAAGTCCATAGGCAAGCCCGGCGAAAAATGCGCCAAACATTGCAGCCTGAGGGCCTCCCAGTTCTGTTGCCGCTATAATAGGTGCAATAAAAGCAAAGGATGATCCAAGATAAGCAGGAATCTGCCCTTTTGTAATTAACAAATAGGCAAGTGTTCCAAGTCCGCTCGATATTAGTGCCACTCCCGGACTCAGCCCGACCAGCATCGGCACCAGCACCGTTGCTCCGAACATCGCGAATAAATGCTGAAGACTTAATGTCAACCACTGGTTTGCTTTAGGTACTTCCTGAACATCCAATACCGGTTTCTTAGTTTCTGCTGCCATCGTTTGCGCCTCCTTATATACAAAAGCCCTCTTCGTTCCAGAGGGATGCAAAGAGGGCATGCAGCGAGGTCTTTCGTGGTCTTTCATTCGCTTACAGTTCCTTTGTCAGCCTCTCTGGACTGCTATTAAAAGGGATATTTATTTGTGAATAGATACTAAATCTTTTTTATCTACTTCGATCAATTCCACTTTAATCTGTTCTTCACTTGATGTAGGAATATTTTTCCCTACAAAATCTGCCCGTATGGGAAGCTCCCGATGTCCCCGGTCTATTAGGACAGCCAGTTGAATTTGTTTCGGTCTACCCTGATCCATTATAGCGTCCAGTGCTGCTCGTACTGTCCTTCCTGTATACAGTACGTCATCAATGACAATAACTTTTTTATCGTCAATCGCTTCAGCCAGATCTACTTCATTCACGACCGGTTCACCGTTTTCATGCTTAGCTTCCAAATCATCCCGGTACATGGTGATGTCCAGCTCACCTACAGGAACATTTACACCTTCGATTGCTTCAATGCGTTCTTTTAACCGGTTCGCTAGGTAAATGCCTCTTGTTTTAATCCCAACCAGTACACACTGCTCCACACCTTTATTCCGTTCAATAATTTCATGAGCAATTCTTGTAAGTGCTCTTTTCATCATTTGGTCGTCCATTACTGTGTTTTGCTGGCCCATTTTCTGCCCCTCTCTCATATAAAAACCCTCTCAGTCAGCAGACTGAGAGGGCATAGGTGCACCAAAAAAGCGCAGCAAGTTCCTTCTCAGCCTCTCTGGACTGATTTAAAGGGTCCGTTCAATTAAGTTGTTTACATTGTATAGCCGAAATCGAATTTTGTCAACGGTCGTTTCGAAGCTGTGTTAAAAGCTCTTCAAAATCTTCAGGAAGCGGAGCTTTAAATTCAATGTATTCTTCCGTTCTTGGGTGAATAAAACCAAGCACTCCGGCATGAAGGGCCTGTCCACCTATATCAAGTGTTTTTCTTGGTCCATATTTTGGATCTCCCGCTAATGGAAAACCTATATACTTCATATGAACTCTAATCTGGTGTGTTCTGCCTGTTTCAAGTTCACATTCCACAAAAGAAAATTCTTTAAAGCGGTCAAGCACCCGAAAATGAGTGACTGCGTTTTTTCCATTGTTAACAATCGCCATACTTTGACGGTCTTTTTGATCTCTTCCGACAGGAGCATCTATCGTACCGTATTCATGTGGAATTAAGCCGTGAACAATGGCACGGTATTTACGGGTCACCGTTTTATCCACCAGCTGCTGAACAAGTTTTTCATGTGCCATATCATTTTTTGCAACCATCAGCAAACCTGAAGTATCCTTATCAATCCGGTGAACAATACCCGGGCGCAGAACTCCATTAATGCCTGAAAGATCCTTGCAGTGAGCCATCAGACCATTGACGAGGGTGCCTCTTAAATGACCTGGTGCAGGATGAACCACCATCCCTTTTGGTTTGTTTACAACCAGGACATCCTCATCTTCATAATAAATTTCCAGATTCATTTCTTCTGCTTCTACATCCAGCGGCTCGGGATCGGGAATTTGAATGTCAATTTCATCCCCTAAAGCACTTTTGTAATTTGGTTTTGAGACAGAACCGTTAACGGTTACGATTCCATCCTTTATCCATTGCTGCACCTGTGAACGGGACCAGTCTTCTTTAAGACCCGCTATAACCATATCGAGTCTGCTGCCTTTTTCATTTTCCTGTATGATGTGTTGAATGCTTTCCATTCTTTTTCCTCTTTTCCTGCACTTCTTCCAAAATCATTTGAACAAATAACAGCACCACTCCTAAAGTAAGAGCAGCATCAGCAATATTAAAAATGAAATTAAAGAATGTAAATTGAATAAAGTCCACGACTTCCTGTCTGGTGATCCGGTCTATAAAATTCCCAATTGCTCCTCCTAGCAGAATCATCAGGCTCAAGCTGAACAAGTGGTTTCCTTTTGCATGACGGTAGTAATAAAAAAGGATACCGAAAATGACCAGAATAGTAACAATATAAAACAGCCACATTTGGCCTTCAAGCATGCCCCATGCAGCTCCTGTATTCCGATGGGAAGTAATGTAAAATACGTTATCGATTACACTAATCGATTCTCCCAGCTCCATGTTTCGAACGACTAAATATTTTGTCAGCTGGTCAAAAACGATAATAAAAAGAGCAATTAAATAATAGATCACAGGTCTACCTCCGAAGTTATGATGCCATACCTTATCGTATTGTAGCATAATTTGTATGGATAAACATCAAACCTTTAACAAAGGGCAAAGAAAAACCCGGGAAAGTATTTAATATTTTCCCGGGTTCTCTTATTATTCAGCTGTCAAATGAGAATAGTTTTCCTTAACGACCTGTGCACATCTTGGACACAGACCTGGATGATCCGAATCTTTTCCAACCTCAGGAGAGATGATCCAGCACCTTTCGCATGTTTCACCCTCAGCTTTTGCAACCAGTACCGCGTGGCCGTCAAATTGAACCGCTTCAGCAGGCGCATCAGCCTCTCCTTCTTTAATAGTCAAATTCGATACGATAAAGAGCTGCTTTAGGTCTTCATTGATCGAAGCTAAGAGAGAATTCGTTTGTTCTCCCGTGTAAATTGTAATTTCTGCAGCCAGAGATTTCCCAATTGTTTTTGCGTTTCTGGCTTCTTCAAGTGCTTTTAGCACATCATCACGCAAATCTAAAAAGGCTTCCCATTTTGCTGTAAGTTCCTTATCCTTTTCGTACTTTTTCACCTCAGGCATGTCTGTCAGCTGAACACTTTCTTCTTGAACGCCCGGGATAAATGCCCATACTTCGTCAGCAGTATGAGAAAGAATAGGTGAAATCAGTTTAGTCAGAGAAGTCAGTGTCTCATACATAACTGTCTGCATGGCTCTTCTCGTATGATCATTTTTTGCTTCAATGTACAATATGTCCTTCCCAAAATCCATATAGAAGGAGCTCAGTTCAAATGTACAGAAATTGCTCACAGTAGAATAGACGTCAGCAAATTCGTAATGATCATAAGCTGTTTTTACGTTGCCGATTACCTGGTTTAGGCGGACCATCATAAATTGATCTACTTCCCGGAGCTCATTAAATGGAACAGAATGCTTTTCGGGATGGAAGTCCGAAAGATTCGCCAGTAAAAAGCGCAGTGTATTGCGTATTTTTCTGTATACTTCAGCTACCTGCTTTAAAATCGGATCAGAAACCCGTACATCTGCCTGATAGTCTACTGAAGCTACCCACAAACGGAGAATATCCGCACCAAGCTGATTGATTACCTTAGAAGGTACGACGACATTGCCAAGAGATTTACTCATTTTCCGGCCGTTTCCATCAAGCGCAAACCCGTGGCTCAGCACGCCTTTATAAGGAGCTTTTCCGGTAACAGCCACTCCTGTGGTCAGGGATGAGTTGAACCAGCCCCGGTATTGATCTGATCCTTCCAAATAGAGATCAGCCGGACGCTGCAGGTCCTCTCTTGCTTCAAGAACAGATTGATGGGATGAGCCGCTGTCAAACCAGACATCCATAATATCCTGTTCTTTTGTAAAGCGCCCATTAGGACTACCCTCGTGTTTAAAGCCTTCAGGCAGCAATTCCTTGGCGTCTTTTTCAAACCAGATATTTGAACCGTGTTCTTCAAACAGCGCAGAAACGTGGTCGATCGTTTCTTCTGTTATAATTTCCTGGCCATTTTCAGCATAAAACACCGGGATTGGAACTCCCCAGGCACGCTGACGCGAAATACACCAGTCACCCCGGTCCCGCACCATGTTGAATAATCGGGTTTCGCCCCAAACCGGTACCCACTTTGTATCCCGCACCGCCTGCATCAGTTCGTCCCTGAATTTGTCAATCGAGGCAAACCATTGTGCTGTAGCCCGGAAAATAATCGGTTTTTTTGTGCGCCAGTCATGAGGATAGCTGTGCGTGAAGAACTCCAGCTTCAGCAGAGCCCCTGCTTCTTCTAACTTCTCAGTAATCGATTTATTGGCCTTATCGTAGAAAAGACCTTCAAAACCAGGCGCTTCAGCAGTGAAAACTCCGCGGTCATCAACCGGACAAAGTACGTCCAGATTATACTTTTTGCCTACCTGGAAATCATCTTCACCGTGGCCAGGTGCTGTATGAACGCAGCCTGTTCCTGCATCAGTCGTAACATGTTCACCCAGTACGACTAAAGAAGACCGGTCATAAAGAGGATGCTGTGCTTTAATATGTTCAAGCTCCGCTCCTTTGACTTCTTTAACGATTTTTGGAGAAGTCCATTCCATAGTTTCGGTCACTTTTCCGAGAAGTTCTTTAGCTACTACATACCTGCTGCCCTGTTCTTCAACTACCACGTAATCGAGTTCAGGATGAAGAGCGATCGCTAAATTAGCAGGAATTGTCCAAGGTGTCGTGGTCCAAATAACAAATTTAACTCCCTCATCAAGAATGCCCTTTCCGTCTGTTACATCAAAGCTGACATAAATGGATGCTGAACGTTTATCCTGGTATTCAATTTCTGCTTCTGCCAGAGCAGACTCACTTGAAGGAGACCAGTAAACCGGTTTTTTACCCTTGTAAATATATCCTTTCTTCGCCATTTCACCAAAAACTTTTATCTGCTGTGCTTCGTATTTAGGTTCAAGAGTAATATATGGGTGATCCCAGTCGCCGCGAACGCCAATTCGTTTAAACTGCTCCCGCTGGCTGTTCACTTGGCTGTATGCGTATTCTGCACATTTTTCTCTGAACTGGGCAACCGTCATCTCTTTTCTTTTTACGCCTTTATTTGTCAGTGCCTGTTCAATTGGCAAACCATGTGTATCCCAGCCTGGCACATAAGGAGCCTGATAGCCATTCATTGATTTAAAGCGGACAATAAAATCCTTCAGCACCTTATTTAATGCGTGCCCCATGTGAAGGTCTCCATTTGCGTAAGGGGGACCATCATGAAGAACAAATAAAGGTCTTCCTTCTGTACGTTTTTGAACTTGATCATAAATATTCATGTCTTCCCATTTTTGTTGAATTTCCGGTTCGCGGTTAGGCAGGTTGCCCCGCATTGGAAACTCAGTTTTAGGCATTAATAAAGTATTTTTGTATTCCATTGTGTACCTCCCAGAATCTTTTCTATTACAAAGAGTATATTTTTGAGTCATTATCTTAAATTAAGCAGGCTTAAAGCGAAAAAAAGCCCTCCTGTCCCTATAAAAAGGGACGAGAGAGCATTGCTTCACGCGGTACCACCCTTATAGAAAAAAAGACTTTTTCCACTCAAAGGAGCCTGTAACGGAGGCCAGCCGCTGCTGCTTACTTCATTTCAGCATCAGAACTCAAGGATGATGTTCTCCGGCAATTCTTCATCAGGCTTTCACCGTCCCCGACTCGCTGCAAAAAGTGTATCTGCCAGATACTGTTCCCATCAACGTTTATTTCTGCATTTTCATTGTTGAATGTACAAAATATTATATTTTAGTCCAGGTTGTTTCGTCAACTAGTAGTCGTTTTCATTCTCTGGCTGAAGACTTTTTAAATCCGTTGTGTCCAGATCATATTCCATCAGATCATCCCAGTCCCCGTTTGTAATTAATTCAAGCTGAGCTTCAATCAGCATTTTAAAGCGGGTGCGGAATACTTTTGACTGCTTTTTCAGTTCTTCAATCTCAATGGCAATCTTCCGTGCTTTTGTTAATGAATCATTGACGATCCGGTCGGCATTTTTTTCTGCTTCTTTGACAATCAGCTTTGATTCTTTAAGGGAATTGCGTCTTACTTCCTCTGCTGCTTCCTGTGCAACCACAATAGACTTATTTAGCGTTTCCTCGATTGTAGTAAAATGACCCAAGCGCTCACTGTTGTTTGACAGCTTTTCTTCAAGCTCTTTTTTCTCCCGAAGCAATATTTCATAGTCCTTAATAATCTGGTCCAGAAATTCATTTACTTCATCTTCATCATACCCTCGAAATCCGCGATTAAATTCTTTATTATGTATATCCAATGGTGATAGCGGCATACTGGCACCTCCAACCTCTCTTATGCTTTTCATTTCTATTATACTGATGATTACCTATTTTGTGGGCAATTCTCTGTAATTCACATCATTTTTTTTCTAAATTCGTCAATAAGACGTAAAGATTAACTGCCCATTGAAAAAATGGTCAGACGCCACTTATCTTTTTTTGTTTTCCCTTCAATTTCACCAATCCTCAGCCTTCCATACCCTCTGACGGAAATAATATCCCCTTGAGCACATTCAAAAGACGGCTGTTCTTCCTCCTTAAAATTCACTTTAATTTTACCTGCCTGAATCAATAGCTGGGCTTTCTGCCTGGATAATGCAAGCGCTCCTGCAAGTACTGCATCCAGTCTAAGGGAGCTTAAAGTAGCAAACCGCTCTTTCCATTGTTCATTTGAAGGTGTGTACTTTTCCCACTCGACCTCATTTACCAATACAGAATGCCTCCCAATATGGGTGAGATTCAGTGAAAAAAATGAGGCAAACTCTTTTGCAGCAACTAGATAGATTTTTTCATCCCTAATAATGATATCTCCGAATTTTTCTCTTTTAATCCCAAGGCCCATTAAAGAACCCAGCACATGTTTATGTTCCACAGATATAAATTTCGAAGGGTAGCTGATTTCAAGAAGCTGCAAATCATAATCTTTAAAATCAGGATCCATATAGTCAGGGTAAATTAATGCCCTTTTTCTTTCCGCCCCTTCTCCGCCTTCAAAAGAAGCTTTCACTTCCCCTGCTGTCCCAATTAAAGACTGCATAATAAATACCTGACGGGGGTCCAGAAAATCTGTGAGCTTTGGGGCGTATGATTGCTCCACCTGATCTTTCCAGCTTAACACACGATCTATAAAGCCCTGTTCTTCTTTTCGAAAATGCTGATATACTGATGTCATATTCTTTCACCTCTCAAGAGAAAATGCCTCTATCCACTAAGGATAAAGGCAAAATTTTATATTACGAAATCATGGTCGATAATGTTTGAAGTCCATTTCTGGCAAAATTCAGTACAAGAATGGCCACAAGCGGTGAAATATCAATCATTCCAAGTGGAGGGATAATCTTTCTGAATGGTTCAAGATATGGCTCACAAATCCTCGCTAAAGTTTGACCAAAACTGCTTTCTTTGGCATTAGGAAACCATGAAAGTAAAATATATATAATCAATGCGTAGCTGTAAAACGTCATGAGAATACCGATAATATCGAAAATTGTATCTACTAGCATTTGTTCTGAACCACCTATCTATCCTTGTTAAGGATTATTCTTCCTGAATAAAATCTGTAATATTTCCACTCACTTCGATATTGTCCGGAGTGACAAGAAAAATATCTGTACCTACACGCTGAATGTCTCCCCCGATAGCGTAAACGGTGCCGCTTAGAAAGTCGACAATCCGCTTTGCCTGGTCTTTATTAATACGCTGCAGATTTACCACAACTGCTCTGTGACTTTTCAGATGATCTGCTATATCCTGAGCTTCAGCATACATTCTCGGTTCAAGTAAAACCATTTTAGAGGACTTTTGAATGCTTTGCAAGCTGACCACATTTTGTTTATTAGGTGTCAGCTTTTTGTTTGTACGCATCGCTTCCGGTTCCTCTTTTGGTTCTTCTGTATATTCTTCTATATATTCTTCTTCGTCATCTACGAAAAAAAAGTTTTTAAATTTAGATTTCATTCCCATGGCATTATACCTCCTTTATTCACCTACGAGTGCCGTTCCGATCCGTATAAAAGTTGAACCTTCTTCAATAGCAATTTCATAATCATTGGACATACCCATAGAAAGTTCTTTACATGGAGCATTAGGCATTTGCCGTGTATGTATTTGGTTTTGAATTTGAGCTAAATCATGAAAACATTTCCTTATGATTTCTTCATCCTTTGTGTTAGGAGCCATAGTCATTAAACCTTCAATAACTATTTTATCATATTTCGACAGCTGTTCGATAAAATCTAATACTTTTTCAGGTTCAATACCATGTTTTTGTCCTTCGCCTGACACATTTACCTGAATAAAACAACGCACCTTTTTTTCTGCCCGCTTTTGAATTTCCTTTGCAAGGGATATTCTGTCAAGAGAATGAAGATAGTCTATTTTATTAATAACATCCTTCACTTTTCTCGACTGAAGAGAACCAATAAAATGCCACGTTGCTTTCCCTTGAAGATATTCCTGTTTCTCAAGTAATCCTTCAAGTCTGTTTTCGCCAAGGTGACGATATCCGGCTTGTACTGCTTCTATAGCCCTTTCATTTGAAACGTATTTTGTAACAGCCACTACCTGTATTTGTTCAGCTGAACGTCCTGAGCGTTCAGCTGCCTGCTTAATCTTTGCTTCAATCGTTTGTGCCTTTTCTGCTACATCCATTCGTTATTCCCTCCACCCTAAAACCGCTGACATCCTTCCAGTTTTCCCATGATCTCTTCGATGTGAAAAAAACAACTCTTTTTCACACGAGGTACAGCTTGAAGACAGCGAAATTTGATCTTCTTTTATTCCTGCATCCAGCAGCAGCTGTTTATTAAGCTGCTTTAAATCCAGGTTGTATTTCCCATTTACCTTCCTGGTCAGACTGCTGTGTTCTGCCCTGTTTAAACAAAACTGAACCTGGTTTGCTACTGCATCATTGACTTCATAGCAGCATTTTCCGATGGATGGCCCAATGTATATTTGAATTCGAGCTGGATCCACCTTGTTTTCAATGGCCTGCTGAATCATTTTTCCTGCTATATTTTGAACGGTCCCTTTCCATCCTGCATGAGCAACTCCGATAAATTTTGAATCGGGTTCTGCAAAATAGAGAGGAACACAATCAGCAAAACAAAGTGATAAAAATAAATTAGTTTCAAACGTCCATAACCCGTCAGTGCCGGGAATGGCATTAAAGTAATTTGTTGTACCTCTGCCTTTATGTTTGCTATGCACTTTTTTGATAATGGACCCATGGACCTGTTCTGCACATACCCAGTTTTCAATTGGCGCGCGGGCATGCATTCCTAATTTGTTCCTGTTTTGAATCACTTGGCTTTCGTCATCCTGTACATGCATTCCGGTGTTTAAGGAGGCGAATTCTTTTTCACTGAACCCGCCGTTTTTCGTTGAAAAGACAGCCGTCAGTCCGGGTAATTGCTCTTTCCATTTTTTTATAGACAAAAATGTTTCTGAACGTTCCCTGATCATTGTCACTTGAGGTCCCACCCATATATTTTTTTAAAGTGTATCACATCCCTTGCGATTATGGATAATGAAACTTAAGCTCAAATTGTATCGATGGTATCCTGGAGAATTTGTCCTCTTACTAAAATGACGTCATTGCCGATTTTTACTAAGTCCTTCCATGGGATCGTCACTTCTCCGCCTTTGCTGAACCAGCCCTTCCAATTGCCGTTGCCCTGAATAATAATCGCTTCGATCATCCCTGTTTTTACATTGATATCAATATCTGAAATGGGGCCGAGTCTTTTTCCATCAGAAACAGACACAACATCTTTTTGCTGCAATTCCGATATTCTCATGTAAAACGCCTCCTCTATGCACCTATTTTATGCAAAAAAAAGAGAGGAGAACACTTATCTCCCCTCTAATGCACATATCTATTCATTTGTTTAATGGCGCCTTTTTCTAATCTGGAAACCTGAGCCTGTGAAATGCCGATTTCATCTGCAACTTCCATCTGAGTTTTTCCATAAAAGAATCGGTTTTGAATAATCATTTTTTCTCTGTCATTTAAATGGTGCATGCCTTCTTTTATTGAAAGATCTTCCACCCATTGTTCATCGCTCGTACGGTCATCTTTCACCTGATCGAGAACATAAATGGGATCACCGCCATCCTGGTAGATCGGTTCAAACAGTGAAACCGGGTCCTGAATGGCATCCAGTGCAAACAGGATATCTTCTTTAGGCATTTCAATCCGTGCTGCTATTTCCTCAATCGTTGGTTCTTTAGAGGTTTCGCTGATTAATTGCTCTTTTGCCTGAAGGGACTTATAGGCAATATCCCTCAGCGACCGCGATACTCGAATTGGATTGTTGTCCCTTAGGTATCTCCTGATCTCCCCGATAATCATCGGTACTGCATAAGTTGAAAATCGTACATTTTGTCCCAGATCGAAGTTATCAATAGACTTCAACAGTCCGATGCAGCCTACCTGAAATAAATCATCAGGGTTTTCATTTCTATGAGAAAATCGCTGAATGACACTCAGGACCAGCCGCATATTCCCATACACTAATTTTTCTCTCGCATATTCATTGCCGCTTTGTAAATCTGTAAAAATCTTTCTCATTTCTTCATTTTTATAAATCGGTAATGTTGAGGTATCGACTCCACAAATTAATACTTTATTGCGTGCCATGTTTTTTCCTCCAGTCGGGAGTATGGGTTCTCGTTCAGTATTTCCCCCGGAGAAAAAAATATTCGGTTTTAAAATTACCTGTATTTGGAGGGTATAAATCAGACCATTTTGCTTACTTCTTTTTGCAAACGGCGAATAATTCTTTTTTCAAGCCTTGAAATATATGATTGCGATATTCCCATTAAATCTGCTACATCTTTTTGTGTGTGTTCCTGCTGTCCGTTCAGTCCAAATCTGCATTCAATAATAAATGTTTCTCTCTCATCAAGGATATTCAATGCCTGTTTAAGAAGAACGCGGTCCATTCTTGACTCGATATCTTTTACAATCAGGTCATTATCTGTTCCTAAAACATCGGAAAGCAAAAGCTCATTTCCGTCCCAATCTGTATTCAGTGGTTCATCAAACGATACCTCAGAACGCAATTTATTCGTTCTTCTTAAATACATCAGGATCTCATTTTCAATACATCTTGAAGCATAAGTTGCCAGCTTTATTTTTTTCTCTAAATCAAAGGTGTTTATGGCTTTAATTAACCCAATGGTGCCTATACTGATTAAATCTTCAATATTGATTCCCGTATTTTCAAATTTTCTTGCGATATATACGACAAGCCTGAGATTTCGTTCAATTAATGTCGATCGTGCTGCTTCATCCCCCTGAGAAAGCTTTAATAGGACGACTGCCTCTTCTTCTCTGTCTAACGGGGAAGGCAGTGCTTCACTTCCCCCAATATAAAATATATCTTTTACTTTAACGCCCAGTTTATTTGACGTTTCAATCAGCCATAGTTGAACCGTTCTCTTTGCTTGGATAAGTATCATTTTCTTCACTCCCTATATTTGGTGACAAGGCAAGAGCTGCAGAGGATTTAAAAGACAATTGCATTTTTCTTCAAATAGGAGAGATTGATTGGTAAAGACAACCGGCACGTTCGTTAATGAAAATTCTTTGCCATTAACAGAACAAGCTACGCGATCGCATAAAATCCCTGTCATCATCTGACTGCTTGAATGTACCGTTCTGGCTGGAATAAGACGGACTTTTTTCTGCCAGTTTTCAGGCCAGTTCACAAATTGATTGCCAGTGAGGGAATGAGCAATAAAATCAGGTAAAAGTTCTGAAGCAACTTTTAAATCCGCAAACACAACAGGTGATTTAGTAAAAGGGTCAATCACATGATTTCCACTGTCCAGAAATCCAAATCCACTCCAGGCTTGTCCGTTCACCTCAATTTCCACTTTATACGTAAAGCTTTCCTGGATCCGGTTCATCTGTAAGGAGGCTACGACTTTATTCATGCTAACCATTGCTGCTATAAGAATAAGGGAAAGAAGAATAAATTGAGAGATGGACTGATGAGATATAAATACTGACAAAGACTGATTCAGCACCCTCTCTGCAGCATACATAAGACCTCCAGCTAAAGTTGAACATCCCCATAAAATCAGACATGCTCTAAACACATGAGCCATTCCGTTGAGGCGAAACGATACAGCTGCCATCACCGGAGTAAAGAAAAGCAAAAATAAAAGTTCATATACATGGGGTAAGTGAAGCAGCATGATGACGATCTGACAAATGGTGCTAAGAGAAGTGACGAATAAAAAGCGTCTCCATCTTGGGGGTTGATTCAGCAGTCGTCCTGCCATCCAAATTACACAAAAGTCCACCCAGGAATTTAACGCCCACAGCGCTTCAACATGAAGCATCTATGGTGTCCCCCCTTTCTTTGAACCAAAGTATAGCGCTTCTAAAAAGAGAAAATTGTCAAAATTGATAATGGAAAGGAATAAATATTTCTTTAAAAACCCTCAAAAAAAGACCTATTATTCCAACTCACTATCAGGTTGGGGGAAATAAGTTCCTTCTCCTATAAACTCAAAAGGTAAAGCCCCCGGATTTATCAACAGTAAATTGCCTATTGTACCTGTTTTCTGCTGGCTGATTTCACGTTTAAAAGTTTCGACACTGCATGCTGCTGTGCTCAGACTGAATAAATTGATCTTTTTTTTTACACAAAAAAAGAGACTGAGCTCCTAAAGGAACCCAGTCTCCTGCTGGTTACTAATTAATTTCTTCTGCGATTACGGTTGCGCAGAAATGTCGGAATGTCGAGCGTATCTTCCACAGGCTGCTGAGAAGGGCGTGACGGCTGATCATGAGAAGATGCTTCATCTCTGTCGCGATTTCTATCACGGTCTCTATCCCGGTCTCTGTCTCTGTCACGGGAAGCTTCTCGGTCCAAATCCCGTTCTCTTTTTGGTGCCATAGAAGCTGGCTGCTGCCGTACTTGTCCACCCATTTGAGGACGTGATGGCTTTTGCTGCTGGTTCAGGTTTTCACTGAAACCTGTAGCAATTACTGTAACGAGTATTTCTTCTTTTAAATCTTCCCTGATTACAGAACCAAAAATCATGTTGACTTCCTGATCTGAAGCACTCGCAACAATATCAGCCGCTTCCTGAACTTCATAAAGGCTGAGATTATTCCCGCCTGTTATGTTCATCAATACACCTTGAGCTCCATCAATGGACGTCTCAAGAAGAGGACTTGAAATTGCCTTTTTAGCCGCTTCCGATGCTCTGTTTTCGCCTGAGGCAACACCGATTCCCATTAATGCAGAACCTTTATTGGACATAATCGTCTTAACATCTGCAAAGTCCAGATTGATCAGACCAGGCACAGCAATTAAATCTGAAATGCCCTGTACCCCTTGACGCAGAACATTATCCGCTTCACGAAATGCTTCAAGCATTGGTGTACTCTTATCCACGATTTCCAAAAGACGATCATTTGGAATAACAATCAATGTATCTACTGCTTCTTTCATGGCGCCTATACCGCCGCCAGCCTGGTTGGCACGTTTACGTCCCTCAAAGGTAAATGGCCGTGTGACAACACCTACAGTCAGGCTGCCCAATTCACGTGCAATCTGAGCAATTACAGGTGCCGCTCCAGTTCCTGTACCGCCACCCATACCTGCAGTTACAAATACCATATCAGCGCCTTTGATTGCTTCTTCAATCTGTTCGCGGCTTTCTTCAGCAGCCTTTTTGCCTACTTCGGGATTTGCTCCGGCTCCCAGACCGCGGGTCAGCTTGCCTCCAATTTGCATCTTAATTTCTGCTTTAGACAGGTTCAATGCCTGAGCATCAGTATTCACAGCGATAAACTCTACACCCTGTACCCCGTGCTCAATCATTCGATTGACGGCATTGTTTCCGCCGCCTCCTACACCGATGACTTTTATAGTTGCCAAGGAATCTACATTCGTATCAAAATCCAACATCATAAGTCCTCCTAATTCATCCAAATTACTTTTTCTGAAAGGTTATTCAAAAAAGTATCCTAAGAGCTTCTTGAATTTTCCTTCTTCGGTCTTTTGCTTCGGTTTGGGCTGTTTTGGTCTAGAGTCCGGTTGTTTTTTTGACGAATGATCACCGGCACCTTCGTATTCGGATGCAGAAGGCTGCTTATCGAGCCTTCCCTGCAGCTTGGCGTGTTTATGAGCATATTTAATTAAGCCTACAGCTGTTGTATATTGTGGTTCTCTGACACCAATATAATCTGGAATCGCTACACGCACCTGATTTTGCAGTACTGCTTGTCCAAGTTCAAGGATTCCCTGCATGTTTGCTACTCCTCCGGATAAAACAAATCCTCCCGGCAGAGAGTGCACATTTAATCTCTTTAATTCGTTTACTACCAAATCAAACATTTCTTCTAATCTTACTTCAATAATATCAGAAATTTCAAGCTGGTTAAATTGCTGATGCTGATCACTTCCAATGATTGGAACACTAAAAACTTCCTCTTCGGAAGCATAATCATAGAATGCGTGACCATGTTTAACTTTTATAGATTCAGCATCATCTGTCGTCGTCCTGAGTCCTATTGAAAGGTCCTTAGTGATATGTTCACCGCCGACAGGCACAATGGAAGTAGCAACAAGATTCCCCTGTTCAAAAACAGCTATGCTCGTTGATCCCCCTCCAATATCAATGATGGCTGTGCCAAGACTCTGCTCATCTTTAGATAATGCAATTGTTCCGGCAGCAAGCGGCTGCAGGAAAATGTCTGCGATTTCAAGTCCTGCCCGCTCCACACATCTAAGGATATTATGAAGCATCGTTTTTGATCCGGTGACAACGGTGCCTTCCATTTCAAGACGAACCCCTATCATTCCTCTTGGATCTTTTATTTCATCAAGCCCGTCTACAATAAATTGTCTTGGAACAATATTAATAATTTCTCTTTCCGGAGAAATTGGCATGACTTGTGCGGCATCTATGACACGTGCCACATCTTCATCCCTGATTTCCTTATCTTCAGTTGACACTGCCACTACTCCATGACAGGGCTGAAGAGTTACATGATTTCCCGGAATCCCGACTATAACATTATGTATATCAAGACCTGTCATTCTTTCCGCCTGATCTACAGCTTTTTGGATGGATCTGACCGTTTCGTCAATATCTACGATGGATCCTTTACGTATCCCTTCAGATTGCACATTTCCCACTCCGATGATATTGAGAGAGTCATGTACTAATTCGGCAATAATAACTTTTACATTAGATGTCCCGATATCCAGACTTACAAAATACTCATTATTATTCATCCTGTGGCACCTCCCTCAAAAGCAATTCAAATTATTTACTACTCGAATTTTATTTGTTTGTTTTATTCTGCAAAAAAAGCCTTTAAGCTTTTATAAATCTGTATCTGCTACAAGTTTCTTTCTGACCACTTTCGTGAAAACATTCAGTAAACAACAGCAATATGCTGGAAATCGCACTCTGAATGCAAAAATGGCTGTTACTAACAAGTCTACACCAAGATGAACGGCTAGAAAAGCCAAACTTGCAGCAAGTATGATTTTAAAAAAAATCCTGTCAATTAAAACTTGACCATCCTGTTCCGCTGCCAAAGACATAAGTCCCTTGCAGCGGAGTTTAAGAGGAAAGTGAAATCTCAATTTATTCGTAATCTGTTTATCTTGCAATAGTAAAAGATCGGTAAATTAGCCTACTTAAATACCAGGGTTTCAAACTGAAATCCGCTTTCCTCCAGCCTGATAGTTGACAGCTGAAACAGATCCCTGCAACAGCAGCTTTTTTATTAAATGATTAAAAGTTGCAAGTTCAGCTATATAAATCCAGGCTCCCATTTAACAGAATTCGTCTCTTAAAGTATTATTGGCCCTCTTCTTCGCCTGCTGCTTCCTCATCTTCAACTGATTCCTGAACTTCTTCATTTGAAGTTTCATAAGCGCGGAAATAGGAACCAACCTCCAGATCAATTATACCTTTAACATCCGGGTCAAGCTGCGTAATAATGGATGGATAATGTTCCATTTTTTCGGCAAACGTGTCGATAATAGCAGAAACTTCAAATCCGTCATTCATGTATACACTGATATGGCCTGCATCTGTATCATCTGGGGTTAAGTGGACTTCTGAGACCGACTGCTGTACTTCTGCGGGGAGTTTGGACAAAGCGCCTGCCATCTCTTTTAATACAGAGTCCGAAACAAACCCAAACAGCAGCGGAGCATGACTGGGCAGTTCATTAGATGGCACCGCATCCATTAACGCCCCGTTTTCAAGGACGGGCACAAATTGCTGATCCTGCTGAATAAATGCAACGTGGTCATACTCATTGATTTTAACAGTAAATGTTGTAGGAAATTTTTTTGTTACTTCCGCTGATTCCACTTCCAATTGTGAAAGCAGACTGTCTTCTACAGCTTGTGCATCAGTAGTCCAATAGGAATCCCCGATATTTACACCAGTGGCTTCTATGACTTTTTCATCCGTATGCCACTCTGTTCCTTCAATCGAAAATTGCTGCACCTTGCTGAATGAAGATTGGAAATACAGGATGACGAGAATAATTAATACAAATAACATCACCACAGCTAACATACGGCGATTTGCTTTTTTTCTTCTGCGCTGTTTTAACTGTGGGACTCGATCTTCAAGTGAAACGACTGGCTTTCTGCCCATCGATTCAACACTCCCCTTTTTTGGAACAAACCACAATCTAATTCCGTCCATATCCGGACACTAGCAAGTCAGGTTTTATGAATCAAGCTTGTTTTTAAATGGTGCTTCTTCTCCAACCCACTCAACTTCTGTTTCAATTTCAACCCCGTTTGCATCCAGTATGGTGTGTTTTATGTGCTTAATTAAATCCTGAACATCTTTAGAAGTGGCTCCACCTGCGTTTACGATAAAGTTGCCGTGAAGTTCAGATACTTGAGCACCGCCTATCTGAAAGCCTTTTAACCCCGCACTTTGAATAAGTTGACCTGCATATTCAGGCAGAGGATTTCGGAAAATGCTTCCTGAACAAGGGTGGTTCCATGGCTGAGTTTCTTTTCTGTAGTCTTTATATTTTTTCATTTCAGCTTTAATTTCTTCCGGTGTCGCTTCTGTAAGTTTAAACTCTGCTTCTATTACAATTCCGGGACGTTCTTCCTGAAGGATTGAAGTACGATAAGAAAACTTCATTTCCTCATTTGTGAGCCATTCCATACTGCCATCTGGAAACAGGATATGCGCTCTCGTTAACACCTTTGATATATCAGAGCCGTGAGCACCTGCATTCATATAGACGGAACCTCCAACAGATCCCGGAATCCCGCTGGAAAACTGGAGACCGCTAAGCCCCTCACGTGCCATTTTAGTGGCCAAAACAATAATTGAAAAGCCCCCGCCAGCCCGAATGGTGGTCCCATCTACTTCAAGATGATCCAGTCCTTTTCCAAGCTTTATCACTACTCCGCGGATTCCCTTATCGCTTACTAACAAATTCGACCCCCGGCCGATTACCCGCCAATCTATATTATACCGGTTAATGAGCTTCATAAGTGTTTGTAATTTTTCAATAGAAGCAGGCTCAACGAAAATCTCTGCCGGGCCTCCAACTTTCATCGTTGTATGATTAGTTAAATGTTCGTCTGAAGAAATCTTCCCTATTTCTGCAGCTGTTATTTCGTTAATAAACTTCTCCATACTTTCTCTCCTTAAAGCATCAGATATTCGCAGTGTACTGCTTTGACTATAAATGACCACGAGTATGTTCTTTCCCTATACTACACTATTCTAATCAAAGAAAATATAACTGAAAACCCTTCGTCATTAAAATGTAAAATAAATCAGTCTACAAACACGATTTTGGGGTACCTGTCTGCGTTTTATCTGAGCATCTCTTTTTATTAGTTAATGATAATTCCCGAATGGTTGTGCCGGGCATAGTGGTGTTCAATTTATTAGTATTCCAAATGCATACACTTCAAAACAGCGAATGAGCATCCATGTTTGAACTTCATAATGTTTTAGACGCAAAGAAAGCAGCTTGAGTTACACCTCAAACTGCTTTACTGCCCAGGAATGCTATAATGTTTTTTTGTTCTTGCTGATATTAAGTAAAATTCCGCAGGATAACAATACCAGAACCAGAGAAGATCCCCCATAGCTCATAAAAGGAAGCGTAATGCCTGTAACAGGAATGAGTCCGATCACAACGGCTACATTGATCATAACCTGTATTCCGATCATGAGAACGATTCCTCCTGCCAGCAGCTGTCCGAATTGATCAGGGGCATGCAAAGCGATAATGATTCCTCTCCAAACGATTGCACTGAACATCAGTAGAAGGAGAACGCCTCCGAAAAACCCAAGCTCCTCCCCGACAATGGCGAATATAAAGTCATTTTGAGGTTCAGGCAGATAAAAGTATTTCTGTCTGCTTTCTCCCAGCCCAAAGCCGAATAGTGCACCGGGTCCAATCGCGTACAAGGACTGAATCATCTGGAATCCTGCACCAAGAGGATCTTCCCAGGGATCCAGATAAGAGACAATACGCTGCAGCCTGTAAGGAGCTGAGATAATTAAAGCAGCAAAACCTGCAATACCTAAGAAGATTAAACCTGCAAAAAACCGGTATGGCGCTCCCGCTAAAAAAAGCAAGGCCAGTCCCGTTCCTAATATGACTGTACCTGTTCCCAAATCGGGCTGCAGCATGACGATGCCAAAGGGTATAAGCAGTAAAAATAGGTGAGGCGCCATTCCTTTCCGGAAATGAGTAACCGGATGCCGGCTTTCCTCTAAATTTTTTGCCAGCAGCAGCAATACACCAATTTTTGCAAATTCAGATGGCTGCAGCGATAACGGGCCGACTCCCAGCCAGCTCTGTGAACCGTTACGCACCAGGCCCACACCGGGGATCAATACCAGTATTAAAAGCAAGATGCCTCCACCGTATACAAACCAAGCATACTTTTTCCATTGCCAATAATTATAATTAGCTAAAAATAACATCAGGAAAATTCCAGCCACCGCAAAGATAGCTTGTCTTTTCGAAAAAAAATGGGCATCTCCAAAACGATCAAGCGCCCATACCGAACTTGCACTATCAATCATGACAATCCCAAACACCACACAGGAACAGACAAGAGCAACGAGCCATCGGTCCATAACCTTTTAGCCTCACAGTGAAAGATTGAGCAGGTAAACGCCCTTTTAAAGCTTATTCACCCCGTCAATAAATATGTCTCCTCTTACTTCAAAGGTCGGGTGCTGATCCCAGCTGGCACATGCCGGAGACAACAGAACAATATCACCTGGAACTGCAATTTCTGCAGCTTTGATAACACTTTCCTCTACGCCGCTGACAGACCACAGCTCTTTTATGCCTGCCCTCTTTCCAAGTTCCAGCATTTTTTCACTTGTCTGACCGAATGCCACCATTGATTTGACATTTGTAAGAAATGGAAGAAGATCATTAAAATCACTGCCCCGGTCCAGTCCTCCGCAAAGAAGAATCGTAGGATGTGAAAATGCATTTAACGCACTTTTCGTTGCGAGCGAATTGGTGGCCTTTGAATCATTGTAAAACTTTACTCCGTTCCACTCCCTGACAAATTGCGTCCGGTGCCGAACACCTGTAAAAGTCGACAGAACCTGCGTGATTGCTTGGTTACTGACACCTGATAGCTTCGCTGCCCCAATAGCACATAAAATGTTCTCAAGATTATGGGCACCAGGAAGCACAATTTCCGATAATGAGATAATAAATTCATCTTTGAAATAAATGCCGTTATCCATTACATACAACCCGCCGCTGACTTCATTTTTGGTTGAGAAAGGGAGCAGCTGAGCCTTCGTACGCCCGATCAGGTCCATCAATTCGGGCTGATCTGCATTTACAATCAGATAGTCCTCCTCTGTCTGATTGCGCGTGATAGCTGCTTTTGCTTCTGCGTACTCATGTACGGAGGAATGATAGTCTAAATGGGCTTCATATAGATTTGTAATAATAGCAATAGAAGGCTTAAACGTTTCGATCCCCATCAACTGGAAGGAAGAAAGTTCCACTACCATCGTATCGTTTTCTTCCGCTTCCTGAGCGACTTCACATGCCACCGTTCCTATATTTCCAGCCATGTAAACCTTTTTCTTTTCCGCCTCAAGCATATGATGCACGAGGGTAGTCGTTGTTGTTTTTCCGTTCGTCCCTGTTATTCCAATCATTTGTGCATCACTAATTTGATAAGCCAGCTCCACCTCTGTAATCACGGGCAGCCCTTTTTCAATCGCCCCTCTAATCAGATCATTCGTATAGGGTATACCGGGGTTTTTAACGATTAATTCAAATCCTTCATCCAGCAGTTCAACTGGATGACTTCCGCACACAACCTTAATTCCCGCATCTAAAAGAGACTGCGCCTCTTTATTTTCTGACAGCGGCTTCCAGTCATTTACGGTCACGAAAGCGCCCAGACGGTGAAGCAGCAAAGATGCGGCAACCCCGCTTTTTGCCAGGCCTACTACTAATATTTTTTTATTTTGATATGTTGTGATTTTTTTCATCAGCCAGACACTCCTATCCATACGCCCAATATTCCTACAACAAGTCCTGCAGTCCAGAAAACTGTTACAACTTTCCATTCGGACCAGCCGACTAGCTCAAAGTGGTGATGCAGAGGACTCATTTTAAAGATTCGTTTGCCTGTTAATTTAAATGAAGTAACCTGCATGATGACAGATAGAGTTTCAAGGACAAATACAAGACCGATTAGAAGCAGCAAAACTTCCTGCTTGGCAAGTAAAGAAACGGTGCCGATTGCTCCTCCAAGAGCCAATGAACCTGTGTCTCCCATAAACACCTTGGCAGGGTGAGCATTAAATACAAGAAATCCAAGCACAGCCCCTACAACCGCCATACAGAAAACGGTCAATGCAATCTGTTCCTGCTGCCACGCTATAATCGCAAATGCACTAAAAGCAATCGCTGCTGTTCCTGAAACTAAACCGTCGAGACCGTCTGTTAAATTGACTGCATTTGAAAATCCGACAAGCCAGAAAATCACAAACCCAACATAAATGACGCCTAGATTAAATTCGACGTTTGTAAAAGGAATGGTGATAACAGACGAAAATCCATTGGCTTGAAAAATAAAATAAAAGATGATGGCAATGACAATCTGCCCAATAAGTTTTTGAAGAGAAGTTAAACCAAGATTTCTTTTCATTACTACTTTAATGAAATCGTCCAGAAATCCAAGGATTCCAAATGTAATAGTGACCATTAACAATAAAAACATTGTGACGTTAAGAATATTCCACAAGGCTCCTACTGCTAAAGTGGTAATTAAAATGGAGAAGAGTATAATGATTCCGCCCATTGTAGGGGTGCCGGATTTTTTCTGATGGGATTCCGGTCCTTCTTCACGTATGCTCTGACCGAATTTTAATCTTCTTAAATATGGAATAAAAAGTGGTGACACTGCTACTGTTACAAAAAAAGCTCCAAACAAAGCAGCAAATATTGCCCAAATTGACATGCTTGATCCTCCTAACAAAATTCAACACCTATGTATCATTTTACAGATAGTTTACCATGTTCTGACCGTTTACGTATGATCAGAACTCCCCATATTATAATAGTAGTGAATTAACTGAACGTAAAGAATTTTTTCTTTACAAATTTAATATGGATAGCAAAAAACATCTGTCAATTATTCCTTTTAAAAGTGTCATCACTTTGTATAAAGGAAAATCATTGATCAGATGCTTTATGTGGCAGTCATTTAAGAAGTGGACCCTTTGACTAATTCATAAGCGACCTGCTTGTCATCAAACGGGATCAACGTTTCTCCAATGATTTGAACTTTTTCATGTCCCTTTCCCGCAATGAGGATAATATCATCTTCTGCTGCCTGGCTGATCGCATAAGCTATTGCTTCTTTACGGTCAGGTATTACGGTATATGTTTGACCTGTGACGCCATCTTCCATGTCTCTAATAATTTCGAGCGGGGATTCGGATCGCGGATTGTCTGAGGTAAAAATTACATCGGTTGCATAACCGCACGCCACTTTTGCCATCAGAGGCCTTTTACTCCGGTCTCTGTCTCCTCCACAGCCCACCACCACGAATGTTCTGGCAGCTTTCATTTTAACAATCGCCTGCAGGACATTTTCAAGGCTGTCAGGCGTATGGGCATAATCCACAATAATCGTATAAGGCTGTTCTGCTTCCACTATTTCAAATCTGCCAGGTACACTCTGCATTTGCTCAAGTCCGTTTGCAGCTATTGTCAAAGGAATTCTCCTCGCGAATGTAGCAGCTATCGATGCAAGCGCATTATAAACATTAAAAATCCCCACAACAGGCAGTGTAATGGTTTTTGACTCTACCGGTGTATGCGCGGTAAATTCGGTCGAATGCCTCCCGTACCGGATATTGCTTGCATACACGTCTGATCTATCATGCAAACCGTAGGAGATAATGTGAGCAGATGTCGCCTGCCTCACCATATCTGAAAAAGGGTCATCGTCGTTTACGATCGCAAATTTCGGAAGTCCATTGTAGTGCTGATGACCCAGCTGAGAAAACAAAAGGCTTTTTGACCATCGGTAATGGTCCATCGACCCATGATAATCTAAATGATCCTGTGTTAAATTAGTAAATACCGCTATGTCAATATCACAGCCGAACAGTCTTCCCTGTGCCAATCCATGGGACGACACTTCGATAATGGAAGTCGTCACCTTTTTTTCTAAAAAACCACAAAGTGTTTGCTGCAGAAGCAGACTATCAGGCGTTGTATTTACAGCTACCTTCGATTCTGTTCCCTGTTTCATATAAAGTGTTCCTATAACCCCTGTATGCTCACCGGCCGTCTCAATAATAGACTGAATCATATGGGAAACGGTCGTCTTGCCATTAGTACCTGTTACACCAATGATATTCATTTTAAAGCTTGGGTAGCCGTAAAATAAATTAACGATTTGAGCAAGTGCATGCCTTGGATTCCTAACTTGTACTACAGGAATGGATAGTGTCATTTCCTGATCACAAATGACTGCTGCTGCTCCATTTAGAACTGCCTGCTGGATAAAATCCTTGCCATCCCTGTGCTCTCCCTTCATTGCTATAAAGAGTGTTCCTTTTTTTACATTTTTGTGGTGATGTGAAATCGCCTGTATATCTGGATCAGAAGTTGGTCCTTTCATATCATAAAATGGAAGGCAGCTTACCAGCTCTGAAAGTCTCATTTTTTCACTCCTTACTCCGTCACATCCGAATATTTTCATTGTAGCTTACTTTGCATTCGAGTTCCATACATCTTATTCTCCCCCGCCCATCATAACCCGGACTGTGGTCCCCTCGTTAACAGTTACATTTGCTTTTGGAGATTGCTCAATGACTTTTGGACCAGTCCCTTCTACTTCCAGTTTAAGCGGAAGAAGCATATCCTTTAATTCTTTCGTCGTAACACCAATTAAATCAGGCACTTTATACGTGACCGGATCAAGCCAGCGCACTGATTTTTCAACCTGTGTTTTCCTCGGTTCCACCCCCAGCGTTCTCAGGCCGTCTTCAAGAATATTCCCGACAATTGGCGCTGCTACCACTCCTCCAAACTGGACTGTATTCTTAGGGTGATCGATGGCAATATAAACAATTAACTCCGGATCGTCACTTGGCGCGAAACCAATAAATGAAACGATATAGCTGTCGTCCATGTACCTTCCATCTTTAACTTTTTGAGCTGTTCCTGTTTTCCCGCCAACTCTGTAATTTTCAACATAAGCTCCCCGGCCTGTCCCTTGAGCAACTACAGTTTCAAGTGCTTCCCTGACTTTTTTCGAGGTTTCTTCCGATATGACCTGTCTTTTTATTTCAGGCTCAATTTCTTTAATCACCTCGCCTGTGTCTCCATTAACCCATTTTTTTGCAATATGAGGCGTCGGCAAGTGTCCGCCGTTAATGGCTGCTGACACCGCTGTAATCTGCTGAATCGGGGTAACGGAAACCCCTTGACCGAAGGCTGTAGTGGCAAGCTCCAACGGACCTACATTATCCAGTGAAAATAAAATACCGCTCGCTTCTCCCTGCAGATCAACGCCTGTTTTGTCCCCAAATCCAAAGTTATGAATATATTCAAATAGTTTTTCTTTTCCAAGACGATTTCCCAGCTCAATAAAACCGGGATTGCATGAGTTTTGAACTACCTCGAGAAAAGTCTGCTGGCCATGTCCCTCTCTTTTCCAGCAATGCAAGTGAGTACCTGCAATTTCAACGGAGCCTGAATCATAAAATTGTTCATTTTCAAGATCCACTTTTCCCTCTTCTAAAGCGGCTGCAAGCGTTATAATCTTAAAGGTTGACCCCGGCTCATACGTACTCCATACAGGTAAAATGCGATTATAAATATCAGGATTAGCATCCTGATACGTTAAGGGATGAAAATCCGGTCTGCTGGCCATTCCTAAAATTTCACCAGTTTTAGGATTCATGGCAACAGCAAGCATTTGATCAGGCTCATATTGAATTTGAGCATTTGTTAGTTCGCGTTCCAAGATGGATTGAATATCCTGATCTATTGTTAAATACAGATCATTTCCTTTTTCAGGCTGATTATAATTTGCACTCATATCTTCCATATCTCTGCCTTTTGCATCTGTGTAAAGTTCAATTGCTCCTTTTTCACCATTCAGCATTTTATCATGCATAAGTTCAAGGCCCGATAACCCCTGGTTGTCCACCCCAATAAAACCAAGAACGTGAGCAAGAGAGCGTCCGTTGGGATACTGCCTTTCAAAATCATCTGCAATATAAATGCCTTTTAATTCGGCTTTTTCTATTTGCCTTACTTGTTCAAATGACAATTTTCTTCCTTCTGGATGAAGCTTTTCCATTGAGCCTTTTCTTTCTACAAATTCCACTGCTTTTTCAAGCGGCATCTCCAGGACTTCAGCTAGCATTTCAGCCGCTGCTTTTCGGTCTTCTATCTGTCTTGGGATAATAAATAAACTTGGTGCCAGTTTATTCGTGACAATCGGTTCGCCATTCCGGTCGTAAATCAACCCTCTTTCCGCTTCCATCGGCAGTTCTCTGCTCCAGCTGCTTAATGCCTTTTTTAATAAAGTGTCATGGGAGATAAACTGAACAATAAACATCCGTCCTGATAAAATAACGATTCCAGTTAAAAAGAGCAGAAGAGCCAGTGCCAGTCTTTTTTTAACCATTCGATTTGTGATCTTTTTCAAGGAGCACAATCCTCCATTTTCGTAATACTTTATGTATATGAATGGAGTAGAAAGTAATGACAAAAAAGCCTGAGACACTGTCTCAGGCTTTTGACCGGTTTAATACTTTTCACTTTGCAGGAGCGGCGCTTACGTTTTCAGGGTTTTGCCCTGTAATGCCGCCTTAAACTCTGAACATCTATAAATAATTGGTGCAATTTCTACTCTTTTCAGTTAATCCTGTACAAGGTCTTCTTCATCAGTTTCACTGCTTTGCTGCTGGTCATTCGTTCCAAATGAAACAATGAGCGGTTCATCACCGGAAATTGGGGTATCCGGTTTAATACTTTGTTTTTGTGCATAACCGGAGCCTGCTGTATTAATTTCCAGCTTAGCAAGGCTGGCCATTTTAATTACGTCTCGTACAGACCACCCGCTTACATCCGGTATAGTCAGTTCCCCGTCTGTTAATAAAATAAATTTCTCACCAGCAAGCAGCGAAGTGTCTTTCGATGACTGGCCAATGACTGTTTCACCATTTCCCAACAGCACCGTTTCAATCCCTTGTTCTTCCAAAGCTTTTTTAATCTCTCCAGCGTTTTCACCTTCATAATTTTCAATGGCTACAGCCTTAGCCGAAGGTGCTTCTGCCGGTTCAATATTTAAATATTTCAAGCTGTTGAGCATAACCGGATTAAACACTTTTGAAACCGGATCTGATCCGATTTCGGAATTGCCGATAGACGGCTGTTGAATTGCCACATAAACTATTAGCTCCGGATCATCTGCAGGGGCCATACCCATGAAAGAAAACAGGTAATTACTTCTTCCCTGCATGTACTTTCCTGTGTCAGGATCCGGTATTTGTGCAGTCCCTGATTTTCCGGAAACTTCATAGCCTGGAATAGCAAAGGGCTGTCCTGTACCGTTCTCAGATGTAATAGTTGTTGCCAGGTATTCTCTTACCTTTGCTGCCGTTTCAGCTGAAATAGGTTCGCCAGAAACCTCAGGCTCTCCTTTGTGAATGGTCATATCTGTATTAGGGTCAACAATCTTAGAAATAACGTATGGAGTCATCATCTTTCCGTCGTTTGCAACAGCTGTCTGAGCCTGAATCATTTGAAGAGGGGTGACAGTCGTTCCTTGACCAAAAACAGTGGTCACTTTTTCGATTGGCCAATCATATAGTATATTTCCTCCAGCTTCGTTCGGTAAATCTATACCCGTTGGGGAACCGAAACCAAACGCTTCAAGATAACTTTCATAGCGGTCTTCCCCCATTGATTCAAGCAGTTTGGCAAACGCCACGTTGGAAGAGCGCTGCACGCCTTCAAGATAACTGATTTCTCCCCAGCCAGCTCCGTTGTTATGGTCGCCTATAACTGTTCCTAAAACATCATATGTCCCGGACTGATATACAGCATTTGGGTTAAATACGCCTTCTTCCACAGCTGCAGCGAGAGAAAATGCTTTAAATGTTGATCCAGGTTCAAAGGTGCTTTCAACAATTTGGTTTAACCAGTTATCTGAAAGTCCTTCCCTTGAGTCAGGATCAAATGTCGGGCGCTGACTCATTGCAAGAATCTCACCAGTTTTTGGATCTGCAACAACTGCATACATTTGTTTTGGATTGTATTCCTCTGCAACCTGACTCATTGCATCCTCAAGAAATGTCTGGACTTTTTTGTCGAGTGTTAAATAAACATCGTTTCCATCTTTAGCTTTTTGTATCGTTTCTTCTCCGGAAGGAAGGAAAAATTCTCTTGCATCTACTTCGTATTCCATTTTCCCATTTTTACCTTGGAGATATTTGTTTAGATTTTTCTCGATTCCCATTTGACCGACTGCATCAACTGTTCCGTCTGCCTGTTCCTCAGGACGGGCGAATCCGACCAAATGAGAGGAGAAGATTCCATTTGGATAAAACCTCTTTAAATCCTCCAAAAAGAAAATACCAGGCAATTCAAGATCCTCGAGAGCACTTTTAATCTCCAAAGGAATATCTTTCCCTTCAGGACCAAATTCCACTTGAAAACGTTCATTCGCAATCCCCTGTTCAAGTGTCTCAAGAATTTCTGATTTTTCTATTGAAAGATGCTCAGATAAAATCTCAGCCGTTTGTTCAGGATCCTCTACATAATTCGGATCTCCTGCATTTGTTTTCATTTCTTCATTAAGAACCGCGACAATTTTGTAGGCAGATGTGTCCTCAGCTATGACTTCACCATGCCTGTCTACTATTTTGCCTCTTTCTGCTTCAAGCGTGCGCTCTCTTGCATATTGAGCCTCCGCCTGAGCAGCTAGATTGCGGCCTTCTGCTTCACCAGTGATCTGAAGGGTCAAGAACCTTGTAAGTAAAATAAAAAAGAGAGCACCAAATACCAAAAATAACAGGTAGGCGCCCCAATTTTTTTTTACTGTTTTCAAAGCCGATTTCATGGCTGCTGAACAACCTTCACATTTGCTTCATCAAGCGTTAATCCAAGCTCTTTTGCCTTTTCCCATACTCGCTCATATGTACTCATCTGGCTGATTTGAATAGATAAGTCATCATTGATATTCTGCTGACTAACGATTGTCGTCTCAAGGTTTTGTATATCTTTGTTAGTATTATATATTTCCGCCTGAGCGGTAATGATTTGCAGACTCGCTATGCATACAAAAGCAACAAAAACCATTGCAATCACCTTTTCACCTAACGTAAAAGGAGAGGTTCTCTGCTTCACCACTCTGACTTTTTTTACTTGTTCTGCTGATTGATATTCTTTGTACTGCCTTGCAGTATTTGCCATTCTAATTCCCCCCATCAATTTTTTATATGTTTTTCTCTACAATTCTGAGTTTTGCCGATCTGGAGCGGTTATTCACTTCAAGTTCTTCAGTGCTGGCAACGATAGGCTTGCGTGTAATCAATTTGAGCATTGGTTTGTATTCTTCCGGTATCACTGGAAATCCCGGCGGAAGCTCAGGCCCCTGTGAGGCTTTTTTAAACATGGTTTTGCAGATCCTGTCTTCGAGTGAATGGAATGTAATCACACTGATCCGCCCGCCCGGTTTTAAAATCTCCATGGCTTGTTCCAGAGATTCTTCAACTACACCTAATTCATCATTGACCGCAATCCTGATTGCCTGAAACACCCGTTTTGCTGGATGTCCGCCTTTTCGCCTTGCTGGTGCAGGAATTCCATCCTTGATTAATTCAACTAATTCGCCAGTGGTTTCAATCTCTTTTTCTTCTCTTGCAGCTTCGATTTTGCGGGCAATCTGCTTAGAAAATTTCTCTTCTCCATACCGGTAAAAAATCCGTACCAGATCTTCAAACGCCCATTCATTGACCACCATCTTCGCCGTCAGAGGTGCAGATTGGTCCATTCTCATATCAAGAGGAGCATCATTGTGATAGCTGAAGCCTCTTTCCGGCGTATCCAGCTGGGGCGATGAAACGCCAAGATCGTATAAGATTCCGTCCACTTCATGTACATCCAGCAGAGCTAATTCCTCTTTTAAAAAACGGAAATTAGCTTTAATAAACGTAACCTGGCCTTCATAAGACTCTAATTTCTTCCGTGCATTATCAATGGCTGTCTGATCTTGATCAAAACAATATAATCTTCCATTTACAGACAGTTTGGACAAAAGATATTCACTGTGTCCGGCTCCGCCAAGTGTACAGTCCACATACACTCCATCTGGTTTTACAGCCAGACCATCCACCGTTTCTTTTAACAATACAGTTGTGTGATCGAACATTTCGGGGTCACCTCAATATTTCTTTGCGTTTATAAATCAAAATCAATCAGATTCTCTGCAATTTCTGCAAAAGAGTCCTCCTGCTCATCCAAATAATTTTCCCAAATGGATTTCCCCCAAATTTCAATCCTGCTTGATACTCCAAGGATCATACATTCCTTTTCGATTTTCGCGTAATCAAGTAAGTTTTTAGGAAGGTTAATACGGCCCTGCTTATCAATTTCACACTCTACAGCTCCAGAAAAGAAAAACCTCGCAAATGCACGGGCATCCTTTTTTGTTACAGGAAGTGAACGAACTTTTTCTTCAAGGCGGCGCCATTCATTCATAGGATAGCCGAAAAGACATTGATCAAGTCCTCTGGTTATGACAAAGACATCATCCACATATTCACGGTATTTAGCAGGAACAATAATTCTGCCTTTGGTATCAATATTATGTTGATATTCTCCCATGAACATGCGTCTTTCCCACCTCTCCACCTAAATGTACCACAGTCCCCCACTTCGTACCACTTCTTTCTTTACATTCTAACACAACTGTAATCTGGGAAATAGAGAAGGATAAAATTTTTAATTTAAATATTTCTGAATTATAAGAATACTTTTCTTTTATCTAGAAAAATTCTATATTTTCTTGCGTATTCAAATGAAGAATAATAAAAAAAAGAGACCGTGACAAAAATGTCACAGTCTCTTTGACCGGTTCGCTGCACTTAGGGCGCTTTCTGCAGGGATGGGGAGCTTTTCCAGGGCGCTGACCTGTAAAGGCTCAACTAACCGTCATCTCCTGCTGGAGTCGCCACCTTCCGCTACCCTCACACCTTTAATACTTTCTTTAAGTTTTAAAATGTTTATACATAAACGACCTTATGGTTATGATCAAATTGAAAATCGAGCTGAACTAATTCAGAGACAAACTCGATCCCGTATTTGTTCATAAAATAAAACACGTTCCAAATACGCTCCTGTGGTCCGTCTTCGGGTCTGAGTCTGCTTTCAACCTGATCATATTTTAAAAGCTCTACCTGATGCTTAAATGCTACATAGTCATTTGCTTTCCGCTTCAAATAAGTTAATTGCTTATTATGAATCGCCAGGTTTTTTTCAACGATGTCAGGCAGTCCAGGATGCAGATCCTGTGCTATTTGTTTCATTTTGCGATATTGATCCATCATCATGGTTTGTGTTTCTTCTATATATTCTTCCATCGTTTCATCTTTTACATTATCCCAGAAGTGCTGTTTCTCTTTTTTTATACCACTTGATAAAACTTTATCGATGGGAAGATTTAATTCAGAGAGTTTTTGCTGAACATCCCTTTCCACAATCGTCATGTTCAATCTTGGCATGATTGGAGGGATTGTCATTCCAAGCTTTTCAAACGCACTTTTTAATTCGGCCCAATAAGCAATTTCTCCAGGACCCGCAATAAAGGAAAGTGAAGGAAACAGCCATTCCTGCATAAGAGGACGGGTCACTACGTTATTACTGAATAAGTGAGGAGTTTTTTTCATGAGCTCAGTCAGCTCATCATTTGTAAATTTGTTTCCTCCATTTTTATCCTCGTATCCTTCAGAAGTCTTAACAAGCAAAATACGCTCTCCATTAACATTTATAAATAGATTAACGGCATTGTCAGCAATATCAATTAAGGACTGATAGCCCTCTTTTTTCAATAAGTCCTGCTGCTTTAAAACCGATGTGGTAACTGCATCGCTTTGCTCAAGAAGCTTTTGAAAAAATGGCTGTTCGATATTTCTAAGTCCTTTGTCAGCAGAATCAATCACTAACAGTCCCTCTTCTTTAAAAAGTGCCATAATAATAAAAGCAAACAGAGAAGTAATAGAGTTCGATTTTTCAATGGCCTCATCCAGCACTTCAATCAAATCAGCTGTGTGGGAAGTTTCACCAAAATCTCTAAGAATAGATCTGACCCATTTTTTCATAGACGTTTTTTCAAATGGTGTATCTGAAGCCATCCTTTTATCCAGTACACGCTCTGAATAGCCTTTTTTGTCCAGCTTCCCGTCTCTTTCCACGTAAACATGATTTATTTCCATAAAATCATGGTCTTCCCCTGCTATCCAAAAAACCGGTATGACAGGGACATTCAGTTTTTGAGACTGCATTTTTGCTAATTGGATGATGGAAATCACCTTATGTATGGAATAAAGCGGGCCAGTTAATAACCCAGCCTGCTGACCGCCTATTACAACAACACCCTCTGACCGCAAATCAGCAAGTGATTGTTCGACTGCGTCGCTTGATGGGAATGGTTTCATATACGCTGCTATACAATCAGCGAGCTCTGCCCGTAGAAAGGAGCGTTCCTGCAAATCTTTTAACCGCTTAGTATAGGCTTCCTGACCATCGTATCTGTAGTGAAAATTCGCTAGGACTTTTTCATCCTTTTTCAGATAGCGAGAGGCGAACGGCTGGATAGCCGGAAGTGATATATTTTCAAATAGCATAGCTTAAAACCCCTTTTTCGGACATTCTTCTTAAAGAGTATAGCATTTGGGGCTTTAAATACGAAAGAAGATGCTTCAGAAAAATCAACCCGGTCAGGCTGATAAATTTCTTTAGGAAAAGAATCAATTATACTGTAGTTCCCCTTATCTGAAATCCTCTTATCTTTGTTAACTATTTGATCTGATTACACTGTACAATAATCCAAAAACGATAAGGATTCCGTAAACAAGGGTAAAAAGAGCAAAATTCATTCTCCAAAACCCTCGATAGATTTTCTGCCAATCAAAATCATCATTGTTCTTCCAGATATAAAAAGCTAAATAGATGCCTATAAAAGCCATAAGAATAAGAATCAGCCACAAAAAAGACTGTTCCCAGATTGCAAGCATTAGAAAATAGACAGAACCTATAACAAATGGCGTCGAACAGTAGACAGCGAGATTAACTGCGTACTTGTGATTACCCGTCAGCCATTTTGTAATTGAAAAAAGCAGGAGATAAACTAAAAAGGGCATAATAATAAAAATTGAGAGTACAAACGCAATAGCGTTGGTCAATGCCTGATCCCCTTTCTATATTCAATCGCTAGAATACTTTCATAAATAAAGGCTGTCACCGGCAGGCTGCATCCCTCCGTTCTTCCTTTTTGAAGACCAAATCCAATAATCGCATCCACTTCAGTAGGTCTGTTCAGCCTTAAATCCGTTCTCATAGAAGAGCTGTTTTCAGCTGTTCTGCTGCAGAGTGATTCAATTTCAGCAAAAGAGGGGGGATCAGTTAGATCAGAAAAAACACTCATCATTTCTTGATAAAGAGAATACAGGAGCTTGTGCAGGTGCGGGTTGTTGATTAACTCCCCATTTTTCACATCAAACAGAGCAGTAAGTGAGTTGATGACGATATTTTTAATCACTTTATCTGCCAGTAAAGGATAATAATCTAAATAGAATTCAATTGGGAATGTATGATCTTTACTACTTATGAGAGAGGAAAGGACATCTGTTTGTCCCTTTACTGCTGCAATTCTCCAATTCCCTATTCCATTGTGACGAACTTCTCTGTCTGATATTCTTTCTGCTCCATGTTCAACCGTACTGACAAAAATGTGGTGCTGAGGGAGAGTTTCAGTTATCTTCAGGTGCGACATTCCGTTCTGTGTAAAAATAATAGGTACGGAAGCGGGGAGAGAAGATAAAAATGGAATTAACGCCTCTAATTGATATTGTTTAACAGTCACAATATAACAATCACGATCTTTTCCATGCTCTAATAAATGGCTTGAAGATACCTTCAATATATTCGTTTTAATTCCGTTATACAGTGTAATACCATGAGACGAAAGCTCATCACTTTGAATTTGATGCCGGCTGATGATATGTATATCATGGCCAAGTTCAGTTAGTTTTGCAGCAAACAGTAGACCGATTGAACCTGCCCCAATAATTGTAATGTTCATAGATTCACCTTCTTTAGTACCAGTTTAGCAAATTTTAAAGCGTATATGGTTAATTGAAAATTTGTTTTATGCCGGCTGCTATTTCATATGAGATACAGTGTCTTAAAGCCAAATGATCCATTAAAAAAAGAACTTTACGCCTCTGACGAATAATTCGACAGGAGGATGTAAAGTTCCTTGCTGTTTTGAGCTAATTAAACAGGATTAACTGATCTTTTTTTAGGTGCTGGTGCGATTCTTTTTGACGAGTAAAAGTTAAAACGTGTAATTAATTCTTTTCGCAGCTGATCGGGCTCTACAATGTCATCAATGATCAGCTCTGACGCGAGTTTGTAAACATCGATTTCTTCTTTGTATTCCTGATGTTTTTGCTGAACATAGGCAATACGCTCTTTAGGATCTTCTATTGCCTGGATTTTATTTGAGTAGACCGCATTTACTGCAGCTTCAGGTCCCATTACGGCAATTTGAGCTGTAGGGAGTGCTATGCAGCAATCCGGTTCAAAAGCGGGTCCGGACATTGCATAAAGGCCTGCGCCGTACGCTTTTCTGACCACAACAGATATTTTAGGCACAGTAGCCGAACTCATCGCTGCTATCAGCTTGGCTCCATGCCTGATAATCCCCGCCCTTTCAACTTTTGTCCCAATCATAAAGCCCGGAACATCCGCCAAAAAGAGAAGAGGTATATTGAACGCATCGCATAACTGAATAAACTTTGCTCCTTTATCGGCTGAATCCACAAAAAGAACGCCGCCTTTTACCTTTGGCTGGTTCGCTATGATTCCAACTGATTTTCCGTCCAACCTGGCAAAGCCTGTTATCAGCTCAGGTGCAAACAGCCCTTTGATTTCAAAGAAGCTTTTTCCATCCACAAGCGCCTCAATTGCGTCGTACATGTTAAACGGAGCATTTTGATTTTGGGGAATCAACTCTGATAACTTTTTTTCAGAAGCCGGTATGCTTTGTTTAAAAACCGGAACCGCAGAGCTGAAATTAGATGGAATATAGCTTAAATAGTCCTGAGCCTGTTTTATGGCTTCTTCTTCATTTGCTGCCAGGATGTCCCCGCAGCCGCTGACGGAACAATGCATTCGTGCGCCGCCCATTTCTTCAAGGGATACTTTTTCTCCAATCACTTTTTCAGCCATTCTTGGAGATCCGAGATACATCGAGGCGTTCCCTTCTACCATAATAACAACATCACAAAAAGCAGGTATGTATGCACCGCCTGCTGCTGATGGTCCAAATAGCAGACAAACCTGTGGAATGGACCCGGATAAACGAACCTGGTTATGAAAAATCCTGCCTGCTCCTCTGCGGTTTGGAAACATGTCTAGCTGGTCTGTAATTCTCGCTCCCGCCGAATCCACTAAATAAAGCAAAGGAATCATTAGCTTTTCAGCAGTTTCCTGAATGCGGATGATTTTCTCAACCGTTCTCGCTCCCCACGAACCCGCTTTTACAGTCGAATCATTCGCCATAAAGCAAACAGGTCTTCCGCTTATTTTCCCCGTTCCGGTCACAACGCCATCTGCAGGTAAATCGCCTGCTGCCTGGTTGGCAAAAAGTCCATCTTCCTGTAGAGAACCCTCATCTAAGAGCAATTCCAGGCGCTTTCTTACAAAAAGCTTTCCGGCAGCCGCCTGTTTTTCATGATATTTTTCATGGCCGCCTCTTTTTATAGTATGGGTGACCTCTTCAAATCTGCTTTGATTTTCTGTTTGATTGTTCACGACGATTTCCCCCTTTTACTAACTAAGCTAATACGGCTAAAATATCTCCCTCGTTGACGAAATCTCCTACAGCTACCTTTATTTCCTTCAAGGTTCCGTCATGCTCCGAATCCACAGGAATCTCCATTTTCATTGATTCAAGAACCAGCACAGTTTGTCCTTTTGATACGGTATCTCCTTCTGCTGCTAATACCTGAAATACAGTTCCTGCCATTGATGAATAGATCTCTTTCATATTAATTCTCTCCTTTTTTTAGCTGTTCCAGCGTCTGAGTGTGATATTTTCCCTGTTTAAATGACTCAGATTTAAGGACTTGCTGAAACAGCGGGATATTTGTTTTAACTCCTTCAATCTGAACCTCATTTAAAGCATGTTCAGCCTTCTTTAAACAGGATTCTCTTGTTTGGTCGCTAAAAATTATTTTTGCAATCATCGGATCATAATAGGGGGTAATTTTATTCCCCTGTTCATACCCTAGATCGATTCTGACCCCTTCACCTTCAGGAAAAGTTGCTGTGTTAATTTCCCCTGGTGAAGGATAAAATGTTACCGGATCCTCTGCGTACACTCTAAACTCAATTGCGTGTCCTTTCTCCCCAATCTGATGCTGATCCGATACCGGTAGAGGAATATTTTGTGCAGTCAGAATTTGCCACTCTACCAGATCAATTCCTGTAATCATTTCTGTGACCGGATGCTCTACCTGCAGCCTGGTATTCATCTCGAGAAAATACGCGTTTTCATTTTCATCAACAATCATTTCAATTGTGCCTGCATTCTTGTAGTTAACGGCTTTGGCTGCCTGGATTGCTACTTTAAAGATATGCGCTCTGGCATCGTCTGACAGATTAGGAGAGGGTGATTCTTCAATGATTTTCTGGTTTCTTCGCTGAATCGAACAGTTTCTTTCAAACAAATGATAAATTTCCCCATCAGCACTCCCAAAAATTTGTACTTCTATATGTCTGGCGTTTGGTATGTATTTTTCAATAAAGAGATCGCCTGATCCAAAGTAGGATTCAGAGCGCTTTTTTGTGCTTTCAAAATGCTGAGTGAGCGCTTGCTCATCCTTGCAGTGAACCATTCCAACCCCGCCCCCGCCGTTACTTGCTTTCAGCATCACAGGATAGCCTGCTTTTTGAGCGAATGCCAGTGCAGATTCAAGATCAGCCGACTTGCTTTCCTGACCCGGAACAACCGGTACACCAGCTTGAATCATCGTGTTTCTGGCTTTGATCTTATCTCCCATGCTTGCAATGACAGCCGAATCCGGACCAATAAACCTGATGCCTGCATCCTCTGTCATCTTTGCAAATTGAGCATTTTCAGATAAAAGACCATAGCCGGGATGGATGGCATCGGCTCCTTCTTTTATCGCAATATCCAAGATCTCCTGTGCTTTTAAGTAGGATTGAGCAACAGGAGGCGGACCGATTAAAAAAGCAGAATCTGCTTGCTTTACATACGGCAGATCTGAATCTGCTTCTGAATACACTGCAATGGTTTCGATGTTCATTTTTTTACACGTGCGAATAATGCGCAAGGCAATTTCTCCGCGATTTGCAATCAATATTTTTTTCACCACTGTCTGCCCCTTTCTATAAAACATAGAACCTTTCACTCCTCTATTACAGCAAGTTCTTCTCTTATTGTAAACGCTTTCTATTCAAATGTGCAGAATTTTTTGTTTCATTGTTATATAATAAAGAAAAATATTGTTAAAAGTGATTATTTTTTATGATCATTTTTTAGCATAATGCTTTTAAGGGGTGTGAGGATATGGGATTTAAAGTTGAACATTTGCGCATTAATTACAAAACGCTGGAAGAATTTAATAAATTCAGGGAAGTCGGATTGCAGGAGCTTTCCATGAAAGAAGAACTTGAATCTAATATGGTTGAAAATGACAGCGATTCCCCTTTTTACGGGATTTATCTGGGCAACAAGCTGATTGCCAGAATGAACTTATTCAGGAGAGACGCGAGATTTGATTTTTATTTTGAACCTGCTCAGGACTACTTGGAACTATGGAAGCTGGAAGTACTGCCGGATTACCAGAAAAAAGGGTACGGAGCTCAAATGGTTGAATTCGCCAAGAGCTTTGGTCTTCCAATAAAAACAAATCCTAGAGTTCAATCTCATGATTTCTGGAAGAAGATGGGCTTTGAAGAAGTCACGTATGACATGGAGCGTGATCGCGGTGAAAATCCACTCGTATGGTATCCGGAAGGGGTTACGGAACAAAAGCACTAATTAATCATCCAATTGAAAGCTGAAGCCTTAAGAGTTTTGTGATGCATAAAAGAGCTTGGGACAAAAGTGTCTCAAGCTCTTTGACCGGTTCGCTGCGCTTCAGGCGGACGCTTTCCGCAGGGACGGCGCTGAGCCTTTTCAGGGCAAGGCCCTGTAAAGTCTCAGCTTGCCGTCAAGTCCTGCAGGAGTCGCCACCTTCCGCTCCGCTTTCCTCTTACTATTGATAAATACTTCTTCATTTTTTACATTCTTTTGAGTTATGTCCCAGCCTCTTTATTTGTTTCTCTTTTGACTACAAATCCACAGCTTCGCTTTGCTCCGCTCTTACCGGGTTCCGGTTCATTCTGAAGAGGTTTCCATTTGGCTCCATTTTAAATACTGGTGCTTCATACGCTTCTTCTTTTCCTTCTTCAACACCAAGCTTTCTTGCTTTCTCTATTAGATAAAGCAGCGCCCTGTAGTCCTCTTCAAGTCCCTGAATCTTTGTTTCTAGCTTCTCTTTTTCTTTGTTCACATGTTCTAGTGTTTGTTCTGCTTTAACGTATTTTTCTTTCCAGTCTATAGAATGATCATGGGAAGAAATCCGCTCGATCCAATTTGAAAGCTGTGTGGTCATTTCTTCTGCTGACCAATTACCGGATGTTTTTACCGATGCCGCTGGAGTGACTGGAGATGAAGCTTTACGGCTTGCATATCTTTCTTTTTTAGCTTGATCAATTTGCTGCTGGCATTCTTTACGTATACAAGAGTTCCATCTGAATCCGCAGGCGGCTGGAGTACGATTCACTTTTTGGGCAATCTCTTCGAAGGCTCTTAATTGAGTGCTTCCGTTGCGTATATGTGACAGTACCGCATCCTCCAGCCATTTGTCTTCTTCTGCTGTCCAGCCATCTTGTCTAAGTTTTGTCATCTCTTTAACCCCCTAGTAATATTGAATCTACTTTTAGTCTATGCAAGAACAATAGGAAATAGACACAAAAAAACACGAAATTTTAAGATTTCGTGTTTTTACGAGTAGAAGAGTTTAAGAATCTTTCAACCGCTTCATGATGAGCTTCTTTTTCCCACAGCAGAGAGCATTCTTCAATTTCCATTTTCATCCTCTCTTGCAAGTCTCCTCTTTTCCATTTTTCAATCAGCATTGTCTTATATGCTGAAAGAACGTGCACATTTTTTAACAGAATGGGCTGCAGCTGTCCAATCGCTGCTTCAAGTGACTTTTCCTGAACGATATAGTCGATAAACCGTTTATTCATTAATTCTTCTGCACTGTATAATTCTGCAGTTGTCAGAATGTGCAATGCATGGCTTGCCTGCAGCCGTTCGTAAAGGAGAGTTCCGCCTCCCCAGCCGGTAGTAATGGCCAAATTTGCTTGAATAAATCCCATCTTAACCCCCGGGTAGGCAATACGAAAATCACAGGCTGCAGCTATCTCGCAGCCTCCTCCTATAGCCGTGCCATTTATTAGTGCGACTGTTATTTTTGAAAGAGTCGATAACTCATATACTATCTCTCCCATTTCAGAGAGCATGCCATGCGCTTCATGTGAAGTTTTTAATGAATGAAATGCCTGAAGATCTCCCCCTGAGCAAAATGCATCATCTCCGCTTCCGGTGATCACAAATGCTTTAATTTGATCATCTCCTGAAGCTTGCTCAATTGCCTTTTTCAATCCACTCATCACTTCATAATTTATTGCGTTTTTTTTCTCAGGACGATCAATTGTAAAAAATAGTACAGCATCCTTTTTTTCGATTTTAAAAGCCAAGTCCCGCTCCCCCTTTTTACATGTTCTGTGTTATTGTACCATGCAGCAATTAAAGATATAATCCAGCAAATGAGGGAAATTCAGAATGTGTTTTGTTCACTTGCTCCTCATCTGATCAAAATGAAAAGCAAAAAACCTGTACAAGAGCCATGGCCTCTCATACAGGTTTCTTACACGAACTGCGTACAGTTCAATTATTTGTTTACGATTTCCTTGCCCTTATATTGTCCGCACGCTTTACACACGCGGTGAGAAAGCTTCATTTCTCCGCAGTTAGAGCATTCTACCATACCTGGCACTGACAATTTGAAATGCGTACGACGCTTTCTCTTTGCAGTTTTTGATGTTCTTCTAAATGGTACCGCCATGTTTCCCACCTCCTTATAGAGAGTGATTGTAAAATGAACGATCTGAGAAGGTTCATGTTTTACGTATTTTTGTTTTCGTCGAAAAATTTCGCAAGATCAGCTAAACGTGGATCCTTCTTCGGCTGGTCATTTTGTTCCTTTTCTCTTTCTTCTTCCAGTTCTTCTTCAGAGACAACTTCCCAGCCTTTGCCGTTCAGCATGCCTTCATCTTCCATTGCTTTGTCACTGAACACCTGCAACGGAACCTGAAGAATAAGAATTTCCTCAATTACAGATTCAAGATTCACTACTTCGCTATCAAGCAAATGTACTTCTTCATGAAGCCCGTCTTCTTCCACATGGGAAGAATTGAGCAGAAAGGTTTCTGTTGTATCAACAGAAACAGGATAAGGAACATCAACAAGCGTTCTCGCACAAGGAAGCGTTAAAACTGCTTCAATGTGTAAATGAAACGTAATTTTAGATGAGCTAATATCTGCCCGCCCTGTTATATGAACAGGACTTACATCTCTTATCTCAGAATCGCGTTCAGGCAATTCTTTTAATTCTATCGTCTCGTCTATTGGGAACGCTTCGTTACGAAATTTTTGTAATTGAATGATTGACCATTTCATATGTCATCACCTCAAGGCACAAAGTTGATTATATTCCCTTGTATAGGGAATGTCAAGATTTTTTCTTTACAACATGTCATAATTAATACTATAGTTTAAAACCTGATTTATTAAGGTTCATTCACCATGCAGAAAACATTTCTTAATTAAAGCGACCCGCTGCAAAGAGTATTTGCAAGAAAAAGAACGATGCTTCCACCCATCGGCCTCAAATGCTATTATAACCTAAATGAAACCTGCTATAAAGGGTAAATTACTGCAGGGTATGAACAGGGGGATTAAAATGAAAGCAACAGGGATTGTCGTTGAATACAATCCATTCCATAACGGACATTTGCTGCATGCAGCAGAATCACGAAGATCAACTGGCAATGATGTAGTAATTGCGGTCATGAGCGGTCCTTTTCTGCAAAGAGGCGAACCCGCTCTCGCATCTAAATGGTCACGAACCAGAATGGCACTCGCATCAGGTGTTGACATAGTAATCGAGCTCCCGTTTCCATATGCCGTTCAGCATGCAACACACTTTGCTGCAGGATCTGTGCAGCTCTTAAATTCCATAGGTTGTTCTTCCCTTTGTTTTGGCAGCGAAGATGGGTCTGTGAAGCCATTTGTAGACACTGTTAAATGGAGAAGAGACAACCAGGAAGTACTCGACCATCAAATTCAGTACTACAGCAAAAGAGGCCTGAGCTACCCTTCAGCTGTTGCGCAAAGCTATGAAGATTTAACTTCAGGACAATTAAACCGGCTGGATTTATCCAAACCTAACAACATGCTCGGTCTTCAATATATGGAGGCAATTGAGCAATATGCTCCAGCGATCCGCCCCTATACCATTAAACGTCAATCGTCCGACTACCATGATCCTTTGCTCCATGAAAATAAAATTTCAAGTGCGACAAGCATCAGAAAAACCATCTCAGAGTCGTCACTTGCTGCCATACAAGACCATGTGCCCGCCCCGTCTTACAAAGAGCTGTCTGCCTATTATGAGCAAACGGGACAATTCCATTCGTGGACACATTACTGGCCGGTCCTGCAGCATTTAATTTTAACAAAATCACCTCAGGAACTGGGCAATTATTATGAAATGGAAGAAGGCATCCAATATAGATTAGTGGAAGCGGCAAAAAGCTGCCAGTCTTTCAACTCTTTTATGGAAGCGGTAAAAACGAAGAGGTACACCTGGACACGAATACAAAGAATTCTTACTCACCTATTAAATGGCTCAAAGAAAGAGGAGATTTTCACTCATCTTACCCCTTCCTATCTTCGGCTGCTTGGTATGAATGAGAAGGGAAGAAATTACTTGCAGCAGCATAAAAAACAATTTTCTTTGCCATTAATAAGCAGAATCGGAAAAGAAAATGAACAGCTGCTGAGGCTCGATATCAGGGCTGGCTTAGTGTACGCCATGGGATTACAAAACAGAAAAGCCCGTCAGCAGTTAATGGACAGTGATTTTAAACAGCCGCCCATTATCTTTGGTTAATCTCTTTATCAGGCTCCTTTTCAACGTTGCTGCTCATTCAATTAACTGCAAGAGGAGCCTGAGACATAATGTCTCAGGCTCCTTGATAAGGAGGAACGTCTATGATTTCACTTCCAGCTCTTCAAGAAATTTAAGAGCATCCTCAAAGGTTTTTACCGGGATAATTTCCATAGTCGTTTCAATCTCTTCTGCGGTTTTTGCAGCTGATTCATAATTGGTAAGAATATCAGGGTTTTCTTCCATAACTTCTTCAGGGATTTCATCATCCGGTGCCAGGAAGTATTCCATACCCTGTTTATCAGCTGCGACTACTTTCTGATCAATGCCGCCAATTCTTCCTACCACGCCATCACTCGAAATGGTACCTGTTCCTGCAATGCTGTAGCCTTTTGTCAGGTCCTCTTCGACCAATTGGTCATATATTTCAAGCGAATACATCAGTCCTGCTGAAGGTCCGCCAATATCTTCAGAATTAATATGAACATCAGGATCGGTTTCAATTGTCCGGTCATCCACTAAAGATATTCCTAATCCAACCTGTTCCGGTGCTTCAGGAAATGCTTTCAGCGGGAGGGTTTCTTCTATTATCTGTCCGTTCCGGTCCACTCTGATCGACACTTCCTCTCCCTCCTGCTTATCTTTAACATAGTCAATAAACTCTTCAGATGACTCAAACGCATTCCCATCGATCATCGTAATTCTGTCTCCAGCACGAAGTACGTCTTCAGCAGGCATGGCAGGAAATACATTTAATATATATATGCCGCGGTAGGTAAACGAATAGTCTGCCTGCGCTTCCTTAAACGCCACTTCAATGGCCTGAACAGCAGAACTGTCCATTAGATGCAGTTGTCTTACTGAGTATTCTTCATCACTTTCATGAGGGTTTCTGATTTGATTTACAGGATATATAACCTGATACTCATCAAACTTAGCCCAAAGGTAAGCAAAGATATTCGCCTGAACCTGGGATACCGTCATAAGAGAAAAGTCTCCCTGGCTCCTCGTACCTTTTTCCACTTCTACAATATCATCAAGGGCAAAGGCGCTGCCTGGTTTTTGAATGTAATAAGGAAGTGAATAAAAGCTAGCAACTGCAAAAACCAGAACTGTTACAGTCAGGATCCATAGCCATATTTTATTTTTCATTTAACATTTGACGCTCCTTCCAATGATCAATTGCCTGATGGATAGCAGGCAATGCTCTTCTTGCTTCTTCTTCGCCAAGCAGGATGATATCGGCAGCCTGCTGAAACGTTTTGCCCCCGAACTGCTCCACTTTCGGACTCATTAAAACATCTGCTGTTGACAGCTTATATCGTAGCACTTCAGATTGTAAAATATCTATACTTTGCATGATAACATCATAAATTGTACTTATTTCAGCATTCCTTTTTACTTGAGATACGTCTACTCCTATTACGATATCTGCACCCATGTCCCTGACAACACTTGATGGGACCCGGTCAATTACTCCTCCATCAACCAGCAGCCTGCCATCTACTTTTTCCGGGACAAAGATGCCTGGCACCGATATGCTCGACCTGACGGCCACATCAACTGGACCCTTAGTAAACACAACCCGCTCCGCTTTGACAATATCCGTTGCTACGATCGACAGGGGAATGTCCAAATCTTCAATATGTTTTTGATGAGTAAACAGCTTAATAAATTGTTTCACTTTCTCTCCTGAAATAAAACCCATTCTCGGAATGGTCAAATCCACAAAAAACTTGCTTCTAAATGTGTGCGCAAGCCGGTAAAGATCTTCAAGTTCATGGCCGGCACAATACATTGCCCCTACCAGTGAGCCCATTGAGCTTCCTGCAACCATATGAACAGGGATGTTATCATCTCGAAGCACTTTTAATACACCAAGATGTGCAAATCCCCTTGCGCCTCCTGAGCCCAGTGCAAGGCCAATTTTAGGCTCCATTTCTTCCCCTCCCGGTTGAACGTTCTAATATGATGGCAAAAACATACTTTATAAAAAAAGCAGCGTATCCATTTTAGTTTTAACAGTAAACGCTAAGCAACTGATTTAAAGAGAGGATCAACCCTATGACGCAGCGTCTGTACCCTCATTTGTTTTCAGCAGGAGTCTTTTTTTGCTTGCTTGGTCTTATTGTACACCCTCAGGCGTCACTTGATGCTTCCATCAAAGGATTAGAGCTTTGGTGGACCATTATTTTTCCCTCATTGCTGCCATTTTTTATAGTAGCTGAACTTCTCCCTCAATCCAATTGGATGTCCCAGATTGGAAAAATAGTTCAGCCTGTCATGAAGCCGCTTTTTAATGTTTCGGGGAAAGGTGCAATGGTTCTCTTATTAGGATTTACGTCAGGTTTCCCCGTAGGCGCTAAACTATCTGTAAAATTATATAATCAAGGCGCGCTTAATTTATCGGATGCCCAGCGTCTTGTGTGCTTTACCAATGGAGCGAGTCCAATCTTTATTCTCGGCGCGGTGTCTGCGGGCTTATTACATACTCCTCAAGCAGGTCTTTTACTTTTGATTGCTCATTACGCAGGCAACGTTGTCATAGGCATTTTTGCAGGAAGGATGATTAAAGAAAGAAAGGATATAAATGAAGCGGAGCATCCTGTTGTAAAAAGTGCTCCCTTATCCTTCGGTACTGCTCTTCAAAACGCAGTGGCCTCTTCTGTGCAGCAGCTGATGGTAATAGGTGGTTTAATTATACTATTTTCAGTAATCAGTACGTTAGCATTAAAATTCAACTTCCTGGTGCTGCCGGAAATCATTTTGAAGGAACTCAGTTTAACTGCAGGGATTTCAACAGACTGGGTTAGCGGATTTTTATTGGGGGTTCTTGAAATTTCAAATGGCGCAGCAACTGTCGCAGAAGATGAGAAAAATATCCTGGTTAGCTGTCTCGCAGTACTGGCAATTATTTCGTTCGGAGGGTTTTGTATCCATGCACAAATCATTGCCTGTATTCATCAGTCACCGATCAGCTATAAGCCATTTCTTTTTGCGCGAATCGCTCATCTTTTTATCTCTCCGATCATTTTTATGCTTTTAATTACCTGGATGAACCGCTCTGCTTCATGGCTTCCTTCCTTCAGTGAAAAGGTATCCATCTCTCAAGTATACCAGGATTCAGGGGTACTTGACTGGTTTATGGAATTTGGACCTATCCTGTGCATTGGCAGCATACTGGTCGCTATTTTTATCATCCTGAATCAGTTTTATGCTGCCCATAAACGAATATGAGACCTGGAGCGATATTCTCTCTATCTCTTTGAGAGGTAAAGAATTAGTAATTTACATGTAAATGTGATTGATGTTATCAACAGGATTAGATGTTAAAAGAATCTGCAAAACAAAAGAGGCTGGAATAAAACTCGAAAAAGTTTACAAAATGAGGATATATTTAGTAGTAGTAGGTGAGCGGAGCGGTGGGTGCGACTCCTGCAGGATTTGACGGCAAGCTGAGACTACCCCAGGGCAAGGGCCTGGAGAGGCTCAGCGCCGCTTTACGGAAAGCGTATGCCTGAAGCGCAGCGAACCGCTCAAAGAGCTTGAGACACTTTTGTCTCAAGCTCTTTCTATTGTTTAACTGTATTTTTGCTGCAGAGCTTTCTCAACCTGAGGAGGCACTAGCTCGGAAATGTCCCCTCCGTACTTGGCCACTTCTTTAACTATGCTGGAACTTAAGAAAGAATATTGATTATTTGTCATAATAAAAAACGTTTCAAGTTCCTCATGAAGAACACGGTTCATCGAAGTGATCTGCATCTCATATTCAAAGTCAGAGACCGCTCTCAGTCCTCTGATAATAACATTTGCTTCAACTTCTCGTGCGTAATTTACTAATAGTCCCTGATAGGAATCCACCTTAATATTCGGTATATGCGCTGTGACTTCTTTAATTAATTGTATTCTTTCTTCTACTGAAAAGGCGGGTTTTTTTGATGAATTATTCAAGACGACAATCCTAAGTTCATCAAAAACCTTTGCACCTCGTGAAATTATATCCAGATGTCCATATGTTATTGGATCAAAACTGCCGGGGCAAACTGCTCTGCTTTTCATCCCGTTATTCCTCCTCGTCGTTAAACCCTTGTGTCTTGTAAATGGATACTGCTGTGACGCCATATACTTCTTTACGGCTGCAAACCAATGTTCCAACCGATTCCGGGAGTTCTACTTCAGAGCCGTGCTCACACATAATAATCCCATTCTGCTTTAACAGATTATTCTCATCTATTTTCTCCAATAGACTCACCAGTTTCTGCAGCCGGTAAGGAGGGTCTAAAAAAATGCAGCTGAATTGAAGCTCACGTTTAGAAACCGCTTTCAACGCTCTTTCTGCCTCGTTTCTGAAAACCTCTGACTGGTCGGTATATCCCAATCGCTCTATATTTAATTTAATTGTATGTATTGCGTCCCGGTCGCGATCGATAAACACTACTTTTTCAAGCCCTCTGCTCAGCCCTTCAAGACCCAGGCTGCCGCTTCCAGCAAAAAGGTCCAGTCCCAAACCGCCATCAAAATAAGGTCCGATCATATTAAAGATCGATTCCTTCACTTTATCTGTCGTCGGTCTGGTATTTAAACCTGGTACGGCTTTAAGTTGAATCCCTTTTTTATCACCAGAAATAATTCTCATTTCATCACCACTCAGTCATTATGTCGAAGATAATGCTACCATATTTTAAACGGCAAAGCTATTGCGTTTTTTAAAGAACAGGTGTTAAAAAAAGATGGCAATGGTAAAATAAAAAAGGTTCGAAAGGATGTGAAAAGATGATTCAACGATTTATCGAATTAGGAGAAGGCTATTCAGATTTATACGAGTTCTTGGAGATTGTTAAAGCAAATACACACCGTATAGAGAGAATCCTTGCTCTTCATACAAATAAAAAAGAAAAATCTGTAACTTCTGTCGTAGCAGTCATGAAAAAGACAGATCCAGGCAGCTTCCAGGCACTGTATATTTGCAGGGAAGGGATTCCCAACCCTCATGATACCCCCAACAAACGGTTTGAACTGGTTCAATCAGCAGCTGCTGAGGCCGGTCTGTCTTTAATAGAGATGGAAGTTCAACCATCAGACAGATTCGCTGAGAAAGAACTGTTTTTTCAGTACTTAACCGGTATTTTACGCATGAACCGCTATATCAGTCCACTGTCATAATCAGGTTATTTGAACTCAATTTATGTAAAAAAAGAAAAATGAGCTTGAGACATAAATGTCTCAAGCTCTACTACCGGTTCACTTCGCTTAAGGCGGATGCTTTCCGCAGGTACGGCGCTGAGCCCTCCTCAGGATTTGCCTTGCGGGGGCTAAAGAGCGAGCGTCATGTCCTTCAGGAGTCGCCACCTTCCGCTCCGCTCACCTCATACTTTTCATAAATATGTCTTAATTTTTAAACTTTTTCAAGTCTTGTTCCAGCCTCATTGAATTTGTTCGATGCTTTTCACAGTGGCGGGTGCAAAAGCGTTCACCTGCTGCAGGGTCCACCTCATATCTTCAATAAAAACTTACGGTCAGGAACATCAAAGTCCCATTTTATAATCATACTCCTTGGCTTTGTCCGGCTTTGCATTTTCATATTCAGTTTTAACAAATGGCCGCTGGGAAACCTCCACTTTTTTTACATATGAATAATTAGACAATTTATCCGCAAGCTTTTCAACTTCATTCTGATTGCAGTATAATAGTACATATTTCATCTTTCTGGAAACATAATGAACGTTTCCAAATCTTCTTAACGTTTTCGCATGCTTTAAGCTGTGAAGCCATACGATCAGTCCTTGTCGATCCATTAGCATAGTCATTACCTCACCTGATTTTCTTATGTTAAATTGTAGCATACGTGAACAATGATCGGCAATGATATCAAAAAGGAGCATCGGCGATGGATATCAACCTAATATGGGAGGATTTTGTACAGAGACTCTCCAAAACAGAAGGAATTACAGGTGTACGGTGGAAAAAAATCGCCGGAATCCCCTTTTTATATATTTCTGTGGACGGCCTCGAAAAAGAGCGACTTCATTATGAAATCAGAAAAAATGCCGGAAGGGCTATGAGAGGCAAGCGGCTACATGCTGAAACAGTGCCTGTCCGGCAAAACCAGGATGAATATGTTTTTCGCCACCGCTTCTATGTTCCTCAGGAAAAAATGTTTTGCTGCGGAAATCTCTGTCCTGACTGCATTCGTTTTAAATAACGGGTTAAGTAGGTTACATTTGTTGTGAAGAGGGTAACATGCTACCATGAAGGTAGAAAAGATACATAATGAAACGGGGGATAAAATATGGGTAAAAAAACAAATATAGGCTTGGCATTGGCAGCATCCGGAGCAGCTCTATGGGCTGGTTCCAAGATGGCTTCCAAGCCGGTAAAAAGACCGGCAAAAAAATATTTCGAAGGTGAGAAGCCTCGCATATATGCTCACCGAGGAGGCGCAGATTTAGCTCCTGAAAGCTCGATGGCAGCTTTCAAACATGCTGCTGAACTCGGTGTAAATGGATTTGAAATCGATGTAAGACTTACAAAAGATGAACAGCTTGTCGTTTTTCATGACAGATTTATTGACCGTACAACTGACGGAGCAGGAAGAGTTGCAGATTACACCCTGGATGAGCTGAAGGATTTTGACCTGGGCTTTCATTTCCGTGACCTGCAAGGAAAACAGACCTATCGTGGAAAAGGCGAAAAAATAATTACGCTTAAAGAATTACTCGAAGCTTTTCCTGAGCATTTAATTAATATTGATATGAAAGAAGATCCGGATACATACGAAGGAAGCTTAATGCCTTCTAAAGTATGGCGGCTGATTGAAAAAATGGGAGTGGAGGATCGTGTACTTGTCACAAGTTTTTACGATGAACAAATCGATCGCTTCTCTCTTTATGCCCAGGATCGTGTAGCAATCGGAGCTGGAGAAAATGAAGCCAAAAAAGCTTTTTCGTTGTTTAAAAGTGGTTTTGGCCATCTTTATTATCCAAAAGCTGACGCGCTGCAAATCCCAACCAAACACGGCGTCATTCCGTTGGATTCACAATCATTTATAGAATTCCTGGACTCTTTAAATGTTCATGTTGAATATTGGACGGTAAATGATGTGGAAACAATGGATCGCTTGCTCCGTTATGGAGCGCATGGTCTTGTGACGGATCGTCCGGACATTGCCCTTCAGCTTATTTCTACTGATTCAGAATAAATTAACCAAAAAAACCCGTTGCTGAAAACAGCAACGGGTTTTTAATATGAATTATGCGGAACAGGAGCAGCCCCCGCCGGATCCACAGCCCCCGCTGCAGCTTGATCCGGAATCGAAAAACGCGTTTCCGGTAGGGATTTTTACGTGTTCGGATACAGAATACCCGATAATTTTACTTACTTCATCCAAAAGACTTTGCACTTTGTTTTCTGCAATCCTAAACTCCGCAACGTTAGTATCCATATCCATTTCTCTTTTTCGTTCCCTGATTTCTTTCATCACTCTCGAGTAATCGGGATGATATCTTCCAAAACGCTGAACTTCCTCATAAAGTTCCTTAAGTTTAGCAAAGCGGTTTATTTTATCCATTGATTCATCAGCCCCACGCAGCTGCTTATATTTAGTTAAATAATTTTGAATGTCCTCTGAAAACAAAATCATTCTGCTTAACTCATCTGCTGAATCCAGCAATTCAATTCCTTCTATGGTAGCAAACATCCTTCCACCTCCGTGAATGTATTTTATCACGAAAGGATAAAAGTTGAAAATTTTTCTTTCTGTTCTCAGCTGAAGTCTGTGTTATGCTATGCAGTTCTATTTCCAGTATGTCATATAGGATTCATTTTTAGTACCGGATGAAGGTCCGCCTTTTTTTGACGCCTGGGATTGAAACTGGGACAGCAGTCCTGACACCATTTCCAAAGCATCCTTGCACTGCTCTACATACTGCTCGATTTGATCATCGTCCAGAGATTGCAGCTTATTTTTAATTGAATGAATCCATTGCTTGGATGGAGCAGATTCGGAGCTGTCGTTGTCTGCTTTCCACCTCTTATCATCTTCGCCAAACAAATACCACTCTTCAAATAAGTCCTGCCAGGTGCTTTCTTTCTTGCGTACTTTTTGTATAATATGCGGATTCTTCACCAGAAAAGATTTAAATTCCTGCAGACGTTTTTCCCGTTCTTCCATCAAGACCGCTCTCCTCTCCGTAATTGGGACTCTGACCCGTTGTTAGGTCACCTCTATGCTTTATGATATGATAAGTACGATACATTGGTTAAGGAGGAGCAAGAGTTAATGAAAGAGGATTTACAGCAATTAACAAATAAAATATTGACTGACGGTACTCAGGAAGACCTTACCGTTCTTAAACAGATTCTTACAGGATTGAATGATAAAATTAACAAAAAACACACCTCCTACACAAGTGCTCTGCTGAATATGAAAAGGAATGTGGACTCGGATTCATGTACCGTTAAAATTCCTGTTTCAAGTACCTTGCATAATTCTTTAGGGATTGTACATGGGGGTATGTCTGCTACTTTATTAGACACAGCGATGGGAGCGCTTGCGAATCAGTTAGCTCCCGAAGGCATGGGTGCAGTAACAAGCCAGCTCAATGTGCACTTTGTACAGGCGATAGCCGGTGAAGAAATGACTGCAACTGCCTGCATTCTTCATAAGGGACGCAAAACGATGGTTCTCGAAGCGTCTATTATGAATCCTGATGGCAAAATAGCCGCACATGGCACCGGGTCTTTTTATTTAATTGAAATGAAGTAAATTTTTTCTATTTAAAAAAGCTGCCAAATTACCCAAAAAAGGCAATGTGGCAGCTTTTGCGCGTTTGCAGTTTTATTATAAACGCGGTTTACTCTTCTTCTGATTTCTCATCCGAATCGTACTTAATAAAATCCTGTGTGAAAAATAGATAATAGACACCGGCACCAAGATGAGTAAATTCCTCTTTAAGCATTGTATCCCGATGCCCCTCTGAATTCATCCAGGCATGAAGAACTGAAAAAGAATGTGTAAAGTTTGATGCACTGTTTTCAGAGGCTTCATCAAAGGCTTCTACTCCTTCTGAAAGCCTTTGTTGAAGTGTTCCCTGAGGTGAATCATTTGTAAGCAAAGAATCATCATAAAGCAATCTGCTTTGTTCTTTCGCAACTTTGGCTAATTGAAAATCAGGATCGAGCTGGCTGATCCCCCTCTGTTCACGAATGACATTCGTCATATCAAATATTTGCTGTTCAGCTGCAGAATCAATTTCACTCTGATTATCCTGTTCAACCGGGACGGCTGGCAGATCTCCTCTATATACCAGTTCATAAGGTCTCTGTTCGAGAAGAGTTTCCTTGTCCATAAAATAAACAGCTAATATATTTCCACTAAAACGATCTACAAAAAGCTGGCCGAACATATCACCAAATGGGACGAGCAGGCGGGTATGAAGATCCTGTTCACTAAGCTCAAATTGGTACGTCCCATTATCGTCTTCAACGATAATTTCACTGGTTATCATCGTGAACCGATAAATTTCCTCCAAAGGCTGTCCTATTTTAAATGGAGAAAGGTCAATATTCTCACCGAGCACATAAATGGCCTTTACTGTCTCGTTTTTAACAGCAACCTGAATATATGCCCCAGCTCCCCCCTGATAAATCAGCCATTCTAAATCGTAATATCCCGGATCTATGCGGTCCGGCTGCCCGTAGCTTGCGATAAATTCTTTAAGAGGTTTGCCTATATAAACGGAGATTCCGGTTTTTGGACGTGTTAAGCCATCCGAAAGATCAGTAGGTACGTTCGCAGCGCTATCATCCTTAGATAATTTTACAGGCTCATTTTGAAGAAGTTCATTTTCCTGTATGGAAGGACCGCTGTAAAAGCCGATTAAAAATATGACGACAAGAACCACCAGTATTCTTAAAAATACTTTCATTCCTGTACCTCCTTTCTTAATCTTCTTTCTTTAATTATACACACACGATGTTTGAATGTGTAGAATGTTTCATTTTCGAGATATTTCAAGAAATCGCCACAAAAAGCGTGATTTTCATAAGAGACATAATTGCAACTTGGTTTTCTTTCGACTATTATAAAATGAGACAACATTTTTTTTACTTTAAGTAAGGAATTACAGGAGGGAAATTTTCCATGCGCTTTGAAAATACTGGCTTAGAAACATTGCTTATTGAACTGGATCGACTGGATGAAATCATGAGAAATCATGGCTTAATTCGTGCAGGTCAATGGGATTGGGAAAGAGTTACATACGACCGCAAGTTTGAAATTCGTGAAGGTACATTTTATCTGCGTATATTCGGCTATACTGAAGACGGAGATGTTGGCGCGCACGATGCTGATATCAAATTAATGACCCCGCTTTTAGGCAAGCATTACTATCCTCATGGTGTTGAATATGGAGAAGGCGAGGAATTTCCAGAGCACCTTGTTCAAACTTGTGAGAAAATACTTGTTGCTGTTTATCAGGAACTTTCTTTAATCACTGAATAATAACTATAAAAGAGCCAGTAACGATTGGCTCTTTTATTAAATTTATTGGATTCATCCTCTCCCCATGAAGCTGCTGCTAAACAGCCTCATTCACTGGCTGCACCCAGCTGCGGGTGAATTTATTCCATCGTTTCATTTATTATCATTTACTTGAACTAAATACTGGAAAGGGGTCCTACATTGTCAAAAGTGTTTACGAAACGAAATGGGTATATTTTATCCCTTTTGATAATTGCCATACTCGTTATTTACTTTATATTACCAGTGTCGGTCCCATTAATAATGGCCCTCATTACAGCACTGATTTTGGAACCAATAGTGAAATTCCTTCAAAATCAGTTAAAGATCAAAAGAAAATGGTCCGTAGGGGCTGTGTTTATTCTGTTTATTGCCTCGATCGGAATACTGTTATATTTTTCCATTACGCGTCTTGTCGGTCAAGCTATTCAATTTGTTGAAAACTTACCGGATTATGTCAACGAATTAACAGAGTGGTGGGGAGAATTTGAAGCCGACCTGACAGTGGCTTTTGCTAGAGTTCCAACAGAGGTTCTCGATCAGTTAAGCGCAGAAATGGAAAATTTTCTAACAGATTTCAGAACCAGTATTACAGGTTTTATCAATGCTGAAACGGTTACGGGTGCTGTCACCAACATTCCTGAATATCTTGTAAGCTTTATTGTTTATTTAATTGCTCTATTTTTAATTATGATCGATCTGCCAAGAATCAGATCTGGTATTTACACCCATTTAAAAGAGCGGACAGCGGAAAAAGTCAGATTCATGACCGCCAGGCTTTCAAAAGTTATTTGGGGATTTGCAAAAGCTCAATTCCTAGTCAGCTTGCTGATATTAGCAGGATCTTTAATCGGCTTATGGATCATTGCACCGGAAGTTGCTTTAATTATGTCTCTTGTTATATGGATTATCGATCTTATTCCAATTATTGGCTCCATAGCAATATTAGGTCCCTGGGCAATTTTCCAGCTGATAACAGGAGATATCGAGCAAGGGATACAGCTTGCTGTGCTGGCAACCCTGCTTCTTCTTATCAGAAGGGTCGTAGAGCCTAAAGTTATGGGAAGCCATATCGGGCTTTCGCCGCTTGCCACACTCGTCGCAATGTTTATCGGACTTAAACTTTTTGGTCTTTTAGGCTTTATAATTGGACCTCTAGTGTTAATCATTTTCAATTCATCTAAAGAAGCAGGCATTATTAAGGTAAACTTTAAATTTTAGTGATTGCGCTGCATAATGATTAAAAAAACTCACTTTCTAATCTGAAAGTGAGTTTTTATCTTTAAATTGAATGAGTTTGGGACAAAACTCAAAAAAGCTTAAATAATGAGTAAGTCTTTATCAATCGTGTGAAGTGAGCGGAGCGGCAGGGTGGCCACTCCTGCAGAATGTGGAGGTTGCTTTAGGCCCTGAAGGCTAATCAGCGCCGTCCCTGAGAAAAGCGTCCTCCTGAAGCGCAAGCGACCCGGCCAAATAGCTGGAGACGCTTTTGTCTCAGGCTCCTTTAAATTGAAGACTATGAGCCAAGAATTGCTTTAATGACCGAAGTTGTTTCCCCGCCATCATACAATATATAAAGAAGTGAATAGACCATAACACCTGTTGTTGCGGTAAAAAACCAGATTACAGAAGTAATGGGCCCGATTTTTCTATGTTTTTTTATTCTGTTTTTATAGCCGAGCCAGATTGTTACTAGTCCGAATACTGCTCCGGTTGTAGCCAGGATAATATGAAAAACGAGAAAAATTGTGTAGTAGATTTTAATATCGTCCGGACCGCCAAAAGCAGTATTTCCGACAAAAATGGTGCGGCTGACGTAAATAATAAAAAATGTAAGTGCAGCCACAGCAGCTGCAAACATTGTTTTTTTGTGGGCTTCTACTCTTCCTTTAACTACAAGGATCCAGCCTGCTGCAACTAATATAGCACTGAGCACAATAAAAATCGTGCTCAGTGTTGGCAATAAAGGTAAACTCATCTGCAATATCCTCTTTCCCTTTAAATAATCATAAAGTTAAACTTCTTCTGTTTTGTAATAAGAAGCGTTTAGCAAATCACCCTCATCTTTTTCACGTCGGTACCATTCAAAGAATACCTGGGCTAGAACGACTCCATATACAATCTCCTGTATGATTTTCATTACAACGCCGCCTGTCTGCTGATCGTCTAAAGGAGGCATATTGCTGAAAAGCTCAGGTCCTGTTAATCCGAGTGAAGCAAGACTTTGCAAAGTTCCTGCCGGCACACACAGCGCCATCGCCTCAAGCCATGCTCCCCCATTATAAAACGTTTCGTACATTGGGGCGTCTGCAAAAATAATCAGCGCACAGGCGGGAGTCAGTAAAATCCCATCTGCGAAAATATATCCAATCTTTTTAAGACCACTCAGTCGGTATTCATCCTCCACCTGATTGACCAGTGGCCACCACATAAAGAAAGCCAATGACAATAACACCGCAGTATATCCGGCATGTAATACCTCATCCACTTTAATGGTATCAAATACTAATGGAATATGATAAAAGGAAAACACACCATTAAATAAGATGAGCGCTATAATTGGCAGTGTAAAAAATCTGAATACAGGTCTGACAAATCGATTCCGAATGACAGCCTTCCACATATAGCTTGGAACTGCCACGATAAATAATGGCGGGATCAGTAGATAAAAGATCCCCATTTGAATCATATGGACCGAAAACATAATATGTGCAAGCAAATCAATTGGAGAACCTTTCACGATATACGTGATCGTTATGGCTGTCAGGAACAATACTATTTGTTTCCTTGTTAAAGGCTCACTGTCTTTAAAGCGGTGTCTCCATTTAGTTGCCAGCAAGAAAAACAGCACCGTTAGCACAATCATACTGATGAGAAAATAGGGACTCCATAATGCCTGGAAGCCAAAGATCTCTATTGACATCTGGCACCTTCCTTTCATTAATAACGTACTTAACTTTAATTATATCGGTGACCATGTTTTACTTCAACGCCCTTACATGACAAAGTCTTGACAATCTCACTCTGCCCTAAGCAGATAAGGGTCCATAAAAGGTAAAAAAGACTGTTGAGCACATGCTCAACAGTCTTTTACTGTTTACCACCAGACAATGGTTAAAAAGGTAAGGATGGTGATAAATGCGACTAGCGCACCTGAGTATAAAAATAACGCAGCAGCGCCATGGCCTTTATGGCTCATGTGCATAAAATAATACAGCTGAAGAACTACTTGAAGTGCTGCCAATGCAAGCAGAACCGGATATACGAATGTTTTGTCGAACCCAGCCAGCACCATAATAAAAGCAATAAGAGTAACAAAAATCATTAATGCGAACGATGTAACATGTTTGCGCATTTCCTCTGCTGCTTTTTTACGTCTGTACTCATAGTTCACTTTCGGGTTCGCTGAAGTTGATTGTTGAGTCGCCATCAGTTATCCCACCATTCCCATTAAGTATACAACCGTGAAGATAAATACCCAAACAACGTCAATAAAATGCCAGTAAAGTGATGCTACAAAGAATTTTGGAGCGTTGTATAAGTTTAAACCACGATTGGTATTCCGTATAAGCAAAAGCAAAAACCATCCGAGTCCAACAACTACGTGAGCCCCGTGAAAGCCAACCAGAGTGTAAAACGCTGATCCAAATGCACTGCTGGTAAACGTATGCTCAAATGCATGTACATAGTGGTAAAACTCGTAAATTTCAAATCCAAGAAACGCTAATCCCAAGCCTACAGTAATGATCAACCATGTTTTCATTTTTTGGAAATTATAGTTTTTCATATGATACATGGCATAAACACTTGTCAATGAAGATGTTAAAAGCAGCATTGTCATAATAAACACGAGCGGCAATTCGAACATATCAATCGCGAGCGCATGATCATCACTAGGAACTTTGTCTTTTAACGCAAGATACGTTGCAAATAAAGATGCGAACAAGACGGTCTCGCCACCAAGAAATAACCAAAAACCTAGAAATTTATTTTTACCTTCAAGGGTCGTTTTCTCAGGGGATTCCGGCCATGTTCTGCTTGTAAACTTTTGTTCAGCGTCCATTAGTCCCTGCCCCCCTCATCGTCATTTAACAAATCTTCCTTATGAATATGGTACCCATGGTCATCCTTCAGTGAACGAACAGCCATAGAACCTATTGTGATCAGCATACCAATAATTAAAACCGGTATTGCCCAGACAAAGCTTTCACCGTCTGATGCCCTCCAGTCCACTTGGTACATGGCTCCAAATGCTGCGATAAATAATCCAAGAGACATAACAAACGGTATAAATGAATTGTTTGGCATGTGGATGTCTCCGACCGGTTCAGCAGGAGTCATTTTTGTGTTGCCTTCCATTTTTTCAATCCAGTATGGATCAAGTCCGCGTACTAATGGAAGCTGTTTAAAGTTGTAAAATGGCGGTGGAGAAGCAATTGCCCACTCTAATGTACGGCCGTCTCCCCATGGATCATTACCAACTCTTACATTTTTGATTTGCGTAATAATAATATTGTACACAAGCACCAGTACAGCGACAGCCATAAATACTGCACCTATCGTACTGATTAAATTGAACAGGTTAAGCCCCTGTCCGTCAAGAAATTTCCAGATACGTCTAGGCATCCCCATTAATCCAAGGAAATGCTGAACAAAGAACGTAGCATGGAACCCGATTAAGAATAGCCAGAACGTTATTTTACCTAGAAATTCATTCAGCATGGTTCCAAACATTTTTGGCCAGTAAAAGTGAGTTCCTGCAAGCAGTCCTAATACTACTCCCCCAACAATTACATAATGGAAGTGAGCTACAACAAAATACGTATCATGGTATTGATAATCAGCTGCTGCTGATGCGAGCATAACGCCTGTTACGCCGCCTGCTGTAAAGGAAGGTATAAAAGCCACTGCATACAGCATAGGTGTTGTAAAGACAATGCTTCCTCCCCACATGGTCAGCATCCAGTTGAAAATCTTTACTCCTGTTGGAACTGCAATTGCCATCGTAGCAACAGCAAAGATCGCGTTTGCAGTTGGTCCAAGACCAACAGTAAACATGTGGTGAGCCCAGACCATGAATCCTAAAAATCCGATAAGTACGGTAGCAAAAACCATTGCTGCATACCCAAAAAGACGTTTTCTTGAGAATGTAGCAAAGATTTCAGAGAAAATACCAAATGCCGGAAGAATCAGAATGTACACTTCAGGATGTCCAAAAATCCAGAATAAATGCTCCCAGATAATCGTATTTCCTCCCATTGATACATCAAAGAAATTCGCTCCAAACATACGGTCGAACATCATAAGGAAGAGCCCGACAGTTAATGGTGGAAACGCAAACAGGATTAGAGCCGATGCTACAAACGTAGACCATGTAAACAACGGCATACGCATGTAAGTCATACCAGGTGCTCTCATATTAATAATGGTTACCAGAAAGTTAATCCCTGCAATAAGGGTACCTGCTCCTGATATCTGAAGCCCCAGTACATAAAAGTCAATTCCATGGCCTTCAGAAGTTATGGACAGAGATGCATAAGATGTCCATCCGGCATCAGGTGCACCACCTAAAAACCATGACAGGTTAAGGAAAATTCCTCCGAAGAAAAACAGCCAGAACCCCAAAGAATTTAAGAATGGAAAAGCTACATCACGTGCTCCGATTTGCAAAGGAACAACGGCGTTCATAAAAGCAAATAATAATGGCATGGCTGCAAGAAAGATCATCGTCGTTCCATGCATCGTTAAGATTTCATTGTAAAGTCCTGCACTGACAAAGTTATTGTCAGGAACAGCCAATTGTATCCGTATGATCATGGCTTCTATACCGCCGACCAGAAAGAAGAAACCTCCGGATGCTAGATAAAGGATCGCAATCTTCTTGTGGTCGACCGTTGTGAGATAATCCCACAGGACTGCCAGGAATCCTTGTTTTTGTGCAACGGTACTCACTCATTAAACCTCCCTTGTTCAATCTCCAAGTAATTCATTACTCTGTATAAACTTTTAAACTCATTAAGTACTCAGTTAAAGCGTCCAGATCTTCATCAGATAAATCGTCTTCATTATAAGCACCCATTGTGTTTCCGGGCTTTAACTTATCTGCATTTCGAATCCAGTTTTTAATATTTTCTTCTCTTGAGTCTTCACCATCTCTGTTATCGAGAATGCCGGCCACATAAGAACGTTCCCCAAATGTTGCAAGGTTTGGTCCTTGAGAGGTGCCAGCTCCTGAAGTTGGTGAAACAGCGTGACACTGTATGCAAGCTTGACCATCCGGGCCAAAGACCTCTTCCCCTCGGGCTATGGCATCATTTGCAGGCTCGCTTTCTTCTTCTCCTGCTTCCTGCATAGCAGCGACCCACTCGTCAAAGTCTTCGCTTGAGAGTGTCTGAACTTTAAAGTCCATTAACGCATGGGAAGGTCCGCATAGCTCAGCGCACTTGCCGTAAAACAGATTATCCACCTGTTCGGCACTCCCGCTGTCAAAGTTCAGATAAAACGTGTTCATATTATCTACATTCGTATCGATCTTTCCTCCGACTGCCGGAATCCAGAATGAGTGCTTTACATCAGAAGCAATTACGTTAAAGTAAACGTTTTGATCAGTTGGAACGACTAAATCCTGAGCCGTAACAATCCCCTGGTCAGGATAATTAAATTCCCACCAGTAAAGATTTGCCCTGACATCCACAACTAACGCGGTTCTGTTTCCTTCCTCGTCCACTTCTTCCATTTCAGCCGTGTCTGCCAAAGCAAACGTAACAGCTACTGTTGGCACCGCTAACACTAAAACTAAAATGATCGGAATAACCGTCCACAGAATTTCAAGTGTATGGCTTCCTTCCACTTGTTTAGGAATAACGTCTTCTCCGACTTTTGAACGCCGGAATTTAGTAATGGCAATGGAGTATACGATGGATACAACGATAATAACGACAACCATCACAACTGCACTAAGCACCATTAGGTTATATTGCCTTTGAGCCACTTCACCTGCCGGCTGAAGCGCAGACAAAAACGGCTCTCCACAGCCGGACAGAATAAACGCTAAAGCCGCAATCATCGGCAGAAGCCGCCATTTCTTTAGCCCTTTTTTCATAGCTTCATTAAACCCCTCTTTCGTTTAAATAATAGTAAGTATGGAGAACAAAATCTATATGGATTTCTTATAAAGAAAGAATTCCTGAACATCAAATGAACGTAATAATAACCATTCCCACAAAGAGAATTGTTAAATAGTTCAAAGAATACACAAACATTAAGGTTGCCCATTTATGATCCTTTTTCATGCGATACCCTGAAATTGAAAGCGCTAACCAGCCGGCATTTAAAAGTGTTGCCAGTGTCAGAAATACAGGGCCCAGTGAAGGCATAAGAAACGGCAGTGGAAATAACGCGATGATCCACACCAGCATGTGATTCTTAGTTGCTGCGAAGCCTTTTACGACAGGCAGCATAGGAATATTCGCAGCGCGATATTCTTCTACTCTTCTCATGGCAATTGCATAAAAATGAGGCATCTGCCAAACAAAAATGATTAAAAACAGTGCAAGCGGCATCATGCCGAGACCAGGATCCACAGCTGACCACCCGATTAACGGGGGAACAGCACCCGATATACTGCCTACAATGGTATTGCTGACATATCTTCTTTTAGACCACATCGTGTACAGCACGACATAACTAAATACACCAATTAATCCAATTACACCCGCTGTAAAGGTTGTCATAAAGAGCATAATCTGCCCTATTGCGATTAAACCAAGTCCCAGCACCAGGACACGCGAGGGCTGAACTCTCCCGGTTACAGTTGGGCGGTTTTTCGTCCGTTCCATCAAATGGTCGATATCCCTGTCTATATAATTGTTAATACTGCACGAGCCGGCAACAATTAATGAGGAACCGATCATGGTTAAAAAAATGATATCTAATGAACCGAGGAAGTGGGCATTGGTAAAATATAATGCCAGCCACAATCCAGTAAACGTGGTGATAAAATTAGAATTTACAATCCCAATTTTTATAAGAGCGAGGAAATCTTTCCAAGCAGTTGTTCCAGAAAAATCTGCCTCTTTCACAGCCGACACAACTCGACTATTTGACACATTTTCCCCTCCTCTCCATACTTGCTAATACATTTTACTACATCTACTATAAAGGATAGCGAATCTGATTTCTATATTTAAAATGAAATTCAGATAACTTGTCGCATTCAGAATTTAGATAAATGTAACAATTCCTTCACATCTAATAGAAGCTTTTTTATAATACCACATCATTATGTTATCCTTAAATAATATTTGATATTAAATTGCGATTGTGAAAATATTTTGTCGCTTAGTTTGACTAAACTGTGTCACTTTTAAAAAAGGGTACCATCCTCCATAAATCTGTACCATAATGGAAGAGATGTATGTTGAAATCATTGTAACCCTATAAAAATAAATTAATTCTTACTATTACTATTAAGAAGGTGAACTACTTGCAGTCGAAGTCTTTAAAGTTTTTAGCCGTGTTAACGACTATTGTTATGCTCCTGGTTTTACTCGGAGGAGCTTTAGTTACCAAAACAGATTCAGGAGCAGGCTGCGGCCAGTCCTTTCCGTTATGTCATGGACAAATCATTCCGGATGAACTCCTTTTTGAAACGATCGTTGAACTTTCCCACAGAGTTGTATCTGCAACAGCAGGAATGCTTGTATTGATTTTGTCTATATGGTCCTGGCGTGCAATCGGCCACAAAAGAGAAACCAACTTTCTCGCAGTTCTTGCTTTCTTCTTTTTAATGCTTCAGGCTTTGCTTGGGGCAGGTGCTGTTGTGTGGGGTCATTCTGATCTCATTCTGGCTTTGCATTTCGGTATTTCCCTCATATCTTTTGCTTCTGTTTTACTGCTCACACTCCTTATTTTTGAAGTGGACAAAAAATTTGAAGCTGAAAGAATCGTTATTGATAAGCGAATCCGCTATCATACGTATGGAGTCATGACATATATTTTTCTAGTTGTTTATTCCGGTGCTTTTGTCCGCCATACAAACTCAAGTCTAGCCTGCCCTGATTGGCCGATGTGCGTGAACAGTCAATGGGCCTCTCTTCCTCTTAATTCGTCACAATGGTTTCAGATGGGGCACAGATTTGCAGCAGGGTTGATTTTTATCTGGATTGCTTATATTGCATGGATGGCCTTTCGGAATTACAAACATCAAAAAGTCATTTATTACGGCTGGATGATCGCTTTCGGCCTTGTATCTGCGCAAGTGATAACAGGAGCACTGGTTGTTGTTACCAGACTTAATTTAGTATTGGCATTAATGCACGCACTTATAATCTCTTTATTATTCGGACTGCTCAGTTACTTCCTGCTGCTTATGTCAAGAGCGAAGGTGAATTCTAAAAAGCAGGACGAATAAATGAGTAATTCAAACCTGTAACATACTAGTGGTGCAATTCGGTTTTTGCTGAATTTCTCCTAAAAAACGAGCCTGAGACAAATGTGTCTCAGGCTCTTTGACAGGTTCATTTTGCTTCAGGCAGACGCTTTTCTCAAGCCTCCGTCATATTCAGCAGGAGTCACCGGCTTCCGCTCCGTTCACTTCTTCCTACTAAATATACTGCCTCACTTTTACTCATTTTTCAGGTATATCCTAACCACGTTTTTCATTGATTTGAAAAATAATAAAAAGCTTGCGATTAATTTAATCTTTCTTTTTTAATCTGATCAAGAGATCTCCAGGTTTCAGCGCTTCTCCATTTTCAACAAAAATATCATCCACTACTCCATTAAAAGGAGCCTGTACGGTCGTTTCCATCTTCATCGCTTCTGTAATCAGCAGATGCTCGCCCTGTTTGACTTCATCTCCTCGGCTTATCAGTACTTTTATAACGGTGCCCGGCATTGTCGCTCCTAATTCTTCATCATTGTCAGGAGCTGCTTTTTGTTTAATGGCAACAGTCGACTTGATGCTTTCATCTTTAATCACAACTTCCCGCTGCTGACCATTTAAATCAAAGTATAAAACCCTCGTGCCATCTTCTCTCGCTTCACCAATCGAAACCAGTTTTAAAATAAGCGTCTTGCCTTTTTCAATTTCCACCTCTATTTCTTCACCGAGTCTCATCCCGAAAAAGAACGTTGGTGTATCGATGACGGAGACATCTCCAAACAGCTGATTCGTAGCAGTATATTCCTTAAATACTTTTGGATATAAAGCATGAGCTAGCGCATCAAAAAGCGTAACCGGACGGCCAATCTCCTTAAAGAGTTCTTCACGCAGCGCTTCAAAATCAACAGGCTCCAAACGTTCTCCCGGCCGCACTGTGATCGGGGTTCTGCCTTTTAGAATGACCTCCTGAAGCTTTTCAGGAAACCCTCCATGCGGCTGGCCAAGATAGCCGGAAAACAATTCAATTACAGAATCCGGAAAATCAATAGACGAACCTTTTTGAATGACAGCTTCTTCATCTAGGTCATTTTGCACCATAAATAATGCCATGTCCCCTACCACTTTTGAAGAAGGAGTTACTTTAACGATGTCTCCAAATAACTGATTGACACGCGCATACATCTCTTTTACTTCTTCCCAGCGTTCGCCAAGCCCAACACCTTTTGCCTGCTGCTGCAGATTACTGTACTGCCCGCCAGGCATTTCATGCTTATAAATTTCTGAATGCGGGGAATTCATTCCGCTTTCGAAATCCTTATAATACTTACGCACATCTTCCCAGTAATGGGAGAGCGTTTGTGAATGGTCCACATTCATTCTTAGCTGCCTGTCATTTCCGCTTAGAGAGTAGTAAAGACTGCTGGCGCCAGGCTGTGAGGTAAGTCCGCTCATTGATCCTAATGCTGTATCAACGATATCGACTCCTGCTTCAATGGCACGTGCATACTGAAAGATCCCATTTCCGCTTGTGTCATGAGTATGGAGATGAATCGGCAGTTCAACAGTCGCTTTTAGCTCTGTAATTAGACGGTAGGCAGCTTCAGGCTTCAGCAGGCCTGCCATATCTTTAATCGCTAGAATATGCGCACCCTGTTCCTGCAGTTCTTTCGCAATGGTCTTATAGTAGTCAAGATCATACTTCGATCTGCTCGAATCCAGAATATCCCCCGTATAACAGATCGCCGCTTCAGCTACTTTACCTGAATCTCTCACCGCTGTAATAGCGGTTTCCATTCCCTGAACCCAGTTTAAACTGTCAAAAATTCTAAATACATCGATGCCAGCGTAAGCAGATTTTTGTACAAACTCTTTTATGACATTGTCAGGGTAGTTTTTATAGCCGACCGCATTGGACGCTCTTAACAGCATTTGAAAAAGAACATTTGGTATTTTTTCACGCAATGTCAGCAGTCTCATCCAGGGATCTTCTTTTAAAAAACGGTAGGCTACATCAAACGTAGCTCCTCCCCACATTTCAAATGAAAACAAATCTGATTGCAATCTTGAAGAGGCATCAGCAATATTTTTCAAATCATTGGTTCTGACTCTGGTTGCAAGAAGAGACTGATGCGCATCACGAAAAGTAGTATCCGTAATCAAAACATCATCCTGTTTTCTCACCCAGTCTGCGAGTGCTTCAGGCCCCAGTTCGTCAAGCAGCTGCTTAGTTCCGGCAGGAGGCTTTTCAAGCAGATTAGTTTTTGGGATCCTTGGCTCTGCAAAATACGGTTTTTCTCTTTTCTCAATTCCCGGAAATCCGTTAATTGTCACATTGCCAATGTACGAAAGCATTTTTGTGCCTCTGTCTTTTCTCTTCGGAAAGAAGAAAAGCTCCGGAGTCGTATCAATAAAAGAAGTGGCATAATCGCCGGTTAAAAAGTTTTTATGCTTCACTACATTTTCTAAAAAAGGAATATTGGTTTTAATCCCACGGATCCTGAATTCCTGCAAATTTCGGACCATTTTGGCTGCAGCTTGTTCAAACGTCAGCGCCCATGTAGAGACCTTTACAAGCAGTGAATCGTAATGGGATGAAATTTCGGCGCCCTGATAGCCGTTGCCCGCATCAAGCCTTACGCCAAAGCCGCCCCCTGACCGGTAAGCCATTATTCTTCCTGAGTCAGGCATAAATCCATTAAGGGGATCTTCCGTGGTAACCCGTGACTGGATGGCATATCCATTAAGCTGTATATCCTCCTGCTTCGGGATCAGCATTTTGTCGCTATGTAAAAAGTGCCCTTCTGCAATCATAATCTGTGACTGAACAATATCGATTCCTGTTATCATTTCGGTGATGGTATGCTCAACCTGCACTCTGGGATTTACTTCGATGAAGAAGAACTCTTCATTGGCTACCAGAAATTCGACCGTTCCCGCATTTACATAATTGACGTTCTTAGCAAGCTTTACAGCTGCTTCACAAATTTCATCACGCAGACCCTGTGAAAGGGAAAGGGACGGAGCCACCTCTACTACTTTTTGATGTCTCCTCTGTATTGAGCAATCCCGTTCGTATAAATGAATAATTGTTCCTTCAAGGTCACCTAAAATCTGTACTTCAATATGCTTCGGATTTTCTATAAATCTCTCAACATACACTTCGTCATTGCCAAAGGCTGCTTTCGCTTCAGACTTTGCCCGATCATATGATTCCTTTATTTCATTTGCTGAACGGACAATTCTCATACCCCTCCCACCGCCGCCAAGAGAGGCCTTAATGATAAAAGGGAAGCCGTGGTTTCTGCCAAACTCTTCAATCTCTTCCACACCTTCAACAGGACCGTCGCTTCCCGGTATAACCGGAATATTTGCTTCGACTGCCTGCTTTCTGGCTTTTACTTTATCACCAAACATGTCCAAATGACGGGAAGTGGGTCCAATAAATATGATGCCTTCTTCCTCACACCGTCTGGCAAAATGAATATTTTCTGATAGAAACCCATAACCGGGATGGATGGCATCCACTTCTGCGCGTTTGGCAATTTCAATGATTCCTTCAATATCAAGGTAGGCATCAATTGGCTTTTTCCCCTGACCAACTATGTATGCTTCATCTGCTTTAAAGCGATGAAACGATCCGCTGTCTTCCTTTGAGTAAACAGCAACTGTTCTTATATTTAGCTCCGTACAGGCACGGAAAACTCTGATTGCAATTTCCCCTCTGTTTGCTACTAACACTTTTTTTATATGATTCAATGAAACAACCTCCTTAAGGGTGAACGCCGAAAATAAAAAACATTAATAGCCTCTGTTTGCTTTGCGGTGCTGATTCGGAGCTGTCTGATTGAACTGCACCGGTTTTTCAGCTGCTTCTTTCGTTTTGTCATTTGCATATCTATCTTCGTATTTAACAAACATTGATACATTAAGCAGTAATCCCATGGCAAGAGAAAGCAAAATTAGAGATGAGCCTCCGTAACTGATAAACGGCAGCGGAACACCTGTAATCGGGATCACGCCTGACATGCCGCCAAGATTAATAAAAGCCTGAATACCAATCATGCTTGCAATGCCGATTGCCAGCATTTTTCCGAATCTGTCCTTACTTTTTATGCCGATAAAAATTCCTTTTAAAACAATGTAGGCAAGTCCCAGCAAAACAAAACCCACCCCTGCAATTCCAAGCTCCTCTGAGATGATGGCCATGATAAAATCTGTATGAGGTTCAGGCAGATATCCAAGCTTTTGGACGCTCTGACCAAGTCCGCTTCCCCATAAACCGCCATTTCCGATTGCATAATAGGAACCTACTAACTGCCACCCATTGTCATTAATGTGTGCAAAGGGATCCGTGTAAGCGGCAAACCGGCCTATCCGTTCTTCTGAAAAGATCCTTTGAAACCCATCCCTTTTGAACACAAATAAAATGAGGCTGAAAAAAGCAGCCAGCGCTCCGCCAATGCCGGCTAGCTTCAGCATGTTTTTGAATTTCATCCCGGAAGAAATGATCACGCTCATTCCGATCACAAAGATAATTGCAGCGGTTCCGAAATCTGGTTCCATAGCCACTAAAAAGCAAGTAGCAACCAAAACAGTCAGAGGCGGCATAACTCCTCTATTAAACTCATTTATGTAGGTGTACTTCTTGGCATAAATTGCAGATAGGTACACAATAATGCCAAGCTTTGCAAATTCAGAAGGCTGCAGCTGAAACGATCCGAGCTGAAGCCAGCTTTGAGCGTTATTAATATTTGCTCCAAACAACTGAACCAAAATCAGCAGGGAAAACATTAAAACCAGAATTAGAATCATCATAACTTTTTCTCTGTACAGCTTATAAGGAATGAGCGCCATCACTGCGAATCCGATAAATCCAAGTATCAAATTCCTTCGCTGGGCGTTGTAAAAAAAATCAGCAGACTGATCCAGCACTTCCACTGCATACACCATTCCTGCACTGTAAACCATCACCACTCCAAATATCCCTAACAGTACATAAACAACGAGAAGGGAATAATCGTACGATTTAAACATTCTTTTCAGAATGGTCGACATTTATATCAGTCCTATCTTGATTTTAATTATTCGATAATTTAAGTCAAAAAACCTGCTTTTTTGATATAAAAAAACTCAAACAATCGAATGTACATTGTTTGAGCATGAAAAATTATTTATTAGTAAAAGCTTCATGCAGGATTGAAAGTTCTCTTTCAAGAGAATCCATTAACGTTTTTCCATCTATTTCATCCACTAGTCCGAGACGAACAGCAAATTCTATTTCACGGGATAACCCAAACATTTGCGTATCTAAAACCTCTTCGTACAATGGACACTGGGGCATCGTCAAGTTGTCCATTTGGACTTTTATAAGCTGAGCAATTTTTTCAGCATCTTTCCGCAAAAGAGAATATGCTTTTTCACGATGGTCAATTTTTATCTCTGATGTCACATTGATCCCCCCATTCCATGCAAATTAATTACCTCTATTTGTTTAAACTGATCCTGCACTAAAAGACGATCGATCAGGATGTTCCTCTTTTGTAAATTGTAGCGTTTTGAACCCTAAAATGCAAGCTTCGCTCTGTTTTTCGTTAAGGGAGTTCCGCCGCAAAATTCGTTCTCATGTGACATCTTATCCTATCCCCTGTATACTTTGACTAAATAGAAAACTGATTGTGGGAGGACAATACGATGAGTAAAACAATTCCAGTAACAGGTAAAGTAAAATACAGCATAACTCTTGATCCTGGGGTATGGATTTTGGATGATCGGAAAATTGATTTACTTACCTATTTTGATGAACAGCAATCTCAAACCGACGATCTTGAAGAATATACGAAAGCTGTAGCATCGCATTTCTCAAGAGAAATTCAAGAAGGTGCAACTTATCCGCCAACGCTTAAAACAGAACGAAAATTTGAGAAACAGAAAATGCTGACAGGAACCTTTGGGATTCCACTAAAGCCTTTTCTGGAGAATGCAGAACCATTAGCTGAAGCTGGAACGTTAACAATTGAAACTTTAAATGGAAGCGTTTCTTATCCGCTTGATAAAGCCCTTACGTTTATATTAGCTTTCTCATACGAAGGAAAGCCTTTAACAGAAAATGGACCTGTACATATTCTTTTCAACGATGGTTCAAACAGATTGGATCCTATAACTGATGTCAGGCAGTTTGTTTTATCATAAAAACGATAAACAGAATACCCTGGTTCGATCTGCTGCCGTTTAAATAATACAGTTCTTCACGTTCAGTGCTTTTTCAGCTCATTCATAACCTGAGCATCAAGTTTCATAGCCGCTTCCTGATCATAGGTTTTATCAAATTTAGGTTCTTCTACTATTTTTGCTCCGTAAAACATAATATCTCTTACTTCTTTTATTGCAAGCTGCACGATCGCAAGTTCGATCGGCACTTTATCTGAAGAACTGCCTGTTGTCTGTGCATTTCCGCTGATCGAATAGCACGTTTCGTTTGCAATAATATTTAAAGCAACAAGAGGGTGCCTGCTGATGTTTGCTATAATACGCGACCGCTTGTCCACTGCAAATAAAATGGTAGACTCGTCTTTCGCATGCACCCAAGATAATGCGCTGATCATAGGACCGCCGGTTTCATGATCGATTGATGCGACCTGAACAAAGCGTTCATTCAATAATTCGTCAAACAATGCCGGTGTCAGTTTTGATTCAATTCGATTTGCCATCCGAATCCCCTCCTGGTTCTTACAGTATAAGATAAATTGGACTGCAGCACACTATAAATCAGATAAAAATCCGAACACATAAATATGATTTCAAACAACAGGCCTATTCTCATGCTATACTGAATTTATCATACGGTTCACTTTTTTTGGAGGTGCTTTTTGTGAGAGTAAAATGTTTTATTTGTGATAAAATTGAGTCGATTGAAGACTGGAGCCCCCTGGCAAAAAAGCTCCGCAATCGTCCTATCCACACTTATTTGTGTGATGAATGCAATAAACGCATTGAAGATAAAACTAAAAAAAGAATAGCCACCGGGAACTTTACTTTCTATAAAAGCTCCCAGCGCATCGAAGACGATTTTTAATGGTTGCAAAAGGAACGGTTCTCGGCTTGCTTTCCGGTTTCCTATTGGGCTTTATTTTAAAAGGGATGGAGAAGGCGTCATCCCTTAAGGTATACACTCTGCTTTTAAATATCGATTTTATTCCAGTCATAGGAGATATTCGATGGCCGGAATGGATCGAATTTTTATTTCATTTAATTATAGCTGTCATCATAGGGATCATATATTGGTATGGAGCTCAAAAAATAAACGGATGGGCTAAATTGCTAGTATTTGCTTTTTTGCTCACTTTTCCGGTTATATTTTTATATTTTCCACTTTCTCTCATTGCCATTAAGGAAGTGCCGGAACCCGATAATATGACTGCCTTTGGATTATGGAGTGCCGCCCATTTCATTTACATGTTTTCTCTTCCTGTCTTTTATTTACTTATTCAAAACATTCATAGGAAAAAAGTGCGTCACTCAGCATAATTTATAAAGAAGCTGGGACATAAAACATAAAAATTTAAAAAATGAGGATATATTTGTTACTAGTAGCAGGTAAGTGGAGCGGAAGGTGACGACCCCTGCAGGAAATGACGGTTGCTTGAGACCCCCTGAGGAGGGCTCTGCGCCGTCCCTGCGGAAAGCGTCCGCCTGAAGCGAAGTGAACCGGTCGTAGAGCTTGAGACAGTTTTGCCCCAAGCTCTCTATGCCCGCTACACTGCGGACGGATTGATATAAATACAGCTGAAAAAAACAGGCCCGGAGACATTAAATTTGTCCCTGCCTGTTTTTTGTTTCATTAAATGATGTGCTTCTATCATACTTTAATAGTTTATGAATGATTCACCTACAGAATATAAGAAGATCGTTGTTTTCTTTTCTGATCATCCTTAATTGTCTGCCTGCAGATTTCAAGTTTTGCAATATCCAAGTTTCCCCCACTCACAATTACGCCTACTTGCTGTGACTTCTCCGAAGGCAGATGATTACCTAAAATTGCTGCTATACCTGCTGCCCCCGCACCTTCTGTCAGCATTTTTTCCCGTTCAAGCATAAACAAAATAGCTTCTGCAATTTCGACCTCAGATACCGTAATCATATCATCCACATACGATTGAATAATTTCAGATGTATACACTCCCGGTGACTTTACTTTGATTCCTTCAGCAATTGTGGATTGAAAAGGAATCAAATTTTTATCAAGCTGATGAAAAGCAGAAGCAATAGCAGGAGCTGATGCGGCCTGGACTCCTACCACTTTAATATCAGGACGGATTAATTTAATCGCAAGAGCTGTTCCGGCTAACAGCCCTCCACCCCCGGCAGGAACTAAGACGGTTTCAAGCTCGGGGTTTTGCTGCAGCATTTCAAGTGCGACAGTTGCCTGTCCCTCAATAATTACTGCGTCATCAAACGGATGCACAAAAGTAGCTCCTGTTTTTTTCTGATAGCGCATCGACTCTTCATAAGCCTCATCAAAGGAGTCACCAGTTAGCTCAACTCTGGCTCCGTATTCCCGCGTTGCATTTACTTTCGATAACGGTGTGTTCGTTGGCATGAAGATGGTTACCTGCACACCTTTTTCTCTTCCTGCTAGAGCCACTCCCTGTGCGTGATTACCCGCTGAAGCGGCTACAATGCCCCTTTTGCATTCAAGTTCAGTAAGCTGGGATATTTTATTAAAAGCACCACGGATTTTAAATGAACCCGTTCTTTGTAAGTTCTCAAGCTTCATCCAGACTGAATGACCAGACTGGATGTTTAACGTTTTTGACTGCTTGCATGGGGTTCTGTGGACGATGTCGCTTAAACGTTCTGCTGCTTTAAATAAGCTCGCGGTGTCATGTGAATTCCCAATTGGATCATCCTCTCGTTTTAAGCATGTTTTTTTTCAAATGCTGCGATCTGATCTTCAAATTGAAAAGTCAGTGCTATTTCATCCCAGCCGTTTAAAAGCATTTCTTTCCAGTAAGGGTCAATGTCAAAGGTGAATTTTTCTTCTGCTTCATATTGAACGAATTGTTCTTTTAAATTTATAAAAATCTTTTTTTGATGTTCTGTACTTTGCTTGATCAAATGGTTTACATTCTCTTCGTTCAGCCTGATGGCAAGAATCCCGTTTTTTACGCAATTGTTATAAAAAATATCAGCAAAGCTTGGGGCTATGATCACTTTAAACCCATAATCCAGCAGAGCCCATGGAGCATGTTCTCTTGAAGAACCGCAGCCAAAATTATGACTTGCCACTAATACTTCAGATCCTTCGTAGAGTGGGTTATTTAATATAAAAGAGGGATTTGGTGTTCCGTCCTCCTGAAATCTCCAGCCATAAAACAGATAGTTGCCAAAACCGGTTCGTTCGATTCGTTTTAAAAATTGTTTAGGAATAATCTGATCCGTATCCACATTCACCCGGTCAAGTGGTGTCACGATACTCGTTAACTGATTGATCGGTTTCATTTTCCCCCTCCATTCTATGCATGAACACTCAGCATATTACGGACATCTACAAAATGTCCTTTTATTGCAGCTGCAGCAGCCATTACAGGACTGACCAGATGTGTTCTTGCACCCGCTCCCTGCCTGCCTTCAAAATTACGATTGGAGGTTGAGGCGCATCTTTCACCCGGCGGTACAACATCGTCATTCATCGCAAGACACATGCTGCACCCCGATTCTCTCCATTGAAAACCAGCCTCTTCGAATATTTTATTCAATCCCTCTTTTTCAGCCTGAAGCTTTACTGAAAACGAACCCGGCACGACAATAGCTGTAACTGCGGGATGAACTGATTTTCCTTTCACTACCTCTGCCGCTTCCCTCAAATCGCTTAATCTTGAATTCGTGCAGGACCCTATAAAAACATGCTGAATTTCAATTGATGAAAGAGGAGTGCCTTCTTCAAGATCCATATACGTTAAAGCCTGTCTCAGTTCTTCACGATCGGATTGAACAGCGTAATCTGAAGCATAGGGGACTGAAGAAGAAATGCCTGAACCCATTGAAGGGTTAGTCCCCCACGTTACAAATGGTTCGATCTCTTCTGAATGAATCTCCAGAGTCTTATCATAGCCAGCCCCATCATCTGTAGCGTAGCTCAGCCACTTTCTTTTAAGTGCTTCAAACGCTTTTCCATCCGGCACGTGAGCCCGGCCTTTCAGATAGTCTACTGTTTTTTCATCCGGACTGATTAAGCCTGCTCTCGCTCCTGCCTCAATCGACATGTTGCAGATTGTCATGCGTTCTTCCATTGAAAAGTTCCTGACTGCTTCACCGGTATATTCAACAATATGTCCTGTACCGATATCTACTCCGAATTTAGCAATGATCGCCAGGATGACATCCTTAGCGGTGACACCAAAGCCAAGTTCCCCTATTATTTTTATCTCCATTGTTTTAGGCTTCGACTGCCATAGTGTTTGAGTAGACAATACATGCTCCACTTCACTAGTCCCGATGCCGAAAGCCAGCGCTCCAAAAGCACCATGTGTTGACGTATGGCTATCCCCGCAAACGATTGTTTTTCCAGGCTGAGTCAAACCGAGGTCCGGTCCGATCACATGGACAATCCCTTGATCCGGGTGATCCATATGAGCCAGCGGAACACCAAACTCCTGACAATTTTGCGCCAGCGTGCTGATCTGTTTTCTTGAAACGGGATCGGTAATATTGGATCTGTTTTTAGTAGGAACATTATGATCCATTGTCGCAAAGCTCAATTCCGGTCTTCTTACTTTTCTATTGTTTAATCTCAGACCTTCAAACGCTTGAGGAGAAGTTACTTCGTGTAAAAGGTGTAGATCAATGTATAGCAAATCAGGTTTGCCTTTTTCTTCATACACAATATGATCATTCCAGACTTTTTCTATAATCGTCTTTGGCATGGTAGCTCCTCCCTTTATTAGACGTAAGCAGACATAATATGATCAGAAACAAATTCTCTTTCAAGCTCTTCAATTACCTTTTCTGTAAAGGCACTGGTTGAAAGAACTCTGTGTCCCGTTTTTTGGACATCCGTTGTGCAATACCCATCTTTGTAGACACTATATACAGCCTCTTCAACTGCAGCTGCTTCTTTTACAAGACCAAATGAGTACTTAAGCATCATGGCCGCAGACAATATTGCCGCCGAAGGATTCGCAATATTAAGCCCCGCAATATCAGGTGCTGACCCGTGAACAGGTTCATATAAACCAAAGCCGTCTCCTCTAATGCTTGCAGAAGGAAGCATCCCCAGTGACCCTGTAATAACAGAGGCTTCATCACTTAAGATATCTCCAAACAAGTTTTCTGTGACAATCACATCAAAGGAAGAAGGCTGCGTAATCAATTTCATAGCGGCGGCATCCACCAGAATATGCTCCAGTTCTACATCGGGATAATACGATTTTTTCTCTTCCACTACTTCTCTCCAAAGCTTGCTTGATTCCAAAACATTCGCTTTATCTACAGATGTGACTTTTCCTTTTCTGACTCTTGCAAGTTCAAAGGCTTTTTCAACAATCCGTTCGATTTCACTCTTGGAATACGTTAGTGTATCCACTGCTCCATTTGCAGTTTTTCTCTTAGGCTCTCCAAAATACAATCCGCCTGTAAGTTCTCTGACAATCATCATATCTACTTCTTTTACCAAATGCTCTTTTAATGGAGAAGCATCCATCATATCAGGTACCGCTTTTACCGGGCGGAGATTAGCAAAAAGACCGAAATGCTTTCGAATAGCAAGCAGCCCTTTTTCCGGCCGCAAAGCGGATGGTTGATTGTCCCATTTAGGTCCGCCTACAGCTCCAAGCAGGATCGCGTCGCTTTTTTCACAAACGTCCAGCGTTTCTTTGGGCAGCGGCTCTCCTGTGTGATCGATCGCCTCTCCGCCAATCAAAGCAGATTGAATTCTAAAGGAGTGATCAAACCTTTTGCCGATTGATGCTAAAACTTTTACAGCAGATTTAGTAACTTCTTTTCCCACTCCATCTCCATGAAGCACGGCGATTGTTTTATTCATGATGATTCCTCCTCCGGAATTTACACACTTTTTGCAAAAGAGCGGTTTCGTTCATTCACAATTTGACGGTTAATGGCATTTAAATATGCTTTAGCGGATGCCTCAAGCACATCCTGGGCTACATCTCTTCCTGTAGAAGATTTTCCATTGTACGTTAAGTTAACTACCGCTTCTCCTAGAGCATCTCTGCCTTTGCCGATGGATGTAACTCGATAATCGAGCAGATGAACTTTCCCTTTAACAAGGCGCTCTAGAGTATTGCAGATTGCTTCTACACTTCCTGAACCTGTAGATGCCTCCTGAAGCAGCTCTCCTTCTGGATTTTTCACAGAAACACTGGCTGTTGGAATACTTCCGTTTCCATACTGGACTTGTACCGATTTAAGTTCATAAACAGGTGTATCATCTTCCTGAATTTGCTGATCGGTTAAAATAACATATAAATCATCTTCTGAGATTTGTTTCTTTTTATCCGCAAGTGCTTTAAAAGCTTTAAAGGCATCATTAATTTTTTCATCCGTTAAATCAAACCCGAGTTCGACAGCTTTATTTTTAAACGCATGCCGTCCTGAATGTTTGCCCAGAACAAGCTGATTGGACGTTTCCCCGATCAGTTCAGGCGTAATAATCTCATAAGTGGATCGATCTTTCAGCATGCCGTCCTGATGAATTCCGGATTCATGAGCAAAAGCATTTTTTCCTACTACAGCTTTATTCGCCTGAATGGCCATGCCGGTCAGCTGACTGACGAGCTGGCTGGTTCGTTTAATCTCTTGGAAATGGATGCCTGTTTCATATTGATAAACATCTTTTCTGATGTGCAGCGCAACTGCCAGCTCCTCTAAAGCTGCATTTCCCGCCCGCTCACCAATGCCGTTAATGGTTGCTTCAACCTGATCAGCTCCGTTTTGAATGGCAGCAATTGAATTGGCGACTGCCATACCTAAATCATTATGACAATGGGCCGATAGCTTAACTTTATCAATACTTTTCACATTGTTTTTCAAATAATTGAACATTGCCCCGTATTCAGCTGGAGTTGCGTACCCCACTGTATCTGGCAAATTTATTGTCGTTGCACCTGCCTGGATGACTTTTTCCACGATCCGGACAAGAAAATCCGGATCTGATCTGAAAGCATCCTCTGCAGACCATTGAACTAAAGGAAAATGTTTTTTAGCGTGTTTTACAGATTCAACAGCTATTTCAACCACCTGATCTGGTGTTTTTTTCAATTTATGTGTCATATGGATTGGCGACGTAGCAAGGAAAATATGCAAGTGCGGCTCTGCTCCATATTTTAATGCATCCCAGGATGTATCAATATCACTTTTCACTGCTCTTGCAAGACCCGTGACGATAGAAGATTGGACGGTCTGAGCGATTTTTTTAACGGCTTCAAAATCGCCTTGCGAGGAAGCGGGAAATCCTGCTTCCATCACATCTACACCCAGTTTTTCAAGCTGTTTGGCAATCTCCAGTTTTTCAGATGTATTGAGGTTGATTCCCGCTGACTGCTCTCCATCACGCAGCGTCGTATCAAAAACATCAATTTTCTGCACTAAAGACCACTTCCTTTTGTTCTTTTTTACTTGATTTCACAAAAGGCATCATGCTTCTTAATTCACGTCCGACTTTTTCAATTTGATGTTCGCTTTCCCGTTTCTCAATTGCGGAAAATTCAGGGCGGTTTAACTGATTTTCAAGCAGCCATCCTTTAGCAAACTTTCCTGTTTGAATGTCAGTCAAAATCTCCTTCATTCGGGCTTTTGTCTCTCCATCCACCACTCGGGGACCTGATACGAAATCACCCCATTGAGCTGTATCTGAAATGGAATATCTCATGCCGGACATTCCATCTTCGTACATCAAATCAACGATTAGTTTCAGTTCATGCAAGCATTCAAAGTAAGCTAATTCAGGCTGGTAGCCTGCTTCCACTAATGTTTCAAAGCCTGCTTTCACAAGAGATGTAAGGCCCCCGCACAGGACAGCCTGTTCTCCGAAGAGATCTGTCTCCGTTTCTTCTTTAAATGTGGTTTCAAGAACACCCGCCCGGGCACTGCCAATTCCTTTTGCATAAGCGAGTGCAGTTTCTTTTGCTTTGCCGGATACATCCTGGTAGACAGCAAACAGTGCAGGAACACCGGCGCCAGATTCAAACGTTCTTCTTACAAGATGCCCCGGTCCTTTAGGTGCTACAAGAAAAACATCGACATCAGAAGGAGGAACAATCTGATTAAAGTGAACATTAAATCCATGGGCAAATACAAGGGATTTCCCTTCACGCAGACCTGGCTTAATCTCTTCCTCATAGACTGCTGTCTGGCGCTCATCAGGAACAAGAACCATGATGATATCAGCTGCTTCTGAAGCTTCCTTGACAGTCAATACTTCAAGACCGTCTGCTGCAGCCTGATCAAAGGACTTTCCTTTGCGGACACCTACCACTACATCGTGGCCCTGATCTTTAAGATTTTGTGCGTGAGCATGTCCCTGAGACCCATAACCAATCACGGCTACCTTCTTAGATTTAAGTGCTCCATCGTTGATATCCTGATTATAATAAACTTTGGCCATTTTAAATTCCTCCTAATAGTGGTTTATAAGATTGACAGCTGCTGAGCTGGGGCTTTTTGCGTTTCCCTTACAAAAGCTGTTGCCCCTGTTCGTGTAAGTTCCTTAATTCCATATGGTTGTAATAAATCAATAAATGCTTCTATTTTTCCTGGATCGCCTGTTACTTGCACAGTAATGACATTCTTGCTCATATCAATCACTGTAGCCCTGAACGGTTCAATAATACTGTTGATTTCACTTCTGACTCCAGGTGGTGAAAGTACTTTAATCAGCGCAAGCTCTCTTGTTACAATTGCTTTGTCTGTGATGTCATTGACCTTCAGGACATCGATCTGCTTTTGCAATTGCTTGAGAAGCTGTTCGAGCTTGCGCTGGTCTTCTACATGAACAACAAATGTCATTTTAGAAATCCCGGCTTTTTCTGTATGACCGACAGTAATACTTTCAATATTAAACTGACGCTTCATTAAAAGTCCGGTTACTCTGTTTAATACACCACTTTGATTGATCACGGTTGTTGTGATTACACGTTTCATCCTTTCACCCCTATCATTTCATGAAGCCCTTTGCCGGGAGCTACCATCGGATAAACATTTTCCATTTGCTCCACTCTGCAGTCGATCAAAGCAGGTTTATTTGATGAGAAAACTTTTTTAAAAAGCTCGTCTGCATCGTGATAGTTATCGACCTTGTACCCTTCAATATCATATGCTTCTGCCAGCTTGACAAAATCAGGCTGTGAAGGCATCAGCGACTCAGAGTACCGCTTATCGTAAAAGGTTTCCTGCCATTGGCGCACCATACCTAGACATTGATTATTTAAGATGATGACTTTCACAGGCAGCTGGCTTTCCTGAAGCAGAGACAGTTCCTGCAGCGTCATTTGGAAGCCTCCGTCTCCGGTGAATGATACGACGGTTCCTTGCGGCTTTGCAATTTGGGCTCCTATTGCAGCCGGAAATCCAAATCCCATCGTTCCCAGTCCGCCTGAAGTAACCCAGTGGTCCGGATGATTAAAACGGTAGAATTGAGCGGCCCACATCTGATGCTGGCCGACATCCGTTGTTACAATTGCGTCTCCATTGGTATGCTTATGCACCAATTCAATAACTTCCTGCGGCAGCATTTTTTTTGAAGCATTGGAGTAGACAAGCGGATACTCAGCTTTTGACTTCATTAAACCAGCCATCCATGGTTCGATGGAGAGCTTATTGATTTCAAGTTTCAGCAGTGAATGCAGCGCTTCTTTTGCATCTGCTACAATTGGAATATCCGTTTCAACGTTTTTTCCAATTTCAGCAGGGTCAATATCAATATGAACCACTTGGGCATTTGGCGCAAAATGTTCGAGATTTCCTGTCAGACGGTCATCGAATCTGGCTCCGATATTAATCAACAGATCCGTTTCGCATATTGCCATATTCGCTGTAAATGTGCCATGCATGCCTGCCATACCAAGGAATTGAGGATGATCTCCAGGGATGCATCCGAGACCCAGAAGTGTGTTAGTTACGGGAACTCCTGTTTTCTCAACAAATTTCACAAATTCCTCTGAAGCTTTGCCGTGAAGGACACCTGCTCCAGCTAAAATCAATGGCTTTTGCGCCTTTTGCAAAGCTTGGGCGACTTTTTGAATCTGAAGAAAATTTGGTGATGTCGTCGGCTGGTAACCAGGCAAATTTAATTCAGTTGCTTTGATTTCAGCTGATGTAAAAACAGCATTCGATATGTCCTTAGGAATGTCCACTAAAACGGGACCTGGTCTTCCTGTAGAAGCGATATGAAAAGCTTCATGAATGATTCTTGGCAGATCTTCCACTCTTTTCACCTGGTAATTATGTTTCGTGATTGGCTGTGTGATCCCGACAATGTCTGCTTCCTGGAATGCATCTGTTCCAATTACGGCACTTGCCACCTGTCCGGTAAATACAACCAGAGGAAGCGAGTCCATCATCGCATCCGCTATGCCTGTAACCAGGTTTGTAGCTCCCGGTCCGGAAGTAGCAATGACTACACCTGTCTTTCCTGATACTCTTGAGTACCCTTCAGCTGCATGAATGGCACCCTGTTCGTGTCTTGCAAGGATATGAGGAATTGGATTTTTATAAAGGGCATCATAGATGGGAAGAACCGCGCCTCCCGGATATCCGAAAATCATTTCCACCCCTTCATTTTGAAGAGATTGAATAAAAACATCTGATCCTTGAAGTGTGGCTTTTGGAAGTTCCCCACCTATGGACTGTGCTTCTTCCTGCTTTAAATTTACATTTACGCTCATTTTTAGCGCCTCCTTTATTAAATTCAGTGACGTATGGACAAAATGGCGTTGAACAAAAGAAAAAGCCTTTTTCAGCCCATACAAAAAGAATGCCTTTTGTATAGGGATGAAAAGACTTTTCATGGTACCACCCTATTTCGCAGCGCTTGCTGCCTCTTGAACAGAATCTCTGTTCATTGATAACGAACATACACGGTATGTCCGGGAGACACCTACTAGAGATGACGTTCAGTGCTCCACTCCGAGGGGATGTCGTCAACAGCAGCAATACCGGCTTCCAGCGTGACCGGCTCTCTGTGATTGCAGATGCTGTTAACTTTTGCCTCATCAATGATTTAACCATTTTCACTTTAACCTATGAACGTATTAACGTATTTATGTTATCCTGCATTTAATTCCGAGTTATGAACTTTAACCCCGTCTTTTACGACGAGATCTCTAAAGCTTTGAAGCAATTCATTTGTGATTTTACCCGGGACGCCTTCTCCAATGGATCTGCCATCAACTTTAACCACTGCAATGACCTCAGCTGCCGTTCCGGTCAGGAATACCTCATCTGCTACATAGACATCATGTCTGGTAAATACTGCTTCCTCCATGGTGTATCCTTTTTCTCTTGCCATTTCGATAATCGCATTTCGGGTAATCCCTTCCAGAGCGCCAACATAGCCAGGCGGTGTCAAAATTTTCTTATCGCGTATTATAAATATATTATCTGCCGAACCTTCTGCAACATAGCCCTGATCATTTAACATTAGTGCTTCAGGAACTCCAGCAAGCCCAGCTTCGATTTTTACTAAGATATTATTCAAATAATTCAGTGATTTCACTTTAGGACTCAGAACATCGGAGCGATTTCTCCTGCTGGCTACTGTGACTATTTCGATCCCGCTGTCGTACAGCTCCTTGGGAAACAGTGACAGGGATTCGGCAATAACAATTACGTTAGGAACCTTGCAGGAAAAAGGATCTAAACCGAGATTTCCTATCCCTCTTGAAACAACTAATCTAATATAGGCATTTGATAAATTATTCTTTCGTAAAGTTTGAAGAACAATTTCCGTCATTTCCTCTTTCGTATAAGGGATCTCGAGTAAAATCGATTTGGCTGAATCATATAATCGGACCAAATGTTCATCTAAGCGGAAGACGTTATCATTATAAGAACGAATGCCCTCGAACACCCCATCTCCGTATAAAAAACCATGATCATAAACAGATACTTTTGCATTTTCTTTTGTTACATATTCGCCATTTAAAAAGATCAATTGTTCACTCACCTAATCACTCCTTCCCCGTGACCTTATTACGTGTTGTATAAGGTGATGTACTTGAATTGTTGACAATCATAACTCGGATAAAACAAGGCGTCAACCTGAAAAAGTTGAATTATTAGATAAATTTGAATATTTAATTAAATTGTATGCGTTTACATATCCGGTAAATCAACGTTTATAAAATTGAAAAATTTATTTATCTTCCGCAGCTGTGTGAGAACAAAAAAAGAGGAATTGGGAGAAAAACGAAGGTGGCTTAACGAAAAGGAATAATTCGCATTTGGTAATAAGCAGATATTTCCCTTTGCTGGCAGAACAAATTTAACCGGCTGGAATTTACTTTACATGTTCCTGCTTCCTCCTGCTCACTTCCTGCATAATGACCAACTAAGGGTGAGCAGTGAAAACGAAAAACTCTACAAAAAAAGAATGTCCGCATGTATAAAATCATGCAGACATTCTTTTTTAATTTTGTAATAACACCCTGTCTCTGACCTGTTAAATGGTTCCTTTTGCCTGTTCTCTGCGCAAACGGATTTTATAGATAATCAGGATCAGAGCCGCGATAATCAACCCTTCTGTAATGGGAAGAAAAATGGCCAGGAACGTTAAAACCGTACATCCAAGGATTAAGAAGATGTAAATCACAGCTGATTTTAATAAGGGAAGCTTTTTAGCAAAACCCAGTTTATAAACTAAAATCGAAAGAGCAATAATAGTGAAATAAAGAAACCACATGCCCATTTCTGGATTGACATCTACACGGTACAAAGCAGGAAAGAAAGATAATCTGTCTTCCACATTCACCATGCAAAATCACTCCTGTCAGTGTATTAGTTTACTTCAGCTGTTTTTTTCTTTTTCTGTGCACGTTCACGTTCACTCTTATCAAGAATTTTCTTGCGAAGTCTGATGGACTCCGGTGTAATTTCACACAGCTCATCATCATTTAAATACTCAAGAGATTCTTCAAGCGTCATGATGCGCGGCTTTTTCAGTGTAGTTGTTTGTTCTTTATTGGCAGAACGAATATTATTTGCCGCTTTTACTTTCGTTACGTTAACAGTCAAATCGTTGTCACGTGTATGCTGCCCAACAATCATTCCCTCGTAGACATCAGTACCCGGTTCAACAAAAATGGTACCGCGGTCTTCAACACCTAGGATGGCATACTGTGAAGCCTGACCCTTATCCATAGAAACAAGAACGCCTTCACGTCTTCCGCCCACTCGGCCGGTCTGCATTGGCTGATAGGAATCAAATGAGTGATTGATAATTCCGTAGCCGCGTGTAAGCGTCAGAAATTCTGTAGTATAGCCGATAAGACCACGTGCAGGGATCATAAATGCGAGGCGCACCTGTCCATTGCCATTGTTGATCATATCGAGCATTTCGCCTTTACGCTCACCCATGGATTCTATAACTGATCCAACATATTCTTCTGGAATGTCAATTTGAACTCGTTCAACAGGCTCACTCCGAACTCCGTCTACATCACGGACAATAACTTCCGGTTTTGAAACCTGCAGTTCAAACCCTTCACGTCTCATATTCTCGATTAAAATAGAAAGGTGAAGCTCTCCGCGGCCTGATACTACCCAAGCATCAGGAGAATCTGTGTTTTCAACTCGAAGACTGACATCCGTTTCAAGCTGCGCACGAAGACGCTCTTCGATCTTTCTTGACGTGACATATTTACCTTCACGACCGGCAAACGGGCTGTTATTTACAAGAAACGTCATTTGAAGAGTTGGTTCGTCAATCCGCAGGACCGGCAATGCTTCCTGATGCTCTACCGGACATACCGTCTCTCCAACATTAATGTCTTCCATTCCGGAAACCGCAATTAAGTCACCTGCATTCGCTTTTTGAATCTCTTCACGCTTAAGTCCAAAGAAACCAAAAATCTTTGTTACTCTGAAGTTCTTTACTTTCCCATCAAGCTTCATTAAGGAAACCTGCTGACCCACTTCCATTGTCCCTCTGAAAACACGTCCGATTCCGATACGTCCTACATAATCATTGTAATCAAGAAGTGCAATCTGGAATTGCAAAGGGTCTTCGCTGTTATCGACTGGAGCAGGAATATTCTCAACAATAGACTCATACAGAGATTCCATTGTTTCATCCTGCTTTTCAGGATTCAAGCTTGCCGTTCCATTGATAGCGGAAGCATAAACAACAGGGAATTCAAGCTGATCTTCGTTAGCATCAAGCTCGATGAACAAGTTTAATACTTCATCAATTACTCCTTCAGGACGAGCTGCATCGCGGTCAATTTTGTTGACAACTACGATAGGCGTCAAATTTTGCTCAAGTGCTTTTTTCAATACAAAACGGGTTTGCGGCATACAGCCTTCATATGCATCTACAACTAAAAGAACTCCGTCCACCATTTTCATGATACGCTCAACTTCACCGCCAAAGTCGGCATGTCCAGGTGTATCTAGAATATTGATGCGTGTATCTTTGTATTGAACCGCAGTATTTTTAGCCAAAATGGTAATACCGCGTTCTCTTTCCAGGTCATTTGAATCCATTGCACGCTCTTCTACATGTTCGTTTGAACGGAAGATCCCCGATTGTTTTAACAATTGGTCCACAAGTGTTGTTTTACCGTGGTCAACGTGAGCGATAATTGCAATATTTCTAAGATCTTGTCTTAATTTTGTCATTATTTCACTCCTGAATGCTTTTCCAAGCTTTATTAACTGTACTATTATATCATATAAGGTGGAAATACAAAAATTAATTCTGTAAAATGATTGTTGGGAGGCGCTGCACATGAAAAAAACGAACGGAATCTTTGTACTATATGCACTTGCTGCTGTACTTGCAATGTCCGGGGTAGGAATTGCAGTTGGAGAAAGAAGCATAATCTGGGCCATTGTATCCATTATAGCTTTAATAGCAGTATTTGGAATGGGCTTTAAAACAAAGAAAAAACATAGAGAATTAGAAATGGAAAAGCACTGAGCAAATACTCAGTGCTTTTTTAGAGTTTGCCTTTTAAGTACTCCGTATAGATTTCTTCGTGCACAGAAGGATTTCCGGCAAATAAAGAATCTTTTTCTATCAGGGTATGAGGCTGGTTATACAGATTTGTAACGACTCCCCCTACCTCTTCAATAATAATTTTCCCACCGGCAATGTCCCAGGGTGAGAGTCTCATCGTTAAATATCCATCTAACCTGCCGCATGCCACATAAGCAAGCTCAAGAGCCGCTGAGCCATAAGACCTTGTTCCTCTGGCTTTGTGGACAAGTGCTCCAAAAACTTCGTAAGGCACCCTGCTATGCTGTGTTACCCACGTTGCATTAATCGCCAGGATAGCTTCAGACAGTCTGGCAGGCTTTAAGGGGGGAATTGGTGTATCATTCAGATATGCCCCTTTTCCCGAGTGCGCATGGTACAGTTCGTCTGCTACTACATCGTATATGTATCCCAGCATCCCTGTCCCGTTATGATAAATCCCGACCGAGATCGCGAAATTTCTTTGCTGATGAACAAAATTCATGGTTCCGTCGATGGGATCTACAATCCATACGACTCCTTCAAGTGAAGAAAGTGTATCTCCATAGCCTTCTTCACCTATTATCTTATGACTGGAATCAAACTGGTGTACTTGTTTAACAAAATACTGTTCGATTTCTTTGTCCATATTTGTCACTAAATCGTTGGCATCACTTTTTGTTTCTATATTTAATGAGCTGGAGAAAGATTTTCTAATGGTGCTGCCAGCTTCATAAATTAATTTTTTGGCAAATTCATCCACTTCATTCCATTGTATCGCCATAAAATCCCTCCTTCAAAAATCAGTTTCCTTGTAAACAGCCTATCTTACCGAGTTCTTAATCGCAAGAAATAAACACACAAAACTAAGACGAATGCTCTTTAAATTTAGAGCATTCGTCTTAGTTTTGTCTGCGGGTCTTTAGTGGTTGTCAGATGCCGCCTGTAAGATCAAGGAGATCCTGGCGAATTACGACAAGCTTTTCCTTAGATGATGTAATCACTTGATCGTTCTTTTCCTCCATGGCTTCAAAAAGCACGGCCAGTTCATAATCCAATTCCATGCGCAAAACGGCCATTTTCTCCGATTTGAGATCTCTTTTTCTAGTAACTTGGATGACCTGTTTCATCTTCTTGCACCCCTCACCTTAACCGTTTCGACGGCTTTTTCATAATTAGTTGTTGTTTCTGGTTACTCCATTCTATGCGGTATGAATCAGTTTATTCTCAGGAAAGAATTATGCTACAATAACGTAAAGCTGATTCCTTACCAATAACTGAAATTTCTTATTAGTATTATAGCCTAAATATTCTTTGTTCAAACGATGAGTAATTTTTTTTTGCCTACCCCCTTCAGCTAAGATTTTAGAAATTAAGGAGTGATACAATGCCGGCGGTTTTTGAAAAGCAGGATTTTGATGTATTTAAACTGGATGGTCTCGAAACGAGAATGTCCGAGATCCAATCACGCATACAACCGAAATTTGAAATGCTTGGACAGGAATTAGTTCCATTTTTATCTGAGCATGTAAACGAAGAAATGCATCTTCATATAGCCAGACATGCCAGAAGAACGATTAACCCGCCTATTGATACTTGGATGGCGATCTCTTCAAGTAAAAGAGGGTACAAAAAACTGCCGCACTTTCAAGTTGGGCTTTGGGATGATCATTTATTTGTGTGGCTCGCTTTTATTTACGAACTGCCAAATAAGTCGAACATAGCTGATTCTTTTCTTACAGAATTCGATGATGTGATTAGCACTTTCCCAGAAGATGGATGGATTTCAACCGATCATATGAAAAAAGAAGGCAAGCAAATCAGGGAAATGAATGATGGCGATTTTATGAGAGTGCTCGAGCGATTTAAAAATGTAAAAAAAGCTGAATTTCTTGTAGGGAAACGCTTCCTTCCTACTGATCATGTTATTCAGAATAAGGAAGAATTATTAAAAGAAATTAAGCAGATTTATGTAAAGCTTCTTCCGCTCTACAAACATGGAATTCAAGTACAAAGCAGTTAGCTTAAAAAGTTCCTTATTATTTATTATTCCATTGCAATAAAAAGAGGGTGAGACAAAATTGTCTCACCCTCTTTGAACGGTTTTACTGTCGCGGACATTTTCACCAAGGACTCCCGGCTTAGCCCTATGATGTCTTAAACAGCCTTCTCAGTTAATCTTTAATTATCAATTTGCAAGAAATTAATTTGAATTAAATGGTTTATGACTTTAAAGAAATGTTTTCGAGTTCATCTGCAGCTTTAGCTTTTTTTACTGCCTGATAAATGGAGTAGCCGCTGGATTCTTTAAACTCTTTATCGATCGTTTTTTCCTCTGACTTACTTGGAACAATTTCTTTAAACCGTTTATAGGCATTCATGAAATCATTTCTTTTAACATTTGATTCATAGGTTTTTTCAACGATTTCATAAAACTTCATGACATCAATAATTTCCTCTGTACTCCAGTCTATAGACAGTGGATATTGAAACTCCATTCTATCACCTGCTTTTCTTATATTCCTCTTTATTGTACAGAAACAAATAAAACATTTAAATACCTAACCGACTGCTGTTTAATGATTTTCATTCTGTTCTGTAAATGCTATAATTTTTTTTGATATCATTAAATATATACTAAACCCTTAATGAGGTGGAATAGACATTGTCAGAAATACCAGCAAATTCAGCTACACTAGATGTTTTACGGTCGTCAGGAAAATTGACGCAGCATGATACACCATTATTCACCGGTCTAAAAAAGCACAGCGCCGCTAAGCCTGTACAGTTTCATATACCAGGCCATAAAAAAGGAACGGGTATGGATCCTGAGTTTAGAGAATTCATAGGAGAAAATATTCTTTCCATCGACTTAATTAATATTGCGCCTCTGGACGATCTCCACCAGCCCAGGAGCTTGATTAAAGATGCTCAGGACCTGGCTGCAAAAGCGTTTGGCGCTGATTACACTTTTTTCTCGGTTCAAGGAACAAGCGGTGCCATTATGACGATGGTTATGAGCGTTTGCGGACCTGGAGATAAAATTATTGTACCTCGGAATGTTCATAAATCAGTCATGTCTGCCATTGTATTTTGTGGTGCAATCCCAATCTTTATTCACCCTGAAGTGGATAAAGAGCTTGGAATCTCCCATGGGATAACGCCGGATTCCGTTTCATCTGCATTGCAGCTGCATCCGGATGCCAAGGGAGTACTAGTGATTAACCCGACTTATTTCGGTGTAGCAGCTGATTTAAAAAGCATTGTGAAGATCTCTCATTCATATGACGTACCTGTTTTGGTAGATGAAGCACATGGGGTTCACATTCATTTCCATGACAGACTTCCTGTTTCCGCCATGCAGGCAGGAGCTGACATGGCAGCTACCAGTGTCCATAAACTCGGAGGTTCCATGACACAGAGCTCTATTTTAAATGTAAGAGAAGGACTTGTTTCGGCAAAAAGAGTTCAAACCATCTTAAGTATGCTTACCACAACCTCAACCTCCTACCCTTTGCTGGCATCATTAGATGTCGCAAGAAAACGGCTGGCTACGGAGGGAAAGCAATTAATTGAAAAAACGATCACTCTTGCTGAAAAAATACGGACTGAGCTTAAGGAAGTTGAACTAATTAGTTGCGTAGGAGCTGAAATTGTAGGCACAAAAGCCACTTTTGATTTTGATCCTACTAAAATTATCATTTCAGTTAAAGAGCTTGGAATTACCGGATATCATGCTGAAAAATGGCTAAGGGAAACATACAATATTGAAGTGGAGCTTTCAGATTTGTATAATATTCTTTGCATCATTACGCCGGGCGACACCATCAAAGAGGCAAATATCTTGATAGAAGCCATTCAGTCACTATCTAAGACCTTCAGGCATGATGACAGCTTTGTATCGCCGCATGTAATGCTGCCGGATATCCCTCTCCTAGCACTTTCTCCACGGGAAGCATTCTATTCTGAAACAGAGCTTTTGCCCATTGATCAGACGGTCGGAAGAATTTGCGCAGAATTTATTATGGTATATCCCCCAGGTATTCCAATCTTTATACCAGGAGAAATTATTACAAAAGATAACTTAACGTATATACACGAAAATATTGAAGCAGGTCTTCCCGTTCAAGGGCCGGAAGATGAGTCTCTTCAATACTTGCGGGTAATTAAAGAACATCGTGCAATTCAATAGTTCCAAACTAAAAAAGAGGCCTATGCAGGCCTCTTTTTTATCCCATTTTTATTCATGACGGTCATTTTGCCGATCTGCAAATCCCCAGCACTTACTCCCATCCCCATAGGATTGAAAGCGCTTCCTTTATTATATTATAACAAATGGAAGCAGATTTCAATACTTATTATTCAACCTCTGTTCCTTTAATCGCTGCCGGATCTAAAATTTCATACCCTTTTTCTCTCAAGCCTTCCACAATTGCAGGAAGCGCTTCATTAGTCCAGCTTCTGTCATGCATCAGAAGGTTTGCACCGTTTGAGAGGTATTCTGTATTAACCATAATATCACTTAAGCTGGCAGCATTTTGGTAATCCGCTTCCCAATCGTATCCATATGTCCAATTCATAAGCAGCATCCCTTCCTCTATTGCTACTTGTTTAGAGAAATCGGTGTTAGCGCCAAAAGGAGCTCTGAAATACTTAGGCCGCTCTCCAATAATTTCTTCTACACGATCACTGAGAGAAACAATTTCCTCCCGCTGCTCCTCTTCACTGATATCTCGAAGATTTGGGTGAGAATATGTATGGTTTCCTATTGGAAAGCCCATTTCATGAATCTCTTTCAGCATTTCTTCTTCTTCCGGGGTGTCAAGAAAATGACCATTCACGAAAAAGATTGCTTTTGCATCAAGCTCTTTTAATGTATTAGCCATTTGGACTGCGTGTTGATCAGGAGCATCATCAATAGTAAGCAGTGCGACTTGTGGATTTGCTTCACCGATAGGCTGAACTGCCCAATTCACATCATTCAATTCGTAAAGTTTTTCCACTCTTTCTTCCTCCTGAACAGTTTCTGATTCCTCATCTTGTTCAGCATCTTCTGCAGTTTCCTCAGCCTCAGTGGTATCTTCAGAAGTTTGATTTTGGTTCTCCTCTTCCGATTCACCTTCTGTCATAGTCTCAACCGTTTCTTCTTCCAAAGCTGTGCTGTTTTCCGTTGAACATGCAGATAGTAGTAATAAGCTCGTTAATCCAATTGCTGCTGTGTGCTTCATTTATTCCTCACCCTTCAAAATAGATCACTTTATTTTATCATAGTTAACTAAATATGTAATGTTTTGGGACTAATCCTTTAAAAAAAGATAGCCCCCTGGACTTTTCCAGAGGGCAGATTATCCTTATTTTACAATGTGAATTGGTGTGCCAAGAGCAACTTCAGCAGCTTCCATTGTAATTTCCCCTAAAGTTGGGTGAGCATGGATGGTCATTGCCACATCTTCAGCAGTCATTCCTGCTTCAATTGCAAGACCAAGTTCTGCTACAATGTCAGAAGCACCATTACCGGCAATTTGGGCACCGATAATTAATCCATCTTCTTTACGAGTAACGATTTTCACAAAACCTTCAGATTGATTAAGAGCCAGCGCACGTCCGTTAGCTGCAAAAGGAAATTTCGCTGCAGTTACTTCTATGCCTTCCTCTTTAGCTTGTCCTTCAGAATACCCTACAGTTGCAAGTTCAGGATCTGTAAAGCAAACAGCTGGAATGGCCATGTAATCAACCTCAGATTTTTCACCGGAAATGACTTCTGCAGCCACTTTTCCCTCATAAGATGCTTTATGAGCCAACGGCGGTCCATCTACAATATCACCAATTGCATAAATATTGCTCACACTTGTGCGGCATTGCTTATCTGTTTTAACGATTCCGCGGTCAGTCATTTCAATACCCACCTGCTCTAAGCCAATTTCGTCCGTATTTGGACGACGGCCTACAGTTACAAGCACGTATTCTGCCTCAACCTTCACTTCTTCACCTTTAGCTTCATAAGTGACAGTTACGCCATTATCTGATTCTTCAACGCCTTTTGCCATTGCTTTTGTAATGACATTAACGCCTTTTTTCTTAAGGCCTTTTTTGACGATGCTTGTCATTTGCTTTTCAAATCCGCCAAGAATATCGTCAGCACCTTCAAGAATTGTAACTTCAGTACCCATATTGGCATAAGCTGTGCTTAATTCTGTACCAATATATCCTCCGCCAATAACAACAAGGCTTTTAGGGACTTCACTTAGTGCAAGTGCTCCTGTAGAATCAAGCACTCTTTTTGAAAATTTAAATGACGGTATTTCAATTGGTCTTGAACCGGTCGCAAGAATCGCATTTTTAAACTTGTACGTTTGAGCAGAGTTATCATCCATAACACGGATTGTTTCTCCATCAACAAAGTAAGCTTCGCCGCGAACAATTTCAACTTTGTTACCTTTTAGAAGACCTTCAACACCGCCTGTTAATTTTTTCACGACGCCAGCTTTCCATTCCTGAGCTTTTTCGAAATTCAGCTTAACGTTCTCAGCTACAATTCCCATATCGTCAGAATGCTGTGCCTGTTCGTAGCGGTGTCCAATCGTAATCATTGCTTTTGAAGGAATACAGCCGACATTTAAACAAACCCCGCCCATATACTCTTTTTCAACGATTGTTACTTTTTGTCCAAGCTGTGCTGCACGAATTGCTGCGACATATCCTCCTGGACCTGATCCAATGACAAGTGTGTCTGTTTCAATTGGGAAATCTCCAACTACCATGGTTTACGCCTCCATTAGTAAAAGTTCTGGATCGTTCAATAAACGTTTAATTAGGTTTAATGCATTTTGAGCTGTAGCACCATCAATAATACGGTGGTCAAAGCTCAATGATAATGCTAACACAGGAGCTGCTACAATTTCACCATTTTTTACTACAGGCTTTTCAGCGATGCGGCCGATTCCAAGAATGGCTACTTCAGGATGGTTAATAACAGGTGTGAACCATTGACCTCCTGCAGATCCGATGTTTGTGATAGTGCATGAAGCACCTTTCATTTCATTTCCTGAAAGCTTGCCGTCGCGGGCTTTTGTAGCAAGTTCATTAATTTGATCAGAAATGCTGAAGATTGATTTACGGTCAGCTTCTTTAACGACTGGTACAACAAGACCTTTTTCAGTATCAGCAGCGATTCCGATGTTGTAATAATGTTTTTGAATAATTTCCTGCGCTTCGTCATCAATTGAAGTGTTAAGAGCCGGGAATTCACGAAGTGCCGCTACAAGTGCTTTTACAACGTATGGCAGGAATGTAAGTTTGATATTTCTTTCCATTGCAACTTCTTTAAATTGCTTACGGTGAGCTACCAGCTTAGTTACATCAATTTCATCCATTAATGTAACATGCGGTGCAGTCTGCTTAGAGTTAACCATAGCTTTTGCAATCGCTTTTCTCATTCCGCTCATTTTCTCGCGCGTTTCCGGATATTGACCTTCAGGAACTTGCTGCTTAGCAGGTGCTTTTTCTTCTTTAGCTTCAGAGTGAGACTGAGTTTCTTCTTGTGAAGAAGCAGCAGGCTTTTCTTCAGCACTGTCCCCGCTCAAGTATGCTTCAATGTCTTCTTTACTGATGCGCCCGTTCTTACCGGAACCCGATACATAACGGATATCAACATCTTTATCTCTTGCGAATTTGCGCACAGAAGGCATCGCAATGATGCGGCGTTCAGGATCTACTTCAGGCTGAGATGATGAGTCAGGCTTTACATCATCAGTTGATTCTTCCTGCACAGATTCAGAAGCACTTTCTTCTTTTTGTTCAGCAGGTTTATCTTGTGACTCTTCTTTTGACTGTTCTTTAGTCTCTTCTTTTTTCTCATCGTCACTGTCAGAGCCTTTAAATTTCAAGTTTTCATAACCTGGAGCATCAAATTTAATAAGCGTGTCGCCTACAACTGCTACTGCCCCTTCTTCAACAAGAATTTCTTCGACTGTACCTGCTACTGGAGAAGGAATTTCAACGACTGCTTTATCGTTTTGAACTTCACAAAGTACGTCGTCTTCTTCAACTTTGTCACCCTTGCTAATAAACCATTTAACAATTTCACCTTCGTGAATACCTTCACCAATATCCGGTAACTTAAATTCAAATGACAATGTTTTCACCCTCCTGGAAATCTATATTTTCTAAAATAATTTGAAACAGAGAATATTCTCTGTTTCAGTTTTAAAAATTAAAATTCAAGTACTTTTTTCGCTGTAGCAATAACATCTTTTGAATTCGGGAGCCATACAGACTCAGCTTGGGAAAATGGGAATACAGTGTCTGCAGCAGTAACACGCAATACAGGAGCTTCAAGGCTTAAGATTGCGCGGTCATTTATTTCAGCAACAACACTTGCAGCGATTCCTGCCTGCTTCTGAGCTTCCTGTACAACGATTGCGCGATTTGTTTTTTCAACAGATGCAATAATCGTTTCAATGTCAATAGGCTGTATCGTACGCAAGTCAATTACTTCAACAGAGTATCCGTCTTTTTCAAGTGCTTCTGCAGCTTTTAATGACTCATGAACCATTGCTCCGTAAGTTATAATGGAGAGATCTGTTCCCTCACGTTTAACATCTGCTTTTCCAAGTTCAATTGTATAATCTTCCTCCGGCACTTCTTCACGGAAAGAACGGTACAATTTCATGTGCTCAAGAAAGATAACAGGGTCATTGTCACGAATGGATGCAATCAGCAGGCCTTTTGCGTCTTTTGGTGTTGAAGGAATCACTACCTTCAGACCCGGCTGTTGGGCCATCAAACCTTCAAGGCTGTCTGCATGAAGCTCCGGCGTGTGAACACCACCCCCAAAAGGAGAACGAATCGTAATTGGAGAAGAATATTTTCCGCCGCTCCGGTATCTCATACGGGCCATTTGACCGCTGACTGAATCCATTACTTCGAAAACAAAACCAAAGAATTGAATTTCAGGAACTGGACGGTATCCTTCAAGTGCAAGACCGATCGCCAGACCGCCTATACCTGATTCTGCTAAAGGAGTATCGAACACGCGATCTTCGCCGTATTCTTTTTGAAGTCCTTCAGTCGCACGGAAAACCCCGCCATTTAAACCTACGTCCTCACCAAAGACAAGTACGTTTTCATCGTTTTTCATCTCTGTGCGAAGAGCGTCAGTGATTGCTTGAATCATTGTCATTTGCGCCATGGCTTACTTCGACTCCTTCTCTTTGTAGATTTCATACTGTTCTTGCAGATTGCTCGGCATTTCTTCGTACATATTTTCCATCAGATCAGTCACCTTTTGTTTAGGTGTATCATCTGCTACTTTAATCGCTTCTTTAATTTCTTCTTTGGCTTTCTCGATTGATTCATTTTCTTTTTCTTCGTTCCAAAGATTTTTATCTTCAAGGAATTTTCTAAAACGAACCAATGGGTCTTTCTTTTCCCACTCTGTATCCATCTCATCTGTACGGTAACGTGTTGGATCGTCACCTGCCATTGTATGAGGTCCATAGCGGTAGCAAAGCGTTTCAATCAGTGTAGGTCCTTCTCCGTTAACAGCACGGTCGCGCGCGTCTTTCGTTGCTGCATAAACTGCAAGAGGGTCCATTCCATCTACCAGGATCCCCGGGATACCTGCAGAAACTGCTTTTTGAGCGATGGTTTTTCCTGCCGTTTGCTTATCTCTTGGTGTAGAAATCGCAAACTGGTTATTTTGAACAACAAAGATTGCAGGTGCTGAATAAGCTCCGGCAAAATTGATGCCTTCATAGAAATCTCCTTGGGAAGACCCGCCATCACCTGTGTATGTAATGGCAACAGCTTTTTTACCGCGTTTTTTCAGGCCAAGTGCAATACCTGCAGTTTGCACGTACTGTGCACCAATGATGATTTGAGGAGGCAATACATTAACGCCTTCAGGAGATTTATTTCCTAAGTAATGTCCACGTGAGAAAAGGAAAGCCTGAGAAAGCGGTAAGCCATGCCAGATAATTTGTGGAACATCACGATAGCCAGGAACGACCCAGTCTTCTTTTTCAAGTGCAAAATGTGAAGCGATCTGAGATGCTTCCTGTCCTGCTGTCGGGGCATAAAAACCAAGACGTCCCTGACGGTTAAGTGAAATAGACCGCTGATCCAGGATTCTTGTATAAACCATGCGATGCATTAACTCCTGAAGATCCTCGTCACTGATATCAGGCATTGCATCTTCATTTACAACATTTCCTTCTTGATCTAGAATTTGAAACATTTCGAAATGCTCTTCAATTTTACTCAGTGTTTTCACTGCGTCAAATTGTGCTGTTTTGTTTGAAGCCATTACATCCACCTATCCTTCCATATTTAAATTTAAGGAAATCTCCCTTAATTCAAAAATACATATACTTTTTATTTTTCCACAAAAATGCCGGGAAAAAACATAAAAGTGTATATTTTATTTGCTGTATCAATTTTATCATAGATCCTAATGATACAATCTTTCGTACCTGCTTAGTTTACAATATTAAAAACCTTTGAGTCAATAAGAACGAATTAAGCTTTATAGAGGAGCGTAATTTTCTTTGCTTAATTATTCGCCTGCTCTGGCTCCAGTTAACATCATGACTTATAAAACCCGCTTCAAAAGATCTTATTTAAACACTTAGCATCTTCACGCCTGAGACAGAGTTGATGAAAATAATTGATAAAAATGCGATCGTTTTTCCAAGCAAAAATGATCCATTACATTATCCTTTTAAATAACCTGTATCATAAAATATGTTTTATCTGTACTAATTTAAAATCAATTTGTACTTCTGTTATAGGTTAAACCTTATTTATTTAACCAACAAAAAAAAGCAGGGGGATCCCTACTCTTCTTCAATCATGCTGTAATATTCGCTCTTCAGTGAATTGTATTCATCTGTTAAACCGTTAAATCCCTCATTCGTTTCTGTAATCTCGTTGTACTGAGAATTCACCTTTTCAATCTGTCCTTCCAGGTCTTCCAGTTCAAGTTCCTGATCTTTAAGCATTGTATACAATTCACGATCGTACTCTATGCCTTCAGAGTATTGTTCAACAAGATTTCCATGAAGTTCATACCGTTCTGTCATAACGGAAACCATCTCTTCGACATGAGTTTGAAGATTTTCATCTTCGATATCCTGCACGTATTCTTCAATTGCCATAAATTCTTCTTCAGCTTCCTGCATTGATGCTGCTTCTACTGAAAGCTGCTCTTCACGCTGGTCCAGGTTTTCCAAAGCTTCATCAGCCAATGTTTCAACTTCTTCAAACTCTTCCATGCCCAAACCCATGATCTTATTAAACAACTCCTGCTCTTCCTGCTCGAGTTTTTTTAGAGGCTCTTGAGAATCAACATATTCCTGTTCTTTTTCCACAGTTGAATCTAATGCTTCACTAATATCTTCTTCCGGTGAACCTCCAAACACACAACCCGCCAGGAAAAGAGAAGAAAATACCGTTCCTGTTAAAATAGTTTTCTTCACGATCTATGTACCCCCTTGAGATATTGACAATTATTATAATATAGGGGATTAAATCAATACGCAATGATTTTCATAACTCTTTCATTTTAAACCCACTGTATTATTCTATTACCGCCTATTTTTTTCTTTAGAAAACTTTGATATGATTACTCTAATTGCTTTTCATTAAGATAAACGGCATATGATAAGTTTAAAATCAGGAGGATTTTTAAATGATTAAAATGGAAGATATAATTCGGGATGGCCACCCGGCTTTACGTGAAGTAGCTAAGGAAGTTTCACTCCCTCCTTCTAGTGAAGATAAAAAAATCTTATCTGATCTGCTGCAATATGTGACCAATAGCCAGAACCCAGAAATTGCACAAAAATACGGACTAAGACCGGGTATTGGCATTGCAGCACCGCAAATTAATATTTCCAAAAGAATGTTTGCTGTTCACCTCGAAGACGGCAAGGGAAACCTGCATAGCTATGCGTTATTTAACCCGAAAATTGTCAGTCATTCTGTGGAAAAGTCTTATTTAACGTCAGGGGAAGGCTGTTTATCAGTAGATCGAAATATTCCTGGATACGTTCACCGCTATTCGCGTGTAACCGTAACAGGGTTGGATCTAGAGGGTTCCCCTGTTAAATTGCGGCTTAAAGGCTTAGCGGCAATTGCCGTTCAGCATGAAATCGATCATTTAAATGGAATTATGTTTTATGACCATATAAACCTCAAAGATCCTTACAACGAACCTGGCGGGTCTATTCCGCTTGAGAGATAAGCGTTTCCCCGCATACACATATTGATATTTAAATATCTGTATACACCCTGTGTGCTGACCCTACATTTCTTATGGCTATCATGCGGTAAAGGTGATTGATGTCAAGAGGCTGTTCTTTACATAACGCCTCAAAACGAGTATGATAGTAATAAGGAGTGATCCGCAATGTTGAAGAAGCTGAGAAAAAAGCTTGCACGACAGTGGAGAGACATGCTGCGTAAAAAGACTATTGCCTAGGCCCCTGTAAAGCCCTTCATATTCAGGAGGGCTGTTCTTTATGTTAGGGGTTTTTGATATAAAAATACAGAATTTTGCTAATAACAGTGAATAAATGAGCAAAAGCTAAGGACAAGTTGTCCCAGGCGTTAAATAAGTTTTATTAGTTGAAGGAGAGATTGAGATGATTTACAAAGTGTATTATCAGGAAAGTGCAACAGAGGTACCGGTAAGAGAAAAAACGAAAACACTCTTTTTAGAAGCTGATTCGGAAATGGACGTTCGGCTGAAACTGAAAGATCGAAGCTATAACATCGAAATGGTTCAAAAATTAGAGGGCAAATACTTAGAGTACGAACAAAATCATGAAAACTATAAGCTGGAGCAGATTTAACAAATGAAGTTTGTAAAAAATGACCAGACCGCAGTGTTTGCCCTCGGCGGCATGGGAGAAATCGGAAAAAATACGTACGGTGTTCAGTTTCAAGATGAAATTATTTTAATCGATGCAGGAATTAAATTTCCGGAAGATGAACTTTTAGGAATTGACTATGTGATTCCTGATTATACCTATCTGGAAAAAAACGCTGATAAAATAAAGGGTCTTTTCATCACTCATGGTCATGAGGATCACATTGGAGGAATCCCTTATCTTCTAAGACAGATAAACATTCCTGTTTATGGTGGAAAACTGGCTCTTGGTTTGCTGAAAAATAAGCTTGAGGAGCATGGTTTACTGCGAAACGCAAAACTCCATCCGATTGGTGAAGATGATGTTATTAAGTTCCGTAAAACAGCCGTCAGCTTCTTCAGAACTACACACAGTATCCCTGATTCTTACGGAGTCGTAGTTAAAACCCCTCCTGGCAATATTGTTCATACAGGTGATTTTAAGTTTGATTTTACTCCTGTAGGTGAACCAGCTAACCTGACTAAAATGGCGGAAATAGGTAAAGAAGGAGTGCTTGCGCTTCTATCAGACAGCACGAATAGTGAAGTGCCTAATTTTACTATGTCAGAACGCAAAGTCGGGGAAAGCATTGAGGATATATTCCGAAAAGTCAGTGGCAGAATTATCTTTGCCACTTTTGCATCAAATATCTACAGACTGCAGCAGGTAACCGAAGCGGCAGTAAAATATGGCAGGAAAGTTGCGGTTTTTGGCCGCAGCATGGACAATGCTATATCGATCGGTCATGAACTCGGTTATATCAGTGCACCTAAAGATACATTTATTGATGCTCATACCTTGAACAGGCTGCCCGCAGACAAAGTTGTAATCCTTTGTACAGGAAGCCAGGGCGAGCCGATGGCTGCTCTGTCCCGAATCGCCAACAGCACCCATCGTCAGATTCAAATCATCCCTGGGGACACAGTTGTGTTTTCATCTTCACCGATTCCAGGCAATACGATTAGTGTTAACCGTACAATTAATTTGCTTTATCGCGCCGGTGCAGATGTCATCCATGGTCCATTAAGTGATATTCATACTTCCGGACACGGCTCACAGGAAGAACAAAAGCTGATGATCCGTTTAATTCAGCCGAAGTTTTTTGTTCCAATTCACGGTGAATACAGAATGCAAAAAACGCATGTGACACTTGCTGTAGATTGTGACGTACCAGAAGAAAATTGTTTTGTCATGGACAATGGTGATGTATTGGCATTAAGCAGTGACCAGGCCAACGTTGCAGGCAAAATTACATCCGGCTCTGTCTATATCGACGGTAGCGGGATCGGCGATATAGGAAATATTGTTTTAAGAGATAGAAGACTTTTATCAGAAGAAGGTTTAGTGGTTGTTGTAGTAAGCATAAACATGAAAGACCACCGAATCTCTTCAGGACCTGATCTGATCTCGAGAGGCTTTGTTTATATGAGGGAATCCGGTGAATTAATTCATCAGGCACAATCACTTATTCACAAACATCTGAATAAGGTATTATCCAGAAAAACCACTCAATGGTCTGAAATTAAAAATGAAATCACGGACACGCTTGAACCATTTCTTTATGAGAAAACAAAACGCCGCCCGATGATTTTACCAATCATAATGGAAGTTTAAAATCTAAAAAAGCTGCTGTTCATTTTATAAAATGAACAGCAGCTTTTTATTTATAATGAAGAATCTCTAAGATCACATATTTTTTCTTATGAGCCCTGCATCACTTTTTTCTCAAATCTGTTGATATCAGTATCAGCCCCTATAACAATTAAAATATCCTCTGCCTGTATCTCATCTGTTGCCTGAGGGGATACGATAATATCATCTTTTCTTTTAATTGCTACAATGTTAATACCATACTGAGCACGAATATCGAGTCCAATGATTGTATTGCCAATTAGCAAATCATTTGCAACAATCTCTACAATCGAGTGCTCATTTGAAAGCTCCAGATAATCCAGTACATTATTAGATACTATATTATGTGCGATTCGTTTTCCCATATCTCTTTCAGGGTGAACCACTTTGTCTGCACCGATTCTTTTAAGGACTTTTTCATGATAGTCATTTTGAGCCTTAACCGTTATTTTTTTAACTCCGATTTCTTTCAGCATCAGGGTCGTTAAGATACTTGCCTGGATATCATCCCCGATGGCAACGATCACATGATCAAAATTACGAATGCCGAGACTTTTAAGTACTGACTCGTCAGTTGAATCAGCCATGACTGCATGGGTAGCAATATTAGCAAATTCATCGATTTTATCTTCAAATTTATCAATCGCCATGACTTCCATGCCCTGCTCAATCAGTTCACGGACAATGCTTCCTCCAAAGCGGCCTAACCCAATCACAACAAACTCTTTTTTCACTGAAACTCCCCCATTGATTCTTGCTCATTTTCCTTATTTTATCACAAATGCCTTTACTTTTTGCCTTTAACATAGTCAGCATCGAATAAAAACAATCTCATGAGTAAAAATAATGAAGGAATTAATAAAAGCAGGCCGGCAATAAATACCACAACAAGCGCTGTCCCCATTGTCTCATTCACAACACTGCCTGTAATAGTGACATATGGATATACAATGTAAGGCAGGTGAGACGCTCCGTAACCAAAGAAAGCAAAGAAGAATTGAAGCATTACTGCGATAAATGCGATACCATAATTCTTTTTCATGTACACAAGAATGGTTGCAATTAAGAAAAAGATAAAAGACAATCCAAACATCCACCACAGGTCAAGTGCTTTTTCAAAATGCTCCGGGTTATGCTGCTGCAAAGAAAGGAATACAAGAAAGCTCGCTAAAATGGTTGGAGCACTCCAGAACAGAGAGAACTTCCTCATAATCTGTCTTGAATCCACATCTTCGGCACGGTGAGCGTAAAACGTTAAAAAGCTGGCACTAATATAAAGAACAGATACTATAGCGAGTAAAACAACGCTCCAAGAATAAAAGCTTGTAAAAAGCTCTCCCGCCAGAAATTGGACGCCATTTTCAGTTTCTTCAAGGAACCCACCCTCTGATATCGTCAGAGCTGTGGAAAGTGAAGCAGGTATCAATAATCCTGTAGCTCCATAAAGAAAAAGAAAGAAGGTGTTATTGCTCACACCGTAATTTCCAAACGCATAAAACGCACCGCGAATGGATAAAAGTATGATTGCCACACTGCCGGGAAGTAAAAGAGCGGTTCCCAGATAATATGCTGTATCAGGGAAAAATCCGATCAGTCCAACAAAGAAAAAGACAAAAAATACATTTGTTACTTCCCATACTGGTGATAAGTATCGGCTGATTAATTTGCTCATTATGTGTTCACGTTTTGTGATTCTGGCATAATAAGCAAAAAAACCAGCTCCAAAATCGATCGAAGCGATAATGAGATAACCATATAGAAAAACCCAAAGTACTGAAATTCCCAATACTTCCAAGCTCATATAACACCCTCCTTATGTAAAAATGGATAAAAAGAGAGAGCAAGGTAAGAGCACCCTCTATTTTATCCTTGAAACCATTCAGTACAAAGCTGCTTAAAGTTCTATTTATTTTCTTCAGTATAAAGCTTGATTGGCTGAAGAAAGTTATTTATTCTTTTATGCCGTTTGGATAACGTTTTTCAACTTCCGCTTCAGGCGGTCTGTTTTTAAACATTTTAGTCAAAACAGTTACGCAAAATACAGCTAATACGATATAAAGCAGTATAAACATGACAAGTGCAATTCCAACATCACCGGAAGTTGTAGCACCCTCTTCAACCGTCATAAATCCTCTCATGATCCACGGCTGACGCCCTACTTCTGCCAGCACCCAGCCGCACTCGATCGCGACCATAGCAAGGGGTCCGCTGGCCACGATAGACCACAGCAACGGTTTGTTCCATTCATTAAATCTCTTAAACAGCATTAGAAAAATGAAGGCTCCTGAGATTAATAGTGAAAACATTCCTATCCCGACCATTATATCAAACGCATAATGGATCCATAGCGGCGGCTGTTCTTCCTCAGGGAATTCATTTAACCCTATAACTTCGGTATCAAAAGAGTTACCGGAGAGGAAGCTCAGCATACCCGGAATTCGCAGCTCATTGCTTACTACCCCTTCTTCATCAATGGTACCAAACAAAATTAAGTCTGCATTTGTCTCTGTTTCAAAATGCCATTCTGCAGCTGCAAGTTTTTCCGGCTGATATTCAGCCAGATATTTTGCTGACAGATCCCCTGCAAGTGCAGTTCCCGAAGCAAAAACTAACCCTGCGATCATCGTGATGCGCAATGCTTTTTTATGATAATCGGATCCATTCTTACGAAGTATAGCAAAAGCTGCTATTGCTGCAAGAATGAATGCTGCTGTCATGTAGCTCGACATGACTACATGAAAAACTTTTGGCCATGTGGCAGGATTAAACATCGCTGCAAGAGGCTCAATATTTACTGTTTCACCATCAACCAAATCAAACCCTTGAGGGAAGTTCATAAATGCATTGACGGATGTAATAAAGAAAGCTGATAAAGTAGAACCTATAACCACTGGAATGGTAAGCAGCCAGTGATACCATCTGTTTTTAAAGCGGTCCCATGTGTATAAATAAATGCCGAGGAAAATCGCTTCAAAGAAGAAAGCAAATGTTTCCATAAAGAGCGGCAGCGCGATTACTTGACCTGCCAGCTGCATAAAACTTGGCCAGAGAAGTGATAACTGAAGCCCAATGGCAGTACCTGTCACTACACCTACAGCGACTGTGATTGTATATCCTCTAGCCCACCTTCTCGCTAATACTAATAGATCCGCATCCTTCCTCTTGATACCCAGGAACTCTGCTATCATAATAAATATTGGAATTCCCACACCAATTGTTGCAAAAATAGCATGGAACATTAATGTACTTGCGGTCAAAATCCGACTCAGCATGACGCTATCTAATTCCAATGAATTTCGCCTCCTTTTACTCTTCCCCAATCTTATATACCCACTATATCACTTCGCAAAGACAATTATAAAACATAAAGGTAGTTTGTGATATGTTGAACATGAACATTTTGTGACGTTCTTCACAATCTTTATTTGAACATCAAAAAGTCCTGCATTCATAGATCAGAAGTGTAATATTATGTTCAACTTCAATTTGAGCCTGCACTCCTATTAAGTTCGTTCTGAAAGATGTAAACAATAGGCTGTAATAATATTTTTTAGTAGACTGAAGAGGACTCTATAGTCATCCCTTGTGGAAAATATTTGCCTGGTGCACAAAAAAGAGCCTGAGACACATTTGTCCCAGGCTTAACCAGCAGATGGTATTTTATATCGAGTAAAATTTAAACTACAACGCCTTCAGCATGTTGAATTGAGAGTGAACCAGATGACTATAAATTCCATTTTGCAGCATCAGTTCATCGTGACTGCCCTGCTCCATTAATTTCCCGTGATCAAGTACATAAATCCGATCAGAGTCCCTTATGGTTGACAGCCGGTGCGCAATAATAATAGCCGTTCTTCCATTTAATAAAGTGGTTAATGCTTTTTGAATCTGAACTTCTGTTTCAGTATCAATAGAAGCAGTTGCTTCATCCAGAATAATAATTCTTGGGTCTGCCAGCAATGCTCTGGCGAATGAAATTAACTGTCTTTCTCCTACAGAAAGAATATTGCCTCTCTCTTCTACTTCAGTATCGTATCCTGATGGAAGTTTTTCGATAAACAAATTGGCTCCCACTGCTTTTGAAGCAGAAATAATTTCATCATCCGTTGCACTTGGGTGGCCAAAACGTATATTGTCTTTAATGGTGCCTGAGAAAATGAATGTATCTTGAAGCACAATCGAAATCTGTGATCGAAGACTTCTTAATGAAACATCTTTAAGATCATGACCATCCATTTTAATTTGACCGCCTGTTGGATCATAGAATCGGGTTATAAGATTAGCGATCGTTGTTTTGCCGGACCCTGTATGTCCAACTAGCGCCACTGTCTCTCCCGCTTTAATGTTTAAAGTTACTTGATCCAATGCCTTTCGATCCTTGGAATAGGCGAAATCAACTCTTTCAAATGAAATATCTCCTTTAATTTGTTTAAGCTGCACCGCATTTTTTTTCTCAGAAACATTTGGCTGCTCATCCAAAAACTCAAAGATTCGTTCAGATGAAGCCATCCCCATAAGGAGCTGGTTGTAGACCATTCCCAGCCGTGATATCGGCTCCCAGAACATGCCCAGAAGAAAAGCAAAAGATACAAGTTCACCAAGTTCAAGACGGTCTGATTGGATAAGGGAAGCTCCATACCAAATCAGTATAGCCGAACCAACAGCATTCGTCATTTCCACGAGCGGTCTAAACGTTGCGTTCTTCTTTGTTGCGTCACGCCAGCTTTCAAATGTTTCTGTATTTACGCCATTGAAAAATTGAGCATTTTCATTTTCCTGATTAAAGGATTGAGTCACACGAATTCCCTGGAGGCTCTCATTTAAATGGGAATTCAATTTTGACTGCTTTAAGCGAACTGTTTGCCAGGAGCGTCTAATCTGCCTTCTTAGCTTTGTTGAGATAAAGAACATAATAGGAAGGATTATCATGACAGCTAAAGCCAGTTCAGGGCTGATGGTAAACAATATTATAAAGATTCCAATCAGCATTAAAGCATCCATCAGTAAATTAATTACTCCATTTGTGAAGAGTTCCTGCAAAGAATTAATATCATTCATGATTCTGACCAAAATGGAACCGGCTGAGCGCTGATCAAAAAAACGGTTGCTAAGCCATTGAACATGTGTAAATAAATGCTTTCTTAAATCATAGATAACACTTTGCCCAAGCACATTCATCCATTTAATTCTGAATATATTTGACACATAATTGATTAAATACAAGGCAGCAATGACCCCGACCAAAGTTAACAGCAGACTTTGATTTTGATTTTCGATTGCCTCCCCGATTACGTAAATACCTATTAGAATTGGGATTACAAGACGGATTGCAGTCGTAATCAAAACCATTAGAATGGAAAGCGGCAGCAATTTCCTGGAATAGGGTTTAAGGTATCTTAAAAGTCTCCAGAGCTGCACCCAGTTAAAAGGCTTTTCAATTACCTGGTCGGTTGAATATTTAAATCTGTTCATTATAGAATGACTCGCTTCTTGCTTGTTCATAAGATCACCTCGCTTTAGACTGTGCCTGCATAATTTTTTTCTGGTCTTTATATTGAATATTGTAAATCCGCTGATATTGTCCTTCTTCGTTTACTAACGTATCATGTGTTCCCCGGTTGGTAATTTGTCCGTTCTCAAAAACTAAAATTTCATCTGCATGTTTTAAAGATGAAATCCTGTGAGCAATAATAATCGTAGTTCTCCCTTTCATTACCTCCATCAAAGCTTTTTGAATACTGAATTCTGTTTGCATATCCACCGCACTGGTGGCATCATCGAGAATTAAAATAGTGGGATCCAGACAGATAGCACGCGCGATGGCAATCCTCTGCTTTTGACCTCCTGATAATCCAAGTCCTCTTTCTCCAAGCATCGTGTCATAACCATCAGGGAGTTCCAGGATAAACTCATGAGCCTGAGCACGCTTTGCCGCATTGATAATCTCTTCTAATGAAGCATCCGGCCGGCCATAGGAAATATTCGCCTTAATAGTAGAAGAAAACAGAAATGACTCCTGTAAAACAAAGCCTACATTTTGTCTCAGAGAAGATAAAGTGTAATCCCGTACATCTGTTCCATCGATCTTTACGCTTCCTTCAGTAGGCTCGTAAAATCTGGTCATTAACTGGGTTACACTTGTCTTGCCTGATCCTGTCGCTCCAATTAAACCGATCATTTTACCGCTTTCCACTTTAAAGGAAATATTATCGAGGGCTTTCTCATCATTTTCAGTATATCTGAGGCTCACATTATCAAACTCAACTTCCCCTTTGCTTCTTGTCATGACAACAGCATTTTCTCTGTCTGCAATAGGTTCATTCGCTTCTAAAATTTCTAGTAAACGTTCTCCGGAAGCTTTGGATTGTGAAAATTGATTAATGGTAAAGCCCAGGTTCATAATAGGCCATATGATAAATCCGACTAAGCTGTAAAAAGCCGTTAATTCACCCGGTGTTAAATTTCCGTTCACTACCATAAAACCTCCATACCCTAAAAGCAGGATGACACTCGCATTCCCAAGGAACTCCATCAGCGGAAAATACTTTGCCCATATATCAGAGGTAAAAATATACTTATCTTTATAATCCTCATTTGACTGATTGAACTTGCCAATCTGGTGCTCTTCCCGGGATAGAGATTTTACCGTATTAATTCCGCTTATATTTTCCTGTACATTTGTGTTAAGCTGTCCGAAAGATTTCCGCACTTTTCGAAAAGCCGGATGTACTTTTTTATCAAACTGATAAACTGCAACAGCGAGAAACGGGATCGTAAGCATTGTCACAATCGTTAAAGGAATTGAATAGAAAAGCATGACTCCTGTTGTAACGATCAGCAAAAGCACCAGACGAATCAACTCCGCAAAACCAAAGGACAGGAAGAAACGAAACATTTCTACATCGGCCGTCAGCCTTGACATAAGATCCCCTGTTTTAGCATTATCATAATATTGAAAAGGGAGTCGCTGAAGCTTCTTATACAGCGTATTTCTCAAGTCATACACAGATATAATGCCAAATAAGTCTCCATTGTATTGTGATATGTAAGTAGCTATTCCTTTGATGACCATAATTCCTATAAAACCTAACGCTAAATAGGGTACAATGCTATACTCGCCTTTCAGGATGACCTCATCAATTGTTAATTGGAGTATGATGGGGTAGACAACGGTGATGGCTGTCATGACGATAAGAAAAATGATGGATACGATAAAATACCTTTTATGGGGCCAATAAAAGCTTTTTAGTTTTTGAAAGACGTCCATTTTTCTCCTCCTTCCACAATTTAAAACATACTATTTAATATATCGGTTTTCGAAATATAATACCACCTTTATTTTGAATTATTTCTCAACATCAAATATTCTAATTTTTATAGTTAATATTTCTATTTAGAAATTAATGATGGAACTGTCATATGGTCCTTTAAACCATACTTTTTAAAGTCCAACTGCTAATTTCTGCAAGTCAAATAGTCCAAAGCACCGGTCAGCAGTATATGTTTTCAGCAGCAAAAAAAGACCAGCCTTCGGCTGGTCTTTTACATTTGATATTAAAGTGTTTTTTGTCCTGGCTTCCAGTTTGCAGGGCAAAGTCCGCCCGTTTGCAATGCTTGAAGTACACGTAGTGTTTCATCAACATCACGGCCGATATTGTTGTGGAAAACAGTTTGATACTGAAGTTCTCCTTCTGGAGAAACAATGAACAATCCGCGAAGTGCAACGCCTTCTTCTTCGATAAGAACTCCGTAATCACGTGAAATCTGATGATTCGTATCGGCTGCGATCGGATAGTTTAAATCTCCAAGTCCGTTATCTTTGCGCTCAGTGTTGATCCAAGCCAGGTGCGTGTGAATCGTATCAGTTGAAACAGCAATCACTTCAGCATCCAGATCTTCAAATTCATCGTAACGATCAGACATTGCCGTAATTTCTGTTGGACATACAAAAGTGAAATCCATTGGATAGAAGAACAATACTGTCCATTTGTCTTCTTTCATATTTTGCTCAAGGCTTACTTTTCCAAATTCTTTATTTGCAAGTACAGCTTCCATTTCGAAACGTGGTGCCTGCTTGCCTACCATGCGTTCTGCCATTTGTTATCCCTCCAAAAATTAATTCAAATTGAGCCAGAAGCTCCTTTGATAAAAATTCTACATTCCAAATGATAATATAATCGACATAGAGAGTCAATTAAGAGCAATTAAATCAAGAAATCGTTTCGATTCGACGTCCTCCACCCCCAATTAAGTTATCGTTTGATGAAAAAACGTAAAGGCGGTAAAATTGACACTCTAAAGACGGAAAGGATGATGAAATGGGTATGTTACAATTATCGCTGATCAATGAAAGACTGGCCGAATATGAATGGGGCGCCTTACTAATTGCTCTCGGTATAGGAGCAATAAAAGTAATTGGAATTATTATCGCTTTTTTAATATTCAGGAGCATTGGCAACCGGGTTTTGACCCGTACATTTGAGCGCTATGAAAAAAGAGAAAATGTGTCTGCAAACAGAGCACGTACACTAGAAGGTTTAACCAAAAATGTCTTTGGCTATGCACTCGTATTTATTTTAATTGTTACAGTGTTACAAGTATTTAATTACGATGTAACCGCGCTGATTGCTGGAGCAGGCATTATCGGTCTAGCCATCGGCTTTGGTGCACAGGGACTGGTAAGTGATGTAGTAACAGGTTTTTTCATTTTACTTGAAAAACAAATTGATGTAGGCGACTACATTACAACTGGTGAGTTCTCAGGCATCTGTGAAGAAGTGGGTCTCCGACAGACGAAGATCCGGGGATTTAACGGGACTCTTCATTATGTTCCAAATCGTGAAATTACAGGCATGAGCAATCATTCAAGAGGAAATATGCAAGCATTGGTAGATATCGGGATTTCCTATGATGACGATGTGGATAAAGCGATTGAAGTACTTCAGTCTGTTTGTGATGAACTTGCTCAAACAAATCCTGCAATCATTGAAGGACCAAATGTACTCGGCGTCCAGAATCTAGGGAATTCCGATGTTGTACTGAGGATTATAGCCAAGACGGCAAATATGGAGCAATGGGGGGTTGAGCGGAGTTTAAGAAAATCCATTAAAGAGGCATTTGATCAAAATGGCATTGAGATTCCATTCCCTCACCAGGTATACGTAGAAAAAAAAGAAGCCCAGTGATAAGTTTAGTTTTACAGCGTCTATTAAATTTTAGTGTTGCTTTTCTTTAGAAGGAAAGAGCCTCAGACAAAAAATATGTCTGAGGCTCTCTTACCTGTTCACTCTTCTTCAGGCTGACGCATTCCGCAGGGACGGCGCTGAGCCTTCTTAGGCGCTGCCCTGTGAAGTCTCAGCTTGCCGTCATATCCTGGTAGTCGCCACCATTCGTTCCGCTTACCTCTACTATTACTGTATACTTTCTCAATATAGTGAAGTCACAATCCATTTTGTTTCTTGCAGGAAGGTTGCATTTCATTGAAAAGACCCTGTATTACCTAGAGCTGCCCAATAAACAGTTGTCCTTAAGCGTTCAATTTCAAAATGAATCCACTCGATAAGATGAATAATGACCCCAAAAAATTGTCACTTTTTATCCTGCAATTCCCTCTTCTGCTTAAAGCTCCCGGCAGTATACGTAATTTGTTTAGGCCCAGGCGGTTACTACAAAATGAATTCACCTGAATCGCAGTGAAGTGTTCAAAGAGCGTGGATCTATTTCTCTTAAGCTCTTGACTGCCTATTACTCCCATCATATTATTAAGCAGATTTTGTATGGTCTCTATTTAAATACTTCCATATTAAATCAATTGCAATAGGAATAGCTTCTTCTTTAGGGTTCAGTTTTGAATGATGCAGCCCGAATGGTGATTCCACTCCAAGCCAGAACATAAAACCAGGGATCTCCTTTAGAAAATACCCGAAGTCCTCTCCCGTCATTGCCTTTTTACACTCTATCATTGTTACGCTTGGTTCTTCATCAGCAAATTTCATAAACTCAGATACAAGATCTTTGTCATTGTATACCTGGTAATAGGGCTGATTGAATTCTGCTTTGACCTCACAGTCAAACGATGCCCCAATTCCCTGTGCAATGGCTTCCACTCTGGACTTTAGAACGGTCATTGTTTCAGGATTGAGCGTCCTCATCGTCCCGCTCAAAACAGCTTTTTCTGCGATAATATTGCCTACGGTCCCCGCTTCGAGCTTTCCAATTGTAACAACGCCGCTATCAAGCGGATCAATACTTCTTGAGACAATCGACTGAAGCTGTGTAATGAGGTGCGCTCCTGCTACAATCATGTCCTTCGTTTTATGAGGGTAAGCTGCATGCCCTCCAAGTCCGGTCAGCTCTATATGAAGTTCAGAGGTATTGGCAAAGAGGAGCCCAGGCTTTGTTGCAATTTCGCCGGCCTTATATTCAGGAGCGATATGAAGACCCATTATCTGATCAGGCATCCAGTTTTTCATCTGATCGGACTGAAGCATTCGTTCAGCTCCTCCTGGTCCTTCTTCTGCAGGCTGAAACAGGAAAAGAAGATGATCGTTAATCGGATTCACCGCTGCCTTTGTCAGCAGGCCAAGAGCGATTGACATATGTAAATCGTGACCGCAGGCATGCATATAACCCGGATGCTCGGATTTAAAAGCAAAATCAGTTTCTTCATGAATTGGAAGTCCATCGATATCCGTTCGATAGGCAATAGTTTTTTCAGGCGAAGTGCCTTCGACAAAAACAAATAGACCAGTTTCCCATTTTTTTACTGTTATGCGATCCTGCGGCAGCTGCTCTATATAGTCAAGTAAAAATGCCTGTGTTTTAAATTCTTTATAGCCGGTCTCAGGGATTTTGTGCAATTCTCTTCTGATTTTTATAAATGGATTCATTATTCTGCACTCCTTAAAAAAGACGCAGAACGGAATCTGCGTCTCAGACTTTAAATTTAACTGCCTCTAAGTACTTTAGGATTAAAGCTGGCGAAGCTCCTGTTTAATCTCGGTTTTTGATTTCGTTTTTTCATCAATTTTTTTAAGAACTTTAGCCGGTGTTCCAGCCACAACCGTATAAGGCGGTACGTCTTCGATGACAATCGCTCCTGCCGCGACCACTGCACCTTTACCGACTGTTACACCTTCAAGTACAACTGCATTTGCACCAATCACGACATCATCTTCCACAATAACAGGCTTAGCAGAAGGCGGCTCGATAACACCTGCAAGAACGGATCCTGCCCCGATATGACAGTTTTTCCCTACCGTAGCTCTTCCTCCAAGGACTACATTCATATCAATCATGGTGCCTGCTCCTACTACTGAACCTATATTAATCGATGCACCCATCATAATAACTGCATTGTCTCCAATTTCCACTTGATCCCGAATAATTGCGCCAGGTTCAATTCTAGCTTTTACATGTTTTAAGTCCAATAATGGAATAGCTGAATTTCTACGGTCATTTTCTATGACATAGTCAGCAATTTTATCTTGGTTTGATTCAATGGCTTCTGAAAGATCAGCCCATTCTCCAAACACCACACCAGTGCCTCCTGATAAAAATGGTTGTGCAGATTCACCGAAATTAATCTGGTCAAGATTTTCACCTTTTAAATACACTTTAACAGGTGTAGATTTTTTTGCGTTTTGTATGTATGAAATAATTTCATTAGCATTCATTTGATTCATTATAAAAATCCCCTTCCAAATGGTAGTCATCATAGTGCTCTTTTACTTTATCAGAACAGAGTATTCAAAAACAAGTAATTTTCAATCAATTTAAGTCCATTTCCTCTAGATATTCCTTCACCACTTTTGAAAAGGCTTCAACTTGAGGAAGTTCAAATGATGATTGATATCCTAAAAGCCACGTATCCCTTTTTAAAGCAGCTGCATCTGATTCCAACGGGATCTTATGGATATTTTCTTCCGTTCCGGTAAGGGTTATAGAAGGCAGGATAGCATATCCGATGCCGTTAATCGCCATTTGCTTGCAGGTTTCTATTTGATCAACAAGAATATTTTGTCTTGGTGCGGTTTTAAAATGCTGATTCCACCAATCCTGAATCTCCTGATAATACGTTGAATCACTTTTGAATTGAATAAACGGTCTTTCCGTTTTAAGCAATTCTTCAATGGATTTAATTTCTTTGTCAACCAGATAAAGCTGATCCTGGAATAAATGCATTTTCGGTCCTTTCCAGTCTGGAGTGCCACGAATAATGCCCACATGCACTTCTCCGGCATAAACAGCCTGCAGAATTTCACTGCTCCAGCCTGTAATTAAGGAGATACGGGCATGAGGGTTCTTTTCTACAAACTGTTTTAATACTTTCGGCAGCCAATTTTGGCCCACGATTGAAGCGCAGGCAATTTTCAATGTGCCATATACTTTAGAATCCATTAACTGCAGCTGTTCACTTACACTTTCTTCCTTCGACAAAACATCTTTTGCCAGCTGTATAACAATTTCTCCTGCAGGTGTCAGGGTAACCCCCTTTTGGGACCTTAGAAAAAGAAGCTGCTGCCACTCTTTTTCAATCGTCTGAAGACGCTGGGAGAGCGCTGGCTGGGAGATAAAAAGACGCTCTGCCGCTTTTCTCATATTCATTTCCTGAGAGAGTACAACAAGCAGCCGGTAATCGGAACGATTCATTTTTCAGGAACCTCTCTTCCTGAAGGTATGTCCTTCTTTGGTAAAAATAAAATTAAAATTAAGCTGATGACAGCAATAAACAGAACAATTGCATACACAGACTTTAACCCGGTTGCCATGGCCTGCTGAAGAGCGTTCAATATATCCCCATCCAGGTCGTTTCTGCCCTCTTTAGTCAAGAGATCATTCACTGCATTAACCCCAAGACCGTTCACATCCTCATTCGTGTTCGAGCGGAAGGAATTTAACAAACTGGCATTCAAGATACCCCCGAGAAGGGCTACTCCGACTGTGCTTCCAAGGTTTCGCATGAAGATATTCGCAGCAGTAGCTGCCCCCCTTAAATTCCAGGGAACAGCACTTTGAATCGTGACAATAAAAGCTGTAGTCGTTAAACCCATTCCTGTACCGACGAAGAAAGAGGATACCGCAGCCCACCATGGCCCGTATGAAGGTTCCATCAGGACGAAAAGTACTGCACCTATAACAAGTGAGCACCCGCCAATAAGCGAAGTACGGTAATAGCCGATGCGTATCAGCAGTCTGCCTGCGATCACAGCGGCAATCGGCCAGCCAATTGACATCGCTGTTAATGTAAACCCTGCCACTCTAGCGCTTTGTTCCATTACACCGGTTACAAATGCGGGAAGGTAGCTTGATATACCTATAATTAATATGCCTGTGGACAGAGATACAATATTGGCAATAAGAATGGACCTGTTTTTCCAAATCGAAAACGGCATCATAGGTTCTTCAGTCTTCATTTCATGCCTTAAAAATAAAATAAAGAAAACGACAGCGGCTGAAAGAAGAACAACAGCAGTGAGTGAAGTCCACCCGACTGATATGCCTCCTTCTACAAGCAAATAAAGCAGCACGGTTAAGGCTGCCGTCAAAAGAATAGCTCCTTTGATGTCAATATGATGCTTTTTCTTTTGAACTTTTTCGTCTAAAAAGACCCACAACCCAATGAGTGAGAGCATTCCAAGCGGAATGTTAACCCAGAAAACAAACTGCCAGCCTATAGTATCGACCAATAGCCCGCCAATTGCAGGACCCATAATGGCAGAAATCCCCCATACACTGGACAAATACCCTTGAATTTTAGCCCGTTCTTCTTTGGTGTAGATATCTCCAACAATCGTGGTGGCAATAGGAAGGACAGCACCGGCTCCAATTCCCTGTATGAAACGGAAAGCGATAAGCCATTCCATAGAAGTTGCCAAACCACATAAAATTGAGCCAATTAAAAACAAACTCATTCCAAATGTCATAACCGGTTTTCGTCCATAAAGGTCTGAAAGCTTTCCATAAATTAATACTGTAACCGTACTCATGAGTAAATAGGATGAAAACACCCAGCTGTAAAGGTCAAATCCTCCAAGATCTGCTGCAATTGACGGCATGGCAGTAGATACAATCGTCGCTTCAATCGCTCCTACGAACATTGCAAGCATGACTGAAGCTAAGATAAAAGGACGGTACTTATGCTGCGGTTTATTTTTTTCAGAGTCATTCATATAATTGTGATTCCCTTCAAGAATTATGACTGCTGTATCTGCATATGAATATGCCGCTGAAGCTGTTTAAGCATAACTCTTCTCGTCATAATGCCGTGGAAATAACCATCTTTATCCATAACGCATAAAAATGGATGGTCTACAAGAAGGTTTAAAGCATATTGAAATTGGTCAGTCATTTTTAAATGAGGAATATCTTTTTCCATGACATCTTCTACCTTTTTTTCATCTAAACGGTCAAATTCTATCGTCTCAAGCCCGAGAATTGAATCCGTAATCATCTGCATACTAATTAAACCCTTTAAATGGTAGTGCACGTCTAGTACAGGTATTGCTGAATACCCGCTCTTAGTCAATAATAGCAGAGCATGTTCAATCGTGTTTGCCGGCTGAACATGAGCAATTTTCTCTGATGAAATAACAAAGTCCTCTATTGCAGTTTCAAGAAAATCTTTATGTTCTATTGAAATCATTATCTTATACCCCTTTTATAATGAACATTCTTCTACATCATAACATATTCTTCAAAAAACTCCGTAAGGAATGATTCATAAACTCTCGCAACCTCATAATTAATTTATTGATTACAGTCCCTTAACTCATATCCGAATGAGAAATGTATTGGGGGTCAAAACAAAAAGCCATCGCTCACTCCGTTCGTATGGGAGTGAGCGATGGCTTATACAATATTGCTTAGTATAAAATTGATCAGCTGCTTTTTTATAATTCGTTTTCTTCCTGAAGCAGTTCGAAAATTTCAATCGCGGTCATATCAATATTATCAAATGGATATTTTTGTGCTTTATTATCGCGATCATACACTTCAAGTTCGAATGTGTCATTAGCTGAAAAATATTTCACCTGACACACTCTTCTTCCGTTGACTTCAAAAAATCTTGATTGAACATCTCCTGAATCGTCTTGCTCCTGCAGTGTTTTTAACCTTTGAATAATGCCCATCAATTGTGATTGTGACATATGGCATTCTCCTTCCCTGATAAAGTATGGCTTCGGTGCCGGTACTGTTGCTTTAAATTAAAGTATCGCAATAATTTCAGCTAGTAAAGACAAACACGCTGCGTCTGTCCGGAAAGTAAATTCAGCCTTTATTTATTTCCCCTAATCTGTTCATTACAAAACAAGGAATACTATACCATACTTATAGTAAAGTTTATATAGTTTCAACAGATTATCGAAAGAAACCATACATAAACGAAAGCTTATGCACTCAGCATAATTTTTGACACAGCGGCTTCTTTGGGACAAACTAGATTAAGAATTCTATTACATGATAGTCAGGAAGTGAAAATATGCATAAGGTTGTACTTTATACGCAGCCCCAATGCCCTCCATGCGAGATCGTAAAAAGATTTTTGCAGGCCTACGATATCAAATTTGATGAAATAAATATTAAAGAGGATCAAAAAGCTAAACTATATATGTTAAATGAGCTTGAAGCTTATTCTACACCAACTGTAGTAGTAAATGAACAGGAAATTATCAGAGGATTTAACCTCGAGGAACTGGCATCTGCACTCAACATTGAATGTGAATAAAAAAGCCAGTTGATCAGGAAAACTCCCTTCAGCTGGCTTTTACGTGATCATGATCCAGTAAATGATGTACCCGGTTACAAATATAGTCGCCAGTATATAAACAATAAAAATTGGATTCATTAAAATGTTATGTGCTCGCGATCCTTTTGCCACCTCTTCATCATTTGGATCTTGTGCTTTTGAGTTTTTGTAAGCAATGCGAAGTGTTATAAAAAATCCTGCCACACCAATTAAAACAAAAAATGAAATTAAACCGATGTAAGGTCCCTCGCTCAATCTGATCACATCCTTTACTTATAGAATGTCCAGAATTGAAAGGGACTATTCGCCTTAAAATGGAAAAGAATTGAGGTGCTGTCCGCCATCCATTGTTATGCATTCGCCATTTATATAAGCGGCTTCCTCTGAAAATAAATAAGCGGCAAGCCCCGCTATTTCTTCAGGCTTACCCAGCCTTTTTAAAGGAACGGACGCAAGTGTGCGTTTAGCGGCCTCTTCAGATTGCCATAGTTTTTCTGCTCCGCCTGTACGTTCTATTGGCCCTGGAGCAATCGCATTCGTACGGATTCCATATTTGTGCCCCCATTCCACCGCAAGCGTCTTCGTTAAAGAAAGTACACCAGCCTTTGCTGCCGCGGAATGTGCTACTCCTGCACCAGCATCCCAGGCGTATGTAGCCACCATGTTAATCATACTACCTTTAATATCGTTCTCGATCCAATAGTCCCCGGCAGCTTTTGAACAATAAAATGTACCGTTTAATACTATATCAATGACCGATTTCCAGCCATTTGAAGACATTTTTTCAACAGGACAAATAAAATTACCGGCAGCATTATTAATAAGGCCGTCTACTCTGCCAAACTTATGTACCGCCTCCTTAATCATCCCTGCTGCCATATCGGGCTCTCTTACATCCATTTGGAAAGTCTCAAGATCCCCATTGCCATTACTTGATAACTCACTTTTGGCAAGTGCCAATTTTTCTTGATCCCTCCCCGTAATTAGAACCGAATGTCCATCCTGTACAAACCTTTGTGCCATGTATTTCCCCATTCCATTTGAACCGCCTGTAATAATATAAACTTTTTTCTCCATCTTGACTCCCCCTTTAAAATGAATGAATATTCACTCATTAAAGTATACGTGAAGATATTTGAAAAATCAAAAAAACCTGCAAAACATATGCAGGTTTTTGTTCATACTAAGTTATTGTGAAAAATCCTGAGATAAAGAAAGCTTTTGGTGAAGCTGCGCAATTGCCCTGATAATGGTGCGTTTTCGATGGTGACCGACTGCAAAAGCTGAAAAACCATTTAGTTCAGCAAATACTTTTCCTTTTGAACCTTTGTCACCGAAACCGTCTGTATAAACAACAACCGTTCCAAAATCTGTAGGAATACGTAAGATATCTAATTTTATGCCTTTTTTCACAGCTGAAATTAACTCCTTTACCTTTGACTTGCTTTAAAACACTATTTCTACCGTATAGGACAGAAGAGTAAATGTCAATACAACCAGAGGCACAACGAAAAACTTTACTAGCAGGCTGTATATCACTCAATTAAACAATAGCCATTAAATGTTTCTCAATTTCCTTTGATGAAACCGGTTTACTAAAGAAGTAACCCTGTCCTTTTTGACATTTTTCATTTTTTAAAAAATCCACTTGATAGGGTTCTTCTACTCCTTCCGCTACTACTTCCATTCCCAGACTATGAGCTAAATGAATAATGGTTTTAGTAATGGCTGCATCCCTTACATCTGTTTGCAGTTCTTTTACAAAGCTTTGATCAATTTTCAATATATCTATAGGGAAGTTTTTTAAATAATTTAAAGAAGAATACCCTGTACCAAAATCGTCAATCGAGATCTTGATACCGATTTTTTTTAGTTTTTTAAGCATATTAAGCGTCTCAAGGACATTCCCCAAAGCGCTTTCAGTAATTTCTATTTCAAGCATTGAGGGCTCAAGCTCGTGTCTTTCAAGCGCCTGCTTAATAACTTCATCAAAATCCTCCTGACTAAATTGCTGAGGAGAGATATTTACTGCAATTCTGGTTTTTTTAAGGCCTTTCCGGTTCCACAATTCAAGTTGTAGACAAGCCTGATCGATTACCCACTTTCCAATCGGCAGAATTAATCCGGTTGTTTCTGCCAAAGGAATAAATTGAGATGGAGCAACCGAGCCGAATTTCCCATTGTTCCATCTGAGAAGAGCCTCAACACTATGTATTCTTCCGTCAGACAGATTTACCTGCGGCTGATAAAAAAGAGACAGCTCATTTAACTCAATAGCTCTTCTTAGGTGCGTTTCCATAAGTAATTCATTAGGAAATGCATCTTTCATTCCTTCCCTGTAGAATAAAAACTGTGCACTTCCTTTTGCTTTTGCTGCTGTTAGGGCCTGTCTCGAACAGCTGATGATAAAGTCTGCAGTCAGGTTTTCTCTATGATGAATCATATAAATTCCAAAGCAGGTAGAAAGATAATAATCTTCACCTTCTATAGTGAATGGACGGGAAAAGTCAGCTGCTACCTGCTCGACAAATGATTCTGTCTCATGTCTGACTAACCCGTTTGATATGAAAACAAACTCATCCGCCGTTAAACGGTATAACTGAACGGATAATGAAGTATATGAATCCAGTCTGGCTGCAACCTCCTTAAGAAGGTCATCTCCATTATTGTATCCTAAAAAATCATTTAGTATTTTAAATCTGTCAAGATCAAGGCTGATTACCGCATAAGAAGAATCCTCATCGTGCTGATTGATAATCAGATTAAGCTGATCTTCTAAAGCACGGCGATTGAGCAGCCCAGTCAGATGATCATGCCTCGACAAAAATTGGATTTGCTCCACATTTTGTTTTTCGCTCGTAATATCCCTTGCGATTAAATACATTCCTTCCACTTTTTCTTCAATTTTTATGGGGATAAACTTTATATCTGCGATTATAGCCGTGCCGTTAGTTTTTCTCATGTTGATGGAAGGAATGCTTAGTGAACGGCCTTCCCTTATCATCTTCATCGTTTCATAAATATCAAGAAAAAATTCCGGATCGAAATAATCTTCAATTTTCAGCAGTAGGCTGTCATCCCCGCCAGTTTGAAATAACTCAGATGCTGCTTTATTTACATTTAGTATTTCTCCATTATTTGAAAGAATAAAAATGGAATCCAAGTTGTGGCTGATTAGAGATGAGTAATAGTGCTTCATTTTTTTTAATTCGTTTTTTTCATTTTGTTGTGCTGTGATATCCCGGGTTACAGCTGCTATATATTTCCGTTTATCATGTCCATTATCAAAAATAGGTGTAAGGAGGGTTTCGTAGGAACAAAGCTTGTTGCTGATGAATATCTCGTCTATATACCTAATCGTTTCCTTCTTTTCATATGCCTCTCTGTAGCTTTGAAGGATCCTATCCCCTTGAGGACCTCTTACTACAGAACCTATTGACTTCCCAATAATATCTTCTCTTTTTTGATTGATCGAGTACAGCGCTGCATCATTAGCGAACATATAAATAAAATCAGCGTTTTCAGAGACTTTCATAATAAAAACGCTGTCTGATATATGCTCAGTGATCATTTCCATTATCACTTTTGAAACAACTTGCTGTTCATTTCTATGAGCAGCCTGGTTTTCAATAGGTGTACTTTCAGAAAGCGGTGCTTCCATAAGTTCGTCCTTCCGCCTAGTGTGTAGGAGCATGAATTCAGATAACAGGAAAAAAGGCTTAATCCTGTAATAAGTACTTATAATCATTTCAGAATATGAAGATTTTGTCAACACGAAAACAGAACTTTAGTCACGATTAAGCTGTTTATTTAAATTGATGAACATGACTAAAGACTCTCACTCATTCTTCTTTATTCGCTTTTTCTAGAAAAATTTGCTGAGATTGAACCGACTTGTCCTGTTTTTTTAATATGTAGCTGTATTTTCCAGTATGGTCCTGATAACGGGCTTTAATATTATCCCGTAGCTGCCAGTTTAATATTTCCAGCAGTTTCATTTTATTTTCTTTATCTAGTATAGGAAAAAAAATCTCCACACGTTTTTCCATGTTTCGTGTCATTAAATCTGCTGAAGAAAGATAGATCTTCGGATGATTATTCTGATTAAAATAATAAATGCGGCTATGCTCCAGATACCGACCAATAATACTAAGTACTTTAATGTTTTCACTTACTCCTTCGATGCCGGGCTTTAAGCAGCATATTCCGCGAACGATCAAATCAATTTTGACGCCTTTGCACGAAGCTTTATAAAACTTTTTAATAAGTTCTTTATCTGTCAGCGAATTCATTTTTGCAATAATATGTCCATTTTTCCACTTTTCATGATAAGCAATTTCTTCATCGATCAACTCACTCATCTTATCTCTGATCGAGAAAGGTGCGACCACTAAATGATCATAAACCGGCTTATCGCTGTCTCCGCTGATAAAGTTAAAAAACTTTTCAGCATCCTGCCCTACCTTAGGATGTGCAGTAAGAATGCCCATATCTGTGTAAATTCTCGCTGTTTCTTCGTTATAATTGCCCGTTCCAAGGTGTACATAGTGCTCCAAATGGTCTTGAACTTTCTTAACAACCAGTGTAATTTTACTGTGTGTTTTTAAATAGTTCATACCATAAATTACAGTACAGCCTGCTCTTTCAAGTTCCTTCGCCCATTTAATGTTTTTTTCTTCATCAAATCTGGCTTTTAATTCTACGAGCACAGTTACTCGTATGCCGTTTCTGGCTGCTTTTTTTAAATTTGCAATCACAGGCGAATTTTTGCTTACTCTATATAAGGTTTGTTTTATTTCTATTACATCCGGGTCCTCTGCTGCAATGCCGACAAAATCAACGATCGGATGAAATGAATCATACGGATGGTGAAAAAATAAATCCTGTTTGGAGACCAGTTCAAAAAGATTAACATCGCTTTTCAGGATCTCAGGGATATGCGGTTCAAAAGGCGGAAATAATAAATGCTCTTTCTCATTTTCCACTTCTTTTATAAATGCAGAAAGAAATGTTAAATCCAGAAAGCAATTTATCCTGTATACATCTTCTTCTTCTATTTCAAGGGCATCAATTAAATAGCTGAGTGCTTCCTGATTCAGGGCATGCTCCTCTATTTCAAGCCTGACCGCAGCTCCCCATTTTCGATTTTTCAACTCTTTTTCAATTTCAATTAATAAATCGCTTGATTCATCTTCATGAATGGTCAAATCTGCATTCCGTGTAATTCTGAAAGCAGTGGTTGATGATACAGTATAACCAGGGAACAGGTTGTAAATAAAGCGGGATATTACATCTTCCAGCATAACAAATGTCTCGCCTTCATCGGATGGAACACGAATAATGCGGTTTAAGGAAGCTGGCATTTGTATAACCGCCATTTCCTGAGTTTTACCAGACGCTTCGGTATGTTCATTCAGGTAAACGAGCAGGCTGAGACTTTTATTTGGAAGTTTAGGAAAAATACTATTTTTCCCTATCACCATGCTCGTTAATTTCTGTACAATATGCTCTTCAAAGAAGTACTCAATGTATTCAAGCTGATGGTCAGTCAGCTGGTAAGGTTTGAGAAAAAATAAATCCTCTTTTTCAAGTTCAGGAGATATCTCATCTATGAATGCCTTTATTTGAAGATCGACCAAATAATGATTATACTGGGATATTTCTTTTAACTGTTCCTTTGGTGTAAGCCCTGCTTTATTTTCCGGTTTATTATAATTAGCTTTTACCTGATCCTTAAGTCCTGCTACTCTTACCATAAAAAATTCATCTAAATTTGAACTGAATATAGCGAGGAACCTTAATTGTTCGAGCAGAGGATTTTTGTGATCCATCGACTCCCATAACACCCGTTCATTAAAAGCAAGCCAGCTCAGTTCTCTATTATTGTAAAAAGATGTGCTTTCAAAGAATTGATTTTGCTCCTTCATTCTGCCCTCACCTCTGATATAGAAAATAGTCGTTAGATCTAATTATAAAAGAATGAATATGAAGCCAGCATGGATACAATGTTAAAGTTTTATTTTTTTACGAACTCAAGAACAATCGATTTCTTTAAAGCCTTCTCCAAATGTTTTTTTTGTTTTTCTGACTGATATTCTTCCGCAAGTGTGTTGCCAGCAGCCTCCAATATCATTTTCACTTCCCGTGAGGATTGATGAACCGTCACCTGATTAATCAGTCTCCGTTTGGAACCATTCAGACTATAAGCAAATTTTAACAGAGCGCCAAGCTCCCGGATTGTCTGCTGTTCTTCTTTTGTAAACCATTCTGAAAAAGGCTGCAAATACTGCTGAAGAGAAGATTTATTCTTGAAAGATGCAATCAATGCAAGTTTAATCCTGTCATGATGGAGCACCCCGTCGATCGAGCGGTTGGCGATAAGATAAAATGTGTGCTGGCTGCTTGATTCAGAATCGATGTATTCTCCAAGATAATATAAGTATGCTCCCCGTTTCAGCAGCAGAAGATTGTCTTCTGAATGCTGAAATTCTCCTATTTTACATAACTGCTCATAAAGGTCAGCTGATAATTTCATCATGTACTCTGCATCTGCAGGATTGATGGAGTAATCAAAAGACAGCTCTTTTAAACTGTTAATAAAAACTTCATGTTTACTAACAGGGGTTATGTTATTGTCCATCAGTTCCTTAATAACAATACCGTCCCGAAGGCCTTTGCGGCTGAACAGAAATCCGGTAGCACGGGTAATTTCAAACAGCTGGCAAAATACCTGTGAAGCCGGAGCGATGATGTCAGCACGATCAGATGAAAGTCCATCTAATTTTTCGAGTTCATCTATCGTTTTCGACAACAATTGATCTCTAAGTGAAAAAAGAGAAGTTTTAGACATGAAATACTGATGGACTCCTGCAATTGGATATTCTTTAAACTGCTGGTCAATCTGAGCTATATTTCTGGCGCTTCCTCCTATAGCGATAATGGGCACTTGTTTGTTTTGAAGCCATGAAAGGGAAGTAAAGCGCTCCTTTAAAAAAGCAATCAGCTTTTTTTGCTCACTTGAAGTCATAATCTCCTCTTTCATGAACTTTTTCTTGAGTGTGACAGCTCCAAACGGAAAACTATGTGAATGCTTAAGCTTTTTATCTTCAAAATACGTAATTTCGGTACTTCCGCCCCCCATATCAATGGTGACACCTGACTTTATCGGAGTGCTGTGCACCACTGCAACATAACCGAAATAAGCTTCTTCCTCCTCTGTCAGAATGGATACGTTCCATCCTACCTTTTTTTCCACTTCTTTTAATATGTCTTTTTGGTTATCTGCCTGTCTTACAGCTGCTGTAGCTACCACCCGCAAATCAGTCAGCTCGTGATATGCCACAATTTCTTTAAACGATTCGAGCGTATTAATGAGGATTGCTACGCCTTCATTATTCATTCGTCCTGCTTCGTCTAAATACGCACTGAGCCTGGCAACTGTTTTAATGTTTTCTATCTCCCGCATCCCTTTATCGGATTCATAATGATAAATCACCAATCGAATCGTATTTGAACCAATATCAATGACTGCTGTTTTTTTCATGCTCTCATCTCCATTTTATTTACTCCGCTTTCTAGTATATCCTATATCGACATCCTGCTACTTTATTCCTTTTCCCTCTTCTTCCCTTTAAAAATCCTTCCTTAGGAGATATACTTTAAAAAAGCATAAAAATAAGGGAATGATGATATGACTGAATCTGACTCCAAAAAAAATACCGTTTCTGCACTTTCTCAAGCACTATTTACTGTAAATAAGCACGCCAAGACCGCATCAGATCCAAAATATTTATATAAACTAAAAAAAGAAGCTCTCTCAAAGCTTCTTCAGGAAGATAAGGCCAGAAAAATCGGATTGCAGTTTTCCAGAAATCCCGGCATGAGCCAGCAAAGGTCAGATGTACTGGTAGAATGCGGAGAATATCTTTTTCACCTGCCGCCTAAAAAAGAAGATTTCACTTCACTTCCCCATCTAGGAAAGCTATCTGATACTTTTCGAAACCCCAAAACCAAAATGAGCTTAAGAGAAGCAAAAACTCTTCTTCAGTCTTATACCGGGTTAACAGACCATCAGCCGCCTGCGCCCGGGAAACATAGAACGTATCAGAAACCGGTATTCAAAAGACTTGGTGAATAATAAGAATATAGTATAAAGAGTCTCAGACAAAAATAAAGGGTGGCAACCCCCAAAAGTTAGAGTTTTTATTATGCAGCTGATTGGCTGGTTTGAGTTCGGTATTCGACCGGACTTAAGCCAGCCAATTTTTCTTTTGATCGTTTGTGGTTGTACCAGTGGATATAGTCGGTAATCCGTTGCTTTAATTCTTCATAGCTCACTAATCGTTCCCCATAATACATTTCCTGCTTTAAAATGCCAAAGAAATTCTCCATCGACGCATTATCTGCACAAGTGGCTTTACGGGACATACTCTGGAATACTTTATTCTC
>NZ_JARUIU010000019.1 GCF_029667115.1 Jeotgalibacillus sp. ET6 | reverse complement strand
TAATTCCCTCTTTTCTTAAAATTACACCTAAATATAAAAATTATTTATTTAAATTTGATTTTTCTGAATTCCCATGGAATGTTTAGTATGTAAAGTTTATAGTGATAGTGTAAAGGGTATAAAATCTGTTCATGACTTTTTCAAAAAAGAGTGGACAAGCGATGAAGGGGTGAATTAAAATAAAATCTGTCTTATTTTTATGCACTACTATTATTTTAAAAGGAGACCCACGATGAAAAATCCCGGACTATTTGATTATGCAAGGTTTATTATCCCTTCTATTATAGGAATCTTACTATTTATGACCCCATTTCCCGCTTCTGATGGATCATTTACTATTCCAATTGCTATACTTTCTAATTGGCTTCAGGATGAAATCGGAACCATTATTCCTGCTATCATGCTTGGTATTATCCTTCTTACTGCGATCATGACACTATATGCTAAACTGTTAAGACCTCAAATGATCATACGAAATGATTTCTGGAATAATTTATTTAATGTTTCCTGGTTTTGGACAGTTGTCCGCGTAGTTGCCGGCATTTTTGCTTTAATTACTTTTTTCCAGCTGGGCGGAAGTTCAACAGAAGCAATCTGGTCTGAATATACCGGTGGATTGCTCCTGGGAGATGGAGGCTTATTATCCGTTTTATTTGCGGTATTTTTATTTGCCGGCATGTTCCTTCCCCTCCTATTAAACTTTGGTTTATTGGAATGGTTTGGAACGTTTATGGCAAAAATCATGCGTCCATTGTTTAAGCTTCCTGGCCGTTCATCCATTGATGCTTTGGCATCCTGGCTTGGAGACGGTACGATCGGGGTGCTGTTAACAAGTAAACAGTACGAAGAAGGTCATTACTCTAAAAGAGAAGCAGCTGTTATTGGTACAACGTTCTCCATCGTTTCCATTACCTTCAGTATCGTTGTCATTGAAGAAATTGGATTAGGTGAATACTTCGTTCCATTTTACTTAACGGTAGCACTGGCTGGTTTTGTGGCAGCCATTATTATGCCAAGAATTCCTCCTTTATCTATGAAAAAGAAAACCTATATTTCTGAAGCAGATGAAGATGATGACTTAGAAGAAATTCCAGATGGAAAATCTCGCATGCAGCATGGTACACAAATGGCTCTTGCTGCTGCTAAGAAAAATAACAGTATTACGAAGTTTATAAAAGATGGCGGAAAAAACATTTTAGATATGTGGATGGGTGTTGCCCCCGTTGTTATGGCATTTGGTACGATCGCACTTATTTTGGCAGAAGAAACAAGCTTTTTTGTAATCCTGGGTGCACCATTTGTTCCAATTCTTGAACTTCTTCAAATTCCGGATGCAGCGGATGCGGCTCAGACGATGGTCGTCGGATTTGCCGATATGTTCCTGCCGGCTATTATCGGTCAGGACATTCCTTCAGAATTAACCCGTTTCGTTATTGCTGCTGTTTCGGTTACTCAATTGATTTACATGTCTGAAGTCGGTGGACTTTTACTCGGCTCAAAAATTCCGGTTTCTTTCCTCGACCTGGCTATTATTTTCTTATTGCGTACGATTATTACACTGCCTATTATTGCAGGAGTCGCGCATATACTCTTTTAAACCGTTAAATTGATCGGACAGTATACGATTGGTTCACTCTCAGTCGCTATAATAAAGCCTCACACCTGCTGCTAAACAGAGGTGTGAGGCTTTTTTAATCGTTTTTTAAAAATCTATCCGGTCCTTATAACGGAATACCAGCTGCTGATTATGGGAAAGACTGTCATCATCGTTGCCGCTGCGAAAGATAGGCGGTGTTATCCCCTCGTTTTCCATAAGTTGAATCACACGGGTAAAAAGGGCGTGCAATAAAGCGGTTCCGATAACTGAAGAAGATGAGCCAAAGAGCTGATCATTGTTTTTAAGCTTCAACATGCTGTCTCCAAGAGGACTGTGATTATCGATGACGTCATCAACACTTTCTTCTAAACGCAATCCGCTCGAGTGCTTAGAAGGATGAGATTCCTTTGAGTAATTCCGTGACAGCAGCCCGATCGTATAAATATCGTTTACTCTCGCTTTTTGCGCTGCTTCAATAGGCACAGGATTTCTACCGGAAGTAGAAATGACAATCAACGCATCGTTTTTTTCAAAAGAAATCAGGTTTGCGATTTTTTTCGCAAGTATTTCATCTTTTTCATTTGCCGATGCCAGAACACCGCCGTTATGAAGCATAACAGCCTCTGCATTTATAGACGTAACCGGTACAAGTCCGCCTGCGCGGTAGTATGGCTCCTGGGCCAGCAAGTTAGAGTGTCCGCAGCCAAACAGCTGGATGATTCCGCCGTTATGGATTTTTTGCACAAGCTTGGCCGCAATGCGTTCAATCACTTCCTCTTCTGTTGAAGCTGCCTCGGCTAACAAGGTTTGTACATTCTTTAAATAGTCATTCATACACTCACTCTTTCTCCATTTTCAGCGGCTGATTTCGCTTCTGAACTTATAGCGGTCCGCTCTGTACGTGCTATGAACGACCTCAAACGGAATATCATTTGATAAGTAGCTGAGCCTTTCAATGTGAAGCACTGCTGAAGGCTCTTGAATGTTGAGCAGATTTGCTTCCTCAGGTTCAGCGAGCAGGGCCTCAATACTTTGAGAAGCATGGCTGATCGTCAGCTTCAGCTTTTCCTGTATATAAGTATAGAATGAGCCTTTTACTGACTCTTCATTAAGATCCGGAAGAAGCTTTACGGGTATATAGGTGGTTTCAATGGCCATTGGTTTCTGGTCCGCATAACGAATTCTTTTCACCATAAATAGATCGTCCGTTTCGCTTAGTTTAAGTTTAGCGGCTATGTCCGCATCAGGCTTTATTTTATGAAAGCCGATCAGCTTATTGTCCGGGTGCATCCCCCGGGAACGCATATCTTCTGTAAAGCTGGTTAATCCCTGCAGGGGCTGTTCTATTTTTTCTTGAGATACGAAGGTTCCTTTTCCTTTTTCACGGTAAAGCAGCCCTTCACTTACCAGATTCATTATTGCCTGGCGGACGGTCATCCTGCTGACTTCGTACATTTCTGAAAGCTCTCGTTCAGAAGGAACAGGGTCCCCTGATTTAAATGCACCGGATTTTATTTGAGATTTTAATCTTTCTTCTATTTGCACATAGATCGGCAAGTGGGATTGTTTATCAAGCATGAATCATCACCTGCTTTCGCTTTGAATTTGGCTGTATGCTTTTTGATCAATCACCAGTGTGACATCCGGATGATAATGCAGAGCAGAAGCAGGAAACTGATCATCAATTTTTTTCTCCATCAGCTTTTTCACAGCCCAGGCTTTATTTTCACCTGAAGCAAGCAGCAGAATGCGTTTGCTTTTTAAAATGGATTGGATGCCCATTGTGATTGCCTGATTTGGAACTTCATCCATTGTATCAAAAAATCGGGCGTTTGCTTTTAAAGTAGAAGGTGCTAAATCAATAACATGCGTTGTTCCACTAAAGGCACTGCCTGGCTCATTAAAGCCAATATGTCCATTTTCACCAATTCCCAGCACTTGAATATCAGGCGGCCCTACCTTATCAATGGTCTGTTCATAGCGGGAACATTCATCTGATAATGATTGAGCCGTTCCATTTGGCAGGTATGTCTGATGGAGCGGAATATCGATTTTACTAAATAAGTGAGTATGCATGTAAGAATGATAGCTTTGTGGATGAGACGGTTGCAAACCAATGTATTCATCAAGATTCAGAGTGAATGTCTGTTTAAAGGAGACCCCTCTTGTATGATGACCTTCTATCAACGCTTCATACATTCCAAGAGGCGTACTGCCGGTTGCCAGACCAAGGACGGTTCTTTCATGATTACAGATATGAGCTTCTATGATGGCAGCAGCCTGCTGACTCATTGAGGCATAATCATCATTCACGAGTATGTTCACTTGTGAACCTCCTTTTTATACGCTATTTCTCCACGGCAAAGCGTCAGTTGAATGGATAGGTCTTCATCCATTATCACCAGATCTGCATCCTTATTCACTTCAATACTGCCTTTTCTGTCATAAACGCCAATCTGTTTTGCAGCGTTCGCCGAGCTCATTGCAATCAGCTCCTGCATGGAACAATTCGTTAGGGCGGCGATATTTTTAACCGCCTCTTCCATTGTCAAAATGCTTCCGGCCAGGGTGCCATCTTGAAGTCTGGCATCCTTCTCAGAAACGATTACCTGCTGGCCGCCTAAATCATATAAACCGGCGGGCAGCCCTTTTGCACGCATTGCATCGGTAATCAATATTACGCTTTGCGAGCCTTTCTGCTGGTAAGCCAATTTCACCGCATGTTTGTGGCTGTGAACAAAATCCACAATGATTTCAACAGATAATTTGTCTTCTAAAAAAGCAGCTCCAACGACACCCGGTTCCCGATGGTGGAAAGGACTCATTTGGTTATATAAGTGAGTCACCTGAAGTGCTCCTGCCTCTACCGCCTCAATCGCTTGTTCAAACGTTGCATCCGAGTGTCCGATCGACACAGCTACGCCTTTATTTCTTAAGTGATTAACAAACGTCAAGCCATTCTCCTGCTCAGGAGCCATTGTAATTAACCGGATCTTTTCCCCGCTTTCCTCCATCCATTGATCAAACTGTTCAATGGATGGGGAAAGGATAAATTCTACCGGCTGCGCACCTGCTCTCTTTGGAGAAAGGAAGGGACCCTCTAAATGAATGCCGAGTAGCTCAGCTTCTCCATTCTCTCTTTCAAAAGCATCAGCATTCGAAAGTGCATCGGAAATGGCAGCTGGAGACTGTGTCATGGTTGTAGCAAGAAAGCCTGTTGTGCCTTCTTTTGGCAAGGCTCTTGCTATGCCACGGAGAGCATCCGGTGTTGCATCCATTGTGTCATGACCAGCTGCTCCATGGATATGAAGATCGATGAATCCCGGTACAACCATCCAGTTGTGACGGGAAGCATCTATGACTTGATCTGCTTCTCTGGTGATGGAAGAAGAAATTTCAATAATCTTCCCGTTTTCTATAAATAAATCACCTTTTATCGAAGTGCCCGTTCCAGTATGAATCATCAATTGTTTAAGTAAAAGGGTGTATGACATGTTAATCTCCTTTTGTATTGGTGACATTTCCTTCTTCGATAGGAGGATTTCCTTGTTTAACACGATTCTTCATCGCCTCTGCCAAAAATTCGACGGAGGTTCCAATGATCACCTGAATGCCTGTTTTGTTGATCACTACGACTCCTCTTGCTCCATGGCGCTTTAATTCCTGTTCACTTGCCAGTCCTGAATCATTCACCTGAAGGCGCAGGCGGGTCGTACAATGATCGATCAGCTTTATATTATCCGCGCCGCCCAGCGCTTCGATTGTGTGATAGGCGCGTGCGTCATAGTCGCCTGAGGGGGCGGCTTTTCGTACAGAAGGCCCCGACTCATCTTCATCTTCACGGCCAGGTGTTTTCAAGTCCAGCTTAACGATTAAAAAGTAGAAAATAAAGAAATAAACAGCCCCCATTCCAAGCCCAACAGGAATGATCAGAAGCGGATTTTTTGCTATGCCAAAGTTCAATAGATAATCAATGGCTCCAGCGGAAAAACCGAAACCGTGATGAATATCCAGATAATACGTGATCACGCCTGACAATCCCGTTAAAACAGCATGCACTGCATAGAGCAAAGGAGAAAGAAACATGAATGAAAACTCAATTGGTTCTGTAATTCCAGTAGCAAAAGCTGTGATTGCTATACTAAAAAGCATCCCGCCTACAGCTGCTTTATTTTCTTTCTTAGCAGCCATATACATCGCAAGACATGCTCCGGGAAGACCAAACATCATGATCGGGAAAAAGCCTGATAAGAACGGCCCAGCTGTTTCATCCCCTTGAAGGAAACGATTAATCTCTCCCCGCACCACTTCACCTGAAGAATTAGTGAAGGTTCCAAAATCAAACCAAACCACAGTGTTAATGACGTGATGCAAACCAACGGGAATCAGCAGCCGGTTAAAGAAACCATACGCTCCGACTCCAAGCGCGCCTGCATTCAGCATCCATTCTCCTGCAGCATCAATTCCCATTTGAATCGGCGGCCAAATAAAGCCGAAAACGCCGGCTAAAATCACCATGACGGTTGCCGTGACAATGGGAACAAACCGTTTGCCTCCAAAAAAGGACAGCCAATCAGGAAGTTTTATCGAGTAAAAACGGTTATAAAGCAAGCCGGCCACTACTCCGGCAATAACCCCTCCAAACACACCCATGTCAATCGATGAGTCGATCGTGACAATCGCCTCGGTTAAAACCAGATACCCGATGGCACCGGCCAGCGCTGCGCCCCCGCTGCCATCATGAGCAAATCCCATGGCAATGCCTATTGCAAAAATAATGGCTAAATTATCTAATATTCCGGATCCAGCTGCCGCTAAAAATGGAATATTTAATAAGTCGTCCTGACCTAAACGAAGCAATAAGGCAGCGGCTGGCAACGTAGCAATCGGAAACATCAAAGACTTACCAATTCGTTGAAGAAAAGTTAGCAAGTGATTCACTCCTTAGATATAATAGTTTGTTTTATTTACCTTAGCACGGTGGTTGTATAGTTGTCTATACCAATAAGTGTACTAGTTGGAGAAATTAAAAAATAAAAGAGCCTGAGACAAAAAGTCTCAAGCTCCTAGATCGGTTTGCTGTGCTTCGGCGGACGTTTTCCGCAGGGGCGGCTCTGAGCTCTCCTCAGGCTTTGCCTTTTGGAGTCTCAGCTTGTGGTTTTCTATGGAGGGGAAGGCAGACGCTGACAGTTGTGCCTTTGTTTTCAGTGCTATCATAATTGATCTGGCCTTTGTGCTCATGGATGATTTTTTGACAGATCGTCAAACCAAGACCCATTCCTTTAGATTTGGTTGTAAAGAAGGGCTCCCCGATTTTAGCAAGCTTTTCAGCGGAAATACCCGTTCCTTCATCTTTTATAGCTACACAAATTTCATTTTCGTGCTGATGCCGGCTAATGATCAGCCGTCCACCTTTTTCCATCGATTCAATCCCGTTTTTAACAAGGTTGATAAATACCTGTATAAGCTGATTGCGGTCACCAAGAATAAAATCATCTTCATGGCTGCAAGCTTCCACCTGGAGATTCACTTTTTTCTCTGCCGCCTGATGCTTTAGTACACTGACTACGTACTCAATTACAGAATGAAGTGGAAATGCCTCTTCAAGCCTGGTCTGAGGCTTTGATAAAACCAGCAGCTCCTCAACAATGGAGTGGATCCGGTCCATTTCAGAGGACATAATTTCTATATTGTCCGCAGTAAGATTTCTTTCTTCTCTCATTAACTGAATAAACCCTTTTAAACTGGTGAGCGGGTTTTTAATTTCATGGGCAATTCCCGCTGCCAGCTCACCTGCTACAGCAAGCTTTTCCTGTTTGACTAGCCGTTCTTCCGCCTGCTTTTGCTGGGTAATGTCTCTTCCGATCGTAATGAGCGCTTTACGTGAACCATCTTCGTAGAAAATAGGAACTTTAATTACATCAAATGTTTTAAACTCCCCTGATGGAACGTAAAAACTCTCATTTGCTCTTACCGTAACTGCTTTTTGCCACGTTTCTTCGTCTGACACCATACAGTATTCAAACGCTTCTTCAAAGAAGGGATTTACCTTTCCCAATTCGCGATCCGTCTTACCCATGTAATGATGCCCTTTTAAGCCATAAAGCTCGAGGCCAAAGTCATTCGTCCGAATCCATCGTCCCTGGCCGTCCTTGAAGCATACAAAATCTGGCATCGATTGCATCAATGCCGTCATTTTTAATTCTTCCTCT
>NZ_JARUIU010000199.1 GCF_029667115.1 Jeotgalibacillus sp. ET6 | reverse complement strand
ACAAAAAAATCATCTGTTTTTGTTGGATGTTTTCCATGAAACACACTTACTTCTTTCCATTCACTCGTGAAAAAAGATGATGAAACATTTTCAATCAATTCTACTTTGTCGTTCATTGGAGGAAAGAAGCACCATTTTTTGGACTTTGAAGCTCAATTTTCACTGTAGAACAGCTTGCTCAACTTGCAGCTTTTCCTGATCAATCGTTTCTGATTCACGACAAAGATGGCGAACTGCAATAAAATTTCA
>NZ_JARUIU010000198.1 GCF_029667115.1 Jeotgalibacillus sp. ET6 | reverse complement strand
GTGGAAATTGCGCTCTTTCCTGTGTATGTTCATTATGATCTCAGTGTAATGTGCAAAAAACAGCTAAATCCTTCTGCTAATTGGACTTTAAACGACTGTTTTGTTGATTTGAGTTCAGCCGATTGTTACTGCAGGAATATTTTTTCTTCGCAAGCTTTTCAGGCGCGTATTTTTTTAGCACGCCATCATCCATTACACTTGAGCAAGATTTCGCTGGAGGAACTTCAAGCAGATCTACAAAGCTTGTGC
>NZ_JARUIU010000197.1 GCF_029667115.1 Jeotgalibacillus sp. ET6 | reverse complement strand
CTCGATAGGGCGCGTCCCACCTCGCTCGACCTGCTGGCGCTTGATGCGTTTTCGTCGGATTCGGTGCCGATGCACCTGATGACGCGCGAGGCATTCGCCAGCTACGCCCGGGTGCTGGCCCCGCGTGGCTTGCTGCTCGTCCACATTTCGAATCGCTTCCTCGATTTGGAACCAGTCGTCGCGGCGGCAGCGCGAGGCGGTGGCTGGCACAGCGCACAGCTTTTCTACCGTCCAGGGGCCACCAATCGC
>NZ_JARUIU010000196.1 GCF_029667115.1 Jeotgalibacillus sp. ET6 | reverse complement strand
AAAGCACGATGAAGAAGCTTTACCGCTACTGCTTAAAGCTCACGATGGAATCATCGTTAATGCTTCATTCAGTCCTGCAGGAGAAGCAGTGGCATCAGACTTGTCTAACAACATTTAAAGAGCCTGGGACAAAAGTGTCTCAAGCTCTCCCCCTTCCACTGGATGAACCTGCCGTTTATTTACCGTATTCACGAGGATCCAAAAGAAGAAAAGCTTCAAGTGGTTTCCTTTGAAGGTGAAAATGAAGGC
>NZ_JARUIU010000195.1 GCF_029667115.1 Jeotgalibacillus sp. ET6 | reverse complement strand
CGATCACAATTTTTTCAGGATTCAGTGCGCTTCCAAGGTTTGCTAAAGATAATCCCTTATGATTCATGACCACATCAACATAAACGCAAATTCCATGTTCATGACAGGCAAAAGTGGCCGCAACAGTTCGTTCTAGAATCGGAAACAGATGATCCTTTTTCATACGTATAATAGGCATAGGCAAGATTTGATTCAGCAAAGTCAGCATCCGGCTGATGAAATTCTTATTGGAGATCCTGAGATTAGTTC
>NZ_JARUIU010000194.1 GCF_029667115.1 Jeotgalibacillus sp. ET6 | reverse complement strand
ACAAGTACGGTTTAACCGAGCATAGCAAGGAGACTTGTGATGGCACAGCTGAAGCGTAATACAGCCATGTGGCTGCTCCGCACATTCGGTGCATTGACTATTGCGTTGGCCGTCTCGGCTGGTGTAACAGGCCAGGCTTTCGCGCACGACGATGACGATGACAACGAGGTCGTGACCTACGGGCCGAATGCCTGCACGATTGTCACGGACTTGCCAGTCCCCGCATCGGCGACTTGTGTCAAGCACAAG
>NZ_JARUIU010000193.1 GCF_029667115.1 Jeotgalibacillus sp. ET6 | reverse complement strand
AGGGGGGGATTTTTCGGGTTGTTTGGTTTGGGTGAATAAAGGAGTGAGATGTAAAAGCATCGTTTAGAAAAAATCGAGAAAAAAATACCGTTATTATTTTTTATATTGTTTAATATTTTTAAAAAAAACAGGCAAAAACAATACAAACCCAAAGAAAATGCAAAAATTAGAATTAAACGGATCGGCAAAAAACTAAACTATTTTTTTTTACATAGTAATATTTATTTAAATAAACAAAAAAAAAAAATAA
>NZ_JARUIU010000192.1 GCF_029667115.1 Jeotgalibacillus sp. ET6 | reverse complement strand
GAGGAAGTGAAACGGTCAGCGCTTCAAAGCTTGATAGATGCGTATGTAACGCTTCTTCAAGCGGCATGTCTAAACCACTTTGCTGGTTCATAGCAAAAACAGGATCCGTTTTACGAAGTTGATGGTAAAACTCATAGGAAACCGTATCAAGCAGAGACGCGCACCATTTTTCACTTCTGAATCATACACATCTTTCCATGATCGCCTGTCTTTCCTTTCTGAATTCCTGAAGAATTCGTTCTTCAGAATC
>NZ_JARUIU010000191.1 GCF_029667115.1 Jeotgalibacillus sp. ET6 | reverse complement strand
ATCGGTTTTAGTAAATATTTTTTAGTAGTGGGAAAAAATGTTTGGAAAGGGCTGACTATTTGTCTTTAGATTGCAGGTGTGCGATCTTGTAATCAACGAAACGATTCAGAGATTATTTAAACTGCAAAAAAACTAATTCACAGAATTAATTTAATCTGCTGTACATATTGTTAAAATCCAGATAGAAACCGTCTACAAATTGATGCGGCAATGCTGAAGAACTTTTTCAACTGGACTTAAAAAAAGCAGA
>NZ_JARUIU010000190.1 GCF_029667115.1 Jeotgalibacillus sp. ET6 | reverse complement strand
GGCGACTCCAGCAGGATTTGACGGCAAGCTGAGACTATACATGGCAAGGCCCTTGAAAGGCTCAGCGCAAACATTATTCCATTGGGTGAGACCGTGAAATGCGCCAGCATGGAAGTTTTTACCAGAATAAAGTTTAAAAATGCCGTAAGTACGAAGGCTAAAAACAACCTGACATCTGGTTTGATGTATTGCATCGTATCAAGGATCGCAAAGCCTGCCGTTACGATCATGTTCCGGATGAAATCCAATG
>NZ_JARUIU010000018.1 GCF_029667115.1 Jeotgalibacillus sp. ET6 | reverse complement strand
GTTTCGTTTGTGTGTTGCTCTCTCAAGCGACTAGATCATCTTACCATTATTTCAGTATCGATGTCAACAACTTTTTTTCATTCATTTTTTGTTATGTCTGAAAGCTGTTTGCCGTTGTTTTTTGCAACGAGGAATAATATACCACGGTTCGAAGAAATTATGCAACCTTTTTAGCAAACTTTTTTAAAATTATTTTAAACGCTGTTTTGAATTGCTGAAAACATCTCTCGAAAATATGGTTATTTTATAGAAAATAAAAAACAGCTACGTTAATAGCTGCTTCCTTTGTACAGATAAACGAGTGCAATAGTACCCGGAATACCGAGTATTCCTGCTATCCCTGTTGTGACGGGATTCATAGGAACGTACCAGCCATAAGCTTGTCCATAACGATTCAAAATAAATAAAAGCGCCAGTCCAATCACCCACTTCGTGCTAAACCGCCATACCCACCTGAAAAACGGCTTTACACCAAAGGCCACCAGCAATGTCGCAAGAAGAAGGGTTCCTGCACCCCACAGCCAGACCATTCCTTCACCCCGATCCTATTAAGAAAACATCTTTATAGAAGAAAGATATGAAGGAACGCGTTATTTTATGACGATTTTGCGTTGACGGGCTTCTTTAAACAAATAAAAGTATTTTGCCTCGCAAAGCCGCTCCGCCGAGGCGGACTGGCCACTGACTTCGATACTTAGCTCAGCCATATTTTTTTGCTGTCGCCATTCATCTCTGGTCGCAGCCATCAGTTCAATTAGTTGATCATCAAATTCTTTTTTCAGCTTGCCTTTTTTTCGAAACAGCATCATTAAACTCCTTTATACGTCCCGTCGTCCTTCCAGCGCTTTGGATAAAGTGACTTCATCTGCATATTCCAGATCGCCTCCTACAGGAAGACCATGGGCTATGCGTGTCACTTTTATGCCTGAAGGCCGCAGCAGACGGGAAATATACATCGCAGTCGCTTCGCCTTCAATATTTGGATTTGTAGCCAAAATGACTTCTTTCACTGTTTCATCCTGCAGGCGTTTTAACAGATCGGGCACATTAATATCCTCAGGACCGATTCCATCCATTGGGGAAATGGCGCCATGGAGGACATGATAAAGACCTGTATACTCCCGCATTTTCTCCATCGCAATAACATCTTTTGGATCCTGCACGACACAAATGATGGACCGATCCCTTTTTTGATCCTCACAAATGTAACAGGGATCCTGATCTGTTATATGACCACAGACAGAGCAAAAACCAAGATTTCGCTTGGCGTTGACCAGGGCTTTTGCGAAATCAAGAACGGTATCTTCTTTCATACCTAATACAAAAAAGGCCAGACGAGCCGCTGTTTTCGGCCCGATCCCTGGCAATTTCATAAAGCTGTCTATCAGCTTTGATATAGGTTCCGGATAATGCATTTAAACTTGTCCCTTAAAACATTCCAGGGAGATTCATGCCCTTGGTGAATTGCCCCATGGTCGAATTGGTCAATTCGTCTGCAGCTTTGATCGCTTCATTTGTAGCAGCCACAACCAGATCCTGAAGCATTTCGATATCATCCGGGTCCACCACTTCTTCTTTAATCGTTACATCTAATATTTCTTTATGACCCGAAACAGTTACGCTGACCATTCCGCCGCCCGCTGTCCCTGTTAGACGCTTTTCGCCAAGCTCTTCCTGTGCCTGAGCCATTTGTTTTTGCATTTTTTGCATTTGCTTCATCATACCTTGCATATTTCCCATTCCACGCATCTTCATTACCTCCGAATTTTAGTCTTGAATATCAAGCAAATCTGAACCTACAAGCTTTCTTGCTTCTGCAATAAGTGGATCTTCTTTCTTCTTGCCATCTTCATCCGCTTGCTCTGATTGGTCCTGATGCTGTATAAAATCTTCCCTTATTGCCATCCACTGTTCTTCCGGTACGCCAATAATTGAATAAGTGGATCCTGTCAACTCTTCCAGAATGGATGGCATCGACTCAATTAACTTACTATTTTCCATTGCCATTTTGCAATGAATTTCATATTTAAATTTTAACACAAAAGCTTCCTGAGATGCTGCAACCGGCTCCGCTTCATTTAAAAGTGCGGTAAGGGAACGGAGCTGCTGCCGGTTCATGGACTCAAGCATGTCTCCCCAGCGGTTTTTAATTTGGGTAATATCATTTTTAGTAGCATTTTTAAGGACTTCCAGAATCCTGCCAACCGGCGCTTTAAAATCTTTTGTGCCTCTTGCAGTCTTTTTGGAAGGTGTGGACGCAGGTTCTGCAGAAGGCCCTGCCGGAACCCCCTCCTGCTTCATTTTCTTAAGTTCTCCCTCCAACTGCTGAACACGCTGGATCAGCCCCTGTATATCTGGCACCTGCTCTGCCGTAACCTGTTTTGGCGATCTTTCCGCATGACATAGCTTAATGGCGGCAACTTCCAGATAGGTTCTGGCATGATTGGTAAACTTCATTTCCTGCTGTGTTTTATTCAGTATATCGATATAAGCATACAGCTGCCCGCTTTCAAGCTCTTCAGATAATTGTTTAAATGCATCATCTGATAAAACCCGCTCCATGGATTCTTCTAAATGGGGGGCCGCTTTATAAAGCAGTAGATCACGGCTGTACAGAATCAAATCTTCTGTTAAACGAATCGGATCTTTTCCCTGCTGCAGCAGCTCATCAATGGTTTCAAGTGCTGAGGCCACATCCTGCTTATGAAGGGACTCAATTAATCGGGTCAACCGGTCCTGGCCGATTGAGCCGGTAACTGTGAGCGCGTCTTCGAGTGCCACTTTATCCTGACTGAAGGAAATGGCCTGATCAAGAAGACTGAGTGCGTCCCGCATTCCGCCTTCTGCAGCTCTTGCAATCACGTGCAGCGCTTTTTCGTCATATTTCACGCCGGATTGGTCTGCAATATGCAGCATACGGCCCACGATATCATGTGAAGTGATGCGTTTAAAATCAAAACGCTGACACCTTGAAATAATGGTTAAAGGAATTTTGTGAGGCTCAGTTGTTGCCAGAATAAAAATCACGTGTTTTGGCGGCTCTTCCAGGGTTTTGAGCAGGGCATTAAAGGCACCTGTTGAGAGCATATGCACCTCATCTACAATATACACCTTGAAACGCCCTTCATTCGGCGCGTATTTTACTTTGTCGCGGATGTCCCTTATTTCATCGACTCCGTTGTTGGATGCTGCATCAAGTTCAATGACATCGGGGATCGACCCATCTGTTATCCCCTTACAAATGGTGCATTCATTGCATGGCTCGGCAATTGGAGCATGTTCACAATTTACTGCTTTAGCCAATATTTTGGCAGCACTTGTTTTTCCCGTTCCACGCGGGCCGGAAAACAAGTAAGCGTGTGAGATTTTTTCCTGCAGCAGGGCATTTTGCAATGTCTTGGTCACATGCTGCTGACCTACGACATCAGCAAATTCCTGCGGACGCCACACACGATATAACGCTTGGTATGCCATGCTTTCCCTCCCTCTCTTTACTGCGGAAGCGGCTTTTGTTAAATAAGTATGGTATAAAACGGTCCTGCACTTTTTTTGCAGAGAGCGCTTTTCTTAAGTATAACGCAATCGGCCGCGCCGCAAAACGTCATCCTTAAAAAAAGGCAAGAAAAAACCCACTCAGCACAATGTGAGCGGGTGTTATAAATAAATTAAACTGCCGTGCACCTTCTGTCGACTGACAGCCATAAGCGTTACTCCTGCAGTTAGCTCGGTTCAGGCGATCCTGCGGCACATGAGAGGTTTCACTTAATGCTGCTTCCTTCCGGACCTGACATGGTTCATGAATTCCCATTGCGCAGGACCCAAACGTCAACACCACTTACAGAAGGCAGACCCTACAGCATGTACAGCCTCGAGAAGGGATTCAGTTTCGCTAGAGCGGATTGCGAATACAGGGCACCGCTAATTCCCCACCTAGCACGGCAAATATGAGACCAGTAATCATTTGCGTTTTTTGACGACGCAAGAATGAGTATACTATGTTCTGAATCAAAAATCAATCCTCAACCCTAAAGCTTTATTCCTGACCCATCTCTCTGCGCTTTGCCGCTTGTTTCAATGCTTTTTTTTCTTCACGAAGCTCCTTAAAAAATGAGGAAAGCAACTGTCCGCATTCTTCTCTCAAAACGCCTGACACCACTTCACTGCGATGATTGAACCGTTCATCTTCGAGCAGATTCATTAAACTTCCCGCACAGCCAGCCTTGGGGTCGGGTGCTCCGTATACAACGCGGTCGATTCTTGAGAGCAGGATAGCCCCGCTGCACATCGGACACGGCTCAAGCGTGACATACAGCGAAGCATTTTCAAGCCGCCAGCTGCCCGTTTTTTCACACGCCTGTTCGATGGCTAACAGCTCCGCATGAGTGACGGCATTTTGTGTCGTTTCCCGAAGATTATAGGCTGAGGCAATCACTTCGCCATTTTGTACAATCACTGCTCCTATAGGGACTTCTCTTAATTCGCGTGCTTTTTGTGCTTGTTGGATTGCCTTCTTCATCCAATATTCGTCCTGCTCAGACATGAAATCTGTCGCCACCCTTTTCTCATTTTTTCTTTGCTCTTATCATACAGTAAGTGAGGGAAATGCGTAAGCGGGGATCCGTCTGTTACGAAATCTGCTTTAAAAGGAGCGTTTTATGCAAATACATGTGGTACAGCAAGGAGAAACCCTTTTCACCATTGGAAGCATATACTCCACAGCCCCTCAGTCAATCGCTGACGCCAATCAGCTCCCTAACCCGGACCGCCTTGTACAGGGACAGGCGCTTGTTATCCCGATCGTTGGCAGATATTATTTTGTGCAGCCGGGCGACAGTCTTTTTTCCATTGCCCAGCAGTTTGGTATTTCCTATCAGGAACTGGCCAGCATAAATGGCATTTCCCCGGAGCAGCCGCTTGCTGTCGGATGGAGGCTTTATATTCCTCCTGCACCAAAAGTGACAGCAGAGTTTAATGCGTATGTTGAGCCGTTTGGCAGCGAAGTAACCCAGGAGCTGCAGGCCCGCACCCGCGAAGCAGCTCCGTACTTAACCTATCTGGCCCCTTTTAGTTTTGAGGTAAAGCGTGACGGATCACTTGAAGATCCCCCGCTTGCTCCATTTCCTGCAATCGCTGAGGCTAACCGGAATATTTTAATGATGGTGATTACCAATCTCGAGGATGGCGCGTTCAGTGATGAACTGGGAAGAATTATTTTAACCGATACAGCGATACAGGATACCCTGCTCGACAATATTGTTCAAAAAGCGAAAGAGTACGGATTCCGGGATATTCATTTTGATTTTGAATATCTGCGCCCTGCTGACCGCGAAGCGTATGTTACGTTTTTAAAGAAAGCAAAGGAACGGTTCGCTCAAGAGGGCTGGCTGCTGTCCGCTGCACTTGCCCCAAAAACCAGCGCCGATCAAAAAGGGAAATGGTATGAAGCGCATGATTATAAGGCGATCGGAGAAGTGGTGGATTTTGTTGTCATTATGACGTATGAATGGGGATACAGCGGGGGCCCTGCTCAGGCAGTATCGCCAATCGGTCCTGTCCGCCGGGTGCTCGAATATGCTTTAACTGAAATGCCCCCACAAAAAGTCATGATGGGACAAAATCTCTATGGATATGACTGGACACTTCCCTTTGAAGAAGGCACCCAAGCCCGGGCGATCAGTCCCCAGCAGGCTATTCAGATCGCCGCAGCCCAGGGAGTGCCGATTCAATATGATCAAAAAGCACAAGCACCCTTTATTGAATACACAACAAACGGAACGGATCATATTATCTGGTTTGAGGATGCAAGGTCCATTCAGGCAAAATTTGATTTGTTAAAGGAACTGAATCTCAGGGGAATGAGCTATTGGAAACTCGGTCTTCCATTCCCTCAGAATTGGCTTCTTCTCAATGACCAATTTGATATTGTTAAACAGTAATGGTCTTTTATTGATATTAGGACAAAACTGAAAAAAGTTTTAGAAAGAGGATATATTTATGAATAATAGTAGGTGAGCGGAGCGGAAGGTGGCGACTCCTGCAGGACGTGACGGCAAGCTGAGACCTCCGCAAGGCACAGCCTGAGGAGGGCTCAGCGCCGTCCCTGCGGAAAGCGTCCGCCTGAAGCGAAGTGAACCGGTCGTAGAGCTTGAGACATTTTTGTCCCAGGCTCTTTTTCCTTTTTTAACAGCTATTCCTTACACTAGCCATATGGTACAATAACGGTTGTCATTATGACCGAAATCATCCTAAGGAGGGAACGAGAATGACCAACGTTCCGTTCATAACCGTTGAAGGACCTATTGGCGTCGGAAAGACCTCTCTTGCCAAAGCACTTTCTTCACATTTTCAGTTTCATCTGCTAAAAGAAATAGTGGACGAAAATCCATTTCTAAATAAGTTTTATGACAATATTGATGAGTGGAGCTTTCAAACCGAAATGTTCTTTCTCTGCAATCGGTACAAGCAGCTGAGTGATATGCAGCGGCTCTTCATCGAAAACAGGAAACCTGTAGCTGCAGATTATCATATTTTTAAAAACCTCATCTTTGCCAAGCGCACGCTGCAGCCGGAAGAGTACAAAAAGTATTTGGAAATCTACAGAATACTGACAGCGGATATGCCTAAGCCAAATGTCGTCATTTACTTGCACGCCAGCTTAGAAACCCTTCTTAAACGAATTGAGATGCGCGGCCGTACGTTTGAGAAAAATATGAGTCCCCTCTATTTAGAACAGCTCGCAGCGGATTATGATGAGTTTATTTTCCACTTTGAACAAACGCATCCTGAAATTCCTGTGATCCGAATAAACGGAGATGACACAGATTTCGTCCGGAATCAGCAGGATCTAAACGCCATTTTAAAACAAGTGGAAGAATCTTTACCTAAAAGGAGTACAACCCATGAACGCACGTGAAAAATACGGAATTCCAAAAGATGCAGTGATAACGATTGCCGGTACAGTAGGTGTAGGAAAATCCACGATGACACGAACGCTTGCCGAACAACTCCAATTTCGCACATCCTTTGAAAAAGTCGAAGCGAATCCTTACCTAGATAAGTTCTACAAGGACTTTGAGAAATGGAGCTTCCATTTACAGGTCTACTTCCTCGCTGAACGATTTAAAGAACAAAAACGCATGTTTGAATATGGCGGAGGCTTTATACAGGACCGCTCAATCTACGAAGATACGGGCATATTCGCCAAAATGCATTATGAAAAAGGCACCATGTCACCCGTAGATTACGAAACATATACAAGCTTGTTTGAAGCGATGGTCATGACACCGTACTTCCCTCATCCAAATCTATTAATTTATCTGGAAGGATCTTTGGACAGCATCCTTGACCGCATCCAAAAACGCGGCCGGCCGATGGAACAGGAAACGCCTCTTGCCTATTGGGAGGAAATGCACCAACGGTATGAAAACTGGATCAATTCCTTTAATGCATGCCCGGTCCTTCGCCTGGATATTAATGATTACGATCTTGTTCAGGATCCATCATCCATTGATCCGATTCTCGAAAAAGTCGGATCCTTTATCCAGCAGACTGCTTTGTTAAAAAAATAGTAAGAGGTGAGCGGAGCGGAAGCGCGAACCGTTCGAAGAGCTTGAGACCCTTTGTCTCAGGCTTTTTTTATTTTTTACCTGCAGGTGCAATACGCCTCAAGTCCTACAAAAAGATCATTCCGCCGTTTGTAGTAAAAACAAACTTTTCCATATATGATTATGGTAATCAAGAAAACAACGGAGGGCTGGTATGGTAAAAAACAGTTTAGCCATTTTATTAATTGCAGGGGCACTAATTTTTTTATATGTGAATTTTAATGAGTTTTGGCCATGGAGTGCATCAGGAGCAGCAAAGCAGGAGGCAAAAGTAGACGAGGGCACTGAATCGGTAAAACTCAACGTTTCAAGTGTAAACACAAAGATTGTACCGGTTGATTCAGACAGCATTCGGGTGGAAGGAACAAAGAAGCACGACATAAAGGTAAAAGAAGGAAGAAAATCCATTGAAATAACCATCAAGCAAAAAGGATTTAGATTTTTTCAATTCAATTCTGACCAAACAACCGCAACAGTCTATCTGCCCCAAAAATATGCAAAAGAGCTTCAATTGGACATTGGATCCGGAGAAATTGACACCACAGCATACACTTCATCCAATCCCCTGATTCTCTCATCCGTTTCTGTGAAAATGGGGTCTGGAGATGTGATGATCGGGGCTCTTGATGCCAAAGAGTTTTCTTATAATGGATCGTCCGGAGAAGCCGTAATCGAAAAATTATCCACGGAAAATGGAAACTTTAATTTAAGCTCCGGGGATCTCACGGTTTCACACTATGAGGGTCCGTTTAAAGCAGACGTTTCTTCCGGGGAACTGAATGCAGGCTTTACAGAACTTTCTGGTGAAATAGATGTGTCGGTCAGTTCAGGGGATGTGAATCTGGACCTGCCGGATAACGCGGATTTCACTTTGAAAGGAAAAGTAAGCAGCGGGGATCTCTTCAATGAATTCCCTCTCGATAACGCAAAGATGACAGACCGTGTGTCAGAAGGAACTCACGGCAAAGGAACTCATCTGATTAAAGTCAAGGTCAGCAGCGGAGATTTCACTCTTTATTAATGCTATCGATTTTTACTCAAGAGTAATATAGAATGCCCCAGGGTTTTATTACTGGGGCATTCCATTTAAATTATGTTTAGGCTTCTGGTTTCCGCTGAGAACATAGAGAAAAACCACCGCAAATCTGCGGTGGTTTTCAATTCTCCAATATTTATGCGCGTAAGTTTTAAAGTTAAAATTATGGAGGAGGAAGAGGGATTCGAACCCCCGCGGGATTTGACTCCCCTGTCGGTTTTCAAGACCGATCCCTTCAGCCAAACTTGGGTATTCCTCCGTGTCGACAAGAATTATAATACCACGCATTCTAAAAAGCGTCAATCTTTTTTATACATTTTTTTAAAATCTCTCTGTTTAGAAAGAGGTCGATCTTTCTCAAGTAGGATATCCCTTAATCAACCTCTCTATGTACAGAAAGACAAAATAGAAAAATCACGAATGAAACTACGCTTGGCGGCTGCGTCGATACTGCCATTGTTTCCACTGAAAACGAATGAAACATCCTATACAAAAGCCAAGGACTGCTACAAAAGCCGCTGAAACGACCATGATTGTAAAAACGTATCCTGCGGCATTCCATCCGACCATAAAAGAGAAGAAGCCTCCTGCCAAACAAAAGGATGCTATAGTCTGATTAAATTTCTGATCGCTTTTATCTTCAGGAATGTACGTATTTAATGGTTTTCTTAAGAAGTTTTTTGCTATACGCATAACCGGATTAAAATCAAAGAAGATCCCGCCTAATCCGGCAGCCAGTGGAAGAAGCAGCAGCCAGTAAAAACCTGTTATCCACGTTAAAATGACGGATAGTATAATGGTCCATTGATTCACCCGGACTAGCGGTCGCGGTACAGATCCTGTTGTAACAGTTGCCGTCATCAAAATCCCACCTTTCCACTCTGAATACTTCTATCCTATGTCAGGTAGCTGAAAAGGTCAATAATACTGATTTAAAAAGAGGCTTGGGACAAAAGTGTCCCAGCCTCTCCCAAGATAAAGCAATCCTTACTTTTGGATAATTTTTTTGCCGCCCATATAAGGCTGTAAAACTTCAGGCACCAGGATGCTGCCATCCTCCTGCTGGTAGTTCTCCAATATAGCAGCTACGGTCCGTCCAATGGCAAGGCCGCTTCCATTTAATGTGTGAACATGCTCCGGTTTTGCATTTGGTTCTCGGCGGAAACGAATATTAGCCCGTCGCGCCTGGAAGTCTTCAAAATTACTGCAAGAAGAAATTTCGCGGTAGCTCTCATAGCTTGGGATCCATACTTCAATATCGTATTTTTTTGCCGCTGTAAAGCCAAGATCAGCTGTACACATGCTTAACACACGATAAGGCAGTTCTAGCAGCTGAAGAACTTTTTCAGCATGACCGGTTAATTCTTCGAGCGTGTCGTAAGAATCCTCAGGCTTTGCAAAGCGCACAAGCTCCACTTTATTAAATTGGTGCTGACGGATCAGCCCTCTTGTGTCACGGCCGGCAGACCCAGCTTCAGAACGGAAATTTGCGCTGTATGCAGCATAGGCTTTCGGCAATTCTTCAGCACGTAATATTTCATCGCGATGATAATTTGTTACCGGTACCTCTGAGGTTGGAATTAAGAAATAATCCTCTTCATCAATCCGAAACGCATCTTCTTCAAATTTTGGCAGCTGGCCTGTTCCCGTCATACTTGTACGGTTCACAAGATATGGAGGAAGCATTTCTTCATACCCATGCTGGTCCTGATGAAGATCCATCATAAAGTTAATTAAAGCACGCTCTAAACGAGCACCTGCGCCCTTATAGAAAACAAAACGGCTTCCGGTAACTTTTGCGGCACGTTCAAAGTCAAGCATGCCTAAATTCACTGCAAGATCCCAATGAGGCTGAGCTTCAAATTCGAAAGAAGGAAGCTCTCCCCATTTTCTCACTTCCACATTGTCATCCTCTGTTTCTCCAACCGGTACACTTTCATGCGGTACATTCGGAATGGAAAGCAGAAGGGCCTCCAGCTTTTCTTCCACGACCCGCAGACGGTCATCAATTTCTTTAATTTCGTCTCCAAGACTGCGAGTTTCTGCGATAACGGCATCTGCATTCTTTTTCTCGCGCTTCATTTGAGCAATCTGTTGAGAGACTTCATTTCGCCGGCTTTTCTTTTCTTCACTTTTTACAATCAGGTCCCGACGTTCACGGTCTAAATCCTGAAACTGATCAAAATCGCCTAAATCCTCTCCACGGTGAGCCATTTTTTCTTTAATTTCATCAAATTCATTGCGCAGCCTTTTTAAATCCAGCATGTTTGTTTCCTCCTTTTATAATTGTCTCTCGTGCAGGAATGCAGAGAATTTACTGATATCCAGCTCCAACGGGCAGCTCCTCGGATCGTAAGCCGCTCCACCATGCAGGCAAAAAGCGCCTGCTTGGCAGATCGTCTTACGTCTGTCGGAGCTTAACGCCCGTTTCCGCTTTTAAGTATAAAAAACAAAAAAACCCCCATCCCTTTGTAAAAAGGGACGAGAGTTAATGCCCGCGTTACCACCCTGATTGAAGATAAAAAGCATCTTCCGCTCATGACCTAACGGCGTCGACCGGAAAAGCTTACTGGTACGTTCAGCTCTTCACTCCAGAATGGATTCACAACATCCTTTTGCCGATTCACACCATCCACCGGCTCTCTTAGAAAAGGGATCAGTTGTTACTACTTTCCGTCATTGTTTTGACGTTGTGTAATTATCGATAAAGATACTATATTCGTCTCCGAATATCAATACTTTTATACAGAAACCGGTGCAGATTCGACCATTTCAACAAAATATTTTGTCAATCGGTGATCCTCTGTCAGCTCGGGATGAAATGAACAGCCTAAAAACTGTCCGTCTCTTGCTAAGACGATCCGGTCATTATGCATCGCAAGCACTTGTGTTGACGGGCCTGCTGATACAATATGTGGTGCGCGGATAAACACTGCGTTATACGGCTCTTCTAATCCGGTCACATTTAAATTCGATTCAAAGCTTTCTTTTTGACGACCGAATGAATTGCGCTCTACGAGTACATCCATGACCCCTAAATGCGGTTCATCATATCCTACGAGGTCTTTTGCCAGCAGGATTAGACCTGCGCATGTGCCGAACATGGGTTTTCCCGCTTCAGCAAATGCCTTCATCGGCTCCATAAACCCGTATAAATCAATTAATCTGCGCATAGTCGTACTTTCACCGCCAGGCATGATGAGTCCGTCTACCTGATCAAGCTGTTCTGCTTTTTTTATCACGAGGGCATTTGCGCCGCATGCTTCAATGGATCTGACATGCTCGCGTACGGCCCCTTGCAAACCAAGTACTCCGATGGTTGTCATAATAAGCTCAACCCTTTCTTACCAACCGCGCTCCTGCATACGGTCTTCTAATGATAGTGAAGAGATTTCCATCCCTTTCATCGCTGAACCAAGTTCTTTTGAGATTTTAGCAATTAATTCATAATCCTGATAATGAGTGGTCGCCTGTACGATAGCACGAGCGAATTTTTCAGGGTTATCCGATTTAAAGATTCCTGATCCGACAAATACGCCGTCAGCTCCAAGCTCCATCATTAATGCGGCATCTGAAGGAGTTGCTACACCGCCAGCTGCAAAATTTACGACCGGCAAACGGCCAAGTTCTTTAATTTCAAGAAGAAGCTCAAAAGGTGCGCCAAGCAGCTTTGCTTCTGTCATAATTTCATCTTTCGTCATGTGAACGACTCTGCGCACCTGTGCATTTACTTTACGCAAATGACGAACGGCTTCCACGATATTGCCCGTTCCAGGCTCCCCTTTTGTACGAAGCATTGCGGCCCCTTCTCCAATACGGCGAGTTGCTTCTCCAAGATCACGGCATCCGCATACAAATGGAACAGTAAAATCGGATTTTAACAAATGATATTCTTCATCTGCCGGAGTTAATACTTCACTTTCATCAATATAATCAACGCCCATTGATTCCAATACGCGTGCTTCTGTAATATGTCCAATACGTGCTTTTGCCATAACCGGGATACTAACCGCGTTCATTACCTCTTCTACTATACGCGGGTCAGCCATACGCGCTACTCCGCCTGCTGCACGAATATCAGATGGAACACGCTCAAGTGCCATAACAGCTACCGCGCCTGCTTCCTCTGCTAGTTTTGCCTGCTCTGCATTTACAACGTCCATGATGACGCCGCCTTTTTGCATTTCTGCCATTCCTCGCTTAACACGATCCGTACCTGTATTCATAACAAAAAGCCTCCTTTGGATTACGTAAAACCTTTATCTTTACTAGTGATCTAGTGGAAGTGGCAAAAAATTGCACCTATTTCCTCGGAATTATATTATCCCATTCTTTATAATTACTAAAAAAGCACCTCCTGTCAAGACAAGAGATACTTTCTTTTCAGAATCTTTTTTGAATTAGAACCAACCTTTTACAGTTGACGTAACGGTCTCCCACAGGTTACCGAAAAAACCTCCAACTGCGCGCATGCTTAAAACAAACCAATTGGCCTTTTGCACACTTTCTGTAGTGACAACATCCACCTGCATCGAAGAGGACATGCTATTATCTAAAAATCCTAAATCATCTTCTCCTAAATTCAATCCAAGCTTTCCGACAACCTCTCCTTCTTCTACAGGAGCCGTGAGCTTGCCTTCCTCATTTAAGAGCTCTTCATCTAAAGACAAAACAGGTTCCGAAGCGGTTTCTTCACCCTCTTTTACAACCATCTGAATAGGATCTTGTGACTGGATGCTTACTGTATCTTCTTTCCCTTTAGTTACCTCAAGTGATTCCTGTCCTTCAATTGTATAATCGCCGGGAACCATTTCCTGCAATGAAAACTGGTCGAATCCATAATCAAAAAGGTCAGCTGTAGCGCTAAAACGGGCTTCATACGAACCAACACCGTTATCATCTGTCGCATTCATGACAACAGAAATTAAGCGCATATCCTCTCTTTTTGCTGTTCCTGTAAATGTGTAGCCTGCAAAATCTGTCGTTCCGGTTTTAATTCCATCTGCTCCTTCGTATTCAAAAACGAGCGATTCAAGCATGAAATTCCAGTTCTGCATTTCCGTTGCATCTTCTGTACCTTCACGGAATGTTTTCTTTGCAATGCCTGCGGTATCCAGTACTTCTGGGAAATCCTTCAGGAGACGATTTGCAAGCTTGGCTGTAGAACGTGCAGACATGGCATTCTCTTCATCTGCACCCGTGTTTTCAGGGTGATACCCCTTCATATCCGCATTATTTAAGCCGGAAGAATTCACAAAACGGTATTCATCTAAACCAAGTTCTCCTGCTTTTTCATTCATCATAGTAACAAATTCTGCTTCCGATCCTGCAATGGTTTCGGCAATTGCAATCGTAGCTGCATTCGCAGAATAAATAACCATCGCTTCATATAATTCCTGAATCGTATATTGTTCTCCATTTCGCAATGGAACGTTGCTTAATGAAGTATCCTGTGAAATTTCGTATGTTTTATCCGTTACTGTGTATTGGTCATCCCACGACACAGTTCCTTCTGCAATGGCTTCATGCAATAAGTACTCGGTCATCATCTTCGTCATGCTCGCTACACCTAAAAGAGCATCGGCATTGTCTTCGTATAATACTTTTCCGGTAGATGCTTCAATCAAAATTGCCGCATCTAGATTCCAATCTGTTACTTCTTCTGCTGCTAAAGACGTGTTTGCAAAAGCACCGCTGCCAACAAAAAGTACCAACGCAAGCAAGGAAGCGGCTGTACTTCTAACCCATTTTCTTTTCACTTTACTAATACCTCCAACTAAATATGTACACTTCTGTCATTTTATCATACCTGTTTCCCGAAAAATAGAGAGAGAATAGGACTGTTAGGTGAACAAAAAGCAGGACTTCAGTAAGGTTAGATCTTTTCTCATAGTTAAATAAAAAAAGAACTTCCAGGATCGGAAGTTCTCTTCTTATGATAATTATAGTGAATAGTTTGGTGCTTCTTTCGTAATTTGCACATCATGTGGATGACTTTCACGCAAACCTGCGCCCGTCATACGGATAAATTGAGCGTGTTCACGAAGATCATACATATTTTGAGATCCACAGTATCCCATGCCGCTTCTTATTCCTCCTACCAGCTGATACACGGTATCAGCGAGTGGTCCTTTGTATGGTGTTCGTCCTTCAATTCCTTCAGGCACCAACTTTTTTGCGTCTTCCTGGAAATAACGATCTTTTGATCCTTTTTCCATCGCACCCATCGAACCCATTCCACGGTAAACTTTAAAACGTCTTCCCTGGAAGATTTCTGTTTCTCCCGGGCTTTCTGTCGTACCCGCCAGTAAGCTTCCAAGCATAACAGCATGACCGCCTGCTGCAAGAGCTTTAACGATGTCTCCAGAATATTTGATGCCGCCATCGGCAATAATAGACTTACCATGCTTGCGGGCTTCTGTAGCACAATCATACACTGCCGTAATTTGAGGGACACCAACACCTGCAACTACACGCGTCGTACAAATGGAACCTGGGCCTATTCCCACTTTAACTACATCTGCACCGGCTTCAATAAGTGCCTTTGTTCCTTCAGCAGTGGCTACATTTCCAGCAATGATTGCGACATTCTGAAAGGAGTCACGAATCAGCTTAATCGTTTCAAGGACACCTTTTGAATGTCCGTGCGCCGTATCAATGACTAGAGCATCCACTCCTGCTTTGACCAGCTGTTCTACTCTCTTTACAGCATCGGCTGTTACGCCGACAGAAGCAGCTACAAGCAGTCTGCCCTTTTCATCTTTAGCTGAATTCGGGAATTCAATTACCTTTTCAATATCCTTGATGGTAATCAGCCCTTTTAATATGCCAGTTTCATCAACTAAAGGAAGCTTTTCTATTTTATACTTTTGTAAAATTTGTTCTGCTTCATTAAGAGTCGTACCTACAGCAGCTGTAACCAATTTTTCTTTTGTCATGACTTCATCAATTTTCATGGAGTAATCCTGGATAAAGCGCATGTCGCGGTTTGTAATAATGCCAACAAGCTTTTGCTCGTCCATATCGTTTACAATCGGCACACCGGAGATACGGTACTTGCCCATTAAGTGCTCTGCATCATACACCTGGTGATCAGGAGTTAAGAAAAATGGATCTGTGATCACACCGCTCTCAGAACGTTTTACCTGCTCCACCTGCTCAGCCTGAGCCTCAATGCTCATATTTTTATGGATGACGCCCAGCCCGCCTGTACGAGCCATGGCAATTGCCATTTTCGCTTCTGTCACTGTATCCATGCCAGCACTAATGAGTGGAACATTTAACTTGATTTTCTCTGTCAGTTCTACTGAAAGCTCAACATCTCTGGGCAAAACCTCTGACTTCGCCGGGATCAACAATACATCATCAAACGTCAAGCCTTCTTTAGCAAACTTAGTTTCCCACATCATTATGATTCCTCCTGGTCAGAAAAATATTATTGTAAGGTTATCAGTCACCTCTACCCCTGTCAAGACGGTTAACAAATGTTAGATTATTATGAATAATCGGGAGGATCGCCTCTATGTCAACAATCTTTAACTGGAATCGCTACTTGCCCTATTACTCCAGATCCGAAATCAGGCTCTTTTTATCTAAAGAATATACACGATTAAATTATCCTCATGCTGACAAGCACGCCCAGCAGCGCCATACATCCTTCTGCTATCACATCGAGCATGCAGAAGCTTTTTATATTCAATCAAATGAATCTCCTACTATTATTCAGCCTTTGCTCCAATTCTATGGTCTATCCCATTTAGTGAAGGCTTGTCTGATTACAAAGGATCCTTATTACCCATCCAACACTTCTCAGCTGGCACACGGAGTATCTTCGAGAAAAAAGAAAAAAAGCAATTACTCATTTCTTGAGGATACGGTCAAAATACAGAAAAATGGTCTGTTTCCAACTTTATCTTCCCTGCTGTTTCACGTGGAACATTTAGAAAATCTTACATTTTCCATGCAGGATTTACTGCTTCTTCTTGAAAATGACGCACAGCAGCAGCCACTCAATCCCATTCAATGTCATTTTCTTCTTTTATATAATCTAAGTATGATTGCACGATATGAAACGGAATGGTGGGGCAATTGCACAATGTTCAAAGAAACAGAAGACTATTCAATCATCAGAAGCTTTCTTCATCTGTCTTCTCATTATGCTCCACAGGCTATATTGGAATTTTTAAATGAAAGCAGCAGTAAATTACAATAAGAAATATCGGACCTTGATTATGTACTCAACAAAAAAAGCCATTCCCCAAAGGGAATGACTCTTTTTTTTAGTGCCTAGCGACGTCCTACTCTCACAGGGGGAGACCC
>NZ_JARUIU010000189.1 GCF_029667115.1 Jeotgalibacillus sp. ET6 | reverse complement strand
GCAAAAGCGAAACTTTCTGCAAGGTCCAAAACTCTCACCATTATGCCGGGAGTTCCGCCGCAAAATTCGATCGAAGCCTACAATAAAGTGGGACAAAGCGTTCAAAACGTCATGATCTGCCCTACAAATCCGCTTGTACCTACTAATGATGTGAAAGTTTATGTAAATAATAAACTGCAATATGAAGAAAAGGACAGCTTAAATGGAAAAGCAAACTCTCTCGATACTCTCGATAGGAGAGGATAACCTG
>NZ_JARUIU010000188.1 GCF_029667115.1 Jeotgalibacillus sp. ET6 | reverse complement strand
CGTATCGTACTGAGAAGCTGACTCAATCCTTCTAAGGCGTAATATTCACACTGAACAGGAATGACTAACGCTGCCTTTGTGAAGATTGTTGCCGAGACCAAAAAAATGAAATGCGCTTATTCTTAGCTTCGGAACACGTTTTAATTCTGACATGGGAAATGCAATGGTCACAGACGCAACCGTTCTTAAAATGATAATCATTAAAGCTGGACCATTTAAAAGAGCACTCGGCTCTACACCCTTCAGTACT
>NZ_JARUIU010000187.1 GCF_029667115.1 Jeotgalibacillus sp. ET6 | reverse complement strand
CGCCTCGTCGCGGATCGAGTTGCCGTAGTCGAAGACCTCGGCCCCGCCGTCCATGAACCCGACCATCGCCTCGACGTGCTTGGCCATCGACGCGCGAGCCCGGTCGGTGAACTCCTCGGGCTTCTTCGCGGCATAGTCCGCCCACTCCTCGAGGGCGATGCCCTCCGGCAGGTAGGAGAGCGGGTCGTGCGCCGAGGTCTGGTCGGTGACGATGTCGATCGGTACGCCTCGACGCAGCAGCTCGGGGAAG
>NZ_JARUIU010000186.1 GCF_029667115.1 Jeotgalibacillus sp. ET6 | reverse complement strand
TTAACGATTACCCAATTTGCTGAAGAACTTAACGTAGCACAGCAGAGCTTTATAAGCTTCAAGGTCTTTATAGAGAGGTGTTTCCATAAAAGCATCAAATTCTTCCTGATCCTTTAAGGTAAAGACATTGAAACTTGCTACAGAATTAAGTGACGCTTTCAGCAGGAAGCATTCTCGGAACATTTATTTATAAAAATATCACACCTCAACTGAAGTGAACAATTCGTGCCGGCTTGCCGGTAAGTTAGATC
>NZ_JARUIU010000185.1 GCF_029667115.1 Jeotgalibacillus sp. ET6 | reverse complement strand
AATAAATTCGTTTTCTGCCTTTCTCACGAAAACGGCCCCGCTTTCCATTGGATATAGACCCTTCAAACTCTGAAGCAGCAGGCGGTCAGGTTATTGAGTTTAAGGCAGAGACGAGAATGAGAAGTAAAAAGGAAAGTAACCCCGATCCGATACTCGATGCGATAGTGTTCACAATATTGGCATCTTTTTACGCGGGAAATCGTCGCTGTGCTTGCGCCGGTTTCTGTTTCAATCTTATGATACGTCTTACC
>NZ_JARUIU010000184.1 GCF_029667115.1 Jeotgalibacillus sp. ET6 | reverse complement strand
GATCGGAATCCAAAAGCGCTTAGGAAAATAGATCGATACAAGTTCCTGTTGCTAGAAAAAATTAAAAAAATTGGAAAGTGTGCTGTTTCCATCATCATTTCGTAGTCTTCTCCTGGAAGACCGTTAATAATATGAGTTCGTGCCGCGGATGATCAGGTGTTTCACTTTGCTTTTCTTATCTGCCACAATCTCTACATTGTCTTCGATGAAGCACAGAATATAAAGAATCCGCATACGAAGCAATCAACCCC
>NZ_JARUIU010000183.1 GCF_029667115.1 Jeotgalibacillus sp. ET6 | reverse complement strand
GAAATTGCCATTGTAGGCACAGCTGTAGGCGTTGTCATTAGTTTGCCATTTGCCTTACTTTCAGCCAAGAATATTGTATTTCGAGAAATTGATTTTCTTTTGGGAAGGTAAGCATCACAGTTGTTCCCGTGCCCACAGTAAAGTGCAGGATCCCTGCAGGAAATGACGGCAAGCTGAGACTTTTCAGGCAGAAAGAGCATCCAGGACGGCTGTGCGAAACGAAAAGTACGCGACGGTCTCGTAAGGAGCCT
>NZ_JARUIU010000182.1 GCF_029667115.1 Jeotgalibacillus sp. ET6 | reverse complement strand
AAAAAGGACAGCTATTATATATTGATGAAATTAATATGGCAAAACCTGAAACTCCGGCTTGCCTTCTTCGTCAAGCAAATAGGTGGTCGGGATCGTGAATTACCGTTACAATCGCAGGCTTTAGGAGAGGCAGGATAATCCGGGTGTAGATATCAACATAGGAAGCCTTCACAAATGTATCTGCAAGGACAGATGTATCCACGCTTGAAGAAGCGTTACATACGCATCTATCAAGCTTTGAAGCGCTGACC
>NZ_JARUIU010000181.1 GCF_029667115.1 Jeotgalibacillus sp. ET6 | reverse complement strand
TCTTCAATGCCGTCCCGTTCTTCTCTGGCATCGTCATGGGCCCTCTCAACGCCCTCATTGTCGACCGTTTCGGCCGACGCTGGCCCATCCGATGTGAGCAACTCTTCTGATCGGGCAGACATAAAACTGAGCTGGGAAGTCTTCGGCCTCACCATGATCATCGGCACCATCCTCGGCTGCGTCGCAGGCATCAAGCCGTCCTCCGGCTACGGCCTCTTCATAGCCAGCAAGACGATCATCGGATTCGGCAT
>NZ_JARUIU010000180.1 GCF_029667115.1 Jeotgalibacillus sp. ET6 | reverse complement strand
GATGGCAACAGATTTGGTTTGGAAAATAAAATTATCAGATATGCTGTTGAGAGTGCTGATAGGTGATGCTGCAGGGAGTGAATGGAACGCTGTATTCCTTATTGATTAACATAATTCCTTCTGACCTCATGATCCTTGCACCTAACCAATTATTTATCGAATTTATTTCAGACGTTCTTCCGGAATTAGATCGAAGCCGGAAATGAAGATTTGGCACGACGCGCATTGGAAGATAAAAAGGTTCATGCTGAA
>NZ_JARUIU010000017.1 GCF_029667115.1 Jeotgalibacillus sp. ET6 | reverse complement strand
CTGAAAATTTATCCTTAAGTAGAAATATAAATTTGAAATTAGAAAAATTTTTTCAGCACGTTCTTGTAATTGGGTCAACAGGGACAGGGAAATCTGCATCCGTTTTGATTCCGCAGCTGCTCGCCTTAGATGGTAATATTTCTGTTTTCGTGACAGATCCAAAAGCAGAACTTTTTAGAAAAACATCTAAAGTATTAAAAGAAAAAGGGTTCACTCCAATCCTGTTGAAATTGGACAATCCTGATGTTTCTATAGGATATAACCTTCTTGAAGGATGTAGGGATGAAGACGATGTTAGAAAACTTTCTGAGGGTATCCTGGGGCAAGGGGAATGGTCTGATTTATCTAAAGAACTGTTGAATTCTTTTCTCTTGCGGCAATATGAAATGGGCGGATCGGTCACAGATGCCGTGAAAGATATGAGTGAATGTCCACAGGATATTTTTGAATTGGAACTTGAATATTTCTCCGAAGGAGAAGTAACAGAGAAAACTAGACGTGCATTTAATAAATTTGCGAAGCTCGCTGGAAGTGCTGCAACCGTCTCATCTATTTTTGCTACGGTTCAGTCTAAAACAACCGTATTTGAATTTGATAAAATCAATGAAATTCAAAATAAAAAGCATTTTGACATTACAAAAATGAGATCCAACAAAGTTGTTTTATTTGTTAGTTACCCAGAAGAGGATTCAACTGTTTACCAGCCGTTTTTAAGTTCTTTCTATTATCAGTGTTTTAACCTTTTGAAGAGTCACGATTCCGTGAATGAAGAAAAAGGAGAAATGACGGGTTTTCCGATCTTATTTTTGTTAGACGAATTCGCAAATATCGGTAAAATTCCGAGTTTCGATAATCTCATTTCTACAATCAGATCAAAAAAAATGGGTGTTGAGATCTTCTTGCAGAATATCGAACAAATCACTTCTGTATATGGGAAAGAAACAGCTGCAACGATCTTATCAAACGCAAGCACAAAAATGACAATGTTTGGAAATACGGAAGAAACAAACAAATTTTTCTCTGCTCTTGCGGGGAGTAAAGAAGTCCAAAAAATTAGTCACTCTGATTCTGGAAAAGGAAAAATGAGCAGATCGATTTCTACTCAGGAGAAATCAGTGATCTCCACCGACGAATTGAGACGTTTAAAAGGACATCAAATCCTTATTATCACAAGTAATTTGAAACCCATTGTCGATGATAAAAATTATTATTATATGGACAACATAGATTATTTTGTACATAAACAGAAGTTGAGTGATGAAAATAAGAAAATTATCAACAAATTAATCCGATTATTTTTGTTCTGGAAGAAATAAATCACATTCAGACGTCCAAAACACCCCTTAAAACGGGTTTTAACCATTTCTAGCGTATTTACCTCGAAAAATAAAAAAAGACCCTTAGAAGGTCTTTTTTAAAGCCAAAACACCACCGTTACCTTTCTAACTCCAACTCATATTCTTGTTCCAGGTCGAAATCAAATATCGTTTCCAAAATTCCAGCCAAATTAATATTTTTATCTATTAATTCTTCTAATAGTTGAGCTAGACCTTTAGTCATTTCTTGATACTTCTCATCACCCGAATATTTAAATTCATCACTCAAACTTTCGAGATCAACCTGGATCTCAGGTAACAAGTCGGTTGTGATTGTGTCCTGCATCCCCAATAGCTTTTCCAGACTTTTTTTATTTTTAATTTCAATTTTCTTCTCGTGTTTGATTTTCAAAAAGTCTGCGATTTTTTTCATAACAATCACGTTCTTGTTCAAATCATTTTTCAGATCATCCAACTCTTCTTTTATCTCTCTTTTTTGTTCCTGGAGATTTAGTTCGGCAAATCCTTCTACTTCTCGTATTTCCTCTTCCAAGAACATTTCAATAATCTTTTCAAAACTATCTTCGATCGAAAAGACTACAAGTGAACTATCCCCTATTAACACATTTAATTTTTCGATAATTTCTATTAACTCATTTTTCAAATCACTCATTTTTTTCCCCCTGCTCTCCGAATTTATTTTTTAGATCCCGTGCATTAAAAATTTCAAAATATTCTAGGTATTTACTTAATTGTAAAAGTCTTTCTAGCTCTTGTCTGATTTTTTCATCCCCTTCTACGTTGAGAATACTTTCTGCAACGGCACCCGATTCTATCAAACGCTTAGTCCGTTCCCTTCTTAATTTTTCTTTTCCTTTTTTAATTTTAAGCTTTTGCTTTTTTTTCAGCTCTTCTATTTTCTCCTTCAATTTTTCAATTTGAATATCTTCTTGAGTCATTTCATTTTCATAGTCCATAAAACTCACCTCTTTCTTTTAAATAATATAAAGTCATTTTCTTTTCTTCTTCTCTCTTTTTTCCTTCTCTTTTAAAGAAATATATCTATTTTTTTCTTTTTATAAAGTAAAAAATAAAATTAATTAATCTTTGGCTTTTGATGATTTTAAAAATGGATTTTCCTTCTTTTTTTAAAACGGCTCCGCCGGCTAATCTTGATTAGCACACTTACGCATTCTGACGAAAGCTGTGTGTCCTGCGGAGCTAAGTGCAAAACATCAAAAACATAAAAAAGACCCTTTCCAAAGGGGTCTTTTTGCAACATCAAAAAAATCAAAAAATGTTACTCCGTAACGAACTCCGTTCTTATTTTTTCTTTTTTTCTTCCTTTTCACAGAAAAAGAACTATATTTTATAAAAGTTTTTTCATTCAATTTTATAAAAAAGGGGGTGTCTGATTTGAAAGAAAAGATTTTTCACTTATCTGTCCGTAACATTTCCAGGGTGAAATACAACGTTCCAGACAGGTTCTCCTACAACGTCGGGATTGAAATTAAGGATGAAAAAATAAATAAGAAATATCACAGACCTGCAAAGGCAGCTAAAGACGAGATTGAATCTGAGATGATTTTGAATGCTGCTGCTGACCGCAAATTTAAAGATATTAATACTTACTACAACGAAGCCAATAAAAATGAAAAAAGATTAGATGCACGAGTTTTTAAAGAGTGTGACGTTTGTCTTTATACAGATCTAACCGAAGAAGAGAATAAAGAGCTGGCCAGGAGATTTACTAAAGATATGAGTGAACGGTTTCAGACTCCCATCTCTTTAAGTTTTCATAAATTAGATTCTGATAATCCCCATTTTCATCTTCTTCACTCTGAACGAAAAGTGAATGGCACAGAGTTCGATAAAAAGAAAATGGATGAGATGAGAAAAAAAACTTATTTAAAAGACATCCGAAAAATGTGGGCTGAACATTCCAATGAATTTTTCAAAGAAAAAAATAAAGAGTTGTTTGTAGATCATAGATCTCATAAGATCCGTAAGATCGAAAAAGACCCCCTTCTCCATCAAAATAATTTTGGACCAAAAACTGAAAAAGAAAGAATTAAACAATACAATCATCTGATTAAAATTGAAAGACAAATTCAAGAGAACAAAGAACTTAAAAAAGAGGTCAAAGAAAATTATTATGCAAAGCGCATCGATCGCAACTTACAAAGAAAGGAGGTGAAAAATGTGGAGAAAGCAAAAGTTTTAACCGTGCATCGCCTTTATGAAAATGAAATTCAAAAGCACCAAAAGGATTATCTCGATAAAAGAAACCAGCACAAGGCCCAGCGCGAAAAAAATAAGCAGCACAAACAAGTTTTTGTGGAGAGAAAAATGGATTACAAAGAAAACCGGAGCAAATCAAAAAACAACGTGCGGCTGAAAAAGCAGGATATTATAGATATGAAGTACAAAAATAAAGACTTAAAGGCTGACTTGAAGGGTCTTAGTATCTTCGATCGTAAGAAAAGACGTGACTTGAGAAAAGAAATCACGAAGAACAAGATCAAAATGAAAAAGAAAAAAGTTGAAATTAAAAGAGAAAAATACAAACAAAAAGAAATGTCCCGTAAAATGAACGGCCATAGAAAAGAATTGCACAAGGTGAAGAAAAAAGAATTTGGCCTTTTGAAAGATAAGATGGTCAGTAAAATTAAATTCAAGTCCCTTTCCAGAGAGAAACAAAAGGTAGTTAATAAAAAGTTGGAAAATACAAATGTTATTAGTCTTAAGGATTTTAAGAAAACTCAAAAAGTCCAAAAAATCAAAACGATCGACCGTGCACGAGCCCGTTAAAAGAGACCATTTTGGTCTCTTTTTTTGCACCCACCTAATTTCCTTGAAAGAAATAAAGCGTTTTTCCCAACTTTTTTTACTATTAAATTAATAATAAATTATAATTAAGTTACCATTAATTTGATATTTATTTTACGGATATTTTTAATGTTAAAAAGTATATTAATTTAAATAGTATAATATTATTATAAATAGTATTAAATATAAAATTAAAATAATTGTATATTTGCTAGCAAATATACTTGTAATTTAACTTTATAAATGATATAATATTATTAACAAAGAAAATAGCAAAAAAAGGGGGGCGTTTAGTTGGTTGGTTACTTAGAGCTATTCAAGGAAGAACTTGAAGAGGACTCTTGTGATCTCGTTGAAGTAACTGTTTTGCGAATAGATCCAGAACAACTTATTCTTGATTTTGAAGAACTAAAAAGGGGTGGATGTAATGGGTAAAATATTCTCTGTTATTGCCAACAAAGGTGGAGTTCTAAAGACAACAATTTCAACAAATTTCGCTGCAGAATTATCAAAAAAAAGTAAAGTTTTATTGATCGATACGGATGGTCAAACAAACGTGTCTTTATCTTTCGGAATCAGAAGAAACGAAATTAAAAATTCTCTTTTTGATATCTTAACTGAACCCGAAAATAATCATATAGAAGATTGCATTATCCAAGTTACTGACAATCTTCATATAATTGATTCTGGAAAAGGAATGAACAATTATTCCAAAGAAGAGGATCGAGGAATTGGGGATCTAGAAAAACAGCTTCATCTGATTTCTGATCTTTATGATTATATCGTAATCGACACAGCCCCGGTTTTAAATTTCTCTACCCTGCAGGTTTTATGGGTTTCAGATCAAATAATTATACCATCTCAACCAGAAACATTTGGTCTCAATTCTCTCATTGATACCATCAAATCAATACGAGAATTTGAATCAAAAACGGGCAAAAAAGTAGATATAAATTCAATTATTATAAGTAAATTCGACTCACGATCTAAGACCCATAAAAGGTTCTTAAATGACATAAAAGAAGTGTCAAAGAGAACAGGAATTAAGGTTCTTAAAACCAAAATCCCTAACAGTACAACAGGATCTAACAGCATCGAGGAAGAGCAGATCCCTACAGTATTATCAAAGCGCTGGTACAAACTCAAATCCACTTATTCTAACATCACTCAGGAGGTAATTAAAAATGCAAAATAATAATAAAAATACTAGCAAAAAAGATGATTTTTTTGGAAATATGTTAGATGGTTTAGATAATAATAAAGATACTAGCGTTTCTAGCGGTGAAAAAGATGTTAAAAATATTAGTGTAAAAGCTAATGAAAAAGATGTTAAATCTAAGTTTAAAAATACTGTTAAAAAAGACATTAAGGAAACTAGTGCAAAAGCTAGTAAGAAAGATAGTGTGATTTCAGATATTTTAGAAGAAAAAAGTACGTCCACTTTCTACAAAGGAATTTACTTTGATCAGGACGTTCATCAGGTAATTGAGGAATTTATATCTCAGTCAAGTAAGAAAAATATTCGCAGCTTTGTGGTTAATAAAATGTTAAGAGAAATCTTCAAGAAAAAAGGATTACTATAAAAAATGAAAGTCACCTTTTCTAGGTGACTTTTTCTTTTTCTATTTCATATTTTCTCCTAGAAATTCACCTAAATTATCAAGAAATACTGTTTAATAAATGCTTGAGAATAAAGTTTTTATGGGTGGGGTTATAAGTTTTTTAAAATCACAAAGGGCCTTACAATAAGCCAAGGTGTTAAGATATCTTATTTTTTTGTCATAAATTCAGTTAGTAAAATTATTTTATTTTAATATTATATTTAAAATAAAATAATTGTTTTTTAATATTAAAAATACAATCAAATTAAATACTTAAATCAAATTAAATTTACTAGCAAATATAATTGTAAAATTAATTTTATTTTATAATTAAATTAATTTTTATATAATAATAAAAAACTTTTATATTAAAGATTATTTTAATAATATTTTATTAGTATATTAATAGTATTTAAACTACTTACATTACAATTTTTATCAAATGTGTTAGTGAAAAACAATCAAATACAGATGTGAGATATAGATTTTTCAATGAAATCTTCAAATCTTATTTTTTGAATATTATAAACTATAATAAATCGAACGTATGTTCTTAAAAATTCAAACGTGGATGTGATAAAATGACAGGGCATATACTTAAAAAGAAGGTTTTTCAGGACAGATTAAAGGGTTACACGGTAAAACCTCATCATCCGAGAAATCGTAGCATTAGGATTCTTTTTTGACGAAGGAGGACTTATAAATGGTTGTAAAAAAAGGAACATTCGATCGAGAGAAGTTTGTTGAACACATTAATAAGAAATCCAGACCTGATCCCTCTTCAGATATTTACAAGGAACTTCCTGAACCAGATATCGACAATCACGTTTTTAAAGAAATAAAAAGAATTGTGGACAAACATTCGTGAGATGGAGGGGAGAAAAATGAAGGATAAATTCCTCAAGGAAAAAAAGTTTATTAAGATTCACGGGAAAAACTTGGACCTGGAGAAATACACTTTGGAGTTAAAAAAAAGGTTAGAGAAATCTAAAGATGAGCCTATTCAAGAAATTTACTATCCGAAAGGGCCTGTCTATAATTCACAAAGCCCGAGAGTGCAAGAGGTCCTTAAAAAAATAAAAGGGATACTTTAGGTTTTTATCTTTAAAATGAAAAATACAACACAATTATATTGTGTTGTATTCGAAATGCTTTTAAATCAATGTTTTAACCTTTCCTGTAAAAGAAAAGTTCTGAATACAACATATTTTGGGTTTAAATGAGATAATTTTAGTGTTTCAAATGAGAAATGAGGTTATTTATTTGAATCGTACTGAACCGATTAAGGATTTAAAAAAGATAAGGAAGTTGTCTAATCATTTCCAAGGGAACAATGACAGAGATTATATTTTATTTCAATGTTTTTTGTATCTTGGATTAAGAACACAGGATACTCTTAAGTTAAGAGTGGGAGATGTAAGAAATAAATATAAAATTCATTTCAAGGAACAAAAAACCGGAAAAACCAAAATCATCGAAATTAATCCGAATTTGATAGAAATATTAGATCAGTATATAAAAGAGATGAATGATCAAGATTATCTTTTTCCTTCTCGAAAAAAGAACAGTGACGGATCTCAAAGACACATTACCAGAGAACAAGCTTTCAGACGACTACAAATTGGCGGAGAAGAAATAGGTATCCCCTTGTCTGGTCACGTTTTGAGGAAGACTTTTTGTTATCATTCTTTCAAAAACGGGACTCCTCTACACGTATTATCTGAACTTCTGAATCATAGTTCAGAGTCAATGACGCGGCGATACATTGGATTGGGACAAGAAAATATTAAGCAAGCTTATTTCTCAGTGGATTTTGGCTAATTAATACATTGCAATACAAAGTCTTGCTGAAGTGATTACAAATATCATCTTGCAATGCTCGTTAGAAATGAGCTATTGATCTAAATAAAAAACTACCGTTTTTTCACGGTGGTTTTTGTCGTTTTGCAGGATTAATTTGTAAGATAAGATGTTAATATTGGGTACAAAGATAGTGTTGCGCTGTATAACTAAATAATGCTCAACTATTACTTCGTAATGCGAAGTAATACAAAAGGAAGGAAGAATACCATATGGCAATGCTCAGTTGGAATGAAATCAGGTCCAGGGCAATTAAATTTTCGAGTGAATGGAAAGAAGTAAGTGACGAAGATGCAGAAGCTAAATCATTTTGGGATGATTTTTTCAATGTTTTTGGAGTCTCGAGGAGGAGGACAGCTGCATTTGAAAAAAGAGTAAAAAAAATTGATGGAAAGAATGGCTTTATCGATTTATTGTGGAAAGGAACTCTCTTGGTTGAACATAAGTCAAAGGGAAAAGATTTAAAGAAGGCTTTTGATCAGGCTCGAGACTACTTTCCTGGGTTGAAAGATTCTGAACTTCCTAAGTATATTTTGGTATCTGATTTTGAAAATTTTGTATTGTATGATCTGGAGGACGGAGGACGGCGGTCTTTTACTTTAAATAATTTTCACCAACATATCGAGTTATTTGGATTTATGGCTGGGTACCAAAAACAAGAATTTAAAGAACAAGACCCTGTAAATATTAAAGCAGCTGAAAAAATGGGTGAGCTTCATCGTAAATTAAAAGATATTGGTTATACAGGACACAACTTAGAGATTTACTTGACGAGGATATTATTTTGTTTGTTTGCAGATGACACTGGAATTTTCGAAAAAAACTTATTTAGAGACCTGATCGAGCAAGGAACTCGGGAAGATGGAAGAGATTTAGCATTACATATACAAAATGTTTTTCAAATTTTAAATACTCCAAGAAACAAAAGGCTTTCGATCATTGATGAACTTTCTGATCGCTTTCCGTATGTTAATGGGGGATTATTTGAGGAAAACTTATCTCTAGCGTCCTTTGATTCTGAAATGAGAGAACTTTTGCTAGAATGTTCTATTTTAGACTGGGGCAAAATATCGCCGGCTATTTTTGGATCACTCTTCCAAGCAGTTATGAATCCAGATCAAAGAAGAGAACTTGGAGCACACTACACTTCGGAGGAAAATATTTTAAAGGTAATTAAATCATTGTTCCTGGATGAACTATGGGAAGAATTCGAATCTGTAAAAAAAAATAGTAAGAAATTAGAGGGCTTTCATAAAAAGTTAAGTACATTAAAGTTTTTTGATCCAGCCTGTGGGTGCGGTAATTTCTTAATTCTCGCTTATCGTGAGTTGCGTTTACTAGAATTAGAAATACTCAGAGAGCAGTTGAAAGACAAAATGGTATTAGAAATTGATCTTTTGGTATGGATCGATGTAGATCAATTCTATGGAATAGAAATTGATGATTTTTCAGCTCAAGTAGCTTCGGTAGCTCTTTGGTTAATGGACCATCAAATGAATATGGAGATCAGTAATGAATTCGGAGAATATTTTGTAAGGTTACCTTTAACTAAAAAACCAAATATATATCAAGCAAATGCCTTGAATGTTGATTGGAATGAAATTATAGACAAAAAGGAATTGAGCTATATTATTGGAAACCCTCCTTTTGTGGGATCATCTTTAATGAATGAGCAACAAAAAAAAGATTTGAAACCAATTACGGAAGTGATAAAAAAATCTGGAGCATTGGACTATGTAGCAGGTTGGTATGTGAAAGCTAGTGAGTACATTCAATCCACAAAAATTAAAGTTGGATTAGTTTCAACAAACTCAATAATACAAGGAGAGCAGGCTATCGTTCTATGGAAATACCTGTTCTATACTAAAAGAATTACAATTCATTTTGCACACCAAACTTTCAAATGGACGAACGAAGCGAAAGGAAAAGCTGCAGTTTTTTGCGTAATTATAGGTTTTAGCAATCTTATTGATTTAAATAAAACATTGTATACTTATCCGGATATCAGTGGATCTCCAACGGTTTCAAAACCTAAAAACATAAATCAGTACCTTTTGGATGCTCCAACAGCCTTTATTGATGTTAGATCAAAACCGATTAGCGATGTAGAACCTATGTTGTACGGCAGCAAACCAGTGGATGGTGGATATTATCTATATACCAATGAAGAAAAAGAAGCGTTTATTAGACAAGAGCCGTTATCCTCAGCTTATTTCAGAAAGTGGGTAGGTGCCAGAGAATTAATTTCAGGGAAGAATAGATATGTACTTTATTTAAAAAATTGCCCTCCGAATGAATTAAGAAAAATGCCATTAGTCCAAGAAAGAATATCGGCCGTCCGAGAAATGCGATTAAACAGTAAAAAAGCTTCTACAAGGCAATGGGCTGACTTCCCCACTCACTTCACAGAAGACAGAGTGATAGAAAATAAAATGCTCATAATACCGAGAGTAACTTCAGAAAACCGGAAAATTATACCGATCGGATATTTTGACTCCAATACTATCTGTAGTGATGCAGCATTTCAGATTGAAGATGATACTAAATACATTTTTGGCATTTTAAATTCCAATATGCATATGGTTTGGATGAGAACAGTAAGTGGGCGCTTAAAAAGCGATTATAGGTACTCTAATACGATCGTATACAATAATTTTGTATTTCCGGAGGCAAGTGAGAAAAAGAAAATTGAGATCCAAAAAATTTCTGAAGACATTTTAAATATTCGAGAAAAATATATGGAAACAGGAAGCACTTTAGATGATCTCTATCACAACCTTACAATGCCAAAGGACTTGATGAGAGCTCATCAGACTTTAGATAAAAGTATTGAAAAGCTATACGGAAAAAAATTCAAAAGTGACAACGATCGCGTGGAATTTTTATTTAAACTTTACTTAGAAAAGGTGCTTGAAAAAGACACAAAAACCTAAACGTATAAATGGTGATAGTTAAAACAGCACTGAGGCTTGATTCTAGTGCTGTTTTTTCATTGAACGCATAAAAGGTGATAATTAAATCCAGATTTGAGGCTAACGTCAGCTTGAGATTTAGGAACGCATAATAAGAGAGAGTTCAGAAAAGTAAATCAGAAAAAATAATAGTCAAATCCCAAAGTTGATTAAATTTGACTATAAAGTGGATAAAATATATGTTTTCCTTTGATTTTCATACCAATTCTCTCTAATACTGATTTGACAACGATTTTAATATTGACGAATAAATCTATATGTAGTATTAACATTAAATTTCATAGTACTATATGTTGTGTTTACGCCGTTTGTGAAGTAAAATAAAGGTTATAGAAACGAGGTGAGATAACTGGAAAAATGAAAAAAGGGAGGTGTAAATAATGACTAGAAAAGTTAGTATTTCTCAATTCAAATCTCAGATGAGAAAAATTGAACGTAATCTTCAAAGAGATGTGAAAAAATTTGAAAATGATATAAATAAACAGATTAAAAAAGAAATTCGTCGAACCAACTAAAATTGTTCGTTATAAAGTTTGTTATAACCTATGGTTATAACAATAAATACTGTAATAAATAGGTTTGTTGTAATCTAAAAAGTGTTTGTTTACAATTAAAATGGAGGTGGAATTGTTCCATTTAAAGAAAAACAGGGGGTGCGAAAAATGTCGAAAAAGGTACGAGTACGAGTACGAGTAAAGATAAAAAGAAAAAACTTCTAATCAAAGTGCTGGAACACAGATGATAGAAGTTTCTTCAATAAAAAAACATATTTTAAACTAATATAACTCTGTTCAATATAAAAATAAACCTCAAAACAAATGTTCGTACGTTTGGTGACGCGAAAGGGGTGGGGAAATGGCTAAATCAAGTTCAAGGAAGACATCAAGTTCAAGACTTTCAAAAAAAGCTTCTGCTGTATTGAGGGACAAGCGATCTGGAAAAAAAGCGAAATCGCTTGCAGGCTCGGTGCTAGCACAATCTAAATAATTACGTATAGTAAGCAGCTGATATTTAAATTATCGGCTGCTTTTTTTTTTTTTTTTGAAAAAATGATTTAAAAAGGAATATAAAGCGAATTATATAAATATAGACAATAATAAGGACAAATAAATGTGCAAATAAATGTTCAAAAATATGACCTTTTTTCTTGAAATTGAATATACTAAAAGATATACTGGAGGTGTAAGAGATGGTTAAGGAGGAATTCAAGATGCCAACCAAATTTCTAGAAAGAGAAGCAACGTTAGCAGCACGCGACTTGCGTACATTGTCACAAAAAGCTCTTGTAGAAAAAGTACAACATTTAGATAAACTAGGTTTGATTATAAATGATCAGCTGAGTATTGCAATGGTCTCCTGGAATAGATATGAAGAAATAGTTGATCTGATTGAAAAACAAAATGATTTAATTTCTCAGTTAGAAAATTATATAGAGGATACGGAACTGGCAAAAATGTATGACGATCGAGCAAGAAAAATTGAAAAAGGTGAAGTAGAAACATTTGAATTTAATTCAGCTAAAGAATTATTTGAGATGTTAGATTAGTCAGGGGTTAAAGGGGGATAAATGTTTGAAACGGAACTATAAGATGAAGAGTAGTAATTACTTCAGAGAAGACTTAAAGTTTATTCGAGACAAAAAATTTGTAGACCCCTCTGATTGGGGTCTTTTTGAAAAAGAATTACAAGTTGAATTTGAAAAACTGGATGAAGACTGGAAGGAGCATAGTAAAGAAATTACTTTTGGACCACTGTCTCCTTATGGTTATAGAAAAAGGTATATGCATTCTATTCCTTTACCTCATAAACAAAAGAGAAAGTGGCCGGATCTCCGTTCTGACTTTAGGATTGTATTTAATGTAAATGAAGAGAAGAAAGAGATATTCTACTTTGCAATTGGAAAGAGGATTAAGAAGGTTGATCCACGAGATCCCGATGACATATGGACTCTTTTAAAGCAAAGAACTCCTCCAGAAGAAGAATAATTACATATAAAAAGATCGCTGCTACCAACAGCGATCTCAAAATCAACGTGCACCCTAAAACCGCAAAATTTTAAGGGCAATAGTATAGTTACTTTTTATTTTAATCAGTGTAAATATATTTATCAAGTATAAATATATTATTCTTTCACTGTTTTTTATAAAAAATGATTGTTTTATGGGTGCACACACTTTTAATAAAAAGGGTGTGTATTTTTTATGAATGAAAATAACATTTTACATAGATTTATAAGTCTTTTTAGAAAGGAAAATGAAGAAATCATTGTTCCATTAATTAAAGAAAATCCGGGTGCAAAATCATTTTTCAATAACAACAGAACTGTTTTTCATCCGAGTACAATTTCAAATGATTTTCAGAATGATTTAAACAAAATTGTTCTGAAAGAAAGAATGAACAATTGTGAGTTTAAATTCTTTCCCAAGCACTACAATGAAAATGGTTACGGAGTATTTTTCATTCCTAATATAGGGGGGAAAACGAACTCTAATATTAAAGAAGTGAGATCCTGGTTCTGTGACATTGATTATGGAAAAATCAAAGAGAAATTCGAGACTGAACAAGAAATGGAAAAAAGAAAAAAGGAACTCGAAGAAACGGGAAATTTCCTCTTTATTGATCCATCAAAAAAAGAAAATATAAAAGGTACTTTTTATTTTCTTACTGGTGTCTATAAACAAGACTTTATCTCAAAGAAGAAAACAGCTTTTCTTGAGGATCATAAAAATGATCTTAAGAAATCTTCAATTGCTGAAACTTACAGTGGTTTTCACATTTATTTTCTTTGTGAAAGTGGATCTTTAGAAAACTTTAAAAAGGTCCAGGAGTCACTTTCTTTCAAGTTTGGCGGAGATCCACAAGTTAAAAATGAATCCAGAATGATGAGATTGCCTGAATTTGATCACAACAAATACGATGACCCATTTTCAGTGAAAGTGATTCAATGGAGTGAACATAGATATACAGAATCAGAATTGTTAAAAGAACTGAATATCACGTTCTCAAATCAACAAAAAGGGTTTAAAAAGAGGCAGAGGATAGAGAAAGTGAGCTATATGTCTGGAGTAGTCACTTCATTTGTTGAGAAGACAAAAAAAACCGACTCTGACCTTGAATTTATTTCTTTTAAAAAACCATCAAAGGAAATGACTTTCAAAGAAACGATCGAGGAAATTCTTTCTTTGCCCATTTCTAACTTTGTAAAGAGTCCAGAAATGGAACTAGGGAATAAAATTCACTGTCCTTTTCACGAAGATCACAATCCGTCTGCTACCATTTTTGAAAGTGATTCTGGTCAAGAATTATTCCATTGTCATTCTTGCGTAGATCTAAATTCAATGAACATAATTAAGTTATATCAGTTACATACAAATAAATCTTATAGAAAATCGATAACTGATCTTTCGAAGATGGTTGGAATTAAGGTTATCAAAACTGTTTTTGAAGAATCTCAGTTTGAGAAATACCGAGACAATCGGGATTTCATAGACGAAATCGAGAGTTTACCTTACGCAAGTTCTTATCTTTTAAAATACTCCAGATCTCTCTTACTAAGATTATTTAATGACCAAGGAGAATCAAAAGTAGTTCACGAAGATTTTCAATTCGAAGGACACAATATTTTTTTCGCTTCAATGCGTCATCTTTCTCGTGAATTCGGTCTAGGTAAAAAATCTGTCCCTCTTCAAACAATACAAAATAATCTTTTTCTGTTTCAACTTCTTGGGTTAATCAAAAGAGTACCTCCTAAAAACATCCCTGAACGTCTTTTAAAGCGTTCAGAAAAAGAAATGGATATAAGGAAGTCAGAACTTCAAAAACAGGGTACAGAAGGAAAAATAAAGTCTCTGGGATACAGAATGATTAATTATTACATTGTGACTAACTGGCAGGATGATTTTATGGAAATTGAAAGTGCAGCACGAAAATTAAAAGAGATTAATTTCTCTTTCAAGAATCACAGAAACAAATTTTCAATTGAATCCATTTTCGGAAAAAAGATAGCAAATGAGATTTTTCCAGATGAACGAAAATTACCTGGGCGTTTTGTTACTATTTCTAATCTTTTAGAAAAAGAAATAGAACAAAACATCAATAAAAAAGGATTTGCTGTTAAGGAAGAGATAATAAGAAAAACGATCAGAGTGAAGTCAGAGGGTAAGTACGTAAAAGCCACTCTAAAAGAGAAAGAAGATGTTTTTAGAAGGGTTTTTTCTGGATACAACAAGTTCTCGATTAAACAAGTTAGATCATCCAATAAGAAAAGAGAATTAGGATTAATAGATGATGGAAAGACTGTATCTGTGATTTACCCTGCAAAAAAAGAATAATTATGTCCCTAAAAAATACCCAAAACCCCCCTTAAATGTTGTTACACCAACGTTTAAGGGGGGTTTTTATAGTTTAGTACAATAAGTAGTACTAAGAATTCTTCTTTCTATACTTATTGTACTATTAAACTTTAAAACAGCTAAACTCGTTGGTACGATTGATCTTAAAGATTCTTTTAATGTAGTTTCTAGGGACATAAAAATATTTTTGAGGATGCATTTTAATAGATTTTAATGTAAACATAGCAATTGGGTTGAGATTGTCACAGGTATAGAGTGTAATTTGAAAGGCTATTTTAAATCTTCGTATATATAGGTACGAGAGTTTTTATTTTTAGGGGCTGGATGAAAGTGTGAAGTGAACACTTCCTGTGTAATAACCAGCAAGAGTTTTATTAGAAAAATTAAGTGTTACATCTTCTGATTTCAGTGTTATTTGGTTATTTCCCGAACCTTGGATTCCTGGTTTTACACTTACTAATGTAATAGGTGTATTATTATTAGGAATAATTTCAACTGGTCCATTGCAAAGGGTACAGTCTATTTTTACAAGGGGATCTAACATTTCGAATATGTTGTTCTCGTGTACAAATGGATCAAAACTAATCTGTAAACTCCAACCTTCGTGTGTCCCTCTAAAATCATTCACAGTCAGATTAAAATCACTGGTTAATTTAGATTCAGTCTGACTTTTCTCTACTTGAATTTTTTCAAATGTAAATGCAGGATCATTTATCAGTTCCAGGGGCCCGGGATTTATATTTATTATCATTTCTGAGTTAAATAATGTTTCAAATCCTGTCAGTGCTACAGGTTCCCCCTGTATTTGATCATCTACACCATTTAAATATCCTATAGAAACGATCGTATTATCTTCCAAAATAAAATAACTTGAAAATCCTCCTGTAAAAATATCTTTAACTGCATACGAGTCCAATTCTTCAATCTTTTGTAGTGTTTGAACTTCCATATCTAGACTTGATCCAAGTTGCGAATAATCATTCCAACCATATCCGTAAATTTTATTCTGATCTGTTAATACTAAAAAATGATAAGCACTCGAGGAAATTTCTTTAACATTGTTTTCAAATAACTTTGGTGTTAATAAGGTGGGGTAATAATATGTATCTGGTATGGAAGGATCTCCCCATTGGTACAATTCCCCTGACTTTTTTAATGCAAAGCTCGTATTTTGCATTGTTTCTATTTCTTTTATGTTTTCTAATCCATTCACAATAGTAGGAGTGAACTTATTTTGAGTTGTTCCATTTCCTAGCTGTCCATAATTATTCTGTCCCCAGGTAAGAACTTGACCTTCTGATGTTAAAGCTAATGAATAAAAACTGGTGTTATTAATACCTTTATTCAACTTGATATCCACTATATTTTCCAAAGTGGGAATTGTAATTGGAGTGTTAACTGGATTTTGATGTCCAAGACCAGACTCACCTCTTGAATTTAACCCCCAGAAAAGAACACTTCCACTTTTTAAAATTGCATAGTTGTATCCTCTATTCGTTCCTACAATTTTTTTAATTTGATGACCGTCGAGTTCTGAAATTTTAATAGGTGTATTTTCAATGTTGCTTGAATTTTGGAGAAAAGATCCTTTCCTTCCATCCCCCCACCCCCACACACTACCGTCCGGTTTAATCCCAAAACTAACTCCTTGCCCTTTGAAAACGTGTTGCATACCTTTTAAATTTTCTACTCTTACTGGAACAGATTCAAAATAATTAGGTTCTTCAAGTGCGTGATCATAATTTTCTAACTCATCACCCGGAAATCCCCAAATATATACGTCGTTTTTTGTGTGAAACATTTGCATCCAGTCGGAACCTTGAATCTCAATTGCTGCAGCTTGTGAATTTTTCAATGGGAGTACAAAACCGATCAAACACACAATGGCCAAAAACATTTTCTTTATCATCTATCTCACCTCTTTTCGTTAGAATTTTTGAAAAGTATATATTTTTTCTTTATAAAATCAATTTTTTACTATTATTCGTCATTTTTTTGGAGCAGCTACCGCCCTAAGGTTGGTGGATTGTGAACAAAAATAAAAGTCCAACACCAGGACTTTGACTTTTGTTCACAATTGTATTAAAAACACTTAAAACATTGATTTATCAGGACTTTTGAATATATTCCCTATGCTTTAACCGGTTATTTTAATGTAAATTTTTATAAGGAGGTATAGAAATGTCTAATTTTAGTTTTCGAGAAGCACTGTTGCTAGCCAGCGTTTTCTTGAATTTATTTTTAAGCTATATGATTACTAAAATGTTAAATAAAGAGCAGAGTTCATTCCTGTCGGGGGCGAGTGGTGGTATCGATACCTCTTGGATCGTGAGTTTTGTTATTACATTTGCAGTTCTAATGATCTTCACGGGGGTTTTATTGTTTATCTTTTTTAGGAAATTTTCAGGGGGAAAAGTCAACAGTTCCTCTCGAATAATTACGTATAAACAAGTCAAAAGTGAACAGAATTCATCCAACAATCATTTTCTTGTTACTAGAGGAATGAAAGGGTATTTACATCCTGAAAATTTATCCTTAAGTAGAAATATAAATTTGAAATTAGAAAAATTTTTTCAGCACGTTCTTGTAATTGGGTCA
>NZ_JARUIU010000179.1 GCF_029667115.1 Jeotgalibacillus sp. ET6 | reverse complement strand
AAGAAGTATGGCACTACGAATTTTTTGGCGATCTTAGATTGGATCTGAAAATGCAGATACTCTTAACTGGTTATTGTTAGAAACAATCGGAGCGTGTGGTGTCACTTTATCAGCTTAATGAAGAATTTTATCAGCATCTTATGCAGGAATATTCAAAAGAAGGAAATTATATAGAGAGGCTACACCATTTTCTCTCAAGTATAATCCTGCCGGAGTGTTAAAGTTCCTGCAAATGCGACAAGCAGCCAAAAG
>NZ_JARUIU010000178.1 GCF_029667115.1 Jeotgalibacillus sp. ET6 | reverse complement strand
GTCACTTCCGGAAGCGAGGTGGCGCCTGCTAAAAGTAACGTTCCAACGAGCAGACCCCCCGTCGAGATTAAAAATGGAACGATTTATGCTGCGCAAGGTCTTATGAAACGGATTGTCTCAAGCTCTACGACCGGTTCACTTCGCGTCAGGCGGACGCTTTCCGCAGGGACGGCGCTGAGCCCTGTATGTTTCTGAAGGCTCAAGCTTTGTAGATGGAAATGAAGGTTCATGAACGGCATTCGGGAAATTTTG
>NZ_JARUIU010000177.1 GCF_029667115.1 Jeotgalibacillus sp. ET6 | reverse complement strand
GAAGGCAGTTGTCCGTTACGCGAAACGATCCGCACGTCGGTCATGCCCGGGAACGGATGGCCGACGCAACGACCATCGGAGTCCGCGGAGCGGAACCGGCTGAAACCACGCGCCACGATGGGACCGACCTCACTTTGGCCATACAGCTGGCCGAACAGCGGGCGTCGGCGCTGCGAGGCGGCGAGCAGTGTGCGCACCGTGCGCGGGTGAATCGCGTCGAAGGTGCTGCTGAAGTACTTCACCGAGGCCAGC
>NZ_JARUIU010000176.1 GCF_029667115.1 Jeotgalibacillus sp. ET6 | reverse complement strand
CCCCAATTGATGAATCTAATTGTGCATAAAGATGATTTGGCGGAGGATTACAAATTACTTAAGGCAGCAACAAGGATGAGAGGAGTTAATATTCCACCAAATGTAACTGCATACATTTCTATTACATCCAAAATGCTCATGTTCGGTACAGCGGTCAATCGCTTAATGCACAATATTGAGGATACGGGAATACTTATTCCATTCGACGAAATATATCATGATAAAAAGAGGCGCCATATCGGGGCTTATCTAC
>NZ_JARUIU010000175.1 GCF_029667115.1 Jeotgalibacillus sp. ET6 | reverse complement strand
CTTTTTGAGACTTGCATATCCTGATCTTTTTTGACTGAAGTGAAATCTTTTACTTTTTTAACAGCTTCTTCTGTCCGCCAAAAGATGCCTCCGGCTCCTGATCAACAATGAGCACTTTCCTGCTTCGAATGATTTCCAACCATTCTGAGGGAACCTTTGGGCACCATCGACATTTTGGCTTCTGCCTTCTCCACGCACTAATTAACCCGCATCCCAAATCAACTTCTTGTGTAATATTATTGGAAATTACGCA
>NZ_JARUIU010000174.1 GCF_029667115.1 Jeotgalibacillus sp. ET6 | reverse complement strand
GAGAAAAAGTCGGGTATGCAAATGTGGATTACTTTCACCGGAAGTTCAAAAAGCATGCAGGTGTTTCTTAGCATGCTGAGGCGAATTACCAGGATCTATAATTAGACTATACGTGTCACCACATACAAGAAGTAAACAGCTGGACGAGCGCTTTGCACTCTTGCTGAATACGCATAATCAACGGCGAGTTACGATTTGATGCAAGGTTAAGCTGATAAGGCGGAGCCGCAGCGAAAGCGAGTCTGAATAGGGC
>NZ_JARUIU010000173.1 GCF_029667115.1 Jeotgalibacillus sp. ET6 | reverse complement strand
GGTATTTTCTGGATGAGACAGTATATTTCAAGTAGAGCATCTGACTTTTAATCTCATCAATTCCTGCATTCGTTGCTTTCACAATGCCTTCAGGGTGAAAAAAGCACGGGAATCGGCTTTAAAAATGTTGTTCAGCGATTAAGGCTGTTTAACGGCAGTGAACATGTGGTTCAGGTCATCTCTCTGCCAGTGCTTTTTTCTTTTAACGATTATTTTTTTGTATCTGTTCTCTATTTATCTTGCAGCGCATGCC
>NZ_JARUIU010000172.1 GCF_029667115.1 Jeotgalibacillus sp. ET6 | reverse complement strand
GCGCCCTCGGCGGCGGCGAAGGATTCATGGCCGGCCAGGAAAGCGAAGCATTCGGTTTCCTCGTCCAGCAGCATAGCGCCCAGGTTGCCGTGGCCGATGCCCACCTGGCGCTGGTCCGCCACGGAGCCGGGGATGCAGAAGGCCTGCAGCGCGGTGCCGATCCACTTGGCGGCCTCGGCGGCGTTCTTGGCATTTTCCTTCATGGCGATGGCGGCGCCCAGTTCGTAGGCCCACTTCACGTTTTCAAAGCAGA
>NZ_JARUIU010000171.1 GCF_029667115.1 Jeotgalibacillus sp. ET6 | reverse complement strand
GTTTTCAGATAATAGTTCAGGGTATCCTGAGTAATCGTAACGGCGTCTACTACAGCTCAGAAGAAGCTGCTTCCGGATTTGCTTGAAATGTAGAGCCAATACTCCTATAATCAGAGAAGCCATGAACTCAGCAAAAAATTTAATCGAAATCAATTCCTGGAAATAGCAGAGCCTCTTTCTTCCACTCAATTGTCTCTTGAGACTTCTTTGTAGAACCGGTTAAAAATGAAAACCCGCTGTTTGTATCTATAAAC
>NZ_JARUIU010000170.1 GCF_029667115.1 Jeotgalibacillus sp. ET6 | reverse complement strand
CATAACTCAAGGTGATGCAACTGGGATCATCTTGGAGATTATAGAAGCTGCTTATAAAGAAGCCTATTTGCATGATAAAGCTGATGATATCACGATTGCTGGTGAAGTCTTTGAAGCACCACTGGATATCCTTTTCCTTTTACGTCATGCTTCCTGTAAGCAAAAGCCTTCCAAATGTATCCTTCAGCTGCCGCGAAATAACAATCATCGGCAGCTATCCCGCTCAAATCCAGCATCAGGGCAATCGCCAGACT
>NZ_JARUIU010000016.1 GCF_029667115.1 Jeotgalibacillus sp. ET6 | reverse complement strand
GTTCTTTAGTCAAATTTAATAAAGTGAACTGAAATAATACGAATATTAGCAGCAAAGGAACAAGTGCAAAGGCAACCTCTGTCAGAATTCCTGTGAAGCCTTCAAATATAACCAGATTCATCCGAAGATCACCCCCAGCATCATAACGGCTATAATGGGGCCAACAGAAGCAAGTCCAATTAAGCCAAATCCATCACTGGAAGAGGAGGATTCAGATTTTAAAACGGAGGCCACACCAACCCCCAATGCCAGAATAAAGGGAACAGCCATGGGTCCGGTCGTTACACCCCCGGCATCAAATGAGATAGGTATAAAAGCCTGTGGAACAAAAATTGCCAGTATGAACACCAGTATGTAACACCCGGCCAGTAAAAAATGTATGGGAATCGAATAAACAGTCCGTGCCATCGCAAGACCCACAAAAAGTGAAAGTCCGATTGCCACAGAAAGAATCAAAATCCAGGATGGAATAGCACCGCCTGAGACATCATCGATTTGTTCAGAGAGCACCCTGACGTCAGGTTCAGCGATGGTTACTGCAAAACCAAGTAAAAGACCAACCCCAATGATCAGCCAGGTCTTTTTCGTTTTAGGAAGCTTTTTACCAATCATTTCCCCGACAGGTAGAAGGCCTGCATGAACTCCGAGCAGGAACAGAAAAAATCCAAGGCTTACAAACAGAACGCCTATAATAAACTGTAGAAAAAGTTCGAGAGGGAGGCGTATTAATGTTACTTGCAGCAGTATAACCACGATAGTAATTGGGAAGATTGCTGCAGATACTTCCTTAAAGGTTCCTTTCACTTTATCCATTTGTTCACCTCGATTAACTTGTATTTTATAAAAAAAACAGAGATTGTTAATTGTATGGAAATTTCTTTTATATAAAACAGTAAAAGTATATTTGTTTTTTTACTATACCTTCAGGGCTGAAATTAAAACTTCATAAGGTAAAGAAAGGTAAAAGGAATGAAGGTTACAGCTTACTACCATGCAGATGGACCTAGTTTAAACCAGGGGTGTTTAGATGGGGGGGAATGTTTCCCGGGAAATAAGGGATCAGATGTAAAAACGAATTTCATCTTGTAGAAGTGGTTATTCCCATTTAGTAAAGGTATTATAGTAAAGTAGTAACAACTTTAACTTCAATACACTAATTATGTAAGAAAAGGTGACTGATAAATGGAGAATAATAAAATAAATGTAGGTGGTTTACAGTTTGAATGGAACATGGATAAAGGCCAGTTTATATTTGAAGGAGAAGACGCAGTTTTATTTTGGATATCCAGTGCCATGAAGACGTTCTTCGATACAATTGAAGAAATTTCAGGCGAAGAAGCGTCCAATCTTGTTTTTGAAGCGACAGGCTTTAGACAGGGATTAGTTGTTGGAGATTATTTCAGTAATATGAAAGAAGTCGGTGTAGAAGAGGCAGCTGCTTTGATCACGAACACGTATGCTTCAGCAGGCTGGGGGAAAACCATCATTCAGGATTTAAATTTTGAAACTCAGACCTTGACCGTTCTCTTAAAGGACAGCTGGGAGCATAAACTCAATCGAACCCAGGGGAAGACAACAGGAGGAAACTATCTCCCGGCTCACTATGCCGGTATTTTCACTGGTATGTTGGGGACAAATATCTGGTATGAGGTAGAATGTTATCAGCTAGAAGGAAATGAATACACTAAAGTAAAGTATTTTCCTTCTAATGTTACGGTTTCAGAGAATATTCACTTGCTCGCAAGAAAAAAAGAGTCTCAGCACATTATTCAGCTTGAAGCGTTGGTGGAGGATAAAACACGGGAGTTAAAGACACTGGTTAAAGAACTTTCCTCTCCGATTATTCCTGTATTGGATGAAGTTGTTGTAGTTCCACTGCTGGGCACCTATGACGAGGAGCGGTCGGAGGAACTCGTTTTTAAAACGTTGACCAATCTGCCGTCCTACAAAGCCAGCTATCTAGTTCTTGATCTTACGGGACTTAATAAAAATATAAGCGGACATACAGTGAGTTTAATTGAAAAAATCGGATCTGCCGCAGCTCTTATTGGCACCGATACAATCCTGGTGGGGATTTCAGCAGAGCTAAGCATGGTTATTTCTGAATCTGATATCAATTTATCAAAGTTTGATTGCTTTCAAACGCTTCAGCATGGTATTCACTATGCATTAGGTGCATCAGGCAGAAGGATCATTTAAGTGATCCTTGCTGCAATGAAATCTGCCGACATATATAACCAAGAATAGTGTAAAGAGGTTGAGACTCATCGGTCCAGCCTTTTTTTATGGATGTTCTGAAGAACCCTGAACCATATATATCGTAAAATGAAAAGGTTTTCATTCTTTTTTGTCGAAAGGTGTTAGTGAGATAAAAAAGGAGGAGATGAGTTGAAACGGATCATACGATTTTCAAATTCCATAATGGAGAGATTTTTACCTGATCCATTTTTGTTTGTTCTTATTTTAACTTTGGTGGTTTTTGGATTTGGTCTAGGATTGACCGGGTCCTCACCTGTCGAAATGGTCGGTTATTGGGGCGAGGGTTTTTGGGGGCTTTTAGCGTTTTCCATGCAAATGGTTCTTGTGCTGGTGACAGGTTTTGTTTTAGCGAGCTCACCGATATTTAAAAAAGGACTTGGCAAGCTTGCAGATTACGCAAAATCTCCTGTAAGTGCAATTATCTGGGTAACACTCGTTTCTCTTGCGGCAAGCTGGATCAACTGGGGATTCGGGCTGGTCATTGGAGCGCTGTTTGCCAAAGAGCTTGCTAAAAGAGTGGAAAGGGTGGATTACAGACTTTTAATTGCAAGTGCATATTCAGGTTTTATTATCTGGCATGCCGGCTTTTCCGGTTCCATTCCACTTTCCATTGCAACAGATGGTCATCCATTTATAGATCAGATCGGCATTATTCCAACCAGCGAGACGATCTTTGCCACTTATAACGTTTTAATTATTTTGATTCTTGTAGCTGTTTTACCCTTGTTAAACGTATTAATGATGCCAAAAAAAGAAGAAACAGTTACCGTGAAACCGGAGATGCTTGAGGAAGAAAAACTGGATGAAACAGCTGCTTCTGCTGCTCTTACACCGGCTGAGAAGCTGGAAAACAGCCCGGTATTGTCAATTGTTATCGGGGTGCTTGGAATTTCGTATCTGGTCTATTATTTTGTTCAAAACGGCTTTGCGCTGACGCTGGATCTTGTGAATTTTCTCTTTTTATTTCTGGGTGTTTTATTTCATGGAAATCCGAGAAATTATCTGGCGGCGGTTCAAAATGCCGTTAAAGGTGCTGGAGGGATCATCATTCAATTTCCTTTTTACGCCGGCATAATGGGAATGATGACAGCATCAGGTTTAGCTGCTTTAATGTCTGAGGCATTTGTGGATATTTCAACTGAAACTACTTTTCCGCTTTTTGCTTTTTTAAGTGCAGGCATAGTGAACTTTTTTGTTCCTTCAGGCGGAGGACAGTGGGCGGTACAGGCGCCGATTATGCTGGATGCCGCACAAACACTTGGTTCCGATCCAGGGAAAGTAGCAATGGCTGTGGCCTGGGGCGATGCTTGGACAAATATGATTCAGCCGTTTTGGGCACTTCCGGCACTTGCAATCGCAGGTCTGAAAGCAAAAGATATTATGGGGTTTTGTTTAATTGTTTTAGTTGTCAGCGGAGTTATTATTGGAGCAGGCCTATTATTTTTATAATATCTTCAGTGTCAAGATCAGCCTCAGCGTTTACGAGCCCGATAATAAAAACAGCGGCTTGTGTATGAAGAGCAGTGCGGGTAAAATAAATTCAAATGTCAGCTCGCTGGAGGGATTAAGTTGAAAAAAGCATTGATTAACATTGATTACACAAACGATTTTGTAGCAGAGGATGGAGCTTTGACTTGCGGAAGGCCGGGTCAGGCGATAGAAGACAAGATTACGGCGCTGACGAAGCAATTTTATGACGATGGAGATTTTGTAGTTTTTGCGATTGATCTGCATGATCAGGAAGACCATCATCATCCTGAAACCGCCCTTTTTCCGCCTCATAATATAAGAGGAACCCAGGGAAGGGGATTATATGGTGCACTTCAGCCCCTGTATGATATGATTCAAGATAACGAAAATGTACTTTACATGGACAAAACGAGGTATAGTGCTTTTGCTGGAACGAATCTTGAGCACAAATTGAGGGAGCGGCAGATCGAAGAAGTGCATTTAGCTGGTGTTTGCACCGATATCTGCGTCCTGCATACAGCAGTGGATGCGTATAATAAAGGATTTAAAATTGTAATTCATAAAGAAGCGGTCGCAAGCTTTAACCCGGCTGGGCATGAGTGGTCGTTACAGCATTTTGCTTTAACGCTTGGAGCGGCTGTCGTTTAAGACGTAATGAAGGAGCTAATGCAAATGACAAGGGATTTTCAAGACGACAGTTTGATGTTACATACTGATTTATATCAAATCAACATGGCTGAAACCTACTGGGAAGATGGTATGCACGAAAGAAAAGCTGTATTTGAACTTTTCTTCCGGACACTTCCTTTTGGCAATGGCTATGCTATATTTGCGGGCCTTGAAAGATGCCTGAAGTATTTAAATGATTTTAAATTCACGGAAAGTGACCTTGAATACCTGGAAAATGAACTTGGCTACCAGAAGGATTTTATTTCATATCTAAGAGATATTCGTTTTACCGGTACGGTGCGCTCGATGCAGGAAGGCGAGCTGGTTTTTGCAAATGAGCCGATTATGCGAATCGAAGCGCCGATTATTGAAGCGCAGCTTGTTGAAACAGCCCTGCTGAACATCGTGAATTATCAGACGCTCATTGCCTCTAAAGCTTCACGTATTAAACAGGTTGTTAAAGAAGAAACAGTCATGGAGTTTGGTACGAGGCGTGCCCATGAAATGGATGCTGCCATCTGGGGGACCAGAGCGGCTTATATCGGGGGATTTGATGCAACGAGTAATGTGCGTGCGGGGAAAATTTTTGGACTTCCAGTCGCAGGAACTCACTCTCACGCCATGGTGCAGGCTTATCGGGATGAATATACGGCTTTTAAAAAGTATGCACGGCGTCATAAAGACTGTGTGTTTTTAGTGGACACCTATAACACCCTGAAATCCGGTGTTCCGATGGCGATTCAGGTAGCAAAGGAACTTGGGGATGACATTAACTTTGTTGGTGTACGTCTTGATAGCGGCGACATTGCCTATTTATCAAAAGAAACGAGAAGATTGCTGGATGAAGCAGGATTTACAGATACAAAAATTATCGCTTCAAATGATTTAGATGAGTACACCATTTTAAATTTAAAAGCGCAGGGAGCTGTTGTGGACATCTGGGGAATTGGCACGAAGCTGATCACCGCTTATGACCAGCCGGCGCTTGGAGGGGTATATAAACTGGTCTCCATTGAAGATGAATATGGCAAGATGGTGGATACGATAAAAATTTCTAGCAATGCGGAAAAAGTGACCACACCGGGAATCAAGCGGGTGTATCGCATTATAAACAAGCTGAATAATAAATCCGAGGGGGATTATATTACGCTGGAAGGGGAAAACCCTCAGGAAGAAGATCATTTAAAGATGTTTCACCCGGTTCATACTTTCGTTACAAAATTTGTAACCAACTTCGAAGCACGTGACCTGCATCAGGTTGTGTACGAAAATGGAGAGCCATGTTATACCACTCCTCCAATCGAAGAGATTAAAGAATATGTAAAAATGAACCTGGAGCTTCTTTGGGATGAGTACAAGCGGTCTATGAATCCTGAAGAGTACCCTGTCGATCTCAGCCAGAAGTGCTGGGATAACAAGATGCGAAACATTCAGGAAGTCAAACAATCCATACGAAATGCGGCTCCGCGAGCGTGATACTTCGAACAAATACTACGTTGAGGTGATTGGAAATGGCATCATTACAGCAAAAAATTGTAGAGGAAATGAATGTTCAGCAGCAAATCAATCCACAGGAGGAAATCCGTAAGAGCATTGATTTTCTAAAAGAATATCTGCAAAAGCATTCATTCTTAAAAGGATTTGTGCTTGGTATTTCAGGCGGACAGGATTCCACTTTAGCAGGTAAACTGGCTCAAATGGCAGTCAATGAATTGAATGAAGAAGCAGGAGAAAAAACCTATTCATTTACAGCTGTACGTCTGCCGTATGGCAAGCAGGAGGACGAGCAGGACTGTCAGGATGCCCTTTCTTTTATTGAAGCAGAGGATATTGTAATCGTTGATATTAAGCCTGCAGTGGATGCGAGCGACGCTTCACTTGAAAAGGCGGGAATAGAAATTTCGGATTTTATAAAAGGAAACGAAAAGGCACGTGAGAGAATGAAGGTGCAGTATTCAATCGCAGCCGTCCGCAATGCAGTTGTGCTTGGCACGGACCATCCAGCGGAAGCTATCACCGGATTTTACACGAAATTCGGCGACGGCGGTGCAGATGTGCTGCCATTATTCCGCTTGAATAAGCGTCAGGGCAAGCAGCTGTTAAAAGAACTCGGATGCCCTGAACATCTTTATAAGAAGCAGCCGACAGCAGATCTTGAGAGCGACCGTCCGATGCTTACGGATGAAGAAGCCCTTGGGGTGACGTATGAGGAAATTGATGACTACCTCGAAAACAGAGAGGTAAGTGAAGACGCCAGACAAACGATTGAAAAGCATTATCTATCGACTCAGCATAAGCGGCATCTTCCTGTCACGATCTTTGATGATTTCTGGAAATGATTTAAGAACAAAGGATTAAATAATGGAGTTATAGGCAATGATTGGGATATCCCCTTTTGTTGTTCATAACTTCCCATTGAACACCAAAACTGCCTGATTGAATGGGGGAATCCTCCTGTTCGATCAGGTTTTTTTTGAAAAGAGGGACGGCATCTTAAACGAACGTCTTTTTTCTGGAAAGTTGCAAAAGGTATAAAAAATCATTGCCACATTCGACTTTCGTATCATTTGTAAGACGGACGTATTTCTTATATTCTAAAAATAGCGTATATTGAAAGTATTCACAGTAAATTGAATGATTTAATAGAATAGATTTTTTTACAGAACTTAGCGGGAGGGGAATTGAATGTATCATCCGAAACTTGAAATCATTTTGCAAAATATTGAACATGTCATGATTGGAAAAAGAAATGTGGCTGAATTAAGTGTCGTAGCTTTGCTTGCGCAGGGTCATATATTGCTTGAGGATGTGCCTGGTGTGGGCAAGACTATGATGGTGCGTGCTTTGGCAAAGTCCGTCGGGGCAAACTTTACAAGAATTCAATTCACACCCGATTTGCTGCCATCTGACGTCATTGGCGTCTCGATTTATAACCCCAAAGAAATGGAATTTCAGTTCAGAGGCGGGCCAATCATGGGGAATATTATTTTAGCAGATGAAATTAACCGAACCTCCCCTAAAACACAATCTGCCCTGTTAGAAGGAATGGAAGAAGGAAGCGTTACTGTAGATGGAGTTACCCGCGTACTCGAAAAACCATTTTTTGTTATGGCTACTCAAAATCCAATCGAATATGAGGGCACTTATCCTCTTCCAGAGGCCCAGTTGGACAGGTTTTTATTGAAAATGAAAATGGGTTATCCCACAGCTGAAGAAGAAATGGAAGTCCTGAACCGTCTTCAGCATGCTCCTCCTATTGATGAGCTCCAGCCTGTCATTTCCCTTGAGGAATTAAAGCAGCTTCAGCGTGAAGTAAGAGAAATCCTCGTAGATGACACGATAAAGAGTTATATTGTGGATCTTGCAGGAAAAACACGGTCACATGCAAATGTGTATCTCGGTGTATCGCCCCGGGGCTCGATAGCGCTGATGAAAGCGTGCCAGGCGTATGCGATGCTTCATGGAAGAGATTACGTAGTGCCCGATGATGTACAATTCCTGGCGCCTTATATTTTTTCCCACCGCATTATTTTAAAGTCGGAAGCTAAGTATGAAGGAATTCAGCCTGAGGATGTTATCGAACGGATTGTAGCGCGAACGCGCGTGCCGGTGCAAAGGCTTGTGAAATAATGATGAAAAAATTGTGGAACAGTCTGCAGGAAATTAGCAAAGTACTGCTATTATTATTGCTGCTTGCAGGTACATTTTCCTATGCTATGTTTCAAGGTGGGTTTGTCAGCTGGTTTTTATTTTACAGTTTTTTACCCTTTTCTTTGTATTCAATCCTCATTATGCTCTACCCGTTAAGCGACTTTAACGTAACGCGAAGCATCCAATCTGAGGAGTTAAAAGCAGGGTCCCGTGTTACTGTAACAATTCAGCTTAACAGAAAATTCCCCATCCCTCTTTTCTATTTAGTCGTAGAAGATCAGGTGTCCACCAGTTTCTTTTCAACTGCTGAGATTTCCCAAGTGAAAAAATTGATTTATCCGGGGTTTAAACAATCCATTAAACTCCAATATGAATTTGAGAATCTGCCTCGAGGAGAACACCATTTTACAAGCACTGATTTGAAAACGGGGGATTTTTTAGGAATCTTCCAAAAGTCAAAAAAGATAGAGGCAGCGGATACGATTTTGGTATACCCATCTTACGTTCCGATGACCTACCAGCCAATTCAGGTGCAATATGATCAAGGGGTTGCTTCAACGGATGTGAAGATTCAAAGGGATACGACGATGGCTACCGGTTTGAGGGAATATCAGCCAGGTGACCGGGTATCGTGGATTCACTGGAAATCATTTGCACGGACAAACGATTTAATGACAAAAGAATTTGAGGAAAGAAAGTCCCACGACGTATGTTTAATTTTGGATCGTACACCTTCCCCTCTATTTGAGGATCTTGTTTCTTTTATCGCTTCATTAAGCAGGGCTGTATTAAAAAAGGGTGCGCAGGCCGGATATATTTCGTCCGGAAATACCGTTCAGCGTGTTCCGGTAAAAAATGGCGACCATCATCAGCGGCAGATCGATTATCAGCTTGCCAAAGTTCAAGCGGATAGTGAAGCACCATTTAATGATGCAATAAAAAAAGAGATTAGCAGAATGTCTCAATCGGTTGTCTTGTTAGTGGTTACTTCTTCTTTAACTCGTGAACTGGTTCAGCAGCTTCACGACTATTCTAGAAACAACAGCGCAGTAGCTGTATTTCTTGTGAAGAATGCAAAAAATAATACAAAAAATAGTGATGAACAGCAAATAAAAGCATTGGCTTCTTCTAAGGGGATAATGGTAAGAGACTGTTTTGCAGGACATTTTTCAAATGTTTTTGCGGAGGTGAAACAGGCATGAGTAAATCTTCAGGATGGAATAAGAGTTTATCATTTGTACTGTATGTCTTAAGCTTTTTTCTTCTATGGGAGTGGCTGCGGCCTGTTGAGCAATTAACTGATACAAGTTTTGTTATTTATTTTGTGCTATTTGCAGGCCTTTCGCTGGGGCTGCATTTTCTCGGGGTCAACTGGAAACTGTCAGGAACTGTGAAGATCCTGTTTATTTTCATTGTCCTTCAGCGTTTATATTTTGATGCATCCTTTTTAGAAGTCAGTACATGGCTGCCGGCTTTAGCTGTTTCTATCTGGGAAAGTCTGATTTTAACGGTTCAGCAGGATTGGAATGCGGTGAGTAATGTGTATCGCAGTCTCTTATTTTTTGTTTTGCTGTGGCTTACTGCCTATCTGCTTCATTACTGGATTGCTGTTCGTAAGCAATTGTTTTTATTCTATGTTTTTACTGTTTTTTACGTCGCTCTTCTGGATACATTCAGTCCTTACGATGGGCAGTATTCCATAGTAAGAATTATATTGATTGGCTTCCTTTCAATGGGGCTTCTTACTCTCCAGCGTTTATTGGACCAGGAGCGCTTAAGCCAGTCTTCGCATCAGATTCAAAAATGGATTATTCCCCTGGTGCTGATGGTGGCTTTCAGTTCTGTGGCTGCATATGCTGCGCCAAAGGCCGAGCCGATATGGCCGGATCCTGTTCCATTTATCCAATCCTTTTCTGATGGGTCGGGTTCTGGATCAGGCGTTAACCGGTTAGGCTACGGCGTGGATGATTCTTCTCTTGGCGGGTCTTTTATCGGAGATGATACGAAAGTTTTTGATGTCGTAACGGAGGACTCTCAGTACTGGCGAATCGAGATGAAAGACGTCTATACCGGTAAAGGCTGGGAAAATTCTGCATCCGTAACAGGAGAGGGCCCCGGATTTGGGTTAGAAGAAGAAGTACCATTCCGTCTGTCCAGAATCAATGAGGAGTCTGAGGAAGTAACAGCTGTTCTCGATATTAGCCTGGAATACAATCATCTTGTATATCCCTATCACCCTGTAAGGCTTGAAAGCGGAGATGCGGATGAATTTATCTATGATTTAGCAAATGAAAAAATTACTTCTTTTTCCGGTGAAGAAGAAATCGGACTGGAGTCCTATGAATGGACGTATAAAGAGCCCCAATACAGCTTGACGGCGCTGCGTGAAACGACTGATCTTGGCGACCTTGAAGGAACCGGTGAAATGGATCAGTATTTGCAGCTGCCAGACGAGCTGCCGGAACGGGTTTCTGCACTCGCAGAAGAAATCACAGCGGATCACGATAACTGGTATGACAAAGCTAATGCAATAGAAAGCTATTTTTCTCAAAACGCCTTTACCTACGACCAATCTGACATTCCTGTTCCAGGTGAGGGACAGGATTATGTAGATCAATTTTTATTTGAGACACAAAGAGGCTACTGCGATAATTTTTCTACCTCCATGGTCGTCATGCTGCGGGCGGTTGATATACCTGCGCGCTGGGTGAAAGGCTATACAGGTGGAGAAGTGGTCGGACAAACTGAAGATGGGTTAAATGAGTACGAAGTGACTAATAATAATGCTCATTCATGGGTTGAGGTGTATTTCCCTTCTTTAGGATGGGTGCCATTTGAACCGACCATTGGCTTTACAAATAACGTTTCTGTTGACTATGATCTGACTACTGAGAATGAAGAAAGTGATGAAGAAGAAACGCCAGTGCCGGAAGAAGAGGAAAATGAAGAAACACCAGCACCTATTCAGGACGAAGAAGTAACGGATGAAGAGGGTGCTGATGAAAATGGCGGTACGTCAGCTTCTTTCTGGCAGCGGGTTCAAACAGCACTTTCTGAAAATATAGGAATGGTGCTACTGTCCGGTGCTGCCCTTTTATTAGCGGGAGTACTGTTATTCAGGATGCGTTTTCGCTGGATGCCGAGAATGCTGATCCTTTACTACAGTGTGAAAAAAGATGATGAAACATTTTCAAAGGCCTATCTTTCTCTGCTGAAGCAGCTTCATCGTTTTGGATTAAAAAGAAATGAAGATCAGACCCTTCGAGCTTATGCAAAAGAAGTCGACCGTTTTTTCAGTACGAAAGAAATGAGTCATTTAACTTCTCAATATGAACGCATTTTGTATAGAAAAGAAGGGCAGCAGGAGAAATGGCAGGATATGCGTGAATTGTGGGAAAATTTAATTAAACGGACAACCGGTTGACCACCGTCCTGACAGGCGTTAAAATGATAAAAATTAAGAGAAACAGAATATACCCCTTCATATATGTTCGATAATACGGTTCGAATGTTTCTACCAAATCACCTTAAATGATTTGACTATGAAGGTGGTCTTTTTGCATAAGTGTCGAAATTTGACTCTCTTTGGCATAAGGCCGCCTTTTAAGAACAAAAGAACGCTGAAGGGAAAAAGAATCTACTCTTTTTCATGTATGCGTTCTTTTTTCTATTCTGTTTTAAAAATAAAATTTAATCCTATGAGGTGACACGATGCTAGGTAAGGAAGAATTGCTTAATCAGGAAATGATTGTAGTACTGGATTTCGGCAGTCAATACAATCAATTAATTACACGCAGGATTCGTGAATTTGGTGTTTACAGTGAATTGCATCCCCATACTTTAACTGCTGAAGAAATAAAAGAAATGAATCCATCAGGCATCATCCTTTCCGGCGGTCCTAATTCTGTCTATGATGAAAACTCATTTAGGGCAGATGAGCGTATATTTGACCTTGGAATACCTGTCCTTGGCATCTGCTATGGTATGCAGCTTATGACGATGCACTTTGGCGGAAAAGTGGAAAAAGCAAGAAACCGTGAGTATGGCAAAGCTGAAATTAATGTTCAGGAAGCAAAAGGATTATTTAAAGGACTTCCCGTTAATCAGCTTGTATGGATGAGCCATGGCGATTTGGTAGTGGAAGCACCTGAATCATTTGATGTTGTTGCAACCAATGCCTCTTGTCCCATTGCTTCAATCAGCAATGAAGACAAGAAGATGTTTGCCGTTCAGTTCCACCCTGAAGTACGCCACTCCGTTTATGGCAATGACATGCTGAAAAACTTTGTTTTTGATGCATGCGGCTGTAAAGGCGAATGGTCGATGGAAAATTACATTGAAATCGAAATCGAAAAAATCCGCAATGAAGTAGGAGACCGCAAAGTCCTATGTGCGCTAAGCGGTGGTGTAGATTCATCCGTTGTAGCGGTGCTGATTCATAAAGCGATTGGAGATCAGTTAACCTGTATGTTTGTCGATCACGGCCTTCTTCGAAAAGGGGAAGCGGACAGCGTAATGAAGACCTTCGCTGATGGATTTAACATGAACGTGATCAAAATTGATGCGCAGGAGCGTTTTCTTTCCAAGCTCAAAGGGGTATCAGATCCTGAACAAAAACGAAAAATTATCGGTAATGAGTTTATTTATGTATTTGACGATGAAGCCAAAAAACTCGACGGCTTTGATTTCCTTGCACAGGGCACGCTGTATACTGACATCATTGAAAGCGGAACAGCTACTGCTCAAACGATCAAATCCCACCACAATGTAGGCGGCTTGCCTGAGGATATGGAATTTTCCCTAATCGAGCCGTTAAATACATTGTTTAAGGATGAAGTCAGGGTGCTTGGAAGTGAGCTTGGAATTCCGGATGACATCGTGTGGCGTCAGCCATTCCCAGGTCCTGGTCTTGGGATCCGGGTGCTTGGCGAGATTTCCGATGAAAAGCTTGAAATTGTGCGTGAATCAGATTGGATTCTGCGGGAAGAAATTAAAAAAGCAGGTCTTGACCGCGATATCTGGCAATACTTTACGGTGCTGCCTGACATTAGAAGTGTAGGCGTAATGGGAGATGCACGAACGTATGATTATGCGATCGGCATTCGCGCTGTTACTTCCATCGACGGAATGACATCAGACTGGGCGCGTATTCCGTGGGATGTACTGGAGAAAATCTCAGTGCGTCTTGTCAACGAGGTCAATTCAATCAACCGGGTTCTCTATGATGTGACGAGCAAGCCGCCTTCCACAATCGAATGGGAATAGGCGAATATTAACAACATTTAATGTTTATAATGTTCGTATTTTATATTGACCTTTTCTATGAAGGTTGCTACAATAAATGTATATTAATCAAATAGCATTCGTCGTATAACATCGGGAATATGGCCCGAAAGTTTCTACCAAGCCACCGTAAATGGCTTGACTACGAGGTATTGAATAAGCCATGCAGAGCATTCAACTTGCTGCTGCAAGCTCATTATTCTTATCGACACAGTCAGCCTCTAAACGACACTATCGTTTGGGGGCTTTTTTCGTTATACGGCTAGAACGTAAGCTGGAGGGAAAAGAAACATGAAGAAGTATTTTCAATTTGAAGAACTGGGAACAAGCTACAGACAGGAGTTTATAGGTGGTCTGACTACATTTCTTGCCATGGCGTACATTCTTGTAGTTAATCCTATTACTCTTACATTAATGGATGTAGAGGGGCTTCCGGATGCTCTCCGCATGGATTATGGGGCAGTGTTTGTGGCTACAGCTCTGGCAGCTGCAATCGGCTCACTTGTAATGGGTGTTATTGCTAAATATCCAATTGCTCTTGCTCCGGGGATGGGGCTGAATGCATTTTTTGCCTACTCCGTCGTCCTTACTCAAGGAATCCCCTGGGAGACAGCCCTAACAGGTGTTTTATTATCAGGACTTATTTTTATGGTACTAACTTTAACCGGTGTCAGAGAAAAAATAATCAACGCTATTCCTGCAGAGCTGAAATTTGCAGTCGGAGCCGGAATCGGACTTTTTATTACATTTATAGGAATGCAGAATGCAGGGATTATTGTTGGCGATGATAATACAATGGTCGCTTTAGGCGACCTTACGCAGGGCAGTACTCTTCTTGCAGTTTTTGGGATTTTTATTACGGTTATATTAATGACCCGCAAAATTAAAGGCGGTATTTTCTTTGGGCTAGTCATTACCGCGATCGTCGGATGGACAGTAGGATTAATTAATACTCCTAGTGGAATAATAGAACCTGCTCCAAGTCTTGCACCTACATTTGGCGCAGCGCTTGAACCGATTTTTTCTTCTCCGGGTGAGCTGTTTACGCTGCAAATACTGGTCGTTGTACTGACTTTTCTTTTCGTCGATTTCTTTGATACAGCAGGTACACTGGTTGCTGTTACGAATCAGGCGGGCTTGATGAAAGATAACAAGCTGCCTCGTGCGAATCGTGCTTTATTTGCAGATTCGACTGCAACCGTTTTTGGTGCGGTACTGGGGACATCTACAACCACTTCTTACATTGAGTCCTCTTCAGGTGTGGCAGCAGGCGCCCGATCTGGTTTTGCATCAGTGGTTACAGCAGCTCTGTTCGTTTTATCTATTTTCTTTTTTCCGCTATTAGAAGTAATCACAAGTGCTGTTACTGCGCCTGCTTTAATAATTGTGGGAGTACTGATGGTTGCAGCACTCGGGAAAATTGACTGGACGAGATTTGAAATTGCTGTTCCTGCATTTCTAACGATTATTACGATGCCGTTAACTTACAGCATTGCAACCGGTATTGCTATCGGATTCATTTTCTACCCAATCACAATGATCGTGAGCGGAAAAGGCAAACAAATTCATCCAATTATGTATGGATTATTTATAATCTTTATTCTTTACTTCCTGTTCCTTTCATAATAAGCTAAAAAAGAAGCCGAGTTCGGCTTCTTTTTTAATGATCTGAGATTGATCGTGAATGACTGTCGTCTGCAATTCCGGAATTTCAGAAAATCATTTATTTTATGGGAAGTGACCGCGCGATGGCGTTTAAAATAAAGAAAATACTTAATAATAATGTTCTGATTGCTCAGAGTGCACAGGAAGCAGAAGTTGTTTTGATTGGAAAAGGAATTGGGTTTAAACGTCAGGTTGACGCTTTAATTAAACAATCTGAAGTAGAAAAACTATTTGTTCTCCGAGATCAGTCTGAGCAGGAGCAATTTAAAAAATTACTTCCATATATAAAGGAAGATTTGCTGAAAGTGATTATCTCCTCTATCGAACTGATCCGGGAGAGAACAGAAGGTTTTTTGAATGAACATATTCATGTGGCACTCACGGACCATCTCGTATTCGCGGTAAATCGTTTAATGAGGGGAATGGCAATATCTAATCCATTTTTACTTGAAACAAAGGCGTTGTACCCTTATGAATATGAAATTGCCAAGGAAGTCGTAAAGCTCTTTAATGAGCGTGCTCATATCTATCTTCCTGAAGGAGAGGTCGGTTTTATCGCACTTCATATCCACAGTGCAATGGTCAACCGCGATATTCATGAAATTAATACGCACTCTCAAATGATCGGCAAATTGATTCAAATCATTGAACAGCAATTTGAAGTGAAAATTGATCGTGAAAGTATTGATTATATGCGGCTGGTCCGACATATAAGATACACCATTGAAAGGGTGCTGAGGGGAGAAAAAGTAGAAGAGCCGGAAAAAATAGCCTCTTTGTTGAAATCTGAATACCCCATATGCTATAATCTCTCGTGGAAGCTGATTAAGATTATGCAGCAAACACTAAAACAACCTGTTTATGATGCAGAAGCAGTTTATCTGACGATGCATTTGCAGCGAATTCAAAACAAAATGAAATAATCGTATACTATTCTTTACGTGTTACTGATTCGATCAGGCATGAGTAAAGAAGAACACGAATTGGGATAGGTGCCTGGCACTTGTCTAATTTTCGTGAACTTCTCTGCTCATGTCTTTTTTGTTTGCCTTCTCTTAATCAGCACAAATACTATTTAGGAGGATCCTTATGTTTAAAAAACTATTTGGTTCTTTGCAAAAAATCGGGAAGGCGTTGATGCTTCCTGTGGCAATACTTCCGGCTGCCGGATTATTGCTTGCGTTTGGTAATGCTTTGCAAAATGATACCTTGATTAATATCGCCCCTTTTCTAACTGCCGGGTGGATTGAAATGGTCGCAAGTGTAATGGAAGAGTCGGGAGGAATTGTATTTGATAACCTTCCGCTGCTGTTCGCTGTTGGAGTCGCGATCGGTCTTGCTGGAGGAGACGGAGTAGCAGGGATTGCTGCTATTATTGGTTATCTTATTATGAATGCTACTATGGGGACTGTTCTGGGTCTTGATATTCAGCAGGTTACCGGTGATAGTGTGGATCCTGCCAACGCGCTGGTCCTAGGTATTCCCACATTGCAGAGCGGGGTATTCGGCGGGATTATTGTAGGCTCACTTGCCGCTTATATGTATAACCGATTTTTCGATATTGAATTACCCACGTATCTCGGATTTTTTGCAGGAAAAAGATTTGTTCCAATCGCTACGGCTGGTTCAGCTGTCATTTTGGGACTTCTAATGTTGATTGTATGGCCAACTGTCCAGGATGCATTAAACTACTTTTCGAATAGTTTATTGAGCGTCAATATGGCGTTGTCGGCCTTTATTTTCGGCGTCATCGAACGAGCATTGATCCCTTTTGGGCTTCATCATATTTTCTATACCCCATTTTGGTTTGAATTCGGATCCTACGTGAATAATGCTGGGGAAACCATCAGGGGAGATAATTACATTTTCCAGGCTCAAATTAAAGACAATGTACAGGATTTAACAGCAGGTACATTTATGGCAGGAAAATATCCTTTCATGATGTTTGGACTTCCTGCTGCAGCACTCGCGATTTACCATGAAGCACGTAAAGAAAAGAAAAAGCTAGTAGCCGGCATCATGGGTTCAGCTGCATTGACTTCTTTCTTAACTGGGATTACAGAGCCAATTGAATTTGCCTTTTTATTTGTAGCTCCTATTCTATTTGCTGTTCATGCTCTTTTTGCGGGACTGTCGTTCTTAACGATGCATCTTTTGGATGTGAAAATCGGAATGACGTTTTCCGGGGGATTGATCGATTTTCTTCTATTTGGAACGCTTAATCCTCAAACAAACTGGTGGCTTGTTCTTCCAGTCGGAGCGGTATTCGCTGTTATCTACTACTTTGGTTTCAGGTTTGCTATTCGTAAATTTAATCTTGCAACACCGGGTAGAGAAGTGGATGAAGACGGAGAAGGAGAGAAAAGATCACCGTCATCCAAATCGGATTTGCCTTATGACATTTTAGAGGCGTTCGGCGGATCAGCCAATATTTCAAATCTGGATGCCTGCATTACAAGACTACGAATTCAAGTGAATGAACCTTCACAAGTGGATAAAAAAGAATTAAAAAGATTAGGGGCAGCAGGTGTCCTTGAAGTAGGAAACAATGTTCAAGCAATCTTCGGTCCACGTTCAGACAGCTTGAAGCATCAGATGAAGGATATAATAGAAGGAAAATCACCAAGGCCTGCTAAAGTGAACCCTTCTGAAGAAGTGGAAAAGGAAATTGAACAAACCGCTCCATCTGCTATACAAAATGAAGAGAAATCTCATGCATTTGTTTCTCCATTAACTGGGCGCGCGGTCGCTATTACAGAAGTGCCAGATCAAGTGTTCTCCGGTAAAATGATGGGAGACGGCTTTGCCATCATTCCATCCGAGGGTGAAGTATATTCACCTGTAGATGGAAAGATTGTCAATGTATCGCCTACAAAGCATGCAATTGGTTTGGAATCAGACAGCGGAAGAGAAGTCCTGATCCATTTTGGGATTGACACGGTCAAATTAAATGGTGAAGGGTTTAACACACATGTAAGTGAAGGAGACATAGTAAAAGCAGGAGATCTGCTGCTGACTGTAGATCTCGAAGCAGTAAAAGCCAAAGTTCCTTCCATAATGACTCCTATTATTTTTACAAACCTCATCAATGGGGAAGAAGTAAAGGTAGTTAAAGAGAATGTCAGCAAAGGTGATGCTGATATTATTGAAATCAATTAGTCATTAGTAAAAGGAAGCTGGATTCTTGGTTGAGACCAGCGATTAAAAATTGTTTCGGGAGTGGGAAGAAACTGTTTATCTCCAAAGAAATCCCATTCGTTCAATTTATTAATATGCCTGGCAATCGTAATAGTGAAGAAGCCATTCGAAGAGTTGGGACAAAACTCTAAAAAGCTTAAAAAAGAGACAGTAATAATTACTAGTAAGAGGTGAGCGGAGCGGAAGGTGGCGACTCCAGCAGGAGACGACGGCAAGCTGAGACTTTACAGGGCAACGTCCTGGAAAGGCTCAGCGCCGTCCCTGCGGAAAGCGTCCACCTGAAGCGCAGCGAACCGGTCGTAGAGCTTGAGACATTTTGTCTCAGGCTCTTTTTAATATTCCAGTTTCTTTTGTCAGCACTTATAAGTAGTTAGTGAATTTGCTCCCTTTTACAGATCAGCTTTTCCCTTTCTTTTCTATATAACAGCTCTCCAAACAGGAAGAGGTGTTTAAAAACAAGGAATATATAATAATAGTAAAAATTAAGTTGCAATATTCTGAATAATAGTTTATAATAAATCTACTACCAAAACATTGACGAAGATTAAGGGGGTGTGGTAAATTAATAAAGCTCTCATTTTGGAGCGGCTAAAAAAATAGATTATGAAGGTCTTTTTGTTTTCTTTTTTTAAAGGATTAGCCAAGTAATCAAGAAATTTTAAAAAAGTGTTTACAAACATATCAGAAGAATGGTATGATAATAAAGTCGCTTGAGAGAACAGCGCGAACGAAACACCTTGAACCTTGAAAACTAAACAACCAAAAACGTCAACGTTAGTACAAGAATTACAAGAAACACAATGAGCTTTATCA
>NZ_JARUIU010000169.1 GCF_029667115.1 Jeotgalibacillus sp. ET6 | reverse complement strand
CACCCTGTTCCTGCTAAACGTCCTGTTACGAGCGCTTGCCAAGCCTGCTAAAAGGCTGAAGTTATGAGTTCGCGATCTATGTAGATATTGCGGATTTTTACTCCGTTCAGCATTGTGAATTCCTGAGAGAGTGTGTCAATGTTAAAAGTCACCGGCAATATATCCTGTTTATTTTCATTGTCCTTCAGCGTTTATATTTTGATGCATCCTTTTTAGAAGTCAGTACTAAAAGAATTAAGGGGGAAATTAGTTGA
>NZ_JARUIU010000168.1 GCF_029667115.1 Jeotgalibacillus sp. ET6 | reverse complement strand
GCTGCCTTAATCGGTATTGCGACTCAGCTTTTTAAAAGGAGAGAATGCTAAATGATTGCAATTGAAACGAATGATAATTATTGTTTAAGGGTTGCCTGGACGAAATCCCTGAACAGCGGCTGTGCGATTTGTGGGTAACTCTGTGGATTGTTACATGGATGTCATCGTTTCAACATATTTCGACTGAATGGCGATAAGCTTCTCAATCAGCTCATCTTCATCAATCGGCTTAAGCAAGTAAGCCTCAGCTCCGCA
>NZ_JARUIU010000167.1 GCF_029667115.1 Jeotgalibacillus sp. ET6 | reverse complement strand
TCTTTAATAAAAGCGATCATTTTATTTATGTCTTTTTCTCCGTTTATTTCCTGTCCAGCAATATAGTTCTGCGAGAAACTCCGGATACCTTCTTTTAGTGTGAACGCATTTTTTAAAATACCTTTTTTTGATCTGCAACTTCTTCGGGAGCTTGCATCAATAAATAAATAAATGCTTTGGGCAAGTAAGATAATAGTACTGCTGCATAAGTTCTTTTCCATTCAGATCTGGTGCCGCTTCTTCAACGTGATGCCC
>NZ_JARUIU010000166.1 GCF_029667115.1 Jeotgalibacillus sp. ET6 | reverse complement strand
ATTGGGATTTTTCGCACAAAAATATAGTTATGAGCTTCAGCAGATTCTTGAAGAAGTATTGTATACAGAAGAGCAGCTTCAGGAAAAAATTAAAGAGCTTGGAAGCGAGCTGACAAAATGTAACGATCAAGTATCCTTTTACAAAGAATTTTCAAATGATGAAGAAGTGGTATCCTTTTATTTTCAATGTTTTGACCGAACTGATATATTATCGATGCTTTTGTTAATTCGATACATAATTTACCTAAATCTTCA
>NZ_JARUIU010000165.1 GCF_029667115.1 Jeotgalibacillus sp. ET6 | reverse complement strand
CTACAGTCCCTTCGATCCGTCATCTTCATCTTTCCATGATTTAATCGATCTGACAATAAGAACTGAAAATATTTTAAGCAGTTTTGCGTTTCTCTGCTTTCTCTTCTTTTATTTTATTTTGAATCTGCTTTGTTTCATAAACGACTACACCTGAGAGTCCAAGAAGACCAATTAAGTTAGGGAATGTCATCAAGCCATTCATCACATCAGAGAATAGCCAAACTACATCTACGGAAGCAACTGAACCGATCATGAC
>NZ_JARUIU010000164.1 GCF_029667115.1 Jeotgalibacillus sp. ET6 | reverse complement strand
ATTTCAGCTACAGTTGATGTTACTATCAGCGTGACGCAGCCAAGCAAATCGTTATGAAATGACGAACACGGTTATGTCAAGCTTCATTTCTCTGCCTTGAAGACAGCGCGATTTTTTTCTGCTCTTCATCATGATAGTAAATGGCGGTTTTATACGATTCTTTTAGTCTTAATATTAGCAACCGCTGTTAAAATATGGACCGATATTTTGTTTTAATTCAGTAAGCTTGAAGATTGCAGCCATAAGCACACAAACA
>NZ_JARUIU010000163.1 GCF_029667115.1 Jeotgalibacillus sp. ET6 | reverse complement strand
TACTTGAAGATAGACGATTCGTCATTGATAAAAGAGAAAAAAGATTGATATTCGTTTCGTTTGTTTTACGGTGAAAGGAAGCTTGAGACATTTATGTCTCAAGCTCATTTTTCTTTTTTTACATAAATTGAGTTCAAATAACCTGATTATGACAGCAGCGACACGATTCCTTTGTCCATGATTCCGATGAAGAAAATCGGTGAACCCGAATAATAATAGAAACCATTATGATGTTCTCGCTCTTCCAATTCAGCAT
>NZ_JARUIU010000162.1 GCF_029667115.1 Jeotgalibacillus sp. ET6 | reverse complement strand
GTAGCCAATAAAAAAAAATTATTTTGCACACGGATAATGGCGGAGTGCGCTCATGAAAGAGGGGCAGAAAAAATTGTTATAGTCTCTACGGATAAAACGGTTAACCCCACCAGCGTCAAGGGAGTTAACAAAACAAATGCCGAGCTTTAAAATCAGCACAACAAAACCATCAGGAACACCCCAATTTCATCTGTGCGCGTTGGAAAAGTTCAGGGGAGCACACGAAACGTGATACCATTATTTAAAAACCAAAATAA
>NZ_JARUIU010000161.1 GCF_029667115.1 Jeotgalibacillus sp. ET6 | reverse complement strand
CATGTTTAAAATGGTTAACTGCATCTAATCGGAAGCCATCCAAGGTCAAACGTTGCACATACCACTTACCACAGATTTTCAGATCTGCTTTTACCTCCGGGTGATCAAAGACTACATCTGCATACATAAGATAATAGTAATTTCCAAGCTAGTTTGATACTTCTTTATCCCCTGACTTTGCAGAGCCCGTGCTTTTAACGCGGCTATGACGCCTTGATGCACATTGGCATCCTGATCTGTCACTTCTGAATGTTGTC
>NZ_JARUIU010000160.1 GCF_029667115.1 Jeotgalibacillus sp. ET6 | reverse complement strand
TAGATTTCTTCCATATCCTTTATTTCTTCCCCAGTTGATTTAGAGATTAAAAAGGAACGAACAAACCAGGTCGACAGCACGAGATGCCCGGTTAAGGAAGCACGTATCGCAACCTCTGCTGTTTCCTGATCCCGGATTTCTCCCACCATGATGATATTGGGATCCTGACGCAAAATCGCCCGCAGTCCCGCAGCAAACGCCAGTCCCACATTGGAGTTTACCTGTATTTGATTTATTCCTTCCATTTGATACTCAAC
>NZ_JARUIU010000015.1 GCF_029667115.1 Jeotgalibacillus sp. ET6 | reverse complement strand
ATGGTGACCCGTACGGGATTCGAACCCGTGTTACCGCCGTGAAAGGGCGGTGTCTTAACCGCTTGACCAACGGGCCGTTTGTTACAACTTCTTAACAACGAATCTAAATATACCATAACCAATTTTATAAAAACAATGTTTTTTTAAAAAAACTTTTTTATTTTTTAATTACTCAGCTTCACCGCTCTTTCAAGGAAACGAAAGTTCTTCAAACTAATTGCCAGAAATTTGAGTATTTCAATCCATTTGTCACTGCAATCCGATATACTTAAACATGATATTTGTTTAGAACTGGAGGGATCTGCATGGCCATTCTTTTCCGACTTTGGAAACAGCTATCCGAAATGGACTTTCGGGTGATATCCATTTTGTCTGCTCTTATTATCTTATTCGGCACTGTTTCTGTACATATTATTGAACCGGAAACATTTCCAACAATGTTTGACAGCTTTTGGTGGACCATGACGACGGTTACGACGGTCGGATATGGCGATTTTTTTCCTGTTACCATTCCCGGCCGTTTAGTCGGAATCATTCTTTTCATTTTTGGCATCGGTTTGATCGGGGTGCTCATCGGAAAGATCGTCGAAGCAGCAAGCACCTATCAACGCTTGAAAAAGGAGGGACGCCTTGTGTATAAGAAATCGGGGCATTTTATTTACATCGGCTGGTCGAAAAAAACAGAACAGGCAATAAAGGAAATTTTTAATCACGACCCTAAGGCTTCGATCGTCCTGATTGATGATTTACCTGAAACACCGATTGCGCACGATCACATTCATTTTATCAGCGGAGATCCAACAGACGAAAAAACACTCGTTAAAAGCAATGTCTTAGAAGCCAGACGAGTGGCTATTTTTTCCGATCCGAAAATCGATGAAACGGTTTTGCGTGATGGGAAAAGTCTGCTGATTGCTTCTGCAGTAGAAGCTTTATCTCTTCAGCATAACCAGGATATTCAAACCGTTGTGGAAGTCAGTGAAGAAAGACACATCTCAAAATTTAATCACATTCGGGTGGACGATTTTATTTTATCTGATGACTCGGTGTCTCTTCTGATGGCAAAAGCCACGCTGCAGCCAGGTACCACGACCATTTTCCGACAGCTGTTAAGCAAAAAATTCGGCAACAATATCCATGTCCTAAAATCCAAATCCAGCTGGAAAACGTACCGGGATGCTTCTCAACGTTTGCTCGATGATGGGGCCGTGTTAATTGCGGTGAATGAAGACATGGATTTTCGGCAGGCCATTCAGAAAAAACTGAAGGAAGACGATACATTATATGTGATCTGCCACGATTCAACATTTGAAAAACTAAAAGCGATTTACAAGACGGAGTAGTGAACTTCGTCTTTTTTTTATAAAAGAAAGGAAAAAGTGGTCAGTCCATTCTTCTATCTTGCCTGTTTTCCTATATACTAATAGATACCACTTTAAGGAGGAATGTCCATTGGCAAAGAGTCCATTATTTCAAAAGCCTCCCGCTCCTTCTCCCCGGCGAAATCAGCATAAAACACTTTCCTATCAATCTATTTTTAAACGATCTACTTTTATTATTCTTGGTGCTCTCTTGATGGCGATCGGCCTGGAATTGTTTCTTGTCCCAAACCAGGTGCTCGATGGGGGCATTGTCGGAATTTCCATCATTCTTTCCTACTTAACCGGATGGAAACTGGGCGTGTTTATTTTTGTTTTAAATATTCCTTTTTTCTTTATTGGTTACAAACAGATCGGAAAAACATTTGCCCTTTCCACCTTACTCGGGATCAGCGTATTGTCACTAGGCACATTTTTTCTGCATTCCGTTCCTGTTTTTACCGATGATCTTCTGCTCGCCACCGTCTTTGGCGGAATCATTCTTGGAATGGGTGTCGGAGTTGTCATTCGATACGGAGGCTCTCTGGATGGGACGGAGATTCTGGCTATTCTTTTTAATAAAAACAGTCCGTTTTCCGTTGGAGAAATAATTATGTTTTTTAACTTCTTTATTTTCATCGTGGCAGGCTTTGTTTTTGAATGGGACCGTGCGATGTACTCAGCTATGACCTACTTTATTGCTTTTAAAACCATTGATATTGTCATTCAGGGGATCGATGAATCAAAATCCGCATGGATTATCAGTGATTATTATGAAGAAATCGGTCAGGCGATTATTGACCGTCTCGGGCGTGGTGTCACCTATCTGAATGGAGAAGGCGCCTATACGGGCGATGGAAAGAAAGTGATTTTTTGCGTGATCACCCGATTAGAAGAAGCAAAACTGAAAGGGATTGTAGAAGACATTGACCCAGCTGCTTTTCTTGCAGTCGGCAGTATTGCAGAGGTTCGAGGCGGACGATTCAAAAAGAGGGCGATTCATTAATTTATTCCCTATTATGTTAATTTATTTAAATAAATTCTATTTAAATAAATTAACATAATAACCCTTATATTTTTTGTAGCTTATTTAAATCCTTACGAAGTATACTATGAAGTAGATACATATGATAAAAAACAGAGGAGACAGTATAGATGAGTAAGCTCAACAATGTGGCAGACTATTTTGCCAATCATGCAACAGTGCTTGCTGAAGAATTAGTAGAGTTTAGCTTAAGACAAGTAACGGTCAATATTCCAGAAGTATTGATTATGAAAGCAAGAACCATGCAGCAATCCTTTTTTATTTTTTTCGCAGAAGCGATCTTAGAAGAAAATGAAAAAATCATGCTGGAAAAATTCAAAACGTGGAATAAAGAGTTCAGTGAAAATCAGCAAATCATCTATGACCAACTGTCCAGCCTGGTAAAACCCTTTGCTGAAAACCGCTTATATTTCAGTAAGAAAGTAACAGCAATCTGCTTCATGCATGACCTATCTACAGAAGAAACACTTGAAGTCGTAAACCGCCTCCATTACCTTCTTGATACACGATTAGCTCAGTCCATTTTAGAATACGAACGGTATAAAAATGAAATCAACCATCAAAATAGAAAAGAAATTATTGAACTGGCCGCTCCCGTTGTCCCGCTCCAGCATGACATTGCCATTTTGCCGTTAGTCGGCTCCATTGACCAGGACCGGGCCGAGCAAATTATGACAAAAGCCGTGCCTAAAATCAGTTCGTTGAACATCGATTGTTTGATCATCGACTTTTCAGGGATTCATAAAATCGACACAGAGGTGGCTGCGCATATCTTTACGATTACGAGTGTCCTTGATTTGCTCGGTATTCAAGTCAATATAACAGGATTAAGACCTGAATTGGCCCAGAGTATTGTCTTGAGCGGTATTTCATTTTCTGGCTTAAAAACCTATTCTACCGTGAAACAGGCAATGGACACCTGGACAAATGCGGTGAGAATATAAAAAAGATCAGTGCCTTCATACAGGCACTGATCTTTTGTCTTATTGCAGGCGCCAGACGCTTTTAATCACGTTGGTTTGCGTGCGGTCAGGTCCCACTGAAAAGATGGACAGCGGAATCCCTGTTAATTGGGAAACACGCTCTAAATAGTGGCGTGCATTATCAGGAAGCTCATCCAATGAGCGGACACCTGTGATGTCTTCTTCCCAGCCCGGCAGTTCTTCATAAATTGGCTCACATTTCGCCAATGTGCGAAGGTTGGCAGGGTACTCTGTAATAATATCATCGCCTAAACGGTAAGCGGTACAAATTTTCAATGTTGGAATACCCGTTAATACATCAATGGAATTAATGGATAGATCCGTTAATCCACTTACACGGCGTGCATGGCGCACCACGACACTGTCAAACCAGCCAACGCGGCGCGGGCGTCCGGTCGTTGTACCGTATTCGCGGCCCACCTCACGAATTTTGTTGCCGATTTCATCGTTCAGTTCTGTTGGAAATGGTCCATCCCCTACACGTGTAGTATAGGCTTTCGACACGCCCACAACATGGCTGATCTTGGTAGGGCCTACTCCAGAACCGATCGTTACTCCCCCTGCCACAGGATTGGATGAGGTCACATATGGATATGTACCCTGATCGATATCAAGCATGACTCCCTGCGCCCCTTCAAAAAGGACACGGCGAGCTTCGTCTAATGCGTCATTTAACACAACAGACGTATCGCAGACGTATTTAGCTACTTGCTGGCCATATTCATAATACTCTTCAAAAATGTCTTCAAGCTTGAAACCCTCAACTTCATAAAAACGTTCAAGCATACGATTTTTTTCTTCAAGATTGTGCGTTAATTTTTCTTCAAATGCTTCACGGTCTAAAAGATCCGCCATGCGAATTCCCATGCGCGCTGCTTTATCCATGTAAGCCGGGCCGATTCCTTTTTTCGTCGTGCCGATTTTGTTGGCGCCTTTACGCTCTTCTTCCACTTCATCCTGCTTTAAGTGGTAAGGCAAAATCACATGTGCACGATTGCTAATGCGAAGGTTATCCGTTGATACTCCGCGATCATGTAAATACTTTAACTCCGTCACAAGTGCTTTAGGATCAACGACCATTCCGTTGCCGATCACAGAAATCTTATCCTTATAAAAAATACCTGATGGGATTAAATGAAGCTTGTATGTTTCCCCGCCAAATTTAATCGTATGTCCTGCATTGTTACCGCCCTGGTAACGCGCAATTACTTCTGCATGCTCTGAGAGAAAGTCCGTAATCTTTCCTTTCCCTTCATCTCCCCATTGTGTACCTACTACGACGACTGAAGACATGAAATGCACCTCCGATAGGCTGCTTGCACCCTTTTTTTCAAACAAGATCAGTGTACCAATCTCTCATCGTCACGTCAATAAAAAGACGAACAATAATGAAGAAATGGTTCTATATATTCGTGTAATCTACTTTTAGGTGATGCTTTAAACCGTTAAAGGGGCCTGGCCCCTTTACGCTGGTAAACCGGAATCATCCAGCCTTCGTTCAAGGTTGACGAATTTGTTGTATTCTTTAATAAAAGCAAGAGAAACCGTGCCAACTGGGCCGTTACGCTGCTTGGCTATGATGATTTCAATGGTGTTTTGATTTTCACTTTCTTTGTCATAGTAATCGTCCCGGTAAAGGAAGGCAACGATATCCGCATCCTGCTCAATACTTCCTGATTCACGAAGATCGGACATCATGGGGCGTTTGTCCTGACGTGTTTCTACTCCACGGGAAAGCTGGGAGAGTGCGATTACCGGCACTTCGAGTTCCCTGGCCAATCCTTTTAAGGAACGGGAGATTTCAGAAACCTCCTGCTGACGATTTTCTCCCGGTTTGCCGTTTCCGTGAATTAACTGCATATAGTCAATTAAAATCATGCCCAGCCCGTGCTCTTGTTTTAAACGGCGGCATTTTGCACGAATATCCTGTACGCGCACACCTGGCGTATCATCAATGTAAATCCCTGCATTCGACAGAGATCCCATTGCCATGGTGAGCTTGCGCCAGTCTTCATCCGTAAGCGCACCTGTCCGCAGGTTTTGTGCGTTAATATTTCCTTCTGCACAAAGCATACGCATAACAAGCTGCTCAGCGCCCATCTCAAGACTGAAAATGGCTACGTTTTCTCCCGTTTTAGTGGCTACGTTTTGCGCAATATTCAGCGCGAAGGCAGTTTTACCAACAGATGGACGCGCTGCTACGATAATCAAATCATTGCGCTGAAACCCGGCTGTCATGCGGTCAAGCTCGTTAAAGCCTGTAGCAATTCCGGTTACATCCCCTTTTTGGCTGTTAAGGATCTCGATATTGTCATAGGTTCTGACCAGTACATCCTTCATGGAATGAAACGCGCTCGTATTTTTCCGGTTCGCAACCTCCATGATGCTGCGTTCAGCTTCACCAAGAAGATTTTCCACTTCATCTTCTCTTGCGTACCCGTCCTGGGCGATGGTGGTCGCTGTACGGATCAGGCGTCTCAGGAGCGATTTTTCTTCCACTATACGGGCGTAGTATTCAAGATTCGCTGCTGTCGGCACAGAGGCTGCTACATCGCTTAAATAGGAAACTCCTCCTACATCTTCAAGCTCCTTTGCAGCAGAAAGCTCCTCTGTTACGGTGATTAAATCGATGGCTTTTCCCTTATCACTTAAACTCATCATCACTTCAAAGATTTTTTGATGAGAGCTTCTGTAAAAATCCTCGGGCATTAAAATTTCTGCAGCAGAAATCAGCACCTGAGGCTCAAGAAAAATGGCTCCAATGACTGCTTGCTCTGCTTCTATATTTTGAGGCGGAATGCGATCCGCATATTGTTCATTCATCTTTTTCTGTCCCCTCCCTCTGTTTTTAAAAGGGTTTTGATCAAAAAAAATGTGATCAGACCTGATCACATTTTTTCTTAGTATAGCATGAATTCGACCTTTTTCGTGAGGTCTCCTTATTTTTCCTCTGCAACATGTACTTTAAGTGTTGCCGTCACATCGTTATGCACTTTAACCGGGACATTGGTAAAGCCAAGTGCGCGAATGGCATCATTCATTTCGATTTTACGTTTATCAATCTTGATTTGATGACTCTTTTTAAGCTCTTCCGCTATTTGTTTTGAGGTGATCGAACCGAATAAACGACCGCCTTCACCGGATTTTGCAGTTAGTTCAACTGTCAGCTTTTCAAGTGTTTCTTTCAATTCTTCAGCCTGCTGAAGCTCTTCTTCCTGAGCCTTTTCCTGTTTCTTTTTCTGAGCATCCAGCTGGTTCACATTGCCTGCATTTGCTTCAACGGCAAGCTTATTTTTAAGCAGATAGTTATGTGCGTAGCCATCCGCCACGTTTTTCACTTCGCCTTTTTTTCCTTTTCCTTTTACATCCTTCAAGAAAATAACTTTCATTCTTCAGAACTCCCTTCAATATGTTCGTTAATGGCCGTTTTTAATCGCTCAACGGCTTCATCAATGGTGATGTCATACAGCTGTGTTGCTGCGTTGGTTAAATGTCCGCCGCCTTCAAGCCTCTCCATGATCAGTTGTACGTTCACGGTACCGAGTGATCTGGCGGAGATTCCCACCACATTTTCTTCTCTCATCGCCACGACAAATGATGCTGCTACATCCTCCATGGACAGCAGTGTATCCGCTGCCTGAGCAATGATGACAGAGTCGTGGACCCGGTCTTCTTCTCCTGTGGCAATGGCCATGCCATGCTTAAAGAATTCGACGGTTTCCACTAATTTTGCCCGCTCTACATAAGTAGTCACATCTTCTCTCAAAAATTGCTGCACAAGTACCGTATCTGCTCCAAGCGTTCTCAGGTATGAGGCTGCATCAAATGTTCTTGAACCTGTCCGGAGCGTAAAGCTTTTTGTATCAACGATAATTCCGGCAAGCAATGCCGTTGCCTCAAGCATGGTGATTTTTTCGTGCTTCGGCTGATAATCAAGAAGCTCCGTAACAAGCTCGGCGGTGGAGGAAGCGTATGGCTCCATATAAACCAGCAGAGGATTTTGTATAAACTCTTCTCCGCGTCTATGATGGTCAATGACGACCACTTTCTCCACTTTATTCAGCAGCCGTTCTTCAATGACGAGACTTGGCTTATGTGTGTCAACAATGACAAGAAGCGTATCTTCTGTTGCCATTTCAAGAGCTTCTTCCGGAGTAATCATATGAGAAAAGAGATCAGGTTTTCCTTTGATCTCATCCATTAACCGTTTCACCCCGCTGTCGATTTGTGAAAAATCCACAGCTACATAGCCCTCACGATCATTCATTTGGGCTATTTTCCGAATGCCGATCGACGCGCCGATTGCATCCATGTCGGGTCGTTTATGGCCCATCACAATGACCTGGTCGCTGCCGAGGATCAGTTCACGAAGCGCGTGGGAAATTACGCGTGCCCTCACCCGGGTGCGCTTTTCCATCGGGTTTGTTTTCCCTCCGAAGAATTTAACCTTGCCATTTTGCTGTTTAATGGCCACCTGGTCGCCTCCCCTTCCAAGGGCAAGGTCAAGGCTTGATTGCGCCTGAAGTCCAAGCTCAGGCAAGCTCTCGGCGCCAGAGCCTATCCCAATGCTCAGGGTTAACGGAACATTTTGTTTGGACGTCATTTCACGGATGGAATCTAAAATCGTAAATTTTTCCTGCTCTAGCTCACGCAAAATGTTTTCATTCATCACCGCAATAAAACGGTCAGAGGATATTCTTTTCACGTAGATATGATGTTCGTTAGCCCAGGCATTCAGCAGAGTAGTAACGGAGTTGTTGATATTGCTGCGGGCCGAATCGTCCATCCCCTGTGTCAGCTCATCGTAGTTGTCCAGGAAAATAACAGCCAATACGGTACGGTCTGCTTCAAACTGCTCTTCGACCTGGGATTGCTCGGTGACGTCAAAAAAGTAAAGCAGCTTCTCATCCTGCTTATGAACGACACGAAAAATACGCCCGCTCCAGGAGACGGTTTCTTCCGTATTCCCTTCCCTTTTTATGACAGGAAGCAAAACATCTGCCACATCATACAACGAACGGCCAATCATCGGTCCATCCTCAATAAAGGAAGAGAGATAGGGATTTGCCCACTCCACATAAAAATCATCGTTAAATAAAAGAATTCCTACAGGCATTTCCATCAGCGCTTCTTCTCCTACCCGCTTAATGCGGTAGGACAAGGTTGAAATATATTGCTCGGTGTCTTCAAAAAAGCGTTTCTCATAGGAAAATGAGAACCATAGCAGAGGGGCAATCACAAGAAGCCCGACAAATGTAATCCACCAGTTGAAAAAAGCGAATGCCACTACTAAAAGTACTAATGAAACCGAAAGCCCGATTAACAATCTTCGCATTACCCTATGTTGAAAATATGTTGGCATGCTTTCAGCTCCCAAAAACGGATAATTCCGCTTAAATGATTTTGTTAAGCTGTACCGGAGATGTACGCTTGATTTTCCTAATTATTGATATAATTATAGGCATAATTCCGCAATATGCAAACTTTTTGCCGTTATTTCCCGTTTGATCTCAGTCGTTCACGCAGGTCAAAACCTAAATCAATTATACCTACTATCCGGGTAAATGGATTCAGCATGATGCCAATGACCGTAAACAGAATCAGCCTTCCTCTTCCCCATCCTTTTAAATGACCCCAGAAGTGAATAAAGGAAAGTCCCTGCACAACCATGATCAGCTCAAGTCCTGCCTGCAGATTGAGCAGAGCAAACGCAAATGTGGTACCTTCATCAGGCATACTGATCAACGCGATTATTAAAACGATTAAGTAATACCATATCACACTTTTGGGAAAAGATAGTTCATGAAAAGGGTTAAAACGCGGGACCTTGACAGAAAATCTTTTTGCAAGCGGAAAGTTAATGAGCAGAATCAGCCATGTCCATACTGCAACAGTGGCGACAAGCCAGGTTGGCATCAGCAGTTCAAGCGTTCCTATATAGCTCGTCCACTGCTCTGACAAGTCTGACACATCGACGCCCGCTGCCTCGCTTTGAGAAATAAATCCCTGGAAGGACTCATTCAAAGCATAAAGCAAATCATCAATTAAATTGATTCCCAGAAAAAGAATGGAACCTACGTAAAACAAAAGTATATAAAACACAAAAATCAGGGTGGATGAAACTAAAATGAGTAATTTGCTTTTATTTTCTTTAATCATCCATCCCATCAGCACCCCTGCTGTACTGAATGCAAACGCAAATGGAATCGCAGCAACCGAACTGACAATTGCGGATGCACCGATTCCTGCAGCGACCATCAGCAGAGAAGACTTTAATGAATACTTGGAACTGTAAATAATATATGGAAAAACCAATACTAAATGGATAATTAATCCTAAAGGAGGCAAATAAACCGTCACTGAAACGAGCAATGCGAAAATCGCTGTCAGCACAGCCCCTTCTGTTATCCTTCTGGCGAGTGAATCATTCATTGGGTCACCTCAGTCTTTTTCCCTGTACACGTTCATTAAAACCGTATCAAGCTAATTCTACCTGTCATCCTCCGCCCATTCAACTATTTAAAAGGATGTCTACACAGTTGTCATATTTTGAGGTGAGTCAAGACGAAAAAGACCCTTTTAACAATAGCTGTTAAAAGAGCCTCTTTCTTTATTCGACTTGGAAGCGATTGACCGCATCCTTCAGTTCCTCACTAAGTTCACTTAGACGTTCAGCGGAGGCTGTAACGGTTTGAATCGCTCTTGTCTGCTCATCTGTTGAGGCTGCAACCTGCTGACAGGAAGCTGCTGTTTCCTCGGCCATAGCGGCCATTTCCTGTATCACACGGCTCACGGCATCTTTACTGTGTGCAACCTCCTTGATTTCTTCATAGATCGTTAAAATGGAGGCTTCCATGCTGCTCATTACATGGGACATCTGGTTAAACATTTCATGTGTTTGTTCAACCACTTCCGATTGATGGGCGAATGTTTCTTTTGTACGTCCCATTTCAGATACAGCGTGAGTTGAGCTCTCCTGTATCGCCACAATTGTCTGTTTTACTTCATTTGTCGCAGAAGCGGATTGCTCGGCAAGCTTTCTTACTTCCTCGGCCACGACCGCAAATCCTTTTCCATGCTCTCCGGCTCTTGCAGCCTCAATGGATGCATTCAGCGCCAAAAGATTCGTTTGAGAAGAAATATCTGTAATGGTGGCCATGATTTTTTCAATCGACTGTACTTTTACCTCAAGCCCTTGTATAACCGTTTCCATTGATTGAATAAAGGCTGAAGACGTCCCATGATATTCCTGCAGTTTTTTCATCTGGCTGATGCCTTTTTGATTCATTTCTCCTGCCTCTTGAGCTGTCCCGGACATGTGTCCAGCCTGTACTGAAATCGTATTGATTTGGCTGCCAAGCCCGACTGTCTGCTTATTTGCTTCATCTGCTTCCACAGCAGATTGACCTGCTCCTTCTGCAATATCGGAGACGGCTCCCGCAACCTGTTCTCCTGATGCATTGGTTTCTTCTGCAACAGCACTCAGCCCTTCTGCAGAATTTCTTACGTCTTCCACTGAGCCTTTGACTACTTTTATAATGCCGCTCATTGAATCCACCATGGTATTAAATTCATTCGCCAGCTCACCAAGCTCATCTCTTGTGCTTACTTGAGCACGCCCGGTCAAATCTCCTTTTGCCACTCGGCTGACGGTTTCCCGTAATTGCAGGATCGGTTTTGTAAATCGACCCGCAATAAACCACATGACAAAACCGGAAAGGACCAGTGTGATCAGTCCAAGCAAGGCAAGCATAAGGATCACAGCTTGTGACTCTTTTAGGATGGTTTCCTGTTCGAAAGCAACTCCAATCAGCCAACCCGTATCCTCTGCTCTGGTGTACACTAACATTTTCTCTGACCCATTTAACTCATATACGATAGAACCGCTGCTCTCCTGGGCACTGTAAATTTCCTGGATAAATTCAAAATCCATCAGACTTTCTCCCTCAAGAGAAGGGTGAATAAGCGCAATTCCTTCGGATGATAAAACAAATGGATATCCTTCATAACTAATTTGAGACTGTTCTATTTTCTCTGACAGGCTTGCCAATGTTATATCAACGCCTACAACCCCAAGTACTTCCTCATTAGAAACTATTGCCGTTGAAGCTGTAATGATGTACGCTCCAGTTGCCTCATCCAAATAAGGTTCACTCCATTGAACCTCCTGTTGATTCTCCATCGCATTGATATACCACTCGCGCGTTCTGGCGTCAAAATCCGCAGGCAAGTCTGCATCAGGCTCGATCGTCAGTCTCCCGTCATTTCCAGCGGCATAAATTTGACCGGACTCATCGTACAGGTCTAAATAGTCCTGCATTAGAGAAATCAACTCCGTCTCCCCTTCCTGTTCACCACGGGCAAATTGCGAGGCCGTTTCTGTAGCAGCAACCTGACCTATGCTTCTGCCATATTGACCTAAAAAGGTATTCGTGGAATTGTTCAGCTCCTTTGCAATTCCCCCGGCTTGTTCCAGTACATCCTTCTGTGTTCTTTCATGAAGCTGCCATCCGGTCACTCCCAGAAGAAAAACAAAGGAGATGAACAAAACAAATGTGGTCACGACCAGCAGTTTTGTTTTTATAGATTTTACGATTCGATTCATGTGGATCCCCCGATCTGTGTTGTAATCGTATATACAAGTTGATCGGTTATGTTTGAATTTTTTAACTTTATTAGTAAAAAAATCGTTAATTACGGCTATTTTGTTTTAATTTACGACACAAATATACTACACAGCGAAAAAACCGCCAGATCCATGGGGATCTGACGGTTTTCATTTACTACTTATTCACCTGTTACGAATGGTAGTAATGCCATTGTACGTGAACGTTTTACTGCGATTGTCAGCATACGCTGATATTTCGCTCTTGTTCCAGTTACACGACGTGGTAAAATTTTTCCACGCTCAGAAATAAACTTTCTAAGAAGATCTACGTCTTTGTAGTCGATGCTTGTGATGTTGTTAGAAGTAAAGTAACACACCTTTTTACGACGACGTCCGCCTCTGCGTCCTCCTGCCATGAGATTCCCCTCCTTCTTTTTAAGGTTTTATACGATTACATCCTAGAATGGCAAATCATCATCTGAAATGTCGATCGGCTGACCATCATTTGAAAATGGATCCTTGTCCACCCGGGTGTAATTTTGGTTGTTCTGATTATTATCACGAGGTTGATTCTGACCGAAGTTATTATTATTTTGGTTTCCCTGGTTACCGCGGTAACCCTGGTCTCCTCCATAATTTCCACCAGACTGTCCGCCAGATGCATTTTTCGGTTCAAGGAACTGTACGCTTTCTGCAACGATTTCCGTTACATATACACGCTTTCCTTCTTGGTTATCATAGCTTCGTGTCTGCACACGACCGTCGACACCGGCAAGGCTGCCCTTTTTTAAAAAGTTCGCAACGTTTTCCGCTGGACGACGCCAAACAACACAATTGATAAAATCCGCTTCACGATCTCCCTGCTGGTTCGAAAATGGACGATTCACAGCGAGTGTAAAGGTTGCAACTGCCACACCGCTTGGCGTGTAGCGCAAATCTGGATCCTTCGTTAATCGACCCACTAGCACGACTCGATTCATCATCAGAATCAACTCCTTTTTCCCCGATCAGGCAAAAGCCCTCTCATTGGGTAGCTTTTATCGTTACGATTAGTTATCTTCGTCTAGACGAACTGTCATGTGGCGAACGATATCTTCACTGATTTTAGCCAATCGGTCAAATTCATTGATTGCTTCAGAAGCAGAATTCAATGTGACGATATGGTAAATTCCTTCACGATATTCGTTGATTTCGTAAGCTAAACGACGCTTACCCCACTCTTTTGATTCGATGATTTCCGCTCCGTTAGAAGTCAGGATATTCGCAAAACGCTCATTTACAGCTTTCTTTTGCTCATCGTCCACGTTTGGGCGGATAATGTACGTAATTTCGTACTTTCTCATCGGTTTCACCTCCTTATGGTCTGTGCGGCTTCCCAATGCTGGGATGCAAGGAATAATAATTATATTACTCACAATGTAGAAGTATATCATATTGTGAGAGGAAAGACAATGCATTTTCCAATTTTCCTTTTTCTTTTCGACACACGTGATTATTTAAATTTCTTTAATAGAAAGTGAACAAGCAAAAGTCCCGCAAAAACATATCCATACAGGAAGAATGAACCTTCAATTTTAAAGGTTTCGGGTACGATATAGATAATGGCGATGGGAATCAGCCAGATTAGGGCTGTTGTAGTGGCCCAGATGACATTTTCAATGCGTGATTTTTTAGTAGAAAAAAGACTCTTTTTCAGGAGGGTAAGTGCGGTTCCGGGCAAGATGAGCATCACCATGACAACTGCAGCAATATGTGAAACTGCGATTGAAGGCTGAAGCTCGGGCCATAGAAGCTGGGCTGCACCCAGCAAACCGAAAAGCCACATTCCGCTAAATGAAAGAACAGATCCATAGAGGACTGCTTTTTCTTTGAAAGAAGCCTTGGGCAGCGCATCCACAAGTTTTTTGCAATACTCCTGCGGATGAATGCCAAACACATCCACAGCTCTTTTCCCTCTGGCCTGCGCATCAATTAAATGCTCAAGCAGTTCAAGCAGGAGTTCTTCTCCCGCCCGCTGATCCACATTGCTGCCTCTGACATATAGCATAATGTCCTTGTAAAACGCTTCATTTTGAGCGGTCAGTTCTTTTCTCCGTTTATTATTTAGCTCGACGAATGCGGTGGTGGTCATCGTCTCCTCTGCCTCCTTTCTTTAACACAATTTGGCTGACGGATTCGGATAGGACGGTCCATTCCTGTTTAAAGTGCTTCAGTGCCTGTTTTCCTTTGTCAGTTAAAGAATAATATTTTCTATTCGGGCCGTTTGCTGATTTTACAAAGGTCCCTTCGATCAGGTCTTCTTTTTGTAATCGGAGCAGCACCGGGTAGATGGAACCCTCACTCACGGCTTGAAGCCCCTGATCTGTTAGTCGCAGGTATAATTCATATCCGTATGTAGGTCTTTCTTCAATTACAGCAAGGATGCACCCTTCAAGCACCCCTTTAAGCATCTGGCTTTTATTCAGTTTGAACATCTCCTGTCAGTATATTGTTATGCAAGTTACCTGAGCAAATTAAGTAGCTTGCTTTGCAAGTTACAGTGAGTTTATCAAATGCTGGCTTTATTGTCCACTGCATTATGGTTTTCTTTTCCATAAAAAAAGCCAGTGCTCAACTAAATGAGCCCCTGGCAATTTCGCGTTTTATACGTTAAAGCGGAAGTGGATGACATCTCCGTCTTTTACGATGTATTCTTTTCCTTCCAAACGGACTTTTCCAGCTTCTTTTGCTGCTGTCATAGACCCTGTTTGAATCAGATCTTCATAAGAAACCGTTTCGGCACGGATAAATCCACGCTCAAAATCAGTGTGAATCACGCCTGCACATTGAGGTGCTTTCATGCCGTGGCGGAATGTCCATGCGCGCACTTCCTGAACGCCTGCTGTAAAGTATGTTGCAAGGCCGAGAAGATTGTACGTAGCCCGGATTAATTGATCCAGACCGGATTCTTCAATGCCAAGCTCCTGAAGAAACATGGCTTTTTCGTCATCATCAAGCTCTGCAATTTCTTCTTCGATTTTAGCACACACCACAATCACTTCTGCATTGTCCTTGGCCGCAAATTCGCGAACCTTTTGTACATATTCGTTGCCTGAAGGATCTGCGATTTCATCTTCTCCGACGTTTGATACATAAAGCATCGGTTTGCTTGTTAAAAGATGAAGATGGCGGGCAATCCGCTGCTGATCTTCGGTAAACTCAACGGTGCGGGCAGGTTTGTTTTCTTCTAAGGCTTCCTTTACGAGTTCCAGTACGGTTAACTCTGCAAGGGAATCTTTATCTTTTTGCTTTGCCATTTTTCCAACGCGCGCAATTCTTTTATCAACGGCTTCAAGATCCGCCAGAATTAATTCAAGGTTGATAACATCTATGTCATCGATTGGATCGACTTTTCCTGATACATGTGTGATATTATCATCTGCAAAACAGCGGACAACCTGAACAATGGCATCCACTTCCCGAATATGAGATAAAAACTTGTTGCCAAGCCCTTCTCCTTTACTCGCTCCTTTTACAATTCCTGCAATGTCCGTAAACTCAAAGGCTGTTGGAACGGTTTTTTTCGGGTCCACCAGTTCAGTTAATTTTGTTAAACGGGAATCCGGTACTTCCACAATTCCCACATTAGGGTCAATGGTGCAAAACGGATAATTGGCAGACTCTGCCCCCGCTTTTGTAATGGCATTAAATAAGGTTGATTTACCAACGTTCGGCAGCCCAACGATTCCGGCTGTAAGAGCCATATATCTTCACTCCTCAATTTCATCTTCTATTTTAACGTCCAAAGACATTTAGATTACTAGTTAAACCTCACACAATTATAGAGTTTGGATGGATAAAAAACAAGTACGTCCCCCTTTACTCACAGTTTCTGAGGCATAGTTAAACCCCTTCACATCAGAAGGGGCTGAAATTTACTCTTCATGCTTAACGAGTACTTTTTTTATTTTTCTTGAAAATTCTTTACGAGGGATCATCACACTGTGGGAGCAGCCTTCACATTTTATGCGGATGTCCATCCCCATGCGAATAATTTTCCATCTGTTCGTACCGCATGGATGCTGTTTTTTCATTTCCACCACATCATTCAGGCCGTAATCTTTTTCCTCCAACTCATGTTCCTCCTATTCCCCTTGTACTTGATTTTTAGATACTGCCTTTTGCGCTGCCTCCTCCCGCGAATACATAACCATGCGGGGGAATGGGATTTCGATTCCGATTTTGTCCAGATGATTTTTGATATCTTTACGCAAGGCTCTTGCAACAAAGAAATGCTGCATAGGCTTTGTTTCGGCAATCACTCTCATCACGACCTCAGAAGCTCCCAGCGTTTGAATGCCGAGCAGCTCGGGTTTCAATATTATTTCTTCATACTTTCCTTCCAAAGAATCCAGGAACGTCATCAGTTCTTTTTCCGCCCGTTCAATATCTTCTTCATAGGCAATACTGACATCCACTACAGCAACACTGTTATGAATTGAAAAGTTTACAACTTCATTTACACTGCCGTTCGGAAATATATGCAATTCACCTGTCCAGCTTTTGATTTTCGTAGTCCGAAGACCAATTTCTTCGACAATTCCTTCTGCCTGCCCAATTCTCACATAATCTCCAACAGAAAACTGATCTTCGAAGATAATGAAGAATCCGGTGATAATATCACGCACCAGATTCTGGGCGCCAAAGCCGACTGCTAAACCTAATATCCCTGCTCCGGCGATCAGCCCGGTAACGTCAATATTAATAGCAGACAATACAGCTAAAATGGCCACGAAATACACCACATATGAAACAACATTTTGAAGCAATTTAAGAAGTGTCTTTTCTCTTCTTTCAGACACATGCAAAGGCGCTTTTGAACGCACTTTAAAGATGTTCAAAATCAGCGTTTTTGCCAGTCTTACAGCAATTCCAGCTACTAAAACAATGAAAACAATTTTTATTAGCGTAAATCCAAGAGACACCCAGATTTTTTCATCAGAGACATAGTTTAAAAAATCCTGCCAATACGTATTCAATGAGTTCACGCGTTGCACATCCTCTTTAAAGTACAAAACTTTTATCTATTCTACCAAGTCCCGCATCAAATGAGAAACAATAACACATTTTGTTCTTTAAAAAGAACGAGTTGTATTATATAATGAACGAAAGAGTATTTTATTATCTGTAATTGGCAATACTTGAGACTCATATCCTCTGGTGAAGGAGCTAGTTTAATGACCACTCAACCAAGTTCACTGCCTTTGTTCCCCCCTGCCTATCGAAGTCATATGGATGAACCGTTAACCGCTCATCATCTGTCAAAAGAGCTGGTGCTTCGTTATCCTGTGCAGGGAGACCCCATCGTTTTTGTCTGTATCGGAACGGACCGGTCTACAGGAGATGCATTAGGACCGCTTATTGGTACTCTTCTTGAAAAAAGAAGGCTTCCCGGCTTTCATGTATATGGAACGCTGAAAGAACCTGTTCATGCATTGAATTTAGAAAAAACCATGAACATGATTCACGAAATCCACCCCGGATCTTTTATCGTTGGAATTGACGCTTGTCTTGGGCAGATGAAAAGTGTCGGTTTTATCGAAATAGACAATGGACCCGTCCGCCCTGGAGCAGGCGTTCAAAAAAAACTGCCGGACGTTGGAGACATTCATCTTATAGGCATCGTCAACGTTGGAGGGTTTATGGAGCTGACCATGCTGCAAAATACCCGCTTATATCTTGTGACCGAAATGGCCAATATTATGACCGATGCCATTCATTATTCCAATATTTTATACAGAAAATGAACCCGTTTTACAGGGTCGACTGATATCCGTACTGAATGGTTACGGCGATGGCTACGATTAAGATGCCCGGCAGCAGATTAGCCACCTTTATTTTTGTCAGGCCGATTAAATTTAAGCCAATCGCAAAAATCATGATCCCGCCCGTTGCCGTCATTTCAGAGATAAAGCTCTCCATCAGGATTTCCGGTACAAACCGGTCAATCTGCGTGGCAAATAAAGCAATGGAGCCCTGATACAGAATGACGGGGATCGCTGAAAACAGGACACCGATTCCGAGTGTGGAAGCAAGGATGACGGAAGTAAAGCCGTCTATAATCGATTTGGTATACAGCACCTGATGATCACCGCGTATGCCGCTGTCAAGAGCGCCAATGACGGCCATGGCTCCGATCACAAAAATCAGGGTTGCTGTAACAAAGCCCTGTGAAATACTCGTATCACCCTTTGAGCCAACTCTGGCTTCAATCCAGCGTCCAACTGCGTTTAACTTCTCATCAAGTGCGATCCACTCTCCAGCGATGGCACCGATGACCAGACTGATGATCACAATTAAATAATTATTGCTTTGAAACCCCATTTGAAGTCCCAGCACCACAACAGCCAGTCCAATAGCGGACATGACGGTTGTTTTAATATGCTCTGGAATCCGATGCAGCAATTTCCCCAGGAGCGTGCCAAGGACGATCAGCAGACCATTCACCAATGTTCCTAATAAAACCATCCGTATTCCTCATCTCTATTTCTACTTTACTTTCTATGTAAGAGAACACGACCCGTGAGCACCTGCTTCTCATCGAGTCGTGTTTTTTATACTTCCTGATTTTCATTTAAAAGAGACAGTATTCTTTCAAGATCATCATCTGTCATAAATTCAATTTCAATTTTGCCTTTGTTTTTGCTTTTTTTAATGGCCACACTGGTGCCGAATCGTTCCCGCAGAATGCCTTCATGCTCACGATAAAAAGGGATCTGCTTTTTAGGCTTTTTCTTTGTTTCACGTGGAACATCATTCATTTTTTGAATCAACTGCTCCAGTGCACGGACCGTCATTTTCTCTTTAATGACTTTTTCCGTCAGCTCCTCCAGCTGGTTTTTTTTCTTCAAGCCAAGGAGTGCACGGCCATGTCCCATCGACAGCTCACCTTCTGATATATGGTCCTGTACAGCTTCAGGAAGTGTCAGAAGGCGGACGTGGTTGGCGATATGAGGACGGCTTTTCCCCAGTGTTTTGGCCAGCTGATCCTGCGTGATCGAAAGCTTGTTCATCAATGTTTCATAAGCATTTGCCTCTTCAATCGGTGTTAAATCCTCCCGCTGAAGATTTTCCAGCACGGCAAGCTCCATCATCTGCTGGTCTGTGAGGTCCCGCACCACAGCGGGAATATGATGCAGTCCCGCTTCCTTACAAGCCCTGAATCTCCGTTCGCCTACAACAATTTCAAAGCCCTTAATGCTTTTCCGAACAATGATCGGCTGCAGGATGCCATGCTGCTGAATGGATTTCTTCAGTTCTTCAATGGACTCCTTTTGAAAGATCTTTCTGGGCTGATAAGGATTTGGCCGGATGTCTTTCAGAGACAGCTGCTGTACCTGTTCATCGCCCACTGAAGACATATCTTTAAACAGTGCATGTACGCCTTTTCCTAAACCTTTAGCCATTCTTTATCACTTCCTTTGCAAGATCAAGATACACTTCTGCTCCTCTTGATTTCGGATCATACAAAATGACTGGCAGACCATGGCTGGGCGCTTCACTTAAACGTACATTTCTGGGAATAATGGTGCGGTACACTTTGTCCTGAAAGTATTTTTTCACTTCCTCAATGACCTGAATGCCAAGATTCGTTCTTGCATCGAGCATGGTCAGCAGTACGCCATCAATCAGCAGCTGATGATTTAAATGCTTTTGTACAAGGCGTATCGTACTGAGAAGCTGACTCAATCCTTCTAAGGCGTAATATTCACACTGAACAGGAATGACTAACGCGTCTGAAGCCGTTAACGCATTGATGGTAAGAAGACCAAGTGACGGGGGGCAATCGATAATAATATAATCATAATCCGGCTGAATTTCCCGCAGAGACTTTTGAAGACGAACCTCTCTTGATATCGTGGAAACCAGTTCAATCTCGGCTCCGGCAAGAGAAATCGTCGCAGGAATCGCATGGAGATTTTCAACCGTTGTTTCCTTAATAATCGGCCGAATATCCACATCATCTACTAAAATATCATATATGCATTGATCGACTTCTCCTTTGTCGATTCCCACACCGCTCGTCGCATTTCCCTGAGGGTCTACATCCACTAACAGGACCTTTTTCCCCAAATATGCAAGACAAGCACTTAAATTAACAGAAGTCGTCGTTTTACCAACTCCCCCTTTTTGATTTGTAATCGCAATGATTCTACCCATAAGACTTTCACCTATCCTTATAATGCCGGGAACTCTGGATGCAAAACGTCATGTCTCTCAACCTCTAAAGCAACCTTTTCCTGCCTTCCGGGCAATCTTATCTTTATTTTAACAGACTTTTTAAATTAATTGGTAGTTTTGAAATAAAATGAAATGAACCTCCTCCCATAATAAAGGGGAGTGTAACAAAGTAAAGCACAAAAGGGGCCAGGCCCCTTTTGTGCTTTACTGCATTAAAAAAGCGAAAAAGGATCACAGGATCGTTTTTCGCTTTTAAAACGGTGTCTATTTTTTCTTTTTAGGAAGCTTAATCGTGATTTGATAGTAATCATCAAACTCTTCCTCTTCTGAGTCGAGTTTCATTCCGGAGTCAGAGATCATATTGAGCGACTGACGGATGGTGTTTACCGCGATGCGGACGTCTTTGTTGAAGGCCTTTTTTTTAGGCTTTGGTTTTTTGTCCGGACTTTCGAGCAGCTTTTGCACCCGGGCTTCGGTCTGTTTTACGTTCAGCTGCAGCTCCACGATTTCATCTAAGAGTTTTACTTGCATTTCTTGATCCTTTAGTGGAATCAGCGCACGTGCATGCCGTTCCGTAATCAGCTTCTGAGTGAGTATGTGCTGCACTTGTTCAGGAAGCTTTAATAAACGAAGCTTATTGGCCACCGTTGATTGTCCTTTTCCTAAACGCTGTGCAAGAGCTTCCTGTGTTAGGTGGTGGAGGTCTAAAAGTTTTTGATAGGCCATCGCCTCTTCCACGGGTGAGAGCTCTTCGCGCTGTAAATTTTCAATCAGTGCAACAGAAGCTGTTTCGGTATCGCTCATATTTTTTACAATAGCCGGTACCTTTTCCCACCCAAGCGATTTCATGGCGCGCCATCTGCGTTCCCCGGCGATAATTTCAAACTGGCCGTCTCCGCTTTCCCGAATAACGATTGGCTGGATAATGCCATGTGTATGAATGGTTCTGGCAAGCTCTTCTATTTTTTCATCATCAAAAATCGTTCTCGGCTGAAAACGGTTTGGTTGTATTTGATGGATTTCTATTTGCCTAACTTCTTCTTTTTGTTCCAAGGCTTCGGGAGAAACGGGTTCTTCCTTATCACCAAGGCCAAAGATCCGTGAAAACGGAGTCTTCATCAAGACACACCACCTTTATGAAACTCGCAATCTCTGCTCTTATACCCTGTTACATATGGCATACAGGGGAACCGATCTATTACAGCGGGGACTTATTTGGGGTCCCTGGCTTTCTCGGATACTTTTTGGGAGTTGAAGCTGATTTTTCAACGACAATGATCGAACGCTCACTGGATTCTATAGGAAGCTCAAAAGAATGAACGTCAATGCTTCCTCCGCCCAGTACGCTGATCGCTTTTTTTGCGTCCTTTAATTCATCTGAAGCATTTGCAGCCTTCATGGCCACAAAGGTGCCGTCAGGCTTAGCGAGCGGCAAACAGAGCTCTGACAAGACCGAGAGCCTTGCCACCGCTCTTGCCGTAACAAGATCATACGTTTCCCGGTATGATTTGTTTTGCCCGAACGTCTCCGCACGGTCATGGTGAAACTGTACTTGATCTAATTCAAGCTCGCTCGCCAAATGATTTAAAAATGTGATTCGTTTATTTAAAGAATCGACAATGGATACCTTTAAATGTGGAAAACAGATTTTTAATGGGATACTCGGAAATCCAGCTCCCGCTCCCACATCACAAATGGAAAGGGGCTGGGTTAAATCTACGAAAAAACTCGCTGTTATTGAATCATAGAAATGTTTTAAATAAACTTCTTTACGGTCTGTGATTGCCGTAAGATTCATTTTTTCATTCCACTCAACGAGGATTTCGTAGTAACGGTCAAACTGATGAAGCTGCTTATCGGACAGGATGATGCCTTTTTCCTTCAGCAGCTGCTGAAATTGCTCCTGGTTCATGTGTTTTCTCCTTTAGGTTATTCCCCGGATACTTTTGCAATCCGTCCCTGCTCAATATAAACAAGCAGGATTGAAATATCTGCCGGGTTTACCCCTGAGATTCGAGAGGCCTGTGCAATCGAAAGCGGTCGTACATCGCGAAGTTTTTGTCTTGCTTCGCTCGCAATGCCTGAGATCGCATCGTAATCTATGCCGTCTGGTATCTTTTTGTTTTCCATCTTCTTTAATTTATCGACTTGCTGCAATGATTTTTCAATATAACCTTCATATTTGATTTGAATTTCGACCTGCTCTTCAACATCAAATGGAAGCTCACTGTCAGCAGGAATGATTGCCTTAATATGATTGTACGTGATTTCCGGACGTCTTAAAAGGTCTGATCCTTTAATTCCATCTTTCAATAAGCTGCTCCCGATGGATTCCAGCAGCGTTTGTACATGCTCATTCGGCTTAATAATCACTGATTGCAGACGCTTGATTTCGCCTTGAATCATTTCTTTTTTCGACACAAATTTTTCAAAGCTTTCATCTGACACAAGACCCATTTCACGGCCTACATCCTTCAGCCGCAGATCTGCATTGTCATGACGCAGCAATAATCGATACTCTGCTCTAGATGTAAGCAGTCTGTAAGGTTCATTCGTGCCTTTTGTAACTAGATCGTCAATCAGCACACCGATATAAGCATCTGAACGGCTCAGGATGACTTCCTCTTTGTTAAAGGCCCGTCTTGCAGCGTTGATCCCTGCCATCAGTCCTTGCCCTGCTGCTTCTTCATAGCCTGAAGTACCGTTAATTTGGCCGGCTGTGTATAGATTCTTGATTTTTTTTGTTTCAAGTGTAGGCCAAAGCTGCGTTGGAACAATTGCGTCATACTCAATCGCATAGCCTGAGCGCATCATCTGTGCATTTTCAAGTCCTGGTATGGAAGTAAGGATTTGCTGCTGTACATCTTCCGGGAGGCTTGTAGAGAGCCCCTGCACATAGACTTCTTTTGTATTGCGTCCTTCCGGCTCAAGGAAAATCTGGTGGCGCGGTTTATCATTAAACCGGACCACTTTATCCTCAATAGACGGACAATAACGGGGACCAGTTCCTTTTATCATACCTGAATACATCGGAGAACGGTGTAAATTTTCGTCAATAATTGTGTGTGTTTCCTCATTTGTATACGTTAACCAGCAAGGAAGCTGATCGGTTATATATTCAGTTGTCTCATAGCTGAACGCACGGGGAACATCATCTCCCGGCTGTATTTCAGTCTTAGAATAATCAATCGTCTGACTATTTACCCTCGGCGGGGTACCTGTTTTAAAACGGACAATATCAAAGCCAAGCGACCGTAAATGATCGGCAAGACCAATGGAAGGCTGCTGATTGTTTGGCCCGCTTGAATATTTTAAATCACCGAGAATAACCTCGCCGCGCAGGAAGGTCCCCGCTGTGATAATGGTTGTTTTCGCCCGGTAGGTGGCACCTGTTTTTGAAATAACACCGGTGCACTCCCCATCTTCTATAATTAATTCCTCCACCATCGCTTGTAATAGCGTAATGTTCGGCTCATTTTCAATCGTTTCTTTCATGTCCTGCTGGTAAAGCACTTTGTCAGCTTGTGCACGCAGCGCGCGAACAGCCGGTCCTTTACCTGTATTCAGCATCCGCATCTGAATGTGAGTTTTATCGATGGTGCGTCCCATCTGACCCCCAAGCGCGTCGATTTCTCTCACGACGATTCCTTTTGCCGGCCCTCCTACTGATGGATTGCAGGGCATAAACGCGACCATATCCAAATTAATTGTTAACATTAATGTTTTGGCTCCCATGCGTGCAGCAGCAAGTCCTGCTTCTACTCCAGCATGACCGGCTCCTACGACGATTACATCAAAAGAACCTGCCTCAAATTTTTTCACCATAACGATGAACGCTCCTCCTTTAATTACGTTTTATTTCCCAAGGCAGAATTGTGAAAACAACTGATCAATTAAACTTTCCTGAACGGTATCTCCGATTATTTCTCCAAGCGTTTCCCATGTCCTGCGCAAATCTATCTGGACCATATCGACAGGTGTGCCCATTTCAGCACCCTCAATGGCTTCATTGATCGCAGCAAGCGCCTGATGGAGCAGCGCAATATGCCGGTTGTTTGATACATACGTTCCGTCTCCCGCCTCTAAAGATCCTGCGAAAAATAACGACGCGATTGCTTCTTCCAGCTCGTCTACCCCTTGTTCCTTTAAAAGAGAGGTTGTGACTAAGCGGTGATGAGTGGCTAATTGAGCGGCTTCGTCCATATCCACTTTCTGCGAAAGATCGGTTTTATTGACGATCACGATTACATCCATGCCCTTGACTGCTTCAAACAGTCTGCGGTCTTCTTCTGACAATGCCTCGCCATAATTTAATACCAGCAGAATTAAATCGGCTTCCTTCAGCACTTTTCGCGAACGTTCTACACCAATTCGTTCGACAATATCTTCTGTCTCCCGAATTCCTGCTGTATCGACAAGCTTTAACGGCACCCCGCGGACGTTGACATATTCTTCAATGACATCCCGTGTGGTACCGGGCACATCTGTCACAATGGCTTTATTTTCATGAACTAAACTATTTAATAAGGAAGACTTACCGACATTCGGGCGGCCGATAATAACCGTTGAAAGACCTTCGCGAAGGATTTTCCCTTGCTCGGATGTTTGAAGCAGACGCTCAATCTGTCCTTTCACGTACGTGGACTTTTCCATCATCATGGATAACGTCATTTCTTCTACATCATCATACTCCGGGTAATCAATATTCACTTCGACCTGAGCAAGAATTTCTAAAATTTCCTGACGAAGTGACTGAACGAGCTTCGAAAGCTTTCCTTCCATCTGCCCCATCGCCACTGACATCGCGCGGTCTGTTTTGGCTCGAATCATGTCCATAACGGCTTCTGCCTGAGACAAATCAATTCGTCCATTTAAAAACGCCCGCTTTGTAAATTCACCTGGTTCAGCGATCCTTGCTCCCTGGCGGAGGACTAACTGAAGCACCTGATTGACAGACACCAGCCCACCGTGGCAGTTAATTTCAATCACGTCTTCCCGTGTAAATGTCTTAGGGCCTTTCATAACAGAAACCATCACTTCCTCAAGGGTTGTCTGAGTAGCCGGGTCCACTATGTGCCCATAATGAATAGTATGGGAAGGAACAGCCTGCAGCTGTTTGCCACCCATACCTTTAAATACACGATCTGCAATAGCAAACGCTTCGTCTCCGCTTAAACGGACAATGGCAATCGCTCCTTCGCCCATCGGAGTTGAGATCGCTGCAATTGTGTCAAACTCCATGTCTTTCACCTCAATTCAAGACTGCTGCTTAATTGAATTTACTCATTAAAAGCAGTCAAAATCTTATCCTGTTTACTTTATATATAACAGCGTGTACCTACTTACGCTAATATGGCATCCTCTAAATTATTAGAATAGCACACTTTGCCCTAATTAAAAAGAAAATGGAATGATTTTATCCACAGCCGCAGACACGGTAAGATTCTTCTTTTCCTTTATCCACATGTGGGCAACTTTTTCCGTCTGGTGATCTATTTATCTGTTTTGACCTCTGCTAAGCAGATGCTTGTAAGGGATAAAATAATTTAAATAAATGAGAAATAAAGTAAAAATTTTTATATATTAAATAAATTATATCCAATAATTCTCACTTTGTTTCTTAAATTATATGAATAAAAAGTCTATAAAAAAAGAACCCTCTATTTAAAAACAGAGGATTCTTTTTTATTTTTCTTCGCTTGTATCATCAGATATCTGTGGGGTTCTGCGCCTTCTGAATTCGTTTCAATATCACGTCTTCCAGTAAGCGCATTATGAATAATTTTTCTTTCATAAGATGGCATCGGTTCAAGCTTCACTGATCTTCCTGTGCGAACAGCCTGATCTGCCATTTTTTTCGCTAATTGCTCCAGTGTTTCCTGTCGGCGCTGGCGATAATTTTCCGCATCCAGCATGACGGTTAAAAATTGTTCGGAATGCTGATTGGCAACGAGTTGAGCCAGGTATTGAAGAGAATTAAGTGTTTGACCTCTTTTTCCTATTAAAAGGGCAACCTTTTCGCTTTGTAATTCAAAAATAACTATTTTACCTTTTTTTTGAATTTTCGTCACTACTTCAAGGCCCATATGGCTGGTTACATCTTTAATATAGCGGTCCACTTCTTCAATAGCATCAATCCGTTTTTTAACAAGGACTTTTGCAGGCCTTGATCCAATCAAGCCTAAAAACCCTTTTTTACCTTCATCGATCACGGTAACTTCCGATTTTTCCTTGGAAATTTTTAATTCCGCAAGGGCGGCAGCGACCGCTTCTTCCACTGTTGCACCCGTCATCGTGATTTGAGTCACTTCATGGCTCCCCCTGTCTATTGAACAGATTGGTCTACTTTTTTGCTGCCCGTTCCATTAATAACTAACGTCTGAACAATCATAAAGATATTACCAACAACCCAGTAAAGAGATAATGCAGATGGGAATGTAATCGCAAATACCACAATCATGACAGGCATTAGATATAGCATCATTTGCATTTGAGGATTCATGCCGGCAGGGTTTCCAGCCATCATGATCTTCTGCTGCAAGTAAGTCGTCACACCTGCTACAAGCGGAAGAATAAAGAATGGATCTCTTTCGCCCAGGTCAAACCATAGGAAATTGTGATTCGCGATTTCTGTCGTTCGGACAATTGCATGATAAAAAGCGATAAGAATCGGCATTTGTATTAAAAGTGGAAAACACCCTGCCAATGGATTTACGCCATTTTTCTGGAACATGGCCATCGTTTCCTGCTGAAGCTTTTGCTGAGTTTGAGCATCTTTAGAAGAATACTTTTCCTTCAACTTCAACATTTCAGGTTGAATTTCCTGCATTTTTTTCGTGTTTTTTGTTTGTTTAATCATTAGCGGCAATAGCGCAAATCGAATAATTAATGTTACCAGTACAATCCCAAGGCCGTAATTATCTCCTGACCATTGTGCGATTGTTGTTATGAGCCATGACAATGGATAAACAAAATAGCTGTTCCATATTCCTTCACTATCGGTTGTAATCGGCTGGTCGATCTCCATACAACCTGTTAAAAGAGCAGTTAACCCCACAATCATAAAAAGGGGCAGTAATCGTTTTTTCACCCAGATGTTCCTCCCTATTCTAATAGTAAATTGCATACCACACGTAATTGTATCACGTTATTTATCTGAATTCACTTTCTTTTGAAGAACCTTTGACTTTCCCATCACATGAATCAGACTGCTTTTAGTCTGATGAAAAGTAAAGTCGGCAGCAGGCTTTCTTGCAATGACAATATAGTCAGCATCAGGCTGCAGCTCAGGGGAGAGCTCTAAAAACGCTTGTCTGATGTACCGCTTAATACGATTTCGCACGACAGCATTCCCTACTTTTTTGCTGACAGACAAGCCCAGTCGAAATGAGGTTTGATCCTTTTTCTTTAAACAGTACAAAACAAACTGCCGATTCGCCATAGACGATCCATGGCGAAATACTTGCTGGAATTCCGGATTTTTTTTGATTCGCTGCTCTTTTTTCATTTTAGCACCCACATATCGTTAATTTTGCACCGGTATAAGTGAAAAAAGACCACTGAGTGGAATCAGTGGTCTTAAGCAGACAATACTTTTCTTCCACGTTGACGGCGACGAGCTAGAACCTTGCGGCCATTTTTTGTGCTCATGCGTGCGCGGAATCCGTGTACTTTACTTCTTTTACGCTTATTTGGTTGGAACGTACGTTTCATGTATAAGACACCTCCTAATTGGTCGCTCGTGGCAACCAAGCTACAGACATTCTAAATAATTATATAGATTTCACATATCAAATGTCAATGTTCATTTCATACAACCTCTATATCATAGCAGAATCAAACCTTTACTTCAATAGTGAAATTACTTTTCGAAAGAATTCTGCTTAATTATTTTTTTCCTCTCTGCCATCATTCTTTGAAATTTCTCCTCCAGGATCGCAGATAAACGTAATGGAAAACATCATTCCCTGCATTTCGCTATGCACTCCGTTAAAATTCGACTCTCCTGTATCTGCCTGTGTACAACTGTGGATATTTTTTTCGACACCTTTTTCTTTATCCACAGTACCTATCGACAAGTTTTTCACACATTCAACCCTTGTGGACAAGATCAATCACAGTGTGAAGCGTGCTGTGGATAAATAATCACAACCCTTGCAAGGCAAAGGATTTTCTGCTATTATAAGTGTGTTTTCACTCTTGATAAGTTGTCAGCACAAAAAACATTATCCACAATTGTGGATAGGCTGTGGATAGATCTCTCAACATGCATGGAGAATCTTGTCCACAGGCTTTGGATTATGTCGATAAATATACAAAACGCTTTTTTACCCTATTCATCGAAATGAATATATATAAGGGACCTTCGAAAAAGTAACTTTTCTAGAAAAATAATTAAGTAAGGAGGGTCTGCTACTTGGAAAATATTACGGATCTTTGGAACCGGGCCTTAGAGCATATCGAAAAAAAAATCAGTAAACCAAGCTATGAAACCTGGTTAAAATCGACAAAGGCCTTTTCATTAAAACGCGATACACTTACGATTACAGCTCCAAATGAATTTGCAAGAGACTGGCTGGAAGGCCATTACTCTCAATTAATTTCAGGTGTGCTGAAGGATGTGACAGGGGAAGAGCTGATTGTAAAATTTATTATTCCTCAAAATCAGAACCAGGATGACTTTAATTTTGCGATCCAGCCGAAAAAGCCTGTGAAAGATGATGATCAGCAGGAGTGGTCACAGAGTATGCTGAATCCAAAGTATACCTTTGACACGTTTGTAATTGGCTCCGGCAACCGCTTTGCCCACGCAGCTTCTTTGGCTGTAGCTGAAGCACCGGCAAAAGCGTATAATCCGCTGTTTATTTATGGGGGAGTAGGGCTTGGAAAGACGCATTTAATGCACGCAATTGGCCACTATGTACTTGAGCATAATTCCTCTGCAAAAGTGGTTTATTTGTCTTCTGAAAAATTTACAAATGAATTCATTAACTCGATCCGGGACAATAAAGCTGTCGATTTTCGCAATAAATATCGAAACGTGGACGTTTTGTTAATTGATGATATTCAATTTCTTGCTGGAAAAGAACAAACGCAAGAGGAATTTTTTCATACTTTTAATACCTTACATGAAGAAAGCAAGCAAATTGTTATTTCAAGTGACCGTCCGCCAAAAGAAATTCCGACGCTTGAAGACCGGCTGCGCTCCCGATTTGAATGGGGGCTTATCACAGATATTACGCCGCCTGATCTAGAAACAAGAATCGCAATCCTTCGAAAGAAAGCACGAGCGGAAGGATTGGATATCCCTAATGAAGCCATGCTGTATATCGCTAATCAAATTGATTCAAATATTCGTGAACTCGAAGGAGCACTGATCCGGGTGGTCGCTTATTCTTCATTAGTAAGTAAAGATATTAATGCTGATTTAGCTGCTGAAGCTTTAAAAGATATCATGCCAAGCTCGAAGCCGAAGGTCATCACCATTTTAGACATTCAAAAGGTTGTCGGGGATCACTTCAGTATTAAATTAGAAGACTTTAAAGCGAAGAAAAGAACGAAGACCGTTGCATTTCCAAGACAGATTGCCATGTACCTCTCCAGAGAAATGACAGATTTCTCCTTGCCTAAGATTGGAGAAGAGTTCGGCGGACGTGATCATACGACCGTTATACATGCCCATGAAAAAATCTCAAAATTACTCGATCATGATGTGTCATTAAAGCAGGAAGTAAAAGATATAAAATCAACTCTTCAAAAATAGATGCTGCAAGCTGTGGGTAAATGTGGACAAAGTGAGCATGTTTAAGCACATCTTTTCCACATGGGGAAAACTCGGCATCGCAAGTCATCAACAGGCTTATCCACATATCCACAGCGCCTACTAGTATTACTATTATTTTAAAAGAATTAATTACTATATATATAAAGCACGAGACTACTAACTTTTGGAGGCATTGAAAATGAAATTTCAAATTCAACGCGATCGTTTAGTGAACGGCGTAAACGATGTAATGAAGGCTGTATCTTCAAGAACGACGATTCCGATTTTAACAGGACTTAAAATTGTTGCTCACGAGGAAGGGGTTACCCTGACAGGCAGTGATTCTGATATTTCGATTGAATCATTTATTCCAAGAGAAGAAGATGGCAAAGAAATTGTACAGGTCCAGCAAACTGGCGGAATCGTCCTTCAAGCGAAATTTTTTGAAAGCATCGTAAAAAAACTGCCGATGGATACCGTTGAAATTGAAGTGCATTCTCACCTTCAAACGGTTATCCGCTCCGGGAAATCAGAATTTAATTTAAATGGGCTGGATGTAAATGAATATCCGCATCTCCCACAAATTGAAGAAGATCACGTACTTAAAATTCCTACAAACCTATTAAAAACCATGATTCGACAAACCGTTTTCGCAGTGTCCACCTCAGAAACACGCCCTATCTTGACAGGTGTAAACTGGCACATTCAAGACGGCCTGTTAAACTGTGTTGCAACAGACAGTCACCGGCTGGCTATGAGGAAGGCGCCGATCACTGGAGGAGACGGAAATGAAAGTAAAGCGGTTATTCCAGGGAAAAGCTTAAATGAATTAAATAAAATCCTTGAAGACACATCAGATGAGCTTGAAATTGTCATCACGGAAAACCAGGTGCTGTTCAGAGCGAAGCATGTTCTATTCTTTTCGCGCCTGCTTGAAGGAAACTACCCTGATACGTCACGGCTTGTTCCGGCCGAAAGCAAAACCTCGCTTACCATCGGCGGAAAGGAATTTTTGCAGGCGATCGACCGTGCTTCTTTGCTCGCAAGGGAAGAAAGAAATAATGTTGTCCGACTGTCCATTGGCGAAGACGGCAGAGTTGAAATTTCGTCTAATACTCCTGAAATAGGAAAAGTAGTGGAGGAAGTTCAAAGCGAAGCAACTGATGGGGAAGAGTTAAACATCTCCTTTAGCGCAAAATACATGATGGATGCACTGAAAGTGTTTGAAGGAGCTGAAACAAATATTCAGTTCACAGGCGCGATGCGTCCGTTTGTTTTACGGCCCACTTCAGACGACACCATTCTTCAATTAATCACCCCTGTACGGACGTACTAGGTGAAAAAATACACGTGAATTTTATCCAAATGCCTATTGTTTCAGAGGGAAACAATAGGCATTTGGTTGTTTTATTGAAGCATTCTTCAGGAAAAAGGCGTTTAAGTGAATTTTTCTTTGTTTTCCGCCTTCATATTGGGTAAAATAAGATATTAGAGAATATTAGAAGGTAGTGAGCGAAATGAAAGAGACGATCACGATCAGTACGGAGTATATTACGCTTGGCCAATTTTTAAAATTAGCTGATGTTATACAAAGCGGCGGAATGGCGAAATGGTTTTTAAGCGAGCATGAAGTTTATATAAATCAGGAGCTTGACCAGAGAAGAGGGAGAAAGCTGCGTGACGGAGATGAAGTGCAGATTCCGGATGTAGGCTCTTATGTGGTGAAGTCTAACGATTAGAAGGATGTTAAAACATGTATATTGAGCAGCTTGAGCTATCCCACTATCGCAATTACGATACGTTAACGGTGGAATTTGATAATAACGTCAATGTAATCCTGGGAGAAAACGCTCAGGGAAAAACAAACGTCATGGAATCCATTTACGTTCTTGCGATGGCTAAATCTCACAGGACTTCTAATGATAAAGATTTAATACAATGGGACTCAGATTATGCTAAAATAAAAGGTAGAGTGATGAAGCATCACGGCTCTCTTCCCATGGAATTAACCGTAACAAAAAAAGGGAAAAAAGCCAGGATGAATCATCTTGAGCAATCGAAATTAAGCCATTATATTGGCCATATGAATGTTGTCATGTTCGCGCCCGAAGATCTCCACTTAGTAAAAGGGAGCCCTCAAGTAAGGCGTCGTTTTATTGATATGGAGATCGGACAAATTTCAGCCGTTTACCTGCATGACAGCTCGCTCTATCAAAAAATTCTCCAGCAGCGAAACCATTATTTAAAACAGCTGCAGACAAGAAAGCAGCGGGATCAGACCATGCTCGATGTCCTGACAGACCAATTTATTGAGATGGCGGTCAAAATTATTCAGCGCCGTTTTCAATTTATTGATCTCCTGCAGCAGTGGGCCCAGCCGATTCATTCCGGCATATCGAGAGGAATCGAAACGCTCGAAGTCGTGTACAAGCCATCTGTTCAGGTGACGAATGAAGACAGCAGGGATGACATTGAGTCTGTGATCAGGAAAAAATTTGATGAGCTTCGCGAAAGAGAGATTGACAGGGGCGTTACACTGATCGGCCCTCACAGGGATGATCTGCAGTTTCTGGTCAATGGCCATGATGTCCAGACATTTGGCTCCCAGGGACAGCAGCGTACAACGGCGTTATCCATTAAATTGGCTGAAATAGAACTCATTCGTGCAGAGATTGGAGAATACCCCATATTGCTGCTGGATGATGTTTTATCCGAACTTGACGACTATCGTCAGTCTCATCTGCTTAACACCATACAGGGAAAGGTTCAGACCTTCGTTACGACGACAAGCGTAGAGGGAATTGATCACCAAACCTTGCGGGAAGCCACAACATTTATCGTGGAAAACGGCAGGATAAGCAGAAAAACAGAGGAGGGCTGATCCTATGTATGTTCATATAGGAGGCGAGTCGATGGTAAGAATGCATGACATCGTGGCAATAATGGATATAGAGTCTGTAAAATCCTCTCTTATCATGGAAGAATACATGAAAGAGAACGATAATGGCATCGTCGATCTATGCGAATCAAACTGTAAATCCATTGTAGTTACTGATTTCAGAGTCTACCTGTCTCCCTTGTCCTCAAGCACACTTAAAAAAAGATCAGAAAAAATGGTCAAGCCAATTTTTAAATAAATTCGAAGAAAATTGCAACGTGAGAGAAAGTGTAGGTGAACCGTGTGGCAACAGATAACACACAAATGCAACCGCAGGCTTATGATGAAAATCAGATTCAGGTACTCGAAGGTCTTGAAGCGGTAAGAAAAAGACCGGGAATGTATATTGGTTCAACAGCTGCAAGAGGTCTTCATCATCTTGTATGGGAAATTGTCGATAACAGCATAGATGAAGCGCTCGCTGGACACTGTGATGAAATCAAGATCAGTATCGAAAAAGACAACGCAATCGTTGTAGAAGACAATGGCCGGGGTATTCCAGTCGGGATGCATGAAAAAATGGGCCGTCCAGCAGTCGAAGTCATCATGACGGTTCTTCATGCCGGCGGTAAATTCGGCGGCGGCGGATACAAAGTTTCAGGCGGATTGCACGGAGTAGGTGCATCAGTTGTAAATGCCCTGTCTGAAAAACTGGAAGTCTTTGTGCACCGTGACGGCAAAGTCTACAATCAGGAATATTCAAAAGGGGTCCCAAGCTACGACCTGAAAGTAGTCGGAGAAACGGATCGCACCGGTACGATTACCCGTTTTAAAGCAGACCCTGAAATTTTCACTGAAACAACGGAGTATGACTATGATACTCTTGCCAACCGTGTTCGGGAGCTGGCGTTTTTAAACCGCGGACTTGCCCTGGTGATTACAGACGAGCGGGTAACAGAAGAAGATGGCTCGCCACTGTCAAAACGATTCCACTACGAAGGCGGAATCAAATCCTATGTATCCCATTTAAACCGTTCGAAAGAAGTTATTCACGAAGAGCCGGTGTTTATTGAAGGGGAGCGTGACGGAATTTCAATCGAAATCGCACTTCAGTACAATCAGGGGTATGCAGGCAATATCTATTCATTTGCCAATAACATCAGCACCCATGAAGGCGGCACGCATGAATCAGGATTTAAGACTGCCCTGACCCGTGTCATTAACAGCTACGCATCCCGGAACAATCTGATGAAGGATGCAGACAGCAACCTATCAGGGGAAGATGTTCGGGAAGGCTTGACTGCGATTGTCTCGATCAAGCACCCGGATCCTCAATTTGAAGGACAAACGAAAACGAAGCTTGGGAATTCTGAAGCCCGTACCATTACGGATAACTTATTCTCGGAGCATTTCGATAAATTTCTAATGGAAAACCCGGTCGTTGCAAGACAAATTGTAGATAAAGGCCTTATGGCGGCACGTGCACGTCTCGCAGCCAAAAAAGCCCGCGAATTAACACGGCGTAAAGGTGCACTTGAAGTGTCCAGTCTTCCGGGTAAGCTTGCAGACTGCTCTTCAAGAGATCCTCAAATCAGCGAACTTTACGTGGTGGAGGGGGACTCAGCCGGAGGGTCTGCCAAGCAGGGCCGGGATCGTCATTTCCAAGCTATTCTGCCGCTGCGCGGAAAGATTATCAACGTTGAAAAAGCCCGTCTTGATAAAATACTTTCCAACAATGAAATCCGCGCCATCATCACAGCACTTGGAACTGGCATTGGAGAAGATTTTGATCTTGCCAAAGCGCGTTACCACAAAGTGGTCATTATGACCGATGCGGATGTGGATGGAGCGCATATTCGAACGCTGCTGCTTACATTTTTGTACCGCTATATGCGAAATATCATTGAAGCGGGATACATTTATATCGCACAGCCGCCGCTTTATAAAATTACGCAGGGTAAATCAATCCAGTATGCGTATACAGAGCGCGAAATGAATAATGTACTGGCGGAGCTTCCGCCAACACCAAAGCCTGGTCTTCAGCGATACAAAGGACTCGGAGAAATGAACCCCGAGCAGCTTTGGGAGACGACGATGAATCCTGAATCAAGATCTATGCTGCAGGTAAGCCTGAAGGATGCCATCGAAGCGGATGAGACATTTGAAATCTTGATGGGCGATAAAGTAGAACCGAGACGGCAGTTCATTGAAGATAACGCAATGTATGTTAAAAACTTGGACGTATAAGACTGGGGCAGTGGTTTTACCATCCTTTCTTCACGTTTAACTATATAAATCATGTTTAGCAGGCGCCGGCCCTTGCAGTCATCAACCTCTCCGTCCAGGTGAACCAAAGCGGTTCACCTGGCCGGAGTGTCTTATGATTGTCTGGGCTGAAGACGCCTTCCGCTTTTAAATAAGGAGGTTTCCCATATTATGGCTGAGACGCCGAGCTCGAATGTTCACGAAATAAATATTAGTCAGGAAATGCGTACTTCTTTTTTGGATTATGCCATGAGTGTTATTGTGGCGCGTGCCCTTCCTGACGCAAGAGATGGGTTAAAGCCGGTTCACCGTCGTATTTTATATGCGATGAATGATCTCGGGATGACTTCTGATAAGGCGTATAAGAAATCCGCACGTATCGTCGGTGAAGTAATTGGTAAGTATCACCCTCATGGAGATTCCGCTGTTTACGATACAATGGTGCGTATGGCGCAGGATTTCAGTTATCGGTATATGCTGGTTCAGGGGCATGGTAATTTTGGTTCTGTAGATGGCGACGCAGCAGCAGCTATGCGTTACACCGAAGCAAGAATGTCGAAAATATCCATGGAATTGATTCGCGACATAAACAAAGACACCATTGATTATCGGGATAACTATGACGGCTCAGAACGGGAGCCTGTCGTTTTGCCTTCCCGTTTTCCTAATCTGCTGGTTAATGGCTCAAGCGGAATTGCTGTTGGGATGGCCACGAATATTCCTCCTCATCAGCTTGGGGAAGTCATTGACGGACTTCTTGCGTTTACGCAGCATCCGGAAATCACAATCGGAGAACTCATGGAGCACATCCCAGGTCCGGATTTCCCAACGGGCGGTCTTATTTTGGGACGCAGCGGAATCCGCCGTGCCTATGAAACAGGACGGGGTTCAGTCGTTCAGCGTGCAAAAGTGGAAATTGAGCAAAAAGCGAACGGGCGTGAAACCATCCTCGTTCACGAGCTTCCCTATCAGGTAAATAAAGCGAGACTCATTGAAAAAATCGCAGAATTGGTTCGTGATAAAAAAATAGATGGCATTACCGATCTTCGCGACGAATCTGACCGGAACGGAATGCGGATCGTCATTGAAGTACGCCGTGATGCCAATGCCAATGTGCTTCTAAACAATCTGTACAAGCAAACTGCTCTTCAAACAAGCTTTGGAATTAATATGCTGGCGCTTGTGGATGGTCAGCCGAAGGTGCTGAATTTAAAAGAAGCGCTGCACTATTACCTTGAGCACCAAAAGGTCGTTATACGCCGCAGAACTGAGTTTGAGCTTCGAAAAGCAGAAGCACGTGCTCACATCTTAGAAGGACTTCGCATCGCACTCGATCATATTGATGCAATTATTGCACTTATTCGTGGATCTCAGACGGCTGATGCAGCAAAAGAAGGCTTGATGGAGCAATTTGATCTGTCAGAAAAACAAGCTCAGGCTATACTGGATATGCGTCTACAGCGTTTAACCGGTCTGGAGCGCGACAAGATAGAAGAAGAATATCAGGCACTCGTTCAATTAATTGCGGATTTAAAAGCCGTTTTAAACAGTGACGAGCGCGTCCTTGAAATCATCCGTGAAGAACTCACAGAGATTAAAGAGCGCTTTAATGATAAGCGCCGGACTGAAATTACGACCGGCGGAGCTGAGATGATTGAGGACGAGGATTTAATTCCACGCGAGAATTTAATTGTCACCCTTACGCATAACGGCTATATTAAACGTCTTCCAGCTTCTACTTACCGCAGTCAGAAACGGGGCGGCCGCGGTATACAGGGAATGGGAACGAATGAAAATGATTTTGTTGAGCATCTATTAACAACGTCAACGCATGATACCATTCTGTTTTTCTCCAATAAAGGAAAAGTATACCGTACAAAAGGGTATGAAATTCCGGAATACAGCAGAACCGCAAAAGGGCTGCCAATTATCAATCTGCTTGGAATTGATAAGGATGAAGATATTAACGCGATGATCAGAGTAGAAGAATTTAAAGAAGATTCATTCTTCTTCTTTACGACCAAGTACGGTATTTCCAAGCGTACACCTGTGTCTGATTTTGCGAATATCAGAACAAATGGTTTGATCGCTATCAATTTAAAAGAGGGCGACGATCTTATTTCCGTTAAATTTACCGATGGAAATAAGGAAATCATTATCGGTACCCAGAATGGGCTGCTGATCCGATTCCCTGAATCCGACGTCCGGTCAATGGGCCGTACAGCTACAGGTGTCCGGGGTATTCGTCTCAAAGGCGAGGATATTGTCGTAGGAATGGAAATTCTCGAACCGGATAATGAAATTCTTGTTGTAACGGAAAATGGGTATGGAAAAAGGACAACAGAGAAGGACTATCGTGTTCAATCACGTGGTGGAAAAGGGATTAAGACCTGCAACATCACGGATAAAAACGGTAAACTCATTGCTGTAAAAGCGGTATCGGGTGAAGAAGATGTCATGATCATTACGGTTCAAGGCGTATTGATCCGAATGGATGTCAGCGGCATTTCTCAAACAGGCCGCAGTACGCAAGGGGTTAAACTGATTCGTCTCGGTGATCAGGAATCGGTTGCGACTGTTACACGAATAGAAAAAGAAGAAGAAATTGAAGAAGAGATAGAAGAAATGCTTGAAACATCTGCGCCTGCAGATCCTGTGGAAACAGAAGAAACGGATATTTCATCCGACTATTCCTCAGACTCAGACGAAGATTCAGAAGAGTAAATAGTAAAGAAAACAGGAAAAATACTTCCTGTTTTCTTTTTTTTATGTGGTAAAATGATAATAAAGAACTAGGTATAATGACGGGGTGAGCGGAATGAAGGTAAAAGTGGAGGATTTACACGAAGGCTGTATTATTGCTGAAAATATCATGGGATTAACAAATTACCCGATAATGAAGACGAATACGTCCATTACAGCTTTGCATATAGAGGTTTTGCAGGCTTTTCAAATTGACTACGTAGCGGTGAAAACTAAAAAAGAAGATGGGAGCCTTTTTGGAGCAGAGGCGCTTGATGAAGCTTCTATAAGCGAAGAAAGACAAGAACGTTCTTCCCTCTCACGTCCGCGAACTGAATTTGAACGTGAATATCATGAAGCGGTCATGTTTTATAAAAATGAATTTTCCAATTGGCAGTCAGGCAGCAAAGTGGATATTGTGAAGCTCAAGCAAGCCATTCTTCCTGTAATCACTAACTCTCAAATGGATACATACGTCCACCGTCTGCATGAATTGTGTGAAGCGAAAGAGTATATCGCGCATCACTCTATTGCTGTTGGGGTCCTTTGTCATCTTATTGGACGCAAAATGGGGTATGAAGATGGCTTATGTACGCAGCTGTCACTTGCGGGTGTGCTCGCAGATGCCGGTATGGCTAAAATGCCGATGTCCATCCTTCAAAAATCATCCGGTCTTGAGCGGGATGAAGCCATTGAAATCCGAAAGCACTCCATTTTCAGCTATCAATATATTATGGACACGCCGTTCCTGAAAAAAGAAATGAAAAAAGCCATTTATCAGCACCATGAACGATTAGATGGCAGCGGATACCCGATCGGAGAGAAAGGGCAGAATATCAGTATGTTTTCTCAAATCATTGCCCTTGCCGATATGTATCATGCAATGACTTCAGAACGGCTGTACAAACAAAGGCAGTCCCCATTCAAAACACTTGAAATTATAACGGAAGACAGCTTCGGCAAGTTTGATATCGTCGTAGTAAAAGCACTGCAGGACATCATTGGAAATCTTACACCCGGAACAAAGGTTCAATTATCTGACGGCCAGCATGCAGAAGTTATTTACACACCGCCAACTGACACAATAAGACCAGTGGTTAAAAGAATGGAAGCAGAAGATATACTCGATCTTTCAAAGCAGCGAACGCTTTTTATTGAACGGATCATGTAACAAGAAGTTCAAGACGATATCGGTGGTACATAATTTTATGAGAGCCTGGGACACTAGTGTCTCAGGCTTTTAGTATGGCTCCCTTTCCGTTCAGCAGGAATGGTGCTGAAAGCCTTGCCGTGTAGTATAGAGTCTCAAGCACGATTCATTTCCTCCAGGAATCTTCCTGCCTTTCCCCTTTAGGTTATACAGATTGCCACCTCATTTAAATGAAAAATGAACAAACTGCATCTCATAAACGTATAAGAAGTAAGATTGTAAAAAAAGAAGGTGAAACCTGTGAACGAAAGGGAATTGGAACGAATTCAGCAAGCAATGGCCGGAAATGATGAAGCCCTTGCGATGCTTTTGCAAGAACACTATCAATTTTTATTTTTATATTTAGTAAAATTAACCCTTTATCCTTCAGAAGCAGAGGATTTAACACAGGATACGATCGTCAGGTGCATTGAACGGTTCGATCAATATAATCCCGGAAAAGCAGCGTTTACCACATGGATGATTCAAATAGGAACAAACTTATGGCTGGATAAAAAAAGAAAAAAGAAGCGGGAAAAGACGTATCTAAATAAGCAGCAGCTTTCGTGGAAGCTGGGTCAAAAAAAAGGGGATGAAACGCTCATCATTACAGAAGCTCTAAAAAAGTTAAAAGACACTCATCGCCTCCCGGTCATTTTAAAACACTATTATGGTTACAGCTATGAAGAAATCGCTGGTATTTGCCGAGTACCCATCGGAACGGTTAAGTCGAGATTAAACAACGGGTTAAGAAAACTGAGAGAGGAGCTTGAAGATGGATCAGAATAAACGCCTAGAACATTCTATTAAAGAAGGACTTCGGGGGTTAGATAAAGTAGAAACCCATGTTCCTTCTGTAGATTCAATGAAAATGCTGGTTCATCAAACAAAGAAAAGGATGAGAATGGAACTGTATTTATTTATGGCCATTGCTCTTTTACTTGCCATTAGTACAGTTGTATTCATCATGAATTCACCTGCAGTATATCTAATGATCCACTTTTTTATTCTTTTGCTCGTGAGCGCCAGCGGAGCAGTGTATTTTTACAAGGAAAAGGTGCATGGCCATGAATGATCTTAAAGAGGTTCCAATTGTTTTTTTTATTTTGCTAGCTATTATCTTACTTGCCCAAAGCATTTATTTATTTATTGATGCAAGAAAAAGGGGGCATGCCAGATGGTTTTGGGGATTGTGGGGGATGATTCAGACGCCGATGCCCATCGTGGTTTATTTGCTTTGGTCAAGAGTTGTGACACCGGCGATTCAGCGAAGGAGGGAAAAGAATGGAGAATGTTAATTTTGCGATGATTGCTCCGCTGCTTGTCATCAGTCTTCTATTAGCTATTATCGCACTGGTTGATGTAATCAAGCGGCCATCCACAAACGGACCTAAAGTACTTTGGGTGCTGTGTATCGTATTGATCAGTACCATCGGCCCCATCCTCTACTTTATCTTTGGCAGAAAGGAGATGTAACCATTGATCACTCTTCATAAAGTCGCAAAAAAATATGGACAGGTAAAAGCAGTAACCGATGTAAGCTTTTCCTTAAAAACAGGTAAGACAACAGCCCTTGTCGGTCCGAATGGTGCAGGGAAAACCTCCCTGTTAAATATGCTAAGCGGTCTAGCTGCTCCAGACAGCGGAAGCATTCACTACGATACGGCAAAAAAAGATCCGAGAACTCAGCTTGGTTTTCTTCCTCAATACCCCGCATTCCATGACTGGATGACAGCGGAAGAGTTTTTGCAATTTGCAGCCAGACTAGGAAAAAAGTCAAAAAAGGAAGCACGGATAAGGTCATCAGAATTATTGGAGCTCGTAGGTCTTGCTGATGCGTCCCGAAAAAAAATTGGCGGTTTTTCAGGCGGAATGAAACAACGGCTCGGTATCGCGCAAGCCTTGGTGCATGAGCCGAAGCTTCTGTTGCTCGATGAACCGGTATCGGCACTTGATCCAATTGGACGTAAAGAGATTATGATTCTTCTAAACGAATTAAAAGAAAGAATGACGATTCTGTATTCTACTCATGTTCTCCATGATGCCCAGCTGCTTTGTGATGACGTGCTTATGATGAACAAAGGCAAAATGATCCTGTTCGATTCCCTTCACCACATTTATCAGCAATATGACAAACCACGAATGGTTATCACATTTGAACATTCTTTTATGCCATGGGTGGCAGACATGCGGCAGCGTTACTCAGGATGGGAGATTCAAATAAAGGGAAACGAAGTAGAAGTGATTGGATCGAATCTTGGCGATCTTAGAAGAATTCTGTTAGATGAAATTAGCAGAAGCGACCTTCCAGTACGGTCCATTACATTCGGCACCTCTACACTAGAAGAGGTGTTCCATGAGGTGATGCATCATGAATGAGTTTTACGTCCTGTTAAAAAAAGAACTGACTGAAATGTGGAGAAGCTATAAATTTTTGTGGATGCCCATATTATTTCTATCTCTTGGCATTATGCAGCCTTTAACCAGTTATTATCTTGAGGATCTTTTAAAAGAATTTGGCGGTCTTCCTGAAGCAGCCCTTATTGATTTTCCAATCCCTTCATCCACTCAAGTATTCATTGATACCTTTTCACAATTCTCGCAAGTTGGCATCCTGCTGATCACGCTGTCTCTAATGGGAATGTTTGCGAACGAGAGAAATAAAGGAATCGCTCAGATGATTTTAACCAAGCCGGTCTCTTACACAAATTACTTTTTATCAAAATGGACTGCAGCGATCCTCTTAATCACCACTTCTTATATTATTGGCGTCCTATCAGCCCTATATTACATCCGCTTATTATTTGAGCCATTGGATTTGAAAAATGTACTTGCTTCCTCAGGTTATTATTTCATCTGGCTCATCTTTGTTCTTACCGTTGTTCTTTTCTTCAGTTCTATTTTGAAAAAAACCGGTGCGGTGGGTGCAGCTAGTATTCTACTCATTATGATTCTAACGATTTTACCCTCCGTCTTTAAACAGCTATTAAAATGGAGCCCAGGCAATCTGCCAATCTATGCACACAAGGCTATTCAAGGAGATTCTCTCGCAGGGACTATCCCCGTCCTCATGATTGCGGTAATACTCATTTCAGGAATGGGGGCAGTGGCGGTCTACTATATGAAGAAAACAGAATGGATGAGGTAAGAAAGCACCGGTTGATTCCTGCTGTCACTCTATTTATTCGTTCTCTTTTAAACAATTAATCTTTTTTTGAATATAAGGGTTGCTATTAAATAGAGTGCATGGTATATTTATATGCGTCGATTTGAGGCGCACTAATTAAGCAGCTTAAGCAAAATAAAAAAAGTTGTTGACATCATAACTTAATAAATGTTATGATAGATTGGTCGCTTGAGAGAGCAATACACAAATGAAACACCTTGAACCTTGAAAACTAAACAACCAAAAACGTCAACGTTAGTACAAGATTTACAAGAAACACAATGAGCTTTATCAAACACTTTACGGAGAGTTTGATCCTGGCTCAGGACGAACGCTGGCGGCGT
>NZ_JARUIU010000159.1 GCF_029667115.1 Jeotgalibacillus sp. ET6 | reverse complement strand
AATTCTCCCATCACAATTTTTACTCTGTCCGCTGTCCTCAGCCACAGATTTGAACGGACGATGGCTTCTTCGGATTGGAAGTATAGTAATAAGGTCCAATCGTGGTACAGATTTCAAGAAGCTTGAGGATTATGCGCTTGGATTGAATGAAATCAAGCATCAATCAGAGCCTTCTTTCACTTTTTCAAGCGCTTCTGAAGCATTTGATGCGATTACTGCACGGTTATCCCTGAAAACGCCTTGTCTCAGAATACACC
>NZ_JARUIU010000158.1 GCF_029667115.1 Jeotgalibacillus sp. ET6 | reverse complement strand
GTAAATCCTCTCTGTGAAGAGGTAAAAGTCTTTATAAAAGGTTGATGAGCTTGGGACAAAAGTGTCAATGCTTCTTTCATACCTTCAAAATTGTCGCTGATTTCTGCAGTAGGGTTAAAGGCCAACGCTGACCACATCAAGGTAAATCCTTGCACCTTTTAATTCATCCGCTCTAAGGGTGTTTGACAACAATGAGCGCTGGAATGAGATTCAAACAAGTGAAGATGCTCTTTATACATTCTCAGATCTTACGCTGT
>NZ_JARUIU010000157.1 GCF_029667115.1 Jeotgalibacillus sp. ET6 | reverse complement strand
GCTGCCTGCATTTTGATCAATGATGGAATTAAGAAGTCTTCAGGAAAAAGAAGAACTTTAACAGAGCCTCCCAGGTCTTGTAGATCCCGTCACAACCGCTTTTACTGCAGGATGTGCTGTAGGTATCAATGGAAATAGGCATATCCACTTCTTTCACGATGGCCCGAATCATTGGAACCACACGTGCGATTTCTTCTTCAGCCACCTTCCGCTCAGCTCACCTACTATTAGTAATAAATATATCCTCATTTTTTTAA
>NZ_JARUIU010000156.1 GCF_029667115.1 Jeotgalibacillus sp. ET6 | reverse complement strand
GTAGCAATTTCCAATTTGACGTGAAGAATCATCGCTTCAGAAGGAAAAATCGGCTGCCGCTTGGACGCATTGATGAAGAAACAACAGCGAATATTGGACTGAAGTTCCAACAATAAACGGAGAAAAAGGAACAATGGCGCAGCTTCGTCAGCGGCGTTCTTAAATCATGCGACAAATTGGCGATCTAAGAAACCGGCGATAATTCCGCCTAGAAATCCTGCTTCTCCATTTGCAGCCATTAAACCGCCGACCATACC
>NZ_JARUIU010000155.1 GCF_029667115.1 Jeotgalibacillus sp. ET6 | reverse complement strand
GAACCTTGTCCATCATATCCTGACATCTTTTAGAGCCGGAACTGTTAATACCGAGAACGTTGTTTGCCTTTGTTTCAAGCGGGACGTTTTTGAAATTGTGAGCTTCATCAATGAACAGTCTCGTAATGCCAAGCTCGTCAAAATAAACGGTGTCATACATATCATCGATTGCAACAGCAATTTCCGAAAGTGCTTTATTTATCGCTTCCTGCTTTTTTCTAAGTTTTGACGTTGCCTTACCTTTTTGATTTACAATG
>NZ_JARUIU010000154.1 GCF_029667115.1 Jeotgalibacillus sp. ET6 | reverse complement strand
TGTAGGAAGGAGGGGTTTAAATTTATTAGGAACTTGGGAAACTCTGGGATAGGGGGAGCCTCCACAGGAAGGATGGGCTTCACCTAAACCAAAACGGAACCAGATTCCTGGCCCTTAACATTAAAAAGGTGACAAAGCAATTTTTAAACTAAGGGTTGGGGGAAAGCCGATGGACGTGAAGGAGCACATGGATTGGACAGAGACATCTCTGAGGGGAGGGTCTATTATTAGAGATTCTCTATGTTTGAGTAAGGGGG
>NZ_JARUIU010000153.1 GCF_029667115.1 Jeotgalibacillus sp. ET6 | reverse complement strand
CCCCTTTGATGCTTTCGCATCTGCATGGTCTCACCCTTCCCGCTGCATCACGCAGGAGTCCCCGACCTCCGCTGCAATGAACCTATTCTTTGGTGATTTCACTCTTAAATAAAATGTGTAACCTCTGTCAATTCTTCTTTATGCAAGCAATTTTTTTTGTGAAAGGGAAGGGGACCGGTCCATTTCCGCTCCGTCCGGAGGCTTTCCGCGTGGCGTGAGGTGAGCCCCCTCGATGCATTCGCATCTTCGTGGTCTCA
>NZ_JARUIU010000152.1 GCF_029667115.1 Jeotgalibacillus sp. ET6 | reverse complement strand
AAGAATTTCTCCGTCTTTCTCCGCAATATAAATCGGTATTTTCCCTTGTGAAATCCCATTTTCAATAGCGATACTGTTGATCTTTTTTATGATGGCCAGTATTCTTGCCATTTCATCCGCACAAACCACGGAGCAATATGAACCAAAAAAACGTAGTTTTGCTTGTCAGGTGATTGGGTAACCAATGTTTTGTAAACGGGCCAATCCTTCCGCTGCCTTTCGGACGGTATAAAGATTCATCCGGTTTGTGCCTGCACC
>NZ_JARUIU010000151.1 GCF_029667115.1 Jeotgalibacillus sp. ET6 | reverse complement strand
GTGCTTTTCTCTTAATTCTTCAGCAGAAAACTGGTTCATCATATTGTGAAATGGCAAAGGCTACTGGTACGATTGGTGTTTCCATAAAAGCATCAAATTCTTCCTGATCCTTTAAGGATTTTTGTGCCTTTAATCTTTCCTTTTTGAGATTGGAAATACGGTCCAATTAAAAGCTTACATACGTTCCTTCTTCAATGGCCTGAAGAGCTGCTAGACATTTCTTTTTTTCTGTCATTGCAGAAGGAAATATTCTTACTC
>NZ_JARUIU010000150.1 GCF_029667115.1 Jeotgalibacillus sp. ET6 | reverse complement strand
ATTAAAAGGCTTCAGTGGCCACATGATTTCAATATCCTGTGTATCTTCAATGAAACGGAGTCCACAGTGTCCGATGATTTCCTCTTGTTTCCGGCATCACAGTAACAGCGATTGCGCTTGTTGGCTATACCGATGAGTAATAATTTTCGCTTCACCATGATCATGTAACTTGATTAATTTCGCTTTCCCTGAATCGATTATCTGGCATTCTATTAGTCAAGTATAAACCAACTAATTTATATTTGGAAAGAGTGGATT
>NZ_JARUIU010000014.1 GCF_029667115.1 Jeotgalibacillus sp. ET6 | reverse complement strand
GGAAGTTAAGCTCTTCAGCGCCGATGGTAGTTGGGGGTCTCCCCCTGTGAGAGTAGGACGTCGCTAGGCACTAAAAATGAGTCATTCCCTTTGGGAATGGCTTTTTTATTTTCAGGAATAATCAGGTTTCAACTGAGTAATTGCCAGACGGAGAAAAAGAGATGAAAAGACAGGCACATTCTTTTTTATACTGAATACTATAGTTAGGATTAGGTTCAATTAATCGTGTCCATACTTGATGATAAGAACCATCGAGAAGTGGAGGAGTGGAGTGGGATGAGAGTGTGCCAAGCTTGCCGCAGACGATATAAAAGAGGAATTCAATTACAAAACAAACTCATTTGTTCCTGGTGTGAACAATCACTAATTAAAATGGATACTGATGATCAGACCTATGATCGCTGGGTCTATATTTTAAGAAGGGATACACAAGCTTAATATAATAAAAGAAAGGTATGAAGGATAGCCAAACACCCATGTTTGGCTATTTTATATTGGATCAGATACCTTAACCGGCCGTTAGATGATACAATTGTACGTAAAGACAGGTGAAGAAAATGAATCAAAAGAAAATGCCTTTAATTGAGGCTTTGCATAGATTTAAAAAGAAAAAACCCGTTTCCTTTCATGTTCCAGGTCATAAAAATGGCAGGATCGACCCGGGGGATCTTTTTTCTGCTGCAGGACGCTTTGATGCTACGGAGCTTTCTACTCTTGATGATCTGCATGCGCCTGATGGTGTGATTAAAGAGGCAATGGAGCTTCTTCGCAGTCATTATCGCTCGATGTCGAGCTATTTTCTTGTTAACGGCTCCACTGTGGGGAATTTGACGATGCTGCTGGCTGCTTGTGAGGCAGAGGACACGGTCTTTATCGCAAGCAACAGTCACAAATCCATTCTTCATGCCTGTTCGCTAAGTAAGGTAAAACCGGTATTTTTAGAACCTGAGGTGGACTCTGTGACGTTGACCCCTAAAGGAATCTCACAGGAGGTGCTGTCTGAGGCGCTGCAACGTCATCCCGAGGCTAAGGCGCTCGTGATGACCTATCCTTCTTATTATGGCCATACAAGTGATCTGGAGGGGCTTATTTCTCTGGCAAAGAAAAAACAGCTGATGGTTCTGGTCGATGAAGCACACGGTGCACATTTTACGGCAGGCAGCCCGTTTCCATCGTCCAGTCTAGCTGCAGGCGCGGATATGGTTGTTCATTCCGCACATAAAACGCTCCCTGCCTTAACCATGGGCTCCTTTTTACATATTGGTACTAACAGGATTGACAGGCTGAAAGTAGAGAGAGCGTTAGGCATGCTGCAATCCAGCAGTCCCTCCTATTTAATTATGGCATCCTTGGACGGGGCACGGTCTTATCTGGCCGGATATGGGCCACGGGATCTTGATCACTTTTCAAATGAGAGAAAAAATTTTATCAGCAGTCTTCAAAAGCTGCCGTATATTACAGTTATTGAACCGGATGATCCGTTAAAACTTATTTTAAGAGCCAGCGGCATGACGGGTTATGAGCTTCAGCAGATTCTTGAAGAACAAGGGATTTTTCCTGAGTTGGCGGATCCTCTTCAGGTATTGCTGATCCTCCCTCTTCTAAAAGAGGGAATGTTTTATTCTGAAGAATTTGACCGCACGATTGAGGCACTAAAAGGGGCATTAGATCAGCAGGCAGACAGTCTGCTGCCGCCTAGCATGATAACCAGCCCTGAAAACAGAGTTAAGGAGCTTGCAATGTCAGTTGCAGAGGCAGAACTTGCGCCTTTTGAATGGATCCCGTTTCATGCCTCATGTGGAAGAATAGCGGCGGCCTCGATTATCCCCTATCCTCCGGGAGTGCCATTTGTGATTGCAGGTGAAAAGCTGACGGAAAAGAAAATAGATCAGCTGATCAACTGGAGCTCTACGGATATGCGCTTTCAAGGGGAGCAGCGTGTAAAAGAAAAAGAAATGAAGGTAGTGAAGGATTGTGAGGAACGGAATGAGTAAGAAAAGAGGACTATTTATTTCAGTAGAAGGACCAGAGGGCGCAGGAAAAACGACGGTGATTAAAGAGATCGAGCAGCAGCTGATCAGCCGGGGACATTCCGTGCTTCTTACAAGAGAGCCCGGTGGTATCGAAATCGCTGAGAAAATAAGAGGCATTATTCTGGATCCCGACCATACAACAATGGACAGCAGGACGGAAGCGCTGTTATATGCAGCTGCGAGACGTCAGCATCTGGTGGAAAAGGTATTTCCTGCTTTAAATGAGGGAACGATTGTATTATGTGACAGGTTTATTGACAGCTCCCTTGCTTATCAGGGATATGCAAGGGGACTGGGAATCGATGAGGTCTGGAGTATTAATCAATTTGCCATTGAGGATCAAATGCCTGACTGCACCTTGTTTTTTGATATAGAGCCTGAAGCAGGAATGGCCAGGATCGCACAGAACAGCCAACGGGAAATTAATCGGCTTGATTTAGAAGCCTTGTCCTTTCATGAAAAGGTGTATGAAGGGTATAAGCTTCTAACAGAGCGCTTTCCTGACCGAATCAAAGTGATTGATGCGGATCAGCCTGTAGAAAATGTTTGCCGTGACGCTCTGCTTGCTCTCACCCCTTTTGTGGAACAGACATAGGCTAATGAGTGAGATATAAGAATGATTTAGTAAAGTTTATTCATTCTTGTTATAATAGAAAGAAATGAACCTAACTACATTTGACAAAGAGGGGGTGGAATTCATGAAACTGGTCGTGGCAGTAGTACAGGATCAAGATAGCAACCGGTTATCAACTGCTTTGATGAAAAATAATTTTCGTGCTACAAAGCTTGCTAGTACGGGTGGATTCTTAAAATCAGGAAACACAACTTTTATGATTGGTACGGAAGATACACGAGTGGACAAAGCACTCCAGGTGATTAATGAGAGCTGCCGTTCAAGAGAACAGATGGTGGCTCCGGTATCACCTATGGGAGGCAATGCGGACTCGTACATCCCTTACCCGGTGGAGGTAGAGGTAGGAGGAGCAACCGTATTTGTTCTTCCAATCGAACAATTCCATCAATTTTAAAAGAAATACAAAATGTGGATGAGGGATTAGTATGGCTGCAAACTGGAATGAATTACAGCAGTGGCAGCCGCTCGCTGCTCAAATGCTGGTAAACAGTCTGTCCAAAGGAAGAGTGGCGCATGCGTATTTATTTGAAGGCGCACGAGGCACTGGCAAAAAGGAAATGGCTGTTTTTTTAGCTCAGGGATTATTTTGCCTGAATCCTGATCACGGTGTTCCCTGTATGGCATGTGATCACTGTATGAGGATAAAAAGCGGTAACCATCCTGATATCCACTTATTGGAGCCTGATGGTTTATCGATAAAAAAAGATCAGATTAAAGCGCTTCAGGAGGAGTTCAGCAAGTCCGGTGTTGAGTCCAGACGAAAAGTTTACATTCTTACTTTTGCTGACAAAATGACATCTCAGGCTGCGAACTCTTTGCTGAAGTTCCTGGAAGAACCGCATCCTTCTACAACTGCGATTTTAATTACGGAGCAAATGCATCAAATGCTGCCAACGATTCTCTCAAGATGTCAGCATGTGCCATTTCAATCTCTGACCCCTGTTTTCTTTAAAGAACGCCTGATGGAACAGGGGGTTCATCCTACTATGGCTGCTCTTCTTTCAAAATTAACGAACCAGGAAGAAGAGGCGATTCGCTTAAGTACGGATGAGTGGTTTGTACAAGGAAGAAAAATCATGTTAAAATTATACGAAGCGCTGAAGATTCACCCGTTTGAAGCAATGACGCGTCTTCAAGGGGAATTTTTGCCGCATTTTAAAGAGAAAGATCAAATCGAATTGTCTTTAGATTTGTTTCTTCATATATATAAGGACCTCCTTTACATCCAAACGGACAAGCATGACCACCTTTCTTACCCGGATCAGCTTGAAGTGTTTCAAAAAGATGCGCTTCAGACGTCGACGAAGCAATTGTCGGATCAATTGACCACCATTTTGGAAGCCAAGAGAAAGTTACACCAAAATATGAATACACAGCTGCTTATGGAGCAGCTGATGCTTAAATTGCAGGGGGGATCTGCACTTGTATGATGTAGTAGGAGTCCGTTTTAAAAAAGCGGGCAAAATTTATTATTTCGATCCGAACCAGCTTCAAATTGTGAAAGACGATTATGTCATTGTTGAAACGGTTCGGGGAGTCGAATATGGTAAAGTTGTAGTAGACGTAAAAAAAGTTGATGAAAACGATGTCGTACTTCCTTTGAAGAAGGTCGTGCGCATAGCGGATCAAAAAGACCGCCTGTCCGTTCAGGAAAATAAAGATGAAGCACTTCATGCTTACGAGGTTTGTTCAAGCAAGATCAGTGAGCATGATTTAGATATGAAGCTTGTAGATGTAGAATATACGTTTGACCGAAATAAAGTGATCTTTTATTTCACGGCAGACGGTCGAGTGGACTTCAGAAACCTGGTTAAAGACTTAGCGTCTGTTTTTCGGACACGAATCGAGTTAAGACAGATTGGTGTTCGCGATGAAGCCAAGATGCTTGGTGGAATTGGACCATGTGGAAGAATGCTTTGCTGTTCCACTTTTCTTGGAGATTTTGAACCGGTGTCCATTAAAATGGCAAAGGATCAAAATCTGTCATTGAATCCGGCGAAAATCTCTGGTCTTTGCGGTCGTTTAATGTGCTGCTTAAAGTACGAAAACGATGAGTATGAAGCAGCCAAAGAAGAAATGCCGGACCTTGGACAGTTTGTAGATACTCCAGAAGGAAAAGGGAAAGTAATCGGCTTAAATATGCTCGAACGGGTTCTTCAGATTGAAATGAAGGGTCAGGACCGTACGCTGGAATACACGCTTGAAGAAATAATGAATAACGAGATCGCTACAATTCAAGCCACAGAGTAATGAGGTGGGGTTCGTGGATAAGAAGGAGTTCTTTGATTCCGTCAGCAATATGGAGCAGCAAATTGGTCACTTGTACCAGCAGCTGGGTGAATTAAAACAGCATCTGGCTGAAATGATGGAAGAGAACCATTCGCTTCAAATTGAGAATGATCACTTGCGCAGAAGGCTCGAGCAGCTTGAGACAGCTCGTAAAAAAGCAGGCAGAGTCAGCGGAAGCGGAAAAGAAAGCGGGTCAGAAGAAGCACAGGTATCAGATATAGGGGAAGGCTATGATAATCTTGCCCGCCTTTACCAGGAAGGGTTCCATATTTGCAATATCCATTTTGGGAGCCCGCGTAAAGATGAAGATTGTTTATTTTGTCTATCATTTTTAAACAAAAAATAATAGATGCAAAATGGGGGCGAACGTTTGTGACCTTGTTTAGATCTTTGTGCTGAAAATGCCCAAAGTATAAACGGGTTCAAACGCAGCGCTCTTTTTTTTGTATCAGGGAGGTGCAGCAGCATGAATTTAACGGGAGACGAACGACTGGATTATTTATTGGCGGAGGACCTGACGATTATCCAAAGCCCTTCTGTTTTTGCGTTTTCTTTGGATGCCGTTTTACTGGCTCGTTTTGTACAGGTGCCAATACAGAAAGGAAGTCTTGTGGATCTTTGTTCAGGAAACGGAGTCATTCCATTATTATTAAGCACCCGGACAAAAGGAAAGATTACAGGTGTGGAGATTCAGGAAAAACTGTATGACATGGCAGTCAGAAGCATTGCTCATAACGGACTTGAACACAGGCTTGAGATGGTGCATGAAGATTTAAAAGTCGTGGTGCCCGCTCTAGGATGGGCAAAGCATGATGTCGTCACATGCAATCCTCCTTATTTTTTAACCCCATCAAAAGAAGAAAAAAATACGAATGAACACTTTGCCATCGCCAGACATGAGATTATGTGCACCCTTGAAGACACAGTCAAAGTCAGCAGTGATTTGTTAAAACAGGGGGGAAAGGCAGCGTTTGTTCACCGCCCAGGAAGGCTGCTGGATTTAGTGACACTCATGAGAAAATACCGGCTGGAACCGAAACGCATTCAATTTGTTTATCCGAGAATGGGAAAAGAAGCGAACACCATTTTAATAGAAGGAACGAAAGATGGGAAAGCAGACACTAAGATTTTGCCGCCTCTTTATGTGTATCAGGATAATGGGGAATATACAGAAGAAGTAAAGGAGATCTTATATGGAAGCCTTACATAATCATTTTTTCTATGTGCTGCTTTGCGCAGATAAGTCTTATTACGGCGGATATACGATTGATTTAGAGCGCAGACTTCAGCAGCATAATGAAGGAATCGCTTCAAAATATACCCGTACACGCACCCCTGTCACCCTGTATTACTGGGAAGGGTTTGAATCCAAGCGTGAAGCGATGCAGGCGGAATACGCGTTTAAACAGCTTAATCGGAAGCAAAAGGATCATTTTCTATGGGAAAGAAGGGTTGAGTGTGATTTCGACACAGCAAAGCTTTAAAGAAATGAGTGAGGGCAGACTTTATTTAGTGCCCACCCCCATTGGTAATTTAGAAGATATGACGTTCAGAGCCATTCGTTTATTAAAAGAAGCAGATGTAATTGCAGCGGAGGATACGAGAAATACCAAAAAGCTCTGTAATTATTTCGAAATAACAACTCATGTGGTCAGCTATCACGAGCATAATAAAGAAACGAGCGGGGAAAAACTGCTGGAGCGATTACGCAGGGGAGAGCAGGTAGCCCTTGTGAGTGATGCCGGTATGCCATGCATTTCCGATCCAGGATTTGAACTGGTGAAGGAAGCGCTCAAGCAGGGAATGAATGTTGTGCCGCTGCCTGGTGCGAATGCTGCTTTAACCTCTTTAATTGCCTCCGGTCTTGTCCCCCAGCCATTTTATTATTATGGATTTTTAGGAAGAGGGAAGAAGGAAAAGCGGGAACAACTTGAATTTCTGGCGACCATTCCTTCGACATTTATCTTATATGAATCTCCTCACCGTCTGAAGGATACGCTTAAAGAAATGGTGGATTTCCTTGGAGCAGCCCGTCAAATCGTTATTTCAAGAGAATTAACGAAGAAGTTTGAGGAATTTGTAAGAGGGACGATTGAAGAAGGACTGGCATGGGCAGAGGATAATGAGCTTCGTGGAGAATTTTGTCTGGTGGTTGAAGGAGCCCCCGCGGAAGATTGGCAGGCAGAAGGCGCTGACTGGTGGGAGACGTTAACCATCGAACAGCATGTTGCTCATTACATGGAGGAGCAGGGCCTTTCTTCTAAAGCCGCTATTAAGGAAACAGCCAAAGATAGAGGACAATCCAAAAGAGACATTTATCAGTCTTACCATGTCGATGGGGAACAGCGATAACAGGCCCCGCTTGTTTTCTTTATTTACATAAAAAAAAGCCTGTTCAAGAAATTGCTTGAACAGGCTCATCATATTCATTTCAGCAATTAAGCGTCTTGAAGGTTGTTTTGAATTTCTTTAATAAGCAATTCAGCGCCTTCGCGGCTAAGTACTAATTTTCCACCAGCCAGTTTCAGGTTGTCATCTGAAACCTCACCAGTAATTTGGCAAGTCATGCTTGGCTTGTACTTTTTAAGAATGATTTTCTCATCATCCACATAAATTTCCAAAGCGTCTTTCTCTGCAATTCCCAATGTGCGGCGAAGCTCGATTGGAATGACCACACGGCCTAATTCATCTACTTTACGAACGATTCCTGTTGATTTCATAAAAATTCCCCTCTCAAAATGGTTTTGATTATACATACCCTCTTCGTCAAGTTTCGACAAATTTCTCTCTGTGCTAACATCATACCAACGTTTCCCATATACGTCAATAAATAAATCTTAGAAACTTTTATTAAATTAATCTCATAAGAAAGCCCGAAATTACAAGCGCCGAAATAGTTTAACAATAATTTACTACTACATTATTCACTATATCATGAAATATATGTAAGTGTAAATAAAATAGTTTTAATTCAAACTATTAGAGCGTTCGACAAAATATTCATTTGAAGAATTTAGTTCGACATAAATGGAAATTAACGTATATTAAATATGTCATAGGCTTGTCGTGCTCTGTTAAAAGTTGTCTTTAGATGGAGGACTACAATAAGTCTGGGTAAAAATATACATTTTGTTTGAAAAGAAGCGAAGAAGAAAGGCTGGTCCGCATCGATCTACTGCTTCTCACTTCCATTTCAACAGGTTGCATTCACCGTCGTTTTCGGTTATATTTTTTAGCATATGAATGCGCGTCAGTATTGGTTTTCTGACGGTAAATGAGAAGGAACGTGAGGAGGATTTTCGGTGAGTCAGTCTAATAAGACATTTTACATTACTACCCCTATTTATTATCCAAGTGGCAAATTGCATATCGGTCATGCCTATACAACAGTGGCTGGTGATGCGATGGCACGTTATAAAAGACTTCGTGGCTTTGATGTAATGTATCTGACTGGTACGGATGAGCATGGTCAGAAAATCCAGGAAAAAGCAAAAGAAAAGGGAATTTCTCCTCAGGCTTATGTCGATGAAATTGTCGAAGGAATTCAGGAACTTTGGGGCAAGATGGATATTTCTTATGATGACTTTATTCGTACGACTGAAAAGCGTCATGAAGAAATTGTAGAAAAGGTGTTTAAAAAGTTTTTAGATCAGGGTGATATTTATCTGGGTGAATACGAAGGATGGTATTCGATTCCTGATGAAACTTTTTATACGGAAACCCAGCTTGAAAATAAGAAGCTGGATGAGAATGGAACCGTCATTGGCGGCAACAGCCCGGACAGCGGCCATCCGGTAGAGAAGGTAAGAGAAGAATCTTACTTTTTCCGCATGGGGAAGTATTCAGATCAATTAGTGAAGTATTATCAGGAGAACCCGGAATTTATACAGCCTGAATCGCGTAAAAACGAGATGCTGAATAATTTTATCAAGCCGGGACTTGAAGATCTCGCAGTATCCCGAACAACATATGACTGGGGCGTGAAGGTTCCGGGTAATGCCAAGCACGTGATTTACGTGTGGATTGATGCATTGCTGAATTATATCACGGCTCTTGGCTATGGGTCGGAAAATGAAGAAAAGTACAAGCAGTTCTGGCCGGCTAATGTGCATCTGATGAGCAAGGAAATCGTGCGTTTCCATACAATCTACTGGCCAATCATGCTGATGGCGCTTGATCTGCCGCTGCCGAAAAAAGTCTTTGCTCACGGCTGGCTGCTGATGAAAGACGGCAAGATGTCGAAGTCCAAAGGGAATGTCGTCGATCCCGTTACCCTGATTGACCGTTACGGACTTGATGCGCTTCGCTACTACTTACTAAGAGAAGTGCCATTTGGATCGGACGGGATTTTTACTCCGGAAGGATTTGTTGAAAGAATCAATTTTGATTTAGCCAATGATCTTGGAAATCTGCTGAATCGCACCGTGGCCATGATTAATAAATATTTTGATGGCGAAATCCCAACCTATAAAGGCTCCGACGGTCCATTTGACCGGCAGTTAAAAGAGTTGAATGAAACGACGGTCAATAAGTATGAGGATGCCATGGAAAAAATGGAATTCTCCGTTGCTCTCTCAACCATTTGGCAGCTGATCAGCCGAACTAATAAATACATTGATGAAACACAGCCGTGGATTCTTGCGAAAGAGGAAGCGAAAAAAGACGAGCTTGGCAATGTTATGAATCATTTAGCCGAAACACTTCGCCGAATTGCAGTTTTGCTGCAGCCATTTTTAACTCAAACACCAGCATTTATCTTAAACCAGCTGCAGTTGACAGATGAGCGTCATTTAACCTGGGACAGCTTGCAGAATTTTGGAGCGATTCCAGAAGGTGTTAAGGTAGTGAAAAAAGGAGAGCCGATTTTCCCGCGTCTTGAAGTAGAAGAAGAAGTTGCTTATATCCAGGAAAAAATGACGGGATCGGCACCAGCAGCTTTTAAAGAAGAACCAGTGGAAATTGAAAAAGAGATCGCAATTGATGATTTTATGAAAGTCGACCTTCGTGTTGCAACGGTAACGGACGCAGAGCCGGTTAAAAAAACGGACAAATTGCTGAAAATACAGCTGGACTTGGGCTTTGAAAAGCGACAAGTGGTTTCTGGCATAGCTAAATTTTACGAACCAAAGGATCTGATCGGTAGAAAAGTCATTTGTGTTACGAATTTAAAGCCTGTTAAGCTAAGAGGCGAACTATCACAAGGAATGATCTTAGCCGGTGAAAAAGATGGTGTACTGGCTCTTGCCGAAGTAGCGGCATCCCTTCAAAACGGGGCCCGCGTAAAATAAATAGGGATTGGATGAAGGAGCGGCTCTCCATTTGCAGAGCCACTCCTTTTCCGTTTATTTATGCCTGTTTCAATTATTACGCAAAGGTGACAGTAATATTACGACATCATTTATTGTGTCGTTTAGACTAAAAAATGAGTAATTCAGTCGATATATAGGCACTTTGTTTCATAAACAAGAGTTTATGTGAATGGGGTATATCAGAATAGTTTATGGCAAATGAAGTGTTGGTGTATCATGGGATTCTCCTTGAATAATACTATATAAATATATTTTCATTAAGAGTAAATTTTAACAATTACCATATTTTCCCTTTACATCATTAGACAATCAAATTAAAAATGTGACGAACTTGTTATCTGTTTGTTACATAACTGTGATGCATGTCACAGGAATTTTTAATAAACTAAATTTGCTGCTAAAGGAGAGAGTCAAATGTTATTTGATACACATGTCCACTTAAATGCAGATCAATTCGAAGATGATATCGATGAAGTCATCAGCCGTGCAATGGAAAACGATGTAGAATGGATGACGGTGGTCGGATTTGATACCGGAACCATTCACAAAGCGATGGAGCTTGCAGAGAAGCATGATTTTATCTACGCTGCTGTTGGCTGGCATCCGGTTGACGCAATAGATATGACAGAAAAAGACCTTAATTGGATTGAAGAGCTTGCGAAGCACCCCAAGGTTGTAGCGATTGGTGAAATGGGTCTTGATTACCATTGGGACAAGTCGCCAAAAGACGTGCAGCAAGATGTATTCCGCAAACAGATTCAGCTTGCCAAACGTGTTCAGCTGCCGATCGTCATTCACAATCGTGATGCAACACAGGACGTAGTGGACATTTTACGGGAAGAAAATGCTTCTGAAGTAGGAGGCATCATGCATTGCTACAGCGGAAGCCTCGAAATAGCACAGCAATGCGTTGACATGAACTTTATGATTTCTTTAGGCGGACCCGTTACATTCAAAAATGCAAAAAAGCCAAAAGAAGTCGCAGAAGGCATTGATCTGAACCATCTGCTTATTGAAACAGATGCTCCATTTCTTGCTCCTCATCCATACAGAGGCAAACGGAATGAGCCTGCATATGTAAAATTAGTTGCAGAAAAGATTGCTGAAATAAAAGGCATTTCCTACGAAGAAGTAGGAAATCAAACGACACAAAATGCTAAAAAAATATTTAAGCTATAAACTGTCTGAATTAGAAGCGGTTATTGGATAAACTTCATGGCAATTCGATTGTATGCGCGACAAAATGCCCAATGATTCTTCGAGTTTAAGACTGGATTTGTCGAAAAGAAAATCTTTTCAAGCCATATGCCTCTATGCATAATGGGACATAAATCACCTGTGCAGGGCAGCAAGTCATAGATTTCAAGGTTGACAAGTCAAAACAAACGTCTTTATAATCACTCGGAGTAGAGGGGGAGTTTTTCATGCAATCGAATAACGTGAAAAACCTGAATCAAAGGTCTGTAAACAAAAGGAACTGGGTCTATAGTCTAATTACTATTACTGTCTTTGTACTGGCTGTTACGTTTTTCTTCCAGGAAGGAATGAAAAAGACTGTTTCACTTTCTGTAAACGGTGAAGAGCAGCTTGTTCGTACAAATGCAGATCATGTAAAAGATATATTTGCAGAGTTAGAGATTGAGGTAGATTCTAAGGATTATCTGAATCCGTCAGGAGATTCAGCGGTTTACCATGATATGAAGGTGAAGTGGGAAGCGGCAAAGGAAGTATCGCTTACGATCAGCGGACAAACCTGGCAGGTAAAGACCACTGCTGATACCATTAAAGAATTTTTGGATAAAGAAAATATCCAAGTAAACGAAAAAGATAGTCTTTCTCATGAGTTAACTGCCGATATTGAAGAAGATATGGCGATTACACTGGAGCAGGCTTTTGCCTGGACACTCGTTGACGGCACAAAAGAACAAGAGGCATGGTCGACTTCGATCACCGTCGCTGACTTTTTAAAGCAGCATGATATAAAGCTGGATAAAGACGACCGCATTGAACCTGCTCTCGATACGAAACTATCGCAAGGAGCATCAGTGAAGATTGTCCGTGTTGAAAAAGTCACCGATGTGGTGGAAGAATCCAAAAACTTCGCTGTAGAGACGAGAGAAGATTCAGATCTTACGTCCGGGGCAGAAGAAGTGGTTCAAAAAGGCGAAAAAGGCCTTGTAGAAAAGACCTATGATATTGTTCTTGAAAATGGAAAAGAAGTGTCACGCAAACTTGCATCTGAAAAAGTAGTTAAAGAGAGTATTAATCAGGTTGTATCCATTGGAACCAAAACAGTAGTGGCTGAAGTTCCACGTGAAACGGAAGCAGTGCAGGCATCATCTGAAAAAACAGAGTCAGCTTCACAGCCCGTCCAGACTGTTGCGACAGCCGCTTCTGCGCCTGCTGCAACTACAACTGCTGTTCAGGCCGTTAACACTTCAACTGACGAGCCCGAGGGTGGAAAAGAATTGACGGTGTCATCTACAGCTTATACAGCTTCATGCAATGGGTGTTCAGGCATCACAGCCACAGGAATTGATTTAAAAGCAAATCCTGGGATGAAAGTAATCGCTGTGGATCCTTCTGTTATTCCGCTTGGTTCAAAAGTATATGTGGAAGGCTATGGACTTGCAGTAGCTGGAGACACGGGCGGAGCAATTAAAGGTAATAAGATTGATGTCTTTATCCCAAGTAAAGAAGAAGCGTATCGCTGGGGAAATCGACAGGTGAAAATTACAATTTTGCCATAGAACAGAATGCCATGGAACAGGGAGAGAAATCTTCCTGTTTTTTGTGTGTTTTCGCAGAAATTGATTTATACTAAGAAGATACAAAAAACGAGCTCCTTATACAATAGAAGAAACAAGGAATTTATGGAGGAACACATGAAAATTAAAGAAATTATTGTCGTAGAAGGAAGAGATGATACCACTGCGATAAAAAGGGCAGTAAATGCCGATACAATAGAAACAAACGGCTCAGCGGTCCATGAAAGTGTTTTGGAAAAGATTAAGCATGCTCAGGAAAAGCGCGGCGTCATTGTCTTAACGGATCCCGACTATCCAGGACAGAGAATTCGTCAAATTGTGCAGGAATATGTACCAGGCTGCAAGCATGCTTTTATTGACCGGCAGGATGCTCTAAGAAAAAAGGGAAGAGGGCTTGGAGTCGAACACGCCTCCGCCGACACCATTCGGGAAGCGTTGAAGCATGCTCATACTATGATGGAAGCGCCTGTTGAGCAGATATCTAAAGAAGAGCTTATTGAAGCTGGACTAATCGGCGGGCCTAAAGCCAAAGCCCGCAGAGAACTCTTAGGAAAAAGGCTTAATATCGGGTATTCAAATGGAAAACAGCTGTATAATCGCCTTCTGATGTTCCAAATATCAAAAGATGAGTTCATCCATGAGATGTCACGTATACTACAGGAGGAACAACATGACTAAAGACATTGCAACACCCATCAGAACAAAAGAAATTATGAAAAAATATGGATTTTCATTTAAAAAGAGCCTCGGTCAGAATTTTTTAATTGACCCAAACATATTAGTAAATATCGTGGATCATGCCGGCCTGACAAAAGAAGACGGGGCGATTGAAGTGGGACCGGGTATTGGAGCATTGACCGAGCACCTGGCAAGAGCCTCCAAGAAAGTCGTCTCCTTTGAAATTGATCAGCGGCTGCTGCCGATTCTAGAGGACACTTTGTCTCCGTACGATAACATCAAAGTTCTCCATTCCGATATCTTGAAAGCTGACGTGGAAAAGACGATTAAAGAAGAGCTGGCAGATGTTGAAAAAGTAATGGTTGTCGCGAATCTTCCATATTACGTAACGACGCCGATTATTTTAAAGCTGCTCACCGAAAATCTTCCGATCCACGGCTTGGTGGTGATGCTGCAAAAAGAAGTAGCGGACCGAATCGCGGCGAAGCCAGGTTCTAAAACATACGGCTCTTTGTCCATAGCGATACAATACTATACAAAGGCATCCACGGTAATGGTCGTCCCTAAAACAGTGTTTATGCCGCAGCCGAATGTTGATTCAGCTGTTATAAAGCTGATGAAGCGGGAAAAACCTGCAGTAGACGTAATGAATGAAGAATTTTTCTTCCAGGTAACGCGGTCTTCCTTTGCTCAGCGCAGAAAAACCATCTTAAATAATTTGACGAGTCAGCTGCCGAACGGGAAAGCGAAAAAAGAAAGCATTCTCAGCGCATTGTCAGCTGCCGGAATCGACCCGGCCAGAAGAGGGGAAAGTCTGTCAATTCCGGAATTTGGGGCGCTTTCCGACGCCTTATATCCAGCTTTTAAGCAAGCCTGAATAAAATTAAAAATCACCGGATGTTAATAAGGCATCCGTTACAGGGATGTGTTCACGAGAGAGTTGTTTTCGCGAATGCATCTTTTTATTTGGTTTATTTTTAAAAATTAATGACATTATAAGTAAGTACTTCTTATAATTCTTGTTAAAAATGGATTGCCTGCTTATGAAGATCCATCCCTGTCAGCCTGATTCAATAATCCAATCACCCATAGGCAGCTTCCTGCATAAAGTAAAGAGAGGTCAGGGAGACAGGAGGCCGCCGCATGGAATGGATCAACCAGTTAGTTGGACGGAAATCTTACGGATGTGATGTATTGTTTCGTGTAGTGGACGTGGTAGAGCGGGATGGAGAAGAAGTGGCGATCTTGTTTGGTTCTGACATCCGGTTAGTGGCAGATGCGCCAGTAGCGGATCTAACACTGATGACAGAAAAAGATATTGAGCGCATAGAAGAAGAGTGGAGAAGTCAAGAGGAGGAATCGTTTCATTCCTTTAAAAATGACACAAAGAAAAAAGAGCAGCGAAACAATTCCTCCTCTAGTCAATCTTTTCATTTACCAGGCAAAGTACTTCACCTTGATGGAGATCCTCAATATTTAAATAAGTGTATCGATGCTTATTCCTCACTGGGTGTACCTGTAGTCGGAATCCATTGCCAGGAGCAGGAGATGCCTGAGCGCGTAGCAGCACTCATTGAGAAATACCAGCCGCAAATTTTGGTTCTTACAGGGCACGATGCTTATCTTCCCTCCCGTGGAAAAAAAACCGATATTAATTCCTACCGAAACTCAGCGGCATTCGTGAAAGCCGTGCAAACGGCAAGAAGAAAAATGCCCAGCCTGGATCAGCTTGTCATTTTTGCTGGCGCATGCCAATCGCATTTCGAATCATTAATTCATGCTGGAGCGAATTTTGCCAGTTCGCCGCTCCGTGTAAATATTCATGCACTTGACCCTGTTTATACAGTAGGAAAAGTGAGTTATACCTCCTTTAAAGAATCTGTATTTATGGAAGACATTTTACAGCATACACTGGCAGATGAAGACGGTATTGGCGGTGTAGAAACAAAAGGTGTCCTGAGAACAGGAACTCCTTATCGGGCGGAAATGTACACAGAATAAGGAAAAATACGACCTGCTGACGAAAAACAGCGGTATTTGCAAAATAAAAAACATTGACATTCATATTGAAATATTGATAAAATAATTTATTTGTTTGACCTCGCAGGAACATTGTGTTATACTAAAACCAGTGAGGTGGAAGCGAAATGCCAAAAACTTTAGCCGACATTAAAAAGGCACTTGATTTAAATCTCGGAAAACGTCTAATGTTAAAAGCCAATGGTGGAAGACGCAAGACAATCGAGCGTTCAGGAGTTCTTACTGAAACGTATCCGTCCATCTTTATCGTGGAACTCGATCAGGATGAGCATGCTTTTGAACGGGTATCGTACAGCTACACCGATGTACTAACTGAATCTGTGGAATTAACCTTTATTGATGAAGGTTCTGAAGCAATTAACGTAAGCTAGCAGTGGACAGTCGTTTACTGCTTTTTTATTTTTTCTCAAATGCATAGCTCCTTTCATTTTGTACATAGTAAAGATGGCTGTTACCGACGGAGGGGGAAAACCGACGTGGGTAGACGTAGAAGCATCATGTCTGATCAACTCAAAGAAGAGATCGCCAAAGAACTCGGGTTTTACGATACGGTCCAGCAGGAAGGCTGGGGCGGGATAAAATCACGAGATGCCGGTAACATGGTGAAACGAGCCATCGAAATGGCTGAAACACAGCTAGCGAAAAAACAGTAAAATATTTTTACAATCATGTCCATTTTTCGTTAACGACAGCTTGGGTGCGTGCAGGTTCATCAAATACAAACAGGTATCAGCCGCAAACCAGCAGAGGAAACTCTGCTGGTTTTTTGTATGGGGAGAGGCGGGTGTTTTTAAAGGTGATGAAAGAACATTCAGTGCCCAGATTGCTTTATGCCTGTCAGGGCAGAACGCCTGCTTCCACTTTTCTTGATCCAGTTCCAGCAGGCAGCCCTTCGAGTCACAAGTCGATTCGCTGCGGTGGTAAAGAACGCCCTCCTCGCGAACCGCCTTGTGCTTGTCAGGGCAGAACGCCTGCTTCCACTTTTCTTGATCCAGTTTCAGCAGGCAGGGTCTCGAGGTCATAAGCCAACCCGCCCAATAGGCAGAAAGCGCCTATGTGAGCAGGTCGTCTTATGCTTGTCGCCCCTAAACGCCTGCTTCCACTTTTCTTCATTTATGCTACAATAGCTTCATTGAACTGTTTGATGATTGAGGTGAAGTAGGTTGAAGATGATGGTAAAGGCACCTGCGAAGATTAATTTGTCGCTGGATGTGCTGGGTAAGAGACCTGATGGGTTTCATGAGGTTGAAATGGTGATGACAACCGTAGATTTAGCGGATCGGATTGAATTGGAGATTGTACGGGATGGCTCAATTTTTATTTTGTCTCATGATCGGTTTGTTCCTGGCGATCACCGTAACCTTGCATATAAGGCGGCAGATTTATTGCAGCGGCGGTATAAGGTAAAGCAGGGTGTTTCGATTACGATTCAAAAGCAAATTCCTGTTGCAGCCGGCCTGGCAGGAGGAAGCAGTGATGCGGCGGCGACGCTGCGCGGTTTAAATCAGCTGTGGTCATTGAATTTAACGCTTGATGAACTGGCTGAAATTGGGTCGGAAATCGGGTCAGACGTATCATTTTGTGTTTATGGAGGAACGGCGCTTGCGACCGGAAGAGGAGAGATCATTCAGGAGCTTCCTTGTCCCCCTAAATGCTGGGTGATTCTGGCGAAACCGTCTATCGGGGTTTCGACAGCTGATGTATATCGGAATTTAAAGACGGATCGGATTGAACACCCGGATACAAAGGCCATGGTGCAGGCGATTTATGATCAGGACTTTAAAGCGATGTGTGCCAATTTAGGCAATGCGCTTGAGGCTGTTACATTAAACATGCATCCTGAAGTAGCACATATTAAAGATCAAATGGAGCGCTTCGGGGCTGATGCGGTCTTAATGAGCGGAAGTGGGCCTACGGTATTTGGGATTGTGGAGTATGAATCAAAGGTCCAGAGGGTTTACAATGGCCTTCGCGGATTTTGCGATCAGGTTTTTGCTGTCCGCTTATTGGGTGAACGGAACCCCCTTGCTTGAATCCGTATAATAATGATATAGTTACTATACATTATTCGGGTTTTGGGAGGTAGTAAACGGCAATGAAGGTCAAACGCAGTGAACGGCTTATTGATATGACTCATTACTTAATGGAACATCCAAGAGAACTTGTATCACTAACATTTTTTGCAGATCGATTTCAGTCGGCTAAATCTTCTATAAGTGAGGATTTAGTCATTGTGAAAGACACGTTTGAACTGCGCGGTGTGGGAACGCTTCAAACCGTACCTGGTGCAGCGGGTGGTGTAAAGTACATCCCTGGCATTAAACGAGAGTACGCAAAAGAGTTGATTGAATCTTTACGCACCCACGTGTCTCATTCGAATCGTCTGCTGCCTGGCGGGTATTTATATATGACGGATATTCTTGGAGATATTCATTTAATGAATCATGTCGGCAAGCTCTTTGCAGCTGCTTTTGCAGACCAGAAAATTGACGTGATTATGACGGTTGCTACAAAAGGGATCGGGATCGCTCACGCGGTAGCAAGGTATCTCGGGGTGCCGGTCGTCGTCGTTAGGCGTGACAGTAAAGTTACAGAAGGTTCAACTGTCAGCATAAATTACGTCTCAGGGTCTTCCAAGAGAATTCAGACCATGGTGCTGTCCAAAAGAAGCCTGGCTCAAGGCTCCCGCGTTTTGATTGTGGATGACTTTATGCGTGCAGGCGGTACAGCTGCAGGAATGAAAAATCTTTTAGAGGAATTTTCAGCCACAGTAGCAGGCGTAGGAATCTTTATTGAATCTGAATACGGTGAAGAGCGGCTTATTGATAATTGGATTTCCTTATTGAATCTGACTGGTGTAGATGAAAAAGGGAAAACGATTGGAGTAGAAACAGGCAATTATTTTGATCAGGTTCCATCCTTTTTAGGTGAAAAAAAGGAATAGAATGGATTAGGAGGAATTGAAATGAAGTTTGTTCAGACAAATCAAGCTCCAGCGGCTATTGGTCCGTATTCTCAAGGTGTTATTGTAAATAATCTTTTTTACAGCTCAGGGCAGATCCCGCTCACAGCGGAAGGAACGTTAGTCGAAGGAACGATTGAAGAGCAGACCCATCAGGTTTTTAGTAACCTTCGTGCGGTTCTTGAAGAAGCAGGTGCAACATTTTCTACGGTTGTAAAAACGACCGTCTTTTTAACAAACCTTGAAAATTTCACAGCGGTGAATGAAATTTACAGTGAATACTTTCAAGATCATCGTCCGGCAAGATCGTGTGTAGAGGTTTCTAAGCTTCCTAAAGGCGCTGACATTGAAATTGAGGTCGTAGCATTAGTAAAGCAGTAAACATCGTTTTTTAAACGAAGAGAAACCGGTCAAAGAGGCTTAGACACCTGTCCAAGCCTCTTTTTTCTATGCAAATTTTACAGAGTCCATGCTGTATATTGATGTATCATTCAACCATCTTATATTGTCGAAAGCTTCCTTTATGATTCAACCCAATTATAAGATGCACGATAAAAAGCACCTAGATCTGAAAATATTTTCTACTTTTTTCATTTTTAAGTAGGAAAATGACAGTATTATGAAGAATTAATGAATAGTGCGTCATATAAGGAGAAAGGTGGTGGTAATTAGTGGAAGTGACAGATGTGAGATTACGACGTGTTAAAACAGACAGCCGAATGAGAGCCATTGCCTCCATAACTCTTGATAATGAATTTGTGGTTCATGATATTCGGGTAATTGACGGCAACAATGGTTTGTTTGTTGCCATGCCGAGCAAAAGAACGCCTGATGGTGAATTTCGTGACATTGCACACCCAATTAATTCCGGAACAAGAGAAATGATTCAGGAATCTGTTCTTGAAGAATACTTGCGTGTGGGTGAAGCAGAGGAAGCTCAGTTAGAAGAGGCTGGAGCATAAATAACAAGCTAAATAAACTGCACCGGGATGACTGGACCTGCTTCTGTCATTTTGGTGCAGTTTTTTATGGCGGAACAAAATACTAAAAGACAGTAAAAAGGCATATTCACTAGATTAATTCACCAGATTGACCAGATTATATGACAAAAGAATGACAGATTGTTCTGAAATCGCTGCTTTCCTTGAAATAAAGGCGTTTTTAATATATATTCGAAGTGGAAAAATGTTGACTGGAGGACCGACAATGTCGAATCGATATGCGGTAATTTTAGCTGCGGGTCAAGGTACCCGTATGAAATCTAAGTTATATAAAGTGTTGCATCCAGTATGCGGAAAGCCTATGGTGGAGCATGTATTGGAGCAAGTACAACATGCAAATATGAATGAAATTGTAACCGTTGTTGGTCATGGTGCTGAACTCGTTCAAGCTCAGCTTGGCGATCGTTCAGAATTTGTCTTGCAGGCAGAGCAGCTCGGAACCGCTCATGCCGTAATGCAGGCGAAAGATCGTTTACAAAATAAAGATGGAATCACTTTGGTCGTATGCGGGGACACGCCGTTGATTACGGCTGAAACGATGTCTTCTCTAATTCAGCATCATGAGGAGCAACAGGCGAAAGCGACCATTTTGACAGCTCATCAGGAAAAGCCGGATGGCTATGGCCGGATTATCCGGGATGAAAACGGTCTTGTAAAACGGATTGTGGAGCATAAAGACGCCAATGAATCAGAACGAAGCGTCAAAGAAGTCAACACAGGAACGTATTGCTTTGATAATCGTGCATTATTTAAAGCGCTTGAAAATGTATCGAATGATAATGTGCAAGGGGAATACTATTTGCCAGATGTCATTGAAATTCTTCAGACCGAAGGAGAAACAATCGGCGCATTTCAAACTGCCGAGGCAAGTGAAACGCTTGGAGTGAATGACCGTGTCGCGCTTTCTCAGGCAGAAGGGCTTATGAGAGCACGGATTAACGAAAAGCATATGCGCAGCGGTGTTTCCATTATAGATCCTGGAAACACATACATCTCAAATGAAGCGGTAATTGGCCGGGACACAGTGATTTACCCGGGTACGGTTATTTTGGGTGAAACGACAATTGGTGAAGATTGCGTAGTGGGACCTGGCAGTGAATTTAAGGACAGTTCAATTGGAGACCGGACTTCGATTAAGCAGTCTGTCGTACACGACAGTGCAGTTGGATCTGATGTAACAATTGGTCCTTTCGCCCACATCCGTCCTCAGTCATCGATTGGCGATGAAGTGAAGATCGGAAACTTTGTCGAGATCAAAAAGGCCTCATTCGGTAAAGCAAGTAAAGCTTCTCATTTAAGCTATATTGGAGATGCGGAAGTCGGTTCTGATGTGAACATAGGCTGCGGCTCCATTACAGTGAATTACGATGGGAAAAAGAAACACCTGACTACAATCGAGGACAACGTTTTCGTCGGCTGCAATTCAAATCTTGTAGCACCGGTGAAGATAGGCAAAGGCGCCTATGTCGCTGCCGGTTCAACGATTACAAAGGATGTACCTGGTGAAGCGCTGTCCATTGCAAGAGCGCGTCAGGAAAACAAAGAAGGCTATGCGGGCAAAATTCACTCAAAAAATTAATGGAGGCTATCATGTCTAGAGAATATAAAGATTCAAAATTGAAGATTTTTTCCTTGAACTCCAACGAGGAATTGGCAAAAGATATTGCAGCTGCAGTTGGAACAAAGCTTGGAAAATGCTCGGTAACAAGTTTTAGTGATGGAGAAATTCAAATTAATATTGAAGAAAGTATTCGTGGATGCGATGTTTTTGTCGTTCAATCCACCTCAACTCCTGTAAACGAAAACCTGATGGAATTGCTGATTATGGTAGATGCGTTAAAGCGGGCTTCCGCTAAAACCATAAATATTGTTATGCCATACTATGGCTATGCTCGTCAGGACCGCAAAGCCCGGGCAAGAGAGCCAATTACAGCAAAGCTTATTGCGAATCTTCTCGAGACTGCCGGTGCTACACGTGTCATCACCCTGGACTTGCATGCGCCGCAAATTCAAGGCTTCTTTGATATCTTAATTGACCATCTTCGCGGAGTGCCAATCATTGCTGATTATTTTATCGCAAAGAATTTCAATCCCGATGAAATTGTCATTGTCTCTCCTGACCATGGCGGTGTAACACGTACGCGTAAATTAGCGGAGCGCCTGAAAGCGCCGATCGCCATCATTGATAAACGCCGCCCGAAACCAAATGTGGCTGAAATCATGAATATTGTCGGAAGCGTAGAAGGGAAAACGGCGATTTTAATTGATGACATTATCGATACAGCAGGCACTATTACACTTGCTGCTAACGCTTTAATGGAAAGCGGGGCAAAGGAAGTGTATGCAAGCTGTACACACCCTGTACTTTCAGGCCCTGCAATTGAGCGGATTAACAACTCCCCAATAAAAGAATTAATTGTCACAAATTCCATTGCCTTAAGCGAAGAGAAAAAAGGCGGCAAGATTGTTGAGCTATCTGTTGCCAACCTGCTTGCAGAAGCCATTATTCGTGTGTATGAGGAGCAATCCGTCAGCATGCTTTTTGATTAAAAAAGAGAAACTTCAGGAAATCGGTCTAAAGCCGGTTTTCCTGAAGTTTTTATTTTTGTTAAAAAGGGCATAATATTTTTATATAAAAAAATTCCATATTCGTTAGGTTTTATCACTAATCAAAAAATTAATGAAGTTTAGTAAAGGTTTATATAATAAAACGCATCTCATTACTTAGGTTAAGGTTTAAGAGGACGCTAACAGGGGTAACTTTAAGAATAGGTTAATCCATACGATACTACAAACTGAAAGGTGATTAATTATGAGCTCAGTATTAAAAGCGACTAAACGCAGCGGTTTTAAAAAATCAGACATCACAGAATTACGAAATGCAGGCAAGCTTCCAGCTGTCGTGTACGGATATAAAGTTGAGAATACATCTGTTTACGTAGATGAAATTGACTTAGTTAAGACGATCCGTGAAGTTGGACGTAACGGAATTATTGATTTGGATATCGAAGGAAACAAGCAGAAGGTAGTATTAAGTGACTACCAATCCGATTTCTTAAAAGATGAAATCATCCACGCTGACTTCCTGGCTGTTAATATGTCTTCCGAGCTAGACGTAGACGTTACGGTTCATTTGACAGGTGAGGCAGCAGGAACCAATGAAGGCGGAGTTGTCCAAACAACACTTCATGAATTGTCTATTTCAGCTAAACCTAGCGATATTCCTGAATATATTGAAGTAGATATCAGCAAGCTGGAAATTGGCGATGCCGTTTCAGTAGGGGATATCCGTTCAAACTACAATGTAACCATCAACCATGAAGATGACGAAGCAATCGCTTCTGTATTGGCACCTCGAGTAGAGGAAGAGCCTGAAGAGGCATCAGAAGAAGGCGAAGAGACTTCTACTGACGAATCAGAGGAATCACCAGAGCAGCAATCAGCAGAATAATCTATTTTGGGGCGTAACCTTTCTTGGAGGTTACGCCCAAAATGGTTTATGATAGGTGTGAGCAGGTTTTTTGACTGTACTTATTGATGAGGTGTTTCAAAGATGAAATTGATTGTTGGCCTGGGAAACCCGGGAAAAACGTACGATAAAACGAAGCATAATATAGGCTTTGAAGTAATTGATGAGCTTTCCTCCCGTTGGAATGCCCCTCTTTTGCAAAGTAAATTCAAAGGTGCATTTTCCACTGTTCACCGAAATGGTGAAAGAATCATACTGCTTAAACCACTTACCTACATGAATTTATCAGGCGAAAGCATTCGTCCACTTATGGATTATTATGATATACCGCTTGAAGATCTTTTGGTGATCTATGATGACCTCGATCTGCCAACAGGATCCCTGCGTCTCCGGCAAAAAGGAAGCGCTGGAGGTCATAATGGAATTAAGAGTACAATCGCCCATTTAGGCACGCAAAATTTTAACAGAATCCGTATGGGCATCAGCCGGCCGCCTCAAGGAATGAAAGTACCTGATTATGTCCTAAGCAAATTTTCAGCTGAGGAATGGCCTGCTATTCAAGAAGCCGTGACAAAAAGTGCGGATGCATGTGAAAAGTGGCTGGACAAACCTTTTCTAGAAGTGATGAATGAATTTAATCGAACCGAATGAATATCTCCTCTCCATGCGGCTTATACTACAATATAAGGTTGCATGAAGGGAGCTGAAAAAAGTGGCGATTCACTATCAGTGCCGGCATTGTGGAAATTCAGTCGGGAAATTGGATACTCACTCCGTTAACTCAGAACAGCTTGGCATTCATAAGTTGTCAAATGAAGAAAGACAGAGCATGGTATCCTATACAAAAGAAGGTCATGTAGAGATTCAGACAATTTGTGAAGACTGTCAGGAGTCCCTTGAACGAAATCCTGATTACCACGAATTGGATTCATTTATACAGTAAGCAGCTTTGGATGGGCGCATCCAAGGCGTTTTCACTGTCTGACAGGAAGCTAGTAAAGGATAAGATACTTTTCAGGCTATGACCGAGAGGCGAAGGTCATGTTTGATAGATCATTTTGCTTTGCAGGAGCCTTACGCTTTTACTTTATCCAGCTCCAGCAGGCAGGGTCTCGAGGTCATAAGCTGCCCAGCCCAATAGGCAAAGATCGCCTATGGTGCAGGACATCTTATGCTTGTCGCCCCTAGACGCCTGCTTACGCTTTTATATTATCCAGCTTCAGGCGCTAGCTCCTCGAGGTCATAAGTCACGCTGTCCCAGCAGGCAAAGTTCATGCCTGCTTGGCCACCGCGCCTTATGCTTGTCGGAGCTGAACGAGCGCCTTACGCTTTTATTAATAGGAGGAGAGGCTTTTTGAGTGCTTTGTTGAGTGGGTTGTTGAATGATTCTGAGATAAGGTCTGTGATTGATGATATAGATACGGGTGCACGTGAGCAGCTGATTTCCGGTTTGTCGGGGTCGGCTCGAAGTTCGTTTATGGCGGGGGCGTTTAAGGAGCTGAACCGGCCTGTGATGGTCGTGACGCATAATTTACTTCAGGCGCAGCGTTTGTATGAGGATATGCTTCAGTTTATCGCTGAGGATGAGGTCTTCTTATATCCTGCGAATGAATTGATTGCTGCAGAGATGAGTATTGCCAGTCCGGAGCTTCTCGCACAGCGGCTGGATGCGATGAATCATCTCGCTGCAAAAGGCACGGGGCTGTACATTGTGCCGATGGCGGGTCTTCGTAAGATTGTTCCTCCGAAAAACAAGTGGACAATGAGCCAGTTTACGTTGTCTCTGGGAAATGAAATTGAAGTGAACTCTACTCTTTCTGCGCTATTAAAAATGGGCTACGAGCGAGCTGATATGGTCGGGCGTCCCGGGGAATTCAGTGTTCGCGGAGGAATAATCGATATTTACCCATTAACTTCGCCTGATCCTGTCCGAATTGAGTTATTTGATACAGAAATTGACTCGATCCGAACGTTTTCTGCAGAGGATCAGCGTTCAATTAAAAACCTCGATGATGTAACAATTGGTCCGGCGACTGAGGTCATTATGGAAAAAGAGGATCTGCAGCGTGTGGCAGCTGAATTATCGGCCCGGTTAAAAGCCAGCTTGAAAAAGGTGAAAAAACCTTCTATTCAGGAAGCGATGGCAGAGCAGGTCGAGTATGAAGCGGGTATGCTTAAGAATGGTCAAAAGCCGGATGAATTATTTAAATATCATTCTCTGGCCTATGAAGAAGAAGCCAGTTTGCTAGATTACATGCCTGATGACGGCTTAGTGCTATTTGATGAAATAAGCAGGATTTATGAAATGGATGAGACATTAGAAAAAGAAGAAATGGATTGGTATGTTTCTTTGCTTGAAGAGGGAAAGATTCTGCATGATGTATCCGTTTCCCATAGTCTTGCTCAGATTCTTGCAAAAAGCAATCTGAAAAAAGTGTACTTTTCGTTGTTCACCCGTCAAATTCCGATTATTCATCCTAAAAAGATTCATACGTTCTCCTGTAAGCCAATGCAAAGCTTTCATGGGCAGATGCATGTGTTAAAAGCAGAGCTGGAACGTTGGAAGAACAGTAAGTATACGGTTGTCCTGCTTGCTCCGGATGGCCAGCGGCTGCAGAAGTTTGAGCGGGTGCTCGCTGATTATGAAATTGACGCAGCGATTGTTCAAGATGGTCAGCCGCTGATTCCGCAAGCAGTGCAAATTGTCAGCGGCACTCTTCAGTCAGGCTTCGAACTGCCCATGCATAAGCTTGCAGTCATGACAGAAGAAGAGCTTTTCAGACAGAAAACCAGAAAGAAAAAGCGCCAGCAAAAGCTTTCAAATGCGGAACGGATTAAAAGCTATTCCGAACTGAAGGTAGGCGACTATGTCGTTCACGTAAATCACGGGATCGGAAAGTATCTGGGGATTGAAACACTTGAAATTAATGGCCTTCACAAGGACTATTTAAACGTCCGCTACCAGGGAAATGATCAGCTCTATGTTCCGGTTGATCAAATAGAGCTTGTCCAAAAGTACGTAGGTTCTGAAGGAAAAGAACCTAAGCTGTATAAACTCGGCGGTACGGAATGGAAGAGAGTAAAAAGCAAGGTTCAGTCTTCAGTGGCAGATATTGCAGACGATTTGATCAAGCTGTATGCTGAACGCGAAACGGCAAAAGGCTATGCGTTTACAGAAGATACAAATGAGCAGCAGGAATTTGAATCGGCTTTCCCTTATCAGGAAACGGACGATCAGCTGCGATCAATTGAAGAAATCAAAAAAGATATGCAAAGAGAGCGTCCGATGGACAGGCTGTTGTGCGGAGATGTTGGATATGGGAAAACAGAAGTCGCAATCCGTGCAGCGTTTAAAGCGATAATGGATGGCAAACAAGTGGCTATCCTCGTTCCAACGACGATTCTTGCCCAGCAGCATTATGAAACGATGATGGAGAGAATGCAGGATTTTCCGATTAATATTGGGCTGTTAAGCCGTTTTAGAACACGAAAGCAGCAGCAGGAAACCATGAAAGGGCTGCAGGCAGGAACTATAGATGTAGTAGTTGGGACACACCGCTTGCTTTCTAAGGATATTAAGTATCGTGATATCGGACTGCTGATTATCGATGAAGAGCAGCGTTTTGGCGTAACGCACAAAGAGAAAATCAAACAGCTGAAAACGAATATCGATGTGTTAACACTGACGGCGACTCCAATTCCGCGTACCCTTCATATGTCGATGCTCGGCGTACGGGACTTATCAGTTATCGAAACACCACCGGAAAACAGGTTCCCAGTGCAAACCTATGTAATGGAATATAACGGGCCGCTGATTCGCGAAGCCATAGAGCGTGAGCTTGCCAGAGACGGTCAAATTTACTTCCTATACAACCGGGTTGAGGATATCACGAAAAAAGCGGATGAAATCCAAACGCTTGTCCCAGATGCCAGAGTTGCCGTTGCACACGGTCAAATGACGGAAACGGAGCTTGAGTCTGTCATCCTTCAGTTTCTCGAGGGAGAATATGATGTGCTGGTGACTACAACCATTATTGAAACAGGCGTCGACATTCCAAACGTAAATACACTAATTGTATTTGATGCGGATCGAATGGGACTGTCACAGCTTTATCAGCTTCGCGGACGAGTCGGCCGTTCCAATCGGGTTGCCTATTCGTATTTTACGTATCGCAAAGATAAAGTGCTCACTGAAGTGGCGGAAAAACGTCTTCAATCCATTAAAGAGTTCACGGAGCTTGGTTCCGGATTTAAAATAGCCATGCGTGACCTGACCATTAGGGGAGCTGGCAATCTGCTTGGCTCTCAGCAGCACGGATTTATCGATTCTGTTGGGTTTGACTTGTATTCTCAAATGCTGAAAGAAGCAATCGAGGAGCGTAAAGAGCAGCTTCCTGCTTTCTCTCATGAAGAAAAGCGTCAAAAACCAGCAGTGGAGCTTGATCTGGATGTAAAGCAGGACGCCTACATTCCGTCCTCGTATATTCCGGATGGCCATCAAAAGATAGAGATGTACAAAAAATTCAGAGGCGCTTCTACAGTGGACGAAGTATCAGAGTTAAAAGATGAAATGATTGACCGGTTTGGAGATTATCCCACAGAGGTTCATACCTTGTTTCAAATCGCAGAAATTAAAGCCTACGGCCAGTTAATTGGTTTAGAGGCCATCCATCAGACAAAGGAGTCTGTGAAGCTTGAAATAAGTGAAGCAGGGACTGCCCAGATTGATGGAGCAAAAGCGTTTGAGATCGGCAATCGCCATGGCAGAGATGTAGGACTCGGCATGAATGACAACAAGTTAACCGTCAGTCTACAGCTTCGTAATAAAAAACCGGATCAATGGGTGAATATGATTCACGACATAATCTGCCGTCTGCCGGAAGCGATAAAAGAAACAGCTTAAATGAGGAGTATTGCTACTATTGGTCATATAGAGGCTGGGACTAAACTCAAAAAAGTTTAAAAACGAGGATTGAGCGGAGCGGAAGGTGGCGACTCCTGCAGGATTCGACGGTTGCTTGAGACTACCAGGGCAAAGGCCTTGAGAGGCCAAGCGCCGTCCATGCGGAAAGCGTCCGCATGAAGCGCAGCCGAACCGGTCAAAGAGCTTGAGACACTTTTGTCTCAAGCTCTTTCTTTATGTTTTAAGTTTCGAGTTATTGGAAATAATAGGCGATACTGCACAATTTGTTTTACCCCGAAAGAAATACTTTTTTTGGAGAAATTGTGTGGAACCGGTATAAATTTGTCCGTTTATTTAATACTAACAGCAAGTACCAATGAGTGGAATAAAGGACAATCAAAATTCGCTAAGAGGAAGAGAGGCACCATGTATGAAAGCAACTGGAATCGTCAGACGGATTGACGACTTAGGACGGGTGGTTATCCCGAAAGAAATTAGAAGAACGCTTCGCATTAGAGAAGGAGATCCCCTCGAAATTTTTGTCGACCGCGAAGGAGAAGTCATCTTAAAGAAATATTCACCTATTAATGAATTAGGCAATTTTGCGAAAGAATATGCAGAGGCGCTGCATGACAGCCTGGGTCACCCGGTTTTGATTTGTGACCGCGATAATGTTGTGGCCATTTCAGGTGTATCGAAAAAAGAGTACCTGAATCGTCGGATTGGAACAGGAATCGAAGAAGTCATGTCTGCTCGCAAAAGCATTTTGTCTGAAAAACAAACAAAGCTTGCCGTAATCGAACATCAGGATGAAGAATCGGCATCTTATGCCATTGCTCCGATTGTTTCGTCAGGAGATCCGATCGGTGCGGTGATTATCTTCTCTAAAGAAGGAACTCTTGGAGAAGTTGAAAAGAAATCCTCTGAGACAGCCGCAAGCTTCCTCGGTCGTCAGATGGAAAACTAAAGCAAACCCTTTATGAAAAAGCAGGTATGCGTGTACCAAAAAGCACAGATTTCATTGTGCTTTTTTTGTTGTGTTAAGGGTGGATCCGCTTGAAGAGGCGATTTCTGGTAAACGACAATATTCACGGATTTTGGTATAATGAACGGTATGGGAATTGAAACAGAAAGGCAGTGGCCACGAGAATGAATCATTCTTCAAGCGATATGATGAAAGGAGCGGCCATTTTAACGCTGGCAGCCATTTTCACGAAAATACTAAGTGCTTTATATCGCGTGCCCTTTCAAAATATTGTAGGTGACACCGGTTTTTATATTTTTCAGCAGGTTTATCCGTTTTACGGCATTTTGCTTGCTTTGTGTACATATGCATTTCCTGTTATGATATCGAAAATGATCGCAGAGCGGCGGGAACGCTCGTCTCCAGGTGAAGTGCAGCGTGTGATCCACATCTCTTTTCTTTATTTAACGTTAGTCGGGCTTGTTTTTTTTACACTGCTTCGTGCCGGCGCAGGGCTGATTGCAGGATGGATGGGCGATCCTTTGCTGTCTGGGCTGATTGCTTTCATGAGCTACCCTTTTTTGCTCATGCCTCTGTTATCCGTGTCAAAAGGGTGGTTTCAAGCAAACTATTATATGGTGCCGCCGGCCTTCTCGCAAACGGCGGAACAGCTTGTCCGGGTCCTGTTTATTTTAGGATTATCGATCATTTTGATGGCAATGGAAGCCTCTTTATATACGATAGGAAAAGCGGCGGTCCTCGGATCCCTGGCTGGAGCTGCGACAGGTGTTTTTGTTCTTCTGTTCTTTCTGCGTAAGCAAGGGGTCAGCTGGAGCTCTTTTAAATGGATTGGTTTTCAAAAAAGCGATCGAAGCATCATCCGTCAGCTTACTGTAACGGGCACAGCCATTGGCATGGGCAGCATGATGCTGGTGCTGTATCAGCTGATGGACGCTCTAAATGTCTATTCTTTGCTGGTTCAAAGCGGAATCGGAGAACAAGCCGCTAAGGGATTGAAGGGCATCTATGACAGAGGACAGCCGATGCTGCAAATGGGTGTGGTGGTGGCGACCTCACTCTCTCTTGCCATTGTCCCAATTATTGCATCTGCCTATGAGTCGAAAAGGACAGAAGAAGTGAAGGAGCAGGCGAGACTGTCGGTTAAAGTGGGTCTGTTATTTGGAGCTGCAGCTGCTGCGGGATTGATAAATATTATTCAGCCGCTCAATACGATGCTTTTTCAGGATGCGGAAGGTTCCCGGGTGCTGGCGCTTTATATGGTATCCGTCCTGCTTGCATCGGTTATTTTAACGATTAGTGCTATTTTGCAGGGGATGGGCGACGTGCATGTAGCCGCCTGGTCGATTGTTTTAAGCTTAGTCATTAAATACGGACTTAATCAGCTGCTCATCCCGTCCTTTGGGACGCTTGGAGCATCGGCTGCAACCGTTCTTTCTTTGGTGTTTGTCATGACAGTCGTGATCCGGCAAATTCGCAGACGTGTAGGTCCTTTATTGTACCCTGTATTTTATAAAAGGCTCATCGCAGGTCTGGCTGGCATGTCTGCCGGAATTCAACTTATCCTGCTTCTGCCTTTAGATTGGACAGGAAGCCGGTCAATGGCCTCCCTCGCCTGCCTGATTACTGTATCAGCGGGAGTCTGGCTGTTTTTCAAAATTGTATGGAGGAAGGGACTTTTTACTGCAGCGGAAGTTCGGCAAATCCCGCTCGGCAGCAAGCTTGAACGAGTTTTTGGTCCCCTGCCGTAAAATAGAACTTTTTTAAAAGAAGGAGACAGTGCATATGCCAAATCCAATTACGATTATCGGACTGGGAGCAGGAGATCTGGATCAATTGCCCCTGGGTATCTATAAAAAGCTGACAAACGCAGGAATAGTGATGGCGAGGACGATGGATCATCCTGTCATTAATGATCTCTTAGCAGAGGGAGTCCGTTTTTCGTCATTTGACCATGTGTATGAGGCTCATGATCAATTTGAGGAAGTGTATAAGGACATCGTCAACCGCCTCGTGGAAGAAGCGCAAAATGAGCCGGTGCTTTATGCGGTGCCGGGTCATCCTTTTGTAGCTGAGCAGACGGTTCAGCTTTTACTCGATTTGCAAAAACAAGGCGTACTGACAGTAGAGGTGCTTGGAGGACAAAGTTTTCTGGATCCGCTGTTCACCGCAGTCGGCATCGACCCCATTGAAGGATTTCAGCTGCTTGACGGCACCGCGTTAAAATCGGACGACCTCCATATGGATCAGCACATCATCATCGGTCAGGTGTACGATGCCTTTATGGCGTCTGAAGTAAAACTGACGTTAATGGAAAAATACCCGGACGACTATCCGGTAACGATCGTAACAGCAGCAGGGAGCAGCAGTCAGAATGTAAAAACAGTCCCGCTGTATGAACTCGATCATGGCATGGAACTGAGCAATTTAACGAGTCTTTATGTTGCACCGGTGAAAGAGGAGCAAACCTATGGAGAATTCTTCAAGCTTCGCCAGATCATTGCGGTTCTAAGAAGTCCGGATGGTTGTCCATGGGACCGTGAGCAAACGCATGAATCATTAAAGAAACACTTAATTGAGGAAGCATACGAGTTGTTGGAAGCGATAGATCAAAAAGATATTGATCATATCACAGAAGAGCTTGGTGATGTGCTGCTGCAGGTGATGCTGCATGCTCAAATTGGAGAGGACGACGGGTACTTTACGATTCAGGATGTCATCCGAACGCTTACAGAAAAAATGATCCGTCGTCATCCGCATGTATTCGGAGACATAGAAGCCAAAACGGCTGATGATGTCAGATCAAATTGGCATTCCATCAAACAGCAGGAAAAAGGCACGCAGCAGGAAGCTCCATCTCTTTTAAAAGGCAAAGGCTCTGGAATGCCGGCACTTATGCAGGCGGTTGAACTGCAAAAAGCAGCAGCTAAAGCAGGGTTTGACTGGGATGACCGCTCAGGTGCCTGGGATAAACTTGAAGAAGAGTGGCAGGAGTTTCAGGAAGAGGTAGCGAATGGAAACAAAGAAGCGAGTTTTAAAGAATTCGGGGATGTCCTTTTTGCCCTGGTCAATGTATCCCGCTTCCACGACATCTATCCTGAAGAGGCGCTGGTGAGTGCAAATCAAAAATTTATTTCCAGATTTTCTTTCGTTGAAAAAAAAGTTCTCGAATCAGGCAGAACATTTAATTCCTATACTTTAGCTGAGCTAGACGAGTACTGGAAAGAAGCGAAAAATCTAGGGTTATAGAAAGCAGGGGAAAAAATGAGAGTAGATAAATTTTTAAAAGTATCCCGATTAATTAAACGCAGAACGCTTGCTAAAGAAGTGGCAGATCAGGGGCGTATTTTAGTAAACGGCCAGCCTGCAAAAGCAAGCTCAACAGTGAAACCCGGGGACGAAATGATGATTCGTTTTGGACAGCGGGTCGTAATGGTTTCCGTTGACCGCCTCCAGGAAACAACCCGCAAAGAAGAAGCAGCGATGATGTACACCATTCTCAAAGAAGAAAAAGTCGGATCTGCTGAATAAAAAAAGAATTCCGAATGAGCGTCATACATCCCGTCAACCGCGCATAAAATGTGCTAAGTAACAGTTTGAACTTAAAAGCGGGGTGGATGGAGTGTCTTATTCAATGGAACCGAGGGTGGATAAGCCCGAGCATGAAATTATAATGAGCAAGAGGCAGACTCTTTCAATCACTGGGGTAAGACAAGTGGAGAGCTTTGATAATGAGGAATTTTTACTTGAAACGGTGCAAGGGTTCTTATCAATCAAGGGAAAAAATCTGCAGATGGTGAATCTTGATGTAGACAAAGGTCATGTTTCTTTAAAAGGAAAAATTGACGACTTACTTTATATTGATGAACCAGGCCCGCAGGAAGCGAAAGGGCTGTTCAGTAAGCTGTTTCGATGATTCTGGATCTTCAGCTTCAGGTCATGTCGACGATGCTGGCAGCCGGCCTGGTGATCGGTCTGAACCTGACACTCTACGACCGGTATATTGTTCGAAGAAAAACAGGCGGACTCAGGTGGCTGACAGATGGCGTTTTTTGGTGTGTACAAGCTTTACTCGTTTTCCTGCTATTGTTTAACGTCAATGGAGGAGAGTGGAGATTTTACGTACTGCTCTCCATCATTTGCGGATTTGCAGGCTACGAAGCATTAATTAAAAAATCATTTGTCGCGATCCTTTCGTTTATCGACCGGATCGTGAAGTGGATTGTGCGGATGCTGACGCTGATCATTGGGGCTTTGATCTTCACTCCGATTTTTTGGATAGTTAAATTAATACGGGCCATTTTTCAAACACTCTTTTCCGGAATATGTCGAATTTTCTTGGTAATCGGAAAGATTTTGACAAGACCTTTTCAGCCATTTATCCAATTTTTGAAAAATAAACAATCTTTTTTTGCAAAAAAGATAAAAAAGTGGCTTAATCTGTTATATAATAGGGAATAAAGAAACAGGATCCGTCACAATGTGCACGAGATGAACAGAAGGAGGAAGGCATCCGCTTATGGGAAACCCACGCAAAAATGTAACATCACTTGAGAATCAATATGCAGCCGAGCAAAAACACTCTGAGCAGCGCAGAGTCATGCACAAAAAAAGACTAATGAGACGCTTATCATTTTTCATAGTATTTGCGGTGGTCTTTGGCGGGCTTCTTATTTCATCCATGGTGACACGGGCAAATGTTCTCGATGAAAAGAAAGCAGAAAAGGTGCAATTAGAAGAGCAGGTTGTTCAGCTGAAAAAGGATGAAACAAAGCTCAATAAAGAGATCGAAAAGCTAAATGACGATGATTACATAGCCAAGTTAGCCAGACGGGACTATTTTTTATCGGATGAAGGAGAAATAATTTTTAATATTCCAGAAGACTCCAAAGGCACGTCTGGTATGGATAATGGAGCAAATGGAGAAGATTCTGAATAGAATAATTTACAATATAGGGTGTCGCTATGTTGACACTCTTTTTTTATGTTGGCTATAATGATAAGTAAGGTCTATTTTTTATTTTTCTAAGGAGGATCATTTTTTTTATGTCAATCGAAGTAGGCAGCAAGGTACAAGGTAAAGTGACAGGCATCACTCATTTCGGGGCTTTCGTTGAATTACCTGGGGGTTCAACAGGACTTGTGCATATCAGTGAAGTTGCGGATAACTATGTCAAGGATATCAACGAACATCTTAAAGTAGGCGACGAAGTAGAAGTGAAGATCTTAAATGTTGAAAAGGACGGCAAGATTGGTTTGTCCATCCGTAAAGCAAAGGATCAACCACCGCAGCAGCAAACACAGCAACGTCCAAGACCCAACCGTGGAAATGACCAGCGAGGCGGCCGCAGCAGCAATAGCGGCGGACCTGTAGGAAGAGAAACATTTGAGCAGAAAATGGCTCGCTTCCTGAAGGATAGTGAGGATCGCCTGACATCTTTGAAGCGTCACACAGAATCAAAACGAGGCGGAAAAGGTGCAAAAAAAGGATAATTAGCTGTCAAATTCGTATGGTAGATGGCATCAATAATCTTGATCTGTCGATACAATACAATGCGAACCAGGAAGCCGGCGCCGAGCCGGCTTCTTTTTTTTTATGAAAAAAATACTGGAAGACTCCGCTTCAATCGACCTGTTTTGAGTGGCAAGTGGAGGTCGTGTAAGCACGATGGATTTGCTGAACCCAATATAAAGAAGGAATATTGCGCATCTCTGTTGTATTTATGTACATAAGTGAGTACGTTGAAGAAAGAGCTGCTAGATTGAATAGAAGGGCTGAGACCTGACAGTCCGAGTAGATTTCTGAAAATAGTGATAATATCCGAAACCAAATGGTGCTGCTATACGTATATGGGATAAAACATAATCGACACTGCTGATTTAGGATTTTCTATTCGTTTTGGAAGGAGGATAAAGAAGTTGACTTTTTTTATGATTATTGGAGCTGTTGCGATTACCGGAATCATTACAGATCACTTACAGAAACAAGCTAAAAATAAACGAAAAGCCATAAAGGAAGAATATGAACTGGAAAAACTAAAGCATGAAAACTTTCTGCTTGAAACAGAAAAGCTGAGACTTCAATTAGATCATCGCCATCATTCTGATTCTGATCACAAAAGGTTGTCTTAAACACCCGGAATAAAGGAGGAATACTATGAATGCAGATGCTTTAACAGATTTAGTCGCTGTTGTGATGTCGCTTTCTATTCCCATCGTTGTAATTGTTGGATATTATTTCCAACGTCAATCTGTAATCAAAAAGTCCATTCTTGAAGGAGAGATTGAATTAGAAAAGCTGCGGCACGAAAACTTTTTGCTGGAGACTGAAAAATTAAAAGTAGAATTAGAGCATCATAAGCTTCCAAAAACCATTTCAACCAAATAAAAACACATCAGCCAAAGGCTGATGTGTTTTTTTATGACCCGTACGGGATTCGAACCCGTGTTACCGCCGTGAAAGGGCGGTGTCTTAACCGCTTGACCAACGGGCCTATATGGTGGCGGCAGAGGGGATCGAACCCCCGACCTCACGGGTATGAACCGTACGCTCTAGCCAGCTGAGCTACGCCGCCATTGGATAAACATGCTTTTTACTGTGTTGATAAACACAGAAAGCAAAATGAAGCACAAGTTATATAATACATAGCGCTTGAAAAAGTGTCAATGTTTTTTTGAATTATTTTGCTCAAATCCGGGCTCAGAGATGAATTACGCTACTGCCGCTTCATTCGCTCCACAAAACGGACCTATGGTTTTGGTCACCTAACAGAGCATGTTACCCATTGTAGGGTTCTTTGTGGACAAAAGCTTAAATAGCAGCGGGTTTCAGCAGACTGCTTCTCAAAGAAGAATCAGCAAGAAAACTTCACAATGGATGGACGAAAACCAGCTAACGTTTACTATACTCATTTTTCTGCCGGCGCAACCCCAATTTGTAAATATATTATCCCTGACTTTCCGAGAAAAAGAACGAGCCTTCGACTTGCTTTCAGAAAATTAATAGGCGAAAGGCAGAAATGATTCCCGAATAGCTAGTTTTTTTCAAAATAAGTCGAAAGAAACTTTAAAATCGCCTCTGTATTTTGACAAACTATTCTTCATTTTGTCTTTTATAATTACTCGCAACAACAACGAAATATTAGGGAGTGGAGTAAATGGAGAATGTACATGAGGTAAACATGAAAGTGACGAATTCAATTTCTTTAATGCAGGCCAAACGAAAAATACCGAAGTGGAAGAACACAATCAGCCTGCTGTTCGTTCATTGGATGGTTCACAAAGGCATCCTTCATATCTTAGTCAGTCTTTTACTTGGACGAGCATTGTTTCTGTCACAGTTTACTCCTTTCGCCTTGCCGATGTTCGCTGTCATATTTGCAGTGAGCAAGGAAAAATCAATCATCGTCATGCTTGGTCTGGTAGCAGGTGCTTCATCCCTTGGGATCTGGCAGGGGGTTTACACACTATCTACCATTATGCTGTTCTATCTTGCTTCTTTGGCAGTCAGGCAAAAAATGAAAACCAACCGCTATATTCTTGCAGGAACGGTGGCAAGTTCCGTCATTGTAGCGAGGAGTATTTACTTAAGTATAGAGCTTCCTGAAGTTTTCACCTGGGTGGACGGGGTGATGGTGGCATTTGAAGCGGTACTTGCCGGAATCCTGACGCTCGTATTTTTACAGGGATACCAGCTGCTTACAAAAACCCGTAAAAGAACATACGCCCCGGAAGAAATGGTGGCGATTGCTATAGTCGTGGCATCCGTCGCCACCGGGCTAATTGGTTTCACTGTAGGCGGTCTCGCTATGGATCATATCCTGACGCGATATATTGTGATTATTGCAGCTCTGGCCGCCGGGGCAATGGTAGGCTCCACAGTCGGCATCGTAACAGGACTGGTTTTTTGTTTATCCTCTGTGGCTCATTTGCCTGAGGTGGCCGTCCTGGCTGTTGCCGGTTTATTAGGCGGGCTAATGAAAAGCGGAAAAGGGACCGGTGTGGTTCTTGGATTAATGATGGCTACCTTATTAATGGGACTCTTTATGAACCAGGGGGCGCAGCTTGAATTTTCATTATATGAGTCGGCCATTGCGGCCATTGCCGTCTTTTTAACGCCAAAGCGTTTTGTCTTTGCGATTTCCCGGAATATCCCCGGGTCGGTCGAACATGAGCTCGATCAGCAGCTGTATGCGCGGAATGTGCGGGATGCGACTGCTGAAAAAGTAGAAAAATTTTCAGGAATGTTTGAAATGCTGGCCAAAAGCTTTGAGTGTGCAGAAAAAGATCCCGAAACAGCCGTTACCGCTGTTTCTCTTGATAATACATTAAGCAGAGTGACAGAAAGCACCTGTCAAAAGTGCTTTAAGAAGGATTATTGCTGGTCCACCCACTTTGATCGAACCTACGACTGGATGAAGGAATTAGCGAATCCTGATGATCATAAGCCGCCGCAGCAATGGCAGGGCTTTTGTGTAAAAGCAGAACAGGTTGAGCTGGCTTTTGAGGAGGAGTATGCGGACCGGGCGGCAAAACTGCAAATGAAAAAACAAATGATGGAAAGCAACCAATTCGTGTCCAATCAGCTCCAGGGACTGGCGGCTGTTATGAAGGATTTCGCGTCAGATCTTCAGCGGGAAACGCAAAAACATGACCAGCAGGAGGAGGAAATGCTTCATGCCCTGATTGAATTTGGCATACATGTAGATAATGTGGACATTCACAGTTTGGATTATGGTCATATTGATGTGGATGTGATGCTGCCTTTTGTAGAAAAGCACGGGGAATGCGAAAAGCTCATTGCCCCGATGCTATCATCCATTTTAAAAGAAACCATTGTCGTTCATCAAAAAGTCGAGATCCCTTCCCCGTATGAGGGAATGGTGGTGACATTCAGATCGTCTAAAGCATTTAAGGTGAGTGTGGGGATCGCTCATGCAGCTCATGGAGGAGGGCTCATTTCAGGTGACAGCCACGCCGCAGTTCATTTACATGGGGGGAAATATGCAATAGCCATCAGTGATGGAATGGGGAATGGAGAAAAAGCAAGAATGGAAAGCGATGAAACCATCCAATTGCTGCGGCAGATGCTGCAGGCAGGAATAGAGGAGGAGCTTGCGATCAAATCCGTTAATTCTATTTTAACTGTAAAACGCACCGGTGATATGTATTCTACAGTGGATCTGGCGATGATTGATTTGCAAAATGCGAAGACGAAATTTTTAAAAGTAGGCTCTGTGCCAAGCTATATTAAGAGGGGGAAAACAGTGAAAACGATTGAAGCCAGCAATCTTCCGATGGGATTCTTCAGTGAACTGGATATGGAAGTGCTAGAAGACCAGTTAAAAGCAGGAGATCTATTGATTATGCTAAGTGACGGGGTGCTGGATGGTCCCCGCTTTATAGAAAATCCGGAAAGATGGATCAAACGGCAAATTTCAGAGCTGAGAACAAGCGATCCACAGGAAGTGGCGGATATTTTAATGGAGGCTGCCGTGCGAACATCCGGAGGGGAGATCGAGGATGATATGACGATAATGGTCGCACAGCTCCAGCATGAATTGCCAAAATGGGCGGCGATCCCTGCCGTTATTAAGACGGGATAAAATGAGAAAAATTGAATCAGTAGGAGGTGATAGGGGAAAATTGATACAATAGAGAGAGAACTCGTTGAAGAGGACCGGAAAAGGTGAAAGCGTATGAAAGACATTTTAAATAAAATTCATTCCTATATAGAAGAGCATCAGCTATTTAGTGATGGAGATAAAGTCATCGCGGCGATTTCAGGGGGGCCGGACTCGATGGCTCTTCTCCATTATTTGCTTCATCATGCAAAAAAACGCCTCAACATAGAAGTGGCGCATGTGGACCATATGCTGAGAGGAGAGGAATCAAAAAAAGATGCTGATTTCGTAGAAGCATATTGCGAGCAGCAGGGAATTCCCTGCCACCGTGCTTCTTTGGACGTAAAGAAAAAAATGGAGATGGAGGGCACAGGGTTGCAAGAAGCGGCACGAGCCGTCCGTTACGACTACCTAAAGGAGGTCATGACAGAAATCCGCGCATCCAAGCTGGTCCTTGGGCACCATGGGGATGACCAGGCAGAAACCGTCCTGTTTCGCCTGGTTCGCGGATCTACGATGAAAGGGCGTGCAGGCATTGCGGCAAAACGCAATTTTGCAGGTGGAGTTCTTGTAAGACCGCTGCTTGCTCTAACGAAAGCAGAAATAGAACAATATTGTGAACACTATCGCATCGAGTATCGGATCGATCCGAGCAATGCAAAGGATTCCTACACAAGAAATCGTATCAGACATCATATTATTCCATTATTAAAAGAAGAAAACCCTTCTCTTAATGAGCAGATTAAACGCTACACTGAAGAGGTAAAAGAGGATGAGGACTGGCTTTTACAGCAGGCAGAAGACCGATTGCAAAAACGAATTATTGAACAGCAGGTTCAATTTATGAAGATAGAGCGAAAGAATTGGTGTAAGGAAGCTCCTCCTTTACAAAGGAGAATGATTCATCTAATATTGAATTATCTTTATGCAAAAGTACCCACGTCATTATCTTCCGCCCATACGGCTTCTGTCAGAAAGCTAATGGAGCAAAAGCATCCATCCGGAGAGCTCCATTTGCCCAAAGGCTTGCTGGTTCAACGGTCGTATTCAACTGTAACCTTTCATTTTGTTCCATCCGCTCAAGCTTTGCCTTATTGCTATCGATTGGATCAAAATGAAGCAATTGTTCTTCCGGGAGGAGGAAAAGTGATTGCAAAAGAAGGTTTGGTGGAAGACTTAGATGAAACCGCTGATTTTTGCTGGCTGAACCCCTCAGAGGTAGAGTGGCCGTTGACCGTCCGCACTAAAAAAGACGGCGACCGCATCCATCTCAAAGGGATGAATGGTTCAAAAAAAATCAAAAAAATATTCATCGACGAAAAAATACCGCTGGATCTGCGCGGCCAATGGCCAATTGTTACAGATGCTTGCGGAAGGGTGCTTTGGATTCCGGGGCTGCGCACTGCACAAGGTGTTGAGAAGCCGTCAAACGGAAACCGTGCATGTACTTTAATTCATTATAAGGATCTTCTAGGGGGACATAGTTCGTGTTGAATCAGGATATTGAAGAAGTATTGTATACAGAAGAGCAGCTTCAGGAAAAAATTAAAGAGCTTGGAAGCGAGCTGACAGAGGAATATAAAGATTCCTATCCGCTTGCTGTCGGCGTTTTAAAGGGCGCTCTTCCATTTATGGCAGATTTGATTAAACGTATGGATGTCTATCTGGAGATGGATTTCATGGATGTATCCAGCTACGGAAACTCTACTGTTTCTTCCGGAGAAGTTAAGATCATTAAGGATTTAAATACGAAGGTAGAGGGCAGGGACATTCTCATCCTTGAGGATATTATCGACAGCGGTCTTACGCTGAGCTATTTAGTCGATCTGTTTAAATACCGCAAGGCAAAGTCAATTAAAATTGTGACACTGCTCGATAAGCCATCAGGCCGTGTTGCAGATATCAAAGCTGATTATGTTGGTTTTATTGTGCCGGATGCTTTTGTTGTAGGATACGGACTTGATTATGCGGAACGCTACCGAAACCTCCCATATATCGGTATTTTAAAGCCAGAAATTTATACGGATGCTGAGTGATGAGTTCTCATCCGAAAGCGCCGTATGCAAAGTGTGCAGCCACGGGTCATAATGGTTGTCATGCTTTATTTCACTATGGTACTATTGGTATTAGTTTCTTTAACCGTGGGGAGGAGGTAAGGGATGAACCGGATATTTCGTAACACGATATTTTATCTATTAGTATTCCTGGTAATCATTGGGATTGTTGGTTTATTCAACAGTGGAAACCAGCCCGACCAGGAACTCACATACGGTGAATTCATCAACTCACTAGAAAATGGTGAGATTACAGAAATTGATATTCAACCGAACCGGAGCGTTTATAACGTAGTCGGACAAAAAAGTGGATATGCGGAAGACGAGTATTTCGTTACCAACATTCCATTAGAAAGCAGCGTGCTTGAAACCATTGACGAGGTAGCAGCAGGAACGACCGACGTTAATGTACTTGAAGCACCGGAAACGAGCGGATGGGTCACTTTTCTTACGACAATTATTCCTTTCGTTATCATTTTTATCCTTTTCTTCTTTTTATTGAACCAGGCACAAGGAGGCGGCGGCGGCCGCGTCATGAATTTTGGTAAAAGTAAAGCCAAGCTTTATACAGAAGAAAAGAAAAAAGTCCGCTTTAAAGATGTAGCGGGTGCCGATGAAGAAAAGCAGGAGCTTGTGGAAGTGGTCGATTTCCTTAAAGACCCGCGCAAATTTACGGATGTCGGCGCACGTATACCTAAAGGGATCCTTTTAGTAGGTCCTCCGGGTACAGGTAAAACATTGCTTGCCCGTGCAGCAGCCGGTGAAGCCGGTGTACCGTTCTTCTCGATTTCAGGTTCTGATTTCGTTGAGATGTTTGTCGGTGTGGGTGCATCCCGTGTACGTGATTTATTTGAAAACGCGAAAAAGAATGCTCCGTGTATTATCTTTATTGATGAGATTGATGCAGTGGGACGTCAGCGTGGAGCAGGACTGGGCGGCGGACATGACGAGCGTGAACAGACGCTGAATCAGCTGCTTGTAGAAATGGATGGCTTCGGCGGAAATGAAGGCATCATCATGATTGCTGCAACAAACCGTCCGGATATCCTTGACCCTGCCCTTCTTCGTCCAGGTCGTTTTGACCGTCAAATTACCGTTGACCGTCCGGACCTTGGAGGTCGTGAAGCAGTCTTAAAAGTACATGCACGAAATAAACCGTTAAGCGATAATATCGACTTAAAAGCGATTGCGCAGCGTACACCAGGTTTTTCAGGGGCAGATCTTGAGAATCTTCTGAATGAAGCAGCGCTTGTTGCCGCAAGACGCGATAAAAAGTCCATCGATATGGCAGATATTGATGAAGCAACAGACCGGGTGATCGCAGGTCCGGCTAAGAAAAGCCGCGTCATCTCTCAAAAAGAGCGAAAAATTGTGGCTTTCCATGAATCAGGCCATACCATTATTGGGGTTGTGCTTGACGAAGCGGATATGGTTCACAAAGTAACAATCGTTCCCCGGGGACAGGCAGGCGGCTATGCCGTTATGCTTCCAAAAGAAGACCGTTACTTTATGACACGTCCTGAGCTTCTGGATAAAATCACAGGCCTTCTTGGCGGACGCGTTGCGGAGGATATCATTTTTGGTGAAGCATCAACAGGTGCCTCGAATGACTTCCAGCGGGCAACAGGAATTGCACGCCGAATGGTTACTGAATTTGGTATGAGTGAAAAACTCGGTACTCTGCAATTTGGTCAGTCTCAAGGACAGGTATTCCTTGGCCGTGACTTTAACAGCGAACAAAACTATTCGGATCGCATTGCCTATGAGATTGATATTGAAATTCAATCCATCATAAAAGAGTGTTACGACCGTGCGAAGACCATACTTACAGAAAATCGCGATAAACTGGAGTTAATCGCGGAAACATTACTGGAAGTTGAAACTCTTGATGCAGGTCAAATTAAACATCTTGTTGATCATGGAACGCTTCCTGTGCGTGACTATGGAAATGAAGATGATCAAAACGAATCGACAGGTTCAAAAGATGATACAGCGGAAACGCCTGCTGAAAAATCATCAGAAGAACTATTAAAAGATTCAAAAGGACCAAAGGAATTTAGAGGGAATCAGCCTACTGAGGAAGATGTTAAACCTCCAAAGAACCCAGGTCCGACAGAAGAACGAAAAGATAAAGAGTAATATGTAACAGGCGCCGTACCTACGGCGTCTGTTTTTTAGTTAAAAACACTAAAGCAAAGACGGCCAATTTTGTTGAATGGCTGCTATTTTGAGTTACCTTCATTTCAACAGGATGTGACAAAAAGGCAGAAATCCGGTGTTTCGACACAAAAATTGAATATCTGTGGGGAAACCTTCTTCACTGAATAGCGTACAGCTCGGTTGAGGCACAATTGTCCCAGCCCCGTTTTTTGTTGAATGAACACGACCGTCTTTCATAGCCAATTCAGTGCACTTCAATAGATTTCACATCGAATTATGGTATGATATTTGAAGTGTTAATAATTCTGTAGGAATGGTGAAAAACATGATATTTGTATTGGATGTTGGGAATACAAACACGGTATTGGGTGTATATAAGGATGATCAGCTTCTTTATCATTGGCGAATTGAAACAAATCGTCATAAGACGGAAGATGAATATGGAATGCTTGTAAAAAATCTATTTGAACATGTAGGACTTTCATTTGAGGAATTTGATGGAATTATCATATCCTCTGTAGTCCCGCCTATTATGTTCCCTCTTGAAAGAATGTCCCAGAAATACTTCGATCTTAAGCCATTAGTGGTGGGCCCTGGTATGAAAACAGGGTTGAATATCAAATATGATAATCCCAAAGAAGTGGGCGCGGACAGGATTGTGAATGCAGTTGCAGGCATTCAGGATCACGGCGGCTCACTCATTATTGTTGATTTTGGGACAGCCACCACCTATTGTTATATAAATGAAAACCGTCAGTATATGGGGGGAGTCATTGCTCCTGGAATCGGTATTTCTACTGAGGCCCTGTATGCAAAGGCTGCGAAACTTCCGCGTATTGAAATTGCCCGTCCTGATCATGTTATAGGGAAAAGCACAGTGACAGCGATGCAGGCGGGAATCGTCTACGGGTATGTGGGGCAGGTGGAAGGAATTGTTTCCCGCATGAAAAAAGAAGCATCCGGACCGGTAAAAGTCATCGCGACAGGAGGACTTGCTTCTTTAATTTCTAAGGAATCTGATGTGATTGATCATGTAGATCCTTTTTTAACGCTTAAAGGGCTGCAATTAATATATAAACGGAATATGGAAGATGGAAAGGAGAATGCAAAATGAGAGATTATATGGTAAGGGCATTAGCTTATAACGATCATGTCCGCGCATATGCAGTAAATACAACAGCGACTGTACAGGAGGCTCAGGAACGCCATTACACCTGGCCAACCGCTTCTGCAGCACTCGGACGTGCAATGACAGCAGGTGTCATGATGGGTGCAATGCTGAAGGGTGATAATAACCTCACCGTAAAAGTGGAAGGAAACGGTCCGATCGGCTTGATCCTTGTTGACAGTAATGCAAAAGGTCAGGTAAGAGGCTATGTGACCAATCCTCAAACCCATCTGGATTTAAATCCTCAAGGAAAACTGGATGTACGGGGTGCAGTGGGAACGGAAGGATCACTAACAGTGGTCAAGGATTTAGGCATGCGTGAAAATTTTACAGGTCAGGTGCCGCTTGTTTCCGGTGAACTTGGCGAAGATTTTACGTATTATTTTGCGACGTCTGAACAAGTCCCATCCTCAGTTGGGGTAGGGGTTTTAGTGAATCCGGACAACACGATTTTAGCTTCAGGCGGTTTTATCATTCAGTTAATGCCGGGAGCAGATGAATCAACAATTGAAACCATTGAAAAAAGACTTAATTCAATTCCTCCTGTCTCTAAAATGATACAGGAAGGGCTGTCGCCTGAAGAAATCCTCGATACTGTACTTGGAGAAGGAAATGTACGTGTACTCGATGAAATGCCTGTTTCTTTTTCATGCAAATGCTCAAAAGAACGCTTCGGAACCGCGATCATCAGTCTTGGAAAAGATGAAATTCAGGATATGATTGAAGAAGACGGTCAAGCAGAAGCGCAATGTCACTTTTGCCATGAAACATATCTCTACGACAAACAGGAATTAGAAGGCTTTTTAGCAGAGGCAAAATAACTGTGAGTAAATCCGATCTGCGAAACAGGCGTCTTAAAGCAAAGCCACTCGTTTATATTATTGGATTTTTACTTTTAACTAATATCATTACATTGATCATTTTAATGACAGCTCCTGACTCGGATTCCCTTTCTGAAACGGTTGCGACGGTTGATGGAGAAGAAATTTCAAGACAGGAATGGCTGCATGCCATTGAACTGCGGTATGGAAAAGAAGTTCTCCAGCAATTAATTAATCAGCGTGTTATGGAGCAATCTGCGGAAAAATACGATATCTCCATTTCACAGGAAGAACTGGATCAGGAGTTTTCCCTGCTGCGTTCTGTTTTAAATATGAATGATCAGGCTTCTCTGCCAAATGAAGAAGTGTTGAAGGAACAGCTTAAAACGGAGCTGATCTTAGAAAAATTGATTACTTCTGAAGTGCAATTTTCCGAGGAAGAGCGAAGAGAGTATTTTGATGAAAATCAGTCTCTTTTCTCAGTCCCTGTGATGTACCGTCTTTCTCAAATTGTCGTCGCAACGGAAGAGGAAGCGCAGCAGGTAATGCAGGAACTGTCGAACGATTCTTCCTTTGAGGCATTGGCCAGAGAACGCTCCATTGATGCTGCGACTGCAAGCCAGGGGGGCATGTATGGATATATTCCTGAGGATTCGACCTCTGTAGATGAAGGAATCATTCAGGCAGCTGGTTCGCTGGACCAGGGAGAGTGGTCAAGTCCGATTCAAACGGATCAGGGTTATGTCATTGTGTATTTACATGAAACCACCGAAGGAGTGTCCTTTACTTTTGAGGAAGTGGAAGACCGTATTGAACGGCAACTTGCACTTGAACAATTAAATATTCCGGTAACGGCAGAATCTTTTTGGGACGAAATGCCGATCACATGGTTTTACGGTCCCACTGAATAAAAAACACAGAATAGAGGCTGAGTGCTTCTATCTCTGTGTTTTTTAGCATATTGTGACTAGGGCGAAAAATAATTAGTACATAATAGTTGAAATCATTCTGAAAAGTTGGTAAATTTGGAACATAACGAAATGCCGATTATATTACTAGGGATTAGGAGTGTGGATATGGTACGCATTGCAAATAATATTTCTGAACTCGTAGGACAAACACCTATTGTGAAGTTAAACAGAATGACAGATGACAATTCAGCTGAGATTTATCTAAAGCTGGAGTATATGAATCCAGGCAGCAGTGTAAAGGATCGGATTGCGCTTGCTATGATTGAAGCAGCAGAAGAAAAAGGCGATCTCAAGGCCGGCGACACAATTATTGAGCCTACAAGCGGAAATACCGGAATTGGACTTGCGATGATTGCAGCTGCAAAGGGCTACCGTACCGTACTCGTTATGCCTGAAACGATGAGTATGGAACGCCGCAACCTTCTCCGGGCGTATGGTGCAGAGCTTGTGCTGACACCGGGACCTGAGGGAATGAAGGGCGCCATTGCCAAAGCGGAGGAAGTAGCCAATGAAAAAGGATACTTTATGCCGCAGCAATTTAAAAACGAAGCAAACCCTGAAGTGCACCGCCGTACAACAGGTAAAGAAATTGTTGAACAAATGGGTGACCAGCTGGATGCTTTTGTTTTAGGGATTGGCACAGGCGGAACGATTACAGGAGCAGGGCAAGTGCTTCGTGAAAAATATGAGAACATTAAAATTTACGCCGTAGAGCCAACGGACTCACCTGTTTTATCAGGAGGAAAGCCAGGCCCTCATAAGATTCAGGGAATTGGAGCAGGATTTGTTCCCGATATCCTTAACACAGACATGTACAATGAAGTCATCCAGGTTTCGAACGAACAATCCTTTGAAACAGCGAGAAAAGCTGCACGTCAGGAAGGGATTCTTGGTGGTATTTCATCTGGAGCCGCTATATATGCAGCGCTTAAAGTAGCGAAGGAATTAGGAAAAGGCAAAAAAGTGCTGGCGATTATCCCAAGTAATGGAGAGCGTTATTTAAGCACACCTTTGTATCAATTTGAGGAATAAAGGATCCTGAGAGCAAGCTGGATCTGACTATATAGATGTGACAAAAACAGGCCGTATAGCATGGCCTGTTTTTTTGTATGGAAAAATCAAAATATCTCCATGTACATTCATCTCAGATCGTCTCGTTTCATGAGGTTTCCGGTGATTGAATCGCCTGGATCGTGTATGATAAAAGATAGACCAGACTTTAGGAGTGACACAAAAATGAGTGCATTTACTTTATCGTACCGAACCATACACACTACGCACGAAGCGTTTTTTACTACATATACCTGTCAGTCTTCTGAAGAAGATCGGCATATTTTTTTAGAAAGCGGAAGAGGAGGCCGCTACAGCATGGCAGGCATCCGTCCGTTTGCCTGGGCAAGGGGAGAAAAAAACGAATTAACCGTATATGAGCAGGGAACCGAACAAACACTTGAAGGAGACCCGCTTCACCTCCTTATTGACTGGATGAAGCCCTATAAGCATGAGCCTGTACCTTCTCTGCCAGATTTTCAAGGAGGGGCTATGGGGTACATTTCCTATGATTATGTCCGTTCGATCGAGCAGCTGCCTGAAATCGCAGTTAACGACCATGGCTTGCCGGATCTTTATTTTATGATTTTTGATCAATGGCTTGTGTTCGACCATCAAACCAACCTCCTGTATTTTATGGTGCTGCATAAAGAAGGTGAGGGCCGGGATACAATGCTTGACCAATGGGTTGCTTCATGGCAAGAAGGAATAAATCAGGAAAACAGGGGTAAGGCAGGCGGAAACGTGGGGGAAGAAAAGTCATCACCACTCGAGTTTTCAATGGATGAAGGCCGATTCAGTCAAGCGGCGGAAGCCATTCGAACATATATTGCGCAAGGAGACGTGTTCCAGGTGAACTTATCGGTCCGCCAGTCCAAAAAACTGATTGCAGAGCCGCTCTCCATTTACCAGGAATTGCGTACCTTTAATCCTTCACCGTATATGTCTTATGTTCATATGCCGGATGAGCAAATCGTCTCAGCTTCTCCGGAGCTATTAATTAAAAAATCAGGAACTGAACTTAGTACAAGACCGATCGCCGGCACCCGTTCAAGAGGGGAAAATCAAGAAGAAGACCAGAGACTCGCGAATGAACTAATTCAAAACGAAAAGGAACGGGCGGAACATGTCATGCTTGTTGATCTTGAACGGAATGACCTCGGCCGTGTCAGCCGGTACGGGACGGTGGAAGTAAATGAATTTATGGTCATTGAGCGGTATTCACATGTCATGCACATTGTATCGAATGTACGTGGACAGCTTGATCCTTCCTACAATGAAGCCGATGTAATCAGAGCCGTTTTTCCTGGAGGCACCATTACGGGTGCGCCAAAGGTTAGAACAATGGAAATTATTGAAGAGCTTGAGCCAGTCAGAAGAGGTCTTTACACCGGATCGATTGGCTGGATTGGTTTTAATGGAGATATGGAATTAAATATCGTGATCCGTACGATGCTTGCTCAAAATGGAGTCGGGCATGTGCAAGCTGGAGCGGGTGTGGTCATAGATTCCCATCCGAAGCGTGAATATAAAGAATCGTTAAAGAAGGCGCAGGCACTATGGCATGCAAACGATCTGGCAGAAGGCAAGGAGATGACAACATGATCTTAATGATTGATAACTACGATTCATTTACGTATAACCTGGTGCAATTTTTAGGAGAGCTTGGAGAAGAACTGGTCGTGCGGAGAAATGACGAGATTTCGATTGCAGACATTTCCGAAATGAACCCCAGTTATTTAATGATTTCTCCGGGGCCATGCAGCCCGAATGAAGCAGGGATCAGCCTTGAGGCAATCCATACGTTTGCCGGAATTATTCCGATCTTTGGTGTATGCCTTGGCCATCAGTCGATTGCCCAGGTGTTTGGCGGAAATGTGGTTCAGGCAGAGCGGTTAATGCACGGGAAGACCTCTCTTATTTATCATGATAATCAAACCGTTTATCAAAAGCTGCCCAACCCGTTTACTGCCACCCGCTATCACTCTTTGATTGTTGAAAAATCCTCGGTCCCTGAAGAATTAATCGTCACAGCGTGGACAGATAAAGGGGAGATCATGGGGCTTCGCCATCGTACTCTTGCTGTAGAAGGGGTGCAATATCATCCGGAATCGATTATGACGGAGCATGGAAAGGTTTTGCTGCGCAATTTCCTGACTGCCTACAAATCGTTCAAACCGAGAGTGGATGCCACATGAAAATATGGCAAAACGGAACCATTTTAGAAGCGGAAGACGCAAGAATTTCTCCCTTTGACCATGGGTTTCTCTATGGAATGGGCGTTTTCGAAACGTTCCGTACGTATGAGGGACATCCTTTTTTGATTGGCGACCACGTGGACCGGCTAAACCTCGCGTTAAAGGAAATGCAGATCGACGATTCCTTTACTATTGATGAAGTGATGCAAATGGTTACAGCACTCAGGGAAGCAAACGGGGGAGAAGACGGCTATTTTCGTCTTAATGTATCAGCGGGAGTCCGTGATATCGGTCTTTTTCCGGACCCTTATAAAAGACCGGCCATTATCCTCTTTCAAAAGCAGCTTCCTGTTAGTGGAGTGACGGAGAAAAAAGGCGAATGGCTGACGATTTCCCGTAATACTCCGGAAACGTCGCAGCGATTAAAGTCCCATCATTATTTTAATAATATTGCAGCAAGGAGAGAGGTAAGCGATGGGGCTGAAGGCCTTTTTTTAACAGCTGATGGCTTTGCAGCAGAAGGCGTGACCTCCAATTTGTTCTGGATTACTCAAAAGACCCTGTTTACGCCCTCTCTTGCAACCGGTATTTTAGCCGGAATTACGAGAGCAACGGTTATCGCGATTGCAAAACACGCAGGGCTCAAGGTGGAAGAGGGCTTTTACAGGAAAGAAGATGTGCTGAAGGCGGATGAAGTATTTGTGACGAACTCTATTCAGGAAATTGTCCCGCTGCACGCAATTGATCATACTTCATTTCCTAGATCAGCAAGAAAATGGACTGTCTATTTAAAGCGAGAGTATCAAAACCAGACATCTTCCCTGATACGCATAGAGGATTTAGGAAAGGAGGGATGAGCATGATTTTACACTGCAGAAATAAAACACTCGATCTATCTCAAAAAACCGCCATAATGGGAATCTTGAATGTCACACCAGACTCCTTTTCAGATGGCGGACAATTTGATGAACGGGAAAGAGCGGTCGCAAGAGCGAAAGAAATGGTACAGCAGGGTGCGGATATGATTGATATCGGCGGCGAGTCCACACGTCCTGGACATGAGCCGGTTTCTGCTGAAGAAGAAATCGCACGTGTGGTTCCAATGATTCGGGCCATCGTGAAAGAAGTGGATGTGCCTATTTCCATTGATACCTACAAGGCGTCCACTGCAAAAGCGGCGGTCGAAGCCGGTGCTTCAATCATCAACGATGTATGGGGAGCTAAGCGGGATCCGGAAATCGCAGCTGTAGCTGCACAGCACCAGGTGCCGATCGTCCTGATGCATAACCGCACCAATCGCCAGTACGACTCATTTCTAAAAGAAGCATGGGAGGACTTAAATGAAAGCATTCTGATCGCCAGGCACGCCGGAGTGCAGGACAGCCAAATTGTTTTGGACCCCGGCATCGGCTTTGTTAAATCCCATAAGCAAAATATTGAGATGATGAGAAATCTGGACCGGTTAGTAGAGATGGGGTTCCCGGTGCTGCTCGGAACCTCCCGCAAATCCATGATTGGAAATATCCTCGACCTGCCGGCATCTGAGCGGATGGAAGGAACGGGAGCAACAGTCTGTTTCGGTATTCAAAAAGGATGCCATATTATGCGGGTTCACGATGTAAAAGAAATTGCAAGAATGGCTAAAGTGATGGATGCATTGATGGGAAAGGGTGAAAGCAATGGATAAAATCAAAGTAAATGAGATGGAATTTTACGGCTATCATGGTGTGTTTCCTGAGGAAAATAAACTGGGACAGCGGTTCCGGGTCAATGTAATATTGGAACTCGACTTGCGAAAGCCGGGACACTCAGACCATGTGGAGGACTCCATTAATTATGGAGAGGTTTACACTTTATGCAAAGAGGTAGTCGAAGGGGAGCCCTATCAGCTGATTGAGTCTGTAGCAGACCGTATTGCATCGGGTTTGCTGGGACAATTTGAAAAACTGGTTCAATGTACGATTGAAGTGATTAAGCCGGATCCGCCAATACGCGGTCACTATCAATCTGTTGCGGTTGAAATCACCAGGAGCAGAGGCTGACATGACATCGATTGCTTACTTATCATTAGGTTCAAATCAGGGTGAGCCCTTTCTTAATCTGAAAGAGGCACTAAGTCAATTGCAAACGTCAAAAGGAATTCAGGTATCGCGGGTTTCTTCCATTTATGAAACAGATCCGGTCGGCGTAACAGAGCAAAACGCGTTTTTAAATCTTGCTGCTGAAATTGAAACAGATAAGAACCCTGAAGAATTATTAAACCTGTGTCAGCTAATAGAAGAGAATCTCGGGCGTAAACGGCTGGTTAGGTGGGGCCCACGGACCATTGATCTTGATATCCTTTTGTTTAATGCAGACATGATCCAATCAGACCGGCTGACGATCCCCCACCCGCGAATGCATGAACGCAGCTTTGTTTTAATTCCTTTGCTTGAAATCAGCCCGAATTTGGTTCACCCAGGTTTAAAAAAGTCGTTAAAGCAACAGCAGCAAACACTCTCTGATCATGCGGGAGTAAGGCTTTGGAAAAAGAATCACAGCCTTCTTTTAGAAGAACTGCTTTAATGTGCATAATGAAATGAAGGTAGAAAAGTTCAAGACTTGCAATTAAAGGTTTCTGAAAGAGCTTGGGTCAAAGCTCAATTTTAAAGAACGAGGTAGTGTCTATAAATAGTAAGAGGTGAACGGAGCGGAGGGCGGCGACTCCAGCCGTCCCTGCAGAAAGCGTCCACCTGAAGCGCAGCGAACCGAGCCGGTCAAAGAGGCTGAGACACTTTTTTGTCCCAGCCTCTTTATATAGAAGAGATTTGTCGAAAAAACCAAGAATTTGTTTTGTTACTGGGTTCATCTCTCATTCTTTTCGACACAGAGATTCACCAAAAGAGACTTTAGGGGTGTACCCACTCTGCATATTGTGTAAAATAGACAAGTAGTTGTGAATCCGGTCTAAGACCTTGATCCATAGAAAATAAAAATGAGGAGTGAACGGAATGAGTCACGAAGAAATGAATGACCAATTTCGCGTACGCCGCGAAAAAATGGAATCGATCCGTGAAAAAGGAAACGATCCATTCGGCAAACGCTTTGACCGATCGCACGGTTCAAATGATATAAAAACTCAATACAGTGAGTTTACAAAAGAGCAGCTCGATGAAACTCCAGTAACGGTTTCAGCAGCAGGCCGCATCATGACCAAGCGCGGAAAAGGTAAAGCAGGTTTTGCCCATATCCAGGATTTACAGGGTCAAATTCAGTTATATGTTCGAAAAGATGCAATTGGTGAAGAAGCCTATGAGCTTTTTAATACATCGGATTTAGGAGACATTGTTGGAGTAAGCGGAACAGTTTTCAAAACCAAGGTAGGAGAGCTATCCATAAAAGTAACAAGCTTTGAGCTCCTATCCAAGGCTCTTCGTCCGCTTCCGGAAAAATTTCATGGCTTAAAAGACGTTGAGCAGCGCTACCGCCAGCGTTACCTGGATCTTATCACGAGTGAAGAAAGCAAAAACACATTTATCGCGCGAAGCCGGATTATTCAGTCCATGCGCCGATACCTGGATGACAATGGATATCTGGAAGTGGAAACACCTATGCTTCATTCAGTAGCAGGGGGAGCAGCAGCCCGTCCATTCATTACCCATCACAATGCATTAGATATGGAGCTTTATCTGCGTATCGCGATCGAACTGCATTTAAAGCGTCTGATTGTCGGAGGAATGGAAAAAGTCTATGAAATTGGCCGTGTCTTCCGTAACGAAGGGGTCTCTACCCGACACAACCCTGAGTTTACAATGATTGAATTGTATGAAGCGTACGCTGATTTCCATGACATTATGAACCTGACAGAGAACCTTGTAGCACATGTAGCGAAAGAAGTGCTTGGCACTACCGTAGTACCATATGGCGGCCACGATGTGGATCTTACTCCAAAATGGACCCGTCTTCACATGGTAGATGCGATTAAAGAAGTAACTGGCGTTGACTTCTGGAGCGAAATGACTGCAGAAGAAGCGCATGCTCTTGCGAAAGAACATGGCATCGAAGTAAAGGAATCTATGGAATACGGCCACATTGTAAATGAGTTCTTTGAACAAAAGGTAGAAGAAACACTTGTTCAGCCAACCTTTATCTACGGCCATCCGGTTGAGATCTCTCCACTGGCTAAGAAAAATCCTGAAGATCCACGCTTTACCGACCGTTTTGAGCTATTCATTGTAGGCCGCGAGTACGCGAATGCTTTCACGGAGCTAAATGATCCGATCGATCAGCGTGAGCGTTTTGAAGCTCAGCTTGCAGAAAAAGCTGCTGGAAATGATGAAGCACATGAAATGGACGATGATTTTGTTGAAGCGCTGGAGTATGGTATGCCTCCAACAGGCGGATTAGGAATTGGAGTGGATCGCCTGGTGATGCTGCTGACCAATTCACCATCGATTCGCGATGTTCTGTTATTTCCTCTTATGCGTCATCGGGATTAAGACAAAAAAAAGGCTGCCCAAGTGGCGGCCCTCTTTTTTTTCGATCTGGCAGAATCATAGAACAAAGAATTTATAGTGAGATTTACAAAAGGTTTACAAGGCTTTTAAAATTAATTCTAGTTTTTTTAAAAAAACTATTGTCACGCTGTTTGCCGCATGTTATATTATTATTCGTTGCTAAGAAAAACAACGCGAACAAAAAACAATTTAAAAAAGTTGTTGACATCGATACTGAAATAATGGTAAGATGATCTAGTCGCTTGAGAGAGCAACACACAAACGAAACACTTTGAACCTTGAAAACTAAACAACCAAAAACGTCAACGTTAGTACAAGAATTACAAGAAACACAATGAGCTTTATCAA
>NZ_JARUIU010000149.1 GCF_029667115.1 Jeotgalibacillus sp. ET6 | reverse complement strand
AGCTGGTTGAAGTTCAGATAACGATAAGTATCAACGGCAGTTTTATCTACTTGCGCCACGTAGGTCTGGTACTCTTCCGGCGTCGGCAGTTTGCCAATCAGCGCCGCAACAACCGCCAGTTCCGCAGAAGCCAGGAAGACATTCGCGCCAGTACCCAGACGGTTCGGGAAGTTACGGGTAGAGGTGGAAACCACCGTCGCACCGTCTGCTACACGCGCCTGGTTACCCATACACAGGGAACAGCCAGGGATCTCGATACG
>NZ_JARUIU010000148.1 GCF_029667115.1 Jeotgalibacillus sp. ET6 | reverse complement strand
GTACGGATTCCACCGCCCACCTGAACCTTTGCTGGCAATTCGTTTACGACACGAAGGCCGGTTCAGCTCCTTAAACGCCCATCCTTCCGCTTTTAACTTCTGGCTGGCGTGCGATACCTTCTACTGTTTTTGATACGATCATTCCGTTACCGATACCTGCACCTCACTACCATCAAAGAAAGCTCACAGCATGTTCGGCTGGGACTGGGTCAAGATGGTTGGTCGGTTCATCCAGAAGCAGCAGATCAGGTGTCTCAATC
>NZ_JARUIU010000147.1 GCF_029667115.1 Jeotgalibacillus sp. ET6 | reverse complement strand
ACGACCTCAAGGCCAAGACCGATATCCCGGACAATGTCTACGAGGGCATCGACAACAACAAGGCGAAAACCCTCCACCTGTTCATCCGCCGCGGTGTGGCCCAGGCCAAGTTCAGCGTGCAGGAGCTGCGCGAGATGGAGAAGCTGCCCGGCGTGCAGCTCATCATCAATGAGGACGACTTCGATTTGGACGACGAGACCATCGAGGTGGCCGGCAAGGACAAGCTCACCCGCCAGATGGTCGAGGAGCTGTTCGCCATCC
>NZ_JARUIU010000146.1 GCF_029667115.1 Jeotgalibacillus sp. ET6 | reverse complement strand
CAGTTCAATACACTCAGAAACCAGTTGCTGCACGCGAGTACGGATTAACCCGCGCAGATGCTGGCTATAACAGAAGACTTCCACGCTATCTGGCGGTGCGGCGTCCTGATGCATTTTGCCGAGAATAGTTTTCAGGGCTTCGATCATCGATTGCTCGCCGTTGAAGTGCAGCGTACGCACTTCGTTCCACGAGTTGCGGTACAGCAGGTCAACGCTACCTACCAGGCAATTTTGATTCTCGCCAAAGCTGAAGACATCCAG
>NZ_JARUIU010000145.1 GCF_029667115.1 Jeotgalibacillus sp. ET6 | reverse complement strand
CCAAAATACCATCATCTGTATAAACAGCGCCCAGATGCTCAATATTGCGGTCAATGTAAGAAATATACAAATAAGAGCCTTTGTAAAGGTATGGAAAAGCGATTATGAATGGTCCAGAAAGTATCTCCTAAGCGCTGTGAAGTCAGACCGGAAGGAGCCACTGGAGTAACCGGAGCAACGGGAGTCACTGGAGCAACAGACTCATTAAACGATTCACTGCGCTTCAGGCGGATGCTTAAGCTGTGAAATCCTGTTGCTAGC
>NZ_JARUIU010000144.1 GCF_029667115.1 Jeotgalibacillus sp. ET6 | reverse complement strand
TATCATGACTGTGCCACCTGGGTTAAGATGATTTCGAATATTCTCATAATCTTTGGCGTGACGTTAATTTGTTTTCCCTCAAAAGAAAGTTCATGTGATCCTTCGTTCCATATTAACCCTAAAAAAGATCTGCGTGATGAAGAAGTGGTAGTAGATTCCATAATCGTCAACTGGTTTCAGTCCGGATTCAGTTCGAGAACAACAAGCATGATGATTATTTCAATAAATGCCGGGGTTTATCTGCTGAAGACTATATTCCCT
>NZ_JARUIU010000143.1 GCF_029667115.1 Jeotgalibacillus sp. ET6 | reverse complement strand
GCTGCATTAAACGGGAGTAAAAAATATAAAAACCTAATCCAAATAACATCGAGAACATTGGATAGAATTTGCCATATTTGGCCAGACTTCTTTTGGAAAAGGAACAGTTCAGACTGCTGAAGATCGGAGTAAAAAAATCCTTTTTTTCTGACTATTTTAGGTCTTTTTACCTTAACGCTATGTCTTTAAAATCAGTTCTTAAAAAAAGGTGTGAATGATCAACAAGCGCGTCAGATGTTTGAAAAACGTTTCGGTGTGGAA
>NZ_JARUIU010000142.1 GCF_029667115.1 Jeotgalibacillus sp. ET6 | reverse complement strand
GCCTCGAGAATGAGCTTGTAGTTAATCGTACTGCACCTCCTGTTTCCTCACTGGGAGAAGTGGGTAAGGGGATTGCAGCGGCTGCTTCTTTCCACCGTCTTTAGCTGCAATGGTTACTTCTTCTTCTCCGCATTCATTCAACACGCCTTTTACTGATGCTAAGGAATATCATGATGAAGGCTCAAACACCTTGCGATTCGGTGCAGCTTGAACTTCTTGACCCTCATCCATATATAGACTAACGATCTTTTTCATTTGTTT
>NZ_JARUIU010000141.1 GCF_029667115.1 Jeotgalibacillus sp. ET6 | reverse complement strand
GTCATGTTTTCTGGAAACTCAGGCACAAAAACTTTTTTCCATATCTTCATCCTTTCTTTCAGTGTATATAAACCTGCGTGCACAGGAGTGGAATCAGAAGCAAATCAAACCTTTTATCAGGCAGTCAAAGTGTATGACATCCGAATTGGAGATTTTGAGCAGCTTCTCTTGCTTGTTATCGGCTCCAATTGATTTTGCCTTCATTGCTACTCCAACTAAAACACCTACAGACGTGAAAAGTTTTTTCTTCAATGAAATCAT
>NZ_JARUIU010000140.1 GCF_029667115.1 Jeotgalibacillus sp. ET6 | reverse complement strand
TAAATGAAGCGGAGCATCCTGTTGTAAAAAGTGCTCCCTTATCCTTCGCTAAAAACAATCTGCATGTTTACCATCTTTATTGCATTCAAACTGAAAAGCGTGATGATATTGCAAATCTCCTGGGTATGCAGACAACCTGGAGAATTTATTGACCGAAGATCAGCATCATACCTGAACGCCCGCTTCAGCATCCTTGGCTAGTCGAGCTTCAGGCGCTAGCCCCTCTGTTCCGGTGCCAAATCCGGTCATACTGACTACCAT
>NZ_JARUIU010000013.1 GCF_029667115.1 Jeotgalibacillus sp. ET6 | reverse complement strand
AGCTCATTGTGTTTCTTGTAATTCTTGTACTAACGTTGACGTTTTTGGTTGTTTAGTTTTCAAGGTTCAAGGTGTTTTGTTTGTGTGTTGCTCTCTCAAGCGACCAAATCATCATACCATTTTTCAAAATAATATGTCAACACTTTTTTTAAAATGTTTTTGGTGGACTGATTTAAGTACGTCTAAAAGCGACGCTTATTAATATATCACCGGATTTTAAGTTGGTCAATACTTTTAAGGAAAAAAGATATTTTCCTTCTTTCGTTCATATGCTTTTAAAAATGGCTGTACGGGAAGGATGTGTATGAAAAATGGGGAAACACTTTTTTAGAAAGGGATATGAGACAGGCATCATTTTAATCATTATCACGCTGGTTGTTCTGCTCATTCCACCTTCTCCTAGTGTAATGAATGTAAATGGGGTTTGGCCGTCTCCCGGTATTTTGTATAAGGGTGATACAGGCGTGTCTTTGACTTTTAATGTTGAGCTTGGAAACGAATCAATTGTTTGGCTTGTAAAAGACCTTGAGGAAAAAGGAATTAAAAAAGCAACATTCTTTTTAGATCCTGCCTGGGTGGACAGACAAAAAGAAGTTGTAAAGGAAATCCAGCTTGCCGGGTTTGACATCGGGATTTATGATCTTCATCCTTCCCGCTACGAGTCACTTGAAGAAAAAGAAATTGCCAAACACCTCGAAGATCTAAGGGCTCTTTTTAAAGAACATAATCTTGATCCTGCTTATTACAGAACGAAGGACGAGCTTTTACCTCCATCAGTCGTAAAGGTAATGGCCAAGTATGACTTTATCGTGGTCAGCCATCAGCTTGAAGAAAAGGATCTGGTTTCTTCAAAAAGAATTCCGCTTCAAGGCGCGGTTGTTGAACTAAATGCAGACAATAAACTAGAGGATATGGAGAAAAACTGGACAAAATCGTATGAAGCTTTACAGAGTCATGGGAATGATGTTCCTTTTGTTTCTCTTCTGGAATTGCTGGCTTCTTCTGACAGCAAGATTAAATTACTGGATTAAAAAAAGCCGTGCAGAAAGTATGCACGGTCTCTTTAATTTAATTCACATTTACTTTTTTACTGCTTTTTGTTCCTTCAGACGGGCTTCTTTACGGGCCAGTCTTTCTTCCCGCTCTTTAACTGACCGCTTGTTGTATCGTGGCAATGCCAGAATTTGATAGGCATTGGTTGCAATCAGTGTGAACATAATGGTAACTAGCCAGTATCCTTCGTTGCTGCGAAGCACTGGAAGCCACTCAAGTGTGGTTACGACTACCATAAAAAACAAAGTGGACGGAAAAACTGAAGCTGTTGCCTGTTTGGACTTTAAAAATGCTACAAGTAATCCTGCAGCTAATAAAAACCCGGCCAAGCCAATGTACGGCAGCAGTGAGTCGCCTTCTCCGGCAAATGCCTGAAACCGAAAATACACTAAATCAAAAAGAACAAAAGCGACGAGAACAAGCTGCACTGCGTTCCATAATTTTAACGATCTGAATATTCCAAGGCCGAATTGATGAATGGTTAAGTAAGCAAAATACCCCATTTGACTGATGACACTAAACGTCATCCCTACGCCAATCATCCATACAATAACCGAAATCACTTCAACTGCATCCTGCCCATTTAATAAATCAACCAATTCATTCCAGCGCACAGCAATGCCAACAATTCCTGTTGTAATGCCGCCAACAAGCAATGTCATGGTAAAAAATCTAATCCAGCTTCGGATAGTCACGGTAAGATCCCCCAGCAATTAATTTACAAACTCTCCTTCGATTGTACCAATCACCATTTGAAAAATCCATGACTACGTTGTGAACGTGCATACTTTACCCCTGACTGCAAAAGATAAGAACTAGAGAAATAAGAGTTTGGGGGTGAACAACAGTGAGAAAAAAAGGAATCATTTTTGTCTTTGCATTCGTATGTTTACTATCGGCTTGTGGTGGTGAAAAAGCATCCAGCTATGAAGAGACCAAACAGATGGTCATTGACTTGTTAAAAACCAATGAAGGAAAAACGGCTGTCCAGGAGCTGCTGGCAGATGAAGAAATAAAGAAGGAACTGGTTTTAGATCAGGAAGTAGTTCAAAAATCGATTGATGAAAAACTGCTGTCAGAAGATGGACGTAAATTTTGGGAGAAAACATTCAAAGATCCTGCCTTTGCTGAAGTATTGGCGAAAAGCATGCATAAGGAGCATGAAGAGTTAATTAAAGGCTTGATGCAGGATCCAGAGTATCAGAAAATGATGCTCGATTTATTAAAAGATCCGTCCATCCAGGAACAAACGCTTACACTGATGAACAGTCAGGCATACAGAGAAGAAACAAAAAAACAATTGATTGAAGTCATGGAAAGTCCACTTGTTCAAAAGGAGCTGCAGGATATATTGTTAGAGGCAGCAAAAAAAATGGGAGAACAAAGTGGAGGCTCTTCTGGTGGTGAAACTTCTTCTGAAAGCTCGGCCGAAGGCGGCGGAGGAAGCGGTGAAGGTCAGGGCGGCGGCTCAGGCGGCGGAGATGAGAGCGGAGATACAGAAAGCGGAAGTGGATCATGAAAAAAGCAGTCTCCTGATTAACCAGGAGACTGCTTTTATTATGTGCGGTCGATTACCTGCTGGGCAATGTCCGCATAGATTTTGCCTAAACGGTGGTCTTCCCCGTATACTGATGGCGCAAAATCATTGTCGTCCCAGTCCGGCTGCTGAAGAGGGAGTTTGCCGAGCAGTTCAGTGCGGAGTTCATCCGCCAGCTTCTCTCCTCCCCCCTGACCAAAGACATACTCGCGTTCACCTGTTTTTTTACTTTCATAAAAGGCCATGTTTTCGACTACACCTAAAATAGAGTGATCGGTCTGCAGCGCCATGGCTCCCGCTCTTGCTGCAACAAACGCAGCAGTAGGATGAGGGGTGGTGACGATAATTTCTTTGCTTGATGGAAGAAGCGCATGCACATCAAGCGCCACATCTCCTGTTCCCGGCGGAAGATCGAGCAATAAATAATCCAGCTCTCCCCACTCCACCTCGGTAAAAAAGCTGTTTAGCATTTTCCCAAGCATCGGCCCGCGCCAAATAACCGGCGCGTTATCCTCTACGAAGAAAGCCATCGAAATGACTCTCACGCCAAATCGGTCCACTGGAATAATGCGTTCTCCTCTTACCACTGGCCGCTTATTAATTCCCATCATATCCGGCACACTAAAACCGTAAATATCCGCATCGATCAGGCCAACTTTTTTGCCTGCACGGGCGAGCGCCACAGCAAGATTAACGGATACCGTTGATTTACCTACGCCGCCTTTACCGCTTGCGATGGCGATAAATTGAACCTTGTTGCCTGGAGAGAGCAGATTATCTTCTACCGCTTCTCCCGCCTGTCCTCTAAATTGCTCAAGTGCTTCAGGCGGCAATTCGGTAAAGCGAATGCCAACCGACTCTGCTCCTGCACCCTTTAATGCTTCAACTACTGCCATTTGCAGCTGCATCTGCTCCGCTGTTCCGGTTTTTGCCAAAGCAATTTTTACACTGACATGTTGTTTCTCTTCCTTAATCGAAACTTCAACAATTCCGCCTGTTTCTGCGAGTGTTGTATGTAGGATCGGATCATTCATTGAGCCGATGAGTTCATGTACTTGCTGTTCTGTCATCAACTGCAGACACTCCTTCACTTGTATTCGTTTTCATCCTATGTCAGTATAACATAGGAAAAAACGAAAGTCTGTGGCGGGAGCTTACAGAATCATGAGCTTATAATTCTTCTTCAAGGCTGTCTTCTTCTGAGTAATGACGCAGAATCCCAAAGTAAATAGATGCCGCAACCCGCTGCTGATATTCATCCTGCAGCAGCCAATACCGCTCTTCCGGATTCGATAAAAAACCGGCCTCTACTAAAATGCCAGGCGTTTCTGCGTGACTCAGCACATAAATACCATCAATTGTTTTAGCTTTGCGGGTATTTTTAGGCAAATGACGAACGAGCTCGTGCTGCACAAAACGCGCAATCCTTTCGTTGTCATCGTGATAGGTTGTATAAAACGTCTGAGCACCGCTCCATTGCGTTTGCGGAATCGCATTTAAATGAATGCTGATAAACAGATCATTATCCTTATCGTTCATAAGCTCCAGTCTGTTTTTTAAATCCTCCCTTTTACGGTCCCGGTACCCCTTAGTTGCCTCACTTGCTAAATCCATATCTTGTTCACGTGTCATGCGCACAATCGCACCTTGTTCCTCCAAATAAGCCCGTAGCTGCTTAGCGATTTTAAGCGTTAAATTTTTCTCTAAAATGGTTTCGTAATTGGCGCCTCCATCTGCCCCTCCATGCCCTGGATCAAGAACGATCACCTTTCCAGCCAAAGGCATCCGCCATTCCTCAATAGCACTAATAACCATGCGGTCCACACGCATCCCGAGAATAGCTGCAGCAAGGAGTACGAACATACTAAGGAAAATGACCTTTTTTTTCATTCAACGCCCACCTGTCATATAGAATGATGAATTACTATATGCTTGTCTCGGCATCTATAGAAGAAAAAGCGGTTCGTGAAGGGGTTGTTTGCACACAAAAAAGCTCCCGGCCGCAGGGGCTGAGAGCTTTGGAAAAGACAGATTAACGTTTTGAGAACTGAGGTGCACGACGAGCGCCTTTAAGACCTGGCTTCTTACGCTCTTTCATACGTGAGTCACGAGTTAATAGACCCGCGCTTTTTAGTGCTCCACGGTATTCAGGATCCACATGAAGCAATGCACGTGAAATTCCGTGACGGATTGCTCCAGCTTGACCAGTGTAGCCACCACCGTTAACATTTACGAAAATATTGTAGTTACCAAGAGTTTCTGTAATGTTAAGTGGTTGTTTGATTACTTCGCGCAATGCTGCGAATGGAATGTAGTTTTCAACTTCGCGTCCGTTAATCACGATTTGTCCGTCACCTGGTACTAGACGTACACGTGCTACAGAACTTTTACGACGACCTGTTCCGATATATTGAACTTGTGCCAAGATAATTCCCTCCTCTTAATTTAAATTAACCGCGCAGCTCGTAAGCTGTTGGCTGTTGTGCTGCGTGTGGGTGTTCAGCTCCAGCATAAACGTGAAGCTTCTTGAAAATTTGACGTCCAAGAGAATTCTTTGGAAGCATTCCTTTGATCGCTAATTCAAGCATTTTTGTAGGGTAGTTTGTACGCATTTCTAATGCAGTACGCTGTTTCAAACCACCTGGGTGCAAGCTGTGACGGTAGTAGATCTTGTCAGAAAGCTTTTTACCTGTAAGGTGAATTTTTTCAGCATTGATGATGATTACGTGATCACCAGTGTCAACGTGTGGAGTGAATGTCGGTTTATTTTTACCACGCAGGATTGCAGCAACTTCACTAGCAAGACGTCCAAGAGTTTTACCCTCAGCATCTACTACGAGCCACTTGCGCTCTACTTCGTGACCTTTAGCCATAAATGTTGTACGCATGAGTTTACCTCCTAAATAAAGTTTAAAATGTTTCATCTATTCTTTTGAGCCGTATTTGTACACGTCACATTGATAAGGTCCGGGTCTCATCAAAGGGTGAAATACATACCATAGGCTATAATATAACGTTTCAACCCGTATGTCAAGAGAATGTTACACCAGGTCGAGTTGTTTTAGAAACTTTTTTTATTTCCTTTTGAAATGAGTCAGTTCAGCTGATTTCTGTAGGCAACGTCCCACAAATACAGGCCATGGGGAGGGGCTGTTTTTCCTGCTGCGCTCCGGTCTTTCGCTTCAAGCATTACAGGTATATCCTCCGGCTGGTATTTGCCGCTTCCTACTTCAAGGAGAGTGCCCACCATGATGCGGACCATATTGTATAAAAAGCCATTGCCTTTCACAATAAAGATCCATTCGCTTTCTTGTTCGATAATGTCAAACTGTTCAATCGTCCGGACCCGATCAACAACAGCCGATTTCGCAACGGAGAAGGTGGTAAAATCATGTTCGCCTAAGAAGTGTGCGGCAGCTGCTCTCATCTGCTCAATATCAATCGTAAGGGGATGGTGAACCGCATAGTGCCTCCTAAAGGGGGTTGGGTGTGTTTCCCTTTCAATAATGTAGCGGTATTCCTTGCTTACAGTCCAAAAGCGTGCGTGAAAATCATCTTCTACCTGCTCTGCACTTTTTACCACCACATCATTGGGCAGCTTTTGATTTAACACAGCAGGCCAGCGATCAGCCGGAATTCGGCTCTCTGTGTCAAAATGAATCACCTGGCCTACAGCGTGCACACGAGCGTCTGTACGGCCACTGGCAGAGACCCGGGTCTTCTTCCCCTTATGCACCTCTGTCAGCGCTCTTTCAAGCTCTCCCTGGACTGTGCGCATCCCTGGCTGCACCTGGTAGCCAAAGAATGCTGCCCCATCATACGAAATAATACATTTGAATCTAGGCACATTAAATCCTCCTTACAGCCAATATCTCAAGCCGCCCAGCACTCCGGCCAGCAGAACCAGAGAAAGCAGCGCAAACGTGTCACGGAGCTGCCAATGCAGCAGTCTGTATTTTGTACGCCCTTCTCCTCCTCTGTACCCTCTGACCTCCATCGCAGTAGCTAAATCCTCTGCGCGCTTAAATGCGTTTACGAATAATGGGATCATGAGTGGTACGACAGCTTTAATGCGGTCTTTTACAGGTCCGCTTGACATATCAGAGCCTCTTGCCATTTGTGCTTTCATGATCTTGTCCGTTTCATCCATTAAAGTAGGAATAAACCGCAGAGCAATTGACATCATTAATGCAAGCTCATGGGCTGGAAAACGGATTTTTTTTAATGGATTAAGCAGGCTTTCCAGTCCATCTGTAATCGAAATTGGCGTAGTTGTTAATGTCAGCAGCGACGTCATAAACACGAGCAGTAAAAATCGGGTGGAAATCATCAGCGCCTGCCGCACGCCTTCTTCATAAATGGTGAAAATACCAAGGTCTACGATCACCTGACCTTCTCTTGCAAAGAACAGCTGAAGAATAAAAGTAAAAGCGATCAGAATCATAACAGGCTTCAGGCCGCTGATTAGAAATCGGACTGTAATGCCTGACAGCCAGATAGAGGAAAGCGTGAAAACCGCAGCCAGCCCGTAGGCCCAGACATTATCAGCTAAAAAGATGATGGCGATAAAAGCAAATACGAAAACCAGCTTCGCCCGGGGGTCCATTTTATGAACGAATGAATCTGCCGGAATGTAACGACCGAAAATCATTTTTTCCATCATGCTATCGGACCTCCTGTCTGCTTTTTCCACGCTGCAGCAAGCTCATCGATTGATAAGCAGACACCAGGAAGTGTATGACCGGTTTTTTTCTGGAGAAGACGTTGAAAACGAACAACTTCCGGTACGCCCAGTCCCCACTCAGCCAGCCTGTCTGCATCATCAAACAGCTCCCTCGGCGACGCCTCATGCACTTTGCGCCCTTTATTTAACACGACGATTTTGTCAGCGTATGAAGCCGCATCCTCCATACTGTGGGTAACGAGGATCAAGGTCAGATTTCGTTCTTTGTGAAGCTGATAAAACATATCCATGATTTCTTTTCGTCCCCGCGGATCCAGTCCGGCAGTCGGCTCATCAAGCACTAAAACCTCCGGCTCCATCGCAAGCACGCCTGCAATCGCCACACGCCTCATCTGGCCCCCGGATAAATCAAAAGGGGATTCCTCTAAAATTTCTTGCGAAAGTCCCACCTGTTCAATCCAGTACCTTGCCCGTTCCTGTGCTTCTTTCTCAGAGACGCCAAAATTCATGGGACCATAGCAAATGTCCTTCATTACGTTTTCTTCGAATAATTGCTGTTCGGGAAACTGAAACACAATGCCGACTTTCTGACGAATCGGCTTCAAATCCTTTTCTTTTCGACCTGCTTTTACCGTACGATCTCCAATCATCACAGACCCTGATGTTGGTTTTAAGAGCGCGTTCAGATGCAGTAAAAGGGTGGATTTCCCTGAACCTGTATGACCGATAATCGCTACACATTGACCGCTTGGGATTGTAAAGGATATATCCTCTATCGCTTTTTTTTCAAAGGGCGATCCTGCTGCGTAGCGGTATTCTACTTCTTGAAGTGAGATGTCCATAGCTCATTCACCAACTCTTCTTCTGTTAAATGCTGTCCTGAAAGCTGAATGCCCTGGTCTTTTAAGGCGTTGCCCATTTTAATGGAAAAGGGAAGATCCAGGCCAAGACTTACAAGTTCTTCACCCAGTTCAAAAATTTCCTTTGGTGTTCCTGTCCGGTAAACCTCTCCCTGATTCATCACGATCATCCGATCAGCCTTTGCCGCTTCTTCTAAGTCATGCGTGATGGAGAGAACGGTCATTTCCTGCTCTTCCTTCAGGGAACGGACCAGCTCGATCACTTCTTGACGTCCGGTAGGATCAAGCATGGACGTGGCTTCATCCAGGATAATAATATCCGGTCTGAGAGCAAGCACACTTGCCATAGCGACTCGCTGTTTCTGTCCGCCTGAAAGATGATGTGGCTCTTGATTTAGAAAATCGTCCATTTTCACCTGTTTGAGGGCACGGTTCACACGCTCAACCATTTCTTCATGAGGCACGCCATGGTTCTCCAAGCCAAAAGCCACATCATCTTGAACTGTTGTGCCGACAAACTGATTATCCGGATTCTGAAACACCATTCCAATATGCTTTCTTGTCTCCCAGACCGTATCCTTTTCTAGGGAAATGCCTACAATCCGCACGCTCCCCTGTTCAGGAAAGTAAAGTCCGTTCATTAATTTGGCAAGAGTGGATTTGCCCGATCCATTATGACCGACAATTGCTACCCATTCTCCCTCATCAACTGAAAAAGAAACATCCTTCAATACATCCTGGTCCCCGCCCGGATAACGGAACGTAATGGAGTCCAGTGAGATAATTTCTCGCGTCATAGTTAAAGCCTCCTGCCTAACCAGCATCAGGGTCCTCATAGATGGAGGAATTGAATTTCTGCCAGTTTCTCTCTCTACCTCTCTTTACTCTTCTCAACTGTTTAAAAAACCTTTTTAATACAAAAAAAGCGCGCACCTCATTCAAGGAAATGCGCCCGCTTCATTTAAAATCGTATAACGTTCCTATCCATTGTGACGATGGATGAATGAGGTGCTAAGAGCTAGACGAGTCAGACGTATAGTCTGCTCATCATAACACTCTGCTTTTTGCTTTGTCGTCGTATAAATCTGATAGCTTTAAAGAAAGAGGGCGAGAGCAGTTAGGCTCTAACTGTTCCGCCCTCTGTGGTGTGCGAATTAAACTAATTCAATGATTACCATTGGTGCGCCGTCTCCACGACGAGGACCAACTTTCATGATGCGTGTGTAACCACCTTGACGTTCTGCGTAGCGTGGTGCTACTTCGTCAAATAGTTTTTGCAGAGCGTAGAAGTTAACTTCTTTCTCTTCGCCTTTATCATTTGTTTTCGTTCTTACTTCGTGATCACGACGGATGTAAGCAGCAGCTTGACGGCGAGCGTGCAAGTCACCTTTCTTTCCAAGTGTGATCATTTTTTCTGCAACAGAGCGAAGTTCTTTCGCGCGTGTTTCAGTAGTCTCAATGCGTTCGTTCATGATCAAGTCCGTTGTAAGGTCACGTAGAAGTGCTTTACGCTGAGAACTTGTACGTCCTAACTTTCTGTAAGCCATGAAGGGTTCCCTCCTTTGTTGAAATTGTGTCTATCTTAATGTTGTATTCGTACAATGGATCAGTCTTCTCTTCGTAGACCTAATCCAAGATCATCTAATTTCGCCTTAACTTCTTCCAGGGATTTACGTCCGAGATTACGCACCTTCATCATGTCCTCTTCTGACTTATTCGCCAGCTCCTGGACTGTGTTGATTCCTGCACGCTTCAGGCAGTTGTAAGAACGAACGGACAGATCAAGTTCCTCAATTGTCATTTCAAGAACTTTCTCTTTCTGATCTTCTTCTTTCTCTACCATGATTTCTGCATTCTGTGCTTCATTCGTTAATCCTACAAAAATATTAAGGTGTTCAGTCAGAATTTTAGAACCTAAAGCTACTGCTTCTTTAGGACCAATGCTTCCATCTGTCCAGACATCAAGTGAAAGCTTATCGAAATTCGTCATTTGACCAACACGAGTGTTTTCAACTTGATAGTTTACACGTGAAACAGGTGTATAAATTGAATCGATTGGAATCACACCAATTGGAAGATCTTCACGTTTATTTTGGTCTGCCGGCGTGTATCCACGACCGCGGGACGCACTTAAACGCATGCGAAGATGTCCATTTTTACCGATTGTTGCAATGTACAGATCAGGATTGAGAATCTCAACATCACTGTCATGCGTAATATCAGCAGCTGTGATGACACCATCACCCTGTACATCGATTTCAAGTGTTTTTTCTTCATCTGAATAGATCTTTAATGCAAGCTTCTTGATATTCAAAATGATTGTTGTGACATCTTCTACGACACCTTCAATAGTTGAAAATTCGTGAAGAACACTATCAATTTGAATTGAAGTGATCGCAGCACCAGGAAGTGAGGATAACAGGATACGACGCAAGGAGTTACCCAATGTTGTACCATATCCACGCTCAAGTGGCTCTACAACGAATTTTCCGTATTTGGCATCATCGCTGATCTCAACCGTCTCGATTTTTGGCTTTTCAATTTCGATCATTCAAATTTACCCTCCTTCAAAACGTCGAAACTCCGGATATTAATTCTATGAATCATTCCGAAATTCCCCATGTCTATCATACCCATTGTGCTTTACAACCGGATCTTTCATTTCTGCACGAAGGAATCTATGATCCATTATCGACAAGGATCCAGATTTTATACAGAAAAATTAAACACGACGACGTTTCGGCGGGCGGCAGCCATTGTGAGGTACTGGAGTAACGTCTTTAATTGCCGTTACGTCAAGACCTGCTGCTTGTAGTGCACGGATCGCAGCTTCACGACCTGCACCAGGACCTTTTACTGTTACTTCAAGAGTTCTCAAACCATGTTCCATTGAAGCTTTAGCTGCAGTTTCTGCTGCCATTTGAGCCGCGAACGGAGTTGATTTACGAGATCCTCTGAAACCAAGTGATCCAGCACTTGACCATGCAATTGCATTACCATGAGTGTCTGTAATCATCACGATTGTATTATTAAAAGTTGAGCGAATGTGAGCAATACCAGCTTCGATATTCTTTTTCACACGACGCTTACGAGTTTGTTGTTTACGTGCCATGTTAAGAAGAAACCTCCTTTACTAATTATTTTTTCTTGTTAGCTACGGTCTTACGAGGACCTTTACGTGTACGTGCATTGTTCTTCGTGTGCTGTCCGCGAACAGGAAGTCCACGACGGTGACGAAGGCCACGGTATGAACCGATTTCCATTAGACGCTTGATGTTCAGGGATACTTCACGGCGAAGGTCACCTTCAACTTTCAAATTGTCCACGATTTCACGGATTTTGTTAAGCTCATCTTCAGTAAGGTCGCGAACGCGAGTTTCCTGAGATACGCCTGCATCAGTAAGAATTTGTTGTGCTGTTGATTTTCCAATACCAAAAATATACGTTAGAGAGATCACTACGCGTTTGTCACGCGGAATGTCTACACCAGCAATACGTGCCATTCAAAGAGCACCTCCTTCTTTATTAGCCTTGTTTTTGTTTATGCTTTGGATTTTCGCAAATCACCATTACTTTGCCGCGTCTGCGGATGACTTTACACTTTTCGCAGATCGGCTTAACAGATGGTCGGACTTTCATCTTATCTAAACCTCCTTAGTGGGTCGGAGTGCAAAAGATTATTTGTAACGGTAAGTGATACGGCCACGCGTCAAGTCATATGGAGATAGCTCCACTGTTACTCGGTCGCCTGGTAGGATTCGAATAAAATGCATACGAATTTTACCGGATACATGTGCAAGCACATTGTGACCATTCTCTAATTCTACCTTAAACATTGCGTTAGGCAAAGTCTCAACTACGGTTCCTTCAATCTCGATAACATCGTCTTTCGCCATCGAACATGTCTCCCTTCTTTATCAAACTTTCAGGGTCTCATGGACATATGAGTGAACTGCGTGACGCAGCTTCCCATTAGTCACACGCCCAGTTTCGGATATACTGCTTTGAACCGCCGGGGATATATAATCACATGAAGTCAAATGCTGAATGTTTTTCTTCTTGGGACGGTCGAACTTCCGGCGTTCTCCATCCGCAATCAAAACAAACGTATCATCCAACCGATGAATGACAACCGCGTATACTCCTGTATCACGGCCCTTGTTCACCTGCACAATCTGCCCTATCCCGGGGGGCGAATCGGATTTAAACAATTAGGATCACCTTCACTTAGGCTTTTGTCAGGATTTCGTAACCGTCCTCAGTGATCGCAATTGTGTGTTCAAAATGAGCACACAGTTTACCATCTACAGTTACTACTGTCCAGTTATCAGAAAGAGTTTTAACATAACGACTTCCTGCGTTCACCATCGGTTCAATGGCTAGTACCATGCCGGGCTTTAAGCGTGGCCCTTTGTCAGGCGGACCGAAATGAGGGATTTGTGGTGCCTCATGCAAGTCTTGCCCAACTCCGTGCCCTACATACTCACGTACGACAGAAAGACCATTGCCTTCCACGCACGTTTGAATAGCATGAGAAATGTTCGAAAGACGAACACCCGGTTTAGCTTCCTTCAGACCAAGGAAGAGTGACTCTTCCGTGACATCAAGCAGTTTCTGTGCGTCGGCCGAAATGATTCCGACCGGATAGGTCCAAGCTGAATCGCCATGATAGCCTTTGAAATACGCGCCAATATCAATGCTGATAATGTCACCGTCCTTCAATTTCCGGCTGCCCGGTATACCATGGACAAGCTCTTCATTCACTGATGCACAGATACTTCCGCTAAAACCATTGTATCCTTTAAAGGATGGAACAGCGCCATGCTGACGGATATACCGATCAGCAATGTCATCCAGTTCCTTCGTCGTGATCCCAGGCGCAATATGCTTTTGCAACTCCTGATGGGTTAACGCAACAATCTTGCCTGCTTCGCGCATGATCTCGAGCTCTCGAGGCGTCTTGCAAATGATCATTAGCGAAGGCCCCCGAGCAGTTCATCAATGTCAACGAATACTTTTTTAATATCCTGTTGGCCATCAATGTCCTTTAACACGCCCTTTTGACCATAGAAATCAAGAAGTGGCTGCGTTTGCTTCATATTAACATCTAAACGATTTTTGACAGTTTCAGGTTTGTCATCTTCACGCTGGTACAATTCCCCGCCGTCTTTATCACAAATACCTTCTACTGCAGGAGGATTAAAGATGGTATGATAGGTTGCCCCACAGACTGTGCAAATCCAGCGGCCTGTAAGACGCTTAATCAACTCTTCTTTTTCCACCTTAATGTTTAGAACATAGTCTAATTTTTTGCCAAGATCAGTCAGTAACGCATCAAGCGCATCTGCCTGAGCAACTGTTCTTGGAAATCCATCGAGTAAAAATCCATTTTGGCAGTCATTCTGGCTAAGGCGTTCACGTACAATCCCGATGGTTACTTCATCAGGCACCAGGTCTCCCTGGTCCATGAACGATTTAGCTTCTAAGCCTAATTCTGTGCCGTTTTTAATCGCGGAACGGAACATATCCCCGGTGGAGATATGAGGAATCTTATACTTTTCAACGATTTGTTCTGCCTGTGTACCTTTTCCGGCACCAGGTAAACCCATTAAAACAATATTCACAAGTAAGCCCCCTCAGTCTTGATGGGCTCCGGGGCTGTAACCCCAAAACCAGTGATTATCTCATAAATCCTTTGTAATTACGTTTCACAAGCTGCGCTTCCAATTGCTTCATCGTCTCCAGCGCAACCCCTACGATGATCAATAGGCTTGTTCCGCCTATTTGAACAGACTGAGGAAGTCCAGCTAAATTAATAAAGAAAATTGGGAGAATCGAAACAACTGATAAGAAAATTGCTCCCACAAACGTTAATCGGTAAAGGACGCTCGTCAGGTAATCCTGAGTCGCTTTGCCCGGGCGAATACCTGGGATATAGCCGCCTTGCTTTTTGAGGTTTTCAGCCATGTTTTCGGGATTCACTTGTATGAAGGCATAAAAATACGTAAACGCAATAATTAAACCAACATAAATTGTCATACCGATTGGCTGAGTATGGTCAAATACTTCCTGGATCGTGGTGGTGATGTTGTTTGATCCAAAGAATGTTACCAGGGTTTGCGGAGTGATGATAAAGGAAATCGCAAAGATAACCGGAATAACACCCGCAGCATTCACTTTTAATGGTAGATGGGTCGATTGACCGCCTGCAGGAGCATTTTTGCCGCCTACACGCTTGGCATACTGTACAGGGATTTTACGCAGCGCCTGCTGAACAAAGATTACCCCGACTGTAATGGCAACGACTGCCAGTAAAAGTAAAAGCATGATCACAATATTCAAGAAAAGCTGTTCTCCAGCTCCTTGAATCTGCTGTACATAAATCTGATTAACGGCGTTAGGAATAGCTGCCACGATACCCGCAAAGATGATGATGGAAATCCCATTTCCAACTCCCTTTGCCGTGATTTGCTCTCCTAACCACATTAAGAAGGCTGTACCCGCCGTAAGAACGATTGCAATAAGCAAATATGTTCCTACAGATGTATCAGGAATCAAAGTTCCGCCATACATACGGTTAAACCCGTAAGACATCCCTATCGCCTGGATGAAACCAAGTACGATTGTGAAATACCTTGTAAATTGAGCCAGCTTTTTCCGGCCAACATCCCCCTGCTTCGCCCATTCCGCAAATTTCGGTACTACGTCCATTTGCAGAAGCTGAACGATGATGGATGCCGTGATGTACGGCATGATCCCCATCGCAAGAATTGAGAAGTTGATCAGTGCTCCGCCGCCAAATGTATTCATAAAGCCAATCAAGCCGGACATTTCATCCTGTGCCTGAAGAACCTGAGCATCTACACCTGGAACCGGAATGAATGTTCCAATTCGAAAGACCACCAACATTAAAAGGGTGAAAATAATTTTGTTTCTTATATCACCCACGCGCATAAAATTGGAGAGTGTCCGAAACATTATAGCACCTCAGTTGTTCCGCCAGCAGCTTCGATCGCATCTTTTGCAGCAGAAGAGAATTTGTGAGCTTTAACAGTTAGTTTCTTCTCGATGTTCCCTTTTGCAAGAATCTTGATACCTGCTCTTTCATTGCTTACAACACCTGACTCGATTAGAAGTTCTGGTGTTACTTCTGCACCTTCGTCAAAACGATTAAGTGCGTCAAGGTTCACAACTGCATATTCCTTGCGGTGGATATTTGTGAATCCGCGCTTAGGAAGACGACGAGCTAGTGGATTTTGACCACCCTCGAAGCCAGGACGTACTCCGCCGCCTGAACGGGCGTTTTGACCTTTATGACCTTTACCAGAAGTTTTACCGTTACCAGAACCGATACCGCGTCCTACACGGTTGCGTTCCTTACGAGATCCTTCTGCAGGTTTTAACTCATGAAGTTTCATAGTGGCACCTCCTTGTTGATAGACATTATATTAAAGTTCTTTTACTGATACCAAATGAGAAACTTTGTTAATCATACCACGGATCGCAGCATTATCTTGTTGCTCAACCGTTTGGTTTGTTTTGCGCAAACCTAGTGCTTCAACTGTTTTGCGTTGATCTTTATTACGGCCGATCAAGCTGCGAGTGAGGGTAATTGCTAGTTTATTCGCCATCAAATTTCCCTCCTTATCCTAACAGTTCTTCCACTGATTTGCCACGAAGCTTCGCGACGTCTTCAGCACGCTTAAGTTGCGTAAGACCGTTGATAGTGGCACGAACCATGTTGATTGGTGTGTTAGATCCTAGAGATTTAGACAGAATGTCAGCGACACCTGCAAGCTCAAGTACCGCACGAACCGGTCCGCCGGCGATGATTCCTGTACCAGGAGATGCTGGTTTGATCAGGATTGAACCTGCTCCAAAGCGGCCTGTTACAAGGTGAGGAGTTGTTCCTCCTACCATTGGTACTTCTACAAGATTTTTCTTCGCGTCTTCGATTGCTTTACGGATCGCATCAGGCACCTCTTGGGCTTTACCTGTACCGAATCCTACGTGGCCGTTCTTGTCGCCTACTACTACAAGAGCAGAGAAACGGAAGCGGCGTCCACCTTTAACAACCTTAGCGACACGGTTAATCGTAACTACGCGTTCTTCAAGTTCGAGTTTGTTTGGATCAATGCGACGCATCTGGATTGTCCCTCCTTTTTCTATTAAAATTCAAGTCCGTTTTCACGTGCAGCATCTGCAAGAGCTTTTACACGTCCGTGGTATAGATACCCTCCACGGTCAAATACGACTGATTTCAAACCTTTTTCTACTGCACGTTTAGCGATTAGTTCGCCTACTTTACCTGCAGCTTCAGCGTTTCCGCCAGCTTCAATACCAAGCTCCTTGTCAGATGTTGCAGCGCTGGCAAGCGTTACGCCATTCACATCATCGATTAGCTGAGCATAGATATGCTTGTTTGAGCGGAAGATGTTCAAACGTGGACGTGATTCTGTTCCAGTAATTCTGGAACGTACACGAGCATGACGTTTTTTACGTACCGCATTCTTGTTAGCTTTTGTAATCAATCAAGGTCACTCCTTTCATGCGCCTAAGCGGCATTATTTACCTGTTTTACCTTCTTTACGACGAACTTGTTCGCCTTCATATCGGATTCCTTTACCTTTATAAGGCTCTGGAGGACGTACAGCACGGATGTTTGCAGCAAGTGCGCCTACGCGCTCTTTGCTCGCACCCTTGATGATGATTTTAGTGTTAGAAGGAACTTCAACTTCGATTCCGTCTTCTGGAGTCATCTCAACCGGGTGAGAGTATCCAACGTTAAGGATCAGTTTGTTTCCTTGTTTTTGAGCACGATACCCAACCCCAACTAGTTCAAGGCCGCGTTCGAATCCTTTAGAAACACCTTGAACCATGTTGTTCAGGATCGCACGGGTTGTACCGTGGATTGTGCGGTGTTCTTTTGATTCAGAAGGACGGACTACTGTAAGTGTAGTGCCTTCCTGCTCAAATTTCATTTCTGAATTGAAAGTGAAAGTTAATTCACCTTTTGGTCCTTTAGCTGTAACGGTTGAACCGTTGAAAGTAAGCGTTACATCAGAAGGTACCTCAATTGGTTTTTTACCTACGCGAGACATTCTGTTGCACCTCCATTTCTTATCGAAAATATTACCAAACGTATGCTAGAACTTCTCCGCCAACTTGTTTAGAGCGAGCTTCCTTGTCCGTAAATACACCGTTGGAAGTTGACACTAGTGCGATTCCTAAACCATTCAATACACGTGGAACTTCGTCAGCTTTTGCATAAACACGAAGACCAGGCTTAGAGATTCGTTTAAGGCCAGTGATAACACGTTCGTTATTCGAACCATACTTCAAGAAGATACGAATAATCCCCTGCTTGCTGTCCTCGATGTATTCTACATCACGGATAAAACCTTCACGCTTAAGAATTTCTGCAATTTCCTTTTTCATGTTGGAAGCAGGAACCTCTAGCTTCTCGTGACGAACTTGATTCGCATTACGAATGCGAGTCAACAAATCTGCGATTGGATCTGTCATTGTCATATTATTTTACCTCCTTCCCAAAATCGGGTGTTACCAGCTGGCTTTTTTAACGCCAGGAATTTGACCCTTGTATGCTAGTTCACGGAAACAAATACGGCAAAGCTTGAATTTGCGTAGTACTGAGTGTGGTCGTCCGCAACGTTCGCAGCGAGTGTACTCTTGTACTTTGAATTTTTGTGTGCGTTTTTGCTTCGCAATCATTGATTTTTTAGCCACGTTTACGCCTCCCTTTTATAGAGATTACTTTTGGAATGGCATACCGAATTGTGTAAGCAATTCACGAGATTCTTCATCAGAACCCGCTGTTGTTACAATTACGATGTCCATGCCACGAACCTTGGATACTTTATCATAATCGATCTCTGGGAAGATAAGCTGCTCTTTAACACCAAGAGTGTAATTTCCACGACCATCAAATGACTTCTTAGAAATACCTCGGAAGTCACGTACACGAGGAAGAGATACAGAGATTAACTTGTCTAGGAATTCGTACATGCGCTCGCCGCGAAGCGTTACTTTCGCTCCGATTGGCATACCTTCACGCAGGCGGAATCCAGCGATTGATTTTTTAGCCTTTGTCACTAGTGGTTTTTGACCAGTGATTGTAGCTAATTCCTCAACTGCTGTATCAAGAGATTTAGTGTTTTGAACTGCGTCACCAACACCCATGTTGATTACGATTTTATCGATTTTTGGTACCTGCATCACTGAAGTGTAGTTAAATTTGCTAACTAGAGCAGGCGTGATTTCGTTATTGAACTTTTCTTTTAGGCGGTTCATTCTTGAGTACCTCCCTTCTTCTTGAACTATTTATCTAAAGATTCACCTGATTTTTTTGAAATACGTACTTTTTTGCCGTCCTCAACTTTGTAGCCAACGCGTGTTGGTTCATTCGTTTTTGGATCGATTAGCATCACGTTTGATACGTGAATTGCTGCCTCCATGTTTGTGATTCCACCTTGTGGATTCATTTGTGAAGGTTTAGAGTGCTTCTTGACGATGTTTACACCCTCAACAAGCACGCGGTCTTTTTTAGGGAAAGCAGCAAGAATTGTACCAGTCTTGCCTTTGTCTTTGCCCGAAATAACCATTACATTATCGCCTTTTTTAACGTGCATCCTATCGCACCTCCTTGATACGGTGGTTGTTGATCAATTAAAGAACTTCTGGTGCAAGAGAAACGATCTTCATGAAGCTGTTGTCACGAAGTTCACGAGCAACCGGTCCAAAGATACGTGTTCCACGAGGGCTCTTGTCGTCTTTTATGATGACACAAGCGTTTTCGTCGAATTTGATGTAAGTTCCATCAACGCGGCGTACTCCACTCTTTGTGCGAACTACAACAGCTCTCACAACTTCACCTTTTTTAACAACGCCTCCTGGTGTTGCTTGTTTCACTGTGCAGACGATCACATCACCAATATTAGCAGTTTTACGGCCGGAGCCACCTAGTACTTTTATGGTTAATACTTCACGTGCGCCAGAATTGTCAGCTACTTTTAAACGGGATTCTTGTTGAATCATGTAGGTTACCTCCCTTCGGAATAAACATATCCGAACAATATATTAGATAATAACCGCTTTTTCTACGACTTCCACTAGACGGAAACGTTTAGTTGCTGAAAGCGGGCGAGTTTCCATTACACGAACTACGTCGCCAATTTTGGCTTCGTTTTGTTCGTCGTGAGCTTTGTACTTTTTAGAGTATTTTACTCGTTTGCCATAAAGTGAATGTTTCTTTTGTGTCTCAACCAAAACTGTGATTGTTTTGTCCATTTTATCAGACACTACACGGCCGGTGTAGACTTTACGCTGGTTGCGTTCACTCATGCTGCAAACCTCCTCTCAGTTATCAGTTGTTAGCGCCGATTTCTCTTGCACGAATCACGGTTTTCATGCGAGCAATGGCTTTACGTACTTCACGAATACGAGCAGTGTTTTCCAGTTGCCCTGTTGCAAGTTGGAAACGCAGATTGAAAAGCTCTTCTTTAAGTGATTTAACCTTTTGTTCTATTTCAGCAGTGGTAAGGTCACGAATTTCATTAGCTTTCATTTGATTCACCACCAATTTCTTCACGTTTTACAAACTTACATTTGATTGGAAGTTTGTGCGCTGCAAGGCGAAGAGCTTCTCGTGCAACCTCTTCAGATACTCCTGCAATTTCAAACATAATCTTGCCAGGTTTTACAACCGCTACCCATCCTTCAGGAGCACCTTTACCAGAACCCATTCGGACTTCAAGAGGTTTTTTCGTGTAAGGTTTGTGTGGGAAAATCTTGATCCAAACTTTACCTCCACGTTTCATGTAACGAGTCATCGCAATACGAGCAGATTCGATTTGACGGTTTGTGATCCAGCTGGCATCAACTGCCTGAAGACCGTATTCACCGAAACTTACTTCTGTACCGCCTTTCGCTTGACCGCGCATTTTTCCGCGGTGTACACGACGATATTTAACGCGTTTAGGCAATAACATGATTAGTTTCCTCCTTCCTCGGCATTCTTCTTGTTCTTAGTAGGTAGAACTTCTCCACGATAGATCCATACTTTAACTCCGAGCTTACCATACGTAGTATCCGCTTCAACATGAGCGTAATCGATGTCAGCACGAAGAGTATGAAGTGGAACAGTACCTTCGCTATAATGTTCAGCACGTGCGATGTCTGCTCCGCCAAGACGACCAGAAACTTGTGTTTTGATCCCTTTAGCACCAGCACGCATTGTGCGTTGGATTGATTGTTTTTGTGCACGACGGAAAGACACGCGGTTTTCCAGTTGACGTGCAATGTTTTCACCTACTAGTTTCGCATCAAGATCTGCTCGTTTGATTTCAACGATGTTGATGTGAACACGCTTGTTTGTAATTTTGTTAAGGTCTTTACGAAGTGCTTCCACTTCCGTACCGCCTTTACCAATTACCATACCAGGCTTAGCAGTGTGAATTGTAATGTTGATGCGGTTAGCCGCACGTTCGATTTCAACCTTAGAAACAGAAGCTTCTTTAAGGCGTCCTTCGATATAATCACGGACTCTTAGGTCTTCGTGCAATAGATCTGCATAGTCCTTACCTGCGAACCATTTAGAATCCCAGTCACGAATGATACCAATTCTAAGTCCTATTGGATGAATTTTTTGACCCACGCGTTACCCCTCCTTTTTTTCAGATACCACGATTGTAATGTGGCTAGTACGTTTGTTGATTGCACTTGCACGGCCCATCGCACGTGGACGGAAACGTTTAAGTGTTGGACCTTCATTTACATAGGCCTCTGTAATCACTAGATTATTGATGTCCATATCGTAGTTATGCTCAGCGTTCGCTACAGCAGATTTCAATACCTTTTCAACAACGGGTGAAGCAGAACGTGGAGTGTGGTTTAAAATTGCAACCGCCTCGCCAACCTGCTTGCCTCGGATCAAATCTGCTACTAGGCGTACTTTACGAGGAGCAATACGAACTGTTCTCGCAACAGCTTTAGCTTGCATTAGGATAGCCTCCTCTCAATTAGCGTCTTGTTTTCTTGTCATCGTTGCCATGGCCTTTGTACAAACGGCTAGGTGCAAATTCACCAAGCTTGTGTCCTACCATGTCTTCTGTGACGTATACCGGTACATGTTTGCGTCCGTCATATACTGCGATTGTGTGACCGATGAATGCTGGGAAGATTGTTGAACGACGAGACCAAGTTTTAACAACTTGTTTCTTGTCTGCTTCATTAAGCTTCTCAACTTTAACCATTAAATGATCGTCCACAAAAGGTCCTTTTTTCAAGCTGCGACCCATATTGGAACCTCCCTTCGTGATTGCCCTACGGCTCGTCTTATGAACCGTAGCTCAATCCCGTTATTTTTTACGGCGACGTACGATAAATTTATCGGATTTGTTTGATTTCTTACGTGTCTTGTAACCAAGAGTCGGTTTGCCCCATGGTGACATAGGTGATTTACGTCCGATTGGTGCTTTACCTTCACCACCACCGTGCGGGTGATCGTTAGGGTTCATTACAGAACCACGTACAGTTGGGCGTTTGCCTAACCAACGAGAACGTCCTGCTTTACCAATGTTGATAAGCTCGTGCTGCTCATTTCCTACTTGACCAACTGTAGCGCGGCAAGTAGCAAGGATCATACGAGTTTCACCAGAGTTAAGACGCACAAGTACGTACTTACCTTCTTTACCAAGAACCTGAGCTGATGTTCCAGCTGAACGTACCAATTGTCCGCCTTTACCAGGTTTCATCTCGATATTGTGAATAACTGTACCAACAGGAATGTTGATAAGTGGAAGTGCGTTGCCTGTTTTGATATCCGCTTCCGGACCAGCCATAACTTCCATACCTACTACTAATCCCTTAGGAGCCAGGATGTAACGTTTTTCTCCATCAGCGTAATTGATTAATGCAATGTTAGCTGAACGGTTTGGATCATATTCGATTGTGGCAACGCGACCAGGAATGCCATCTTTGTTACGTTTAAAGTCGATGATGCGATACTGGCGCTTGTGACCGCCACCTTGATGACGAACGGTTAACTTACCTTGGTTGTTACGACCACCTTTGCGCTTAACTGGCGCAAGAAGCGATTTTTCTGGAGTGCTTGTTGTAATCTCAGCAAAATCAGAACTTGTCATGCCGCGACGACCGTTGGAGGTAGGTTTGTACTTTTTAATCGCCATTCTGTTCCCTCCTCTTCTATATTTCAGTTAGTTTTAAGCTTCGAAAAATTCGATTTCCTTGCTTGCTTCAGTAAGAGTTACAATTGCTTTGCGACGCTTGTTAGTGTAACCAGCATAACGTCCCATGCGCTTGTATTTCCCTTTGTAATTCATAATGTTAACTTTTGCAACATCCACACCGAAAACTTCTTCTATCGCATGTTTTACTTGTGTTTTATTTGCACGAGTGTTTACTTCAAACGTATATTTCTTCTCACCCATAAGGTCTGAAGAACGTTCAGTAATTACGGGGCGCTTAATGATATCACGAGCTTCCATTATACAAGCACCTCCTCTACTTTTTGAACTGCATCTTTCGTCATGATTAGCTTGTCGTGACCAAGCACGTCAAGAACACTGATTCCATTTGCAGATACGATTGTTACTCCAGGAATATTACGACCAGCTAATGAAACATTTTCATCAAGACCGTCAGTCACTACTAGGACTTTTTTGTCTACTGAAAGGTTTTTAAGAACTGATGCAAATTCCTTTGTTTTTGGCGTATCAAATGACAACGCCTCTAGTACTAGGAAATTCTCTTCAACCACTTTGGAAGAAAGAGCAGATTTAATTGCTAAGCGACGAACTTTTTTAGGAAGCTTGTAGCTGTAGCTGCGTGGTGTAGGTCCGAAGACTACGCCACCTCCACGCCATTGTGGTGAGCGGATTGACCCTTGACGAGCACGACCCGTACCTTTTTGACGCCATGGTTTACGTCCACCGCCGCGTACTGCTGAACGGTTTTTTACTTTGTGTGATCCTTGGCGAAGTGATGCGCGCTGCATTACTACTGCCTCAAACATCACTGAGTTGTTTGGCTCGATACCGAAGATTGATTCGTTAAGCTCGAATTCACCAGCTGTTGAACCATCCTGTTTGTAAAGAGATACTTTAGGCATTCCTGTTTCCTCCTTTCCTATAGCGTCTATTAGTTAGCTTTAACCGCACTATTTACTTGAATCAATGTCTTGTTAGGACCAGGAACATTGCCCTTAACAAGAAGTAAGTTACGCTCAACATCAACCTTAACGATTGATAGGTTTTGAACTGTTACTCTTTCTCCGCCCATACGTCCAGGTAATAGTTTACCTTTGAATACACGGTTTGGATCTACAGGACCCATTGAACCGGGACGACGGTGGTAACGAGAACCATGGGACATTGGTCCGCGGGATTGGTTGTGACGCTTGATTGCGCCCTGGAAACCTTTACCCTTCGAAATTCCTGTCACATCTATTACATCGCCTTCTGCGAAAATATCAACCTTGACTTCCTGACCAACCTCATACTCTCCAAGTTCTACACCGCGTACTTCACGGACGAAGCGCTTAGGAGCAGTTTCTGCTTTAGCAGCATGGCCGCCTTCTGGTTTGTTAGCAAGCTTAGCGCGCTTGTCTTCAAAACCAATTTGGATAGCCTCGTATCCGTCTGTATCAACTGATTTCTTTTGAAGCACAACGTTTGGCGTTGCCTGAATTACAGTTACAGGGATCAAGTCACCATTTTCAGCAAAAACCTGAGTCATTCCAATCTTTCTACCTAAGATTCCTTTGGTCATTAGTCACACCTCCTAATTTGTTTTTATAATTTATTTTTTGTATTAAAGTTTGATTTCGATGTCAACGCCGGACGGTAAGTCAAGACGCATTAGAGCATCTACCGTTTGTGGTGTTGGGTTCACAATATCAACAAGACGTTTGTGTGTGCGCATTTCAAACTGCTCACGAGCATCCTTGTATTTGTGCACCGCACGAAGAATCGTGTAAATCGACTTTTCAGTTGGCAACGGGATTGGACCCGATACACTAGCACCTGAACGTTTTGCAGTTTCAACGATTTTCTCTGCGGACTGATCAAGGATTCTGTGATCATACGCCTTCAAACGGATACGAATTTTTTGTTTTGCCATTATTTTCCCTCCTTTTTCGCCTATTTAGGAATAGACATTCTCCGCGAAAATTTCCCACACACCAGCCATGGCAAAGCGGCCGGGTGTGTCGGCAACCTCCCGCTTCATCGCAGTCAAAGACCAACATTAGATATTATACAGATAATATTAGAATAACGCAAGTCTTTTTCCGAAATTACTTTCTAACACACTTTCTTTATTATACGAGGGATCGCTTCAGGTTTCAAGTGGTATGAAAATAGGCAGAAAATTCACAGGTTTTAACTCGTTCTTTATTGACTTTCAATGCTAATAACTGCGATAAAAAAGCGACTTTCTTCTATATAGAGTAAGGCATGTATCTTTACCAGCAGCATGTATTCTTACACTCTTGAGTTTGGCGACTAGTTCGTTTTTTCACCCTATGGCTTAATTGAATTAACATAATGATCAACTCGCTGATCTTGCGGTTACAAAACAGCTGCCAGTAAAAGCTGGATCCATCTATAATGTTTGTGTTTGATAGTAAAACAATGCTCTATCTGCGCCAAGCGATTTTCAAACAAAAAACCCCTGAAGCCAATGAAGGCTGCAGGGGTTTTGTTGGAATAGCAGAAATTACTTCTGGATAGAAGCAACTACGCCAGCGCCTACTGTACGTCCACCTTCACGAATAGAGAACTTAGTTCCTTCTTCGATTGCGATAGGAGAGATTAGCTCAACAGTCATTTCGATGTTGTCGCCAGGCATAACCATTTCTACTCCTTCTGGAAGGTTACAAACGCCAGTTACGTCAGTTGTACGGAAGTAGAACTGAGGGCGGTAGTTAGTGAAGAATGGAGTGTGACGTCCACCTTCTTCTTTTGATAGAACATAAACTTCAGCTTTGAAGTTTGTGTGTGGAGTGATTGTTCCTGGCTTAGCAAGAACTTGTCCACGGTTGATGTCGTCACGGGATACACCACGAAGTAGTGCACCGATGTTGTCACCAGCTTCTGCATAGTCAAGAAGCTTACGGAACATTTCAACACCAGTTACAGTTGTTTTCTTTGGCTCTTCAGTAAGACCAATGATTTCAACTTCGTCACCGACTTTAACTTGTCCACGCTCAACACGTCCTGTAGCAACTGTACCACGGCCAGTGATTGAGAATACATCCTCAACTGGCATCATGAATGGCTTGTCAGTGTCACGCTCTGGAGTTGGGATGTAGCTATCTACAGCTTCCATAAGCTCATAGATTTTTTCTTCCCACTCAGCATCTCCTTCAAGAGCTTTAAGAGCAGAACCTTTGATTACTGGAACATCGTCGCCAGGGAAGTCGTAGTCTGAAAGAAGATCACGAATTTCCATTTCAACTAGCTCAAGAAGCTCTTCATCGTCTACCATGTCGCATTTGTTCATGAATACAACTAGGTAAGGAACACCTACTTGACGAGAAAGAAGGATGTGCTCACGAGTTTGTGGCATTGGACCGTCAGCAGCAGATACTACTAGGATTCCTCCGTCCATTTGTGCAGCACCAGTGATCATGTTTTTAACATAGTCAGCGTGTCCTGGGCAGTCAACGTGTGCATAGTGACGAGTATCAGTTTCATACTCAACGTGTGCAGTTGAGATTGTGATTCCGCGCTCGCGCTCTTCTGGAGCACCATCAATTTGATCATATGCCATAGCTGTTCCACGACCATATTTCTTGTGAAGTACAGTTGTGATTGCAGCAGTTAAAGTTGTTTTACCATGGTCAACGTGTCCGATTGTACCAATGTTAGCATGGGTTTTCGAACGGTCGAATTTTTCCTTAGCCATTTGGAAATCCTCCTTTAGATAGTTAAAAATATATTTTTTATTGTTATGAAGGAAAGAAGTTCTTGGGAACCTCTTTCACTCATCCCTTACATAGTAGTTATACTTTATTGAAAGAGCTAAATCAATTATTCCCCTTTATTTTTCTTGATGATTTCTTCGGAGATTGATTTAGGTACTTCTTCGTAATGATCGAAGAACATAGAGAATGTTCCGCGTCCTTGTGTATTCGAGCGAAGTGACGTTGCATATCCGAACATTTCAGATAATGGAACGAATGCTTTAACAATCTGCGTGTTACCGCGGGCTGCCATACCTTCTACCCGTCCACGGCGAGATGTGATATCTCCCATGATATCTCCCATGTACTCTTCAGGAATCATAACTTCTACACGCATAAGCGGCTCAAGAAGTACTGGGTTACACTTGGATACTGCGTTTTTCAATGCCATTGAAGCAGCAATCTTAAATGCCATCTCAGAGGAGTCAACATCATGGTATGAACCATCATATAGACGAGCTTTAATATCGATTAATGGATATCCGGCAAGAACACCGTTATCAAGTGAATCTTCCAGTCCAGCTTGAACTGCAGGAATGTATTCACGAGGAACTGTACCACCTACGATACCATTTTCAAATTCAAAGCCTTTACCCTCTTCGTTTGGAGAGAATTCGATTTTAACGTGTCCAAATTGTCCACGCCCACCAGACTGGCGTACGAATTTTCCTTCAACTTGAGCAGAGCCGCGGAATGTCTCACGGTAAGATACCTGTGGAGCACCAACGTTAGCTTCTACTTTAAACTCACGACGCATACGGTCAACCAGTATATCAAGGTGAAGCTCACCCATACCTGCAATGATCGTTTGACCTGTTTCCGTGTCAGTGTGCGCGTGGAATGTTGGATCTTCTTCCTGAAGCTTTTGAAGAGCTTGACCCATTTTATCCTGGTCAGCTTTCGACTTAGGCTCGATCGCAACAGAGATAACCGGTTCCGGGAATTCCATAGACTCAAGAATAACAAGACTCTTTTCGTCACATAGAGTATCCCCTGTTGTTGTATCTTTAAGACCAACAGCAGCCGCTATATCACCCGCATATACTTCAGAGATTTCTTCACGGGAGTTAGCGTGCATTTGCAGGATACGTCCTACGCGCTCACGCTTTCCTTTTGAAGCATTCTGAACATATGATCCGGATTGAAGTACTCCTGAGTACACGCGGAAGAATGTTAATTTACCAACATACGGATCCGTCATTACTTTAAATGCTAGAGCAGCGAAAGGCTCTTCGTCACTTGGAGGACGTGAAACTTCCTCTTCTGTGTCCGGAATGTGCCCTTTGATAGACTCAACATCTAAAGGTGATGGAAGGTAGTCGATAACAGCATCCAGCAGAAGCTGAACCCCTTTGTTTTTGAAAGCAGAACCACAAATTACAGGATAGAACTCAACGTTGACAGTTCCTTTACGGATTGCAGCTTTAAGTTCCTCTGTAGTGAATTCTTCACCTTCAAGGTACTTCATCATTAGATCTTCATCAAGGTCAGCAACCGCTTCAACTAATTTGCCGCGGTACTCCTCTGCCTGTTCTTTGTACTCATCAGGAATTTCACGCTGTTCAGTACGAGTTCCCAGGTCGTCTTCATAGTAGTAAGCTACCATTTCAACTAGATCAATGATCCCTTCAAACTCATCTTCAGCACCGATTGGAAGCTGGATTGGATGAGCGTTAGCTTGAAGACGGTCATGCAGCGTACCTACAGAGTAAAGGAAATCTGCACCGATTTTGTCCATTTTATTAACGAACACAATACGAGGCACTCCGTAAGTTGTTGCTTGACGCCATACAGTTTCAGTTTGCGGCTCAACACCCGATTGGGCATCCAGCACACCTACTGCTCCATCAAGTACACGTAGTGAACGTTCAACTTCTACAGTGAAGTCTACGTGTCCAGGTGTATCGATGATGTTAACGCGGTGGTCTTTCCATGAAGCGGTTGTTGCAGCAGATGTGATCGTGATTCCACGCTCTTGCTCCTGCTCCATCCAGTCCATTTGTGACGCACCTTCATGCGTTTCGCCGATCTTGTGGATACGGCCTGTGTAATAAAGGATACGCTCCGTCGCAGTCGTCTTACCGGCATCAATGTGAGCCATGATACCGATATTACGAGTGTTAAATAAGGAGAACTCTCTAGGCATGGGTCTTTCTCCTTCCTAAAATGGTAATATGGTTAAAACTACGTTTAATCTTACCAGCGATAATGAGCAAATGCTTTGTTAGCTTCAGCCATTTTATGAGTGTCTTCACGTTTCTTAACTGCAGCTCCAGTGTTGTTTGCTGCATCAAGAATTTCGTTTGCTAAACGCTCTTGCATTGTTTTTTCTCCGCGTTTGCGAGAATGATCAACCAACCAGCGAAGACCAAGAGTTGTACGACGCTCTGGACGTACTTCAACCGGCACCTGATAGTTAGCTCCACCTACACGGCGTGCGCGAACTTCAAGAACTGGCATGATGTTTTTAAGAGCTTGATCGAACACCTCAAGAGCATCTTTACCGCTGCGTTCCTGAATGACATTAAACGCTGAATAAAGAATTTTTTGAGCTGTACCTCTCTTACCGTCTACCATGATTTTATTAATTAAGCGTGTTACAAGCTTCGAATTATAAATCGGATCTGGCAACACGTCACGTTTTGCTACTGCACCTTTACGAGGCATGTGTGTTCCTCCTTTCACGAGAAAATCTATTTAAATCAGTTTAGGATTTCTTTTCTTTTGGTCTCTTAGTACCGTATAGAGAACGTCCTTGACGGCGTCCGTCTACACCGGCAGTATCAAGAGCACCACGAACGATGTGGTAACGTACCCCTGGTAAATCTTTTACACGTCCTCCGCGGATAAGCACAACACTGTGCTCTTGCAGATTGTGTCCGATACCTGGGATATAAGCCGTTACTTCGATCATGTTTGTCAAACGTACACGCGCATATTTACGAAGAGCCGAGTTTGGTTTCTTCGGAGTCATTGTACCAACACGAGTACATACACCACGTTTTTGTGGAGAAGATACATCAGTTGCTTTCTTTTTAAAGCTGTTGTATCCCTTGTTTAGTGCTGGTGAAGTTGATTTCGTGCCTTTAGATTGACGCGGCTTGCGCACTAATTGGTTAATAGTTGGCATGAGTTTTTTCCTCCCTTCAAATTTGTTGTAAGCCCACACATCCAGGTGGTTCATTTTTGGGCAAAAACAAAGCCTTTGTAGCACTACACTACAAAAACATCTTTAAACAGTAATGGCTACCGCAGCAGCACCGACTTCGATCCCACATGCTTTCCCCAGCTTCTTCATAGAGTCTACATGGGAAATTGACACGTTCATATCTTTAGCGGTGTGTATGATTTTATCAATCACATGGACATCCGCATCATCAGCGACGATCACCTCTCGGATTGAACCTGCCTTGAGGGCCTTTACAACTTGTTTGGATCCTACAATGATGTGTTCAGCCTGTGATACTTTTTCATAAGACATCTTCATATCCTCCAAAGTAACAGGTTACGAATAGGAGCAACCTTGAATATATTATCATCTCATCTAGTTGATGTCAACATTATATAAAAGAAATTGAGAATGCGACACCTTATCTGGTGCGCATTCTCTTTTCTTTAGTCAGCCTGCCAATTTACTGTCTGGCGCAGCTGCCTGTGAACTTCCACCGGAATTAGTCGACTGTGACTGCTTCTTCAACAGTTTTGTCTTCTGATTCGATTTCAGCCTGGCGATAGCGCTGCATTCCTGTTCCGGCTGGAACAAGTTTGCCGATGATGACATTTTCTTTAAGTCCAAGAAGTTCATCGCGCTTGCCTTTGATTGCTGCATCCGTAAGAACACGTGTTGTTTCCTGGAAGGATGCTGCGGACAGGAAGGACTCGGTTTCAAGAGACGCTTTTGTGATTCCAAGAATCAATGGACGTCCTGTTGCCGGCTTCTTGCCTGATAATAGAACCTTTTCGTTGGCCTCCATAAACTGGTGCACATCGAGTAAAGATCCTGGAAGCAATTCTGTTTCACCGGCTTCAATAACACGAACTTTTCGAAGCATTTGACGTACCATTACTTCTACGTGCTTATCGCCGATTTCAACGCCCTGCATACGGTATACTTTCTGAACTTCTTTCAGCAAGTATTCCTGAACTGCAGCAACGTCGCGAATCTTAATTAATTCTTTCGGATCAATAGAACCTTCAGTCAATTCCTGGCCTCGGGCAATGACGTCATCAATTCCCACTTTCAGGCGCGCTGTATAAGGAGCTGTATAGCTTCTTGTTTCAACATCACCTTTAACTGTGATTTCCTGTTGACGGTCTTTGCCTTCACTAATGGCTGTTACGACTCCATCGATCTCTGAGATGACCGCTTGACCTTTCGGATTACGGGCTTCAAAGATTTCCTGGATACGCGGAAGACCTTGTGTAATATCGTCTCCTGCTACCCCGCCTGTATGGAAGGTACGCATAGTAAGCTGTGTTCCTGGTTCTCCGATTGATTGAGCTGCAATAATACCAACTGCTTCTCCCACTTCAACCTTTTCACCAGTTGCAAGGTTCTTACCATAGCATTTTTCACATACACCATGACGCGTGTTACAAGTAAACGCAGATCGGATAGATACTTCTTCAATACCTGCTTCAATAATTTGACGCGCGATATCTTCTGTAATCAGTTCATTGCGTCTTACAAACACTTTGCCATTTCCAGGGTGTTTTACAGTTTGATTTGAATAACGGCCTTCTAAACGTTCTTCAAGCGGTTCAATCGTTTCAGTACCATCTTTTAGTGAACGTACTCGAAGTCCTCTATCTGTTCCACAATCTTCTTCACGAACAATTACATCCTGAGCTACATCAACAAGACGACGGGTAAGGTAACCTGAGTCAGCTGTCTTAAGGGCTGTATCGGCAAGACCTTTACGGGCACCGTGAGTTGAAATAAAGTACTCAAGAACAGTTAGTCCTTCACGGAAACTTGATTTGATTGGAAGCTCAATGATCCGTCCAGCCGGGTTGGCCATCAGACCACGCATACCAGCAAGCTGCGTAAAGTTAGATGCGTTACCTCGGGCACCGGAATCACTCATCATGTAGATCGGGTTCAGACTGTCAAGCGTAAGCATAAGCTTGTCTTGAATTACGTCTTTTGCCGCACTCCATATGGAGATTACACGGTCGTAGCGTTCTTCCTCGGTAATTAATCCGCGTCGGAACTGCTTCGTCACTTTATCCACTCTTTCCTGTGCTTCTTTCAGGATCACCTGTTTCTCAGGTAATACCACGATGTCAGCTATACCGATTGTAATGCCGGCACGGGTAGAGTGTTTAAAGCCCAGGTTTTTCATGCTGTCAAGCATTCTTGACGTATCGGTAATGTGGAATCGCTTGAACACTTCAGCAATGACATTTCCAAGATATTTCTTTTTAAACGGTGAGACAAGCTCATTCGATTTAATATGCTCTTTTACATCTGTAGTCGGATCAACGAAGAACTTATCAGGTGTTGCCACTTCCAAGTTTTCCATTGTCGGCTCATTGATGTAAGGGAACGACTTCGGAAGAATTTCATTAAAGATAATCTTCCCTGGTGTAGTCAACAGAAGCTGTTTGTTTTGCTCTTCTGTGAAGTTTTCTTTTTTCACTGCGCTCGCATGGATGGCAATACGGCTGTGAAGGTGTACATATCCATTTTGATACGCCAGAAGTACTTCATCAGCATCTCTGAATATTTTACCTTCTCCTACAGCATCCTTACGCTCGAGAGTCAGGTAATAGTTTCCTAAAACCATATCCTGAGAAGGTGTTACAACAGGTTTTCCATCTTTAGGATTCAAGATGTTTTGTGCAGCCAGCATTAGCAGACGCGCTTCAGCTTGAGCTTCAGATGAAAGCGGAACGTGAACGGCCATTTGGTCACCATCAAAATCGGCGTTGTATGCAGTACATACAAGTGGATGCAGACGGATCGCGCGTCCTTCTACCAGTGTTGGCTCAAACGCTTGAATTCCAAGACGGTGAAGGGTTGGTGCTCGGTTCAGCAGTACCGGGTGCTCTTTAATAACATCTTCAAGTACATCCCATACCTCGCTGTGAACACGCTCGATTTTACGCTTTGCACTCTTGATATTGTGAGCGAGTCCGCGTTCAACCAATTCTTTCATTACAAACGGTTTAAACAGTTCAAGCGCCATTTCTTTCGGAAGTCCGCACTGATACATTTTCAGGTTTGGACCTACTACGATAACGGAACGGCCTGAATAGTCCACTCGTTTACCAAGAAGATTTTGACGGAAACGGCCCTGCTTCCCTTTCAGCATGTGAGACAGAGATTTTAATGGACGGTTACCAGGTCCAGTTACAGGACGTCCGCGCCGGCCATTGTCAATCAGTGCATCTACAGCTTCCTGGAGCATACGCTTTTCATTCTGAACAATGATGCTTGGCGCACCAAGGTCAAGAAGACGCTTCAGCCTGTTGTTCCGGTTAATTACTCGACGATAAAGATCATTTAAATCTGATGTAGCGAAACGACCGCCGTCAAGCTGTACCATCGGACGAAGCTCAGGCGGGATGACAGGCAGTACATCAAGAATCATCCAATCAGGATAGTTACCCGAGTTACGGAAAGATTCCACTACTTCAAGGCGTTTAATTGCACGCGTACGGCGCTGGCCTTGTGCAGTTTTCAGTTCTTCCTTCAGCATCTCTGCCTCTTTGTCCAGGTCAAGGTCCTGAAGAAGCTTTTTGATGGCTTCTGCACCCATTGCGGCCTGGAATTTGTTGCTGTATTTATCCCGATATGCACGATATTCTTTTTCAGATAGCAGCTGCTTTTTCTCAAGCGCTGTATCTCCTGATTCTGTTACAACGTAAGAAGCAAAGTAAATTACTTCTTCCAGCGCACGCGGAGACATGTCAAGAACAAGGCCCATACGGCTTGGAATACCTTTGAAGTACCAGATGTGTGATACAGGCGCTGCCAATTCAATATGCCCCATACGTTCGCGGCGTACTTTGGCACGTGTAACTTCTACTCCGCAGCGGTCACAAACGACGCCCTTGTACCGGACGCGTTTGTATTTACCACAGTGGCATTCCCAGTCTTTTTGAGGACCGAAAATACGCTCACAGAATAGACCATCTTTTTCAGGCTTCAACGTACGATAGTTAATGGTTTCTGGCTTTTTGACTTCTCCGAAAGACCACGAGCGGATTTTATCAGGAGCTGCCAGGCCGATTTTCATATACTCAAAATTATTAACATCTATCAAGGAGCCTACCTCCCTTTTCGTTTACAGGTTTTGCCCTTTTGTCGGTTATCTGCACAGTTGTATTGCTCATTCTTTTGCCGCAACGGTTTCTGATGTTAATACATCGGTTTCCGGTGCAATATTCAATGCGTCTGCCTGATGAATATCTTCTTCATCATCCATGTCGCGCATTTCAATTTCTTCATCATTGCTAGACAGCATCTTAACGTCCATACCTAAGCTTTGAAGCTCTTTAATCAATACTTTGAATGATTCAGGTACGCCCGGTTCAGGTACGCTGTCGCCTTTTACAATGGCTTCGTAAGTTTTAACACGGCCTACAACATCATCCGACTTAACAGTCAAAATCTCCTGCAGTGTGTAAGCAGCCCCATATGCTTCAAGGGCCCAAACTTCCATCTCTCCAAAACGCTGTCCGCCAAACTGCGCTTTACCACCCAGCGGCTGCTGAGTAACAAGTGAGTAAGGACCAGTTGAACGAGCGTGAAGTTTATCATCAACCATGTGAGCAAGCTTGATCATGTACATCACACCGACTGACACGCGGTTATCAAATGGATCTCCGGATCTCCCGTCGTATAAAACGGTTTTTCCGTCACGCGACATGCCGGCTTCTTCAATTGTAGCCCACACATCTTCCTCGTTAGCACCGTCAAATACCGGAGTGGCAATATGGATGCCCATTGAGCGTGCGGCCATACCCATATGCATTTCAAGCACCTGTCCGATGTTCATTCGGGATGGTACACCAAGCGGGTTTAACATGATATCAATCGGCGTTCCGTCAGGCAGATATGGCATATCTTCTTCCGGAAGTATCCGTGAAATAACACCCTTGTTTCCGTGGCGTCCGGCCATTTTATCCCCAACAGAGATTTTTCTCTTTTGAACGATATAAGCACGAACCAATTGGTTTACTCCCGGTGGAAGCTCGTCTCCGTCTTCACGGTTGAAGATTTTCACATCAAGAATAATTCCTCCGGCACCATGCGGTACGCGAAGCGAAGTATCTCTTACTTCACGGGCTTTTTCACCGAAAATCGCATGAAGCAGACGTTCTTCCGCTGTTAGTTCCGTCACACCTTTTGGCGTTACTTTCCCAACAAGGATATCCCCGTCTTTCACTTCCGCACCAATTCGGATGATTCCGCGCTCATCAAGATTGCGGAGTGCATCTTCCCCGACGTTTGGAATATCACGCGTGATTTCTTCAGGTCCAAGCTTTGTATCACGTGATTCTGATTCATATTCTTCAATATGGATCGACGTGTATACATCGTCTTTCACCAGACGCTCACTCATGATAACAGCATCCTCATAGTTGTAGCCGTCCCATGTCATGAATCCGACAAGAACGTTACGGCCAAGAGCAAGCTCTCCTAATTCCATCGAAGGACCATCTGCAAGGATTTCACCTTTTACTACGCGGTCTCCTACAGAAACGATCGGACGCTGGTTATAGCAAGTTCCCTGGTTGGAACGAATGAATTTTTGCATTTTGTATTTATCAAGATCGCCTTCTGTTTCTTTTCCGTCGATCTCAACGAGTCTGCGGACCCAAACCTGGCTCGCCTGAACACGCTCAACAATACCTTCATGCTTATTGATGACAGCAGCACCTGAATCTTTAGCAGAAACGTGCTCCATTCCTGTCCCAACGAACGGGGCTTCAGGATTGAGCAAAGGAACTGCCTGACGCTGCATGTTCGCTCCCATTAGTGCACGGTTGGAGTCATCGTTTTCCAAGAAAGGAATACATGCGGTTGCAGCAGATACAACCTGTTTTGGCGATACGTCCATGTAATCAAGGCGATCACGTCTGATTACGGTGTTCTCACCGCGGAAACGCGATACTACTTCATCATCAAGGAACGATCCGTCATCACCTAAACGGGCATTTGCCTGTGCAACAACGTAATTATCTTCTTCATCAGCAGTTAAATAGTCAATCCGGTCTGTCACTTTTCCGGTATCAGGGTCTACACGACGGTAAGGCGTTTCAATGAATCCAAAACGGTTTACCTTCGCAAAGCTTGACAACGAGTTGATCAGTCCGATATTTGGTCCCTCAGGCGTCTCAATTGGGCACATACGTCCGTAGTGGGAGTAATGAACGTCACGTACTTCAAAGCCCGCACGCTCACGTGTTAAACCACCAGGTCCAAGTGCTGACAGACGACGTTTATGCGTCAATTCAGCTAATGGATTTGTCTGATCCATGAATTGAGATAATTGAGAGCTTCCAAAAAACTCTTTAATAGACGCAATTACAGGGCGAATGTTAATTAACTGCTGTGGTGTAATGGTGTTTGTGTCCTGGATGGACATTCTTTCACGCACCACTCGCTCCATACGGGAAAGCCCGATGCGGAACTGGTTTTGCAAAAGCTCACCAACAGAACGCAGACGACGATTTCCAAGATGATCAATATCATCTGTTAAACCGACACCATGTAATAGATTAAAGAAATAACTGATAGAAGAAATGATATCAGCAGCGGTAATGTTTTTAACACTATCATCTACATAAGCATTACCAGTCACTAAAATTTCTTTGTCACTATCTGCGTTAGGAACCTGGATTTTGATCGACTGAAGCGTTAGTTCTTCTTCGATCACGCCGCCAGCATGGTTAATGGTTTTAAAACCAACGCCATTTTCAAGATAAGGAATCAGCTTATCAAGGTTTCGGCGGTCAAGAGTTGTTCCCTTTTCTGCAAGAATCTCGCCTGTTTCCGGATCTGCCAGCGTTTCTGCCAGCACTTGTCCGAATAAACGGTTCTTAATGTGAAGCTTTTTATTCATTTTATATCGACCTACATTAGCAAGGTCGTAGCGCTTTGGATCAAAGAAACGTGATTCTAGAAGACTCTTTGCGTTATCTACAGTTGGAGGTTCGCCAGGGCGAAGTCTCTCATAGATTTCGAGCAATGCTTTATCAACGGTTTCCGTATTATCTTTTTCAAGCGTATTACGGATATATTCGTTGTCACCGATCAGATCAATAATTTCCTGATCCGTACCAAAGCCGAGCGCACGTAATAAAACAGTTACAGGAAGCTTCCGTGTACGATCGATACGAACGTGAACGACATCTTTTGCATCTGTTTCATACTCAAGCCAAGCCCCGCGGTTAGGAATCACCGTAGCGCCGAAGCCTCTTTTTCCGTTCTTATCCATTTTGCCGTGGAAATACACACTTGGCGATCGAACAAGCTGTGATACAATAACACGTTCAGCTCCATTAATGATGAACGTCCCAGTGTCTGTCATAAGAGGGAAATCTCCCATGAACACATCCTGATCTTTTACTTCTCCGGTATCTTTATTCAACAGTCGAACCTTCACACGAAGCGGCGCAGAATACGTAACATCGCGTTCTTTTGATTCATCTACTGAATACTTTGGTTCACCAAGGCTGTAATCAATAAATTCTAATGAAAGATTTCCAGTGAAGTCTTCGATTGGGGAAATGTCGCGAAACATCTCTCTCAATCCTTCTTCTAAAAACCATTCATAGGAAGCTGTCTGAATCTCAATCAGATTCGGAAGTTCCAATACTTCACTGATACGCGCAAAGCTTCTGCGCTGGCGGTGTCGTCCATACTGAACTAGTTGACCTGTCAACTGATTCACCCCTCAAATCAAGCGTTTTGATAGATCCATTCTGCTCAATGTCATCACAAAATGGACATAAGACAAATAGAAAACGAGGCTTTTATTAACCACATTTTCTACGTAAAGAACAATTATTTAAACCATTATTGCCATAAACTGATCCATTTATGCAAATGGACATACTTTCTGACTTTAATAATTTTGCATCTTACAATAATATCACAAGAAAACTAGAGGGTCAAACTCTTTTTCGCTCTCAAAATGAAGTAGCCTTTGCTTTTTGCGGCAACTTCTACATTTCCGAAAAGCGTTTCAAGTTTGTCCTTCGCTGAGGGTGCCCCCTGTTTTTTTTGAATGACTACCCAGAGTTCTCCTCCGGGAGCAAGGCGTTCAGCACTTTGCTCAAAGATTCGGTGTACAACTTTTTTCCCTGCACGGATCGGCGGGTTTGTGAGAATCGCAGCAAAGTCACGGGTTGTCACTTGGTCAAGGCAATCACTCTCATATACTTTTACGAAAGAAGCGTCATTTCGCACAGCATTTTCTCGCGCTAGGTCTAGCGCACGATTGTTGACATCTACAAGATGAATTTCCCTGTCATTTGTGCTTTTCGCCAGCGTCAGTCCAATTGGACCGTAGCCGCACCCAACATCCAGCAGCGGACCTTTTATTTCAGGCTCGGAAAACGTTTCTATTAAAAACCTGGAGCCGAAATCCACTTCTTTCTTCGAAAAAACTCCCTGATCTGTTTTAAAGCGAAGCGTATGGCCCCGCAGTGTAAAATCCCACCATAATGGGTTGCTTTCAGTTCCTGGAGTTTTGGAATAATAATGATCTGACATTTCAGATCACCCTCCCACTTGATTCATATTCATCTTACACAGCTTATAACAAAAGAGGTAAAAAAAAGCCCGCCTATTCAAGCGAGCTTTCCTTTCAATCCGATATTACTTAACTTCTACGCCAGCTCCAACTTCTTCAAGCTTAGCTTTAAGTTCTTCAGCTTCTTCTTTAGAAGCGCCTTCTTTAACAGCTTTAGGAGTGTTATCAACCATTTCTTTCGCTTCTTTCAAGCCAAGACCAGTGATTTCACGAACTGCTTTGATAACTTTGATTTTTTGAGATCCAGCGCTTGTAAGGATTACGTCAAATTCAGTTTGCTCAGCAGCAGCTTCTCCGCCACCAGCACCAGCAGCAGCTACAGGAGCAGCAGCAGATACACCGAATTCTTCTTCGATTGCTTTAACAAGGTCGTTTAGTTCAAGAACTGTCATTTCTTTGATAGCTTCGATCATTTGTTCTTTAGTCATGATATAGTTCCTCCTTAGTGGATGTTTTAATTTTTGTTTGGATGATCGTCATCCGGCGTGCAGGTGCTTAAAATTAAGCGCCTTGCTCTTCTTTTTGATCTGCAACTGCTTTCGTTGCCACGGCAAATCCGCGTAACGGTGCTTGAAGTACGCTAAGAAGCATAGAAAGAAGTCCGTCGCGTGATGGAAGTTCAGCAAGTGCTTTCACTTCATCAACAGAGATGATATTCCCGTCCATGACACCCGCTTTGATTTCAAGCGCTTCGTGTTTTTTAGCGAATTCATTAATGATCTTCGCAGGGGCAACTACATCCTCGTTAGAGAAAGCAATTGCGTTTGGTCCTGTAAGATTTTCATTCAACCCTTCAAGACCAGCCGCTTCAGCCGCTCGGCGTGTCATAGAGTTCTTGTAAACTTTGAACTCAACACCCGCTTCGCGAAGTGATTTACGCAGCTCAGTTACTTCTGCAACAGATAGTCCGCGGTAATCTACAATGATCGTTGATACGCTTCCTTGTAGCTTATCTTGAATTTCTGTTACAAGCTGTTTCTTTTGCTCGATAATGCTGCTCATCTTAACACCTCCTGTTGGTTTGTCTGGAGCTTCATTTATACCGTTCGAACGCACAAAAAAGCCTCGATGTCTGCTGCAGACATCGAGGCGTATCATTTCAATAAAAAGAAAAGTTCTTTTATCGTCATGACCTCGGCAGGAAATTAAGTCCAATGGACGCCTGCTGTCTACGGTACAAATGGTTATATACTTACACAACGCAATTCATCATATCAGATGGTTAGAGCACTGTCAATATTATTTTGAGTGATAATTACTTTGCTGAAACAGAAGAAGAGTCGATCTTAATTCCAGGACCCATCGTTGTTGTTACAGCTACTGACTTCATGTAAGTTCCCTTAGATGAAGCAGGCTTAGCTTTTTGCACTGTATCAAAAATCGTATTGAAGTTTTCAACAAGCTTGTCTGTCTCGAAAGAAACTTTTCCGATTGGCACATGAATGATACCAGCTTTTTCAGCGCGGTATTCTACTTTACCAGCCTTGATTTCTTTAACAGCTTTTTCAACATCAAATGTTACAGTACCTGTTTTAGGGTTTGGCATTAAGCCTTTTGGTCCAAGGACACGTCCAAGTTTACCAACTTCACCCATCATGTCAGGTGTAGCTACGATTACGTCAAATTCGAACCAGCCGCCTTGAATCTTTTGAACAAGGTCGCCTTCTCCTACGAAGTCAGCACCAGCAGCTTCAGCTTCTTTTGCTTTTTCGCCTTTAGCGAATACAAGAACACTTTGCGTTTTACCAGTACCGTTCGGAAGAACGACTGCTCCACGGATCTGCTGATCATTTTTACGTGTATCGATTCCAAGACGGAACGCTACCTCTACTGTTGCATCAAATTTAACAACGCTTGTTTTTTTCGCAAGTTCGATTGCTTCAACGACGCCATAATTAGTTGTACGGTCTACAAGCTTTGCAGCTTCTACGTATTTTTTACCTTTTTTAGCCATTTCTTTGTTTCCTCCTCGATTGTGGTTTTAGCGGAATAACCTCCCACGAATAAAGGTTGCGAGTGAAATAACTTTTCAACTTCGCAACCTCGTCCAAGACATGCATCAATTAATCTTCAATCGTAATACCCATGCTGCGAGCCGTACCTTCAACCATACGCATAGCTGATTCAACATCTGCTGCGTTTAGATCAGGCATTTTTGTTTCCGCGATTTCACGCACCTTGTCACGTTTGACAGTCGCTACTTTGTTGCGGTTAGGTTCACCAGAACCTGACTCGATACCAGCTGCTTTCTTAAGAAGAACGGCAGCAGGGGGAGTTTTAGTGATGAATGTAAATGAACGGTCTTCAAAAACCGTAATTTCAACAGGGATAATAAGACCAGCTTGATCAGCTGTACGAGCGTTGAACTCTTTACAGAATCCCATGATGTTGACACCAGCCTGACCCAATGCAGGACCTACCGGCGGAGCTGGATTAGCTTTCCCAGCTGGGATTTGAAGCTTTACCAATTTAATAACTTTTTTAGCCACGAGACACACCTCCTTAAGTCCGTGATGTGGTAATAGGGCTTGATACCCTCCCACTCAATAATCCAATTCTTTTATATAAAGAATGTAAATGTTAGTTCAGTCTCTCTATTGAGACATACTGACTTAAAAGATGTTACCACCTTTGGAATCAGAATTCAAGATGTTTCTAATTATATTTTGTTAATTTGCATAAAGTCAAGCTCAACCGGTGTTTCTCTGCCGAACATATTAACCAGGACTTTCACTTTGCCTTTCGCTGTATCAATACCTTCAATCACTCCAGCAAAATTAGCAAATGGCCCTTCGTTTACAGTGACGCTTTCTCCGACTTCAAAGTCCACTTCAACCGTACGTTCCTGCATTCCCATGCTTTTCAGAAGCTGAGTAACTTCTTCCGGAAGCAGAGGAGTAGGCTTCGAACCGCCGCCTGAGGATCCCACAAAGCCTGTTACACCCGGCGTGTTGCGGACTACATACCATGAGTCGTCTGTCATGACGATTTCCACAAGCACATATCCTGGAAATGTTTTTCTCTTCACAGTTTTCGCTTTGCCATCCTTGATCTCGGTCTCTTCCTCTTCAGGGATGACCACACGGAAAATCTTATCAGACATTCCCATGGACTCGACACGCTTTTCTAAATTCATTTTTACTTTATTTTCATAGCCTGAATACGTATGAACAACATACCAATTCTTCTCCAAAAATTTTCCCTCCTTAAATTTAATGTGCAGGTGAGCGTTTAGCTCCGGCAGACATAAGCGTATTCTCCGTACAGGCGTTTTTTTTGCCTGGCTGGGGAAGCAGTTTATGATTTACTTGCCTCGACGGAATACCAATTAAATGTACAGGCTGTTCGTGCATAAGCATAGCACCGGCAGCAGCCGTGACACGAAACTATATAAAAGGACTCTTATACAATTATGGTTTGTCTTATTTTTGCCCAATGAAAAAACCCGTTAAACGGGCTTCTGCATTTCTCATTCTATTGTACACGAAATCTCTTGCATATACGAAGAGATTTCCGATCTCTCATTATAATACCCAGTCAATGACAGCCGTAATACCCATATCAATTACGAAAAAAAACAGAGCGACAAAAACTACAGTTGAAAGAACTGTAATGGTGTAACGTGTTAACTCTTTACGCTTCGGCCAGCTGACCTTCCGCATTTCAGAGGAAACGTTACGAAAAAAGCTGCTGATTTTACCCATGCTGATGTACCCTCCAACCAATCTGATTTCGATTGTCCGTTCCCTGTTTCCAGCGAAAGGACCGCTCTTTTAAATCGTCTGCTTATGAGACGTATGAGCGTTGCAATGGCGACAAAACTTTTTTAATTCTAATCTATCGGACTGCTTGTCTTTTCCCTGAGGCACAGAATAGTTCCGTGTGCCGCAGACTGTACAAGCAAGAGCTGACTTTTTACCCACGATGGTCATTCCTTTTAGGATGAATACTAGTTAGGAAGCGGTTGCTATTGTGAACAGCTTTCTCTCATCAAGAAGAAAAAGGCGCCATTCATGCTAGAACGATATGTCGGATGACACATTGTCTCAAAGACATAATTTTTCCATCATCTCTTCACCTAACATCTTAAAAAATAACACCTTGATTCCCCGCTGTCAACAGGAGCTGACGATTAAAACATCAGCTCGTGCGCTTCCAAATAGCGCTCCAGTTTGCGTTTTACTCGCTGCAATGCGTTGTCAATCGACTTAACGTGCCGGTCAAGCAATGCAGATATTTCCTGATACGACTGACCATCCAGGTATAAAGACAGGACCTGCCTCTCCAGATCGCTAAGCAGTTCTGCCATTTTATCTTCTATTTTACTAAATTCTTCTCTATGAATAATTAGTGCTTCCGGATCAGTAGGCTTCGCCCCGGAAATAACATCCATAAGCGTCCTGTCTGATTCTTCATCATAGATAGGTTTATCAAGTGAGATATAAGAATTAAGAGGAATATGCTTTTGACGAGTTGCCGTTTTTATGGCCGTGATGATTTGACGGGTGATGCAAAGCTCCGCAAATGCTTTAAAAGAGGTAAGCTTTTCTTCCTTGTAATCTCGTATCGCTTTGTATAAGCCGATCATGCCTTCCTGGATAATATCTTCCTTGTCGGCGCCAATCAAAAAATACGATCTTGCTTTTGCTCTGACGAAATTGCGGTACTTTGTGATTAAATAGTCTAATGCTTCTGTGTTTCCCTTATGAACAAGTTCAATAATCTGATCATCTTCCAGCATTTGAAAATTCATTCGATCATCTGCTACCCGTTTGTAATCGTTCAAATGGATCCCCCCGACCGCTCAAAAACAATAGATAGAAATATTATACAGCACAGTTTTTCAGAGCGTCAACCGCTCATTTATCTCCTCTGCGCCATTTTTCGAATATTTGAGCTACTTCTTCTGACAGCGGAATAGTGGAGGAAGGCCGCTGTTCCTGTATTTTGCGGACCCTTTTTTCAATTTTCTTTTCGATTTGTTTTGTTTCAATTAATAATTCTCTGGCAGATTTTCTCAATGCGCCTTGCGCAAATATGACCCATTGCTCAGTGAAATCACTCGTTGCGACAATCACCTGCGTTTTTATGTCATTTAATTCAATCGCCAGCTTTTCGATCCGTTCATCCGCTGTTTCATTTTCTTTTGTAAAGAACACGTCGAGATTGTAATGCCGATGCTTTTTTGCAATGCCCTGAACAAATTGGGCGTCAAATACAATAATGACCCGGTATCCTGTATAGCCCTGATATTCAGCCATCGTTTCAATTAACCGGTCTCGAGCTGCAGCGAGATTATGGGATTTTAATTCATTTAGTTCCGGCCATGCGCCGATTATATTGTAGCCATCGACGAGAAGAACATTGTTCATGGCCGGTCAGCTTTCCAGGGGATGACGTTTTCGATAAATTTCGTACATCAGAATACTTGCTGCAACGGAAGCATTCAATGATGTGACATGACCCGACATAGGTAAATGAACAAGAAAATCACATTTTTCCCTGATTAATCTGCCCATTCCCTTCCCCTCACTTCCAATGACTAATCCAAGCGGCATGGTCGCATCGAAACGGCGGTAGTCCTGACTTTCTTTTGCATCTGTTCCGGTAATCCACAGTCCCTGCTCTTTTAAATCATCGATTGTACGGGCAAGATTCGTGACACGGGCAACCGGGATATGTTCAATCGCGCCTGTTGAAGCTTTTGCTACTGCAGCAGTCAGCCCCACAGCACGGCGCTTTGGTATGATAATGCCGTGTGCTCCAGTTGCATCTGCTGTACGCATAATGGAGCCGAGATTGTGAGGGTCTTCGAGTTCGTCGAGAATCAGGATAAAAGGATCCTCATTCCGGCTTTTGGCGAGCGCGATCATATCGTCCACTTCTGCATATTGATACGCAGCGACTGACGCGACTACCCCCTGGTGCTGTCCTTCTAAAAGCTGATCTACTTTTTTCTTCGGCACAAATTGAACCAGGACTCCCGCTTCTTTAGCTAAGTGGATAACCTGCTGCATCTGTCCTTTCTGAGAACCTTCAGCAATCCAGACTTTATTAATATCACGCCCCGATTTTAAGGCTTCAATAACCGGGTTTTTGCCTCCTATAAATTCTTCGCTCATTTTGATTCTCCTTTCAGCTTGTCCATCATGATGGCAATGGATTGCGAAACAACCTCATCTAAACGTTCTTGCTGTTCCGTTAAATATAAATACCCGATTAATGCTTCAAAAGCCGTGCTGTAGCGATACGTCTGAACATCGACATTTTTCGGCACCGTTCCTGATTTTGCATTTCTGCCTCTCCGGATGACAGCTTCCTCCGCTTCTGAAAAGAAGGAGTCTTGTGTCAGTGCCCTCAGCACAAAGCATTGTCCTTTAGCAGAAACATACTGAATCGACGCTTTCTGGAGAAAATTAGGTCTTACCGTCCCCTGCAGGAGAAGATGATGTCTCACATATTGCTCATAGACAGCATCTCCCATGTAGGCAAGTGCAAGTGCGTTTAATTGTTTTGGGTCGAGTGCAGTCTGGTTGTCAGCGCTCATAACTCAGCCTCTTCTCCAGCGGATGCCTTGTGCCGTATCCTCTAGGATGATATTCAGTTCTTTTAGCTGGTCCCGGATGGCATCTGCTGTTTTAAAGTCCCGGTCTTTACGAGCCTGTTCGCGTTTTTTGATTAAGTCCTCTATATCCTGATCAAGCAATTCTTTTTCCTGTGTCATCGAAAATCCAAGCACTCCTGCAAGCTCGTCAAACGCTGCTGTAAACGCATTGATGACTTCCACTGATGTGTTTTTTTCTCTTAAATAATGGTTCGCTTGACGGGATAAATCAAACAGAACTGAAATGGCATTCGCTGTGTTAAAGTCATCATCCATCGCCTTACCGAACGTTTGTTTGGTTTTATTTATTTCTTTCAGCCACTGCTCATTATTCTCCGCCAGGTTCGCACTTAGTCCTTTACGGTGAAGCAGATTTTCATACGAAGTGCGGATTCTATCCAGACCTGCTTTTGCTGCATTGAGCAGTTCCAGGTTGTAATTGATTGGGTGACGGTAATGCACGGACAGCATAAAGAAACGAAGCACTTGAGGGTCATGCTCTTTCAAAATGTCATTCACCAGTACAAAGTTGCCAAGAGATTTGGACATTTTCTCATTATCGATATTGATGTAGCCGTTATGCATCCAGTAATTTGCAAATGACTTCCCTGTTAATGCTTCAGACTGTGCAATTTCATTTTCATGGTGAGGGAAAGCAAGGTCCTGGCCTCCTGCATGGATATCTATCGTGTCTCCCAGATATTTACGCGCCATTGCGGAGCATTCTATATGCCAGCCAGGACGCCCCGCTCCCCATGGACTTTCCCAGGAAATTTCACTTTCCTTTGCGGCTTTCCATAATACAAAATCCAGCGCATCGTCTTTTCGCTCGTCTGATTCGATTCTGGCACCAATCCGGAGTTCATCGATCGATTGGTGGGATAATTTTCCGTATTCTTTGAATTTGCGTGTCCGGTAATATACATCTCCTGCTGATTCATATGCATATCCCTTGTCGACCAATGTTTGTATAAACTCGATAATCAAGTCAATATTTTCAGTCACCCTCGGGTGGGCTGTACCTCTTTTGCACCCAAGCGCTTCCACATCCTCAAAATAGGCATTGATAAATCGTTCAGCTACTGCCGGCACATCTTCACCAAGATCATTGGCTGCACGAATCAATTTATCATCCACGTCCGTAAAATTCGACACGAAGTTAACATCGTATCCCCGGTATTCCAAATGACGGCGAACCGCGTCGAATACAATCGCGGGGCGTGCATTTCCAATGTGGATATAATTGTAGACAGTAGGTCCGCACACGTACATGGAAACCTTGCCTTCTTCCTGTGGAGTAAATTGTTCTTTTTTTCGTGTGACTGTATTATAAAGTTGAATGCTCATTGTTTGAGCTCCTCTCTCTTTCTTTCTTCAGCTGATCTTTTACAAATACAAGTTCTGTTTCCAGGTGACGCATACGGTCCCAGATCGGATCCGGCATATCCTGATGGTTTAAATCACGGCGGCATTTCACCCCGTTGCGAACAACCACTCTTCCTGGAATACCGACAACGGTGGAATTGGCTGGCACATCATGCAGAACAACAGAACCCGCTCCTACTTTAGAGTTTTCCCCAATGGTGATGGAACCCAGCACTTTTGCCCCTGTTGCAACCAGTACGTTATCTTCGAGGGTGGGATGACGCTTCCCTCTTTCCTTTCCTGTTCCTCCAAGTGTGACGCCCTGAAATACCGTAACATTATTTCCAATTTCACATGTTTCTCCGATCACAACTCCCATGCCATGATCGATAAAAAAGCGTCTGCCGATTTGGGCTGCGGGATGGATTTCGATGCCCGTGAAAAATCGCGCGAGCTGAGATATTACCCGGGCAATAAAATACAATTTCCGACGGTAAAAGACATGAGCAACCCGGTAGCCCCAGATGGCATGCAGTCCAGAATACGTTAAAATAATTTCAATAGCGGATCTTGCTGCAGGATCCTGATCAAAAACCGTTTCAATATCTTCCTTGACTCGCTTAAACATCGCTTTCCCCCCCTTTTGCTGCACAAGCAGTATATATCATTGATAATCAGACTAATCTTATTGGAAATGTGGCCTTATAAAAACAAAAAAAACGCCTCTGTCAATTGACAGAGACGCCTTACACGCGGTTCCACTCTGTTTGAAGCCTAAGATACGGGCTCCCCACTTAATCGGAAATAACGGTCCGTGCCGCTTATGCCTACTAACGTTTCGGCAAAAGGCTCAGAGGTGCATGTTGGGAAAAGGAGTTGCCTGAACCACTTTCAGCCGGATGGTGGTTCTCTCTTATCGGGTTCCTTTTCTTACTTTTCCTCGTCTCAGCTTTACTCAAGTTTCTTATAAACGTAGTTAATGTATGCTTGTAAATATATCATATACCATTTAAATAAAAATGTTAATTCGAAAGCTTGCTTACACGAGCGAGAACTCTTTCTTTGCCTAACACTTCAATCGCATTAGGAAGCTCAGGGCCGTGTGTTTGACCGGTAACTGCAACACGAATCGGCATAAATAATTTTTTTCCTTTATGACCCGTTTGTTTTTGAACGGCTTTTATGGCTTTTTTAATTTCTGCTGATTCAAAGTTTTCCAAAGCCGTAAGCTGGCTTGCGAGCTCTCCCATTACTTCCGGAACCTGTTCTTCTGCCAGTACTGCGCTTGCCTCTTCATCGTACGTAATCTCCTCTTTGAAGAACAATTCTGATAGAGAAACGATTTCAGCTCCGAAACTCATTTGCTCCTGATAAAGAGCAACCAGGCTCCGCACCCATTCTTCTTCTTCAGCTGAACGGTCCTTTGAAATTCGTCCCGCTTCTTCCAGGTGAGGAACAGCAAGCTTTACAACTTCATCCAAATCAAGATTTTTCAAGTACTGATTATTCATCCAAACCAGCTTTTGTGAATCAAAAACCGCTGGTGATTTAGATAACCGGTCCGCATCGAAGATTTCGATGAATTGCTCTTTAGAGAAAAGTTCATCCTCCCCTTTAGGAGACCAGCCAAGAAGTGCAATAAAGTTAAATAAGGCATCCGGCTGATAGCCAAGATCTTTATACTGCTCAATGAACTGGATAATCGATTCATCACGTTTGCTTAATTTTTTACGGTTTTCATTCACAATGAGCGTCATGTGACCAAATATGGGTGCTTCCCATCCGAATGCTTCAAAGATCATCAGCTGCTTCGGTGTGTTAGAGATATGGTCATCCCCGCGCAGCACATGAGAAATCTTCATAAAATGATCATCTACTGCTACTGCAAAGTTATACGTAGGAATGCCGTCCTTTTTAACGATAACAAAATCACCAATGCCATCACTTTCAAAGGATACATCATCTTTCACCATGTCGTTAAACGTATAAGTCTTACCGGCAGGCACTGCAAAACGTATGCTCGGCTCGCGTCCCTCTGCTTCTAAAGCGGCACGGTCTTCATCCGTTAAATTGCGGCACTTCCCGCTGTATCTTGGCATTTCTCCTCTTGCAGTTTGTGCTTCCCGTTCTGCTTCAAGCTCCTCTGAAGTACAGTAGCATTTATAGGCAAGACCTTTTTGGAGCAGTTCGTTATAATGCTTTTCATAGAGATCATTTCGCTCTGACTGGCGGTATGGTCCGTACTCTCCCCCAACGTCAATGCTTTCATCCCACTCGATGCCAAGCCACTTTAAATACCGCAGCTGTGACTCTTCTCCAGTTTCAATATTACGTTTTGAATCAGTATCTTCAATGCGGATGATAAATTTCCCGCCTAGATTTTTAGCAAATAAATAATTAAATAGGGCTGTACGCGCATTCCCTATATGTAAGTGGCCGGTTGGACTTGGTGCATAACGCACACGAACTTCTGTAGACATAAGTAATCCTCCTATTTTGTACTTCTTATTTTGCCTGAATTAAAATGGTTGCCTGAGCGGCGATGCCTTCTTCACGACCTGCAAAGCCGAGCTTTTCTGTCGTGGTGGCTTTAACATTCACTTGTTCTTTTGACGCGTCAAGGAGTCCGGCAATCCGCTCCCTCATCTCTTCTATATGCGGAGCCATTTTCGGCCGCTGTGCGATAATCGTACAATCAATATTAGCCAAATGGTAGCCTTCTTTTTTCACAAGATCCCATACATGCTCAAGCAGCTTCGCGGAATCCGCTCCTTTAAAAGCAGGATCAGTATCAGGAAAATGCTTGCCTATATCTCCTGCACCAATTGCCCCGAGCGCTGCATCTGCTACTACATGAAGCAGCACATCCGCATCTGAATGGCCAAGCAGTCCTTTTTCATGAGGAATCGTAACCCCTCCAAGAATAAGAGGTCTGCCCTCTGTTAATTGATGAACATCATAGCCCTGTCCGATTCGAAACATACTTTCACCTCATTTTTAACTCTGTTTCACTTGTTCAAACATAGCTAATTCTTGTATTTTAACATCCGCTTTTCCTTTTTTTAAGAATGGCTTCAGCAAAAAAAAGGTCTTCTTTTGTCGTCAGCTTTATATTATCATAATCTGCCTCTACAACTTGAACTTTTTCACCAATTTGTTCAAGAAGGGAAGCATCATCGGTTCCATTAAAACCATTTTTCACTGCTTCCTGATTTGCTTTAAGCAGCAAAGAAAGACGAAAAGCCTGCGGCGTCTGAATCGACCACAAGCTTGAACGATCTATCGTGTGCGCAACTGTTCCTTCACGGATCACTTTCATTGTATCTTTAACAGGCACTCCCGCTATAGCAGCACCTGTTTGAAATGCCTGTTCGGCCAGTTCATGTATCGCCGCCTGCTGAATAAAGGGTCTGGCCCCGTCATGCACCATCACGATAGATGCAGTTGCGTGGAGCAAGGCGTGATAAACGCTCTGCTGTCTTTCCTTCCCGCCCTCAGCCATGGCGACCACTTTATGAATGGAATATTCCGCAAGCAGCCCTTCAAGCACTTTTCGGTCATCCGGGCTAACAGCAAGAATAATCCCCTTGCACAGCGGGTCTTCCTCAAATACCTGAAGTGTATGAATAATAACCGGTTTGCCGTCTATAGTAAGCAGCAATTTATTTCGGTCTGCCCCCATCCTTTTTCCTTTTCCGGCAGCAGGGATAATCACTTCATACTCCATTTGACTAACTCCTGTTCTATGCGATTAAAGCGCTTTTTCGTATGCTTTCGGTTTTGCAAATATCATTCTGCCTGCTGATGTCTGAAGAACACTTGTTACGATTACATCTATATGTTTGCCAATAAAGTTTTTCCCGTCTTCCACAACAATCATGGTCCCGTCATCGAGATAGGCGATTCCCTGGTTTTGTTCCTTGCCATCTTTAATCATTTGAACATGAAGCTCTTCACCAGGCAATACAACCGGTTTAACCGCATTGGCCAAATCGTTGATATTCAGCACTTGAACGTCCTGCAGATCACAAACTTTATTTAAATTAAAGTCATTGGTCACGACAATTCCATTCAATACTTTGGCCAGCTTCACAAGCTTGCTGTCCACCTCATGGATTTCTTCAAAGTCCCCTTCATAAATGGTGACCTGGATGGGAATATCCCGCTGAATCCGTTTAAGGATATCAAGTCCGCGGCGTCCGCGATTTCGTTTTAATGCATCGGAAGAATCCGCGATATGCTGAAGCTCACCCAGTACAAATTGAGGAATGACGATTTCTCCATCTAGAAAACCCGTCTGGCAAATGTCTGCAATCCGCCCATCTATAATGACACTGGTATCCAGGATTTTGTGCCTTTTAGAGGCAGGAGGTTCCACCATTTGCTGCTGTCCATTAATATCAAGTGTTTTTTTGGCAGGGTTTTTCGTAAATAGCTGAATCAATTCATCCCGTTTGGTAAACCCAACCCGGAAACCTAAATAGCCCAATATCAGCGTTAGTAAAATAGGCGCTACTGTATTGACAATCAAAATTTGAATATCATTGATCGCTACACCCAGCAGGAACGCTACGATCAATCCGATGATCAATCCGAGTGTACCAAAAAGCAGATCTGTCACCGGCGCTTCCACCAGTCGATCCTCACACCACTTAAGGAATTCCACTACGTGGTCAATCAGCCAAAATAAGATAATATAAAAAATAATAGCTCCTAAAATAGCAGTTACATAGGGATTATTAATAAGTGCGTTATCTACACCTAAAGGCCCAAACAACAATTCAGGAATTAAAAATACGCCCAGGGTTCCACCTAAAATCAAAAAACACACTTGTACGATTCGTCTTAACATTCCTTCACCTCCTTGTTTCATTATTTACCAATTTGTTTATTTCAAACCTTGCTAAAAGCAATAAAAATGAATATTTCAGTACATTTCACTTGAAAATCTACTTTCTTATTTTAAAAAGCGTAGCATGATGTTCATTAGAAAGTCAATTTATACAAAACGACATATCATATCATATATCTACAAAGCTGGCAATCCATTATTTCACAGCTGATTGTCGGCTATCGATTGATCTTTAATCAGCCGCAGACCTTCTTTAATTTTTTTTGCTCTGACTTCTCCAATTCCCTCTACATCATCAAGCATTTGAACGGACGCTTTGACCATTTGGTTTAAGTGAGAAAACTCATTGATTAAATTTTCAATGATCATAATGGGCAGGCGGGGAATTTTGCTAAGCACACGATACCCTCTTGGCTCTGTCAAATCTTCCGCCGGTGTATAGCCGCTGTGCCCAAGCAGCTTCATGAGGGCGCCATCTTCCAACACCTCAGACGTTACCATATCCTGAAAACGATTAAGGAGCTCAAAGGATTTAATATGTCTGTCCTTCGCGTAATCCCGCATTATCATCATCGCTTCTTCTTCCATGTCGGCAATTAATTCGTTCATCTGCAAACGGACTAACCTGCCCTCTGTTCCTAATTCATTTAAATAAACCAACAGTTCATTTTTTATGCGCAGAACCATTTCAAAACGGTGCAGTACCTGAAGAACGTCCCCAAACGTTACCATTTCCTCGAATTCCAAAAGTGTTAAATGGGAGATGCTTTGATCAAGCACCACTCGGTATTTTTCCAATGTTTGAACCGCTTGATTGGCTTTTGCTAAAATGACAGCAATCTCTTTCAGCGCGTATCGAAACGTCCCCTTGTATAAAGTAATGACGTTTCTTCTCTGAGAAATGGCGATCACTAAGGCATCTGTTTCCCTTGCTACACGTTCTGCTGTTCTGTGCCTCATGCCCGTTTCTGAAGAGGGAACCATCGGACTCGGGGCGAGCTGGGCATTGGCAATTAAAATTTTGTTTCCTGTTTCATTTAAAATAATGGCTCCGTCCATCTTAGCCAGTTCATATAAAAATGTTGGAGAAAATGGGCAATGAATTTGAAAGCCTCCATCTACAATGGATTTCATTTTCTCGTTGTATCCTACGACAATCAGTCCGCCCGTTCCTGCGCGCAAAACATTATCGAGCCCTTCTCTGAATGGAGTGCCCGGGGCTACGAGCTGAACGATGTCAATGGCCCGTTCCTGCTTTCTTTTTTCTTCCATTTTTTAATCCCCCAATACTTTCTTTAACGCTTCATTTACATCTGAAACACCCACGACTTGTATGTCTTCAGGGAACTTCCATCCTCCAATATTATTGGCTGGAATAAAGACCCTTTTAAATCCCAGCTTTGCAGCCTCCTGCACCCGCTGTTCGATCCGGGATACTCTCCGTATTTCTCCCGTCAGCCCTACTTCTCCAATAATGCAATCAGTACCACTCGAAGGCTTATCTTTAAAGCTTGAAGCAATACTTATCGCAACTGCCAGATCAATTGCCGGTTCATCAAGGCGGACGCCGCCGGCTACTTTTAAGTAGGCATCCTGCTGCTGTAAAAGCAGACCTACTCTTTTTTCAAGAACAGCCATTAAAAGAGAAACCCTGCTTTGATCCACTCCTGTTGCCATTCGCCGCGGGTTATTAAAGCTTGTAGGGGTCACGAGCGCCTGTATTTCAACCAGCACCGGACGCGTTCCTTCCATTGAGGCTACTACAGTGGAGCCCGCTGCTCCCTGAGATCTTTCTTCGAGGAAAATTTCCGACGGATTTAACACTTCTTCTAATCCCGTTTCCTTCATTTCAAAAATACCCATCTCATTTGTAGAGCCAAACCGGTTTTTCACAGCCCGCAAAATCCGGTACGTATGATGCCGTTCTCCTTCAAAGTACAGCACGGTATCAACCATATGCTCTAATATTCGTGGACCTGCAATGGAGCCCTCTTTTGTCACATGGCCCACAATAAAAATAGCGATATTTTTCATTTTGGCAATGCGCATCAGCTCAGCTGTACATTCCCTTACTTGAGTGACACTGCCAGGGGCTGAAGTGACTTCAGGATGATAGACGGTTTGAATCGAATCAATGACTACAAAATCCGGGGACAATTGTTCGATGGAGTGGTGGATCGATTCTAAATTCGTTTCTGCATAAACATATAAGTTTTCAGAAGTAACGTTTAATCGATCAGAACGGAGTTTCGTTTGCTTTACAGATTCCTCTCCTGAAATATAAAGCACTTTATTTTTTGTTTCTGCAAGCTGAGAGGATACCTGTAAAAGCAAGGTGGACTTTCCAATGCCCGGATCTCCTCCGATTAAAATCAGCGAGCCCGGAACCACACCTCCGCCAAGAACACGATTTAATTCTCCGCTTTTCGTCTCAACTCGCGGTTCCTGAATGGATTTAACTGATACAAGAGGAGTTGCTTTAACCGAACTTCCTTCAGGTGTATGCGTAAATGTTTTTCTTGGCTGCTTCCCTGTGATGGATACATCTTCTACCATCGTGTTCCACTCACCGCAGCCTGGGCATTTGCCCATCCATTTTGCAGATTCATAGCCGCATGACTGGCACATGAATTTTGTTTTCTTTTTGGCCACTCTATTTCCATCTCCTTGCAAGGTTTATAAAAAAATAGTGCACGTGTTTGAGGCTGACACACGTGCACTAATTGATTGATTTAAAGATCTTCTGTATCAGCCATTAATTCGCAGTGGAACCTGCTTCTTCTTTGCGGTTTACAACGAACTCTTTGCCTTCTACATCAATTTCAACCGTATAGCCTGCAAGCACGTTTCCTTTTAACAGCTCTTCGGATAAACGGTCTTCCACATGCTTTTGAATCGCACGGCGCAGCGGTCTTGCTCCATATTCAGGATCAAATCCTTCATCTGCGATTTTTTCTTTTGCTGCTTCTGTTATAGAAAGTTTTATATCCTGCTCTTTTAGTCTCTTAACCAGCTCGTTCGCCATAAGCGTGACGATTTCTTTGAGGTGGTCTTTTTCAAGTGAATGGAAGACAATCATTTCATCGATTCTGTTTAAAAACTCCGGACGGAAAGCGCGCTTCAATTCTTCAAGCACTTGTCCTTTCATGTCCTTATAATCCTGTTTGGAGTCCTGAACATTAAACCCGACATTTTTATTGAATTTCAATGCACTTGCCCCAACGTTGGACGTCATAATTAATACGACATTGCGAAAATCTACCGTCCGTCCTTTTGAATCCGTCAAACGGCCATCCTCAAGCACCTGGAGCAAAATATTAAATACGTCAGGATGCGCTTTTTCAATCTCATCAAGCAAAACGACTGAATAAGGTTTGCGGCGGACTTTTTCTGTTAGTTGACCGCCTTCTTCATATCCGACATACCCTGGTGGCGACCCTACAAGACGGGATGTTGAATGTTTTTCCATGTATTCTGACATGTCGATTCGGATCATTGCGTCTTCATCGCCAAACATGGATTCCGCAAGAGCTCGTGCAAGTTCCGTTTTACCAACACCTGTAGGTCCTAAGAAAATAAATGAACCGATTGGGCGTTTCGGATCTTTTAAACCGGCTCTCGCCCGTCTAACGGCTTTGGATATGGCTGTTACAGCATCTCCCTGGCCGATGACGCGGTTGTGGAGTGTTTCCTCGAGATTCAGCAGCTTTTGTGTTTCGGTTTCTGCCAGACGGGAAACCGGAACTCCAGTCCAGGTTGATACCACATGAGCGATATCTTCAACCGTTACTTCTGTATTTTCCTGACCCTGTTTTTCTTTCCAGATCTTTTTCGTTTCATCCAGTTTTTCTTTTGTCTTTTGTTCAGAATCCCGTAAAGAAGCGGCCTTTTCAAATTCCTGACTTTGAACAGCTGCATCCTTTTCGTTGCGGATTCCCTCTAATTTTGCTTCAAGCTCCTTTAAATTAGGAGGCGTTGTATAAGAACGAAGACGCACTTTTGAGCCTGCTTCATCGATTAAATCAATGGCTTTATCGGGAAGAAAACGATCTGAAATATAACGGTCTGATAATTTTACAGCCGCATCAATCGCTGCATCTGTAATCGATACGCGGTGATGTGCTTCATAGCGGTCGCGCAGCCCTTTTAGAATCTGAACAGATTCTTCAGCTGTCGGCTCATCTACTTGAATTGGCTGGAAACGGCGCTCTAATGCTGCATCTTTTTCAATGTATTTTCGATATTCATCAAGTGTAGTAGCACCGATACACTGTAATTCACCGCGTGCTAGTGATGGTTTTAAGATATTTGAGGCATCGATTGCACCTTCTGCTCCTCCTGCTCCAATCAGCGTATGAAGCTCATCGATGAACAGAATGATATTTCCTGCCTGGCGAATCTCATCCATTACTTTTTTCAAACGGTCCTCAAATTCACCACGATATTTTGTTCCTGCGACTACCGTACCCATATCAAGCGTCATAACCCGTTTGTCGCGCAGAATTTCCGGCACTTCATTTTGCACAATCTGCTGCGCAAGTCCTTCTGCGATCGCTGTTTTACCGACCCCTGGTTCTCCAATCAACACAGGATTGTTTTTAGTCCGGCGGCTCAGCACTTCAATTACGCGTTGAATTTCTTTGCTTCTGCCAATAACCGGATCGAGGCTGCCTTCACGCGCAATAACGGTAAGATCACGTGCCAGTCCATCGAGTGTTGGTGTACTCGCATTGGCATTGGAGCTGCCTTGGTGACCACTTGCTTCATTGCTGCCCAGCAGCTGAAGCACTTGTTGTCTTGCTTTATTTAAACTGACACCCAGATTGCTTAATACCCGTGCTGCAACACCTTCTCCTTCACGGATTAACCCAAGAAGGATGTGCTCAGTGCCTACATATGAATGGCCCAATTTACGTGCTTCATCCATTGAAAGCTCAATCACTTTTTTTGCCCGCGGGGTATAATGAACGCTTGGTGACTGTTCAGTACCTTTGCCGATCAGTTCCTCAACTTCTTCCTGAATCTTTTCCGTGCTTAGATTCAGGCTCTTTAATGCCTTCGCAGCAATGCCTTCTCCTTCTCGAACAAGCCCAAGCAGGATATGTTCAGTGCCAATATTTGAATGGGAAAGACGAATTGCCTCTTCCTGTGCCAACGCCAATACCTTTTGTGCTCTCTCCGTAAACCGTCCAAACATCATAGGTCTGTTCCTCCTTTTAGCTGTGAATCATCCATTTCTAACCGTTCACGTATTAATGAGGCCCTTCGCAAATCACGTTCAAAAGGACGCAAAAACCCTCCTGCGTATTGCTGAAGGAATCCTGGCTGAGTAAGAATCATCAGTTCGTTTAAAATCGTCCGAGGTACATCCTTTATATACCCTAAATCAATTCCTAAACGCACATCCGATAAACATTTAGCAGCTTCTTTAGATTCTATGACACGGCTATATCTTAATACACCATAGGATCTGAAAACACGATCTTCAAGCTGAACACCTGAAGTCTGAACCAAAGCTTCGCGCGCTGCTTTCTCCTGGGCAATAATTTGGTGAACAACCCGTAAGAGATCTTCTACAATGTCTTCCTCAGATTTTCCAAGCGTGGTTTGATTAGAAATTTGAAAGATGTTACCTAAAGCTTCGCTGCCTTCCCCGTAAATTCCTCTAGCCACAAGACCAAATTGTCCAATAGCCGGAATAATTCTATTCATCTGGTTCGTCATCATCAAACCCGGTAAGTGCATCATAACAGATGCCCGTAAGCCTGTGCCAACATTTGTAGGGCACGTGGTCAAATAACCAAGCTGCTCATCAAATGCATAATCAAAGTGTTCTTCAATTGAATCGTCAAGTTCATTTGCCTTTCGCAGCGCTTCTTTTAACTGTAATCCAGGGTACAGACACTGAATGCGCAGATGATCTTCTTCATTTACCATAATACTGATATCTTCTTCATCTGACAGCCATACAGCAGATGAAGCTGAATCTTCAGCAAGATTTGGACTAATCAGATGTTTTTCGACCAGTACACGTTTTTGAAGCTCCTGGAGTTCTTTCATTTCCAAAAGTTCAAGTGCTTCCCCGGCCTCTTTCATACTCTGTTTCACTTTTTCAGAAACGTCCGCTGCCTCTTTTTCAGTAAAAACGGTAGGGAATGAATGGTGTTTGCTATTTCTCGCTAATCGTATTCGACTTGATAACACAATTTCTGAATAAGGTCCTTCTTCGTTCATCCAGGAAGTAACAGCCTTCGTCAAAAACTTTTCAAGTGTCAAGGCTGCTCACCTCCCTGCTTATCGATATCTTTTTCAAGAGAGCGTATATGATCGCGGACTCCCGCTGCTTTTTCAAATTCTTCTTCATTCACTAATTCCTTTAATTCTGTTCTTAGCTCACTGATTTTTCTTTTCACATGAATTGTCCCGCCTTCGCGCTCAGGAAGTTTCCCCTGATGAACCTCATTTCCGCTGTGAAGCCGTTTCAAAATAGGGGGAAGCTGATCACGAAAAGATTCATAACAGGAAGGACAGCCGAATTTTCCAATTTTTAAAAATTGCGGAAAGGTTAAATTGCATTCCTTGCAGCGAATTGTTTCTTTTTCAGAATGCTGTGATTGGTTAGGCTGCTGTACAACTGGAGTAATATTCAAAAGACCCGCAAGTAAATTATTGAACGAAAAGGCACTTGCATCATTAGATAAAAAGGAATCTCCTTTATCTTGCGCACAAACCTCACACAAATGAACCTCTGTTTTTTCCCCGTTCACTACTTTCGTAAAATGCAATGCTGCGGGACGCTGCTGACACTCTTGACAAACCATCCCTCTCACCTCATTTATTTATATTTTAATGTTGTTATCATAGCCGTTAACATTCTTGCGCGAATTTCATCACGCAGAGGCAACGGAATTTTAAGTGTAGCTCGATCCATCGCACTCAGCATCAGTTTCGCCTCTCTTTTGGAAATACAGTCTTCATCCAGCAGTCTATACACTACGTCTTCCGCTGTGGCTTGTGCTATATGAGATTGAAGAAGCTCTGATATCTGATCAATAAGATGGGACTGATCATGGCTTTTGACCTTTATAATACGTATATAGCCGCCTCCGCCCCGCTTACTTTCCACAACATATCCCCGCTCTACTGTAAAACGGGTATTAATTACATAATTGATTTGAGAAGGCACGCATTGAAATTTGTCTGCAATTTCGCTTCTCTTTATTTCCACTATTTCACTTCCACTGCCTTCTAAAACCTGCTTTAAATACTTTTCAATGACATCAGATATGTTTTTCACAACCCCCACCTCCTTTGACTTTGACTATCTTTGACATAAATTATACAATACGTTTCGATCTTTTTGCAAATAGGGTGAGCTGAGTGGTAGTAAAAAGATTTCCCGCCTGTTGAATCCTCTATTAAATACATGAAAATAAAACAATGCGCTAGCTTAATCAAACGAATATCTGCATGACCATGCAACAAATGAAGGTGAACAGCTGGAACATTTTTATCAGTGTACAGCACAAAAAAAAGCCATTCCCCAAAGGGAATGACTCTTTTTTTAGTGCCTAGCGACGTCCTACTCTCACAGGGGGAGACCCCCAACTACCATCGGCGCTGAAGAGCTTAACTT
>NZ_JARUIU010000139.1 GCF_029667115.1 Jeotgalibacillus sp. ET6 | reverse complement strand
AAAATATCACGAGGCTTTACCTGATCTGTAATGTTTACAGAAATTTTCTAAATCAAGAGCCACATCATCTTTCAGGCGGACAGAAACAGCGAGTCGCTATGGCAAGTGTGCTTGCTTGTGGCCTTGTGTCAATTTCTCCCTGGACCAGCAAGCAGTCCGGAGCGTAAAGCTTTTTGTATCAACGATAATTCCTCCATTAATAAGAGGCGCATTTAACACTACTGTTAAAGCGAATACATGAAACATAGGCAGAGCGGCAATC
>NZ_JARUIU010000138.1 GCF_029667115.1 Jeotgalibacillus sp. ET6 | reverse complement strand
GCAACCCGGTAGCCCGGTTGAAGAAGAGGATGAAGGCCTTCGTGTAATTGGACAGCCCAGCTTTCATTCGAGATTGTTGAGCGAAAAGATCTGCCCAGAAAGGAAGATAAAAATGATAAACAAATTTAACCTAACCACCACCTCAAGAGACGAAATGATCGAGAAGTATTGATTGATGCGATTGAAGCTGCTTTGGTTTCAGCAAATGACAGAAGAAAAAATGAAAGAAATGCTGAACGATTTACGGAATGGGGAAATACAC
>NZ_JARUIU010000137.1 GCF_029667115.1 Jeotgalibacillus sp. ET6 | reverse complement strand
GTGACATCAAGCAGTTTCTGGGCGTTCGAGTGCTCCAATCTTGATTTTGCATGGATAACCATTTTGAATAGAAGTTTGTTCAAAGCTTGATGCGGCAGCGCGATATTCACTTTGAATATCTACTACATCGCCTTTTGAAAAACGGTCTGATTTGGACTCCTCTACCTGTCCAATAACAGCACTTGAAATAACCGATTCCACTTTAATCTCAAAACGGAGAAGAATTGTGAATAAAAAACCTATTTCTGCACAATTTCTTGAT
>NZ_JARUIU010000136.1 GCF_029667115.1 Jeotgalibacillus sp. ET6 | reverse complement strand
AGTAGAGATCTTTGCATTAAGTACCACTCCAGGTACAGTTGCTATTGACCAGCGCCGCTTGGAACAGGATGTTCAACCGACGATGTCTGCCCAGCTGGTTTTTGGAGGGACGAGAGAAGAAGAGTTTGAGAGGCGTCTTGAAGGAGCAAGCTATATGGAAATTATGAATGCCGGGTGACCTCGTTATTTGGAGCGTCCAAAAGCTTGGATATCTGCCTGAACCTCATACAGATTTTATCATGGCCATCATCTCAGAGGAGCT
>NZ_JARUIU010000135.1 GCF_029667115.1 Jeotgalibacillus sp. ET6 | reverse complement strand
TTCACGCCGATCGAAGAGTGAAGCGCCGGCGTTTGCGCCAGAGCGTCGAATCGTCGATGCCGAGCAGGCGCGCCGCGTCGTCGTAGGTCAGACCGCGCGCCAGGATCTTCTCGATGTGCGCACGCTCGATCTCCTCGAGCGTGAAGTCCCCGCCGACGTGGGGTGCAACTGCCCTGGCGGGACCGGGCACGACGCGCTCGGACAAGTCTCCGACGTCGATCTCCTCGCCGTCGCACAGCGCGAGCGCGCGCTGGAGCTCGTT
>NZ_JARUIU010000134.1 GCF_029667115.1 Jeotgalibacillus sp. ET6 | reverse complement strand
AAAAAAAAAAAAAAGAAAATATATTAGCAAAAATTATAAAAGCAAAAAGATCAAACGCAAAAAAATGGGTTGGTTGCCCAAACCGCTCCCCAGCTGCCAATTGAGCCACGCCCCAGCCAGGCGCTGATATTATTACCAATAAGGCCAAACAAGTTGGAAAGATTGTGAAGAAGTGGCAAAAACCGGCGGACTGTAAATACCCACACTCGGGTTCGGCAGTTAGAATCAGCCCCCCACCCCCAATTTTTTTAATTAAATGATTA
>NZ_JARUIU010000133.1 GCF_029667115.1 Jeotgalibacillus sp. ET6 | reverse complement strand
GCTCTTCTTCGTCATGAGCGCTTCTTAATAATCTGAAAACGAAAATTATTCATTACTCAAACTCAAGCAAATCATCCGAAATGCACAGGTCTATACTTTCCAATCGGCAGAGCAGACGTGTGAAGACCTAAAGGTACCAGCGATGCCAATGCAAATATAGGTGAATGGAAGTTCTTTTTTTGCTTTGAAGGATGATTCAGACAGATTTTATATTTTTCTTGTCGATGGTGAGGTTAAATTCGACAATTCTGTTGCTCTAATTC
>NZ_JARUIU010000132.1 GCF_029667115.1 Jeotgalibacillus sp. ET6 | reverse complement strand
AAGATTACATCTGCATCAGCAGTTGAATCGGTAAGTTCGTAGCCTAATTGCTCAAAGATGCCGTGAAAGAGACAGGCAGCTTGCAAGACGAGTACTAAGAGGAGAAAGATTTCATCCTGCTACCAACAGTGGAAGAGCATGGAGGCAGAGTTGAAGTGAAGTGCTTCGTAATACTTCCACAGCCGATAATTCCCTCGCCTGCACTGCTTGACATTTTGACCGACATCTCCTGCAGTTCTACTACCATTTCGGTTACCGCCGCC
>NZ_JARUIU010000131.1 GCF_029667115.1 Jeotgalibacillus sp. ET6 | reverse complement strand
AAGGACTCTTATACAATTATGGTTTGTCTTATTTTTGCCCAATGAAAAAACCCGTTAAACGGGCTTCTGCCACTACGTTTAAATCCAGATGATGACCCAGATCAATAATCATTTTTACCATTGAGCGCTGATTTAACGAGTCCCATCGCAATACCTGCTACTGGTGTTTGAGCCGCTTTCAAGCTCGACTGTGGTAAAAGTCATTCCAAATGATTCGGCAGAACCATCGTTGAGATCTTTACTCCATTTGTCATGCCAGTCGT
>NZ_JARUIU010000130.1 GCF_029667115.1 Jeotgalibacillus sp. ET6 | reverse complement strand
ATTCCTCTCTGCTGCTGAATATATTACCGAAGACAGGGTTTACTTCCATAACTTCTTCAGGGATTTCATCATACGTTATTTCGGTTAAAAATCGTGTATACAAAAGAGAACGAAAAAAAGGAAGAACATAAAATGAAACAGGGATAAATACGGTAAGAATCCATTTCAGATAAAGCCTAAATGATGCTTTCTGAAATGACAAGTACTGCAATTGATACATTATCAACTAATAAAAAAGGTTTCTTCCTTATGGTAGAAGGAAG
>NZ_JARUIU010000012.1 GCF_029667115.1 Jeotgalibacillus sp. ET6 | reverse complement strand
CCCCTTTGATGCTTTCGCATCTGCATGGTCTCACCCTTCCCGCTGCATCACGCAGGAGTCCCCGACCTCCGCTGCAAATAACCTATTCTTTGGTGATTTCATTTGTAAATAAAAAGTGTAACCTCCGTCTATTGTTCTTTTGTAAGAAACTACTTGTAAATAGGTAGAATCGGTTCATTTCTGACCAAATGGAATATCGTTTGCTTCGTCTCTGTTAAATTTCTATGTATTTTAAGTTGTTAAACATAATTGATAGAATGGCACTTAAAAAAGAGTCTGGGACATATTATAAAAAGGTAGTATTTATCAATAGAATGAGGTGAGCGGAGCGGAAGGTGGCGACTCCAGCGGGATGAAGCGGGAGCTTGAGATCCACTTGCGAAGCAAGTTAGCTCAAGCCCCGCCCCGCGGAAAGCGTCCACCTGAAGCGAAGTGAACCGGCTCAAGTCCTTGAGACACTTTTTTACTACACGTGCAAATGAACCAACTTAAGTGCCCATCTTTTTGAAATATATTTTAAAAGTTCAAGGTGCTTACAGGTGTTAGAGGATTATTGAAGGATTGGTATTATAAAAAGACTGTACCCACGAATACGTCTAGTGTTCGCAGGTACAGTCTTTTTTAACGTGATGATGGTGGCATTAAACGTACTGCCAGTTAATTTCCATGTTACAACTTGCGCTTAAAGGCTTTTACGATTATCCCATCATTTGCCGGTTCAAAATCGTGTTCAGGAAGTCGTTCAAAGCCGTGTTTTTCATAAAGTGTGATGGCGTCTTTCATAAAAGAGCCGGTGTGAAGGCCGATCGCTTCGCTTCCATTTTCTTTCGCCATAGCGATGCATGCATCAATAAGTGCGGAGCCGACACCTTTTCCGCGGGCCTCAGAAGAAACGGCAAGGACGCGCAGTTCGGGATAATCCAGTGCATCGGTAAAGCCCTCATAAGCATCAGTCTTTGCAGGGAAGAGCGCAACACTACCAACGATTTTTCCTTCCCATTCTGCTGCGAGCAGCTCGACTCCCGGCTGCTGGTCCGCTTCAGAGGAAATGGCTTTTTCAAGTGCCTGCCAGTGTTCTTTTGAAATCGCATGTGTATGTTCGCGATAGGCCTCTACACGCTGCTTTCTGATGAGCGGCACTTCTTCTTTTTTTGCTTTTCGTATATGGATGGTCATCCCTGATTCTCCATATCTGCGAAATTTGTCCTGCTGTTTGCTTAATTCTTCGCGCTGGTGAGGCGCATCCCAGAGAGACAAGTCCGGTCCTTTTGGTAATATAGGTGTTTCGGTTTTATCTGGGTTAATTGTTATTGATAAATGATAGTGCCGCTTGATTGAATCAAAATCTGTTGTATCGCCAAATCCTGGAGTCTGATAAAGATCGCGTGCGTAACCCCACAAGTTTGGCATTTCCCGAATCAGGTTTCGATTTGTATTGAAGCCATTGTAATAAGCAGCATCAAACCGGACAAGAGTTGTGAAAAATCTGACATCCGAATCTGTAATGATATCCCCGTGAAGAAAGCGGCGGGTGGAAAGCCGATCCTCCATTTCATCCAGTGTCTCAAAAAGCTGATCATATGCCCTTTCATAAGACTCCTGGGAATGGGCAAACCCACATTTATAGACTCCGTTATTGATCGCATGAAAAATGCGTTCATTCAACTCATCAATGTCCTGTCGAAGCTCCTCTGGATAGAGGTCTGGAGCATTTTCTTTGTGATATTCGTTCCATTTTGTTTCAAAATAATTGGTTAAGTGAAAGTAATCATTGTTAACACTAATAAGATAGTAGTACCATTCAGCAATCGTGTTGAAGGAGCAGGTCTGTGTCTTAGTGGCAAGAGACCGTGATAAAAACACAGTTTCGACAACCCTTGGTGTAGGCATAATAAAAAAAAGAACAATTGGATAAAGCCATTGGTTAAAAACTTTCATCTCAAAATGTATTATGTACAGACTCCTGGCGAGCGTTCAGAACCTACGCTACTGACAAAGGAAAAACATTTATCAGTTCAAATCAGATGGGAAGGTCCGCACAAGGGGTCTTTATCATATCCAAAACGTCAACAGTTACCACGGTAGACTGAGAGAATGGATACAGCGTTTTAACGGGGTGGCAACCAAGTATCTTGATCATTACCTTGCGTGGTTCCAGGTACTTGAGAGCATCCAACACCAACTGAACGAAGTGACAGTTAATGATATGATATAAAGGGAATTTAATTCCAATTATTGAAACATATGATAAACTTAGGATGTCTAAGTTTACTAAATAATCATATTTCTTATTCAACTAACGGGCAGGTTAGTGAAATAACAAGAGAACTGTTATCTAAAGAAAAGGTGGTTTAATGGATGAATAAGACTCTAAAGAAAAATGCTTTTAAAGAACTCACTACATATACTGAAAAAGCACAAAGAAATACAAAAGCATCAGGTTCTGCTGTCGTTATTATGAAAGATAATAAAAAAGTACATGAATGGTACTCGGGGAAGCATCATTTTGAGCAAGGGGCAAAAAAGATAAATTATGATTCGAGATTCAATGTTTATTCGGTTAGAGTTACTTATGTTGGACTCGCAATTGCAATAGCCATAAATGAAGGTTTACTAAGCTTGGAGGATAAGGTAAGTAAATATTTAAATGAATATAATAAAGATACTCTTGGGGAGACAACGATTAGACATCTATTAACCAGGTGTACTGGTCTGAAATTTAAAGATAGTAAAGTTTATCGTGCCTTTGATTTAGGAACTGATATTGAGGGAAAGAAACCAGAAATATTGGCAAAAATCTTATACAAAGCTACTGGCAAAACAGTAAACGACATCCTCTTAAAGAAAGTGTTTAAGCCTTTACATTGGACAAACACTGGGTGGGTTACCGAAGGAAACAACAATTTAGTTTGTGATATAGATTTGTCAAAGAGTTATCCTACATTGAGAATAGGTTCTAATTTAGGTGACGAAAGAAATCTATATGTAAGTGCCAGAGAATTAGCGTATTGGGGAAATTTACATTTAAACAGAGGGGTATTTGAAGGTAATTCAATACTTCCACAAGAGGTATTTGAACTAACTACTTCTGTTCAAAGCCCTAATTCTTTTCCCCATCACCTTCCAAAGTTCGGGTTTTTATGGTGGGTTAAGGCTGGAGATGTGTCTGTTAGTTACAATGAAATAGGTTCAGAATTACCAGATGGTTCTTATCAAATCCTTGGAGCATCGGGCTGTTCCTGTACTGTTATTCCCGAATATAATGCAGTAGCTGTTAGAATGTCCAATAGTTTAAATGCATCGGAGAATTTAGGTTTCGATTATATTAGAGATATACAAATGTTTGGAAACCTGGTAATTTCAAGTCTCAAAAGTTCATAGTGGAGGGTTTCTGAGTTCTAAACAGAAGCCATTCATTGGCAGATTCAATAATCCACTAACGGGAGCATTCCTTGAAAATAAGGAGCGCTTTTTTCTTAGTCTATAAAAAGGGAATTAATGTTAAACCCAGGGGGCTAGTTGAACAATGGGACAAGTCGAAAGGGGATATTTATGACTTATAAGTTTGATATTATGACTCAGACTCAAGCAGAGGAAATTGCCTTTAATTGGCACTATGAAGGTGAATATTCTTTTTATGATATGGAGGCTGATCAAGAGGACTTAGAAGAATTTTTAGACCCAGAAACACGTGGGAACTCTAAGTATGCTGTTTTTAATAATAATGAATTAATCGGTTTCTTTAGCGTTAATAAAGTAGACGATATAACTTTTGATATTGGCTTAGGGATGCGGCCTGATCTAACTGGTAAAGGTAATGGGTTAGAATTTCTAAAATCAAGCTTAGAGTTTGTAAAAAATGAATATAAACCTAAAAAATTAACATTATCAGTAGCCACCTTTAACCAAAGGGCGATAAAGGTATATAGAAATTTGGGATTTAAGGATGGTATTACTTTTATACAAGATACCAATGGCAGTACATATGAATTTTTAAGAATGGAATACCAATGTTAATATCTTTTGGTGATTGTGCAAACGGGAGCATTCCTTCAATAAGGAATGCTTTTTTTGTCAATTAAAGGAATTTAATGTTAAAATAAAGAAGCAGGATAGTGGAAAACTCATTGGAGGAATTATTCCAAGAAATACTTCAAAAAGTAAATTGAGAGTGGGAATTGTTTTGTTGTTTCAAAATGGGAATTTAAAAGTTCGTAAATTAGAAGAAATGGATAATTATCTGTTAGCTAGATGGCTTTCGAACCCGTCAGTTCTTGAATTTTATGAAGGAAGAGATAATCCTTTTGATTTAGACAAAGTTAATAAAGTTTTTTATGATTCCGAAGATGATGAATTCAAATGCATTGTGGAGTTTGATGGTAACGAAATAGGATATATTCAATTTTATCAATTAGATGATGAAACGAAAAAAGAATATGGGTATTGCGATGAGAATATTTATGGTGCAGACCAGTTTATAGGAGAGATTGAATATTGGAATAGAGGGATAGGAACATTACTTGTTACATCAATGGTTAAATTTTTAATCGAACATAAAAAAGCAGACCGAGTAGTTATGGATCCTCAAATAAGAAATACGAGGGCTATAAAATGCTATGAGAAATGTGGTTTTAAAAAAGTAAAAATACTTACTAAGAAAGAGTTACACGAAGGAGTATATCAGGACTGTTGGTTGATTGAATATCATAAATGAATGATTTTTTCTTCCAGTAACGGGGCTATACTCCAAAAAGAGGTGAAGCCTATTGTTTGTTGAACTAAAGGACAGTTTAATGGAATAATACCCCTTTATTGTTTTCATTGTTATATAGTGGGAATGTAGGTTGGGAATGGAGGGTGAAATTCAGTGTTAAAGAATCAAGAAGATGTAGTAAAGTTAATTCAAAATGATGATAGAATGATGGAATTAGTTAAGGCTGCGAGTAAACTAAATTTACCAGATTGGTGGATATGTGCAGGATTTGTACGTTCTAAAATCTGGGATACATTACACGGGTTTGAAAATAGAACAAATACTCCAGATGTAGATGTTATATATTTTGATGATGAAAATATTGATGAGAATACTGAAAAAGAATTGGAAGACGAACTGAGAGAAATTCTTCCTGATATACCTTGGTCTGTTAAAAATCAAGCAAGAATGCACGTTATAAATGACATTCCACCTTATATTTCTTCAGAGGATGCCATTTCAAAGTTTCCAGAGACAGCAACTGCTCTTGGTGTGAAAATAGACAAGAATAACAAACTAATTCTTACTGCTCCTTGTGGTCTAGACGATGTATTAAATTTAGAGTTGAAGCCGATGCCATATTTTCAAGAGACCAAAGAAAGAGTTGCAATATATGAGGAACGAATTATTAAGAAAAATTGGAAAGAAATCTGGCACAAAATTAAGGTCCATCACATTTAAGCATCTTTCAAGTAAAGGGTGCGATTGGTCGCTTCTTGTGCTAAAGGGGCAGGTTAGTATAAGAAAGAAATTCCTTGTATTAAAAGAAATACAATAAAGAGGTGATAATGTGAAATGTTTAGGGTGTAGTTTAGCTAATAAAATGGCACCTGTGAATGTAGTCTACGAGAACGATTTTGTTTGTTGCATTTTAGATCACGACCCATTTAACGAAGGGCACGTTATGATACTGCCAAAGGAGCATTTTGAAGATGTTGATGAACTGGATGCACATACCGCAAACGCTGTCATACAGGCATCAAGGTTACTTTCAAAAGCTATAAAGGTACTATATAAACCAGATGGGATAACCATCTGTCAAAATGGTGGAATGTTTAGTGAATTATCGCATTTTCATATGCACGTTGTACCAAGATACAAGCATCAGTCGTTTGCTAATTTCTATTTAGAAGCTCCTTTAAACAATGAAAGTATAAAACATATATTGTTAGACACAAGAGATAAATTAGAAGAGGTTATTAAAAGTATACTTTAATTCTTCTTTAACTAACGGGTGCGATTGTTCAGTAAGAGCAGTCGCTTTTTCACTAAAGGGCAGGTTTTAATGCAATAAGAAATTAATAAAAAAGGAGTATTACTAAATGAAGAATAATCTTATAAGAAGCATTCAATCGGTTTATTCTGATCTGCCCATCGAAGACTATTATGTTAATGAAATTGGACAGAATAATGATGTATTAATTGTAAACAATTCATTGGTTTTTAGATTTCCGAAATATAAAAATGGAATAATTCAATTAAAAAGAGAAACAGAAATTTTGAACTATATTAAAGATACCGTCTCTACTCCTGTTCCAATTCCTCTTTATCATTCTATTGTAGATTTAGAACCAGGTAAGGTTTTTACTGGCTATAATCTAATAGATGGAGTCCCCTTATGGAAAGAAAGTTTAGATAGCGTTAAGAGTGGTGAATTAGTTACTGTATTAGCAGCGCAACTTGTATCATTTCTTAAAGAACTTCACTCTATAACAGGGGACCAAGCAAGTAAAGATTTGCATTTAAAGACTCGCAATCCACGAGAAGAAATGTATAACTTACATAAGAAGATTAAAGGTGAACTATTTTCCTATATTAGAAAAAATGCTCAAGAAGAAATCTCACACTCTTTTGAAAAGATCCTAAATGGGAAAGCTTTTTCAAATTTAGATATTACCCTTATACATGGAGATTTCGGAGCTTCTAATATCTTATGGAATCCAGAAACAAGCAGAATATCAGGGATTATTGATTTTGGTGGTTCTGGATTAGGAGACCCTGCGTATGATTTCGCCGGGATACTCTCCAGCTATGGTGAAGAATTTTTTGATATGTGTATTAATCTATATCCTAACGGTGATGAAATATCAGAACGAGTTAAATTTTATAAAAGTACATTCGCTTTACAAGAAGCATTGCACGGAGTGGAAAATGACGACAAACAGGCTTTTGAAGATGGAATTAAAGATTATAGATAAATTCCTTGTTCAACTAACGGTGAGCGATTGCTCAACAAGAGTCGCTGCTTTTTTCGATAACGGGCAGGATTGTTCAACAGATTAATTATAAAAAAGGTTGGAAGAAGGGTTCGAAATATGGCTGTTACACTTATAGAAGTTTTGGAATCAGAAAAGTTTTTATTAAGAAATCTTTACTCTCTGTATCTTCATGACCTATCAAAATTCACTTCTACGATTGACATTGGAGCAGATGGTTCCTTTGAATACGAAAGCTTGGACAAGTTCTGGAAAGTAGATGGGTTATCCCCGTATTTTATAAAAATAGACGATAACATTATAGGTTTTATATTACTATTGGAGCGTCCTTTTTTAAAAAAGGAGAATGACTATGGAGTAAATGACATTTTTCTATTAAATAAATACAAAGGTAAAGGAATAGGGAGGCAAGCCATTGAAAAATTATTTCAAGAGAAGCGTGGAAGGTATTTTGTAATTGAGCTAATCGAGAACAAATCAGCGGTTTGTTTTTGGAAAAAGCTTTACACTGAACTAAATATTCAATGCGAAGAAAGATGTGACCTAATCGATGATGAGCCGTGTTTAATTCAAATATTCAAAATATAAATTCACTAACGGGTGCATTACTATTACTTCAAAAAGGAGTGCTTTTTTCTTTATCCACATCGTTACAAAGAGTTCTGTACTGATTTATTGCCTTCAATAACTTCAATTAGAGGGAAATTTAATACGTGTTCCATAAATCAAATGGTTTTAGGAGGCTTTGGAATGTATATTTCTATTGCATTGATGTCTGCTCTAGTACTATTCATTTGTATTGTTGTTTTAACAGTTGCATTTAAAATGTTTATTAGAAAGGAAACCCCAACCAACTTTTATACTCCATTTGACTATATTGCTGGACAGGATCACAACGAATTCCACGAAGAGCGTAAAGAGGATGAACAAGCAGAAGAAATAAAAGAAGGAGATAAGAAGGAAAGGTAGGGAGTTTTTAAGATTATTTTTAAGAAGTATTCTTCAATTTTAAGATAATAAAGAAATTGTTAAGCAAGACGGATCGTGAAAATATTCGCTTCAACTAACGGGAGCGTTGATCCAAGAAGGATTAACCGCCTTTTTTATTGAAGTCCTTATTGAACAAACCGGGGAGGGATATAAAGAGAAGGATATTGGAGGGATAAAAACTATGAGTACCTTTGTTTATATGGTGAGACACGGTGAATCGCCAAAAGAAGGAAATGAAAAAGCCAGGGGATTAACCGAAAAAGGTAATTTAGATGCTAAACGAGTGACTGACATTTTGAAGGATAAAGAAATTGATGTAGTTGTTTCAAGTCCATACATACGCTCAATTTTCACTGTAGAACAGCTTGCTCAACAAAAAGGGGAGGAAGTTTTGGTTTTTGAAAATTTAAAAGAGAGAATATTCTCTTCTGGAAACAATCGAGTATCAGATGAAGAACTGGTCCCACTTTTGGAGAAGTCATTTTCTGAACCAAGTTTCTCGTTAGAAGGGGGAGAATCAAATGCTGATTGTCAAAAAAGAGCTATAAAGGTCTTAAGAGAACTATTAGAAACTTATAGAGATAAAAAAATAGTGATAGGTACTCATGGGGCTGTTATGGCCTTAATGATGGGTTATTTCGATAGCACTTATGATTTAGATTTTTTACATGGCACATCAAAACCTGATATTTATAGAATGGAATTTATTGAACAGGAATTAGTGAATGTACAAAGACTTTGGGGTGTAAATATTAGCGTTAATTAATAAAATCTATTTTTATTATTCAACTACTAACAGGTAGCGATTGTTCAATAAGAGCAGTCGCTTTTTCACTAAAGGGCAGATTAGTGGAGTAAGAGAGAAAAATATAAATGGTTAATTTGAGTAATATAGCGATAATAATGGGGGATACAAATGAGGAAAAGAGTCACTTTTTCTTTTAATAGTTCAAGTTATGAAGGTACAGAGGCGACAGAAACATTTACTCTTGAAGAGTTAGGTATTGATGCAGACATAGATGACAATACTTTAAAGCTAAAAATTGATAAGGTTTTTCAGGCTTGGGTTTGGGATAAACTTAATATTTCATTTAGTGTAGTCATAGACGAAGAGAAATGCCTAACTAACATTGACGGTGACGATTGCTGAATATGCAGCCGTCATTGTTAAAGTTAATAAGCAGTACTGTTTAAGAAGAAAAAAGAGTTGAAAGAAAGATGGGGTAAAGATGACATTTAAAATGGAACCATCAAAAGAACAGGTTATGAAGTGGATTGAACATTTTGTCCCCCAAAAAGACTTATTTTTCATAGAAGAAGAAGATTTAAAAAAGTTATCAGAGTACTTAAGGGAAGTCTTAATTGTTCCAAGAGAAGAATTTTTCAACCATTCAGCCTATAAGGAAATACAAATGGTCAATAGTTATCTGTATTGGCACATTTCAGATGAGGCTAAGTTAGTTATTGTGGCACAACCTGATTGGATAACAAACCTGCCTGAGCAAAGGAAGCGGGAAGTACTTAACATCCAATATAAAATGGAAAGAGGTTTAATCTTTCCCGTGTCATTATTTTCTTCTACAAGCTCACTTCCTGAGGAGTACATTGTTGAGGAGAAAATGGACAAGTTCTTTATCATACAACAGAATATTTGGACGAAACTTCCCTATAAAATCAAAGAGAGTGCAATAAAAGAGTATGCTCAACTATGGGATAGCTGGACCAATTTTGATATTCCAGAACAGACTCCTGCACACATAAAAAAGTATGCTAATAAATTTCCAACAGAGGCGGGAAGTAATTGTTTATCCGCCACTTTATTTGCTGTTACGGGACAAGAGTGGATAATTGGAGAGTGGGTTCACGCTAATACATTTATGATTGGTTTGGAAAGAGCAAATTTTTTACCAATAAACGATGAAATAAAAAAAGGAGACGTTATTACCTGGGTCAATGATGAAGAAGTCATTCAGCACGCGTCTTACCATATTGACAATAACCTCTTCTTTAATAAAAATGGACAAACTTTCTTCAACCCCTGGAAGGTAACCCATTTGAATAAGTTAAAAGAAGAATGGTGCGAATATGAGATGAAGGTTTATCGTAAAAACGCCACTTGTTATTAAACTAACTGGTAGCTTTAGTTAAGTATTCGCTTCTCGAAATAACAAATCTTTTTATAAATAAAACTTAAATCTTTTGGGTAAGAATCCATTTTGATCGATCTTTTTTCAAAATGGATTCTTATTATTTTCTGTAAAATGTGGGTTATTCAGGTTCTGATAATCAACCTTTATTTTAATTCTACATATGATGTCGTTGTGAGGGAGATTGAACAAGTTCATGATGAAAAATGATTTGAACAATAAAAAAACACCTCCTTTGATGTTCTTAATAAGGAGGTGTTTTAAAACTTTATAAGTATTGAAAGTTATTTTAAATATTCGTTATTTCCCTGATATCTGTTCCTATTAATTCTTTATATTTTGAATTAGTCCTTAATAACTCATAATGAGTTCCTTGACCCACAATAGTTCCTTCATCCAATACAAAAATTTTATCAGCGTTTATTATAGTAGAAAGCCTATGCGCAATAATAATTGTTGTTTTACCTAACCTGATACCATCAATACTTTCTTGAAGTTCTCTCTCTGTTTCCAAATCTAATGCAGATGTAGATTCATCTAAAAACAATACATCTGGATCGGTCAGTATCGCCCTAGCAATGGCGAGCCTTTGTCTTTGGCCGCCAGACAAATTGTACCCTCTCTCTGTCAATATTGTATCGTACTGATCGGGCAGCTCAAGTATGTCCTTATGAATTCCGGCAATCGTACATGCTGCGACTAAATCATTATGGTTGTAGCCCTCTCTTCCGAACAGCAAATTATATTTTATGGTTTCATGAAAGAAATAGGGCTCTTGAAAAACAACAGACATTTTCTTTGCTAGAACATCCTTAGGTATTTGATTTAAATCAACACCATTAATTAGAATTTCTCCTTTGTCACTTTGTACAAACTTAACTAATAATTGAATGAGTGTAGACTTTCCACTGCCACTCTTTCCGACAAAAGCAACTTTGCTCCCTACGGGAATAGTACAAGTGAAGTTATTAAATATTGTTCTTCCATATCCAAATGTAATGTTTTTAAATTCTATAGACCGAATAGAATCATTGAAGTTAAATTCATTTTTGGACTCTTCAATATCTCCTATTTCATCTTTTAATCTCTCTATTGATGCTGAATTTCCCGAAAAGTCAATGAAGAAATAAAACGTTCTCTGCAAAGAATCCATTAACATTGTTGTAAATTGAAAAATAACAACAAATGTTCCAACTGACATTGACCCCTGGTTAACTAGATAAATACCATAGCTCAACGTTAACAAAATGGCTCCCCATCTTATTGGCTCACTAGAGATAATATTTTTGTTTTCCATTTTCCCTTCAACCATGACAGATGAAAAATAATTTTTAAAATGATTATTAAAACGGTCCATAGCCCAGTTTTTTCTATTAAAAGATATAATCTCTTTTGTTCCAGATATGTTTTCCTCCATTATATTTAGCATGTTAGATTTATTATGTTGTATGTCTTTGTTTAACGCTTTTCTTTTAGGGCCGAAATACCTGCCCAATAAAAAATAAATTATACTGAAGAAAATGGTTGCTATAAGTAATAATGGACTGTTGACTCCAATTATTATAAATAGAATGAATACGCTGAAAATCTGTTGAAAACCTCTTGGAATTAAGTCGGTAAAAATATATGCCACTTTCCCTATATCATTTGTAAAGTTGTACACAAGGTTGGTATGTTTATTTCTTTTAAATTCAAATAAAGGAATTGAGTGAATGTATTTTAATAAATCTGATGTTAAATTTCTTCTGACATAGTCTGTGTTTTTAAATATAAAATAGGGAACCAGTGTAAATAAAGTGGAGTATAAAACAAACGCCAATATGAATAACAAAATGATCTCCCATAACAGCTCATGCTGGCCGTTTATAAATACCTCATCAATAATTCTTTGTTGTAAGCCAATTGTTGATAACAAGGCTAATGTTTCAACTAGAAGTAAGAATAAGGTTATTACAAATAACCCTTTAGATTTTGATACATATTTCCAGATCCAATAAACCATTTAATGGACTCCTATCTCACTTGATTTGTAATCGCTGCCATTTACAATCTGATTAAAGAGTCCATTTGTATGAATCAGCTCATCATAAGACCCGCTTTGTACTATTTCACCTTTTTCAAATACTAGAATTCTGTCATAATCAGCTATAGTTGAAATTCTGTGTGCGATTGCTACGACACTTCTTCCTTTGAATAATCTTTCAAACGCTTTTGTCACATGCTCACTACTTGAATTATCTAAAGCTGAAGTTGCTTCGTCTAAAACAATGATAGAAGGATTTTTTAATAATAATTTTGCTATGGCAATTCTTTGTTTTTGACCGCCAGACAAGCCCTCTCCCCGATCTCCGAGAATAGTATCGTAACCTTGTGGCAGGCTCATAATGAAATCATGAGCATATGCTTGCTTTGCTGCGTTAATCACTTCAGTTTCTGAAGCTCTAGGATTACCGACTTTGATGTTTTCTAAAATGCTTATTCCAAACAAATAGGTTTCCTGAAAAACAAAACCTATATGTTCTCTCAAGCTATCTAATGAAATCTCCTTTAAAGGCAGCCCTTGCATATAGATATTTCCTTGAGTTGGATCGTAAAACCTTCCTAAGAGCTTGATTAGTGTCGACTTTCCACTTCCGCTATGGCCGACTAAAGCGATTTTCTCACCCTTATTAATATCTAAATTAATATCTTTTAATACGTTTCGCTTAGAATTATAAGAGAAACTAACGCTTTTAAATTCAATCTTAAAATTCTGTTCAGTAAGCATGATAGGATTCTTCGCTTCCACAATCAGAGGCTCTTGATGAAAGAGAGTATAAATCCTTTCAACCTGATACATTTTTATTTTGAGTTCGGTTACATTGGTAATAACGGAGGTTAACTTATGCATGGTCGTAAAATAATAAAATAAAAACGCAACAAACATTCCCACACTTAACTGGCCTTCAATCACTAAAAATGACCCGTAAACAAAAAATACAACAGCCCCAATGTAATATGTAATCCTTCTAATGCTACCTCTAGCAAAAGCATATAAATATGCGTCTACCATGTCCTTATTATGTGTAATTAATTTGGTCATTACGTTATCGTAATTCCATTTTTCAGTTCCACTTGCTTTCAATTCAGGTATTGAAGATATACTTTCATAAACCATCTGATTGTATTGGACGTTACTTTCAGTCATATCAGCACTTTTCTTTTCGGCTTTTTTCTCGAAGTACGGTCCAATTAAGTAATATAGAGCTAAACAAGGTACTATCGTTAATGTCAGACGGTAATCCATACTAATCATTATTATTAATGAAACAATTGAAAAGATCCCATCTCTTAATAGATTGGGAATGTGGGTGTTGTAAATTTTTTGAGCAGTATATATTTCCGTATTCAATAAACTTAGTGTCTGACCTATGGGTATACGATCCAAATAGGACATGCCTAGGTCATGAATTTTAGATAAAGCACCCACTTGTATGTCGCGGCACACTTTTTCTTGAAAGTTTCTTTGAAGATAATTCTGAAAAGCGAGAACCACTACCATTGCAAAAATAAATGAAGCCAATAAACTGAATAACCACCAAAAAACCTCTGACCTTCCGGAGTAAACTATTTCATCAATAAAGTATTGGATAAACTTCGGAACCATTAATTCTACAACTGATATGAATATTCCACTCAGTACAATTAATAAGAAGGTCCATTTATAGGGTGTGATAAATTTTAAAACCCATATAAATGTCTCTTTGATTTTTGGATTACTAACAGGCAAAGCTTCTTTCAAATGAATTCCTCCCAATAACTAAATGATTAAATTTTAAAGAAAGCACATCCGTTGTAAGATTACTTGGCAATTATATGTATAAAATTCTTATGGCGATCACTAGTATGATTTCTAGTAATCGCTTAAATATTGTTCATCACACTTTTCCCCATAAATCTATTTAATACACAATTTGTATTTTACCATAGCACTTGGGATTGTATATTCCAATATGGAAATATTTATAAAAAGATTTTTCGGAAGAAACTTTGTGAATAGATGTACTTTAACTAACGAGAGCATTCCTTCAATAAGAATGAGTGCATTTTTTATGTGATAAAAGAAAATTAATGTTAAATTAAAGGATCAGAACACTTGGAGATATAACTTTAAGCCTTTTCAAGCGTATGTAGTAATAAGGGACAGATTAATGAAATAAGGGGAGATAACCATAGATACTAAAATAATCCATTCAGAAAATGGAGATATCTTTTATTGGATTGGCGGTAAACAAGGTCTCAATGCAAAATGTATTGTTTTTGTACACGGTATGACCGCTGACCACACTATGTTTGATAACCGGAAGCGGGGGCGGCGGTACTCAACTGCGCGCTTTAACAAACCGGGAACGGGCACGTCTTCAAACATTCCCTGATGATTTTGTATTTGCCGGAAGCAAAGAAGCTGTACGCAAACAAATCGGCATGGCAGTGCCGCCTCTTGGAGCACAAATTGTATTTAAAGCGATCTTAAAAACATTTGCAGGCATTGATTATGATTATGTACAGCCTGCACCAAAATTGCAGTTAGAAAATTTAAGAGAAAAAAAGAAAATCACTATTAAAAAAATAGCACCAGTTAAAGAAGAATAAGTATATAATGTATAATATAGTAAGTGTATTTGCACTGACAACGGAAGAAGATTAACCTCTTCTTCTTTTTTATACTTAAAGTTATTAATCCCTTCTGTTTAATCTTTAATAAGATTAATTTCAGGTTTAATTTGACGTAGTAATCAGAACTTAAAACGATCTACTTATAATTTTGTCTGGTGGTCTCGACTTTTAAATAGTCACATTTATTAATAATTAAGTAACATTAAGGAGGAGGGTCCCTATGTTAACGCAACCTGTAGAACAATTAAGTAAGAGTCTTCAAAGAAAATTTGATAAATATATTGAAAGAACTGGTGATGTAATAACGAATGAAGATAAAGAAACTTTTGTTTCTATGATATTAGATGGTCGAAATGTAGATTTAAGCGGCGTAACAGCCGTAAGGGGATTTATTTATCAGTACTATATAGCAGCAAAATATATAGTTGAAATGTTGTTCTCTGAAATAGCGTGGTGGGATAAAGTAATGGTTGAGATTCTTGATGATGTTGCTTTAGCCGGTCATAAAAAAATTAGATTTATTCAAGTAAAAACAAAACGTGAGAGTGATATTGATAACCACATGAATCTTAATGAATTACATGCAAGAACGAAGGGGAAGGGGAGCTGGTTAGATAAGCTATTCTTGCTTAATTTACACATTGCTGATTTCGAGCGAAAAAATTTAACATTAGATAATAATTTTCTAAAAAATTATTCATTTCAGTTTGAATTAGCTACAAACTCAACTTATCACGAAGATATAGCTGTATATGATAGAAATGAGAAATTTGAACCTAAAATCGAGAAAGAAAAACTTCAAAAATTAAAAACAGCTATAAGTAAAAACAACTTAAACTGGGAAGTTTTGTGGGGGGACAAAACTTTTAAATTAACAGAAGATCATTATAATGATGAAATTAAAAATATCGATTGGTATCTTCAAAAATTCCGCGTTAAAAGACATGGGGATATTTTATATTTACGAAAAGAAATCGTTGATAAAATTAAGAGTCATACAGATGGAAATATGGATCCATTTCATACATATAAATCTGAGTTAATCTTAGACATGTTGCTATTGGAGATAATAAAAAATACTTGTCAAGATAGTGATAGCGTTAACTTCGAAGATTTTATCTTCGATAAAGAAATTTTAAAAATTAAATTTGAGAACTGGACTTCAACTGCCGAACTTCAAGCATCTGAGTCAGCAACTAATGATTCCTATCATAATAAATTTACAAATTGGTTTGAGATAATAAAAAAAGATATTGCAAATGGGAATTGGAAACCTAATTTAAAAAAAGAACTATTAGATACAACGGAAGCTTTTGAAAAGAATTTGTCTGATAGTGTTCGTAATCAGAATGACTCCTTTGCTTATCAAAGGATTTTAAATAGAATATTTAACTTGAATAACTACTCTTCTAAGTTTTATATTGATGAACCTGACCCCGCCAGAATTATTACTGCTTTGAAGACATATATTTATTGTTTGGTGTTTTACCCTTATGCCGAATACTCTAATATTGAATCTATACTCTCTTTAAAAAAGGGAATTGATACTAACCAAAATGAAAGTCTATTCTCTGTTTATAATGATCGAAACTCTAATGATTTAGAATTAGCAAAAAAATTAGTACGCACTGCTGCTATAAATTGTGAAGTTTCCGAATCTCACAATCATGACTTTTATTGTTTCATCGCAGATGTAAAAAAGATTAAAAAGAAAAAAAACAAGAGCTCTAAAGAAGTTGACAGTGTTCATTCATCAGTTACTGATGTTGTTAAAGGCAATGGAGAAATTCTCGGTATGGAAGATGTCGTTTCAGAAAAAGAAATTACGAAAATAATAGAAAATATTAAGTTCAGAGAAATTGACATGGTAGAAGAACATTTAAATTATTTGCAAGAAAATGAAAACCAACCGAAAAATTCTTTCAAAGAAGATACTATTAAATCAGATTGGGATGCAGAGTTGAAAGAAACAGAATAGTCTAAAGGAGTATATATGGAATTAATAACAGTTTTACACAAATTAACAAATGAGCATAAGTATAAAAACGTTGTTTATAAAGAAGAATTATCATCAAGGCTCAGAGAGCAAAACCTCGAAGTATGGATAAATAATCAGAAATGCATGATTACTAAAGAATATACCAGCAAAGCCCAATTAAATAATTGGTATATTGATCAGATAGTAATTTCTTTTATCTATGATGTAATAGAAGCTAAGTACAGAAATAATCTATATTTCTTATTAGTTATTAACTTGAATGAAAACGAAAAGAAAGAAATTTCTTTTCTAATAAATGAAATAGAAAAGGATTATAAAGTATGCAGAAAATATACAATTTTATCACTAGAAGACTTGCAACGAGTTCCTTCATTAAATAGTAACTTTGGTCATAGTGATAACGCTTATTTCGATTTTGACAATGAATTTAAAAAGGATTTATTTAAGACAGAGGATATCGAAGGAAATAATGATTTCTCAAAAGAAATCAAAGAAATAGTGGACACATACTTTGAATTTTACGATGAACCCAATGATGAAGAACGAAACAAAGTGTTAGAGCAGACCTTGATAAGTATGGTGAATAAAAATGAAAATTGAAAAGCTAATAATAAAAAATTTTAGAATATTCAACGGAACTTATGTATTTGATTTTTCTGGTAAAGAATTAATAGTTATAAGCGGTCCAAATGGAAACGGAAAGAGTACAATTTTCGATTCAATTCAATGGTGTTTAACAGGAAGTATTCCACGCTATGAAGGTAGTATTGAGAGACAAAAATTTAATTATATAATGAATGATACCTTGTACAAAGATAGTAAGCCTCAGACTTTGTCAGTTGAAATCCAATTCCGTGATGATGAAGGCAAAGTCCATAGGTTGTCTAGGATACAAAAAAAGAATAAAAATGGGAGCTTTTCGTCTTCCAGAATCGAAATTAATGGCGAAAAGCTAAATAAGACTATAGGGATGGAGTATATTCGTGAGCTATTCTCTAATACTAATCACAAAGAAGGCGAAAATTCTCCAAACTTAGCTTCTTTTTTTTCGACTACACAGCTACTCTCCCAAGATGCCTTAGAAGATTTTATCAGTTTAGATAAGCCTAATGATCGCTATAAACTGATTGATGAAATACTGGGTATTAGAAAATATGGTATAGACTTTGAGCAGTATATAGAGCAAGTAAAAGAAATAGCTAAGCAACAATCTGAAAAAACAAAAAGTGAACTAACAAATCCCACAAAAGAATATGAAAAGCTGAATATACAAATTCAAGAAAAAGAGCAAGCTATTCTTGATTTAGGGCAACTTTCTGAACAGAATATACTAGAAATCATAAACAAATTATTAACGAATATAAATGAAATTGGCCTATTGGTAAATACTCAGCAATTGCCAATCATTGAAATCACAAATATTCTTCTAGAAGAATTGTTACAGCAGAAAACTCTCTTGAAAGATCAACAAATTTCATTGGAGCAGTTGTTGATCTTACTTAAGGAAGCAAAAGGTATAGTTTCTTTTAATACAGAAGACTATATTCAGCAAAAGAAATTAATAAACAAGCAAATTTCAGAGATATCAAGTAAACAGAAAAGAAGAGAGAATGGCAAAAAATTAGTTGATAATAAAAAAATTTGGTTAGAACAGTTAAGGATACGTAAAAATGATTATCAATCCATAAAAAAAGATTATGAAGAAATTCATGAGGAAATTCTAAAGAAAAATATTAGTATTACTAATTTAATAAATCATGAGAATATTAAAAAGATTTTAAATGAGTTCCCTATTCTCTCTAATTTTACCGAACGATTTGAATCATGTAAAAGGGACCTGGACTTAATTCTTAAAATAGAAAAAAACATCGAACTTGAACAAAAATCTATAAGTTATTTAAAGATTATAGAAAAACATAAAAACATGTTAGAAATAGAAAATAATAAAAGTATAAGCTGTACATCTCAACTCATCGAAATACAAAATGAAATCAATACTTTACAATCTAGGTTAACAGAAGAAAAAGAATCGATTGTTGGCCAGCTGGTAAGGCAAGTGCAAGAACACTTACTTCAGTCAAAAGATGAAAGTAAGTGCCTGGTATGTGGAGAAGATTATCTAAAAAATGAGTTCTTAGAACAAAAAATATTAGCCCAAGTAAAAAAAGCTAATCAGAGCTTAACGGAATTAGAACAAAATCATTTAGACTTTATTTCACAAAAAAGTGTAATTCAAGAGCAAATGAGAAGTAGCGAAGTTAAGATCAAGAATATAGAAAAAGATATATCTAACTATGAAAAATCTCTTAAAGACACTTTTACTCAAAAAGAAAATATACCGATCAGTGAGACATATTTACAAACTTACTCATCAGATTCAACTAAACTGACAAATGAAAAAACAGAAAAAACAAGTTTCTTAGAAAGTTATAAGTTAACTTATAACTTAGTTACTAACTTAATGAAGTTACAAATTGAATTAAAAAATTTAGAAAAACAAAGTACACCTTTGAAAGACTCTATGAACATAATTTTGAAAGAAACAGGTAGCTGGAAAAAATACCTCGAATCAGATGAAAACTCAATTAATAAAGAAATGCAAAAATATCAAAGATATATATCGAAAGTAAAAGAAGAAAAAGTTAAATTAGACTTATCTTTAAATGCAAGAAAGCAGCAAATCGAGAACGTGGAAGATAAGTGGATAAAGAGAACAGAGAAAATAAGAGAAATAAAAAAAGAAATCCCTGATTATAATGGAAATCTTTTTGAAACCGAGATTTTTATCCAGAATATTTCTTTAAACTTGAAATCTATAAATTCTTTAATCAATGATTTAAATGAAGGGCTGACCCTCACTAGAGATTTTTTACAAAGTAATGAAATTAAGAGTTTAAAAGACAAAGTAAGATTTTTAAAAAAAGAAATTGAAGACAAAAAACAAGTTATAAATAACTATGATCAGCTTATAAAAGAAGAAATCGAGTTACTTAAAAGGAAACATATAAATGTGAGAGGAAATCTAATAAATAATTTCTTATTGCAACACTCTGAATTTATTGATCAGCTTTTTAGCCAAATCAGTCCTCATGCAATTTATAGACATATTCATCTAATACCAAGAGAAAAAAACCTTTACATTCTATTAGCTAAGGAGCGCATAAAAGAACTTAATTTGAGAGAAATAGACGAAAGTGAATTAAAACAGCAATTTAATGCAAGTCTTAAATTCAGCTCTGCTCAAGCAAACGTTTTGGCAGTATGCATTTTTCTCGCGTTAAACCGATCTCAAAAATGGACGAATTTAAACTTCTTAGGTATAGACGACCCTTTTCAAAACTTAGATGATATCAATGTTTTTTCGTTCTTGGATGTCCTTAGCCAAGTTGTGCTGATGCAGAATAAACAACTTTTTATTAGTACTCATAACAATAATTTTGCCCAACTTTTAAAAGCTAAAATGGAACTTTCTCATAATCAAATTGGTTCAATTACTTTTAATTCGTACAGCGAAAATGGGGTAAGTATTAAAGGTAATTGTATCGCAAACAATATTTTAAAAGACTAGATCTGAGCTCTGTTGTCTAACCTATTTTGTTTTAAAAAACTACTTTATTATTGAACAAAAAAGCCATCCGGCATTTAAAGTTGCTGGTTGGCTTTTTCTTTATTAGATTTACTTCGATCTGGGGTAAAAGATGCTCACCCAGAATTACTTCGAGAGAGATGTAGAGTTTGTAGACCTTTAAGATAATATCGATACAGGAACAGCTGCAGGTAAAGTCATGTTCGATATGTTATCGGTATTGGCTGAATTTGAAAGGGATATTATTAGAGAACGTACGAGTGCCAGCTTTAAGGCCGCGCGTGCAAGAGGAAGAAAAGGCAGGAGACCAAAATTAAATCAGCAGAAATTAAAACAAGCCCTTGCCCTGTATCACTCAAAGAGCATGACGGTCAAAGAAATACAAGAAGCGATGGGGATCTCTTCTACTACTTTATATAGAAGTCTAATTAAAGAAAAGGGAGCTACCTCTATAACTTATTAAGGGAATTAAAAATTTATTTTAACATACAGACAAAATCTTTAGTATTTGAAATTTGTGGTAAAATGTTATTAATTCTATATTATATAAAAACGATAAGGGTGAAAATATTGACAGAAGAAACTAATCGAGATAGTGTCCTCAAAGACCTTTATTCCTGGTTGGATGAGGAAGTAAAAAAATTAAATGAAGAGTTTGATGAAAATTTTCGCAGCCCAAACATAGTTCTATCAGGAAAAACTGGGGTAGGAAAAAGCACACTCATCAATGCGATTTTTGGTTCTCATGTAGCTGAATCTGGAGAAGGCAAACCGGTCTCACAAGCTTTGGTAGAACACAATATTCCAGAAGTAAGTGTAAATCTTTTTGATACTAAAGGTATAGAACTGGATCCAAAAGAAAGAGAAGTCTCGCGTGAAAGTATTGTTAGGGAAATAGAAAAACGTGCTGCTTCTTCAAAGACTGAAGAACACATGCACGTAATGTGGTATTGCATTTCTAATTAAAGCAGAAGAATCGAAGATGTAGAAATAGAGTGGATTAACGAATTTTCCAGGTATATGAATATTGTTATAGTGTTGACTCAAACAATTGATTCGGATAACAAGTTCCAACTCGAAGTACAAAAAGAATTTCCAAAATTAAAAATTTGCCGGGTGTTAGCAGAGGAAAGAGCGTTATTTGGAGATTTGAAGATTCCTGCACACGGTCTTGAAAATTTAATTGTAAAGACAGTGAATCTTCTTCCAGAAGCAACAAAAAGAGCATTTACTGCTGCCCAAAAGATAAAGATTGAAGAGAAGATTGATTCAGCAAAAAAGCTAGTACAAGAACGGTTGAATAGATATAAAAACTTAGCCCATTTTGCAGATGGCTTCCCTTTAGGTGCTGATGCACTCGGCAAAGGTGCTGTATATTTATTTATAGCTAAAGAAATCATGACTGTAATGGGTATTCGAGTAAATAAAAACTTTTTTAAGTTTGCAAAAGATGCACAACCACTACTTCGTTCAATTGCTCTTCCATTTGTGATATCAGAAGGTGGGAAGGCAACAGCGAAAATTTTAGCCAAACAAGGGGGGAAAGAAGTAGGAAAAAGAGTAACTGCGTTTGTTACGAAACTGATAGGAAAGACTGTTGGCAAAGGAAATATTGTTTTAGCACCTGCGGTGGGTTTTATTTTTGGTGCTTATAATAGAAGAATAACTGAAAAAATTGCAAGTGCTTTTATTGAAGTGTGTGCAGAATTTTTAAGAAATGAACTTGATCATGAAAAATTATCTGAGGAAGAAGTTTTAGATATACTTTCAAAAAATATGGGGAATAAAATGTACAATGTTCAAGAGGAAATTGAATATATAACAGATAATGATGAAGATACTATAGAGAGCCAAGAGAGAATATTATTTAAAGATATATAACGATAACTCAAATCAATTTATTAAGATGCGGCTCAAGCAATCTATGCTAGCACTACTAATTAGTGGATTTGCATTTTTACTACCCTCTCTATATTTTAGTTTTGGTGCAGGGGATTGGATGAGATGGCTTGGCCTTATACCTCTGATTCCTTTCGTACTTGCTTATTATACAAAAAAAGAGTTAAGCACTCTTATAATTAAGAATTCCTTTTGTTCATTCACTAACGAAGCAGAAGAGTTGAACAACAAATGATAAAAAAGGATTGAACATAGATTATTAAGAAAATGTTATTAACAAAGTATGGGGGGATGTATTATGCATACGATACCAAAACATATAATTGCAGTTTCTGCTTATGTTACTAATGAAAATGGAGAAGCTCTATTAGTCAAGACACACTGGAGGTCTGATACCTGGGAAGCTCCAGGAGGACAGGTGGAGGAAGGAGAACCTCTTGATAAAGCTGTATGTAGAGAAATATTAGAGGAAACAGGAATAGTTATCTCACCTAATGGAATAACAGGAGTGTATTACAATGCTACACAACAACTATTATCTGTGGTGTTTAAGGCGAAATATGTTAGCGGAGAAATAAAAATTCAACCAGAAGAAATAAAAGAGGCTAAATTCATTAAACTTACCGAGGAAAATATAGATAATTACATAACTCGCCCGCATATGAAGTCTCGCACAATTGATTGTATAAAAGCCAAAAACTTTATCCCTTATGAAACTTGGGAAGTAAATCCTTATAACTTAGTAGGGAGATTATATTAATTCAACTAACGGGTGCGTTAGTTGAAGATGAGGTCAAAATACGACCTCACATTTTAGATATAACTAATATGTGTGGTTCTTTTAATAACAAGCGTTAGAGTACTCTAACCTAAATATAACATTGGTTATATCCCTATATGCGAGATTATGATGGTGATGGGATGGTTGGAGAGTAAGCTTCCCAGTAGAATGTGGTGAGTTTTTTGGAAACAGCCTGGTCAACAAATTGTTTAAAAGACTTTCGTGGTATAACTAATAAGCTAAATTTTCTGGTAGAGAAATTCGGCTATTTTTTAGCTAAAAATATTTTAGACATTGTTCAACTAAATTTTAAAATTAAAGAAGCTGATAAGGAATGTACCAATTCCTTGTCAGCTTCTTTTTGTAAAAGTCTTGAAAACAGAGACAACTATGTATATATTGTATATAAAGTATATATAAATTGTTTATTGAAAAGAGGTAATGCCATGCAAATCATAATATCGAATCAATCGAAAGAGCCAATTTATAAGCAAATTTATGATCAAATAAAAAAACACATTTTAGTAAACGAACAAAGTGCAGGCGAATCCTTACCCTCCATGCGCCAATTAGCCAAGAGTCTGGATGTTAGTGTCATTACAACTAAGCGGGCATATGAAGAACTGGAGAAGAATGGATTTATTTATTCCGTCGTAGGAAAAGGCTCTTTTGTCTCTGAACAAAATAATGAAATGATAAAGGAAAGAAAAAGAAAAGTTATAGAAGAGCAATTGTTAACTTCTATTCAAAATAGTAAAGAAATCGGTATTAGCCTGACAGAACTAAAAGAATTGCTCACGCTTCTATATAGGGAGGAAACATAATGGAAAACGTAATTGAATTAACTAATGTACAAAAGTCCTTTAAAGGCTTTCAGTTGAAAGACTTTTCCTTAACAGTAAAAAAAGGATTCGTAACTGGGTTCATCGGAGGTAACGGAGCAGGTAAATCAACAACGATTAAAATGATGATGAATTTATTACAACCTGACAGTGGATCGGTATCACTATTTGGTTTGAATTATAAGGAACATGAAAAAGCGATCAAACAGCGGATTGGTTTTGTGATGGATGATAATGTTTTTTATGAAGAATTATCGTTAAAAGAAATGAAAAAGATTATTAAGCCAGCTTATACAAATTGGGACGACAATCTTTTTGAACAATATATCGAAAAATTCGAACTGCCACTTAATAAAAAAATTAAAACTTTTTCTAAAGGGATGATGATGAAAGCGTCGTTAACTGTTGCTATATCTCATCATGCAGAACTGATTATAATGGATGAACCAACATCAGGATTAGATCCGAGTTTTCGGAGGGAATTGTTAGATCTTTTACATCATGTGATGCAAGATGAGGAAAAAACAATTTTCTTTTCAACGCATATTACAACAGATTTAGAACGCATCGCAGATTACATTACTTTTCTACACAACGGAAAACATATTTTTACAAAGGAATTTAGTCAAATAGAAGAAGAGTATGCCATTGTTAAAGGTGAAATTGATTTGTTAGATAGAGACATAGAACGTGAGTTTATTTCGATACGAAAATCAAATCATGGATTTGAAGCGTTAACGGCTAATAAAAAGCGAACAGAAAACATGTTGGGGAATATGGCGCTTATTGAGAAGCCTAGCCTTGAAGATATAATGTTCTATACAAAGAAAGGGGAGGAACAATATGTTTAATTTAATTCAAAAAGATATTCTATTGCTTAAATACATATTCCTGATTCTTTTGCCAATACTAATTGGCTATCTATTATTAGATAACTCTTCTATTTTAATGGGGTTTCTTGCAAGCATCATACTTATACAGGCTGCTTTTGCAATTGATGAAAAGCCTTCAATCAATATTTTATTAAATTCTTTGCCTTATACGAGAAAAGAAATCGTTAGCTCAAAATATATTGGGTCAGTTATTTACATCTTCATTATCTTTTTTGCAATTTTAATCATGAACCTAGTGATGCATGGAATAATAACACCGTGGGAAGAATTATTTATTACTTTTCTTCTTGTAATAGGATTTACTTCATTCATGTTGCCATTTTTGTATAGATTTAAAAGCCAATATTTATTAATTGCTTCCTTAGGGATTTTTGTTACTTATCTTGTAGTTATTGGTCTATTTATTCATAACTTGAACGATCGAATTAGGGAATTAGTTCATACATTATTAACTATACAAGATTATCAAATATATTTGCTGCTTGTTTCACTTGGTATGATTTTATATGTTGGTTCATGGTTCCTGTCAGTTAGAATTTATCGAAATAAGGTATTTTAGATAAATCTTGAACTTTAATGTTATTCGATATAAGAGGTTAGTGAAAAGATGCAATTAAATTAACAGGAGCTGTTAATTGATCAAGGATTACTGGAAGTAATCAAAATGATTCTACTTAACAAATTATTTTGATCAATCTAATTTTTTAATTTATTGAATAATGTTGATCTAGAAGGTACTTATGATTAAGGTTTACTTTAAACTTACACTTGTCCAATCAGATTATAAAAGAAGAGTGGAAGCTAGCTTCTGATTAGTATCAGACACTCTCCTTCAAAAAAAGTACCTCATTTAGGTCGGTAGGTTGAATTTTTTATTTGTCTTTTTTGTTAAAGTTACAGGTACTGAAGGTAATTGAGAAGTTCTATTCAATTAATCAAATCTGAATTATCGAAGCTTTACACTCGTTTAAAGCGTAATGTGTAAGAACTTCTTGGAGAGGAAAGATGAAACCATGACTATTTATGAATTTTCTGCCCAAGTGCTTTCACGAAGCAATGGTCAATCCTCTGTCGCTTCTGCTGCGTATCGTTCAGGAGAACGTCTGCTAGATGAACGTACCGGCCAAACGACGTTTTACAAACGATACTTACAACCGGAAACCATGATAATTTCTCCTTCTCATGCTCCTGAATGGGTACACGATCGCAACCGTTTATGGAACGAAGCTGAGAAATCCGAAACACGCAAAAACTCCCAAATTGCAAGAGAAATAAAGGTATCGCTTCCCACAGAACTGTCTGCAGAGCAGCAGACGGATTTAATTAAAGACTATGTACATACACAATTTGTTTACAACGGAATGATCGCTGATATTGCGATTCACCGGGAGGATCCAAAAAATCCCCATGCACACATCTTGATGACTACTCGAGAAATTTCAAAACAGGGATTTACCGTTAAAAACCGTGATTGGAACGATCGAGCATTATTAGTGCGATGGCGTGAACAATGGACCATTCATTCCAATCGGGCACTAAAAAAAGGACACTAAAACTCATATTGTTCTCTCACTTAATACATAGAAACGAACGAGCAATATTTTAGAAGCAACAGCTTGATTGTTTACTATAAAGGAGTGTTTTAATGGAGTACATCAAACATATAAGGTCAATGGTAGAAAATGAAAAGGTGATTATGGTGGTTTCAGGTGCAATGGTTTTTGATAGAGAAAATCGATTGCTAATGCAAAAACGTTCTGACAACAAACAATGGGGTTTACCAGGTGGATTTATGGATTTTGGAGAGAGTGTTCAAGATACTGCTAAAAGAGAAGTATATGAAGAGACAGGTCTTATCTTAAAAGAACTTAAGCTATTTGGGATTTACTCAGGCCCTCAATATGACAAGACTTTTTCTAATGGGGACCAGGTATCACCCGTCCTTATATCATTTATCTGTAAAAATTATAGTGGAGAATTAATTGAGAGCAATGAGGAGTCCTTGCAGAACAAATTTTATTCAATTGATGATTTACCAGAAAATATATTCACGGAACATCAAATGCTTATCGATGATTTATTATCGAAAAAACAGCTACCGGTTATTGGATAATATATCTAACAACTATTTATTAAACCAAGGGAGAGTTAGCTCAACAAGAGTAACTGCTTCTTTCGCTAACGGCGCAGGTTAGTTTAACAAATAGATATTTTTAAAATGGTGACGAAAGTTTATATAAAGTAATTCAATGAATAACTAAGTTAATACATAAGACAAGGAGTTGAGATATTTAATGCAAACTATTTTTGTTGATTGGGGTGGAAATAATGTGAAACTTACTTGGATGCCGCAATTGAAATTAACTGAATCTTTAAAGGTGACCAGTGTTCATGCAGTATGTATTAAAGATGGGAATATACTATTAGCTAATATAAGTCATCGAGGGTTTAATTATCCGGGAGGACACGTGGAGACTGGTGAGAAAATAGAAGAAGCAATACTACGAGAAACATATGAAGAGGGTTATGTGAAAGGAACAATCAAATATATAGGTTCAATTGAAGTGAGCCACAAAGAAAATCCGTCCTTTGATTCAAGAGGAAAGTATCCTTTGATTGCTTATCAAGCTTTTTTTAGAATGGATGTTATCGATTGTTTACCTTTTCTCCGAGAACATGAATCGTCTGCTCGAATTTGGGTTGAGCCCTCTGAAGTACCATTTGTAATTAATGACCATGAGCTTGCGAAATTAATCTTAGAAGATGCGTTAAACCTCTGTTCTTCATGACCTAACGGGAGCGATTGCTCAACAAGAGTAGCTGTTTCTTTCGCTAACGAAGCAGGATAGTGGAAGAGTAAATTGCTTTAGTTTAACACAGAGTATAGCTGCCTCCTTATAGAGGCGGCTATTTGCACTTACTAAATAAACTGGTCTTTAGGTTTAACAAATGCGTTTACGAGTACATTTTTTCTTCAGGGGCTTCATAACCTCGATTAAGTCCATCACGTTGAAGGAGAATAGCATTCAAAACTAACTGAAAGTGCTCGTTTTCTAAGTTATCTACGAGCTCTGCCGGGGTAACGTAATCGTTAAAGCTAAACAGATTCACAGCTGTTTTTTCTAGGGTTTTTAGACTGCTACTGCCGAATTCTTCGATTTCAAACATCGCTTCTGAATCAAAAACACCGTATGTTGTATTAAAGTAGGGCGAAGCTTTTATAAAGAAATGGCTGTCCCCGGCTATAAGATAAAGGAGGGCCAGGCACTTGGGGTCCGAACGGATTTTTTCATCTCTCACTTCAAAACGTAATTCCTCGAAACGTTTCTGGTGTGCATCATGTAAAAATGATACCTTCATACAGGTCAACTCCTTATGTAATTTGTCTAGAGAGTACCGTGCCCCTCCTCCTTTTGCCTATAAAAACTGCTGGAATTAGTCAAACAACGAATTGTTGATTATATGGCCACATGTGAAATGAATCCGCAGGAAATCCAAGACTGTATCCAAAACTATCCGCAAAAAACCAAGCTAGCATTAGACGAAAGTGGGCTATGGGATGCATTTACACAAAGAAAAAGAAGTCTTTTTGGAAATCATCGCAGCAACGTCTGAAGATACGGGAATCCCTGAAGAATCTCTTAAAAAAGAGTTCCCGATCCTCGTATTTAAAGCTTTCAAACATGTTACGGTGTGATGAAATGACCCTGACTCGGTTTGTTTCATTCACCGCATAGTTAAGATCGATTCAAAATAGCGATCAATATAATGGCTTTTTCTAGTTGTGTAAGCACAGTGAAAATCTGTAGATAATCGATAGTGATCCTCACGATATACACAATATATAATAAAGAGAATTTGTTAAAATGAATGGAGAGGTGACGACAATGACAGATAGAGAAGGAAAGAGCTGGGGGCGGTTGATCAAATATCATCGTCAGCAACAAAGTTTAAGACAGGATGATGTAGCTTTAGGCATTTGCACACCTTCTTATTTGAGCCGTATTGAAAATGGTGTCGTGGTTGCAGAGCAAACTGTATACGAAATGCTGTTGGCACGACTAGGAATTGACTTTGAGAATGAGGTAGCTAATTTAGAGTTGAAACATTCGCTCCTGGAAATAATGTACGCAAAACTATTATCGAATGAAACTCTTACACAAAGCGAATTAGCAGCGTTAAATTCCTATCAATCGGAGGTTTTACATCAGGAAATCGATTTACTAGCTGGTTTAGTCTACAGTCGCTATTTGTCATCCATCGATGAGCTAATTGAAGCTAGAAAGTTACTGATGAAAATAGAACCTTTCATCACTTGGCATCAAGATAGGGTGACCCAAATGTATATAGCGATTACGACGAATGTTCATTTATTATTTCTGGAGTTTGAAGAGATTATCTTTAGAGAAGAACAACAGCACGTCAGCAATTATATGAATACGGCCAATCGTTTTGAACAAGCGAATTATCTTTATCATTTAGCTTTTGCCCACCATCGCTATTATTCATTCCAGCAAGCTCTATATTACATCAATCGTTCAGCTGATACGTTCTCGCATCAATACAAACCTTTATTTCAGTTGAAGCTTTATTCTATGAAAGGAGTCATTTTGAATGATTTACATAGATTTCAAGAGGCATTGTTGGAATTTGAAGCAGGTTTAGAATTGTTGAGAAATGTTTCAGCTATACAAACCCCAAGGCAATGGAGTTCTCTCTACAATAACCTTGCCTATTGCTATGAATGTCAGGGTTTATTCAAGGAAGCGATGTCATATTACGAACAGGCAAATAGCTCTGAGGAAGATTTACATGTTGTAATCAATTGGATGAGGGCTGCTTATCAACAAGGTGATGAAGAAACGTTGCTTAAGCTATTCACCAACTATCCCAGAAAACGATTTGAAGTCCTTCATCATCAATATCAAAGAGAATTGTTGAACTATGCAAGTGAGCGAGACTACACGCTAAATAAGTTAAATAACATAGAGGAGCTAGTGTTCCCTTATTTCTCTGAACAAGAGCATTATTCATTAACTTTGTACTATGCCCCATTATGGGCAGCATTTTATGAAGAACTCCATGCTTATAAGCGAGCTAGCATTTGTTTCAAACATGCATTTATTGCAAGTGAAAAAGTGCGTCGGCGTATGGGTAGCTAAGAAAGGAAGCAGGGGAATATTAATGAAAAATATGTGGAGAGATAGGAAAAATCCAGCGATTCTATTGTTATCCATTGGATTTTCTAGTGTTGGGGATTTCATTTATCTTGTTGCGATTAATATAATGGTATACCAACTTACAGGATCAGCTGCAGCTGTTGCAGGACTTTGGATTATTGGGCCATTAACAAATATTGTAACAAAGTTCTGGACTGGAAGTTTCATTGATTATCGTAGTAAGAGAAAAGTAATGATTATAACATACATAGTCAGAGCTATTTTTATCTGCTTAATCCCTTTCGCACCAAACATGGGCGTTATCTATGGAATCTTAGTTGCTCTAAGTGTAGCAAAAGCATTTTTTACACCATCTTCAATGACGTATGTTGCTATTCTAGTCCCTAAAGAAAAAAGAAAGCGCTTTAATTCTATTCAATCGTTTGCTAGTTCAGGGGCATTTATTATCGGACCAGCAATCGGAGGATCGCTAATCTTGTTAACCTCTGTTGAAACAACCTTGTGGCTAAATGCTATGTTTTTTCTGTATTCAGCCTTTTTACTTTTTTTACTACCTGAAAAAGAAAATATTGATAAAGAAACGATTCCGGCATTGACCATCGCACAAGTGATACGCGACTTTACGATTGTTCAGAAATTCATGGCAAACAATAAATATGTCTCTTTTATTTATCTGGGTTTTATTATGATTATGATCTTTTCCTTTGCTATGGATGCTCAAGAAGTCGTCTTTACTCAACGAGTAGTAGGCCTATCTGAATTTGATTATAGTTTACTAATTAGTATAACTGGAATTGGTTCTATTACAGGGGCCATAATACTGTCAGTTTTTTCAAATGCATTTTCACTTCGTTATATGATGACGATTGGATTAATTATGATGACATTTGGTTATGTAATCTATGCATTTTCCTGGTCATTTACGTCCATAGTAGTTGGTTTTGTCGTGTTAGGGTTCTTTAATGTACTTCTAAATGCAGGATTCCTGACCTTCTACCAAAACAATGTTCCTGTTGATATAATGGGAAGAGTTACAAGCATTTACCAGTTAATCCAAAGTGCTGTCCAAGTAGGTTTTATTTTAGGTATTGGGGTAATAGCGGACATTGTTTCTTTACGATTTACCATCGTCACTTTGGCCCTGGTCATGTTACTGTTATCTATTATTTTTTCAATTTCAGTACTAAAGCCTACTAAAAAGAGTTTTTACCGAGAAGATGATCACGCTAAAGAAGAATTACGGTTAGAAGTGAAATAATTGAGTTCACTAAGGATACTAAATTAAACAAGGGGTGCAGCATGGAAGAAATACTAAGACAAGCGAAGGTATTAGCAAGTAATGTGATTATTGAAGCAGGAAAAGTAGCAAAGAATCGATTTGACCATATCATTAGGTTTGAAGAGAAAGGCGACTATGGGGATATGGTTACTGAGGTGGATCTTTTATCCGAGGATATAATCTTAAAAGAAATAAGTCGTGTATTTCCTGACCACAAAATTCACAGTGAAGAAGCAGGTGATAATGGAAAGGAAAGTGACTGGCTGTGGCTAATCGACCCTTTAGATGGGACTAATAATTTCGCAATTGGATTCCCGGTTTTCTCCTCTTCTATTACATTAATGTATAAGAATGAGCCTGTTCTTGGAGTGATATATGAACCGATGGTAAATCGTTTATTTGTATCTAGTTTAAATGAAGGCACCTTTTGCAATGATAATTTATTAAATATTAAAAAAAGGGAAAATACTAAACGATTTAATATTGGATGGATACAGGGGCATGTTGTACAGAACGAAGAAAAAGCGGTTGAACTAAGACAACACATTGATTTAAATTGTAAGAGGATGATGAGACTTTGGGCACCAACTTTACAATGGTGCATGCTGGCTAAAGGAGATATCGATGGAATTATACTTTATAACTCAGCAGGTGATGACTTATATTCTGGTATACTCATGGTCAAAGAGGCAGGAGGCATTGTCATTGATTTTCAAGGTAATGAATTTACCGGTATGAACAAAGAGCCTTACTTAATTGCATGTCATCCAGATAATAAGAATCATCTATTGAAAATGGTAAGTGAAGGATTAAGTCTTTCAAAAACACCAACTGATATCGCTTAACAAACTCCTTTTTGACCAGTAAACTTGAGGGAACTATTGGATCTGACAGGAATACATGCTATAGAAAAAAGGACCGACTCTCAGAGTCGGTCCTTTTATTATAAGAAATTATGTTTATATTCTTTTCATAAATTATAATTCCTCAGCAAGAGGCTGAATGGCATGCCCCAACTCTAATCCCTAATTTTTGCAAGTGAACTGACCCCCAAATGGTAGACACTTTAAAAAGCGCCAACATTTTGGGGTTCTTTCTATTTTCAGCTCTCGGTTTACTGAATACGTCTAGTTGAACGGGATAGGTTTATATGAGTAGGATTTTTTATAACGAACACCAGCGACGACTCTTGGAGGCAAACCCAAATACAGTTTCCGTATCTGATCGCTCTATCCAATACACACCGGCGTTTAAAGTACAGGCGGTCAAATAGAATTTAGAAGGGAAAGGTCCTTCTGCGGTATGGGTGACATGGAAGAGTAAGTTAAAAATGAAAGGATCAATACGAATTTGCTCAGGAGTTCCTCTTGCCATTCCTTCAAAAACTTTATCATCTCTGCCTATTCATCTTGCTCGCGTTCCTTTTCCTCTTTGCATTGTGTCAGCAGGGTTTGCAGGATGATGTCTTGTTTAATCTCCTGAACAAATTTCAAGGTCGCTTTTCTTACCAACTAGCAATCCTTATATATCATTTTCGTGGCGCGGTTGTGACGTATTATTCCAAGAATTCGTCTAATCTTTCGTTTCCGTGAGCTTTGCTCTTGAGTTGAAACAGTTTCATACTAATATCCTCCTGAACCCTAAAATGAATTTAGGGTTCTTATTATTTTTGGTAAAATATAGTTTTTTTAGGTGCTTGTGATCCTATCTTAACTGAAGCAATTTAGTAAGAAATGTATTGAAACTATGATTTTTGTAAACAATGGAACTACAAATATACAAAGAAAGGAGTGACTTCATTGGCAGCATCAAATCAATATTGGATCAGTACTCATGAGAAAGTTTCTAAAGAAAGTAAACAAATTTTAAATGAGTATCTGTTAAGTCTAAAGGTGGAAAATAAAGCAGCTGCAACCATCACGAAATACCGAAGAATAATGGAGCAATTTTTGCGAGAATGCCTGATACCGATAGAAGATTTAACTAGTGAAGATGTGCGGGGCTGGTTAGATATTTTCTCGCTTGATAAGAAACCGAGAACCATTGATCTTTACATATCAGCTCTTTCAACCTTTTTTTCCTTTTGTCTAGATGAAGAGTATATGGGAAAGGCAGTGATGAAAAAACGCTGGAGACCCAAAATACCAAAAGCGTTACCGAAATACCTGGATGAGTTTGAATATGCGCGTGTGAAGGTAACTTCCGAACACTTGTCCGTCCGCAATCGTGCGCTTCTACTGTTTCTGTTTTCAACGGGATGTCGCGTATCAGAAGTAGTGAATTTACGTGTTCAGGATATCGATTTTGATAGGCAGTATGTAGATGTAACCGGGAAGGGCCAAAAAATCAGACGCATCTATTTTTCGGAGGAATGCGACCTTGTGTTGAGCAACTATTTAGAAAGGCGTTCAGCAAAGCCTACAGACCCCTTATTCATGAACAGGTTTGGTAATGGACTGCAGGTGTCTGGTATTCATTTAGTATTAAAAAAAGTTGGTGTACAAGCAGAATTAGTCCAGTCTTTTCATCCTCACATGTGTCGACATACTTTTGCGACAAATATGTTGGCAAGAGGTGCAGATTTACAGTTCATTGCGGACGTAATGGGACATGCTGATTTGAATACTACCCGTATATATGCACAAATCCCAACAGAAGTAATGAAGTTAACCTATCAAAATATCATGGGGTGAGAAATGTGAATCAAAAAGTTATACAAGAATTTTTTTTAGATAATTTTAATCAATTCAGTCCGGAGACCATCCGAGCATATAACATAGCATTATCTCAATTCTTTGCGGTTTGCCCAAAAAACTATGATGAAGTCCATGCAAGAGATATTCGAAACTGGTTAGAAACTATGAACCAGGAGGGACTTCAACCACGCAGCATTCGACTAAAATTAAGTGCGTTAAAATCCTTCTATCGCTATTGTATAGAGGAAAACAAAATCACTAAGAATCCAACCAAGAAAGTTAATACTCCGAAAAAAGTAGATTCCCTTCCCCGTTATTTAACAAAAAGACAGCTTGCCATGCTACAGGAATACTCAATGAACGATCCGAGGGATCGCGCCATCATCGAAATACTTTATGCAACAGGTGTGCGAATAAATGAATTGCTGCAGGTTCGACTTGAAGATATCAAATGGGATACTCGACAGATTTGGATCCGAAAAGGAAAAGGAAATAAGGCACGGTTTGTGCTCTTTAGTCATTCGTGTGCAGAACGTTTGAAACGGTACTTAGATACACGATCGTATGGCAGTGAGTATCTGTTTTCAAATGCTAAAGGAAAACCGATAAGTGACAAATTAGTCCAACTGAAATTTCGGGAGTACTCCGAAACACTTGGATTTAAAGTGAGTCCGCATACGTTACGACATACGTTCGCTGCAAACTTAGCAGATAAAGGAATGGATTTTTCATATATTCAAGAACTGCTAGGCCATTCCAATATCAATAGCACCAGAATTTATATACGATTAAGAAATCACGAACGAAAGAAACAGTATGATCAGTATCAACAGTAAGAATGAGGAGGTACAGAGATGGCAGAATATTGGGAGGTGAATTGTGAAGGGCTGTCGCAAGACACTCACAACATCCTCAATTTATTTTTAAGGAGTTTAAAAGAGATAACTAAAAGTCCACAAACTCTGACGCGCTACCGGGCTACTTTACAATCCTTTTTCTTAGACCATCCAGTTTCGTATCATTCTTTGACTGAAGAAGATATCGAGGCGTGGCTTACAGAACACAGAAAGGACAAAAAAGAGCGAACTGTGAAAGATTATCTTAAAACAATCCGCGCCTTCTATAACTTTTGTGTTCAAGAACAGCATCTAGACTACTTTCCACTCAACACGAATCTACAGGTCGTATCGACCCCAGAATGTTATTGGGAATTGAAGATCATTTTTCCAAATCCAGACAATCAACGGGTCGCGAATCAGTTCTTGCTTCATCTGAAAACGATAGGAAGAACCGAGTATACGATTGTCCATATGAGGACTTGTTTACAAAGATTCTTCAAAGAGATGGACAAATCGATAAGTAAGCTCACGCTGGAAGAAATCGAGAAGAGGATGACTGATCTTCAGCAACAGTACAACGAGACGATGATGAAAAGTGTTTGGAGTACACTCCGGACCTTCTATGGATATTGTTGGGATAAAGAAATTTTGGAGGACACACCACTCCGTACCAAAAGGAAGTTTGCCGAAGCCACCGATCTCTACTGGGAAGTAAAAGGACGATTTTATGTTGCAGAGAATAAGGCCGTAATCAATGAGTTTTTACTCTATCTTAAAAACAAGAAGCGAATGAAAAAAACAATTGTTGAATATGGGATCATTCTAAAACGGTTTTTTGGTCATAACCCTGTTCATTTTTCTCAAGTGGATCGTAGACAAATTGACGACTGGTTATCCATGCAAAATCAAGATTGGAGCACTCGAACGCCCACTAACTATAGAGCAATTTTACGTTCGTTTTATTTCTTTTGTGTTCGTAAAAATTACATGGCTCAATCGCCCATCCTTTATTTCTGGAAGGAGAATAAACCGTCAGAAAAGTACTGGGAGACGCATAAAGCTTTTTGCAACATGACAAATAAAGAAGTTGTGAATGAGTACTTATTAGCGATGAAGATTGCGAATATGAGTGAGCTGACAATTCAACTGTATAGACGCACGTTAGAAACTTATTTTCTCCAGAGAACAGAAGATTTTTCAACCGTTTCTTTTGATGAAATCTTGCAGTGGGTCATTCAACAACAAAAAATAGTCCAAGCCTCAACGGTGAACGGTCGGTTATCGATACTAGCTTCTTTTTTCACGTTTTGCGTGGATGAAGGCTACATGGAGAGGATTCCTATCAAGACCAGGTGGTATATGAGGGAACCAAGCCCTTTGCCGAGGTATCTTGAAAAAGAAGAACTGGCAAAAGTACGTCAAAGTGCAGAAAAGGAAACACTTCGCAATCGGTTGATCGTCGAATTCCTACTATCATCAGGCTGCCGCATACGTGAACTCCATCTACTGGATAAAAGGGATGTGGAGTTAGACAATCGAACAGCGTGTGTGAAGGGGAAAGGAGGAAAGATTCGAGAGGTGCATTTTTCCGAAACGTGTGCGCTCTTATTGGAACGGTATTGGGAGATGGAAGCGATGGAGGGAGAAGAACATCCTGCATTAGTAGTTTCGAGAATAGGAACAAGGCTTGGCATTTCCCGGATGCGAAAAATCATTAACCGACTTGGAAAATCTTCTGGAATTAAGGATTCACTATACCCCCATCGCTTTCGCCACACATTTGCGACAGAATTATTAACCAAAGGTGCAGAACTTGATTTTATCGCAGATGAACTTGGTCATGCGAACTTACAGACGACGAAAATTTATGCGCGTATTCCTAAATGGAAATTGATTCATTTATATAGAAGGTATATGGGATAAGAAAGAGGGGAGAATAATGTCGATAGACTATATTGAACAATTTAAAATCGATTATCAGCTGAAATTGGTACCCAAAACGATCCGAGGTTACGAATTTAACATCCGCCAACTACTCGAACAGATGGAGAAACCCTTTGAAGACATCACCCGAAAGGACGTTCGAAACTGGTTGATGCTGTTAGAGGAAAAAGGGTACAAACCGTTGACTGTGTACACTAAGTTAATAGGGGTAAAAACTTTTTATAAGTATTGTATGGAAGAAGGTTTGATTACCAAGGATCCCGTAGAGCATATTCCGTACCCGAAAATCCCCGATAAAGTTCCCACCTACTTGACGAAACCTGAACTTGCGCAGCTCCGTGCATGTGTCCAACATAGTTTGTTGGAACGTGCAATCATCGAAGTGTTTGTAGCGACGGGGGTTCGGGTAAGTGAGCTTGTCGCGATGAATAAAGAAGATATTAATGAAACGGAACGAAGCATTCATATCCCGGAAGGTAAAGGAAACAAAGGCCGAATCGTATTGATCAGCCTGGAAAGCCTTCACTATCTGACGGCGTATTTAAAGAGCCGGACAGATGCGTTGCCTTATGTGTTCATCAATCAAGCGGCGTCCAACCGTTTACGCCGTCAAAAAATAAATGCCAACTTCCAAGCGTATTCAACACAATTAGGTTTTCGTGTGATTCCGCATATGTTGCGGCATACGTTTGCCACACACCTCGCCCAAAAAGGGATGCCGCTCGAATGCATTCAAGAGTTGCTCGGGCATCAGCGGCCCGCAACGACTCAACTATATAGTCGGTTGTTTAACCAGGCACGGAAAGAAACGTATGATAGATGGATGTAACCTGGCTACGAACGAAAGGGTACATCCATTCTTGTTCATCCTTCTTCATTCGTATGAGGAGAACGATCTGTATCCATTTTATTTACCATTTCTCTTTGCTCGTCTTGCGAAAGGTTGGTATAAAGAACGGTTGTCTCAATTGAATTTTGTCCCAGCTGATCGCGAAGACTCACTTTAACACTAAAAATGAAAAATAGAAAAAACCGTCTCAAACCTTGATACTAAAGGGTTTAGACGGTTTTTTCATGTTTGTTATTGTCAGTGAAATCATTGTTAACCGCTTTTTTGCTCTCCATATCCACCATCACGGGTACGGTTGGCCGTCCTTCATAGTCCGGATCAGCGTTGGAATACACCTCGCTGACATATTGAATATCAAGAATAGGATCACGGTGGTGTTCATCTAATGAAAATTCCCAATCCACACGGCCGATTGCCGGTCGCATCGGACTTGCAGTGCCTAAGCTGATGGCGTCATCGAGCCCCAGCACCTTTCGAACGATGACGGCACGGTGCGCCCATGGACAGGCAGGGGACCATAGAAGACGGTATCGTCCGCTTTCAACAGGCAGGTCGCCTTCATTTGATCCAAAAGGAGTAGTAAAGCGGTTCGTTTGACGTTTAAAGGATCCGTCTGCACTGATTTCTTTCGGTTTTTTAGCAGTCATGTACAGCACCTCTTTCATTCAAGTTCAATTAGAACGTACTCTCTCATTTATCGCATTTCAAACTATATTAGTCAAAAATAATAGACTATTCAGATGTTTTAATGAAAAGTTGAAACAAATATGGATCATTTACCGTATATAGAAAAGATTGGAGGCGGAAGTAATGAAAAAATGGATGTACCTTTTATTTGCTGCAGCACTGCTTTCGGCTTGCACAAGTGAAGAAAGTGAGAACACAGCGCAAGTACAAGAAGAAACAAGCGAGCCGACAGAAGAAGTAATGGAAGACGTACCGGAGAAAGAAGATGGGAAGACAGTAGCTGACAACCAGGATGCAAACAGGAGTGAAACGGTTCCTCTTGCTGAAACGTTCGAGGATTTAACAGCCGTTTCAAGCGGAAAACTGACCAGCGATTTTACATATGAAAAGGAAACAAATGTTTTTGCCTCGGCCAACCCTCTAGATGGAATTGAAGAGGAATTTATAGCCCAAATGAACGAAAAGCAAGAGTGGGAGAGTGCAGAGCGCCTGCTTGCGGAACTTCACTATTATCTCGGTAATGGGGCGGTAGGAACACTGGCTGAAAAATTGGAAGCATTAGAGCCAAGTTTTTCAGCTCCGCTTTTACCTGAGCCAGAAGAAATGAAAGCTTCCCAGGAAGGAGAAGAACCGCCTGCTCACGCCATGATTTTATTGGATGCCAGTTCCAGTATGCTTTTAGAAGCAGGTGGAGAACAGAAAATGCGGGTGGCAAAAGATGCTGTACTTGATTTTGGCAAGACCATTGGTGCTGCGAGTGAGGTGTCGCTTTATGTGTACGGACATGAAGGAACACAGGAAGATGAAGATCGTGAGCTTTCCTGTTCTGTTATTGATGAAACGGTTCCAATGGGAACATATAATGAAGAGGCATTTTATAAGTCGGTAAGTAATATTGAAGCAAAAGGGTGGACTCCTTTAGCTGAAGCAATAAAGACTGCCAGGGAAGATAGCAGTCAGTATGAAGGAAAATTGACTGTGTTTGTTGTCAGCGATGGGATGGAGACCTGCGGCGGAGATCCGATAGCAGAGGCGGCAGCTTTGGTGAAGGACAGAGAAGATCGCACGGTTAACATTATTGGATTTTCTGTAGATGCGGAGTCAGAAGAACAGCTGAAGAAAGTAGCAGAGGCTGGCTCAGGAGAATATTTAGGCGCAGATACTGCCGAAGAGCTTCAAAATAGTATGCGAAAAACCTGGGTTCCGAGTGACATGGAAATTCTAAATAAAACCTTATCTTCTCCAAGGACCGGCTTTGCTTTGCCGTTTCAGAAGCTTGAGATTAATGATACGGCCATGAGTTTAGGGTTTGCGCTGGATCGGGAAAAAGCACGCTTGAAAAGAGCGGTTACTGTAATGAAAAATGAAGAAATCATATCAGAAGAAACTGCCCAGGAAGCAACAGAACTGATAGATGCTCAGGATGATCTCAAACGAGAGTTGATACAGGACAAGAAAGAAGAAAAATTGTCGGATGTGGAAGAAGAAGCAGACCGCATTGATGCAGAGATTAACGAGTGGGCAGAGCGAATGGAAAAACTGAAGGACGAGCAGGAAGAATAAAGACGATAAAAGAAGTCTGAAAGGACTTCTTTTTTTGTTCTAAAAAGCCTTTACTTAAAAATATTTTGTGAATATTTAAAATAGATAAATAAAAACGGTTTTGTTCTGCGTTGATAACTAGTATACTAGTTATACTATGAATTTGTAAGGGCTTACTTTGCTGAAACCGTAAGCCATTTAAGAGTGTAAATAAATTGTTCAGAAAACAGGAGGTAAAAATGATAGCAGAAAAAATGAAAGCTGCAGTATTGGAAAAGCCCTATGAAATTGCTGTAAAAGAGGTTACACGGCCAGTTCCTGGTCCTGACGAAGTACTGATTAGAATTCATTGCATTGGTATTTGTGGATCTGATGTACATTATTACTCACATGGCAGGATTGGCAGATATGTGGTTGAAGAACCAATTATTTTAGGGCATGAGGCAGCAGGCGACGTGGTGGAAGCAGGAGAAAACGTGTCCAGTCTGTCAATTGGAGACCGGGTAGCTATTGAACCTGGCGTTGCATGTGGAAAATGCAGCTACTGTAAGTCCGGGAGATATAATTTATGTCCGGATGTAGAATTTATGGCCACCCCTCCTTTTGATGGAGCGTGGGCAGAATATGCAGTAGTGCGAAGTGATTTTGCTTACAAGCTGCCTGAAGAAATGACCTATGAGGAAGGGGCTTTGCTGGAGCCGTTTTCAGTCGGGTTCCATGCCATGTCCAGGGGAAATGTAAAGGCAGGAGATGTTCTTTTTATCAGTGGACTTGGACCGATCGGTTTACTGGCTGTTCAGGCCGCTCAGGCTTTTGGCGTAACAACTATTTACGCCAGCGATGTGGTGCCTGCGCGTCGTCAGCTTGCACTGGAGATGGGTGTTGATCAGGTTTTTGATCCTTCAGCGGAGACTATACCGCAGAGGATAAAGGAGGTTGTGAATGGAGAGGGTGCGGACATTTGTGTGGAAACCTCGGGAAACCGGTTTGCAATGGGCGAAGCTGTTCATTGTGTTAAGCGGGGAGGGCGAGTCGTTTTTATCGGCATGACGCAGGAAGAAACGATCCCTGTAAATTTAAATCATGTGATTGATTCAGAGCTGGATCTGTTCGGCATTTTCAGATATGCAAATGTATACGAAAAAGCGATTCGTGCACTTGCTGGCGGAAAAAGCAAGCTGAATGAAGTGATCACCCATTCATTTCCCCTTGATCGAATAAAAGAGGCGCTTGAAATTGCTGAACATCAGAAGGATAACAGTGTGAAAATCATGATTTATCCTGGTCAAACGCCTTCAAAAATGGAAAGTCCCTATTCAGATACTGTGTGAGCAAAAAAATAAGCAGAGCAATGGAGAGGTTTATGTGATCGGACAAAAAAAGAAAAAAATGTCAATTAGAGACTCTGTGTATGAAAAGGTGAAACAGGAGATTTTAACCTTAAAACTTGAGCCGATGACCAAGATTTCAGAGATGGAGATTTCAAAGAAATTTGATGTAAGCAGGACGCCTGTAAGAGAAGCATTTTTAAAGCTGTCAGAGGATGGGCTGATAGAGATTATTCCTCAAAGTGGAACGCTTGTATCAAGAATCGATATGAATCTTGTGGAGGAGGGGCGGTTTGTCCGTGAAAAGCTGGAGAAGGCCATTGTTTCAGAAGCATGCAGATCCTTCAATGATGACCACCTGCTTAAGCTGGAAACCAATTTGGCCATGCAGGAATTCAGTATTCAAAAGGATTTCACAAGAATGTTTGAGCTGGATGAAGAATTTCACAGGCTTCTTTTTCAAGGATGCAATAAAGGCAGGACGTGGGAGCTGATTCAGCATATGAATACACAGTTTATCCGGCTGCGCATGCTCAGGCTGCACACTGAAGGATTGGATTGGAAGGTTATCGTCAATCAGCATATTGAAATCTTTAAAATGATTACTGAGAAAAAAGCAGAGGATGCTGAGGAACTGATGGAGGCTCATCTTCACCTTGTCGATTTTGAAAAAGGAACCATTGCAGAAAAGTACCCGCACTATTTTTACAATTACGTTCATTCGTTTCAGCAATCCTAAAATAAAATTCCATGTTTAAAAACGTTAAAACTTATTCAAGTACTTTTTGAAAGGATGAGAAAATAATGACAAGCATTACAAATCCAATTTTACCCGGTTTTCACCCCGATCCTTCCATTCTGCGTGTAGGAGATGACTACTACATCGCCACATCAACATTTGAATGGTTTCCTGGAGTCAGGATTCACCATTCAAAGGACTTGAAAAACTGGCGGTTTATCTCCAGTCCGCTTTCACGAAAATCCCAGCTGGATATGAAAGGGAATATTAATTCCGGCGGAGTTTGGGCTCCGTGTCTCAGTTATCAGGACGGTCTGTTTTATTTAATATACACAGACGTAAAATCGTGGCATGGTGCTTATAAAGATACTCACAATTATTTAGTAACCGCAGAATCGATTGAAGGACCTTGGTCTGAGCCTGTTTATTTAAACAGCAGCGGTTTTGATCCCTCGCTTTTTCATGACCGAGACGGAAAAAAGTGGTTTGTTAATATGATCTGGGATTACCGGAAAGGAAACCACTCATTTGGCGGGATTGTCCTTCAGGAGTATTCTGCACAGGAGAAAAAACTGGTAGGTCCGGTTAAAAATATTTTCAAAGGAACGGATTTGAGAATGACTGAAGGTCCACATCTTTATCAAAAAGGTGACTATTACTATCTATTAACGGCAGAGGGCGGTACAGAATATAATCATGCAGCGACATTGGCGCGCTCAAAAACGATTGATGGACCCTACGAAGTGGATGAAGATTATCCTTTAATTACTTCAGCCGGAAAAGATCACCTTGACATTCAAAAGGCGGGACATGGCAGCCTCGTGGAGACGCAGAATGGGGAATGGTATCTTGTTCACCTTGGCGGGCGTCCATTAAAGGATAAGCGCTGCATATTGGGACGCGAGACTTTTATCCAGCGCTGTGATTGGACGGACGACGGCTGGCTTCGGCTTTCGCACGGTTCAAAGTCACCGGAAGTCGTTGTGCAAGGGCCTGATCTTCCGGAGCATCCATTTGAACCTGAGCCTGCAGCAGACGATTTTAGCGGGGAAACGCTGGGCAGCCAGTGGAATTCTCTTCGTGTTCCCATGGATTCCTCCTGGATGTCGCTATCTGAACGACCGGGGTATTTGCGTCTGAAGGGTAGAGAATCGTTAAGCTCAATGCACGAGCAAAGTATAATCGCCCGCCGCCAGCAGGCATTTAAAATTGAAGTGGAAACCTCTGTCGCATTTGAACCGGAGCATTTTCAGCAAATGGCCGGCCTCCTATTTTATTACGATACGATTGATCATGTGTACCTGCATATCACGCATCGTGAAGAAGCAGGGAAATGTCTTGGCATCATCCAGACGAAATACGGAGAATACGACGAACTGACAGAAGCGTTTATTCCATTAAAAGATCAGGAAGAAGTGAAGCTTAGGGGTGAGGTTCAGGACGGCATGCTTGCATTCTATTACCGTCAGCATGACGAGGATTGGCAGCAGGCAGGTCCCTTAATTGATATCACACATATGTCAGACGACTCTGCCAAGCAGGTGCGTTTTACGGGCACATTTGTAGGGATGGCCTGTCAGGATCTCAGCGGCGGCAGAAAAGAAGCAGACTTTGATTATTTTATTTATAAGGAACAAAAGAAGGAAACTACAGGTCAGGAAACGGGTAAAGGCAGCACACTTCATCTTTGAAAAAGATGCAAATCAAATCAACTCTTATAAAAGGAGACTGTTCAATGATGTTGTTTGAACCATCTGCAAGTCTGATTAATGATGATATAGAAAAAGAACAAACGAGCAGTTATAAGGCTTGGCTTCAATATAGTCCGGTAAAAAAAGAGTACATAGACAAAAGTCGTCTTTTTTTAGAGGAAGTTGCCTTGACTGGTTTATCAGAAATTCGTACTTCGGCTCTGAATGAAATAAGTCAGGCGTTGTTTTCTATGACAGGCACACAGCCAAAAATCGTTTTGCACGGAGGGGACAAGGCAGGAATCATTTTCGCAACAAAGGACGAAAAGGAGATCCTGCCTGACGGTTTTTCAACTGACGAATTAAGACCAGAGGGATATATTCTGCATCAGGAGCACAATCGCATGTATGTGGTGGGTTATTGTGATAAGGGTTTGCTGTACGGAGTGTTTCATTTGCTTCGTCTCATCCAAATGGAAAAAAACGTATCAGGACTTCACCTTGCTGAATCTCCTGTCAATCAGCTAAGAATGATCAATCAATGGGATAACAGCGATAATAGTGTTGAAAGAGGGTATGCTGGGGAGTCCATCTTTTATAAGGACCTTGGGTTTTCACGAAATTTAGTACGAATTAAAGATTATGCCCGTTTATTGGCCTCAACAGGCATCAACGCTATTTCCATCAACAATGTGAATGTTCACCAAAATGAAACGGATTTTGTGACGGAAAAGTTTTTGCCCAATGTAAAAAAGGTGGCGTCTATTTTTCGGGCATACGGCATCAAAACATTTCTTTCTGCTAATTACGCAAGCCCTATTACCACTGGAGACCTGGACACCGCTGACCCGCTTGATGAAGATGTAAGAAAGTGGTGGAGAAATACGGCTGAACGAATTTACGACTATATTCCTGATTTTGGTGGAGTCGTAGTAAAAGCAGATTCAGAAAACCGGCCAGGGCCGTTTACATATAACAGAAATCATGCAGATGGCGCGAATATGCTTGGGGAAGCCTTTGAACCATTTGGAGGGATCGTGATCTGGCGCTGCTTTGTCTACAATTGCAAGCAGGATTGGCGGGATCGGGAAACAGACAGAGCGAGAGCGGCCTATGACCACTTTATGCCGATTGATGGCGACTTCCGTGAAAATGTCGTTCTTCAAATCAAAAATGGTCCAATGGATTTCCAAGTGCGGGAGCCGGTTTCTCCGCTTATTGGCGGACTTCAAAGGACCAATCAGATGATTGAATTTCAGATCGCTCAGGAATACACCGGACAACAGCGGCATCTTTGTTACCTCATACCGCAATGGAAAGAAGTTTTAAACTTTGATACGTATGCAAAAGGGAAGGGGTCGCAGGTAAAGGATATTGTCAGCGGCTCGCTGATTTCCCAAACGCACTGCGGAATCGCTGCTGTTTCAAATATAGGAAATGATGCCAATTGGACAGGCCATACACTGGCTCAGGCCAATCTTTATGGATACGGGCGGCTCACCTGGAATCCCGACCTGACTACTGAACAAATAACAGAGGAAGCAGTCCGTTTAACATTCGGCAATGACAGGGAAGTAGTAGAGACGGTTTCAGAAATGCTGATGGGATCTTGGAAAACGTATGAAAAATACACATCTCCACTTGGTGTCGGCTGGATGATCGCACCAAACCATCATTACGGACCAGATATCGAAGGCTATGAATTTTCTGCCTGGGGAACGTATCACTATTCCAATAGAGATGGCACTGGTGTAAACCGGACACAAAAAAGCGGAACGGGATTCACAGGACAATATCTCTCACCCAATTATGAAATATACGAGTCACTAAAGAGCTGTCCAGATGAGCTTGTCCTCTTTTTTCATCACGTTCCATATAGTCATAAATTAAAATCAGGAGATACGGTTATTCAGCACATTTACAATACTCATTTTGAGGGAGTGGAAGAAGTCGAAGCGGTGCTTGCAGGCTGGAATCGGCTGCAGGATAAAGTGGATTCATATCGTTTTCATCATGTGCAAAACCGCCTTGAGGAGCAGCTTGCCCATTCTAAAGAGTGGAGGGATGTTATTAATACGTACTTTTACCGTAAATCAGGTGTAGAGGATGTAAAGGGAAGAAAGATTTATTCATAGCAGGAAAAAGAGAGCGGCTGGACTGAGCCGCTCTCTTTGTGTGAAAAGCGCTACTAATTTTAATAGAGTAGACGATAACTAAGACCATACGATCATTTTTAGTTCTATTTAGTTTGTTGTATATCCAAACAAAGATAAGATTGGTATAATAAAAATGTAATAAGATGTAAAGAAAAAAATTTATCGTTTAATGTAAGCCCTTTCAAAGCTCCTATATCTAGTCCAATTTTAAACAAGGAGGGTCGTTCCTATTTTTCAAATGATTGTTCAAGATTAAAAATTCACCTGACAAAGGAGTTTTTTACATGCTGAATGTTCTAAGAAAACCGATCGTTTCGGGACTAGCCTTAACTTTATTACTATCAGGTTCTGCAGCTGCTCAAGGTCACGGGAATCCTCATAAAGGAGAAATTGATAAAGAAGGGCGAAAAGGGAATGGAAATCATACGCCTTTCGCCTGGCAGGTGCCTTCCATGGCTGATCGCTATGAAGGTCAATTTGATCTCGGTGCTGCAGTTGAACCCCAGCATTTAACAGGCAGGCAAGGGAAAATTTTAAAGCATCATTATAATAGTATCGTAGCCGAGAATGCGATGAAGCCAATATCTCTTCAACCTGTAGAAGGACAATTTACCTGGGAGGCAGCAGATAAAATAGTTAAGTTCGCCCGTAAAAACGATATGGAACTGCGTTTTCACACCCTGGTATGGCATAGCCAGGTGCCAGATTGGTTTTTCATTGATGAGGATGGAAATAAGATGGTGGATGAAACAGATGAACAAAAGCGTGCGGAAAATAAAGAACTGCTTCTAAATCGTTTGGAAACACATGTTAAAACCGTTGTGAAGCGCTACAAACATGATGTAGATTCATGGGATGTTGTGAATGAAGCAATTGACGACGGCGGATTTATACGAAACTCCCCATGGTATCAAATTACCGGCACAGACTATATTAAAGTAGCATTTGAAACGGCAAGAAAATATGCAGCACCTGATTCCAAGTTGTACATTAATGATTACAATACTGAAGTACCAAATAAAAGAGATGCTCTGGCAGGTCTCGTTGCTGACTTGTTAGCAGACGGTGTTCCGATTGATGGTGTTGGACATCAGGCACATATTCAGATTGGCTGGCCTTCGATTGAAGATACACGAACTTCTTTTGAACTATTTAGTGAGATGGGGTTAGATAATCAAGTCACTGAATTGGATGTTAGTTTATACGGCTGGCCGCCAGATAACGCTTATCCAACACACGATGCGATTCCAGCAGAGGATTTCATAAGCCAGGCTGACCGTTATGATCAACTATTCGAATTATATGAAGAAATAGATGCGGACCTCAGCAGTGTTACGTTTTGGGGGATTGCGGATAACCATACGTGGTTAACTGATCGTGCTTCTCAATATACGGAAGGCGGGGGAGTAGACGCACCGTTTGTTTTTGATTATAAATACAAGGTAAAACCTTCCTACTGGTCTATAATGGACTAGCTTTATCGAGGGAAAAGTACCCGTTCTTTTAACCCAGTCGTTAAACAGAAGCTAAGAGCTAGGTTTTCTGTTGCTTATTGGTGCAGGAACAAAGTTACAAATATGAGATAGTATTTATTAATCGTATGAGGTAAGCGGAGCGGAAGGTGGCGACTCCTGCAGGATGTGACGGCAAGCTGAGACTTTACAGGGCCCTGCCCTGAAAAGGCTTAGCGCCGTCCCTGCGGAAAGCGTCCGCCTGAAGCGCAGCCGAACCGGTCAAAGAGCTTGAGACACTTTTGTCCCAAGCTCTTTTTAAATTTTCATTTTTAAAATGTTAGTGTTTATTAACAGAAGCATCATAAATGGATTCAACCGCAGTTTTCAATGCTTCATCGAATTCTTCTCCGGAATGATTGGCACGCAAATCAGCTGCGAGCGCACGTGAAAAGCTTCCGATCAGTCCGTCATTTTGCTTCAGCTTCTCATTGGCCTCATCGCGCGAATAGCCTCCTGAAAGTGCCACGACACGAAGGACACGAGGGTGTTCAATCAGTGATTTATAGGCATTGTTTTTCGTAGGAATCGTAAGCTTAAGCATGACGAATTCATTTTCAGCTAACGCATTTAACTGCTGCATCAATTCATCATGTAAAATTTCCTCGCATTTTTCTTTGTCCTTACTGTTAATATCTACTTCTGGCTCAATGATTGGAACCAGGTCAGCTGCTATGATTTGTTTTGCGACGTCAAATTGCTGTTCCACGACAGCTTTTATGCCATTTGGATTTGCCTCATGAATGACAGAGCGCATTTTTGTACCAAAAATATTCCGTTCGTTGGCACGGCGCAGTGTCTCATCCAAATCATCAATCGGCTTCATAAGCTGAACCCCGTTTTCCTTATCCGCAAGTCCTTTATCCACTTTTAAAAACGGTACAATTCCTTTATCCGCAAGATAATCAGCAGTATATTTTCCTTCGATTTCTCTGTCCATCGTCTGCTCGAATAAAATGGTTCCAAGGATATGACGGGAATCAAACGCTGGTGAAGTAATAATACGGGTGCGCATTTCATGGACCTGATCAAACATCTCGTCATCGTTTGTGTAAGCATCCTCCATCACTCCATACGCTGCAAGAGCTTTCGGTGTGCTTCCACCGCTTTGGTCAAGTGCTGCGATAAACCCTTTCCCATTTTTCATCGTATCAAATTGACTGCTGTTCATAATCTCCACTCCTTTAGTTAGTGTGAAATTAAATATCCACTTATCCTCTTCCCTTTTTTCGGGGTGGCTAACGTCTTCTGTAAAATTTGACTGATTCTAAGAGTAAAATAAAAAGAGCATGGGACAAAAGTGTCTCAAGCTCTTTGACCGGCTCACTTCGCTTCAGGTGGACGCTTTCCGCAGGGACGGCGCTGAGCCCTCCTCAGGCTTTGCCTTTCGGGGTCTCAAGCAACCGTCATATCCTGCAGGAGTCGCCACCTTCCGCTCCGCTCACCTATTACTAGTAATAAATACATCCTCTTTTTTAAAACTTTTTTGAGTTTTGTCCCAGCCTCATTTAAACCTGATTAAGATTCTTTTCGTTTCTTAAGCCGTACCATATTCCATGAAGCCTTTGGCAGCACTGCGGTTAAATTTCCGTTTTCAATAAATGACTTTGAACGGGTATGAGGCTTAACTTTTTGATCGTTTATTGAATTTTGTGCCTTCAGATCATCATTTTCGAGTATCACGTGTTCAACCAGCTGATAGTCTTCAAAAGATCGAATATCAACCTCAGTCAGCAATTGGTTTTCCAAGTGGCGATTAACGGCGAAAATAACTAACTCTTCATTTTCTTCATTAAAAACGACCGCTTGATCCAAATAAGGTACATCTGTAAAGTCTTTACTGTCGTATTTAGGAGAATCAACAATGGAATGCAGGGCCGTCCCGCGTCCATAAACAGAAGTATAGTAGTATGGGTAAAAAATCGGCTGCTTCCAAATCCCGCCGCCAGTTTCCGTCATGATAGGGGCGATGACGTTTACAAGTTGTGCCATACAGGCCATTTTAACACGGTCGGAGTGCTTTAATAATGTATTGAGCATGCTGCCGACGAGCAAGGCGTCTTCAAATGTGTAAATATCCTCCAATAATGCTGGAGCAAAAGACCACGGATCCACTTTCTTGTCCTGATCATTTGAGTGAAACCATACATTCCATTCATCGAAACTTAAATTCATTGTTTTTTTGCTGCGTTTTTTTGCTTTCATATAATCACAGGTAGCAGTGACGGTCTTGATGAAGTTATCCATATCTAATGTGCTGGCTAAATAGTTAGCCGTGTCGTTATCCCGATTTCCATAGTATTGATGCAGCGAAATATAGTCAGCATATTCATACGTATGTTCGAGTGTTTCTGCTTCCCATTGTGGAAATGTTGCCATCCCGGACCCTGAGCTTCCGCAGCTTACTAATTCAAGAGAGGGATCTGCTAATTTCATTGCTTTTGCGGTTTCAGCAGCAAGCCTGCCATACTCATAGGCTGTTTTCATCCCGATCTGCCACGGACCGTCCATTTCATTTCCCAAGCACCAGACTTTTATCCCGTGCGGATCCCCATAACCATGTTCTTTTCTTAAATCACTCCAATATGTACCACCCGGATGATTGCAGTATTCAACCAGATTCCTGGCAGCATCTATACCGCGGGTGCCGAGATTAACTGCCATCATGACTTCAGCATTCACTTTTTTAGCCCATGCAGCAAATTCGTCTGTTCCAACTTCGTTCGTTTCAAGAGATCTCCAGGCCAGTTCCAGTCTTCTCGGTCTCGATTCTTTTGGTCCAATTCCGTCTTCCCAGTTGTATGCAGAAAGCATATTACCGCCAGGATAACGTATAATCGGGACCTGCAATTCTTTTACAAGCTCAATAACATCCTGGCGAAAACCATCTTCATCAGCGGTGGCATGAGAAGGCTCATAAATTCCCCCGTAAACTGCGCGGCCCAATTGTTCAATAAATGAGCCGTAAATTCTCCGATCAATTTCAGCAATCTTAAACGATTTATCAATGATCATTTTGGCTTTATTTGTATTCGTCATTCTATTCACCTCTCTGGCAATAATTGCTGTTGCATTTTCGTATCATTTTTTTGAAACAAATGGACAGACATCCAGGTCCATCCAAATACAGTTAAACTCACAGTGAAAAAGGGAAGGAGACCAGGAAACTTTAATGAAATATATAACACTGCAAAAATATAAAAACTTATTGCAATGGTATAGTGAAATTTTCCAAAGCCCATAATGATGGCATTTTTAAAAAATTGTTTAATATCTCCGTTATAATGCGCTAATTGAGGGAAAGACCACACGACTAGATTAATATAAAACGTAATTAAAAGATAAAAAGCAGCTAAAAAAATCGTGTTGATCTCACCAAGACTTTTAATAGCAAGATAGTTTCCATACAAAATCAGACCTGCAAATGTGAGGATCCATCCGACCATGTTAGCCTTGCCAAAATCTTTACGAAATTCGTCTTTAAACGTTTTTCTTATAGGGATCTCGAGATCGCCTAAAATCCATTTTCTGAATATCTTTAGAACAGAGAGAGTGGCGGGGAAAATCCCGCCTGCGATCCCCCCCATTACTGTGTAAAAAAGCCAGAGCAAATTGACAAGAACGAACCGCATGATCCATGTCAGAATCTTGTCCAGAGAATTCACGATGTATTGGCTATTCATCCTTTAACACCTTCCTCTTTGTTCATTCCCTTAGCCCTTGACACTGCCGGAAGCCAGTCCCTCAACAAAATACCTTTGGAAAAATATAAAGAGTATGATGATCGGGATAATGGTCATGACAGAACCTGCAATGAGCGTGTCGTAATTATTCCCATATGGGGTTAATAATGTAGCGAGTCCTATAGGTAAAGTGAATAAATCATTTGACCGTATGACCAGCAGCGGCCATAAGAAATTATTCCAGCTGTTTAACCCTTGCAATATGGCCATCGCAGCAAAAGAGGGAAGCATTAAAGGCGACATAATTCGGAAAAATATGCCGTATTCGGTGCATCCATCAATCCTCGCAGCATCCATTAATTCAAGCGGAAGTCCCATGGCATATTGTCTGAAGAAAAACACAGCTACAGGGGCAACAATTAACGGAAGCATTACGCCGGTATACGTATTAATCAAATTCAAATTAATCATTAATTGATATAACGGCAGCAGTAAAATTTCAAACGGGATCATAATAATAATCAAAACAGAAAGGAAGATGATGGTTCTTCCTTTAAATTTGTAAACGGCAAGTGCATACCCGACCATTGAAGAAAAGAAGAGGGAAAGCACAATTGTTAAGGTTGAGATAATTAAGCTATTTCCGTACCATTGCCAGTAGGATGAGGACTCCGTGAAAATATGGATATAATTCCTGAGTGACAGCTCACTCCAGACAAATGAAAATGAAATTCCATTTCTCATCAATTCTGATGATGGGCGGAAAGAAGAAACGATTAAGCTTATCAAAGGAAACAAGGCAATCAATGCAACAAACACGAAAAAGATATTGACGATCCATTTAATGAAGATATTATTTTTTCTCATATTACTCATCACCTCTTTTAAATGCACCCGTAACGAGCAGGTAGATCATACTGACAAAAAAGATCAGAATGAGAAGTACGACTCCAATGGCAGCACCAAACCCCATATCATTTTGTTGAATCCCTTCCTGATACAATAATCCAACAAGAGTTAATCCAATATTCCCCGGGGAATTACCCTGCCAAATTACATAACTTTCTTCAAACACCCGGAAACCGCCAATGATACTGATGGTTGTGACGAAAATGATGATGGGCTGAAGAAAGGGCAATGTGACATGTCTAAACTTATGGAATAGATTTGCTCCATCCATTTCCGCAGATTCGTATAATTCTTTAGGGATGCTTTGCAGCCCTGCAAGAAAGTATAATACGTTAACTCCCATCCATCTCCAGGCAGCCATCCCGACCATTAAGAACATTCCAGACCATGCAGTAAATTGCCATCTGACCGGATCAAAACCAAAAAAGCCGATTATTTGATTGGCAATCGCCTGATCAGATTCTGAGAAAACCAGTCTGAAAATGACACCAGCAACTACGATTGAGGTTAGGGCTGGTATAAATAGGGCAGAACGGAAAAACGTTTTGGACTTTACTAAATTTGAATCCAGCAAGATTGCCAGAATAATAGGTATCGTGACTAAAATGATGACGGTTAGAAGCATAAACATAGTTGAGTTAGCTAACGCTTTATAAAAGGTTTGATTGAAAATTCTTTCGTAATTCTGTAAGCCTATGAATTCAACCTGACCAGGTAAAATTCTTTGAAAGCTCATAATAAAAGCTTGAATCGTCGGATATAGTGTAAGAATTGAAAAGGAAAGAATAAATGGAAAAACAAAAATGTACGGTGCAACTTTTTTAGAATTTAATAATCGTAAGAGACTGTTATTTTTTTTCTTTCGGCCAGAAGGGGGAGGGTTCTGATTTGGAGTCTCATGTACATATTCACTATTTTTAATATTTAACCCAGACATTTTATCCCTACTTACTTTATAAGATTAGGTAGCTGGGCAGCTGCTAAACTGCTAAACTGCCCACGCTGCCTCATGTTTAGTTAGCACTTTCCATTTTCTGTCTTACAGTATCTGCTGATTCTTTTAGTGCTTCTTCAGGTGTGTGTGACTGTTCCGTCAGCACATTGTGCATAACGTTAGAATCAATCTCCGTCAAAACATCCGGTGTGAATTCAGACAATTGGATTCCCGCTACGTTATCTTTAATTTCTGAGAGGATATCAAAAATATCATCATGGAAATATTCGTAGTATACATTCTCTTCACGCATTGCTTCATCTTCCCATACATCAAAGCGTGGCGGATCAAATCCAAGCTCTCTCCATAACTGGATATTTCCTTCTTTCGATAGCTTTGCAAAATACAAGAATTCTTTTGCCAACTCAACATTTTCCGATTGGCTGGTCACAGCGGTACCCGTTCCGCCCATCGTTACAGATTGGTAATCTGAATCAGACCATGTCGGCATAGGCCGTATCTGAATTTTCCCCTTTAGATCGGGCATATAGGTCGTAAAATCTTTCATGTAGTACATTGGAATGACAATGGAGGCCTGGCCGCCATCGTTCATGAAGCCGTAAAATTCTTCAGCATGATATTGTCCGCCTGGAGCCATTTCTGCGATTTCATGTTCGTGTACCAGGTCATTGATAAATTCAAGCGTTTCAATATTTTCCTCATTATCTAAAGTTAATTCTCCATTTTCATCAAAGAAATCAGATCCCTTTTGAGCAACAAAAGGCCAGATTCCATACCAGTTTCCAGGAATCGTTGTCATCGGTTTTCCTGTAGCCTCTACTACAGCCTGTCCAGCTTCAACATAATCATCCCAGGTTTCAATTGTGTCAATGTCCACGCCTGCTTCATCCATGATTTCCGTATTGTAATAAACAACTGATGCACCCAAGTGTGTTGGAGCACCGTAGTAATTACCATCTTTCGCATAAATATCGAGCCTTTCCTGCATGAAACTATCTAACTCAGGTTCAATTAAGTCATTAAGCGGCTCTAATTGCACATCGCCCTGTAAAAAGTTAGGGAATTTAGCCAGTTCGATATCAGCTAAATCCGGTGCGCCTGACCCTGATTGTAAAGCCATTAATAAATTATTGTGCATCTGATCAAAAGGATAATTTTCAACTGTTAATTGTATTGGGTTATCTGGATTTTCCTCATTCCATCTTTCAGCTGCGTTTGCATAGAAGGTTGCATGTGTTCCTGCAAAGGTCCAGAAGGATAATTCTGTTGCATCTTCAATGTCAGAGCCAGCTGTCTGCACATCGTCAGAATTCGTACTGGATGAATCGTCTCCTCCGCATGCTGACAATACTAGTATTGAGGAGAGAAGAAGCGGACTAAAAGCCTTAAAACTTTTTTTATTCATTCTAAAAACCCACCTTTTTATTTTATTTGTCTAATCAACAAACTAAGTAGTCAATGTGTTAAAACCCCAGGAAATATAATCTGATAAATTGCCCCCCTTTAATCTAATTTTCAGGTATAAAAATTGAAAGCGCATCCATTACTTAAAATAAGTATAGGAAACATATACGTATATGTCAATAACATTAAAGAATTTTCAGACAGTTATTGATAGAATTATAGGTTAAAACAATTGGTTGTCCGTATAAGTTAATGGGATTTGGCAGCTGTTTTTATTAGGGAGGCGGGGGATAAGAAGTCTGAACTTGTTTAATTTTTCAAAGGTGTGCAACTTGGAAGCGGGAAAGCCGTTCTCAATCTTTTTTCCTGATGTCAGCTGTTGAGTTCCGATGGACAATTGACGCCTTGAAAACATAAGAATCCTGATTTTCTTCTTTGCCATAGGATGTCTTGCTGCTATTGGTAAGATCGATGATTTTTTTTGCTGCCATTTCACCAAGTTCACTTTTAGGATGCCGAATGCTCGTTAATTTCACCTCAGATACATCCGTAAAAAATGAATCATCAAACCCGATGATTGAGATGTCATCTGGAACGCATAGCTTTTTTTGTCTCAGACATTCCAGCAGTCTCATGGCAAGTTCATCATTGTAACAAATGATTCCGGTAGCCAGGCTGACTGGTTCTGTTAACAGGTTTCTTAAACGATCAACGGGCTTGCTGAATATTTCACTAGTCGTGTATGTAACGATATTCTTAGGATTTATAGGGACGCCATTATCACGGTGAGCCTTAATATACCCTTTCATTCGTTTGAGTCCCTGAAGATCATCATTTTTAAAAAAGCCCAGAATATTCGTATGACCTAAATGAATTAAATGTTCGGCTTGGAGATATCCGCCTTTTTCATCATCCAGAACGACACTTACAGGCTCCAGCTCATCGTATGCTGCATTGATCATGACATAATGAATGTTCAGCGCTTCTAATTTTAAGTAATAATTGATATTTGGATTCGCTATGGCACTTTTAGTAGGCTCGACAATTACACCATCAAATTTTTGTGCAATGATGGTTTCTAAAATCTTTCTTTCATGGTCATGATCATTATTTGTGCTGAAGAGACTTACTTGAATGCCAGCCTCTCTTAGTACACTCTCAGCTCCACGAATAATAGAAGGGAAAATGTAATCTGATATATAGGTGACAATAATCGCAATGCTTTTTGTAGAAATTGATCTGCCTTCAGCCAGCATCTTATTTTCTGAACGTTGAGCTACATACGTACCTGCTCCTTGTTCTTTATATAGCCACCCTGTACTTACCAGTTCTCCAAGAGCAACTCTGACCGTATGTCTGCTTACATTAAACTTTTGCATTAATTCACTTTCGGAATGGATTTTTTGATTTGGAACAAACGTACCATCTGTTATTTTTGATTTAATCCAATTTTTAACCATGCCATATTTCGTTTCAATCACTCATGAACACTCCATCCGTTCAATAGAAATATTTTCGTTTAAGTATACCATTATATTTAAGATAGTATGAAAATGGAAAAAAGCTTTTAATGTAGCTAGCAATTATCGTATTTATTGGTTGTTCCTGCTGATTTATACTTCTCCAATCTTTAAAGAACAGCAGCTGTTCGATCTCCTGTCTTTCTATAGGCAGTAGGGGAATTTCGATTGATGTTATAAAAGTTGCGATGAAACGTTTTTAAATTCGTGTAACCGCAGTTCTCGGCAATTTCATTTATGGATTGCTGACTGTTTTTTAATAAGTAACATGCGTGGGAGATTCGGTAATGACTGAGGTACTGACTGAATGTCATTTTTGTCATGTGCAAAAACAGCTTGGATAAATAAGCGTAATCATAGTTCAATTCTGTGGAAACGGTCTTCAATGAGCAGTCATTCATGAAATTTTTATCGATAAAAAGAAGAATTCTATATAACACTTTTGTTTTTGAGGAATGGTCTGCTGTTATGAACGCAGTTTCTTCTATTAAAGAACCACACAGACTGTAAAGAAAACTTTTTTGATTATAAATAGAAGACAGCTTCTGCCAATCAGGTTTCGTATGGAGAGAAAACACATTATTTTCAGGGACAAATTCTTTATACTCTGCCCAAAAATCACCGATAAGTTCAGGGGAAAAGATCACAATCGTGATGTTCGACTCTTGGATGGTTGTAAATTCATGCATTTGATTGGGAAAAATGAGCGCCGTATCAGCAGGGTGTAATCTGTATTCTTTGTGGTCGATCGTCAGGCATAATTCTCCTTCATTCACGATAATTACTTCATATGCCCGGTGAAAGTGAAGGGGAAAGCTTGGATTGTCCCGTGTAAAGAAAAAGAAAGCCTCTTTTTCTTCAATTCCGTGCCGTTCAAAAAAAGCCATTATTCCTTCCTCCTCAAATAAACACTAATAATGTCTTATATTATACAATATGTTGCCTAGAGATATCACAGGGTCATTACTATAATTTGGGTAGTTAAATTAAAGGAGGATCTAATATGAACTCTAGGTATCATGTAGCAAAAAATGGTTCGGATAATAATGAAGGATCAAAAGAACGTCCATTTTTAACGATCAACAAGGCAGCATCTGTTGCAGCAGCTGAAGACACGATTATTGTGCATGAAGGTGTTTACAGGGAATGGGTGAAGCCTAAACATCCAGGGTTAAGTGATCTTCGCAGAATTACGTATCAGGCTGCAGAAGGTGAAAAGGTCATGATTAAAGGCTCAGAAGAGATTCAGAACTGGCAGCAGACAGAAGGCACTGTATGGAAGGCTAGTGTGCCAAATCATTTGTTCGGAGATTTTAATCCATTTCGGGAAGAAGTATTCGGAGATTGGCTGTTTAAATCAGAGTATCCCAAACATTTAGGCGATGTTTATTTAAATGGCCGATCCTTTTATGAAGTGGGAAGATATGAAGATTTATTTAAAGCGGACATTCGAACAGAAGTGCAGGATAACTGGACAAGAAAGATTGTGCCCGCCTATAATCCCGAAGAAACAAAATTTGTCTGGTATGCAGAGGTAAACCAAGAGGATACGATTGTTTATGCTAATTTTAATGGTTCGAATCCGAATGAAGAGCTGGTGGAGATAAACGTAAGAAAATGCTGTTTCTACCCTAAAATAACAGGGATGAATTACATTACAGTAAAAGGATTTGAAATGGCTCAGGCAGCTTCACCATGGACTCCGCCAACTGCCGACCAGCCAGGCCTGCTGGGAGCTAATTGGAGCAAAGGGTGGATCATAGAGGATAATATTATCCATGATGCTAAATGCAGTGGAATCAGCATTGGAAAAGAAAAGTCTACCGGAGATAACCATCGGTCGAAGAAAAATGATAAACCAGGCTATCAATATCAAATCGAATCCGTTTTCCTGGCCTTGAAAGCTGGATGGAGCAAAGAAAAGGTCGGTTCACATATCATCAGGAACAACGAGATTTATGATTGCGGGCAAAACGGGATTGTTGGTCATCTGGGCTGTGTGTTTAGTGAAATATATAACAACCATATTTACAATATCGCGTTAAAAAGAGAGTTTTACGGTCATGAGATTGCTGGCATAAAGCTGCACGCTGCTATTGATGTTCAGCTGCATCACAATCGTATTCATAATTGTTCACTCGGAATTTGGATGGACTGGCAGACACAGGGAACAAGAATCAGCAGGAATCTTTTATACTTTAATAATCGCGATTTATTTATTGAGGTCAGTCACGGACCGTACACAGTAGACTATAACATTCTTGCTTCAGCATACGCAGTGGACAATTTTGCTCAGGGTGGAGCCTATATAAATAATCTTATTTGCGGAAAAATGGTTCTGCGTAAAGTATTAAATCGTTCTACTCCGTATCATGTTCCTCATAGTACAGAAATCAAAGGGTTTTCGGTTGTGCATGGAGGAGATGACCGTTATTACAACAATATTTTTGTTGGCAATGATCCAGTTGAAGACGCTGAGACCTCCTTTGAAGATGCAGCAGTTGGTTCAGGTACTGCTCATTTCAATGGATATTCCACTTCTTTTGAGGAATACATGGAAAACGTTCACCAAAAACCTGGAGATGTAGAAATTTTTATAGACAATGAGCAGCCTGTTTATATTAATCATAATGCTTATTTTAACGGCGCGGCAAGCTTTGAGAGAGAAAACGAAAACCTTACAAATCAGGATTACAATCCGAATGTATTAATAGAAGAGCAAGGTAATGAAGTGTATATTTCGATAGAACTGCCGGAAGAAATAGATTCTTTATCTGGTGATATTCAACATTCACGAACCCTGGGACATGTGAGAATAGCAGAAGCGAATTTTGAAAATCCGGATGGCAGTGAACTGGTTGTGGATACGGATTATTTTGGAGAGAAAAGAGCACAAAAAAGCTCAATAGGTCCTTTCGCTCAGCTGCAGCAAGGCATAAATAAAATGAAGGTGTGGGGATAGATTGTTGCAAAATTTTGACAGTCTGGCTATGAAAAAATGAAAGCGTTTTAAATAGAAGGACGAAAAGCTGGAGGGAAAGTATGAATAAACTGGATAAACTGATGAATGATCCTAAAGAAGTATTTGAGGAACTTAAAACAAGTGCTGCCGGTCCGGAAGGCGCGTTGCCATTAACTTCTTTTATGCTTGAAAATTGGGCAAGCGGTGATTTATTCGGTCTTACACAAAATGTAGGGATGGGATGGTCTCCCGACAAATTAACAGGTCAGGAAGTACTGATTTTAGGCACCCAGGGAGGCATTAAAAATGAAGATGGATCACCTATTGCTCTTGGCTATCACTCCGGTCATTGGGAAGTAGATCTTCTAATGAAGGCTGCTGCACATGAAGTTAGCAAACTAGGCAATATCCCTTTTGCAGGTTTTGTCAGTGATCCATGTGACGGGAGATCTCAGGGCACAAAGGGGATGTTTGACTCCCTTCCCTATCGAAATGATGCTTCTGTCGTTATGCGCCGCCTGATCCGCTCTTTGCCTACCCGAAAAGCTGTAATGGGAGTCGCTACATGTGACAAGGGGCTCCCAGCAATGATCATGTCACTTGCAGCGATGCACGAATTACCTGCCATCATCGTCCCTGGCGGAGTAACACTTCCTCCTGAAACAGGCGAGGACGCAGGGAAAATTCAAACCATTGGCGCAAGATTCACCAATGGAGAGCTGTCGTTAAGAGAGGCAGCTGAGTTAGGATGCAGAGCCTGTGCCACTCCTGGAGGAGGGTGCCAATTTCTTGGGACTGCAGCAAGCGCTCAAGTCGTTGCAGAAGCCCTTGGCATAACGGTACCTCACGCAGCTTTAGCCCCTTCAGGTCAACCCATATGGAAGGAAATGGCTCATCAGTCATCTAGGGCTGTACTGAATGCTATCACAAGCGGGATCAAGATGAAGGATATTATCACCGATGCAGCCATACGCAATGCGATGACCGTTCATGCAGCATTTGGCGGATCTACCAATCTATTGCTTCATATTCCCGCCATTGCTCACGCAGCAGGATGCAGCATCCCTGACATTCACGATTGGGAAAAAATCAATCAAAGTGTTCCCCGGCTGGTAAGCGCGCTGCCCAATGGTCCAATAGACCATCCGACAGTCCGGGTGTTTTTAGCAGGAGGCGTGCCTGAAGTGATGCTTCATTTAAGAGAGATGGGATTACTGGAAGAAGATGTTTTAACGATATCCGGAGAAAGATTGGGAGATGTGCTGAATTGGTGGGAAACTTCAGAAAGGCGTCACCACGTCCGCGAGCGTTTAAAACAGGATGGGATCGATCCCGCTGATGTTATTATGAGCCCGCAGCAAGCTCACTCTGCAGGCATGACATCAACTATTACATTTCCAACGGGAAATATCGCCCCGGAAGGCGCCATTGTTAAATCGACTTCAATCGACCGCGCAATGCTGGATAGCAATGGAATTTACTATCATAAAGGATCCGTAAAAGTATTTACATCCGAAAAAGCAGTGATTCAAGCAATAAAAAAGAAAGAAATTATTGCAAAAGATATCATCGCCTTGATAGGCTGCGGTCCATCTGGGACTGGTATGGAAGAGACATACCAGGTTACTTCTGCTTTAAAGCACTTATCCTATGGAAAGCACGTAACGCTATTAACCGATGGAAGATTTTCAGGTGTATCTACCGGTGCATGTATCGGCCATATTGGGCAGGAAGCACTGGCAGGCGGCCCGATTGGCAAACTTCGAGATGGTGATATTATTGAAGTGAAAATCGACTGCGAACAATTAAATGCAACTATAAACATCGTAGGGACTGACGGAGACGAACATGGGCCGATACGAAGCATGGAGCTGCTTGAAGCTCGTTCTCTTCATCCTGATCTTAAAGAAAACCCTGACCTTCCGGATGACACAAGGCTTTGGGCAGCTCTTCAGGCAGCTAGCGGAGGCACGTGGAGAGGAAGTATTTACGACGTGGACAGGATCATTGAACTGCTCGAAATAGGGAAAAAATATTCAAATGAGAAAGGTGCCACTCAAAGGTAAACTTGTGACTTGGCTGCCTGAACGAAAGAAAAATGCTACGTAATTCGCCCAAAGTAATCAGCCAGGTTTTCGTATATTTCCTGCTGAACAAGTACAAGAGAATAAAGGAGTGAAAAAATGAGTACATCAAAGAAGTTTGAAGGGGTTATTCCGCCTGTATCTACTATATTTAAAGAAAATGGAACGTTTGATGCAGAAGGAATGGGTAAATTAATTCATAACCTCATTACAAGAGGTGTAGATGGGTTATTTTTTCTCGGAACTGGAGGAGAATTTAGCCAGCTTACCGTTGAAGAGCGAAAGCTGGTGGCTGAATATGCGGTTAAAGAGGTAAATGGACGTGTGCCGGTTCTGATCGGGACTGGCTCTACAAGCACAAGGGATGTTCTGGAGCTCAATGAACACGCTAAAAGAATCGGAGCAGATGGTGTGGTTGTGATCAATCCTTTTTATATGAAGCTTTCAGAAGAAAACTTATATCAACACTACAGCCGGATTGCAAAGGCGGCTGAACTGCCCGTACTGCTTTATAATTTTCCGGCGTTAACGGGACAGGATCTTTCAGCTGAATTTATTTTAAAGCTTGTAAAAGAACATGACTCAATTGTGGGGATTAAAGAGACAGTTGACAATATAAATCATATAAGAGAAGTCATTCAAACAGTTAAAGGATATAAGCCTGATTTTAGCGTTTTATGTGGTTTTGAAGATTTGTTTTTAAATACGCTCTGTCTTGGCGGAGATGGAATCATTGCAGCAACCGGGAATTTTGCTCCAGAGTTGTCCATCGATCTTTACCGAAGTTTTAGAAACGAAGATTATACAAGAGTTTTGGAATTAAATGAACAACTAACTTATTTGCCTGTGATCTATAAGTTAGATTCACCGTTTATAAATGTTATAAAGGAAGCAATCGCAGAGTGCGGCTTGGAAATCTCCACGGCTGTCTTACCCCCATCTGGAAAACTGTCTGCGGACAAAAAGAAACAGTTGAAAAAAATCCTGGCGGATGTAAAGGTACGGTAGTTTAATAGAAGATAACTGGGGAAGGCATCGATATAACTTAAAAAGTCAGCTGCCGTTAGTTGTGAGCGGAGCGGAAGGCGGCAACTCCTGCAGATATGACGGTTGCTTGAGACCTCGGAATGCTAAGCATGAGGAGGCTCAACGCCGTCCCTGCGGAAAGTTTTTCTCAGACTCTTTCTCAATCTAGTAAATAATCTAATAGAAAATAATAAACACAAACGAATGGGTTATTTGGAAAGGCTTGTAATATATTACGGAAATAAATGTAGTATTTTGTAATAAAAGTGAAATACTCCTGATATTCTGCTGTAACGGATAACGATTATACTAAGTTTACAATCTAGCAATCGGGGGTATACTAACTTGTTGAAAAGAATTTTAGCCTGTCTATTAATTTTTGCTTTGGTAGCCGCTGTCGCACCGTCATTTGATAAAGCTTCTGCTTCTGGTAAGACTTACTACGTTAATATAGATTCCGGACATTTAAACTTCAGAAAAGCTGCTACTACTTCATCATCCATTATTGGAAAGTTTGTAAAAGGGGATACCGTTACGGTTCATTCACAATCCAAAGGCTGGTCTAAAATTACAGCTAAAGGGAAAACGGGTTATGTAAGCTCTCAATACATATCTATCAAAAAAGCTTCAACAAGCACAGACTATAAATCAAAAGCAATCTCTGCTGCAAAAAGCCAGCTTGGTGTAAGGTATTTATGGGGAGGCATGAGCTCAAAAGGCTTTGACTGCTCCGGACTTGTAAACTATGCTTTTGCAAAAGCAGGTAAAACATTGCCGCGTACTTCCGGTGAAATGTATAAAAAAGGTACAAGCGTCAGCCTCTCTTCTCTAAAACCTGGGGACTTGATGTTTTATGCAACTGGCGGCGGTAAAAAAGTTACGCATGTATCCATTTATATTGGAAATGGAGAAATGATCCACTCTGCTTCAAATAAAGGTGTATCCATTGCAAGCATTAACAACTCATATTGGAAACAGCGTTATATTGGGGCAAAGCGTTTATAAGAATGATAAAAAAGAGCTGCTGAAAAGCGGCTCTTTTTTTATTACGATTTGCTTCTATTTAAAAGGGGTAAAGCAGATTTTCTATGCTCTTTATAAAATAGGCGATCATTTCATTGGGATAATTGACTATTGTTTCTTTTTTCAAGAAGCGCGGATGCAGGAACATCCAATACAGTTAAAAGCTTAAGAATTGTTTGTGAAGCAGGGAGCTGGATATTTTTTTCATAATTTTCAAGGGTTTTTACGCCAAGTCGGGCTTTCAATGCTAATTCCTCTATCGTCATACTTTTTTCTTCACGTACTCGTTTTAAATTTTCACCAAAGCAGGACATTTCCCACCCCTCCTTACTTTCTCCATTTAGTTTATCGCCATATAGGAAAAAATAGTCCATTATTCTCTGCGGTAAAAAGTGACAATAGTCAACGGATAAAATCTCAATTTCTTAATTTACTAACCTTTTCCTTTTCACGATGAAAATGCCTATTTGACATTCACCCGCCAAATAAAATATACTGAATGAAATTGAAATTTTCGAATTATTTTTCTATACGTTCTTATCAAGAGAGACGGAGGGAGCGGCCCTGTGAAGTCTCAGCAACCAGCCTGTAGAGGCCCGGTGCTAATTCCCATAGGCGATTGCTGCCTGGCAGATAAGAAGAATGTTTGTAATTTTAGACCTTCTTCTTGCAGATGAGGTCTTTTTTCGTTTCTCTCCAGCGTTTTTACTTATACTTACACGCTTATTTCCGACTAATTTTATGGGATTAACATACTATTTAGTATTCTGGCAATAGGTGCTGATTTTTATGGATTCATACATCTAGTAAGTGATGGCAGAGTTAAGTAATGAAAATAAAGGCAACGAGGTGGGTAATGTGCAGTTACAGGTGAAATCAAGTCCTTTCAATGAAGAACAGGTAGAACTATTAAATCGGTTAGTCCCGACACTTACCAGTGATCAGAAAATTTGGCTGACTGGCTATTTAACCGCGGTAAGTGCTGGACAACATTCAGAAGTGACAGCTCAGGATGCCAAGGAGGCTCAAGGCGTCATAGCCCCGTTAAAAGCACGGGAAGTTACGATTCTTGTTGGATCTCATACAGGAAATGGAGAAGCGCTGGCCGATGATGCAGAAGCAAAATTAAAAAAAGAGGAATTTACGGTATCCCGTTTTTCTTTAGATGAGTTTAAACCAAAAAATGTTGGAAAAATTGAGGATCTCCTGCTCATTACGAGTACTCATGGAGATGGTGATCCACCTGACAATGCAATTGAATTTTATGAGTTTCTACATAGCAAAAGAGCCCCAAAACTTGATGGCGTCCGCTTCTCGGTCCTGGCATTGGGGGATAGCTCTTATGAGTTTTATTGTCAGACAGGAAAAGACTTTGATAAAAGGATTGAGGAGCTGGGAGCAGAAAGAATGTATCCCCGTGTGGATTGTGATTTAGATTTTGAAGAGCCTGCTTCTCTTTGGTTTGATGGTGTGCTGAACGTATTAAATGAATCGAAAGAAAATGCTCAAACAGATGAGTCAGCAGTTTCTCATAACGAAGGTACAGTAGCGGATACAACCCAAACGTATTCGCGTTCTAACCCGTTTCAGGCTGAAATTATTGAAAATATAAACCTGAATGGACGCGGCTCGAATAAAGAAACACGCCACATAGAATTAAATCTTGAAGGGTCCAATTTAACGTATGAACCGGGAGACAGCTTGGGAATCGTTCCTCAAAATGATGCTGTGCTGGCTGATCAATTAATTGAAGCAGCCGAATGGAACCCCAATGAACCGGTAACACTTAACAAGCAAGGTGAAACCAGTACTTTACGGGATTCCTTAATTCATACCTTTGACATTACAAGTCTATCTAAAAATTTGATAGAAAAAGCAGCAGCACTAACTAATAATGAGGGGCTGAAAAAGCTGTTGGAACCTGATGAAAAAGAGAGTCTGCAGACCTATCTCTATGGAAGGGATCTCATCGATTTAACACAGGATTATGGCCCATGGGAGGTCTCCGGCAGTGAATTTACTCAGATTCTCAGAAAAATACCGCCCCGTCTTTATTCGATTGCAAGCAGTTTAAAGGCAAACCCGGATGAGGTGCATTTAACGATTGGTGCATTGCGCTATGATTCATTTGGCAGGAGCCGAAGCGGCGTTTGTTCCGTGCAATGTGCTGAACGCTCAGAGCTGGGGGATAAGCTCCCTGTTTTTGTTCAAAAGAATTCAAACTTCCGATTGCCACAGAGTGCCGACACTCCAATCATCATGATTGGCGCTGGAACCGGCGTTGCTCCCTATAGGGCCTTCCTTGAGGAAAGAGAGGAAATTGAGGCGCAGGGAGATGCATGGCTATTTTTCGGAGAACAGCACTTCGTTACCGACTTCCTGTATCAGGTCGAGTGGCAAAAATGGCTTAAAGATGGGCTGTTAACTCGTATGGATGTGGCGTTTTCAAGAGATACCGAGCAGAAAGTCTATGTCCAGCATCGCATGCTCGAGCAAAGCAGAGACTTTTACGAATGGCTTGAAGCCGGTGCTCATGTGTATGTTTGCGGAGATGAAAAATATATGGCAAAGGATGTACATGAAGCCATTTTGACGATTATTCAAAAAGAAGGCGGATTAAATGAAGAGCAGGCAGCAGAATATATAGCCGACTTACGGAGCCAGAAGCGGTACTTGCGGGATGTTTATTAAACAGAAGCCATTGGATGTCAATTAATGAGGAGAGATTTAAGATGACAAAAAAAGAACAACTGCACCCAGGCGGACCGCCAAGTGAAATGGAAGTAATCAAAGAGAGAAGCCGGTTTCTCCGTGGAACAATTGCAGAAAGCTTTGAAGAAAGACTAACCGCTTCTATCCCGGATGATGATGGCAAGCTGTTAAAGTTCCACGGCAGTTACATGCAGGATGACCGGGATATTCGCAATGAACGGAAAAAGCAGAAATTAGAGCCTGCATATCAATTTATGATCCGTGTGCGCCTGCCAGGCGGGGTAGCGACACCGGACCAATGGCTGACAATGGACCGTATAGCGAATACACATGGCAATGGCACGCTGAAATTAACGACCAGGCAAACCTTTCAATTACATGGAATATTGAAATGGAATATGAAAAAAACGATTCAGGAAATGGATAAAGCCCTCATGGATACTATTGCAGCATGCGGCGATGTAAACCGGAATGTGATGAGCACGGCGAATCCGTACCAATCAGATGTCCATGCAGAGGTGTATGAAGTCTCTAAGAGCATTAGTGAGCATCTTCTGCCGAAAACAAGAGCCTATCATGAAATCTGGCTTGACGAAGAAAAGGTTATTGAAAGCAGTAAAACAGAGGAATCAGAGCCAATGTACGGGCCTTTGTATCTTCCAAGAAAATTCAAAATCGGCGTGGCAATCCCGCCTTCAAATGATGTTGATATTTATTCCCAGGACCTGGGGTTTATTGCCATTATAGAAGATGGCAAGCTTCAGGGGTTTAATGTGACTGCAGGCGGAGGAATGGGAATGACACACGGCGATACAGCCACGTATCCACAACTTGCCCGCGTTATCGGTTTTTGTCCGGTAGACAAGGTACCCGAAATTGCTGAGAAAATTATTACCATACAGCGCGATTACGGAAATCGATCGGAGCGGAAAAACGCACGATTCAAGTACACCATTGACAGACATGGTGTCCCTTGGCTGCAGCAGGAATTAAATGCCCGTTTGGGATGGAACCTGGAAGAAGCACGTCCGTTTCATTTTGATCATAATGGAGACCGGTATGGATGGCTTGAAAATGATGGGAAGTGGCATTTGACCTTGTTTATTGAAAACGGGCGAGTGAAAGATACCGAGACGTACCCATTAATGACGGGACTTCGTGAGATCGCCCGTATTCATAAAGGAGATTTTCGTTTAACTCCAAGTCAAAATCTGATCATTTCAAATGTATCCTCACGAAACAAGAAAAAGATTGACGAACTTGTAAAGCAGTATGGGCTGACTGACGGCCGGGAAAATTCTGCCCTGCGAAGAAATTCAATCGCCTGCGTTGCCCTGCCGACTTGCGGGCTGGCGATGGCCGAAGCAGAACGGTATCTTCCGGTGCTGATCAATAAAATAGAAGACATCTTAGATGAAAACGGGCTTAGGGAAGAAGAAATTGTCATTCGCATGTCAGGCTGCCCGAATAGCTGTTCCCGCCCTGCTCTGGGAGAAATTGCGTTTATAGGAAAAGCGCCAGGCAAGTACAATATGTACCTGGGCGCCGGTTTTGCAGGTGACAGGCTGAACAAAATGTATAAAGAGAATATCGGGGAAGAAGAAATACTAGCAACGTTAAAGCCTATTTTCTCTCATTATGCAAAAGAACGTCTGGAAAATGAGCATTTTGGAGATTTTGTCGTTCGCACAGGCTATGTTGAAGCGGTAACTTCAGGTCTGAATTTTCACAGCTAATTCCTGAATGGAGTGTCAGTGTTGAAATACAGTTATGTAACTCATTTGATTTGCGCCAAATGCAAAAGTGAATACAGTATTAAAGAAAAGTATCAGCTCTGTACATGTGGTTCACCCCTTTTAGTGGAGTACGATTGGGAGGCTCTGAAAAAAGTGCTGCATCCTGAGGATTTGGCTGCACGCGAATCTACATTATGGAGATACCATGAAATGCTGCCCGTTGAGCGATCGGAAAATGTGGTGTCGCAGGGAGAGGGAATGACGCCTCTGCTTGCGATGCCGTCACTTGGACGACATATGAACATAAAGCAGCTGTACATGAAGGATGAAGGACTGATTCCAACTGGCACATTTAAAGCGAGGGGAGCTGCTGTAGGCGTTTCAAAGGCAAAGGAACTCGGTGTGGAGGAATTTGCGATGCCGACCAATGGAAATGCAGGAGCAGCCTGGGCTCTCTATGGAGCGAAAGCGGGTATTACAGCTACTATCGTCATGCCGCAGGATGCTCCCAAAATTACCCGAAATGAAACAGCTATGTCAGGTGCCAATCTTTATTTAGTAAATGGATTAATCAGTGACGCCGGAAAAATAGTAAAGGAAGCTGTGGAGATATTTAATCTATATGATGCCTCAACTTTAAAAGAGCCTTATCGCATTGAAGGAAAGAAAACGATGGGGCTTGAAATAGCTGAACAAATGGGTTGGACGATGCCTGACGTGATTTTATATCCTACAGGAGGCGGCGTCGGTCTCATCGGTATTTATAAAGCATTAAAGGAATTAAAAAAATTGGGGTGGGTTTCTGGCAAACTGCCTCGTTTAGTAGCCGTTCAATCAAGCGGCTGTGCTCCGATTGTAAAGGCATGGGAAGAAAAAAAGACTGAATCTCAGTTTTGGGAAAAATCTGACACCATCGCATTTGGCATAAATGTGCCCAAAGCAATCGGAGACTTTTTAGTTCTTGATGCAATCTATGGTACAAATGGTTGTGCTGTAGCGATCGACGATGACGTGATGCTTAGTGAACAGCAGAACCTTGCAAGAATGGAAGGATCGTTTATTTGTCCGGAAGGAGCAGCGGTATTTGCGGCAATCCGAAAGCTGCGCCAGGAGGACTGGATCAAAGAGAATGAGACAGTAGTCGCTTTAAACACCGGAGCGGGTATCAAGTATCCCGATACTGTTGAGGTGGATGTGGAGGTATTGGAAAAGGACAGTTCACTTAAGCGCATATAAACATTAAGAAAAGTTAGGATATAACTGGAAAAACCTTTAAGATGCTGCAGTAGTTACCATACGTATGTGGCAAATACAGCGGAAAACGGCGGTTTCAGCAGGATATGAGAGAAGCTTTAGACTTTATAGAACAAATAGAAGAGAAATGCTTTACATCTTTCCTGCAGAAAGCGTCCGCTCAAAGGTTAGTGAACCGGTCGAAAAGGATGGGACAAATCTCAAAAAAGTTTTAAAAAAGAGGATGTATTTATTAATAGTAATAGGTGCGCGGAGCGGAAGGTGGCGACTCCTGCAGGATATGACGGTTGCTTGAGACCCCGAAAGGCAGAGCCTGAGGGGGCTCAGCGCCGTCCCTGCGGAAAGCGTCCGCCTGAAGAATAATGAACCGGTCATAGAGCTTGAGACACTTTTGTCCCAAGCTCTTTTTTGTATTTGTGGTAATTTAATACAAGTGTTTTTTTAAAGTATAAAAAGTGTATTATAAGATGTATTGAGTGCGTTAATTGCCTCTTAACAAGGGTGCTAAGGCTATAGTCTCACTTATGATTGTTGCATTGAATTATCTTAAACGCTTGCGTTAAACTTGTATAAGTTATTTTAGAAATAGGTACCTATTTGAAATGGAGTTGTGTAAGGTGAATGATTTACGATCGCCGGAAAAGAAGTTTCGGCCGGAATTAGAAGGTGTTAGAGCTGTTGCGGCATTGCTGGTCGCAATTTATCATATTTGGTTAGGCTCTGTTTCAGGCGGAGTGGATGTATTTTTTATTGTTTCAGGCTATTTAATTACGACTTCGCTTCTTTCGAGAATGATGAGGGAGGGGAAAATAAATATAGGTGAATACCTTCTGGGGCTTGGCCGCAGATTATTTCCGATCGCATTCACAGTCCTTTTAGTAACGACTGCAGCTTCTATATTCATTTTGCCTCAGGTGCGTTGGGTTCAGACGATTCCAGAAATATTTTCATCCGTATTTTATTATCAAAATTGGCAGCTTGCAAATAGTGCAGTCGATTATCTTGCTCAAAATAATGCTGCAAGTCCTTTTCAGCATTTTTGGGCATTATCGATTCAAGGGCAGTTTTATATAACATGGCCCCTTATCATTATTGGGGTTTATTTTATTGCCAGGAAAGTGTTAAAAACACCAGTGAGAAAGACTTTACTAGCCATTCTTACTCTTCTGTTTACAGCTTCTCTTACTTATTCCATCTATATTACTGCAGAAAATCAGCCATGGGCTTATTTTGACACATTTGCCAGGGCATGGGAATTTAGTTTAGGCGGAATGCTTGCCTTGCTGATTCCGTATCTGAAGTTTAAACCTTCGATTAGCTTTTTTCTCGGGTGGCTGGGTCTCGCGATCATTACCCTGACAGGAATTCTTTTACCTGTATCAACGGTTTTTCCAGGCTACGCTGCTCTCTTGCCGACTGGCGGGGTTATACTGGTTATTATTGCTGCTGAAACTGGAAGTAAATTTGGTGTAGAAAAACTTCTCGGTTCAAAGCCGTTTATGTACTTTGGAAGTATATCGTATGGATTTTACTTATGGCACTGGCCGCTGCTGGTTTTCTATTATGCTTATTTCGGTAGAGAGACTGTAACAAATACAGCTGGTTTTATGATTTTACTAAGCACATTTATGCTGTCCATTCTATCGATTAGACTTCTTGAGGCTCCAGTTAGGAAAATTAATATTAAACAATCTAAGGGGAGATTGTCCGCAATTTTGGCGGCCTTTATGCTGCCCGTAATTATAGCGGGTTTATCGTGGAGCTTGTATGTCAATTATTCTCAGGCTGGTATGGCTGAAGAGCTTCCGGCAGAGGACTATCCCGGAGCAAGAATGATATCTGACAATGTCCCGGCAAACCCGGACTTGGCACCCCTCCCGGAAGCAGTAAATGCAAAAGGTGATCTTGCCTCTTTTTACTATGATGAAGGGTGTTATACTGCCAGAGATGATGACGCAGTGTCAAAATGTTCTTATGGAGAAACAGAAGATCCGGAATATATTGTAGCTCTTGTTGGAGGGAGTCATTCAGGACATTGGTTTCCTCCTTTAGAAAAAATTGCGCAGAACCTTAATCTTCAGCTTGATGTTTATAATAAAGATGCGTGCAGGTTTTCACAGGACGATTTTGATGGGTTTTTGTCTGAATCCTGTATGGAGTGGAATGCACAAGTAATGAAGCCGCTCCTCGAAGATCCACCCGACATGCTGATCACCACAGCAAACATTAACAAAGAATCCACTATTCCTCAGGGCTATATAGAGAGGTGGAAACAGTTTGAAGGTGTGTCCAAGGTCTTTGCGATTCGTGATAATCCAAGAATGGTGGAAGATCCACCTTTATGTATTGAAGAAACACCCGAAAAGTGTTCTATTACTAGAGCAGAGGCATTGTCTGACACATTGCCATGGGAGAATACAGAAGATATACCAAACAATGTGGTATTTGCTGATCTATCAGACTATTTTTGTGATGATGAAGAATGTTCTCCAGTTATTGGGAATGTTTTAGTGTACCGGGATCATCACCACTTGACTGCTACCTATGCTGAGACAATGGCACCAGCACTTGAAGTTCACATAGAAAAAGCTCTCGAGCAATTGGATGATTGATCACAAGATAAAGATGAGTAGTATTGAAATTTTTATGTACACTTATATGCTGCTGAGGCTGGGACAAAACTCAAAAGTATTTTAAGAATGAAGAAGTATTTATCAATAGTAAGAGGAGAGCGGAGCGGAAGGTGGCTACTCCTGCAGGATTTGACGGCAAGCTGAGACTACCCAGGGCAAGGGCCTGGAGAGGCTCAAGCCCCCGTCCCTGCGGAAGCGTCCGCCTGAAGAGCAGCGAACCGGTCAAAGAGCTTGAGACACTTTTGTCCCAAGCTCTTTGAATATTCACCTCTCTTCAGCCGAGGGATAGCGAGATTTCTGTTTTATCATTTTAGCTGTAAAAGCCGTTTTTTATAGTTGGGCTATTACTATCTTTATTTTTCAATTTTTCTTCAGGTGTGTAACCTCATGCTTTTAATTGATACTTAACATATGTTGGAATGGTCTAAGACAGCCAGCACGATATCCTGTTTCCCTCCAAATTTAAACAATTAGAATTTTTCCGTTTTCTACCTATCTCAAAGGGTATAGGAAAAAGCACCTATAATTAGAAAAGGGGGAGACGATGAATAAAGATAGATGGATTGATTATAAAATTTTTGTACCGTCATTATTGATTATTATTGGGATCAGTATTCCATTCGCTTTGTATGAATCAGCCTCCCTGGATGTTCTTAATGAAATATTTAATTACATTGTCGAGGTGTTCAGTTGGGGCTATCTTTGGTATGGTGTCATTTTAGTTGCAGCAGGCTTGTATTTATCTTTTTCAAAATACGGTAAGGTGGTTCTGGGAGATCCGGCAGAAAAGCCGAGATTTACTTTATTTGAGTACGCCTCCATTTTGATTGCAATGGGTGTTGGTTCAACCATTATGCGTACAGGCATGCTGCAGTGGACTTCTGTTGCAAATGATCCTCCTGCCGGCGTAGATCCGGGATCTGCAGAAGCTATTTTATGGGGAAATGCCTATAGTATGTTTTTATGGGGATTTCAGGTTTTTGCCATCTTTGTTTTGATCGCACCTGCGATGGGATATATTTTGCATGTTAAAAAGCGTCCATTAATGCGTATTTCAGAGGCGTGCCGTGTTCTGCTCGGAGACAGGCTGACTGATGGCTGGGCAGGAAAGACGCTTGACGTCCTATTTCTAGTCAGCATTTTAATGGGGGCAGCCGTTACATTAGGTCTCGGCGCACCGATTGTCACATATAATCTTTCTTCGCTTTTTGGAATTGAGGTTACGTTTGGGCTGACTCTTGTTGTCACCCTTATCTGGGTCGCATTGTTTTCACTCAGCGCTTATTTAGGGATCGAAAAAGGCATTAAACGATTAAGCACTTTTAATATGTATTTAGCTGGATTATTTGCTTTATTCATTATCGTTTTGGGTCCTGGTGTCTTCATTTTAAATTATTTTACAGACAGCGTATCCTTTCTATTATCAAATTACTTATCTATATCACTAAATACAGACTCTGTCTATCAGGGACAGGCTTCCCATATTCAAAGCAATACCGTATTCTGGTTTGCCTACAGTGCAACATGGGCCATGCTTCACAGTGTGTTTGCGGCGAAAATTTCAAAAGGACGGACGATCAAGGAGATGATTCTTACGTATTTCCTTGCTCCAACTATGATCTCCTGGGTCGCTACAGGTGTCCTTGGCGGTTTAGGTGTTCATCGGTATTTGACAGGAGATGTTTCTGTACTTGATCTGGTTGAAAATGAAGAAAGAATGTCCGCCATTCCTATGATTTTATCGACACTTCCTTTTGGGGAAATTTTCATAGGAGTGTTCATTATCGTAGCGCTTATCTTTCTCACCACCACACTTGATTCAACTACCTATACGGTTGCTGCTTACACAAGCACTAGTGATATGAGCAAAAATGAACCTCCGAGAATTCTGAGAATCGTAGTTGCAGGAGTTATTACCTTGATCAGCCTAATCCTTATGCGAGTTGGCGGACTGGCTCCACTTGAAGTCATTTCAGGATTAATGGGCTTGCCGATTATTGTCGTTCAATTTGTTCTGATCTATGCAGCGAAAAAAATGATTGATGAGGATCTTGCCTGGAAATATAATATTAGAAAAAATAATGAAACTTCATCGTAAGGACTGCCGTATGTAAAGTATTACGCAGGACAGGCGGTGGCGCATATAGAATCTCGAACGATCCTGGAACAGGAATTAAAAGTGATTGAGAAATGGGAAAAAGATCAGGGGAAAGTCTGGTTTTGGGAAAGACTGAGCAGGCTTCCATTTGCTTTTTTGGATAAAATAACTCCTGCTTTTATTCAAAAAAAAATCGCCAATCTTCTTGATGAGATGGGCAGCTTTATTCAAAACGGCGGCCGCTATTTAACGAAGGAAAAGAATGTCTTTCATTTAATTGAAATGAAAACGGGCGAACCTATCGCTGGATATGATGATATACAAGATCTTCCCATACTTCTTATGAAGGAGATGGCTGGAGAGCTGGGGGAACAGAGAAAGAGAACAGCTTCCATTCAGGGTGCAGCGACAGGGGTCGGTGGAGTGTTTACGCTGGTGCTTGATATACCGGCGGTCCTGGCAATAAGCTTGAAAACACTTCAGGAGATCGCGATCTTTCACGGATATAATCCAAAGGATAAAAAAGAGCGTGTCTTTATGCTGAAATGCCTGCAATTCACAGCAGCCGATGTCGTTGGAAAGCAGGCAATCCTAAGGGAGCTGGCTGATTACGACAATAGAAGCAATCCTTCAAAGGAAGTAATGTCACAGCTTCAGGGCTGGAGGGAAGTGACACTGACATTTACAGAGCAATTTGGCTGGAAGAAACTTTTTCAGCTGGTCCCAGTAGCCGGTATTTTGTTTGGCGCCTTTGCCAATCGTTCGATGGTGGGGGATCTTGTGGAAACGGCAACGATGCTCTATCAGAAAAGAAGGATTTCAGATCGCCTTGCCCGGTCTACAATAAAGTGAGTCAGCAAAAAGCCTGTGACAATTTTTGTCCCAGGCTTTTTGTTCCGCTTATTTAAGTTAAGGAATACATTCAATCCTGAGTGTTTTTTGATGGAGATATACTTTTTTTATGATATTGGGTGGCCAGGCATCCCCCAAATAGCTCTACTACTTTAATGAGAGAGACTGTTTGGTCTGTCAGGTTTGTTTTGATCGTTTTCGCTTTTTGGATGATATATTCTTGTTCCGTCATTGGCAATTCTCCCTTTTAATATCTTTTTTCGGGTCTATTCTTTATTCATACGCATTAAATAAGGAAAATATGCACAAAAAGAGAGAGACTGGGACAAAACTGAAAAAGTTTAAAAAACGAGGTAGTATTTATAAATAGTAATAGGGGAACGGAGCGGAAGGTGGCGACTCCAGCGGGATATGACGGTTGCTTGAGCCTTTACAGGGCAACGCCCTGGAAAGGCTCAGCGCCGTCCCTGCGTAAAGCGTCCACCTGAAGCGCAGTGAACCGGACAACGCGGGGGAGACACTTTTGTCCAGTAGTTTTCTAATCCATCAGACTTATCGCTTTAAGTCAGGAGAGTATCTGCGGATTTCGATCGTATGAAATAAGGAATAGATTTGGGTGGACCACCTTACCACAGTGGTTCAATTTTCCCGGATAGACGGATGGTGAATGGAAGGATCATAAGGGTAATGATAAAAAGAATTAAAGCAAGCACCAGAACACTTGGAAAAGAGAAATCAAAAAGGGTGCTTGTAAAGATTATGATAAATGGCAGCACGCCTGAGAGAAGTGCTGACCTTTTTCTTGCTTGTGAGTTGGCATATTGAGTGACGCCACAGTGAGGACAGGACAATCCCCTGTTAAAATTAAAGGAGAGCTTCAAACATTCTGTCCATGTCCACTTCTTGCTGCAGTTGCTGCATTCCGGCACGCCGATCACCTCCTGTTAACGTTTCTATTCCCTGCATACTCATAAATAATCGTATATTAAGCGGCTTTCAGAAGGATCCATTATAATAAGAAATAACATGATGATAAAAAGAAAGGACTGTTGAAAAATGTATGAAGGAATACACCATGTATCGCTGCTTGTAAAGGACATCGAGCGATCTAAAGAATTTTACGGAGAGGTTTTGGGTTTTACAGAAAGCTCAGAACGTCCGGCGTTTGATTTCCCGGGAGCCTGGTATCAGGTCGGCGCCACGCAAATTCATTTAATTGTTCATGAGGATGGAAAAACGCTGAGAGGGACAACGGAAATTGACTCGCGTGATGGCCATTTTGCTATTCGGGTCAGCAATATTGAAGAATTTCTCAAACGAATGAACGAAAAAGGTGTGGCTCTGCTCGATAAACGGACGAATAAAACGGAGTGGCATCAGGTGTTCATCGCGGATCCTGATGGAAATATAATCGAATTTAACCGATAAGAGCGGTCCCTGGTTTGCTGATGTTACAGAATTTAAAATTGTTTTGTGTGATATACCTATACATTTTACCTCCAGCTACATACTTTATAGAGAGTGATTAAAACCCTCAAATTTCATGTTGGAGGTGAATATATATGTACGGATACGGCGGCTATGGCGGCGGTTGGGGCGGTGGCTGTGGCGGAGGCTACGGCAGCGGATTTGCTTTGATTGTAGTACTGTTTATTCTGCTTATTATCATTGGTGCTACTCTTTACTGCTAAAAATAAATTAGACCAGTTCTCTGGTCTTTTTTTAATTCAATCGGGATACAGGCTTATACCATCCTTTTTCTTTTTTCATATCCTATACAGAAACCTATGACAAAAAACAGGGATGTGGAAATATGTTTGATCGTATCGAGAAAAAAACCGGTGTAAAGATGGATGATATTTTGAAGCTCGCCAAATCGTTAAAGGATGCTGATTTTAAAGATGAGAAAACAGTAAGATCAATTATCAGCAAGGTATCTTCAATGGCAAAAAAACCTGTGACAAAAGAAAAAGAAGACATGCTGGTTCAAACAATTTTAAGCGGAAAAGTTCCGAAAGACCTCACCCAGCTTGGAGAAATGCTGAAGAAAAAGAAGTAGTATGCTTAGACAGCTTTATGTATTTGTGAGAGATAAAAAAGATTGCCTTCACGAAAGAAAGTGATTCGTGAGGACAGTCTATTTTTTTGTTGCTTTAAAAGATGTATGCAGACTTTACAACTCACCAAGTAGGCTTCTTTGAATAAAGTAAATGAGTAGACGGAAAATTAAAAGGAGATAACGATGCCGATTATTGATACAAAAGTCTGGATAAGGACATTCATAGAAGAGTGTCAAAAAAATAACAGAAAACGATCAGCTACTCTGCAAATGGAAGCCATTGGCGGACCATTGAAATCTTTTTTTCCTCATATCCCTACAAAAAACTTAATGAATATTCTATTGAAGCAAGGGCTGTTTGAAGCAGAAGAATGGCAAGACATTTCAATGATTGAAAAAAGAGAAGTTCAGTGTGATCTGTGGAAAATAGCCCAAAAAGAACTCTCACTATTAGTCAAAAGATGGGATGGGCCTGATTGTCCTGTGATAATTCTTCCAATTAGCAGGAAAAAAAGAAAAACGGATGAACAGCCCTTTGAAAAAAACGGTTTAGCATTCAAAGAAGGGATGTTTCTATTCTTATCGTCCGAGCTTTCATCCGGCAGCTTAAAGGCTATTTTTGCCCATGAATATAATCACGTCTGCCGTTTGAACCGCCTAAATATACCAAGTGAAAAAATGAACTTAAAAGAATCACTGATTATTGAAGGACTCGGAGAATACGCGGTTAAGCAGATGGCAGGGGAGCAGTTCTTAGCGCCATGGACCGGTTTATATACACTGAAAGAAAGGATGAAGATATGGAAAAAAGTTTTTGTGCCTGAGTTACTGAGTAAGGGAACAGATCAGCATCAAAAATTCTTATATGGAACAAGCAGTAAAATGCTGCCTAGATGGATTGGATATCATATTGGCTTTCATATTGTCTCCTCCTATGTTCAAAAAAAAGGAGCAACGTCGATGAAGCAATTGTTGTCCATATCAGCAGATGAATTTATTTCCCAATCAGCATTTAAACTGGATGATTAACTTTTCATTCAACTTAGAATGGAACTCTCTCTTTTGATACAAACTAAATACAAAGTAAGAATTGAGGAGAGATTTATGTGAAAATAGCGATTATCGGGGCGGGATTATCCGGTCTCGCCTGTGCGCTAACTCTTGAAAAACACGGGTTTAAGGCAGACATATTTGAAAAAAAAGGAATGGCTGGAGATCGTTTTGTTTATGCTGAAGCCATTTATTCCATGTTTCATTCTCCTTTCGATGATGCGGTTCGATATCTTTCAGAAGAACACGCTATAGACTTAAAACCCGCAAGTAACATTCAGAAAACATGGATCTGGACAGAAAATGAGTGCTCCTCCATAGAAGGCAGCTTAGGTTTCATTAATATACGGGGAAAGCATGCATTGTCATTTGAGAAGCAATTGGCAGATCAGCTGCAAGGTGAAATTCAGATCCATCAAAATGTCAGCCATAGTGAATTATCAAGATCGTATACTCATATTGTTTTAGCAACGGGTGACGCAGCAGACACAGAAAAATTACAGCCTTATCACAGAGCTTTATCTGTTCGTTTTATCGGTGCTGTCGTTAAAGGCAAGTTTGATGCAACAGTCGTTCACACATTTTTTAACAATCTCTATGCACCAAAGGGAATGGGGTATTTGCTGCCGCATTCCGAACAGGAAGCATCGCTTATATTGGTGTATCCTCAGTATCCGGAAAATGAGATGCTGAAAAAGGAAGATCTGTGGGAAAGATTTTTTCTTGAATGCTGCAGGAAACTCAATCAGAAGCTTTCAATCATCAGCACGTTTGAACTCGAGGATTACCAGATTGGCAAAACAGTAACTCCAAGGATCGGCAACACATTTTTCGTAGGAAATTGTTTTGGGTCAATCATGCCATTCTTTGGTTTTGGACAATTTGAATCAATGCTGACCGGTATATACGCAGCCCATGATATTGCAGGAAAAGGAAGGTATGAAGATCTTGTCCGTCCGCTGTATAAGAGCTACCACGATTCACTTACATTAAGGAGGGGTATTGAACAGCTCAATAATAAACAGCTTGATTTTCTGGCTGCATCCATCCGCCAGCCTCTGATTAAGAGACTTTTATTAAGTAAAAAGATAAGCGGCTTGAAAATTGCCAGCCGTTTGATCCATCCTTTTCAGAGAAAAGAATAAGCTTTGTTTAGCATGGTCTGATTATTTCGGCATTCCATCTTCTTTAAAATCTACATACAAAGTACCGTCGTTCTGCAGTCCTGCGTAGAAAACATCTGACAGTGATTTTACCCCTGAAATCTGCAGCTGCCCGTGAAGCCATGATTCAGAACGGTTCAACTTTTTTAAATTTTCATGATGGATTTTTCCGTCTGATAGTAATGTTGTGGTCATTGCGTTCTGATGCTGTGATTCAGAGGTTTTCAAAGGCGGTCTTTTTTTCAATACGGAAAGATTTCCGTTTGTTTCAAAAATGGCGTAGTCAACATCCGACAGGTTAAAAATGTCTTTGTCCCTTAAAAGAGCAAGCAGCGCGTCTAAATCAAGACGTGCTTTTTTTAATTCTTTTTCCATTATTTTTCCCTGCTTAATTAATATTTTTGGTTCACCGTCCAAAGCGTATCTGATTTTTGGACTTTGAATATCAAGCCATTCCAGCCCAATCGTAATCGCGCTCCAGCAAATAAGGCCAATTAGACCGTTCCGTAAAGGTACGTCCGGATTAATCGCAAGGTTCGCACCTATAGAACCAATAGCAATACCTGAGACGAAATTAAAAAAAGTCAGTTGAGAGATTTCCTGTCTTCCCATAAGCCTGGTCAAAATTAATAGCACGAAAAAGGAGAGCATGATTCTCAGAATTAATTCTAAAACGGACATAAGTAAAACTCCTCTCCCAATAAAGCACAGATAGGGATAGTATCTCTTTTTTACGTTCAAATATGTATGGAAGAAGGATACGGTCCAGCCGCAAATCCGGTTAAATTTTTTGTAAAATATAACTATTATCCCCCTGGATTTGAACTAATGATTGTATTTTTATTCAGTTATAAAGAACGGTTTTATGAAAAAATTCAAGGAGTTACTACGGATATCGAAATTTTCTGTTATATTACATACATAATTAAATGCTTATTTAATAGCGAAAGGCAGGAGAATTTGATGAAAAATTTGGTTTTACGCTCCGCAGCAGCGTTGATCGCTGTTATTCTTCTTTTTTCGACAGCTTTTGGAGAAAGTGGGACAACCAGTGTTCAAGCAAGTGAAGGAATAGCTTTGGATGTAAGCAGGTCTGTCTTTTCCATGACAGAGGCCAGAACAGTAGAGGTAAGAGCAGACTTTGGCAAAGAGGTAAATGCTGATCAATTAACCTTCCAATTTGGAGGAAAGGATCTTTCAGAATGGAAAAAATGGAGCGGAGGCACTGATTACAACGGGGAGCCCTTTATTAAAGTAGTCGAAGGACCCGAGTATACAGAAGGTTCAACTGAAATGACTGCAACAATTGAATTCGGTCTATTGTACGATCGTTCTGACTTGTCCAATCGTACCATACGTACACAGTATCAGCAGTTCATTGGTGACTATGAACTTGCTGTGATCAATTCAGAGAGTGGCGTAAAAGCAGCAACTGACGTTTCACTTAATGTATACGATGAATTTTTATTCTATGATGAACTAAAACCTGAAATCGATGAAATTTTCGAAGAAGCAAAAAGCAGCCAAAGCAACGACCGGTACCTGGAGTATCAAAAGCTTGGTGAGTCAGTAGAGGGCAGAGATCTTCATTTTGTCATTTTAGCAAGAGATGAAAAAGCAGTAGATACATATTTAAACGAAACGCTCCCTGAGGCACTTGATGATCCTGAGAGTTTGCTTGAAAAACTCGAAAATGGAGAAATGGAAGATTACCAGGTTCCAATCTGGTTTAATAATATTCACCCGGATGAAGTGGAAGGTGTGGATGCGCAGATTGAACTGCTGGAAAAATTCGCACTTGATGAAGAGGTTTCCTTTACGAATACAGATGAAGAAGGGAATGATATAGAAGAAACGATTCAAGTGGATGAAGTTCTTGATGATGCAATCTTTTTATATATGTTTACCAATAATCCCGATGGACGAGCAGCAAATACGCGGGCTAATGCTGAAGGTTTTGATTTGAATCGGGATAATACAAATCAAACACAGGTTGAAACGCAGCATGTGACAGAAGAGATTGCCAAATGGACGCCATTATCATTTATCGATATGCATGGGTATGTGGATGGCTTTTTGATCGAACCGGGCACACCGCCCCACAATCCGAATTTTGAGTATGATCTTCTCATAGGCAATATGCTGAACCAGGCTGATGCCATGGGACGTGCTGGTGTGGGGAATTCTGATTTAACCTCTTATTTTATTCCACAGCTGGAGTGGGAAGATGGCTGGGATGATATGACACCTGCCTATACAGCGATGTATGCAATGCTTCACGGTTCGATGGGTCATACCGTAGAAGTGCCGGCGTTGAGCCAGGATTCTTTTGATGCAATGGTAGGGGTTGGATTAGGTTCTGCACTTTTTGTAGCAGAAAATAAGGATGAGCTGTTTAAGGATCAATTGGAAATTTTCGAACGCGGTGTTAAAGGGCAGGATGATCGTTCAGTGGATGAATATTTAGTAAACGCAGAAGGAGAATCCATTGGACGAAACCGAAACGGCAACGACAATTTTTTCCCTGAGTATTATGTTATTCCCAACACTGAGGATGTGCAGAAAAATGTGCTCGAGGCACATAAAATGGCAGAATATCTTATTCGCAATGGGATACATGTAGAGGAGCTCACGACTAAAGCCAAACTTAATGGGACTTCGTATCCAAAAGGTACTTTTATTGTGCCGATGGATCAAGCAAAGCGGGGCTTGGCAAATGCAGTCCTCTATGAAGGCGACAACGTATCAGACTGGAATGCTATGTATGACCCGATTGTTGTAAACTTTCCAGATCTAAGAGGATTTGATGTAATTGAGGTTCGAGAAGAGAATGTCTTTAAAGACCGCACCAGGGAAGTGAAAGAGGTCACACTTCCGGATGGTGATGTAAAAGGAAATCCGCCTAAACAAATTGTGAAAAACAACACCAATGACACTGTTAAACTAGTGAATACACTTCTGCGTGAAGGAAAAAAAGTAGAAGTAGTCCTGGAAAGCAAGGGCAAAGCTTCTAAAGGAGATTACGTGATTCAATCAAGGGATCTTCATAAATACGCTGATGATTACTATTTTGAAGCAGCTTCAGTAGGGAACGGGAAGAGCTTGAAAACCACCGCTTTATCCCAGGCAAAAGTGGCCGCAACAGGGTCAGCACAATTAAATTTCTCGCTTAGACAGCTGGGATTTGAGCTTGTAGATGCGGAAAAAGCTGATGTCATTGTCAGTGACAGCGGCTCATTTACAGAAGAAACAGTTGAAGGAAAAGCGTTTATAGGAATTGGTGTCTCAGCTTTAAACGCAGTGCGCAACAGCGGTGTATTGCCAGGGTTTAACTTTTCTTATACCCGCTCGAATCATGAAGGATTAGTCAAGGCTGATGTGACAGACCACTTAATAACGTCAGGATATGAGAAAGAAGACTACCTATATATCGCTACTGGCTCATGGATCACAACTGTGCCTGAAAAAGCAGAAGTGCTTGCACGTTTTGGAGATGAAGATGACTTTTATGTATCCGGATGGTGGCCCGGAAATGAGGGGGCAAAAGGTCAAACAATGGCCTTTACTCACGAGACAGAAAGCACAGACTTCACTCTTTTTGCTAATGAGCTGGCCTTTAGAGGGCATACGCAATACAGCTACAGATTGCTTGCCAATAGTATCTTCGACTCTGTTAGTGACGAAACAAAGACCAAAAAACCAGGGAAGCCTAAACATCCTGGAAAAGGAAAAAAACATCATGAAACTGTAGGAAAAGATAAAATGAACGAAAAAGTAAGTCAAGGAAAAACCAATATGCAGGTTGAGCAAAATGCATTCGCACAAGCGATTCAATCAAAGGAACAACTTAACCATGTCGTGCTTGAATCAGATTGGAATGGAGAAGGCGGCTCACTTGAAGTTGCTATCCCATCAAAAGCCGTTGCACAGCTGAAAAAGGCTCATAAGGAGGCAAGTATTGAACTAAGAACAGGCAAGTCAGTTTATCTGATTCCGCTGGAAGACATTAATCTGAAAAAAGCATCAAGTCTTGGTGATGATTTCACGATTTCCATTACCGTAACGGAACAGGATGAAACATATCCTGAAAGAGAAGGAGAAGATAGTAAACAAAATGTAAGTCTGATTTCAATTAAAGCAGTATCGCAAGACAAATCGAAAGATCTTTTAGATATTAAATCTTTCTAACGTGGTTAATGTTTGAATGAATGGCTCAAGGCAGTTCGATGGTGAGGGAGCGGTCCCTGAAGCGTCCACCTTAAGCGAAGTGAATCGGTCAGAGAGTCTGAGACAATTTTGTCCCAGGCTCTCTTTTTAATTCTCATACATTAATTTTCAACGCTTATGAATAGTTCATGTGAATAAAAATATGGTAATAAGACAGCGGGGTGGAGTTATTTGTAAGCAGGCACCATTTGTAAAGGGGGAAAGCTTGTGGGCGCCATAACAGGAGCTGAATATATAAATCGAATCAATCGATTGCAAAGTGAGGTTTGGATTAATGGCAGCCGGGTGAAAGGGGATATTTCAAAACATCCTGCCTTTAAAGGGGTTATGAAAAGCCAGGCAGCACTTTATGATTTGCAGCATAAGAAATCAATAAAAGAGATGATGACATTTCGTTCACCACAGACAGGCAAGCAGGTAGGTGCTTCGTTTTTATTGCCTGTATCTAAAGAAGATCTGCTTCAGCGAAGGTTGATGTTTCAGGAATGGGCGAGGACGCATGCAGGCATGATGGGAAGAAGTCCGGATTATATGAATACCGTGCTGGTGTCTCTTGTGGCATCTTCTTATCTGCTTGAGGAAAGGGAAAATTGCTATCCTGAGAATATTCTTTCAATTTTTGAGCAGGCCAGGGAAAACGACTGGTCTTTTACACATACCTTTATCGACCCGCAAGTGAACCGTGCACCCTATCAGTATTTAGAAATGCCCGATCAGATTATAGCAGCAAAAATCGTGGATCGCACAGATGAGGGGATCATCATTCATGGCGCAAAGCTGCTGGCAACGCAGGGGGGAATAACAGATGAAATTATTGTGTATTCTCCAGCAGGCATGCTGGATTCAAATTATTCTTACTCTTTCTCCATTCCAAGCAATACAAAAGGCATAAAATTTATTTGCCGGCAGCCTTTTTGCCATACGGAATCCACCTTTGATTCTCCTCTGGGCTCCCGCTTTGAAGAAAGCGATGCAATGGTTATTTTTGATCGCGTACTCGTCCCTTGGAACAGGATTTTTCATTTTAAAAATATTGAAGCGACAGACGTTCTTTCCAAAAAAGGCGCATATGCTCAGCTTGCTCTTCATCAGGTAGCTTCAAGACAGGTCGTCAAGGTTGAATTTATTTTAGGAGTCGCACAGCTGATGGTCGACAGCATACAGATTGGCGACTTTTTACATGTTCGTGAAAAGGTTTCTGAAATTATTGTTGCGCTTGAGACCATGAAAGCTCTGCTGCAGGCTTCTGAAACGGGTGCTTCTATGGACCATGGATTTATGCTTCCTGATGTCAATCCGCTTTATACAGCCATTAATACATTTCCACGCATATACCCCCGGCTGACTGAGATTCTTCAGCTGCTTGGAGCAAGCGGTATGGTCGCAATTCCGACAGAAGCCGATTTTCAGTCGGAAATCCGTGGAGATCTGGATCAATATCTGCAGTCTAAAACCAGGGATGCATTCAGCCGTGTAAAACTTTTCAGGCTTGCCTGGGATACATGCATGAGTGAATTCGGGTCCAGGCAAACCTTATATGAGCGTTTTTTCTTTGGGGATCCTGCTCGTCTATCGAGCACATTGTATCAGATCTATGACCGCACCCCTTATAAAAAGCGGGTAGAGGATATGTTTTTGAAATAACCTCTAAGTCATACTTTTGGGGATAAAAGGAATGAATGAAAAAATATGAAAGAGTGGACGTGTGAATTTTTATAAATGAGGGTATTTAAAAAGAACACGATGTTAAGTCAATGTGTACTGGAGGGATCATATGAGTCATCATCCAATGGTAATGTCAGCAAAGCGAATGATTCAGGAAGTATTTGAAGGACCGGCTGACCCGCATGATGGGGGCAGTTACTTTGTTAATTCAGAGCCTGATTCCGGCATTTTTGGTCTCCTTGAAACCATGTCAGCCGAAAAAGCATCCCTTACCATTAATGGAACCACTCTTGCAGCGCATGCCGATCATGTCCGTTATTACGTATGGGGAACAAATGAGATCTTAAACAGCAATGAAAATCCTGAAATGAATTGGGAAGAAAGCTGGAAGATTGAACATGTATCTGATGATCAGTGGAAAAGGATACAGCAGGAGCTTCGCACAGAATACGAAAAATTACTTGAAGGCGTGGATCGAATGAAATCCATTGATATCCACACAAACGAGGTTTTAGGTTCCTTGGCTCACACTGCCTATCATCTTGGTGCTATGAAGCAAATGGTGAAGATGCTTTAGCGTTTTTTGGGGACATGACCTCAATGGTTCCATGTCCATGAATGAGGCTGGGACAGAACTCAAACAAGTTTAAAAAATGAGGAACTATTTATTAGTAGTTGTAGGTGAGCGGAGCGGAGGGTGGCCACTTCTGCAGGATATGACGGCAAGCTGATACCCCGCAAGGCGAAGCCTTTAGGAGGGCTCAGCGCCGTCCCTGCGGAAAGCGTCCGCCTGAAGCGAAGTGAACCGGTCGTAGAGCTTGAGACACTTTTGTCCCAAGCTCTTTTTTTATTTAATCCTGCTTTATAGTTAAGCACATATTCTTTACCTGTCCCACAATTTCCCTTAAACTGTCTACTATAATGAAACAGATAAAAGAGGGTTGAAAACAATGAAAACAGTACATAGTGATATTTTGCAGTACCGCGGTACACATTATGATTTTGGCTTCTTTCAGGGGAGGCTGCTGCGGGATTCCCTGACAGTTGAGAACAGGGAAAAACAGTGGAAAGTTCGCAAGCCCAGATTTGAAGTGGAAGAAGGGGAAGTGAAAGAAGCGATTAGGAGATTCACCCCCGGATTATGGGAAGAGTTACTTGGAATACGAGACGCCCTGGACTGGCCAATGGACCGTGTCATGATGGAGTTTGGCGGCTACAGAGTTGATTATAACCGTTCAGGCTGTTCAATTATGACCGGGGATGGCTACATGATTAGGAACTATGACTATATGCCAAAAACCTACGAGGGGCGCTTTATATTTTATCAGCCCACCGATAGCGGCTATGCCATAGCAGGTCCTTCTCAGCGGATTACAGGACGGATGGATGGAATGAATGAGCACGGTCTTTCCATCGGATATAATTTTATGAACCGGAAACGGCCGGGAGATGGTTTTATCTGCTGCACAATTGGGCGTATGATTCTTGAATCATGTTCAAACGTTGATGAAGCTGTACAGATGCTGAAAGAAATTCCTCACCGCCATTCGTTCAGCTACACAGTATTCGATAAAACCAATCAGTCCTTTGTGATCGAAACATCCCCGAGAGGAGTAGAGGTCAGACATTCAGATGTATGTACAAACCATTTTGAAATTATGAAGAAAGAAAATCGCTATCATCTTGTAGATTCAATCAAAAGGATGGAGGCAATCCGTTCCCAGCGCAATGAAGTGACGACCCCATACGGAGCCTTCCGACTTATGAATGATACGGATAAAGGTGTATTTTCTAAGCTTTACAGGGATTGGGCAGGTACCATTCACACCTCCGGCTATTTGCCGCGTGAAATGAAAATCTGGTTTGCACTTGGAGGAGACCAGGAGCCGAGTGAATTTAACTTTGGAGAATGGCTGAATGGGGAAGACATTTTGATTGAAAAAATTACAGGTGACATTGATACAGATATTCCATTTGTTCATATCGACAAAGGGGCTTATTGGTCAGTAAAAATAGAATAGGAAGGAAAGGGCAGGGACACGACTGAAAAAGTTTAGAAAAAGGGATGCACCACCTACCCCCAGTATGAGATGAGCGAAGAGGAAGGCGGCGACTCCCTACAGGCAGAGCCATTACAGGGCAACTCCCTAATAAGGCTCTGCCTGCGAAAAGCGTCAGTCTGAAGCGAAGTGAACCGGTCAGAGAGCTTGAGACACTTTTGTCCCAGGCTCTTTAAATGTTGTTAGACAAGTCTGATGCCACTGCTTCTCCTGCACGGATACCCGAGAGGATGGCACTTTCAATCCGTGTTCTGCCGCTCGAATCATTTTCTGTGAGAAAACTGTCGCCTGCTAAATAAACCGGCTGTGGGCCAAGTCGCATATAAGGGTACCTAAACACATCATTAGCTTCAGAATAGCGCCAGCGTTTAAGCTGGGAACTATCAATCTGACCGGTAACAGAAGAGGGAAGCGTCGAAATCAGTTTCTCAAGAACCAATTCATCATTTAAATGAAAATGGCTGTCACTCCAATCACCAGACATATAGACTGAAAGGATGGGAGCAGCAGAAATCCCCTTTTGATCATTTGCCACAATTTTATCCACTCCATCAGGCAGATCCTTCGATTGTATCCCTGATCTTCCAATCTGGATGGGTGTCTTCATCGAGAGAAGGCCTGTAAAACATGATTTAAAGCTTATGGACTTCAGCAGCCTTTCATTCTCTTCGTTAAGCAACTGAGGTGATTTTTGCAACAGCTCTAATGACTGGGGAACAGGGGCTGTAAGAATCACAGCATCACCTTCATAGTGTTCCCCTTTTTCCGTATGAACTGTTACACCAATGGGACCTGAAGAAATATTTACTGCGCGCTCATTGAGTTCAATTGAAAGAGAGGAGGAAAGTTTTTTTATAAACGGATTCATTCCTTCCACCCCTATGTATCTGGGGAAGTCATCGCCGAACCATTTTTTAATCCAGTGTTTTTCAAGCCAATCCTCAGTCATTTTCTGAAGTTCTTCTGAGCGGACGGTAAAAAACTGGGCACCGTGGTCCGCTCGGCCCTCACCAATTCTTCTGGTAGCCATCCTTCCGCCGGCGCTTCTTCCTTTTTCAATCATAATCGTATTGTGACCAAGTTTATCCAATGTTTTGGCAGCGAATAGTCCGCTTAGACCTGCTCCTATAATGACTACTCTCACACTAATTGCAACTCCCTTCCATTTCCTTTTATTACTTCTACTGAACGCTCGTCAGCTTCAATCAGATTGATCCATAGAGCTGTGGTTGATGCCGAAAACTTTTTCAACGTCCACAAGAAAACAAATTCCTTTTCCTGCCTGGTCCAGATTGATTTCCTCGTTAATCTCCTCAATCACCTGATCCGTAATGGCAGAAGGTACAATCGTTAAAATAACATCCTTCTCAGGATCAATAGAAAACTTCATAAAGGTCTGGCGTTCATTCACTCCAGTGCCCCGGCCAGTTAGGACGGTACCACCCTCTGCTCCTGCGCGTGCAGAGGCCTTGATAACCGATTCTGACTCTCCCGAATTAACAATCGTGATAATCAATTGGTACTGTTTACTTTCATCTTTCACACGAAATGCTCCTTCCTGATTGGCGCGATCCTGAAGATGGGGAACCCCAAGTAATTTTGATAAATGAATCACAAACCCTATTGTGCCATTTCCCTTTTTTTCAAGGTTGATCGCATCAATCCCTGCACGTATAATTTGATCTTCCAGATTTCCATCATAAGCTGCAAGCACGATGTCTTTTTTATGATCAAGCTTCACACCCAAAAAGCTGTCTTTTTCGTTTTTCCCTTTACCATAGCCATATAAAACGGTGGCTCCATCAAGACCGGCTTTTTTAGCCTTGCGAATAAAAGATCGGGAGCTGCCCCGTTTTAAAACAGCTACAAATAATTTGTGGTTTAAATTCATGCCTTATTCCCGCCTTTCCTCATATAAATTTGACCGAGGATCAAAACTGAGATAATTGGGGCAAGTGCGACCAGCGCAATTAAACCAAAGCCATCAAGAAGAGGATCTCTTCCATCTGTTACCTCTGCTACCCCCACAGCCATTGAGGTAATAAAGGTAACTGTCATAGGACCTGTTGCCACACCACCTGAGTCAAATGCAATTGCCACAAATGTTTTTCTTGAAATGAAGATTAATCCAATTGCGATAATATATCCAGGCAAAATCAGCCACCACAATGAAAATCCGTACAAAATTCGTGCCATTGACAGCGCGATGGATACCCCAACCCCAATTGAAATCGTGTAAAGCATCACGTTTTCTGAAATGGAGCCTCCCGTTACTTTATCTACTTCTTCGTTCATAATTCTTACCGCAGGCTCTGCAAAAGTGGCAACAAAACCGAGTATAAAGCCGATAGGAATCAAAAGCCAAGTAGAGGACCTGTCACCAAGTGTCTCACCCATCATTTCTCCAACAGGCATAAATCCCACATGAACACCCTGCAGGAAAAATGATAGACCAAAAAATGTGAGGACAAATCCATAAAGAATTCGAATAATCCGTTCTTTAGTCAAATTTAATAAAGTGAACTGAAATAATACGAATATTAGCAGCAAAGGAACAAGTGCAAAGGCAACC
>NZ_JARUIU010000129.1 GCF_029667115.1 Jeotgalibacillus sp. ET6 | reverse complement strand
TTGTTTGGATCAATTTCTCCAGAGAGAGAATCTTTGAAGCATGGAAACGGAAGCTTCAACGCATAGCGCTCCACCACAGACCGGTTGATCATGTATTCATTCCCCAGCCGGAATTCTTACACCAACGCCAGATTCCCCAGCATATCCAGGCAAATAAAGCAATGAGCGTAAAATTATCTCGTTTCGCTTTTTTCCTTATTGATAATTCACCTTGATACGGTGGTTGTTGATCAATTAAAGAACTTCTGGTGCAAGAGAAACGA
>NZ_JARUIU010000128.1 GCF_029667115.1 Jeotgalibacillus sp. ET6 | reverse complement strand
TTCCAAACCGCAGAGACCGTTTCACCGTCATCGAAGATTAATGGGTTATCGGTTGCGGCATTTAATTCGATTTCAAGTTCCTTTTATGCCATGAAATTTATGTGCAGAAATGGAAAGCAGGTCGAAGAAATTTGAATCGTGGCATGAATTCTCATGGTTCACTGTGAAACGTCCACTCAACCTTGTTTCCAGCCAGAATCGAATCAGACGAGCGAAAAGACGATGCGCTGGATTTTGTATTATGGAAAGCCGCAAAGGAAAGT
>NZ_JARUIU010000127.1 GCF_029667115.1 Jeotgalibacillus sp. ET6 | reverse complement strand
GATCTATCTGATAGGAGTAATAAAGACCAGCTGGGAAAACGCAGATCCAAATAAGCCATAAAGCCCCTATTAACAAAACACCCGCTAAAATAAGTGAAGTTCCGAGCAGCATATTCACTGTAATAACCTCTTTTTCTTCAACTGAAAATTTGAGCTCCGCTTCAGGAGATATTTGGCTGAGACACTTTTGTCCCAGCCTTTTATCCCCAAAAGTATGACTTAGAGGTTATTTCAAAAACATATCTCTTAGTAGATACTGATTGA
>NZ_JARUIU010000126.1 GCF_029667115.1 Jeotgalibacillus sp. ET6 | reverse complement strand
TTTGTCATGATTCGTGTTCTCAGCAAACTGACTTTTTACAATCATTAAGGCAATTTTACTAAAAACAAAACTTCTAAACTAGTAAATTAAGGGTTTGTCGGCGCACAAATGGGACTGTATGCCAGCTCGAATGGAGAGAAAAGCGATACTGTGGCTTATTTTGACGGCAATGTCTTTAACCATCACAGTTTCCCACGGGTATTCGGCTTCAACGGCGCCGGTCGTCGTCCTTGGAGCTTCAAGGCCGGCAGATGCCGAACTGGC
>NZ_JARUIU010000125.1 GCF_029667115.1 Jeotgalibacillus sp. ET6 | reverse complement strand
AATTGAATGGAACGGAACTCAAATCTATTTTTCAGCAGAAAGGAGACCAAATGAGCCATTTATGGTTAAAAGCGTCTCTAGTCGCAGCATGCTGTATTTTCTCCACTGATCCTACTTTAGCCGTTGATGAGCAAACCATAGAATTAAAAAATATTGCCATTGATGCTTCGTCTAGAGGAAAAGCACGTGAAGACATAATAGCGGCTATAATTCGGCTCATCTTGTTGGAGGTATTTATCCAATAATTGAGCAAGGTTTTCTTTG
>NZ_JARUIU010000124.1 GCF_029667115.1 Jeotgalibacillus sp. ET6 | reverse complement strand
AAAAAAAACAATTGCCATAGCAAATAAAGAAACCTATCAGGAAATTCGTGAGCTGAATTTAGGAAAAATCACAAAAAATGAAGAAGAGTCAGAGTCTCAGCTTGCCCATTTTTCCACCCGTTCACGGACTTTTTCGCGGGACATAATTCCGCCTTTTTCTGTTCCTTCAAGCTGCAACAGATGCTGCCTTGTTGATCGTTAAAAATGGACGACTTTTTTTATCTCGGATAAAACTGAATTTTCAAACTGGTATGTTAGTATGTT
>NZ_JARUIU010000123.1 GCF_029667115.1 Jeotgalibacillus sp. ET6 | reverse complement strand
CGTGGAGATTCAGCTGTTATTATACATATAGAAGAAACAAAGCGGACGCTTTTTAGCCAGAGAGCTTGTGCCGTATCTGGACCGTGAATTCCCAACCATAACGCCGGTTTCCACATTAGTAAAATGGTTCCCAGACCGCAGAGGATTAGCGACAGCTTTGCTGTTTTTCTTCGGATTGCTCAAAAGACTCACCTTTTTCAATAAACATATTTAAATTTTCTACGGCATGCACCTGTTTAAACTTCTTGGACAAGTTAATTAATTC
>NZ_JARUIU010000122.1 GCF_029667115.1 Jeotgalibacillus sp. ET6 | reverse complement strand
GGCAGAAAAGGTATAATGTACCATAAAATTTAGGGTAAAGATCTCAACTAATTTCAATTGAACAAGCTGCAAACAAGCCCAAATGATTTATGATAAAACTACAGCCTTCATCATTTTACAGACTGTTGCCTTGGACAAGCAGTACTGCAAAATCAGCCTGGCAGTAGGGAATCTTCCGCAATGGACGAAAGTCTGACGGAGCAACATTAATTTGATGGGTGGCAAATGGCACCAGATCACTGCTGAAGCGGTAAAAATAAATATC
>NZ_JARUIU010000121.1 GCF_029667115.1 Jeotgalibacillus sp. ET6 | reverse complement strand
ACGGTTCGTAATGTGGTGGATTTCGGAGCATTTGTGGACATCGGTGTGAAGCAGGACGGACTTTGAAGCAATTCATTTGTGATTTTACCCGGGTTCTGATATTATGATGGCCTTTGATGAATGTTTTTTAGTGAGGCCAAGAATGGAACATTAAAGGATAAAGGAAGCCCTAATCAAATTTGTTAGAAGCTCTCTAACCAATACAAATGCACAGTTTATCTCTAACCAGCTTGCTTTTCAATCAAGCATGGATGATGGGTCTGAT
>NZ_JARUIU010000120.1 GCF_029667115.1 Jeotgalibacillus sp. ET6 | reverse complement strand
GACCCACCCCGGAGAGCTCGTCGTGCACGCCGATGCCGTCAACGCCCTGGCGCACGCGTTCTCAGCACTGTTCACCCAACGGTTCCCCATCCGCTCGATGCGCCTCGTTGACGACTTCGGCGGAGACGACGACCAGTCGATGGCCGCCGACAACACCTCAGCGTTCAACTGCCGTCCCGTCGCCGGCTCCAACCACTGGTCCCAGCACGCCTACGGGCGCGCCGTCGACGTGAACCCCCTCGAGAACCCGTACATCCACCGCGGC
>NZ_JARUIU010000011.1 GCF_029667115.1 Jeotgalibacillus sp. ET6 | reverse complement strand
GCTCCGGTTGCACCAGTTGCTCCGGTTGCTCCAGTTGGGCCAGTGACTCCTGTTGCTCCGGTTACTCCAGTGGCTCCGGTTGCTCCTGTGGCTCCGGTTGCTCCTGTGACTCCCGTTGCTCCGGTTGCGCCAGTTGCTCCGGTTGCTCCAGTCGCTCCTGTTACTCCTGTTGCACCAGTTACTCCGGTTACTCCAGTGGCTCCTGTTACACCCGTTGCGCCTGTTGCTCCGGTTACTCCTGCACCGGTTGCTCCGGTTACTCCTGTTGCTCCAGTTACTCCAGTCGCTCCGGTTGCTCCAGTTACTCCAGCTGCACCCGTTGCTCCTGTGACTCCTGTAGCGCCAGTTGCACCTGTTACTCCGGTTGCTCCTGTTGGTCCTGTTGCACCAGTTACGCCCGTTGCTCCGGTGACTCCGGTGACTCCGGTTGGGCCTGTTGCTCCTGTTACACCCGTTGCTCCTGTTACGCCTGTGGATCCTGTTGCTCCTGTGACTCCTGTTGCTCCTGTTACGCCCGTGGCTCCAGTTGCTCCAGTTGCTCCAGTGACGCCTGTGGCTCCTGTTACACCAGTGGATCCTGTTGCACCCGTTACTCCGGTTGCGCCTGTTGCTCCAGTTACACCTGTTGGTCCTGTTGGTCCTGTTGCACCGGTTACACCCGTGACTCCGGTTGCGCCAGTTACTCCGGTTACTCCTGTGGCTCCAGTCGCTCCCGTTACGCCGGTAACTCCTGTTGGACCGGTTGCTCCAGTGGATCCTGTTAGTCCAGTTGCACCTGTGGCTCCGGTTGCACCCGTTACTCCGGTTGCGCCTGTTACACCAGTGGCTCCGGTTACTCCAGTTACTCCTGTTGGTCCTGTTACACCTGTTGGTCCAGTAGCTCCTGTGGCTCCTGTTACTCCAGTCGCGCCAGTGGCTCCTGTTGCTCCAGTCACACCAGTTACTCCAGTTGCTCCGGTGGCTCCAGTTACTCCAGTTGCTCCGGTGGCTCCTGTGGCTCCAGTTGCACCCGTTACTCCTGTTACGCCTGTGGCTCCTGTTACGCCAGTTACTCCTGTGGCTCCAGTTGCACCAGTTGCGCCAGTCGCACCAGTTACTCCTGTTGCTCCGGTTACTCCGGTTACTCCAGTTGCTCCAGTTACTCCTGTGGCTCCAGTTGCACCTGTGACTCCAGTTGCTCCTGTGGCTCCAGTTGCACCTGTGACTCCAGTTGCTCCTGTGGCTCCAGTTGCACCTGTGACTCCGGTTGCTCCAGTGGCTCCTGTTGCGCCTGTTGCGCCAGTTACTCCAGTTGCACCCGTTACTCCGGTGGCTCCTGTTACGCCTGTGGCTCCAGTTACTCCAGTTGCACCCGTTACTCCGGTGGCTCCTGTTACGCCTGTGGCTCCAGTTACTCCAGTCGCGCCAGTTGCTCCGGTGGCTCCTGTGACTCCAGTGGCACCAGTTACGCCAGTTGCTCCTGTGGCTCCTGTGGCTCCTGTGACTCCTGTGACTCCTGTGACTCCTGTTGCACCTGTGGCTCCAGTTGCTCCTGTGGCTCCTGTGGCTCCGGTTACTCCAGTCGCTCCAGCTACGCCTGTTGCTCCGGTTACACCCGTTGCTCCTGTTCCTCCTGTGGCTCCAGTTGCGCCTGTTACTCCTGTTACGCCTGTTGCTCCGGTTACGCCTGTTACTCCAGTGGCTCCAGTTGCACCAGTCGCACCCGTTACTCCAGTTGCTCCTGTGGCTCCTGTGGCTCCGGTTACTCCTGTTACTCCCGTAGCGCCCGTTACTCCTGTCGCTCCTGTTACACCCGTTGCACCGGTTGCTCCTGTGACTCCCGTTGCACCGGTTGCTCCCGTTGCTCCAGTTGGGCCAGTTACTCCTGTGGCTCCTGTTACTCCTGTTGTGCCCGTTGCACCTGTGACTCCGGTTGCTCCTGTTGGTCCTGTTGCACCAGTTACACCCGTGACTCCGGTTGCTCCAGTTACTCCAGTAATACCTGTTGCTCCTGTGACTCCAGTGGCTCCGGTTGCGCCTGTGGCTCCCGTTGCTCCTGTAACTCCTGCAGCTCCTGTTACTCCCGTGGCTCCAGTTGCACCCGTTACTCCAGTTGCGCCGGTTGAGCCAGTTGCACCTGTGACTCCGATTGCTCCTGTTGGTCCTGTTGCACCAGTTACACCCGTGACTCCGGTTGCTCCAGTTACTCCAGTAATACCTGTTGCTCCTGTGACTCCAGTGGCTCCGGTTGCTCCTGTTACACCAGTTGCTCCAGTGACTCCTGTGGCTCCGGTTGCTCCAGTTACGCCCGTTGCTCCGGTGACTCCAGTCGCTCCTGTTACTCCGGTTACTCCTGTTGCACCAGTTATTCCAGTGGCTCCGGTGGCTCCTGTTACTCCGGTTGCGCCTGTTGCTCCAATGGATCCTGTTACTCCAGTTGCTCCTGTTACACCCGTCGATCCAGTTGGGCCAGATGCTCCAGTGGCTCCTGTGACTCCAGTTACACCTGTTGCACCTGTCACTCCAGTCGCTCCTGTTACTCCTGTTGCACCAGTTACTCCAGTTGCGCCAGTGACTCCTGTGGCTCCAGTTGCACCCGTTGCTCCTGTGGCTCCAGTTGCACCCGTTGCTCCTGTTACTCCTGTGGCTCCGGTTGCTCCGGTTGCACCCGTTGCTCCTGTGGCTCCTGGTACTCCAGTTGCTCCTGTTACTCCAGTAGCTCCTGTTACTCCAGTAGCTCCTGTTACTCCGGTGGCTCCTGTGACTCCAGTGGCTCCGGTTACACCCGTGACTCCTGTTGCGCCAGTTGCTCCTGTTGGTCCTGTTGCACCAGTTACTCCAGTTACGCCAGTTGCTCCGGTGACTCCAGTCGCTCCTGTTACACCCGTTACTCCAGTGGCTCCAGTAGCTCCGGTTGCTCCTGTGGCCCCTGTTACTCCAGTTACACCGGTTGCTCCTGTGGATCCTGTTGCTCCGGTTGCGCCAGTTACTCCTGTTGCGCCAGTTACTCCGGTTGCTCCTGTTGCTCCTGTGGCTCCAGTTTCGCCAGTTGCACCCGTTACTCCAGTTGCACCTGTGACTCCTGTGACTCCTGTGACTCCAGTGGCTCCAGTGGCTCCTGTTGCACCCGTTACTCCGGTTGCTCCAGTGGCTCCCGTTACTCCCGTTACTCCCGTTGGACCTTTGGCTCCTGTTGGCCCGGTTGGTCCTCCCACATCAGTTACTGTTAATAATGCAACATCATCTACTAGTATTGGACTACTGTTGGCTAAACCTAGTTTTTGAATGAGGATTACTGCGAACGCTGCTCCTGGAGGTGCTAATGTAGTAGTTGCATATACCTCTAACCAGTCTCCAGCTGGTGGCAGCCTGTTGGATAATACATTGAGGACTAATCCTTTTCCTAAAAAATTAAATGAAGAATCGTAGTAATCTAAAACGATGGTGATAGGAGGACTAGGGTTATTATTCTGTCTGGCTAATGAAGCAATAATCTCAAATCTATCTCCCGGATTGATCGTTACGGTTTGAGCTATAAAAGCTACTGATGTCGTCGATAATAAGGCACTAAATGTGCCTGAATGACTTGCCTGAGAAGTGACAGAAGCATTTAATCCTGTCCATGGCGGCAATGATCCCGTTTCAAATCCACCATTTATTACTTTATTTTCAATGGTCACTTTTTCACATCCTTTCTTATAGAAAAGCTTCATATCATCTTATGAAAATAAAACTATGTTTGTTTAAACATTTGTCCCTGTCTTTATTTGATTCTTTTAAATTGTTCTTAAATTAGTAAAATGCTTGATAAACAGATTTTTCTATACTAAAAAAGTGCAGAACATCCTCTGCACTTTTAAAAGAGTGATCCCATTTTTACGCTAGGCTAAATAGTATTGTTTTAGGCCCTGTTACCAAAGTTGATCCTGAATTTACAAAATAGTAATTTGAGGAGGAATCTAATACGAGCGGCCCATCCCAAGTTATCGTTCCGAACTGGGTATTAAAAATCCCTACTGGGGGTACGTCAGTGATCGCTGATGTAACAGTTACAGTACTTCTAATCCAGGAATCTACGATATTGGAATACCCTGTGAACGTCATGGTCCCGTCTACTCTTGTGTCGACCATACGATTAATTCTCATCCCGGGTTTATTAATAATATTGATTCTACTTTGGTAAATATAGGTATTGATTTGACCCTGTGTCGGATTTACTGGATCACCTATAATGCTTCCTTCCACTCTTGCATTTAAAAGCTGAAATTCGATTGTACTGAATGGATCTGGAAGATAAACATTTTCAAATATTATATTTCCACTAATAATTGCACCGTCGGTATAGGCTGTGTGTGTACTAACTGAGCTGCCATTATTAAATGTTCCTATAACCGTAACTGGTCGTGCCTGGAATGCTGGACCTTGAAGATTATAGAAACTTTCAAGGTTAGAATTTGTTTGAATGGTTATATTTCTAGGAACTGAAGATTCAAAAAATGCTAAATCTCCACTGCCAAGTACCCACGGGCCAAGACCTAGCAATTGAACATGTCTGGCTGGCGGTATTACAATATCTTCGTTAAATACTGAATTTGCAGCTATTAATATTACAAGACGAGCTCTCATGCCGAAAGTTGTTGCAAATGGGCTAGTTGTCGCAGCAGTAATAGCAGCCTGTAAAGAACTAAACGGATTTTCAGGCGTCCCATCTCCTGGACCTACAGCACTTGAATCAGCCCAAAAAACAGTTTCCTCTCCCCATTCGAAAATTCCTGGTCCTGTTACCCCGGTTGGACCTATTACTCCGGTTGCTCCAGTTGCGCCAGTTGCTCCGGTTACTCCGGTTGCGCCAGTTGCTCCGGTTACTCCGGTTGATCCGAATGCTCCTGTGGCTCCGGTTGGCCCGGTTGCTCCTGTGACTCCTGTCGGTCCAGTGGCTCCTGTAACTCCGGTTAATCCGGTTACTCCAGTAGCTCCGGTCACACCCGTTGCTCCCGCTGACCCTGTTGCTCCTGTTGCGCCAGTGACTCCAGTTACACCAGTTGCTCCAGTGACTCCTGTGGCTCCTGTGGCTCCAGTTACTCCAGTGGCTCCTGTTGCGCCTGTTGGTCCAGTGGCTCCTGTAACTCCGATTGATCCGGTTACTCCAGCAGCTCCGGTCACACCTGTTGCTCCCGCTGGACCTGTTGTTCCTGACGCGCCAGTTGCTCCTGTTGCGCCTGTAACTCCGGTTGACCCGGTTACTCCAGTAGCTCCTGTCACACCTGTTGCTCCCGCTGGACCTGTTGCTCCTGACGCGCCAGTTGCTCCTGTGGCTCCGGTGACTCCGGTTAAGCCCGTTGCTCCTGTTGCTCCTGTTGGTCCAGTGGCTCCTGTAACTCCGGTTAATCCGGTTACTCCAGTAGCTCCGGTTACACCCGTTGCGCCAGTGGCTCCGGTTGCGCCAGTGACTCCAGTTACACCAGTTGCTCCGGTTGCTCCAGTTGGCCCCGTAGCTCCGGTTGAACCTCCAGCCGGACCAGTTGGACCCGTGGCTCCTGTCGGTCCGGTTGCTCCTGTGACTCCAGTTACTCCAGTGGCTCCAGTTGCTCCTGTTGCGCCTGTTGGTCCAGTGGCTCCTGTAACTCCGGTAGATCCGGTTATTCCAGCAGCTCCGGTCACACCTGTTGCTCCCGCTGGACCTTTTGCTCCTGACGCGCCAGTTGCTCCTGTGGCTCCGGTTACGCCCATTGCTCCTGTTGCGCCTGTTGGTCCTGTTGCGCCTGTAACTCCGGTTAATCCGGTTACTCCAGTAGCTCCGGTTACTCCAGTAGCTCCGGTTACACCCGTTGCGCCAGTTACACCAGTTGCTCCGGTTGCTCCAGTTGGCCCCGTAGCTCCGGTTGAACCTCCAGCCGGACCAGTTGGACCCGTGGCTCCTGTCGGTCCGGTTGCTCCTGTAGCTCCGGTCGCTCCTGTGGCGCCTGTTGCTCCTGTGGCACCCGTTACTCCAGTCACTCCGGTTACTCCTGTTGCACCGGTTGATCCGGTTACGCCTGTTGGACCTGTTACACCTGTGGCTCCTGTTGGGCCTGTTGATCCACCAGCAGGACCAGTTGGACCCGTTGCTCCTGTAGCTCCCTTTACGCCTGTTGCTCCAGTTACTCCAGTTGCTCCGGTGACTCCTGTTGGTCCAGTTGTTCCCGTAGCTCCTGTTGCTCCTGTTAGTCCAGTTGCTCCGGTGGCTCCGGTTGGTCCTGTTGATCCTGTAGCTCCAGTTGCTCCTGTTGCTCCTGTTGCTCCGGTGGCTCCCGTTGGCCCAATTGTCCCTTCAACCGTTAAAAGGGCTACATCATCTACTAAAATTGATGAACTGTTTGAGAGTGAAAGTTTTTGTATGAGGAGAACTCCAAATGCGGAACCTGCAGGAGCCAGACTCGTTGTACCATATGCTTCTAACCATATACCTGGGGCAGAAAGTCTGTTTGTCTGTATACTTATAGTCACACCTCGTCCCAAATAATTAAAAGCTGCATCATAGTAATCTAGTAGAATTACGACGGTGGGACTTGCATTATTAGTAGTTTTTGAAAAAGAAGCGAGTACTTCAAACCTTTCTCCTGGATTAATATTCACTGTTTGTGAAATTAAAGCCACTGAAGGTGTTGATAAAAGTGCGCTATATATTCCAGTATGACTCCCCTGTGAAGTAATGGATGCGTTTAATCCTGTCCATGGCGCTAGAAACCCTGTTTCAAAGCCTCCATTAATTATTCTGTTTTCTATTGTCACTTGTTCACATCCTTTCATATTAATTTAGAGCATATACAAACATATAGAGCTCCCTAATAGTATATGAACTATAAAGATTGCTGCATAAGCAGACAGCCTTAATGGGGGCATTAAATTCAGTAGTTTTCAAAAAACTGATAAGGCAGTTCAGCATATGCTGAACTGCCTTTAAGATCGTTCTTTAACTAAAATCCAATTACGTTGAGTGCCCTTGTACTTGCAGTTACAGTAAGAATATTCGTACCTGAAACAGTTAATCTGATTTCATAAGTGTGAGCACCAGCAGCTGGTGTATCAAACCATGTCAGATTAGGTATATCACTGAATAATCGGACAACCGCAGCTGGTTTCTCTCCTTCATTTGACTCAGAAATTGTTGCAATAACCGCTCCGTCTCTAAAAAGTGAGTAATCAATAGTGTATTGGAAGGTAGTACTTAAACCTGCAACTATATCAACCTCTACCATTGAATCAATTTTTAACGTTTGAGTGCCATCGGTATTTACAATTAGGTCAAGTACTGAGGTTTCAGTATCTAAATCGATCAGAACACCGTCTTGGCTTTGATCGAATGCAGATAAACCGACACCTCCGGCTGGACCTGTTGCTCCTGTGGCTCCCGCTGGACCTGTTGCTCCTGTGGCTCCCGCTGGACCCGTGGCTCCTGTTGCTCCTGTGGCCCCTGCTGGACCTGTGGCTCCTGTGGCTCCAGCTGGACCCGTGGCTCCTGTGGCTCCTCCTGCTGGACCTGTTGCTCCTGTGGCTCCAATTGCTCCTGTTGGACCAGTTGCACCTGTGGCTCCAGCTGCTCCTGTTGGACCAGTTGCACCTGTTACACCTGCTGCTCCCGTTGGACCTGTGGCTCCAGCTACTCCTGTTGCACCTGCTGCTCCTGTTGCACCTGCTGCTCCTGTGGCTCCGGTTGCACCTGTTGCACCGGCTGCTCCTGTGGCTCCAGTTCCTCCTGTTGGTCCGGCTGCTCCTGTGGCTCCGGTTGCACCTGTTGCACCGGCTGCTCCTGTTGGACCAGTTGCTCCAACTGCTCCCGTGGCTCCCGTTGCTCCTGTTGGTCCGGCTGCTCCTGTGGCTCCAGTTGCGCCAGTGGCTCCGGCTGCTCCCGTGGCTCCCGTTGCTCCTGTTGCACCCGCTGCTCCTGTGGCTCCGGCTGCTCCTGTTGCACCGGCTGCTCCTGTTGGACCAGTTGCTCCAACTGCTCCCGTGGCTCCAGTTGCTCCTGTTGGTCCGGCTGCTCCTGTGGCTCCAGTTCCTCCTGTTGGTCCGGCTGCTCCTGTGGCTCCAGTTGCGCCAGTGGCTCCGGCTGCTCCCGTTGCTCCCGTTGCTCCTGTTGCACCTGTGGCTCCGGCTGCTCCTGTGGCTCCAGTTGCGCCAGTGGCTCCGGCTGCTCCCGTTGCTCCTGTTGCACCCGCTGCTCCTGTGGCTCCGGCTGCTCCTGTTGGACCGGTTGCACCCGCTGCTCCTGTTGGTCCGGCTGCTCCTGTGGCTCCAGTTGCGCCAGTGGCTCCGGCTGCTCCCGTTGCTCCTGTTGCTCCCGTTGGACCGGTTGGACCTGTTGGACCTGTAGCTCCGGTTGGGCCGGTTGGGCCGGTTGGACCTGCATTCCCACTGATATCAGTAACTTTCTTTAGCTTATTGTCTAACAATAGCTCTTTTTTCATTGCAAGCTCGAGCATTTCTTGAACGCTTTCATTTACTTGCAATATTTCTGGCAGCGTTGCCGCAGATGTTAGTCCAGGCAACGTTCCAAGTGCGTACTGAAGTTTTTCTCCTTCAGCATTCAAAATATGCGCCAGACTTATTTCTTCCATAGCGATTGAAGCCAAAAGCAAATTAATTACTTCTTCTCTAGTGAGACTGATGTTCGGGGAAATATTGGGGATGTTTGGTTGTGACATTGGATTTCTCCTTTCCTATTCATTTTGAGTGAATTAATTTTCACAAATTAAATCACTCTCCCTAGTCTATTCATCAATAATTATTATGGTATAAGCTAAAACCCTTATGTTATTCACAATCGGTTCGGTAAATATTATCATAAGAAAGACAGTCACTCAGTATGACTGTCAGAACAGGTTAAAACTTATACTTTTAATCTAAAGGTTCTTCCTTTGAATTTACTTCACTATTAAACTTATATTCCAGCTATCCATGGTGAAAGTTGAATAATATCTGAGGTATTAATCGTTTGACCGACGGACAGTATAGGCAAGTTCTGTGTTCTAAAGTTAATAGGCGGAGTAGGGGCAATGCCAGTTAATCCAGTACTTCTCCCACCTAAAAACGCGCCGTTAACCTGGTTATAAACTACGAGGTAATACACATTATTCTCAGTAAGAGTAACAGGTGTCGTTAAAGGCAAACTAAATAACCCCGGAGTCAACGAATTTGCTACTCTCGTTACCCCAATTACTGTAGAAGTTGTAGCATTCACTGGTTGCAGAACTGCCATTTGAAAAGCTCCCGTTGTACCTGTTTGAGTAACATAAGCTGCTAAACGAGTAATTGTAACCGGGTCGCCACTGTAAGCAAGCGCTCCCAGAGCTTGAGTGTTACCACCACTTACATTAAATGGAATAGAAGCATTAATATCTCCTAATTTTACGGTTTCAATAAACGAGTTTGTCCCTGCTGCTCCTGTGGCTCCGGTGGCACCAGTGGCTCCAGTTGGACCGGTTGCACCTGCTTCTCCGGTGGCACCAGTGGCTCCGGCTGCTCCCGTTGCACCTGTCGCTCCTGTTGAACCAGTTGCTCCAACTGCTCCCGTGGCTCCTGTGGCTCCTGTGGCTCCCGTTGGACCTGTTGCACCCGCCGCTCCTGTGGCTCCTGTGGCTCCGGCTGCTCCCGTTGCTCCTGTTGGACCTGTTGGGCCTGTCGCTCCGGTTGGACCGGTTGCACCCGCCGCTCCTGTTGCACCTGTGGCTCCCGCCGCTCCTGTTGCACCTGTGGCTCCGACTGCTCCAGTTGGACCGGTTGCTCCGGCTGCTCCTGTTGCTCCGGCTGCTCCGGTTGCTCCTGTGGCTCCCGTTGGACCTGTTGCACCCGCCGCTCCTGTGGCTCCTGTGGCTCCGGCTGCTCCCGTTGCTCCAGTTGGACCTGTTGGGCCTGTCGCTCCGGTTGGACCTGCATTCCCACTGATATCAGTAACTTTCTTTAGCTTATTGTCCAGCAATAGCTCCTTTTTCATTGCAAGCTCAAGCATTTCTTGAACGCTTTCATTTACTTGCAATATTTCCGGCAGCGTTGCCGCAGAGGTAAGTCCTGGCAATGTTCCAAGTGCATATTGAAGTTTTTCTCCTTCAGCATTAAGAATATGCGCCAGGCTTAACTCTTCCATTGCAATTGAAGCTAAAAGTAGATTGATTACTTCTTCACGAGTAAGCGTGATGTTGGGGGAAATGTTGGGGATGTTTGGTTGTGACATTGGATTTCTCCTTTCATATTTTTTGAATAATAATAGGCAGAATAAGCTAGTATCATTCTTCCTTATCCTATTCAAATTTAATAGATTTGATATAGTTTATTTCCATGGCATTTGTAATAAATGGAACTTTATTTTACCTTTATTCGTTCTTCCACATAAAAAAACAATGCCCAAATCAGCATTGTTTTATTTTTCACTTTTTCTTCAATGGTTTTGCTGGATTTCCTGCAACCGTTTCTTTTTCTGCTACGTCTTTTGTAACCACCGCACCGGCTCCAACAATGGATTCTGCTCCTATTGTAATAGAAGGAAGCAAGGTAGCATTATTGCCGATTTTTGCCCCTCTCCTGATAGTAGGACCCTGATGAGGATAGTTTCCTTTCCCCATATACTTGTCATTAGAGGACGAAAAACAGGGTCCGATGAAGACATCGTCTTCAATGATCATATCCGCTGTAATATAAGAACCCGTTTGAATGGTTACTCTTTCTCCAATACCGGTCTTGTTTTCAACGACGGCATTTCTGCCAATAATCGTATCTTTGCCGATCTGAACATTTTCCCTGATGCTTGCAAGGTCACCGACAAGAACGCCCTCATGTAAGGTGGATCCACGGTAAATTACACAATTACATCCTATTACTGAGTGAGAATGAATGATCAGCGGAGGAAGATCTACAGGGGGTTTTCTCGCCATTTTTTTGTTTCCTCCCGGCGACCTCCCCAGTGACGTTAAGTCGTGGATTTGAACATGATCACCGATAACAGTATCTTTCTTTATGACAACATGATGGCCAATGACGACATCGCTGCCAATTTTCACGTTTTCTTCGATCACCACGTTTTCACCTATCACAACTCTCTCCCCAATTTGTGAGGTTTGGTCAATCATTTGAATCCTCCTTCCTTTTCGACACTGACATGGAAGCGGTCGAGAAATGTTCTAACGGCAGCTGAACCGGCAATCCAATCTTGCTGGATTGATAAAGAGCAAAAATGGCTTCCAATGCCTTTTTTCCTTCTGCTGCATCCATCCGAAGGACGTCCACACGGTCTTCAACGGCATTAATAAAATGCTGATACATGATAAAGTGTTCATCTTTGTTTGCACACAGCAATTCAAGCTCTTGCACTAAAGCTTCCCGGTTTTCAATAAAGCAGTGCTCCAGTTGATCAAAGCCTTTCCCGCCGAGAGTGATGGATCCTTTTTCAAAAAACAGTGATAGAGAGTATCCTTGATTGGATGGCTTTGTAATTGAATTTACTTCGATCACTCCTTTTGCCTGGTTCGTGAAGTGTAAAATCCCAGCTGCAAGATCCTCTGTTTCTTTGTGGGAATGGACTGAAGCAACATCTCCGTACACGCTTTGCACGTCTCCAAGAAGCCAGATTAAGAGATCAACCATATGAATTCCCTGATTGATCAGCATCCCGCCATCCTGATCCCAGCTTCCTCTCCATGGCGCTGCCTCATAGTAGTCCTCTGAACGGTTAATTCTTACAGAGATGCTGCCCATACACGGCCTGCCTAAATATCCACTCTCAATAATCTCTTTTATTTTAGATAAAATCGGACGAAAGCGCAGCTGATGACAAACCAGGACCCGCTTTTTCTTTAAGGCAGACAATGAGATGATCTCATTTGAATCCTTGATCGAAAGAGCCAGTGGTTTTTCAATTATGACATGCTTACCAGCCGTAAGTGCCTCTTTGGCAATTTTTGAATGAAGACCGGAAATCACTGCAATTACGACGATATCGATTTCTTTATTTTGAATAAGATCTATATAATTGGTGTGCTGCCGAATCGTTGTATCCGTTTTTTTATGTTTTTTATAATAGTCGCAGGCCGCCTGCATCCGGCTTTGCTCCACGTCACTGACTGCTCCTAATTCCACTCTGTCAATCCGGAGCAGGGTGTCTAAATGCTTCTTCGAAATATACCCGCAGCCGATGATCCCTGCCTTCAACATGAGATAACCTCTTTATTCTTCTTGAAAAATTCCACTATTGCATTCTGATCTTCTGTTCTCATAAAAGGGTGAAGCGGAATAGCCAGCAATGTTTCGCTTAAATGTTCAGCTACAGGTAAATCTCCTTTACAATATCCTAAATGAGTATATGCCTGCTGCAAGTGCAGACAGCAAGGATAGTAAACGCCGCATTGTATATTGTTTTGCTGCAGGAGATTTGCAATATCATCACGCTTTTCAGTTTGAATGCAATAAAGATGGTAAACATGCAGATTGTTTTTAGCTGCGTGGGGTCCTGTTACCGAAGGAATTGTTTTCAGTATGGAATCGTATATGGCTGCTAATTTTTTTCTCTCAAGATTCCAAGAGTCTATATGCTTAAGGCAAATCAGTAATATGGCGGCATGCAGCTCATCTAATCGGCTGTTGTATCCAATATCCTGATGAAAGTATTTCTTTTTGCTCCCATGAATACGTAAGGACCTCAATCTTTCTGCGAGTAATGGATCAGATGTCGTAATGATACCGCCATCTCCCAGCGTTCCAAGGTTTTTCGTTGGAAAAAATGAAAAACAGCCTGCATCTCCCAAACTGCCCGCAGGCTTTCCATTCTGCTCTGCTCCAAATGCCTGGCATGCATCCTCTATAACAAGTAAGTTGTGCTGATTCGCAAGCTCATTAATGGCAGACATATCTGCACATTGACCAAATAAGTGTACAGGAATAATGGCTTTTGTTCGCTTTGTCAGTTTTTCTTTGATTTTAGTTGGACAAAGCGTAAACGTATCAGGATTTACATCGGCAAAAACAGGCGTCGCTCCCACTCGGGAAATCGCTTCTCCGGAAGCAAAGAAAGTAAACGGTGTTGTAATAACTTCGTCTCCTCTTCCAATCCCATAAGCCTCCAAGGTTAAAATTAAGGCATCGGTTCCGTTTGCCACTGCAATAGCATAAATAACGCCCAATTTTTGCGCGATTTTTTTCTCCAGTTCATCCACTTTCGCTCCTAATATATAGCTGCCGCTTTCTGCCACTTCTTTTATTGCTTCAAGAATTTCACTTTGTATAGAAGCAAATTGTTCTTTTACATTCATTAAGGGGATCATCTGCTTTCTCCTTTTAAAATGAATTTGTATCTTTTTATTCTATTGTTGGAGAAAGCATTGGTGACGATTTTATTAAAGTGAAGCATAGTCGTTATGCCTCTTTTAAACCCTTTCTGTAACTCCTTTTATAATCATGCATATAAAAAGTAGTATCATTGTTTTTTATGAAAGGAATTACACTATGCCTCATTTAACGAATAAGAAGGATCAAAGCAAAGAAGGAAAAAAGGGAGCATCTTCATTAAAAAAACGGGTTGGAGTTGTGGGTTTAGGCTATGTGGGACTGCCGGTTGCCGTTGGTTTTTCAAAAAAATATGAGGTTGTAGGCTATGATATTAGTTCATCGAGAGTTGATGCGCTAAACCTGGGGCATGACGCAACAGGCGAATTAACTGCTGAACAACTAAAAGACGCAGCGATTGACTTTACGGCTGACCCGGAAAAATTAGGCGCATGTCATCTGATCGTGGTTGCTGTTCCAACCCCTATTACCTCGAGTAATGAACCCGATTTAACTCATTTAAAAGAAGTTTCCCGGTCCATTGGAAAAGTACTGAGTAAGGGTGCGATTATCGTTTATGAATCAACGGTTTATCCCGGCGCAACGGAGGAAGTGTGTATTCCGATATTAGAAGAAGTTTCCGGCCGGACTGCAGGGAAGGATTTCTTTGTAGGCTATTCACCGGAAAGAATTAATCCAGGTGATCAGGAGCATACCTTTACTTCTATTAATAAGATAGTCGCTGCACAGGATGAAAAGACGCTTGAAACCATTCACGCTTATTATCAAAGCGTTATTGAGGCAGATGTGTTCAAGGCTTCCTCTTTAAAAGTAGCCGAAGCAGCGAAAATCATTGAAAATACACAGCGTGACATTAATATCGCCCTCATGAATGAAATTGCCATGATCTTTAAGGAATTGGAAATTGATACATTTGAGGCATTGGAAGCAGCTGGAACTAAGTGGAATTTTCTTCCCTTTTTCCCCGGACTTGTAGGCGGACACTGTATCGGAGTCGATCCGTATTATTTAATATACAAGGCAAAGGCTGCAGGGTATCAACCTCATTTTTTAACTGCCGCCAGAGAAGTAAACGATTGTATGCCTGAGTATATTGTTAAATCACTTTTAGAAGAAGTCGTTTTACAGAAGCTGGATACGCGCGATCTTACAGTCAGTGTGCTGGGCGTCACATTCAAACAAAATATACCGGATATCCGCAACTCAAAGGCATTTGAAATTGTAGAAATCCTGCAGAATTTGGGCATCCGGGTTCAGGTTTGCGATCCGCATGTAAGAATTGGACAATTTAAAGAAGGAAACGAGATTGATTTACGAAAACTGGATGAACTGGATAAAGCAGATGCCGTAATTTTTGCTGTCCCTCATCAGGCTTTCACCGATCTTCCTGAAAAGTACTTTTCAGGTCTGCTAAAAAACGAAAGTGGAATTATTATGGATATTAAAGGAGCGCTTACTCAATCGACGGTTGGGAAAGACGTAAAGCTATGGAAATTGTAGGTTATCGAGTAGAGGATTTCTTTGTCAAATAGAAAAGCATAGCCATTTAACGGCTATGCTTTTTATCTATATGATGGAATTGAGATAGAGACATGTATTGAGATGACTATTCTTCAGTCTGGTTTTGCTGGTTTTTAGTGCCTTTGCTCTTGTAAGGCTTAAAGCTTTTTGCTCTTTTCGCCCCGGCCTGCCAGCGATTCCAGCCTTTTTTTCCAGTCCCGCTGCCCGTTCCGCTCTTTTTCTTTGGTTTACTCATCTTCTCACCCTAGTTAAATTGGTATTCTGTATGATTACATTGAGTTATTGCTTGAATATAATCCTTTTCGAAATCAATTGTGAAATCGAAGTCCTTTCACTAGAATACCACAGAAGGCGCATCGTTTGGAAGAGGTCCTCTCCTGCCTTGCCAAGAGCTGACGATAGAAGCTTTTACCACCTCGTTATATAATCATTTTCAATAGCACTCGCAACATCACTTGGACCGCTCTCTTTATTCGATAGGATGGCAAGTTTAAGATCGTATTCAGGGTAAACGGAGGAACAAAAACTGACACCCGGGTCATAGCCCATCACATGATACTTGAAGATCGTATCCTTTCGTTTATTCATCCAAACCCCATACCCATAATTCACTCTTTCTTCCACATGGACATGAGGATGCAGGAGTAATGTTGTCTGTTGTTCACTCAGCAGCTCAAACTCGAACAATGCTTCCCAAAGCTTGATCATGTCAGGTCCAGTTGTATAGGCTCCCCCGTCCGCTCCACCTTTTATAGGGAGGGAGTAACTATTTGTTCTCCACGTACCGTTTTCTTCATCATCAATGTATCCCAGAGCTGTTTTTCCTGGCAGCTGATCCATTGAAAAATAACCGGACTCATTCATTCCGCATTTCTTAAATATCTTTGATTCAATATACTCAGTGAACTTCATTCCTGTTTGCTGTTCGATAATCAACCCCAGCACAAGATAACCCGCATTATTATAATGAAACCGATCTCCGGGTAGAAACATCATGTTTTTGTGTTGAAAAAGAGGCAAAAAATCGTTAAGCGTTCTCATTTTGTAGACCGGAAGATCTTCCCAAAGTTCTTCATAATCATCCATCACTTCTTCATCAAAGTAATCCGGCATTCCGGATGTATGAGTAAGCAGATGATGAATCGTTATCTTCTCATCAAAAGCTGGAAAATGAATATCCAGATATTCGTTTATTGACGTTTCAAAAGAGAGGATCCCTTCATCAACCAGCTGACAAATTCCTATTGCTGTAAACACCTTACAGCCGGACGCGATTCCAAAACGTGTATGAACTGTATTTAAAAGTTGATCGGACCGGTTTGCGTAATCATAAGCTGCTTGGGCAAGGACTTCACTTCCCTGCTTCATATAAACCACGCCTGAAAACTCAACCTGAGTTATGTTGTCCTCGATTACTCTATCTAACTCGTTCTTTTTTCCAGACATACCGTTTCCTCCTTCTTGATCCACTGCACCGAATCATTCAGTATAGGGCAGGGAAATACGAATGATCGTGCCCTCATTTTCCTTACTGTCAATCACGATGGAGCCATGATGATTTTTTATGATGGTATAGCAAACCATCATGCCAAGTCCGTTACCGCTTTCCTTTGTTGAAAAAAAAGGATCTCCTATCTTTTCAATAATCTCTTTTGGAATTCCAGTTCCTTCATCTTTAATCGTCACTTCGACGATGGATTTTTTCACCAGCACTGATATATGAACATTGCCTCCATTAGGCATGGCTTCTATCGCATTTTTTAAAATGTTGAGAAACACCTGCTTCATCTGGTTTTCTTCACATTCCACTTCAATTGATTCATCACATACATCGAGTATAATTGACACATTATGTAAATTCATTTCAGATACTAAAAACGTACGCACTCTTTCTATAATGGGAATGAGCGGCTTCATTTTCAGTTCGATTGCTTGCGGTTTTGCGAGCACCATAAATTCCCCTACAATAAAATTAATTCTCTCTACTTCTTCAAGAAGCAGCTTTAAGTATAATTGTTTTTTGTGATCCGTCTCCGCTTCAATTAAAAACGCAGTAAAACCTTTTAATGTGGTTAACGGATTTCGTATTTCATGTGCCACTCCCGCGGCAAGTTCACCGATTGCAGAAAGTTTTTCGCTTCTGAGTAATAAGTCCTCCGCTTTTTTCTGCTCGGTAATATCATTTCGTATCGCCACATACTTGTAGGGTCTTCCTTGATCATTTAAAAAGGGAACGATTGTCGTATACACCCAGTAATAGCTGCCATCCTTTGCTTTGTTTTTAATTTCACCCTTCCATACCCTCCCCTGACCAATTGTGCTCCATAGATTCTTAAAAAATCCTTTGGCATGATAAGAGGAATTTAATATTCGGTGATCCTGTCCAATTAATTCTTCACGCTCATATTTTGAAATGGCACAAAACGTATCGTTGACATAAGTAATAATCCCTTTGTTGTCCGTCATGGCCACAATGGACGACTCATCTAGCGCATGCTTGATATCGGAGAGTTCTTTGTTCGATGTATCCAGTTTCATTAAAGTGCTTTTCAGTGTATCTTCAGTTTGTTTGCGTTTTGTTATATCTGCGCGGATGGTGACGTATTGATAGGGCGTTCCTTCTTCATTTAAAAAAGGAACGATTGTCGTATCCGTCCAATAATACGTACCATCTTTTGCTTTATTTTTGATTTCACCCTTCCAAATCTCCCCGGCTTGAATGGTCCTCCATAATGAGGTGAAATATTCTTTTGGGTGATAATTTGCATTTAAGATTCTATGATTTTCAGCCAGAATTTCTTCCTGGCTGAATTTTGAAGTCTCACAGAATTTCTCGTTCGCATAGATAATGGATCCTTGAACATCCGATATATCAATAATTGTTGTCGCATCCAGGGCAATAATGATATCAGCCAGACTTCTCAGAGAATTAATTGGTTTCAAGAGATTCCCTCCCCTCTGCTAATATAGTATCATTTTTTATATATTTGGAAAAATTAAAATATTTGTGTGGTTATTAAGATTATATCTTTGCTAGTAAATTCATTCAGCTTGACAGCTCTTCTTTACAGTAACATTTAACCAGAAAAACAAAATGGGTCATAGTGATCATTCAACCTAAAAATACCTGCGTGATCGAAAAACGATCATGCAGGTATTCGTGATGATTCTATTAAACTTCCATTTCCCAGCGTTCTTTTTCGGTTTTCTTCATTTGTTCTTCCGTTTGCTCTGGATAAGCAGTACGGAACTTATGTTGGTCGGCCGGTATGATCTCAATCATTTTTTGAATCATTTCTTCCGGATCAAATTGATCTTTTAATCCCTCTTCCTGTTCTTCCATGTTTTCTACACTTGTATAATTTCTCTCTTTATCAAACCACTTCCATTTTTCCTCTGCACTGCGGTCATTAAACCCGGTAGCATATGGACCCGGATTAATGGTTGCCACCTGTACGCCAAACTCTTCCAGTTCTGATTTCATGGTTTGGGCAATGCCTTCAACAGCATGCTTCGTCGCTGTGTACGGTCCAACGTACGGAGTCGCCATGATTCCTGCCATTGAACTCATAAAGATAATCTTTCCTTTTCCTTTATTGACGAATTTACGGGCTGCAAGCTGAGCCGTTTCCAATGTCGCAAAGACATTCACTTCAAAAAGTGCACGGAATCGATCCATTGGCACTTCCCCGAGCGGCCCTCCTTCATTAATGGCTGCATTTGCTACAAATACATCAAAATCATAGTTTTCAATTTGTGCAAGGTCACGCTGATTTGTAATATCTAGCTTAAAAACTTCTATATTTAAACCCTGCTGCTCCGCTTCACGCATCAGATCCGTTTTTTGTGCAGTTAATTCGGTTGTCGCAATAACCCGATGTCCATTTTTTGCAAGTCCAAGTGCAGCACCTCTTGCTAATCCTGTTCCTGCTCCTGTAATAAAAATTGTTTTACTCATTTTAAAATTCCTCCCAAATAACTAGTACTCTCTTTCTTCCCGCCTGCATCCCTGCTAAACATCCATTTGCAGTCTGTTATTCATCCTTATAAAGGTTATGTCTTTTCACATCCCTTTCTTCGATGCTATTCTTGTAGCACCAACCTCTACTTCTGAAAGGCAGTGAGAAAAACATGCTATATATATGGAACATACAGGAGATCATTAATGCGACCCTGCAAAAACATAACCTGGACATTTTATGCGAGTTTGATAATCAGTTATCTGCTCCGATGAGCTACAACGTTTCCACACGCACCATCAAATTTAACTACCTAAAAGTAAACGGCTATAAAGCAAAAGTGAACTACAAGCTTAGAGAATCTGATGAAAATCTGATTAAACTGCTCCTGTATCATGAGATCGGATATTATCTGGACTTCAAAAAAAATAAACATGATGTCAGAACGCTTCTGTACGGTGAAGATATCGAAAAAGAAGAGCTTATGAGAGTCATTGAAAAAAACGCCTGGCAATACGGAAGAACACTTGTCCCACATGACCTGTTGGATTCATACGACCTGCTGCAGGAACTGGAGCAGTCCTCCCAATCTTCTTGAGGTGGTCGGGCACAGTAGTTTTTTCCTGGCAACTTTGTCATTTTATCCTTTTTCACACACGTTTAAGGTTAATTGGCAGGGGTAGTAAATGAAGAAAAGCTGCAAGTCAGCAACCCTATGAAGGAGCTGAAGGAATGAAGGTTAAAACACCGATCCCGCGGGCAAAAGGCATTGATAATTCTCTTTCGTTAATTAAGGAAGGATTTCATTTTCTGCCGAATCAGCGTAAAGAAGTGGAATCCGACATATTTAAAACCCGTATATTAGGTCAAAAAGCAATCTGTATCGCCGGTGAAGAGGCGGCGGAGGTTTTTTATAATAATGATTTATTCAAGCGCAAGGGTGCCATGCCAAAACCATTGAAGCTTTCACTGTTTGGTGAGGGAAGTCTGCATGGTCTTGACGGCGAACCTCATAAAAACAGAAAGCGGATGTTTCTATCGATGTTTACTCCTGAAAGAGTTGAAGATTTAAAGGATCTCGCCCTTCAGCATCTGAATGCAAAATCAACTCAGTGGCAATCACAGGATGAGGTCATCGTATTTGATCAAATGCAAGAAATTCTGACCAGAGCAGGCTGTGAGTGGGCTGGAGTGCCGCTTGCTGAAGGTGAAGTACAGCAGCGTACAGAGGAAATCGTAGCAATGGTCGATTCTTTCGGAGGCTCTCTATCCCGCTACCGTGACGGAAAAAAAGCAAGGGAAAGTCATGAAGAATGGCTTCAGAAAATTATCAAATCCGTTCGAAAGGGCAAATATGCTCCTCCGGAAAATACGGCTGTCTACATCATCGCACATCACCGCGACGACAAAGGAAAACAGTTTGACCTGCATACGGCAGCTGTTGAACTGAGCAATGCTTTCCGTCCGTTAATTGCAACAGCTTATTTTCTCGTATTTGGAGCCGTGGCCATGCATGAGCATTCTGAAACCAGAGCGAAGCTTGCTGCTGACAAGGATCGGTACAGTCATATGTTTTCTCAGGAAGTCCGCCGTTATTATCCTTTTGTACCCGCAATGGCGGCCAAGGTAAAGAAGGATTTTACCTGGCATGATTTTACGTTCAAAAAAGACACACTGGTTATTTTAGATATATTCGGCACAAACCGTCATCCCGATAGCTGGGAGCAGGCAGACAGCTTTCTTCCTGAACGCTTCAAAAACTGGCAGGGCAGTCCTTTTGCTTTTATTCCACAAGGAGGCGGAGACCATCATATCGGTCACCGCTGTGCAGGAGAATGGCTCACCGTTTATGTCATGCGTGCTTTTTTCACCTATTTTGCCCGAAATCTTACTTATGACGTTCCTGAACAGGATTTATCCTACAGCATGGAGCGGATGCCGACCTTCCCTAAAAGCGGATTCGTCATCACCAACGTCAAAAAAACAGCCGATTCAGACGAGCTGCTTCATTCAATGCATAAAAGGCATACAGCCATTCAGTAAATAGATAAGAGACATTGAAAAACACACTATACAAAAAGGTAAGGCCTGGGACATATATGCCTCAGGCCTTTTGACCGGTTCGCTCCGCTTCAGTTGAGCGTTTCCACAGGGATGGCGTTGAGCTTTTCCAAGGCGTTGCCCTGTAAAGGCTCATGCAACCAACATATCCTGCTGGAGTTGCCACCTTCCGCTCTGTTCCCCTCATACTTTAGTTTATACTGTCTCAGTATCTAAACATTTTATGCTATATCTCAGTTTCATTTTTTATTTTTAGGTCTTTTTTTTACGAAACCAAACGTTTCGAATTTGGCTGAGTTCCTTCTTAAATTACTATACTAATTTCTATAACGAAGCGACAGACCTTTTAAGAAATTCCTTGCGTAGCGGTCGCCGCATTCCTTGTAGTTTCGCTGCCCTTCTTTTCTTAAAATCGCACTTAATTCACCTTTTGTAATCCGGACTCCTGCTTCGTCGAGCACCTCGATCATGTCTTCACTTGTAAGAGATAATGCGATCTTCAGCTTTTTCAGCAGCACATTGTTGACACTTGCATGATTTTTAATCGACCGGTCCGGTTTAACCGGCTGTCCTGACTGATCTTTCTGCGGGCCTCTTTTAAAGGTGATGAAGCCATTTAAAAACGACTCCAGCATGTCATTTGTACACTCAATTCTGTTTTCATTTTCAACGGGTTCATCTTCGGCTGGTGCTTTTGTCAACACTTTCCCCACTTCTTCTTTCGTGAGAGTTACGCCTCCGAGCTCAAAAATTTTCACCATATCCGTATTTTTTATATCCAGCGCATATCGCAGACGAATCAGTATATCATTGTTATCCAAATTAAAACCTTCTTTTCTTTAGTATTTACGTTTGAAGCACGTCATTTTTCTCTTTATATTCTTTCACAACCAGAGGATTTTTTAAACTGTTTTTTCAAACCGTTAAATGAGTTGAGGTCTACTCCGCCGCATTTGAAGAATAATGAGAGAGAATTTTTATTACAACTTCTTTCGGGCGTACATCCAAGGTTAACAGCTCCTCGGTTGGAACCCAGACTGGCAGATAGGTCCCCCGATCACGTTGAGGATCGGCATATTCTTCACCATGTCCTCTCGCAAACGTTCCTCCCGTAATTTCTGCTGAAAAATAGCTTTGAGTTCCGTTCCATTCAATTTCTGCTATACATTCCTTAATTAGAACCGTCACACCTAATTCTTCAAGCGCTTCTCTTTTGGCCGCCATTTTGGGTGTTTCTCCTTCTTCAATTCCACCGCCTGGAAAAACGTAGTACACCTTTCCATCCCGCATTCGTTTAATTAGCGCTGTTCCTAAATTCTGAACCAGTATGACTGCTGCCCGGTTTCTCATAAAGGAAAACCACCATCCTATTTTACTTATGAATTACTAATGAGTAATAAATTGGTATTTTAGTATTAAATATAATATAATAAACATAAATTTACAAATTGGAGTGAGTGCCTGATGAAATACCTCGAAAAAGAATACCCCATATTAAAAAAAGATCGCCATTACAGACGAACGAAACGAAAAAATTTATCTAACTTACTGGATTTTATTAATGCTGTTTTTTCTATTATATTAAGAATACTTATTAGATGAAACGTTAGGAAGGAAATTTCCTATGAGGGTTAAAACGATGGCAAATAATCATTTGGTAAGAGGAAGGACAATCGGTGAATTGATCCTCGGTGCTAATCATACAACTCTATTCCTGGCTAAGTTCAGACTTTTACGAGGCTTTCAGACGGTAGAGACTGCGATCCACTTTCCTTACTTTATTTAGAATTAAATAAAGACCGTAAAACATAAAAACGACGGAAAGACCGACAAAAAGAAGAAGCAAAATGTAGATGGGATTTACTTGCAACCCGAGAATGGTTGTTGTTTCACCCATATTATAAATCAGCTCCAATGGCGTTCCACTTTGAGGAATCATCGTATAAAAATAATTAGATACGAAACCGGGCATCCATTCCATAAACAAATTGTTTATTACAATTGAAGAGAAGAACATTCCGGTTACCACCCATACAATTCTCCGTAGTGTTTTAAGATTTATGTGAACCATGCCATTAAAATATGCCCATAAGACAACTCCTACAATAAGGGCGTGACCCCATATATACGCCATCCCCTGCCAGTTGAGAATGGTAGCATAGTTAGTCAGGCTGTCAGCAAACACGATGCTTAAAAAAGCGGCTGGCATATTAAAACAAAAAGCGATCGAAAATAAAACGCGGCTTTTAAATAAAAAGGCAAAAAACAAAAAGAAGTTAGCCAAGTGACAAATCTGCAAAGGAATCATTTCAGGATTAACTTGATCCGCTTTTAAATAGATTTCTGTATTGCGCCCCACTAAAAGGGCAATGCCAACTAGAGACAAATACATCCCAATCAATCGCAGCGTTTTCTCATCACATTTTTTAAAAAGAAAGTAAAACACGATAATAAGCATAAATGGGCTGATGATAAATAAGTAGTGAAATGGACTCCACATTTGAAATGTCATAAACGCACACCTGCCTTTAGGAAAGTGATAAATACGCCTCTAGTTTTCTTCATGAATTATCCCAGTTTGATTTTCCCCTCTACAAGTAGAAGTGAATGAATAGTAAAGCTGCATATGTCATGTCTTTTTTACCATTTTTATTATAGCAACGTGTTAAATCAAAATTCTATGTTATTTTTGTAAAATATTTACCTGAAGCAACTCAAAACTTCACTTTATCGTATGTTTTTTCCTATAAACTTATGATTTTCGCTGAGATCTTTTTTGACAAAAGAAGGGTATAGTCAGCACGAATCTGCTGGCATACCAAAAAAGCAGTGCTCCATGAAAAAGAACACTGCCCTCTGATGCTTCCCTCACCAGGTTAATTGACTGGTTACTCTATCAAAACCGGTTATTTAAATAGGTTTGAATCAACATTGTTTGCAATCTGGGTGGTTTGGCCAATGATTGGAATGCTTCTTGGCGGCTGTTTACTATCCAGCGTAACCATTGTGAAAATGTATAGGTTGACCACCATTAAAAACGTTAATGAAATGAAGAGTTTCCTTCACCTATCTGCGTCCATGTGTTCCTGTGCTCTCCTTTTTAATTTTGAGTGTAGTAGTGTTCGATTATTTATAAGATAGAGTTTAGACTGTTTTCTCCTCCTGTTCAAAATGTAAGAGGACGGTTCCGTGTCTCAGCCTCTTTGACTGGTTCGCTGCACTTCAGGTGGACGCTTTCCGCAGGGACGGCGCTGAGCCTTTTCAATGCAAGGCTATGTAAAGTCTCAGCTTGCCGTCATCTCCTGCTGGAGTCGCCACCTTCCGCTCCGCTCACCTCTTACTAGTAATAATTATTGTCTCTTTTTAAACTTTTTTAAGTTTTGTCCCAAACTCTGAATTCTGAGATATACCCTTTACCAATTTGGCAAAGGTCTTGCAAGCAATATATGTGCAATTACGCCGATGATTGGACTATCAACCTCATTAAAAGCGCAAGTTGTAATTCATAACTAATACTATTTATAATATGTTTAACTTTTTTATCATCTATTTTGACCTGTTATCGATTTATATTCTAAGCGTTAATTCCTGATAATAATATAGATCATATACAGAATATAGAAAACAGCAAGAATACTTCCCTCTACTTTCCCAATTTTAAAATTGGTTCTCGAGAAAACAAGCAGTACAATTGTGAGTATAAGCATGACGAAGACGTCCACAAATATTTTACTATCGACAGCCAGCGGGGAAATGACGGAAGCTGCTCCTAGTACAAAGAAGATATTAAAAATATTGCTTCCCACTATATTTCCAAGTGCAATTTCACTTTCCTTTTTAATCGCAGCGGTCACAGAAGTAATTAGCTCGGGCAGTGAAGTGCCGATTGCGATGATAGTTAACCCAACCAGCGTTTCACTCATACCAAGTGAGATAGCAATTTCAGTCGCTCCATTTACCACTAAATCTCCACCAAATATAATGGCAGCAAGACCAGCAATCGTAAACAAGATATTCTTTCCCCATGAAGGGGCTTCTGCATTTACAGGGACGCCTGCTGTTTTTTTGCGATCACGTCTTGCCACTTCAAATATATAGTACAAAAACACTGCAAAAAACAGCAATAAAACTAATCCGTCGCTTCTTGTAATGAAATTTCCGCTCACTGATTGCAAAAATACATCACTTACTAAAATCAATAAGGCCACACCCGCTAATAAGGTAAACGGTATTTCTTTTCTGATCGTTTCATTTTCCACTTTCAATGGAAATAAAAAAGCCGTCAGACCTACAACAAACGTAATATTAAAGATATTACTTCCAATCACATTTCCAATTGCCACACCTGCATTTCCTTCAAATGCAGCAACCATACTAACCGTTGCTTCAGGTGAACTTGTTCCGAATGCGACAATCGTTAACCCCACCAGCAAAGGGGAAACCCTCAAAGCAGTCGCAATACTTGAAGCACCTTTAACAAAGTAGTCCGCCCCTTTAATTAAGAGCACAAAGCCAATCAGCAGCAATAAATAAGTCAAATCAATCTCCTCCTTAGAATATCTGTGTCCTCATTAAACTACACGGGTTAAGTTAAACTATTTTCTTCAGAATCAAAACTTATGGTATTGAATCCTAAGAAAAAAGAAAAAACCTTCACCGCAAACGGCAAAGGTTTTCTATAATCTAAACCTTTACCATAACAGTAAAGGTCTTGCTAACAATGTTCATTGCCAACATAGCCGAGAGTAAAAAACTCTGTAATGACGACTGTGCTGTAAAAGCTACTCCCCTTTAGGAATGCTATTTAGTTACTTTGATCATAATGGCTGATCCTTGCACTTGTCAATCTTTTCTTTTTTTAGCTTACTCTTCAACTACTGTTGCATTCCCTGTGAAACCCCTATTCAGAAATCACCTGTATTTTATCAGTAAAGTTGTTTGAGCTATTATGTCTTCTTATTTTTCAAACCGGAACCAATTAAAGTCAAAATTACTTCCCGGCAGAAATACAAACGTTACCTTCTGAACGCCGGTGATCTTATCCAGGTTAAACACACGTTCCTCCACACCATCTGTTTGAGCGAATTCAACAATTTGATTACTTTCTTCTTCATCATTTGCAAATCGGATATGGATAGTGTTATCTATTGCGGTGTTGCCTTCAATGACTACTCTGGAGGTCCCTTCAGTCGTGAAATCCATTTCTCTAAATTCTATCGAAACGTTATTGCCAATCCCTTCAATACTGGTTTCTTTCATTGTAAATGCATCTCCATAGACTGCATCACAATCAGAAGCGTTAATTCTTTCAAATGTTTTATTCTGTTTTTCAAAGGAAAAACCTTTAATATGAACCTTTTGGTTAAGAACAAAACAGATCGATGTAATTCCCCGCAGCCTTTTAGACAAAAGATAGGTTTCTGGCTGATACACATTCCATTTTGACTTTTTCTGATAGATCACGTCTGCGAGGAGTTCACTGCCTTCCTCATCCGGCATTCCCTCCCAGATTTGCAGAGAATATTCTTCATCGGAAAGGGCGAAGATGGGGATGGTGATGGTATCAGACCCATACGAACCAAAATCAAGACCCCTGTAGCCAACCTGCGTTTCGCCGTCTCTGCTTGTGGCCACTCCTCTTTCATTTCCGTTGCTTACTTCTCCTTTGCTATATTCATAGAGTCCTCCGGAAATAAAGTCATAAGGATTTTTATAAGCCGTCCCCAACCCTTCTGCCCTAAACTCAAGCTCTGATATCAATTTTGTTTTATCTGTTCCGTTCTTGCTTGTACATCGAAGTCTGAATTCCCCGTCTCCTAACGCCGTCACCAAAGCTTCATGTCCATTGGGCTGAACGGTGGAAATTGCAGACGTTATTCCAACATCATTTACGACCGACCACTCTACTTCCTGGTAGGAAGCGTGTTTCGGGTATAGCTTGGCTTTTACAAGGTGCTGCCGCTTTGAGGGATCAAACAACTGGCCGGATTCGCTGATTATCTCGATTTTCCGAAGAGGCAATTCTTTTTGCATGCCAGTAATTATAGATGAGCTTTTGTTTTCAGCCCTTGCACAGATCCCCTCTACTGACTCCTGAACCTGCTGTAATTCAAATGTAAGTGATGCTTTTTCCAGCCCTTCAGACGTTACTTCTATAACGCCTTCTCCGCTTTCAAGTCCCGATGCGACGATGGCCATTAATTTCCCGCTGAATAACCTTCTGCTGGTTCCTTTGTATGAGTCGTAATCTGTACTGTCTCCATTATCAAGGCCCACTAAGCGCGCGGCACCTGTTACCTTTACTTCTACACGATTCGTTGCATTTTCAACAACATTGCCCTTTTCATCTTTTACATTGATTTCTACAAAAAGTAAGTCCGTTCCGTCAGCCTTTAGAATGTTCTTGTCGCCCTTCAGACAAACGTTTACAGGATCCTCAAAAGATCCTTTTTTGTCTAGTGCAATCACGTTTCCTTGTTCATCATACGCAATGGCTTTCAGCTTACCTTTTTCAAATGGTATTTTCCACCATCCAACCAGCTGCGTTCCCTTTTGGTGGTCAATGTCATGTGTTCCTATTAAACGCCCGTTAAGCTGCAGCTCAATCTTGGGAGCGTTGGAACATACACGTACATCGATGATTTGCCCTTCATTAAAATCCCAGTATGGAAATATATGTACCATGGGTGACTTCTTATAGTCCGTCCATGCAGCTTGATAAAGATAATACGAATCTTTTTTAAAGGTAGCTGTATCAATCTGGCCAAAATAAGAATTTTTTGTATGGTATGGAGTAGGCTCTCCGATATAATCGAAACCCGTCCATAAAAATTGACCAAGCGAAAAAGGCGTATCTCTCTCAGCCAGGATGCAGGCTTCTGCTGATTTAGCTCCCCAGCTTGTTGAGCTATTTCCAAGCGCCGAGCATTGTTCATCATCATCAGCAAGAATGGATTTTTCATATGGGAAGTGATAGATTCCTCTGCTTTGGACGACAGATGCCGTTTCGCTGCCGTAAATGATCCAGTCGGGGTGTTCTTCATGATGCTTGCTGTAGTATTTTTCAGCATAATTATAGCCGGCAATTTTCACGATATCAGCGCACTTCTGCGCATTTTCCCACGGCATATAGTTTGATCCGATTGTGATTCCCGCATTTTCTTTTGGGTCATGCTTTTGGACTTCACGGGTAAGCTGTCGTGTGATTTCCACTCCTCTTTCATCAGCATGCGTATCGTAAATTTCATTTCCAATACTCCATAAGATCAAGCTTGGATGATTCCGGTCGCGCCTAACCCAGCTTTCTACATCAAGAGCCGACCATTCTTTAAAAAACCTGGCGTAATCATAAGGTGTTTTTGAACGCTCCCACATATCAAACGCTTCTGAGACAATCAGCATTCCCATTTCATCAGCTAATTCCATTAGTTCTTTCGCAGGCATATTATGGGCGGTTCGAATCGAATTAACGCCCATTTCCTTTAAGATTTCAAATCTTCTTTGAAGAGCGGTTTTATTAAATGCTGCTCCTAAAGCGCCTAAATCATGATGCTCACAAACGCCATTTAATTTCATGTGTTGATTGTTTAGTTTGAACCCTTCATTTGAATCAAAGCTTACCGTTCGAAATCCTAGATTCTGCTGCTGGGATTCTACTTGTTCCGCCTCTTTATGCAGAACTGTTTTCAATTGATAAAGATGAGGATGTTCGGTGCTCCACATCAAAGGATTCTTTATATATAAACTCTGCCGGCTGCTTTGCCCTTTTACGTTGACTATATCGGTTGAAACAGCCATCTCTTCGCCGTTATATAAAATAGAATGTGACAGTTGGACGTCTTCATCCAGCTGAAGCTCTGTTTCAACCTCTACTTGCCAGTGGTCTTCAAGCTCCCTGGTGGAAATATAAACCCCATTTGAAACAATGTGATTTTTCGATCTGGTTTTTAACCAGACATTCCGGTAAATTCCTGCTCCCGAATACCATCTGCTGTTGGGGCTTTGATGCACCACTTTCAACAGAATTTCATTTTCTCCATCAACAATGGCATCGGTTATTTCATGTTCAAATTGAGAATATCCGTACTTCCACTCTCCGATATACTGCTGATTCACGTATAAGGACGAATCCATATATACCCCCTCAAACATCAGCAAAATATGGTCAAACTCTCCTTTCGCCGCAATAAATCTTTTTCGATACCAGCCAATACTGTTTTCATATAGAGCCTGCGTGTTATAGATAAGCCAATCATGAGGCAGATCCACAGAAGAAAACTCAAGACTTTCATAATCCGACACGTCCAGAGCACTCTTTGCAAATTCCCATCCCTCATTGAAAAGTGTTTTTGAATTCACGTTGACCAGTCACTCCCTTTACCCCTGGAATTATTTAGCGATGCTTATTTTCTCATCCTGTGCGGTTTCTTCTTTAACAAAGTTTTCCTTCATGTCTTCCATTACGGCTTTGCTGTTCATCACCATAAAATAACAGACAAGAGAAGCGATGAATAAAAGAATAAAATCGGATACGATATTCATCAAAAAAACCGTTATGATCACCAGCCCGATATTGCCAGTTGTCGCCTTTATCTTCTTAAAGCTGTAATAGATTGATAATCTGTATACATCTCTTACCCGAAACGTAAACTGGGCTGTAATGGAAAAAACATAGATCGAGAATGTTCCGATCAAAAGCAAGGCAACCAGAAAAATCCCTGCAAGAATTTGATTAAAGGTGGAAGGCTGTGCGTAGAAATACTGCAAATCCACTATCAGTATGAAAACGACAAGAAGAATAGGCAGCCACACCTTTAATGTATCTTTGAAATTATCCTTGTAGCTCTTAAAATAGTCCTTTGCAGGTTCAATTTCCTTTTCATCAACCAGTTTACCCAGGGTGAAAAACAGAGCCGTGATCGCTGGTCCGGTGGGGATTAAAGCAAGAAAGTATAAAATAATATTAGAAAAACTCGGAATAAGTGTGATAAAAAAGAACAAAAAAACGAGATTACTCAAAATAAAATAGACATTTAATAGCGCTAACCAATACACATGATTTGTTACGACTGAAAAGAGCCCCTGTCCAAATTCCCTTCCATTTTCCACGATCATCCCATCCCTTGCATTCAATTCATCATTTTTAAAATGATAGGTTGATTTTATCATTAAAGAAGAACAACTGTATGCGTTTACAAAAAAAAGGAGACGAACCTGCCATACTGTAGTTCATGTACGGCAGGCATCCCTCCAATTCTCTTCTAGTAAAGATTAATTTTGATTCGCATACACTTCATTTGCTTGATCGACGAATTTCTGCAGACCCTTAGATTCTAATTCAGCAACATAATCGTCCCACTCTGATAAGTCACGTGATCCCAAAATGAATTGAAGCGTGTTTTGTTTAACATGGTCAATCAGCGGAGTGCTCATCAGGGTTGATTGCTCAAGCTCCATTGCATTGTATTTAATTGGAGGATCCGGCATAATCGTTTCTTTTGTTTCGTGCATAATGTTTTGGAACTCAATTTCTTCTTCATTCATCATGGAGTGAAGCAATTCAGTTGAGCCGCCATACGAGAAGTTTCCTCCGGAGAAGCCAAAGTCCGTGTTTAACGCCTTAGACCCATCTGGATTCAACCCTACATAGTTTACATCTTCAGCCAATGTTCTTTTTCCGCTTTCGTCCTTAGTGAACGTCACGTCTTCTACACCCCATTTTGTAAATTCTTTAGCCTCAGGGCTGTAGAATAACCAGTCAAGGAATTGAATCATCGCTTTAAAATTCGGATCTTCTTTTGCTTTAGATGAAATCATGACCCCATTTTCAAGCTTGGATCCGCCCATTACGTGACCAACAGGACCACCCGGTAAAGGAATCTTTTTGATTTCAAAATTCTCTTCTCCCAATGTTTCGTTCATATCCGTACGATAATCAACGACCGTTTGAGAGTTTGTATTAATGACAAACGAATCTCCATTAATGAGTTTCTGCTGTGCTTGTTCATCTTCTTGCGTGAAGCTTTCTTTATCAAGCAATCCTTTTTCCACCAGTCCGTTAAAATACGTGACCAGTTCTTTGTGTTCATCTGATGCTGGTGCAAAATAAAAATTATCTGCATCGCCATCATACTTTAATCCATTTCCAAGTCCCCAGCCAGCTCTTGTACCAAACGTCGTTGCAGCAATATTTAGGGTACTGTCGAACATAAAGCGGTCCGAGAATGGAGTTGATTCCGGATATGCCTTTTTCATTTCTTCCAGCACAACCTCCAGTTCCTCCCACGTTTCTGGAACTTCAAGGTTCAATTCTTCTAAAATATCGTAGCGCATCGCTAATGTATAATCCGGCCATACATTTTCATGCATACCAGGCATAACATAATATTTTCCATCTTCCTGTCTCAGGCCTTCCAAATAAGGGCCGATATCATATTCTTCAACAGCCGCTTGGAAGTGCGGCATCATATCAACATAATCACTGATTGGAAGAATAGCACCGGATGATACAAAGGCTGACTCTTCTCCAGGATACGTTTTTGGAATTATATATGGAGCGTCCCCACTGCTGATCAGCAAGCTTCTTTTCTCTGCATAATCACTCATTGGAACAATGGTCATGTCTAATGACACATTCGTTCTTTTTTCAATCTCTTCCATCAAAAGCCAATCTTCCTTAAACGGATAGTTTGGATGATCACTGAATAGCATTGAAAACTCAACCGGCTCTTCAGCTTTAAACTGATCTCCGACACTGTAATCTGCCATTGACGATGTGTCTTCTCCATCCGCCCCTGCTTCTTCTGAATCACTGCAAGCGGCTAACCCCATACTAACCAACAGAACCGAATTGAACATTAGAAACCTTTTCAAGCTTTCTCCCACTTTTCATTCCCCCTGATTTTTAAAAGTTTTCATGAAGCGTAAAAATAGTAAAACCACCCCTTCCAACTAAAATGCAGCACTCACATTTCTGATTAAAAACATTCTTGTCTGAAAAGCTGCTTCAGAAAGTCCAAATTCGGGAATTATCCTTTAACAGATCCAAGCATAACTCCTGAGACAAAGTACTTTTGAATATAGGGATAGATACATAAAATAGGCAGAACCGTCAAAACCATGGTGACTGATTTTATATTTGATGAAATCTGGGTGAGATTATCTGCACTCGTAGCGCCTGACGACAACGTCCCCTCTGCCCCTTTAATCAGATTTCTAAGATAAATGGAGACCGGGAATAATTCTTTATCACTGAAATACAGAAATGCCGGGAACCACGAGTTCCAATGGGTTACCGCATAAAACAGCATCATCGTGGCAAGGATTGGTTTTGATAGAGGAAGTACAATTTTAATTAATGTGTTATATGTACTCGAACCATCCACAATTGCGGCTTCTTCAAGCTCTTCTGGTATATTTTCAAAAAATGTTTTCATAATCAGCATATTAAAAACACTGATCGCTGTTGGAATGACAATCGCCCAAATGGTATTGCCAAATCCAAGCTTTTGAATAAGTACGTAGTTCGGAATTAATCCTCCGCTAAAGAACATAGTGAATACCGCAAACATCGTCCAAAAACGTCTGCCTTTGAGGCGTTTTTTTGACAGTGGATAAGCGATCATCGTGGAAAGCACTAATGAAATAATTGTACCTACAACCGTATAGAGGACGGTGTTTTTGTAATTGATCCAGAACATGCTGTCTGACATAACGACCTCATACGTTTCAACATTGAATCCTTTAGGCAGGAGCGTTACGTTCCCTGCGTTAATATTGGCTTCTGAGCTAAAGGACTGAGCAACGATATTGACAAAAGGGTAAAGCGTTACATATACGATCAGCAGCAAAATAATCACATTAAATACTTTAAATACTTTATACTGTGCAGATTCCTTCATTGTGCAGCCCCCTTACCACAAACTGTTGTCTGTAATTTTTCTTGAAATAAAATTCGCTCCAAAAACTAATGTCAGTCCGATTATCGCTTCAAACAACCCGATCGCTGTACCGTAGCTGAAGCTTGCTGATTCGATCCCGATCCTGTATACATAGGTCGCAATAACATCTGCTGTTTCATAGTTCAACGGATTATAGAGCAATAAAATCTTCTCGAACCCTACTTGAAGGAAATTTCCTATATTTAATATTAATAGAACAACGATGGTAGGAAGAATGCCAGGAATTGTTACATGGATGGTTTGCTGCCATCTGTTCGCACCGTCAATCCATGCTGCCTCATATAATTCATTATTGATTCCAGTTAGTGCAGCAAGGTACAGGATTGCTCCCCAGCCCAAGCCCTGCCATAAGTCCGAAGAAATAAAGATCGTTCTAAACCATTCAGGCATCTGTATAAAGCTGTACCTTTCTCCTGTGAAAAATTCGACAATATTGTTTATCGTGCCATTCACAGCCACTAATTCTAAAACCATCCCCGCTACAACAACGATCGAAAAGAAGTGCGGCAAGTATGATGTAGTCTGGACGAACCGTTTAAATCCTTTTCTCTTAACCTCGTTTAATAACAAAGCAAAAATGATAGGCGCCGGGAATGTAATGATCAACAAAAGAAAAGCGAGAATAAGCGTATTTTGCAGCACATGGTAAAAGGTTGGGTCCGCTAAAAACATTTTAAAATAATACAGGCCTACCCATTCTTCTCCAACAATACTGCCGCCTGGAATAAATCGTCTGAAGGCAATGATATTGCCGAACATGGGTCCATATTTAAAGATGACGAGGTAAATCACTGGCAGAAGCAGCAGTGAGTAAAGCTGCCAGTCTTTTTTAATGGTTTTCATCGTACCCTTCCATCTTGCATCCATCGTGGAGAGCTGAGTTTTACTTTTGGTATGTGTTGTATTTTTGGCTAACTCTTGCATTCGGAGTCCCCTTTCATCGTCCAAATTGATAATCTATCTATCTTGTATGTATATCGGAGGAAAAAGATTGCTGATCACACAGTGTCCCCTAGTGACGACGATTATTATGGATCATCTTGTCTCATTGTTTCCTCCTTTCAGCAAAGATCAGTAAGCGCTTACATATAAACGATAATAACGGGACCCTTTTAAGGATCCAAGCCCCTGTCTCACTTAGACATCTTTACACCAAATAGTGTGTTGGATCGACTTTTTTTATCTCGGATAAAACTGAATTTTCAAACTGGTATGTTAGTATGTTACCCTTGAAAAAGAGAAAAGTCAACAGCTTTTAGAATATTATGTTAAATAAAAATCAACCTTTTTTCGAGCTGTAAAATGATAGATTTCCAACAGAAAAAGAGCCAGGGACAAAAGTCTCTCTGGCTCTTTGACCGGTTCGCTCCGCTTACTTAATACTGCGATTTTTCAATTTTGTATTGCATCCCAATAAAAATCCTCAAATTCCTATCTCGGTCACTTAAAATACTCAGGATGCCGGACTTTTAGCTCTTCTTTTTCATATGTGACAAGATCTAAATGGGCGCTCATTTCTTCAACTGCTAATTGTACATCTTTATTGCTAATGTAGGTGAAGATGGTTTTATGCTGACTGACCACTCCATTCCAATCTGGATTTGACGCCAGCCGGAGTACACGCAGTCTGTCAAAATGGCTGTTCATTTGTCGGATCATTTTCCATGTTCTCATCTTCCTGCAGCCTTCAAACATGATGCGATGAAACTCCTCGTCCAACTCAAATAACCGGTGAAGTGAACGTTTCTCTAAACAAAGCTCCTGTAAGGCAATATTGCTTTCCATTTGAAATAATTTATCCACGTCATACGTTAAGCAAAATTCTTCTACAATGGCTTTTTCAATTTTTTGACGAACAAAGCGGCCTTCTTCAACGAGATTTAAATCAATATGTGAAACAATCGTTCCGCTTTGTGGAACAATACTAAGCAGCTCTTCTTCCGCAAGTTTTAAGAACGCTTCACGCACGGGGGTTCGGCTTATCTCGAGCTGCTTTGCTACTTCGTTCTCTGAGATTTTTACCCCTGGTTTTAATTCCCAATTAATAATCTGCTCTTTTATAATCTTATATACATAATCACGTGTTGAACCATTTATTCTTTTCGTTTCTATACTCGTATTCTCCTCTCCCAAACAATCACCAATATTTACTTTCAATTATACTAGTATATTAGTTATACTTGAAGTATATTTTTAAAAAAGAAACCTTATCCATTCTATTTACAGATGACGGAACGGAGATGAGATGGAAGGTATGGAAATTAATGAAGCTTACAAAATATTTAACTGCTCAGAGGAATCGACGGATGAAGAAATAGACAGACACTATTTTATGTGGATTAAAAAGGAAAAAGCCAGCCGAAATAATCCCGATGCCAACGATCCCATTGATTTAGAAATCATAAATCATGCTTATGAAACGATAAAAAAACATAGAGAGCACGGTACGTTACCACCAAATGATTCAAAGACATTACGAGCTAAAGTTGAGCACTTCTTCACGTACTATAAGCTCCAAACCTTGGGAATATTGGTGTTGATCATTGTGAGCGTCGCTGCCTTTCAAACCATATTGGATCAACGCCAGGAACAGGCAGAGCTCAATTCACTTCCTAAAGAGAGTGTTTCTATTATGTTTTATGGTTCTTATTTTGAACCAGGCCTTGCAGCTAGTGAAAAAGATGAAAACAAGATCGTTGAAAATATCTTAACTGCATTTCCAGAGTGGGAGCGGATTACGACAACGTTAAATTATTCACCTCATGAACTGACAGATGGAAGTGACATTGGCATTCAGCAAAAAAGCGCAGCCATTTTAGCTTTAGAAAAACCGGATTTATATATTATGGATCTCGACTATTTTAACCTTCACGCCCCGAGCGGCATGTTTCACCCCCTGAATGAACTTGAGTCTGGGGGAGAAACATCCCGTCTTCTTCACTATGCACAGACGGGTGAAGATGGGAAGGAGCAGCTTTACGGAATAGAACTTACGAATGAATCACTATTTAACGGTGTTCCTGTACATGACCAAACGCGAAAAATTGCAGCCATTCGAAAAGATTCGGGTAACAAAGAGAATGCATTGGCCTTTATGAAGGAGTTTTCGGGTCAGTAATCGTACTCTCGTGACTCCCTAAGGTTGAAGAATCATTTTTGCAGGGTGGAGCCTCCTCAGTTGAGCTGCACACTCCAAATGCCATGCGAGCTGACTATAGTATTTTTAAAAAAAGATCGTGATGATTCTTATAAAAAGAGGCTGACAATGATGGCCGTAATAAAGCTTGCCAGGGTTCCAGCCACTATTGCTTTGAAGCTTAACTTGGATACCGTCTTTTGTTGGCTGGGCTCTAGGGAACCTAATCCAACAATTAATTGTCCAATGGAGGACAGGTTGGCGAAATTGCAAAGCGCAACGGTTAAAATCGCCACTGTCTTTGGTGAAAGATCATCCATGATTGAAGACAGCTCACTGAATGCGACAAATTCGTTAACAGAAAGCTTTGTGCCTATAATGGAGGCGGCCTTAAATGCTTCATCCATCGGAATGCCGATCAGTATCGCCAAAGGATAGAAAATATAGCCAAAAATGGTGGAAAGCTCTGTGTTGAGCAAACCAAGCAGACCGTTAATTAATGCCAGGATTCCAATAAAGGCGATCAGCAGACCCCCAATATTAATGGCGAGCCTTGTTCCGTTTAACGCCCCATCTGCAATTGCTTCAAATACATTGGTATGCGCAGTCTTTCCTAACGATATATCGCCATTTGTCTGCGATTCCTCTGTTTCAGGCTCCATCACTTTGGCAATGACGAGGGAAACGAGCGGCACACTGAAAACGGAAATAAGCAGCAGCTTCATATCAATTCCCATTAAGGAATACCCGATCAAAATTGCTCCGCTTGCCGACGCGGTTCCTCCAACCATCACAGCAAAAACCTCTGACCGGGTCAGCTTGATAAGATAAGGTTTGATCAAAAGCGGGGCCTCTACTAAGCCCAAAAAGGAATTGCCGATTGCATTAAACGATTCCACTTTTGTTGTACCTAAAATCCTGCCAAGCACAATCCCTAAATACTTTACAAATAAAGGAATGATGCGCAAATAGTAGAGGGCTGAAATGATTGCCGAAATAAAAATGATCGCACCCAATACATTAATTGCAAAAACGAAAGTGATATTGGTCCCTTCTTCATAAAAACCTCCGAACACGAACATAATTCCTTCCGTGCTATAATCGATCACCTTCTGAACACCGAGCGCTGCATTATTCAGGATGACTTGTCCAAATGGAACCTTCAAAACGAATAAAACAAGCAAAAATTCAATCATAATCCCTGTAAGGACTATGCGCCAATTAATCGCAGAGCGCTTGCTGCTCCATAGCCAGGCCAGAAATAGAACTCCCATTAAAGAAAAAATACCATAAACAAAATTCAAAGCAAGATACCTCCCATTGATGTGTTCACTTCAATAATTGCTTATATTTCTATGTAGTCGTATGATGTCAGACCACTATTAGGAAAAAATAAAAAAGTGTATGCGACTTTCTCCATATATAAAGAAAGCCCCATACACTTTTATGTATAGAATGACTTTCCTTATAGTCCGGCAATTTAAGGCTGCCAGGTAGAGACTTATGGTCCATATCACCATAGTTATATAAGGAATTCATATGAAGTTTGTTTTGACACTTTAACACAAGGAAGAACTTTTACACAATATGAATCAATAAAGATTATATATTATGAAAGTTCTTACGATCTACCAGGTCAATCATTAGTTTTGAGCAACCATAATTAATTCACATCATAAGGAGATGAAAATGAACATCCTAAAAATAGATACTGTAAATTATCTTCTTTCTAAAATACTCGTCATAAACTCCATTGAGATCAAAAGCGAATTACTGATAATCACCAGGTGTACCCCAGTTCTCAAACTTGTTATACAGTGGATTTGTTGAATCAAAATGAATCCAAATTGGTGCCCTGTCTAATGCTGAATGCGTCGCAAAGAATTTTCTATCGCCATACCTGATTGCCTCTAAAGCTAAAGGCATCTCCCGCCTGAAAATTGCATTCCGCCTAGCAGTAACTGCTGGATCAAATTCTCCATCAACATAAACATATACGTATAGAAATGGAAATCCATTACCCATCTTCCATTCTGCGAGCACTTCATCTCTCATGGCATTTACTTTTTCAAGAGCAAACTGCAGACCAATTGTGAGAAAAAGATCTGCAGTAATGTCTGAGTGAGTTAATGTATACTTGCGGCCTATTACCGGTTCAGTCATCGTTGCACCAGTACTGAATTCAACAGTTAACTTTTCAGGGTTTAGCTTTTTCAACAAATCACCTTCCTGAAATATACTGCAAGCCTCATCCAAGTAATTTATGGTCCTTCATATTTATGTATGTGCGGTTACATGAATTTAACAAAAAAAACATCCACCATATTGAGTGGATGCTTTAAAGATAGATTATTTTTAATTAGCTACATATATCATCAATCGTATACTAATCAAACTTCTGATTTTAATGTATGCCAGCTTGGGCTGGAGAATAATGTTAAACGAGTTCCAGCCATGCCACACACTCCACATGACTGGAGTCCTGACGGTAGTAAAAATACAAAATAACGTGAGATGTAGTGGTGTATTGCTTTAAGTTACAGTTCATTGTGTTAATTTAAAAGAATTAATAGACTAGCGTTGATCTTTAAAACTCTCGTCTATATTATTTGATAATAGATCGTATTGTTTTATTTAATATATAATTCATATTGTACTTCATTTAAATCATTTATCAATTGTATGGTCAATCTCTTTAACTATAGGAACTTTTGCATCAACTAGTATTTTTAGTACTTCTGATATTTCCTTAACATCTTGTGTCACATAGGTAAGCTTCCCATATTTTAAAATTTCCCGCTCTTTGCTAGTAGTAAAGATAACTCTTTGCTTAGCACGGGATAAAGCTACAAAGAATGCATTCTTATCTGATTCTTTCTGAGTTTTAAAACTCCAAAATGCTGCATCTTCTAAACCAACAAATATAACTGTGCTATATTCCAACCCTTTACTTTTATGAATTGTCATTATAGGAATGCTATATTCTCCATAAAATTCTTGAATTAGATCCATCAACGAAGCACCTTCATAATAGTTTAGGTTATTTATCATTCTTTCAATTCTATCTTCTATATAGTTTTTTTGGTTATATTTTGGATAGATTGCCTTAATATTCTCTTCACCTAAAAATTCCACTATCATGTTTAATATTTTTTGAAACTCTGTCTCAAAATTTGCTTCATTAACATTAGAAAAAGTATCGGTAATTGTTTTTAAAGTTTTTGATAAATCCTTTTCTACGTTCAATATGTTTATATCTTCTAAGTCAGAACGTGTATATTTTATTTTAATAACTGTATCGGTAAATTCTAACCATAAATCCGGAAATTTTTCCTCTCCACACAATTTTAAAAAATTTAAGGATAGTATAATTAATTCATCAGCTAATAAATCCTGAAATTCTTTCTCGATTCTACTCTCAATATTTAACTTCGAAAGAGCTTGAGTAATTTCCGCGGCATATACATGTTCCTGTTGCTTAACAATAATACAGAAATCTCTTGGCATTAAATATTCAGAATCCATCCATTCTTTTATTTTTCCCGCTAAAATATTTGCTTCATTCTTATGATTTTGAAATGTCCATATTTCACAGACTCCATCTACTGCGCTTGACTCTCCCGCTGGAATTGCTTCAACCGAAGCATTATTTAGTGTTTTAGAAAATAAATTCTGAATATAGATTAATCTAGGAGCGGCTCTGTAATTATTTAACAATGAGAACTGAGTTGCATTAAAATCTTTATTAAAAATTTCAAAAGCATTTGTTAGTGCCCCGGCCCAACCCATTATTCGTTGTTTATTATCACCTACGGTTGTAACAGTAGATTGTGAATCTAAAAAAGCTGTTTTTAACAAATCATATTGAATATATGTCGTATCCTGAAATTCATCCAAAAATACATGACTATATGTAGCATGTAGAGATTTAACAATTAGTGGGTTATCTCTTAATAAATATTCTACTAAAATTGATATCATGTGAAAGGTCAATGAACTATTTAAATTGTTCTTTCCTTTTAATAATACATTCCATAATCTCTTATTAATCCAATCATACAAATCATTATCAAAAGTTGATAAAGGAAGTCTTGTTTCTTTCAATAGTTTATTAACTCTTGAAAGATTATACTCCTGTTGCCATGACGGATAATATACATTTGTATCAGTAATATACCCTTTAATAATATCATCTATTAATCTTTCATTATTAATAATCTCATATTGTTTTGCTGGTTTATATTCTTCAGATAAGGCATGGTGAAATTGATCCAATAACACTTTTGCAAAAGAGTCGAATGTTTTGGACTCAAATCTGTTTGAAACGTCTTTACCGTATCTCTTTTCAACACGATCTTGAAGGTTTTTGGCAGCATCCACCTTAAAACTTATAGCTAAAATTTTTTTTGGATATTTACATACTCCCGTTTCAATTAGGTATCCAACCTTATGAGCTAAAAGCTCAGTTTTCCCAGCTCCCGGTCCAGCAACAATTGAAACATTATTAGGCTCTTTTATTGAAGCTAATGCATCATCCTCTAATCCTATGTTATCTGATGGCTTCCAATCTTGCTCAGATACTTTATTTTTCATCATTCCCCCCCTGTTCAATCTAATTTTTCTTTTATTTTATCTAAAAGTCTTAATAGTTCTTTGGGGGCATTCTCCAATAATGTAGTGTCTTCTTCATCCTTCAAGGCAGCAATATGTGTACTTGGTTTCCCTCTACCTAAAAATAATGAATTGTACCATATCATTAACTTTTTTTCCTCAAAAGAATATGTTTTGGCAACAGCCAGTTTATTTTTAAGAGAAGCTTGGATGGAGCCTTGCAATTTATTATGGTACTCTGTGGATTGTTCATCTGCTGGAATCCTCGGTCCATTAGTCATCGTGTTTTGGTATTTCTCTTGAAAATTTTTCAACATAGAGAAATCTATATCTAATGGATATGAAAAATATATATCTTCTCCTTCTAATTTGGTTATCCATGTGTTCATTGATTCTAATTCTTCTACATCTCTATTATGAAATTCTTTAATTTCTTCTAAGCTATAAATATGTCTTTCTTCTTCACCTCTATAAACTGTTCTAAGATCCTCGGAACATCTATTATTTTCGTTAAGTTGCTCTAATACATATTTGATTCTTCCCCAACCGCCTCCATTCCGCTCTCTGTCTAAATCTAACAAAGTAACATGAGGAATCGATAAATCATTTAGGAGCTTCCACATATGGTTAACATGTCTTCCACCTAGTGGCACTACTGAAATATTGAAATCGTCAAGATAAACATCAGAAGCACTTAATAACTTTGGCAATATAATCTCCTCACTATCACCTTCTCCTAAAACCACTAATTTTGAAAAGTACAAATCAGGATAAGATTTAACCGCCTCTTTAATATAAGTAAATGCTTCAGCATGTTTTTCAGGAAGTGAAATATTGTGGACCAGAGACTTTGAATCGCTTATTTGCACGTGTCTAATGTATTCGGGATCAATTTTTCCAATGATAGACGAATTATGGGAAGATAATATAACTTGTGAATTTTCTCTGTCAGATATTTCTTTTAAATTCCTAACTACTCTTCCTAATAAATGCTGTGATATATGATTCTCGGGCTCTTCTATAGCTAATATATTCAACAATGGTTTATCTTCTTTATCTAGTTTATTTTCAATTTCAAGCAGTGAAGAGACTAATGTTATATAAAATAATGATTTTAAACCATCACCCAACCCATCAACCCTCATAGAATTACCTTGAACAGCTGGACTAAACAAAATCTCGACGTTTTTTAAAAAATCATTCAAACTACTGCTATTAAACTTCAATTGACTTTTTGAATATCTTCGATCTTTATGATATTTATTCCATTGAATGTTTAAGATTTCTTGTACATTTTTAATTCCGTCAACACCACTAAACAACTCTTCAATTGGATTAGTTAATGATTCTATATCTTGGTTTATATTTTGCGGCCATTCAATTCCACCAAAAATACGCCAAAGTATTGTCCCAGAAGCATTTTTCAACTGATTAGCTGGATCTCTCATAGCAGGCACATACATCATTTGAATTAACTTTTTATGATGAACTGGCACCTTAACTAAAGCATCTTGTTCCTCATGTCCGTAAGGTACTTTTACATAAAATAATTCTTGATCAATATCACCTTCTGGAGTAGTACCCTGTACCCATTTCCCAACTAAACGTATTCTTAAATACGGCTCTTTTCCAGCCTCATCTACAACCAACTGTTTTATAAACTCAGGTATAGTTGTAATTTCCTGTGGTTCTTGAAAATTTAATTCTGGAAATGAAATTTTTGCTTCTATACTGAGATTTATTTCTTCGATATTAGATATATCTTCATCTTCAGAAACATGAAAATCCGTTTTAATCAGAGTTCTATCATTATTTCTCTGACCAAATAATCTTAACAAAGCGTAAATCATACTAGTTTTACCTGAGCTATTTGAGCCTATTAGAGCTGTTAAGTTATCAATTTTAACCGACTGAATATCTGCACCAAATGATCTAAAGTTACTTATGTGAAGTTCTGAAATTAACATTTATAAAATCCTCCTTTAAATTTACTCTTCAAGAAGTAAGTAGGCATACATTCCATCACGGTATACTCTTTCTTTGTAAAAACTTGTTTTGATACATGAAATATGAGCTTTAATATGTATTACATTCCCTTTTAAAAAATGTCAGCCATGTTTATAAAAGAAGTTTAACTACTTTTAAAGGGATGACTGACATTAGTTAAGTTAATCTATTTTTATTTCTGCTGTGGTTTCCAGTATATTTTCTCTCTATACTTCCGACCGCCATGTTTAAACATCCGCAGCTATATGCAAAGACAGTTTTAAAGTCTGAATCGCAAGTTCCAATTATTTTATGATTTCAGTTCCTTGAGAAACATCTTCTTTTTTCAATAGAATCAATTCTTCTTTAACAATACGTTCTTTTATTTTTGAAAGCCGTTTTGCTTGATTCATTGTGATATCATCAAATAAATTTCGAACTAGACGCCCATTAGAAAATTGTTCATTTTTTTCATCTAACTTTACTTTTAACAAGTCACGAACTTTTTCAATAGCTTCCTTTTCAGCTATATAATCATTATGCTTACAATTATAATTGAATATTTGAACAAGCTCCTCTAAAGAATAATCATTAAAGGAAATAAAAGTATTAAATCTAGACTTTAATCCAGGATTGGATTGAAAAAACTGTTCCATTAAATCTGCATACCCTGCCACTATTACTACTAGGTCATCACGATAATCTTCAAGTGCCTTTGTTAATTCAGTGAGGCTTTCTCTTCCGTAACTATCACTATGATCATTCTCTGTTAAGCTGTAAGCTTCATCAATAAACAGAACCCCACCTTTAGCACGATTAATTAGTCTTTTGACCTTAATTGCTGTCTGTCCTTGATATTCAGCAATTAAGTCAGTCCTACTAGCTTCAATAAAGTGACCTTTACTCAATAAACCAATAGCTTTATACATTCTTCCAACAATGCGTGCTACTGTAGTTTTTGCTGTCCCTGGATTCCCAAGGAAGGCGATATGATAAGTCTTATTGGATTTTTTTAATCCATTATCTACTCTCATCTGTTGTATTTTATTATAATCAATCAAATCACGGACTTGTTGCTTTACATTCTCGAGACCTATCAAATCTTCTAATTGAACTAATAAGTTTTCTAGTGAAACATACGATGAATCTTTTAAATCCTGGACAAGCCAATCAATCTTTTGAGCTCCTAGATACTTATATAATATCTCAACAATTTTTTCTTGCTTTTCCTCCATCTTAGGCAATGATTCTCTTTTTGTTAAAATACCTAAGTTTTTGATTAGCTCTAAAGCAGCTTTATCATTTTGTTCATCAGTTATTTCTTGAACTAGTTTTTGAAAGTCTGTATTTCGTCCTAAATAAACATCTAATTGCTTAGTCTCTTTAACAAGCAGGTGTTTATAATTTTCTGAAATCATCATATTACACCACTTATTATTAACGTTCCTAGAATACATGAGAAGGCAATACTAACATATGAAATAAGCTTAGTATTTTTTAATGATTTTGTTTGTGTCCTTAATAATTTATTAAGCTCTCTTACCTGTTCTTTTTCCTTTAACAACTTTGATTCAAAGTCAGCAGACATACTTTCATTTTGCTGTTTAAACATAACTTTGAAATCCTCAATAGCATTTTCAAAATCAGTCTTATTTTTAATGACTTCATTAGCTGTTGAATGGTGTTTCGTCTCAAACTCATTTCTTATTCGATCGATTTTATCATCTAGCGTTTGAATATCGTTTTGAAAAAGTTGTGTTACATCATTAAATTTCTCAACATGAATAGAAACTTTCTTATTCAAGGTTACAAAATCATCATAATTTTCCTTACTTAATTTCTCTATTTTTAATACATTTTTTTCTTGTTGTTTAGTCACCAACCTAAGTTCATTTATAACATTTTCGAAATCTGATTTGCACTTTAACACTTCGTTAGATATTGAATCAAATCTATAAATAAACTCAAGGTTCTTTTGATCAATTTTTTCAGTTAAAGATTGTAACTCATTCAGTATTAGGCTGTTTAGATTACTGATTTTCTCTCCTATAAAAGCAATTTCTTTACTTAAGCTTTCGATGTTACTCCTGTTATTTGTGATTATTAATTCTACTTTACTCAAACCTTCATGTTGATCTGAAGTTTGTTTGTTCAGTGTTTGAATTTGATCATTATAAATTTCTTTAAGAAGGTTCATTTCTTCTTGAAAAAATATAGACTTCGCTACTAATGATTTTATATCATCAGACAAGTTCGTTAACACTTCTTCCGTTAATTCAACTTCTTCTTCGACCACATCAAGATTGCTTTGGAGTTTTGAAAGTACATTAAACATTCTATCTACATCCGACAAGTGTTCTATCTTTTCAATTTTCAACTTAAATTTTTGCAAAACCTCAATTACCTGCTTTTGTTGATTAACAATTCCTTCAATCTTAATGTTATTTAAATGTACACCTTCTACTCCTTCTAACGCCTTTGTATTTGCTTTTTCAGCTGCTTTTACTGAGATCAAAATACCTTGTAAGTATTCTTTATCTAGTGCTGTAAACGTATCATAAATAGTATTAAACTCTTGAATTGTTCTAACGAGAACTTTATTCTGAGCGATCATCTTATTTTGTATACTTTCAGTTAGTCTATTTAAGTCTCCCCCCGTCACATCGTAATTAAATAAACCAAATAGCCCACCTGAATAAGGTACACTTGGTAACTCTCCTTGTTTAGGCAAGTCTTCGCTAAAAGCCTTTAACTTGTTTTTCTTCTCATTAAAATCATTTGAGTTAGTAGTAATAATTCCTTTATAATTGTTATTTTTAGGTACTTTAACACTCATTCATGACACTCCCTATTACTTCAAAGTAAATCTTCTAAATCCTTTTGCATTTGATCAAAGTCACTTTGATATTTACTTATACTATTTCTCTTTTTAATAGTATTAGTCTTATCTTCAGCAAAAATTTTATTTAGCGATTCTTCCATTTTCTTTTTTGCTTCTGCATGGTTATTACTAGTTTCTTTCATAGCATTTTCTTTTGATGCCGCTACTTGATTTTCAGATACAGAAAATTGAACCTGCTGAAAATTAATAATTTCATTTTTTTTGTTGATAATTTGTTTATGACTCTCATCATTTATCTTTTTAGATATGAATTTATCAATGAGATTTAAGACTATTGCACCGACTAATCCAGATACTAAACTTGATAAAAAAATGCCAGTTATATTAGCAAGAGTTCCCATCAGAGGGAATGTAATTTGCATTCCGGGAACTGTGAGCAAAAACTTTTCAAAAACTTCTCCCAAAAATATTGCACTACCTCCAAGTAGTCCAACTGTTATTATTTTCCCAACTTGAGCTATCAAGACAGTAAATGGTTTACCCTTATTCTCTTTATTTTTGAGATATTTAACTGCATCAACTATAGAAGATATTCCTTGTTTAATTAAACTTGATAATTTCTTAAAAAGGCTTACAATTGGTCCGAATATTTCAGACAAAATTGTACCAATGAGAGTCGTTGCTCCTGTCTGAACCACATTAAAAATTTTGGTAAAGAATGATTTTATCGACTCTTTCATTTCAGATAAAAACCCATTAAAAGACTTATGTTTTGATTTGAAAAACCGTACTAATCCATTCATAATTTCTTTCAATAGCGTAAAAAGTGCTGAGATAGCCATAGTTTTTAAAGCATCTTTCCCTGCTTTTTTGCCGACTTCTTTTGTTGCATTAATTCGAATATCTTTATCGATTGCTTTTCTTGCTTGCTTATCGGCTTGGACCATAAGTTTGTCATCAGCAGCAAGTTTATCCTTTAAACGGTTGTTATTTTTTTCTTTTTGCAAGCGTTTTTCAAGATCAGACTTATTTGATTCATCCACCTTTTTATTAGCTCTTTCATTTTGTTCAATAAGTGATTTTTCTCTAGTTTCACGACTTTTTATGTACTCTTTGTTACTCTTAGCACCTTTACTTTTATTTAAAGATTCGTTTGTAGGTTTTAGATTTTCTTCTTTGTTGGCAAGACCAGCTACATCTAAATTAGCTTGCTTTCTTCTTTGATTTTCAAATATCTCTTTTCTTGAGATTACATGATCTAAATTAGCTTTTTCATTAATTTTCATTTCTTTTCCTGTATATTCATCTATTAAATTTCCAGCTTGTTGTTGATCTTTCATCGCCTTATTAGTATCTTTATAACTTTTATCTTGCATAACTGTATTAGCAATATCTTTATATTGCTCAGGATGCTCTCTATCATATTTTTGAATTAGTGTCTCATTAGTCAAATCGAGACCTATCTGATTTCCGAACTGTTTCCAAACTTCATCTAATACAACTTTTCCTAATGAATCTGGATTAGACATTGTTTCTCTGTTGCTTTCAAGAAATTCTAAATTTAAAAAGCTTTCTTCTAACTGTTTTGATAACAGCCCCTCAACTTCTTCAAAATTAAAGTCATTATCAAGTATATCAATTTCAAGGTTTTGATTTGCATTATGATTAGCCATAGTATTAAGAAAACCTCCAATAAAATTTTCTAGTTTATTTGATTGTATTTTCATTACCAACATTTTAAATTTATTTTTCTAATTTATAGTATACTGGACCCTTTAAACAAATAGCACTATTTTCTCAATACTTTTCTTTAATATGTAAATTAAATTTGTTTTTCATCTCTATCTTTTTATAATTCATCCTATTCACAAATAAACAAAAAGAGTAACAGCACTTGGCCATCACTCTTATTTTTAACTACTTATTTTTTTAATGACTAGTACGAATCGTTTTCAGGAAAGGGAACTTTCGAGCCATGCCACACATTCAACGTGACTCGTCTGCGGAAACATATCCACTGGCTGCACCTCAACCGTGTGGTAGCCACCGTCTTCAAGCACCCGAAGATCGCGGGCAAGTGTACCGGGGTTGCAGGAGACATAAACGACGCGTTTTGGCTTCATTTCCAAAATCGTTTGAAGCAGGGCTTCATCACAGCCTTTACGGGGCGGATCCACCACGATGACGTCTGCTTTCTTCCCTTCTTTATGCCACGCCGGTATTACTTCTTCTGCCGGTCCTGCTTCGAATTCAGCATTGTGAATGCCGTTTAATTCGGCATTTTTCTTTGCATCTTCAATCGCCTGCTCCACAATTTCCACGCCGTACACTTTCTTGGCTTTTTGAGCTAAGAACAGGGAGATGGTTCCAATTCCGCAATAAGCATCGACAACCGATTCCTCCCCGGTCAATTCCGCGTATTCGAGTGCTTTTTTATATAACACTTCAGTCTGAACAGGGTTGATTTGATAAAAGCTGCGTGCTGAAATGGCAAAGCGGATATCGCCTATTGAATCATAGATGACTTCACTTCCCCACAGCACGTTGCTGCTCTCACCCATAATGACGTTTGTTTTCTCTGCATTGATGTTATGAATAATAGAAGCAAGTCCCTCAATCTGTTCCTTTAAAGCAGTAACTAATTCTGCTTCATATGGAATCTTCTTCGTTCTTGTGACAAGAACAACCATGACTTCACCTGACGTTCTGCCACGGCGTATGACCACATGCCGCAGCACGCCTTTATGGCTGGCTTCATCGTAGGGCTGAATTCCAAGTTCGTTCGCCTTTTCTTTTACAATCTGCATCACCTGGTCGCTCACCTGGTCCTGTATGATGCATTGATTCACATCGACAATTTCGTGGCTCCGTTTTGCATAAAAGCCGGTGATTACACGGCCTTCGCTTAAACCAACCGGAACCTGGCTTTTGTTGCGGTAACGCCAGGGTTCTTCCATCCCTATCGTTGGGTGAACCGGCACGTCAGGGAGCTTGCCGATCCTCGCCATCACATCCTGCACCTGTTTCTGTTTGGCGGCAAGCTGGCCTTCATAGCTTAAATGCTGAAGTTGGCAGCCTCCGCATCGGTCATACACTGGGCAGGGCGGCTCCACGCGGTCTGTACTTTTTTTATGCCAGTCCATCACGCGTCCAAATCCAAACTTTTTAGTTGTCTTAAGGACTTTTACTTGAACGCGCTCTCCTGTTAGGGCATTTGGAATAAAAAGTGGATAGCCATCCACTTTCCCCACCCCGTGGCCTTCATGGGTTAAATCTTCTATGTTAACGTCTATTACATCATTTTTTTTAACGGGCAAAGGGTTTACGCTTAATTTTTTTGACATTCTACTCTTCCTTTTCACTAGGATCTCGTTTATTCGTACCTTTCATTTTAGCACAACTTTAAAGCTGCTGCGATTTTCTAACAGGTTTACAGGTGACTGAACAAGGGTATAAATAATTCACAACATACGTGTATCGGAAAAACTAATTTGATTTTCGATTTAATATTGTGTAAAATAAATAAAATATTCAATTTATTCTAAAAATTATAAAAAGGAGAATGAGTATGAGACAGTCACCGATGGTAAAAAGAAAAGTACTTGCCTATATTACACGCGAACAGGGAGGCCATAAAGAATTGCTCGTCTTCACTCATCGCGATTACCCGGAGGCAGGTTTGCAGGTGCCTGGAGGGACGGTTGAGGATACAGAGCTGCTGATTGATGCCCTTTACCGTGAAGTGGAGGAAGAAACCGGTTTAAAGCGGGACGATCTCCAACTTCAAGGCAAGCTTCATAAATACATGTACTATGCAGAAGACAGGGAAAAATATTATGAACGAAACTTCTTTCATCTTGAAGTAACAGCGGAGACAAGCGACGAATGGGAATATGTTGTGGATGGAGACGGAGAAGATGGCGGTCTTCATTATCAATTTCAATGGACGCCGGTAAAAGAATGTGCACTTGCTGCAGATCAGGACAATGCAGTTGAATGGCTTTATCAATAAAACCAAAAAAAGACCTTTGCGGGGTCTTTTTTTTTGTGGAAATATACAAATAGTTCATTCGTACAAACTGTTTTTAAGGGTAACGGTTTTATCCGCATCAACGCGATCTTCCTTGCGCAGCTGATCTAAAGGAGCAAACACGGTTAAATGACGGTAAAGATTTTGAAATTCCGCAGGAAGCAAACCGCCATATTCTCCATCCAGATTTAACTGGACCTTTTCCTTTGCTGTTACTTTAATGTGGTTCGCTTTTACATACACAAGATGAGGATCATTGAGATGCTCTCCTCGTAAAGCAAGTGAAATGATGCGAATGGTTTCTGCCAGGTTTGTTTTCTTTAAAAACAGCAGCGTAAACAGTCCGTCGTTGATTGAAGAATCCGGCGCAAGCTTTTCAAATCCGCCTACAGAATTCGTCAAGCCCACGAGAAAGATCATAACCTCTCCTTCAAAAACCTTTCCGTCATATTCAATACGAACATCTGAAGGCTTAAAGGAAGGCAGCATTTCAATCCCTTTGAGGTAATACGCAAGCTGGCCCAGCATGGTCTTCAATTTGCTTGGTACTTCGTATGTTAATTCAGTGATACGTCCGCCCCCGGCGATATTAATAAAGTATCGATTGTTCATTCTGCCAAGATCAACGGGGATCGTCTCGCCTTTAATAATAATATCAACTGCTTTTTCAATATCGCGCGGGATATGAAGCGCGCGGGCAAAATCATTGGTTGTACCCATCGGTATCAGGCCGAGTTTGGGACGGTTCGGCTGCTCTGCTAAACCATTAACAACTTCATTTAACGTGCCGTCCCCGCCAGCTGCAATAACTAAGTCATATCCTCGTTTAACAGCGGTCTCTGCTGCAAGGGTTGCATCCCCTTCTGCCGTTGTCGCATGACAGGACGTTTCGTAGCCGGCTTGTTCAAGTTTCATCAGTACCTCAGGAAGATGCCGTTTAAACAGCTCTCTGCCTGATGTTGGATTATAAATAATACGGGCTCTTTTCATTAGGGTTCATCCTACTCTTTGTAAAATAAGGCGCTTAACGATCGTGGTGTGAAAGTCAGTTCTGCCTGAAATCACAGGATATACACATATTCTATGCTGCAGAAAGCTGAACTTTATTCCTTTATTTCGCCAAAAAAAGACAAGCTGGAATCCCAGCTCATCTCTATCATAACGCGAGGGGAAAAAGATTTCCACCTTCTTCTTGCATAAGCTTATGTCGTTTGAAGTGTGTGCTTTAATTCGGCGTACACTTCCATCCAAAAGTCTTTGCGTTCCACATAGGCTGAAGTAAGGTGTTTAATGAGAAGATCCTGACCATCTTTAAAAGCAGGGTCGTCCTTTGCAGGCAGTGAGCTTCTTGCTTCATCTACAAAGCTCTGCACTTTTTTGGCTCTTGGCCCCCATTTGGCTACTTCCCTGCCTTCTTCATCAATAAATATGAAAATGGGAATCGACCGCGCTCTTCCATTCGTTAAGTACTGGTCCATCAGTTCCAGATTTGAATCACGGAGAAGGAATCGGACCTCGACATCCGCAGCTTTTCCCAGTGCAATCAAAACCGGATTATTCATCATGGCATCTCCGCACCAATCTTCCGTTAACACAACGGCGCGTAAATGACGGGCAGCCAGCTCTGAGAAAAACTCCTGATCGTCAGGTAGAGAAAATTGTCTGCTCACTTCATCCATATTTTCTTTATGAGCAGTCATCTGATCTTTGTATTCCTCGACAGTTAATCCTTTTTGAAACCATTCATTTAATGCTGACATTTCAATCACCTCATCGACTGGATTTTCTTTTAAGAATGGCATACCCGTTGAATCTTTACCATTATTTTGCTCAAAAAAAGCCTGAGACACAAATATGTCTCAGGCTGTTTGACCGGTTCACTGCGCTTCAGACGGACGCTTTCCGCAGGGACGGCGCTGAGCCTCCTCAGGCTTAGCCCACAGCTCACCTTATACTATAAAAATTTTAGACTTTTTAGCTAGTTCCTATCTTTTCTGAATTTCCTGGTTTAAAAGCTTATTGACCTTTGGCGGATTTGCCTGCCCTTTTGAGGCTTTCATAATCTGACCTACTAAAAAGCCAATCGCACGGTCTTTTCCGTTTTTAAAGTCTTCAATGGATTGAGGATTTGCATCCAGTACTTCCGTTACGAATTTTAATAGTTCGCCTTCATCTGAAATTTGCACGAGCCCTTTTTCTTTAACAATTTTTTTCGGGTCTCCGCCTTTTTCGATCAGCTCTTTAAACACTTTTTTCGCAATCTTGGAAGAAATGGTTCCATCTTCAATCAATTTAATCATTCCAGCTAATCCTTGAGGGGTTAACGCGACATCCTTCAATTCCTTCTGGCCTGCATTTAAGTAGGCTGATACTTCTCCCATGAGCCAGTTTGAAGCAAGCTTCGCATCTGCTCCCTGTTCAAGCGTCAACTCAAAGAAATCAGACATTTCTTTTGTCATCGTAAGCACCATCGCATCATAGCCTGGCAGACCAAGTTCCTCAACATACCTTTTTTTACGGGCATCTGGAAGCTCAGGAATTGAAGCACGTACCGCCTCTCTCCATTCCTCATCAATCAACATCGACACAAGATCCGGCTCCGGGAAGTAGCGGTAATCATCTGATCCTTCTTTTACACGCATCAGCAGCGTTTTTCCTGTTGATTCATCAAAACGGCGTGATTCCTGCTGGATTTCTCCGCCGGACAGCAGCACTTCCTCCTGACGGATTTGTTCGTGCTCCAGACCTTTTTTTACAAAATTAAAGGAGTTCAGATTTTTAAGCTCTGCTTTTGTTCCAAACTCTTCCTGACCGATCGGACGAAGGGAAATGTTGGCATCACAGCGGAGCGAACCTTCTTCCATCTTACAGTCGGAAACTCCTGTATATTGAATGATTGATTTTATTTTCTCAAGATAGGCATAAGCTTCAGCAGGTGTTCGCAGATCGGGCTCCGAGACAATTTCAATCAGGGGCGTTCCCTGACGGTTATAGTCACAAAGCGAATAGCCTTTATCTGTGTGCGTCAGCTTGCCTGCGTCTTCTTCAAGGTGAAGGCGTGTGATGCCTATTTTCTTTTTGTAGCCATCCACTTCGATTTCCACCCAGCCGTGTTCTCCGATTGGCTGATCAAACTGAGAGATTTGATACGCCTTTGGATTATCCGGATAAAAGTAGTTTTTACGGTCGAATTTCGTGTGCTCGGCAATTTCACAGTTCAACGCCATCGCTGCTTTCATACCCCATTCAACTGCACGCTTGTTAATAACGGGAAGTACACCCGGATAGCCAAGGTCGATAACATTCGTGTTCGTGTTTGGTTCTGCACCAAAATGAGCAGGCGCAGGCGAGAACATTTTTGAATCTGTTTTTAATTCTACGTGGACTTCAAGTCCAATGATCGTTTCAAAGTTCGTCATGGTCGTTCTCCCTCCTACAGTCCCGGTTTTTGTTTATGATGATCTGTTGCTTGCTCATAGGCATGAGCTACCCTGTAAACAGTGCTCTCATCAAAATGCTTCCCGATGATTTGAAGGCCGAGAGGAAGACCCTGCGATGAAAACCCTGCAGGAACTGAAATTCCGGGAACGCCCGCAAGATTCACGGGGATTGTCAGAATATCGTTGGCATACATGGTCAGAGGATCATCTATTTTTTCACCAATCTTAAAGGATGGTGTAGGCGTTGTCGGACCAACCACTACATCATATTTCTCAAAGATCTGATCAAAGTCCTGCTTGATTAACGTCCGGACTTTCTGTGCTTTTTTATAGTACGCATCGTAATAACCGGAGCTTAACGCATACGTTCCAAGCATAATCCGGCGTTTCACTTCATCGCCAAACCCTTCAGAACGCGTTTTCTTATATAAATCAATGAGGTTTTCCGCATTTTCAGCACGATACCCGTAACGAATCCCGTCAAAACGGGCCAAATTCGCAGATGCTTCAGAAGAAGAAAGCAGGTAATACGTTGCTACACCATACTTGGAGTGAGGAAGGGATACTTCATCCACCTCAGCGCCAAGTCCTTCAAGAACGTCAAGCGCCTTTCGGACAGATGCTCTTACTTCTTCACTAACGCCTTCACCCAGGTACTCCTTCGGGACTGCCACTTTCAAGCCTTTAATATCGCCCGTTAACGCAGCACGGTAATTCGGCACGTTGACATTGGCAGACGTGGAATCATTCGGATCCAGTCCGGCAATTGCTTCTAATAAATAGGCATTGTCCTCGACATTACGCGTGATCGGGCCAATCTGATCCAGGGAAGAAGCGAATGCGATTAATCCAAAACGGGAAACACGTCCATATGTAGGCTTAAGACCAACAACGCCGCAAAAAGATGCCGGCTGCCGGATGGAACCGCCTGTATCAGACCCTAGAGAAAATGGAACCTCGCCAGCTGCCACGGCTGCAGCAGATCCTCCAGAAGAACCGCCGGGAACGGTTTCCAGATTCCAGGGATTTTTTGTTTTTGCCCAGTGTGAATTTTCAGTTGAAGATCCCATAGCAAACTCATCCATATTTAATTTCCCAATGGTGATCGCATCAGCTGCCTGCAGTTTATCTACCACTGTAGCATTATAAATCGGATCAAAGTTGCCAAGAATTTTACTGGCCGCTGTCGTCCGGAGACCTTTTGTGACAATATTGTCTTTTACGCCAATCGGCATTCCAAACAGCATGCCTTTGGAATCTGAGGAAAGCTTGGACTGAAGCTCTTCAGCCTGAAGAAGTGCACGCTCTTCATCCAGCGTGACAAAAGCCTGAACTTTGTCGTCCACCTCAGCAATTCTCTTGTATGATTCACGCACAAGATCAGTAACGGTAATTTCTTTTTTATTCAGCTGGCCTTGAATATCTGCCAGTTTATGATCAAATAATGACATCTGTTTCCCCTCCCTATTCCAGAATCGTCGGCACTTTTACTTGGCCATCCTGATGATCCGGTGCGTTTTTCAATACTTCTTCACGGGGAAGACCGCCTGTTGACTTGTCCTCACGCATGATATTTTTCATCTCAAGAACATGTGTCGTAGGCTCTACGTGATCTGTATCCAGTTCATTCAGTTGCTCAGCAAATGTAATAATGGATCCCAGCTGCTCAGCAAATTGTTCTGCTTCCTGTTCTGTAATAGCTAGACGCGCCAAGTGGGCTACGTGCTTCACTTCATCTGTTGTTATTTTTGTCATTGTGTCAGTCACCTCCGCGATTGTTCGAACACTCACAATACTGTTTATCATACCAAAAAGCCTCTTTAGAAGGCAAACTGCTTGGTGAAAAAATTCAACCCATATAATGCCTGATCTATTTATTAACTCTTTTTAACCAAATTATTTGCCCAATCTCTTATGGGCTACTATTTAAATAGAAGAAATTTTGTCATTTAACAGGACATCGAATCATATCTAGAAAACATCAAAAAAGGCCGTGACAAATATGTCACAACCTTCTGTAGACTGCCCTGCATGCTAACGCATTGGGTCCTCAATGCTTAAAATTTACTTCTGCCATTACTAAAAGAGCTCCCATCCTTCGCTCATTCATCCCAAAGCTTTTCGTGTGGCGGGAGTCCCCGCCTTCCGCTTCAATGAACCTATTCCTAAAATACGGTAGTAAAAAGCTTCTTCCAGGAAGGAGTTCCATACTGACGGGGTAGGCTATTTCTTTATATGACTTTGTTCTTGTTAGAAGCACTTACCCAAATAATCGTTTAAAGAAAGATGGCTTTTCTTTCTTCTTTTTTTCTTTTTTTCTTTTTGGCAGTTCGATTTCAGCTTTTTCTACTGCATCATGGTGCGCCAGGACGAGTCCATATTCAGCGTTATGCTCTTTATTTGAGACAACCGTATATGACAGCTTGTGCTCATCTGCCAGCTGAATGTATTTTGAATAAAAACGGTAGTTCATGTTCCCATTTATGAACATTTTAAGATTGGTGTGCTTCTTTGCAGCTTCTTTTATTTCCGGATAAACAGTTTCTTCTCTTACCTGATTTTGATACAGAACAAATTCGATTCGTTCCCTGATTGTACCAAGATATTTCCTGCGTTCATCGGGCAAGGTTTCTTTTGCTCCGTAAATGCCATCCTGAATATAGTCATCAACGCTTTTTTGCTGCTTGCTCATGTTGCCACCCCGCTTTGACTTGGTTCATTTTATACCATTTATTCTAACTCATATTATGCTACTATTCACGTCAAACAGCCGCATTAAACGTGACAGGTGATGCAACTTTTGACCCTGCTTCTATATTTGCTGAAATGGATGCATAAAAAACGGTTTATTTGTGACAATAGGTATAGGAGCATTTTTGATTATTTTTTGAAAAATCTTAAAATAGTCTGCTTTATTGCAGGTTTTAGTTAATTACATGATTTACCAAAAATCGTTCGAAAGTATTGTTAGAATTGTTAGAATAGTTTTATTTTAATTTTACAAAAAAACCGCGTTAACCCTTGATACCATAAGGAAGTAAGTCTAAATTACCATCCTTTACCTAGTTTAGCCTGCTTGAATAAAGGTTATTTGTTTGTTAGGTTATTCAACTGTAAGTGTCTAGAACGTGTATAGACAAAAATAAACCTATGAAAGGGGAGATATTGTGGAAGCCGTTACGATTGGATGGGAAGTTTACGTCTCACTAGCGCTTTACTTTATCGGAATGCTGGGCATTGGATTATATGCCTATAAAAAATCAACTGGGGATTTATCAGAGTATATGCTTGGGGGAAGAAAAGTCGGCCCTGCAGTCACGGCGCTATCTGCCGGAGCATCTGACATGAGTGGATGGATGCTGCTTGGTTTACCAGGCTCGATCTATGTTTCCGGACTTTCGGGCATGTGGATTGCGGTTGGTTTATCAATTGGTGCGTATTTAAATTACATTCTTGTTGCACCTCGCCTTCGAACCTATACGGAGGTGGCAAACGATTCGATTACAATTCCGGATTATTTTGAAAATCGATTTGTGGATAACACGAAAATTCTAAGATTTGTTTCTGCTATTGTCATCATCATTTTCTTTACCGTGTATACGTCTTCGGGCATGGTAGCCGGAGGTGTTCTTTTCCAAAGCGCATTTGGAATGGATTATTTAACCGGTTTAATTATTACTGCTGGCGTGGTTCTTGCTTACACATTGTTTGGAGGATTCCTTGCAGTTAGTATCACAGACTTTGTTCAGGGCTGTATTATGTTTCTTGCACTTATTCTTGTGCCAGTGGTTGCCTTTATGGAGCTTGGCGGAATAGGCCCTACTTTTGATACGCTTGAAGCTGTAGATCCTACACTTACATCATTTTTTGAAGGAACTACTGTTCTAGGAATGATTGGGCTGTTAGCATGGGGACTTGGTTATTTCGGACAGCCTCATATTATTGTCCGCTTTATGGCGATCCGGGATGTTAAATCTCTAACCGCTGCCCGCAGAATCGGAATGACCTGGATGGTTGTAGCCATCATTGGAGCACTTTTTACAGGTCTTACCGGTCTTGCCTACATTACAACAACCGGACAGGAATTAGCGGATCCGGAGACAATATTTGTCTTCTTCTCACAAGTCTTATTTCACCCAATTATCTCAGGGTTCCTGCTTGCTGCTATTTTAGCTGCAATTATGAGCACCATCTCTTCTCAGCTTCTTGTAACATCAAGTGCGCTGACAGAAGATTTTTATAACACGTTTCTAAAGCGTGGAGCTTCCGATAAGGAACTCGTATTGGTTGGTCGTATTGCTGTACTTCTCGTTGCGATTGTGGCGGTATTCCTGTCACTCGATTCAGACAGTACGATTCTTGATTTAGTAAGTAATGCATGGGCAGGATTTGGTTCTGCATTTGGACCTGCCATTCTGCTGAGCCTTTATTGGAAGAGAATGAACCGCTGGGGCGCTCTTGCAGGAATGCTGACAGGGGCCATTACAGTTATTCTGTGGGTATATGTATTTGATTTGAGCGGTTTCTTATACGAAATGGTTCCAGGATTCTTCTTGAGTATGCTGGCTATCATTGTAGTGAGTTTGACAACTGGAAATTCACGCAAGCCTGTACGAGAAGGCTATGATGAGTTTGAAAAAGTACATGAAATTGAATCAAATAAATAAGCGCACGTATACTTCAATCTGTCCGGGCTTGCTTTCGTTCAGATAATAAATAAAGATGATTAGAAAAATCCGAAAAGGAGAATATTCCCTTTTCGGATTTTTTTATCTTGTGATTAACCTGGAGAAAATAGGGGTACAGAAAGATAAAACTATTTTCTAATAGCTGCTAAATATTTGAAATGCTGTAATTGGTTTTTTGTAGACTCTCCCTTGCAGAAGGTCTTGCAAATACAGAATCACCATTGTGGTTTTAAGCAGCTTTTTTCTCATTTATCCAGATTTAAAGGGAGAATAGTATAAAAAGTTCTAAAACCACGTCCATTAAATCTTTTTTTACTAAAAATGCTTTTCTTTTCAAGGGTTTTACTCTCTTCATGTAGAATAGCTATTTTATACACTCCTAAGAAAGGATGAGGGCCTCTAATGATTGCTGCACCAAGCGAATACGATGTTCATTTGTTTCACGAAGGCACCCTGTACCAAGCCCATAAACTTTTTGGGGCACATTTAATAAAAAGAAGATCTGCTACTTTGCTCACCCGTTTCACTGTCTGGGCGCCTCATGCTGTTTCTGTATCGGTAGTAGGAAACTTTAATAACTGGAACCCTGATTCTCATCCTCTTGAAAAATTAAACAATGAAGGAATCTGGAGTACAGGAATTGAACAGGATCTTGAGGGCGAAGTATATAAGTACTCCATTCAGACATCAAATGGGGATGTGGTGCTTAAAGCGGACCCCTATGCGTTTTATTCAGAGCTTCGCCCAAATACGGCATCTGTTGTGTATGACACAAAAGGGTACGTCTGGAATGACAAGCTTTATCGGCAGCGCGTGCGCAGAAGACGCCCTGTTTACGAAAGACCTCTTGCCATTTATGAACTGCATTTAAATTCCTGGAAACAAAAGGAAGATGGCTCCTATTATACGTATCGTGAGCTGGTGGATGAGCTCATTCCTTATATTAAGGAAAGAGGCTTTACGCACATTGAAATTCTTCCGCTGACCGAGCATCCCCTTGATGCTTCCTGGGGATATCAGGGCATAGGCTATTTCTCTCCAACAGCCCGATTTGGAACCCCACACGACCTGATGTACTTTATCGATCACTGTCATCAGGAGGATATAGGCGTTCTACTTGATTGGGTGCCCGGCCATTTTTGCAAGGATGAACAAGGGCTTTATATGTTTGATGGAGAGCCAACCTACGAATACGACACGTTTGCAGATCGTGAAAACATCGAGTGGGGTACCGCCAATTTTAATTTGGCAAAGGGAGAGGTCAGAAGCTTTCTTATATCCAATGCCTTATACTGGATTGAAACATTTAAAATTGACGGACTCCGGGTTGATGCGGTTGCAAATATGCTCTATTGGGCCAACAGCGAACCTTCAGCCGTAAATCCCTATACAATTGAGTTTCTTCAGGAGTTAAATACAGCCGTATTTAAAGAACATCCTCAATTTCTTATGATGGCAGAAGATTCTACTGACTGGTCAAACGTTACCTCCCCTGTTCATGAAGGCGGCCTTGGATTCAATTATAAATGGAATATGGGCTGGATGAATGATGTGCTGGATTATATGGAACGTCCACCATTTGAGCGCAGGCATCATCATCATAAAATGACCTTTTCACTTGTGTATTCTTATTCGGAAAATTTTATTTTGCCTCTTTCACATGATGAAGTTGTGCATGGTAAGCGTTCTCTATTGCATAAGATGCCGGGAGACTATTGGGAAAAGTTTGCCCAGCTCAGATTGCTTTTATCTTTTATGATGGTTCACCCTGGAAAAAAGCTCCTGTTTATGGGAGCTGAGTTTGGTCAATATGATGAATGGAAGTTTGTTCAAGGTCTTGACTGGTTTTTAAAGGACTACGAATCACATGCAAAAACAGATGTTTTTACAAAAGAGCTGCTGTCCTTTTACCTCGGACAAAAAGCCCTGTATCAGCTTGACCACGATCCTTCCGGCTTTGAATGGATCGATGCAGATAACGCAGAGCAAAGCATTTACACATTTATCCGTAAAGGAAAAAGAAAAAGTGACACGCTCGTGATTGCATGCAATTTTACGAATGTCACTTACGAGGCATTTAAAGTCGGAGTTCCAATGAAAGGAAAGTGGAGTGAGGTTTTCAATAGTGATCTGGCTGAATATGGCGGTTCGGGACAGCCACATCAAACAAAAACAGAAACTGAAAACGTTTCGATCCATAACCGCGATCAGGCGATTACCATTTCGATCCCGCCTTTTGGAATGACGGTTTGGAAGCCATCCAAATAATCGGGCAGATTATAATTATTAAATAAGGGGTGTGACATGATGGTAAAGAAAAAATGTGTTGCCATGTTATTAGCAGGAGGACAAGGAAGCCGTCTTCAATCACTTACAACGAGCATTGCAAAACCGGCTGTTCCATTCGGAGGAAAATACAGAATTATTGATTTCACCTTAAGTAATTGCACAAATTCAGGGATCGACACAGTAGGCGTTCTGACGCAGTACCAGCCGCTTGTGCTGAATTCCTATATCGGCATTGGAAGTGCATGGGATCTTGACCGTCGAAATGGCGGTGTTACCGTCCTCCCTCCTTATACAGAAGCATCGGAAGTTAAATGGTACAGCGGAACAGCGAATGCCATTTACCACAATATGAAATACATTGAGCAGTACAATCCTGAATATGTTCTTGTGCTGTCAGGTGATCATATTTATAAAATGGATTACTCAAAAATGCTTGACTATCACATCCAAAACGAAGCTGAAGCCACCATTTCAGTAGTTGAAGTTCCATGGGATGAAGCCAGCCGTTTTGGCATTATGAATACAAACAAAGACTATGAAATCCTTGAATTTGATGAAAAGCCGGCTGAACCGAAAAGCAACCTGGCGTCCATGGGAATTTATATTTTCAACTGGAAGGCATTAAAAGAGTTCCTAGAGGTTGATAATGTTAACGAAGAGTCCAGCCATGACTTCGGGAAAGATCTTATTCCGCTTTTCTTAAACGAAGACAAGCGCCTGATGGCTTATCCTTTTGACGGCTACTGGAAAGATGTTGGTACAGTAAAAAGTCTTTGGGAAGCCAATATGGATCTTCTTAAAGAAAATCCCGGCTTGAATCTATTTGATCACTCTTGGAGAATTTATTCACGTAACCCGAATCAGCCGCCTCAATATATCTCACACCATGCAGAGGTCAAAGAATCTCTGGTCAATGAGGGCTGTTTCATCGAAGGAAAAGTACAGCACTCCGTTATTTTTCAGGGAGTGAAAACCGGAGAAGGTTCACTGATCGATGAAGCTGTGATCATGCCGGATGCGGTTATTGGCAGCAATTCAGTGGTCAGAAGAGCAATTGTTCCGGAAGGAATTCACGTGCCGGATGGAATTACGATTGAGCCTGAAGACAATTCTTCAGACATCATTCTTGTAACGGATGAATTGATTGAGAAACTAAGAAAGGACGTGACTGCATGAGCCGTTTATTAGGAGTGATTGATGCTACCAATGTGGTTGGAGGACTCCAGGATCTTTCCCTGAACCGTTCCGTTGCCTCAATTCCATTTGCGGGAAGATATCGGTTTATCGATTTTATTTTGTCCAATATGGTGAATTCAGGAGTCGAGAGCGTAGCTATATTCCCAAAACATCAATATCGATCGTTAATGGATCATATCGGATCGGGTAAAAATTGGGACCTGGATCGAAAAAAAGATGGATTATTCTTTCTCCCGCCATTTTTTGAACCAAATGAAAACAGTACTGTGGGCTCCTTTGCACGCCTGGATCAGCACTTAGACTTTTTTAAACGCAGTCACCAGGACTATGTCTTTATCGCAAACAGCTATGTCATCACCAATATCGATATTGAGGAAGCACTGGCTGAGCACCTGATTCATGATCATGATATTACTGAACTGGTGAATCATACACATTCCCTCGATATGTATATTGTTAAAAAATCATTGTTGATTGAGCTTATTGAGAACCGGAAAAACTCGCAGTTTATTTCTGTATCAGATGTGGTCAACCAGCCGCTTCACAACTTTAATATCGGCACATACACCCACACAGGGTATGCTGCTATTATGAATTCAATCGAGGCGTATTTTCACCATTCAATGAAGCTGCTTGACCCTACTGTCTGGAATCAGCTCTTCCCTGCTGACCGTCCTGTGTTTACAAAGGTAAAAGATGAGCCACCTACCCGTTATTCTTCAGCCTCTACTGTCACGAATTCCATGATTGCAAATGGTGCAGTCATTGAAGGCAGAGTGAACAGCAGCATTATATCAAGAGCGGTTAAAATTGGCAGAAACTCACATGTTACGAATTGTGTTGTGATGCAAAAAAGTCAAATTGGAGAAGGTTGTACGCTTGAGTATGTGATTCTTGACAAAGATGTCAGGGTCTTAGACGGTGTAACCTTAAAAGGTTCTCCTGAAAAACCGCTTGTTCTGCGTAAAGGAACAGTTCGTGAAATGGCGGTGAGCATGTGAAGATATTATTCGCAGTATCCGAATGTGCTCCATTTGTAAAGTCTGGGGGCCTCGGCGATGTAGCCGGGGCTCTTCCTAAAGAGCTGAAAAAAATGGGATCAGATGTACGAGTAATGATGCCGAAGTATTCGATGATTGCAGAAGAGCTCCGTCAAAAAGCAAAGAAAATCACATCTATCTCCATCCCTATGGCGTGGAGAAGCCAATATTGCGGAATTGAAACGCTTGTACATAATGATGTGACCTACTACCTCATTGATAATGAATATTATTTTTACAGGGATACGCTATACGGTCACGGAGATGACGGCGAGCGATTTTCTTTTTTCTGCCAGGCTGTACTTGAGGCGCTTCCCGTCATTCCATTTAAACCGGATTTGATTCACTGTCATGATTGGCATACAGGAATGGTCCCTTTCTTACTTGATCGAAAATACCGGAACGATCCTTATTACCGGGATATGAGAACGGTATTTACCATTCATAATCTTCAATTCCAGGGCTGGTTTACACCTGAAATATTAGGGGACTGCCTGAATTTGGACGATTATCATTATTACTCAGGAGATCTTGAGTACAATGGCTCAGTCAATTTTATGAAAGGCGCGATTTTAAGTTCAAATGCTCTGACTACGGTAAGCCCCACCTACCGGGATGAAATTTTGACTCCTTTTTTTGGAGAACAGCTGGATGGCATTTTGCGCGAGCAGTCGTTTAAACTGCACGGGATTCTAAATGGAATTGACACTGAGAGCTACAATCCGGAAAGTGACCCGCTGATTGAAACGAATTACACACTGAATTCCATCGAAATGAAAGATGAAAATAAACTCGCTCTTCAGCGGCAGTTTAATCTGCCTGAGGATAAAGACATTCCCGTAATCGCCATGGTTACCCGCCTGACGGAACAAAAAGGTCTGTCTTTAGTTCAGCGGATCATGCATGAACTGCTTGAGGAAGAAAAAGTCCAGCTGATTGTTCTTGGCAGCGGTGAATATGAATATGAAGATTATTTTAATTACCTTGCGGGCACCTACCCTGAACAGGCGGGGGTTTATATTGGATTTAGCGAAGCCATTGCCCATCAAATTTATGCTGGTGCCGATTTCTTTTTAATGCCTTCACTTTTCGAACCATGTGGATTGAGTCAATTGATTTCCTTTCAATACGGTACCGTTCCCATCGCCCGGGAGACTGGAGGACTCAATGATACGGTCCATTCTCTTGACGAGACGGATTTAAGCGGAAACGGCTTTACATTTGCTCATTACAATGCACACGATATGAAACACACAATCCTTCGTGCCCTCTCTTTTTACCGGCATGAACAGGCATGGCCAGCTTTAAGAGAAAATGCCATGTCAGGAGATTACAGCTGGGCAAAATCTGCTGCTCAGTACCACGAGCTTTATTCAAAGCTCAAGAGGAGGCATTAATTCATGTTCCATAGCAAAGATGAGTTTAAAGCTTCTTTTTCCCAAAGGCTGGAACAAACAGCCGGGGTATCATTCGCTAATTCCACAAAACAGCACCAATATCAGGCCCTTGGCATGATGGTGCGTGAATTTGTCAGTACCAACTGGATTGTTTCCAATGAAGATATTCGCAAGAGCGGCCAAAAGGAAGTGTATTACTTATCAATTGAGTTTTTACTTGGAAGACTTTTGGTCAGTTCACTGATTAATCTTGGTGTGAAAGACATTGTAGAAAAAGGGCTGCGCGAATTAGGTATTGAATTAAGTGAACTGGAAGAAGCTGAGGTGGATGCAGGATTGGGAAATGGCGGGCTTGGCCGTCTGGCTGCCTGTTTTCTTGATTCGATGGCTTCGCTGAAACTCTCCGGCCATGGACATGGAATCCGTTATAAGCACGGGTTATTCGAACAAAAAATAATTGATGGCTATCAGGTTGAATTGCCGGAGCAGTGGCTTCGAAATGGCAATGTCTGGGAAGTCCGAAAGCCTGACCTTGCCATTGAGGTCCCTTTTTGGGGTGATGTTCAATGGATTGAAAAAGATGGAAAGCTGGTCTTTGTTCATGAGCATGCTGAAACTGTACTCGCGGTTCCGTTTGATATGCCGGTTCTCGGCTATGACACAACCCGGGTGAACACGCTTCGTTTGTGGGGAGCTGAACCCGCAAAGCATTATCCGCCTCATAAAGATTTTATGCAGTATAAAAGAGACACCGAACAAATTTCGGAATTTCTTTATCCTAATGATATGTCAAATGACGGAAAAATCCTTCGCCTGAAGCAGCAATACTTTCTCGTTCGCTCAAGTCTGAAAAGCATCATAAATGACTACAAGGAAAATCACAGTGATTTATTCGATTTTCATGAGCATGTGGCCATTCATATTAATGATACGCACCCTGCACTTGCGATTCCTGAGCTGATGAGAATCTTCATTGATGAAGAAGGAATGAAATGGGATCAGGCCTGGACGATTGTTACGAATACTATTTCGTATACAAATCACACAATTCTCTCAGAGGCGATGGAAAAATGGTCAATTGAACTTTTCAAGCCGCTCTTCCCTCGTATTTTTATGATAGTTGAAGAGATTAACGAGCGCTTTTGCAAAGAGCTTTGGAGGGAATATCCCGGTGACTGGGACCGCATTGAGGAAATGGCCATTATTGCACACGGCTTTGTTAAAATGGCACACCTATCCATCGTCGGCAGTCACAGTATTAATGGTGTAGCAAAGCTCCATACTGAAATACTTAAAAAACGTGAGATGAAAAATTTCCACGAATTTTATCCGGATCGTTTTTCTAATAAAACGAACGGCATTACACATAGACGCTGGCTCCTGCAGGCGAATCCAGAGCTAACCTCATCCATTTCAAAAGCCATAGGAACAGCATGGATTTCTGAGCCGCAGCGATTAGCAGAGCTTGAAAAATTTGCAGACGATTCTTCATTTCAGCTTGAAATCGATGAAATGAAACAGAAGAAAAAAAGAGAATTGGCGAAGCTGATCTTTGAAAAGGATTTTCTTCCTGTAGATGAGCACTCTATTTTTGATGTGCAAATCAAACGGCTTCATGCATATAAAAGGCAGCTTCTTAACGTGCTCCATATTATGCACTTGTACAATCGCATGAAAGAGGATTCATCCTTCAGGCCGCATCCACGGACATTTATCTTCGGCGCAAAAGCAGCTCCGGGATATGATTATGCTAAAAAAGTTATTAAGCTTATTCATTCAGTTGCTAACATTGTAAATTATGATCCTGTTTCAAAGGATACACTTCGCGTGGTATTCTTAGACAACTATCGTGTGTCACTTGCGGAGAAAATCATTCCAGCCACTAACGTTAGTGAGCAGATTTCAACGGCAAGTAAAGAAGCGTCCGGTACAGGGAACATGAAATTTATGATGAACGGGGCTGTGACACTCGGGACGCTGGATGGAGCGAATGTGGAAATAGGCGAGCTGACAGGTCCTGAGAATATATTTATCTTTGGATTAAAAGCTGAAGAAATTATGCACTTTGAAAAGCATGGAGGCTATCATTCTCATGACTACTATCATAATGACCGAAGAATCAAGCAGGTCGTAGATCAATTAACCTCCGGATTTTTCCGTGATTCTTATTACGATTTTGAAACACTGTCTGATTCTTTATTAATGGAAAATGATCAATACTTTTTGCTGAAGGATTTTTCCGCTTATGCAGATGCACAGGACCAGGTCGCAGCTGCATACACCGATCGAAAAAGATGGCTTAACATAAGCATTCATAATATTGCTCAGTCCGGCTTTTTCTCGAGTGATCGAACGGTCAGTGAATATGCCAAAGAGATCTGGAATGTCCAGCCGCTTTCATAGATAAACATACGTGACATATCTATGACTCTGGCAGTTTCTCTTGTAATAAACCAGTTCATACAAAAGAAGAATGTCTTTACGAATAAATTTTTCGTAAGGACATTCTTCTTTTTATATTGATTTATGTTTTCCTTACATTTAGTGCTCATACAAATGAACAAACGGCTCCGTTTCTTCCGGCTCTTTTAGAATCAGGGCTTCTGGACCGTTTACCGATGTAATGCTTACCTCTATGGCAAAATAAGAAGGAAACTGATCAATTAATCTTCCTGCTATAAATTGGGTAAAGCCGACAATTTCTGCTTTTCCGTAAAACTGAATAGGGATATCGATTTTTAAATTTGTCAGCTGGTCGCCTTGATAGCGTCCCGTCCCTATTACACTATTAAAATTTGGAAAATAGGTTTCGATATCCTGTTTGAAATTTAAGAACGCTGTTTCATCATCTCTGAAGTTTTCATTTGCTTCAGCTGAAGGAAACAAGACATAGTTTTCATTCATAGCCTTCCAGTCTCCGAGTTCATCCGATCCGCCTGCAGCTGATGAATAACCAATAAAATTACCTGGTATGACAGCATTTCTTGGCTCCTGTTTAAACAAAGCCACTGTGATCGGAACGTCAGCGAGGTCAGCTTTTTCAGGATCTTCAGCAGCCATTGCCCTCATTCGCTGAACAACTTCCTGCGCCATCCTCCGGCCCTCTTCCTCAATTTTGTCCTGAGGAATGGGTTCTTCATAGGTCGGGCCATATGGATTATTATCATCCTGGTAATAATAAACAGAATTTAATGCCAAACCAACTACGACTCCGCCAAGCTGAACCTTGCTTTCGTCTTCACGGGATTTAGCAAAATAATTATGCTCCTGAATATGTGCCAGATAAATAGGGCTGTTTTTTGCACGCTGCTCCCTGTTTCCTTCGCCTGAGTCAATTGGATTCAAGCCGACATTGTCTTCAGGAGCCATGTCATTTTCTCCAAGCTGTTGTTCATTGTATTCACGTGAAAGCCAGCTTGTAATCGTTCCGCTGTCAAGAAACTGACCAGGCTGAAAAAAGTAATCAGCCGGATCAAAATTCTGCTGGGCAATTCTCATTAAGCCGCTTTCAAGTTCTGCAACATCAAAGTTTGATGCAACATTGTTCACAACCATTCCTCTTGAGGGTGATGGTTCAAATGGCAGAAGCGTCCGATAGTAGTCATCTGAAATTTGGAAATTCGGAATGATAACCGTCTGACTTTCTGCTTCTTCAGGCAAATTTTCTTGAACGACTTCATCTTCCTGCTGAAAATCAGGCACACATCCGCCAAGTACTAACACAGCTCCAAATGCAGCTGCTGACCATTTTTTCATAGTAGCCTTACACCTCTTGTCCGTTTATTTCTTCCAGGAGCCTGTTTTCATCCCATACCGTGATCCCCAGTTCCTGAGCCTTGGACAGTTTTGAACCAGCTTCTTCTCCTGCAACAAGCAGATCCGTTTTTTTGCTGACGCTGCCTGTTACTTTACCGCCAAGTACCTCTATTTTCTCTTTCGCTTCATTTCGTGTCAATTGTACTAATTTCCCAGTCAGCACAACAACTTTTCCTGAAAAAGCAGAATCAACGTTTTCACTCCTGTGAAGCTTAGGTCCTTTGTAGGTCAGATTCACTCCTGCTTCTTCAAGCTCACGAATCAGTTCCTTTACTTCTTCCTGGTTAAAATAAGTGACGATGCTTGAAGCCATTTTGTCACCTATTTCGTCAATATTAAGTAAATCTTCTTCAGAAGCTGTCATGAGTGCGTCCATCGTCTCAAAATGCTGGGCGATGGTTTTAGCTGCTTTAGCTCCAACATGACGGATGCCAAGTCCAAACAGCAGCTTTTCCAGGGAATTTTCTTTAGATGCCTCTATCGCTTTCAGAAGATTGGCTGCCGACTTTTCTGCCATGCGCTCAAGAGCGATCACGTTCTCCATTGTTAAGCGGTAAAGATCTGCTACATCCTCAATTAATTCTTCCCGATACAATTGGGCTACGACCTTTTCTCCGAGACCGTCAATGTTCATTGCATTTCTGGATACGAAATGAATGAGCCCCTCTTGAATTTGCGCAGGACACTTCGGATTAAGACATCGCAGCGCCACTTCCCCTTCCAGCCGTTCAAGCTCACTGTCACATGCAGGGCAATGGGTTGGCATCGCAAATTCTTTTTCGTCACCTGTGCGGCGTTCTGTAATGACACTGACGACCTCAGGAATAATGTCCCCTGCTTTTTTGACCACCACATGATCTCCAATGCGGATGTCTTTTTCCCGTATTAAGTCTTCATTATGAAGAGAAGCACGCCCTACCGTGGTTCCTGCCACCAGAACCGGCTCCAGAAGTGCAGTAGGTGTCACGACTCCTGTACGGCCGATACTGAGCTCAATATCATTTATGACGGTCACTACTTCTTCTGCAGGAAATTTAAACGCGATGGCCCAGCGTGGACTTTTTACGGTTGTGCCAAGCTCTTCCTGCTGAGAAAGTGAATCCACTTTAATAACAATTCCATCAATATCGTACTGCAGATCCGCACGCTTTTCTGTCCATTCGTTTATATAATCAAGCACTTCTTCAATGGAAGAGCATTTTCGGCGTTCCTTATTCGTCTTGAAACCAAGCTCCCCTAAAAGGTCCAACCCTTCACTTTGTGCTTCCAGGCCCGTTTCTCCAGGATCCCCTATGCCGTATAAAAATAAATCCAGATTTCTTGATGAGGCGATTCTCGGATCCAGCTGTCTGAGAGAACCTGCTGCAGCATTTCTTGGATTGGCAAATGGAAGCTCATTGTTTTTTTCTTTTTCTTCATTCAACGCAATAAAAGAGGAACGGGGCATAAAAGCCTCCCCTCTTACTTCAATACTGAAAGGCTCTTTTAAACGCAGCGGAATGGAGCGGATCGTTTTTAAATTGACGGTAATGTCTTCTCCCACCGATCCGTCACCCCGCGTAGCTCCCTGAACAAAAAGTCCGTTTTCGTAGCGCAGCGATACGGCAAGTCCATCAATTTTCAGTTCACAAATGTAGGAGATATTATCGCCTACCGCTTTTCGGACACGTTTATCAAAGTCACGCAAATCCTGCTCATTAAAGGCGTTCCCCAGACTCAGCATCGGATTTTTATGATTGACTTTTGAAAACTGCTCCAAAATGGACCCGCCGACTCTCTGTGTAGGAGAGTCCGGTGTTTGCAGGTCAGGGTAGTCTTCCTCAAGCTTTTTCAATTCATGAAGAAGTTTGTCATATTCAACATCGGGAACAGACGGCTTGTCCAGCACATGATATTCATAGTTATATTGCCGCAGTAAATCCTGAAGTTCTTTTACTCGCGACTCTGCAGTTGCGTAATCCATTTATCGTCTTCCTCTCATTCCGTTACTTTATTAACAGGAGCAAATTTTGCTAAAAGACGTTTAATGCCGGTAGGACTCGGAAATGCAATATCGAGTTCCATTGAATCGCCTTCGCCTTTAACGCTGACGACAGTTCCTACGCCCCATTTGCCGTGGGAGGCTTTATCTCCAACACTCCAGCCAATACCGCTTCCGCCTGTATCTTTAGGAGCAGGACGGCTGACTGGTTTTCTCGGTGCCGGTCTCTTTTGACCAAAGGTTCCCCCGCTTCTTGTGCTGCCAAATGGATTAGACGCGGATTCTTTTTTCATCGGCTCTTCAATCAGCTCACTTGGAATTTCTGCAATAAAACGAGACACCGGATTCATATTGGTTCGCCCAAAAAGGGTTCTCATCTGTGCATTTGAAATAAACAGCTCTTCTTCTGCTCTGGTTATTCCTACATAGGCCAGTCTTCGTTCCTCTTCCATTTCCGCTTCCTCCATCAAAGAACGGCTGTGAGGAAACACGCCTTCTTCCAGTCCAAGCAGAAACACAACCGGGAACTCCAGCCCTTTTGCTGAGTGAAGAGTCATCAGTGTGACAAGCTCAGATGATGACTCTTCCTTGTCAAGCTGATCAATATCCGCGACTAACGCAAGATCCGTTAAAAAAGCAACCAGGCTTTTGTCGTCGTTCGCCTGTTCAAATGCCTTGGTAACCGATAGAAACTCATCAATGTTTTCGAGCCTGCTTTGCGCTTCAATTGTTTTTTCCGCTTTTAAAGCGTCCCTGTAGCCGGATTTGTCGATGATGTCTTCAACTAATTCAGTGACTGATAAATACTCCTGCATCTGAGTATAATTTGATAGAAAATCACGGAATGCAATGACTGTCTTGGTGATTTTAGGACTGATGTCAATAAAATCTCCCAATCCAAGCGCATCATACATCGACATATCATGATCCCTGGCATAATTCGCAATTCGGTCTACTGAAGTTGAACCCACCCCGCGCTTTGGTACATTGATAATTCTCGTTAAACTGATATCATCAGCCGGGTTCGCTACTAATCGCAGGTAGGCAAGGATATCTTTAATTTCTTTTCTGTCATAGAATTTTGTTCCTCCAACAATCGTGTATTCGATGTTGGATTTCATCAAAACTTCCTCCATTACCCGTGACTGAGCATTTGTCCGGTACAGGATGGCGAAATCAGATCTTTTTCTTTTTCCTGACATGACAAGTTCATTAATTTTACCTGCCACAAATTGAGCTTCTGCCTGTTCGCTGTCCGCCCGATAGTAGGAAATTTTCTGACCGTCTGAATTTTCGGTCCATAAATTTTTCGGCTTGCGGTTAGGATTGTTTTGAATAACCTGATTGGCCGCATCCAGAATTTTTTTAGTTGAACGATAATTTTGTTCTAGCATAATCACCGTCGCATTGGGATAGTCTTTCTCAAAGGACATGATGTTCGTGATATCTGCTCCACGCCAGCGGTAAATCGACTGGTCGGAATCCCCTACTACGCATAAGTTTTTAAATCGTGAGGCAAGCTGCTTTACCAGCATATACTGCGCACGGTTTGTATCCTGATACTCATCTACGTGGATAAATTGAAATTTGCGCTGATAAAATTCAAGCACTTCCGGGATTCGTTCGAATAAGTGAATGGTTTGCATAATCAGATCATCAAAATCAAGCGCAGAGTTTTTCCGCAGCCTGCTCTGATATTCAGTGAAAATGTCACTGATCGTCTGGTCAAAATAGCTTCCAGCCTGTTTCGCAAACTGCTCAGGGGTGGTCAGCTCATTTTTAGCGGAGGAAATAACAGAGAGAATGGCTCTCGGATCAAATTGCTTTGGGTCCAGATTCTTATCCTTCAGGATCCGTTTAATCACAGATTGCTGATCGGTAGAATCCAGAATGGTAAAATTCCGATTAAATCCAATGCGGTCGATGTCTCTCCTTAAAATTCTTACGCACATCGAGTGAAAAGTGGAAATCCAAACATCCTCTGATGCACCGCCTAGAATCTCGCCCACACGGTTTTTCATTTCTCTTGCAGCTTTATTCGTAAAGGTAATCGCTAAAATATTATAGGGTGCGACTCCTTTTTCTATCATTAAATAGGCGATCCTGTGGGTCAGGACTCTCGTTTTTCCTGACCCGGCTCCGGCCATTATTAAAAGAGGGCCTTCTGTTGCTTTTATCGCTTTCGCCTGTTCAGGATTCATTCCGTTAAGTAATCGATCAGTTAAAAATTGCATTCCCTCACCACCTCGAACATTTGTTCTTATTATATAGTATCAAGCTGAATATTTACAGGACTGTTTTTAAAGCCTCTTTCAGGTTATCGTACACCAGATTGCCTACGACGATTACATCAGCCCGTTCCGCCATTTCTGCTGCTCTTTCTTTTGACGTAATGCCGCCTCCATAAAAGAATACCGTTTTTGAAAGTTCCTGTCCTACAGCTTTTACAATCGCCGGATCTCCATATATGCCGCTGTACTCCAAATAAAAAACCGGCAGTTGAAAAAGCCGCTCTGCCATTCGTGCGTATGCCACGATATCTTCTTGGGTCAGCGCTGTGTCTGCTTGGGTCAGGCTTGCCGCTTTGCAATCCGGATTCACGATGCAATAGCCCTCGGCCATGATTTCTTCCCAGTTCATGAGATCCCCATGTTCTTTGACTGCATCATGGTGAAGTCCCGTAATCCATTTTGGATCGCTGGCATTTAGTACTGTAGGAATAAAATACAAATCAAATCCAGGTGTGACCGAATCCAGAGTAGACACTTCAAGCACGCACGGAACAGTGTATCGGCGAACCCTCGCCATCAAGTCCAGTACATTTTCAAGTGTCACACCATCTGTGCCTCCTATTATGACCGCATCGGTGCCAGACTCACAGATTTTTTCTAAAGCATCATCTGAAAGCTCCTTATTCGGATCAAGTTTAAATACATGTTTCCATTCCTGGACGTCATACATATTGGATCCTCCATTTCACTGCGTTCCTTTTCAAACTTATCCGTATCATTATAGCATCCTATGAGGGAAGCTTAAAGCGTGGGCAAGTGGTCAAATAATTCGGTATTTTAAACATCAGCGCAAAAAAAAAAAAGACTGAGACAAAATTGTCTCAGGCCTTTAATCGGTTCACACCGCTTCATGCAGACGCTATCAGCAAAGACAGTGGCTTGAGCGCTTTTTTGACCAAGGTCCTGAAAAGTCTCAGCTTGCCGTCATTTCCTGCAGGGATCCTGCACTTTACGCTCCATTCAATACTGCTATATACTGCCTCTTACTTATTTCGATTATCTCCAAATCTTTGTCCATGACTGCGCCTGTTCAGTATACATTTGTACTGATACTAAAGGGGTCTGTCCTTGTGATTGAATCTGTTACTTATTATCCTCTGCTTCTTCACTTGAGTGGATGCGCCCTAAAACAAGTGAATACGTATCGTTGCCATAGTTCAGGCATCTTTTTACGCGGGAAATCGTCGCTGTGCTTGCGCCGGTTTCTGTTTCAATCTTATGATACGTCTTACCTTCACGGAGCATGCGGGCAACTTCCAGCCGCTGAGCCAATGATTGAATTTCGTTTATTGTACATAGATCGTCGAAAAATCGGTAGCATTCATCCAGGTCTTTTAGTGAAAGAACGGCGTTAAAAAGCTGGTCCAATTCTTTCCCTCTGAGTTTATCTATTTGCATAATGTCGGAACGACTCCTTTTATGATTAATCATTTATGGTAACGAGTTCTTCAAATCCCTTTTCTTCAGGAATGATGTGAATCCAGCTGAGTCCCGGTGTCAACGGGGCAGGTTCTCCCTTATAATAAGGAACCACTCTTCCATCTTCTTCCTTCCACTCCATTTTAAAATACTCGCCTTTGGTAAAAAGATGTGCATTGCCTCCAGTTGAGAGGTCTATATCCAAACGGCCCTGATCATCAACGATGCGATGTTGGGCTTCTGCTATTAAAACATTGGCAATCGATACAGGCTCACCAGATTCTTCATCGAGCGTGATTTCACCGGCACTCTTTCTTGTATAGGAACCATCAGAGTGATAAAAATAACTGCTCGTATACATTTCATTTCCATCATATGTCACAGAAAATTCAGGAACAGCTTTGTCCGGAACAAGGTCACTTTCAGATGAAAATACCATTGCTGCAGGTGCTCCTTCAAGCGAAACTCCTCTTCTTTGGGCTCCCTGTTCAAAGTACCCGGAACCGCTGTAAGAATTATGAGGGGCTGCACGGTCTGATGAACGAATAAACAATTCTCCATCATACTGGATCCCATTCATATGTTCAATTACACCTTGTTCAAGCAAGTTAAAAGCATCCGGACTATAGCCGTGAGCCACAAAAAAGCTGTTATAGGCTCCTGCAAGCGCTATATGATAATCCCGTGCACTTCTGATCGGGCCGACACGCTCAGGATACTGACTCTGATAAATGGCGAGAAGGCGTGTAATTCCACCTTCAGCCAGAACTTCATAAATTATATCTGCTTCTGATAAGCCGCTTTGGGGACGGGCTTTAGGATGATTATTTAAAATAACGGAAATGGCTCTTTGATTACTTACCTCATTTAATTGTTCTCCGGATAAAGGGGACACCGGGGAAGCAGCAGGTGCATGAACTTTTTCTGTTTTATCCGGCTGCTGTATTGCAGTGGATTGATTTTCCTGGTTATTAAGCTGATTTTCTGCTTCATGATTACCGCTGCAGGCTACCATCAAACTTGAGATCGCTACCAGTAAAACGCGCTTCATACTGTATACACCCCATAATTCGTTTCTCTTACTTTCTCATTTTAACGCATTATCGTTGGAAAGAGTACCGTTTTCTTTTTAACATCATAGAGTCCTTTTTGAGTAATCCGGACATAAGGTAAATGAGTTGATGATAAAAATAGCAGCGTATAGACCGGATCCCCGTGACTGTACCCTCTTTCTCTTACAATTTCTCTTAATGTTTCCTCCGCATTCATTACTATCTCCATGGGTTCTCTTGACATGATGCCGCCGATTGTAAGAGGAATTTCATGAAGTACTTCCCCCTTATCCACAAGCACAATTCCTCCCTGAAGGTTCTGAATGCGTGAAAAAGCGGTTTGAATGTCTTTTTTTGATTTTCCAATAAAAAGTAAATCTCCTGTATTTGAAAATGAAGATCCAATAGCACCAAGGTTCTGAACAAACCCCTTAATCACCGTGCAGATTTTCCATTTCCCATTCCGGTCGATCAGCATTAAAAAGCTTTCGTCACTTTCCCGGTGCAATTCATCCACAGAGGTATCACTATTTATAGAATATGGTTTTGTAATTACGTTATTCACCATTTCAATTCCAAATGGCATTGAAAACTGCAGATCTTCATCCGTCAATTCCCACTCAAGCTCTAATGGAGGAATCAATGACCAGTCAGGCTGTTCAATAAAGGGCGTTCTCTCCCCTTCTTTTTTTACCCATTGTCCCTTTGATAGAACTGATTCCGGAGTTGGACAATCGGCGGAACTCAATACATTCAAGGTAGCCTGTCTTCCGGTTGCGATCATCCCCTGCATAAATTCCAGGCGGTAATATTTCGCAATCGAATAAGTGGCCATATGGTATGCCTCAATCGGATCCACCCCTGAGTCAAGCGCAATTTGGATTAACCGGTCCATAACTCCATCACGATAAAAAGAAGGTGTAGATCCATCGGTTGTCATCATCAGCGAATCAAAGGATTGAAGGCCTTTTTCTTTTAATTCTTGAATAAGTTTTGGCAGATCGGGCCGTATGGAGGAGTGACGCAATGTTACTGCCAGCCCTTGCTCCAAGCGCGTCCAGGCCTCATCACCTGTCATTGCCTCGTGATCTCCTGTCACACCTAAAAGCGTCATTTTTGCTATGGTTTTTTCAGATGCACCAGGCAAATGCCCTTCAACACGCTTATATTGAATTCTTGCTTCCTGCATCCAGCTTAAAATCATATCGTCTCCATCAGCCAGTTTTGGCCAGCTTGTCAGCTCTCCTGCAAGCAGAACACTGGGATCAGCCAGCCACTGCCGGATTTCTCCATTTGTAAACAGCTCCTGTTCATTGCTGATTTCTGTCTGGGCATCAAGCCTCGCCCACCAGTAAAAAGAGAGAGAGGATTTCTTAAACTGCTGTATAAAAGGAAGCGCTTTCTTTTTATTATTTAATAAAAGCATCATCAAGTTGTCCGAAATAAACGTTGTGGTCCCGCTTTGAGATGCATATTCAGCAAAAGATTGGGGATTATATAGCTGAAAAGGATGTACATGGGGTTCTATATAACCGGGTACAACCCATTTATCCGTTAAGTCTGTGATTTCTGTATTCTTCGTATTTTCCGGTAGTTTATCCCCTACATAGACAATACGATTGCAGTAAATCCATATATGCCCTTTTTTCCACATCTTCAAGGAAGAATTAAGATAGGTGGCATTTATTAAAAGCTTCGTTGGGGCAAGGCTGCCATCAAGAACAGCGGTATGTTCTCTTAAATGCTCAATCTTCCAGGGAAAACGTTGCTCCATCTTACCAATTCCTCCTGACATGTAAACAATAATACCCTTATGATGCATCTGCACTTGCTAAAGATATGTGCAGGATGAAAATAATGGTTTAATCGTATCATATTTTACATGTCACCGCATTAAAGAGCTGCTGATTCACAAAAAAGACATAGGAGTGAAGAGAATGAGACCAAATATCGGAAGAACAAATTCTTATATTCGAACTATTGCAGGTTTTTCAATTTTAAGTATTGCCACTGCCAGAATGGCAAAAAAACCTTGGAAAAAATCGTTCATGCTGCTTGCCGTTCTAGGTGCGATGAAAGTAGCGGAAGGTCTTATGCAGTTCTGTCCGCTGGTTGCTCTTTGGGACAAACGGAAAGGCTGGATGGACGATGCTTTGGATTGGGACAATGAAACCAGCAACTATCTACACCATTCAGAGGTGGGAGCTGGAGAGTAAGGAAAATAGTGGGTCTTTTAAACCATCATTCCCCCTGCATCTCCCTATCTCCATGACCAATCATCACAACTTTTTAAAAATTCGTGCGTTATAGTGTCCATTATCTTAATTTATGATAAAATGGAGAAATAAGTCGAAATTTAATACTTCAAGGTGTGTGATGGTTATGATTGGTGATCGCGTAAAGGCACTTCGTAAAGAAAAAAACATGTCCCTCTCTGAATTAGCGGAACAAGCTGGCGTTGCTAAATCCTATGTCAGCTCACTTGAGAGAAATCTCCAGCAAAATCCTTCGATCCAGTTTTTAGAAAAAATTGCTCCTGTTCTAGGAGTGACGGTTAATACTTTACTCGATCCTGATGACAATCAAAAGGACGTCGACACCGACTGGGTTAATTTAGCTAAATCAGCAATGGAATCTGGAATTTCTAAAGAGCAGTTTAAAGAGTTTATTGAATTTAATAAGTGGCGCATCAACAAAAAATGACCAGTGCATAGTCAAGATGCACCGGTCATTTTTTCATCCTGCTGCCACTTTTCTTCTTTCCCTTTCACGATGAAGATTTTTCCCCTTTAAAAAATCTTCAATCTCGCATTCAGAGATCCCCGCCGTAAGTGCTTCATTAATTAGAGCCACCCATTCCAAATCCACTTCTGCCGCACGACCCATTTTCCGTCCCCTCCCAAAATACTATTTTTCAGTACCTCAGGCGGCTCAGCCGTCATAGCACTCTCCTTCTAAATGCCTTAGACCCGTAAGCTTTGCGTCCCAGTTTTTCAACTGGTTTGCCCTTATCTGTTCTTGCTCGAAGCTGAAGCAATAACAATATTCATTCCTCCATGGCCAATGTGATTTATAATTAATATTATCTTATCACCATTTAAACTGTTGACATATAGGAGTTTAGAACCAAGTGTTCTGACTTTTCCGACAACAAAGGACATAAAAAGAATGTTTTAGATTATGTAAAAAGAGATATTCTCTATACCCCATTTATTCCATTTCCCTAAATAAGTAAAAAGTAAACATAAGTTGGTAAAAAAATGTGAAAAAACATGGCGGTGATCGTAGTCTAGTATAAATATCACTTGTTCTTTATTAAGAAATTCATACTGTTATTATACGATTTTTCATAATAATGTTAAATAGCCATATTCTCTTTTATTCTTACATTTATAAGTCTATTTCCCTCATATGCTACATTATTCTCGTTTTTCCTAAGAATCCCTTTTTTTCTGCCAATTGTTCTCTATAATGAATAAAAGAACCTGAATAGGTTCTTTTATTCTTTCTTCATGGCATGATGGCCAATATCTTTTCTGTAAAATAGTTTTTCCGATTGCTGCTTATTTAGGTAGGAGTACACTCGATTCCTTGCCTGCTCAAGATTTTCTCCACTGCTTGCAGCCAGCAATACTCTGCCTCCTGCAGAATATAAATCATCCCCATCCATCTCGGTTCCTGCATGAAAAAGCAGTTCCTCTTCTTTCTTAAATTGATTCAGCAGAATCTTTTTCGTGTATGCTCCCGGATAACCTTCCGCTGCCAAAACCACTCCAGCGATGGTATTCTCATCCCATTCCAACTCCGTTTTTTCGCGCTTTAAAAGCTTTAACAAAAGGGAGGCAAGATCTGTCTTTAATCTGGGCAATACCACCTGTGTTTCAGGGTCTCCAAAACGTGCATTAAATTCAATTACCTTTGGCCCGGTTTGGGTTAAGATCAGTCCTGCATATAATACTCCGGTGAAAGGTCTGCCTTCCTTCACCATAGCTTGAACAACAGGTTTGAGTACAGTGTCCATTGAAATCTCAGCAATTCCTTCAGGAAGATGAGACACAGGTGAATAGGCCCCCATGCCTCCTGTATTCGGTCCTTTGTCTCCATCAAAGGCTCTTTTGTGATCCTGGGCCAGTTCGAGAGGAATAATGATGTCTTCATGAACAAGAGCCATGAATGAAAACTCTTCTCCCACAAGAAATTCTTCAATGACAATTTGACGGGAGGAAGAGCCGAACTGCTCATCTACCAGCATGTCGTCGATTGCTTTTTCTGCTTCTTCCATCGTCATGGCTACCACTACACCTTTACCTGCTGCCAGTCCATCTGCTTTTATGACAATCGGCACTCCTTTTGTGTGCAAATAGCTCTTTGCTGAAGCAGCCTCCTGAAAGGTTTCATATGCTGCAGTTGGCACATTGTACCGCTGCATCAATTCTTTTGCGTAAGATTTGCTTCCCTCAATTCGTGAGGCCTCTTTGCTCGGGCCAAAAATAAAAAGCCCCTCTGCTAAAAATCGATCGACAATTCCTTCTGCTAATGGCTGTTCAGGTCCCACTACCGTTAACTCCACCTGATTTGTTTTTGCAAATTGGACTAGTGATTCCTGATCATTTTCATCGATGTTTACCCGCTCAGCGCACGCTGCGATTCCTGCATTGCCTGGTGCACAAAAAACCTGCGTAACCGATGGCGCCTTTGCCATTGCTTTACAAATCGCATGCTCCCTGCCTCCCCGGCCGATTACCAAAACATTCATCGTTAAACCTCCCTCATTATTTGAAAATCAAGCCTGCTGCTGCGCCTGATAAAAAGAGGCTGACCCAAAACCATTGAGTCAGCCAAAACATGGACATGAGTAAGATTGTCTGGACATGGAAATCTTACGTATTCATTAGTGTTTAAAGTGGCGTATTCCTGTTAGCACCATGGTGATTCCCCATTCGTTTGCTTTCTTAATGGAATCCTCATCCCGTATAGAGCCGCCTGTTTGAATAATGGACGTTATTCCGGCTTTAGCAGCAGCTTCAACGGTGTCATCCATAGGGAAAAATGCGTCGGAAGCAAGGCTTGCACCTTTTGAACGTTCTCCCGCCTGCTCGAGTGCAATTTTCGCAGCACCGACACGGTTCATTTGACCCGCTCCGATTCCGAGTGTCATTTGAGAATCCGCCACTACTATGGCATTAGACTTAACGTGCTTCACCACCTTCCAAGCCATTTTCATTGCTTCCCACTCCTCTTCCGTGGGCTGTCTGTCGGTTACGACTCTGACATCCCCATTTTCAAGCGTAAACTGGTCCTGATCCTGCACCAGCAGTCCGCCTTCAACTGAAGTAATAAGGTGTTCATGTGTCATTTTGCGATCAAATGGAACAGTTAGCAGGCGAAGATTCTTTTTCGCTGTTAGCACTTTCATCGCCCCCTCGGTGAAAGCAGGCGCAATAACGATTTCCAAAAAGATTTCAGCGAGCTTGACCGCTGTTTTTTCATCCACTGCGCGATTAAACGCGACAATTCCTCCAAAAATAGAAGTGGAGTCACTTTCATACGCTTTTAAGAATGCTTCATAAGCAGTTGAACCTCTTCCTGCGCCGCATGGATTCATATGCTTAACAGCCACAGCCGCAGGCTCCTCAAAATCTTTTACAATTTGCAGGGCTGCATCAGCGTCCTTGATATTGTTATAGGAAAGTTCTTTCCCGTGATGCTGTCTTGCGTGAGCAACAGAAAACTCAGAACCAAGCGGATTGCGGTAAAAAGCAGCCTGCTGATGCGGGTTTTCTCCATATCTGAGGTCCTGCTGACGTTCATATGTAAGGGTGAACCTCTCAGGGCTTTCTTCTCCTGCCTGATCAGTTAAGTAACGGGCAATATGTGCATCATACGCAGCCGTGTGCCGGAAAACTTTCGCAGCAAGTTTTTTTCTTGTTTCAAGATTCACAAATCCTTCCGATTCAAGCTGTGAAAGGACTGTATTATAATCAAGTGAGTCTACAATTACAGTAATGTGGGCATGGTTTTTAGCTGCTGCACGAAGCATGGTCGGTCCGCCAATATCAATATTTTCAATCGCCTCTTCAAACGTCACAGCTGGATTGCTGATGGTTTGCTGAAAGGGATAGAGATTGACGCACACTAAATCAAACGGTTGAATCCCCTGTTCATCAAGCTGACTCATATGCGCCTCGTTATCCTGCTTAGCTAAAAGTCCTCCGTGAATCGATGGGTGAAGTGTTTTAACGCGTCCTTCTAAAATTTCCGGGAACCCTGTCACTTCATCAACTCCAATGACTGGCACTCCCTCCTCCTGCAGAAGATTCTTTGTTCCGCCTGTAGATAGGATTTCGTACCCGATGCGCTGAAGTGCTGATGCAAATTCAACGACTCCTGCTTTGTCTGATACACTGATCAGTGCACGTTTTGCCATAGTATCATTCCTCCAACTGATCTCTGCCCGCTGATGTTTTCTTCCAGGCATTTAGTATTTAAATAGCTTTTGAAGTGTTTTGGGGTAAAGTTGGTGTTCGATTCGGTGAATTTGTTTTTGAATGTGATCTAGGTTCATTTGTTCCTTTACAGAAAATGCCTGCTGCGCAATAATGGGGCCTGTATCCATTCCCGCATCCACATAGTGAACGGTTACTCCCATTACTTTCACACCATAGTCCATCGCCTGACCCACTGCATCTTTTCCTGGAAATGCCGGTAAAAGAGAGGGATGAATATTAACAATTTTGTTTTCAAATTCAGTCAGCAAAACGGTGCCGATTAACCGCATGTAGCCTGCCAGGATCAGCCATTCCACTTCTTTTTCCCTAAGCTTTTCCAATATGAGTTTCTCATATTGATCTTTGCCGTTAAATGATTTTGCCTCGAACGAGAAGACTTCAATGCCCGAAGCTTCGGCCCGTTTTTTTACATATGCCTCCTGCCGGTCACACACAATAAGTGCAACTTGTGCATGCAGCTCTTTTCGTTCAATTGCATCGATTATGGCTTGAGCATTGCTGCCGTTTCCAGAAGCAAATAAAGCAATTTTTGTCATGAGTCTCTCTCCCTTTACTCCTTTGACTCGAACGCAACGCCTTCGTCAGCCGTAACCTTTCCGATCACATAGGCAGATTCATTTACCGCTTTAATTGCCGAGAGAGTCTGGTCCACTTCACTTTCCTTCACTACTGCAACAAAACCAATTCCCATGTTAAACACATGATACATTTCATCTTCTGTCATAGAAGCTGCATCCTGAATGATGGTAAAGACAGGAGGAACAGGCCAGGTGCCGGGTGTGATGGAAACGCCCAATCCTTCAGGCAGCATGCGCGGCAGGTTTTCATAAAAGCCGCCGCCTGTTATATGAGCCATCCCTTTAATATCTACCTGCTTTAATAAAGGCAGAATGGTTTTTGCGTAAAGTTTGGTTGGGGTTAATAGAACATCGCCAAGCGGCTGATCGAGTCCTTCGATTACATCAGAGAGCGAGAAGCCTTTTTCCTCAAGCAGCGTTTTACGAACTAGCGAGTATCCATTGCTATGGATTCCGCTCGAAGGAAGACCGATTAAAACATCGCCTTCTTCGATCCGTTCACCTGTAACAATATTGCTTTTTTCGCACGCTCCAACCGCAAATCCTGCCATGTCATACTCATCTTCAGGGTACATCCCCGGCATTTCAGCCGTTTCTCCTCCAATAAGTGCACAGCCGGATTCTACACAGCCGTCTGCAATGCCTTTTATCAGCTGTTCGATTTTTTCCGGTATTGCTTTTCCTACAGCCAAATAATCCAGAAAATAAAGCGGCTCTGCCCCTTGAGCGATGATGTCATTTACACACATCGCCACGCAATCAATGCCGATCGTATCATGGCGGTCCATCGCAAAAGCGAGTCGAAGCTTTGTTCCAACTCCATCTGTGCCGGAGATTAAAACGGGCTCTTTGTAGGGAAGGGAAGAAAGATCAAACATGCCCCCAAATCCACCAAACGGACCCATTGCCCCGGGACGTTTGGTACGCATCACATGTTTTTTCATTCGTTCAACGGAATCATAGCCCGCTTCAATATCCACTCCTGCTTGACGGTACGCATTCGACATCTTATTTCCTCCTAGTGTGTAAGCTCTTTTTCATAGGGGTGCAGTGTATCAGGGTAAATTTCTGTCGGATACTTTCCTGTAAAGCACGCCAGACAATGCCCTTTGTTTTCGCCGGAATCCGGCCGGCCTATTGCAGTGACCATGCCTTCAACACTTAAGAAGCTTAGTGAATCTGCTCCAATGATCTGGCGGATCTCTTCTACGGAATTTTTGCTTGCAATTAATTCTTCGTGCGTGCTGGTATCGATTCCGTAGAAACAAGGATTTTTAATAGGCGGTGATGAAATCATGACATGAACTTCCGTTGCGCCGGCATCTTTTAGCATATTAACGATCCTTCTGCTGGTTGTACCCCGCACAATCGAATCATCCACCATGATCACACGCTTGCCTTCTACTACTCCTCTGACAGGCGATAGCTTCATTTTCACGCCTTGCTCTCTTAGTTCCTGTGAGGGTTGAATAAAGGTTCTGCCAATATATCGATTTTTAATTAATCCCATTTCATAGGGAATATTTGCAGCTTCTGCATAGCCAATCGCTGCAGAAATACTTGAATCCGGAACGCCAGTCACCACATCAGCCTCAATTGGGAATTCTGCAGCCAGCTGTTTACCGAGACGCTTTCTTGCACTGTGAACATTGATTCCATCAATGTCGCTGTCCGGACGGGAGAAATAAACATACTCCATCGTGCAGATTGAGCGGTTTGTTGCATAGGTGAAACGTTCAGAACGGATTCCTTCATCATTGATAATCAACAGTTCACCAGGCTCAACAGAACGGATATATTCCGCCCCGATAATATCAAATGCACATGTTTCTGAAGCCACTGCATACCCGTCACCGATCTGGCCGAGAGACAACGGACGGAGGCCATTCGGGTCAAGGGCCACCATGAGCTCGGTTTCGGTCATAATGACAAACGCATAGGCGCCTTTTAACATGGTCAATGCATTTTTCACACGCTCTTTTACATTTTCGTATCCGCTCCGCTTAATTAAATGGGCGAGCACCTCAGTATCTGAAGTCGTTTGTAAAATACTGCCCTGACGTTCAAGCTGGTGCTTCAGTGCATTGGCATTAACCAGATTGCCGTTATGGGCTAAAGCAAGGCTGCCTGTCTGCGAGCGGAACAGCAGCGGCTGAACATTTTCATACCCGCCTCCGCCAGCAGTTGTATACCGGACATGCCCAACTGCTCCATGACCAACTAATTGATCCAGCTGTTGCTGACTGAATACTTCTGTAACGAGTCCTTCTCCTTTATGACTGGTGATTTCACTTCCAGTGGAAGCTACTATACCGGCGCCTTCCTGTCCGCGGTGCTGAAGACTTTGAAGAGCATAGTACGTCAGCTGAGCCGCTTGTTCATGACCCCATATGCCAAAAACGCCACACTCTTCATTCAGTCCTTTTAATTCAGCAAGCATGCGATCGCTCCTCTCCAGCTATCCTCAAAATCTTTAACAGGACGATTTACAACCAGCTGCCCTTTATTGCGAATCATAAGCGCTGCCTGTGCAGTCACCTGTCCAATATGCTTTCCGCCTGTTACAGCTTCAAACGCTTCTTTATGCTGAGGGTCAATGGAAACAATAAAACGGGATTGCGTTTCACTGAATAGCGCTGTTACAGCAGAATCTTCTGTGTCAACCTCTGCTCCAAGTCCGTTCGTGCCAAAAGTGGATTCAGCCAGTGCCACTGCAAGACCGCCTTCTGCAAGATCATGTGCTGATTTAACAAGACCCTGATGAATGGCTGCCAATAAATTTGCCTGATGGTTTTTTTCTTTTTCCAAATCAAGGGCAGGTGATGGGCCAAAAATTCTACCATGTACATATTTCTGCAGCTCACTTCCCCCAAATTCGGTTTCTGTGTCCCCGATCAGATAAATCAAGTCACCTGCATCTTTAAAGTGCTGCGTTGTAATATGCTTAGTATTTTCAATTAAGCCAACCATGCCAACTACTGGCGTCGGGTAAACCGCTGTACCATTCGTTTCATTGTATAAAGAAACATTTCCGCCGATTACCGGAGCGTTGAGCACGTTGCATGCTTCGCTCATGCCGTCTACTGATTTTTCCATCTGCCAGAAAATCTCAGGCTTCTCTGGATTTCCAAAGTTCAGGCAGTCTGTAATGGCCAGTGGAACTCCGCCTGAACAAACGATGTTTCGTGCCGCTTCTGCTACAGCAATCTTCCCGCCGGTTTCCGGATCTAAATAAAGATAGCGGGAGTTGCAATCTGTCGTCATGGCTAATGCTTTTTCGGTGCCGCGGATTCGAAGAACAGCTGCATCAGAACCAGGCGTTACAACGGTATTTGTCCGAACCTGATAGTCATATTGATTATAAACCCATTCCTTGCTTGCAATGGTGGGCTGTTTTAATAGAGCTAGCAGGGTTTCTTCAAGGTTTTCCACTTCAGGCTCTTCATTGTTCATCTGCTTAAATTCACGGAAGTACGCAGGTTCAGTTGAAGGCTTATGGTATACAGGCGCATCTTCAGCAAGTGCGTCAACCGGCACATCAGCAATTGTTTCACCTTTATGAATTAAGCGCAGATGCTGATCATCGGTAACATGTCCGACCGCAACAGCATCAAGATCGTATTTGTGGAATAGTTCCTGAATTTCATTTTCTCTGCCTTTTTCAATCACGATCAACATGCGCTCCTGTGATTCTGAAAGCATCATTTCATAGCCCGTCATGCCAGTTTCGCGCTGCGGAACAAGATCAAGATTCATTTCAATTCCGGATCCTGCTTTACTTGCCATTTCCGCAGAAGAACTTGTCAGGCCGGCTGCCCCCATATCCTGAATACCGATAAGAGCATCTGATTTAATTAGTTCAAGACACGCTTCAAGCAGCAGCTTTTCCATAAATGGATCCCCAACTTGAACAGCAGGCCGCTTTTCATCTGAAGAATCGCTAAGCTCTTCTGAAGCAAATGTTGCGCCGTGAATTCCATCACGCCCCGTTTTTGCTCCTACATACATAACGGTGTTGCCTACACCCTTTGCCTGGCCTTTTTGAATATCTTTATGATCAATCAGCCCTACACACATCGCATTCACCAGCGGGTTGCCGTCATAGGATGCATCAAATTGAATTTCCCCGCCAACAGTTGGTATACCGATGCAGTTGCCGTATCCCGCAATTCCTGCCACTACCTCTTCAAAAAGGTACCGAACACGAGCAGAATCCAATTCTCCAAAGCGTAAAGAGTTGAGGATCGCGATGGGTCTTGCTCCCATCGAAAATACGTCACGTATAATCCCGCCGACGCCTGTTGCAGCTCCCTGGTAAGGCTCGATCGCAGAAGGGTGGTTATGGCTTTCAATTTTAAATGCCACTGCCTGACCGTCTCCAATATCAACGATACCCGCTCCTTCTCCCGGTCCCTGAAGCACCCGTTCACCTGTTACAGGGAATTTTTTTAATAACGGCTTTGAGTTTTTGTAGCTGCAATGCTCAGACCACATAACAGAAAACAGGCCAAGCTCTGTCCAGTTAGGCAGGCGTCCAAGAATTGATTCGACCATTCCGAATTCTTCGTCTGATAAGCCCACTTCTCTATAAAGCTTTTCTTCTTTTATATTTTGAGCTGTTGGTTCAAGCAGTAATGACATTTGAGTCCCTCCAGTGCTTCACAATCGATTGAAACAGGCTAAGTCCGTCTGCGCTTCCAAGCAGTGCATCAACGGCTCGTTCAGGATGCGGCATCATGCCAAGTACATTTCCTTTAGCATTAGTAATACCTGCAATATTCCCAAGGCTTCCATTTGGATTAAGGCCCTCGTAAGTAAAGACAATGCGCCCATTCTCTTTTAATTCATTATAAACAGCGTCATCACAATAATAGTTTCCTTCACCATGTGCAATAGGGATTTGTATGACCTGATTTTCGCTGTATGCAGAAGTAAACATCGTGTTTGGATTTTCCACAACCAGGCCGACCGTTCTGCACATAAATTTAAGCTCTTTATTGCGGAGCATAGCACCCGGTAAAAGCCCCGCTTCAAGCAGGATTTGAAAACCGTTGCATACACCAAGAACCGGCTTTCCTTCCTCTGCCGCTTTCACAACCTCTTTCATTACATTTGAAAAACGGGCGATCGATCCGGAACGCAGATAGTCTCCATAGGAGAACCCTCCAGGCAGCAGAATACCGTCATAACCGCTTAAATCTTCTGCATCATGCCATACATACTCTGCTTCTTCACCCAGTTCATCTTTTATCGCATGGAACATATCAATGTCACAATTGGATCCCGGAAATACAATGACTGCAAATTTCATCGTGTGACGGCCTCCTCCACCTCATACTCATAATCTTCGATGACCGTGTTGGCAAGCAGCTTTTCACACATTTCTTTTACAACTTCTTCTACCGGACGATCAGATGGCTCAATCATCACTTCTAGATATTTTCCAATTCGTACGTCCTGTACTTCATGGTAATTCATCGCATGAAGCGAGCTCTTAACAGCCGTTCCCTGTGGATCAAGTACACTTTCTCTTAATGTTACGTGAATTTTAACCTTCATCATGATGAAACGCCTCCCAGTCTGGTAAAAACAGTTTGATAAGCCTCTGTTAAACTCCCTAGATCTCTTCTAAATACATCTTTGTCCAGTTTTTGCTTCGTTTTTGAGTCCCATAGTCTGCACGTGTCTGGCGAAATTTCATCCGCCAAAAGAATGGATCCGTCTTTCGCCCTGCCGAATTCAAGCTTAAAATCAATTAAGTCCACATCAATCTGCGTGAAAAATTGTGTCAGCACACGATTAATTTCAAGCGCTTTTTTTCTTAAAAGAACTAATTCTTCCTGCTCAGCAAGCCCTAATAATGAAATATGATCTTCATTAATTAATGGATCTCCGAGATCATCATCCTTGTAATACCACTCGACAATTGTGTGCTTGAGCTTACGTCCTTCTTCTAATCCAATTCTTTTGGCCAATGTACCAGCTGCTGTATTTCGAACGACGACCTCGATAGGAATAATGTCCACGTGGCGGACAAGCTGCTCATGATCTGAAAGCTTTTGTACAAAATGAGAGTCTATTCCTTCTTCTTTTAATCTCTCAAAAAGAAGGGATGTGATTAAATTATTTAATTGACCTTTCCCTTCAATAGTTGCTTTCTTTTCACCGTTAAAAGCAGTTGCAGAGTCCTTGTATTCCAGCCATAAAATCCCTTCCTCATTGGTAGAATACAATCTTTTCGCTTTTCCTTCGTAGAGCATCTGCCCTTTTTCCATGTGAAGTCACTCCCTGATCGTCGGAATTTTGAATCTTTTTACCTTATACCGTGAATGAAAATGCCAGATCCGCATTGTGAGGTACGGACTGGCCTTCATTCATTTTTCTGATATTCTTCCGGTCTTTAATTTAATCCTAAGCGGGTGAATATCGTATCCACATGCTGAAGATGGTAATGATAATCAAAGCAATCCTCTATTTCTTCCGGTGTGAGCTTTGATGTAATGGCATCTTCTGCTTCCACCAGTTCACGGAAATGCACCTGTCTTTCCCAGGCTTCCATTGCTTTTGGCTGAACGGTATCATACGCTTCTTCGCGTGAGAGGCCTTTGTCAATAAGAGCCAGCAGAACTCGCTGTGAGTAAATTAACCCTAATGTCCGATCCATATTGCGTTTCATATTCTCAGGGAATACGGTTAAATTTTTCACAATGTTTCCAAAGCGGTTCAGCATATAATTTAAGGCAATTGTAGCGTCCGGCAAAATCACCCGTTCCGCTGAAGAATGTGAGATATCGCGTTCATGCCATAACGGTATGTTTTCATAGGCAGTCTGCATGTACCCGCGAATCAGGCGCGCAAGGCCCGTCATGTTTTCAGATCCGATCGGATTTCGTTTGTGCGGCATAGCGGATGATCCTTTTTGGCCTTTTGAGAAGAACTCTTCCACTTCTCTCGTCTCACTTTTTTGCAGCGAGCGCACTTCAACAGCAAATTTTTCGATCGAAGTTGCAATGAGTGCGAGTGTTGCCATATAGTCGGCATGACGGTCTCGCTGAAGTGTCTGGGTTGAGATCGGTGCTGCCTGCAGACCCAGTTTTTCACATACATACGACTCTACAAACGGGTTGATATTTGCATACGTTCCAACCGCACCGGACATTTTACCAAATTCCACGCCGGATGCTGCCTGTTTAAACCGGTCCAGATTTCGTTTCATTTCTTCATGCCATAGCGCAAGCTTTAATCCAAATGTAGTCGGTTCAGCATGTACGCCATGCGTCCGCCCCATCATTACCGTCATTTTATGTTCTTTAGCTTTTGCAGCAAGAATAGCTACAAAATTTTCAAGGTCCTTCAGCAGAATTTCGTTTGCCTGGCGTAATATATAAGAAAGCGCAGTGTCCACGACATCCGTTGAAGTAAGTCCGTAGTGCACCCATTTTTTCTCTGCTCCGAGTGTTTCTGAAACCGCTCGGGTAAAAGCGACTACATCATGGCGGGTTTCTGCTTCAATCTCTTGGATGCGGGCTACGTCAAAAGATGCATTTTCGCGGATTTTCTTCACGTCTTCCTTTGGAATGTCTCCAAGTTCTGCCCATGCTTCACAAGCCAGAATCTCTACTTCAAGCCATGCCTGAAAACGGTTTTGTTCTGTCCAGATAGTTCCCATTTCAGGGCGGGTATAGCGTTCGATCATTGTGGTACCTCCAGTTATGTTGTCTTCCAAATAGGTGATTCGTGCACTTCTTTCAGCGTCATTTTCATATCATCTGTCAGGATAGTAATATGACCCATTTTCCTGTTCTGTTTTGCTTCAGCTTTGCCGTACAGATGGAAAGACCAGTCAGGGTGACGGCTTATTGCCTCATATGCCGGCTTAACATGCTGACCAAGAAGGTTGATCATGACTGCTGGCTTCAGCAGACCGGTTTTTTTAAGCGGCCAATTGCAAATCGCCCGGATATGCTGGTGAAATTGAGATGTTTGACATGCCTCAATCGAGTAATGTCCGGAATTATGCGGCCTCGGAGCAAGTTCATTTACCCAGATTTCCCCTGAATCCGTTACAAACATTTCCACTGCTAATGTGCCAACCAGCTTTAGTTCATCTGCGATTTGATAGGCAAGCTTCTCCGCTAACTTTTCGACGCCATGCTCAATGCGTGCAGGAACAATGGATTCATGCAGGATATGGTTAACATGAATGTTTTCAGCGATCGGCAGCGTGGTCGACTCTCCACGAGAATTGCGGTGAACGATAACTGAGATTTCTCTATCAAAGGAAATGAATGATTCCAGTACGCAGGCTCCATTTTTTCTTACAAGCTCCTGCGCTTCCTGTATATCGTCCATGGAACTCAGCTTAACCTGACCTTTTCCATCATATCCCCCTGTTAATGTCTTAACTACAGCCGGAAAGCCGAACGATTCTATAATATCATATATTTCTTGTTCGTGTTCAATGACATGATAAGGAGCAATGGGAACATCAGCTTTTTCAAGCATCTTTTTCTCCAGCAGGCGATTTTGTGTGATTCGGATCAATTCCGCTCCTTGTGGAAGGTGGGCGATGGAAGATAGCCACGAAAGAGCTTCTGCATCAATGTTTTCAAATTCATATGTGATCACATCACTTTTTTCAGCGAGTGTTTTAAGGGCATCCCGATCATCAAATGCTGCCTGTATCACAATGTCAGCAACCTGGCCGCATGGAGAGTTATGACCAGGGTCGAGAACTGCGACCACAAATCCTGCTTCTTTTGCTGCAAGTGCCATCATTCTTCCAAGCTGTCCTCCGCCAATAATACCGATTGTTTGTCCGGGTATTATTTTATTCATCCAGCTCACCGCTGCTATTTAGCACCTTTTCCTCGCTGTTTTTGCGCCTTTGCTCTAGGCGCTCTGCAATGACTGAATCAAATGCGGATAACATCTGTGCGGCAAGCAAACCTGCATTGACTGCTCCTGCATCCCCGATCGCGACAGTTGCGACAGGTACGCCGCCTGGCATCTGAACGATTGAAAGAAGAGAATCAAGTCCATTTAATGCTTTGGACTGAATTGGCACACCAATGACGGGCAGAGTCGTTTTTGCTGCTACCATCCCAGGAAGATGTGCAGCACCTCCTGCACCTGCAATAATTACTTTCAGTCCTCTTTCTCTAGCGCTGCCTGCATATTCAAACATTAAGTCCGGTGTACGGTGCGCACTGACTACCTGTTTTTCATATGGGATTTCCAGTTCATCCAGCAATTCACATGCTTTTTTCATTGTAGGCCAATCCGAAGTACTTCCCATAATTACACCAACTGCTGCGTTCATCTTCTCACTCCAATAGTTGAATTCAATAAGGCAATAAAAAAACCCAGGTCAACATTTTCCTCTATATTAAATAGAAGGAAAGCTGTTCACCTGGGTCCCGAATGCACCGTCTATACCTGAATAAAAAGGCATAGCGGATCCAAGGCATCACTTTCCCTCATAGTCCGGTCATTTACGGTAACCGGGTAGAAACTTTTGGGCCATATTCCCAACGATTATATGAGGTCGTATGCTTATTCGTTTTTCTCGTCTTTATCATAACAAGGTGACATGAGGACGTCAACCTTAAAACGAACAATTTTATTTCACTATAACTTATTGTTCGTTTTTCAACCCTTGAAATCGGATCCTTTGCCTGATCGGCTCATTTTTTACAGAAGATCCCTCTTTTACTTCTTTGAAAATAGGTTCTTCTATTCTCCTGACGGGAGTATAGCCAAGGTCAGACATACGCTTTAAGCAATCATCAATTGATTCGTCCTGTTCCACTTCAAACCATTCTTTACTGCTCATTCTTTTTTTCCTCCTGCGCAATGCGTTTTCGAACACTTTTCACCCAAAAACCGCCATGGATTGCTTTTGGTTCATACGAAATAATAAAGGCTTTCGGATCTACTTCTTTTATGCGCTGATAAAGCTTCAATTCATATTTTCTGGGAGTTAAGATCTGCATAGCCCATCTTCCGCCTTCAAGTCCGTTTGCTTCCCAATCGGTCACACCGTATCCCCATTCCCTGAGTTTTCGTGGCAGGTCGAGGCCGTTATCCATGGTAATAACATTGACTGTGATATAACCCAGTGCCAGTTTTTCTTCTATTTTCATTCCTATAATAACACCCATCCCATATCCTACTGCATATGCAATCAAATTCTGGATCTCGTTTAAATTATCAAGAACCAATCCCAGTCCAACTACATAAATAACGACCTCTACCATACTGACTCCTGCCGCTAAGTAGCGATACCCTTTCAGTGTCAATATCATCCGCATTGTAAAAAAGGTTACATAAAAAATATTGATGACAAAGATAATTACCATCATAATTAATCCATTTTCAAGCACTGCAGTTCCTCCTTCAGCTTTTGAGAAGAAACGGGAACTTCACATAAGCGTGTCTCCTCTAAATGACTCAAAAGCTATCCTACTAGTGAAATGGCAAAAAGTAAAGATGAAACATTGTACTGCGGTCAAAAAAACCAGGACTGAAATCTTCATCAGTCCTGGTTTTAAAATTGCTCTATTTTATCCTAATGCTTTTACGAAAGCTTCAGCCGTTTTTTGGCTTGACTGTGGATTTTGTCCTGTTATAAATTTCCCGTCTGTTACCACATGGTCTGCCCAGTTGCCTTGAGCAACAAAGTGGGCTCCCTGCTCCTCCAGCTTCGATTGAAGAAGAAATGGCATTAATTCATCTAATCCCGTCTCTTTTTCCTCTTCATCCGTAAACGAGGTAAGCTTTTTCCCTTTTACAAGAAATGTGCCATCAGATAATTCTACGTCTACGAACCCGGCAGGACCGTGGCAAACGGCTCCGATCACTTTATTATTTTCAGCAAAATGGGCCAGTCCGTCCTGAAGCTGAGGTTCGTTTGGCAAATCAAACATTGTGCCATGACCGCCAGGAAGAAAGACGCCATCAAAATGATCGAACACTACGCTTGAAAGCTGCTCTGTTTTAAGAAGCTGTTCTTCTGCCTCTTTCCACTCAGCAGGCTGTTCATCCCCAAGACTGTTTGGATCGAGCGGAATTCCTCCTCCTTTTGGACTGACTACTGTCACCTCATAGCCGTTTCGTTTAAATTCAACATAGGGTTCAGCAAATTCAGATAACCACAATCCTGTTGGGTGATCCTGGTCAATTTTTTCAGTATTGGTTAACACCATTAAAATATTCTTAGACATTTTTGCATTCCACCTTTATCTTGGTTTGCTCTCTTTACTTGAATTACCCCTTTGAAATTGGAATAAACATGAAAACGCCTTCATTTAATTTAGCAAAAGGTAAAAACAAATATAAAAAACGAGACTGGGACAAGTATGTCTCAGGCTCGTTAAAGGTTCTCAATATACGAATAATAGATACCTCTTCATTTTATCTTTTCTTTGATTTATACCTGCGTTGAAAACCGATAAATATATTACTTTACACTTCCAACATCTAAGATCTCAATTGGCCCGTGGTCATCACAATGGTTTCCATGAACATGATGTAAACGTCCGTTTACTAAGTAATCATAATGGTCGCCATGAGGAACCACCTCATGTCCGCAGTCACTGTCGTGTGAGCAGCCGCATTCAAATGGTTTACATTCGTCTGGATTCATTTCGGATACTTCGATTTTGCATTCATCCCAGTGCTCTTCATGCTTATGATGCAAATGGCCGTCATGTACATAGTCAATGTGGTCCTGATGTTTGATTTTCGTGTGGCCGCATTCTTCATTGTGTTCATGAGTGTGGTGGTCATGTTTATGATGTGTCAATTTTACGGCACCTCCTTTTATAATTCAGGCTTACTTTATATAGTATCCACTTCTTCATTAAGTAAACAAATTAATATGGTCATTTTAACGTAAGCATTTTATGCAACGCTTCCTTTGCATAAAAGGAAGTGGTACGATCCACTATTATTTGATTGTAAATAGTTCCTTTTTCAAGAGACTCAAGAATCCACGCGAGATGCGGGAGATCAATGCGATTCATGGTCAGGCACGGGCACATGGTTGGATTTAAGGATTGAATCTCAAGCTCCGGATAGCTTTGTTTTAAACGGTTAACGAGGTTCATTTCAGTTCCAATTGCCCATTTGGATCCTTTCTCTGCATTAGAGATCACATCAATTATATATTTGGTCGAGCCTGCATCATCTGAGAGGGCTACGACTTCTCTTGTACATTCAGGGTGAACAATAATGTTAATAGAAGGATCTTCCTTTCGCAGCTTCTGAATATGTTCAACTCTGAAGTTCATGTGAACGGAGCAATGCCCTTTCCACAAAATCACTTTAACATCCTCAAGGTTTTCTTGATATTCAAGTTTTTCCTGAATAGGATCCCAGATTGCCATGTTTTCCAGAGGTATTCCCAGATCATAAGCGGTATTGCGTCCCAGATGCTGATCCGGCAAGAAAAACAATCGCTCTTTTTGCGTAAAAGACCATTGTACAACCTTCCGGGCATTAGAAGAGGTAACTGTGGCTCCCCCGTTTTTGCCAACAAATGATTTAATGGCAGCAGTGGAATTCACATATGTAACTGGCAAAATCGTATCTCCAAACAACTGTTGAAGCTGTTTCCAGCCTCGTTCAGTTTGACTGATGTCTGCCATGTCTGCCATCGAACAGCCTGCTCTCATATCCGGAAGCAATACCTTTTGATGATCTCCTGCAAGAATATCTGCAGTTTCTGCCATAAAATGGACCCCGCAAAAAACAATAAATTCAGCCTGATGCTGCTTTGAGGCAACTTGAGCAAGCTGAAGGGAATCTCCTGCTGCATCAGCAAATTGAATGACTTCATCTCTTTGATAGTGGTGACCGGGTATAAACAGACGATCCCCCATTTTTTCTTTCACTGATTGCACTCGCATTTTCAAGTCTTCTATTGACGCTGTTTTATAAGCTGGCGGCATACCCGTCTGAAAATCCAGCATGATCTCTTCCCCCTTTTTTAATCTTTACATCTAAACTGATATCCAGGCTTTTCACAGAATGAGTCAGATAACCTAGGGAAATATAATCAACCCCGCATTGGCCATATGCCTGTAATTGATTCATTGTTATACCTCCTGATGCTTCTGTTATAATTTCCGGAGGAACCTGCTCTATCCATTTTTCGATGAGATCTGGAGAACAATTATCAAACATAATGCAGTCTGCTTTCGCTTCAATGGCTTCTTTCAGCTGTTCTTCCCTTTCAATTTCTACCTCAATTTTCACCATGTGCCCCGCATGTGCCTTAGCTTTTTCTACCGCTTCTTTAACTGACCCAGCAAATTCAATGTGATTATCCTTCAGCATGATTCCGTCATACAATCCGAATCTATGATTCATTCCGCCACCGCAGCGAACTGCATATTTTTCAAACATCCTCAGGCCGGGTGTTGTTTTTCTTGTGTCGCAGATCTTCGTGTGGGAGCTGCTTAATTTCCTTACCGCCTCATTTGTGAGAGTAGCAATCCCGCTCATTCGCTGAAGTAAATTTAAAATGACACGCTCTCCTGACAAAATGGACTGTACCGGTCCACTGACCGAAGCGATGCACCCGCCTTTTTCCACGTACTGTCCATCCTCTTTATGTATCTCTACTTTTACTTGCGCGTCTAGCAATTCGTACACAATTTCTATTAATTCCAGACCAGCAAGTACACCTGATTCTTTTAAAATAAAATGCGCTTCGCCAAACTCCCGTTTTGAAAACAAAGCTTCACTTGTCAGGTCCTGATCGTGAATATCCTCATGCAAAAAGAGCTCGACCATCTTTCTTGCTTTCATCTTGTTCATGCTTCTTATTCCTCCAATCCAGATTTTTATCTAATTTTTGAACAATCCGTACCCCATCCCATTCACCTTTTTTATCAGGATAGTCCAGGCAATAATGCGCCCCCCTGCTTTCTTTTCTTTCACAGGCTGATTTTATAATCAGATAAGCAGCGGTAACCTGGTGGAGAAAGGCCAGTACCTCCGGATGATACGCATAGATATCTTTATCAGTAAGTACAGGAAATTCATTTTCGAGCTTCTCCATTCCCCATTTCATTTTTTGAGTGGTACGTTCAATGCCTGCGCACTCCATCATCATCTTTTTAAGCTCCTGCAGCGTCATCGCAGATTTGGCGCGTTTTGTTCCTGATGCATGGTCCCCCTTATCTATATGCCTATTTTGCAGGGATGGCTGGCGGCGTAAAAACTCACCTGCTGCTTCCCCGTAAACAAGACCTTCAAGAAGGGAATTACTTGCAAGCCTGTTTGCTCCATGTGCACCTGTACAAGCGGCTTCTCCAATTGCATACAGGCCTTCTACCGACGTTTGACCCGTTTGCTGAACCTTGATGCCCCCCATATGAAAATGAGCTGCAGGTTTAACTGGTATTTTTCCAGTATTTAAATCAAAGCCTTCTCCCTTACACAACTGAGTAATGGTTGGAAACTCATTTGTGAATTCCTTCACATAATTAATCGCTAAATAGACTTTTTCTCCCTGCTGAATTCTCCTATACACCTCTCTAGCTACTATGTCCCTTGGAGCTAAATCACCCAGTGGATGATTCTCCATAATTCCTTTTCCAGTCTCTGTAATCAGCCTTGCCCCTTCCCCCCTTACTGCTTCAGAAATCAGAATTGAACTTGGGTGATCTCCTGCCAATGCTGTAGGGTGAAATTGAACAAATTCAAGATCCGCTAATTCTGCCCCTGCATAATACGCAAGCGACAATCCTTCCCCGTTCGCACTTGCTGCATTGGAAGTAGACTCAAATAAATTTCCGCAGCCGCCGGTTGACAGTACGATGTGTTCAGCCCATATAATTTCTGTTTTGCCTGCAGAGTTCATTATCTTTACACCCGAGCATCTTCCGTCCTTAATGACTAGTTCAATTGCTGAGTAATGTTCAATCCATTCTGCTTCTTCCGTGACCTGCTGCATCATAAAACCAGTCAGCTTCCTGCCGGTAGCATCTCCTCCTGCATGAATAATCCTTCTATGAGAGTGAGCTCCTTCTCTTCCAAGCTTTAAAGAAGCAGCATCACAATCGAATTCCATTCCTTTTTCGATGAGTTTCCTTAAGGTATTCGGTCCTCGTTTTACAAGAAATTCAGCAGCTTGTTTATCACAATGTCCATCCCCTGCCCTGAGTGTGTCCATTATATGCTCACTCACGTCATCTTCTTTACTGACGACCACAGCTACTCCTCCCTGAGCAAGCATAGAATTGCTCAAAAAGGGCCCATACTTGCTGAGAATAGCTACTTTTTTAAATGGAGCCACTTTATTGGCAGCAGCCAGTGCAGCGATGCCGCTTCCTATAATTACAACATCATAAGATTTCAATTAAACACCCCTTACTTTACATGTGTCTTGACACTTATCTTTACATAACATTAAACTAAATACAATAACTATTTAACAAAGATCGTAATTGAAACCTATAAAAGGAGTGTCATAATGATTTACTTAGATTACGCAGCTAGTGCCCCGATGAGGAGAGAAGCATTGGATGCATACTATAAAGCAGCGACTACTTTTCCAGGCAATCCAAGCAGCCTGCACGATACTGGCACCGCAGCACACGACCTATTGCAGGAATGCCGGAAACAACTTGCAGATGTTTTGGGAGGGGATCCAAACGGAATCTACTTTACGAGCGGCGGTTCAGAATCAAATGATCTAGCCATAAGATCCATAGTAAGAGGAAATAGTCACCGAGGCCGGCATATTATCACAAGCAAGCTTGAACATCCTTCTGTGTTAGGGGCTTTCGCAGTACTCGAAGAAGAAGGATTTAAAATTACATATCTTCCCGTTAAGCCAAATGGGCTACTATCTCTACAGGATATTGAAAAAGCCTTGACGAATGAAACAATCCTTGTAGCCATTCAGCATGTCAATCACGAAATTGGCACTACTCAGCAAGTACAAGAAATAGGCTCACTTTTAAAAAAGAATTCGATCGCTTTTCATTGTGATGCTGTTCAATCGTTTGGTAAAATCCCTATACAAGTTCAAGAAAACTATATTAGCAGTCTCAGTATTTCCAGCCATAAAGTAGGTGGACCTCAGGGGGTAGGCGCTGTTTACATCGATCCTTCCGTTCACTGGAAATCTACTTATAGATTTGCGACTCATCAAAAGGGCTTCCGGCCTGGTACATTGAACGTTCCGGGTATAGCTGCATTTACTACAGCTGCAGCGTGTGCTATTAATGAGATGATGGAGCATCATGAAAAAACCAGGGTGTTACGGGATATGTGGATTGATATGATCAAATCACATGATGAAGCGATTAAAATAGAAGGAATCAATCAGCTGCCATCCATTATTGGGATGACGAGTTCTTCTTTTCAAGGTCAGTGGCTTCTGCTAGAGTGCAATCGTCAGCAGCTTGCAATCTCCGTAGGCAGTGCCTGTCACATAGGACAGCAAATACCTGCCACAACGATTACGGCTATAGGTAAAACCATTGACGAAGCAAATCGGTTTATCCGTATATCTCTAGGCGCAGAGACTTCTCGAACTGATTTAGAGCATCTCTATCAGGCTCTTACTCCCTATTTGAAAATCGATAAAGCTATCTAATCGAGCAGTCAATTAGATGAAATAAGGTATAAGAGGAAGACAGGCAAGGAATAACTGCCTGTTTTCTTACCCGCTTTCACATTATTTTATAAAAAAAAAGCCATTCCCCAAAGGGAATGACTCTTTTTTTTAGTGCCTAGCGACGTCCTACTCTCACAGGGGGAGACCCCCAACTACCATCGGCGCTGAAGAGCTTAACTTCCGTGTTCGG
>NZ_JARUIU010000119.1 GCF_029667115.1 Jeotgalibacillus sp. ET6 | reverse complement strand
CGGGCAAAAACATAAAAAAAAATAAAACGTTTTTTTATTAAAGAAGAAGATAATATACCGAAAAAACAAAAAAAAAGTACACAAAATAATTTAAAAAAAAACCCGAACAGCCCAATATTTAAAGGCCGTCAGCAGCAAAGAAAATAACAAAAACGCCTTGAAAAAGAAGAACATGCTATAAAATATACATTGCAGAGTAGAGTTTAGCAAAAAACACGGAAACATTAAAAACCAAAATCTTATGAGTATATTATAAAAAAACAGCT
>NZ_JARUIU010000118.1 GCF_029667115.1 Jeotgalibacillus sp. ET6 | reverse complement strand
CGTTCGTACCGAGGAAAAGGGCGAGACGACCCGCGTGGTGATCGGCATGGCGACCTGCGGCATTGCCGCCGGCGCGCGTCCGGTCATGATGGCCTTCATGGATGAGATCCAGAAGCGCCAGCTGGCCCATGTCACCGTGTCCCAGACCGGCTGCGTCGGCATGTGCCGCCTGGAGCCGATGGTGGACATCATCGTCCCCGGCAAGGAAAAGGTCACCTATGTGCACGTGAAGCCCGACATGGTGCCGCGCATCGTCGCCGAGCACG
>NZ_JARUIU010000117.1 GCF_029667115.1 Jeotgalibacillus sp. ET6 | reverse complement strand
AGTAAGTTTCACATTATTTCCACCACAATCAACAAAAATAGTTTGCATTAAATATCTCAACTCCTTGTCTTATGTATTAACTTAGTTATTCATAGAATTACTTTATATAAACTGTCGTCACCATTTTAAAAATATCTATTTGTTAAACTAACCTGCGCCGTTAGCGAAAGTCGGAACCGGCTTGCCATAGACGACTTTTAATCTTCGAAACCTCTTATAGGATGTTGAAATGACAAGCTCAGTCGGAAAAAAATTAATTTCGATTA
>NZ_JARUIU010000116.1 GCF_029667115.1 Jeotgalibacillus sp. ET6 | reverse complement strand
TGATTTTTGCTGAATATTCTTTGCTTTACGTGCTTCACATACATTCCTTCCTGTAGATCTTCAGCTGATTTCAAGTAATATTAACGGAACGATTTTAGCTTTAATAGATCCAATATTTTCGTGAGTGTCGAACTTAATTTTTTTGAAGATCGTTGCCATTGCTCTTACCAAAATGGTCTCTTTTAACTTCCTCCTCTAAAGCTGAAAGAGACAAAGAAAAATCTGGTCAATCTTGAAGCAGAGAGAGAACAGGAAAAAAAGAGGGA
>NZ_JARUIU010000115.1 GCF_029667115.1 Jeotgalibacillus sp. ET6 | reverse complement strand
CCCTTGATTGAATCACGTAATCTCCTTTAGGGATTTTATGCAGCTCCTGTTGGATGGATGGATGCTGAAGGAAACGGGGAATTTGCTTCTTCATTTGGATAAAATGCTTGAGAAGGAGCGGTTTTTCTTTTTCTGTCAAAGGATATTCAAAGGGTTCTACAAGTGAATAAAATTTCATGAAGCATTTTGCTGCTGCGAGCTTGGACGCGGCAAGATTTTTGCCAGAGAAGGGTGACTGTCAGTGCGAGCAGCGCGATCGCTTTGCG
>NZ_JARUIU010000114.1 GCF_029667115.1 Jeotgalibacillus sp. ET6 | reverse complement strand
GCTCCTTTTGAATCGAGTCCTGTTCAGCATTTTCAATTAGTTTTTCAAGTTGAAGAACGTATAATTGATTTATTTCGATTACCTAAAGAATGGAGAACATTAGGAATTTCGTCTGTATAACCAATAACTTTAAGCTTATCCATTACATCAGGATATTCTTCTTCAAGTTCACTTCTTGCATCATCTGAAAGGTCAGCTCCTGTCCCCGTTTCCCATGAAGCAATCCCCGGCTCAGGCTGAAGATTTTCATCGTATGTGAATAGAGC
>NZ_JARUIU010000113.1 GCF_029667115.1 Jeotgalibacillus sp. ET6 | reverse complement strand
GCTCTTGGCGAATTCAACCATTTGAGCTCCGTACCCTTTATTCTGGTAATCCTTTATTTTTAAATTGTACCAAAATTCAGGCCCATCGCAGCAAAAGAGGCTGGATTAAATTCATCATCAGCTTTTTTTTATCTAAAAAATGAATGAGGATTCATTCAAAAAGTCTTCAAAAGGAGGAAACTTCGCGGATTGTTCATTGTTTCTCCAGAAGGAGAACTTCAGTATCAAACTGTTTTCCACAACAATTAAGGACATTTCCCCAATTT
>NZ_JARUIU010000112.1 GCF_029667115.1 Jeotgalibacillus sp. ET6 | reverse complement strand
CTGTTTAAACAGAAATAGATAAGCAAAAAGCCTGAAACATTAAAGTGTCGGGCTTTATCATTACTACTTTTTACCTGTGTTAACGCATTTTAAATCCGTCTTGGCGGCTGTTTACTATCCAGCGTAACCATTGTGAAAATGTATAGGTTGACCTCTTGCTCTTCTTGAATTTCAGGGGGTTCGGAAGCCTTATCTTTCCTACTCATTACGGGTTCGTTACACGAACTCCCTGAACATATATATTGACGGACTCAACAGAAAGGCCAA
>NZ_JARUIU010000111.1 GCF_029667115.1 Jeotgalibacillus sp. ET6 | reverse complement strand
TATACAGCAGCACGCTGATTAATCCGTCGTCAAGTGTAGCAAATGGAACTGACGGCCTGCACCTTCGCTCAGATTCATCAGTCCATCCAGTCGGGGTGTTCTTCATGATGCTTGCTGTAGTATTTTTCAGCATAATTATAGCCGGCAATTTTCACGATATCAGCGCACTTCTGCGTTCTGGCCGTCAATTGCTAACCCAAGGCTGATCCGGAATCAAAGAAGATAGGTTTTGACATTTTTACGTCTCCTTAGGTAAATAATTTAAAT
>NZ_JARUIU010000110.1 GCF_029667115.1 Jeotgalibacillus sp. ET6 | reverse complement strand
TGTCTGGATAAGTTCGCCTTCAGGGCTAAATTTAAATACCAAAAGAGATTATTGAAAAGATAGTCCGAGGTACATCCTTTATATACCCTAAATCAATTCCTAAACGCACATCCGATAAACATTTAGCAGGAAAATACCATCACACATTTACAAATTTCCAGCGTAAGGATCACAAACAGGATGAGCAAAATAATCAGGCTGCACCGTATTAATGAAAAATGGTTTTTTTGCGCGGAATTACGACTACCATCCAAAAACCTATGAAGG
>NZ_JARUIU010000010.1 GCF_029667115.1 Jeotgalibacillus sp. ET6 | reverse complement strand
CGCCCGTAGCTCAATTGGATAGAGCGTTTGACTACGGATCAAGAGGTTAGGGGTTCGACTCCTCTCGGGCGCGCCATACATATTTCGGGGAGTAGCTCAGCTTGGTAGAGCACTTGGTTTGGGACCAAGGGGTCGCAGGTTCGAATCCTGTCTTCCCGACCATTTAATTATCACTCTAGGGGCCTTAGCTCAGCTGGGAGAGCGCCTGCCTTGCACGCAGGAGGTCAGCGGTTCGATCCCGCTAGGCTCCACCTTATTATAAAATTTCATTTGGCGGCGTAGCTCAGCTGGCTAGAGCGTACGGTTCATACCCGTGAGGTCGGGGGTTCGATCCCCTCTGCCGCCACCATATCAGGGACCTTTAGCTCAGCTGGTTAGAGCAGACGGCTCATAACCGTCCGGTCGCAGGTTCGAGTCCTGCAAGGTCCACCACTATTTTTCTGGAGGAATACCCAAGTTTGGCTGAAGGGATCGGTCTTGAAAACCGACAGGGGAGTCAAATCCCGCGGGGGTTCGAATCCCTCTTCCTCCTCCATTTTTAATTTCTAATTACTTAAGGCTTATGAGATATCTTAAGCCGGCAACGACGCGGGGTGGAGCAGTTCGGTAGCTCGTCGGGCTCATAACCCGAAGGTCGCAGGTTCAAATCCTGCCCCCGCAATTACCAAGGTCCCGTGGTGTAGCGGTTAACATGCCTGCCTGTCACGCAGGAGATCGCCGGTTCGATCCCGGTCGGGACCGCCATTTTTTATCAAGGCTTTGTAGCTCAGTCGGTAGAGCAATGGACTGAAAATCCATGTGTCGGCGGTTCGATTCCGTCCAAAGCCACCTTTTTTATATTATGTTATAGCTGTGGCGGTTGTGGCGAAGTGGTTAACGCACCTGATTGTGGTTCAGGCATTCGTGGGTTCGATTCCCATCAGTCGCCCCATATTTACTTAATTTCATACTCTTTGCGGGTGTAGTTTAGTGGTAAAACCTCAGCCTTCCAAGCTGATGTCGTGAGTTCGATTCTCATCACCCGCTCCAAAGGGGCCTATAGCTCAGCTGGTTAGAGCGCACGCCTGATAAGCGTGAGGTCGGTGGTTCGAGTCCACTTAGGCCCACCATTCCACAGTAGCTCAGTGGTAGAGCTATCGGCTGTTAACCGATCGGTCGTAGGTTCGAGTCCTACCTGTGGAGCCAATTATGGGGAAGTACTCAAGTGGCTGAAGAGGCGCCCCTGCTAAGGGTGTAGGTCGCGTAAGCGGCGCGAGGGTTCAAATCCCTCCTTCTCCGCTCTTTTGGCCCGTTGGTCAAGCGGTTAAGACACCGCCCTTTCACGGCGGTAACACGGGTTCGAATCCCGTACGGGTCATTTTAAAAACACATTCAACTTGAATGTGTTTTTTTAGTTTCTATCTTTTGCAGAATAGGTTTGCAGGTTGAAACGGCTTGCTTGTCAGTAGAATTGTTATTATGAGCAAACGGTCACAAAAAGGAAGTCCAAAACGATTGGACTTCCTTTTTTAATTATTCATTTTTGTTATAGATTCTTCTATCTTTGCCTTCAAGGTCGGTGCCGATTTCTTCTTCTTCGTTTTCATCTGATAGTTCATTAATGGAGTCATCTCCATCTTCATGGCTTTCATACATTTCGTCGTAATCCTTTTCGTCACCGGCCATATCTGAAGGTGTTTCAGACGTGCCATACCGGGCAGCTTCACTGAAGCTATTTTGATAATCGCGTACCTCTCCCTCTTCCGAGCGTAGCGGATGGTCAGAAGAAGGAGAAATGACTGATTCTTCACTTGGTCTGCTTTCAATATCGCCTTGAGTCTGCTCTTCTGCGGCTTCTACAACAGTCAGGGCAGTTGGCATGGCTTCCAGCCGTTCAATTGGAATATCCTTTCCTGTTACCTTGCATACTCCATACGTTCCTTCTTCAATGGCCTGAAGAGCTGCTTCCACTTTTTCAAGCTCCTCTTCAGAATGCTCATTCAGAGCCATATCGAGTTCTCTGTCAAACAAGTCAGTTGCATTGTCTGCAGGATGATTGTCGTATTGAGAAAGTTCAGTGGAATACTCGTCCACATCTGCTTTATCATTCTGGTCCTCTGTAAGTTCTCTTTTTTGTTTCAATAATCTTTCTTTGAATTTATTTATTTGCTCGTTTGATAACACGTTGACCACTCCTTAGTAAAATACATGCTGATACGCTTAGTTTATCCTCTGTGCAAAAAATGAAACCTTTTAACAGAGCGAAAAACACAATGACTAAGGAGTATCTGTGTACTTTTTCTTCTCTGGATTTTTCAAGGCAGCAGCTTGGCAAAAAAAAGAAAGGATCGCAAACAGTTTTTGTTTGCGATCCTTCCTAACAACTCAAGTAAAGTATCCGATTAAAAATCCAATGGACAGTAAAAATCCGAATATTGTATTTGTCTGAGCCGTTGCTTTCATTGCCGGCATCATTTGCATCGGCATGGTTTTGCCAATAAATCCTGTTGTTGCCTTAATAGCTTTAGGCACACTCAGGAAACTGATAAACAGCCATGGTGACACGATGCCTGAAAAGATTAGGACAACGACTGACCCGTAAGCTACAGCAAACATCGCTGCGAGTAAATAGATTGCATTTTTGCGGCCCAAGAGAATGGCGATGGTTTTGCGCCCGTTTTCCTTATCCCCGTCAAGGTCTCTGATATTATTTGCTAATAAAATAGCACCTACTAATATAGATACGGGAAGTGAAACAAGCATAACAACAGAGTTTATGGCCGAAGTTTGAATGTAAAATGAAATCAGGATTATGACAAACCCCATAAAGAAACCTGCTGTCAGCTCGCCAAAAGGCGTGTAGGCGATTGGAAGAGGACCGCCGGTATAAAAATAAGCTGCTGCCATACATACTAATCCTATTGCACCGATCCACCAGGAGCTGTTGGCGCAAATATAAATTCCCAGCAGAAGGGCAATTCCAAACAGGAGGAAGGCAAGCCTGATTACGGTCTTAGGTTTAACCCCATTTCGAACGATGGCTCCGCCAATGCCGACAGATTTTTCGTTGTCGAGTCCGCGGGTGAAATCGTAATACTCATTAATCATATTGGTTGCTGCCTGAATTAAAATGCTTGCCAGAAGCATCGCTAAAAATAATGGCCAGTTTAATTCGGTGTATTCCAGTGCCAGTACGGTTCCAAGTAAAACCGGAACAAATGCGGCAGTCAAGGTATGGGGCCGTGTAAGCTTCCACCATATTTGAAAGCCATGGTCACGCTCAGGCTGAAGATGCATATGCTGTTCTCTCCTTAAAAGTGCTGTATGTTAATAAATAGCGAAAAATAGTCCATAGTAAAGTGTATTAAAATAACTCTTTATTTGTCAATGACCTAGAAAGATTTCGACATTTACCATTATATTTATTATACTGCATTTTCAACAGGAATAAATGCGAAAAGAAAGAGTTGAATAATTCAATGTATTCCCCTCTTAGAACGATGTGAGAAACGGTTGTGTTTCGTTGACATGATAATGAAAACAGGTGTATCTTTAAGAGAGAGAAACATGTTCGTAACAGTGATTTTTAGGGGGAAACATGGTGAGAATTTTACAACAGTCACATGGGCTTGCTGCTTTTGAAGAAGCAATCAGACTGGCCCATCAATCCAAGCGGGAAGTTCTGTTTAGTCAGGTTGCACGAATCGACAACGTGGCTCCTCTGCAGTTCTATGAAGCGGGGTACGAGCTGTATCAGGGAGAGCGCTCTTTTTGGCAGGATCGAACCGGAGAGCTTACACTTGTTGGAGCCGGAAACGCTCAAACTTTTACTTCCAATAAAAAAAATGAACGGTTTATAGATATAAAGCAGCAATGGAAGGAATTCCTGTCAGAAGCTGTCTGTACAGGAGAAAACGAAACGGGTACTGGACCTGTTGCAGTAGGTGGATTTTCATTTGATCCCAGACAGGAAGCAGAGCTGGAGTGGACCAATTTTTCAAATGGATATTTCCATCTTCCTTCTTTCATGCTTACGATCAATGCACAGGGAGATTGTTTTCTGACCAGTAATATTGTCTGCTCAGAATTTGATGATTCCAAAAAGCTTTGGGAGCGTATGCAAAAGGAAAGGGATCAGCTGCTGAATGAAACAAAAGACTCCATGAAAGATGTATCTGTGATAAGCATGACCGAAATAGAGCCTGAGAGGTGGAAAACGTCTCTTACGTCTGTGGTAAGGCGTTTAAAGAAAGGTGAAATGGAAAAGGTCGTGCTTGCAAGAAAAATTCTGGTTGATTTTGACGGTAAAAAAAGATCAGATACGGTTCTCGAACGTTTGAGGGACGATCAGGCATCAAGTTTCATTTTCTCACTTGAGGTGCTCGACAGCTGCTTTATTGGAGCCACACCTGAACGGCTGGTTAAGAAATCCAAGGATGATATTTTGTCCACCTGTCTTGCTGGCTCTATTGCAAGAGGAGGAACAATAGAGGAAGACCGGCACTTGAGTGAACTTTTGCTGCAGGATGAAAAAAACCTTCATGAGCATGAACTCGTTGTAAGAATGATCACGGACAACCTGAAAGACCTGTGCACAGATGTGAAAGTGCCGTCGTCGCCAGCTCTGATGAAAATCCGTGATATACAGCATCTGTACACGCCTGTTAAAGGAGTGGCTCAAGAAGGAATGTCTGTCGTGGATTTCGTGGATCGTCTCCACCCTACACCCGCTCTTGGCGGTACACCCACCCATTTGGCGATGGATGTTATCCAAGAGGAAGAAAAAATGAACAGGGGATTTTATGCAGCTCCTGTTGGATGGATGGATGCTGAAGGAAACGGGGAATTTGCTGTAGCCATACGCTCAGGCCTGCTTCATGACCGTCACGCCTACCTTTATGCAGGGTGCGGAGTCGTAAAGGATTCAAATGCGGAAAGTGAGTATGAGGAGACGTTGATTAAATTCCGTCCTATGCTTCGGGCAGTAGGAGGGACGATGCAATGAACCACCAGGAAACCCTTACAGCCTATGTCAGCACGTTCATACAGCAATTAGTCCATGGAGGGGTAACCAAGGCCGTGATCAGTCCAGGCTCAAGGTCTACTCCTCTCGCTTATTTACTTCAGGATCATCCCATGATTGACTGTCACGTGAATGTGGACGAGCGCTCAGCCGCTTTTTATGCATTGGGGATGGCTAAAGTCAGCCGGAGTCCTGTAGTTCTCGTCTGCACATCCGGTACAGCTGCAGCAAATTATTATCCTGCTGTAGTAGAAGCACATTATGCACGAATCCCGTTGATTGTGCTAACAGCAGACCGTCCGCACGAACTGAGGGAAGTAGGAGCGCCTCAGGCTGTTAATCAAATTCATTTATATGGACAGCATGTAAAATGGTTTGCCGATATGGCACTGCCGGAGGACCGGGAGACCGTTTTACAGCATGTTGTGAGAACAGCCATGAAGGCAGTCGCAAAGGCAAAGGATGCTCCCATGGGGCCGGTCCATTTAAATTTTCCATTTAGAGAACCGCTTTCTCCTGTTTTAGGTCAATGGAAGACGGTGAAAAGGAAGCCGGTATCCATTGTCGGAAGTGAAAAAAAATTATCTGAAGAAGCTGCTGACCATATTGCCTCGCAAGTAAATGAAGCAAAAAAAGGGATCATTATTGCAGGTCCGGCAGCAGAGCCCGGTGCAAACCGTGCCCTGCTGGAGCTGGCTGATAAGACAGGATTTCCGTTACTGGCAGATCCGCTCAGTTTTTTAAGAAGCGAGCTGGCAGAACGGAATGGACTGATTGAGGGCTATGACGCATTTTTAAAAGATGAGAATGTAAAACATCTTTTAAAACCTGATTTTATTATTCGATTTGGCGCCATGCCTGTTTCCAAGCCGCTGCTGCAATTTTTAGCTCCTTTAGAAGAAGTGCCCCATCTACTGGTGGATCAAGGTACAGATTGGCGGGATCCTTCTTCATCTGTTACAGATTACATTGACTGTGATGAAAGGAGTTTCAGCGAAGCGGTTTCTTCACGTTTTACAAGCCAATCAACTAGTGAATGGCTTGCTTTATGGAAAAAAATAAACCAGACGACCATCATGGAAATTGAGGGTCATATACACGATGAAAAAGACGAAGGTGCTGTAGTGGGGCGTGTCATTCAGTCTCTTCCAAAGAATTGTCATGTAATGGCGGGTAATAGTATGCCGATTCGGGATCTGGATACATTCTGGACACGTTATTCCGGACCTTTTACTTTGTGGGCGAATAGAGGTGCAAATGGAATTGACGGGGTAGTCTCTACTGCTTTAGGGATTGCCGCCGAAACAAGGGAACCGGTGTATCTGATTATTGGTGATTTGTCTCTGTTCCATGATTTAAATGGCCTGCTTGCAGCTAAGCAGCACCCGGTAAACCTGCACATTATTGTGTTAAATAATAATGGCGGCGGAATTTTCTCATTCCTTCCACAAGCAGATGAACCTCTGCATTTTGAAACGCTGTTTGGCACACCGCCTTCTCTGGATTTTTCTCATGCAGCTAAGCTTTATTCACTTTTCTATCAAAAGCTGGAATCAATTGAGGAAGTTCAGTCAGGTCTTGATCAATTAATAAGCGAAAAAGGCGTTACCATTACGGAAATTCAAACTGATCGGAATGAAAATGTACACGTGCACAGAGCGCTTTGGGCCAAAGTAAAAGCAGCTGTCAACGGAGTGAATGAATGGAGGTCATGATAAGGGGAGCTGTCTATCATATTGATGTAAAAGGTGAAGGAAGACCGGTCCTGTTCCTTCATGGATTCACGGGAGACAGTTCCGCATGGGGATCAATCATTCATAAGCTTTCCCAGTCTGTTATGTGCATCGCCATTGATCTGCCGGGTCATGGAAAGACGGTCATGCCCCGTAATGATCTCTCACGCTTTTCCATGAAAGAAGTGTGCAGAGACCTCGGGTTCATTTTGGAATATCTGAACGTTAAGTCTGCTGATGTTTTGGGCTATTCTATGGGAGGCAGAACAGCTCTGTCCTTTGCTGCTTTTTATCCTGATAAAGTCAGGAAATTGATTCTTGAAAGTGCTTCTCCCGGTTTGGAAAGCATCGTTGAAAGCGAAGCGCGTAAGAAGCAGGATGATCAGCTGGCTCAGTTTATTTTAAACGAGGGTATAGCGGCTTTTGTGGATAGGTGGGAAAACATCCCCTTGTTTGAAACTCAAAAAAACCTGGATGCTGAAGTGCAGGAGAATCTGCACGCAAAACGGATGCAGAATAAGCCGGAACATCTCGCAGCAAGCTTGCAGGGAATGGGTACCGGCCGTCAGCCATCCTGGTGGGGAGAGCTTAATAAGATCAAACATGAAACGCTGCTTATCACGGGTGAAAAAGACCGTAAATTTTGTCAAATAGCAAAGAACATGGCGGATCAGATGCCAAATGCAAAAAAAGTGGAGATTCCTGAAACTGGTCATGCAATTCATGTGGAACAACCCGAAAAGTTTGGTACAATAATAGAGGAGTTTTTAGAGAGCGACTAGGCAACTGGTCTACTACATATGAAGGAGGTTTCTTTTCATGACTCGAGAGTGGGTACAGGAACGAAACTATGAAGATATTTTGTACGAGACGTACAATGGCATTGCTAAAATTTCAATAAACCGTCCGGAAGTGCGCAACGCGTTTCGTCCGAAAACGGTTATGGAACTGATTAATGCTTTTGCTTATGCTCGTGATGACTCAAGCATTGGCGTAATCGTGCTGGCTGGAGTAGGAGAAAAAGCATTCTGCTCAGGCGGAGACCAGAGCGTGCGCGGACATGGAGGCTACGTGGGAGAGGACGAGATTCCCCGCTTGAACGTGCTTGATCTGCAGCGTTTAATCCGTGTGATTCCAAAACCTGTTGTAGCAATGGTATCAGGCTATGCAATTGGTGGCGGACACGTGCTGCACGTAGTATGTGACCTGACTATTGCGGCAGATAATGCTGTATTTGGACAGACAGGACCTAATGTAGGATCATTTGATGCAGGCTATGGCTCAGGCTATCTTGCACGAATTATCGGACATAAAAAAGCAAGAGAAATATGGTTCCTTTGCCGTCAGTACGATGCTCAGGAAGCGCTGGATATGGGTCTTGTAAACACAGTGGTACCTCTTGATCAGCTGGAAGATGAAACCGTTAAATGGTGCGAGGAAATGCTTGAAAAGAGCCCGACTGCCCTTCGTTTCATTAAAGCGGCAATGAATGCAGACACCGACGGCCTTGCAGGTCTTCAGCAATTTGCCGGCGATGCTACGCTGTTGTATTATACGACTGAAGAAGCTAAAGAAGGCAGAGATGCTTTTAAAGAAAAACGCAAGCCTGATTTTGGGCAGTTCCCGCGTTTTCCATAATGAATGTATTCAAGCCTGCGGGAAACCTGCAGGCTTGATTTTTTTTAGTGCCACTGTAAATAAGGGATTCTTATTTTCTCTGCTTTCCCCTTTATGACATGTGAAAAATGAGAATGCTATAATTAGTTTATAAAAAATCTGATTAAAAGTTATCCAGCAGGAAAGGAGCAACGGAAGTGAATCCAACCAGTCACTGGCTCACCAAGAGGGCCGCCCTGACCCCGAATCGATCAGCTTTGTCCTTCCAGGGAGAAAATTGGACATTCAGGCAGCTGCTTGAGCAATCCAACTTAATGGCACGCAAATTGAAATCACTTCAACTAACAGAAAAACCGGCAGCGCTGCTGATCCATAATACAGCAAGAGCTGTTTTTTTACTTCATGCTTTACAGGAACTTGGAATAGAGACCGTAATCTTAAATGCAAGACTGCAGGTACAAGAGTGGACGTTTCAGTTGATAGACAGCGGCGCACAGTGTTTAATTGTCGAAGACCGTCTAGAAAAAGAAGCTGAAGCTTGCTCAGGAATCCTTCCTGTTTATACGATCGGCGATGTTGAACGGCAGATGCCATCCACCGGACCATTTAGTGAAGGTGAACGTATAAATTGTTCCATTATGTACACTTCAGGCACGACAGGAAAACCAAAAGGAGTACAGCAATCCTATGAGAATCATTTTTCAAATGCCATGGGAGCAGCCATTAATCTCGGACTTGATACGAAAGACCGCTGGCTTTGCGCCGTTCCCATTTTTCACATAAGCGGCTATTCGATTTTAATGAGAAGTGTAATCTATGGAAATCACGTTACGCTATATGAAAAATTTGATGAAACTGCTATTCACAAAGAGTTAACAGCGGGGACTGTGACGATGATTTCAGTGGTTTCTGCTATGCTCTCACGTTTGCTGGCTGTAAGGAACAATGAGCGATATCATCGTAATTTCCGATGTATGCTGCTAGGAGGCGGCCCGGCTGCTGAGCATGTGTTAGAAGAATGTTTTCATGCAGGCATCCCGGTTTATCAAACGTATGGCATGACTGAAACGACCTCCCAGTTTGCGACACTTGGCCCTGAAGACAGCAGAAGGAAAATCGGGTCATCAGGCAAGCCACTATTTATGAATGACATAAAAATCGTGGATCAACATGATGATGAATGCATGAAAAATACAGCTGGAGAAATTACAGTTAAAGGACCTGCAGTGTTCAACGGCTATTTAAATCGTCCGGCTGCAAATGAATCATCCTTTAACAGGGGATGGTTTTATACAGGCGATATCGGCTATTTAGACGAGGAAGGGTTTTTATACGTTCTTGATCGGAGATCGGATTTAATTATTTCAGGGGGAGAAAATATTTATCCTGCTCAGGTTGAAGCTGAACTCACATCCCATCCCGGCGTTATAGAAGCGGCTGTAGTGGGAAGAAGCGACTTGAAATGGGGAGAAGTCCCTGTTGCTTATGCAGTAAAATCCATGCCCTCTCTTAGTGAACAGGAGCTCATTGCCTACTGTAGAAAACGGCTTGCAGGGTATAAGGTGCCGGCAGAGATTATCTGGATGGACAAGCTTCCAAGAAATGCATCAAATAAACTGCTGCGCCGTGAGCTGAAAAAGAAAGGCGGAAAGCTGTGAAAATCACTCAAATTGATCTTCATGTAATTGAAATGGATCTCGTTGCCCCGTTTGTGACGAGTCTTGGCAGTGTATCCGGCAGGAGAGGGATTCTTGTAGAAGCACATGATGAGAGTGGAGTAACCGGATACGGGGAAGCAGTAGCTTTCTCAACCCCCTGGTACACAGAAGAAACGGTTGCAACCTGCTATCATATGATAAAGGATATCCTGGCGCCTCTGCTCTTAAATACGTATTTTTCTTATCCGAAAGAGGCCGCTGAGAGGATGGCAGCCGTCAGAAAAAATCCTATGGCAAAAGCTGCTCTTGATATGGCAATATGGGACATCTACGCGAAAAAAAGGGGAGAGCCTCTTTCAAAGGTGATAGGCGGTACAAGAAATGAAGTTCTGGCAGGGGTTGCAGTGGGAGCAGACACGATAGAAGAGCTGCTTGCACAGATAAACCATGCTAAAAATGACGGATACAAAAGAGTTAAAGTGAAAATAGGACCGGGTAATGATCTCGATAGAATACGAGCTATTCGACACTCTTATCCTGAAATGGCGATATTGGCGGATGCAAACTCATCCTATTTCTCATTTGAAAAAGACTTGTATGAGCTTGATGCATTTGGGCTGCAAATGATCGAACAGCCGCTTCATCCCGATGATTTAGTTCAGCATGCTGAGCTCCAAAAAAAGTTAAAAACCCCGATTTGTCTTGATGAGAGCATTACTTCATTTCAGGACGCCTGGAGTGCGATTCAGCTCGGCAGCTGCCAGGTGATCAATATAAAAATTGGACGCGTCGGAGGCATTACAGAAGCCATCCGCATTCACGATCTTTGTGAAAAGCATGGCATACAGGTCTGGTGTGGAGGAATGCTTGAATTTGGCGTTTCCCGGGCACATAATATTGCATTATCCACACTTAAAGGATTTTCAATCCCTGGAGATATTTCATCCTCTAAGCGCTACTGGAAAAAGGATATTACATCACCTGAAGTACAGGTTAGCAACGGAATTATACGTCCTTTTAAAGGGGCGGGAATAGGGGTGGAAATTGACTGGAAAAGAGTAGAGGAAGTGTGTATTCAGCATGTGGTGGTAAAGTAAAGTGAAGTGCCAGCAAAGACCAAAAGAAATATAGAAAAAACAAGAGCCTCTCCTGTTTTATTGGAGATCGGCTCTTGTTTTTTATTCTGCCTGAAGGGCTTTGCGAAGAGTTTCAATATTTTTTTCCATTAAAGAAAAATAATCTTCTTCGTTTTCAATATCTTCTTCAGTCAGGACTGAAAGATTATGAAGCTGCAGCGCCTCTGCACCAATCTCCTGCTGAATCACTTCAGTTAAATTGGAAGATACATTTTGCTCGAATAGAATATGCTCAATGTTATTTTCTTTAGCAAGCTCTATTACCTCAGTTAATTCACGCTGAGAGGGTTCATCACTCGTTGAAATGCCTGCAATGGCGTTTTGTTCAAAGCCGTAGCGGTTCTCCCAATATCCATAGGCTGCATGGGAGACAAATAAATGATTGATCTGTGCATCGTCAGCCAGTTGCTCAAAGGATTCATTCATTTCATCTAACTGCGAAATCACTTCTTCATAATTTTCATTAAAGTATTCTTCCTGCTCCGGCATCTCTTCTACAAGAGAATCCCTGACCGTTTCTGCAAGAGATTTTGAAAGAACCGGATCCAGCCAGACATGAGGATCTACATCTCCATGGTCATGTCCTTCATGACCTTCATGAGCGTGCTCTTCTTCTTCATCGTGAGCATGTTCTTCTTCGTCATGAGCGTGCTCTTCTTCTTCATCGTGAGCATGTTCTTCTTCGTCATGAGCGTGCTCTTCTTCATCGTGAGCATGTTCCTCTTCGTCATGAGCGTGCTCTTCTTCGTCATGAGCGTGCTCTTCTTCGTCATGAGCGTGCTCTTCTTCATCGTGGGCATGTTCTTCTTCGTCATGAGCGTGCTCTTCTTCATCGTGGGCATGTTCTTCCTCATCATGAGTATGACCATCTTCAGTACTGCCTTCAAGCTCCTCATCCGTTATATAATCAGCAGTGGGAACCATAACCAGTTCCTGGCTTTCCAATACATCGGTTGCGCTATCTACAAAGCCCTCAAGACCTAGACCAATATAGAAAAACAAGTCGGCTTCAGCAAGCTTAATCATATCCTGCTGAGACGGTTCATACGTATGCTCATCTGCTCCTGGTGGATAAATTGTTTCGACTTCGACATACTCTCCGCCTATTTTTTCTGCAAAGTCCTGCAGAGGATATACGGTCGTGTACACTTCCAATTTCTCATTTGAATCAGATGTTGATTCTGTATTACATGCTGACAGGATCCAAGTAGTGGACGCAAGCAGCAGGATCCAAGCGGATTTTTTCACTTTTTCTGCACCTCTTTTTTAAATAGTAATAATTACGATTTAATCAACAAGGCATAATATACTATGAATTCTTTCATAATGCAAGGAAAAAACCATCAAGAAATATTTTTCTTTGATGGTTTTTTTTCAGGAACATAATCGATTCCGCCACGATGAAATGGATGACATTTTAAAAGTCTTATGACTGTCAGCCACCCGCCTTTTAGGGCACCGTGCTTTTGAATGGCTTCCATTCCATATTGGGAGCAGGTGGGATAAAACCTGCAGCTTGGAGGAGTAAGGGGCGAAATAAACTTCCGGTAAAAAGAAATAATGGATAGCAGCAGTTTACTCAATTACAAATCACCTTTCATCAGTTGATGAATTTGAAGGAGGTTCTGTATTTTTAACAGGCTTATTTTTTTCAGGAAGAGGGTCAACGGTATGTTCATAATCATATCCGCGGTTCGTTGCGATAATAAACAAAGCAGTAATTAAAACAATGACCAAAATAGACAGAAACATCAGACCGCCTAGTGACATGAATTTCAACTCCTTCCATTTCAGTTTAGCATTCAACAATGATTATTTCTTGTTTCTTGTTTCTTGTTTTAAAGCAGGGAAGGCGCATTAAACGTCGATTGGTTTAAGTTAAACAACATGTGGTAAACATTAAATATAGATTACCCATTAGGAGGATGAACAATGCCACAAGATCAATTAGTTCAAAATGTAAACAGACAAATCGCAAGCTGGACTGTGCTTTACACCAAGTTACATAATTACCACTGGTACGTAAAAGGGCACCAGTTTTTCACACTTCATGAAAAATTTGAAGAACTTTATAACGAAGCGGGTGTTCACATTGATGAGCTTGCTGAAAGGCTTCTTGCTTTACAGGGAGAACCCGTTGCTACGTTAAGGGAATCACTAGAGCTTTCGCTTGTTCAGGAAGCATCAGGAAATGAGTCGGCCGATCAGATGGTGGAGGCGTTATATAATGATTTTCAAACGCTAATGAACCATTTGAAAGAAGGAATGGAGATTGCAGGAAGCGTAAATGATGAAATGACAGGAGATATGCTGCTTTCTGTTCATCAGAGCCTCGAAAAACACTCGTGGATGCTTCGTTCATTCCTTGGAAAATAAAAACATTTCTATATGCACCTGCTCTTTGATCCGAAGGGATTACAGAGCAGGTGTATTTTTTTATAAAATCGGGTGAAAAGTAAGCAGAAAAAAAGACTGAGTGATGTCAAATAAAGTCATTGACGTCACTCAGTTCCGTGTCGGATTTTTATAGAAATGCAGTTGTTCATCAATGGTAAAGGTTCTCGTTTTCTTCAGCTGCATTTTCGCTTTGGTCAAGTTTTCCCTTCAGCGATTCTACTATGTAGAGTCTGATAAAATAAGCAAGCTCATCCTCCGACATATCTTTCACCATTGAAAGAAGTTCATCCCGGTTAAGCTGCTCCAATATGGTAAAAGCAATAATATCCAAATCTTCCTGGGTTCCGCGCAATTTTCCTCTGTACATTTCAAGAATTTCGTCTACAAGTTTCATCATAGGTTCATCCCCATTTCGCGTTGTGTCATGCTGGCCAAAATCCAAAGGGGTAAGTGGTATATAAATAACTATACCCAATATCACTGATTTAAACCATTAAAAAAAGCTTTGAATAGGGCTGTAAATGGACATACTTTAGGAAAAGGAGTGAGAATTATGGACGACATGAAAAAAACATACTATGTCTCGGTTGCGCGAGGCGAAATTAATCGAAGCGGAGAATATTCCCCTTATGAATTTGTTGTAGATGCAACAGATGATCAAATCAGCAAGCTTCGCTACTTATTTGACCAAAACAATGACATTGGGTTTGACAGTGCTGTTCGTGCTCAGACACCTTACGTTCAATATCATGATGATGAGCCGAACCGGCAGCAGGACAGTGTGCTGGTGGAAATTTATTCTTATATTCATGAAATAGGCGATGAAGCTGCAGTTAAGCATATTGAAAGCATGGGGATCGTACCAGCTACAAAAGAGCATCCATTTATTCAGGTGAAGGGCGATCACAAACTGGATCAAAAAATTTCTCCGGTTGAAGAAAACCAATGAAGACGATTAAAAATAATAAAGGATGAAAAAGAGCCTGAGACAAAAATGTCTCAAGCTCTACAACCGGTTCACTTCGCTTCAGGCGGACGCATGTCGCAGGGACGGCGCTGAGCCCTCCACAGGTTTTGCCTTGCGGGGGCTCAGCTTGCCGTCATGTTCTGCAGGAACCGCCACCTTCCGCTCCGTTCACCTGCTGCTCTTCATAAATATGTCCTCATTAAACTTTTTTGAGTTTTGTCCCAGACATTTTCAAATACACAAAAATTTAGATTTTATTTGAAAAACTTATCAACCGAAGCTTATAGAAAACTATCCCTGTGTTTCAACAGCAGAGTCCAGTACTTCCTGTGGAACGGTAATTTCATCGATTGTGTTGAAATTTTCATAAACAGTTTCAGACTGTTGTTCAATTTCCAGTGATTCTCCCTGCATGGTCATAATCATGGTCATATCCATATCAAGACGTGAAGGGAGGAAGGTTTCTTTGTCGATCTCGATTTCATACATGACGTCTTCAAACTGTGTATCTTTGAACAGTTCTTCAGCAGACATGCCCATGCCAAGATCAGGCATTGTTTCGCTTGCCTGTTCAATTAAAAATTCGCTAAACTTTTCACCTGAGGCATTCAGCGTTAAAATATAAGAAGAATCGTCTTGTTCAAACGAGAAATCTTCCATAAATGGTTCAAGTGCTTTCAACTGCTCGTTAGGCTGATTTTGAGAATTTGACAATTGTATAATCTCGTCTGACATTTCTTTAGGAAGCTTTGTCCATTGCTCTGAGGCAGCGTCATACATATAAAATCCATCTTCAGTCAGATAAGACTCTACCGTCATAGCTTCTTCGCTTTCCATCATGCCTTCACCTGTCGTTTCAACCTTCTGGTAAAGTGCCAAAGGCTCTAAGACCATGTCCATATCAATGGTGGAGTTGGTCTTCATTTCCATTTCTTCACCTGGGATCGTCAAGTTTTGATTCATTTGAATGACAGCTTCCATGCTGGAGATGTCTTCGCCTGCCTGAACAGATTTTTCGTATACTTCTTCAAGTGTTAAATCTGAACTCTCATTTTCATCAGTACCATCAACAGGATCTGCTGTATCCGAACAGGCTGCTAGTACAAGTGCCAAGGAAGCACTGGTTAAACCGATTGTCCATTTTTTTCGCAAAGTGAATCTCTCCTTTTGATTTTTTTTAGATGCTGTACTATAGGTAGTACGATTGAAAGTAGAAAAAGTTTCATATTACGACTAAAAGTTTCCACTAATATCATATTAATACCACTTTTGGGTTATTTAAGGAGGGGTTATTTGCACGTATTTAATGATTTTGTAGGGAAAAGAGTTCATTTTTCTTTTGAAAAGCTTCCTTTTGGGGAAGAACCAAAACATGTGTGGATTTTAACCCGCTATCAAAATAAATGGATCGTAACAAAACATAAGCAAAGAGGGCTTGAATTCCCGGGAGGCAAGGTGGAAGCAGGAGAAACCCTCAAGGAAGCAGCCATTAGGGAAATTAGAGAAGAGCTGGGTGGAGAAGCGGGAGAGCTGCATTATATTGGTCAATACAGGGTGGAAGATCAGCTTCCGTTTATAAAAGCCGTTTTTTTTACAGAACTCGTCATGCTCCACCCTCAGGAGCACTACTTTGAGACTGCCGGACCGCTAATAGTGGGAGATCATTTAGAAAGCGTGAGGATGGGAGATGAATTCAGTTTTTTAATGAAGGATGATGTGCTGACTCATGCCCTGCATTTTTGGGAATACCGTCTGAACAGAAAGGGATGAAAACATGAAAGATGGAGAGATCATATCCAGGGTTCCGTTTCCTTCCCCTAATCCCCGAGTGGCCCTTTATCTTATTACTATGTGGTCAGCGGGATTAAAAGTAAAAGGGCTTTTAGCAGAACCTGAAGGCAATGAAAATCTTGATGGGTTTTTATATTTAAGAGGTGGCATAAAAAATGTAGGAATGGTGCGTCCATCAAGAATTGCACAATTTGCAGATCAGGGATTTATTGTTTTCGCTCCCTATTATCGCGGGAACAGAGGCGGCGAGGGAAATGAGGATTTTGCAGGAGAAGACCGGGAAGACGCTTTTTCAGGCGTTCGTCTGCTCCAGCAGCATCCACGTGTTCTCAATCATAAAATCCATGTATTCGGCTTCTCAAGAGGTGGCGTAATGGCGCTGCAGGCAGGAGTGGAATTCTCATCCATTGCATCTGTAGTAACATGGGGAGGAGTATCAGATCTGACATTAACGTATGAGGAACGTAAAGATCTGAGGCGGATGATGAAAAGAGTAATCGGCGGAACACCTGCTAAGAAGGAAGACGCTTATAAATACAGAACTCCTCTTTATGAATTGGAGGCCATGAAAGCACCAGTGCTTATTATTCACGGAGCAAAAGATACGAATGTTACAATTGAGCACGCATATCGATTAGAAAAGAGAATGAAAGAACTGAACAAAAAAGTGGAAACGATGTATTATGAAGAATTTGATCATGTATTTCCACCGGTTTATAACCGGAAGACCGTAAAGGAACTTTGCAGCTGGATGAAAATGCAGAAAGCTGATTTTAACTAGGAGGAGAGATCGAAGTGGGAATGCCGCTAGAAGTAAATACCATGATTGTGACAAAAGGGAAAGAGCACAGACAGCAGGAAAATTTTTTTCAGCTTATTAAAGAAGGCTATCGTTTATACCCCATGCATGTACCGCTCGAAGTTAAGAGAACGAAAGAAGGGGAATTAAGCGGTACCGGGCAGATTCACCGGTTAGAGTGGAGAGACCAGTCCACCATCATTTCCTATGAGCTTTTAACACTTCAATCGAGTAACTAATAGAGCCGTGTTCAATTTTGTGCCAATGAAAATCAGGGCAGGATAAGACTGCGCAAGGTAAATCCTGGAAAAAGGTTAACTCCACATCCTTGAACGCAGTAAACCGGTCAAAAAGCCTGAGACACTGTGTCTCAGGCTTTTTGACGTTTCAATTTTAGCAAGTACTATACAATCGGTCCGCCAAGCTTAATGATATTTTCATCCACATTGGAGAACTTTTTAAAGTTTTCTTTAAATTGATTTGCCAGTTCTTCAGCTTTGGCTTCATACTCTTTTTCTGACGGCCATGCGAATCGTGGAATCAGCACATCGTCTGGCACTCCTGGTACATGGGTAGGTGTTTCAAGGCCGAACAACCCGCTTTTCGTCGTTTCAGCATTTGTAAGTTCCCCGTGCAGGGCAGCACGAACCATAGCGCGTGTATAAGACAATTTCATGCGGCTTCCCGTTCCATAAGCTCCCCCGGTCCAGCCGGTATTAACAAGAAAGACCTCCACGTCATGCTGTTCCATCTTCTTTCCAAGCATTTCAGCATAAACCGTTGGACGAAGAGGAAGGAATGGCGATCCAAAGCAGGTTGAAAAGGTTGCTTCCGGTTCAGTCACGCCCCGCTCAGTGCCGGCGAGCTTTGATGTATATCCGCTAAGGAAATGATACATCGCCTGTTCTTTTGTTAATTTTGAAATAGGAGGCAGCACGCCAAATGCATCAGCTGTAAGAAAGATAATGGTATTCGGATGTCCCGCTTTACTTGGATCCACAATATTGGAAATAGCCTGAAGCGGATAAGCAGCACGGGTATTTTCGGTTAAAGAAGAGTCATTATAATCGGCTTCTTTTGTATCCGGATTTAATACAACGTTCTCCAGGACAGATCCAAACCGGATGGCATCGAAAATCTGCGGTTCTTTTTCCCGTGACAGCTGAATGCATTTTGCATAGCAGCCGCCTTCGATATTAAACACGCCGTTATCAGACCATCCATGCTCATCGTCCCCGATTAACCGTCTATCCGCATCAGCTGAAAGAGTGGTTTTGCCTGTTCCGGAAAGACCGAAGAATAAAGCTACATCTCCCTCCGCTCCGACGTTGGCTGAGCAATGCATAGGCAGAATATCTTTTTGAGGCAGCAGATAATTCATAATGGAAAAAATAGATTTTTTCATTTCGCCAGCATATTCAGTTCCGCCGATCAGGATGGTTCTTTTTTCAAAAGATACGATAATAAAGGTTTCAGAACGAGTTCCGTCAGTAGATGGATCAGCCTTTACAGATGGGGCAGATAAAATGGTAAATGGTTTTTCTCCTCCATTGTCCCATTGATCGCCTTGCTTCTGCCGGATAAACAGCTGGTGAGCAAATAAATTGTGCCACGCGCGTTCATTCACGACACGAATCGGAAGTCTTGAAGTTTCATCCGCTCCGGCGAAACCTTCAAATACAAATACTTCATCAAGATCGTGAAGGTGATTGATAATTTTAGTGTAAAGCCGGTCAAATACGTCTGCGGAAATCGGCTGATTGACGTTTCCCCAATCAATCTGGTCTCTAGTCGATGGTTCATCAACTGTATACTTATCTTTTGGAGACCTGCCTGTATATGTACCGGTCTCGGCTTTTACAGCGCCGGAGGAAGTCAGGGTCCCCTCACCGCGTTCCAGAATCTTTTCTACCAGGTTTGGCACTGAAAGATTCAGCTGGACATGGTCCTTATTTAGCAATTCAGTTACATCAGTTGTTTTTCGGATTATGTTCATTCTAATTCCCACCCCTAATCAAGAAATAATCATGCACCTTTATTCGACATTAGTATAACACATTGGATTGAATAGTCTATACTATTAAATTGATTTACTTACTTATTCATTCTAACAGAAAAAAGTACTTTGTGAGTTGACATCCCGGTTTCATTTGCGTATGATAGTTTTTTGAACGGATACTCTTATCCCGAGCTGGTGGAGGGACAGGCCCTATGAAACCCAGCAACCTGCTCTGCAAGAAAGTCCCCGTGACTTTTGCGATTCACTCACATGGAGCGAAGGTGCTAACCTGTAGCAGGGCAATTATGCCTTGAACGATAAGAGTGAAAGGCGCGCTTTCTACAAAACCTTTCCTCATGAACCAACCGGGGAAGGGTTTATTTTATGTCGTGCCATGACTTGGATGATCTACAAAAGGTTAACGTTCGATCTCTAAGGGTAATGAGTACCGTCCAACATATACGCTTCACAAGGAGGAGACACTATGTCAACAAAACGTCATTTGTTTACGTCTGAGTCTGTTACAGAAGGACATCCGGACAAAATTTGCGATCAGATTTCAGATTCTATTTTGGATGCTATTTTAAAGGATGATCCGAATGCCAGAGTAGCATGTGAGACATCTGTTACTACGGGACTCGTGCTTGTAGCCGGAGAAATTTCAACCTCTACGTATGTAGACATTCCTAAAATCGTTCGTGAAACCATAAAGGGAATAGGCTACACCCGTGCAAAATATGGTTTTGATGCAGAAACTTGCGCAGTACTGACTTCCATTGATGAGCAGTCTGCTGATATCGCTGCCGGGGTGGATGTGGCGCTAGAAGACCGTGAAGGCAAAATGTCTGATGAAGAAATTGAATCCATCGGAGCAGGAGATCAGGGCTTAATGTTCGGCTTTGCCTGTAATGAAACAAATGAATTAATGCCGCTTCCGATCTCACTGGCTCATAAATTATCACGCCGTTTAACAGAAGTACGCAAAGAAGAAATCCTTCCTTATCTGCGGCCTGATGGTAAAACACAGGTAACAGTAGAATATGATGAAAACAATCAACCGGTTCGTATTGATACGATTGTTATTTCCACTCAGCACCACCCGGAGGTCAGCCTTGAACAGATCCAGCGCAATCTAAAGGACCATGTGATTAAGCCAGTTGTTCCGGCGCATTTGATTGACGAGGAAACAAAATACTTTATTAACCCGACCGGCCGTTTTGTCATTGGCGGACCACAAGGGGATGCTGGATTGACCGGACGTAAGATTATTGTTGATACGTACGGAGGATATGCACGTCACGGCGGAGGTGCCTTCTCCGGTAAAGACGCAACAAAAGTTGACCGCTCAGGTGCTTACGCTGCTCGCTACGTTGCAAAAAATCTAGTCGCAGCAGGACTTGCAGACAAGGTTGAAGTTCAGCTTGCCTATGCAATTGGTGTAGCACAGCCTGTATCCATCTCGATTGATACATTTGGTACAGGAAAAGCAGAAGAAGATGTGCTGATCGATCTTGTGCGCAGCAATTTTGACCTGCGTCCTGCCGGCATTATCCGTATGCTGAACCTGCGCCGCCCAATTTACAAACAAACTGCAGCCTATGGCCACTTCGGCCGAAATGATCTGGATCTTCCATGGGAGCAAACGGATAAAGCAGATGCTTTAAAAGAACAGGCAGCTAGATAAAAAAGAATCATAATTTTTGCGTCAGCTGGGAATCCCCCAGCTGATTTTTTTTTGGGATATATTTATTAAAATAACTGCGGTATCATGGCAATAAGCAAAGTATTCCTTAAAGAGAAGATTTTAGTAAAGGCAGGAATGTATATGAAACAGTTTTGGGTAAGGTTCAGCCTCTTTAGCTTAATTTGGATTCTTATCATTTTATTTCAAAGCGAAAACAAGCCTGTAAGCATCCTGATTTTTGCAGGTGCATTGAGTGTCTACTTTTTTTTATCCCTTAATAAGAGCCTCTTTTTACTGTATATCATACAGACACTCTTCATTGTATCCCACGGAATTTGGCAGCATTCAGAAGTTGGGCTGTATGTAGTAGCATTGCTGTATCTTTCAATTGAAGCATCATTTCGAATAAAGCAATCCTATTTTCTTTCTTATATTTTACTGAATTTACTTTCTTCCCTCATCATAACCTGGCTTAGCGACGGTCGGTTTGTTGAATGGCTTCTTCTGACTGTACTTGTTTACTTCCCGGTTTTAAAACTAAACAGGATGATCATGGAACGAAATGAACAAAAGGAAATTTATGAAACTCTTCTAAATGAATACCGTAAAGTAAAGCGATTGAGCATCTCTGGCGAAAGGAATGCCCGGCTTGAGGAACGGACAAGGATTGCCGGCGACATCCATGACTCAGTAGGGCATCGATTGACAGCACTTATTATGAAGCTGGAGGTCCTCACGATACAGGACAACAAAACGGGTTACACAGAGCTAAAGCGAATGGCCCAGGAGAGCTTGAATGAAACCAGGCATGCGGTTAAAGCGCTGCAAACAGAAGAAAACGAAGGAATTGCAACCGTCGTGCATTTAATTAGAAAGCTCGAAGCAGAGAGCCATATTCTTGTGCAATTTACGATGAAACAAGGAGTATTATCCTTCCCAATTTCAAATGAAACAAGTGTTGTGCTTTATCGCGTCATACAGGAAGCCTTAACAAACGCTATGCGGCATGCTCAATCAAGAGAAGTGCATATAACGTTGGGAAAGTCTGCAGCCGATTCATTATCATTTGAGATTCGAAACTCTATATTTAAAGCAGAGGCTTTTTCATACGGTTTTGGGTTAACCAATATGAAAAAAAGAGCAGAAGAGCTTGATGGGAATTTGGAAGCCTATCAGACTGAAAAAGAGTTTATTGTCAGAGGCGCAATTCCGATTCTATGGGGGGAGAAAATATGAATTTGAACATTTTACTTGTTGAAGATCAGGCAATCGTAAGGCAAGGCCTTAAAATTATACTTGAACAGGACCCGTCCATCCGTGTGGCACATGAAGCAGAAAACGGACGAAAAGCCATTGAAATCCTGCAAAATCATATTGTCGATGTGGTTTTAATGGATATCAGAATGCCGGTGATGAATGGCATTGAAGCAACCCGGGAAATCAAAAAGCAGTGGCCGGCAATAAAAGTGCTGATCCTTACTACCTTTAACGATGAAGAATATGCGATGCAGGCTTTAAAAGAAGGAGCGAACGGATTTTTGCTGAAAACCTCGGAATCTGCGAAGCTGCTCGATGCTATTTACAGCTGTATGAACGGAGGCTTAACGATTCATGATGAAGTAGCTGCAAAAGTGATGCCGCGATTATTGCAGCGGACTAAAAAAGAAAATTCCTCTAAAGCAGCCCACCCGTTTTCGTCTCGTGAATTAGCCATTATCAAATTAGTCGGGGAAGGGCAGACAAATAGAGAGATTGCAGAAAAGCTGTATTTATCTGTTGGGACGGTTAAAAATCATTTGACACTTATTCTACAAAAGCTGGATCTTCGTGACCGGACTCAATTAGCCATTTATGCCGTTCGTAATGAATTATCGGAACACTGAGAGTCGATTAAAGTACCAGTATAAAATTTAACAATGTGAACAGCGTTAGAGATCGGAAATCTGGAATTCCAGTTAGGCACTGACTATTTTTAAAGGAGGATATAACTTGCAAATCACTTCAACAAATAAAGATTTTAGTGTCCTTATAGGAATTACAGTAGCTGTTGGGATACTGGCTTATGCTTTTATAAGGCATGATACTGTTTTTTATTTGATGATTACAGCTATCTTTGTTGAGGGTTATATTAATGAACAAGACAGAAAACAGAATTATTGGAAATATACTTTATCTTTTGTTCTTTTAATTATCTTCCTGTATGTCCTACTGAACTGGCAGATCTAAATTAAGTAAAAAAAGCATTACATAACGAGAATGCATTCACGATAAGCTTTTTACTCGTGAGTGCATTCTTTTCTATATTTAAAATGACGCAGGTCACTTCAACAGAAAAAACTTATGACCTCAGCCACTTTTATCTACTTTGGCTAGAGCATAAGCTAAATGAACAGGAGGGTGAGGAAATGCTTGAATTAATTAACTTGTCCAAGAAGTTTAAACAGGTGCATGCCGTAGAAAATTTAAATATGTTTATTGAAAAAGGGGAGATTATTGGACTGCTTGGTCCCAATGGTGCTGGAAAATCCACCGCTATTTCCATGCTTTCTTCTCTACTAGAACCTTCATCAGGCGATGTGAAATTTAATGGAAAAAGCATTTTGAAAAACCCTGCACCATTAAGGGATATGGTAGGAATGGTTCCACAGGACATCGCCTTATACAGTGATTTAACTGCTGAAGAGAATCTTCAATTTTTCGGAAGAATTTATAACATCAAAGGTGTTGAATTAAAAAGAAAAATCGATGAAGTATTAAAGCTCATTGGTCTGACGGACAGACGCAAAGATGTTGTGAAGAAGTATTCGGGAGGAATGAAGCGGCGGCTGAATATTGGGGTAGCTCTTTTACATGAGCCCGAGTTTCTTATTATGGACGAACCGACAGTGGGCATTGATCCCCAGTCGAGAAACTATATTCTTGAAACGGTCAAACGCCTGAACAGGGAGAAGCAGATCACAATTCTTTACACGAGTCATTACATGGAGGAAGTAGAATTTTTATGTGACAGAATCTACATTATGGACCAGGGAAATCTAATTGCTTCAGGCACAAAAGATGAAATCAAAAGCATCCTGTCTGCAGAAAAAGTGATCTCAATTAAAGCTGACAATATGAATGATGCATTTATCGGCAGTTTAAAAGAAAATCCTCTTGTTAACCGCGTGGTGGTCAGTGAAAAAGAAGTAACCATTATGGCAGGAAAAGAAGTGAATATTTTCTCCCCGCTTATCAAAATGGCGGAAGATTCACAGCTGGATCTGCATTCTCTAGACATTAAAACTCCTACTTTGGAAGACGTTTTTCTCCATCTGACCGGAAGAGCATTAAGAGATTAGAGGTGAAGCTCACATGATATGGCAATTTATAAAGAAGCAAGGCTTGCTTTTATGGAGAAATCCGATGCAGCTGCTGTTAGTAGTCGGTCTTCCAATTGTGTTGATCACAATTTTAGGGACGGCTCTGGGAGGAACCATGAATGGAGAGCCTCCAAAAATCAATTTGAAAGTTGCATTGATTGAACACGAAGATGAAGAACAACAAATAGACCGGTTTATTGAAGATTTTTCAGATAAACTTCCCCCTGAAATGATTGAAAGCATTCAGAAGGATGAAGAGTTCAGGTTTATTCAAACATTAAAGGATACGGTCTTTGGTCATGAAGACATCAAAGCATTTATTGATTTTCAGGAAATGGATTTAGAGGATAAAGATCAAATCCTCAATGATTCAACCTATACATCCGTAATTGAAGTTCCCGAGCATTTCACCTATGAAATGTTAGAAGGAATCATGACTAATCAAAACAATCAGCCAGCGCTTCTTGTGCTGAACAATGAGGGCAGCCAGGTTGGAGCAAAAATCGTGAATGATATTCTCGTACAATATCAGGAAGAGATTGGGCTTACAAATTTCCTAGCAGCCAATCATTTAGATCCAAGCATCCTGCAACCCACAGAGGAGATTCGTTTTAGTGAAACAGTCTCCATCAATCAAAGTCAACCCGTCACATCTAAAGGGTATTACACAGTGGGAATGGCTGTAATGAATGTGCTGTTTGTCGCTTCCACCATAGGGACATTTGCTTTTCTTGAGAGAAAGATCTTTGTATTTAACAGGATCATACTCGCAAATGTCTCCCGATGGATTTACTTTAGCGCTGTCTGTCTTTCAGGTACTCTTTTTTCATTTTTCCATCTGCTGATCGTATTTGGATTTGCCTGGGTATTTTTTGATGTATCCTGGGCGAACATACCACTCTTTTTACTCGTTTCATTGGCTTTTGCCATTTCAGTGGGAGGAATCGCTGCTTTATTGACAGCCATAAGCTACCGTTTTAAATCAGAAGTCGTTACGAGTTTCTTTTCAAGTATTTTAGTTACCATTATGGCGGTTTTAGGGGGAAGTTTTTTTCCATTAGGAGATTCTTCTGTGTTACTTCAAACACTCGGTAATTTTACACCGAACGGAGCTGGAATGTCTGCATATTTATCCGTTCTGCGCGGAGATGAATTAGAAGCAATCAGTGAGCATCTTATTTTTCTTGTCTGTTTTGGTTTTGCCGCCATCGCAGCTGCGGCTGTCAGTTTTCCAAAAAGGGGGGCCAATATATGATTGGGATTTTGCTGGCAAGGATAAGATTATTTATTCGCAAGCCGCTTACGTTTGTTATCTTTACCGGGATGTCGATTGGTTTTGCACTCGTTTTGGGAGGGTCAGGAGGGCCTGCAGCTGTTCATGTCCCTCTATATGCTGAAGACCAAGAGGTGCAAGATTCTTTTATTGGAAACGCATTGGTGGAAAATGAGACCTATTCATTTGACTGGACATCAAAAGCGGAACTGGAAGAAAGAATTACTAACGGAAAAGCAGAAGCAGGTGCCATCTTAACAAATGATGGCTATAGACTTATTATAGGCGTCGATTCTCCGAATGCTGCATTAATTGAAAATACACTATCAGATTTGTATCGAAAGAAGCATCAAGAAGAGGAAATTATGGCTGCATCAGGAAGAGAAAATCAGGCTGATCAGGAAAAGCTGCTGAATGAATTGAGGCTCTCTCAGGAATCACCCGTTTTCACCATTTCAAACAGCCATTTTAGAGGAACAAACACCTGGATGTATGACAGCACGTTTCAAACTTTGTTTGGTTTCACTCTCTTCTTTGTGATTTACACGATTGCTTATAATGTGCTGCCTATTTTAATAGAAAAGAAAGATGGGATATGGTACCGCATTATTTTATCTCCGGTGAAAAAATGGGAGATGTATACAGCAAATTTACTGTACACGTTTTTTGAAGGATATCTGCAGGTAGTGATCATTTTCCTGATTTTCCGTTATTGGGTGGGAGTGGACTTTAACGGCCGGTTCATCGAGGCACTTTTGTTCGTAATCCCCTATGTATTTGCGATTGTTGCCATGTCGATATTTTTAACCGCTCTTGTCAAAACGACTCAGCAATTTAATGCCGTGATTCCCATTCTTGCAATCAGTATGGCCATGATTGGCGGTGCTTACTGGCCGATCGAGATAGTGGAATCAGAATTCCTGCTGGCCTTATCTAAAATTAACCCACTCACCTATGGGATGGAAATTTTAAATGGGATTGCGGTCTACGGTTTTCAAATAGATGAATTGCTTTTTCCAATTAGCATTCTGGTCATAATGGGAGTCGTCATGATGGGGCTGGGCATTCATTTAATGGAGAAACGACATGTTTAATAGCTGGCAGTGCCGGTGGATCTTTGAAGTGAATCAGTAACGAACGTAAAGGAGAGCATACCGTTGGACTTTTTAATGAATTTTGTAATTATTACTTTATTTATTTTTCCATTTATCGCATTCATTCACGAATCAGGCCACGCTTTTTTTATAAAAGTTTTCGGCGGAAAGATAAGTGAATTTGCCATAGGAATTGGTGATGTATTATGGCAAAAAAACATGTTTGTTATAAATAAAGCTTATTTTGCAGGAGGAAGGGTGGTTACTGCAACGGAAGATTTATTTAGTAAAAGTCAAAAAGTATTTATCCTACTAGGCGGGGTAATCTTTAACCTTATTTCTGCACTGGCACTAGACTTGTACACAGGTTATGACTTTTTTGTTTTTCGAAACTATTTAGATAGTTTTATTTTTGTGTCTTATTTAAATGTGTTTATTAATCTAATTCCGTTTACCACGATAAACGGAAAGAGTGATGGCAAAAAGCTGGTTGAACTTATATAGGACGTCTGCAAGAGAAGGAATATAGGGCAGCACCATTACATAATGTAATGGAAAGGAAGGTGAAGCCTGATGATTATGAAAATCAGTGCAGCCGGCGCATCAGCTGCTTTTATCTGTTTGGCTGCTAAATTAATTCAAACCCTTGGGGTGACCCAGCTTACACTCGCAGAAGTGAAAAACAGCATTAACAGTTTGACAAAGGAATCACAAAAATTGATTCAATCTGCAGAACAGGCAACGGTGGATATCCAAAGTAAAGTTAAACTGCTGGATCCTTTGTTAGAATCTGCGAAGGATGTAGGCGAAGTGGTTCACAGCGTCACGGATAAAGTTAAACAGGCTGGAATGGCACAGAATATAATGAGTGAAGCTTCTGTGAATACTCCTCAATCTGGTAAAACGTTTCCTTTAAGTTCAGACATTTATACACCAAGCCATGAACCAAATGTAAACCTAATCAGTTCCACACCTACAGGCGGCGTAAAGATTAAAATTAAGTAATCTATTACGTATACAGGCTGTACTCAAAACTTCTTTCCGAATGGGAAGGAGTTTTTGTATTTTCGAAAGAACAACAAAATATTGCACGATGAGGTGCCTGAGAAAGGAATATCTATCAGGCTTGTACATAAAATGATGAAAAAGGGAGGGTTTTTTTGAATGACAATTGAATACAGTGTTGCTGCTATCGCTATCGCCTTTATCTGGCTTGTTGTATTTTTAATAAGATTGCTGCAAAGGGCGACGGTGACGCTTGGTGAAACGAATCAGACACTCGCTGAAGTAAGAAATGCTGTGCATGGCCTGACAGAAGAATCGACCAAGCTTATCTCTACGGCTAATCAGGTAACGGTCGACGCAAAATATAAAATGCGGACAGTCGATCCGCTCCTGGAATCTGCAAAGGATGTGGGGGAAGTCATTCACAGCATTACAAATTCTGTGAAGGAAGCAGCCAATACGAGAAGTGATGGAATGCCGTCACGTCCAAAAAGAACTCCAACCAGTTCAATGAAGAATTACCGGTAATAAGGGGCAGGGTTGTTTGTGGATCGGCCTGTCATCGAATTCTCAACTAAATCTGTCTGCTTAATATACAAGAATATCCCTGCGAAAAAACAGATTCGTGAGGATATTCTTTTCGTTTTGCCGCATATGCAAGACTCCCATTATTTGTGGCGATCTACTAGACAAAATGGTACAATTTACTTCTATCAAACTATCCTCGAAACATCCTCGTTTTCTTTCGGATTTAATCAATACATTTAGGGGGACATCCCGGTGACAACCGTTATACTCGCTGAAAAACCATCGCAGGCTAAAAGCTATGCGGAGGCTTTTTCAAAAGCAAAAAAACAAAGTGGATATTTTGAAATAGAGGATTCTTTATTTACAGGGAAAGTATATATAACCTGGGGATTCGGTCATCTGGTTTCCCTGCAGGAGCCTCATAAATACAAGCCGGAATGGAAAAAATGGAAGCTTGAGCTGCTGCCGATAATGCCGGACACCTTTCGTTTTACCGTTCCTTATAATAAAAGGGAGCAATTTAACATCATCAGCAGGCTCTTGAAGGAAGCAAATGAAATTATTGTCGCGACGGATTCAGACCGTGAAGGAGAAAATATTGCCCGCTCGATTATCACTCATGCAGGTATGGCGCATAAACCAACGAAGCGATTATGGATTAATTCGCTAGAAAAAGAGGCCATTCGAAGCGGTTTTCAATCATTAAGAGAAGGACGCGACTATCTTCCTTTATATATGGAAGCACAAACCCGGCAGATCAGCGACTGGCTGGTTGGCATGAATCTTTCGAGACTGTATACTCTTTTGCTTCAAAAAAAGGGAGTAGATGGTCCATTCAGCGTAGGAAGAGTTCAAACGCCGACTCTATACATGATCTGGCAGCGGCACCATGAAATTGAGCATTTTAAACCGGAGCCGTACTGGGATCTTTTTGCTTATGTGACGACTGCTAATGGGAACTTTTCAGCCAAGCATGATAAACGTTTTACTAAAGAGGCAGCGGCCTATCAGCTGCTGGAAAAGCATCGGATTGAGCCGGGGCAGCCAGTAAAAAGCGAAATTTCAAAGGCTGAAAAAAAGAAAAAGAAAATGCAGGCGCCTAGTCTTCACAGCTTGTCTTCGCTGCAGGCCAATATGAATCGGCGCTTTAAATACAGCCCATCTGCTGTATTGCAGACCGTTCAGGATTTATATGAAAAGAAAATCGTCTCATACCCCAGAACAGACTGCACGTTTATTACAAAAAATGAATTTCACTATCTGAATCAGCAGCTCGATAAAATGAAGACCGCAGCAGGAGTCCAGTTTGAAACGCATTACAGCAGCCCCAGACCGAAATACGTTCAAGACAGCAAGGTACAGGAACACTACGCCATTATTCCGACAAAAAAAGTGTTGACTGCCGATAAAATTAAGGGATTGGGACCAAAAGAGCGGAATATTTACCTCGAAATACTCCGCAGTGTGCTGGCCATGTTTCATGATGACTACCATTATGAAGAAACAAAGATTGAAGTATCCGTGAATGAGCTGATATTTAAAGCAAGCGGCAAGGTGGAGCTGAAAAAGGGATGGAAATCACTATTTGGAGAAGACAAAACTTCGAAGAACCAGGAGGAACAGCATCTTCCTGCAGTTTATCAAGGGCAGGAGGTTCAGTCCGCTGTCAACCCTAAAGAAGGAATAACAAAGCCACCTAAGCCATATACCGAAGGCCAATTGATCACGATGATGAAAACAGCCGGTAAGACGGTTGAAGATGAAAAGGCACAGGCGATCTTAAAGGAAACAGAGGGCATCGGCACTGAAGCTACACGTGCTGCGATTATTGAAACACTGAAGAAGCAGGGATATATTACGATTGCTAAAAATATTGTGACCGTTACGCAAAAAGGGATTACACTGTGTCAGGTCATTGATGGAACCCTCCTTAGCAGTCCGGAGATGACAGCCAAATGGGAAGCCTATTTGAAAAAGATCGGGCAGCAGAATGGAAGCCAGCAAGCGTTCATTGAAAATATACAAAAGTTTATTACCCATCTGTTAGAGGCTGCACCAAAAACGATCGATGAAAAGCCTCTTAAGAAAACGGAAAAAACGATGGGTGCTCAAAAAGTGCTGATTCAATGTCCAACCTGTAAAAAAGGGAATATTACGGATAGAGGGAAATTTTATGGCTGTTCAGAATATAAAGAAGGCTGTAAGCAAACATTTCCAAAAGTGCTCCTAGGCAAACGACTGACACCAAATCAAATTAAAGCTTTGTGTGAAAAAGGAAAGACAGCCCCTTTAAAGGGATTTAAAAGCATCAAGGGCGGAAGATTTAATGCTGCGCTATTGTTCAAAGACGGAAAAATTGAATTTGAATTTGCAAAATAAAATGCCTGAGTTCCGCTTATGCGGTCCCAGGCTTCTTTTTGGTTTCCATCATTTTACGTACTTTTTCTTTGTGCTTGCTTGCAACGAGAATATAGAGGAAGTCCCCTGCAAGTATTTCGGTTTCGCCATATGGCGTAATAAGCTCTTCATCCCGAACCATCGCGCTGATGGTGACTTCATTTGGCAGATCAAGTTCGTGAAGTTTTTTTCCTACTAACGCAAGATCTTTATTGGTTTGAAATTGAACCATTTCTGCATTTGCTTTGCCAATAGAGATCAGTTCGATCGAATGGTGAGGAGTATCTTTTTTCGGCCCGGTCAGCTTCAGCTTTTTGGCCACGTAAGAGATCGTCGAACCTTGAAGCAATGTAGAAGTCAGTACGATAAAAAAGACGACGTTGAAAAATAGCTGTCCTTTTTCAATCCCCGCTACAATAGGAAAGGTTGCAAGCACGATCGGCACAGCACCTCTCAAGCCAGCCCAGGAAATAAACAACTTCTCTTTGTTGGAATACTTCATCCCGATCGTGGATAAGTAAACGGCAATCGGCCTTGCGACGAAAATGAGCACGAAGGATAGAAGCAATCCATTTAAGATGATGTTCATTGTAAAAACTTGTGCAGGGAAGACCAGAAGACCAAGGATAATAAACATCAGAATTTGAGACATCCACGCAAATCCTTCGTTAAACTGAAAAATGGAATAACGGTAGGTCAGTTCTGAGTTTCCGATGACCAGAGCGGCTACATAAACTGCTAAAAATCCGCTCCCTCCTGCAACCTGCGTTACACTATAAGATAGGAGAGCAAAGGCAAGAGAAAAAATAGGATAAAGTCCACTCGAGTCCAGCTTTATGCGATTGATAGAAACTGAGGCGATTTTACCAAGAATTAAGCCGAAAATAAGCCCAATTCCCATTTGCCAGAAGAAAGAAGGGATCATTCCCCAGATAGAACTTCCCTCAATTGTGATTAACTCAATAAAAGCTAGAGTCAAAAAAACAGCCATCGGGTCATTCGTACCTGATTCAGCTTCAAGCGTTGCACCCATTTTCGCTTTAATATTTCGTTCTTTTAATACTGCAAAAACGGCTGCCGCATCTGTTGATCCGACAATTGCCCCGAACAGAAGACCTTCAAGAAGGGTAACATCAAAGAGGAGAAACGCAATATATCCTACAATTCCTGATGTGATCAAAACACCAAAAGTGGCAAGTGATAAAGAGGGGAGAGCAACAGAACGGACTGTCGCCCACTTCGTCTGCATCCCGCCTTCAAACAAAATAATAATCAGGGCCATGACGCCAATCAGCTGTGCGATATTCATATTATCAAAATAAACAATCCCTAGCCCGTCACTGCCAATAATCATGCCGACCAGAATAAACAGGACCAGCGAAGGTAATCCGAGTTTGTTGGAGAACTTTGCCACAATGACCCCGCAAATAAGCAAGAGCCCCCCTAACAGAACAAATGAATCAATTCCAAATGACTCTATAAACATGGTATTCCCCCTAGTAAAACCCTATCGTTTTTTTCTTTGTTTTTCTTCTTCCTCTTTATACAGGACCGCTTTTTCAGCATATTCGCGGCTGATTCGTTCCATGTCCTCTATATCTTCTGGTGTTAATTTGCGCACCACTTTAGCGGGACGTCCAAATGCCAGCGTGTTAGGAGGAATTTTTTTGCCTTGTGATACCAGACTTCCTGCTCCAATAAAAGCCCCTTCACCGATTTCCGCTCCGTCTAAAATAATGGAGCCCATTCCGATGAGGGCTTTCTTTTTAATTGTGCAGCTGTGCAGGATGACCTGATGGCCAATGGTGACTTCATCTTCAAGAATAAGCGGAGTGTTGGGACTTTGATGGAGGATGGAGTGATCTTGAATGTTTACTTTTTTTCCAATAACAGTGGGTGAAACATCTCCACGGATGGTTGTGCCAAACCAGACACTTGAGTGTGCCCCGATTGTCACATCTCCAGAGACTGTAGCATTTCCCGCAATGTAGGCGGAAGGATCAATCAATGGATAATGGTCTTTATACGGCAGGATCATGATATTGCTCCTTCTATGTATAGAATATATGGTATAGTGTATTTTATCACAATATGTTTATATATGTGTGTGCAAAGGCTTGAGGCTTGAATGAATTGAAGCCGGTTTTGTAAGCTTATGCAAGTTTAGCAGCGTGCCAGAAGACAAGCAGGCAAGGGGGAATACTCCATGTGGAAATGGGAAACAGACGAAATTGCTCAAGGAGTGATCGTGATCATACACGGTGAACTTGAGCATCATGCCAGATACGGCTGGCTCATTGAAATGTGGCGATCAAAAGGCTACCATGTCATCATGGGCGATTTGCCGGGACAGGGTATGGCTAAGCGAACAGCAAGGGGTCATATTGACTCTTTTAATCAATATATAGAAGAAGTAAGACGATGGCTTGAAGCATCTTATCAATTTGATTTGCCCGTTTTTATTCTGGGGCATGGAATGGGCGGGCTGATTGCTGTCCGCCTTCTTCAGCAGCTGCATGTAGAAACGGCGGGGCTCATTTTATCTTCCCCTACATTTGCACTAAAGCACACCCCATCAAAAGTCAGTCATTTACTCTCAGGTGGATTAAATAAAGTGGCGCCGGAACACAAATTCAATTTTGATTTTCCGATAGATAAAGCGACCAGAAATCAGGAAATTATCGATTTGGATAAGGAAGATCCTATTTATGTGAACCGCGTGTCGGTGCGCTGGTACCGGGAATTGCTGATGGCGATGAAGCAGGTGCCGCTTGAAAACAGCTCTTTTCCTCAGATTCCCATTCTTCTGATGCAGGGAGGGGAAGATTATTTAGTCGAAACGGCAGTCGCAAAAAAATGGTTCCGGGATATGGATTTGCTGGAAATGCATTACAAAGAGTGGCCGCAATGTTATCATGAACTTTATAATGAACCTGAAAGAGATGAAATTTTTGCTTATACAGAATCCTTTACACGAAACAGACTTCGCAATATTGGATATGATGTTTAAGAAGAGGTGATTGAAGTGGTGCCTGCAGAACCGTTCTTTTTAATGAATCAAGTGTATCGAAAAGTTTTCCCGGCCGTTCACATTCAATTGAATGGCTGGAAAGATCAGGCGAGTCGAATTCCAAACCAGGAGCTTCGAAAACAGGCAATGGACAGTCTTGAACAAAAAGCCTTTCACTGCGAAGGCGGGGGAATTATGGCGCTGCTGGCACTCGGAGACAGAGAAGAAGCCATTCGTTTTATCGTAGCGTATCAAACGATCAGTGATTATCTTGATAATCTATGCGATCGCAGCACATCACTTGATCCTGAGGATTTTTCCTGTCTGCATGAGGCGATGGAAGATGCGTTGACAGCAGGTGCACCGCTGCGAAATTATTACCGCTGCCGTGAACAGCAGGATGATGGAGGCTATCTTGGAGCACTGGTCTTAACGTGTCAGGATGTGCTCAGCAAGTTAAGCACATATGAGCAAATTAAACCCCAGCTGCTTGAGTTGTCCAGGTACTATTGTGATCTTCAGATTCATAAGCATGTTGATGTGAGTGAAAGAGAACAGCGTCTTAAAAGTTGGTTTGAGGGTCATACAGAACAGTTTCCCCAGATGCAATGGTACGAGTTTTCCGCCTGTACGGGTTCGACTCTTGGAATCTTTTGCTTAGTGTCCTATGCATTTCGCAAAGACTTTAAGCCTTCCTTTTCCACAGCGATCCGGAACAGCTATTTTCCTTACATACAAGGCCTGCACATCCTACTTGATTATTTAATTGACCAGGAGGAAGACTTAGAAGAGGGAGATTTAAACTTCTGTTTCTACTACCCGGATCATCAGTCATTGTTTGATCGTCTTCAGCATTTTGTTGAAGAAGCAGACCGGCATACAAATGAACTTCCTCACAGACGATTTCACCAGCTTATAAACCGGGGACTGCTTGGAGTTTATCTTTCAGATGACAAAGTAAATAAACAAAAAAGTGTAAGGCAGCTTGCAAGAAAGATGATACGCTCAAGCGGAGCGGTGAGTTATTTCTTTTATTTAAATGGGAGAATGTATCGCAGTGTTCAAAAATGGATCCCGGCAGGAATTTCAGCGAAACGTTTATAAATATATTATGTAAAGACTTCACAGAGAAAATAGGCCGGCTTCCAATCGTCTATATTTGTCGAAATTGCGAATAATAGATTGGGGGAATGGGAGTTATACAGACTTCTCATTCTCTTTTTTTCTTTAAACATGATAAAATAAGCGTAGAAACTATTTAAATGGAGGCGTATAAATGGGAAAAAGGACATTACTTCTTTTAGCAACAAATATCCTCGTTATGATTACGATTTTCGTGGTGTGGACGCTCATTGCCAATTTCACTGGCATCGGAACGTCATTTGAAACAAGCTCAAACAGCATTGGAATTAATTTTATCGCAATTGGTGTATTCAGCTTAATTGTCGGCTTTGCAGGTTCATTTATTTCACTTGCCATGTCCCGCTGGATTGCGAAAAAAATGATGAAGGTTAAAGTACTGGATCCGGATGGTACGCTTTCTGCTCAGGAAAGAGACATTGTTGAAAAGGTGCACCGTTTATCACGTGCTGCCGGTTTAACGCACATGCCGGAGGTCGGTATTTATGCTTCACCTGAAGTAAATGCTTTTGCTACAGGGCCTTCTAAAAAGAAATCATTAGTCGCAGTTTCACAGGGTCTGTTAAACAATATGGATGATGATGCTGTCGAAGGTGTTATCGCTCACGAAGTCGCCCACGTAGCTAACGGTGATATGGTCACAATGACATTGCTTCAAGGTGTGGTGAATACATTTGTCGTGTTTTTCTCCAGAATTGTAGCGATCCTTGTTTCACGCCTTGTTCGTGAAGAACTGGCATGGATTGTTCAATTTGCAGCCGTTATTGTATTCCAAATCCTATTTTCCATTCTCGGAAGCCTTGTTGTCAGTGCATACTCGCGCCATCGTGAGTACCATGCAGACAGAGGCGGCGGAGACCTTGCAGGAAACGACAAAATGGCTCATGCTCTTCGTTCACTTAAAGCGTATGCAGACCGTGCACAGGTAAAAGATCACACAGATGATACCGCTGTTCAAACGATGAAAATCAGTGGGAAAGGCGGGTTGAAGCTTTTCTCAACTCACCCTGACCTAGATGATCGAATTGCCAGATTGGAAAGAAGATAACTGCCATTTAAAGAGGCTGGGACAAAACTCGAAAAATTTAAAAAATGAATATTTATTTATTGATAGTAACTGGTGAGCGGAGCGGAAGGTGGCGACTCCTGCAGGATATGACGGCAAGCTGAGACCCCGCAAGGCGAAGCCTTGTGGAGGGCTCAGCGCCGTCCCTGCGGAAAGCGTCTGCCTGAAGCGAAGTGAACCGGTCGTAGAGCTTGAGACACTTTTGTCCCAGGCTCTTTTTTCTGTTAACAACTATCAAAGGAATGGGAAATATTCAGTCTGACTCGTATACAGGCACATGATTCGACTTTTCTTTGGTTGTTTAGAATAATACCTTTATAAAGGAGTGAAGGATATGACTATTAATTTGAGTATACTGGATCAGTCTGCAATATCTGAGGGAAGTACCGCAGAAGAAGGACTGAGACAAACGATAGAGCTGGCTCAGCGGGCAGATGAATGGGGATTTCACCGGTTCTGGGTTTCGGAGCATCATGATGCTGCTACACTTGCAGGCTCATCGCCTGAAATACTGATTTCCCATTTGGCTGCTAAAACAGATCGCATTCTTCTTGGATCTGGAGGGGTGATGCTCCCGCATTACAGTGCGTATAAAGTAGCGGAAAATTTCAAAGTACTGGCTGGACTCGCACCCGGGAGGATTGATGCAGGAATCGGACGGGCGCCAGGCGGCATGCCCCGTGCTTCCTATGCTCTTGGGGAGGGTAAGCCAAGGGATGTGCAAAGGTATCCTGAGCAAATCGATGAACTCCTGCACTATTTGCATGATGACCTTCCGAAGGAACACCCTTACTACGGGTTAAAAGCGACTCCTGTTACGCAGACAACGCCAAACGTATGGGTGCTCGGGTCGAGTCCGTCCTCTGCTTTAACTGCTGCTCAAAAAGGACTTCCTTACACATTTGCTCTGTTTATTAATGGGGAAGGAGGTCCGCAGTATATGAACCACTATCTGCGTAATTTTACTCCTTCAGCTTATTATCAAAAACCGCAGAATAATGTGTCGGTTTTCACAGTTTGCGGTGAGACAATGGAAGATGCTGAGCGCATCGTATCAAGTCTGGATTTATCCATGATTATGCTAGAACAGGGTATGCCATCTAAAGGCACCCCGAGTCCTGAAAAAGCACAGAACTATTCCTATACTTCTTATGAACAGGCGCGGATCCTTCAAAACCGGAACCGGATGATCGTGGGAGACATCGATCATGTAGAGAAGGAAATTCACCGGATCAGCGAAGAATACCAGACGAATGAAGTGATGCTGACCACCATTGCATACGATTTTCAGGATAAATTTAAATCTTTTGAACGTATTGCAAAAAGAATGCTGTAGTCACAAAGTTAAACCATAACGGGACTGATATAATGTTTCCTCTGAGATGACGGAATAAAGAAAGGTCTGATGAAATGGATTCTTTCCTTCATCAGGCCTTTTATTTATATGACTTAAAACCTTCCGGGACAAGGATCATGATACAATTAAATAAATTATCTATATTTATTACAAAAAGGAGGTAAAGCATGAAAGCCTTTGAGGAGTATACAGCAGGGATTGAAAACCTGGAACATAGAAGCAAAGCAGATGAAATTTACTCCTGGATTGCCAATCGATTTCCGCATCTTGAACAGCAAATGAAGTGGAACACGCCTATGTTTACTGATCATGGTACATTTATTATTGGCATAGACAAAGCGAAGCACCATATGAGCTTTGCACCGGAAGAAGCAGCCATGAAGCATTTTGCCCAGTTAATTGAAGAAGCAGGCTACAGCTCAACAAAATGGTTATTTCGTATAAAGTGGAACCAGCCGGTGGATTACGAATTATTGGAAAAAATAATTAAATTTAATATTCAGGAGAAGGCGGACTGTGCGACCTTCTGGCGTTAAAAATCTTTTTCCCGGCATCCGCCGCTCAGGTATATTTTTTAGGAGACTGAGATATAACTCGAAAATCTTTGTAAATGACCCAGTATCTACTGTGAATAAAGAGGTGAGCGGAGCGGAAGGTGGTGACTCCTGCAGGATATGACGGCAAGCTGAGCCTTTACAGGGCAAGGCCCTGTAAAGGCTCAGCGCCGTCCCTGCGGAAAGCGTCCGCCTGAAGCGCAGCGAACCGGTCAAAGAGGCTGCGACACTTTTTTGTCCCAGCCTCTTTTTGTTTGCACGAACCACGCCTTTCCGGTTTGTTAAACTTCATATCGAGCTGTCTGATGTAAAAATCACAAGTGTTTGAGGCATGAAAGAAGAAGGTAAAGTTGGATAAGATGCTTTATTTTTAACAGAAAATAGGAATAAGAAAGGAGTCGTATTTCATGAATAAAGTATGGTGGAAAGAAGCAGTGGTCTACCAGGTTTACTGGCGGAGCTTCTACGACAGCGATGGCGACGGAATTGGAGATCTTGAAGGGGTAATAGAAAAGCTGGATTACATAAAGAAGCTTGGTGTGGATGTAATTTGGCTGAATCCATTTTATGAATCACCGGATCGTGACAACGGGTACGATATTTCAAATTATGAAGCGGTAATGACTCAGGCAGGTACGATGGAAACGTTTGATACACTGCTGGAGGAAATTCATCGCAGAGATATGAAAGTGATATTGGATCTTGTAGTAAATCACACATCTGATCAGCATGAGTGGTTTCTCGAATCCAGGTCCTCCAAAACAAACCCTAAAAGGGACTGGTATATTTGGAAGGATGCGAAAAATGGAGGAAAGCCGAATAATTGGCGATCTTATTTTGAGCCCTCTCCCTGGACCTGGGATGACGCAACGGAACAGTACTATTTTCATTCGTTTGCTGTCGAGCAGCCGGATTTAAATTGGAAAAATGAAGAAGTGCGCAAGGAGATCTATCGAATGATGCGGACCTGGCTTGATAAGGGAATCGATGGCTTCCGGATGGATGTCATTAATTTACTCGCAAAGCAGGAGGGATTCCCGGATGCAGACGATCCCGATCATATATCCTACCTTGCTGACAACCCCGGCATTCATGACTATCTTCAGGAAATGAATCGGGAAGTGCTGAAGGATTATGACACGATGACAGTAGGAGAAATTCCATTCGTTACACCTGAAACAGGCTTATTATATGTGGATGAAAGCCGGCATGAATTGAATACTCTGTTTCATTTTCAGGTGGCAGATGAAATGCCTGTAATGGATCTTCCTAAGTATAAGGCGATCCAGCAGGACTGGTATGACGGGCTTTATGGCAGAGGATGGAATTCTCAGTTTTTAAACAATCACGACCACACCCGTCAGGTGACCCGTTATGGAAATGACCAGGAATACAGGGTGGAATCAGCAAAGCTTCTGGCTACAATGCTTCATACACTTCCCGGAATGCCTTATGTCTACCAGGGAGAAGAAATCGGGATGACAGGTGTCCGGTTTGACTCCATTGAGGATTACGAGGATATTGCCATGAAAAATAAATTTAAGGAAGAGGTTGAAAAAGGCAGGGATCCTCAGGAAGTGTTTGAAAGTCTGCTTCTGTTAAGCAGGGACAACTCCCGGACGCCTATGCAGTGGGATGACAGTGAGCAGGCTGGTTTTACAACAGGCACGCCATGGATGAAAGTGAACCCTAATAAGAATGAAATCAATGTTAAACAGGCATTGAAGGATCCTAACTCGATATTTTACTATTACCAGCAGCTGATCGCCTTACGAAAAGAACAGCCCGTAATGGTATATGGGGATTTTGAAGAGCTGTCCCTGAAATACGAAACTCTTTATGTCTACACACGATCATACGAAAAAAAGACATGGCTCGTTTTGTTGAATCATTCAGAGGAGGAACAGCGCTTTAAATTTGAAGAAAGATGTATTGGAAGACCTGTTCATTGTGTAATCGGGAATTATGACAGAGGCGAAAACGGGAAGATACATTTAGAGCCTTCTATTCTGTTAAAGCCATATGAGGCCCGGATATATGAATGGAGTGAATAAGAAATAAAAATGGTCATTTTCCGCTCCGATAAATGGCTGATACGGAGCGGGAATTGAACCATGCAGTATGCTCATATATTGGTTGCAGGTCTTATAGCTGCTTAAGTTTTAGAAACATATAACTTTCACTCGACAAATACTTCTGTATAATGGTTGTTATAGCAACTATTTAATTTAAAGGAGCGGATAAAGATGACTTTACAAAGAGAGGTCAAAAATCATTGGTCAGTTCACTATGAAGAAGCTTCCTTTCCTTTTATTCAAAAGGGGTGGGTGCTTCCTGCAGGAAAATGGAAAGAGTTTGATCCATTCATTTTAATGGCTGAAGACTGGTTTAAGCGGGGTGCATTCTCAGATCATCCACATCGTGGGTTTCAAACCATTACTTATGTGGTAGATGGCAGGCTTGAACATATTGACAACGGAGGAGGACAGGATATCCTCGAGCCCGGTGATGTTCAATATATGAATGCCGGCTGGGCAGCAAGACATGCAGAAGAGGCAGTTGGGGAGGATATCGCCCATACCCTTCAACTTTGGCTTAATTTGCCGAAGAATTTAAAAAACAGTGATACAGCGTATCAAAATATTTATGGGGAAGAAGCACCTGTTGTGAAGCGGGATGGCAGTTCAGTTAAAGTCTTCTCAGGGGAAATTGGAGGGGTTCAAGGTCCACTTCAATCCGCCGTCCCCATTACACTTGCTGAGATTTCTATGGAAGAAGGTGCTTCTTATACGCATGTTCTTCCTGAAACACATAATGCATTTATGTATGTGCTTTCTGGAGAACTGGAGGCAGGAAGTGAGAAAGTAAGTCTGTCCAAACATGGAGTAGCCTCCCTTTCTTACAATGAAGAAGGGGATCAATCACGGGCTAGTGAATTCCCCCTAAAAGCCAAAAGTAGAAGAGTTAAAGTCCTTATTTATTCAGGTGAACCGATTAAAGAAGAAATTGTGCCGTATGGTCCCTTTGTCATGAATTCAATGGATGAAATTAAACAAGCCTATAGGGATTTTCATGAGGGAAAATTTGGACCTCCTGCAAAGTAAGGACGAAACATCAATCAGAAAAAGGGAGTACAGCAGCACAGGGAAGGTAAAATGAGCTGGTATCTATTGTTAATATGAAGTGAACCTAGCTGAAAACGACTGCCTAAAGCCATTGAACATCAAAGAGCCTGAGACAAAATTTTGTCTCAGGCTCTTATTTACGCTGTATAAATTATTTCTTCAGTATTTCTCAGTCCATATCAGTCGCCTTGATTTATTAAAAGGAGCCCGCAGCAACTGCAGCTTTTTCTAAGCCATCTTCAATAATTTCTTCTGCTTTGTCAGGGAACTGATTATGTCCTTCTACAATCACAGAAGTAATATCATGTACGCCCCAGAAACCAAGCATCGTTTCAACATAATTAACAGCCATTTCAGAGGACTGTGCAGGTCCTTCAGAATATACGCCGCCGCGTGCATTTAAAATGGCAACTTTTTTATCTTCAAGCAGCCCGACAGGACCTTCAGCTGTGTAGCGGAATGTTCTGCCTGCTTGTGCCAGGTAATCAAGATACGTATGCAATACAGCAGGCACGGTGAAATTCCAGAGCGGGAATGCAAATACGACTTTGTCTGCTTCCAGGAATTGATTCAAATATTTATTTACAAGCACCGTAGCTTCTTGTTCCTCTTGAGTCAATTCCATGTTTTTTGACAGTTTGAACATGCCGTTGATCATGTCAAGGTCGTAATACGGAAGTTTTTCTTCAAAAAGGTCCAGCTCCGTAACCGTATCCTGCGGGTGTGTTTCTTTATAATTTTCAAGGAATTCTTTGTAAAGTTTCACGCTTACCGCCTGCTCAATCGGACGGGAATTTGCTTTAATAAATAGTACGTTTGCCATTGTAAAAACCTCCAGAATAGTATGTTTGACAGTTAAGATGACAGAATCGTGCAGCAACTAATGATTTGAATCATGCATCCTTTAAATAGATTGGACATTTCGGCTGATTTTAGTCAGCAGCCGATCCAGTTCAGCGAGTTCTTCCCCGGAAAGATCTTTGCATACAACTTTGTTAAATTGCTCTGCAACGGGAATAACCTGATTGCCTAGGTCACTGCCTTTAGACGTCAAGTATATTTTTGTAACCCGTTTGTCCTGTGGCCACTGAAGCCTTTTAATTAATTCCTTTTTTTCAAGACTTGAGGTCATTCGGGTAATATTTGTTTTATCTTTATTCAGCATTTTGCCCAGCTGATTTTGGGTGAGCCCGTCTTGCTCCCATAGCAGCATCATAATCAGGTTTTGCTCAGGCGCCAGATTAAACGGCTCAAGCTTTGATTTAATAAAGCTGGTCAGAACAAGGTCCGTCTTATGAAGTTTGATGCTTATATAATCCTGAAAACGAAGATTCAAAACCATCACCCCGATTAGTTGCTATACAAACTAATTATTGATTATAAGGACTCTGCAATTGAATGTCAAACGAATAAGCTCCAATAAAATTAAGTCCACATGGAAAGTGTAAATCATTCATTTAAATGGAAAAAGCTGCTTTGACTAAAAAAGTCAAAGCAGCTTATAAACCATATTCATTCCATTAGCCGTTAACGACCATTCCGCCGTTCACATGAATCATTTGTCCTGAAACATAGGAGGAGTCGTCACTGGCTAAATAAACATAAGCAGGTGCCAGTTCTTCCGGCTGGCCAGGGCGGCCAAGAGGGGTTTCCTCTCCAAAACTATCAATATTATCTTCCCCAAAGGTTGAAGGAATAAGGGGAGTCCAGATTGGTCCCGGTGCCACACCGTTCACGCGAATTCCCTTTTTAGCAACCGATTGGGCAAGCGAGCGTGTAAAGGACGTTCTTGCCCCGTTCGTTGCCGAATAATCAAGCAGAATTTCTTTTCCAGCGTATCCCGTGATAGATGCTGTATTAATAATGGTACTGCCCGCTTTCAGGTGTGGAAGAGCTGCTTTTGCCAGGAAGAAATAGCCGAATACATTGGTTCTGAACGTTCGCTCGAGTTGTTCCTCTGTAATATCTTCCAGTCTTTCCTGCGGATGCTGTTCTCCCGCATTGTTGACAAGAATATCAAGGCTGCCGAATTCATCAATCGTTTTCTGGACGACTTCCTGGCAGAAGGCTTCGCGTCCCACATCACCGGCAAGGATCATGCACTTCCGGTCCTCTTTTTCGACCATCGTTTTTGTTTTTTGTGCATCTTCATGCTCGTCTAAATAAACGATGACTACGTCTGCCCCTTCTTTAGCAAAATGAACGGCTACAGATTGCCCAATGCCGCTGTCTCCACCTGTAATTATAGCTGTTTTTCCAGCAAGCTTTCCACTCGGCTGATACGACTTGCCGCGATAGGCTGGGCGAGGCTCCATTTCCGTTTCTTTGCCAGGCTGCTGATTTTGCTGCTGAACTGGAATTTCTTCATACTGACGACCCGGTTGTTGATTAGTCATGAAAATCCCTCCAAGAAAAGTTAGTTTTAATTGACTTATTTTGTTATATGAGATGTATTCCCAATTCAGGTAAAACGAAACTTCAATCTTTATTTAATTAACAATGATCTTGGGTGGCGCGGAATAAAAAAACTGCAATTGAAGGAGTCAAAAGAGAAAAGAGAGGAAAGGGAGTATAAGGGGGACTACCAGAAGGAGATAATCCCTGTCCCAGTGGAAAGTATCCTGTTAAAGTGCAGTGAAACAGTCAAAGAGCTTGAGACACTTTTGTCCCAAGCTCTCTGTTGATTAATGGCTGCTAATAATTCTGCCAGGCTCTTTCATACATCTGAAGGAGAATCGGTTCGATTAACGTATTAGGCTGGTAGTCAAATGTATTGCCATCCTGATTCTCAATTTCACGGTCGATATCTTTTCCAAAGACCGTTAAACCCTGCAGAACTTCTTCATCTAAAAATTGTGTTTCAGTCCTAAGCTCAATCGTTTCTATTACACCTTTGATATCCTCTCGTTTTGCCATGACAAACCCCCAGTCCCCAAAGCTTGGGATATCGACATGAAGGTTTTCTGTATGCAAACCAGCCTGCTGGACGGTGTAATCAATCGTCCAGTAGACATCAGTTGCAAACGTCGGGGAGGTGGATTGTATCATGACTGTGCCACCTGGGTTAAGATGATTTCGAATAAGCTGATAAAACTGCAGCGTATATAATTTATTTAAAGATTCGTTATTCGGATCAGGCAGGTCCACAATTATGACATCCCAGAAACCTTCTGCTTCCTCAAGATAAGAAAAAGCATCCGCATGATGAACGTTGACTCTAGGGTCAGAAAATGAATCGCCGTTAAGTTCAAGCAAATCGTAGTTCGTTTTGGCAAGCTCCACAACTGCGGGGTCTAAATCCACCAGATCTACGTCTTGAATGTCGTCATATTTCCAAAGTTCACGCAGCACAAGACCATCACCGCCGCCAAGCACCAATACATTTTCAGGATCTTTTACGCTTGCTACAGCAGGATGGACAAGCGTTTCATGATACCGGTACTCGTCTGTTGAACTCATTTGCAGCTGTCCATCCAAAAACAGTCTGACATCCCCTTGTTCTTTTGTTAAAATAATTTGCTGGTAATCGGTCTGGTCATGATAAATAATGGGGTCCCGGTACAGCTTTTGTTCGAAAGTAAAAGCAACTTCGTCTCCCCAGAAAACGCCAGACAGCAGCACGATAAATAGCGACACACCGGATATCAGATGAAAACGGTAGCGTGCGATTTCTTTTTTAAAATAATTTAATACCCAGAGCGCCACGCCAACATTAATCAATGCTACGATAAAAGCCGTCTTAACCAGACCAAACTCCGGCCGGAGATAAAAAACAAATAGAAGCCCGCCAATAAGGCCGCCAGCGTAATCGGAGAAAAGAACCCGTGCAGTGCTTTTGCTCAATGTTACCCCAATTTCGTTTGCCTTACGAATTAAAATGGGGAGCTCAAGACCGGTTAAAGCGCCGACAATTAACGTAATGGAGTAAAGAAAAATAGCGTCTGTTCCTCCAGGAAGAAAGGCTGTCACCCCGAAAAACAGAAAAGTGGAAAAGCCGCCAATTAGTCCAATCGCATATTCGATCCAAATAAAAGAGGTGATCAGATTCTTGGTAACACGTTCACTAATAGAAGCTCCGATGCCCATTCCAGTTAAAAAAAGTGAGATGGTGAGCGTATATTGCTTCACACCATCTCCCAAAATGTAAGAGCCTGCCGCTCCGAATAATACTTCAAAAATGATTCCGCATATCGATACAATTCCAGATGCCCAATAGATGGCCTTGCTTTGTTTAATTCCTAAATCATTCAGGCTCTTCATCTTTTAAACTCCTTATAACTGCCTTCTTTAAAAACGTGAGGGCAAATGTTACGTAATGGATGCGCCGATAACAAACGCAAGTCCGACAGAGACACCAAAACTGATAATTCCAACAGCCAGATTTCCTTTATGTAACTGCTCTTCAACTGAAAACTTACGGGTGAATAATTCAAACAGCAGATAGGCTATAAGCTGCAGAACAACGCCAATGCCGCCCCAGATCAGTGTCTCAGTAATTGCGAAACTATTATAAATCGCGAAGGCAAGAATAATGCATATGCCAATGATTTTACCGCTGATCGAAAGTGCAACAGCTTTGTTGCCGTTTAAAATCTCATCCCAGTCTTTATATTTCTTTGTTAATACCTCAAAAATAGCCAAACCGATTACTACGATAGCAATAGCAATAGCAAAATACATAATGGTCAGTAAAAATGGTTCCATCATTCAATCTCCTCTCAATGTAAGTTATTTTCCAGCTCCGGTCCCGCCGCCGCGATTGCCAGATGCACCTCGAATGGTCGGCGTAGATGTTTTTCCTACATAGCTCCCTGAAGAATTATAGCCGCCATAGCAGCGTTCAGGATTTAAATTACACGTTTGATTTCGCTGTGTGCTCCAATTGTTTCCGAAAATATTACCCAGCAGACTTGCTAACAAGTACCCTTCAAAGAAGCCTGGACTGTAATTATTTCGTACAAATTCTTCTTCCGCCACTTCGATCATAGTATTTGAAGCATTATCCTCTGATTGAGTTAACGTAACAAAATACTCATCATAAATAAAGATTTGTTTTCCTTCATTTTCTTCGCTCATCTCAGTGGGTTCTTCATGTCCTTGAAGTGAATCTGCAACAGACGCAATATCCTGGTTTTCAGCTCTGTATACGCGGGCATACTGATCACTGTTTTCTGTACTGGCAATTGTATCGTATAAAGGATATGTATTGCTGATATATTCCTCGATCCCATCTTTAAAAATGGAGCCAGAACCATTTCCGCATGCAGCGACAAATAGAAGGACGGCTGCGATCAATACAGATAGAATGGATTTTTTCAACTTGTTCACCTGCCTTTCATTGCTGCTTGGCACAAAAAAGGGATAGGATCTGTTTTACAGATCCTATCGTGCTGTCATTTATTACGCTTTGCCCATTTTCTTTTTAAGCGCTGCAAGCTCGTCATCCACGCCGTTATCCAACTGTTTAAATTCATCATCCAGGCTGCGGTTTGATGAACGCATGTCTTCACTTGTTTCAGCCTCAGCTTCAAATTGAAGGACTTTTTCTTCCATGCGGTCAAAGCCGCTTCTGGATTCATCAGACCCGATTCCTGACATCGTACGGTTCATTTTTGTACGAGTCTGAGCTGATTCAGCACGGGCTTTAAGAGAATCTTTTTTCAATTTCATTTGATTGTATTCATTTTTCATTTCATCAAGTTTCTGGCGAAGAACAGCTGCATCTTCTTTTGCTCTGGTATAAGATTCCTGAAGAGAGGAAGCCTGTTCAGCATGAACCTTTTTATCTTCCAATGCGCGTCGTGCCAAATCTTCATTTCCGGCTTCGATCGCTTTCATTGCCTGTTCTTCACGTTTTGAAACCATGCTGTTGGCATCTTCCACTTTCTTTTGAAGCAATTTTTCATTTGCAATTTGCTTCGCTACAGCACTTTCTACTTCGCGAATATCCGCTTCCATATCGCGCATAAACTGATCAAGCATTTTTACCGGATCTTCTGCTTTATCCAGCATGGCATTTAATTCTGAACCTACTACCGTTTTTACTCGTTTAAAAAATTGAAACATGTGAATTCCTCCTGTATATTCTTTTTTTATTGAGAGCCGGCAATAATTTTAAGCTCGTATTCTTCAATCTCATACCCTGTGCTTGCTTCAACATCATTTCCCCAAATCTCAATGGAAAGGGCTTTTTCGTCCTCGTCATCATAATAGGAGAAATACTTGCACTGGGCACCATCGACATTTTGGCTTCTGCCTTCTCCACGCACGGTTGCTGTACCATGCTCATCTTGATAATAAACTACACCTTCATGCTCGATATTTTTAGGCAGAGGCTCCTGCAGTTTAAGTGCTGCTTTTTCATATATGCCAAGCTCAAGCTCATCATCCATTTCCACACTGAGCCAGATCACTTTAGACACACCCTGGAGCTGATACGCATACCACTTGAAGCCATGGTCATTGTAGGAGAGCTTTCCTACCACTTCATAATCCTCGAGGTCGTACGTTACAATATCCTTTACCTTTAAATTCATAACTGTGCGCTCTTCTACAGCAGCTCGTTCTTTTTCCTTGCTGCCAAATAATCTACTGAAAAAGCTCATAACGTCATCACGTCCTTTTTTCACCCTTCCTGATTGGCTACATTCATTAATACGGCCAGGAAACAAAAAGGTTTCTTAAATTTTGAAAAATAATTTCAATGCCTCTCTTCAACGATACCATGATATAGGCTTTATTGAAAATTTCTATTGCGGGGTGTAATTCATTTTGAAATACTAAATAGAAATACATGGGAAAATGGAGGTGCCCGATGATTAAAAAGCTGGATATTCAAAACCGGGAGACAGCAAGGAAAGTGTTAGCTGTTCAGCTTCCTGCTTATCAAATAGAAGCGGAAATGATTGACTATTGGGACCTTCCTCCATTAAAAGATACCGAAGAAACGCTGCAGGCATGCAATGAACTTTTTTTCGGGTGGTATGCAGACGAAGACAGTCAGCTGGGCGGAGTGATTTCTTTCAAGAAAAAAGGAGATGTAATCGATATTCATCGTCTGGTTGTACATCCTGGCCATTTTAGAAAAGGAGGAGCGGGAGAACTGCTGCGATATTTGGAAGAAACCTACAAAGGATATGTGTTTCAAGTAAGCACAGGCTCGAAGAATGAACCGGCTATTCGTTTATATGTAAAGCATGGGTTTCGTGAAAGGGAACGGATCAAAGTGGATGATCGATTGGAAATTTCATGCTTTGAAAAGGGATGAGTCAAAGCTGTCCGTAATTTGTGAAAGGAACTGCAGTTTAAAGTAAGTTTGGACTTCTTGATCTGAAGGAGAGGATTAAATGTTTGTGAAAGGAATAAATCATTTCCTGTTTTCCGTTTCAAACCTGGAAAAATCGATTGCATTCTATACATCTGTATTTAAAGCAAAACTGCTTGTTAAGGGGAGAACGACTGCTTACTTTGACTTGAACGGGATGTGGATTGCGTTGAATGAAGAAAAAGACGTACCGAGAAAAGAAATAAAAGAATCGTATACACATATCGCATTTTCAATTGAGGATAAAGATTTTGAAGAAGTCTGTACTCATCTTCATCAGTCAAATGCAGATATTCTTCCAGGAAGACCAAGAGCAGAAGAAGATAAGAAATCAATCTATTTTCAAGATCCTGATGGCCATAAATTTGAGTTTCATACTGGTACACTGATGGACCGCATCGAGCATTATAAAAAAACTAAACCGCATATGAAGTTTTATGAGAGAGCCGAAAATGATGCTAAAAAAAAGCATTGAATTGTGGTCTTTAAGGGAACGCATTTTTCCGGAGGATAATGACCTTGCCGGACGCATCTCCGGATTTTAAAAATGATCTGCTGGTGTTTTCGTAGAAGAAGCGATTCCTTTACAGCAGTTTTAAATTTTCAGCATACTGTTCCGTGCCTATTTTTTATCCTTTAATTGGGTTTTCTTCTTAGACCTAAGGGTACATGGTAAAAAAAGGGGGCATTTTAAATGATGAAACTAACAAAGATAGGCGGAGTGGCTGCTTTAGCTTTTTTGCTTGCAAGCTGTCAGGACGCTGAAAACGAAACAACGGAGGAAAGTGTCGAATCGGTTAATGAAACTTCTCAAAATGAAACGGATTTAGAAGATAAGGAAGTACCGGAAACTGAAGAAAACTCTGAAGAAAACAGCTCAAATGAGGATATGGAAGAGGGTTCTTCAAGTGATGCATCCGATACTCAATCAGATGCCGAAGAAGAAACAATAGCGTCTGAATACTTCATTCATTCACACACGTATCTTGCTGAAACCGCCATATTAACAGCATATAGTATTGAACGTAAGGACGGTCAAAACAGTTCTCCAGAGGAACGGCTGAAACAGTCTCTGATTGAAAATGATCCTTCCGAACAAGAGATTCTTCGCAACTATACTGAAATGACTGCAGAGTGGCCTGAGCTGCATGTGAATTTTACAGAAGAGGGAAATCAATTATCCACAACCTCTGCTCAAACGAATATGTTTTATGACTCGCTGATCGGCATAAGCGACTTATATGGAATTGAACAAATTATATTTTTCAATCCTGATGGTGAGAAAGATATCATTGTAGCTCAAAGTCCAATCGATGAGCCTATAGTGATTGAAGAGGAGAGAGGTCAAACGCGTGGATATTATACCATCTACGATAAAGACTTAGAGCAAACCTTGTTCCTGCCCGGTGGTGCGCTGGAGGAAAAAACGGCTGATGAAAACGGAGAGGCTTTATCTTTCTCAGATACAATAGAAGCAATGAAGGCAGTTGAAAATGAAGATGCTTTTTATGGTTCGGCCATGATAGAGGGGCTGGAGGTTGTTAGCGCTTCACTCGAGGATGGCATGGCTGAAGTTCATTATACGGTGGATGATGAGATCGTAACGGAAGATGATCAGACGGTGCTTGAAAACGCAATTCAACTCACTGCCCTTGACTTCCATGCAGAGGAACTCCTGCTGGTTAATGATACCCTGGAAGAAAGCATAAAATACCCATTACTAAAGCAGTAAATTTTAATTCATAAGATGGGAAGTTACGAGTCAAAATATGAGCATGAAAGCTTTTTGAGGTGTTCAAGTGAAGAAAAAGTATAAAATATTTGCAGCAGCAGCAGCTGGAATTACACTTCTGGGTTTGTTTTTTTATACTCAGAATAATTCTATTGTCACTACACATTTAAGCATTAAGTCAAAGAAGCTGCCGGATGAATTTTCAGGTTATACGATTGTCCATCTGTCCGACCTTCATAGCAAAAGCTTTGGAAAAAACCAATCTCGACTTATGGAAGAACTACAGGAGTCAGAGCCTGATTTAGTTGTGTTTACTGGAGATCTGGTTGATTCAAGAAGATACAATGAAAAAACCAGTATGAAAGGGATGGATAAGCTGACTAAAATTGCACCTGTCTATTATGTGACGGGCAACCATGAGGCAAGATCAGGGAAATTTAACGATCTGGAAAAGAAACTTGAAGCAGCGGGTGTTTTCGTTATGAGAAACACATTCGTTGAACTTGAAAGGCATGGGGCATCGATTCAGCTTTTAGGAGTGGATGACCCGCTGCAATCAATGGATAACAATGAGTCGAAAGCAATGAACAATGTGCTGACAACTGTTACGGAAGAGATGAATGAAGATGACTTCAAGATTCTTCTTTCCCACCGGCCCGAACTATTCTCTTTATACAGACAATTTGATTTGGATCTAGTTTTTTCAGGTCATGCACACGGCGGGCAGATCAGATTTCCATTTATAGGCGGTGTTATCGCACCGGGGCAGGGAGTATTTCCTGAATATACAGCAGGTGTATACAGTGAGGATGATACGTCTATGATCGTCAGCCGCGGCCTGGGAAACAGTCTTTTTCCTCTGAGGGTATTTAATCGTCCTGAAATTATTGTCACGACACTGATCTCAGATAAAAACGGATAATGCGAAAGTATAAGCGTTTTTGCTCAGTACCGATACCGCTTTGCAGACTTTCGCCAAAGCAGGAAAAAGAAAGCAAGGCTGATATAGCCGAACAAAGGATATAAAAACCCTAATAAGGCGCTGTATGAAAATGAACTGAAAGCTGCACAGAATAACACAACGGCAATGATGACATGCATACGTCTGAACCGGATATAGGTGGTAATTTGTTTTTCTGCTCCATATACATTGCCCACGATTGAAGTGAAGATTTCTCCGAAGATTACGAGCATATAAATCCAGTAAAAGGAAAGCATAGCTCCCTTCATTACGGCTGCCATGGGAATTTCATAATGAGTGAAGCCAGGCAGTGTGACGAGCGTCAGGTGACTTGCGATGAGAATAAGGGTTAGCACGCTTCCTCCCAGTATTCCCCCTAAACGCACAGCCGATTTATCATTGACTTCTGCTGCGAGCGGGACAAGGACCGCCTGAGCCATTGCCAAATTCATAGCCGGATAAATAAACGGCGAGGCAAAGGCTTTCCATATGCTGTCCTGATTTGGCACCATAAGCAGATGTTCGATGAAACCATCCTCCGAAACAGAATGAAACATTAGCAGTAAAGTGAAGCCAATCATAAGTGGAACAATAAATGTATTAACCGCCACAAGTCCTTTTGTACCCAGCGCCATAACCATTAACAGTAAAATTATCGTAAGTAGCACTCCTGCCATCCTTGGCAATCCCAGCTGTTCTTCAAATAACGCCCCTGCTCCTGAAAGCATCACTGTACAAAAGCCTAATAGCATAACAAGCATGATCAGGTTTATTCCTTTTGAAATCCTTCTGCCAAACAAATGCTCATTCAGCTCTTCATAGGAACGTGCCTTTAAGTCAATCGCTTTAATCATCAGGCTTGTCCCGAGTGTTATAAAAAAATACCCGCTCAGGGCTATTCCAAGCAGCCCCCACACTCCATATTGCGAAAAAAATTCTACAATTTCCTTTCCTGTAGCAAATCCAGTTCCAACTACCGTTCCTACATAAACAGCAGCAATCTGACATCCCTTATTCCATGGCTTCACATATATTCCTCATTCCCACTTGAATTACATTCATACACCCATGATCCATTACCGGAATTTATGGTATGAAACTAGCCTATGTTTTTTAAGATTGCAGTAGAAGAGAAGAGGAATAAATCAACCCTGATATTGTGTTTGTCCCGGAAAAAGAGTATAGTTAAATGAGAATGATAATCAATCGTGATGATAAAAGAGGAGCGGATCGCTATGCATAACCAGGAAATCTTTGATGTCACTGTGATTGGAGGAGGTCCTGCAGGACTTTATTCGGCCTTTTACAGCGGGCTGCGGGAATTAAAAACAAAAATTATAGAGTATCAGCCGCAGCTTGGCGGGAAAATCCACGTGTACCCTGAAAAGATGATATGGGATGTAGGCGGACAGACTCCTCTGCCGGGTGCAAAATTAATTGATCAGCTGGTGGAACAGGGGCTGACATTCAACCCTGATGTGGTATTAAATGAAAAAGTACAATCCATCAACCGGACAGCAGACGGGATGTTTCGATTAGACGCTTCTTCAGGAAACCAGCATCTTTCTAAAAGTGTAATTGTTGCTGTTGGAAGCGGCATCTTAAATCCTCAAAAGCTGACGATAGAGGGTGCGGACCGATTTGAAGTAACGAATCTACATTATACAGTTAAGTCACTACAGCGCTTTAAGGACAAAACCGTATTGATTTCAGGAGGGGGAAATTCAGCCATTGATTGGGCTAACGAGCTAGAGCCTATTGCAAAGAAAATCTATCTGACCTACAGGAAGGATTCGTTAAAGGGGCATGAGGCACAAGTCACACAGCTGCTGAACAGTTCAGCGGTCTGCATGCTTTCCACTTCCATAACGAAACTGGCTGCTGCACCAGATCATGAAACCATCGAAAAGGTGGAGCTCACCAATCAGCACAGCGGCGAAGTGACCATACTTGATGTTGATGAAGTCGTCATTAATCATGGCTATGAAATTGATTCAGCTCTTATTAAAAACAGCGAACTCGGCATCCAGATGATTGACAATTTTTATGTGTCCGGCAGTGCCAGCAGTGAGTCCTCCGTGCCGGGTCTATATGCTGCAGGAGATATTTTAAAGCATGACGGAAAACTTCATCTGATTGCAGGAGCTTTCCAGGACGCAGCCAACGCCGTAAATAAAGCCAAGCAATATATACAGCCTGAAGCAAGCAGTGCTGCGATGGTCTCCTCACACAATGAAGTGTTTAAAAAGCGCAATAAAGAGCTGGTGAAGGAAATGATGAAGTAAATCATAGGGATTAAGTGCAGGGTCTGGGGCAGATATGCCTCAGACTTTTTAACCGCGTTCTTCACTTCAGAGGCACGTTTTTTTTGCATTGACAGACGTTTATCTCATCCGCGTGCTTTGCCTTGATACTTTCTCAGTCCGATTTTACACACTGATGGATGTGCCGCCGTAAAATCCGCTCATTTCATACGCATACGATATTCTCCTCAAAGTTAAAATTTTTTCTCGCTAGTAGCTTCTGTTATTATGAGGAAGAGTTTAATCAGAAACTATCAACTTTTTTAGAGGTGACAGGATGAGCAGCGGGAAAATTATTTTTTTTGATATTGATGGTACACTTTTAGATCATGATAAGAAATTACCGGCATCTGCTAAAGATGCAATCAGCCGGCTGAAGGCCAAAGGTCATCATCTGGCAATTGCAACAGGAAGGGCGCCGTTTATGTTTGAAGATTTGCGCCGGGAGCTGTCTATTGATACGTTTATCAGCTACAACGGACAATATGTGGAGCATAACGGGGAAGTGATCGTAAGCAACCCGCTCCATTACGACAGCTTAAAAGAATTAACAGAGTCAGCTGCAGTGAAGAATCACCCGCTTGTTTACATGGGGAAAAGCGAAATGAAAGCCAATGTAGAGAAACACGATAGGATTACGGCGAGCTTTAATTCGTTAAAAATTAAATCCTTTCCAACACATGATCCGTCCTATTTTCATATGGAGGAAATTTATCAGACGCTTCTTTTCTGTGAAGGAAACGAAGAAGAGGCGTATGATGAAAAGTTTGAGCATTTTGACTTTATCAGGTGGCATCCTCAATCTGTAGACGTGATACCGGCGGGTGGCTCTAAAGCCAAGGGGATTGAAAAAGTCATTGAGGTCCTTTCTTTAAAGATGGAAAATGTATATGCATTCGGAGACGGGTTAAATGATATTGAAATGCTGGCATCCGTTGGGCATGGGATTGCGATGGGCAATGGCTGCAATGAAGCAAAAGAAGCTGCAGATTTTACGACAGCTGCAGTTGATAAAGATGGGATTGCAGAAGGATTAAAGAGGGCAGGTCTACTCTAAGCCAATCAATAAACAAGACAGTAAAATGTATGGTAATAAAGAGACGTGAATTATAAAAAAATGAAGAGCTTGGGACAAAAGTGTCTCAAGCTCTTTGACCGGTCCGGCTGCGCTTCAGGTGGACGCTTTCCGCAGGGACGGCGCTGAGCCTTTTCAGGGCCTTGCCCTGTAAAGTCTCAGCTTGCCCTCATATCCTGCAGGAGTCGCCACCTTCCGATCCGTTCTCCTACTCCTATTAATAAATATATCCACATCTTTTAGACATTTTTGAGTTTTGTCCCAACCTCTTTTGATCGGTTCGCTTCAGGCAGAGGGATTCCTTGCGAAGCTTTAATTTTCATGACCTTACCCAGCAAATGCAGAAACAGGTTAATTCCGAACTCCGCGTTTTTCAATCGCTATGATAAACGGCGAAGGGGTCTGGGTATTCATAAATTGATATCTTAGTACGTGAGCGGTTTCACCATCAATGGTTTGAACAAATCTCAGAAGGTAATCACGCTCCACTGCACCCTCGGGATGACCGTGATAAATAACCAGGACGATCATTCCACCCGGCTTAACCATCTCCAGCAATTTCTCAATGGCAGTAATCGTCGTCCTCGGCCTTGTGACGAGTGTTTCATCGCCGCCTGGCAAGTACCCGAGATTAAAAATGGCTCCCGAGATCGCTCCGTGGTGGACAGGAGGTATTGCCTGGTCTGCCAGTTCATGTCCTTCCTGAAACAGCATAACCCGGTTTCTTAATTGGTGTTCCTCCAATTTAGATGCGGTTTCTTCTATCGCTTCCTGCTGAATATCAAATCCATATACACGTCCATGTTCACCCACAAGCTGTGCTAGATAAAGCGTATCGTGGCCATTGCCCACTGTAGCGTCCACGACGACATCGCCTTTTTGAACAACCCGTTCAAGCAGCTGGCGTGCATATGGCAGTATGCGGTCTAAATTCATGGCTGCGGACTCACCTCTTTAAAATGTTTTCCCTGATAGGACCCACGGCGGATCAATTCCTTATCAATATCGTTTAAGACATTCCATTTGTCCACACTCCACATCGGTCCGATCATTAATTCAATAGGTCCGTCCCCTGTGATTCGATGGATAATCATTTCCGGCGGCAGGATTTCAAGCTGGTCACACACTAAATTCACGTAGTTCTCCTGGGTTAAAAACTCCAGCTTTCCTTTTTCGTACTGCTTCACCATAGGAGTGCCTTTTAAGAGGTGCAGCAAATGAATCTTAATTCCCTGAACATCCAGTTCAGCAACCGCTTTTGCTGTTTCCATCATCATTTCGTAGTCTTCTCCTGGAAGACCGTTAATAATATGAGAGCATACCCGGATTCCTCGGTCCCGCAGTTTTTGAACGCCTTCTTTATAGCATTCAAAATCGTGGGCGCGGTTAATTAATGTGGCTGAGGATTCATGAACAGTTTGCAAACCGAGTTCGACCCATAGATAGGTTCGCTCATTCAGCTCTGCCAGATAATCCACAACATCATCCGGTAAACAGTCAGGCCGTGTTGCAATGGACAGGGCCACCACATCATCAAAGCCGAGAACCGTTTCATATTTTTCACGCAACACTTCTACAGGCGCATGTGTGTTGGTGAAGGCTTGAAAGTAGGCCATATACTTGCCGTTTTTCCACTTTTGATGCATTCTGTCTTTTACTTCATTAAACTGCTGTTCAAGCGGATCCACCCGGTTGCCTGCAAAATCCCCGGAACCGGCCACACTGCAGAACGTACAGCCGCCATGAGCAACAGTGCCGTCGCGGTTAGGACAATCAAATCCTCCATCCAGTGCAACTTTAAAAACTTTATGTCCAAAATGGTTTCGCAGATGGTAGTTCCATGTATGGTACCGTTTTTGGTCTTCCGCATATAAAAACGGATTTAATTCACTCATATTTATAACTCCTTTAAAAGCAGGTTCTTCACCTGTTTTCTTTGTCATCTATAGCGCATTCTATCATGTTCCTGCCGTCCGCACCAATCACTTGAGGATTAAATAGTAAAATAGGCACGCAGGTGGAATGATCATAATTCCTTCATACATAGTAGCAACTCAGAAATTCAAATTCTTAAATAAACTAACGATATTTTAAAAAGGCCAGCAATTTTCTCAAAAGACAGCGTGTCCTCCTATAAAAATATCCGAAAACAGCAATAAAGTTATTGTGCATTTTGGGGATTCTAGCTAAACTAATTTGGTGCTCGAAATATAAGATCAAGTGAAAAGAGGAATACGTATGCCGCGAAAATTGTGGGTACTGGTAATTGGTATGATGATTAATGTGACAGGTTCATCTTTTCTATGGCCGTTAAATACGATTTACATACATGAACATCTGGGTAAATCCTTGTCTGTAGCAGGTCTCGTTCTCATGGCCAATGCAGCAGCAAGTGTAGTGGGGAATCTGCTTGGCGGCTGGCTGTTTGACCGTATTGGAGGCTACCGGTCCATTATGACAGGGATTATCATATCCGTTTGCGCCCTGCTTGGTTTAAACTTTTACCATGAATGGCCTTCTTATTTATTTTTACTAATCATAATTGGTTTTGGATCAGGGGTCGTTTTTCCTTCTATGTATGCAATGGCAGGATCGGTGTGGCCAGAGGGAGGAAGAAAATCGTTTAACGCAATCTATTTAGCTCAAAACATAGGCGTTGCATTAGGAGCAGCTTTGGGAGGAATCGTTGCTTCTGTTTCGTTTGATTATATTTTTCTGGCGAATTTTCTTATGTATGCTGTATTCTTCTTGCTTGCTGTTGTGAGTTATAGAGGAATTACCATTAAAGCGAATATCCAAACGAGTGTGCTGCAGGAATCAAGTCAAATTAAAAACAGGACGGCTTTTACTGCGCTTCTGATCCTGTGCGGAGGATACCTGCTTTGCTGGGTCGGGTATGTTCAGTGGCAGTCCACCATTGCGACCTACACACAGCAGATCAATATCACGCTTACACAATACAGTTTGCTTTGGACAATAAACGGTACACTGATAGTTCTTGGGCAGCCTTTGATTCGCCCAGTCGTCAAAAAATTTGAAGAAAATTTTAAAAAACAGATGATCATCGGGATTCTTATTTTTATGGTGTCTTTTGCTGTAACGGCTTATGCGGGCTCGTTTCAGGGCTTTCTGGCTGCCATGGTCATTTTGACGATTGGAGAAATGCTGATCTGGCCCGCGGTGCCTACCATAGCAAATCAGCTGGCGCCAAAAGGAAGAGAGGGATTTTATCAGGGCATCGTAAATTCCACTGCTACCGGAGGAAGAATGATTGGCCCTTTCCTGGGAGGGGTGCTTGTTGATTCCTATGGAATGGGAATTCTTTTTGGGTTTTTAATTATTCTGCTCTTTATTTCGGTTGGACTGACCGTTCTTTATGACCGCCCATTAAAAAAGGAGAAACGAATCGTTCCACTCAATGGTTAAAAGATGGAGCTTATGGTAAAGCTGAACGTAATAAAAGGCTTGCATGCCCATGCTTTATTGCATACAATAATAGAGAAACCAATAGTAAAGACGCTGAAGAGGATTAGTAGGGATTTCATTTCGAGCCAAAAGAGAGCTGACGGAAGGTGCAAGTCAGCCGATTGAATGCCGAACTCGCCTCTGAGTCGATTGTGCGAAGCATTGTTAGTACAATCCGTATTCCGCGATAAGGATGATAACTTTTTCAAAGTGCGTGTACACGAATTTGGGTGGTACCGCGGGAGACTGATAAATAAGCTCTCGTCCCATGATAGGGGCGGGGGTTTTTTGTATTTTTATAGGCATTTGTAACTAGAGGAGGAACTGGAATGAGTTTTAATCATCAGAAGATCGAAAAAAAATGGCAGCAATTTTGGTCAGATCATAAAACATTTAAAACATCCGATGATATTGGAAAAAAGAAGTTTTACGCACTGGATATGTTTCCATACCCGTCCGGCGCAGGTTTGCATGTCGGACATCCCGAGGGCATGACAGCGACAGATATTCTGTCACGCTATAAACGGATGAACGGGTACAATGTTCTTCATCCGATGGGCTGGGATGCATTTGGTTTGCCGGCTGAACAATATGCACTCGATACAGGAAATGATCCTGCTGAATTTACGAAAAAAAATATTGATACATTCCGCCGTCAAATTCAGGAACTCGGATTTTCCTACGATTGGGACCGGGAAATCAGTACTACTGACCCAAGTTATTATAAATGGACACAATGGATTTTTCTAAAGCTCCACGAAATGGGTCTTGCATACGTTGATGAAGTTGCTGTCAACTGGTGTCCTGCACTTGGCACGGTTCTGGCAAATGAAGAAATCATCGACGGCAAAAGCGAGCGTGGAGGCCATCCTGTTGAGCGCAGACCAATGCGGCAGTGGGTGCTTAAAATTACCGCTTATGCAGATCGTCTGATTGATGATCTTGAGGAGCTTGACTGGCCTGAGAGCATTAAAGACATGCAGCGCAACTGGGTAGGAAAATCTGAAGGCGCAGAGGTTCGCTTTCACATCGAAGATACAGACGAATCATTTGAAGTGTTTACGACCCGCCCGGATACTCTTTTCGGTGCCACCTATGCTGTGCTTGCTCCTGAACATCCTCTTGTTGATAAGATTACAGCAGAAGATAAAAAAGAAGAAGTTGCACAGTATATCGATAAAATTAAATCAAAAAGTGATTTAGAGAGAACGGATTTAGCGAAAGAGAAAACAGGAGTATTCACGGGTGCTTACGCCATCAATCCTGCAAACAACCAGAAAATGCCGATCTGGATCGCTGATTATGTCCTCATGAGCTATGGAAGCGGGGCCATTATGGCGGTTCCTGCGCATGATGAACGGGATTATGAGTTCGCGGTTGAATTCAATCTTCCAATCGTTGAGGTGGTTGAAGGCGGAGGTATTTCAAAAGAAGCCTACACCGGAGATGGTGCACATATTAATTCAGACTTTTTAAATGGCCTTGGAAAAGAAGAAGGGATTACAAAAGCAATTTCATGGCTTGAAGAAAAAGAACTTGGCACAAAGAAAACAACCTACCGTCTTCGTGACTGGCTCTTCAGCCGTCAGCGTTACTGGGGTGAACCAATTCCGATTATTCACTGGGAAGATGGAACAACCACTGGTGTGCCGTTTGAGGAACTGCCGCTTGAGCTTCCAAAAACCAAAAACATCAAACCATCCGGCACAGGTGAATCGCCGCTCGCCAATATCGAAGAGTGGGTAAATGTAACCGACCCGGTGACAGGCAAAAAGGGCAAGCGTGAAACCAATACTATGCCGCAGTGGGCTGGAAGCTGCTGGTATTACCTGCGTTATATTGATCCTGATAACGACGATGCGATCGCAGACCCTGAAAAAATTAACCATTGGCTGCCGGTCGATATGTATATTGGCGGTGCAGAGCATGCGGTGCTTCATTTGCTTTATGCCCGTTTTTGGCACAAGGTTCTCTACGATCTTGGTGTAGTGCCAACAAAAGAACCGTTCCAAAAGCTGTTTAATCAGGGAATGATTCTTGGTGAAAACAATGAAAAAATGAGTAAGTCAAAGGGGAACGTTGTAAATCCGGATGAGATTGTAAAAACACATGGCGCCGATACACTACGCGTATACGAAATGTTCATGGGGCCGCTTGACGCATCTATCGCCTGGTCTGAAAATGGTCTCGATGGCTCACGCCGATTCCTTGACCGCATCTGGCGCCTTTTTGTAGCTGATGATGGAGCCTTGACTCATAAGGTGCAAAACAAGCCGAATGACTCACTTGAAAAAGTGTATCACCAGTCGGTTAAAAAGGTGTCAGAAGATATTGAAGGCATCCGGTTTAACACAGCTATTTCCCAGATGATGGTGTTTGTGAATGAAGCATACAAAGCCGAAGTGATTCCAACCCAATATGCAAAAGGATTTACCCAGCTCCTTGCTCCATTTGCTCCTCATTTAGCAGAAGAGCTTTGGCAAAAACTTGGAGAAACGAACCTTTCCTATTCCGCATGGCCTGAATTTGATGAATCCAAGCTGGTCGATAACGAAGTGGAGATTGTCGTGCAGGTAAACGGTAAAATGAAAATGAAACTGATGATCGCAAGAGACGCAGGCAAAGAAGAAATGGAAAAACTTGCGACGAGTGAAGAAACGATACAATCAGCCATTGAAGGCAAAACCGTACGCAAAGTGATTGCGGTTCCCGGCAAGCTGGTGAATATCGTAGCGAATTAAAGAAAACAGGCAGCCGGAGATGCTCCCAATGGTTTTGGGAAGTCTCCGGCTATTTTTTTTGCTATACTGACAGTATGTTTAACTTGGAAAGGATGATTAAAGTGTCTGAATTGAAAACCATAACACCACAAGAGGTACAAAAGAAGATTGAAGCCGGCGAGCCTATTCATTTAATTGATGTCCGCGAAGAAGATGAAGTAGCAGAAGGCATGATCCCTCAGGCGAAGCATATTCCGATGGGAGACGTCGCGATGCATCTTGATGACTTAAATGAAGAAAATGAATATGTCCTGATTTGCCGCTCAGGAAAGCGCAGTGAAAATGTTGGCTGGTTCCTGCATGACCACGGCTACAAAGTAGTCAATATGACTGGCGGTATGCTTGATTATAACGGGGAAACAAAACCGAAGGCGTAAATGATAAGTTTATTTTTGGCTGGGACAGAGGCAGACCATTTTCTGCTATGTTCCAGCCTCTTTTTTCTATCTAAAGAATCATCTGAATGAAGAATGCACAATGTTTTCTGCTTGGGATCCTCGTACTTCTCTGGTGATGATTCATTCCTCTATCTTAATACTCTACTTTTACCGCAAGCGTCTTCCACTTATCAAAAGGAATATTCATGCTTTTACTATCTATTGAATAAAAAGGGATCATTCGCTCTTCATGTTTCTTGTTAATTTCCTCATAAATATACTTGTCATCAAACCCAACCGCAGCTGCTGCTTCCTGATTTGCCGCAAAGTATACCTCATCCAGTCTTGCCCAATAGACCGCCCCCAGACACATGGGACAAGGTTCACAGCTGGTATAAAGAGTGCAGCCTGTCAGCTGAAAGGTCTGAAGTTTCTCACATGCCTTCCGAATGGCTTGTATTTCAGCATGAGCAGTAGGGTCATTAGAGGAGGTAACCTTGTTTTGCCCTGTCGCAACAACAGTTCCATTTTGATCAACCACAATCGCTGCAAAAGGACCGCCGCCTTTTGTGTTGAGATTTTCAACAGCCAATTCGATTGTTTTTTCTATAAACTCATGATGATTCATGTTTTACTCCTCCTCTCAGTTAATTTTAACTAGTATACTTTGATCTTATTATAATCGTGCATACCATCCTCCTGGTGATCTCACAAAAACCAATACTTGGACAGTAATCCATTTTTTGTTGACAACGCTTTCATACGTTACTATAATAAAAGATAAGTTAATATCAGTGGCAGAGAATGAGAGATCACACGGCAGTCTTGATTTTATTGGGACTCGTGTGATTTTTTTGTATGCAAAATCAGTCTCCACTAAGGCGTTTAATAAGAAGGGAGGAAATTAAAAAATTTTTGACACGTTTGTAGTAAGCGTTATCATAATTCACTTGCGCATAATGATATAAATTGAGAGGGGTTTTAGAATGAGGGAGAAAAAAGGGGTACAAAGATTACTGATTATATCAATTATTTTATGTTTGGTCAGTATGATTGGGGCGTCGCTCGTCCAAACATCCGGGGGCAGCATTACCATAAAAGATTTAAGGTGGGAAACTCCATCCGGACATTTGATGAGCGCTTTGCTGCTCATTCCTGAAAATGCTACGGAAGAAACGCCGGCACCAGGGATTGTTACAAGTCATGGCTGGTATAACAATAGAGAAATGCAGGATTTAAATTATGTAGAAATGGCCCGTAGAGGCTATGTAGTCATGTCGATTGATATGTACGGTCACGGAAATTCAGATGCGGTTCCACCCTCTGAATGGCCTAATCGTGGAACCGGAATGTATGATGCCGTAGAACTGATGGCTGACCTGCCTTACATAGATATAAACCGTATAGGTGTGACAGGCCATTCAAATGGTGCAAGGGCTGCTAACTGGTCTATTTTAGAAGACAATAAAAAAAGCGAGGAAGATCAATTAATCTCATCTGTGCTTCTTGTAGCGAATGATGCAATGTATACAAATGATCCTGGAGAACCTTTGTATTGGGCAATGAGAACGGATGAACAGGAGTTTGCAAATGTATATGGGTCACGTGACACAGGAATTATTGCAGCCCAATACGATGAATTCTTTTTCCGCAGTCTAGGGGAGCATGGAACTGTAACAGTTCCCCGCAATTATATTCAAACCGAATATGCTCAGTCTTTCCTGAATTTCGGCGCAGTCCCTGCTGAGGCAGAAGAGCGTGAAAGCTATTCCATCTATCGTCAGAATGTTAACGGGGAGGAAGCTGTACGGGTAATTTATAATCCGGCCCAGATTCACCCGTGGAATCATTTCTCAGGAAACGTCGTGGAGAGCACACTTGAATTTTTCGATGAAACAGTAGGTGCGCCAAATCCAATTGAACCAGCAAGCCAGATTTGGCAATTTAAAGTGCTGTTTAATTTTATAGGTTTAATTGGATTTGTAATGTTTGTTATTAGTTTCACTAAATTTATGCTATTTACAGAAGCCTTCCGATCTTTAAAAGCTCAAAAAGAGGTAACCGCCCGGACAGCACCTAAAGGAGCAGGGTTACTGTGGTTTTGGGGCGGGCTGATTGTAAGCGCAGTTGTATCAGGATTTTCCTATTTGGCCCTATATAACTGGAGCATGGAGAACATTCCTGCCTTTTATAATCAGGCTCCCGTCTATTATATAGGGGTCTGGTCAGCGGTAATGGGAATTACGACCCTGGTTATTTTATTTTTATCCTACAAGCTCTTTTCTAAAGGTCAGGGGATGAATCTCCGTGATTCCGGCGTCATCATAGGATTCAAACCTCTTCTTAAAACGATTGCATTGGCTCTAATCGTTTGTTCGGCTGCTTTTAGCTTGGTATTTATTGCAGACTATTTCTTTAAAACAGATTTTCGTATATGGATAATTGCAGTAAAAGCTTTTACACCTGACAAAATTTTCATGGCTCTTAAATATCTCCCGTTTTTTCTTGCGTTCTATGTTGCCAACTCTATTGCTGTCAATTCATTTAATTTTGTAGCGGGCGGCAAAAAGAAATGGATGAACATAGCATTGCTTACTTTATTTAATGGGATAAGTGTGGCAGTTTTGGCTGTTATTCAATATACAAGTTTCTTTGTTACAGGAGAAATTTATTTTGCAGATCTTTCCCCAATCATTGGAATCTGGCTGCTGCCTATGATTATTATCATACCGCTTGCTGCGATCGTCACCCGGAAAATCTATCTTGCAACGAATAACCCGTACTTGGGAGGAATCATATACGGCATTCTAGTCACAGTAATTATGGTTACCAATACGCTAACTCAATTGTAGGCTGGGATAAAATTAATGAAGATGTTAATAGGATCTTTTTCACCAGGATACTATGAGGTGAACAGAGCGGAAGGTGGCGACTCCAGCAGGATGTGACGGTTGCTTGAGACTTCGCAGGGAGAAGCCTGCAGGAGGCACAGCGCTGTCCCTGCGTAAAGCGTCCGTCTGAAGCGAAGTGAACCGTTTAGAAAAGGTTGGGACACATTTGTCCCAGCCTTTTTTACTTTAACAACTAGAAATCTTTATAATAATATGTAAAGATTATGTAGTCAGAATATTAAAAATAATGGATTGATGCTTTTGACTGAAGGGGTGGGATCAAATGGGATACGATGCAATTGTAGTTGGAGCGGGGCTTGCAGGATTGACAGCTGCAGCAGAGATAGCAGATGCAGGCAGGAAAGTGCTCATTGTTGATCAGGAGCCGGAGGCATCTTTTGGCGGACAGGCCTGGTGGTCATTTGGAGGCTTGTTTTTAGTGGATTCTCCGGAACAGAGAAGACTTGGCATCCGGGATTCGAAAGAATTAGCCTGGCAGGACTGGCTTGGGACTGCAGGATTCGACCGGGAGGAGGATCAGGATTACTGGGGAAAGAAGTGGGCAGAAGCGTACGTTCATTTTGCTTCCGGTGAAAAACGCGAATGGCTTCACGGAATGGGTATTCGTTTTTTTCCTGTCGTAGGTTGGGCAGAAAGAGGAGGATACCTTGCAGATGGGCACGGAAATTCCGTCCCCCGCTTCCATATTGTATGGGGGACAGGGCCAGGCATTCTAGAACCTTTTAAACGGAGAGTTCAGGAGCATATGAAAAGAGGGCTCATTGATTATCTTCCGAGACATCGCGTTAACTCTTTAATACATCTTAAAGGGCGCGTGATTGGCGTAGAAGGAGAAGTTCTGGAACCAAGTTCAGTAAAAAGAGGAGAAGAAAGCAGCAGGAAGGCGCTGAAAAATTTTGCTGTTCAAGCGAAGACGGTTCTGGTATCAAGCGGTGGAATAGGAGGAAATCATTCATTAATTAAAGAACACTGGCCGAACCGACTCGGACCGCCCCCTGAAAAAATGATTTCCGGGGTGCCCGCTCATGTGGACGGACGAATGCTTGCCATTGCAGAAGAAGCGGGAGGCAGGCTGGTCAATCGGGACCGGATGTGGCACTACACAGAAGGAATAAAAAATTGGGCGCCTGTCTGGAATAATCATGGAATTCGTATATTGCCAGGTCCTTCTTCTATATGGCTTGATGCAAAAGGAAAAAGATTCCCATCTCCAAATTTTCCGGGTTTTGATACATTGGGAACACTTCAGACAATCGCAAATTCAGGATTTGACTATTCCTGGTTTATCCTCACTCAAAAAATCATCGAAAAAGAATTTGCTTTATCCGGCTCAGAACAAAATCCTGATCTCACTGAAAAAAGTATAAATAAAGTCTTAAAGCGGATATTGCCTGGTCCAACAGACCCTGTACAGGCGTTTATGGATCATGGAGAAGATTTTGTGGTTGAAAACAATTTGGAGGATTTGGTCAGAGGAATGAACAAACTGGCAGGCTCGAATCTGTTAAATGTTAAAGACATTGAAAAGCAATTGGAATCACGGGATCGTGAAATGGATCATTCGTTTACAAAAGATCTTCAAATCACAGCGATCCGGGGTGCACGAAACTACACGGGAGACAAATTGATTCGGGTTGCCCCTCCCCATAAGATCCTTGATCCGGAAAATGGTCCGTTGATTGCAGTCAGGCTGCATATCGTGAGCCGCAAAACGCTTGGCGGACTCCAAACAGATTTATCAGGCCGGGTGCTGAACCATACGGGTAAAGTTGTTAAAGGTCTTTATGCTGCTGGTGAAGCCTCGGGGTTTGGAGGAGGCGGTTTGCATGGCTACCGTGCGCTTGAAGGAACCTTCCTCGGCGGCTGTTTATTTACAGGGCGTGAAGCTGGAAGGGCAATTGCCCGTGAAGCCGCAGAGGAAAATTAAAAAATAATTTACATTTAATCAATTTTTCAGTCAGGAGAGGTCCGTGTTTCCCGTAAATTGAAAGCTCCCTTTCTATCTTTATCATCCTAAAGAAAAGAGAGTAACTCATAAAATGCTTGAATGGAAACAGGTTATATAGTAAATTGTTAATTGAGAGTGATTATCAATTTCAAATAACAAGACTGTATAACTGCAAAGATAGGATGGTTTATTTGACGCAAATTAATGAACAAACTACAGACTCACCGCTTTTAAAAGTAATACGGGAACGCCGATCAATAAAAGCGAATTATACAGACGATCCGGTAGCGGAATCACTGATCATGAACATTCTTGATGATGCTGTCTGGGCACCGAACCACGGTCTGAGAGAACCATGGCGGTTTATCTTCGTCTCTTCTGAGGAAAAAGAAAACTTTATAGGAAAGCTGGTACAAACATTTCCCAAAGAAATGCAGGAAAATAGGCGTCAGTATTTTAATCAGCCTGCAGCATTTCTTATTATTGTTATACCGGAAGATCCCCGCCATAAACAGCGCGAAGAAGACTTTGGAGCAGTCAGCTGTCTAATACAAAATATTCAGCTGCTGGCCTGGGAGAAAAAGCTTGGTGTAGTGTGGAAAACAAACCCGCATATAGTGGATCCTAAGGTGCGTTCTTTGCTGGGTGTAAAACCGGGTGAAAAAATAATCGGATTTTTGCATCTCGGGTTTTTTCAAGAAGAGTCCATCCCTCAGGGAAGAACACGGACAAATCCCCGTGAGAAGTTAACGAGATTTCAGGATATTTAATGAAGATGTGTTCTAAAAAAAATAAAAGGACAGGTGATGACCATGCTAAGTCAAACGTTAATTAAAGGGTTAAATGATCAAATGAATTATGAATTCTACTCCGCACATATTTATCTGGCTACAGCAGCTTACTGCTCAAATGAAAGTCTCGATGGTTTTGCGAACTTCTTTCTTGCTCAGGCAGAAGAAGAGCGTTTTCACGCTATGAAATTTTATCAGTTTATTATCGATATGGGTGTTCGTGCAGAAATTGACAGCATGGCTAAACCAAATAATCAATTTGATTCTGTTCTGGAGGCATTTGAGAAATCTTTGGCTCATGAAAAAGAAGTTACAAAGCGGATTTATGCTTTAGCCGATTTAGCCTTGGACGAACGCGAACATGCCACAATGAATTTTCTGAACTGGTTTATCGAAGAGCAGGTTGAAGAACAGGCGACATTTGATGCGATTATTCAAAAGTTAAGAAGAATCGATAAAGACAGCAATATGTTTTACATGCTCGAAAATGAATTAGGGAAACGGACATTTGATGGAACGAGCGAAAAATAAAAGTATAAAGTAAGAAGGTTATTAAGAGGGGCTGGGACAAAATTGTCTCAGCCTCTTTGACCGGTTCGCTGTGCTTCTGGCGAACGCTTTCCGCAGGGACGGCGCTGAGACCTACTGGGTTCTCAAGTAACCGTCATATCCTGCAGGAGCAGCCAGCTTCCGCTCCGCTCTCCTGCTAACATAAATTAATATAGCCTCATTTTTAAAACTATTTTTAGTTTTGTCCCAACCTCTTTTTTAAGTAATCGATTATTATTTATTTGCTAGAGTGGATGGTGTTGAAACTTTGCGCTAATCTGTGCGTAGTAAAGAGAAAACGAAGAAAATACAGGGGGAGTTTAAATGGAACTTGATTTTTTCTGGATTGGAGCAGGTCTGACCGCAATGGGCTATTTCATAGGAAGCGGGTTAAAAAAAAGCAGAAGTCCAAAAATGGGCTTTTTAGGGATCAGCAGCGATCAGACATTAATGAAAACGGATGAACTGGCTATTTATCTCCCGATGACAAAAGAAGAGATAGAGGAACTATTTATTCAGTACCCAAGCGCGCCAAGGATTGTTGTAAACGGCACAACGTATGTAAATTGGGAGGTTTTTTCTGACTGGCTATCGAAAACAGATACGTACCGACCTTAAATTACCAGAAACATAATAATTGTTAGTAACAGCGTTAAAATCGGAACAGAGCCTAGGACAAATTGTCACAGGCTTTTAGGCGGCTTAACTGTGTTTCATATGAATTTTCTTTCCTCCTCAAGTCGCCTCCTTTCTAACCCTCACCCCATAATTATGAAAAAACTACCTCTTTTTCTCCATTCATCAGTTATATTAAAGCCTTTTTTTTTGTTTTAATCATAAGTTAATCTTATTAATATACTGTAATTTTATCGAATTTACTTATAATTTCATTATCGTTATCCTTACGATAAAGGAGGCGGTTAAAATAGATCTTTTGCTTATTTTCTTTACAGGCATCGTGGCCACCACGCTTGGAACGCTTGCAGGTGGAGGCGGCCTCATCAGTCTGCCTGTGATGCTGCTGATCGGGATGCCGGTTCATTCAGCTATAGGAGCGAACAAGGTGTCCAACACTTTCAGCTCTTTTTCCGCTTTTATTTATCTTGTCAGGAGAAAACAGATCAATATAAAAGAATCGATTTGGCTGCTGCCGGTAAGTCTTGCTGGGGGAGGCACCGGGGCTGCGATTGCCTCTTTTCTGTCATCTCAAACGATGACTATCGCTGCCATTTTTCTTTTAATGTTCGCAATGGTTACTTCCTTCTTCAGTAAGGCTTCATTTGAAAAAGCAGAGCCGTTTAAAAAAACGCCTGCAAGTGCTGCAGGGCTTTATGGCATAGGTATTTATGACGGACTTTTCGGACCTGGGCAGGGAACGCTGATGCTTTATTTATTCAGCTGGCTTGAAATTTCATATTTGAAGGCGGTAGGACTTGTCCGTCTCGCCACTTTTTCATCCTGCATTGGGGCAGCAGCAGTTTATATTACAGCAGGTCACATCATATGGGGACTGACACTCGCTTTAATGGCGGGTTCCTGGATTGGTGCTCAAACAGGAGTAAGACTTGCTCAACGAATGAAAGCCGGATATGTAAAACCAATGCTCCGGATTATTACCCTCCTGCTAATTATTCAGCTCTTGATAGAGTACTTGAAATGATTTTATAAATATTGCGTATAAATAGAGAATTTGAAATAATTGTATGTATCATTGTCTTACCAGAGTTTAAAAACGCTTCGAATCATGAAAATACAAAACAAATTTAAAGGAGAAGTTGGATGAAAATCGTCTTGTTATTCGGACCGCAGGCTGTCGGTAAAATGACAGTAGGGCAGGAACTAGCAAAAATTACAGACTTAAAATTGTTTCACAACCATATGACGATTGATTTACTTGTTCCGTTATTTGATTTCAGCCCCGAAATGTGGAGGTTAACCACATTATTTCGCGAGGAAATTTTTAAGGAGTATGCCAGGACGGATCAATACGGATTAATTTTCACCTTTGTATGGGCGTTTGATTTGCGGGGGGATTGGGAGTTTCTTGAAACGGTCAGTTCCATTTTTACTGAAAATGGGGGAGAGGTCTACTATGTGGAGCTCGAAGCCGACCTGAAAGAAAGGCTGGAACGAAATGTAAGCCCTCACCGTCTTCAGGAAAAGCCGACGAAAAGAAATATAAAACAATCTGAAGAGAACTTGCTGGAGTCGGTTCAGAAACACCGGCTAAACTCCATGCCGGGAGAAATACAAAAAGAACATTATATAAAAATAGACAACACAAACTTGAGCGCACAAGAAACGGCAAACAAAATTAAAGACTTCTTTTCTTTACAAGCAAAAAAAGAAGACTGAGACGAATTTGTCCCAGCCTCTGCCAATCCTATTATCCAATGTCGCCTGCATTCGTTCCTGCTAAACGTCCTGTTACGAGCGCCGAGGTGATGTTATATCCGCCGGTGTAGCCATGGATATCCAGAAGTTCACCGCAAATAAACAATCCTTTGCATTTTTTCGAGTGCATCGTTTTCGGTTCGATTTCTTTAACAGATACGCCGCCTCCGGTCACAAAAGCCTTTTCAATGGATTGTGTTCCGTTGACGGAAAGCTCAAAGGATGTCATCAGCTGGGCCATCAGCCGGATTTTATCGCCAGCGATGGTTCCTGCCTGCTGATCAGGATCAATTTCTGCGCGTTCCATTAAAAAGTGAAGATAACGCTCCGGAATTTTCCCCTTCCACACATTCTTGACCGCTTTTTTTGCTTCTTCCTTTGCTTCCTTATGCATCTGCTGAAAAAGCTCTTCTCCTTTAATAGAAGGAACGGCGTCGATCCGTATCGTTACAGGCTCGCCTTTTTGCTTTTTCATTTCTTTGACTACATACTGGCTGCAGCGCAGTATGGCTGGCCCGGATAAACCAAAGTGAGTAAAGAGCATGTCCATTTTATGAGTTACCAGCGGCTTTCCTTTTTTGTTAAGCACACTGACGGCAGCTCCTCTGAGAGCAAGTCCCTGAAGCTCGCGATTTTGTATAAAGGGTTCTTGTGACAGAAGCGGCACTTCAGTGGGAAACAGTTCGGTCACTGTATGTCCCGCTTTTTCAACCCATGGATAGCCATCCCCGGTTGAACCGGTTTGAGGGACGGACTTTCCGCCAACTGCAAGAACAACAGCGTCCGCATTTATTTCATCTCCGTTTACTAAAGAAATGCCCTCAACTTCCCCGTCGCCGACTAAAAGATCCCGAACCTCGACATTCGTTCGGATCTCCACGTTCAATTCTCCAAGTCTGCGCAGCAGGGCATCCACTACCGACTGGGCTTTATTTGATACGGGAAACATGCGTCCGTGGTCTTCCTCTTTCAGCGCAACTCCGAGGCCTTCAAAAAATTCAATAATATCTTCATTGTTAAAAACAGAAAAGGCACTGTATAAAAACCGCCCATTCCCTGGAATGTGTTTGATAATTTCATCGACTGGAAGGCGGTTCGTTACATTGCATCTGCCGCCGCCTGAAATCGCAAGTTTCTTTCCAAGCTTTGTTCCTTTATCTACAAGGAGGACATGTTCCTTTTTTTCCCCGGCGGCTATAGCAGCCATCAGCCCGGAAGGTCCTCCTCCTACAACGATCACATCATACTTCATATTTTTTCACCATCTTTTCCTGTACTTTCACTTGCCTTATTTTATCCTGCTCAGTTTGGATGTTCAATCATTTCTCTTATTCATAACAGAAAATCAATTGTCATTCAAAGGATGGAGTAGTACACTATTGGTTAGTGTCGAAATATGAGTTTTCCTTAGATTAGGAAGTGAATAGATCAAAATGTCCACATCAACATTAGTAAGAGGAACCTTTATTTTAACGTTAGGAACGTTTATATCGAAATTTTTAGGGCTGTTTTATGTCATTCCTTTTTATGCTCTTCTGGGAAATGAAGAAGGGCCGGTATCGCTCTATTCATATGGATATGTTCCCTATACAATCTTTCTTTCCATCGCAACGGCGGGTGTTCCGCTTGCGGTTTCAAAATTTATTGCTAAATATAATGCACTCGAGGAGTATGAAATTGGACGAAGGCTGTTCAGGTCCGGACTATGGTTCATGACCTTATCAGGTTTTATTTCTTTTTTAATCATGTTTCTGTTTGCACCATTTTTTGCTGAATTGGCAATCCCGGCAACCGAACAGAAGATATCGGCTGATCAGGTCACGACTGTTATACGTGCTGTAAGCTTTGCCCTTATTATTATTCCATTTATGAGTTTAATACGGGGATTTTTCCAGGGTCATCAGTCGATGGGGCCTACAGCTATTTCAAATGTAGTGGAGCAAATCGTTCGAATCGTCTTTTTGCTCATCGGCGTATATGTTGTCCTCTATATAATGGATGGTTCCATTACTACCGCAATTGCTGTCGCAACGTTTGGTGCGTTTGTTGGAGGAGCTGCGAGTTTAGCTTTATTAATCTGGTATTACTTTAAACGAAAGCCTCATTTGGATAAAATGCTTGAGAAGGATCGGGGCAAGGTGGACGTATCACTGAAAGAAATGTACAAGGAAATAATTCTGTACTCGATTCCATTTGTCCTGGTAGGAGTGGCCAATCCGCTCTTTCAACTAATGGATATTCTTACCTTTAACCGTGCCATGGCTGAAATTGGCCTTGCAGCAGTATCCGATTTTCAGTTTGGAATTCTGACATTTACCACCCATAAACTTGTGATTATCCCGGTTTCTCTCGCCACAGCCTTTGCGATGACTTTGATTCCTGTCATCACCAGCACCTTTTCAAAAGGGAACTGGAACTCTTTAAATCAGCAGCTGGATCAAACCTTTCAAATTCTATTGTTTCTAACCATGCCGGCTGCGATCGGACTTTCTTTGCTGGCTGAACCGGCTTATACCGTATTCTATGGGTACAGTGAACTTGGCACTGATGTGCTGCGGACGTATTCACCCGTGGCCATTCTTTTTGCCTTATATACCGTAACAGCTGCTATGATGCAGGGAATTAATGAACAGCGTTGGAGCGTTCTGAGTTTGCTTGTTGGTCTTCTTGTCAAGCTGTCAATCAATATACCGCTTGTGCAGCTCTTTGAAGTGCAGGGGGCAGTGCTTGCGACAGCCATTGGCTATTTGGCAGCGATCATGATTAACCTGCTTGTTCTGCGTCATTTTGCTGCATACAAGTACCGTAAAGTGGTAAGACGCACAATGCTTATGATTATTTTCAATGTCGTCATGGCCGTGCCCGTTTTGATCATTTACTTCGGGCTTGCATCATTTATGAACCCGGAAAGCAGGCTGCAGGCTTTGCTCATCCTCGCGATATGCGGTGCTGTTGGAGCGTTTGTTTATTTTGTTTTAAGCTTGAAAACACGTTTAGCAGATCAGCTCTTTGGAGACCGCATCACGAGACTTCGCAAGCGTTTTACATCATAATCCCAAAAAAGCCGGTTCATAAGCCGGCTTTTGGTTTGCAAAAAAGGAGGAAGTTCTTTGAGATTAGATAAACTACTGGCAAATATGGGCTATGGCAGCCGAAAAGAAATGAAGAAATTATTGAAATCTGGTGCCGTAATTGTAGAAGGAACGCCTGCAAAAGAAGGTAAAATGCAGATTGACCCTTTTAAAGAGGAAGTGACTGTAAACGGAGAAAAAATTATTTACCGTGAGTTTATTTATGTTTTATTAAATAAACCACCTGGTGTTATTTCAGCAACTGAAGACCGGCAGCATGAGACGGTAATCGACCTTTTACCTGTGGAACTATCTGTTTTTGACCCTTTTCCGGTTGGTCGCCTGGATAAAGATACGGAAGGTTTGCTTTTATTAACAAATGACGGACAGCTTTCCCATCAGCTGCTGTCGCCAAAAAAACATGTTCCTAAGACGTATTTTGCAACCATTGAAGGGGAAGTAACAAGCGAGGATGCTGAAGCGTTTAAAAAGGGAGTCATGCTCGATGACGGGTATGTAACAAAACCTGCTGATTTAGTCATTATTAAATCAGGGACGGTCTCAGAGATTGAACTGACCATTATGGAGGGAAAATTTCATCAGGTTAAACGAATGTTTCAGTCGGTTGGCAAGGAAGTCACTTATTTAAAACGGCTTTCGATGGGCTCACTGAAACTGGATCCTTCACTTGGACTCGGCGAATTCCGAGAGTTGACGCCACATGAGCTTGAACAACTTCAAAATGGGGAATAAATGAAACAGCCCTTTCCGAAAAACGGAAAGAGCTGTCTTTAGCTTTCTTACGAAATTTTTACTTTTTTGTGTGTCGTCGTCCATTTGCCACGACTAGGACTGCTCACTAAATCGTTATAGGCTAACACATTCAAATCTCTTTGAATGGTGCGAGGTGTGATGCCAAATTCATCAACCAAATCATTTGTTGTTACCGTTCCATTTTCTTTGATGAACATGTACACAGATTTGATGCGAGTCAGCATCCGATTCGTAGTTGGTTTCAAAAAACCACTCTCCCTCATCTTTTTTTCATGGGCAATAACTGCAATGAACTTCTTTGTTGAGTATCGCTCAACGACACATTTTTTTGGTTGCCTCACGACAGCCCCTTTTCGTTAAAATTCGACAATCTCATTGTCTGACAATTTCATTGTACAATTAATTGATTGATTTTTCTAGTCCAAAGGACAGTTTTTACATGGTATTTACATTTAAACAAGTTTATTTTGGAGGATGTTTTGGAAAAAATGACTCCCTTTTCCTGATGCTTCCGTATTAAAGAGAGAAGGAGTTGTTGAAAAAAATGCTGAATGTTGACATAAAAGAAGGCGGTTATGCGCCAAATGATGCAAGAATTGAAAATGTTCGTTTTTCTGTTGGACCGGGAGAGCTTGTTGCCATGATCGGAGCAAACGGAGCAGGAAAAAGCACAACCATAAAAGCGATTATGGGTCAGCTGCCATTTCTTGATGGAGAAGCAGAGATAAAAAAAGGAATCCGCTACTCATTTATTCCGGAAAGACCGGTTTTTTATGAAGACTTAACACTATGGGAGCATATTGAATTTGTTGCTGCGGTTGAAGATCTTGAAAAATCAGACTGGGAGCCGCTCGTTCAGTCATGGCTGTCGCGATTTCGCCTAGAGCGTGTCATTCACGATTTGCCGGGGTCCTTTTCCAAGGGTATGCAGCAAAAATCCATGCTTATATTAGCCATTATGTCGAAGCCTTCTTTATGGATCATTGATGAACCCTTTATGGGACTCGACCCATCTGCTGTAAAGCTGCTTTTAGAAACGCTTCAAGAGGAACGTCAAAGAGGAGCCGGTATTTTGATGTGCACCCACGTACTTGATACGGCCCAAAGAATAGCGGACCGGATTTTGATTATGAGTCAAGGCGCCATCTATGTATCAGGTACTCTCTCTGAAGTGCTGGAAGCCTGTGATGTGCCTGATGGAACATTGTACGACTGCATTCCGGAAGGAGATCTTTAATCATGCCTCTTACGCTTTTCAGAGATCGATTAAAGAAAGATTGGCGCTATCAAAAAGATGTCTGGTCAAGTGTCATGGACTGGACAATTGTCTTATATTTGATTTTTCCAGCCCTCTTCTTCAGTGGCTTATTTTACAGGTCGCTTTGGATCCACCCTCCTGAGTGGTTTGACATGATCAACCCGCTTAGTTGGGTACTGTTGTTTTTCCTTTTCACTCTGTCCGGAAAATGGCGTACATACCTTTTTGAAGCAGATTCAGTGTTTCTTACAAAACGTCCGGAATGGATTAACCAAATTCTACAGTCTGCATGGTTTTATAACTATTTTGCCTCTTTTGTTTTCAGTTTTGCGGCATTCATTTTGTTATTGCCTTATACAGTTGGATTGTTAGATGCAACGATTCTTCAAAATGTCCTGCTGCTGCTTATGCTGACTATTATTCGAACACTCTGTAAAGTATGCCTTTCCTGGATTAACTTTTCATTTGCAGGATTTAAAAATGGATGGAGAGGTGCAGCTTTTCTCGGATCGCTCTTCATTTTCTGTACATTAATTCTAGCGGGAATCGCTTATACCCCGCTGCTTGTGCTCATAGCTGTACCTTTGCTTTTTTATTTAGTTAGAAGAGTGTTCAATAGGACAATGGCTGACCCGAAATGGCTGCCAAATCACGGATTGCAGGAAGCAAAATGGAAGGTGCGATGGATACGGTTGATTTTCAGCCTCTCTAAAGAAGTGGAGACGCCGCCCCATACGAAATTCAGAACTAGACCATTGCTATTTCGCAAATCCAGACGGATCATTAGACCAATGACTCCTGTGACCGGAATGCTGGAGCTCTTTTTAAAGCATCATATAAGAAACCCAAAATTTATTTATTATTATCTTCGCATTTTAGCACTCATTGTTTTAGCTGCCATTTTCATTCCAATCAGCTGGCTGTTTATTGCTGCAGCTGCGCTTTTAGCTTTAGGCTGTAGTGCCATTCATAAAATGATGTGGGAAACGCTTATTGAGAAACATTCGATAGGAGTTAAATATAGATTCGATAAAAGTTATGAGCAAGGTAAAAACTGGACTGCTGCGGTTATGTTCACGCCAATTGTGTTAATAGCCTTGACTGCCCTTTTCCTATAAGTAAATGAACGTCAGACAATTTCTTCAACGCAGTCAAACAATACGTGCTTGTCACAGAACAATCGATTATAATGATAGACATTACGAAAAAGGGGTGAAGATTCAGTGCCCATTCAATGGACAGAAGAAGTTGAAAAGCATAAAGAGGAAATCATTGAAAACCTTCAGCAGCTCGTTCAGATTCCGAGTATCTTAGACGAAGAGAATACAACCGAAGAAGCACCTTTGGGCCAGCCTGTAAAAGATGCGTTGGAGTGGATGCTTTCACAGGGGGATAAAGACGGTTTTATCACGAAAAACACCGGAAATCTTGCAGGGCATATTGAAATGGGAGAGGGTCGTGACATACTTGGAGTTCTCTGTCATGTAGATGTGGTGCCGGCAGGTGATGGCTGGTCTGTCCCGCCTTTTAAAGGAGTCGTGGATAATGGAAGGCTTTATGCCAGAGGAGCCATTGATGATAAGGGTCCGACCATTGCTGCCTATATGGCCATGAAAATTCTCCGTAATTTGGACGTTTCATTTGATAAGCGGGTACGAATGATTGTCGGTACAGACGAGGAAAGTAAATGGCGCTGTGTGGATCATTATTTTGAGCACGAAGAAATGCCATCGATCGGTTTTGCACCTGATGCAGATTTTCCTATTATTCACGCTGAAAAAGGAATTATCGACTTTGACTTATTTTTCAACAAGAATCTGAAGGATGAAAAAGCACCACATATGGAAATGCGGTCATTTGTGTCAGGTGAAAGGTACAATATGGTTCCGGATCGTGCAGAAGCTGTTTTAATTCCCGTTTTGGACCAGACATACCTGCTTCAGGAATTTGAGGAGTATTTAAAGGAAAATGAACTGAATGGGGATTACTTTATTGAAGGCGGCGATTTAACCATTGAATTGTATGGAAAATCCGCTCATGCAATGGAGCCTGATAACGGGGTTAACGCTGGCCTTGCGTTACTTTCTTTTCTCGAACAATTTGAACTCGATGTAAACGCACGTGCATTCTGCCGATTCGCTCAAACAATGCTTCATCACGACTCAAGAGGACACAATCTTGGTCTAACAGGCAGTGATGAAATCAGCGGTGATTTGACGGTTAATACTGGGAAAATCCGATACAGTAAAGAAGAGGCTTATTTCGGATTGAATGTCCGCTATCCGGTTACATATGATATGAAAAATGCGCTTTCCAAGCTGACTTCCATGCTTGATCAAGAAGAAATTGAAATTAAAAATATCGATGATTCACCTCCGCACCATGTAGATGGAAATGATCCTTTTATTCAGACGCTGCTTCGCGTATATGAAGAGCAGACCAATCAAAAAGGGGAGCTTTTAGCCATCGGCGGCGGAACGTATGCCAGGTCGCTTGAAAAAGGTGTCGCGTTTGGCGCTCTTTTTCCGGGCAGAGCGGATGTAGCTCATCAAAAGGATGAATATATTGAAATTGAGGATCTTTTGAAAGCTACAGCTATTTATGCCCAAGCCATTTATGAGCTTGCCTGCGTAAAATAATCTTCTTTATTTTGCTGGGGATAAAGGGTAACCGGGACCCGTTCACTTAAAGGACGATCAGTGATTCAACTAGTGAAAAGGAGTGAGTGAAATGACAATAGTACTTTACAACGATCAATTTGTTTCGCGTGAGGAATGCACCGTGGATATCGAGGATCGTGGATATCAATTTGGAGATGGCGTCTATGAAGTCATCCGAATTTACAGCGGGAAGATGTTTACTGGAAAAGAACACATCACACGTCTGTTTGAATCTGCTGAAAAGATCAGGCTTGAACTTCCATTTACAAAAGAAGAGCTGACAGAAAACCTTTACAAGCTTGTTGAAAAAAACAATCTTCATACCGGAACCATCTATTTGCAGGTGACACGCGGAGCATCTGCCCGTCAGCACCAATTTCCTTTAGAAGGAAAACCGGTTTTTACTGCTTATACAAAAGAAGTAGCCAGACCTGAAGCTCAAATGAATGAAGGAGTCACCGCTATTATTGCAGAAGATGTACGCTGGTTAAGATGCGATATTAAAAGTTTAAACCTGCTTGGAAACCTTCTGGCTAAACAGGAAGCATACTCTCAAGGCAGCTTTGAAGCGATTTTGCACCGGGAAGGCACGGTAACAGAAGGCTCTTCTTCCAACGCATTTATCATTAAAAATAATAAGCTCTTTACACATCCTGCAACAAATTTGATTTTAAATGGCATTACGCGCAGGGAACTGATCCGATTATGTCCTGGAATCGGACTGGAAGTAAAAGAAGAAGCCTTCACGCTTGATGACCTTCAAGCGGCTGATGAGGTATTTATTGCAAGCACGACAGCTGAAATAATGCCTATCGTGCAGATTGACGGGAAAGCGGTAGGAAATGCTGCGCCTGGTGAATGGACCCAAAAACTGCAATCAGTGTTTAAAGCTTCCATTCAGGAACAATGTGGAGAATTAGTAAAGGTTGAAAGATAATAAATGCATGCAGCTGCATTTCACCCAGTCGGAAGAAACTTCTGACTGGGTGAGATGCAGTTTTTTAAATGAAATTAGACTAAAAAAATAAACGGAGCAGGAAAACTGATATTGAATAAATTATTCGATTTTTGCAGAAAAAACGGCTGGAACTCAATTAGTCTCAGCCATAACATCCATTATGATTCAAATCGGAACAAATCACTTGATAGATACCGTTCACCCGTATCACAAGCGATAAAAATAACGACAGAATCCTCCGGCATATTTTTTGCGGTCTCAAGCGCTGCATAACAGGCAGCACCAGAGGATGGACCAACAAGAATTCCTTCTTCGCGGGCTAGTCTGCGCGTTATTTCATAAGCATCCTCATCTTCAATCTTATGAATTTGATCATATACAGATTGATTTAAGATAGAGGGAATAAAGCCTGGGCTGGTTCCTACAAGTTTGTGTTTACCGGGTTTTCCTCCAGATAAAACAGGTGATCCGGCAGGCTCTACTACATGCACCTGCAGTTCAGGAAAGGCTTCTTTTAAAACTTCCCCTGTACCCGTGATCGTGCCTCCTGTACCTGCTGTAGCAACAAATGCACTAAGTGGTTTATTCAGCTGTTTCACTGCTTCCATTATCTCTAAAGCGGTTGAATGACGGTGTGCATCCGGATTGGCTGAGTTGTCAAATTGCATAGGCAGGAAACTGTCCTGAATCTCTTCAGCAAGCTCTTTTGCTCTCTTAATGGCGCCGGGCATTTTATCATCACCAGGCGTAAGCACAACTTCTGCGCCGTAAGCTTTTAAAAGATTAATCCGTTCAGAAGTCATCGTGTCGGGCATGACAAGAATAGACCGGTAGCCTCTGGCAGCAGCATTCATCGCAATTCCAATCCCTGTATTGCCGCTGGTCGGTTCTATAATCGTTGAGCCCGTTTTTAAAAGCCCCTGCTTTTCTGCTTCGATCATCATGTTAAACGCTGCACGGTCCTTTACGCTCTTGCTCGGATTGTAATACTCCAGCTTTGCATAGACCGCAGCGCCCCCTTTTGGCTGAAGCCGGTTAAGCTTAACAAGAGGGGTATCTCCAATTAATTCTGCTATATTTTGAACGACTTTCATCTTCATCATCCTTTCAAACTTTCGATCCATTGATAACTCTTTATATTCTACCTGTAACGACTTCGTCAATCAATTATGTCTACTTGCTCTAAAAGATATACCAAATGGACGAACAGCGGTATAATAAATAAAAAAGGAAATGTTTAACGGAGGTGTCATTCATGTCCACACCACATTATTTTATAGCGATTGAACTTTCTCCTTTTGTCAAAGAAAAAATTGAAAATCAAAAAAGCAGTTGGCAGGAAACGCTTGATTTTAAGCAATGGACGCATAAACAGGATCTTCATATTACTCTTGCATTTTTGGGAGCTGTTTCAGAAAAAGCGCTGGCAGAGATCCAGACGCAAATGAAAGAAACGATTCCCGCTTCTCCAAGTGTTTCAATAAGAATTAATCACATCCATACATTCGGAGAAAAAGAATCTCCGCGTATTTTTTGGGTCGGCCCGAATCGGGCGGATGAAATTCAGCCTTTATACGACCAGGTGCAGAAAATCATTCAATCAGCCGGACTGAAATCGGAAGACCGCCCGTTCAGACCGCATATTACGATTGCAAAAAAATGGCAGGGATCAAAAAAATTTCATCCGCCTGAAAATTTTATTCCGTTTGATATGAAAGTCTCATCGGTCTGCCTGTACCGCATTCATCCCCAGGAAACCCCTAAGTATGAAGTCGTATCTCAGTGCAGATTAAGATAAACAGAGACCTCTAAAAAGAGGAGTGGCAAAGTGGCACAATTGATTAAATTGCAGGACTATGTTTCCAGATATGAAAAAGACAGCATTCGTTATCCATCACAATTTGTCCGATTAAAAAAACAGCAATGGTCTAAAATTAAACAGCAATGGGAAGAAGGCTCTGTTTTTTTAAATGACGAAGATGCGAAGCAGTTTAGAAATGATATTCAAGGTAAAGAGGGTCTCGTTAAACGCTTTAGGAAGATTTGGGTGAAAGAAGAGGAGCATCCTCTGTCTGAATCGGCAGAACAGCCGTCAGAAAGTGACTCCTTTACTTTTGAGCCGAAAGTGTATTATCGCCCTGACACCATTGAAGATTTAAAGCATCTTTATATGGATCAGCTTTATACTATTCAGCTGAAATGGGCGAGTTCTACACTCACAGAAAAATCATATGTAGATGGCAAATACGCAAGAGAAGAACCGCTTCGTTTTTTTCTTCAGCGATTTCCCGATACGTATCTTGTTATGTATGAACCTGTTATGCTCATCAAAAAGGCACCTATTGAATTGGATGTTCTGGTATTTACCCCTACGGAACTTTGGTGCATTACTCTTCTGGAAAATGCCGATCAATCCGCCTATCTTGGTTCAATGGATCGTTTTTGGACCATAAAATCGGGTGAACAGGAAAAAAGAATGCTAAATCCATCTATTTCCCTGGATAGGACCGAAACCATTATTAAGGGATTATTTAATCAGCAGGATCTGGACTTTCCAATCAAAAAAGCAATAATATCCAGGAATGGATACATTGATTTTAAAGATGCTCCATACGGGTTAACCTTGCTTGATAAAAAGAGTTTTCCCGCCTGGTTCTCCCAGCAAAGAAGCATGCGCGCGCCTTTAAAAAGTGCTCAGCTTCGGGCGGTTAAGACTGTATTGGACCTTACGCAGACTACTTCTGTGAGAAGAATGATGTGGTCTGAAGATGATCAGGAGACGGATAGGTTGGAGAATTCAGAATGAAAGTGATTTTTATCGTGAACCCCCATGCGAAAAACGGCTATGCTTATAAGCGGTTTTTAGCTGTAAAGAATATGTGTGAAGCGAATTCAATCGAATACTGGGTTACTGCAGCTCCTTATGAGGCAGTTGAAAAAATTCGACATTACTGTGAAAACCATGTTCATGAAGAGACGCTTTTTGCAGGGATTGGGGGAGACGGGACGATGCATGAGCTGGTCAATGCGACAGCTGGGTTCCCCCATGCATTTGCAGCGTGCATTGCAGCAGGATCGGGCAATGATTTTGCACGTCATTTTCCTTCATTTCCTCTTTCTCCTGAATCATTTCAAGAACTATCATGTTGGGACGGCAGGAATGAAAAACATGACGCTGCACGTTTCAAAGGACTAAAGACCGGGTGGTTTGTTAATAATCTTGGAATTGGATTTGATGCAGCAGTGGCAAATTCGTCGAACCGTTCCGGGTTTAAAAAATGGCTGAATCGAATAAAATTGGGAAAATTGATTTATGTTTACTATTTGATCTATCATCTTATAAGCTATAAACCTCAGTCTATGAAGGTCCAAATCGATGGCAAAACGATGGAGCTGGAAAAGGTTTGGTTTATTACAATAGCTAATCAGCCTTACTATGGAGGGGGCATGATGATTGCCCCTCATGCGAGGTCTGATGACGGATTGCTTGATCTGACAATCGTGCACCAGTTATCACGCCTGAAATTTCTTACTGTCTTTCTTTCTGTGTTTTTTGGTGGTCATCTGCGATTTAAAGAGGTGACAACGGAACAGGGAAAACAGATAAAAGTTGAAACAGAAGAACAGGCTCTCATTCATGCCGACGGAGAGTTCGGGGGCAGCTTAATTCGAAATCATCCGCTTTATGTCGAAGTAGAACCGAAAAGCTGGTCATTTGTTCCATCGAAAAAACAAGGGTCTTGACGAAAGCACCCTCTAAACGATAGAATTTTAAAAAGGATAGCTATTGTCTTTTACAGCACCAATAGCTATCTTTTTTTATTTTTTAATGAAAATGATGCAAGTGCTGCTAAGCCGACTTATAAATTTAGAGCATCGACTGGATTAAAGCTTAAACGGAAAATTTTCTTCAAAGACAAAGACGTAGAAGGTGAATGAATTTGGAACACTTGTTTGATAAAGAATGGGAAATCATGTCGGCAGGCGGGGCCTCTGGTGAAGCTTTTTTCGCACGGCTTGATGAAGAAAAACTATTCTTAAAACGCAATTCTTCCCCTTTCATTGCTGTCCTTTCAGCAGAGGGAATTGTCCCTCGCTTAAAATGGACAAAGCGTCTTGAGAATGGTGATGTAATAACAGCCCAGCATTGGCTTAACGGACGTGAACTGAAGGCAGATGAAATGGCAGGAGCAAGAGTGGGAAAACTGCTTAAAAAAATTCACAGCTCCAAAGCACTGACTTCCATGCTGCGCCGTTTAGGAAAAGAACCGTATGAAGCATTTGTGATGCTGGACGAGGTAAAGTCCACACTGGATATAGAATTAAACATGCTAAAACCGGTACGGGAAGCTATTGAATTTTTACACGAGCATGCCAAAAAAGTAACGACTGGCGACTATGTGGTGTGCCATGGTGATGTAAATCATAATAATTGGCTGCTGTCTGAAGTGGATGAACTGTTTTTAATTGACTGGGATGGCGCTATGCTGGCAGATCCCGCTGTAGACGTCGGGATGCTTTTATACTGGTACATACCGGAAAAAGACTGGGCACAGTGGATGGAACAATATGGTGAAACACTAACCGATCACTTCCGCATCCGCATGAAATGGTATGCAGTATGCCAGGCCCTTTTTATGCTGCAGTGGCAAAAAGATAAAGGCCGTCTGCATGACGTAGCCAAATGGATGAACTTTTTGCAGCGGTGTTTTCAAAGTGACTGTCCGAATGAGAATAAGAAATAGCCCGGTGCCTTTTCTAAAGAACCATTTAGAAAAATGCCGAGGCTATTTTTAATGAGAAGAAGAGGTGCAAGAAAATGAGAACGAGAAATAAACCCTGGGCTGCCGAGCGGCTTGCAGATTACCCTCACTATGCAGTGCCTGTCCCTGAAAATGTTAAGGGAAATTGGTCAGAGGATTTTGGTAATCACAATCCTTTACACATCGAAGTAGGAACGGGGAAAGGCCGCTTTGTTACAGAGATGGCTCGAGCCAATCCGGATGTGAACTATATCGGCATCGAACTTTCTGAAAGCGTGATTGTCACAGCGCTTGATCGAGTTATTGAAGCTGATCTTCCAAACGTTAAGCTGTTGAATATCAACGCAGAAGACCTGACAGCTGTTTTTGAAAAGGGAGAAGTTCATCGTGTGTATTTGAATTTTTCTGACCCGTGGCCAAAAAACCGTCATGAAAAAAGAAGATTAACCTATAAAAAGTTTTTGGATTTATACAAAACGGTTCTTCCTGAAAAAGGGGAGATTCATTTTAAAACCGATAACCAGGGCTTATTTGAATATTCCCTTCAAAGCTTTTCTGCGTATGGTCTTTTATTAACATACGTGAGCCTTGATCTTCATAAAAGTGATTTTGAAGGTAACATCATGACCGAGTATGAAGAAAAGTTTTCTAACAAAGGGCAGCGCATTTACCGCTGTGAAGTACAGTATCAATAGATTTCCGGCAGAACGTTTCGATGACGTTCTGTTTTTTTGATATACTAATGCTGGAAGCGCATTCAATTAAAGGAGTGGTGAAGATGGATTCGTTCAGCTTTGGAGAATGGACACTAAGATGGCTCGATGGCGGAGTCACTAACATGGATGGCGGTGCTATGTTTGGTGTGGTTCCAAAACCGCTGTGGTCAAAAAAATACCCTGCGAACGATCAAAATCAAATTGAACTGCCTACTGAGCCCATTCTGATTGAAATGGACGGGCACAGGGTTTTGCTCGAATCTGGTGTAGGAACTGGAAAGTTAAGTGATAAGCAGAAACGAAACTATGGCGTGACGAGAGAATCACATATAACAAAATCCCTTAAGGAGCTCGGGATCAAAGCAGAGGATATTGGTATTGTCGTAATGACGCATATGCATTTTGACCATGCCGGCGGATTAACCCGCAAAGAAGGGAACCATCTGGTTTCGGCTTTTCCAAATGCAAAAATATACGCATCAAACGTTGAATGGGATGAAATGAGAGCCCCGAATATTCGCTCGAAAAATACATACTGGGAAGAAAACTGGAAATCAATCGAGGATCAAGTCGTAACGTTTAGTGGAGAAATATCGATTTTGCCAGGTTTAAAAATGGTTCATACGGGTGGTCACAGTGATGGACACTGCATCGTGCTATTGGAACAAAACGGGGAAACGATGATTCATATGGCAGATTTGATGCCTACCCACGCCCACAAAAATCCTTTATGGGTTCTAGCCTATGACGACTATCCTATGAATTCAATAGCAGCAAAGCAGAAATGGATTAAACATGGAATGCAAGAAAACTGGTGGTTCAGTTTTTACCATGATTCTTTTTATAGAGCAGTGAAATGGGATCAGGATGGAAAGGAAATAATTGATTCTGTAAAAAGACAATCTTTTGGTGATTAATAAAGAAGAATAAGTTGTCTCAGATTTAGACGTAGGCCATTTTGCTCTCTACTTTCAGCGTTTAGACGCATCGGATGAAAATTCCTTTCTGCTAACCTGCGAAAAAATCTTTTAAGGAGGGGAAAGTTGAAATGACACCAGAAATCAATCTTCCTGTCGGTATAACTGAAGTGCCTGATCTAAGGGAGGCTGTCGGCTGGGGCAGGAGGGATCAAGATTATCCTCTTCTGCTTGAACGCTGTAATTTCTGGGCAGGGATCCGCAATGAAACAGGTTTGCTTATCGGATTCGGGTATGTGGCAGGGACCGGTCTTGAACATGGATATTTGGAGGATGTCATGATTCATCCTCACTACCATCAAAGAGGCCTTGGCGGGAAACTGGTCTCAACGCTGCTCAATGAAGCTGGAAAGCATGGAATAGAGATCGTCACTGTAACCTTTGCTTCTAAGCACACATCTTTCTATGAACATAATGGATTTGTTTTATGTGATGGAGGCATTTGGCGGAAAGGTGTGTAGCCCCGTCATCTGCAAGAATATTAGAACATTACTGCTTTGCTTGATCTTTCCAACCCATGACATCAAAAAGAGCTGTTCCAGCCGCCAATCCAACTGAAATTGAAAATAATCGGCTGACATCAAGAAGTTCCGGTGCGAAAAGTAAATAAAATAAGCAGACAAAGCAGCTGAATGAAAGAAAAGACATTAAAAAACGAATTACGCTCTTTTTAAGCGTCTCAGCGGAACTATTCTTCAACTGAATAGCCCCTTTTACGATGAAAAGTATCGATAAACCAAAAAGAAGGGCAATGTAAAATAAGACAAAAGGGAAAAATGCTGGATGTGCTGTATTTGTAAACATGCCCCATGTAATGATGACCGTACAGATTATAAAAAAGATAAACAATATGACTAGCAGTCTGACTGTTGCCATTCGTCGGCCCCTCCCTATTTCGTAGTATGTCAATTTTTTCTTCGCGCCAGACTTTTAAAAAGAGGTGGGGGACATACTTAAAAAAGTTTAAAAATGAGGCAGTAAATTTTAGTAGTATTAGGGGAGCGGAGGGTTGTGACTCCCTGGAGGATATGACGGCAAGCTGAGCCTTTACAGGGCAGAGCCCTAAAAAGGCTCAGCGCCGTGATCCGGTGATAAAACCTGAGATAGTTATCCCAGGCTTTTTTTACTCTCAAATTTTATAAACGTCCATTACAGTGCCCGTTTTTGCATCCGCAATAAATTCAAACTGCTCTAACTCATTGCCTTGATGACGGGAGATGCCCCCGCGGTAAACCTGGTTTTTAACTGCAAGAATTTCATGCTCTTCAGGTTTCATTTGAATCCATGAACCATCAATTGATCCGCGCTTTTTAAATTGATTTTTAACGTCCTGAAGTACTTTATCAGCAGGAACAGAAACTGCTTTTGACGTGCCTTGGCTGATGGCATACCCGGCAGCCAGGCCGACTGCTGCTCCAATCGTAACATCCTTCCAATTCATTTGATCTCACCTCCGAATTGCTCAAACTATCCTAAGTATACAGAATTCTTCTGTGTAAATCACCTATCTTTTCCATTCCGGCTGAATTGTTCTAAACAGTGGCAAGTCGAAAGAAAGTTCTGTAAAATAAACGTGAATCTACATATGGCAGGTAAATACGAGAGGGGATTTTTTTGTGAATCAAGATACACTGAATTTATTTAAAACGTTAACAGAGCTTCCAGGAGCGCCGGGCAACGAGCATGCGGTCCGGGCTTTTATGAAACAGGAACTTTCCAAATACTCCGATGAAATCGTACAGGACGGACTGGGGAGCATTTTTGGACTGAAAAAAGGTCCTCAGGATGGACCTGTTGTAATGGCAGCTGGACATATGGATGAAGTGGGTTTTATGGTAACGGGAATAACTGACAATGGCATGCTGCGCTTTCAGACACTTGGCGGATGGTGGAGTCAGGTTCTGCTTGCACAACGGGTTGAAATCATAACCCATGCAGCTCCTGTTACAGGTGTGATTGGCTCCATTCCTCCTCATTTATTGAGTCCGGAGAAGCGGGCAAAGCCAATGGATATTAAAAATATGCTGATAGATGTAGGGGCAGACGACAGAGAAGATGCTGAATCGATGGGGATTCGTCCCGGCCAGCAAATTGTACCGATTTGCCCATTTACACCGATGGCAAATAATAAAAAGATTCTGGCAAAAGCCTGGGATAATCGATACGGCTGCGGGATCTCGATCGAATTGCTGAAAGAACTGCAGGGAGAAAGCCTTAATTCTACGCTTTACAGCGGAGCAACTGTGCAGGAGGAAGTCGGGCTCAGAGGTGCGCAGACTGCAGCTAATCTGATCAAACCGGATATTTTCTTCGCAATGGACGCAAGCCCTGCAAATGATATGACTGGAGACAAAAATGAATTCGGTCAGCTCGGAAAAGGAACCCTTTTGCGTATACTGGACCGCAGTATGGTAACGCACAGAGGAATGAGAGAATTTGTTCTGGATACAGCCGAATCCAACAGCATACCTTATCAGTATTTTGTATCTGCCGGAGGAACAGACGCAGGTCGAGTCCATACCTCCAATGAGGGTGTGCCAAGTGCTGTAGTGGGTATCTGCTCCCGCTACATTCATACTCATGCTTCGATGATTCATATTGATGATTATGCTGCTGCAAAAGAATTGCTTGTAAAGCTTGTAAAATCCTGCGATCGTTCTACGATTGAATCGATTCGTCAAAACTCATAATTTCAATGACTGAGACAATTGTGGTCGCAGCCGGCACTCAAAACAAAGCAAAAATTGCAGCAATTGAGAAAGCATTCTGTTCTTTATCATACGAGTTTTATCGTATAGAACCCAGTGAGGCTTCGTCTCAAGTAAGCGAGCAGCCCTTTGGTGATGAAGAAACCATGACAGGTGCAGTTAATCGTGCCAGTAATGCTCTGTTATTAACCTCAGACGCGCGCTTAGGGATTGGCCTGGAAGGAGGCGTCGTAGAGACGTCTCATGGTCTTTTTCTGTGCAACTGGGGAGCATTGAAGGATAAGGATACCGATGAGCCCATCCTGGCCGGAGGAGCACGAATTCGCCTCCCGAATGAAGTAGCGGATCAATTACGGCTTGGCGGAGAGCTTGGGCCTGTTATGGATCGCTTCAGCCAAAGAAAAGAAATTCGCCAGCAGGAGGGTGCGGTCGGTATTTTTACAGGCGGCCGTATGACGCGTGCTGACATGTTTTCACATATCGTGACCCTTCTTTTAGGTCAATGGGAAATGAACAAGCAAAAATAAAAGCAGAATGCTAATAGAGGAAAGCCTTCAAAACAAGATACCCAGTTATGAAGGCTTTCCTTTTTTTTGTGGGGAATCGGAATTCTAAGGAGGAATAGCGTTGGAAATCTTTACTTTTAAAAAAGAAAACGGCAAACGTATTGAAGCTTTTGATTCCAATTTTGTGATGTCCCGTATTACCAAAACCAGCAGCCACTCCATGATCGGGTGCATGTACCTTGAAGAAAACGGAGTGATCGGCTATCATCAGGCCGTAACGCCTCAGATGCTTTTGATTGTAAAGGGAGAAGGGGAAGTACGAAGCAATAACGGAAAGTATTTTCCCGTGAAAACTGGAGATGCTGTATTTTGGGGAAAAGACGAATGGCATGAAACAAGGTCGGAGGAAGGTTTGATGGCTATTGTCATTGAAAGTGAAGAATTAACCCCGGGGGACTTTATTAAATAATGGAGCCTTGTCTTTACATGGGGTGGGAAAAGAGTTTTTGATCAATTATTTGAAAAGATAAATGAATGAAGGTTTGATTTGTTTTTAGAGAAAGGAGCCATGATTGATGAGAGCTGTTCAAGTGACCGGATATGGCGATGTGGATAAATTACAGGTAGTAGACATACCTGTGCCTGAACCTAAGAGTAATGAAGTTCTGGTGAAAATAAAAGCGTGTGCAATAAACAACACTGAAATCTGGATGAGAGAGGGAGCCTATGGAGCCGGCTCAAAGTCAGGCTGGAAACCGGAAGGCGTAGAATTTCCCCGCACACCCGGCTCTGATATTACGGGGGTGGTAGTGAAGGTTGGAGATCAAGTGGATCCACTAATGGTGGACAAAGACGTTGTGTTGTTTCCTTTCACCTCCAGTGGAGAAGCAGGATTGGAGCATATATCAGACGATATGTCTTTTATTGGTTCTGAATACGATGGAGGCTATGCTGAGTATGTGGCTTGGCCTGCTGAACTTTGTTATGAGATGCCGCTTTCCAGCTATACAGATAGCGCTGTATTTTCAGTCAGCGGTTTAACAGCCTGGCATATGGTAAACCAAATTCATCTTCAGCCGGGAGAAACGGTTATGGTCACTGGGTCTAATGGCGGCGTCGGATCTTTAAATGTTCAAATAGCTGCAAAAGTATTTGGAGCTAAGGTGATCGCGATTGTTGGAGACATGGCTGCGGAAGAAAAATTAAAGGAATTAGGAGCTGCACATGTTTTATCGTATAAATCAGCTCATCTTTCAAAGGAAATCTTAGAAGTAAATGGAGGACCGATAGATGCTGTTCTGGATGTTGTAGGCGATGCATTGTTCTCTATTTCTCTTGAAGTACTTAAGAAAGGGGGAAAGTTCTGTATATCCGGATCTGCCGGGGGGCAGAAAACCAGCCTTGATTTTAGAACGGTCTATTTAAAGCATATTACTATGTACGGATCCGTTCTTGGAACGCGGGTTGAATTTAAAGAAATGCTTGATGCCATTTCTGCAGGCAAGATTAAGCCTGTCATCGACCGGACTTTTTCTTTGGAAGAAGCAAAAGAAGCGCAAGTCTATTTTAAGAATAAAGGTAAACTGGGAAAGATATTGTTGATTCCTTAATTCCCCATGATCGCCCATGAGGTCTCAGTAAATAAGTAAAGGTCAAAAAAGTATAGTGAAACGATGGAGAGAGTTTGGGGCAACTTTGTCTCAGGCTCTTTGCTCGCTTCAAGTGGACGCTTTTTTTAGGGAGGGCTTCTTACTGCCTTGCCCTTCAGAGTCTGAAGCACCCCTCATCCCCTTTAAACATTTGCCGCTTTCCCCCGCCTTAAACAATGATAAATACTCCTTCATTGTTTATTTTTCTTGTGATGTCTCAACTTCTTTCTATAATAATTTTACTTCTCTGCTATTTCTGACTGAAAAGAAGTGGATGAAACTTTTTTAATCTCTATTCCGTAAATGAAATAAGAGAGGCAGGGTGACGACTATGAAATTCAGTAAATGGATCCCAGTTTTAATCGCCGTTTTGTTTTTTATTTTTCCACATAAAGGCCATGCGGTAGACTATTCAATTTCACAGTTCGATATTTTAGCAGAAGTTCAGGAATCGGGTGAAGTGAATGTTACGGAAACACATACGTATGAGTTTGATAGTGAATTTAATGGGATAACCCGTCATTTAGCGCCGAAAGATGGTTCGGCTATTGAAAACGTAAAAGCAAGTGAAAATGGTGAAGACCTGGATTTGTCTGTTGAAAATGACCTTTATCGTATTTACCGTGCAGGAGAAGATGAAACCATCGAAGTGACCATTACCTATACCATCAAAGATGCTATTCAATCAAACGGAGATCTTGCGGAATTTTATTGGGCTTTTTTTGGGGATGTAAACGAGTCTGACTATGGAAATGTATCTGTTGCACTAATTCCGCCTTCGCCGACAAGTGATGTGACGGCATTTGGCTATGATCGTGCTTTTGACAAAGAAAGCATACAGGGAGACGGAACCGTTCGTTTTGAATACGGAAAAGTGCCTGCCCAAACAAAGGGGGACATAAGAGCTGCCTGGGATGCTGATGTGTTCAGCTCTTCCATTGTGAACACAGAAGAAGATCTTCGAGCTGAATTAGCAGCAGCAAAAGAATCTCTTGAACAGGAGGCGGCTGCCTATAATGAACGTCGTGATCTGATCGCTGTAATCGGAATCTCGGTGCTTGCCATTTATGGATTGTATCTTCTCTATTTAATAATAACGGGGGTTCGCAGGTCAAAGTCTGTTCAGAAAGAAGCACGCAGCCATGACCATTCAGGAACAGGTATACCATCTGAGATCATGTCTTTGCCTGCTTTGATTTGGTACATGAATGGCCATCTACCTAACGAAGCGATTGGCGCTTCTTTATTAAACTTAGTTCGAAAAGGAAACGTCATTCAAAGCACAGAAAGTGAATTTATGATTGCACATCGCAGGGATTTGAAGGAACAGGAAGAGATTTTGCTCAATTGGCTCTTTAATGAAATTGGAAGCGGAGATACATTTACTTTAGAGGAGCTAGAACAGTACACCTCTATAAAGGAAAATCATACTCAGTACCAGCACTCAGAAGCACTATGGAAAGAAGCTGTGCACAGGGAAATGAAAGGCCATGAGCTTTATGAAAATAAAACGAATCACAGGCTGGCTGCAGGATTTTCATCTCTGATTATGTTGCCTCTGATTGTTCTTTTTCCTTTACATGATTTGATGCCTGAGCTGTTTGCTGCGGTTATGCTGATGATTGCAGCTATTGCTTATGCTATTGCTTACTCACCAAGAACCGTTAAAGGTGTTTTGATTAGGAATGAGTGGATAGAGGCAAAACGCAGCTACTTTAATACTTCGGTTGACGAATGGGAAAATTGGTCTGAAGATGACAAGATGAGGATGTATTTATATGGTCTCGGCTCGAATGATAAAGATATCATGGATAAAAATGATAAACTAATCGCTGCCTTTAAACCGTTGTCTGCTTCCGCTGCCTCAGCTTATACAGTGGATATCTCAACACTAGCCATCCTTTCTGCAGTTACAGGGCCGAGCTTTCATTCGGCTAATGAGTCTGCTTCCATCCAGAGTTCCTCTAACGCCTCATCAGCAGGAGCTGGCGGCGGAGGAGTTGGAGGAGGCGGCGGTGGATCCGGTGCTTTTTAGCACAAGCAGAAAAGCGGTTTGAAATAACGAAAAATTTAAAATAAGTCAGTATATAATAGTTGTATGAGGTTAACTATAGCGCCGTCCCTGCGGAAAGCGTCCTCCTGAAGCGGTGTGAACCGGTCGTAGAGCTTGAGACACTTTGTCCCAAGCTCTTATTTTTGTAGTAAGTACTCAAAATGTAACAATGTCAAAAAGAGTTGATTTGATCCATGATGTCACTGAGTATTTTAATAGAGCCCTGTGTGTCTTTTTTTAATTCAAGTGAATGATCAGCTTCAGGAAAACAGAAAGACGATAGAGCAGCGTTGTGCTTCAATTGATTAAACCTCTCTTCCTGATAATAGGGATCCTCGCTGCCGATAAAACATAAACCTTCCGCGTGATGATTCAGCATGGCAGCCCTGACGTCGTCTTTATGGAGCAACGGGGTCATCCACACTGTTTTTGCCTGGCTGAATGTTTCCATTTTTAATAAAGAACTGACTGCTATTGTCCCAAGAGACTTTCCGATTAAATAGTAATCTTCATATGATTCGTTCTCGAGCAGAGTGTTGATAACAGTATGAATATCAAAATTAAGCGCTTTAATTAATTCAGATTGATCAAAATGATCATAGTCAGGGGATGAATAACGATAGTTAACTTGAAGGACATCGAACCCTCGATTAATATAGATTCCCGTTGTATAGTGAAGAAGCGGGGCTTGAGCAGTGTAGCCAAGGCCAGGCAGGACGATCACAAGTCCTTTTGGCTGCTCCTGCTTAAATAACGTATATGGAACCAATAGTTCTTTATATCCCTTAGTTTCATGCCGCGTTATTTCCATACACAATGGTTCCCCTTTCAGCTGCAAGTAAATGGCAGAAAAATATCATGAATAGTTGAACTTTTATCCATTTTCATTTTAATTTTCTTCAAATATGTAAGAAATCGCTTTGAGTGCCTGTTCCGGTGTTTCAACTGTCACAGTTGCTTTGCGTGAAAGCTCCTTTAATGCATGGTGAAGCTTCTCTGGGCGGATTAAGATCAAGGGCTTATGCATCGTAATGGCAGCACTTGCATCCATCGCGGTATTCCATTGCTTGTACTGCTCGCCAAATAAAGCAATAACGAGATCGGACTTTTGCAAAAGGACCTCTGTACGCAGGTTGTTCATTGCTGAAGCCGCATCATCTTTGAAAATGGGAGTCGGCTGTTCCCCTAAAATTTCTTCCCCGATTTGATCAGACCGTTCATGGTTTTCCATTGGACCTACAAAATTCAGCTGCCAGGGCAGCTCTTTAGCCATTGATTTCAGGTGCTCACGCCAGTTGCTGTGAATTTCTCCTGCTAAATAAATAGTTAGTTCCATAAGACCACTCCTTTAATTTCTTTTAAAAAGTATATCATAATCAGAATCTTGCTAAAAATTGTCTGCTTTCTTCTATTGTCAAGTGACAGGAGGAACGGGTATCATGATAGACGAAGCGTTTTAAATGTGCAGGAGGTACCATTCGTGAAAAAATTATTTATATTAACCATTTTTGCAGGCATATTTGCTGTATTGGGTGCATGCAGCCCATCGATCGAAGAGGAAAAAGAGAAGACGGTGGATGAGGTCAAAGAAATTTTCGAGGATCAGCCTAAAAAAACAAATGAAGAAATAGATGAGCTGTCTTTTCGGCTTCCTTTTAATACATCCATAGAAGAAGAGGATCACCATAATCTTGTATTAGAAAAAGGAAATGAGACATTCGTTCTGTTTCATCACCGCAACAGTGAAGCAGGCAATGAAAGTGTCTATCAAATGACAACGGCTTCTGAAGAGCCCTGGCTAGTAAATGAAACATTTACAGAAGATGGCCGTTTTGGTTATGTTCTTGTAAGACAGATAGAAAATGAAAGCTATGAACTTGTTACTGGCGCAGACCATGTAAAGCTGACTACAATCTCGTCGTTAGGCGATTTATCAGACAATGCTAAATGGATGATGGAAACGGTACGTTCTGCAGAATGGAAGGACGAATAGATTCCCCCCAAGTCGTCAACAGGAAAGAGGCTGAGACTTCATTATTTTGTCTCAGCCTCTATTTTTCTACATAAATCTTTACATTTTTGACAAGTGTCTTTACACTAGTGATGTTAATAGAATGGGGGATTTATAGAATGAAGTGGCTTCAAAAAAAGGGTATACGTTTGTCTTTTAAAACCTATTTGATTGATGGACTAAGCTATATGGCATTAGGACTTTTTGGTTCGCTTATTATTGGACTCATAATCAAAACTGCAGGTGAACAGCTGAGTCTCCCGTTCTTAGAAGAAATGGGTGCTTTAGCGATGACCATAACAGGACCTGCTATTGGTGTAGCAGTGGCATATGGTCTGAAAGCTCCTCCATTGGTGCTGTTTGCCGCTGCAGTCACCGGTGCTGCCGGGTATTCCCTCGGTGGACCAGCCGGGGCATACGTTGCTTCACTTTTTTCTACAGAGATCGGCAAGCTGGTAAGCCAGTCAACCAAGATTGATATTATTGTCACTCCATTTGTAACCATCGCAGCCGGTTACTCTGTTGCTGCTTATATTGGACCCGTGATAGCAGAATTTATGACATCGTTTGGCGGTTGGATCGTATGGGCCACTGATCAGCGTCCTATCATCATGGGCATGCTTGTAGCAATGCTCATGGGACTTGCCCTGACGGCTCCTATTTCCAGTCTGGCGATTGCCCTGATGCTGGATTTGAGCGGGATAGCTGCCGGGGCGGCGACCATTGGATGCAGTGCGCAAATGGTAGGTTTTGCGGTTGCAAGCTACAGGGAAAACAAATTCAGCGGACTGATTGCCCAGGGAATGGGAACTTCTATGCTGCAGGTTCCGAATATCCTGCGCAATCCACTTATTCTTCTTCCTCCAACCATTGCGGGAATGCTGATGGCTCCAATAGGAACCACACTTTGGGTTATGGAAAACAATGCTCCTGGCGCGGGGATGGGTACAAGCGGATTTGTAGGGCAGATCATGACGTTTCAAACTATGGGATTCACTGCTGAAGTCATGCTGCAGGTTTTCATGCTGCATTTCATTGGACCAATGGCCATTGCCCTGTTACTATCTCATTATATGAGAAAGCTTGGTCTAATAAGAGACGGGCAAATGAAGATTCATACAGGAGGCAGTGAAAAATGAAAAAACTTGAATCTGTTGAGCAATTTCAGGAATTTAAAAATAGCGGCAAGCATGTGTTTATGTTTTCTGCAGACTGGTGTCCGGACTGCAGGGTGATTGATCCCATTCTTCCGGAAATAGAAGAAAAATTTTCGGATTATACATTTGTTTATGTAGACAGAGATGAATTTATTGATCTTTGTATTGAACAAAATGTATTTGGCATTCCGAGCTTTGTTGCCTTTCATAATGGCAAAGAAACAGGCAGGTTTGTCAGTAAAGATCGTAAAACACAGGAACAGATCGAAAAGTTTTTATCAGATTTGCCAGCGTAAACGGTAAAACGACATAAAATTTAACATGAAATGCTGACCTGCCCCAAAGGAAGGATTTCTCCTTTAGGGTCAGGTCATTTTCATGTACAATAGAGTGTAGGATGAAAAGCACTCTCCTAAGTCAGGAGGAAAAAAGATGAGTAAAAAAATGGATTCCATTAAAATGAAACGGTTGCTTGAAGATCGGCTTAAGCGGGTGGATCGAACGATAAGCTATAATCGTGAAAAAGACGAAATCCGGATTGAAAACAATGATACTCAAAAAGGAATTGAAGTTTCCATACCAAGTGTAATTGGAAAATGGAATGAAAAGAAAGATGCAGCAATCGATGAAGTTGTCTATTATGTGGAAGAAGCGCTAAATGTAATGGGAAAAGAAACGAAAGTAGAGTCCGCACAAAAGCAGGTGCTGCCTGTTATTCGTTCCACTTCCTTTCCGGTGGAAGCTTCTGAAGGCATTCCCTTCATATTTGATGAGCACACCGCTGAAACACGTATCTACTATGCTGTTGATCTTGGCACTACGTACCGCTTAATTGACAAGGACTTTATGGATAAGCAGGGCTGGACAAAAAAGCAGATAAAAGAAATGGCCCTCTTTAATGTACGATCTCTGCCAACTGAGGTAAAAAAAGATGAAGTAGCAGGCAATGTATTTTATTTTATGAATACAAATGACGGCTATGATGCCAGCAGGATTCTAAATGAGTCTTTTCTGAAAGAAATGTCTGCTAAAATGGAAGGCGAGATGACAGTTGCCGTTCCGCATCAGGATGTCCTGATTATTGGAGATATGAGAAATGAAACCGGGTATGATGTCCTTGCCCAAATGGCGATGTCCTTTTTTGCAGGAGGGCATGTTCCGATTACTGCGCTTTCCTTTATTTATGACAATGGAGAGCTTGAGCCAGTATTTATCATGGGAAAAAATAAAAGAAGAGAATAAGGAGAAACAGACATGAATGTTTTTTACAACCGTAATGGCATTGGAGATGTATTACTAATTACATTAGCATCGGTCCCCGCAGATGCACGATCATTTGAGCGGAAAAATGATGCAGCAAAGATTATCAACACTGAAACTGGTGAAACAGCAGGGTACAATCTTTTTAATGCTTCTGCCTACTTTCAGACGGAAGAAGCAGGACCTGTTGAGATGAATGAAGAAAAACTCGGTGTGCTGAATGAAGCGCTTCGTAAAAATGGCTTTCCTGAAGAGTTGACGGCTGATTTTTCACCTAAATTTGTTGTAGGCTATATTGAATCGAAGGAAAAACACCCTAATGCCGATAAGCTGAATATCTGCCAAGTTCAAGTCGGAGAAGAGAAGCTGCAAATCGTTTGCGGTGCTCCTAATGTGGACCAGGGCCAAAAAGTAGTGGTAGCGAAAGTCGGGGCAGTGATGCCAGGCGGTATGGTGATTAAAGACGCTGAATTAAGAGGAGTTCCTTCAAGCGGCATGATTTGTTCAGCGAAGGAGCTTAATTTAAAAGATGCTCCACAGGAAAAGGGGATTTTAGTCCTTGAAGATTCATATGAAGCAGGAGAGCCATTTCCTCTCACTTAATGTTTCAACATTTCCGCCCTGTTTGTTTTCCTATAAGGCTAGGAAGATCAGCAGGGTCTTTTTTGCGGTCTGTATTGGCTTTTAGGGAAGGTGACAATAGAATCCGGACTATTTAAATATGTCTTCACCCCTTATTCTGTCATAATGTAAACCGTTTTACCCAATTCATGGTTTTGACTCCAATTTAAGAAAAAAACTGATAAAATGTAAAGGAACTTAAAGAAATGAGTGATCGTAATGAGTTGGATTAAAAAAGTTCTGTCCTACCTTCAGCAGGAAGAAAAAGAGGAGCAGGTTAAACGGTCAGCACCTCTTTCAAAGAAAGAATCTTCCGCTGCAAAGAAAGGTAACCAGATGGACACGAAAATGGTTTATCAGTATCCGAAGGGAGCATTTCGCTTCCCTATCATACCGGACGAAAAAACGGAACGCCCACAGAGAGAAGAGAGTCCGAAGAAGAATGGCAATAATTATGATGCAGAAAGAAAAGCATCAGAGCGGGTATATGACGAAAAAATTAAAGTAAAAAAAGAAGGCTCAAAAAAGCCTTTTACACCAACTGAAGTTCCGTCACCGATCTATGGCTTTCAAAAAAGACCGGTTAAACCGGAGATAGAGGAAATTGAGTACGAACTTCCGGTGGCGGAGAGAAAAATTAACCCGTTTAAACCGGCAGTATTCACATCAGAAAAGGCGTCTGTTTACAAGCAGCAGACTCCAACTGAAAAAACGGAACTAAAAGAAGAAGCTGCGGCTGAAGAAAAAACGGTGCTGTCTTCCGAGAATCCTTTTGAAATCAGGGGAGGAACTTCCTTTACAGGGATTGACCGTGAAAGCACTGAGGAAGAGACTGGTCGATCTTCAGCAAATGAAAATACATCAGTTGAGACTGTAAGCAGTGATCTGCCTAGTGCAGAGACTCAGGCAACAGATGAAAAACCAGCACCTCTGCATCTTGTGCCAGATTCACATAGGGATGACGAGGAAGAAGACAACTATCGAGAGAGTGAAAAAGAAAAAATCACTGTCAATTCGGATGAAGATGAGCCGTTGGATCAGGAATTGCCGGTTTCTGAAGAAGTGAAAAGTGAACAAACGGCTCCAGTTAAAAAAGAAAAAAAAGGCGGCAGCCTGCCTTTTAATGTTTTAATGCTTAAACAAGACAGAAGAAAAGCCCGTGACCGAGAGCAAAAAAAAACGGTAAATAACCAGCAGGACCAGGTGGCATCGCAGGGCACCCATCATGTTAACGAACCTCATGAGGAGGACACAGTGATTCCAAATGCTTCACTTGAAAATGCGCAGGAAGAACTGTCTTATTTTGCTTTTCCTTCTATGGATCTGTTGATGCCGCCCATTCACGCTGAAGTGGATCAGGACTGGCTTGATGAACAAACTTCCGTGCTTGACGATACATTATTTTCTTTTAACGTAAATGCAAAAGTAAAACATGTAACACAAGGGCCATCTGTTACAAGGTTTGAAATTTTCCCAGAAAAGGGTGTGAAGGTCAGTAAGATAACAGGCCTTACAGACGACATTAAGCTTAGCCTTGCTGCACGGGATATCAGAATGGAAGCTCCAATACCCGGCAAGATGGCAGTAGGGATTGAAATTCCGAATCCATCCAGCCGTCCGGTTGCCTTGAAGGAAATCCTGGATCATCCTGCCTTTAAAGAGTCTTCTGCTGCACTTCCGATTGCTCTTGGCCTGGATATTGAAGGCCAGCCAGTTGTTACCGATATCGGGAAAATGCCGCATGGACTGATTGCTGGAGCTACAGGTTCAGGAAAGAGTGTATGCATAAATTCAATTTTAATCAGTTTGCTCTATCATTCTTCACCTGATGATCTCAAGCTGCTGTTAATTGACCCTAAGATGGTCGAGCTTGCACCTTACAATCATATTCCGCATCTTGTCAGTCCCGTCATCACCGACGTAAAGGCTGCAACAGCAGCGTTAAAATGGGCTGTAGAAGAAATGGAAAGAAGGTATCAGCTTTTTGCACATGCGGGTGTCAGAGACATCAGCAAGTATAATCAAAAAGCAAAAGAAGCACGGGAATTCAATAAGAAACTTCCTTATTTAGTTATTGTGATTGATGAACTCGCAGATTTGATGATGATGTCTCCTGCTGACGTGGAAGAAGCCATTTGCCGTATTGCACAAAAAGCCCGTGCATGCGGAATTCATTTGCTGATCGCAACACAGCGGCCTTCAGTTGATGTGATAACGGGTTTAATTAAAGCGAATGTGCCAACACGGGTTGCCTTTTCAGTCAGTTCCCAGGTCGATTCAAGGACGATTATTGATACCTCAGGAGCAGACAGGCTTCTTGGAAGAGGTGATATGCTCTTTTTAGGCAATGGAGCCTCGAAACCGATAAGGCTTCAAGGTACTTTTGTCTCTGACGATGAAATCGATGCCGTGGTTTCTCACGTCAGAAAGGAACGGGAAGTCAATTACCTTTTCCACCAGGAAGAGCTCTTGGCAAAAGTGGAAATACAGGAAGAGGAAGACGAACTCCTTATTGACGCCTGTGAACTTGTCGTTTCTCACGGCGGAGCATCGACCTCTCTGCTGCAGCGCCAGTTCAGAATTGGATACAATCGTGCCGCCCGTCTAATCGATATGATGGAGAAGCAGGGCTGGATCTCCGAAGCGAAAGGAAGCAAGCCAAGAGATGTACTAATGACGAATGAAGATCTGGAATCACTGCAAAATACAGGAACAAGTCAATAGTCTATACCATTCTGATACTTAGCACATAGTTTATTGAAAGAGACAAACGTGCTATAATAAAAAAATATGCGTTTTCAACTAATCTGATTAACACCATCCTGTGCCTAACATATACTGCAACAAGGCAGAGGATCGTTGGAGGTTTAAATATGACAAGTTATCATTTTGTAGGAATAAAAGGATCTGGAATGAGTCCTCTGGCTCAAATATTGCACGACATGAATCATCATGTTCAGGGTTCTGATATAGACAAACATTTTTTTACACAAGTTCCCCTTGAAGAACGTGACATACAAATTTTGCCGTTTAGCCGGGAGAATATCCGCCCTGGTATGACAGTCATTGCAGGAAATGCTTATCCGGATGAGCATGAGGAGATCGACGAAGCCCGCAGCCAGGGATTAGAAGTGATCCGTTATCATAAATTTCTCGGTGATTTTATGAAGCGGTATGTTTCAATCGGCGTCTCAGGCGCACATGGTAAAACATCGACAACGGGCCTGCTTGCCCATGTAATGCAGGGTGGGGACAGAACCTCTTTCTTAATCGGAGACGGTACTGGAAAAGGAATGGAAGACAGCAAATACTTTGCTTTTGAAGCGTGTGAGTACAGAAGGCACTTTCTTTCCTATTCACCTGATTACATGATTATGACCAATATAGATTTTGACCATCCTGATTATTTCGCTGATGTAGATGATGTTTTTTCAGCGTTTCAGGAAATGGCTATGCAGGTAAATAAAGGAATCATTGCGTGCGGTGATGATGAACAGCTGCAGAAAATGCAGGCAAATGTGCCTGTCTTATTTTATGGATTTGATGAAGATAATGACTTTCAGGCAAGAAATATCGTGACAACGCCTGAAGGAACAACTTTTGATGTACAGGTCCGAAATGAATTTTACGCAACGTTTACCATTCCGATGTTTGGAAATCATACCATCCTGAATGCATTATCAGTTATTGCTCTTTGCCATTATGAAGGCTTCGATACAGAAGTGGTTCAGGCTCAGCTTAAAACATTCAGCGGGGTTAAAAGACGTTTTACCGAGAAAAAGGTTCAAAACCAAATTCTGATTGATGATTACGCGCATCACCCGACTGAAATCAGGGCAACACTCGACTCTGCTTCAAAAAAATACCCGGGACGTGAAATTGTGGCCATTTTTCAGCCGCATACCTTCACGAGGACCCAAACGTTCCTCAATGATTTTGCGGACTGTCTGAATAAAGCTGATCAGGTTTATCTATGTGATATTTTCGGGTCAGCAAGAGAAAATCATGGCAAACTTACAATCCATGATCTTAAAGAAAAAATTGAAGGAGCAGTTCTTTTAAATGCAGAAGATCCTTCTCTTCTTTCCAAGCATAAAGACGCTGTGCTTATTTTTATGGGAGCAGGAGACATTCAAAAATTCCAGCAATCCTATGAGGACTGGATTTTAGCTAAGAGCTGAAATAAATCAATATCATTCACGCCAAAATGGCAGGGTCTTAACTGAAAAAGCACTTAAAATTGAGGAAGTATTCTTTGCCATTTTAAGATAGCGGTGTGGAATCTTACCGCAGTTCAATAAACCACACTTTAAGAACCTGAGACACATTTGTTGTCTCAGGTTCTTTTTAAATTGTCACATCCATCATAATTCCGATATCAGCAATCAGGCTGCATGTAGTTGGTTCAATGAAATTTTTTTTATTGAGAAGGAATTAAGCTGGTGTAAATAGAAAATATAAGGAATAGCAAGTTTAGTGTATAATTTGCAAGGGTATATCCACTATATGAAATAGGAAGGAGATGAATCATTCATGGAAATTATACTTTACATTAGTGCAGCCATTGCTGCTGTAGGATTTTTAGTACTATGCATTAGCCTTGCCACTACACTTACTGCTATGAAAAAAACGTTGGATAATCTCGCAGGAACAGTAGGGGCACTTCAAAATCAGCTTGACGGCATTACGAAAGAGACGACAGATTTATTACATAAAACGAATGGTCTTGCTGAAGATATCCAGGACAAATCGTTAAAATTAAATACTGTTGTTGACGCGGTGAAAGGTGTCGGAACGAATGTTCAGCAGCTGAATAACTCAATTGGTAAAATTACGCACTCAATCAGCCGTTCGGTTGAAAATAACGAAGAAAAAATTGCTCAGGTTGTTCAGTGGAGCAATGTAGCAATGGAAATTCGCGACAAGTGGAAAGCACGCAGCGCAAAGCCTGCCAACTTTTCAACAGATTACCCGGAACCACAGCGAGCACTTCCGCCCGCTGACGAACAGAGATCCTATTAATTTCCATATCCAGTAAGTTAAACAGGGAGGTAATCTAATGGCTCAATACGATAAACATTCAACATATGATACGGTTTCAACGAAAGAAAGCAGCTCTAAGGAATTTATCCTTGGGGCAGTAATCGGAGGCGCGATTGGTGCAGCTACTGCACTGTTTCTTGCTCCAAAGTCAGGTACAGAGCTCCGTCAGGACTTAAATAATCAGGCAGGATTGTTAAAAGAACGTTCTTATGAGTGGAAAGATCAGGCTGTTACAAAGGGTAATGAGTTAGCATCAACAGCAAAAGAAAAATCAGCAGGCATTACACAGACAGTGCAAAACCAGTCCAACTCCTTAGTTGAAAAAGTAAAATCAATGAAGGAGAAAAATTCATCATCAGACCAGGAAGAAACATTCGATGCAGGAGATCAAGGTTCAGCAGATCTTCCAAGGAATGAAAGTACGGTATCATCTATTCCAACCGTAACTCCTGTTGATCCGGCAACTCCAAAAACAGATCCTGCTCCACTTAGTGAGGATACAAAGTTAAATAAGTAATTCACAGAAAAACGGTGAAGCTTTACTTCATCGTTTTTTCTTGGAAATGTTAACAAAGGAGTGTTTATTTTGAATAAAATTGATTCAATTAGTGAATTTGACGAGCTACTTTCAACCAAGCAGTCTTTTTTCCTTTTAAAGCACAGCCTTACATGCCCGATAAGTGCTTCTGCTTATGAAGAGTACAAAAATTTTGATGCCCATGAACAAGCAGACACATATTATCTGGCTGTACAGGAAGCCAAAGAGCTCTCAGCGTATATAGCAGATCAATTTGGTGTGAGGCATGAGTCGCCACAGGCACTTTACTTTAAAGATAAAAAACCTGTATGGAATACATCTCACTTCAAGATTAAAGAAAAAGCACTTAAAGATCAGCTGCAGTAGAGGCACGTCAAGATTTATCATAGTAACCCTATCTGTTGAAAAAGCCGCCTTTCCAAATGGAATGGCGGCTTTTGTTGCTGTATACAGCTTATTTAACGTAAAGCTCCAGAACATCCCCTGTTTTAATCGGCTCATCAAGAGAAGCATGCACGCCGTTTTTTTGAATAACAACTTTACCGGTAGTGCCTGTTGGAGGCTGCCAGTCTGAATAACGAAATACATCCTGAAAAACAAATTCTCTTGCGCTGCTTTTATGGATTATTAATTCTTCGTCATAAATTAAAGAGTCTTCTCCCTTTAGCGGCTCATTATTTCGAAAAATGATAGCAGATGGTTGATTCAGAACAATCAGATCTCCATTAAAAGATACTTCTATTTTATGATGGGCAGGAAGAGCTAATTCTGTAAGAAGGAGAGCTGCTGTTGGCTTTGAATGTCCTTTTACTTCGATCACATCATTCTGTTTTACTTCCCCCGATAAAAATTCAGGCCGCAATGGAAGATGATTAACCTTAACTCTTGCATCCCATTGAGGAAAAAAGGTGCGTTTGCCATCTAATATAAGACGAAATGGTTTACTCTCGTTTTTCTGGATGTCTATACCTGCCTGCCTGATTACTTCGAAATAAGACAGGTTCTTATTAAATTTCACTGAATCTCTGTCCTCCAACTCATAATCCGGGGACTGTACTACACCATTCACTCTTATTTCTTTTTTCACCACATAGGAGCTCCTGTTTATCTCAACCTCTATATCAAGTGACTCTTCTTCTAGAATATCGCGAATTCTGGTTGTGAATGGCTGACCCTGTTCTCCTTGTTGAATGATAATGTCATCTCCCGGTCGAATGGGATCGTTGATTTGAGCAGGCAGGCCATTTAGCTGAATTACAGGCGGCTGTCCTTCACCTCCGGGTATGGTCAGCTTTTGACTGTTCAGCATAATCATTTTGGCAGGCGCCGGGGTACCTTGCATGTTTGAAAACTTAATTCCGCCAGCAAGAAGGGCATCAGAAATTAAAAGCTGTTTTACTTCAAATAGACGTACTTCATGGCCATTCAGGGTGACTGTTACATACTTTATTGGCGATTTTTTTGCGGCAATGGCGATTCCTACAGGAGTGATAAATTCAGGACCCTCCGTGATAGAATCCCTAAACGTTAATCCTTGCACCGCTTCTATCCCTCTTACGGCAACTCTTGAGGAAGGCAGGTTCAATTTTCGAGAAAGAAGCTCCGGCAGCAGCGGTGTAAGGCTTCCTCCACCAACGAGCATGACTGCTTTTGGGGAGTTCTGATTGTTTAAGCGCATTATTTCCTCGGAAATGGCCACTGCCAGCTTTTCTGCAGAAGGGCGTAGAGCCTCTACCATTTCATCTCTGGAGACTTCGTTTTCAAAGCCCAGAATATCAGAAATGACGAGTGTATTTGACGTTTGGATTTTTCTCTTCGTTTCTTCTGCCAGCGGGAAATCCAATATAAAATGTTCACTGAGGCATTCTGTTATTTCATCACCGGCAATGGGCACCATTCCATAGGCGACTACTGTTCCATCGTTTGTAATGGCAATATCCGAAGTTCCCGCTCCGATATCAACAAGTGCTATATTCAGCTTTCTCATTGAAGCCGGAATCAGCACATTAATCGCTGCGATAGGTTCTAATGTAAGGGCACCCATAGAAAGACCGGCTCTTTTTAGAGAAGCTATCAAAGATTCAATGACTATTCGAGGTAGAAAGGTAGCTATAATTGCAACAGATGCTGTATCGCCTTTTTGATCCTCGAGAGATCCTATGTTTTGTCCATCTATCATATAGTGCAGGACCGAATAGCCAACACAGTGATAATGGTGGCTGTTTTCATCTTGGGCTGCTTTCTCCTGAGCTAATTGGACAGCCTGCAGCTCCATATGTAAAATATCCTGCTGTGACAGATTTTGATTTTTTGACAGCGGCAAATCAAAACGTGCCTGACTTGTAATTAATGCCCGTCCTGCGGCTGCAACCGAGACGGTAGTTAAGGAGCCGTAGCACTGCTCAAACTCTTCTTTAATTTCAATAATTAGTTCGGCAACGGCAGGGACGTGATGAATCTGTCCATCGAGCATTGCCCGGCTTTTATGATCTTTCTGTATGATTTTTTCTACTGTGTAATGGTCTTCCTTATAAGATAAAATCAGACCTACTATCGAACGGGTTCCAATATCAAGGGCGAAAATTCTTTCAGTATTCAATAAGTACTGCACATCCTTTTCTTTATCACTTTAACGCTTAAAAGCGTTTAATAAATAAAGTTTTTCGTGACATTCTAAGAAGGTTGGATTATAATAAGGAACAATTGATGAGTTGCTTTCAACATTCTCTTATTTAGAAATAGCAGGTCCTTCGATAACAGGGCTACGCTATCCAAAATGTACCACACTTTTGGCAGAGGGAAAAGATGAAATCAATCAATTAAATTACTTGAAAAAGGGTCTGTTAACAGGATTCACTTTCTGATAGCTGGAATAAGCAGCCGCTTATTGTCCAGCCGAATAAAGTCTATGCCGACGTTAACCGAGACTCAAAAGAAAGGAATGTTTAATATGAGCAATGTGGAATTGGATCAGCTTAGAAAAAGAGTAGATGAGATGAACCTTCAACTGCTGGACGTTATCAATCAGCGTGCAGAGTTGGTTCAAGAGATCGGGCGAGTAAAAGAAAAGCAGGGTGTTAACCGTTTTGAGCCAGTACGAGAACGTGCCATGCTGGACCTTTTAAATGAAAACAACAAAGGACCATTTCTCAATTCCACGATTGAGCATATTTTCAAAGAGATATTCAAGGCCGGTCTTGAGCTTCAGAAAGACGATCATCGCAAGGCGCTGCTTGTATCTAGAAAGAAAAAATCGGATGATACAGTGGTAGAGCTTAAAGGCGAACAAATCGGAAATGGCAAGCCGCAATTTATTTTCGGCCCATGTGCTGTTGAATCCTATGAACAGGTGGCTGCGGTTGCTAAGCAGGTTCAGGGCAAAGGACTTAAATTGCTGCGTGGCGGAGCATACAAACCAAGAACCTCTCCTTATGATTTTCAGGGTCTTGGCCTTGAAGGGCTGCAGATTCTAAAGCGTGTTGCAGATGAATACGATCTGGCTGTAATCAGTGAAATTGTAAATCCGGCTCATATAGAAGAAGCTGTTGATTATATTGATGTGATTCAAATAGGCGCGAGGAATATGCAAAACTTTGAATTGCTTAAAGCAGCAGGCGCTGCAAAAAAACCAGTCCTGTTGAAACGTGGCCTTGCAGCAACAATTGATGAATTTATTAACGCTGCTGAATATATTATGGCACAGGGAAATGATCAGATCATATTGTGTGAGCGGGGAATCCGCACATACGAAAAAGCAACCAGAAATACACTGGATATATCAGCCGTGCCAATCCTGAAACAGGAAACTCATCTACCAGTCATGGTTGATGTGACCCATTCAACCGGCAGAAGAGACTTGCTTCTTCCTACAGCAAAAGCAGCTCTTGCTATCGGCGCAGATGGCGTAATGGCAGAAGTACATCCTGATCCGGCAGTTGCTTTGTCTGATTCTGCTCAGCAAATGAACTTTGAGCAATTTGATCATTTCTGGGGTGCAGTTCAAGAATTTTTAGGTGTTCATGCGAAATCCTAGTTGAGAAGGACTCTTCCTGTCTGGTGCAGATGCACTGGATGGGGAGAGTTTTTTGTTTGGCTTTATTGCCTGCAGTACATACTAGTAAATACGAACGTTTTATGTCTTCTTACTCTAATGATTGAAAGCGTTACAACACTAGCGTATGATTATGTACATATGTGAACAAATAGGTGTACAGACAAGTTAACCTTAGATTCTGTCCGCTTTTTCGTGTAAAATGAAAACAAATGAAAATGAGAATGCTTAAAGGAGCGCTTACAATGAATATAACGATTTATGATGTAGCAAGAGAAGCAAATGTATCAATGGCGACTGTTTCACGTGTTGTCAATGGCAACCCAAATGTAAAACCGGCTACAAGAAAAAAGGTGCTCGAGGTCATTGACCGTCTTGGCTACCGGCCAAATGCAGTAGCAAGAGGGCTTGCAAGCAAAAAAACAACTACAGTAGGGGTTATTATCCCTGATATTTCAAATATCTTTTTTGCTGAGCTGGCAAGGGGAATTGAAGATATTGCCACCATGTATAAATACAACATTATTTTAAGCAACTCAGATCAGAATGAAGAAAAAGAACTTCATTTATTGAATACCATGCTTGGAAAACAAGTGGACGGAATTGTGTTCATGGGAGGCAATATAACGGAGGAGCATGTGGCTGAATTTAAGCGTTCACCTGTTCCAATCGTTATTGCAGGCTCAGTCGACGCGACCAACGAAACTCCGTCTGTTAATATCGACTATCATCAGGCTTCGTTTGATGCTGTATCCCGTTTGGTTGAAAAAGGACATAAAGAAATTGCTTTTGTCAGCGGACCGTTTCACGATACGATCAACCGGGCATTAAAGCTTGAAGGCTATCGTGAGGCACTGCAGGAAGCAGGCATTGATTATACTGACGATCTGGTCATTGAAGGTGATTATACGTATGACAGCGGACTTGAAGCATGGTCGCGGCTGCAGGAGCTTTCAACAAAACCGACTGCTATTTTTGTAGGAAATGATGAAATGGCGCTTGGTGTTGTGCACGGTGCGCAGGATCAGGGGTTGAATATTCCGAATGATACTGAAGTCATCTCTTTTGACAGCACGAAACTCGCGCTCATGGTTCGCCCGCAGCTAACTTCTGTTGTTCAGCCGCTTTATGATATTGGTGCGGTTGCGATGCGTTTACTTACAAAATTAATGAATAAAGAAGAAATCGATAATCAAACAGTGGTTCTTCCTCATCGAATTGAGGGCAGACAATCAACAAAAAACGAAGGCTAATCAGCCGGTTGCATAACGGCAGGGGAGACGGTTATGAAAAATCTTGATTTTCTGACGCCTGTTGGGGTGGCAGCAGGGATACTGATGATTGGTATTGCAGTAGCATGGAATGGGGGATTGGAGGGCTTTTCTTCCTTTCTCCACCTTCCTTCTATTTTAATTGTTTTTGGAGGCATTCTTGCGGCAATGCTCGTCAGCTTTCCAATTCGTGAACTTAAACGGTTTGGCAGAGTGAGTGTTCAGTCTTTTAAAAGCTCAAAAGATAATTTAAGAGAAACTGTAGATTTGTTTGTTCATCTTTCAGAGATTGCTAGAAAAGAAGGCATCCTTTCTTTGGAGAAAGAGCTTGCAGAGATTCACAATCCATTCATCAAAAGAGGCATTTATTTAACGATAGATGGTGTTGATGCAGAAACCATAGAAAACATACTTCATGCTGAAATGATTTCATTGGAAGAACGCCATCGCAAAGGAAGAAGAATGGTGGAAAAAGCAGGGGACTATGCACCTGCGTGGGGAATGATTGGAACGTTGATCGGCTTGATACTGATGCTGAAAGATTTAAATGATCCTGCTTCTTTGGGACCGAATATGGCCATTGCCCTTTTGACGACGTTTTACGGCGTCCTTCTTGCTAATCTTGTTTTTAATCCGATGGCTGCAAAGCTTGCGACCTCGACAGAAAAAGAATTATTTACAGGCAGAGTCATTGTCGAAGGGGTTATTGGCATCCACAACGGTCAGAACCCAAGAGTTCTTGAGGACCAGCTTGCTGTTTATTTAACCGGGGAAGAGACGGCGCCTGGAGTACGCGATGTCTAAAGGTAAAAGGCCGATTATCAGAGTTGAGGACCGATCGTCAGATACACCAAAATGGATGATTACATACGCTGATTTTATTATGCTGATTCTTGTTTTTTTTATCCTGTTATTTTCCATATCCCAAATGGATGAAGAAAAATTTGATGCAATTGCGCAATCGTTCAAGGAAGAGGGCTTGTTTGATTCCTCTCCTTCTATTGTTCCTTTTGAAGATCCTATGGATGGTGAGGAGCAAAACGATGAGCAGCTTGCCAGTTTAATGCAGCAGATCGAGCAGTATCTTGATAAAGAAAATCTGCAGGATACAGTAATAGCTTCAAGGACTGACAGGGGAGTGGTCATTGTTTTACAGGAACAGGTTTTATTTAATTCGGGAGAAGCGGAAATTCTTCCTCAGGCATTTTCTGTACTCGATAAGGTAGGGGAACTGATTGAAGGAATTCCTAATTTCGTGAGGGTAGAAGGACACACAGATGACCGTCCTATACAAACCGCTCAATACCCCTCAAACTGGGAGCTTTCAACAGCCAGATCAAGCAGCGTTCTCCGTTATATGCTTGATTCACACGAGATTGAAAGTGACCGTTTTGCCGCGGTCGGCTATGGCGATACAAGACCGGAAGTTCCGAATGACGGTCCTGCCAACTGGACGTTAAACCGAAGAGTAGAAATTGTAATTTTAAATCGTTTTTATGAAGAAGAGTCAGAACAGTAATTGGATAAAAGAGAATAAATTAGAAAAAGAATGCCCCCATGAATTTTTTCATGAAGGCATTCTTTTTAATATAATGAATTGCTTCGGGCAGTCTTACTTTTTGGATTGAGACCGTATAGGGTAAAGTGCTTTCTCCACAGTCTGCTGATTTTTTTCTGAGATTTCTTTCTTTCTGGGAATCTCTTTATATAGCTGAGCAGGGTCTGACCAGGTATCGATTAACGGAACAGGCGATTCCTTTTGCCATTGATTCAGCCATTCAGAAGAAATCTTATCAGATGTAAGTGTGAAATCGGACATCTCCATCCAGATATGAGCCCATGCCCTGGGGACTACCCGCCAGATATCATACCCTCCGCCGCCAACAGCTATCCATCTGCCATCACAGTACTCGTGGGCGAGCATATGAGCCAGTCTCGGGATTTCGCAATAAATCTTCATAGTCGATGATAGGTGAGTGAGCGGATCTAAACAATGCGCATCCGCACCATTCTGCGTCAAAATAACATCCGGTTTGAAAAATTCAACAATCTCCCGGAACGATTGTTCGTAAGCTGCGAGAAAAGACTCATCTTCCGTAAATGCATCAAGTGGAATATTGAAGGAGTATCCATATCCTTTTCCATGACCGCGTTCATTCACTGCTCCTGTTCCGGGGAACAGATAGCGTCCCGTTTCGTGGATAGAGAGTGTACACACGGATGGATCATCATAAAATGACCATTGAACCCCGTCTCCATGGTGGGCATCTGTATCGATATATAACACCTTCGCCCCGTATTTTTCCTGCAGGTACTTTATGGCTACAGAGCTGTCATTGTAAATACAAAATCCGGAGGCTTTTCCTCTGAAGCCGTGATGAAGGCCGCCGCCGAGATTAACCGCATGCTGTGCTTGTTTTGACATCACCATATCAACAGCTGTCAGCGTACCGCCCACAAGCCGTGCACTCGCTTCATGCATGCCTTTGAATACAGGAGTGTCTTCTGTCCCCAGCCCGTAGCTTTCAGCTTTCTCCCCGGGCAGTTTTCCTTCTCCTGCAAGCTTTACTGCTTCTATATACGCTCTATCATGAACAAGCGACAATTCCTCATCACTTGCCAGCCTTGGCGCAACGATATCTTCGTCAGAAATAGCATTAGTTTTTCGCAGCAGATCCAGCGTGAGCTGCAGTCTTTTCTGATTAAACGGATGATCATTTGAAAAACGGTAATTCAGCAGATCATCCGAATAAATAAAAACAGCTTTTTTTAAAGCGGATGGTTGGGAAGTTGTGGCCATAATACATCGTGCCCTTCCTCGCGCAGATCATCAATGACGGACATGGGGTTCATTGTCTGTACGCGAAATACTAAAATCTTATAATTTTCGTCTTTCTTATCTGGATAAACAAGCACACTATGAATATTGGAATGATTTTTCCTGATGATCCCGGCTACTTCAAAGAGCATGCCTGCTCTGTCAGGTACTTTTACTTCTATTTGCGAGCCAGGCTGTTTTGCACCAGTCAGTTGAATTAAGGTATGTAATAAATCCGTTTCAGTCACCATGCCAATTAATTTTCCATCACTCACGATGGGCAGGCAGCCAATTTGTTCTTCCATGAACAGCAGCGCAATTTCCTCTACAAAATCCAGTGGGTGTCCTGTAATTACAGGTGTTGTCATGATGTCCTTTACTTTAGTATCAAAGAGTTCCCGTGAATCAGCAGGTTGAAAAGGGGAAGGGGAAAACTCCTTTATATCCCGGTCTGTTAAAATTCCTATTACCTTTTGGGAGGAATCCAGGATAGGCAGGTGTCTGATTTTAAGTTCTGCCATTTTTTCGATCGCCTGTGCCAGGGTGGATTCTGGAGTAAGTGTGTGTACATTTCGAATCATCATATCTTCTATAATCATGACGGACTTCCTCCTAGCGATTAGTACATAAACCGATTCATAAAGCGCAGCTGATCAAATTGTTCAATGGAAGAAGGTTTAATCCGCTTTCCAATCCTGGCCATTAAACAATTTGCCGGATGCGAACTGATTTCCGGATCGTCTGTTGCATAATACTCCAAACCGCCTGCATTCATCATCTTTTCCATTACTTTTCGATATTCCCATACATTCAGACCAGTTCCTTTTAAATCCCAATGCCAGTAGTATTCAGTTGTGATGATAATATAATCTTCCATTGCATCATCCATCATGGACACTCGAAGAAGATTTTTTCCTACAGATGCACCGCGGAACTTCGGAATTACTTCAATTGCGCCAAGCTCAATTAAATTCTCCATTTTGCCGTGCGACCAGCGTTCAAGAGGATCCGGATACAGATACGTTACGTAGCCGACGATCGTATTGTGATCTCTGGCAATAATAATTCTTCCCTCAGGAAGGTCAGCAATTTCGATCAGAGCTTTATGTTGCTGGGTCGGCGGTCGAAAAGCCACAAGGTCTTCATGAAATTCCAGGGAAGAAAGGTCATTTGCTGATAAGGGCCCTTCAATCACAATGGAACCTTTCGTTGTTTTGAGTTCCTTTGCATTGTATATTTTCATATGGTCCATATGGACGGCTCACCTACATTTCATTGAGGTTCTATCTATAGCATACCTCAATAAATAAAGCGCTTTCAACTAAAACATTTAGATAAGTCGAATGCCGTACGTAAAAGTCTCTTATTTTTAAAAATTGAGATAATTCCGGTTTTATACTATACTGAAGTGGACATTTCTTACATAGGGGGACGATTTTATGAAATTGGAAGCGTTACCATCAGTAAATGGGAAATATAATTTAAAAGATTATGAGGAAGCAGTTTCAAGCTTCAATTGGAAAGAAGCTGAAAAAAATTTTTCCTGGCATGAAACAGGCAAAATCAATATGGCGTATGAAGCAATTGACCGTCATGCTGAAAGTGACAAAAAAAACAAAGTCGCATTATATTACAAAGACGGAAGCCGTAATGAAAAATATACATTCAGAGAAATGAAAGAGATGACGAATAAAGCTGCAAATGTATTAAAAAGCCAGGGAGACATAGAGAAGGGAGATCGTATTTTCATATTCATGCCCCGATCGCCTGAATTGTATTTCAGCCTGCTTGGTGCACTGAAAATTGGTGCGATTGTTGGCCCTTTATTTGAAGCCTTCATGGAAGGAGCGGTTAAAGACCGCCTGGAAGACAGCGAGGCAAAGGCCATCATTACTACACCAGAACTGCTGGAACGTATTCCTGTAAACGAACTTCCAAATCTTAAGCACATCTTCATAGTAGGGGAACAGGTAAAAGAAGATGGAGTTCATATCGATTTCATGAAGCATTTTGCTGCTGCGAGCCGATCTTTCTCCATTGAATGGCTTCAGCGGGATGATGGATTGATCTTGCATTATACATCGGGTTCTACGGGCAAGCCCAAGGGTGTTCTCCATGTTCAGGAAGCCATGCTTCAGCATTATCAAACATCTAAATGGGTGCTTGACCTGCGTGATGACGACATCTATTGGTGTACAGCGGATCCGGGCTGGGTAACGGGTACATCATACGGTATTTTTGGACCGTGGCTGACAGGCACTACCTCCGTCGTTGTAGGAGGACGCTTTAGTCCTGAGGCATGGTATCAGACATTGCAAGATTACGAGGTTACAGTCTGGTACAGTGCACCTACAGCATTCAGAATGCTCATGGGGGCAGGAGACGAGCTTGTGAAAAAGTATGATCTTTCTGCTTTGCGTCATGTGCTCAGTGTAGGAGAACCGTTAAACCCTGAAGTAATCCGGTGGGGCATGAAAGTGTTCCAGCACAGAATCCATGATACATGGTGGATGACTGAAACCGGCGGACAAATGATCTGCAACTATCCGACTCTTGATATAAGACCTGGTTCAATGGGGAAACCATTCCCGGGAGTGGAAGCGGCTATCGTTGATGATCAGGGAAATGAATTGCCTGCAAATCGCATGGGTAATCTGGCATTAAAGAAGGGATGGCCTTCTATGATGAATACCATCTGGAATAATGAACAAAAGTACGAGTCATACTTTATGCCAAATGGATGGTATGTTTCAGGTGATTCAGCTTATAAAGACGAAGACGGCTATTACTGGTTCCAGGGACGTATTGATGATGTTATTATGACTTCCGGAGAGCGTGTAGGACCATTTGAGGTTGAAAGTAAATTGGTGGAGCATCCTTCTGTTGCTGAAGCAGGAGTTATCGGTAAGCCGGATCCTGTCCGCGGAGAAATCATTAAAGCGTTTATAGCACTGCGGGAAGGGTATGAAGCATCAGACGAGTTAAAAGAAGAAATTCGCCAGCATGTAAAAAAAGGCTTGTCTGCTCATGCTGCTCCACGTGAAATTGAATTCAAAGACAAGCTGCCAAAAACGAGAAGCGGAAAAATTATGAGACGTGTGCTAAAAGCATGGGAACTGGACCTGCCAACAGGTGATTTGTCCACTATGGAAGATTAATAGAAAAAGTAAAAGAGGTCAACCGGCTCTGGTTGACCTCTTTCTTATGCTTATTTTTTATTCTTCATCATCTGCTGTATTTTCGCTTGAGTCAGAAGAGTTTTCTCCATCATTATCCTCATCACCATCCTCTTCGTCTTCCGGAGGATCTTCAGGTGGAGGATCTTCTTCTTCCGGAGGATCCTCAGCCTCTTCATCTTCCGGAGGATCAGGAGATTCTACTGGTTCTTCAGGTTCTTCAGGTTCTTCTTCTTCTTCTTCGTTATTGCCGTTTCCATTCCCGCCACCGTTGCCGTTTCCTCCTGATGGAGGAGTTGAGGCAGGAGGGGTTGACGTTTCCTGAGATTCTTCACTTTCTTCAGGTTCCTCCGGTTCAGGAGGAGGTGCTGATCCTATTCGCACTTCGTTTGAACGGGCAGATTCTCTTCCTGCAACATCAACTGCAACTACTTCATAGGTGCCTGCAGAAAGAGAGGCAGTCAGTGTCTCATCGACTTTACGAATGGCGACTTTGCTGTTTCCGGAATAGACGCGATAGCCTACCACGTCACTGCTTCCTGAAGGAGTCCATGTAACTGAATCTCCTGAAACTCTTGCTGTGACAGAACCAGGGCTGCTTCCGTCATCTTCAAGTCTATTGTCAGCCACCAGAAGGTTATCAAAGTAATCATTTGTATCAGAGAACAGCTTTGAAGCATCGCCTCCATACGGGTATAGCATTCTTTCTGCGAAATCAGGACTGAGCAAAGCGCCGGTGGATGAAAATTCATCCGGTGTTGAATCAAGTGCAACATATCTCTGTCCATTAATCGTCACGTATTTAGAGGTGGATAAGCCTTCGTTTTCTCCTGAAGGATTATACGCTTCTGTAGCTATTGTGTTAACTGTTAATCCTGCTGCAGAGCAAGCATCGTCCGCCGGAAGACCAGTAAAGGAGCAGATTGACCGGTTAACAACTCCGTCTGGCCGTGCAAATTGTTCAGAAGGGTCAATTAAGTCAGGATTTACTTCTCTGGCCTGGTTCATCATCTGAGCCCAAAGCGTAATCGCTCGGCGGCTGGCTTCTGATCCCATTGAAGAAGGCTGATCATAGCCAAACCAGATCCCGAATGTGATATTCGGATTTGTACCGATAAACCAGTTGTCATGAAACTCACTGGATGTTCCTGATTTTGAAGCCCAGTCAGTTGAAAAATTTAAAGTTTGTGGAGCTGCTACACCTGAGCCGTTTACCATCGTATCTCTCATCATATCCAGCGTGACATAAGATGCGGCCGGTGAAAAGATTTCTTCTGGTACGGTTTCATGTTCATAAATGACATTGCCTTCCCGATCAAGGATTTTTTCAATCATATAGGGCTCATTATATTGGCCCATATTACCAAGAGTTGCATAAGCTGCAACATTTTCTTCAACGGTTAATCCATGATCCAGCCCTCCTAAAGAGAAAGCAGGATATGAATATTCAGCATCGCTAATATTTTCCGGTCCAGTCTTTTTAAGAAACTCTCCGGGATTGTACCCATCGGCAAGCATTTTACCAAAAAGTCTGGCAGCAGAAAGGTTATGAGATTTAGCAAGAGCTGTTCTGGCTGGTAAAATCCCATATTCCTGACCTGTTACAAAGTTAACAGGTGTCCACCCATTATGAGTAAAGCTTACGTCAACGACCGGACTTGCTGCACCAATCAGTCCGTATTCGACGGCCGGGGCATACACAACAAGCGGTTTGATAGTTGAGCCGGTAGAACGATAGGTCTTGGTCGCATGGTTGGCCTGTTCCTGCTCAAAATCACGGCCGCCGGTGAAAGAGATAATTTTTCCTGTATGGTTTTCCATCAGGACAGATCCTACTTGAACAGGTGCGCTTACTTCTACGCTTTCCCCAGTTTCATCGTCAATGTCAGTGACCAATTTATTCGGTCCATAATTTTCATATTCGTTTTTAACAATTTCCATTGCATCATACAAATCTTTATCGATCGTGGAGTGAATTTCATATCCACGCTGTCCTAGATCTCTTTTGGCAATTGCCTTATATTCCTCATCAAGCGACTGGCTGTCATCTACCTGTTCTTTAGGGTAGCCGTCCTGTTCAGCAAGATAATATTTTAAAATCTCTACAGCTCGGTCTTCCAGTTCGCTTGTCACATACGGGTAGCGGTCTACTGCACTGGAGGAAGGGGGGATAAAGTCCTGTGTTAAATCATAGTTAAGAGCTTCATCATGTTCCTCTTGAGTAATAGAACCTTCCCGGAGCATTCTGTAAAGGACTTCCTGTTTTCTTTCCACTCCCGGCTGAAGGCCTTCAGGTGATTTCAATTCACCTGCATTGGTAAAAGGGGTATAGCCAAAAGGCGCCTGCGGCAGTCCAGCGATAAACGCGGCCTGAGGAAGCGTCAGATCCTTTGCGTCCACACCGAAAATACCCTGAGCAGCTGTCTGAACACCGGCTATATTATTTCCTGAGGAATTTCTTCCCATATCCGCCATGTTCAAATAAGCCTGAAGTATTTCTTCTTTTTCAAAAAATCGTTCGACACGAAGCGCAAGCAGAATTTCTTTTGCTTTTCTGTCAAAAGAGACTTCATTGGTCAATACCTGGTTTTTGATTAATTGCTGTGTGAGAGTGCTTCCCCCTGTTTGATTTGCAGAGTTGGTCACTTCCTGAAAAAGAGCACGCATAATCGCTTTAGGAACGACACCGTCATGCTCCATAAAATATTCATCCTCAGTGGCAATTACAGCATCAATTAATAGGGGAGAAACATCTTCGAGGACAACCTGTTCCCGTTCCAGGTCCGTTCTGATTTTCCCTAAGTACACTTCATTGGCAAAATAAATATCGGAAGTTTCCGTGTAATTATATAAATCCGTTTGTAGGGATTCATAAGAAAGCACCTTTTCGTCCTTTACAAGAGACGCAAAATATCCGGCACCTACTCCGCCTGCAAATGCTGCACCCAAAACTCCAAAAATAATGAGAAGTAAAAAAATATTCCACAAAACCTGATAGGAAATTCTGAATTTCTTTGCAGCACCTGCATTTACAAAAGCAGATTTTATAGAAAGCATGCGTTCTTTAAAGGCAAGTTTGCGATCTGACAATGGTTATCATCCTCCTTGAAACATCCTCTTCATTATAACATATTTTGCAGGAATTCAATGGATATTGCGGCATAATGTGCACGATGAAATCATAGGGAGCTTGACATCCTGTTAAGTAATATGGTAAAAATACGTTAACTAATCCCTATATTAAAGCATTGAAGAGAATAAGTAGAGAATCCTCCCTGTTATTTTAGAGAAGCGGTGGCCGCTGAAAACCGCTACAAAGGATTAATCGAATTACACTCTCTGAGCTGTTTTCTGCCCTGGTGGAAGACCGGATAACCTCCGTTATAAAATGAAGTGGAAGAGACAACGTTCTCTTAAGCTGGGTGGTACCGCGCATAAAAGCGTCCCTGCATACGCAAGGGGCTATTTTTATGCGCTTTTTTAATTAAAAGCGTAAGCGGCCCGTTTAGACCCGACAAGTTTAAGACCCGGAGCAAAAGGAGGCTGGTTTATGCCTCCGTTGATCTGGGACTTAAAACCTCGAGGGTCTGGCCGCTGGAGCTGGATAAAGTAAAAGCGTAAGCGGCCCGTTTAGACCCGACAAGTTTAAGACCCGGAGCAAAAGGAGGCTGGTTTATGCCTCCGTTG
>NZ_JARUIU010000109.1 GCF_029667115.1 Jeotgalibacillus sp. ET6 | reverse complement strand
GTCTTTTGCTAATAAGCCCTGCTGTTATCTATTTAGGACTCCCTGAGGCTCTGAGTATCCCAGGTAAGCTCGGTCTGCTCTATATGGGTTTATTCCCTAAGTTCTTCAATCATATGACGAATCAAGAACTTAATTTGTTACACTTTACAATCCTTTTTAAAAGTTTGCAAGCTTTTTTCGATCTGCTGCCATTAAATCATTTGTTGGCAAAAACGGTGGAAACAAATTCACTTTCTAAAAGCTTTAATATGGCCGGGTGCCGCGTAG
>NZ_JARUIU010000108.1 GCF_029667115.1 Jeotgalibacillus sp. ET6 | reverse complement strand
CGTGTAGATTGGCTGACGCCTGATGGTCTCGGAACATGGGGAGACGGAAGGTCAACGAAGTGCAATGCGGCTGGGCAGCGAATCATAGCTTAGAAGGTGCAAAGGAAATTGCCCATTCAGCAGTTTCAGCCATTTCAAGATGCTGAAAATCCGTTTTTTCTGTGTGAAGGCGCCACGGTAACAAAGGATTTTGGTGATCTGGGTGTCGTTTACGGAGCAAATTGGCATTAATCCTATAAGATCCCTCCGTACATATTGGAGTTTTCT
>NZ_JARUIU010000107.1 GCF_029667115.1 Jeotgalibacillus sp. ET6 | reverse complement strand
CTTTTTAAAGCCAAGCACTTTTTCGTGGGAGGAATCCGGAGATCTTACTCCATTAATCGAAGCGCTTTTGCTAACGAAAGAGGCTTCCTATCGTGCTGAAGTGCCAAAAGGGAAGGTTAAGAACTTATTTCAGGCTAATATGGCTTTTTTAGCCGCTTCTTTTTCATCGGTTACGGGAGGGTTATTGATGAGTGATGTTTTTTCTCCCCGCATCACAAATACTCTCAGATCCACATGACAAGGGTAAAAATCCCCTTCCTGAAAAACC
>NZ_JARUIU010000106.1 GCF_029667115.1 Jeotgalibacillus sp. ET6 | reverse complement strand
TATCCATATCTATATGTCTTTATACATAAATAGTTTATTATAGAATATAAGATCAAAAGAAGAAATGAGGCGAATATTGCCATTTGATCGAGAAGGTGGAAAAATGATCAGGAAATTTCTGATGGAGAGAATAAGCTTTTAGGGCAGAACTTGTTTTGGGCGTTTGTCAGGATTATGCCCAACAAAACCGATGGTGCCTGACAGATCGGATGTTGAAGAAATCTTTTCTGTTTTTCCATTCCCTTTTATAAGGTTAGCTGTAATCTCC
>NZ_JARUIU010000105.1 GCF_029667115.1 Jeotgalibacillus sp. ET6 | reverse complement strand
TCCTGCAATTGAATAGCCTTTGTATAGATAACGAAAAAAATAGACCTTCAGATCACTTTTCTTATGATTTTAGTCCTGTAGTTCTCGACAATATTTACAAAGTATACGATAAAGATGTAACCCTTTCCGCAGTAAGATTGTCGCGAATTTTTGGAATAGAAGAAGCTATATCTATAGTGCTGGCTCCTCATTTTTCCACATACAGCGTAAAATCCTACATCGAAGCGGATTCCCAATTGCAATAACCGTACGTCCCTGCATTTGATGC
>NZ_JARUIU010000104.1 GCF_029667115.1 Jeotgalibacillus sp. ET6 | reverse complement strand
GGCTATCTGCGTGTGCGCTATTGCTCACAGATACATTTTCCGATACAGGGTACGTACCACCGACAATAACGACTTTGTTTGGTTTCAGATGCTTTCAGGCCTCATTGTGATTGAGTATTTATTTGTTATTCAAGGCTTTACGATGATTCTTTACCGCGCAAATGACAGAATGAAGAAAGGAGCGAGCCTTTTCCGCTGACTTCATGATGAAGGCGAAGAAAAGTTCTTAATAGGAACACACTTGAGTTGAATGTCTTCCTGAACATAC
>NZ_JARUIU010000103.1 GCF_029667115.1 Jeotgalibacillus sp. ET6 | reverse complement strand
CAATTCATAGGCGGAGTGAAGCTGCCTGAAATGAAGAAGCCAAACGACGCCTGGCAGAAGCAAACCTAAGACTTGTTGTTAGTATTGCGAAACGTTCAGCTGATCACGTGAAGCAATATTTTTCAGATGAAGATGCTTGATGGCTGGCTCCAATGTTAAAAAGGCCTCAACTTTTCTATCGTTTCGCCGATACTGATTGAATCCAATGCAAATGTAGTATGGATTGCCGCCATTATGTTTGTGTATGTAGCAGAGGAGAGAAAAAACC
>NZ_JARUIU010000102.1 GCF_029667115.1 Jeotgalibacillus sp. ET6 | reverse complement strand
GCAAATACCCCGAAACTCGGATTTTTGAAAGAAAAAAATTAATACGAAAGCAAAAAAAAAGAAGGGGTTTAACCGTACGAAGTTTATGAAAAGATTATAGAAGAAAATGTTTGTGAACCAATAAAAAAACAGCAGCCAACAAAATATGAAATTAAAGAGCAAAATAAAAAAAATTCGTCACCAGAGTTATATAATATTTAAAAAAATAGTAATCATAAAGCCAAAAAAAAAATTAAAAAAAAAAATCATCAAAAAAAAATTTATCAAAA
>NZ_JARUIU010000101.1 GCF_029667115.1 Jeotgalibacillus sp. ET6 | reverse complement strand
ATGAAAATCATCTTTTTTATTTTGACAGCTGTTTTCAGCGCTTTCGAGGAACTAGTTAAACGATGAAGCCTGTAAAGAATTTACTACGATGATAAAAACTCAATAACCTGACCTTTTCTGCTTTCTTTTCATCGAATGTGAATCTGTTTTTCTTCATCACCGTGTAAACCAAAATAAAAAGAAGAGAACAAAGTATCATGAAATAATTTACTTTATTCGCTTTATCCTCCTTTATCTCTTACGCTTTTACGCCTTGCAGTTAACAGCTT
>NZ_JARUIU010000100.1 GCF_029667115.1 Jeotgalibacillus sp. ET6 | reverse complement strand
CAGTTGAATCACCGCGACCTGGATGGAACCGGCTTTTTCCGCCTGATCGGCAAGAGAACGAGTGATCCACGTTGACCATCCCACCGGCACCAGCGCAAACGCCAGTCCCCAGATAATCGCTATTGCCGCCGCCACGGTTTTGTCGCTTCCCCACACAATGAGCGTCAGCGCGCTCAGCGCCAGTAGCAGCGGCGCACCGGCCAGCGCCAGTTTTACCGAACGTTTCAGGGCGTAAGAGGAGAAAGAAGTGCCAACGAAGCTGGCAATAC